>CAWIDE010000012.1:195000-210162 GCA_963834715.1 uncultured Pseudomonadota bacterium | reverse complement strand
CGATCGGCTGCGGGAGGTGCGCGCCCAAGGCTACGCTGTCTCCGACGGGGAGAACGCTTATGGGCTGCGCACTGTCGCCGCGCCGGTGCTGGACACCGCCGGCGACCCGGTGGCGGGCATCAGCTTCACCATAGATGCCAGTCGAATGCCGGTTCACGAGTTCGTCGCCCTTGCCAAGCCCGAAGTCCTGCACGTCGCCAAGGAGCTAACGGACGCCGTTCGCAATGCCGCAGGCGCGATTGGCGTCGGATGGCGAAGGCCACAATCACCGTGACCAGCCTGCGCCTACTCGCTGATGATCTGACCGGCGCGCTCGATACGGCGGCCGAGCTGGTGGGCATCACCGGGCCGGTGCATGCGTTCTGGCATGGGGCAATCCCGTCCGTGCTGCCGGAAAACGCCGCGCTGGACAGCGGCACGCGGGAGCTGGACATCGCGTCAGCGGTTCGCATCGTTAACGAGCTCGCCCCCACGCTCACCGGCGCGGCTATTCCTTTCAAGAAGATCGACAGCCTGATGCGCGGGCCAACGCTGGCGGAGGTTGCGGCTCGTGTGCGGGCGGGTAACTGGGAGCGTGGGGTGCTGGCGCCTGCGTTCCCCTATCAGGGCCGCATCACCCGTGCGGGCGTCCAGCATGCGCGAAATCAGGCAGGGCATTGGGCGCCGGTTGGCGGCGATATCGTGGCGGGTCTGCGGGAGCAGGGCGTAACCGCGCAGTCAGGCCAGCTCGACCTCCTGCTGCCGCCGGGCATCAGCATTTTCGATGCCGACAGTGATGAGGCACTGAGCCGTGTCGTAGCCCTTGGCCGGGCGACGCCCGGTCCCGTGCTGTGGATCGGTACCGGCGGGCTCGCACAAGCACTCGCCGATTGCAGCCCCTCGAGCGCCGAAAGTCCTCTACCCCTGCCACTGCTCGGCCTATTTGGCTCCGATCATCCCGTCACTGCCGAACAACTGGAAGCCTGCGGTTCGGACTGGCTGCGGCTCCGGGAAGGTGGGCCCGGCGAAGCGGCCGCGATCGCGGCTCGATTTCGCGCTACGGGGCGTGCCGTCGTCAGCATCGGGCTTCCTCACGGTCTTATTCGCGACGAGGCGGCACGCCGCATTGCCACGGAATTGAACGAGCTTGTCGGAAGGCTTCCGCCACCCGGCACGCTGCTCGTCGGCGGCGGGGAGACGCTGCGGGGCCTGTGTCTTTCCCTCGGGGCGAGCAGCCTCGAGGTGCAGGGTTGCATCGTCCCGGGCTTGCCTCGCTCTGTGCTGCGCGGCGGCGCTTGGGAGGGGATCACCGTCGTTTCGAAATCCGGTGCCTTCGGACACCCGCATCTGCTGCGCGACCTGCTGCGTGACGCTCATTTTCCCGCTGAAAGGACAACCTAATGCCTGCCGGCCACCTCGCGATTACGATGGGCGATCCCGCCGGGATCGGTCCCGAGATCATCGTCAAGGCGGCGGCCAGGCTCCGCCCCCGTATTGAGGCCGGAGAGCTCGCGTTGCTCGTCATTGGCAGTAACGCCGCCCTGGAGCAGGCCCGCATGCGTTTCGCGCCTGGCATCACCTTTTCCGAGGTAACCGACGCGGACGCCGCCTGGCCATCGTTGTGCGCGATGCAGGCCGGCCCTGAAGGCGAGCCCATCCGGCCGGGTGTGCTCTCCGCTGATGGCGGGCGCTTTGCCTTCCAGGCAGTCGAGCGCGGCGTGCGTCTGGCGCAGTCGGGTCGGGTCGGCGGCATCGTTACCGCGCCGCTGAACAAGGAGGCGCTGAACAAGGCCGGCTACCACTATCCCGGCCATACCGAGATGCTGGCGGAACTAACGGGCGTGAAGGGTTCCTGCATGATGCTGGCGCACGGCAACATGCGGGTGAGCCATCTCACCACACATATCGCTCTTGAGGACGTGCCAAAGCGGGTGACGGCCGACCGCCTGCGCCGCGTCATCGAGCTGACGCACGACGCCCTGCTCCGACTTGGCGAAGGCCGCGCCCGCATTGCCGTCGCCGCGCTGAATCCTCATGCCGGTGAGGGCGGGCTGTTCGGCCGGCACGACATCGACGTGGCAGCGCCCGTAATTGCCGAGGCAGTAGCCGCCGGTCGCGACGTGGTCGGGCCGGTGCCCGGCGACACAGTCTTCGTGAAGCTGCGCGCCGGCCAGTACGACGCCGTTATCGCCAACTACCACGATCAGGGGCACATTCCCGTCAAGCTACTCGGCTTCGAGGTCGATCCTGCGACCGGCAAGTGGAACGACCTCTCTGGCGTCAATATCACGCTCGGCTTGCCCATCATCCGCACTTCTGTGGACCATGGCACCGCTTTCGACATTGCCGGCAAGGGCCTGGCCAACGAGCAGAGCCTCGTGGAGGCAATCGAATACGCCGAGCGCCTTGCTGTCCCCGAAAAGCGGGAGCGGGCAGCATGACGCCCGATACATTGTCTCTGGTCACACCGATCGAGATCCAGTGTCCGCCTGTGCTTCGCTTCGGCGGCGGATTGGCCCCGACTGTCGGTGAGTGGGCCAGGGAGCAAGGCTTCAGCCGCGTGCTGGTCGTGGCTGACGCATTCAATGCCGGGCGCGTCGAGACGCTCGCGCTTCCCGGCAGACCGGCGGTGTTTGGAACGGTGAAACCGGAACCGGACATTCCCAACCTCCAAGCCCTGCTGGCGATGGCTGAAGAAGCCAATCCAGACCTTGTGGTCGGTTTCGGCGGGGGCAGCGCCATGGATCTGGCGAAGCTGGCCGCGGTGCTTTCTGGCAGCGAACAGTCCATCCATGAGGTGGTTGGGCCCGAGAAGGTCCGGAGGCGTAACATAGCACTCGTCCAGGTGCCCACCACCTCGGGTACCGGCAGCGAGGCCGGTACCCGCGCCCTGGTCACCGACCCCGCTACGCAAAACAAACTCGCCGTGCAGAGCCGGCACATGCTGGCGGACCTTGCGGTGGTCGATCCGGACCTGACCTTGACGGTGCCCCCTGCGGTCACGGCCGCCACAGGCGTCGATGCGCTGGCGCATTGCACAGAGGCCTATACGAGCCGCAAGGCGCATCCGCTAATCGATCTCTACGCGCTGAAGGGCATCCGGCTAGTCGGGCGATTCCTCGGCCGGGCGGTGCGCGACGGCAGTGACCGTGAGGCGCGGGCGGGGCTCGCGCTTGCCTCGCTCTACGGCGGGATCTGCCTGGGGCCGGTGAACACCACCGCCGGCCACGCGGTTGCCTATCCGCTCGGAACGCGGCACCACCTTCCGCACGGGCTTACCTGCGCGCTGATCTATCCGCACACGCTCGCCTTCAAGGCCTGCGCGGCCGAGGCAAAGACAGCACGCATCCTGGAGGCGCTCAACGTTCCCGCGGCTACGGACCAGGCGGGCATTCGCGGGGCCGCGCACGGGTTCTGCGCGGGGCTCGGGCTCGAGATGCGGCTTTCCCGCCACGGCGTGCCGGAATCGGATCTGCCGGTCATGGCCGCCGAGGCGCACGCTATCCGACGGCTGCTGGACAACAACCCTCGCGAAATCAGCCAGAACGATATCCTGGCGCTCTATCGCGCCGCATTTTGAGGAAAAGTTCATGATCGACCTGCCGATCCGCGGCGTGTTCTGCGCCGCCGCGACCCCTGTTCAGTCCGACCTCATGCCGGACCTCGACGCCTTCGTACAGCACTGCCGGAGCCTGCTCGACGAGGGTTGCGACGGCGTAGCCCTGCTTGGCACGACCGGAGAAGCGAACTCGTTCTCGACGACAGAGAGGCAAACGCTTCTGGAAGCCGTGGTGCGGGTTGGCATCGCGCCCGAAAAATTGCTTCCCGGAACCGGCGTCGCAGCCTTCACCGAGACGGTCGCGTTGACCAAGCACGCCCTTTCCCTAGGCGTCACCACTGTCGTGATGCTGCCGCCCTTCTATTACAAAAACGTCCCGGATGAGGGCGTGTTTGCCGCTTATGCCGCGATCGTGGAGCGGGTGGCGGATCCGAGGCTCCGGGTCATTCTCTATCACATCCCGCAATTCTCTGCCGTGCCCATCGCCCATGACGTGATTGAGCGGCTGCGCGAGCGTTTCCCGGGGACTTTCATCGGCCTCAAGGACTCTTCGGGCGATTTCGCGAACATGGAGGCGCTGGTAAAGCGCTTCCCCGGGTTCTCGGTGCTGGCCGGCGCCGATCCGCTGATGCTGCCGCTGCTGCGGGCGGGGGGTGCGGGGTGCATCACCGCCGCCTCCAACCTGGCGGCTGCCGATCTCGCCGTGGTGTTCCGCAATTACACCGACCCCGCGCGAGAGGCGGAGGTTCAGAAGGCGCACGAGCGCGCGGTCGCAGTCCGCAACCGCATCTCCCAGTTCGCCCAAATCCCCTCTGTAAAGGCGCTGCTGCGGAAGAAAACCGGAAACCCGAGCTGGGGCGCCATGCGCCCGCCGCTGCTGCCGCTTACGCCATCCGAAGCGGAGAGGCTCTGACCGCCGCTTGCCCAAGAACGAAACCAGGAAACGGACATGACCGAATTCAGCGCTTTCGATACCGCGATCATCATAGCGATGGTGATCGGCTATATCTTGTTCACAAGCTGGCTGACGGTGCGGCTGCGCAGCCGCACGATGGATCAGTTTATGACCGCCTCGCGCGCGCTGCCCGCCGCGATCATCAGCGTGCTGCTGATGTCCGAGTTCGTCGGCGCCAAATCGACGGTAGGTACCGCGCAGGAGGCGTTCCTCTCCGGCTTCGCCGCAAGCTGGTCCGTGATCGGCGCGTCGATCGGTTTCCTCCTGTTCGGACTGTTCTTCGTCAAGAGGCTATACGGGTCTGGCGAGTACACGATTTCGGCCGCCATAGCGCAGATATACGGTCGCAGCACCATGCTGACCGTCTCGGCGATCATGATCTACGCGCTGTTGCTGGTGAATGTTGGCAATTACATCAGCGGTGCGGCAGCGATCGCCACCGTGCTCAAGATCAACCTCCCGATCGCCATGTGTATTATCGCCGTGGTCAGCACGTTCTATTACGTGTTCGGCGGCCTCAAGGGCGTGGCTTACGTCACCGTCCTGCATAGCGCGATTAAGCTCATCGGCGTCGCCTTGATCCTCGGAGTCGCCCTTTACGCAACCGGCGGCATTCATCCCATGGTGGCAAAGCTACCGCCGCAGTATTTTACCTGGGACGGCAGCATCGGCGGCTCCACCGTCCTCGCCTGGACGATTGGCACCACGGGAGCGATCTTCTCGACCCAGTTCATCATGCAGGCGATCTCCTCGGCCCATAGCGCGGCTGACGCGAGGCGCTCTACTCTCTATGCAGCCGCGCTGTGCCTGCCGCTGGGCATCGCCCTCGGCCTGATCGGCGTTGCCGCCAAGTTCCTCCATCCGTCCATGAACAGCCTTTATGCGCTGCCGGTTTTCCTGCAGGGGATGAACCCGCTGTTAGCCGGACTCGTCACCACCGCGCTGGTCGCCTCAGTGTTCGTAAGCGTCAGCACGGTCGCGCTGGCGATAGCATCACTGATTATGCGCGACTTCTATGAGCCGTACTTCCACCCGTCGCCGGAGCAGGAGTTTCGGGTGACGCGGATCATCTCGCTGATCATCGCGTTCGTGCCGCTGGTCTTCGTCTTCTTCGTGCCAGTGATCCTGAAGCTGTCGTTCTTCACCCGCGCGCTGCGCCTCTCGATCTCGATCGTCGCGGTGATCGGCTTCTACCTGCCGCTGCTCAGCAGCGGCCGCGGGGCCACCCTCGGCCTGCTGGCAGCGGCGGTGCTTACCTCCGTGTGGTACGTGCTCGGCAACCCGTTTGGGATCGACAACATGTACATCGCTGCCGTGACGCCCGTCGTCGTGATGGCGATTGAGCATGCCCTGAGCTGGCACAAGAGAGCGGCCGTCGTCCGCTAACGTCATAGCCCAAAGGAAACGCCCTATGGACACTCCACTCGAGACCACCGCGACCGCTGACCGCCTCGGTCAGCCTGATGCTGCCATCGTGCGCCCGGCCGACGCGGACCCGGCGCGCCAAGAGGCTTACCTGCCGTCTCCCTGCGTGCAGAATCATGCCGCCAACATCATGCCTTTGAAGAACGGCGACATTCTCTGCGCATCGTTCGGCGGCACGCAGGAGGGGATGTCGGATATCTCGATCTACTGTTCCCGACTGAACAAGGGAGCGAACCGCTGGTCGGAGCCGATCAAGCTATCCGACGATCCGACAAAGTCCGAGCAAAATCCGGTTTTATTTCCGGCTCCGGACGGAACACTCTGGCTGCTCTGGACGGCGCAGAAATCCGGCAATCAGGATACGGCGTTCGTTCGGCGCCGGATTTCAGAGGATGATGGCCGCACTTGGGGGCCGATAGAGACGCTGTTTGGTCCCAACGAATTGTACGGAACTTTCATCAGGCAACCGATCGTCGTGCTCGAAAGCGGCGAATGGCTCCTGCCCGTGTTCTATTGTTACAAAAACCCAGGAAGGAAATGGGTGGGTGACGACGACACGAGCAGCGTCAAGATTTCGCCTGATCAAGGCAAGACGTGGATAGATTATCCAGTGCCAGGCAGCACCGGCTGCGTTCACATGAATATCGAGAAACTGCAGGACGGCACGTTATTGGGTCTGTTCCGAAGCCGGTGGGCCGATAACATTTATGCAAGTCATTCGCGTGACAATGGTCGAACATGGACGGAGCCGACCCCAACGGAACTTCCCAACAACAACTCCTCGATCCAGTTCACTCGATTGGACAACAGCCATTTGGCGATTGTCTATAACGATAAGAGGGCCGACCAGGCAACCGAGCGCCGTGCCTCCCTCTATGACGAGATCGAGGACGAGGACGGGCCGGAGCAACAGGCGCTGGACGAGGCGCAGCAACACGCCATCGGTCGGAAGGCGTTCTGGGGCACGCCCCGCGCCCCCATGACGCTTGCTATCTCGGAGGATGAAGGACGGACTTGGCCACGCAAGAGAAATCTTGAGGTCGGCGATGGCTATTGCATGACCAACAACTCCAACCTCGGGCTGAATTGTGAGTTCTCATATCCCTCGATCAAGCAGGGATCCGATGGTGCGTTGCGTATCGCGTTCACGTATTTCCGCAAGGCTATTAAATACGTGCGCGTCTCTGAAGATTGGGTGCCCCGGTAGAAAAAGGTGCCGCACGCGATCGTCACCGGCGCGAGTTCCGGCATCGGTGCCGCCATTGCGCAGCGCCTGCTGCGCGACAGCTGGGCCGTAACAGGCGTCAGTCGCACACCGCCCCCCACGGGGGTTGCGCACGTGAGGCTCGACCTGGCGCAGGCGAGCGGGGAGCAGGTGCGTGCCGCCCTAATTGAGGTGCCGGCCACGGCACTTGTGCATGCGGCGGGCCTATTGCGGGTCGGCAGGCTCGGCGAGCTGGACGCGCACGCCGGCGCGCAGATGTGGCGCATGCATGTGGAGGCGACATGCCTCCTGGCGGAAGCCGTGCTGCCGAAGTTGGGCGAGGGCGGGCGCATCGTCCTGGTCGGCAGCCGGGTTTCCGCGGGCCAGGCAGGCAAAAGCCAATACGCCGCGAGTAAAGCGGCGATGGTGGGACTGGCGCGCTCATGGGCGGCGGAGCTCGCCGCGCGTAGCGTAACGGTCAATGTCGTCGCGCCCGGCGCCACTGACACGCCGATGCTGCAAGATCCTGCCCGAGGCGGCGTGCCGCCGAAACCGCCACCGATCGGCCGCTTCATCCGACCGAAGGAAGTGGCGGCGCTCGTCGCCTTCCTGCTCTCGCCCGATGCGGGCGCTATCACCGGGCAAGAAATAACCATTTGTGGAGGAGCGTCGCTCTAACGATGCGAGATCAGGTCACATCATCGCTCGCTCAAATCGTCGGCCGCCAGCATGTCATCCTGCCAGAGGACGACCAGGAGCTGTACATTATCGATTGGCGAGGCCGCTACCGCGGCGATGCACTCGCCGTCGTGAAGCCGGGATCGACGCAGGAGGTCGCCGACGTAGTGCGGCTTTGTGCGGAGAACGGCGTTATCGTCACGCCGCAAGGCGGCAACACCGGCATGTGCGGGGCCGCGACACCGCCGAACGCGATGCCAGCAGTGGTTGTGCGGCTCGATCGGATGCGACGCATCCGCAACGTCAGCCCGCTCGCGAACACGATTACGGCCGAAGCGGGCTGTATCCTCGCGGAAGTGCAGGCTGCGGCAGAGGAAGCGGGGCGGCTGTTCCCACTCGGCCTCGGCGCGGAAGGCAGTTGCCAGATCGGCGGCAACATCGCCACTAACGCCGGCGGAACGGCGGTGCTGCGCTACGGGCCGATGCGCGACCTGGTGCTGGGGCTGGAAGTGGTACTGCCGGACGGGCGCGTGTTCGACGGGCTGCGTGCGCTCCGCAAGGACAACACCGGCTACGATCTCAAGCAGCTGTTCATTGGCGCGGAAGGCACGCTCGGCATCATCACCGCGGCGGTGCTGAAACTGTTCGCGCCAAAAAGCCGGGCGCTGGCGATGGTCGGGTTGCCCGGCGTTGAGCAAGCGCTCGCGGTGCTAACTCTTCTGCGCAATTCAGTTGGCGACCGGCTTGGCAGCCTCGAGATCATGTCGCGCGGCCAGGTCGAGGTCATCGCGGAGCAGGTGCCCGACGTGAGCATCCCGTTCGCGCTCGACACCGCCTTCTATCTCCTGATCGAGCTGACCGACACGCTGCTAGATGTCGATTTGCGCACGCCGCTGGAAAACGTGCTTGCCGAAGCCCTCGAGACAGAGGTGATGACCGACGCCATTCTAGCCGAGAGCGAATTGCAAGCCGCCGCGCTTTGGCGCATTCGGCACAGCGTCTCCGAAGCGGGTAAGCGCGCCGGCTACGTCGTGAGTCATGATAGCGCTGTGCCGCTGGACGGGCAGGCCGCGTTCATCACCAACGTCGAGCGGCGGATCAAAGAAGCGGTGCCGGACGCGCGCGTCGTCATGCACGGCCATATCGGCGACGGGAACATCCGCGGCGCGATTAGCGCGGAGCATGGCATCGGCCTTTCCAACCGCGCGAGACTCGCCCGCGTCACCGACCCGGTGGAGATGGAGCTAATGCAGCGCATAAAGGCAGCGGTCGATCCGAGCGGCGTGATGAACCCGGACAAAATCTTCGAACCAAACGACCCAGTGAACGCAAAGGTGACGGCGCTGTGGTTCCGCGGCTGCGAGTATGGGTTCGCGACCGGCATTTGGGTCAGCAGTTCGCGGGTGGGGTCGGCGCTCTCAATCTCGCTAGTCGCGTTCATCATCAGCCTGCTCGGCGCGCGGTCACAACTCAAAACCATCTCGCTTCGTCATCCAATGCTCTTCTAAAAAGAAGGATTAGCCATGTCGCCTGACGTATTCCCAACCAAGAACGGGATTCCTCCGGAAGTTCTCCCGGCACGTCCAATTCATCAGCGCGAGACTTTGGTGAACGGCGAGTTGAGGCCTTGGACGGGCCGGCTTGAGACTGTGCAATCCGCGATCTGCCTGCGTCAAGCGGACGGCTCTCTCAAGCAACTTGAACTCGGCAGTCACCCGACGGGCGGTATTCCGGAAGCGCAACAGGCGCTCGATGCCGCAGTCGCGGCATATGACGATGGCGGCGGCGAGTGGCCGACGATGACCGTGGCCCAGCGCATAGCCTGCATGGAAGATTTTACGAAGCAGATGGTCGCGCGCCGTGAGCAGATCGTCAAACTCATCATGTGGGAGATCGCCAAAACCCGCTCCGAATTCAGAAAAGGAATTCGACCGGACCGTCGACTATATTCGCGCGACAATCGATGCGCTGCGCGATCTCGACAACAGCAACTCCCGTTTTCAGGTAGTCGAAGGCACGATTGGACAAATCCGGCGGACCCCGCTTGGTGTCGTGTTGTGCATGGGTCCGTATAATTACCCCCTTAACGAGACGTTCGCGACGCTTATCCCGGCGCTGATCATGGGCAACACGATGGTGTTCAAGCCGCCGAAGTTCGGAGTGCTGTTGTTCCAGCCTTTATTGGAGGCGTTCCAGAACGCTTTCCCAAAAGGGGTTATCAACACCGTCTATGGTAAGGGATCGGTCATCGTGCCGATGCTGCTCGAGTCCGGCAAGGTGAACGTGCTCACTCTGATTGGCTCAAGCAAGGTCGCCGATCACCTCAAGAAGATGCACCCGAAGGTGAACCGCCTACGCGCGATCCTCGGTCTCGATGCCAAGAACGCCGCCATCGTCCTGCCCGACGCCGATCTGAAGCTGGCCGTTAAGGAATGCGTGCTTGGCTCACTTTCCTTCAACGGCCAGCGCTGCACAGCCCTCAAGATCCTGATCGTGCATCGCTCGCTTGTAGAGCGGTTCATATCGCGATTTGTGGAGGAAGTTGCGAAGCTGAAAGCGGGCATGCCATGGGAGCCGGGCGTCACCATCACGCCGCTGCCTGAACTCGGCAAGGTCGAGTACATGGCCAAAATGGTCGAGGATGCGATCACCAAAGGCGCGCGCGTCCTCAACCCCGGTGGCGGCGAGCATATCGGCACGATGTTCTTCCCCGCCGTCGTATATCCCGTTGCCGACGGCATGATGCTTTATCGGGAAGAGCAGTTTGGTCCGATCGTACCCATCATGCCGTTCGATGACATCGAGACGGCCCTTGATTACGTCGTCACCTCCGAGCACGGCCAGCAAGTGAGCGTTTTCAGCCAGGATCCGGTGACCATCGGGCGGCTGGTCGATCCGTTGGTCAATCAGGTTTGCCGCGTCAACATCAACTGCCAATGCCAGCGCGGCCCCGACGTGTTTCCGTTCACCGGCCGCAAGGATTTGGCGGAGGGCACTCTCTCGGTTACTGACGCGCTACGCTCGTTCTCGATCCGCTCCATGGTCGCAGCCAAGCAGACGGAGAACTCAAAGCGCCTTCTCGACCGAATGGTGCGGGAACATACTTCCAACTTCGTCAGCACCGGATTCATCTTCTAAGCGCGGGGATTCGATGCGCCGGAGCCCACATGCGAAGATCGTCGCCACCCTTGGGCCTGCGAGTTCCACGCCTGAAGTGAACCGGGCTTTGTTCGACGCCGGGGCGGATGTATTCCGCTTCAACTTCAGCCATGGGAGTCACGCAGAAAGAGACCGGCCGACCTATTGCGGTGCTGGCCGATTTGCAAGGTCCCAAGTTGCGGATCGGCCGAATGGCCGGCGGTCCCATCGAACTCGCACCGGGTGACACGCTGCGGATGGATCTCGATCCGGCGTTCGGCGTCTCCAGGGGCACCAACCTGCTGCGCATCGCGCAGGTCCCGCTGCAGCATCCGGCCGGCTAGCAGGGCTTCAAGAGTTACAAATGGTGATTTCAGCAATGCGGAAGCTGATTGTTGGAAACTGGAAGATGAACGGCTCCTTGGACCTCGTGCAAAGGACGACGGCTGAATTGCGATCCGCGCTCCCGGATGCCTCTTGCAATCTGGTCGTGTGTCCGCCAGCAACCCTGTTACTTGAGGTCTCGCGCGCTTTGGCTGCCTCGCAAATCGGCGTTGGGGGACAGGACTGCCATGAAGCCAGCAAGGGCGCGTACACGGGCGATGTTTCCGCCGATATGCTGCGAGAAGCCGGCGCTTCCTGGGTCATTCTCGGCCACTCCGAGCGGCGAAGCGCATACGGCGAAACCGACGCCATGATCCGTCGCAAAGCGGCCGCTGCCACCGCTGCCGGACTTACACCGATCATCTGCGTCGGCGAGACAGACCAAGAGCGTGACGCAGGTCGACAAACCGATGTAGTCGGCGCTCAAATTAAGGCCAGTATTCCCGACGGCTTCGACGGCGTGATCGCATACGAACCGATTTGGGCGATTGGTACAGGCCGGTCGGCGTGGGCCCAAGACATTGCTGAGATGCATGCGTTCATCCGAGCGCAGTTGGAGCGAATAGGCGTTGATCATGGCGATCGCAACACACCCGTGCTCTATGGCGGTTCGGTGAAGGCCGATAACGCAAAGGAGATACTCGCTATTCAGAACGTCACTGGAACGCTTACCGGCGGCGCTAGTCTGATACCCGGGGACTTTATCGCGATCGCCCGAGCCGCTTCTTGCCGGGTGTCGTGAGTCACCGATTTCCACGCACGCTGTGCCGGTTCCGCTGGGCGAATCCGCCGACCTAAGAACGGAGGAAACTCAGATGCCCGTCATCGCCGATGTCATCGTTCGCGAAATCCTCGACTTTCGCGGTAACCGCACAGTCGAAATCGATGTAGTCCTGGAAAGCGGCGCCTGCGGCCGCGCCGCCATGCGCACGAGGACGCAATGATGACGGTAATGGTGGTGCTCCTGGACGGCTGGGGTTGGCGAGAGGAAAGCGCCGACAACGCCGTCTGCCTCGGCAAGACGCCGAATTTCGACCGGCTGTGGGAGATGTGCCCGCACGCGTTCCTGCGCACCTCCGGTAAGGATGTGAGCTTGCCAGACGGGCAGATGGGCAACTCGGAAGTGGGGCACCTCAATATCGGCGCCGGGCGCGTAGTCATGCAGGAACTCCCGCGCATCTCGGAGGCGATCGCCGATGGCGGCCTTGCCCGTTCGCCGGTCCTGGCGGAGCTCGTGTCGGCGCTGAAGGAATTGGGCGGCGTCTGCCATCTGATGGGGCTGGTGTCGCCAGGCGGCGTCCATTCGCACCAGGACCATGACGCGGCGTTGGCGCGGATCCTAGAGGCAGCAGGCATGCAGGTGGTCGTGCATGTATTCACCGACGGGCGGGACACGCCGCCGCAAGCCGGACGCGGCTACGTGGAGGCGTTGCGCGCCGCGCTGCCGGCGGAGGCGCGCATCGGCACGGTGTCAGGCCGCTACTATACGATGGACCGCGACCGGCGCTGGGAGCGCGTGGAGAAGGCGTACCGCGTGCTGGTGGAGGCCGAAGGGCCGCGGTTCCCCGACCCGATCGCCGCGATCGACGCCGCATACGCCGCCGGCATCACCGACGAATTCCTCGAACCCGCCTGCATCGGCCATTACAGCGGCGTGCGCGACGGCGACAGCTTACTGTCGTTCAACTTCCGCGCCGACCGGGGCGCGCTGCTCGATTCCGCCTTTGACGGGTTTCGCCTCAACCGCCAAGTCCGCTTCGCCGCCGCGGTCGGCATGAACAAATACAGCGTGACGCTCGACAAGCTGCTGCACGCGCTCTTCCCGCCGCAATCGATGCAGAACCTGCTCGGCGAGGTCGTCGCCGCCGCCGGACGCAAGCAACTGCGCATGGCGGAGACGGAGAAATACCCGCACGTCACGTGTTTCCTGAACGGGGGCAAGGAAACTCCGAATCCCGGCGAGGACCGCATCCTCGTGCCGTCGCCGAAGGTCGCGACCTACGATCTGCAGCCGGAGATGTCGGCGCCGGAGCTCACCGACAAGGCGGTCGCGCAGATCAATTCCGGCAAATACGACCTAGTCGTGTTGAATTACGCCAATCCGGAGATGGTCGGCCATACCAGCAGCCTGGAGGTCGCGATCAAGGCGGTGAGACGGTCGACACGGGGCTGGGCTGCCTCGTGGAAGCGGTGCAGGGGCAAGGCGGCGCGCTGTTGGTTACCGCCGATCACGGCAATTGCGAGCTGATGCGCGATCCGGAAATCGGCGGGCCGCACACCGCGCACACCACCAATCCCGTGCCGGTCATCCTGTTCGGCGCCGGCCAGGTGAAGCTGCGGGACGGGCGGCTCGCGGATATCGCGCCGACGCTGCTGCAGGTGATGGAGATCAAGCAACCGCAAGAGATGACGGGGAAATCGCTCATCGCGTAGATCGAGGAACGTTCAATTAGGCAGTTGCCAAACAAAGTCCGTTTGCGCAGCCGGCGCTGGTTCGATGAACCGGTGAATTTCCTCGATCCCTCCTTCACTCGGTACCGGTAGGACGCGCTGCGGTCGAGCAACTCTACACGGGAGCACACGTCAACACGCAAGGAACGATCGGCGGCTAACGGTGTTCCTGTCGATGTGGACATAATCAACCGCCGGGATAGGGCCGAAATCAGAGAGGAAACGATGCAACTGGATCACGGAGTTCCGAACAAGCGGTGGATTCGAATCATTTCTCCGGTGATGATCGTCTACATCTTCGCCTTCATGGACCGCGTGAACTTCGGTTTCGCGATGGCGGGCGGGATGACCCAAGGCTTAACATTTCTGCGTATACGGCGGGCCTGGCCGCAGGGGTGTTCTTCTTCGGCTATCTCTTGTTTCAGGTGCCTGGAGGGCACTTCGCCGAAAAAGGTTACGCCAAGCGCTTCGTTGCGCTGAGCATCCTCTGCTGGGGAGGACTGTCGGCGCTCACCGGCCTGGTGACGGGGACCTGGCAATTGATGCTGATTCGCTTCCTGCTCGGCGTGGCCGAGGGCGGCGTTTGGCCGGCGATCCTGGTCATCATCAGCAAGTGGTTCCGGCTGAAGAACGCGGCCGGGCCAACGCGCTGTTCATCATGAACATCAATATCGCGATCCTTGTAAGCATGCCGGTTTCGGGTTTGGCTTATTCAAAACTTCGGTTGGCGTGATGTCTTCGTCATCGAAGGCGTTGGATCAATACTGCTCATTTTTTTATGGTGGCCGCTGATCGACGAGCGGCCACATATGGCTAAGTGAATTTCAGTAAAGGAGCGCAACTATCTGGTCACGCGCATCGCGGCACAAGAGCAAGCCGTGGAAGCGGACGGAACCACCTCCTATAAGGGCCTGTTCGCCGATTCCAATCTGCGGCGTCTCACCGCGTTTTACTTCTTTTTTCAAGTGGGCGATATCGGCTTCGTGATGCGGTTGCCGACCATTCTTAAGGGTCTGACCCGTCAGGGCATGACAATGATCGGCGTGCTTGCGGCGCTGCCGTTCTTCACCGCAATGGGGCCTTTATCTGATCGCCCATCTCTCGGACAGATCAGGACGGCGTAGGCCTTATGTCGCGATCCCCGCAATTTGTTTCGCCGTGGCCTTCGTGCTCTCGGCGCAGACGCGCGACAATGCCCTGCTTGCCTACGGGTTCCTGCTCCTCTGCGGCTTCTTCCATAATGCCTACAACGGCGTGTTTTGGGCCTTGCCGCCCCGGCTGTTCGCAAGCGAGGTCTGTGGCGGAGCACGCGGGTTCATCAACGGAGCCGGTCAGAAAGCCGCGAGGGTGCTGTTGCGTTCCGCTTCCTCTTTGGACCAGAAATTCCGG
>CAWIDE010000012.1:0-187500 GCA_963834715.1 uncultured Pseudomonadota bacterium | reverse complement strand
CTCGCCGCCCTCCCGCGCCTGGAGGAGCCGCACCGCAGCACCATCACCAGCAAATACCAAAGCGAGATCGACACTCTGGCTGACGCCCTCTACCCCGCGATTCCTGGCCTGCAAGCCACACCACCGGCCCTCCTCACCACCACCACAACCCTGCTCAACGAGTCCTGGGCCCTCTCCCACCGCGCCGTCGAACCGCGCAGCCAGACCGCCCGCCGCATCGCCGCCACCCTGATCACCATCGGCACCGCCGAGGCCACCGGCCCACCGGCCCGGATTCGGCCCTCCCGTCGGTGTTGGCCCCCACGGCCAGCGAGCCATCCCCTGCAGACAGGCCCGCACCCAATTCCACCACCTGCTCGATTACGTCACCGAAGGTGGCGAGGTCATCCTCAGCCGCCGCGGCAAAACAGTCGCCAAGGTCATGAAGACCCTTTAGCACTTCGGCCACGGGTCCCAGCAAGGCAAGGGAACACGGAGGAAGCCCGCAACCGCAACCTAGGATCGCTGGTTCAACGGCGCGACTACGCGGGTGAAGCCGCGGCCGTCCCGCAGGGGACGACGCTGCCCCACCCGTCATGCCGACGAAGGTCGGCATCCACGCCTTTGCCGCCAACAGAAAGCGGTTCCCCTTTACTTCCGTCGACCGTCGGCACGCCAGCACCCAGTCCGGCATCCAGAAACGGCAATATGCACGCCTCGTTAAGCCTCCCACTCCCATAACCGACCCATGCGAGGCGGGTGGGTTTACATCATGTCAAACCGGCCGAATGGGACGCTCTATGTCGGCGTAACGGCGGATCTGCCGCGCCGCGTGCACCAGCACCGGAGCGGCACGGGGTCGTCGTTCGTGCAAAGGTACGGACTCACGCGTCTGGTTTATGCCGAAGCCCACCCGCAGATCACCGATGCGATCGACCGGGAGAAGCACATCAAGGCATGGCCCCGGGCCTGGAAGGTGCGGCTTATTGAGAAAGCCAACCCGGACTGGCACGACCTGTACGAGGACGTAACCGGCTGAAAATAACCCCACCCGCGGGGCACGAATCGCCCTCCTCGTCATGCCGACGAAGGTCGGCATCCACGCCTTCGGGCGCCCCCGCCCGATCGGCCAGCCTTCCCAGCCGGAGCGCGAAGACATCGTCGAACAGCACCGTTGAGCACGGCGGCGATGTTGCGAGTAACGTTGGGACCAAGATCGGCGGGCGTGGTGAGCGCCGCCGGACGGCTGCCCGGCTGGCTTCGTTCGAAGTCTCCGCTCGACTTCCATCAGAATCGCTGGCCGAGATCGATCGGAGCAGGAGGGCTGACTTCTTCGAATTCCGGACGCAAGCTACCCGACTGACGAACACGGGACGGAGACTAACCCCATGCCAGACCAGACCGTCATGAGCCAGATCGACAAATTGGCGCAAGAGGAGCACGAGCTGTTTGAGCGGGAGTCGCGAGGCACCGCGACTGATGCCGACCGGGAGCGGCTCGAGCGTATCCAGGTCATGCTGGACCAGTGCTGGGACCTGCTTCGCCAGCGGCGGGCGCGACGCGAGTTCGGATTCAGCCCCGATGAGGCGCGCCCTCGTGACGAGAAAACTGTGGAAGGTTACACCGGCTGACGCGATCCGACATCTGGAGCGGATTCATGGCGACTGAAACGGGTATGCGCAGACACGAACCTGCCTTCCTCGTCATGCCGACAAAGGCCTGCCCCGGACCCGATCCGGGGTCCACGACTTTCGGACGCCCCAGTCCTATCAACGGGCGTTTTCTGGTTAGCCGTCCACCGGTGCTGCCGACCAACGGGACACGACACTACCACCCCGTCATGCCGACGAAGGTCGGCATCCACGACTTCGGGCGCCCCAGTCCCATCAAGGGCCGCTTTCTTACAAAAGCTTCCGCCTCAGACCTTGGTTCCAGTCACCCGAAACTCGCTCCAATACCCACGCGGCTGCTGCTGATCATTTGCGTCCTTGTCGCTACCAACGCGCTGCTGATCCCTTACGGCGAGGCAAACACACCATGGGGCCTGATCGCCGGTCGGGTGATCGGCCGCGTGAAGCAGTTGAGCCAGAAGCCGAAGGAAGATCAGCCGGGCTTCGACGTCGCGACGGTCATACTCAACGCCGATGCCACCAGAGTATACACGACGGCGGTCAGCCTGCTCCGCAGGAACCAGACCCTGCATATCGTGGCGGAAGATCCGAGAGGCCGCACGGTCGAATTCAGCAACGGCATGCGCTCCGCTAGCATCACCGTCAGCGATCTCGGCACGCGGCTCTCGCAGATTCTCGTTGCATCCGCAACCAAGCCCGGCGAGGACTCGGCCACACTGCGCATCGTGGAAGGGATCTTGCACGTGTGCCACGCAATGAAGGTCACGTGCAGCGAGCAGTAGGCGTTGAGTAAAGGGCGGACCCCGCCATTCCCGGCCTCTAGAGCGAATTTATGGTGACTCGAAAACGGATACCCGCAGGGCACAAGACTGCCTTCCTCGTCATGCCGACGAAAGGCATGTCCCGGACTTGATCCGGGATCGGCATCCACGACTTCGGGTGCCCCAGTCCCGCCAAGGGGCCTCCGTCTGAGATCTTGGTTCCAGTCACACGAAACTCGTTCTAGAGCGGTGACGCCCACCACGTCACCGCGAGTTCCGTACCGGCCTGCGGCCGACCCGCACTTGATGAAAACGATGCATCTCGTTCCCCTCCGCCCTCAAGTGGGCATGGGCCGGCGGAGAGGTTAGGTGAGGTGGGGGATCGTCTCGCACCGACCGACCATTTTCTTGTTAGCCCCGCCCGGGCTCCCATCGCGCTCTGCGCGATGGGGACCCGCCCGCGGGACGCCTGCCCCGGCGAAGGCCGGGGTGGCGAACCAGGGCGGCCCACTTCGACCGCAGGGAGCGGATCGGGTCTATTACGCTTGGCATTAGGCCCTGTCCCACGACCACGCCCTCGAACGACGCAGCCAGACCGCCCGCCGCATCGCCGCCATACTGATCACCATCGGCACCGCCGAGGCCGCCGGCCACTGGCCCGGATTCGGTCCTCCCGTTGGGGTCGGTCCCCGCGGCCAGCGAGCCATCCCCTGCAGACAGGCCCGCACCCACCTCCACGACCTGCTCGATTACGTCACCGGCGGTGGTGAGATCATCCTCAGCCGCCGCGGCAAAATAGTCGCCAAGGTCGTGAGGACCGTGTAGCCACTTCGGCCCGCGGGTCCCCGCCAACCTCCTCCGACACTACGAAACGGGCGCGGGCACATCGGATGGGGCCCCACGCTACGAACTCAACTCTGCGTTGCCTAACTCGAGGGCTCTGTTGCTGCAACTCGGAACCGCCCGGTAGAAGAGAACGGGTGTCGTTTCTTCAGAAAGATGGCTTGCGCGTGAGAAAATACGCCAAGACCGCTTCGGGCGGGACCCAGCGCTTCCACTTGCGAGCGAAGGCAGGGCCAAACGGGAAGGAATCACGGACGGCTCTGCCGTAGGGCCATAGCTTCTCTACCTGACATCCCATTATTTATGATGCTATGTGGTGGGCGAGGGGGACACCATCGACGTCGTCACGCAGAGCCTACTCAAGGAATTCTCGCAAAGTCAGAAGATCGACGGTGCAAATCAAGCCGAGCAGTTTAAGGCATTCATCAACTACATCGTTGTGTCGGACGTATACCCGGAGGAGTTCGACTTCAACGTGATTGCGACCGGCCCCGGTGAGTTTGGCATTGACGGCATTGCGATCATCGTGAACGACGCCATCGTGGATGATGAGGAGCAGCTCGAAGATATCATCGACCATAGCCCTGTGCTCCAGGTGCAATTCCTGTTCACGCAGGCGAAGACGAATTCGTCGTTCGATTCCGGGGATATGTCCAAATTTTTCGCGGCAACGCTCGACTTCTTCAAGGATGAAGCGAGCTTCAAGCAAAACGAGCGCATCCTGGAACTCCAGCGTATCAAGAACCGCCTTTATATGGCGGCGGGTAAGTTCGTGCGCGGCCTGCCGAAAACCTCGCTCTACTATGCCACTACCGGCACTTGGACCGATGACACGAATTTATGCGCGATCAGGGACGGTTGCCTGGCACAGGCGAACAGCCTCCATATGTTCGCTTCGGCAGCCTTCCTGAGGTGGACCCCACCTATGGGACCAATTTGGCCCGCTGCTTAGCTACAGCCCCCGTCCGGCTCTCGTTCTCCCTTCTTTCAAGCTAACCATAAACCTCTTCCTGCTGTTGTGGCGGCTGTGGATATGTGGGCAACGCGCCAGCGTTGTCCAAGCGAGGCGGCATATCCACAGCCGTGCCCGCCAGGCCGGCCCGCCACACCGCCATCGGCATGTGATGTCCCAGCGCCTGATGCGGGCGCAGCTCGTTGTAGAACTCCATCCACGCGCCGATCCCCAGCCGCGCTTCGCGCGCGTCCGCATAGTCCTTCAAGTAAACCTCCTCATGCTTGAGCGAGCGCCACAGCCGCTCGATGAACACGTTGTCCATCCACCGACCTCGGCCATCCATCGACACTGCAATCCCGGCCCCAAGCAGCGTGCCGACAAATGCGTCACCGGTGAATTGGCTGCCCTGGTCCGTGTTGAACACCTCCGGCCGGCCGTGTCGTCGCAGGGCGTCCTCTAGCCGCTCCTATTCACCAAGCGCTGTGAAAAATGGCTGAGTTGCACCGCCGCGAATTCGGGCAGCCTCGGCCGTTGCGCCTGTTTCATCGCGATCGGACCGGATTGTTGGTTGGGGTTGATGGGAAACGGGTTCGACGGGGCGCCTGCCCCGCGGTCTATGGAGCGGCCGGCACCAAGCTGTGGGCGAGGTCGCGGAACAATGCTGCCTCAGGGCAGGAGGCAGCGAAAGCGACGCGCACACGGGAAGCGGTCTCGATTACCCGTGCAGCGACCTTCATCAGCCGCAGCCGAATGGTGGTGAACTCGGCGGTGGTCAGCGCGTGTGCCTTGGGGATGCCGTCGCGCACGTTGAGTAACAGCCAATAAGCTGCGGTGTGAAGGATGAGCCGCATCTGATTGGCAAGCGGTGCCCGACATGAGGTGCGGTCGGAGGCAAGTTGGCTCTTGTGAAGTTTGATCAGGTTTTCCGCCTGGCCGCGCTCACAATAAAGCGTATCATACAGCCACTCAGCGCTGCCCGTGGTGATGTTGCTGACCACGAAGCGGATGTCGAGGCCGAGAGTGGACGCCTCGATGCGGGCCGCGATACGACGCGAACGCGACCAGGATTTGGCCCGATACTGTGTTTCGGTGTAGCGCCGCAGCAGCGGGGAATCGGCTTCGGCGCGACGGACACGAACGTCGTCAGCTGCCGGCTCGACCAGGCGGTGCAGCACGTCGTTGCCGGACAGGCCGAAGACGTAGCGAATACCCTCCGCTTCGCACCAGTCCATCACCTCTGGTCGGCCGTAATGGCTGTCACCGCGGATGGTGATGCGCGTGTTCGGCCAATGCCGTCTGATCTCGCGCAGCAGGCGCCGCAGGTGACGGCGGACTTCCTTCCCCGATGGGGTTTTGCCGGGCCGCAGCAGCACCACCACCGGCCGCGCCGTGGCAGTGTCATAGATATGGATCGGTAGAAAGCAGCGCTCGTTGTAATGGGCATTGAACAACGACAGCTGCTGATATCCATGCACCACGTCCACGGTGTCGTCGATATCAAGCGTGACCGCCTCTGGCGGCACTGCATAGCTGGCGCAGTAGAGGCCAATCATCGCCCGCATCATTCGGATGATCTCGCGCAGGCTGGGGGCGTTCTCCCACCGCGACATGGTCGGCTGCGAGCACAAATCGCGGCCGCTGGCGGGCAGCTTGCCGCAAGCCAGTTTGAAGGCCGGGTCGCGGCGCAGGTGATCGAGGTCGTCGGCGTCCTCGTAGCCGCAGGCGATCGCCAGAATGCGCGCACGCAGGATGTCACTCAGCTGATGCACGATCCGGCCTGGATCGCGATGATCGGCAATCTCCGCCGCCAGTCGATTACAGATGCCCAGACGTCGTTCCGCCCGCGCCAGCAAGATGACGCCGCCATCTGACGTGATCCGTCCGCCATCGAATGCCGCGGTGACTTTCTTGCCTGCAACGGCTGGCAATGCGAACGGCTCGGTCGTATCCTCGTGCATGGCGGGTGTGGCACCGGTGAGATTGCGATTCGGATGGCGTCAGGCACCCAATTCGTAAGTCACAATCACCACCTTACGCGACACCCGCCGACAAATCCCTGCTATGCGATGAATAAGACAGGCTAGTGCGTCCACGCAAAACCCCGCGTCCATCGTGTTCGACAGCCGCCACGACAGCGCCGCGCGGCTCCACCAATCCATCACTGTCACCAGATACAGGAACCCACGCCGCATCGGAATGTAGGTGATGTCCGCGCACCATACCTGGTTCACTCGCTCGATCCGCACGTCCCGGAGCAGATACGGGTAGATTTTGTGTCCAGGCCCTCGCTTGCTGGTGCGCGGCTTCCGCCCCAGCGCCGCGATCCCCATCACCCGCATCAGCCGCTGCACCCGCTTGCGGTTTACCTTCTCCCCGCCCGTGCTCAGCGTCGCCGCGATCCGCCGCGAGCCATAGAACGGCCACGCGACGAACACCGGGTCAATCCGTCGCATCAGTAACAGCTCATCCGCGTCATGCTCCGGCTTCGCCCGATAAACACCCGAGCGCGCCAGCCCAAGCAACGCGCATTGTCGCCGTACTGAGAGCTCTCCGTGGCCGCGATCGAGCATCGCTCTCCGGCCCGCCGCGCTCATCTGCCGGACCTCCGCGCTAAAAAATCCCGCTCCACTACCAGCTCGCCGATCTTGGCGTGCAGGTGGGCGATTTCCTTGGCCGACTGCCCGTCGTCTGTCCCGGTCCGTGAAAACCCGTTCGGCATGTTCTAGCAGCTGCTTCTTCCAGGCATAGATCTGTGTCGGATGCACCTGGTCACGCACCGCCAGCTCGGCCACTGTCGCGTCTTCCCTCAGCGCTTCCAGGGCGATCTTCGCCTTCAGCGCGGGATCGATCCTGCGTCGGGTTCTCGCTCATGTTCCGCTCCGTGTAGCATGGACGGAACCGGTTCGGTTTATAGCTTAGCGGGTGGTCCCAAATTCGGGGTCCACTTCATCCATCCGCTCGATGCGACGAAGGTACAGAAACTGTACTTCCAAACGAAGAACGCCTTCCGGACCACCATCAACTTCGGCCAAAACCTATCCGTACCGGAGATCCCGAACGTGCGGGAGTCCTACATCGGGCTGCTGCCGATCTCCGAATATCTAAAAATGATCATGGACGATGACGGGAACGTGCGTCGGCGGCTATTCTTCGATAACATCCGCGATTTCCAGGGTGACACCCCCGTCAACAGGTCCATCACCAGTACGCTCCTGTCAGGCTCCTCGATCGAGTTCCCGCTCCGCAACAACGGCGTGACTATCGTTACGAGGAAACTGCAGCGCGTCGGGCCCCAGTTCACGCTGGAGGACTTCCAAATCGTGAACGGCTGCCAGACTAGCCACGTTATAGCTGCCACCGCTGCACAAGTGAACCAGGCGATTATGATCCCCATCAAGATCGTCGCCACGGAGGACGAGGAGGTAACCCGGCAGGTCATCATCGCGTCCAACCAGCAAAACAAGGTTGACCAGGAGAGTTTCTGGGCACTCGATCCAATTCACAAGTCAATTGAAATCTACTTCGAATCGAAGGCTGGTGACCAGCGGCTCTACTATGAGAGGCGTCCTGGACAGTTCAACACGGTCACTGGTATCGAGAAAGTTCGCATTATCACCAAGGATTTCTTGCTGAAGGTATATGCATCGGTCTTCCTTGAGCAACCGAACCAGGTGGGACGCTACTACAAGGATCTGACGCCGATGATTGGCAAGGAGATCTTCGCTGCCGATCACGAAGTCCACAGCTACTACACAGCCGCATACACCGCCTATCGCCTTGAATACATGTTCCGGAACAAACGGATGGGAACGGAATGGAAGCCCTTCCGGTTCCAGCTCGCGATGGCTGCTAGGCTGATCCTCGAGCGCGATCTTAAACTCGATCCGAAGCGCAAGCGCTCGCAGGCATATTGCGGTGCCATTGACGCCGTGATGGCTGATGCCGATAAGGCCCAAGCCGTGTTTGAGCAGGGAACCAAGGCGATCGAGCAAGCAGTTGCTGGTCTCAAAGAGCTCGGCGTTGGGTTGGATCGCCGCACTGCGAAAATGCGCGACATGAGGGATAAATTGCGCTCGGTCATAGGTGGCGGGAGCAAGGAGGCCGAGACGGTTCCTGCAGCTTGAAAATCGGCCTCCTAGCAGATTATGAAGCTGACTGCTGTCTCATGCCCAGCCCGCGAGAAGCGAATTCCACCGATAATGTTTGCGTGAACGAACGTCAAAGATCTAATGGCGGCCGCGGTCAATGGTAAACGTGCTGAAGCCAGCACAACCCCTCCAAAATGTCATCGCAACCGCCCTATACCGGCGAGCCTGGTAACGTAGTCGGGCAAGATCGAAGCTAACCATCAACTCCAATACCACCGAGATCGCGAGATTCCGACGACGATAGCGACGAGAGCTAGCGGGACCACATAAGCAGCGGACTGAGCAGCAAACACTAAGATGCCAAGTAGCAGTAACACGGCGCTAATAACAAGCGCAATCGTCAGCTGCTCGAAAACTGTCCCAGTCCCAAGCTTTCCTTGATCTCGGGTATTGGCTTGACCGGGTGCTGCTCCTGCTCCTTCCTGGGTTGGCAGCTCAGGCTTGTGCCTCAGCTCTTCTGCAGTTGGGGCGAACGAGAGTTCGGGACCTAATTCGCTAGCTCGCGGGTAGATCCCGGCTAACTGCTGGGTTTTGCGCTCCTCCTCTGCTATCGGCGCTGTATGCTTTGTTCTGCGTGATTGAGCAAGTTCTTGGGCAAGGTGCCCTGCCTGGGTCTGAGGAAACGCCTGTTCCTTTACGCCTTCCATTTTCGGAGGAGGGTCCCTCCTCAGCGCATCGATAGCAGCAAGGCCCTCTTGGCAGAATGAGCTCTGGGAGACATCTCCCAATTCAGTAAATAGTTGCAAGGCCTTTCTATAATATTCTTCTGCAACCTGAGGATCACTCAACCGGTGTGCGACCTGCGCGAGTAGCAAGTTGTCCGAAGCCTCATTGCGTTTCCTCTCCCCCTCCGGTTGATCTTTCCTGGGCTGTTGTTCCTCCTTCTGAACTTGCTGCTCAGCCTGGCGCCTCGGCCCGCCTGTACCGTCCCGTAGCTCCGCTTGGTGCGTCTCCTGTGTCTCTTGAGCCCGACGCTCAGGTTCACGCCTTTGCTGGAGAAGTCGGGCAGCTGGATTAGGAAATAGGCGGATGAGCTCTACCCGACCTCGGGTTTGCTGTAATGATTTCAGCTCTGGGCGAGCTCCGTCAGGATACGCGCGAAGTATCCTCCGACGGACTAGCTCATGTAGATCACTTAGCGAGATGGTGTGTGGCAACCGCTCGTCCCCTTCACGCAGTGCTTCCAGAAGGGCTGTCGTGAACCTAGTATAGCGCTCGCCCGGAGGAGCACTTGCGGGATCGTCGAGACCCGACGCGGCGAGCAGAGCCACTCCGGAGGTTGGCAGCTCCTCGCCAGTTTCAAAAATCGAAGGGTCCGGAAGCGCCTCATTCAACCGCAGCTCGGCCAACCCGAGGGGGCTGCTAAGAAAGCCATGCTGTAGCGCCGCAGCGAAGCAGCAATCGATAATTAAGTAGGCCCGCAGGTCCCGGGCCGTTTGGCGTATCCAACTACCTAGTGAGCGAGCCGTAATATTTGTTAACAAAGGTTGATCTGGGTGCGCCTGCCTTATCGTCAGATAAAAGTCCCGACCTTCGCCTTCGAAGTCGCCGTGTCCGGTGTAATAAAGGATAAGATCGTTAATCGCCCTGAGGTGGACCCCACCTATGGGACCAATTTGGCCCGCTGCTTAGCTACAGCCCCCGTCCGGCTCTCGTTCTCCCTTCTTTCAAGCTAACCATAAACCTCTTCCTGCTGTTGTGGCGGCTGTGGATATGTGGGCAACGCGCCAGCGTTGTCCAAGCGAGGCGGCATATCCACAGCCGTGCCCGCCAGGCCGGCCCGCCACACCGCCATCGGCATGTGATGTCTCAGCGCCTGATGCGGGCGCAGCTCGTTGTAGAACTCCATCCACGCGCCGATCCCCAGCCGCGCTTCGCGCGCGTCCGCATAGTCCTTCAAGTAAACCTCCTCATGCTTGAGCGAGCGCCACAGCCGCTCGATGAACACGTTGTCCATCCACCGACCTCGGCCATCCATCGACACTGCAATCCCGGCCCCAAGCAGCGTGCCGACAAATGCGTCACCGGTGAATTGGCTGCCCTGGTCCGTGTTGAACACCTCCGGCCGGCCGTGTCGTCGCAGGGCGTCCTCTAGTGCGTCCACGCAAAACCCCGCGTCCATCGTGTTCGACAGCCGCCACGACAGCGCCGCGCGGCTCCACCAATCCATCACTGTCACCAGATACAGGAACCCACGCCGCATCGGAATGTAGGTGATGTCCGCGCACCATACCTGGTTCACTCGCTCGATCCGCACGTCCCGGAGCAGATACGGGTAGATTTTGTGTCCAGGCCCTGGCTTGCTGGTGCGCGGCTTCGGCCCCAGCGCCGCGATCCCCATCACCCGCATCAGCCGCTGCACCCGCTTGCGGTTTACCTTCTCCCCGCCCGTGCTCAGCGTCGCCGCGATCCGCCGCGAGCCATAGAACGGCCACGCGACGAACACCGGGTCAATCCGTCGCATCAGTAACAGCTCATCCGCGTCATGCTCCGGCTTCGCCCGATAAACACCCGAGCGCGCCAGCCCAAGCAACGCGCATTGTCGCCGTACTGAGAGCTGTCCGTGGCCGCGATCGAGCATCGCTCTCCGGCCCGCCGCGCTCATCTGCCGGACCTCCGCGCTAAAAAATCCCGCTCCACTACCAGCTCGCCGATCTTGGCGTGCAGGTGGGCGATTTCCTTGGCCGACTGCCCGTCGTCTGTCCCGGTCCGGAAAACCCGTTCGGCATGTTCTAGCAGCTGCTTCTTCCAGGCGTAGATCTGTGTCGGATGCACCTGGTAACGCACCGCCAGCTCGGCCACTGTCGCGTCTTCCCTCAGCGCTTCCAGGGCGATCTTCGCCTTCAGCGCGGCATCGATCCTGCGTCGGGTTCTGCTCATGTTCCGCTCCGTGTAGCATGGACGGAACCGGTTCGGTTTATAGCTTAGCGGGTGGTCCCAAATTCGGGGTCCACTTCACCCGTCCCTCGTCCATGGCTTCACGGCGTCCTCTGTCAACGAACGCCCGAGCTTGGTCCAGCTGCTCTGCAGGACCATCATACGAATTGAATAGGCTTTTAATGTTTCGACGCGGGATGCCCAACCCCTGTTCGCTGCGAAGGAACTGGATGAACGCGTCCGCTGAACGCTCGACCGACGGTGCATCTTGAAATTTCGGACAATCGGGCCAGCGACTTGCGCCAAAGATCAGCGCAAGGGTACTTTCGGGCTTGGGCGTTGCCCTAGCGAGCATTGCTCCTAGAGTTCCAAGCCTGGATCACATCATCGATGGTATCGAAGGAAACGTCTGTCGCGCTTATAGTATCGTGCTCATCGGTGATGCTGATTCGCGAAGAATTATGGCGTTGCAAGAAGACACGTAGGGCGCGAGCCAACTCCAGCAATACCGGAGATGCAAGAGCTACTGCTAGAGTGGCTCCGCCGTCTAGAGTCTCTGTGCTATCCCGTATCCTTTCGACCTCTGAGCGAGGCACCTCTTGCTGAATTAGGCGCTCCAGAGCTTGCGCCTGCCGAGAAGAGGCGGCGACGCTCTCTGAAACCACCGCAATCCGGACGCGCAATGTTTCCGTCACAACCGGTTCTCCTCCCAGGGGCTCTAGCTTAAAAATTGTGCCCACAGTGAAGCCTTGTAACGGAATGCCCTCTTTCGAGCAAGTCTTCCGAGGCCCGGCGACGGGCTCCCCCTGAAGCATTTCAGAGCATCACGCTGCTAATGCAAGCATGTAGCGAGAGATTCGTCGGCGTAGACGACGACCGCATGCCATTCCGTTCAACTCAGCGGTTTCCCGGTTTGTCAGTCCATCCCTCGGTGATACCAGATGAACGGGTGCCCAGCGTGCATCCTTCACGGGTTGTGTGGACTCCCCAAGTCTCCCACGAACCGTACTTCGTTTAGTGACGCTCACTCTCTTACGATCTGGCTTCCGTGCCCTTCAAGTGAGATGAGACCATAAACGATATTGTCGATGCCTTCGCCTTTGCAGCCCTTCGTAAGCCACTTGACAAATGGTAATCAGGGTTGAGCGGCCACAGAACAGCCGCCCGTCCGACCGCAACTGTTGGCGAACTCAGCCGACAGAAGCTCCGTTGCGACATCTATCCCCTCCCTACTTTATCCAGCCCGAAGTGTAATCTTCGCTGGCTCCAACAACCCTCAAGTGACCCTTTCGCCTCACCCAAAACCGCCCAAGTGACCCCCTCGCCCCGCCAAAAACCCCGGAAGTGACCCTTTCGCCCCCTCGAAAACCGCCCAAGTGACCCCCTCGCCCCGCCAAAAACCCCGGAAGTGACCCTTTCGCCCCCTCGAAAACCGCCCAGGTGACCCCTTCGCCTACCGCTCCTATCGTGGCGCGGGCGTGGCCGGGGCACACCCCGGCCAAGCCAACACCCTACGCCGCCTTCGCCACCTCCACCCCACCAATTACCAACCCATCCGCCCCAGCCGACACCCGCACCGTCTCGCCGTCCCGCACAGACCCCTCCAGGATCATCTGCGCCAGAGGGTTCTGCAGGTTCCGCTGGATCACCCGCTTCAACGGCCGAGCACCATACGTGCTGTCGTACCCCTCGGTCGCCAGCCACTCCAGTGCGCTCCTATCGAGCTCCAGCCCGATCTTCCGATCCGCCAACAACGCCGCCAGCCGGTCGATCTGGATCTGCACAATCGCCGCCATGTCGCTCCGCTGCAGCCGCCGGAACAGAATGATCTCATCCCGCCGGTTCAGGCATTCCGGCCCATACCGCCCGACACAATGGAGCCGACCCATGCTGATTACGGCCTCGCAAGGGCCCGACCTGCCGCACGGCCAGATGGGTAGGACCGGCCGACAATTGCCAGGATTTCCACCACTCCGTCAGCTCCAAGTGTGTAGATGAGCTTGTGCCATGGGTCGCGGACCTGGCGATCCCTCGGCACCCGGTTCCTGGAATAACGAATGTCGTAGCTCTAGACCCCCCGAAAATCGCCGCACAGGCCGAGCGCCCGCTCGCCCGGGCTCCGACGCAACATCCTCCATCGCCGTTTCAAGCAGCAACAGGTAATTGTCCGCATGGCGGTCTCCGTAATCGTAAGCGCTCCTGATGAGAATCTGGACCAACTGGGCCCGGGCCGTCGCGCCGACCCGATACTTCACCATCGGTCCTCCGGCGCAATCTACGTCCCGGAACGCCCCGCCTTCGTCCGCACCTCGGCAACCCCTTCAGTCACCTCGCGCCGGATCCCGTCCCAGAACGCCTTGCGCGAGTTGGCCCCATCGATGCTTGCGTAATTGCCATCGCGCATGTCTGCGAGATCCGCTTCTACCGCGGCGATGAGCTCATCGTTGGCTTCATCGAATTCGGCGGCACAGCGGCGCACCGCCTCCTGAAGGACCTCTGTCTCGGTCCCCCCAAGCCCTTGGGCCACGAGCAGGTCAAGCAGGTTTTTTAAGTCATCCGAGATCTGAATGGTGTGCACGATCCGCTTCCTGGGAAGGCGCGACAACAATAGCTGAGTGCCGGCGTTAGCCGAAAGGGGACGTAGTCCGCGGCTGCATCCCCCTCTTTTAGGCCGCCTTCGCCACCTCCACGCCCCCAATAACCAACCCCTCCGCCCCAGCCGTCACCCGCACCGTATCGCCTTCCCGCACAGACCCATCCAGGATCATCTCCGCCAACGGGTTCTGCAGGTTCCGCTGGATCACCCGCTTCAACGGCCGAGCCCCATACGTGCTGTCGTACCCCTCGGTCGCCAGCCACTCCAGCGCGCTCTGATCCAACTCCAGCCCGATCTTCCGATCCGCCAACAATGCCGCCAAGTGCTGAATTTGGATTTGCACAATCGCCGCCATATCGCTCCGCTGCAGCCGCCGGAACAGGATGATCTCATCCAGCCGGTTCAGGAACTCCGGCCGGAAATGCGCCCGAACCAGCCGCATCACCTGCCCCTGCACCATCGCCACCGGCTCACCCTCCGGCTGCGCCGCTAACACATCGCTCCCCAGGTTCGAGGTCAGCACGATGATCGTGTTCCGGAAATCCACCGTATGGCCCTGGCCGTCCGTCAGGCGCCCGTCATCCAGCACCTGCAGCAGCACGTTGAATACATCCTCGTGCGCCTTCTCCACCTCGTCGAACAGCACAACCTGGTATGGCCGCCGCCGCACCGCCTCGGTCAGCACCCCGCCCTCGTCGTAGCCGACATAGCCCGGAGGCGCCCCGATCAGCCGCGAGACCGCGTGCTTCTCCATGAACTCGCTCATGTCGATGCGCACCATCGCCCGCTCGTCATCGAACAGGAACTCGGCCAGCGCCTTGCAGGTCTCGGTCTTGCCCACGCCCGTCGGCCCCAGGAACAGGAAGCTGCCAATCGGCCGGTTCGGGTCCTGCAAGCCCGCGCGCGCACGGCGAACCGCATTCGCCACCGCCGTCAGCGCCTCGTCCTGCCCGACCACGCGCTTCCGCATCTCCTGCTCCATCCGCAGCAGCTTCGCGCGCTCGCCCTCCAGCATCTTGTCCACCGGAATGCCGGTCCACCGGGACACCACCGAGGCTATCCCCTCCTCGGTCACCGCCTCCTGCACCAGCGTCCCTTCCGAGGCCTCCGCCAGCTTGCGCTCGATCTCCGGAATCTCGCCGTACAGCAACTGAGAAGCCCGAGCCAGATCACCCCGCCGCTGCGCCACTTCCGCCTCGCTCCTGGCCTGATCCAACCGCTCCTTCAGCTTCTTGGTGTCGGCCACTTTCTCCTTTTCGGCCTGCCAGGCCGCCGTCATCGCGGCCGACCTCTCCTCCAGCTCCGCCAGCTCCTTCTCCAGCCTCTCCAGCCGGTCGTGCGAGGCCGGGTCGCTCTCCTTCCGCAGCGCCTCCCGCTCGATTTTCAACTGCATCACCCGCCGGTCGAGCTCATCCAGCTCCTCCGGCTTGCTATCGACCTGCATCCGCAAGCGGCTCGCCGCCTCGTCGATCAGGTCGATCGCCTTATCCGGCAAAAACCGGTCGGTAATGTAGCGCTTGGAAAGCGTCGCCGCGGCCACCAGCGCCGCATCGGTAATCCGCACCCCGTGGTGCGTCTCATACTTCTCCTTGATCCCCCGCAGGATGCTGATCGTATCCGCGACGGATGGCTCACCCACGAACACCGGCTGGAACCGCCGAGCCAGCGCCGCATCCTTCTCGATATACTTGCGGTACTCATCCAGCGTCGTGGCGCCGATGCAGTGCAGCGCCCCCCGAGCCAGCTCCGGCTTGATCAGGTTCGAAGCATCCATCGACCCCTCCGCACGCCCGGCGCCCACCAGGTTATGCAGCTCGTCGATGAACAGGATAATCTCGCCTTCCGCCGCCTCGATCTCCTTCAGAACCGCCTTCAGCCGCTCCTCGAACTCGCCCCGGAACTTGGAGCCCGCCACCATCGCGCCCAGGTCCAAAGCCAGCAGCCGCTTGCCCTTCAGCGCCTCCGGCACATCGCCATTAACAATCCGCAGCGCCAGCCCCTCCACGATGGCGGTCTTGCCCACGCCCGGCTCGCCGATCAGCACCGGGTTGTTCTTCGTCCGCCGCGCCAGTACCTGGATCGCCCGGCGGATCTCTTCGTCCCGGCCGATCACCGGGTCGAGCTTCCCCTCGCGCGCCAGCGCCGTCATGTCCCGCGCATACTTCTTCAGCGCGTCGAACGTGCTCTCCGCATTCTCGCTGGTCACCTTGCGGCCCTTGCGGATGTCGTTCACCGCCTTCGCAACCGCCTGCCCGGTCACCCCCGCGGTCCGCAGCGCCCGCCCGGCCGGCGTATCGGAAGCCGCAATCGCCACCAGCAGCCGGTCCTGAGCCACATACTCGTCGCCCGCCTTGGTCGCCGCCTGTTGCGCAGCATCGAGTATCCGTACCAGTGCCGGCGTGATCTGAGGCTGCCCCGCCCCAGCACCATGCACCTTGGGAACCTTCGCCAGCTCGGCCTCCACGCCGGCCAGCGCCATTTTTGGATCGCCCCCGGCCGCGCGGATCAGCCCCGCGGCAGCCCCTTCCTCATCATCTAGCAGCGCCTTCAACAGATGTTCGGGCGTGATCTGCTGGTGGAATTCGCGGATCGCGATGGTCGATGCGGCCTGCAGAAAGCCGCGGGCACGTTCGGTGAATCTCTCAATATCCATAGGCCTGTCCCTTTCAAAGGCGACAACCGCATCCCTAGCCCCTCTCAGAGGCGACTAGGGATTGAAGCTCTGTCACGAAAGTGGGAAAGCCCACAAAGCCCCTCAAGAGGCACGCCCCGATGCGCATCGAATACCTGTACCGCTACCCCGTGAAGGGCCTCTCGGCCGAGGCCATCGAACGCGCCGAGGTCCCGGAAGGCCGCTCCATCCCCTGGGACCGCGCCTTCGCCCTCGCCCAGGGTGATGCCGAATTCGATGCCGACCACCCCGCCTGGCTCCCCAAGCAGAACTTCATGTGCGGAATGGCAAACGCCCGCACCGCCCTGCTCCAATGCTTATTTGCCGAACGCTCCGGTATGCTGGCCATCAAAGCGCCCGACGGCTCCGGCGTTGCCGCCAACGCCTTCACCCCCAAAGGCCGGGACGAAATCACCCGCTTCCTCACCGCCTATCTCGCCGAGGAAGCCCGCGGCCAACCCCGCTTCCACTACGTCCCCGGCCACGTCTTCTCCGACTCCCGCATCCCCGTGATCAGTCTGATCAACCTCGCCAGCGTCCGCGATCTGGAAAAACACGTCGGCGCCCGCCGCCACCGCCGCCGCTTCCGCGCCAACATCTGGTTCTCCGGCAGCCCCGCCTGGAGCGAGCTCGACTGGATCGGCCGCGAACTCGCCCTCGGCGGTGCCGTCCTGCGCGTGCTCAAGCGCATCCCCCGCTGCGCCGCCACCGAGGTAAACCCCTTGACCGGAGAGCGCGACGCCAGCCCCGTCAGGGAACTCCGCGAGCACTACGGCCACAGCGACCTCGGCGTTTATGCCCAGGTGATCGACGGCGGCCGCTTCGCCGTCGGCGACGGCATCGAACTACTCCTAGACTAACCTCTCCCTTCGGGAGAGGTCGCCGCGCGCAGCGCGGCGGGTGAGGGTGCGTCCAGACCTTTTGACTTGCCCCCCCACCCCCACCAACCCTTCTCGCCTCCATGTCCGTCAGCCACGGCCAGCCCGACCGGCTGGAAAGCCCAACCTCCTCCATCCCCTCCTTCGTTGAGCGCCACTACACAACCTATCTCGTCTGCGTCGCCCTCGCGGGCTGGTCGCTCGCCTCCTACGACTTCAATCTGCTCGTCCTGACCTTCCCCGATATCGCCAAAACCCTCCACCTGGCCCCCGGCGCAGTCGGCCTGCTCGGCTTCATCATCTACGCGGCGATGTTCATCATCACCTTCCTGGCCGGCTACGGCATGGACCAGTACGGCCGCAAATGGATGTGGATGTTCTGCCTCACCTCGGCCGCGATCTTCACCGGGCTGACCTACTTCGTGCAGAACTATTGGCAGCTCGCCGTCGTCCGTGCCCTCGCCTCCGGCTTCGCTAATTCCGAGCTCGCCATCTCCATCACTCTGGTCAACGAACAGGTCCCCTCCCATCGCCGAGGCCTGCTTTACTCCATCGTCCAGGGCGGCTGGCCGGTCGGGGTCTTCCTCGCCTCCGGCGTCTTCCTGCTGTTCAACCGCTTCGGCTGGCGCACCGTCTTCCTGTTCGGCGTCGTCCCCATAATCTGCGTGATCTTCGGCCGCTTCTGGGTCAAGGAATCCGACCGCTTCGAACACGTCCGCGCCGTCCGCACCGCCGCCAATGCCGGAGACAACCGCCGCGTCCAGCAGCTCCTGGAACACTACAAAGTCGATGTCTCAGAGGTCACCAAAGTCACCCTCCGCCAACTCTTCGGCACCCCCGGCATTGTCCGCCGGCGCGTCATCCTCATCACCATCGTCTGGCTGTTCTACGCGACCTCCTGGGTCGCCACGAACGTCTATATCACCTATTGGCTCACCCACTACCGCGGCTGGAGCGCGGACGCCGCCGGGCGCCTGCTGCTGATCTGCGGCGGAATCGGCTTCTTCTTCTACATCCTCGGCGGCCTGCTCGGCGAACGCTGGGGCCGGCGAGAGGTCCTGGTCTGGACTGGCATCATCACCGGCCCGCTCAACCTGGCCTTCATGTTCCTCCACGGCACGGCCGCCGTCGCGATCATCTACTTCCTGATCTACCAGGCAACCAACGGCACCTGGTCCGGCGCCGGCTACGCCTACTGGGCCGAGTGCTTCCCTACGCGCGTGCGCGGCACTGCAGTGGGTTGGCTCGGCGCCATCTCACCCTTGGCCTCATAATCGGAACCGCCCTCTGGACCGCCCTGATCAGCGTAACTTCCCCTGCGGTCACCTGGCTCGTCATCGCCGTCATCCTCGGCTTCGGCGAATGGACCGCGCTCTTGCTCCCGAAAATCGAGCCCGGCCAAACCCTCGAAGCAATCGCGACCTAATCTCCCGCCTCCCCTTGGCCCCCTTTGCAGAGGGGGCCCTTGCGGGAGGACGCTGGGGGGACGGGGTCGAGGCTAACCCGAGTTTCGCAACTGGCGGCCCGGAGCGGCGGCAAACCCGCGCTTTTGCTGGGCAGCCGGTCACAAGGTCGGCCCCACAGGACGGCCGATCATGCTGGGCAGGAACATTTGGCGCAGCGATCCGCGGTGGCGGCTGGGCCGGCAGGTGCAGCTTCATCTGCTGCAACAGGATGGCCTGGTCCGGTTCGGGCTCGGTGTAGGGGGCGAGCACGACGGTTCGTCCATCAGTCGTGGGCAGGTGCACATCGACCATCTGGATGGCTGCCATCTTCTCCAGCACTGCGCGCGGCGTCAGTCCCGCCGCCAAAGCCTTCAACCGCTGCTTCAGCGTGACCTGCAGGCAATACGCGAGGAAGGCGACAAAGATGTGCGCTTCGATGCGCGCCTCGGTCTGGTGTAGATCGGCCGGACCGCCAGATCGTTCTTCAGCTCTTTGAAGGCCTGCTCCACTTCCACCAATTGCAGGTAGAAGGCCCAGAGCTGCGCCGGATCGCGGTCGGTCAGGTTGGACCGCAGCAGATAGCTGCCCTCTCGGCGGCGTGCTTCGCGCAATCTTTGCCAGTTCAGGCGGAAGCTGAGAGTTTCCGATGTGACTGGCTGGTTCCTTGTCCGGCAGCTCGATCTCGAGGATCCGCCAGATCGCAGGACCAGCTTCCTTTTTGGCGGCGCCCAGCTTGAGCAGCAACGTAAGCGTTGCGGCGAGACCCTGCCCGATTTTCCTTGACGGCAGCCGTGCGGCGTATCAGAGGCCGGCCCATCCTCTGTGCTGGGGTGGATTACGCCGGCTGCCGCTGGATGCGTTTCACGCGGTGCTTCTGGTAGGCGATAATCTCACGGGCGAGAGGCAGACGAGCATCGAAACGCAGGTGCGTGATGGAGACAAACGCGGCGTTCTTGGCCTCGTCTCCAAAATCGAGGCGGCACACAATGCCTCCCTCGTCACCGGCGTAGCTGATCCAGGTGATTGAGCAGGCGGCGGAGGTTTGGCTCGCAGCGTTCTTCGCGACGAGAGCGGCGAGCAGCTCGGGTGTGGGGCGCGCGGGCAGTGGCAGAGCCTGTTGCAGCTTCCCCATCAGGCGGTCAACCTGGGTTGGATTATCGATCATGCAGCTGCCGCCAATTCCGTGAGTTCAGTCGGATGCCAATTCCACGGCAGCAGCGCCTCCAGTGCGTTCGCCTTAGTCTTGCCTGAGACGATGCGCTCGAGCACATCAGTAAGCCAAGCCATCGGCTCGACACTATTCAGCTTGGCGGTCTCGATCAGCGTCATCGCGATGGCCCAATGCCGGGCTCCGCCGTCCGATCCGGCGAACAAGGCGTTCTTGCGTGTGAGGGTCACCGGTCTGATCGAGCGCTCGACCACGTTCGTGTCCATCTCGATCCTCCCGTCATCGAGGAATGCCACCAACCCCGGCCAGTGCCGGATCGCATAGCGCATCGCTTTCGCCAGCTCGGAGACGGCGGATATACGAGGCAGCTGCTCCTGCAACCAAGCATGCAACGCCTCCACGATCGGCCGACTTCGCGCCTGGCGCATGCGCTCCCGATGATCGGCAGAATGCCCGCGAATCTCGGCCTCGATCGTATAGAGTTCGCGAATGCGCGCCAGCACATGCCCGGCCAGCGGCGACTTCGTCGCCTGATAGAAATCGAAGAACGGCCGCCGCATATGCGCCCAGCAGAACGCCAGCTTGACCAAATCGTCGCTGCGGTCCCCGGCCAGTCGCTTGAACCCGGCGTAGCCGTCCACCTGCAGCACACCGCGAAACGCTGCCAGGTGCGCTGACGGATGCGCGCCCTTACGATCCTCGGAATATACATACGCCGCCGCCGGGTGCGTCGGACCGGACCACGGTCGGTCATCCACCGCATAGCACCACAATCGCCCGGTTTTGGTTCGGCCGCGGCCCGGATCCAGCACCGGCAATGTCGTGTCATCCGCAAAGACCTTCTCAGACGACAGCACCGTGCTGACCACCAGGTCATAAAGCGGCTTCAGCCACCAGCAGGCTCGGCCAACCCAGTTGCTCAGCGTCGAGCGATCCAGATCGATGCCCTGCCGCGCCAGCATCTTGGACTGTCGATGCAGCGGCAGCGAGTCGCAATACTTGCTGACCAGCACATGCACCACCATGGCCTCGGTCGCCAGGCCGCCATCGATCGGGCGCTCCGGCGCTGGCCCTCACCACGGTTCCCTCGCACGCCCGGCAGGCGTAACGCGGCCGGCGCGTGACCCGCACCCGAAGCTGCGCGGGCACGATATCGAGCTGTTGGCTGCGCGTTTCGCCGATCACATGCAGCGCGCCACCACAGCAGGGGCACTCGCGGTGCTCGATGTCCACCACCACCTCGTAGCGCGGCAAGTGTGCCGGCAGATCGCCGAGATTGCGCTGCGCCGGTGCCGCTCGGCGCTTCTGCTCCTTCGGCTCTGGTGCAATAGTGTCCTGTGCCGCCTGGTTCGCGGCGACCGTTTGCTCCAGATCCTCGAGCCCCAATTGCAACTGGTCATCGGTGAGTTGCTCGGAGCGGCGGCCGAACCGATGGCGCACCAGCCGATGAATGAGCAGGCGCAGCTTGTCATTCTCGGTATCGAGCTTTCGCACGACGTCGCGCAGCATTTGCTGCAGCGTCGCGGGATCGTCAGGCAGGTTGTCCAGATCGATTCGCACGCTGCGATTCTGAACGACGCCGCCGAATCGGTGCCAGCCGATTTTTATCGGCGACGCGGGTTTTTATCCCGCCAGTTCCGGTGCTCGTCGCGGCTGCGCTGCGCGCCATTCACAGCCATCCAGCAGCGCCGCCAATTGCGCGCTCGAGAGCATGATCCGGCCAGTCGTCTCGGATGACGGCCAAACAAACTGCCCATGCTCCAGCCGCTTGGTCAGCATGCACAGGCCGGCGCCATCATGCCATATCAGCTTGATCAGTCCTGCGCGACGCCCGCGGAAGGCATACACAGCGCCATCGAACGGGTTGTCGCGCAGCGACTGCTGCACCAGCATTGCCAGCCCCACCATACCCTTGCGCATATCGGTCACGCCGCAGGCGAGATACACGCGCAGGCCGGGTGCGAGTGTGATCATCGGCCTTGCAGCATGCCCAGGACTCGCCGCAATGCCCGATCATCTACCTGCCCATCAACGCGCACCAATATGCCGCCCGGCAGCACGATCTCGATTATTCCCAGCGGCCGGGGCGATTGCGGGATCGTTACTGGCGGGGCGGGCGGCTCAGCCGGTAGCTGGCCGGCCAGCCGCGTCGGCGCCAGCTCCACTTGCGCAAACCGTGTCGGCCGCCTCATCCGCTCCGTCGGAGCCGGCAACAGTTCTCGACGCCAGGTATAAAGCTGCCCCGTACCGATCGCGTATTTGCGCGCCACCTCGCTCGGGGTCAGTTCGGGCCCGAGGCTCTCAGCCACAATCTCGCGCTTTTGCTCCAGCGTCCAACTCCGCCGGCGCTCGCCCCGCGTGATAACCTCCACTCGGACGTTGTGTGCGCTCTTACGATCTGTCGTATGAGCGCTCTCATCAGGGCCGGATCCGTTTAGCGTCTCATCCATGCGGCCCTTCGATCACACGAATGCCGCGCGCCGCCCATGTGGTGCCGCCAAATCGCTTACGCAGCAACTGATCCCGGGTCAGCTTTTGCTGGCGCAGCTCGTGCAGCCGCTTCACCAGTTTGTTCAGCCGCCGGCGCCGCATCGCCTGTTCCTTGTCACGACGCATGCCGCTGCGGGCGAGCACATAGAGCTCGCCGTCCTGCTCAACGAGCTTGACCTGGACCGTGTCGCGCACCGCGCTCCACGGCTGGGGTAAAAACTGCTTCGCCATTTGGCCAAGCCGTCCGCGTGGCGTGCCAACCAGATAATATATTACATCGTCGGGCCGGATCGGTTGGTGCGAGCCAATGTCGATCTGACCGAATTGACGCAGGAGCTGGGCCGTCTTGCAACGGGTGATCACATCCGGGCCGTACAGATTGGTCCGCCATCCGGGCTATACTGCGGCGATAGCCCCTACTGATTTTCCGAGCCGCGCGGGATCGCTGGACCGGCAACCCGCCTGCAAGGAGGCACATCCCCAAAAGGTTTAGGGAAACTCTGATTAAGTGTCTCTCGACACGGCTACGGAACGGCGTGTAGGGCCGGCTGCGGCAATCAAGCGGGATCTGGGATGCGGCAGCTGACCTTGGCAACGGCGGGTTTTGAGTTCTTCGGGAAGAGCACGCGTCGGGCGGCGTTTCTGGGAGAGATGGATCAGGTTGTGCCGTGGCAAGCGCTGTGTGCACTCATCGAGCCGGTCTATCCCCAGCCTGGCAACGGGCGCCCGCCGGTTGGGCTGGAGCGGATGCTGCGGATCTATTTCTTGCAGCTATGGTTCAACCTTTCCGATCCCGCGGTTGAGGAGGCGTTGTACAAGTCAGTGTCGATGCGGCGATTTGTCGGCGTCGACCTCGGGCGCGAGCCGGCGCCGGATGAGACCACAGTGTGCAAGTTCCGCCACCTGCTGGAGAAGCACGAGCTCGGACAGCAGATATTCGAGCGAGTGCACGAGCACCTTGAAGCCCGGGGCCTCAAGGTGAATGCAGGTACGATTGTTGACGCGACCATCATCAGCGCGCCGAGTTCGACCAAGAATGCCACCAAGTCCCGCGATCCCGAGATGCATCAAACCAAGAAAGGCAACCAATGGTATTTCGGGATGAAGGCGCATTTCGGGGTGGATAGTAAGACTAAGGTCATCCACGCAGTGGTGGCGACGGCGGCCAACGTGCATGATGCGACGGTGCTGCCGGATCTCTTGCATGGCGAGGAGACCCGGGTCTGGGGCGATCGAGCCTATCAGGGGCAGGGCGATGTGATCCGCAAACATGCGCCGCGCGCCAAGGACTTCACGAACCGCCGGTATCGGTATCGCGACGCCGTCGATGAGGCGGAGAAGGCGCGGAACCGCACCAAATCCAAGGTCCGGGCCAAGGTCGAGCACAGCATCGGCGTCATCAAGCGGCTGTTCGGCTTCGCCAAGGTGCGCTACCGCGGCCTGGACAAGAACGCGCACCGCTTATTCGTGACCGCAGCATTGGCCAACTTGTTCACTGTTCGCTACCGACTAGGCTGCACCTGACGGGCGGAAATCTGTCGGCAGCACCGCTGGCAAGTGTCCCAGCTCGCAAACAAAGGGACCGCAGTATCATCATTGCGCTGCATTCGCTGCTATGTCGATATGAATGGGAGGGGTCCTCCAAGCTGAATGTCGGCTTGATCAGACTTTCCTTAGGCCAGCGGCTTGGAAAGGCGCTTCGCGAAGCGAGACCCGCAATGCCATAAGCCATCATTCGAGGAAGGAACGGGCGTACCAGGGCCGGGAAATGGCCGCGGCGTTGATCGACGGCACGTTGCACCCGGCCGAGGGAAACCTTGCCCATTTCCGGAAGCGAGCATGACCTCGCGCTATGTCCAGGTTGCCAGGAAAGCGGCCATTCGAGGTGCCACTGCGCACCCGCAGAAATTCTCAACATTCGTGAGACTCAGCAGCGAGCCGCCGCCGCTCCGATGACTTACCCCGGCGGCATCCTGTCGAAGATCGTGAGGCCGCGAGTGTCATTCGGCTGAGGTCCGTGGCCAAGGTTTTCGGATCTCCGGAGGTGAACATTTAGCTGTTCCGATCACCGCTGGTCTGTCCGCAACGGCGCTCAATATCCTCGGTCCTCCACCTCGAGGTCCGGCCGTGCGTCAGCCGGTGACGTTTCATTTCGACCCGTCCCATTCAACCCGCTCGGCAACCCCTAAAGCATGCAGCTGCCTCCTCAACGTGCCGTGAACCGGCAATCCCATCTCGATCAACGTCAATCCCGAGGCCGGGCCCGTCGGGTACGCCAACCACGCCGTTGGTATGTTCGATCGGCGCCGTCAGCACGGCTTGGAGAATTGGATGCTCAGTTCGGTCGAATTCGCGCATCGGTTCGAGGACGGCCCCCTTACCCCGGCTTCCGCCCAGACCGCGCGCGCTTGCCACCCCATGCCATGACACTTCGTAGTAAATACGAACTTGATTGTTTTCAAGTTGAGCGGGGCGCGTTTCAAGCGCGGGTAGTGGGCCGACGATTCGGGGCTCGGGTTCTTGCGCCTTACCGCGCCCTGCTGCTAGCCCCGTACCGCTGGAGCTGGAGGCGGCGGCGGGGGCGAAGCCTGGACCGGTTGCGCCGGCGGCTGGGCGGGCTGCTGCTGACCACACGCCGCGAGGAGCGGCGCGGGAACCACGACGGCAACCATTGCCGCTTTACAGAACAGCCTATGGCGGGCCGGTGTTTCGGAAAAGGTCGAACATCCGTTGCTCCCTGGTTGAAAGGCTCGTACACAGGTTAAATCTAAAAGCGATAGTCAGCCAAAAGTCAAAAACGCCAGGTTGGGTGGGTCGGCAAAGGTCGAGGAGTGGCACTAATTCGCGCGCCGTGGCACAAGGTCGGCTTTGGTCGCCAAAAGCCATTGACTTCCGCGCCTCCAGCTCAAGTGTCCCGACGCGCGACGATTGCAAGCGGGACGATCGCTCTCGCCGCAGCATGTGCGCTTGCTGCGTGCGGTGCAGATCCGGAGCCCGAGGCAGTCTCCGTGCCGGCCCCGGATGCCAACACTGAACTCATCAAGCTGATCGACGGCGCGCCTGAGTTAGTCATCGCCGGTGAAGGGCTGAATGTCGGGTTGCTACAGCGCTTCTACGCGCGTTATGGCTTCGACCCAATATGGACGACCCGGCAAGCGCAGGCGAATTCATTGGTGAATGCCGTGTTGCGCGCCGGCGATCAGGGTCTCGACCCTGAGCTGTTTCACGCGAACCTGCTGCGGCAGACAACGACATTGCCGCCGCTTGACCGCGAACTGTTGATGTCGGACGCTTTCCTATCGTATGTCGACGCGCTGGCCCGCGGCGCCGTGCCGGTTGAGCGCCGAAGAGAGGACGAGACCCTGACGCCTGAGCCCATTGATGCGGCTGCTGCGCTCGACGCCGCTATCAGCAGCCCCGATGCGGCGGCAGTGATCGAGGCGCTGGCGCCGACGACGCCGACCTACCACGCGCTGCGCCAGGTTTTGCAGAATTATCGCTCCGGCACCCCGGCCGGCGACAGGGCCGCCACGACGAACCGCTTGCGCGAGATTGAGGTAAACCTTGAACGCCAGCGCTGGCTGCCGCGGCGGCTGCCGGCGAACCGCGTCTGGGTCAACGTTGCCGACGAACGACTGGTACTTTATCGCGCCGATCGGCCGGTTTTCTCAACGCGGGTCATTGTCGGCCAAGATGTCGAGCGCAATCAGAGCCCCGAGTTCCGCGCCACGATCCAGGGAATTGAGTTCAACCCTCCATGGAAAATCCCGGGCGACATCGCTACGGAGGAGATCCTGCCCAAGATCAGGCACGACCCAAATTATTTGACGCGGAATCACATGGTAATGCTGCCCGATGGCGGGGTGGAGCAGCTGCCGGGACCCGACGCAGGGCTCGGACAGCTCATGTTTTACATGCCGAACCGGTTCGACGTTTACCTGCACGACACCCCGGACAAAAATCTGTTCGGCCGCGATGACCGCCGCATCAGCCATGGATGCATCCGGGTGCTGAATCCGCGCCAATTGGCCGCCCTGCTGATGCAGCAACCGATCGACACGATCAATCAAGCGATCGCGACCGGCAGCACCACCCTAAGCAATCTGCCAGCGGCCGTGCCGGTCTTCGTAGTCTACCAGACCGCGTTTGTAGATGTCGACGGTACGCTGCAATTTCGCCCTGATGTATACAACCGCGACGCCGAGATCTGGCCGCACCTGTATCCGGTGCGGCAGCCGGTGGCGGAACGCGAGCCACCGAGCAAGCTCGGGGGCTGACCTTTAAACCCATCGTTGGCGGAAATGGTAGACTAGCAGACTGCCAGCCATCGATTACAAGTACTTAAATGAGATCAGCATCAGATCAGGAATGAGATCAGCATCAGATCAGGCCGCTGGTGGAACGAATGTCTCTAGTAGAACGGCACCGCATGCGCGGCCTCGATCGACCGGCGCACATCTGTCACTTGGTGGGACGCCAGATTTTCGTCGATGAAAATCAACTTGCCGGGATCGAGGTCAGGCTGCTTTTCCCGCCATTCGCTTCGCGCCGCGGCGATATCCGGCCGGTCCTGCCCAGCCGCCCGGACGGACTTTTTAAGCGTCAAGCCGAGCTTGTTGATGCTCGTGCAGATCAGCGCGGTGCTGGCGCTCACGTTGTGCTCCTGTTGGAGCCGGGCCTGCAGTCCGTCGCTGCCGCCCCAAAGGCTGAGTTTGCTCCGGGAAGGTCGGCGACGAGGGCACTGGCGTCGGTATACCGTAGGGCTGCACACCCATCGGTGACGCCGGAGTGGCAGGGGTTCCCGCAGCGCCGGGCCCGATGCTGCTCCTTGACACCGGCACCGGCCGGTTTGATGCCGGAGGTGCTGGCAGTGGATGTGCCGGTAGCGGGCTGCTACATCATCGCACCGCTAGCCTTTTTAGGGCTGCAATGATCGGCGACGGCTCCTAGTCACAGGTTTATACCGGGCTCCTGGCCCACCTTTTCGCACAACGTCACAAGGAGAACCAAATGAAACAGTTATTCCTATTGGGGATATCACTCCTATTGGTCTGGGGCTGCACCCCACGAGCGCCGCAACCAGCTGCCGCGGTCCAGGCCCCCCCGACCACGACTAGTGCCTTCGATGGAACTTACGCTAATTCTGTCGTCTTTGCGTACGATGCGCCGTGCCCCATTTTGAACCTGCCGCCCGCTTTGACCATTAGCAACGGTGTGGTCTTATGGCGGGGGCCCAATCTTACGCTTCGGGGACATGTAACCTCGCAAGGCGTTTTAGCGATGAGCTCGGCCTCCGGCAAAACGGGGCTCCAGGGGCAGATTGATACACAATACGTGCTCAGAGCTCATGTGACCGGTCCGAACTGCGCCTACGACATAACTTGGAACCGGGTGAGCGCCGGAGCCGAGCCGCAGCTCCCGGAGCCGGCGCAGGAGGGCAGGGGAGGCGAGCGAGGGTAGGAGGTGAAATGGGCGAGGCAAAGCGACGCAGGAGCGCAGGCGAACAGGCAGAGTAGCAGCAGCTGAGGTGCCCAGGCCAAGCTCGGGCCACGGAAACGAGACCACTCTCCAAGTGGCGTGCTTGTCAGTCGAATCGCCATCGCCTGGTCAGCATCAATCAGATGGAATCCTTCAGCTCCTAGGCGGGGCGAAAGGCGATCTTCTTGCTGGCCTTGATCCGCATGGCCTCGCCGGTGGCTGGATTGCGCCCCCATGCGCGCTGCGCGGTGACGAACTTGCAGGATGCCGAGACCGGTCAGGCGCAGCCGGGCGCCTTTCTTCAGGTGACGGGCGGTGAGGGCTACCAGGTCGGCGAGGATTGCCTCGGTTTGCTCCTTCGACAGTTCCTGCCGTTCAGCAAGCTGGGCCGCGATCTGCTTCAGCGTAACGGTGGCAGCGCTGGTGGTTTTACCCGAGGCTCGGGCGCCAATCGTTTCTTTGTAGCAACAGCCATAGGCTCCTCCCTTTCCGCCGCATATCATCTTGTTGACGGGCTTGCTGCAATATTCACACGCAACTATTGCAGACGCCATCTAATCCTATCTCACAATCGGAAGCGGAGTTCAGTGGCCCTGAATGTTCGGCCTTGACGTCAGGCGGTTTTGGCGTCGGCCCAATACCAGGGCATGATATATAATAAACTGGCGCGGCCGACTGCCGCATCTCCGCCAGCACCTCTTCGGTGGGAATGCCGCGGTCCATCACCCAGATACGTCCGGTCTTGCCATACTGAGCTTCACTGAGCTTCGATCCGGTGGAGGAAGTCACGCAGGGTGGTTTTATCCGCGGTGTTGCCCGGCATCACCTCATAGGCCAGCGGGAACCCGTCGGGCGTGATCACCAGGGCGATGGCCACCTGCACGCAGTCGGGCCGCTTGTCGCGGCTGTAGCCGAAGCGCCGCTTGCCGCCATCATCCGGCGGGTCCGATTCGAAATACGTGCTGGTGAGATCGTAGAGGAGAACGTCGAATTTGGCCTGGAACAGCGCCTTCCAGCGTTGCTGCAGAAAGCTGAACAACTCCGCTTTGTGCGCGAGCAGTTTGTCCAGGCACCGGTACAGCTTGTCCTTGCTGACCAGAGCAAAGTCCTCGCCGAGCAGGTCGCTCATCGCGGTGTGCTGGTACCACTGCCGGTGCAGCCGCCATTCGCTGCCGGGATCGATCAGCCGATATGACACCAACGTTTTCAGCACATTCAGCCAACGCGTCCCCTGGCGCGATGGCGGCAACCGTGCCGACCAGAATTCGTCCAGGTGCAATTGCTCCCACAGTTCGCCGGCCAACCAGCAGGCACCCCATTGTCGTGGCCGGCACAGCCGTAGTTCGTTCAGACGCACGTGCACCACATCGCAGTCCAGCGCCGGCGCCGTCCGATCTTCAGGGAACAGCGCAATCTGCCTGGCGCAACGGCTGTCCTCGTCAAATGCTTCGATCGTCTGGCACCAGGCCGCCTTCTGCGCATCGTTGATTTCGCCGAGATACAGCACGTGACGCTGCACCGTACGGCCGCCACTGACGCGGCGGTTTTCCACGATGCTCCAGTATCTGTGCTTCTTGCCGTCCTTGTGGCGAGTCTTGTGGCGCAGAAACATGCCGGCACAGTTCCAAACCGGCTGGCCCCAGCGCACGATAGTTGGTCGGCACCGCAGCCGGTTTTCGGCCAATCGTCCGGCAAACCCCGCCTTATCCGCACCCTTCAGAGCGACCGCAGGATGCAAAATTCTTGCGAATCGGAGCGAGTTGCGAAATCCGGGCTAGACTAAATCGCGAACTGATCCTGCTCCCGCCGGGAAGTAGATCATCCCGGAACGGGCCGGGTCGCGTGGAAGCGGCCGAGGTCGATCTTCACTGAGCCGTCCTCCTTCACCTCCACGACATCCTCGAAGGCGTGGTCAAACAGGATATCGGAGTACGTGTAGCCATGCCGCGCGTACACGGTCGAGGAGGTGGTGCCATCGATACCTGTCAGCACCGCGACCAGTTGCGCGGCCTGATAGCGGCACTCGTCCGGTCCCATTCCGTAGAACGGACTGGCCTCGTTAATCGGGTGCATAACCGTCCAGCTCAGCGCGAAGAATGGGCTTGCATCTCGCACCAATGGCAGATCCAACATCCGGCGATAGCGATGACCCTCCGCGGTTTCCTCGTCGCGCAATAAGGTCAGCTTCATGTGCGCCTCGATGATCTGGTTCTCGCGGATATTGGCGACGCGGAACATCAGCATTCGCACACTATCGAAACGGCTTACCACCGCGGTGCGGCTGAACATCACACGGGCGACCGGCAGAGTGAATTTGGCGATCATCAGCCCGGTGGCGAGCGGCACCAGAAGCACACCGGTCACCACGTCCATCGTCACGATGACATGCCCGTACAACGTGGCCGGATACATCTCGCCGAACCCCACGGTGGACATCGTCTCGACGCTGAAGAAGAACGCATCGATCAGCGATCCCGGCCGGGCGCCATGGACGGTGCCCGGACGCAAGGCGAACAGCACCGCGTAGCCGAGGTTGAGCAGAAGGTATAGCCCGGCAAGGCTGCCAAGAAATCCGCTCCACGGCAGTACCAGGAAACCATAGTATACGTCGTGCCACCCCGCACGGGGCGCGCCAAGCAGGACCACCGGTGGCGCGCGTCCCGGCCGGCGCCGGCTGCGCGCGGTGTGCGCCGAAGGCGGGTCGGTTCGACCAGGATTCCTCAGATAGCCGGCCCTTTTTGCCTGTCCCGACGACGGTTTTAGGCTCCGATCCGTGAGCCTTGCAACCGAGCGATCGCTACTTAAACGTCGCCTTAACCAACTGCGTCCCGCCGATGAAGTCCTCCCTCGCCCCATCCGGCGGCAATGCAAAAGTCGCGCGCCTGCTCACCGTGGCCCCGGTAATCCGGTGGAGCGCTACCGCCATCTCAGCCGTCTTCAATACCGTAGCAACACCATCCAGCACGACAGCCCCATTCACCACGAATGGCTGTTGACGCGCCAGTAGCAGCATCGGCACCCCACCGGCCGGGATCAGAACCTCCGCTCCACGATCCACCAATGACCGCGTCTGTTCGACAAATTCCGCCCGGATCGCCGCGAATTCCTGTTCGTCCGCGAAGGCGCGCATAAACCGCGGCATGTCAGCGCGGATCGCGGTCACGCCAATAACACGCTGCCCAAGCCCGTGGCGCGCGATCTGCTCCTCATGCCACGGAATAAATGCCGGACTGATCGTCACCAGTCCGACCTTGCGGCCCAAAGTGCAGGCGAACAACATCGCCGCTTCGCCGAGCCCGATGACAGGTATATCGACCGAGGCGCGGCATTCGGTCAGCCCGGGCTCCTGAAAATTCCCGATCACGAAGGCATCATAGCCCTCCGCCTGAGCCTGTAACGCAGCGCGTATCGCGGCCCCTCCGCAGCGGTACTCCGAGATCGGGTGAAAGAAGCGGACCGGCGGTGACATGCCACACACGTCGACTACGGTTTCCGCCGAAGACAGGCTCGCCAGCCGTGCGCCCAGCAACTCCATATACGGTGCCTGCTCGATCGGATCGACGAAGCTCTGGTACCAAATCCGCATCTACCCGTGCCCCTTTTATGCGGCCCGTGTCAGTCGAACCCGCGCATCACGGAACACCGCACCCTCATGTCGCAGCAACCATCGCTTCCGCTCCAGCCCGCCGCCATACCCCGTAAGCGAGCCATCGGCGCCGATCACTCGATGACACGGCACAACGACGCTGATGGGGTTCAACCCATTGGCCGCCCCCACGGCCCGCACTGCGTTGGGACACCCCAGCTTCGCCGCCAGTGCCCGATAGCTGAGCGTCTCGCCGGGCACTATCGTCGTAAGCGCCCTCCATACCGTCCGTTGAAAGGCAGTGCCGGAGGTGCGCCATTCGATGCCGCCAAGGCAGCCGACGTCGCCTGCGAAATAGTCGCGCAACAGACGCTTGACCCGATCCGGTGCAGGGCCCGGTGCCGGCTCCAGCGACCCGTAGTGAAGGCGAAGCAGACGAACCATGCTCGCCGCGCGATCGGCCCAATCAAACGCGCGCAGATAGCCGGCCTCATCCGTGACGATCAGCGCCTCGCCGATAGGCGTGGCCAACCGGTCCAATCTCAGGCGCTCAGGCAGCTTGCTGATCATGCGGCACCTTTTCGGTGATTGGGGAACTGTGAGGTTGAGATGCCCAAAGATGCAGCGCGGCGTAGGCACGCCAGGGCCGCCAGCGCTCGGCGCAACTCAACAGCTCGGCTGGCGACGGTCGCACGCCCCGCCCATCGGCCATCGCGCGCAGCAAGCCGATATCCGCCGCTGGAAATGCATCCGGCTCCCGCAGTTCGCGCATGGCGACATATTGCGCCGTCCACTCGCCGACCCCTGGTAGCGATCGCAACTGGGCAACGGCCTCCTCGAGACTGCGGCGAGGCCCAAAAATCAGCGGGTCGGCCACAACAGCCGTCGCCAAGCCGCATAATGCCGCTCGCCTGGCCTGCGGCATGCCGACCGCATCCAGACCCGAACCAGCAAGCTGTTGCGGCGTAGGAAAGACATGCGTCAGCCCCCGGTCCCGCGCGGCGGGATCACCGAGTTCCTCGCCATAAAGCGCCACCAGCTTGCCGGCGAGCTGTGTTGCCGCGGAAACGGTAATCTGCTGCCCCAACAGGGCGCGCACCGCGAGCTCAAATCCATCCCACGCCCCCGGTACCCTCAGGCCAGGGCGCGCGGCGACAAGCGGCGCGAGGGTAGGATCTTTCGCCAGATGCGCGCCAATGGCCAAAGGGTCCGCCGCGAGATCAAAGACGCGGCGAACGCGGGCAATGATCGCGGGCAATCGCCGCAGCTCGGGAAAGCGCACCGTCGCCCTGAGGCAGCATCCCTCCGTGGGTTCGACCGTCAGCACGCCGCGCCCATTACCGATCGCGATAGTGCGCGCATAGGTGCCGCGTGACACTACTTCGATCCCCGGTATGGCGCGCGCACGCAGGAACGACAGCATGGCATCCCAGTCATAGGGCGGCCGATACCCCAGCCTGACTGCAATGGCACCGGCCGTCCCCACCGACCGCTCCGTTACTCCCGTTCGCCGGAGTTCCGTCGGGGATCGTTTGTAGAGGTCCCGAAACGTCTCATTGAACCGCCGGAGGCTGCCGAACCCCGCCGCCGCAGCGACCTCGGTCATCGGCAGGCTTGTGTCCTGAATGAGCTGCTTGGCCAACAATATCCGCCGCGTCCGAGCGACCGCGGTGGGCGATGCACCGAGATGCCGCCGGAACAAGCGCCGGAGCTGACGCTCCCCCATTCCCAGCCGAGTTGCCAGGTCCTCAACACTCGCGCCATCCAGCGCTCCCGCCTCGATCAACCCGAGCGCCCGGGACACGGTATTGGAGCTGCCATTCCAGAAAGCCAGGTCAGGTGAAATTTCCGGCCGGCAGCGAAGGCAGGGGCGAAAACCAGCTTCCTGGGCCGCCGCCGCGGTTGGAAAGAAGCGGACGTTCTCACGTTTGGGCGTGGGCGCCGGACAGAACGGGCGGCAATAGATGCCGGTCGTCGTCACGGCCACGAACAGCCGCCCATCGAACCGCCGGTCGCGGGTTTCTATCGCGCGGTAACAGGCATCGTCGTCCATATCCATGCATGGAGGATGGCGCACGGTGCCGCGGCTGTCTCGCGGTTTTCGGACCTCAACGGCGCTCCGCCCAAGGATTCACAGCCGGATTCACAGCCCCGGTCTCGAGATCCCGGAAATGCCGAACATTCCTGGTCGCGACCACAGCCCGGCAGGCCAGCGCAATACCCGCGATCAGCGTGTCGCTGTGAGCCCGGCCACCTGCCGGCGCACCGCCAGATGCCCCGCCGCAGTCGCTGCGGCACTGTCAAACGGAGCAACGCGCCCGCCCAAGTCCTCACGCAACAACCCCTCGAACGCTGCTTCCAGCCCACGGCGCCGGCGGCCGGCGGACAGCCGTCCAAGCCCGAACGAATTTCGAATACGCTGATCGACGTCGTCCAAAGTTCCTCCGGAACCTGACCATCAGCCCCTGCCAAAACGCTCGGGTCCGGCGGGTCATGCATCAGCGCTGAAAGCACATTGGTATCCAGCAGAATCATTCCCCGAAATCAGCTGGCCTCGCCGATTGACCCCGAAGCTCCGGCATCTCTTCCGAGAGCCCGAGGCCAGCGAATCGCCGGCTAATACGCGTGCCCACCCCCACCACCTGTGCGCCGTCGTCGTTGGCAAGCGCGGCATAGAGAATATCCCGCACTTCCTGCTCCATACTGTGCCCGCGGCGCGCGGCGCGGCGGCGCAGCCGCTCTTGTCTCGGTATCGAGTTTTCGAATCACGAGCTGTGCCATGTGCCCTCGAGACGATATCATGATATCATTAACCCGAAAATCGCAACACCCTCGACACCCCACCTCCCGCCCGCCATCTTCCTCCCATGTCCGCGACTCTGCTCCGCGCCGACGCGCCCGTCCTCTTCATCCCGGACAAGCAGCCGGCCAAACCACGCCAGAACCGTCTGCGCGTCGTCTCCGACTACCAACCCTCCGGCGACCAACCCACCGCCATCGCCGATCTCGTCCGCGGCGTCGAAGAAAACGAGCGCGACCAGGTCCTGCTCGGCGTGACCGGCTCCGGTAAGACCTTCACCATGGCCAAGGTCATCGAAGCCGTCCAAAAACCCACACTGATTCTCGCACCCAACAAAACCCTCGCCGCCCAGCTCTATGGCGAGATGAAAAGCTTTTTCCCGGACAATGCGGTCGAATACTTCGTCTCTTATTACGATTACTACCAGCCCGAGGCCTACGTCCCCCGCACCGACACTTACATCGAAAAAGACGCCCAGATTAACGAACAGATCGACCGTATGCGGCACTCCGCCACCCAGGCGCTGCTCGAGCGCAACGATGTCATCATCGTCGCTTCCGTTTCCTGCATCTACGGCATCGGCTCGGTCGAGAGCTACGCCCGCATGGTGGTCAAGCTGGAAACCGGCGGACGCATCGACCGCGACCGCTTGGCGAAAGCGCTGGTGGAACTGCAGTACCGCCGCAACGATGCCGCCTTCCAGCGCGGCGCCTTTCGCATGCGTGGGGAAACCGTCGATATCTTCCCCAGCCACTACGAGGATCGCGCCTGGCGCGTCAGCCTGTTCGGCGATGAGGTCGAAGCTGTCAGCGAATTCGACCCTCTGACCGGCGAGGTCACCGGCAGGCTCGATACCATCACCGTCTACGCCAACAGCCACTACATCACGCCACGCCCCACGTTGCTCCAGGCGATGGTCAACATCCGCAAAGAACTAAAGGAGCGCCTGGAACACTTCCGAACCGAAGGCAAGCTCCTCGAAGCCGAACGCCTCGAACAACGCACCACCTTTGATCTGGAGATGATCGAGACCACCGGTTCCTGCAAAGGCATCGAAAACTATTCGCGCTACCTTACCGGCCGCAGTCCTGGCGAACCTCCTCCGACCTTGTTCGAATACCTCCCGGAAGACGCCCTGCTGATCGTGGACGAATCCCACGTCACCGTCCCGCAACTCGGCGGCATGTTCCGCGGCGACTTCAACCGCAAATCCATCCTCGCCGAGTTCGGCTTCCGCTTGCCGTCCTGCGTGGATAACCGCCCGCTCCGGTTCGAAGAATGGGAGACCTACCGGCCACAGACGATGTTCGTCTCCGCAACCCCTGGCCCGTGGGAGCTGGAGCGCACCGGCGGCGTCTTTGCAGAGCAGGTGATCCGGCCGACGGGATTGGTGGATCCGGAAGTGGAGGTAAGGCCGGTCGAAAAACAGGTGGACGATCTGTTGGCCGAGTGCCGCGCCATCGCCCAACGTGGCGGCCGCGTGCTGGTAACAACCCTAACCAAGCGCATGGCCGAAGACCTCACCGAGTACCTCACCGAGCATGGCGTGAAGGTGCGCTACCTCCACTCCGATATCGACACGCTCGAACGCATCGAGATCATCCGCGACCTCCGCCTGGGTGTCGTCGACGTCCTCGTCGGCATTAACCTGCTCCGCGAGGGCCTCGACATCCCCGAATGCATGTTGGTCGCGATCCTGGATGCCGATAAGGAAGGTTTCCTGCGTTCTACCACCAGCCTGGTTCAGACCATCGGCCGCGCCGCCCGCAATATCGACGGCCGCGTTATCCTCTACGCCGATACACTCACCGATAGCCTGCGCCGCGCCATGGAGGAGACCGAGCGCCGCCGTACCAAGCAGAAAACCTGGAACGAGGAGCACGGCATTACACCGCAATCGATCCGCAAGCAGATCGGCAATATTCTCGCCTCGGTGTACGAGCAGGACTACATCACTGTAGCGCCGGTCGAGGAAACCCCAGTGGCGGAGTTCGTCGGCAAGGACCTCAAGGCCAGCATCGCCGAACTGGAAAAGCGCATGCGTGCCGCCGCCGCGGATCTGGAATTCGAAACCGCTGCCCGCCTGCGCGACGAAATCCGCCGCCTGGAAGCGCTCGAACTCGGTCTGGAACCGCCGCCTGTTTCAACCGCAACCTTGCGTCCCAGGCACAACCGCACGCCGGAACCGCTGGGACCTGGCGGTGGAGGCTACGACCCGTCCAAGCGCCGCGGTCCGCCAAGGCGACGCAGGAGTTAGCAACGGCACTCCCCGGTTCGCGCCACTGCGAGTTCCGTACCGCCTGCGGCCGACCCGCGTTTGTTGAAACGGGTGCCCCAGGTTTCCCGTCATGGCCGGGGCCATGCCCCCGGGCCCCGAACTCGGGGGTTGACCCGGCCATCTACGCACGGAAGCGGGGCGCCCTTGCCTTGTTGTACCCCCGTCGATCCGATGAGCCGCTTTGGGTGGGGAGCGGGCATACGGAACTGGTCGTGCAGACGTCCGCTCTGCGCCCGTCTCTGCCATTCAAGCCCATACGCGATCGCCCGATTCCGGTTATTTGTTCACATCAATGCGGCCGATCTCTACCCTAGTATCGCTCCAGCTCGCCTCGTGTGCGTAGTAATGGTCGCTGGTTAAAGAGCGCGGATTGGCAAGGTTGTGTTGTTTCGGATTGAGCGTCGGCGCAGTTCCTCGGCATCCACCGCGCGCACAGTCTCGGCCATCGGGCTCCAGGTGAACCAGTTCGGAAACGACCGGAGATCGGCGGGCGTTCCGTCAAGCTGCACATCGCCTAGCCGCACCGCCTCCGCCAAGGTCATGCGACCCAGCCAAACGCGATAAAACGCGACTACATTGGCCCTGATAACGAGATCGACTTCGAAGCCTGGATGCTTCAGACACACCGAGGTATCGGTTGGCTGCATCACCAGCCAGTAACCACGGTGCGAACCAGCACCCGCAAAATTGAATTGAATGACCACTCGGCGTCTCGGAATGCGGTCCGGATTAACTCGTCGACGCATCCACCAAAGCAGAATAATAGGGTCGAGTTCGTCCGGCCGTGGATCGCCGAACGCCCAGCGCGCGCCCCAAGCTCCTAATAAGTCAACAAGCTGCTGCAGTTCGCGTCCAGCAGTTGTCAGTCGATATTCGATGCTCCTCCCACGCGGGGTGTCGTGCCGCTCCAGTACGCCGGCCTGCACGAGCCGATGTAGCCGTTCCGAAAGCCGCGACCGCGACATGCCCGGAAGGCCACGCTCGAGGTCATTGAAATGGGTAATATCGGCTAGCAGCTCGCGGACGATAAGCACCGTCCAGCGGTCAGCAAGGAGCTCCGCTGCTCGGGCAACTGGGCAGTACTGGCCGTAACGATGCACTGCAATTGTCCAGGCCCCAGTCCGGTTTTTGGACTAGGCAAGCAATACTCATTGCATCACCCTCCCTGATAAACGTCAAGCGAAACGCCTGAACGACGAAGGGCGCAACGATGCAGGTGCGGAGGCTACAATGAAACGCCGAAGAACAGAAATTCCGGTCGAGTTGGCCGCCGGGAACGGGTTGATCGATCGCCGATTTTTTCTGTCGCAAGGATCCGTTCTGGCCACGGCGGCGACGGCTGGTGGGCTCGCGTTGCTTTCCGGAAGGGCCGCCTACGCGGAGGCGTTATCCGTTCCCGAATGGAGCAAGCAGCCGGGCTCACCTTTCACGGGCTACGGCCAGCCCTCGAAGTTTGAGGGCCATGTGGCCCGGGTGACGTTCAACCCTCCGAACGAGCCGGGCTCGGGCGTGGCGTTCACGCCCATTCAGCTGCTCGACGGCATGATTACCCCGAACGGGCTGCACTTCGTACGCAGCCATAGCGGCACTCCCGATATCGATCCTAACGCGCACCGACTGGTGATCCATGGCCTGGTCAAGCGGCCGCTGATTTTCACCATGGACGCGCTCGCGCGCTACCCGATGGAGTCCCGCATCACCTTCGTGGAATGTGGCGGGAACGGCAACGCGCTGTATCAGCCAAAGGCGGTGGACGGAACGGTGCAAACTCTGCAAGGGCTGATTTCCTGCGCCGAATGGACCGGGGTGAGACTTTCGACCCTGCTGGAGGAGGCCGGCGTCGATCCTCGTGCGCAATGGTTGCTCGCCGAAGGCGCCGACGCCGCCAGCATGAGCCGCAGCATACCGATGGCGAAGGCGCTAGGCGACGCCATTGTCGCACTCTACCAAAACGGCGAGCACCTTCGGCCCTCGAACGGCTATCCGGTGCGGCTGCTGGTGCCGGGCTATGAAGGCAATATGAACGTGAAATGGCTGCGGCGGCTCAAGGCCATCGAGTCACCGATGATGGCCCGCGACGAGACATCGCACTACACGATCCTGCTGCGCGATGGCAAAGCGTGGCAGTTTTATTTTCCGCAGGATGTGAAATCGGTGATTACCCGCCCTTCGCCCGGGCTCGCGATGAAGGGTGCCGGATTCTACGAGGTCTCCGGCATCGCTTGGTCGGCGCATGGCCGCATCGCCAAGCTCGAAGTATCCGCCGATGGCGGGAAGAGTTGGGCGCCCGCCGCATTGCAGGACCCCGTTCTTCCCGTCGCCGTGACGCGGTTTCGAATTCCTTGGCAATGGGATGGGGGTCCGGCGACGCTGCAAAGCCGGGCGACCGACGAGCGCGGCAATGTCCAGCCCACGCGCGAGAAGTTGGTCGCCGAGCGCGGCAAAACGATCTACCACTGCAACGCCATCACCACGTGGGGTGTGAGCCGGAATGGCGAGGTGAAGCATGTCTATGCATAGACGGTGTTCGGTCGCTGCAGCGCTGTGCCTTATGGTAGCGGCGCCGGCCCTGGCCGCGCGGGGACCCAATCTGGGGCAACCAGCCACGCCCCAGGAAATCGCGCCCTGGGACATCAGCATTCCGCCTACTGGTACCGGATTGCCGCGCGGCAGCGGCACGGCCGCTCGCGGGGAGGCGCTCTACAACGCGCAGTGCGCTGCGTGCCACGGCCTAAAGGGCGCAGGCAATCCCAACGAGCCGCCATCGCCCGTTTCCGCCACGCCGCTTGCGGGCGGGCAAGGCACGCTCGCCACCGAGCATCCGGTGCAGACGGTCGGCAGCTACTGGCCTTACGCGACGACGCTTTTCGATTACATCCGCCGCGCTATGCCTTGGGGCGCCCCTAAGTCGCTCACAGACGAGGACGTGTATTCACTGACCGCTTACATTCTTAATCTGAACGGCATCATAGGCGAGAACGAAGTCATAAACGCTGAGACCCTGCCTAAGATCGAGATGCCCAATCGAACCGGCTTTATCAGAATCTATCCAAAGGAGCCATGATCCTAAATGAGGTCTATAAGCGGTCACCCAGCGCGGGCCCTTACCGCCTGGCTGGGTGAGCGCATCTGCCGCAGCCAGCCATCTTGGGGAGCCTGTGGCGAGGTCGAAGTGGCGAATGCGATGATGCACTTGGAGAGCGCGCGCACCATGCGACCCTCGCTTCCGAGAAGGGTCGAAAGCGGCCAGGCCAGCCGGCTCGTTTCCACTCAAGAACCTTGGCTACGCTGTGACGATCGCGCTGGCCGCCCATGAGTATCGACCGGAGTTCTCCCTAGGGGAGCCTAGCGAAAAGCAATCGCTCGCGTCCCGACGCACCCGCGGCGCAAACTAAACCGCCAGCACGTCCTCCACCCGGATCGGCACCTTCCGCACCCGCACACCCGTCGCGTGCCACACCGCATTCGCAATCGCCGCGGCCACACCGCACATCGGCAGTTCGCCGATACCCTTGGCGCCCAGCGGATTGGAAGCCCGGTCGTCATTGGGCACGATGATCACCTCAATCGGCGGAACGTCAGCGTTCACCGGCACCACGTATTCCGAGATATTGGCGTTCACCACTCGCCCGGTTTCCTCGTCCACCAGCGTCTTCTCGAACAGTGCCATCCCCATACCGTAAACAATCCCGCCGATAAGCTGGCTGCGCGCAGTCTTGGCGTTCATCACATGCCCGGCATCGAACGCCCCGACGTACCGCATCACCCTGATCTCGCCCAGCTCCGGATCAACCCGCACCTCGGCGAACTGCGCGCCGAACGCGTGCATCGAATAATGCTCCATCTCGGCGCCGGGCTTCACGCTCGCTTGTCCTTCGACCGAAGTTACCCCACGCCGCGCCATCAGCTCGGCAATCGGGATCCGCCCACCGGGACCGTGCACCGCGCCCGCGCGTAGCTGCAAGGCACTATCTGGCACCCCGGCCCATGCCTCCGTTCGCGCCATCTCCAACAACTTGCCCCGTAATGCCTGCGCGGCGGCCAGCACCGCCGAACCGGCACTCGCCACCGTCTGCGATCCGCCCGAGACCGGCGCGTGCGGCAGATTGCTGTCCCCCAGCGTCACCGTGGCCCAGCCAACCGGAACGCCCAGTTCCTGCGCCGCGATCTGCGCCAGAACCGTATAAGTTCCCGTGCCGATGTCCTGGCTTCCTATGCCCACATGCACTGCGCCATTCGCCTCCATGCGCACCCGCGCCGCCGCCGGCGAGCGATGCGTCGGATACGTGCTGGTCGCCATCCCCAGCCCCACTAAGTACCGCCCATCGCGCATCGAACGAGGCACCGGATTGCGCCGTGACCAGTCGAATACTTCGGCCCCCTGCGTGTAACACGCCCCCAGCGCCTTGTTGGCGAATGGCTTGTTCTCATGCGGATCGGATTCCGCGTAGTTCCGCATCCGGAACTCCAGCGGGTCCATGCGCAACTGCGCCGCCAGTTCGTCGATCGCCAATTCCAGCGCAAAATTCCCCGGCAACTCACCGGGTGCTCGCATATAGGTCGGCAGACTGGCATTCGTCGGCACCAGCCGGTGCATCACCGCGACGTTAGCGCAGGCATACAGCATCTCCGTCGGCAACCCGACCGGCTCGCTGAATTCCCCCAGTGCCGGCAAAGACATCTGCGAGAACCCATCATGTCGCATCGACACCAACCGCCCCTGCTCGTCCGCCGCGAAGCGCAGCTTCTGGATCGTGTGCGGCCGATACCCGTTACAGGTAAACATCTGCGCCCGGGTCACCACCAACTTCACCGGCCGGCCTACGACCTTCGCCGCCATGGCGGACAGAATCGCGGGCGACCACGTATTGCCCTTGCAACCGAAACCACCCCCCACGAACGGGTCAATCACACGAACATTCTTCGGATCGACCCCAAACGCAGACGCCAACGTGGTTTGCGCCGCGCTGACACCCTGCGTGGCATGCCACACGGTCAGCCGGTCACCCTCCCAGTACGCAATCGTCGCATGTGGCTCCATCGGATTGTGGTTCTCGATCGGCGTTTCATACGTTGCTTCCAGCTTGACCGGCGCCGCCCCGAACGCCGCGTCCGGATCGCCGCGCAGCAAATCCGGCGGCCGCGTCCCGTTGCGGAAGTGCTTGGGCACGTAAGCCTGATCCATCGCGGCCTCCATCCGCGTGACCGGCTCTCCGCCGCTATATCTCACCCCCACTTTTCCTGCCGCCTCCATCGCCTGCTCCAGGCGCTCCGCCACCACCACCGCGATCGGCTGGCCGTTGAAATACACCGTCATGTCCTGCAGCGTCGGAGGGTGCGTGCCATGCAGCTTCAGCGCGTTCTCCGGGGTAATAATGCGTAGCACTCCGGGAGTCCCCTGCGCCGCACTAACATCAAATCCCGTGACTTGCCCGTTGCCCACCGTGCTCAGCACCAGCACGCCATGCACCACCCCCGGCAGTTGAAACTCCGCCGCATATCGCGCCGCACCAGTAACTTTCAGCCGCCCGTCAATCCGGTCGATGGGTTGTCCGATCAGCATCGCCGCCTCCATCACGCCACCGCCATCTCAAGCGCGCGCCGCACCGTATTGCGCAGCAGCGGCAGCTTGAACGCGTTCTGGCTCGCTGGCTGAGCGCCTTGCCCCGCCAGCATCGCCGCCTGGCGTAGCCGCTCCGGCGTCACCGGCCCGCCACGCAACGCGGTTTCCACTTCGGGCAAGTGCCACGGGATCGTGCCGACCCCTCCCGCGGCAACCCGCGCAACAAGGATCTGCCCGTGCTGCACATCCAGGCCCACCGCGACCGACACCAGGGCAAACTCAAAGCTCGCCCGGTCCCGCACCTTCAAATACACCGACCGCCGCGAGGCCGCCGTCACCGGTACCAGGACCGCCGCGATCAATTCCCCCGGTTGCGTGTTGGTTTCAACGTGCGGCGTGTCGCCGGGCAGACGATAAAACTGCCGGATCGGCAATTCCCGCGTGGCTCCGCCCGCACCCTGCAGTTCCACCCGAGCATCCAGCGCGACCAGCGCCACCGGCATATCGGAAGGCTGCGTCGCAATGCAGTGCTCGCTGCCACCCAGGATCGCCAGCATCCGGTTCTCACCGCGGATCGCCGGACATCCCGATCCCGGCGCCCGCTTGTTGCAAGCGAAACCGGTATCTCGGAAATACCCGCAGCGCGTTCGTTGCAACAGGTTGCCGCCCATCGTTCCCATGTTGCGCACCTGCGGCGAGGCAGCGGACAACAGCGCCAAACTCACCGCCGGAGCCAATTCACGCACCGACGGATGCGCCGCCACGTCGCTCATCGGCGCTGTCGCCCCGAGACGCAGCACGTCGCCCGCGACCGTTACCCCCGATAGACCCAGCCCCTCGATATCCACCAATCGAACCGGCGCCTCGACATCGTTCTTCATCAACTGCAACAGGTCAGTCCCGCCCGCGATGTACTTCGCGCCCGGCTGCACCGCCGCGGCCACCGCGGAGCCAACATCCGTCGGCTGCATCAGGGTAAACGCCTGCATCGCTCAGCCCTCCTGCATCCGCATCGCCGCCGTATGAATCGCCGCCACAACGTTCGGGTAAGCCCCGCACCGGCAAATATTCCCGCTCATCCACTCCCGCACTTCGTCCGGCGAGCCGGTATGCCCTTCATTAACTAACGCGACCGCCGACATGATTTGTCCCGGCGTGCAATAGCCGCATTGAAAACCATCATGCTCGAGGAATGCCGACTGCACCGGATGCAGCTCTCCGTTCACCGCCAGCCCTTCGATTGTGGTTATCGCCTTACCCTGACAACGCATCGCCAGCGTCAGGCACGACACAACCCGCCGCCCATCGACATGCACCGTGCAGGCCCCACATGATCCCATATCGCAGCCCTTTTTCGTGCCGGTCAGGCCCGCATATTCCCGCAGCGCATCAAGCAACGTGGTCCGCGGCTCAATCACCAGCGGCACCTTTTGTCCATTGATCTGCAGCACCACGGTTTCCAACGCAGCCTGCTGCGGCGTATTAACCTGTACGTGCGGAGCCGCTGTTGTCTCATCCGCCCGAGCCGCCAGCGGAACCATCGCCAGGCCCGTTGCCGCACTCCCCAACAGATCGCGGCGTGTTACTTTCGACATGGTCACGGATTAATCCTTTCCGCAAATCCACTACCAACCACGATAACTCCGTTTGCGATTAGCTACAGGCCCACGCTCCGTCACGCTTTCCTGAGCCGCCGCGAGGAACTTACCGCGCGCGCCCCGTCGGTCCGATACCGGACTAAAAGGTACTTGCTATCAGACAAGCCGCATATGGCGCCGGGCCGTCCTCACCCAGAATGCCTCTCGCTTGCTCGGACCTTCCGGCGCTTCAACTCGGGAGCTATGGCTCTACAAATCTGAACCGGATCCGCAACTAACCCCCGTTTCGTACATTTTCCGCACTGCACAAACTGCGTTTTGTACAAATCTTACCCGCCATTAACCCGGCTTTGTACGTTTTCCGCATCGCACAAAACCGGGTTTTGTACGTTTGCTGCAGTGCGCAAACCCGGCTTTTGTACGAAGCCTATTCAGTCCCTTCAGCCGCCCCTGCTCTGCCGACCAATCCTATCAGCCAAACACCTTCCAGGGCGAGGACAAATCCTCCTCCGTGACGATCTCCGCGCCTGGACCTCAACCGCCCCGGCCCTATCCTCCCAACGCCAGCATCGACCTAACAACCCGAGGAACGACCATGATCAAGCGCTTCCACGCCCTCTACGTCGGTCAGATCGAGCTCGATAACATCGGCCTCAACGGCACGCCTGCCGACGAACGCCGCTACCCCAACGAGCGCCTCACCGAAGTGTTCTGGACCGCCCGCCGCATCGCCCGCGTCATGGATGAAACTGGCTACCACGCCCTGTGGACCGCCGAGCACCACTTCCAGCGCGAAGGCTACGAATGCTTCCCCAACCTCATTCAGCTCGGCCTCTGGCTCGCCACCCAGACCCGGCACCTGAAGTTCGGCTGCGCCTTCAACATCCTGCCAATGTGGCACCCCATCCGCCTCGCCGAAGACTACGCCATGGCCGACATCGTCAGCGACGGCCGGGTGATTATGGGAGTCGGCCGCGGCTACCACTCGCGCGAGGTGGAAACCTTCGGCGCCCCCTTGCTCGACGCCGCCGCGAATCGTGAATATTTCGAGGAAGGCCTCCAACTCCTGCTCAAATGCTTCAACGAAGAAGCCTTCCGCTTCGAGGGCAAATACTTCCGCGCCCCCGCCGACGTGGACTATCGCGGGTATCGCCTGCGGGACATCACGGTCGTGCCCCGCCCCAAACACCTACCTGTCGAAATCTGGATGCCGGTGGTAAGCGGCAAGACCATCGGAATGATGGCCCATTACGGTCTCAAGGCCATGGTCACCCTCAACGGCGAAAAGATCCTCGATGACGTGCTACGCGCCTACCACGACGCCTGCGCCGCCCAGGGCCAGCCCAAGGCGCTGGGTCAGGACGTGATCTGGGGCGCCGGCCTCTACCTCGCGGGCAGCCGCGAGGAAGCCATCCGCCGCATCGAACCCGCCCATGACGAGCGCTTCAAATGGTTCGCCCCCTTCGGTTTCGTCCGCTACGCCGATGAGCAGGGACGGACATGGGGGACACCCGGGGCGCCGGCGAGAATCCCGACGATCCGCGATGGCGTGCAGCAGAATGCCTGGTTCTGCGGCACCCCCGCCGAGGTCATCGACGGCATCAAATCCGTCGAGGCGAAGTATCCGGGGCTGGAAGACTTCATGATCCACTGGGCCGAGGGCCTTTCCCCTGCCGAGTTCGAGGATCAGCTCCGCTGGTTCGCCCGCGACGTCATGCCGGCATTCCGGTAAGCTCGGCGTCACGAATTGTTGATTCTCCTATGGAAGCCCGGCTAGACAGGGACGATCTACCCCCAACGCGCTGCCGTTCGCGCAGACAACCGTATGAGGGTCACGAAATGCTACCCGGCGGCGAGTCTATCCGGACGCTTCCCACGTTCTGATACGGTGCGAAAGTCGAAATACCTCCTCCCGCTGGTTCTGCTGGCGGTCATCGGCATTGTCCTCTGGCGCAGCGGCATCGCCCACGCGCTCACCTGGGGCTCACTCGCCCGCCATCAGGCCGAGCTTAGCGCCTGGGTCGGAGCGCACCGCTTCCTGGCCGGTGCCGCCTATTTCGGCCTTTATACCACACTGGTCGCGTTCTCGATCCCCGAGAGCGCCGTGGTCACCATCGCGGGTGGCCTGCTGTTCGGCACCCTGATCGGCGGAACGCTGGCTCTGCTCGGTTCGACCCTGGGCGCCGTGATTATCTTCCTCGTCGCCCGCACCGCCTTCGCCAAGACCGTGTCTCGCCGCGCCCGACCGCTGATCAGGCGAATTCGCCCGGGAATCAAGCGGGACGGCTTTTCCTATCTGCTCGCGATTCGCCTGGTACCGGCCTTTCCGTTCTGGCTGATCAACCTGGGCGCCGGTGCCGCCGGTATGCGCCTCGTCCCCTACGCCGCCGCTACCCTGCTCGGCATCATCCCGGGCACCTTCATCTTCGCCTCCATCGGTGATGGAGTTGGCTCGGTGCTCGCCGCCGGCGGACGGCCGGACGTGAGCGTGATCTTCTGCCCACGCGTTCTGGGTCCCCTGATCGGCCTCGCGGTTCTCTCCCTCAGTCCCGTCATCCTCCGCCACATCCGGCCACCCAAACGCGAACGTGGCTGACTACGACCTGGCCGTCATTGGCGCGGGTGCAGCCGGCCTGTCAGTAACCGCCGTGGCTGCCCAACTCGGTTTACGGGTGGCGTTGATTGAGCGCGGCCGCATGGGCGGGGACTGCCTCAACTACGGCTGCGTTCCCAGCAAGGCCTTGCTAGCCGCGGCGCATGCTGCCCGGGCTGCTCGCGATGCCCGGCGGTTTGGCATCCGATCACTGGAGCCCCAGGTCGATTGGCCCGCCCTCCAGGCCCACATCAACGGCGTCATCGCTGCTATCGCCCCCAACGATTCTGCGGCCCGGTTCCGTGCCCTCGGCGCCACCGTGATCGAGGGCGAGGCCCGGTTTACCGGCCGCACCACCCTGACTGTAGGGGATGAGGAGATTCAGGCCCACCGGATCGTGATAGCGGCTGGGAGCGAGCCGGCGATTGCGCCCGTGCCGGGGCTTTCGGAGCTTTCTTACCTGACGACGGAGACGCTGTGGTCTCCGTTGCCTCGGCCGGAGCACCTGTTGATCCTGGGTGGCGGGCCGGTTGGCCTGGAGATTGCCGATGCTTACGCCTGCCTCGGGTGCCGGGTCAGCGTGGTCGAGGCGGAGGGGATAGCCGGCAAGGAGGATCCGGAGCTTGTGGACGGCCTGCGCCGCATTCTGGTGGGACGCGGCGTGGCGTTGCACGAGCATACCAAGGTGGTGGCGGCGGAACCGGGCCCAATCCTCATCCTCTCCGGTGACCGACGCCTGACCGGCTCTCACCTGCTCGTGGCCACTGGGCGCCGTCCGCGGCTGGGGGCGCTGAACCTGCACTCCGCCCATGTCCGCACGACGGAGCAGGGGATCGCGACGGACCGGGGGTTGCGGAGCATTTCCAACCGGCGGGTTTATGCGGTGGGCGATATCGCGGACCCGGAGGGGGTGGGCCCTCGGCTGTTCACCCACGTTGGCAGCTATCACGCGGGGGTGGTCATCCGGCGGGCGCTGTTTCGGTTGCCTGCTCGGGTTGATTATTCCGCGCTGCCGCGGGTTGTTTATACGGCTCCGGAGTTGGCTCAGGTGGGGCCGACAGAGGCGGAGGCCCGGGCTCGCGGCCGGAATGTTCAGATTCTGCGGGCACCGGTTGCAGAGAATGATCGCGCTCAGGCGGAGCGGTCCCCGGAAGGGCTGCTGAAGTTGGTCGTGGAGCAGGGGAGGGTGGTCGGGGCAGGGATTTTGGCGCCGGGGGCGGGGGAGATGATAACCGCATGGGGGGTTATCGTGGCTCGGCGGGTGCCGCTTTCGGCGGTTGCGGGGATGGTAGTACCGTATCCGACGCTGTCGGAGGTAGGTAAGCGGGCGGCGCAGGGGTATTACGCGGCGAGGTTCTTCGGTCCCGGGGTGAAGGCGGTGGTAAGAGTGCTGAACCGGTTGGTTTAGTTGAAATGAGGAGGGCGGGTTGGGGAGACTGGCGCGGTCCGGGGGCAACCCGGGATGATAGGTCGGCGAAAGGGTCGTTTGGGGCGTTTGACGGGTGGGCAAGGGGTCACCTGGAGGGTTTTCGGGTTAGCGAAAGGGTCACCTGGAGGGTTTTCGGGTGGGTGAAGGGGTCACTTGGGCGGTTTTGGCGGAGTTGAAGTGTACGCTTCGCGGCCGCGTCTACCGGATTCCTTGCGGGCTAGGAGGTTTTCTATCCGGAACGGACCTGCGCGCGCAGGTTCTGTCCTGAGGGGCGACTTGTCTTCTCCGATGCCGGGCGCTTTAGATGCGCTCCCATGGACCAAAATTCGGGCGAGTTGCCGTCCAGAGATGAAACTACAACTGTGCTATCGCGGGAATCCAGCAGGGAAGTGCCGCCGCCCGATTTGCGGCGAGCTGTCATGGCCGGAATCCGCTCGGTCCTTGATGCAGGGCGGAGCAGTCCGCTGGCGGAACCCGATGCAAAGTCGGAAAGCGAAAGCCCACTAGCAGCACCTTCAACACTCCCTGCTGGAGATGGCGGGCGAGAAGGTATACCCCTTCGGCAACTCGGCCGGGCACTTCTTAGAGCGTTACGTCCGCTAGCGCTGCCATTGTTGCACCGATTCGAATGGCGGGTCCGCACGGCGGTTACCAAAACCGGGTTGATCGATGCCACTGCAAGGCTCGAAAATTCGCTTCGCGCCTGCGAAGCAAATATTGCCGCGTTAGCCGGGAACCTTCAGGAGACCCGAGGAGCTATCCTCCAATCCCGAGAGCTTTCACGGGTCGAGTTCAAGGTATTACAGGCATCACTGGACGGTATCTCCGATAGACTAGCGGCTATCGAAATTGGCCAAGCGCGAGTCTCCGATAGAGTAGCAGCTATCGAGGCTGGCGAGGCGCGAGTTGAGGACCATCTCGCAGCGCGGTCAGCCGTTGAGGATCGCTTAGCCGGCCGGCTTGATGAAATGTGGCATGGGCTCAGCGCCCGTGCTGACATGATCCTCAAGCGCGGTGTCCTACCACTCGGCGATGTATTTCTTGTCCGGACTCCGTTCGGCTGGCTGTTTTCGCCGCCATCAGATCCAAAGCTGCTTATGGCCCTGTATGAGACTGGCGGCGTTCTTGAACCTGGAACGACTGCCATCGTGGAAGGACTGCTCAAGCCGGGTGATGTTATGCTGGATGTCGGCGCCCATGTTGGCCTTATGACGTTACCGGCGGCACGGTGCGTTGGCGAACGAGGGCAGGTGATTGCGGTTGAGCCGATTCCTCAGCTCGTAGGATTGCTCCGCCGGAGTGTAGCGCTTAATGACCTGGATAAGTTCATCGTTGTCCACGAATGTGCGGCCGGTGAGAGCGCTGCCCGCACCCGTTTCAATGTCGGGGCAGTGCTCGGACATTCGTCCCTCCTGCCTCTCGACGAGCCGAGTGAACCAATCGATGTTTATGTCCAGCCTCTTGATGGACTAGTCCCAGCGGGCACCCCTGCGAAACTGGTCAAACTAGATGTTGAAGGATCGGAGCTGGCCGCATGGCGGGGGATGCATAGGATTATCAGCGATAACCCTGAGCTGGCAGTAATTGTCGAGTTCGGTCCGTCGCATCTTGATCGCGCCAATGTGACGATCGAGGACTGGATCGGAGAGTTAACTGCACCTGGGTTCACACCTTACGAGATCGATGAGAGCACAGGCATTTGTCGAACGCTCCGATCTGAGGGTCTCGAGCGGATCTTCTCGATGAACCTGTTGCTGTTACGTGATGCACCCGAGCGATATCCAGGCCTACGGTTTGCATGAACACGCCGCGCATAGTGCTCATTGGTGCCGGCGGTCACGCTAAGGTGGTGCTCGAGGCCGTGCGCGCGATGGAACAGTTTGTCGTAATTGGCCTGGTTGATCCACATCCGCAGTCGCCTTGCGTCCTCGGCGAACCTGTTCTGGGCGGCGACGAGGTATTGCCGGACTTGTATCAGCGCGGGATTACCTTTGCCGTTATTGCCTTGGGCGACAACGCCTTGCGGCAGCGCGTTGCGGACTACGTGCAGAGCTTTGGCTTCGAGCTTCCGCCGATAATTCATCCGTCGGCTTTCGTATCGCCGAGCGCGCGTATTGGTGCGGGGGCAGTTATTATGGCCCGCGCGGTTATTGGAACAGAAACTGTGATTCACCAGGTGGCGATCGTCAACACCGGGGCAATCATCGATCATGATGGGACTATTGGTCCAGCGGCTCACGTGGCGCCAGGCTGCGCCCTTGCCGGGTTGGTCCGGATCGGAGCGCGAACGTTGATTGGTGTGGGAAGCGCCGTGCGACCTGGCATCTGCATCGAAGAAGATGTCGTTGTAGGCGCAGGCTCGGCTATAGTCGCGGACGTCACGGCGAGATCCGTCGTGGGCGGGACGCCAGCACGTCCGCTGCAAATCAAACAACCGCGATGAAGATCGGCCTTATCTCCTCTGCGGTACCTCTCGTCTCAGGTGGTGGACGCTTCATTGTTGACTGGACGTACGAAAAGCTGCGCGAATATGGACATGAGACGGAGATCGTCTATTTGCCGTTCGTGGCCGATCCAGAGAGCATTCTAACGCAGATGAATGCCTTCAGGCTTCTGCGTCTGGAGGATTATTTCGATAGAGTTGTCACATTCCGGCCACCCGCGCACGTGATCCGACATAGTTTCAAAATTATCTGGTTCATTCATCACGAGCGGGTATTCTATGACCTGTGGAACTCACCGTATCGGCCGATGCCGGATAACGCGCATTATCGCGCTATCCGCGATGCGCTCTGGCAGTTCGATACTGCGGCACTTAACGAAGCGCGCCAGGTCTTTAGTAACTCCCGTGTGGTTGCTGATCGTCTGCTCCGGTACAACGGGATCAGAGCTTCGATCCTGTACCCTCCAGTGCTGCACCCCGAGATGTACGAAGCGGGAGATTATGGCGATGAGATCGTCACCGTCTGCCGTATGGAACATCACAAGCGACAGCACCTGTTGATAGAAGCCATGCAACACGTGCGCACCCCCGTCCGTTTGCGCTTGTGCGGCACCAGCCTTTCCGAGGACTACGTGCGGGAACTCCAAAGGCTTACGACGGGGCTGGACCAGAACGTCATAATAAAATCACGCTGGATCAGCGAAGAAGAGAAGGCCGTCAAACTCGCCAACGCCCTTGCTTCAGCTTACGTTCCGCTCGATGAAGAACTCCTATGGGTATCCAACGATCGAAGCAGCGCATGCCGCGCGATGCACGATCACAGTCTCTGAACTCGGGGGGTGTTTGCGAGTTTGTTATTGATGGCGAGACCGGTTTAGTGGCGGCCCCTGATCCCCGCGAATTGGCAAGTGCGTTTGATCGCCTGTTCGAAGATCGCGATGCGAGTCGGAGTATGGGCTTGGCCGCCCGGGAGCAGGTTCGTAAGTTAGGGATAGACTGGGATACAGTCGTATCGGCTCTCACCCGATGAAGGTGCTTGTGCTCACCAATATGGTACCCTTTGTTCGCGGCGGAGCCGAGAATTTGTGCGAGCGCCTGGTCTCCCATTTGCGGAGCCACCGGGTTGAAGCCGAGGCCATGCGGATCCCTTTTTCGTGGGAACCAGCGGAACGACTGATCGAGGAGATGCTGATCGCCCGTAGCCTGCGTCTGTGGAACGTCGATCGTGTCATAGCGCTGAAGTTCCCCGCGTACCTTGTGCCATTCCCAGACAAGGTATTCTGGCTAGTCCATCAATTCCGCCAAGCTTATGACCTATGGGATGCCGGGCAGTCCAATATTCCGCGTAACCACAGAGGCGAAGTGATTCGGGCTGCGGTCGGGCGTGCGGATGATCTGGCCTTCTCAGAGGCCAAGTCAATCTTTACCATTTCCCCGCGAGTATCGGAACGGCTGCAACGCTACAATGGCTGGCCTAGCACGCCTTTACCGGTCCCGCTTGATGACCCAGAGTTGTTCACGGGCGGCCGCTCGGAACGCTATGTCCTCGCTAGTGGAAGGGTAGGCGCGGGTAAGCGGCAGCACCTCCTTATTGAGGCACTTTGCCAGGCTCCTGATGTGCATCTCGTCGTGGCCGGCCCGCCCGATGGCCCGGAGGATGCTGCGTTGCTGCGAAGGACGGCAGCCGCTGCCGGCGTGGAGGACCGATTAATGCTAGATCTTCGGTTCCTACCACGGACAGAGCAAGCGGAGTTGGTCAACCGGGCGCTGGCGGTCGCCTATCTGCCGTACGATGAGGATTCCGTTGGCTATGTTACCATGGAGGCGTTTCAGGCGGGCAAACCAGTGGTCACAGTCCATGACGCCGGCGGTATCCTGCGTGCTGTTCGGCATAATGAGACAGGATTGGTTGTTGAGCCGGCACCAGAAGCGCTCGGCGCGGCGTTGCAGGAATTGGTTACCAAGCCGCATGCCGCAGCCCGTATGGGTGCGGCGGGACGCGAGTGCCTGAAGGGGCTTGGGCTAAGCTGGCCGTTAATAATCGAGAAGCTGCTGGCATGAGCCTGCGCATTGGGTGGGCAAGCCCGTGGAACGTGCGCTCGGCCATCGCGCAGAGCGGTGCCTCCGTGGTCGCCGAGCTGGCCAGCCGCGGTCATGTGGTCGATGTTATCCGCACTGAAACGGGCGAATGCCTCGATCTCGAACCCCGGCCGGCCCCTGGCGGGATCCGCCGATTGTGCGATGCTGACCCTTGCACTTTGGGTCGGGAGTACGACGCGATAGTCGTCAATCTCGGCGATCATTATGGGCATCACGGCGCGGCAGTCCACGCGCTACCCCATCTTGGGGCTGTCGCTATTCTGCACGATCGCTTCTATGCCAATCTGGTACAAGGTGCGTTGGTAGCACCGGATATGTGGCTGCGGCTTCGGAAGATGGTTCGGCTGATCTACGGCGACACCGCAATCTCTGACGACGAACCTTTCTGGTTGCCCATGGAGGAAATGGTGTCAGGCCGTTCGATGTTAGAATGGTTTGCGGGGCTGGCGATAGGAGCCGTGGTGCATGCCGAGCACTATGCTGATGCTGTGCGCCGTGTATGTCCCGGACCGGTGGTTAGGATCCCCTTGGCATATCCGGATCCCAATTTCCCAACCCCCTGCTCTATCGATAACGAAATAATAATCATCACGCTTGGGCACGTTAACCAAAACAAGTGCGCGGATCGCGTCATTATGGCGATCGCCAGTTCGAAGGAGTTGCGCTCGCACTGCCGCTATCGGTTGGTAGGGCCGTTCGAGGAGGGCGAGCGCGACCGGCTGCTGGCGTTGGCGAGGCGTGTTGACGTTGCCGGCCCTGAGTTCACTGGCTGGGTGTCCGATAGCGATCTACATTCGGAGATAGAAAGGGCTGATGTAATCTGCTGTCTGCGAAACCCGGTCTTGGAAGGGGGATCGGCCTCCGCGATATCCGGGATGCTGTCGGGCCGGCCTCTTTTGGTATCGAACCATGGGGTCTATGCTGAGATTCCAGACGACCTCGTGTTCAAATGCCAACCGGGAGAGGAGACGACCGAAGTGGCCCGTCACCTGGCAGCCATAGTACGCGATCCCACCGCAGCTCAGGCGAGAGGCTCGCGGGCTCGTGAGTATGCGCGGAGACAACATAACCCTAGGCATTACGTCGATGCATTGTTGCCTTTCCTGGAAGACGCCATCACTGCCAGCCCCATGATCACTGCGAGCATCGCGATTGGCCGTATACTTGCTTCCTTCGGCTTAAAGCCTGACGATCCTGCTGCAAGCCGTGCGGTTGCACCTTTGGCATCATTATTTGGATGAATTACGATCAAAGGGAGGATACGATGACTTCACCTGCTGTCAGTAATCCGCCTGAGCCGCGTTCAATAATCCCGGTATATCGGCCTGACCTATCGGGCAATGAGCGGCGGTATGTTCTGGAATGCGTGGACACAAGCTGGATCTCTTCCATCGGCAGCTTCATTACCCGGTTTGAGCGGGGGCTTGCAGAGGTCACGGGAGCGCGCCATGCGATCGCCGTTTGCAACGGGACAGTAGCACTTCACCTTGCCCTGCATTGTCTTGGCCTCGGGCCGGGGGATGAGGTCATCGTACCTACATTCACGTATATCGCATCGGTGAATACAATTGCCCAAACTGGCGCAACGCCTGTATTTGCTGACGTACGACAGTCCGACTGGCTTCTCGATCCCGAAGACGTTGAACGGCGCATCACGCCCCAAACTAAAGCGATTCTTCCTGTGCATCTCTATGGCGCGGTATGCGACATGACTGATCTTGGTCGACTTGCGGCGCACCGGAACCTGAGAATAATCGAAGATTGTGCGGAAGCTCTTGGAGCGCGACTGAATGGCCAACATACCGGCCTGTTTGGTGATGCGGGAACTTTCAGCTTTTTCGGCAATAAAACAGTGACTACGGGTGAAGGCGGCGCGGTGATCACTCAGGACGAAGCTCTTGCAACGCGACTGCGCCAGGTCAAGGGTCAAGGCCAGTCGTTCACACGCCGCTACTGGCACGAGATGCTGGGGTTCAACTATCGGATGACGAATATTGCGGCGGCCATCGGAGTCGCTCAATTCGAGCGGTTCGAGGAGATAAAGCGGCGCAAGCGTGCAATCGCACGACGTTATCTCCAGTTACTTGATGGTCTCCCGGTCACCTTTCAGCGGCCGGCATCGGGGGTGGAGAGCTCGGAGTGGTTGGTCAGCGTGTTACTCCCGGAAGGAGCTGATCGCGATCGGATAATGGCGGATATGCAGGCAGCCGGGATCGAGACGCGACCGGTTTTCTACTGCGCCCACACTATGCCGACGTACGCAACCGGCCAGAGGTTGCCAATAGCCGAAGGGGTGGCCGCGCGCGGCATTTCGCTGCCCAGTTTCCCCTCGCTCACTGAAGTTGAGATGAATTGTGTCGCGGACTCCCTCGGCGCTGCTTTAACTGCGCAACGACTTGCGTGAATTGTACTCGCAGACGGGTATGTGATGAAGGAGCAGGACCCCCTAAAGGATTTTGCTGTTCGCGCCTTTTGGCATTTGATGGACAAGCTTGACATACTTGCTGGTGACCGGTTGGTGACATGTCCCGTGTGCGGGCTATCGGAACGCAAGGGGAAGCTAGATACCAGGGTCTCTGAATGCATATTCGGCGGTGGACGACTTGAGCGTTATGTCTGTCCCAAGTGTGGGTGTATTTTTGGTCCCAGTAAGTATCTGGAACTTCCAAGTGGACTCGTTTCGGCAGATTATGCGTTACTTTATTCAGCGTACTCCGAGGGCGACAACACGGCTGCCGAGTTGCGCTCATTTCGCTCGTTGCGACCGTCACGCGAATCTCTGTACTTGAATTACGGATGCGGGCGGTGGAGCAAAAGCATTCAGTTGCTGCGAGAGGAAGGGTTCGACGTATGGGGCTACGATCCTGTCACAGGGCGCGATAACCCTTTCGTCGTATCCAGCAAAGGCGACATCTCGGCAAGCTTCGATGGCATCTGGTCTAACAACGTAATCGAGCACATGACGGATCCCGTGGACGAATTTGCGTTCTTCCATCGGGTGTTGAAGCCTGGAGGCCGCATGGCACACGCGAGTCCGTGTTACCGTTACGCGTTCGAGTTCTCGCGCTTCCACGTTGTATTCCTTACTGGAAAGTCCGCCTATGTTCTTGCCGAGCGGACGGGCTTCCGTATTATTGATCATATAGAAGACGGTGATTTCATCAACTTCGTGTTCGAACGCACCTAAGCCAGGTTCGATGTCCCCTCCCTAGGCGAGGTTCTGGTATCTCGCTGCCGCCAGCGTGCAATGTTGTACTGTCCGCGGGATGATGGAGCTTGTCCTGCACGAGGGCGTCGCGTGCCACGGCGTAACAAATCGTAACTCTGTCAACTTGGGCTTGAAGGCAACGCTGGCGAGGTTGTACTTGTCGTCTGAATCTCGACGATGCTGTACGAGCGCTGCACACGATGGCTTCCCTCGACTTGCTTTCGGATCCCCCGTACCGTTCCCCTCAGAAATCCGCGTCCCTGACTAAAAAAGCAAGAATTTTCTTCATGCATGTGAGCAAGACCGCCGGGGTATCGGTCAGCTCATTTCTGTCATCATTTTTTAGAACAGATGAGATCTGCCCGACGCCTCTCGACGGAGTCTGGGCCCATTCACCCTCTGATGTAGCCCAGTATCGGCTCTTTCTAGGCCATTTCTGCCATGACTTTATTGACGGATTTCAGGGGGCAAAGATAAGGCTGATTATGGTTCGTGACCCGCATGCCCGCCTAGTGTCACTGTACGATTTCTGGAGATCCTACTCGTGGGATTTTGTTCGAACAGCATTACCACCGCTTCCAATGAACGGCCCTGCCGTAGCAAAGTCGTGCGGCTTCGGTAAATTTTTGACTTCAGACAATCCTTTCGTGAAGCAGCACGTCTGTAACCCAGTCGCCCGACAGCTACTCGGGGCCCAATTCAATCATGTTGCGATGAACGAACGCAATGCGATTGACCTCAGCATTCGCCGACTTGAGAGCTTTGACTGGGTCGGCATTTCTGAGCGTTTCGGAGCTTCTGTTCGTAAGCTGTCTGAGCTTCTTGGGTGCTCGGCACCGCCAACGGATATTCGACTGAACGCTACGTACGACGTTGACGCTCTCGGCCCAAATCGTGAGCTCGTGGCCAGGACTGAGCCTTCTTCGGAAGAAGCCGACTTGATGCGCGAGGTGAGTAGGTTTGATCGCGCCATCTATCAACACGCATTGATGCTCGAGCGTCCACGCGGCGGCATCTATGAAGGCGGAACCCGGAGGATCCGCTAGGCGGCTTTGTCAAAAGATCGTATCCTGGTGGCTGTGCCCTGACCAATTCGCAGCGCCCCCGGTCGAAGGGTGTCCGAGGCGGTGGAAGCGGCATTGCTATCTATGCGCCGGGACGTTGGTCGAGGCGTCTAAGGAGGTGAAAACGAGAATCGCGCATGAGCTGCAGGAATTGATCCCGGGGTGCCGATGCGGGAAAAACCGTGTACCCCGACATCGGGACAAACTTCCGCCTTCCTGGACACGGAACATTTCGACAAAAGGCTTCCAAGATCCTCAGAGGAATTTGGTAATGGACCGAAATGCGGAACCTCCCCACCACTTCCGAAAAACTCTCCCGAACGCTTATCGGGAAGATCACCAGTCACCAACGTTTTATGCGGCAGCGGATAGATGTCCAAGAGATCTATACGGACGCTCTTTATAGGTTGGAGGCGGAAATGGGCGGTAGTGAACAACCGTTGCTGCCCGAGGATTGCCCATTCACTTTGGATGACTTGGTGGCCCCACGCCCCGATGTCACCGGGTTGGTTGCCAAGATCAAACCCGTTCGCTAAGTGCGATAGCCACGCGGCACCCGGCCTTGATGGCGGCTTTCAGCAGCCGATAGCCAGGGGTCTGCGCGGCCCCGTGAGCGAGGCCAATGTCGCGGTGCTCCAGTTCCTCGGCGCGGAACTGCTCGATGGTTTCACGCAGGTCGGTTTCGGCTTCGTCAAGGGCCTCGGCCTGATTGGCGTAGTGCCGATCAATGGCTTCCTCAACGGCGACAGTGCAGGCCATGGCGGCACGGGTGCCGAGCGCGGCAGTTGCCGCGCCAAGGGCAAAACCGGCAACGTGCCATAATGGCAGTAACGCGGTTGGGCGGACGCGGCGGCGGACCAGCAAATCCTCAAATCGTTGCAGATGCTGTCTTTCCTGCTCTTGCATGTGGCGCAGCACGGGGGCCTGATCGCTGCGGCCGAGGACGGCGAGTTGGCCCGCGTAGATGCGGGCGGCGCCGTACTCTCCGGCATGATCCACGCGGATCATGCGTGCCGCAGTTGCCTCCGGCAACGGATCGCCGGGCAGTCTCATGAGTATATCCCTCGGCGTTTCAGGAGGGCGACAGCGAGAAGGATAGCGAACGCCAGCGCATAGATCAAATTCATCGCAGCCATCGACAGTGGCAGGCCAGGAACGAGATAAGTTGGCGCATCACATGGCTTCGACGGGCGGGCGGGCATGGCGGCGAGCATCTGGGAGATGGTTGCGCCCGAAATATGCGGCGCCGCACACTCTGGCAACGGGCTCGGCCATAGTCGCTGCTCTACTCCGACGTGGATGCCGGCGAGAGCTACCCCAACGAGCAGGGTCAGAACGGCGAGCCACAGCAGGATCCGGGTGGCGCGATACGGCGCCATGAGGGCGATCAGGCCGACTAAGACAACAAACCGATAGGGCCAGCGCTCAAGCAGGCAGAGCGGGCAGGGGACAAGGCCACCCCAATATTGGGAACCGAGCGCGACGGCAAGGGCAAGAGCGCCCCCGAGCGTGGTGAGGAGTGCGAGTGGGCGCAGTTTCGTGCGGAGCATCGCGGCTGCTTTGCCCCGGTTAGGGCGGGGCTGCAACCGTGGCAGGTGCGATATCACCCCAGGATAACCCCCTAGGGGGTTAAAGGGACGATACCGTGACGGCTTTTCCAGCGCGGCGAACGTGCCTAGGCTGCGCGTACCACACGGGAGGAGATGGTTATGAAGCGCACCTTGTGGGGTCGCAGCACGTCCAGCAACGTGATGAAGGTGATATGGACCCTGGAAGAGCTGAAGCTGCCTTACGAGCGTATCGATGTCGGCGGGCCGTTCGGCAAAACCGATACGCCGGAATATCGGGCCATGAATCCAACGGGATTGGTGCCGACACTCCAGGAGGATAATTTTACCCTGTGGGAAAGCAATGCGATCATGCGTTACCTCTGCGGGGCACAAGCGCCGGATACGACGCTGTGGCCGCGGGATCCGCAGGCTCGCGCGCGGGCTGATCAGTGGCTGGACGCACAGCAGACGCTGATGAACCGGCCGCAAGGAGTGATTTTCATCGGACTGGTCCGAACCAAGCCGGAGGCACGGGATAACGCGGCGATTGCGCGGGCGATACCGGAGGCGGCGCGGACTTATGGGATGATCGCCGCGGAGCTGGCGAAGCATCCGTTCATTACAGGCGAACACCTGACGTTGTGTGACATCGCCTGGGGCGTGCACGTGCACCGGTGGTTCACCATGGAGTTCGATCGTCCCGAAATCCCGAACCTGCGCGCGTGGTACGAGCGGTTGCTGGCGCGACCGGTGTATAGGAAGCACATCGCACGACCACTGGTGTAGTGGCCGCGGGCGGCCGATTATCCGGCTGGGAGACCCTTAGTTGTCGAACATTCGAAATGTAGGGCCTGGCCCGGACGCGCAATCGGATAGATGGCATGGGCGGCGATTGCAGCCTCACTGAAGCCCTGGAGGATCAATTTCAGCTTGCCCGGATAAGTGGCGACATCGCCAATAGCGAAGACCCCGCGAAAGCTTGTTTGGCACGTGCCGGGGTCCACCGGAAGGTGGTGCTGGTGAAGTTCGAGCCCCCAGCGGGCGATGGGGCCTAGATCTGTTGCCAGGCCGAAGAACGGAAGCAGTACGTCGGCTTCGAGGAGACGAGTTTCGCCCTGGAGAGTAGCGACCTCGACGGCATGGAGATGGCCCGCTTCGCCGTGCAGGGCATGGAGCTGATAGGGAATGACGAGGTCCAACTCGCCTCGATCGGCGGCTGCGCTGAGCTGAGCGGCAGTTTCCGGCGCGGCGCGGAAGCGCGGACGGCGGTGAACCACGGAGACCCGGGCAACGTCCTTGAGGGCCAACGCCCAATCGACCGCTGAGTTGCCGCCGCCAGCGATAACCACACGACGGCCACGGAGGTCTTCGCGTCGGCGCACATAGTACCGCACGGCGCCCGTGGCTTCATAAGCCGGTAGATGCTCTAGTGGCGGCCGATTGGGACCGAACGCGCCCGCCCCCGCCGCGATGATGACGGCGCGGGCGCGCAGCGTATCGTTTTGGCTGGTGTTGAGGATGAAATCGGAGGGTCCACCGGAGAGAGAAGTGACCACACGGCCGAGCAGACGCGGGGCATGAAAGGGCGCGGTCTGGCGCTCGAGCGCCTCGATCAGCTCTGCGGCGCCGATACGTGGATGCGCCGGGATGTCGTAGATCGGCTTTTCCGGGTAGAGGGCGGCACACTGGCCCCCGGACTCGGCAAGGATGTCAATCAGCACGCTACTGAGCTGCAGCATTCCGAGCTGAAAGACGGCGAAAAGCCCAACGGGCCCTGCGCCTACAATGGCAACGTCGGTTGTGAGATGATCGGGCATATAGCGAGTTAGAGGGTTTTGCGGGCGGAGACCACAGGGCAGAGTGTGTTCGGCAGAGGCTTACAATTAGTCAAGAAAGCTCTGAAAGTGCTGCTCACGCACCGGTGATATACATCTTTCTGCTATGGAACAAACTTTGCGTGTGGTATGCGGGGATGGGCGTGCCAAGCGCAGGGAAGCAACAAAATGGTCCTGCGGCCACCACATAGGTATTGCTATGGGCGGTTATTTTCGGCTTTGTGTGTATCGAGCAGTGCCTGCCCGATTCTGCTGGAACCGCTGCTTTGGGGCGGCGGATGCTTGCTTGACGGGCTTCGGGCAGGCGTTGCAGGAATAAATGGATACCAATAAGGATCGAGAAGATGGCCAAGGCAACTGCCCCGAGTGGAAAGAAACCGGCTGCGGCTGCCGCAACAGTTACGCTGCGGCAGATGGCTGCTGAGCTTGCGGAGCGCCACGAACTATCCCGGCGCCAGACCGAGGCGCTGTTGAACGACCTTGTCGATACAGCGACGCGTCACCTGAAGAAAGGGGACCGTTTGCGGCTGACTGGGCTGGGGATTTTACAAGTTCGTAAGCGCGCGGCGCGGATGGGGCGGAACCCGGCGACGGGGGAAGCGATTAAAATCAAGGCGAGCAAGAAGGTAGCTTTCCGCGCTTCTAAAGAATTGAAAGAGACGATCTAGCGCCTGCTGCACGGTTGCGTTAATTGGCAGGCGGTCCCATGTTGGGCGGTGTGGTTCATAGCCGTTTGTCAGGAGAGCTAAATTGGCTAAGAAAGTTCCCTTTCATCGTTATCTGCGCGAGGCGCGGCTGGCGCGAGGCATGTCGGTATCCGAGGTTGCCGAGCGCGTCGGTGTGACCTCTCCTTGCGTTTACTTTTGGGAGATGGGCCGGACCCGGCCGCGGGATGCCAATCTCGTTGCGTTGTGCAAGACGCTAAAGCTGCCGATCCGTGCGACGCGGGATATGGCGGAGGCATAGTCCGCGAGCCCGGCCGGGGCAGCTATTACTGGTTGCGCTGGAGTGCCTATGCGCCAAATGAGGTGTCACGTGTGCAACCAGGCATAGACCCGTGATACGAGGGTTGCTGTGCCAGACGTTATTGTCATTGGAGGCGGTGTCGTCGGGGCCTCCGTGTGCCTGCGCATTGCCCAGGCAGGCGCACGAGTAGCGCTGATTGAAGCTAAACGTGTGGGCGCCGGAACATCTGGCGCGAGTTTTGCTTGGGTGAACTCGCGGCACAAGCGGCCGCGTGCTTACCATAATTTGAACGTCGCGGGAATGAGGGCGCATGCGGTCGTGCGCCAGGAGTTCGGCGCAGCGCCGTGGTGGCATGGTGGAGGCGCCGTGGAATGGGTCTCTCCCGCGAAGGCGTCAGACCAATCGGCTGAAATCGAGCGGCTGAAAGAGTGGGGTTACATCGTCGAGCGTATCACCGCGAAAGAGTTGCAGGAGATGGAGCCGGATGTTGATCCCGCAGCGGTGAGCGGGTCAGCCATTGCGTACTATCCTGAAGAGGGCTGGATCGATCCCGTAGTGTATGCGCATGCGATGCTTTCGGCTGCCCAACGGCACGGAGGGCACGTGAGCGGCGGGGCGCGCGTGACTGAGATCGTGTTGCGAGGCGATCGTGTCGGCGGCGTGCGCACCGAAGACGGCCGGCTGCTTGAGGCCGACGTCGTTGTAAATTGCGCCGGACGCTGGGTTAACGACGCGATGCAAGAGGCCGGGCTACGGCTGCCGCTTGCCGGAACGGCCGGGTTTCTGGCTTTCACCTCACCAATCGCGACGGAACTGTCGCGCGTTCTACATACCCCAGGGGTGAACGTCCGGCCGGATGGCGCAGGGCGGCTTATGCTGCACTCGGATGAGACGGATGAGACGGTATCGATTGAGACGCCGCTAAACCCGGCCATGGCTCAGGCACGCGAGCTGGTCGTGCGGGCCGGGCAGGTGCTGCCCTCGATGGGGGAAGTTGAGGCAGAGGCGGTTCGGGTTGCGGTTCGTCCCATTCCGGCCGATGGTTTCTCGGCGGTGGGCCCGATGCCGCAGCTACGCGGGTATTATGTGGTGGTGACCCATAGTGGCGTAACACTGTCGCCGTTCCTGGGCCGCGCGGTGGCGGAGGAGGTGGTGGGCGGCCGGACATGCAACGCCCTGCGGGAGTTCCGGCCTGCCCGGTTCTTCGAATAGGCACCGGCCGTGCTGCCTGCCGAATTTGAACTGATCGCCAGGCATTTCCGGAAGCTAGCCGGGCCGGGGGCGCGGGAGCTTGCGGATGATGCCGCCGTGATTATGCCGCCCGCCGGCCGGGAACTGGTGTTGACCACGGATGCCATGGTTGCCGGGGTGCATTTTTTGCCCGACGATTCACCGGACCTGGTCGGACGCAAGCTGCTACGGGTGAACCTCTCGGACCTCGCCGCGAAAGGTGCCGTGCCGCTAGGATACTTAATGACGGTGTCCGCGCCGCGCACAACCGCGGATGGGTGGTTCGCCGGATTCTCGGCGGGACTTCAGGAGGACCAGCGCGCGTTTGGGGTCAGTCTGCTGGGCGGGGATACCACATCAACCCCTGGGCCGATTACTCTATCACTCACCGCAATCGGGCATGTTGCTTCGGGGGAAGCGGTTTCCAGGGCGGGGGCGCGAGTAGGGGACGGCGTGTGGGTGAGCGGAACCATTGGCGACGGGGCGCTCGGGCTGGCGGTGGCGCAGGGGCGGCTCTCTGATCCAAGCGGGTATTTGCTGTCGCGCTACCGGCTGCCGCAACCGCGCCTGGGGTTGCAGTTGGCTGGGCTCGCATCGGCCGCGATGGACGTGTCTGACGGACTGGTGCAGGACCTGGGGCATCTGTGCCGTGCCGGGCGGCTGGGAGCGGAAATTGAAGCGGCGTTGGTGCCGAGGTCGGCGCCAGCGCGTGCCGCCGGGGCAGACTGGCTGGCAACGTGCCTGACCGGCGGCGACGACTACGAGCTTCTGTTAGCGGTCCCGCCTGGGAATGGAGAGAGACTTGTCGAGGCAGCGCGGGCCGCAGGGTTCCAGGTCAGTCGGATTGGGGAGTTTCGCGGAACTGAGCCGCAGGTTGTGGTGCGCGGGATTGATGGCGTGCCGATGGCTTTCGCCCGTGGCGGCTGGAGCCATTTCTGATGAACCGCAATGTGTGGCTGCTGTTTTGCTGCCAGGCCGCGATGAACGCGGTGGTGGCGGGGCAGGTGGTCATGGCCTCGCTGGTGGGGCGTCGTCTGGCCGTGGACCAAGTACTGGTCACGCTGCCGATGGCCATTCAGATGCTGGGGGTCATGGCCGGGTCGATCCCGGCGGGTGTTGTATTCAGCCGGCTGGGGCGGCGTCCAGGGTTTTGGCTGGGTGCGGCGCTATCAGCAGCGGGGAGCCTGGTGTTCGCGTTAGGGGTCTGGCGGGGTGACTTCCTGATTTATTGCTTGGCAGCGATCCCCGCAGGGATGGGGTTCGGAATCTCGCAACATCTGCGCTTCGCGGCGGCCGAAGTGGCCTCGGCCGAGGCGCGGCCGCGTGCGATCGCATTGGTTATGGCCGGGGGCGTGGTGGCAGCGGTGCTGGGACCGGAGATCGTGAAACGCACGAACATGATGGTGCCGGATCACCAGTTTCTGGGGACCTACCTGACTTTGCTGGCACTGCCGGGGCTGTGCGCGGGACTGCTGGTGTTCGTCAGAGTGCCTGCGGCGGAGCGGCGGGTCGCGTTACGGCTGCCACTGCGAGAGATCGTGGCGCGGCCGGCGTTTGTCACCGCAGTGGTTGTCGGGTTGGTGGCGTATGCATCGATGTACCTCGTGATGGCGTCCACGCCGCTGCAGATGGCGATGTGCGGCTTTGGCGTAGGGGCATCCGCGGATGTCATTCGGGCGCATTCGGTTACGATGTATCTGCCGGGGTTCGTGACCGGGCGCCTGATACAACGGTTTGGAGCGCATCCGATCATCCTGGCCGGGGTAGCGGTTATCGCGCTCAGCGTACTGGTGGACAGCGGGTTCAACCCGTTCTTCGGCACGTTTATGGTCGGGTTGATGCTACTTGGGCTTGGATGGAATGGGATGTTTGTCGGCGCGACAGCGATGCTGGTGACGGCGAGCGACCCGGCGGAGCGGGTCCAGTTACAGACAACCAACGACTTCATCGTATTCGGGACCGTTGCAGTGACCGCCTTGGCGTCGGGGGCGATAAAATCCACAGCGGGCTGGTCGGCGCTAAACCTCGCCGTCGTTCCGGGGCTGATTATCGCATTTGTGCTGGTTTGCTGGCACATGGTCGTACGGGTGGGACGCGAGCCGGTTCTGGCGGAGTAAGAGGGATGCTGGCAGACGCGGCGTAGTTGCTAATTGGGGCTGCAACAATTGGTGCGCTTTTGGCGGTAGTGCAGTTACAGCGCGTGGCAAGCCCGCCGATTCCGTGGTACGTTGGTGTTGTGCATGGTATGATCGGGGCGTCGGGCACGATCCTGATGTTGGCAGCGCCTGCGCGAGCGGCTGCCGCGGCGGGTGGGGCTCAAGGATTTCGGGTGATCGCCGCGGTGCTACTGGTACTGGCACTCATGGCGGGTTTGTGGATTTTCCGGGCCCGGGTAACGAAGCGGCCATTGTCGTTTGGCGTAGTTGGCGTGCACGCTTTGCTGGCGATCAGTGGTGTAGTGTTGCTGGGGGCTTACCTGGCGACGGGGTAAAAGCGAGGATACTATTGAAGATTAATCGCCGCGGTTCGTCGTGCTCTCGGTTCTGAGGTTGGTGCTTGCATGGGTCATCTCGCGACTGGAGCAGGTGCTGCTATCCTGGCCTTAGGGATTCATGGCGCCATCGCGGCGCCGGCCTGTTATGGAACGACACTGCCTGAGCCGGTGCCGCCGAATTTGGCGCGCGCGGTGATTGAGACTTTTCATGTTACGATGACGCCGGCGCAGGTGGAGCACACCGGTTTCATCCGGTGTCAACACGGCGTGGTGCTGGCGTGCCTGACGGGGGCGAATCTGGACTGCTTTAAGGGGAATGCGTCGCAGCGGAACAGAGGCGCGGAGTGGTGGTGCCAAAAGCATCCGGATTCGTCATTCGTGCCGCTGTTCGCGGCGGGGCATGACAGCATCTATGCCTGGCAATTTCATGGCACGCGCGCAGCCATCGAGCGCCAGGTGCAGCATCTCGATGCTCAGGGGTACGTCGCGGAGAACTGGCGAGAGGTGCATTAGGAAACAGTCTAGCGTGTCGCCTGGCGCATGTATGTCTGCACACGGGGGTCGAGCAGGGTGGACCAGTAGGTGACGGCGCAACCTACGCTGGCGGGGAGCGCCGGGTAGCGCTGTTTGACCTCAGCGGCGGCGACACGGCCATCCGAGAGCGGCTGGACGTACTCGCGTAGGACGGCTTCTGCGAGCGCATGGCCCGGGGCGTTGAAGCCGGCGGTGGGGCCTGCCATTGAGATGATACGCTTCTCCAGGGCCTGGCAGGTGGTGTGCGTTCCTTCATTCCAGAGTGGGTAGCCGTAGCCGACGCCCGCGGCGATTGCGGCTGCGAAGAGAAGCTTGCCGATCATGTGAGGTCCCTTGTTGGTATCCGGCCAAAGAGTATCACCGAACGGTAGTTCAGGACACGTGGCGGGCACAAAGATGGCATTCCTGACCGAGGCTGAGCCAGAACGTGGTGTCGTCCTGCCGGTCATGGACGGGATCAGCCGGATCGTGGCGTCCAACCGGGGGCCGATGACCTATCATGGGACTAATACGTATCTGATCGAGACGGTGGACGGCATGGTGGTGCTCGATCCGGGTCCCGACGAGCCCACGCACGTGGATGCCATCATACGCGCCACCGGCGGCCGGGTGGACCTGATCCTGCTCTCGCACACGCATCACGATCATCTCGGGGCGACCCCGGCGCTGGTGACCGCGACGGGTGCCCACACGGCAGGTTTCCGGCACAGCATGGATGAGCGGTTCGATCCGGACATCAAGCTCGATGATGGTGCGATGATTGCCGGCATGAGGGTCATCCACACACCGGGGCATGCGGCGGACCATCTGTGTTACGCCTTCCCGACGAGGGATGGGCGGGCGGTCCTGTTCAGCGCGGATCACGTGATGAGCTGGAACTCGTCGGTGGTGAGTTCCGCCTGGCGGGGACATGAAGGCGTATTTTGCGAGCCTAAAGCGGGTATTGGAGCGCGCGGATGACATCTTTCTGCCGGGGCACGGTCCGCTGCTGCCGAACCCGCGGCGGTTGACGCGGGCACTGTTGGTACACCGCATGGAGCGCGAGCGGAGCATTCTCGCGTGGCTGACGCGAGGCCCATCGGATGTCGTGGCCTTACGTGAGGCGCTGTATTCGCAGACTCACCCGCGCCTGCAGAAAGCAGCGGAGCGCAACGTGCTGGCGCATTTGCTGAAGTTGGAGGCGGAGGGAAAGGCAGCGCGCGAAGGGGGGATCTGGCGCGCGGTTTGATTCCATTGCGCTATTTGCCGTTCGTTCATTTTTCGCCGGTAGGTGATGAGCCGACACGACGCAGGACGCGTCAACGGCCATGCCAGACGACGGCGGAAAAATCGCTACTGGAATGCAGGTCCGGTTTCGGGGCCTTGCCTGGACAGTTATCGATGTACAGCAACTGGGCGAGCAGACGCGGGTAGGTCTGCGGTGCGCCGACGGCGATCTAGACGGGCTGTCGTGGACGGCGCTGTATCCAGCCGAGCTGGTGGAGGTGCTGGAGGAGGGCTTCCGACCGGACCAGCCGGGTGATCTGAGGCGATGGCGGCTGCGCCATAAGGCCATGCTGCTGGATCAACGGCTCGGAGTTCGAGGATCTGCGCCTGGTGGCGCCTGGGCGGGTGCGGGTTGAGCCGTACCAGCTCGTTCCACTTCTTCGGGCGACAGAACTGCCGCGGGTCCGGTTGCTTTTGGCGGATGACGTAGGCCTGGGGAAGACGGTCCAGGCCTGCCTCGTGTTGACCGAGCTAATTGCGCGCCGGCAGGCGCACCGAATCCTGATTGTAGCGCCGGCAGGGCTGCTGCTGATGCAGTGGGACCAGGAGCTGCGTCAGCGGTTCGGGTTGCGGTTCACGTGCATTTCAGACTTTGCGGGGCTGCAGGTGCAGCGGCGCCGAATGGAACTGGGAGCTAATCCGTTCGAGGGCATAAGTCTGTGCCTGATCTCGCTGGATTTTGCGAAGCAGGAGCGGGTGCTGCAGGATCTGGAGCGAGCGCGTTGGGACGCGGCGGTAATCGATGAAGCGCATCACTGCGTGGCGGATGCGGCCGCGATGGGTGAAGAATTGACGCTGCGCCGAAGACTGGCGGAGGTGGTGGCGCGTCGCAGCGACGCGCTGCTGCTGTTGAGTGCAACACCCCACGACGGCGTGGATGCGCATTTCGGCTCGCTAATCGCGCTGCTGGATCCAAGCCTGGTCGATGGTCCGGGAGGCGGACTGATCGGGAACGGGTGGCGAGCACATGTGGTGCGCCGCCTGAAGGGGCACATTCGAGAACCCGGGACGGGACGCCCGATGTTCCGGGACCGGTGCGTTGTGCCGGTTCGCGTCGATGCGGACGGGGAGCGATATGCCGCCGTGCGGGCGTTCCATGCGGCGCTGGCAGAAGTAGTGGTTCCCCGGTTGCGGGTGCGACGGCCGGAGCGCGATGCCGATGCTTTAGCATTTGTCGGTCTGTTGAAACGGTCGGTATCCACCTTGGCAGCATGTGTGGCGACCTTACGAGTGGTGGCGCAGCGATGCGAGCAGGGAGTGGCGCGGGGGGCGGATTTGGAACGCGGGCGTGCGCTGCGGCGGTACCAGCAGCGGCTACGCCGGTTCGGATTTCTGGATGCTGCGAGCGACGCGGATCTGGCCGAGATGGAGGCAGAGGGCATGGCCACGCAACTGCGGAGGGATACGGCCGGGCAGTTGCGGACGCTAATCACTATGGGTCAGGTCGCGAGTTCCCTGGATCCAAAACTGAATGCACTGGTAGCGGAGGTGCGTGCGATCCGCTGCGAACGTCCTGGCGCGAATGTGCTGGTCTATACCGAGTATGCGGACAGCCTACGAGCTGCGGTGGAGGCGCTACGGGAAGGGTTTCCCGGCGCGATTGTATTGAGTATTACGGGCAATGATTCCGAACGAACTCGGATGGAAGTGACGGAGCGGTTCGGGTCGGAGGATAGGCTCGTTCTTGTAAGTACGGACTCTCTGGCCGAAGGGCTGAATTTGCACCGAAGGTGCAGCGATCTGATTCATCTTGATCTGCCGTACAATCCCAACCGGCTGGAGCAAAGAAACGGGCGCATTGACCGGTATGGGCAACAGGCCGTGCCGATAATCCGCTACTTATATCTCTCTGGTACGTTCGAGGAAGATCTGCTGCTGCGGTTGATAACGAAACACGAGGCTGCGCGGGCGAGCCTTGAGGTGATGCCCGAAACTCTGGGCGTGACAGCGGATGTGCCGCGCTCGGGCTTGGTTTCGGGGTTCGCGCAACGGCAAGCTGAGTTATTTGCTCCTGGGGTGAATGCAATCCGAACGATTGACCGCGAGGCGATCGATGCCGGGTTGGATGCATATCGCGCGCTGTTGCGGGATGTCCAGCATGCATATGATGAGCGGATTGCGCTGCGCTATGGTTGGTTGCCCACGCAATCAGCCGCAGCGCTGGCCGCGGAGGTGACGCGGGTGGAAAAGGTGCAGGATGAGGGGGATGAATTAAGCAGGTTCGTGGCGGAGGCGATCGAAGCCGATACCGGGATCGTGCAGGCCGAGAACGGGAAGCTGCAGTTGGACGAGGCATGGTGCGCAGGGTTGAAGGGGCTGCCTGGGTTCGACGCACCGTTGCGGTGTTTTCGTTTTACCCAAGATCCGGAGGTGTTTCAGCGAGGCGCGCAGGCGATTGGGTTCATCGGGCTGGTGCATCCGCTGACGCGCAGGGCGGTGAATCGCATGCAGATGCTAAGTGGGCCCGGAGTTGCTGATGTGCGTGTGGCCGTGGCGGGACCAGCCGATACTGCGGGGTTGCTACTGATGTATGTGGCCGAGATACGCAGTGCGCGCGCGGTCGAGCTGAGGAAACTCATTGCAGTACGGGTGAACGCGGCGAATGAAGTTTTCGAGGTAACCGGTGAGGAATGGCCGGCGTGGTTGGAACGATTGCAGCAGCGGGAACTTCCTGCGGCATTGGAGGCGCGTTTGGTTCGCTGGCAAAAAGCGGGGACCAGAGCTGCCAAGCAAATCCTGGCGCGCGAGGCGGATCAGTTCCGGGTGAAGCATGCCGAACGTGTGAAAGGATGGCGAGGGCCGGTTGAGCGGTGGGTAGCGGCTCGCGCGTCGGCTATCTGCGGGGCGGAAGTTGCTGCAACCGCGGACCTGTTTGAACCCGCTGCGCAAGGTCGCCCGATCGACGCCTGGGACAGGCTTGCGCTCGCGGCAGGCGACCAAAACTTGGATGTTTCGCAGCGGCGTGATGCCGCCTGGGTGGTGCGGGTGGCGGAAGAGCAGCGAGAGCTGATCGAGCACCGTGCCACCTTGGGGCAGCCGCAGCTCACTCCGGCGGGGATGCTGGTTCTGGTTCCGTGAAACTCGACCTGACGGATTGCGCGGTTTCAGGCGGTGCGCTCCCGGACGCCTTCCTGCGACACCAATTGCCGGAGCTGCTTGCGCGCAAGGGGCTGCTTGTCGCGGTTGATGGTTGGGAGGAGGTGCGTCGCGGGCTGCGAAGCCTGCGAGTTGAGGCGGGGCCTGTCCGGGTTGCGAATCGCTTATTGGCACCATTGGCATCTGTGCTGGGTTACGCTGCTGTGGAACCGGCCGAGGCGGTTAGCACGCGAGAAGGAGAGGAGGACGGCGGGGTCATCCTGCGTACGCAGGACGGGGGGTATGTACGGGCCTGGGCGCTGGGTTTGGGAACCGAACTGGAGGTTGGGAATGTAACTGGACGAGCTTATCGAGCCAGCCCGATCCGGCGTGCGCAACGCGTGTTGCTGGCGTGCCGCGAACGCATGGGGTTGATTACAAACGGGGAGGAGCTGCGGCTGCTTCTGTGTGATCCGGCCCGACAGGATAGTTGGGTATCGGTCGATCTTACGATGTGGCGGGATCGTGTTCGGTCGCCCGATTCGCTGCGTCTGTTAGTGGCGCTGGCTGGGCCGCGTGCGGCCGGCGTGCTGCCCGAGGTTATCGAGGCGGCTCGGCTAAGTCATGCACGAGTGACCGAGGCGCTGCGCGTTCAGGCGCGCGAGGCGATCGAGGGATTTCTGAACAGTGTGCTTCAAGAGACGGGAAACAGGTGCGAGGCACTTTGCGCGGAGCGGCTGTGGGCCGAGGGATTGATACTGGTCTATCGCATTTTGTTTACCCTGAAACTTGAGAGTGCCGGGCCGGAGCATGGGGCGTCGTTCACCGCGAGCAGGCTCTGGCGCGAAACGCTGTCTCCGGGGCGGGTGCTGGCGCCAGTTGTGCGCCTGGTACCTGGACCACGGGGCTGAGACCGGGCGTCTTCTCGAGGGTGGGCTACGCGTCTTGTTCCGCGCGTGCCGGGACGGGCTGGCTTGCAGCGAAATGCGGGTTCCGGTGCTGGGCGGGGCTTTGTTCGACGATACGTCTTTGCACGTCCTGAAAGCTCTGACGTGGGGCGAACGGGGCGTTGCCATGCTTCTGGACAGGTTGTTGTGGACGACCCCGAAAGGACGGGAACGAGAGCGGGTGCTGTATGGGCCACTCAGCGTCGAGCAACTGGGGCATGTTTATGAGGCGCTGTTGGAGCTGGAACCGTCGATCGTGGCGGGGCGGTTTGTGTTGCGCGAAGGTCCGGGAAGAAAGACGACAGGATCGTTCTATACTCCGCAAAGTTTTGTACGCTTCCTGGTGAGGGAAACGCTGGGACCGGTCGTAGCAGAGCGGAGTTCGGCGCCGGAGTCGGTGCTTTCGATCAAGGTTGTGGATCCGGCGGTGGGCAGCGGGCATTTTCTGGTTGAGGCGTGCCGGTTCCTGGGCGATGCACTATACACAACATGCTGCGCGTGGGATAAGGAGCCGGCACTGCGCGCGCGGGTCATCGCTGAAGTTGCGGCGTACCTGCCTTCCCGCGCGGTTGAGGGCACGGATAACGGTGTTTCCGAGGCTCGCGCACGAGCGATTTGCCGAAGGCTTGTCGCGGTGAACTGCCTGTATGGCGTCGATCGCAACCCACTGGCGGTGGAACTTGCGAAACTTTCGCTGTGGCTGGAGACGCACGCGGAAGGGATGCCGTTGACGTTCCTGGATCACCGGGTGGTGCATGGGGACTCCCTGAGCGGGCCGTTTCTAATAGAACTGGACACGTTACCTGTGACCCGCGGTCCCATTGATCCGCTGCTGGCGGAGGTGGTTACCAAACGGCTTGTTGATGTACGTGCGGCGGCGGTGGCTGAGGTGGGGATGCTGGAGGCGTCTGTCGGGCACGATACTGCGGATTTGTGGCGCAAAGCTGCGGCGAAACAGCGGGTTGACGACGTGCTGGCCCCTTGGCGCGGATTGGCTCGGGCGTGGGCCGGGGCGGTGATGTTGGGAACACGCGAAGTGGATGATGAATGGCTCGGGTTGGCGCAACAGGTCGCGCGCGACGAGCGCTGGCCGGACCGGCTGAGTCGTGGGCAACGGGAGATGGTCAGGGCCGGAGAGGCGGTGTTGCCGTGGGACTTGGTTTTTCCGGAGGTATGGGCGGCCCGGCGCAGCGGGTTCGATGCGGTACTGGGAAATCCGCCGTGGGACATCGTGCAGGCGAACGGCGCGGAGTTCCGCGCGGGAGGGTCGGGCGACGCGGTGGCACTGCGCGAGTACCGCGAGGGGTTTGCGCGGCGGCATCGGATCTACGCCCGGCTGTACGAACATCAAAAGAGCGGATCGCCGGCGCGGCTCGACACCTTCCGCGTGTTCGCAGAAAGGAACGTGCAGTTATCTGGCGAGGCAGGGGCGATCGGGATCGTTGTGCCGTCCGCATTCCACAGCAACGAGGGGGCCTCGGGGACGCGGCGTTTGTATTTTGAGCAGACCCGCGTCTCGTGGTGTCTGTCGTTTGAGAACCGGCGGCGGCTGTTCGATATTCACGGGAGTTTTCGGTTCGCCTTGCTGGTGGCCCGGCGCCCCGGACCCACCGATAAGCTGCGGTGCGGGTTCTATCTCCATGATCTGGCGGAAGCAGATGAGCCGGGGCGTATCATGTGCTACGATAAGAGGTTTGTTGAGGAAACTGGAGGGCCGGCGTTGAGCTTGCTGGAATTGCGCTCGGCGGCCGAGATGGAACTTGCCCGGGGGCTTTTTCTGGAACATCCAAAGCTGGGGGAATGGGGTGCGGAACGCGGCGTGCGGCTGGGCCGCGAAATGAACATCACTGACGATCGGCACCGAGTTGTGCCAGCCGGGGCGGTGCGTGGGCGGGACAGATACGTGCTGCATGAAGGAAAGACGATCCACCAATTCACGGATCAATGGACGGCGCCCCGCTATGCTGTGCCGAAGCGGGGGGTGGGCGACAAGCCTGGTTGGCAGAAGGCTGCGCAGCACTATCGGCTCGCCGTGCGAAAGATTGCGCGTTCCACCGATGAGCGGACGGCCATCGCCGCAGTTATTCCGCCCGGTTGTCTGTGCAACGACACCGCGCCGGTGGAACGCACGCCATGGCAGAGGCCAAATGCCAAAGCGCTGGCATTGTGCGGGGTCATCAACAGCTTCGTATTTGACTGGTGTCTGCGACAGAAGACGGCGGCGACGGTCAGTTTGTTCATTCTTGAGAGCTGTCCAGTGTGCGAGCTGGACCCCGCAGCGTACCGGTTCATGGCGCATGGGGCACTCCGGCTGAGCTGCGGGCATGCCGGGTACGGGCCGCTGTGGGACGAGCAGTTGGGCGCTGAGTGGCGGGAGGGCAGCGCCGGTCCAGCGTGGCCTGTGATACGGGAAACCGAAGCACGATGGGCGCTGCGCGCGGCGATGGATGCGGTGGTGGCGCAGGCATTCGGGCTGAATTGCGAGCAATATGCGCGGGTGCTGGGAAGTTTCTCCCACCGGTCATTTCCGGCAGCACCGAATTTATGCCTCTCAGCATTCGAGCGATTCGCTGCAGACCGGCTGGAAGCGTTCGCACAGGCAGCTGACCCGTATTGGGACGTCTCGTTGCCGGTGCAAAAGGCTTGCATCAGCAAGCCCGGTCCAGGACGAGGACTCTGGCGGGAGAGCGGACCGGTTGCCAGCATGGTGGGGTGAATACGGCGCGCATTGCGGGAAGCATCGCGCGGCTCACCGCATCGGGCGTGGGCAAGGTGAGGATGAGTCGGTGTGCCGACGCTGTTGCGGCGAGGAGGCTCTGCCGGGTGGGGCCTGGACGCACAACGAGGACGCGGAGACCAGTAGGGGCCTCGCCGAGGAACGGTCCGACAACGCCCACACCGTCATTGCCGAATGGGAGCAGGACGAGCGCTTCAGGCGAGGCAAAGGCCGCGGCGGCAGTGGCCGTGGCTCGAGCAGGCTGCATGGTGAGCGGATGGAACAGCAGACCGGCGATCGAGACGGTCTGAACGGCGCCGAGAACGATGAGGAGCGGCCTAGGAGCGGCGCCCGCGAGCAATAGGGCGCAAAACGGGGTGGCAAAGGCGAGGTAACGCACCTCGATCGGGGTGTTGTTGAAGATCAATCCGAGGAGAAGCAGGCCGGCCGGAGGCGCGACCGCGGCCCAAGCGAACAGGCGGCGGTTGTCGGGGAGACCGATGGACTTCCAGCGATGGGCTATTGTGATGGTAAGCCCTACCAGGAGCACCGTGAGACTCGCCGGAGGGCGTAGTTCATGCTTGGCCGAAAGTAGTATGGGGTCGCGCCAAGGAGAGCTCCAGCGTAGCACTGAGCAAGCCGGATGACGGACGAGCCCCAGGCGAATGGGGGAAACTGCCCCGTACGGCTGGCATGCTGGGCAGCGAAGAACCAGAGATCAAGTGGCAGGAAGGCGGCGAACCCGGCGAGAGCTGCAGTTAAACAGGATATGGAGGACGCCGGGTTTTTTCTGAGCAGCAGCCATCCCAAGCCGGCGACCGCAACAAAGACTATGAGATAGTTGGTCGCGGTGGCGGCGCCGAGCAGCAGGCCAGCGAGGGCCGCATATCTTGGGGAGGCATGCCGGCGCGCGGAATATGCCCCCACTGCGCCCCAGAGGGATAGCGCCTGAGCCAACGCAAACTCCCGGGCGACGGCTCCGGTGTAAGTGAACCCGTAACAGCCGAGTGTGAGCAGGACGGCGGTTGCGGCTGGAATGCGGGCCTGGCGCGCGAGCCGGTCAACCGCGAGAAGTGCGGCCAACGCACACACGACAGAGAACAGGCGCGCCACCAAGAGTTCGCCTCCCAGAGCGCGCCGCCAGATGTCGATGGCCCAGAAATACAGCGGGGGGTGAACATCGGTGGCACGCAGGGCGGCGGCGATCGCCGGAAGGCTCGCACGCGCCTGGAACAATCCGCGCATTTCACCGGCGAGAAAGGGGGCCGTGGGCCATGTCGGGCGGGGCACGCCGGCGGTCAGGAGGAACGTGTAAGCCTCATCATATTCGAAGCTTCGGTGTGCGGCGGCTGTGATCAGGACTGCGGCGGCAACCAAAGCTGTGAGTGCCCAGGAGAATTCACCGTTTCGCAACCATGGTCGCGACGCTGCATGACGGCGGTTATCGGCGAAAAGGATTACCAACTGGTTCGTCTCGGGCGGTTCATGCTGATGGTGTGCGCGACGTTGATCATCTCATCGGGTGCGCGTGCGATGCCGCCCGCGGGTCGCGTGGCGGTGCTCGCGCGAGGCATTAACATCACCCACTGGTTTCGATTTCCGCCTGACGCACGCCCGGAAGCATTGGACCGGTATCTTAGCGGGACGGCGCTTCGCGAACTGCGAAACGCAGGGTTCAGCTTCGTGCGAATACCCGTCCAGCCGGAACTCCTGCTGGGGTCGCCTGCAGTGGCAGTGGCGTTGGGCACAGCCGTGCGCCAGGCGGAGCAGAGCGGGCTGGCGGTGATCGTGGCAGTCGCTCCGACCACGTGGCATCTGGAGAGCAGTGCCGCGGACCGCGAGGCGCTGATTGCAGCGTGGCAGATCCTGGGGCGGGCGATGCGGCCGCTGCCGGTGAGGTTGACGTTTCCCGAGCTGTTGAACGAGCCGGTGTTTCCGGACGACGCCGCCGGCTGGTGCGCCCTGCAGGAACGTGTGCGGGTGGTAGGTACGTACGGCTCTGCCCAATGCCACGATCGTGCTGACCGGGCATGACTGGGGGAGCGTGCGGGGCCTCGTCGAGCTGCGGCCCGCCCCGGATGGAAACGTGATCTACAGCGTGCACTTCTACGATCCGTCAGAGCTCACATCGCTGGCGGCCTGGAAGCCGGGTCTGAACCGCGGAGCTCTGGCGCGGCTGCCGTTTCCCGTCGTTGATGGGGAGGCATGCGAGGCAGGAGTCGCTGGTGTCGAGCCCACGACAGCCGGGGTATGGCGGTTCTACTGCGCTCAAGGGTGGAACGAAGCGGCGATCGCTCAGCGGATAAACCAGGCAGCGGAATGGGGCCGACGGAATCACGCCGTGGTTCTGTTGGGCGAGTTCGGTGCCAGTGCCATGCTCAACCGCGCAGCGCGGTTGGCGTGGCTGGGCAGCGTGCGGCGGACCAGCGAGGCCAACGGGATGGGATGGGCGCTGTGGGGCTATGACGACGTGATGGGGTTCAGCGTGCCGGTGCGGCGGAGGAACGAAAGCCCGGTGCTGGACAGCGGCGTGCTTGCGACGCTTGGCCTACGGCGGGGCGATTGAACCGATGACCGCGGATCCAACCCAGCCCGTCAGTTAGGTATGAAAGTAACATGACAATAAAAACCCCCGGTACCACACCGGGGGCAAGTAAACAGGGAGGCTTCACGTCTGGGAGACGTGGGGGTCTACTAGACCCCCTTCCGGCCACCAGGACCGGAACTCTGACGGCACTCGCCGCCTTAATCCACGACAGCATCTAACACCTGAACGTTGCCTCCGCCACCGCGTAATCTCGAATTGCGGCCATGCCGCAATCGCATGGTCAGGAATTGGCAGCGAGCTGGGCCGGTGTGGGGTGTAATTCGGCCAGCCGTGCCAGCAGGAAATCGCGGAACACCGCGACCCGTTTGGAGTTCCGCAATTCTTCCGGATAAACGAAGTAGACATCGACCTGGGGTGCGTTCAGGTCAGGAAGGATCCGGACCAGATCCTGATTTTCGCTGAGCTGATAGTCCGTTAGGGCCCCGATGCCGATACCGGAGCGAATGGCAAGCAGCATAGCCTGCAGGCTGTTGACCTCCAGGGTGGCACGGCGTGGATTTCCGGGGCGACGGCCAGCATCGGCCAGCCAGTTGATGTCCGGGACAGGCGGGTGGTGCTCGCCGAACAGAATGAGTTTGTGCGCATCAAGATCTTCGGCTCGCTGGGGGACGCCGGACTGCTTCAGGTACTCCGGAGAAGCACAGACCTGCCACTGGATGGTCATAAGATGACGCTGCACGAGGTCCGGCTGCCGCGGCGGATGCATGCGAATCGCGACGTCGGCCTCTCGCATGGCGAGGTCGAGTTCCAGATCGTCGAGCAATAAGGAGATCGATACGTCGGGATACAGTTCAAAGAACTGGGCAAGGCGAGGGGCAAGCCAAGTCGAGCCAAATCCCACAGTAGTGGTGACTTTCAGGCGTCCTGCGGGTTTTTCCTTGCTTTCGGTCAGCAAGGCTTCGGTCATCGCCAGCTTGGCAAATACCTCTCGCACAGTCCGATTAAGCTGTTCGCCCTGCTCGGTCAGGATCAGGCCGCGGGCATGCCGATGAAAAAGCGGGACACCCAGGGTTTCCTCCAGCGCGGAGATCTGCCGCGACACGGCGGACTGGCTAAGGTTCAGAGTTTCGCCCGCATGTGTGAAGCTGCCGGCTTCAGCGACCGCATGAAACACCCGCAGCTTGTCCCAGTCCATCACGGCGCCACTCTCCCTCCCATGCTCACGCCCCGCCGCGCGGAAGCCTCATTGCAAAGGCGTTAGGTCTTACGGCCCGGTGGCGGTCCGAGTCGGCCATATTAGCTCAATCCGCCGCAAGTGCAGGGGCCGCCGGAAGGGCGGCCAGCCATTTTTCTGCCTCCAGCGCAGCCATGCAGCCGGTTCCGGCGGCGGTGACAGCCTGCCGGAAAATGCGGTCCTGAACGTCGCCCGCGGCAAACACGCCGGGAACCGAGGTCCGGGTGCTGTTGGGCTCGGTGCGAATGTAGCCTTGGGCGTCCATCGCGATCTGGCCGGCAAACATGGCAGTGTTTGGGAGGTGACCGATGGCGATAAACACCCCCTCACACGGAATTTCCGTGAGGGCGCCGGTGTGAACGTTTTTCAGCCGCAGGCCGCTGACACTCTCCGGCTGGCCGGAGCCCAGCACATCCTCAACGATGCTATCCCACAGGACACTGATCTTGGGATTGGCGAAGAGGCGCGTCTGCAGGATCTTCTCGGCGCGCAACTGGTCGCGCCGATGGATCAGTGTGACCTGGGTAGCATGGTGGGTGAGGTAGAGGGCTTCCTCGACGGCGGTGTTGCCACCGCCGACGACGGCAACGGATTTGCCGCGGAAGAAGAAACCGTCACAGGTCGCGCAGGCGGAGATACCGCGGCCCTGCAGGCGCTGTTCTGATTCGAGACCGAGCCAACGGGCCTGTGCACCGGTCGCGATGACCACGGCCTCGGCCCGGTAGAGGTCACCCAAATCGCCGCGGCAGTGGAACGGATGGTGAGCGAAATCGGCGGAGACAATGAGGTCGTGAACGATCTCGGTGCCCACGTGGGCGGCCTGGGCCGCCATCTGTTCCATTAGCCAGGGCCCCTGGATGGGGTCGGCGAAGCCCGGGTAGTTTTCCACATCCGTGGTGATGGTGAGCTGCCCCCCCGGCTGCAGTCCGGTCACCAACAGCGGCTGCAGGTTGGCTCGCGCGGCGTAGATGGCGGCGGTATAGCCCGCCGGCCCGGCGCCGATGATCAGCACGCGGGCATCATGAGTCTGCGGCATTCGGAAGCTCTCGTTGTTCGCAGAGATTGATATCGGTCGGGTGTGATGCTGCGGCAACCGGCTCGGTCACGCACGGTTGAGGGCAGGCTCCGTGGCTGGCAGAGGTTTCCTGATCCCTGTATCGGTCCGCCATTCTGGTGCCAGGAGGGGACATGATCCACGTAATCGCCACCATCACCGCCAAACCAGGCATGCGGTTGCAGATCCTGGAGGCGTTCCGGGCCAATATGCCGGCTGTTCACGCTGAGAAAGGCTGCATCGAGTACCAGCCGGCTGTGGATGCTGAGGATGCGGGCGGCATTCAAACCGGTACTGGGGCCCGACACATTCGTTGTGATCGAAAAATGGGAGTCGCTGGAGGCGCTAATGGCACACCTGGCCTCGCCGCACATGGCGGCCTATGGAGCGAAGACCCGGGACATGATCGCAAGCCGGGTCATTCATGTGCTGAGCCCAGCGGGGTCGTAGCCGCCTCGCCTGGGGGGAGCCTCAGCCGTTGATATTCGCCTGCGACTGGGCTTTGTGTTTTCGTGATGGCCGATCGCAGCTCCCGTCGCTTCGCCGGCAATGGCCACGACCGGCATCGCGGGTGCAAAGGCGCCGGCGAGGGGCGATGGGTGCGAAGCGGTTCATCACGGATACTATCTAACCGAATTGATCATGCTACGGCGGAAGTGCGTGGCGCCATGTGGGACGGTAGGGCGTAACAGGCCGATCTAATTGCCGGGAACGGTTCCTGCCCGCGGAGTGGTGACGGGGTCACCGAGTACAGTTCCGTTCACGGCCAGTCCGTACATCGAGAACGGCGTATCGTGAAACCGCTTGCGGGTTTCGACGACGCTTTGGATGAAGCGGGGATCCTGTGGGCGGATCTGGCTATCTACGTAGGTCGCGACATCCCAGGCCTGCTGCACGCTGAGAGTTCCGCCCGCGCCGTAGGGCATATTGGCGTGGATGAAGGCGGCGGCTGTGTTGATTTCCGCCATGCCGGCTCCCCACTTAAAGGAGTGTGGCCCCCATAGCGGCGGAAAAAGGACCTTGCCGCCGGCGGACATGCCCAACCCCTGCGGGCCGTGGCACATTGCGCAGTGCCGGGCGAACACCTGTGCGCCGCGCGCATAGTCCACGGGGAGATCGGGTTTCGGCAGTTTAGGGTAGCCTCTGCCTGGCGCGTTCTCTCCTGTCGGGAGGCCCTTTGCGAGGAAGTATGAGTAGGCTTCGAGGGCAACCAACGCTTGGTCGCCGAGCGGAGGCGCTTTGCCGTTCATGCTGAACCGGAAGCATCCCTGAAGCCGTTCAGCAAAGGTGTTCACATGGCGATTCTTGGCGCGATACTCGGGGAAGGCAACATAGGACACCCACATAGGGGCTACCCACGGCTGACGGCCTGCATCGAAGTGGCAGTTGCTGCAACTAAGCTGATTACCGACGTACTTTGGTGCGTAAGTGGCGGGGTCGCGAAAAATGCGCTCGCCGTGGCGCACCACGTCCCCGAACGGCCCGGTCGGGATGGCACTGTCCGGAGGCGGTTGAAATAAGGGCGTGGGGGGAGTGGGGTCGGCGGCCCGGGCGCATGGCCACAAGCCGATCGTCGCTGCGGCGAGGATCAGCAGTGAACTGCGGCGCATGAACGTTTCCCTTTTTGTCGGTCAGGCCCGGAAATTTAGCGCAACCACATAGAGCTCGCTGGATTCTTTGCGGCTGGCTGGCGGCTTCACATGCCGAACCCATGCGAAGGATTGTTTCATTCGTTTCAGCATGTCGCGCTCCGATCCGCCCTGGAGTACCTTGGCGACGAAACTACCGCCGGGATTCAGGATCGTCATGGCGAAATCGAGTGCGGTCTCGGCCAACGTCACGATGCGCAGGTGATCGGTTGCGGCGTGCCCGGTGGTGTTGGGTGCCATATCCGAGAGGACGAGATCCGCCTTACCGCCCAAGGCCGAGGCCACGCGCTGTTCGCTGGCGAGATCAGTGAAGTCGGTCTGGATCAGTACGGCGCCGGGAATCGGATCGACGGGCAACAGATCGAGAGCTACCACGATCGCGGCACCGCGGTGGAGCGCTACCTGGGTCCAACCGCCGGGTGCGGCGCCCAGATCGATTACGCGCGCTCCTTGGTGGATGAGGTGAAAACGTTCGTCCATTTCGATCAGCTTGAAGGCGGCGCGGGATCGCCAGCCTTCTCTGCGCGCGGCCTGCACGTAGGGGTCGTTCAACTGGCGCCTGAGCCAGCGCTGGGAGCTCACGTTTCGGTTACGCGCGGTTTTCACGGATACGGCGAGGCCGCGTCCGTGTGGGCGTGAGGTCATGCCGGCCAGCTTCCCTGCGGACTGGAGTGAGGGGAGTTGGCGAGGCCGCGATCCACCTCACCGCGACCCTCTCCCCCGACGCGGGGGAGAGGGTATTCGCGCGGTATCATGCCAATCGAGGGCGAGGCCAAGTCCGGTTCCGGCGTGCGCGGTCGGCGCGCATCATTCGTAGCAACATGCCTTCGCGCAGGCCGCGGTCGGCGACCACGATTTCATCGGCGGGCCACATTTCAGTGATCGCGGCGAAGATGGCGCAGCCGGGCAGGACGAAATCAACGCGGTCAGGCCCGACGCAAGGGTGCTTTTCCAATCCCTCGCGACCCAGGTCACGCAGTCGATCGAGCGCGGTGGCTGCCTCAGCGCCGCTAAGGGTGACGCCATCAACCAGCAGCCGCTGGTAACGCGGCAGATCGAGCGCCACGCCGGCAAGTGTGGTCACGGTGCCGCTGGTCCCCAGGAGTACCACGCCGCCGCAGGCGATTTCGTGGGCAATACAATGCACCCTCTCGAACGGCTCCAGTCGGCCGGTGACGTCTTCGACCATGGCTGCGAATCCGGCGTCGGTAAAGCGGGCGGCACCGTATTTTTCGGCCAGCGTTACGACGCCGACGGGTAGTGAGGCGTAACCGATCAGAGCAGGCCCGTGGGCTGGATCGATGCGCACCCAGGCGAGCTCCGTAGAGCCGCCGCCGATATCAAAGAGGAGGGCGCGGCGAGCATGCCCGGCGAGCAAGGAACTGCAGCTTTCGAGGGCGAGTTCGGCTTCCTCGCGAGAGGAGATGATGGTGAAGTCGAGCCCGGTCTGTTCCTTGACCCGGCCGAGGAACTCCAGGCCATTGGCGGCGCGGCGGCAGGCCTCGGTGGCGATAGCGCGGATGGCCCGGATTTGGCGGCGCGCCAGCCGGACGGCGCAGGCATCGAGGGCGGAGAGCGCGCGATCCATGGCAATGGGACTGAGGCAGCCGGTAGCATGCAGGCCTTCACCGAGGCGGACGATGCGGCTGAAGCTTTCGATCACACGGAAGCTGCCAGATCCGGCGGGTGTGCCTATGAGCATGCGGCAGTTATTGGTCCCCAGATCGAGCGCGGCGAAGGCGCTGGGGGTGGCCCGCTGTTGCAAGGCGGGTAAGGCCGGCGATGTGGTCGCGCCGAGCAACATGCCAGTATCTTCGGCATGTGGCTCGCGCGTTGCAAGTCAGTTGTGAGGCCCAGTAATCAGAGCGGCGGGGTCAGGAGATCACGCGGCGACGGCGTAGCTCGGCAACGACAGTTTCGGCGAGCGCCTCGGGCCGCGCTTCCAGGGTGCGGAGGTGGATTTCGGGCTCCAGCGGCTGCTCATAGGGGGCATCGACGCCTGTGAAGTTGCGGAGCTTGCCCGCGTCCGCCTTCTGATACAGGCCCTTGGGGTCGCGGCGGCGGCATTCGTCCACGGGCGTATCGACGTAGATCTCGACAAACTCACCGTCGTCCACGCACTCCCGCGCCAGCATGCGTTCGGCACGGTACGGGGAGATGAACGAGACCAGGACAATCAGGCCGGCATCCACGAATAGCTTAGATACCTCGGCAACGCGGCGGATATTCTCCACGCGGTCAGCCTCGCTGAAGCCGAGGTCGCGGTTGAGGCCATGGCGGACGTTGTCACCATCCAGGATCATGGTGTGCCGGCCCTCGGCGTGCAGGCGCTTTTCGACCAGATTGGCGATGGTGGATTTGCCGGCCCCGGAGAGCCCAGTGAACCACAGAACCGCCGGTTTCTGATGGTTCAGGCTGGCGCGGGCGGATTTGTCCACCTCCATGTGGTGCCAGTAGATGGCGCTGCGACCGGACAGGACTTCCTCAATCAGCCCGGCGCCGACAGTGTTTCGCGTAAGGCGATCAATCAGGATGAAGCCGCCCAGCTCGCGGCTGTCGGCGTAACGCTCGCAGGCGATGGGCTGAGACAGCGCGATGGTGACGGTACCGATTTCGTTCAGGTGCAGCTCGCGAACCGGCTCCTCGGTCAATGAATCGATGTCGAGCCGGCTGTTGATTTCTGTGACGGTGCCGACGACCAGGCTGGCGCCGAGCATCAGCAGATAGGCACGGCCGCGGAACAGGGGCGTTTCGTCCATCCAGACGAGGCGGGCCGAAATATGGTCGGCGATTTCGGGGCCCGGAGCAGCGGCCAATACATCGCCGCGTGAGGCATCGATTTCATGGTCCAGCACGATAGTAACGGCTTCGCCGGCATGTGCTTCTTCGAGGTCGCCATCCATAGTGACGAGGCGTGCCACGCGCGCCTCGGTGCGCGCGGCGGTGTTGACGACTGGTTCGCCCACGCGGATCGCGCCGCTGGCGATGGTGCCGGCGTAACCGCGGAACGCGTGATCGGGGCGGGAGACGAGCTGGACCGGTATGCGAAAGGGCCGGCCGTTCACCTGCGTGGAAGGTTCGGCCTGCTCCAGCGCCTCCAGCAGCGTCGTGCCGTTGAACCAGTTCATGCGGGGGCTACGAGCGGTGACGTTGTCGCCGTCGCGCGCGACCAGCGGGATCGCAGTCACTCGCATGTCGCCGAGCTTATCCAGCAGGTTACTGAAGTCACCAACGATACGATCGAACACCGGCTGCTGAAAATCCACCAGATCCATCTTATTGACCGCGAGAATAAGCTGGCGGATGCCCAGCATGGCGGCGATCGCTGCGTGCCGGCGCGTCTGCGCCAGCATGCCGTTGCGGGCATCAATCAGCAGCACGGCGACATCGGAGAGCGAGGCGCCGGTGGCCATATTCCGCGTGTATTGCTGATGGCCGGGGGTGTCCGCGAGAATGAACCGACGGCGTGGCGTTTCGAAATAACGATAAGCGACATCGATGGTAATGCCCTGGTCGCGCTCGGCCGCCAGTCCATCGACCAGCAGCGCGTAGTCCACGCCGTTTTCGACCGTGCCGAAGCGACGGGAATCGCGTTCGAGCGCGGCGAGCACGTCGTCGGGTATAGTGCCGCATTCAAAGAGCAGACGCCCGATCAGCGTCGATTTGCCGTCGTCAACGCTGCCGCAGGTGAGTACGCGCAGGAGTGAATCGGGCATTAGAAGTAACCCTCGCGCTTCTTCTTTTCCATCGAGGCGTCGGCATCATGATCGATCAGCCGGCCGGCGCGCTCGGAAACACGTGTTGAGCGCATTTCCTCGACGATGTCGGCGATGTTGGCGGCCTCGGATAGCACGGCCGCGCTGAGAGGATAACAGCCGAGGGAACGGAAACGCACGCGGCGCATGACGGGGCGTTCGCCGGGGAGGAACCGCATGCGGTCGTCGTCAACAACGATGATCATGCCGTTGCGCTCGACTGTGGGACGCTCGGTGGAGAAATAGAGCGGAACGACGTCGATATCTTCGTGCAGAATGTAGGTCCATACGTCGAGCTCGGTCCAGTTTGACAGCGGGAAGACGCGCAGCGTTTCGCCTGGCGCGAGCTGGCCGTTATACAGGTGCCACAGCTCAGGGTGCTGGCGTTTGGGATCCCAGCTATGACCGGGACCGCGGACGGAGAAGAACTCGTTCCTTGGCGCGGGAGCGCTCTTCGTCGCGCCTAGCGCCGCCGATGGCAACGTCGTACTTACCTTCGGTCAGCGCCTGCTTCAGCGCGTCGGTCTTCATGACCTGGGTATAGAAGCTGCTGTCGTGATCGAACGGATTGATGTTCTGGCGGATGCCTTCTGGATTGGTATGCACCCTGAGATCGAGGCCGAAGCGCTGCGCGGTGGCATCGCGGAAGCTGATCATGTCGCGGAACTTCCACGTTGTATCGATATGTAACAACGAGAACGGCGGACGGGCAGGGAAGAACGCCTTGCGAACCAGATGGAGCAGGACCGAGGAGTCCTTGCCGATGGAATAGAGCAGCACGGGGCGGTGCGCCTGCGCTGCCACTTCGCGCAGGATGCGGATGCTCTCTGCCTCCAGCACGTCGAGATGCGTCGGGCGGCGGCGTGCGGCAGGTTCGATCATGTCAACTTCGAATGGCATGCTCAGTCCTCGTGCGCTTCATTTGGCGCGCTGGGGTTGTGTCGCGTTTAGTTGAAGGGAGTGCCCGTCGCAATCACAATCCGCGATAGCTGGGGCCGGGTACTCAATACCGCTACGAAGGAAGGGAGTGCATGTTGCGGGATGCTCAAGGGCTGACTGTTAGCGCGGCCTCGGAGGTCGCCGTGGGTGCGCTTAACCATGCGATTTCGGGGTTTTTGTCAAACCGGGCTGATTTTCCCGAGCGGGTCGCCGCGGTGGTTGCCGAGGATCCGGAGCTGGCGCTTGGACACTGCCTGAAAGCCGTGTTGGGGTTGGCCAGTTTCAAGCAGGCCAATGTGATCGCGGCGCTGGGTGCTGCACGGGAGGCGAGCCGGCTGGCGGTGCGGGCGACCGAGCGGGAGCGGCGCCATGCCGAGGCGGTGGAAGTCTGGGCACACGGCGGGCCCGGGCGGGCCGCGGCGATCTGGGAGGCGGTGCTGCGGGAGGCGCCGCACGACGTGCTGGCGTTCCGGTTGGTGCATTTCCGGCGCTTCTCGCAGGGACGGCCGGACCTCATGCTGCGTGCCGTGGAAGAGGCGGAGCAGGGGTGGGCCCCGGATGTACCGGGGTGGAGCATGGTGCTGGCCTGCCGATGCTTCGCGCTGGAGGAGTGCGGCTACTACGCGGAGGCGGTCGCGGGGCGGGAGGCGATCATGCTCGATCCCGGCGACATGTGGGCCGCCCATGGTGTGGCTCACGTGCTGGAGATGCAGGGCCGCCGGCGGGAAGGGTTGGCCTGGATCGACGGGTTGCGGCGGAACTGGGAGGGGGCAAACAACCTCCGGCACCATCTGTGGTGGCACGCCGCACTGTATTCGCTGGAGCAGGGCGAGCCGGAGCGGGTGCTGGAGCGGTACGATGGGAAGTTTCGGAACCTTGGCTCACCGCTGACGCAGGCCAATCCCGACCTGTACATCGACTGCAGAACGCTGCTTCAATGCTGTTCCGACTGCGGTTGCTGGATGCGGGCGGGCGGTGGGAGGAGCTGGCCGAGTTGGCGGAGCGGCGGATTGGCGACTGCGTTTCCGCGTTTACCCTTCCACACTGGATGATGGCGCTGGGCGCAGCGGGGCGGTTTGCTGCAGCGGAGCGGTTGTTGGACGCGATGCGCACGTACAGAGAAGGGGAACCAGGAGGGGGCGGCGGTAGCGGGAAATTGGGCCGGTGAGCGAGGCGGTACTGGCGGACGTCCGGGGAGACTATGCGGGAGCGGTTGCCGCGATGCGTCCGGCGCTGGGAGGGATGTCTCGGATGGGCGGCAGCCATGCACGACAGGACGTATTTCATCAGTTGTTCCTGGACGCGGCGGTGAAAGCGGGGTTTCACAAGGATGCCCGGATGCTGCTGGAACGGGTGGCGGCCCGCTATCCGGTGCCGCTCGGTCCACGGATCGGCTATGCGGAGGCGGCCAGGGCATTCGGCTTTGCGTGAAGGCGACCGGGCTGGGCGGGAAATTGGAGGAACTCGATGCTGATCGCGCAACTGACCGACCTGCACGTGTGCGCGCGGGGCCGGCCGGCCAGCCGGGTCTCGGAAACCAACATGCTCGCGGAGCGTGCGTTCCGGGCGGTCGCGGCGGCGGACCGGCCGGATATCGGTACTGCTGACCGGCGACCTGACCGAGAATGGGTTGGCGGCCGAGTACCAGGAGCTGGCGGAGATGCTGCGCCGGCTTCCTTTGCCGGTGTTTATTATCCCTGGCAATCACGATCAGCGCGGACCGCTGCGGGAGCATCTGGGCGACTTACCGCTGGGGTGCAGCGACTCAGGTTTCGTGCAGTACGTGGTCGAGAAGTATCCGCTGCGGTTGGTGATGCTGGATACGCTGGTGCCCGGAGCCGGGCATGGGGAGCTATGTGACGAGCGCCTGCGATTTCTAGACCAGACGCTGGCGGCGGCGCCGGAGCGCGCGACAATGGTGGCGATGCATCACCCACCGTTTCGTAGTGGGATTGTGCATATGGACAATATCGCGTTACGTGATGCGGAGGGTTTCGCCGCAGTAATCGCGCGCCATCGGCAGGTGGAGCGGATTATCTGCGGGCATGTGCATCGTACGATCTTCGCCAGGCTCGCGCATGCAGTCGTATCGGTTGCACCATCGGTGGCGCACCAAGTTGATTTTACACTGGCTCCTGACGGGCCGGCCGGGTTGATTTTCGAACCCCCGGCCTATCACTTGCATCGCTGGACGCCACAGACCGGGGTGGTGACGCACATGGTTTACGTCGATCACTTTCGCGGTCCTTTCCCGTTCGTAAGCGATAATCCCAGTTCCTGAGACGTCGCTGAGTAACAAATTTTCTTTCCGAGATACAACTTTAGATGGTATATGGTCGGTGATGTCTCTTGCGCATTCATGGAGACGGCTGAGAGTGGCGCTGCGAACCGGGCCCTCCAGCTCGTGGCCACCGGAGCCACCGGGCGGCGGATCGGGAGCAACGGTCCGGCCGCTTGCCGAGCAATTGGTGCGCCGAGTTTTGTCCGACATTCGTGCAGGTGGGCTCGGGCGGCACGTTCGGCTTGAGCTGGCGTGTCAACCAGGGCTGGAAGTGCGCCAGGACACTCTGCGGTTCCAGAACACAGTTGCCACCCTGGTCCGCCATGCGGCGGCGCAAGCGCCGAGCGGGCGGGTGCTGGTAACCTGCGCGCATCAAGCGGGGCGGTTGCGGGTTGCCGTGGCGGATGATGGTGTCGGGGCCGAGAGTGCCGCTCAGGAGGCTGCGTTGCGGCCGACTGCGGAGGAACTCGCGCTGCAGGGGGGCGCGCTGGAGATTACGAGCAGAGCCGGGGAAGGGAGGACCGATCGTGGCGGTACTGGCCCGACGTTCGCGACGCGCGGGCGCAGGCGAATTGCCCGGAGGTCGCAGCGGCGCCGAGCAGTCCCGATGTTCCGCAGATGCAATCGCTGATCGATCAGTCGGGTTAATCATGCTTTCGGCGCCGCGGGTGCCGCGGCGCGAGATTGCGGCGCCGGTTGGCGGAGCGTAGCATTGCGCCCTGTGCGGCGCTGCATCCGTGCCGCGCGATATCAACAGGGGGGTTGCATGAGCGGACGCGCGCTGAAGCGGGTGGCGCTTCTGTTTGGGCTGGCATTGGCCCTGCTTCCGGTGAAAGCGGCGCTGGCCGATACCGTGAAAATCGCGTTCTCCACCTGGGTTGGCTACGGCCCATTTTACATCGCCGCCGAGGAGGGATACTTCAAGAAGAACGGCGTCGATGTGCAACTTATTAAAATGGAGGATCCGAAGGAACGCTTTCCGACACTGAAGGCTGACCGCATCCAGATGATTGCAAGCACGGTCGATACCGGCCTGCTTTACATGAAGGCGCCCACGGATTTCCAATATGTCGTTGCCATCGATGACTCCGACGGGGGGTGATGGTATCGTTACCAAAAAGGATATCACGAGCCTTGCCGGGCTGAAGGGCAAGAAGGTCGCGGTCGACAAGGGTTCGGTATCGGAATTTTATCTGGCTGATATGCTCACCAGGGTGGGCATGAACGAATCCGAGTTGAACGTCGTCAACATGACGGCCGCGGACGCCGGCAGTGCGTTCGTCAGTGGCCGCGTGGATGCCGCTGTCACCTGGGAACCCTGGCTGAGCCGCGGCAAGGCTACTTCGTTCGGGCATCTCTTGACTGATAGCTCCAAGACTCCTGGTCTGATTACCGACGTCCTCATCGCCAAGACCGAGTGGATCAAGGCACATCCCAAGGAGGTGGCAGGTATCGTGAAGTCCTGGGTTGAGGCGGTGGCGTTCTACGAGCAACACCCCGACCGGGCCATTCCGATCATGGCCAAAGGCGTCGGAGGCTGGCTGAAGGATCCCAAGGAGTTCAAGGCTACTCTTGCCGGCATCAAATTTTATGACGCCGCCGGCAACAAGCAGTTCTTTGGGACTCCGGAGCATCCGGGTCCGCTGGAGCAGACGATCGCCCAGGCGGTCAAGATATGGGGCGACCAGGGCAAGCTTCAGGTCAAGCCTGACCCGGTTCAGGTCATGAACTTCACCTTCGTTAACGAGTAATGGTGTCGGCTGTCCAAGCCTATCTTGCTCCCAAAAAGGATATACCGCGGCGTGCTTACGTCTCGGTAAGCACGGTCGTTACGCTGTCATTGTTTGCGCTGTGGTGCGCGCTGTCCTACGGCCGCCTGGTGCGGCCCGATTTTCTGCCCACGCCGGACGCGGTGCTGCGTGCGGGCATCGACGGGCTGAGGGACGATTCGCTGCTTTCCAATACCGCGGTCAGTGTCACGGAAATCATGTCCGGGTTTACCATCGCTTCGGTGATCGCGGTTCCGCTTGGCATTCTGATGGGCAGTTTCAAAGTGGTGGAAGCTGCCATCGAGCCGATGACCAATTTCGTGCGTTACCTGCCCGTCTCGGCACTTATTCCGTTGCTTATCCTTTGGGTCGGGATCGATATTACAGAGAAGATCGCGGTCATATTCATCGGCACTTTCTTCCAACAGCTTATTATGATCGCCGACGTCTCGCGGTCCGTGCCGCAGGATATGCTGGATGTCTCCTACACGCTGGGCACCACGCCTCGCAGCGTGGTGTGGCGCGTCCTGATCCCCGCCGCGCTTCCGGGCGTGATGGATACGCTGCGGGTCACTCTCGGTTGGGCTTGGACCTATCTTGTTGTCGCCGAGCTTGTGGCCGCTGATCAAGGCCTCGGGTATTTCATTCTCAATTCGATGCGCGGCCTGTTCACCGATCAGATCTTCCTCGGGATCATGGTGATCGGGTTGCTTGGCTTGACAACCGACCAGATATTCAAGTTGCTGCGTAACTGGTTGCTGCCCTGGGCGGCAACGCTCTGATGCTGCAGGTCTCGCCCGTCAGGCCGGCGAAACTTCGCATCGAGAACATCGCTCTGCGGTTTACACCTAAGGGGGGTGCGCCGGTTACTGCTTTGGAAAATGTCTCGCTTGCGGTTGAGAGCAACGAATTCTCTGTCATCGTCGGCCCTTCCGGCTGCGGCAAGACCAGCCTGCTTCGCCTCGTGGCCGGGCTGATTGAGCCAAGCGAGGGCGCCATCTGGCTGGATGAAACTCGGGTTACCGGGCCCGGTCGGGACCGCGGCATGGTTTTCCAGTCTTACACGCTGTTTCCTTGGCTGACTGTGCAGCGGAACGTGGAATTCGGGCTCAAGCTGCGCGGCATTCCGCGGGCTGAGCGGCGGGATATGGCACGCCGGTTTCTTGCCCAGGTTGGGCTTGATGGTTTCGAGAGACATTATCCCAGGCAGCTCTCCGGCGGGATGATGCAGCGTGTTGCCCTGGCTCGCGCGCTGGCCAACGATCCGGCGGTGCTGCTGCTGGATGAGCCGTTCGGGGCGCTGGACAGTCAGACCCGAGCACTGATGCAGGAGTTATTGTTGGATATCTGGCAGCAGTCCAGCAAGACGGTGCTGTTTATTACGCATGATATCGATGAGTTGATTCTGCTTGGCGATCGGGTGTATGTGATGACGGCGCGGCCTGGGCGGATCAAGGAGATGGTGGAGGTTGGGTTGCCGCGTCCGCGTTCGGTGGAGATGCTGACCGGTGCGGAGTTCATGCGGTTGAAGCGGCAGATTATGGGATCGATCCACGAGGAGGCGCTGCGGAGTTTTATGGGGTGAGGTGTTGATGCGGGTTGGCTGTGCAGAGCTCGCAGCTTTCGACCTCATAGTCTCGGAAACCAAAGTGCGTTACCTTGCACTGGCTCGTTTGCTGGCATTGGGGTGAGTTCACCCTCAATTAGCTTGTGTGGCCGGTAACCGAGGACATTACCTTCACCCATAGGGCGTCGAGGCTACGAGCCAAATGGTTGGCATCGTGTTTCAGCAGCAGGGATGGGCGGCCTCGCTTCAGTGTGGTCCTCGCCCCCGCGATAGCAAGGACTAGTCCTTGTGGAGCTGTCCCGGCGAGCAGTCGCGTGAACTGGCCGCCATGCGCGCCGACATCGATTGCCGCACGATCGCCATACTGGGCCCGGGTAAGCCCAACATAAGGGGCTTGCGGCTTGGCGTGCGTCTGCCGAAAACCGCTGTCATGCTTCCGGACCCGCGCGCCAACTCCGTTTTATTTGGACATGAGGCTGCCGACGGCATCATTGCTGAGGCGATACTCAGCGGCCGTATGCACCACGCTTGGCTGATCACAGGCCCTGCAGGGATCGGCAAAGCCACTCTGGCGTACCGGTTCGCGCGGCGGCTCCTGGGGGATGAGCGGCTCGATCCCGCGCATCCTGTGACGCGGCGGATCGCAGCCGGGGCGCATGCCGACCTGTTCACCCTTCAGCGCACGATCAATCCGAGCACGAAAAAGCTGCGCGGGGAGATCGTGGTGGAGGACGTGCGCGCGGCCGGCGAGTTCCTGCGGCTGACCCCCGCCGAAGGCGGCTGGCGGGTGGTGATCGTCGATCGCGCCGACGAACTCAATCGCAACGCGGCTAATGCACTGCTGAAAATCCTGGAAGAGCCGCCGGGCCGGGCTGTGCTGCTGCTGGTGGCGGCCTCGCCCGGGCGGTTGCCTGCGACCGTGCGCAGCCGCTGCCGGCGCTTGGCGTTGCGGCCGTTGGCGGAGCAGGCGATGGCGAAGCTGCTGGCGAAGGCCTTGCCCGATATGCCAGAGGAGGAGCGGATGCGGCTCGCTTCGCTCGCGGAAGGGTCGCCCGGTCGGATGCTGAGACTGGCGGACCAGGAGGGGATTGCAATGGCCGCGTTGGTGGACGAGGTGCTGGCCGCGTTACCGGAGTTGGGGGCGGTGCGCATGTACGAGGTGGCTGATACGCTGGCACGTTCCGATCAGGGGTTTTCGATCTTCTTCGAGCTGCTGCGGGCTGCGCTCGGCGCGGCGGTGCGCGATGCGGCGCGGGGGCGGGCGGATCCGGAGCAGGGGCGGATTGCTGCGCTGCGTCCTCTTGCGGAGTGGGGCGACGTGTGGCACGCGCTCAGCCGATTGCAGGACGAAACGGAGACGTTCGCCCTGGATAAGCGGCAGGCCGTTATACAGGGTCTGTCGTTACTGACGGACCGGGTTCCGAGTGTTGCATGACCGAGCGCTTTTACGTCACGACGCCGATCTATTATGTGAATGGCGCGCCGCATATCGGGCACGCCTACACGACGATCGCGGCCGACGTGATGGCGCGATTTAAGCGGCTCGACGGCTATGACGTGTTCTTCCTGACCGGTACGGACGAGCATGGCCAGAAAGTGGAGCGTGCGGCGGCTGAGGCGGGGCTGCAGCCGCAGGAGTTCGTCGATCGGGTGGCGGCGGACTTCCGCGACATGGCCGACCGGATGGGGATTTCATATGACGACTTCATCCGGACTACCGAGGAGCGGCACAAGCGCTCCTGCACCGAGTTGTGGCGGCGGATTGATTTGGCGGGGTACATCTATCTGGGGCATTACGAGGGGTGGTACGCGGTCCGGGACGAGGCGTTCTATGACGAGTTAGAGCTGACGATCGTGGCGGATGGGGCGAAGCTGGCGCCGACAGGGGCGCCGGTGGCGTGGGTGCGAGAGCCGTCGTACTTTTTTCGGTTGAGTGCGTTTCAGGAGCCATTGCTGCGGTTGTATAAGGAGCAGCCCGATTTTGTCTTGCCTCCAGGACGGCGGAATGAGGTTATCAGTTTTGTGCGGGGTGGCCTGCGCGATCTTTCCATCAGCCGCACGAGTTTCCGCTGGGGCATTCCGGTGCCGGGTGCGCCGGATCACGTGATGTATGTGTGGCTGGACGCGCTGAACAATTACGTGACCGCCTGCGGTTTTCCGGATCCCACGGCGGCCCGGTGGCACTACTGGCCTGCTGATGTGCATCTGGTTGGCAAGGATATTATTCGTTTTCATGCCGTGTACTGGCCGGCTTTTTTGATGGCGGCGGGGTTGCCGCTTCCGTGGAGCGTCTCGTCTAATGGCTGGTGGACGGTTGCGGGCGAGAAAATGAGCAAATCCCTGGGCAACGTCCTCGAGCCTCGGAAACTGGCCGAAACTTATGGCCTGGACCAGTTGCGCTTCTTTTTGTTGCGTGAGAAACCGTTCGGCGCGGATGGGACGATCAGCGACCAGGCGCTGGTGACTCGGATCAACGTGGAACTGGCGAATGAGCTGGGGAATCTGGCGCAGCGGACGCTGGCGTTGATTGCGCGGAACTGCGACGGGAAATTGCCGGCGCGCGGAGAGTCAACGCCGGAAGATGCTGAACTTCTCGATGCAGCGCATGCATTGCCGGCGCTGCTACGCGAACGGATCGACCGGCAGGGATTTCATGAGGCGCTGGAAGAGACTTGGAAAGTGATCCGGGCGGCAAACGCCTATATCGATCGACAGGCGCCGTGGGCGCTGCGGCGGTCCGATCCGGCGCGGATGGCGGCGGTGCTGCGGGTGCTGGTGGAAACGTTGCGGGTGGTGGCGACGGTGTTGCAGCCGTTCATGCCCGGCTCTATGGGATGGATGCTCGATCAGCTTGGGGTTGGACAGGGGGCGCGAACGTTTGCAGACCTGATCACGCCACTGCCGGATGGCATTGCGTTGCCTGAGCCGGAGGGGGTGTTCCCACGGTATGTGGAAGCAGGGTGAGTTGGTTTCGGTTGCCAACAGGAGGGGACCCAGCCTCAGCCTAGCGCTCGATCAGACCGCGCAACTGATCTTCCCGCATGATTGTCAGCCGGCCGGTGGTGCCATCGAATTGCAGGATACCAAGCGCGCGCCAGGCCTGGAGGATGGTGATAATGCTGCGGGTTGTCGCACCAAGCATGTCGGCAAGGTCGCTCTGGCGGAAGCGGCCTCGGAGCTGCAGGCCGGTCTCGCTTGGGCGGCCGCTTTGTGCCGCGAGGTAGAGGAGCTGGCGAGCCAGACGGACCTCCAGCGTCTCGAAGGAGGCATCCTCGAGCAGGACCGAGGTGCGGCGCAGGCGTTCTGAGAATGTGCGGCAGAGGGCCAGACCGAGGGGTGGAAGCTCCTCAAGGACCGCCATGAAAACCGGGCCGGCGATGCGGGCGAGGCGCACGCGCCCATCGGTGACGACATCGGCCGTGCGGGGCATGCCCTCGATCACCCCCATCTCGCCGACGATATCTCCGGCACGGAACACCGCGAGCATCAGGCTCTTGCCGCGCCGATCGGCCGCACCGACGCGCACGTAGCCCTCCCCGCTCAGGATGGCAAAGACCACGTCCGCGGGATCGCCCTGAGTGATCAGCCGAAAGCCACTGGGCGGCTCCGATGTGACGCTGGCACGCCACAGGCGGTCCAGGACCGGTTCCGGCAGGCTCTGAAATACTGAAATCCCCGAAAGCGGATGCACGGCTCCCCCTTCTTTATCCCGTGCGCGGCCGCAAACACCGCTCGAATCCAGATCAACGACGGTCGGTATTTACTCCACAGTGACGGATTTGGCGAGGTTTCGTGGCTGGTCCACGTCAGTACCCTTGAGGACGGCGATGTGATAGGCGAGCAACTGCACGGGGATCGCATAAAGCAACGGCGCGACGAAGGGATCGACCGCGGGCAGGATGATCGTCTCCGCCGCGATATGACGGAGCCCCGCTGCCCCCTGCTCGTCACTAAGGACGATCACTTGGCCGCCACGTGCCGCGGCTTCCTGGAGGTTCGAGGCGGTTTTTTCGAACAGCGGACCGGAGGGTACAGCCGCGATTACGGGGACGGTCGAATCAATGAGCGCGATGGGGCCATGCTTCATCTCTCCAGCGGCATAGGCCTCGGCGTGGATGTAACTGATTTCTTTCAGCTTGAGGGCGCCTTCGAGGGCGACGGGGAAGCAGTTGCCGCGCCCGAGATAGAGCACGTCGCGTGCCGTGGCGATACGGGCGGCGAGGTCACGGATGGGGGCCTCGTTGTCCAGGACTTCGGCGGCGCGCCCCGGCACTTCCAGGAGCGCGGTAGTGAGGGCAGCTTCCTGCTCGGCATTGATCGTGCCACGCGCGCGAGCAGCGGCGATCGCAAGGCAGGCGAGGACGGCGATCTGCGCTGTGAAGGCCTTGGTGCTGGCTACCCCAATCTCCGGTCCCGCGACGGTTTCGAGCACGGCGTCAGATTCGCGAGCCATGCTGCTTTCCGGCACGTTGACGACCGACAGCACATGCTGCTCGTGATCTCGCAGGTAACGGAGCGCCGCCATAGTATCGGCGGTCTCGCCGGACTGGCTGACGAGCAGGCCGAGGCCGCCGCGCGGCATTGGGGGGGAGCGATAGCGGAACTCACTGGCGACGTCGGCGTCGGCGGGGAGGCGTGCGATCGATTCGAGATACCACCGCCCGATCAGGCCAGCGTAGAAGGCCGACCCGCAGGCACTGATGGTCACGCGCGGAATTTGCGCGAGATCGAATGGCAGAGGAGGCAGGCTGACGGCGCGAGTGCCCGGGTTGACCATGCGATGCAAAGTGTCGCCCAGTACCCGCAGGGTGCTCGTGCAGCTCCTTCTCCATAAAATGGCGGAAATTGCCCTTGCCGATGGCCGCGCCGGTAAGCCGGGTGAGTTTAATCTCGCGTTCGATCTCCTTGCCACCGGCGTTGAAGAACTGGGCGCCCTTGCGGTTCACCACCGTCCAGTCACCATCTTTGAGGTAGGCGATGCGGCGGGTGAGCGGGGCCAGCGCAAGGCCGTCGGAGCCGACGAACATTTCATCCTCGCCGAAGCCGACCGCAAGGGGCGCACCGTGCTGGGCGCCAACTATAAGCTCCGGGTGCCCGGCGAAGATCATGGCGAGAGCGTAGGCGCCGTGCAGCCGGCGGAACGCGGCGCCGGCGGCTTCGACTGGGCTCATACCCTGCCTGAGGTGCAGATCGACGAGCTGGGCGACGGTTTCGGTATCGGTTTCGGTATGGAACTGCAGGCCGGCGGCTTCCAGTTCGGCGCGCAGGGCGGCGTGGTTTTCGATAATCCCGTTATGGACGATGGAAACCAGGGCGGTCGCGTGCGGATGGGCGTTGTTTTCCGTAGGGGCGCCGTGGGTTGCCCACCTTGTATGGCCGATACCGGTGGTGCCGGGCAGGGGCGTGCGCTCCAGTAACGCGGCGAGGTTGCCGAGCTTGCCCTCGGCGCGGCGGCGCTCGATGGCACCATCCACGAGGGTGGCAATGCCGGCGCTGTCGTAGCCGCGGTATTCCAGGCGGCGCAGGCCATCCAGGATCACCTGGGCAGCGGGGTGTGAACCGATAACACCGATGATGCCGCACATGGTGCCCTCACCCGGCGCGCGGCCGCGCGCCGACCCTGGATCGCGGCCCGGGGCAGGCCTCTCCGGCACCGCGGGAGAGGTGAAGCTGCGTGGCGCTTACAGTTATCATAATGTTTGTTCCTAACGTTTCCTACCTAGTTGTTTTGCACGGAAGGCGGAGGCGCCGCCGGGTTTCTCGGATTGCCGGCCACGCGCGATGGCGAGCGAGTTGGGGGAGACGTCTTCGGTAATGACGCTGCCGGCGCCGGTCATCGCACCGTCGCCGACGTGGACCGGGGCCACAAATGAGGTATCGGAGCCGATGAAGGCGTTGGCGCCGATAGTGGTGCGGTGCTTGGCAAAACCATCGTAATTACAGGTGATGGTGCCGGCACCGATGTTGGTGCGGGCGCCGATGTCGGCGTCGCCCAGGTAGGTCAGGTGGTTGGCTTTGGCGCCGGGGCCGAGTGTCGTGGCCTTCAGCTCCACAAAGTTGCCGATATGCGCGCCGTCGCCGATTACCGTTCCGGGACGCACGCGAGCAAACGGCCCGATGTTGCAGTTGCGCCCAATACGGCAACCGACCAGATGGCTGAATCCCAAGATTTCGGTTCCTTCGGCGACTGAGACGCCCAGGCCAAAGACCACGTTTGGTCCGATGGTAACGTCGGCGGCCAGCACCGTATCAAAGCAGAGAAATACCGAGGTGGGGTCGGTCATTGTCACGCCGGCATCCATGGCGGCGGTGCGCAGCCGTTGCTGCACCACCGCCTCGGCCTGCGCCAGGTCGGCACGGGAGTTGACGCCGGCGACTTCTGGGGCGGGCGCTTCCAGCGCGGCGATGCGATGGCCCTCAGCGCGGGCCAGAGCAATCACGTCGGTAAGATAGTACTCGTTTTTGGCGTTATCGGCGCGCACATCGGCGAGCCAACGTGCCATGTCGGCGGCGCGGGCGCAGAGCACGCCGGCGTTGCAGAGGCCCATTTCACGTTCGGCTTCGGTCGCGTCGATCCATTCGACGATCCGTTCGACGTATCCGTCGTGTGCGACCACGCGGCCATATTGGTCTGGGTTGTCCGGGCGCATGGCGAGCAAAACGAGGCCGACGTCGCCAGCGGCGCGGCGTGTGAGAAGCCGCTTCATTGTGTCGGGCCGAATCAGGGCGTTGTCCCCGTAGAGGACGGCCACTTCGCCATCGCCGAAGAGCGGGGCGGCCTGCAGGGCGGCGTGTGCCGTTCCCAGGCGCTGCTCCTGAAGCACGCAGCGATGTGGTTCCGCAAGCTTCTGCACCTGCTCCATGCCAGGCCCGACGATCACGACGATACGGTCGAATACGGTTTCGCAGCTCGCGATCAAGTGTGCCAGCATCGGCCGGCCAGCGATCGCGTGCATGACTTTGGGGAGCCTGGAGCGCATTCGGGTTCCGAGGCCAGCGGCGAGAATGACGGCAGTTGCGGACATTCAGTGTCCCTGTACAGCGTTGCGGTGCAGTAGCGGAATCACTTTGCGTTTCGGAGTTTTCCCATGCAAAGCACTTTATTGCTTGATCTTGATGGAACACTGGTTAATTCGGTTCCTGATCTGGCCGCCTGCCTGAATTGGCTGATGGGGGCCCGCGGATTGGCGGGTTTTACGGAAGCGGAAACCGCCGGAATGGTGGGGGACGGGGTGGAGCGCCTAGTGGAGCGGGCGTTCGTGGCCCGAGGCATGAGGCCTCAGCCGGCGGATATTGCAGCCTATGTGGCGGATTACGGGATCCATTACGCGGATCGGACCCGGCTTTACCCGGGAGTGGTAGAGACGCTGGCGGAATTGCGCGAGGCCGGCTGGCGACTGGCGGTGTGCACAAACAAGCTGACGCAGCCCGCTCGGGAGCTGTTGCACGCGCTAGGCATCGACGCGATGTTCGACGCGGTGGCCGGCAGTGACAGCGTGCCGGCGCGCAAACCGGACCCGAGGCACTTGCTGGCGGCGTTGGCCGCGGCGGGGGGGCTGATGCGGAAGGCGGTTATGGCCGGCGATCATCGGAACGACATTGTAGCGGCGCATGCGGCCGACATGCCCGCCATATTCGCGGCTTGGGGTTACGGCACCGCGGCAATGGCAGAAGAGGCGGATACCGTGGCCGGAGACTTCAAGGAGCTGCCGAAGTGGGCCGAGCGGCTGTTGGCGCGCCGCACGCGCACGTGATGCTTCGGCGGTGGAACAGACCGCAACGGACGCCACTTTGGCTGGCACGAGTTGTTCAACGTACTCGCCACGGGAGGGAGGTATGAACAAGTTACCGAGGACATTGGGGTTGGCGGTTGCGCTCGGGGCCGCCGCTCTACTGGCGGGATGCGGACAGAAACCAGGCGAACGGGCTGCGGGCGGGGCTGGCGCAGGGGCCGCAACGGGGGCGACAGTTGGCGCCATTGCGGGTCCGCCCGGCGCGGCAGTGGGAGCGGCCGTTGGGGCGGTCAGTGGGGCGGTCGGCGGGGCAACGACGACCCCGCAGCAGGTTAATCTGGGCAAGCCGGTCTGGCAGCAGCCGATGCACGTTGGTTCGGCGCAGTACAACCCAAATGGAGCGTCGAACTCGACGCCTCCCCCGCCGCAGCAATATCAGCAGCCGCCGCCTCCGCAGCAGAACCCATCTGGCTCGCAATATCAGCAGTGACGATTTGTTGCCGGTCGTTCCCGAGCCAGCCGAGAACGACAAGGCGCCTTACGCGGAACCTGCGACGTAGCTACGCAGGCTCTCAACCTCGTATTCCTGCTCCATAATTCTGGCTTTAACGACGTCACCGATGCTGATGACACCGACCAGCTCGTTGTGGTCGAGGACGGGCATGTGGCGGAAGCGGCCGGCGGTCATTTCCCGCATCGCCTCGCCGACGCTGGTCTGCGGGGTCGCCGTTCGCAGGGCTCGGGTCATGAGCTGGCCCGCGGTCATGTCCAGGGTGCATGCCCCGTTTCGCGAGAGGCTGCGCACGATATCGCGTTCGCTGACGATGCCCAGGAGCTGATCGGCGGTGTCCCGGACGAGGACCGCGCCGATGTGGTGCTCCGCCAGGACCTGGGTAACCTCCGCGATGCTGGCGGTGGGTGCGACCGTAACCACTTGGTATCCTTTGTGTCGCAGTATGGAAGCAATCGTGGTCATCTGCACTCTCCCGCAATGGTTGCGGCGATCATGGACGCGCGGACACAGAAAAGCAAAAAATAAGCGTGCGGTGCAGCACGGGTTCACTTTCGTGTGAATTCGGACAGCAGGATAAGGAGGTCAGGATGAGGACGTCCCGGGTGGGCACAGGAAGATGCAATAACAGGCGGGCGCGAATCCCGGTCGGACATAATTAGCGCAGCGAGCGCTTGGGAGCGCCGCCACGCAAAGAAACTATCCTTTCTTGTTGTTAGGGTTGTTAGTAGCACCACCGCCGGGAACGCTGCGATTGCCGAACAAGCCAGGACCGCCATTATTGCTGCCCGATCCTGGATTGTTGCTAGCGTAATTGGAAGCATTATAGTGGAATGCCGGATCGTTATTCAGTTGCGCCTGGTCGGTGTCTGGCAGGACGAGTTTGTCGTCGCTGTTCGCGTTTGCATTGCCGAATTGGAGCTTCTGGAATGGCACAGCGACCTTGTGATCATTGGTCGATATAATGGCCCAGACGCCATTGCTGCCGATCAGCACATCATCCACGCTTCCAAGCTTCTGGTCCTGCGCGTTATAAACATTGGTGCCGATAACTTTGCCGGCCCGCGCATCCATTGTCCGCAAGAAGGTTATTTCTCTAATGCGGAAGCTGGTTCTGCGCGTTATTATTGGCGTTTGCCTGGCCCTTCTGGGCAGGAATCGGAGTTGCCATGCCATCATAGTTGCCCCGGCCGATTTGCTGATAGGCTGCCGGGTTATTTGCGTTATCGGCATTGTTGTTGGTTGTAGCGGTATTATTTCCCGTGGCGCTGCTGGTGCCGTTTGATCCGTAGTTCGCCCCGGCCCTGTTGTGGGTGCCGGTATCGGTGTTTTGTGCCAGTGCGGTGCCGGGGGCCGCGCCAAGAGCGACCACCAGCGCCGTGGCGATCAATTGTTCTTTACGCATCCTACTTCTCCCTGCGTGACAGGGACGCCACCAGAACCTTTGGGCTAGGCTGCGGTTACAGTCAGGGAAGGGCGCTCGCGAGGACCTGAGCAGCGTGGAGCGCCTCGCGGTTGGCGAGATCGCGGATCTGATGTCGGCAGGAGGTACCGTCTGCAACAATGATGTCATCCGGTGCGGCGGCGCGGACGGCAGGAAGCAGGGAAAGTTCGGCCATGGCGCGGGCGATGTCCTGTTTGTCTGATTGGTAGCCGAACGTTCCAGCCATGCCGCAGCAGGAGGAGGTGATCGGTCGGACGGTAAGCCCCGGGACGCGATTGAGCATGCGTAGCGTTGCTGGGAAGGCGCCGAAGGACTTCTGGTGGCAGTGACCGTGGACGTGGGCGGTTCGGTTGATCGGGCGTAGAGGAAGGCTGATGCCAGGCTGATCGAGGAACTCGGAAAGCAGCATGGCCCGGTTGGCCACTACATCCGCTTCGGCCCCGAGAAGGGCGCGAAATTCGTCGCGGAGGGTGAGCAGGCAGGAAGGTTCGAGACCAATGATCAGGGCATCCCCCGCGAACGCCGCGACCATGCGGCGCGCCTGGACACGGGCGCGGTCGATCTGCCCCACGGCGAGTAGAGTCCGGCCGCAGCAGAGGGGGGCACTGTGGCGGTGCGGGATGCGGACGCGATAGCCGGCGGCTGAGAGCACACGCAGGGCGGCGCGGAGGGTTTCGGGTTCGAAGTAGCGGTTGAAGGTATCGGGGAAGAGCAAGACCTCCGCTTTAGGGTTGGAGGGGGCGGCGGCATCGGCTTCATGATCGCGGAAGAAGTCGCGACGCCAGGCTGGCAGGGGACGGGCGGCGGAGAGGCCGAAGCGGCGTTCAGAGTAGCGGCGCAGGGCAGGGGATCGGTTGCGGAGGTTGGATAGGGGCGCGAAGCGGGCGGCGATCGGGGCGATGCGGGGCAGGGCCGCGATCAGCCGGTCGCCGGCGGAGAGGCCGTGGCGGGCGGCGCGTTCCGCGAGCACCTCGATTTTCATTTTGGCCATGTCGACCCCCGTGGGGCATTCGCGACGGCACGCCTTGCAGGAGACGCAGAGCTCCAGGGCGTGGGCGACGGCATCGGATGCCATGGCATCGGGGCCGAGCTGGCCGGTGAGGGCGAGGCGCAGGGTGTTGGCGCGGCCGCGGGTGAGGTGTTCCTCGTCGCGGGTGACGCGGTAGCTCGGGCACATGACTCCGGCGTCGAAGGCACGGCAGGTGCCGTTGTTGTTGCACATCTCGACGGCGCCGAGGAACGCGCCGGGGTGGTCGGACCAGTTGAGGCGGGGGGTGAAGCCGGGTGCGGACCTATAACCGGGCGAATAGCGAAACAGGGTGCGGTCGTCGAACCGCGGCGCGCGCACGATGCGGCCGGGGTTGAACAGGCCCGCCGGGTCGAACGCATCCTTGACCGCTTCGAATGCGCGGACAAGGCGTGGACCGAACATCGGTTCGTGGAACTCGCTACGCGCGATGCCGTCGCCATGTTCGCCGCTGTGGGAGCCTTTGTATTCGCGGACCAATGCGAAGCATTCCTCGGCCACGGCGCGCATGGTGCGGATGTCGGCGGGGTCTTTCATGTTCAACACGGGACGCACGTGCAGGCAGCCGACGGACGCATGGGCATACCAGGTGCCTTTGGTGCGGTGGCGCTCGAAGACGGCATTGAGGCGTCCGGTGTAGTCGGCGAGGTCGTCGAGATCGACAGCGCAGTCCTCGATGAAGGAGACGGGTTTGGCGTCCCCTTTCATGGACATCATGATGTTCAAGCCGGCTTCGCGAACGCTGGCGATGTCGGCCTGGAAGGCGGGATCGGTGGCGCGTACCGATGCCAGGGTAGCCAAGATCCGCCATGAGGGTTTCGAGGTCGTGGAGCCTGGATTTGAGCGGTGCGTCCTCGTGGCCGTGGAACTCCACGAGGAGAAGGGAGTCGGGTTCGCCGATCAGCATGCGGTCGATCGTGGCGCGATAGATCGGTATGGCGCGGCCGAGGTCGACCATGGTGCGGTCCACCAGCTCCACCGCCTCGGGGTCGAGGGTCACGATATGCTTCGTGGCCTCCATAGCGGCGCGGAAGGTGGGGAACTGGCAGATGCCGAGGACCTTACGCGGCTTGATCGGGTGCAGGGTGAGCTCGATGGTGGCGGAGAACGCGAGGGTGCCTTCGGAGCCGACGAGCAGGCGGGCGAGATTTTCCCGATTGGTGGCGCGGGCGGCCGGGGTCAGCACATCGATGTTGTACCCGCCGACTCGACGGAGCTGACGGGGGAAGCGCGCGGCGATTTCGTCAGCGTATTCCGAACCGAGGTCGCGGAGGCGTTCGATCAGGTCGAAAATCGGCAGCGGAATGTCAGGGCCGATATTATGCGGGACCGGCCCGAAGCGATGACGGGAGCCATCGGCCAGGATGGCCTCGATTGTGCGCACGTTGTCAGCCATCAGGCCGTAGCGGATGGACTTGGCGCCACAGGAGTTGTTGCCGGCCATACCGCCGATAGTGCAACGCGCGTGCGTCGAGGGATCGACAGGGAAAAACAGCCCATGGGGCTTCAGGACCGCATTGAGGTGAGAGAGCACGAGGCCCGGCTCGACCAGGGCGGTGCGTGCCTCAGGGTCGATGTGGAGAATGTTGCGAAGGTATTTGGAGCAGTCGATAACGATGGCGCGGTTGACGGTCTGGCCGCACTGACTGGTGCCGCCGCCGCGCGGCAGCACGGGAACACCGGTTTCGCGGGCGATGGTAAGCGTGGCGGCGACATCGTCGATGGTTTTGGGCACGACCACGCCGATGGGTTCGACCTGGTAAATCGAGGCGTCGGTGGCATAGCGGCCGCGGTCGGCAGGACCGAACAGGACCTCCCCGGCGATTTCGCGCTTGAGCATGCCGGCGATGGCCGGATCGCCTGGGGCGGCTGAGTGGGGCCGGGCGTTCATGGGGTTGGAAGTATCACGCGGGACGACCACCGCAAATTTCCCGAGCCGGGGCTCGTTTTCGTGCCAATTCGATGGCATGGTTTCTGCTTCGGCTTGGTGCAAACGACCGAGGGGGCGGCGGTGGTCCTGGACGAGTACGATCCCAGGGAATTCTACTGCGAGCTGATGCGGTGCGACGCAGCCTGGCCGGTCCGGGCGCGCCTCTCCGGAACGTCGATCTTCGATTTGAAACGGCGGGCCGAGAACGCTGAGACGGAGCTGTATAACCTCGGCATTACCTTCACCGTCTATTCTGAGAAGGACGCGATCGATCGGACGCTGCCGTTCGATGTGATCCCGCGGGTGATCAGCGTGGAAGAGTGGCAGATTGTGGAAGAGGGGGTAAAGCAGCGGGTCGCGGCGCTGAACGCATTCCTGTATGATGTATACCACAAGCAACATATTTTGCGGGACGGCACGATCCCGGCGGAGTTGGTCCTAGGCAACACGCATTTCCGGGACTTCATGTGCGGGATGGAGTTGCCGCATAGAACATACGTGCACATCTGCGGGACAGATATCGTGCGCGACGAGGCCGGCGCATTCATGGTGCTGGAGGACAACGCGCGCTGCCCCTCGGGCGTGAGTTACGTGGTGGAGAACCGGCACCTCATGCGGCGCGCGTTCCCTGATCTGCTGGAGGGGATCGGAGTCCGGCCGGTGGAGAACTACGGGCTTCAGCTTGCCGCGGCGTTGAGCGAGCTGGCGCCGGAGGGCGTCATAGACCCGGAGGTAGTGCTGCTGTCGCCCGGTAGTTACAACTCGGCGTTCTTCGAGCATGTTTTTCTGGCGCGCGAGATGGGCGCGACGCTGGTTGAAGGGCGCGACCTGGTTATTCAGAATGACCGGGTTTACATGCGGACCACCGGTGGCCTGGCCCGGGTGCATGTTATCTATCGGCGGACCAACGACGATTTCCTCGACCCCGAGGCGTTCCGGCCGGAGAGCGCGGTCGGGGTTCCCGGCCTGATGCGTGCCTATAAAACGGGCAACGTGGCCCTGGCGAATGCAGTCGGCACGGGGGTCGCGGACGACAAAGCGGTATATGCGTATGTGCCGAAGATCATTCGTTATTACCTCGATCAGGATCCGATTTTGCCGAACGTAGAGACACATATCTGTCGGGAAGAGGAGGGGCTGCGCTACACGTTGGACAATCTGGAAAAGCTGGTGGTGAAGCCAGTGGGCGAGGCCGGCGGGTACGGGATCACGGTCGGTCCGTATGCAACTCGCCAGCAACTGGAACAGTGCCGGCAATCGCTGCTAGCCGATCCGGCCAACTACATCAGCCAGCCGTGCATCAGCCTTTCCGTTTCGCCCACACTGGTCGAGGACAAGGTGGAGCCCCGGCACGTGGATCTGCGGCCGTTTTCGGTGACCGGTTCCAGCACCTGGGTTCTGCCCGGCGGGTTGACGCGCGTCGCGCTGCGGAGGGGCTCCCTGGTTGTGAACTCCTCCCAGGGTGGAGGTTCGAAGGATACCTGGGTCCTTGAGTGAGAACCTGCTCTCCCGTTACGCGGATGCGATTTTCTGGAACGCCAGGTATGTCGAACGGGCGGAGAATCTGGCGCGCATTGTGGATGTAACAGAGACGTTCACCCGGGATTCGAGCGGCGGCCAGAACTGGCTTTCCATCGTTCAGTTACATTCGGATGAGGAGCGGTTCTTCGCGCAATATCCTTCGGCCAGCGCCGAGTTGGTGCGGTATTTCTACATGCTGGACGGGAATAACCCGACCTCGGTGGCCAGCGCGGTGCGCTATGCACGGGAGAATGCGCGCACGCTGCGTCCGCTGGTTTCGACCGAGATGTGGATGCAGATGAACGTGTTCCACAACTGGATTTCGCGCCTGCAGCCGGCCGATCTGGCGCCGGGGCGGCTGAATGAGCTGTGCCGGCGGGTCAAGGAGGCCTGCCAGACCTACACCGGGATCAGCGAGGGCACATTTTACCGCGATCAAAGCTGGTATTTCTACGAGATTGGGCGATATGTTGAACGAGCGGACCAAACGACTCGTCTCTTGGACATGAAGTACCATTTTCTCTTACCCCATCCTTCCGATGTGGGCTCGCCGATCGATGTGCGGCAGTGGAACGCGCTGCTGCGCTCGGCGGCTGGTTATCATGCTTTTCGCCGGCAGCATCCGCGCGGAATGACTTCCGGGCAGGTCGCCGGGTTCCTGCTGTTGAACCGGCAATTCCCTCGCTCGGTCTATTTGTGCCTGAGCCAGGTCGAGCGGCTTTTGGCGGAGCTGAAGGCGCGGTACGGGCTGCGCGGCGGCAACGGCGCGGCGGAGCGGCTTGATGCATTGCGGGGGCTGCTCGGCGGTCTGACGATCACGGAGATTCTGGCGCAGGGGCTACACGAGCTTTTAGATCTGATCCAGACGCGGCTGATCGCGGTGACGAGCGATCTGGCGGTTTCGTTTTTCGGATACCAGCTCCCGGCACCGAAATAACCATGCCTATTTTGACCGTACGGCATGTGACGACTTACCAATATCGCCAGCCTGTAGCGTTCGGGGAGCACCGCATCCTGTTCCGTCCGCGGGACAGCCATGATCAGCGCCTGATCGAGGCGCGGATGGACGTGACTCCGCAGCCGGCTGAGGTGCGGTGGGTGCACGACGTATTCGGCAACAGCATCGCGCTGGCGAGGTTCGACAGTCGCGCAACCGAGTTGCGGTTTGATTGCTATATTCAGGTGGACCACCGGTCCGACGACACGTTGCATTACGAGCTGGCGGAGCATGCGCGGATCGTGCCGTTTTCCTATGGGGCCGAGGAGATGCCTGACCTTCTGGCCGCGATGGTGCGACAGCGCCCTGACCCTCGGCACGAAGTGGATCAGTGGGCGCGGCAGTTCCTACGGCGGGATGGCCCGACAGGCACACTGGATCTGCTCGCGCAGATGACGGAACGGATTCATCGGGATTTCGCTTACGTGACCCGTCGGGAGCGAGGCGTCCAAGAGCCGGCCCGGACATTGCAGTTAGAGAGTGGCAGTTGTCGTGATCTAGCGCTGTTGATGATGGAGGCGCTGCGGTCGCTGGGGTTCGCGACCAGGTTCGTTTCGGGCTATCTTGATACGCATACGAGTTCGCGCCGGGGAGGCGGGGCGACCCATGCTTGGGTGATGGTGTATCTGCCGGGGAGTGGATGGGTGGAATATGACCCGACGAATGGTATTATTGGCAACCGGGACCTGATCCGAGTGGCAGTTGCACGCGATCCCAGCCAGGTTGTACCGGTTTCCGGCACATGGACCGGGTTTCCCGGGGACGATCTGGAGATGCAGGTTGATGTGATCGTGACTTCCGATGAGCCCGAGCGGGTGATAGCGGCGGTTGGATGATGCAGATCCGCGCCGGGTTTGATATGACATTCCGTTGCAGCCAGCCAACGCCGCTGCTGCTGGCAGTGAATGTGCATCCATCGCGGGCAGGCGATTTGTTGACGCCGCAGGTTATTACGTTCGATCCACCGGTTGCGGGGAGGCAGTACACCGACTTGTTCGGCAACGCTTGCACGCGGATTGTCGCGCCTTTGGGGCAGGTTTCGGTTTCGACTGCGTTCGTTGTCAACGACAGCGGTTTGCCGGATCAGACAGTTCCTGACGCAGAGCAGGTGCCCGTGGAAAAGCTGCCGGACGACGCACTGGTTTTTCTGCTCGGGAGCAGATATTGCGAGACAGATCGGTTATCCGACACCGCATGGGACCTGTTCGGCGGGGCTTCGCCGGGCTGGGGCCGCGTGCAGGCGATCTGCGATTTCGTGCATGAGCGGATCGCGTTCGGGTATCGCCATGCCAGGGCGACGCGCACCGCGCTGGAGGCATTTCAGGAGCGACGTGGTGTATGTCGCGACTTTGCCCATTTGGCTGTCACGTTGTGTCGGTGCATGAACATTCCGGCGCGGTACTGCACCGGCTATTTGGGGGACATCGGTGTGCCACCGGCACCTGCGCCGATGGATTTCAGCGCGTGGTTCGAGGCGTATCTGGGAGGCCAATGGTTTACCTTCGACGCGCGGCACAATTACCCGCGGATCGGGCGGATTCTGATGGCGCGTGGGCGGGATGCAACGGATGTCGCGATTTCGACGGCGTTTGGGCGGGCGGAACTGTCGCGGTTCCAGGTGGTGACGGAAGAGGTTGCCGGATAGCGTGCGCGGGAGACCGTTTCTCGGAGATGGGCCGTTAAAGAATTATGGCCTGATGGTTTCATGTGGGAGCTCGCCCCAGAGGGCAGTTCGTTGCAGCCAGCCTGAGTAGCCTTTGATGTCCACACGGCACCAGGCTGCACCTGCGTCGCAGGAGCGAATGTGTCCGATTACGCCGGGCTCGAGGACGGCGATGGGGCGTGAGGTATCGTCCGGAGTTGCCCTCAGGGTTTCGGGATGTTCCTGGATGATGAAGTCGCGCCGCCCGACGAGGGTGGCCTCGTGCATCCAGCCTTTCTCACCGTCGGGCGTTTCCACAAGGCGCCAGACGTCAAACTCTCGCAGGATTTCCACCGGCATGCCGACACGCTTGTAGATCCAGTCGATGGGATACCGGTCGCCGGGCCCGCTGCGCAGGTTTACCGCATCGGCGCGCAGGGAAACATAGCGCGGGATGGGTAAGCCGGTGACCGAGCCCTTGTTGGGATCGAAGACCGCTTTCGGAGGTGTAGTTGCCTGGGCGGTTTTCTCGGGCGCCGGTTTGGGGGGCGTTGGCGGGGTTGGGGGGATTGGTAGTGGTTTGGCGGCGTTGAGCCGCACGGGGCGAGCGTGAGCGGCGCGGGGGTGTTGAGGAGCGCGGCCTGGTAGCTGCGCATAAGCGACGGCCGACGGCAGGGCGAGGCAGAGCAGCAGGAGCGCAGTATCACGCAAGCGCAACATGCTGCTGTTGGTGCCAAAGCGTTTGGAATCGCGTCAAGTTAACCTTGTTCGCGATAGGATTACGCGTTCCACAGGCGCGATCTGTTCTCAGAGGGTTACGATCTGGCCTAATCCCAGCTCCGACAAGAAGGTGGCGATGCCAGCCACGTGCACGCCAGGCATCAGACGAGCGGTGTCAATGTGCTCGGAACGTAGGCCGGCCTCGCAGGCGATCATTCGAACGCCGAGCTCGCGTGCAGCCGTGCGGAGCTCGTCCAGCCCTGCGACGCCGACAGCACGAAGTCGGACATCGCGGTCGGCGTCATGCAGCCCAGACCAGTCTGTGAGCAGTGCGTGGCAGCCCTGGTTGGTGGCGAACAGCACGGCCCGGCGTCCAAGCGCGGCAGCGGCGGTGGCCACAACGAAGGCGTAATGGGCGCGATCATGCCGGCCGGATTCGAGGAGGACGCCAAGAGTGAGTGGCTCAGGCGGCACAGCTAGCCGCCTGGGGCTGATTGTGGCCAGACAGGTCCTTGATAGTCGAGCGCGGGCCGCACAAAGCGCATTCGGGGTTGCGGGGAAGGCGGACGGTGCGGAACCGGCTTGCCAGGGCATCCCAAATCAGCAGACGGCCGGAGAGAGTTTCGCCTAGCCCAAGAAGTTCCTTCAGGGTTTCGGTCGCCTGCAGCGTGCCCATAACGCCGGTGACCGCGCCGAACACGCCGGCCTCGCTGCACGAGGGCACGAGACCAGGGGGCGGCGGCTCAGGGTAGAGGCAGCGGTAGCAGGGATGTTCCCTGCCGGCGTGGGGCTTGAACACGGAGAGCTGTCCTTCGAAGCGGAGGACGGCGGCCGAGACGAGAGTACGGCGCGCGAGGACGCAGGCGTCGGCGGCAAGGAAGCGAGTGGCGAAATTATCAGTGCCGTCGCAAACGATATCGTATGACTCCATTAGTGCGCGGGCGTTGGAGGCAGCGAGACGCGTGTGATACGTTTCGATGCGGATACCGGGATTGATGGCGTGCGCAGCTTCGGCTGCCGAGGCGACTTTGCTCTGGCCTAGGCGTGCGGTGGTATGCACGATCTGGCGTTGGAGGTTGGAAAGATCGATTGTGTCATCATCGATGATGCCGATTGTTCCCACTCCCGCGGCGGCGAGGTAGAGGATAACCGGGCTCCCCAAACCGCCGACCCCGATCACGAGGACGCGAGAGTCACGCAACCTGGCTTGGCCGCTGCCGCCGACTTCCGGGAGCAGAATATGACGGGAGTAGCGGCGAATTTCGTCTTCGCTGAAGTTGAGGTCCATGCGATCAAGATAAGCCGGCTCGGCGCTGAATAAAACGTTTGAGAGCTACAAAGGTAAGCAAAAAGAAAGGCGGCGCCAAGGCGCCGCCGAGTTTAGGGAGGAAACGTCGAACACAGCGTCCGGCCTGGCCGAAGCGCTGTGCCTCGGATATGGAGCCGATGCTAGTTTGTGCAAGTCCTGCCTATTTGCTCTGAACGTTTGCAGGAGGATGCAATACCGGCATATTGCCCTGCGTGCCGGGTGGCGGGGCTTTGGCCATTCCCCGGTCCACCGGGGGCGGCGTAATCGTGCCATTGGTGCGCGATAGAGTTTGCGCGAGGTTGCCGCTCTGATTGGCTTGATTGACGGATCTATTGGATTTCGGCTGCTCTGGCGAGATCGTGAATCCAGGCTCCGTAGCTTGGCTGCCTTGCGTCTGTTGGGCGAGCGCGCCGGTTGATGCGAGCATCGTGAGTGCGCTGAACACCGTGACAAATCGTAACATGTTCTTACTCCGCGTCACTGTTCCGCTCGCTTTAACGCGAGGGGATGGCGGTGGTTGGGGTCCTCACCGGAGGCTATGTGCCCGGCCCCTTTTCGAACCAGGAGAGGTGGAGCGGGTCAAATCGGCAGGGGGGCGGACTTCATATGCTCCATGGCGAAACGGCTGGTAACGTTGCGAAGCGGGACGGCAGCGATCAATGATCGATAGAAAGTATCGTATGCAGCGATATCGGGTACGGTGACGTGCAGCAGGTAATCGACGTCGCCGCTCATGCGCCATGCATTCACGATTTCCTTCATACCGGCGACGACGCTCGCGAAACGCTCCAGCCACCCCGCCGAATGGTCCGCGGTTTCCACCGCGACGAAGACCGTGACAGGAACTCCGACCTTTTCGGCATCCAGGACGGCCACCCGGCGGAGGATCACGCCTTCCTGCTCTAGGCGCCGGATGCGTTTCCAGCACGGGGTTTGGGTCAGCCCGACGCGGGAGGCGATTTCGGAGAGCGAGAGGGATGCGTCAGTAGCGAGCAAGCGCAGGATCTGACGGTCGACGCGGTCGAGCTGGATCTCAGATTGCATAGATTTTTCCCTTTTTAGGCACCCTAGCCAGTAGCAAGGGAAAAATCTACTCCGCTATACCGGAATCGGGGCGAAAGTCATGCTCGGGACGACCAACTCCTGCTGCGCAGCGACGAGCCGCAGCTCCCGAGTGCCCGCTTGGGCGGTGTGGCGCAGGATACCATGTAGTGAGGAACCGGCTGTCTGCACCGCCGGCGCGGCGGCACCAAGGCGCAACCAATGGAATAGGAATAGTGCCGCGATGACGTCGCCGGTACCGTTGAGGTGCAGATCCAGTACCGGGGTTCGCAGGAGGTGAAAGGATCCGGCTTCGAACGTCAGCATGTCGAGAGAATCGGGCGGCGTTTCGGCGGTCCTCAGGCTGGTAACCAAGACGATCCGCGGTCCAGAGGTGCGCAGCCGGGCAGCGAGTGCCTCCGCCGCGGCTTTGGCCTCAGGCAGGGTTTCACAGCGCAGGCCGGTGAGGCGCTGCAGCTCGTAACTGTTCGGGGTTGCGATGTCGGCCGCAGGCAGGGCATCGCGGAGCAGGAATTCGGGTATGCCGGGTCTGACGTACACTCCGCTATTGTGATCACCGATCACCGGGTCGCAGCAGTAAAAGGCACGCGGGTTGGCGGTGCGCACGCGGTGGACGGCGTGCAAAGTGGCCTCGCCGATCGTAGCATCGCCGATATAGCCGGAGAGGACGGCGTCGCACCGGGGCAGCACACCACGGGCCTCGATACCGTCCACCAGGGCGCGGATCGCAGAGCCAGTGAAGACGTCGCCGGTCCAGGCCCCATAACCGGTGTGGTTGGAGAACTGGACGGTGTGAATGCCCCAGACCTCAGCGCCGAGACGCTGGAGGGGGAACATGGCGGCGGCGTTGCCGACGTGGCCGTAGGCGACCCACGACTGGATTGAGAGGATGTTCAACCTTCACCCGGCGCGCTGCCGCGCCGGCCTCTTCCGCGAGCGGCAGAGGTGAAGAAGGCGCGACGAGTTCTCAGTCACCAAGGGATCGCCCTATTGGCCGTTTCCAGTGCGCTCGGGCTCGATCCAGCCGATATTGCCGTCGTGGCGACGATAGACGACGTTCAGCTCACCCGTTGTGCTATTGCGAAACATGAGGAGCTGCTGGTCGGCGAGGTCCATCTGCATGACGGCCTCTCCCACCGAAAGGCGGTTGATCTCGGTGGGGGCTTCCGCCACCACGGTGGCGAAAGCTCCGACGCCATCGTAGGTCAACGGCTCTGTGGAGGCCCTCTCCTCCTGTTGCAGGACGTATTGCCGGGCCTGCTCCGTCCCGCGGTCGCGATTGGCCAGGGAGCGGGCATGGTCGCTGACGCGTCGGCGGTAGCGACGCAGGCGCTTGGCGATGTGCTCGGCGGCATCATCGAAGGCGCTATGGGCATCGGCGGCTTCGCCTTCCCCGCGCAGGAGCAGCCGGCGGCGGACGTGCAGGTTGATGTCGCAGGTGAAGAAACATCGGGCGCGGCTGAAGGTGACCTGCGCCTCCAGGGCGCGGTCGAAATACTTCTCGGCGATGCCCTCGAGATGGCGAGTCACCCGTTCGCGCAGAGCGTCCGAGAGTTCGAGCTGCTTGCCGGAAACCGTGATGTCCATCCACGTCTCCTTTCACCGCCCGTTCACGGGAGGAGGGCCGCTGGTCAGGCGGGTACGGCCTTCTCCCGTTTGCGCTGCACCGAACTGGGAATGTGCAGCGCCTCGCGGTATTTGGCCACGGTCCGGCGGGCGATGTCCACGCCCTCTTTGCGGAGCGCAGCAACGATTGCGTCGTCGGACAGAATGTCCTCGGGTGTTTCGGCGCCAATCATTTCCCGGATGCGGTGGCGGATGGTTTCGGCGCTGTGAGCGCCGCCGCCGATCGAGGGGATAGCGGTGGTGAAGAAATACTTGAGCTCGAAGATACCGCGCGGGGTTGCGATGTATTTTCCGGCGGTGACTCGGCTGACAGTGCTTTCATGCATTTCCACTGCCGCCGCGATGTCGCGCAGGATCAACGGGCGGAGATGGGAAATGCCATATCGCAGAAAACCGTCCTGCTGGCGGACGATCTCCGCAGCAACTCTGAGAATCGTCTGCGATCGTTGTTGAAGCGATTTTACGAGCCAGTTCGCCGCGGCGAGTTTTTCCGCGAGAAAGCCCCGCTCGTCCCTGGAGACCTGCGGTGCAACACGCGCGTAGAAATGCTGATTGACCAGGACTCGCGGGAGGGTCTGCGGATTGAGTTCAAGCAACCAACTGCCGTCGCTTGCTTGGCGCATTAGGATGTCAGGGATCACAACCTGGAGCGGGGTGCCGTCGCCGGACCAGCCGGGTTTCGGGTTGAGCTCACGCAACTCGGCAATCATCGCCGTAAGGTCCTCAAGGTCGACCTCGCAGAGGAGTATAAGCCGCCGTAGATCGCGGCGGGCCAGCAAATCGAGGTTATCGAGCAGCGCCCCCATGGCCGGGTCGAGCCGGTTGCGTTCGGCGAGTTGGGCGGCCAGACATTCTTTCAGATCGCGGGCAAACAGGCCGACCGGGTCGAAGCGCATCATACGCTGGCGGACCGCCTCAAGCCGATCGAGCGGAATGTTCAGGGCGGCAGCGATCACGGCTGGTCCTGCGGTAAGGCGGCCCGCAGGACAGAGCAGCGCGATCAGATGGGCGCCGATCAGGCGGTCAATGGGGTCGGGGAAGGTAAGACGTAGCTGCTCACCGAGGTAGTCGTGCAGCGGGCGGGTGCGCTCGGGAATGCTTTCGACACCGGCTTCATCGTCCTCGAAGGAAAGGCTGCCGCCGCGGCCGAAAGAGGCAGCGCAGTCGGCGGGACCGCCGGGGTCATAGCGTTCGGCAAAATCCGCATCCAGAGGGCTCTCGGCCGGCAAGGTGTCCGCGCGTGCGGCATCCGCGGTGTCGGCTGGGGTGGCGCTGGTGAGCTGATCCGGCGCCGGGCGCTCCAGTGGTGGGCTGTCATCTGCGGCGCGTTCCAGCAGTGGGTTGCGCTCCAACTCCTCTTCGACGAAGGCGGTGACCTCGAGATTGGTAAGCTGCAGCAGCTTGATGGCCTGGCGCAGTTGCGGCGTCATGACCAACGACTGGCTTTGGCGGAGATCGAGTTCGAGGGCCGATTGCCATTGGCCGAACCCGCTACCGTTTCACCTGGTCAGTGACGTTACAAGCTGAAGCGTTCACCTAGATAGACCCGGCGCACATCGGCATGCGCGACCACCTCATCCGGCCGCCCTTCCATGAGCACGCTACCGTCGTGCATGATATAGGCACGATCGATGATCTCGAGTGTTTCGCGCACGTTGTGATCAGTGATCAACACGCCAATTCCGCGATGCTTGAGGTGTGAGACGAGATCGCGAATTTCGTTCACGGCAATGGGGTCGATGCCGGCGAGCGGTTCATCGAGCAGGATGTAAGCCGGTTGCGTGGCGAGCGCGCGGGCGATTTCCACGCGGCGGCGTTCGCCCCCCGACAATGCGAGTGCCGGGGTCCGGCGCAGGTGGGAGATGCCGAATTCGGCCAGCAGTTCATCGAGCATTCTGTCACGCCGGTCGTGGTCGGGTTCGACTACCTCAAGGGCCGCCGTGATGTTCTGTTCGACGTTCAGGCCGCGGAACACGCTGGCCTCTTGCGGGAGGTATCCAATGCCCATGCGGGCGCGGCGGTACATTGGCATGAGCGTGATGTCGGTACCATCGAGGCTGATCGATCCGGTTTCGGGCCGCACCAGGCCGACGATCATGTAAAAGGTTGTAGTCTTGCCGGCGCCGTTCGGACCGAGCAGGCCGACGGCTTCACCGCGCTTGAGCTTTAGCGAGACGTTTCGGACCACGGGGCGCTTGCGGTAAGTTTTTCCGACCCCGCTGGCGACCAAGCCTGAGGTGCCGGGGATGACGCGGAGATGCAGGGTCATGAGCTGCGATCCCCCTCACCCCAGCCCTCTCCGCCGACGCCGGACAGAGGGAGTTTTGGCTCGGGGCTCATTGATGGGTCTTTCTGTTTGCTGGGTGGCTAGTTGCCGGCTGCGTGGCGATGGCGTTATTGGTGGTATCATTTGGCACAATCAATCCGCTCACCCGGCCGGCGTTACCGGACACCAATCGCGACACGCCGGTTTTCATATTCACAATGGCCTCGGCCCCGGCAAGCTGGTTCTGACCGCGAGTAATGCGGACGTTGCCGAGCAGTACGGCCATCCCGGTTTCCGGCACATAGACGCCGCGATCGCCGGTGACAATATCGGTTTGGGTGCGCAGCAGGACGTGGCCGAAGGCTTCGGCTTTTTCCAGCTTACCCGACTGGGAAGCCAGATCGTCGTTCGAGTTGGTTGAGGTTTTTGTGGCCTGCGGCTGATTGGTAGAGGAAGTTGGGGTGGTGTAAGCAACAAGGGTATCGGCCTGGATTCGCCGGTTATCTTTGGTGATGATCACAGCATCGCCGCGGGCGACGGCCATGTGCCTGAGGGACCAGTACTCCAAGTCGTCCCTTGCGGTCAGCACATCGTTAGGCGTGGTGAGCTTCAGGTTATTACCGGTAAGCACCAGGACCGCCTGGTCGAGGTCGTACACCGCCTTATCGGCCTGGGCCATGTCGGTGGGGGTAAAAATTTTGACATTGCTTTCGGCTTCGAGGCGGTAGATTTCGTTACCTCCGGTATCTTCGTCGGTGGTGGCGATCGGCTGGGGGGCGGAAGTTTGTTGCGCCGCGCCGTTCTTGGGCCGGTAGAATGCAATCAGCCGGTCGGCGATAACCGTGACATTGCTACGAACGGCCCGAGCGTCGCCCGTTGCTATGACCTCGTGCTGGTTCTGCAGCCACTCGATGCCAGACTGTGCGGTGACATTGATCGGGCCGCCTTTAGAGAGGTCGATGCCTTGCGCGTGTGCAGCCGCGGTAGCAAGCACCACGGCGAGGGCCATTGCGGGGCCTTTCATCGCACGGTCGCTCCATTCAGCAACACATGCGCCGGGCCCAGGAACTCTACCTGCTCACCCTTGTCGAGCAGGGTGAAGCCGCCGGTAGCATCCAAAACACCGAAGGGACCTTCGGCATGCACATGCTGGGAGCCAGCGGCAGCACCGGCCCTCAGGTCGATGCTGGCGCTTGGCGTGCGCAGGGTCGTGCCGTCGTCGCGATAGAGGAAGACATGATCGGAAAGATCGAGCGCGCGTTGATTCTGCCTGTAAACACCCTTGCGCGATTGTAGCGTAAGCCATGTACCGTTCTGTAGGCTGATATCGCCCTGGGGATCGGAAAGATTGATCCGGTCGGGGCCGGCCTGCACGGCCTTGGCGGCGGTAACGGTGAAGGGCCGGTTGTGTTGATCGACGCCATGATAGCGCGCATCGATCAAGGTCGCGCCGCTGAACTCGCTGGCGAGTTCTTTGAGGCGCATGCGGGTTTCAGAGGCGGTATGCGTCAGGTCCGGCCAGATCGCCATCGTCGTGAGCAGGGCGAGGGCGACGAGCGGGAGAACGAACTTGGCTATCAGGATCACGAAGCGGCGGCGCGCCTGGCTGCCGGGCGTGAGGCTGCGCTTGGGTCGGGCCACACCGATCAGGCGCTCGGTCGGCGGGAAGAATTTGGCCGGTTGCGCCATCACGTGACTCCCGCGCGGAGCAGATCGTGCACGTGCAGGATCCCGAGCACGTGCCGGACGGGGTCGATGACGAACAGGGCAGTAATCAGCCTATCGGGTGCGTTCATAAGGTGAAGCGCCTCCGCGGCAAGTGCGTCGGGCCCGATCGTGCGGGGCGTGGGGGTCATGATCTCGCCGACCCGCTTGCTGAGCAATACAGGCCCCATATGACGGCGGAGATCGCCATCGGTGATGACGCCGATCAGGCGGGCCGCCGGGTCGATGACGCCGAGGCAGCCGAACCGCTTTTCAGTCATCACCAGTAGGGCGCGATCCATCGGCAGATCCGGCGGGACGAGTGGGATGGCATCGCCGCCGTGCATGAGCTCGCGCACGCGGCGCAAGCGTGCGCCGAGGCGGCCGCCCGGATGGAACTGGCGGAAATCGGCGACCGTGAAGCCGCGGCGGGTGAGAAGCGCGATTGCCAGGGCGTCGCCCAGGGCCATCTGCATGACGGTACTCGTGGTCGGGGCGAGGCCCATGGGGCAGGCCTCGGTGGCAGCAGGTAGCCGCAGGATGACGTCCGCGGCGCGGCCCAAGGCGGAGTCGGGCCGGGCGGTGATGGCCACGAGTGGAATGCCGAAACGCTTGGTGTGGGCGACGAGGTCGGCGAGTTCGGGTGTTTCCCCTGACTTTGAGAGGGCCAGGACCGCGTCGTGCGGTACGATCATGCCGAGATCACCGTGCGATGCCTCAGCGGGGTGCACGAACAGGGCAGGGCTTCCGGTGGAGGCGAAGGTGGCGGCGATTTTGCGGGCGATGTGGCCGGATTTGCCCATGCCGGAGACAACGACTCGGCCGGAGACGCCGGCGAGGAGGTGGACGGCGCGGGGGAAGTCTTCGTCGAGGCCGGCGGCGAGGGCGCGCAGGCCCGCGGCCTCGGTCAGCAGCACCGAGCGGGCGACGTCGACGTCGGATCGCGTGGCGGCGAGTGCGGCGGTCATGCTGTTGGTTGGGGGTCGTCGGCTCCGTTGCGGGGCATGTATGGTGCGGCGCGCCGGGCCGGGTCAAGCATGGGGGACAAGAAGCGTGCCAGCAGGAGAGGCGAGGTCGCATAGAAGATGAGCGCGGAGGCGCGGAGAAGTTGGTTGAAGCTCCCGGTCTGCGCGCCGCCCGGCCGGCTGAGCCGCTGGCGCCAATGACCATGCCGAAGCGGGCGGAGGCCATGTGCGGGGAGCCTGGCCCGAAGTAGCTCCCGCCCTCCCCTGCAGGGGGATGGCCGCGCCCCCCAGCACCCTCACCTTTGCATCGGGGCCCTTGCGCGTCGCGCGAGGCGTGTCACAAACCGGATCAGATCGCCACGATAGTGCAGCCTCTCATAATCGACCGGGCGATTGCCCGTGGTATACGACGTGCGCTCGATCAGGAAGATCGGGCTGCCGACCGGCACTTGGAGCGCTTGGGCTACAGCAGGGTCGGCGGCGGCCGCTTCCAATGTGTATTCAGCGCCGACCAGAGGCGTGTCGTACTTGTTCTCCAGCAGTGCGAAGACCGGCTCCGCCTCGAGGTCGTTCTCCGCAACCTTCTCCCCTAAGTCGCGAGGCAAGTATGTCTCGTCGAAAGACATCGCCACACGGTCGGCCAAGCGAACACGCTGAAGCCTGACCACCAACGTCCCCGGTGCCAATGCAAGGTGGTGTGCGACGGATTCGTCGGCTGCCACGATGCGCTTGTTGAGTAGGCGGGCGGTCGGGGTTCGCCCCAACGTCTGCATGTCCTCCACGAAACCAGTCAGCTCGGTCAGCTCCTGCGTGATCTTCGGCTGGGTGACGAAAGTGCCCTTGCCCCTCCTGACCTCGACGAGGCCGCGCTCGACCAAGTTCTGAATCGCCTTTCTCACGGTCGTGCGGCTGACTTTGAACCGCTCAACCAAGCCGTCTTCCGACGGCAGTTGGGTCTCTGGGGGTAAACTGCCGTCAGCGATATCGCCGGCCAGAACAGACTCGACACGTTCGTAGAGGGGTGATCGCGACATCGCGACATCGTGACATCATTATGTCTTGTCGTCAAGGGTCGCTTCCTTAGCTTCCAAAAGGTCCTGCGGTGGATGCCGACAAAACCTTCAGGTTTCTGGGTATGAAAACGATGAGCTACATCCGGAGATGGTCGCCAATGTGGCGCGACCTTCCCATCGATCTGATCAGCAGATCTCCGATCGCCCGCTGGGCCCCGGTCCCGCTGCGTCTGATTGTCGGGTACGGCTTTATCGAGCATGGCTTCGCCAAGCTGGCCAGGGGCTTCGACGCGTTCCCCACAATTTTGCAGGCACTTGGCGTGCCCGCACCGCATCTCATGGGATGGCTTACAATCCTGGTTGAGATATTGGGCGGCCTGGCCGTGCTTCTCGGTGCATTGGTGCCACTGGCCAGCATACCGATGGCGGCGGTTCTCCTGGTTGCCATGGTCACTGTACATCTGCCCTACGGGTTCAGTTCGATCAAACTCCTGGCTGTGACGACCGCCGGCGCGAAGTTTGGGCCGCCCGGCTTCGAAACCGATCTCCTCTACCTCGCCTGCCTTGCGGCCCTCGTCCTGGGGGGCTCAGGACCATTGGCGATCGATGGCCTTCTGGCAAAGCGCAGAGAAATCACTCGTGCTCCATCGCACGCCGAGCCGGCGACCGAAGGAGCTGATGGAGCCACTGCCTAGGTGGACGCAAGGGCCAACGGGAGGGGCTAGCATGGATGCCGGCTTTGGATTTTGGCTGCTTCGCATGTCGCACGGCGCCAGCGCAATGGGCGGGATGCTTGGGATGGCCAGCAGCATCTTCATCGTGCTCGCCGCGACGACTTTTGGCTCGGCGCTGCTCTATGCGATAAGCGGTTTCGGCTTCGCCGTCCTCGCGGCGCCGCTGTTTCTGTTGTTCCTCGACCCGGCACGGGCAATTCAGCTCGTTATCGTCATCTCGACGGTGCTATCGATCGTTGTGCTTCGGGGATTGCTGCCGGCTATCGCGCCATGGCTGCTGCTTCGCTTGGCGCTCGGCACTCTTGTTGGGCTGCCGCTCGGCCTCGTCGCCTTCCGTTATGCTGATCCGATCCTGGTGCGGGCGGCTGCCGGGGCGACGATCTTTGGCTTCGCCATACTGATGGCAGTCTCGCGCCGCCGGTCGGGTCCAACCCGGGCAGGCAAGCATTGGACGGCTTTTGCAATGAGCCCCGGCCTCGATCTCGCCGCCGGGGCCGTCTCAGGCTTCGCGGGCGCGCTGGTGGGGCAGCCCGGCCCGCCGGTGCTGATCTACCTGCTGCTTGCCGGGACAGCGGCGAGGACCGTGCGCGCGACGCTCCTTGCGTTCTTCGCGCTTTCGTACGGGGTGACGCTCGCTTCTCATGCGGCGACGATCGGCATCCCTGCCCCGACCTGGGTTGCGGCGGCCATCCTGATCCCCTTCGCCCTCCTCGGCGGCCTCGCCGGCCGTCCAATAGGTAATCGTCTTGGCGCCGAACCCTTTGCCAGGCTGGCCATTGCGCTGCTCGCGGTGGCTGGGGCCTACACCCTCGCCGCCGCGGGCGGTGCCTTTGCCTCCGCCTGACGCGCCGACAGGCATTTCGGGCAATGCATCCCGCTATCTCCCCTCATAGGGGCGGATTGTAGCCAAGATACGAGGGAGGGCACCAACCCAGCCGGCGTGATCGCTTACAGAACCACCGACAGGGCCACCCTTGTCGGGAGTGCTGCAATCCACGAGAAATGGGCGCCTATCCCTGGCGGGCCTTCATCCGCGGGTTCTTCTTGTTAATGACATAGACCCGCCCGCGGCGACGCACGACGCGGCAGTTCTTGTCCCGGACTTTGGCCGAGCGGAGGCTGTTGCGGACTCTCATGGCGCGGGAAACCTAGCTGGGGAAGCGAAATGAGAGGCGGGAGGTAGGTGAGGCGGGCCGGAAAGTCAATTCACGGTCGGTGCGGCGGCGAGATCGCCAGTCTTCGTTACGGTCACCGGGATGCCCGTGATCAGCCCCAGAACGTCGTTCATGTGGGCTTCACTGGTGCGCAGATCCCCTACCTGCCGGCCGTGGCGCATGATGAAGATGCGGTCGGCGATTTCGAACACCTGGGGGATGTTGTGGCTGATCAGGACGACGCTGATCCGGCGCTCACGCACGCGGCGGACCAGGTCGAGGACGCCCTGGGATTCGCGGACGCCGAGGGCCGCGGTGGGCTCGTCCATGATGACGACCTTGCGGCCCCAGGAGATGGAGCGGGCAACCGCGACGCTCTGGCGCTGGCCTCCGGAGAGCAGGCCGACAGCTTGGCGGACGGATTGCAGGCCGACCTTGAGGGAGGCGATGTGCTCGGTGGCTTCGTGGCGCATGGTGGCCTTGTCCAGCAGCCAGCGGTTCCACCAGCTTTTGCCGGTGAGTTCCCGGCCGAGGAACAGGTTGGCTTCCACGTCGAGTTGGGGGACGACGGCAAGGTCCTGGTAGACGGTCTCGATACCGAGTTCGCGGGCTTCGAGCGGGGAGGGGATGATGACCTCGCGGCCCTCGAACAGGATGGTGCCGCTGTCGGGCTGGATGGCGCCGGACATTACCTTGACGAGTGTAGATTTGCCGGCGCCGTTGTCGCCAACGAGGCCGACGATTTCGCCTTCGTCCAGGTGGAAGGAGACCCCGTCCAGGGCATGGACGGGGCCGTAGTGCTTCACGATATCCCGGAGTTCGAGAACGGCCATGGCGTTACATGCAGCCGATGGGAGGTTCCTTGAACGCCTCGGCCGCACCGGCGGGGGTTTCTGCCTGCTTCCACTTGGCGATCCACTCATCGACATTAGCGGCGGTGACGACGGGCATGGCTTGCGGCACGAGCGTGGGATAGTGGCAGTTACTGTTAGTGAGCAGGTTGTGGAGGATGGAGACTGTCTGATAGCCCCAGCCCCAGTAGTCCTGCCCGACGAGAGCCTGGACGTAGCCATCCTTCACGAAGGGGAGTTCGGGCGCCAGGACGTCGGTAGTGATGATCTTCACTTTGCCCTTGTTCTTAATAACCTCAGGCAGCGCGCTCATTTTGCCGAAGAACGGGACGCCGGCGACCATCAGGATGGCCCCTGCATCGGGGTGCGAGACCAACAGGTTGTTGGTGAGGTTTTGAGCCTTGACCAGGTCGTCGTCATGGAAATAGGGGCCGAGGGTTTTGATACCGGGGTATTTCTTCAGGTAATCGGTGGCGCCTTTCAGGCGCGCATTGAGATTGGTAGCGCCAGGCCCGCCGCTGACCAGGATGACGGTCCCTGAGGTACCCATGAACTTGATGGTCTGCTCGCCCAGCGCTTGCCCCATGGCAACGCTATCCACGCCATAGAAGAGCAGGCGCTTGCTGTCGGGGACGTCGGAGTCCCAGGTGATGACTTTCATGCCCTGGGCGACGGCCTGGGCGATCGGCGGGATCAGCGGTTGCGGAGCGTTGGCGTCCACGGCCATGCCGTCCACATGGCGAGCGACCAAGCCTTGTAGGATCTGCGCTTCCTGGCTGGCATCGGAGGTGGAGGAGGCGGTCCAGTCCACGCTCACATCGCCGAGTTCCTTGGCGCGCTGGTCGGCGCCGTAATGGGCGGTGTAGAACACGGGGTTATCGAGCGCCTTGGGGATTACGGCGACGGTCAGCTTTGCGCCGCGGGCGATGTACGGGCGGGCCAGCTGGCCGGCGAGCGCGGCGCCGGCCGTGAGTGCGGCGCGACGGGTCAGGAAAGTATTTCGCATGTGAGTTTCCTCCGGGTTGTTCAAACGCGTCTTCGAGCTTCCAGCCGTTCCCGTACCACGTCCAGGGTTGCGGCAGCCCCGATGACCAGGCCGGTGATCAATTCCTGCCAGTAGCCGGCCAAGCCGAGCAAGACGATGCCGTTGTTGATTACCCCGAGCAATGCCGCGCCGACCAGCACCCCGGGAATGGTGCCGCGGCCGCCGTATAGGCTGGTGCCGCCGATGATGACGGCGGCAATCACCTGCAACTCGTATCCGGTGCCGGCGTCCGGCAGGGCGGTCCCTGCCTTGGCGGTCAGCAGGACGCCCCCGAGGGCAGCGAGCAGCCCGGAGATCATATACATTGCGAACTTTACTTTCTCGACCTTCAGGCCGAGCAGCCGCGCCGCCCCTTCATTGCCGCCGACGGCATAGATGTGCCGACCAAACGGTGTCTGGTTCATGACGATGGTGAAGATGACGCCGATTGCCAGCATGATCAGCACAGGGATGGGCACCTGCCAGAGCGAACCGGATCCGAGGGCGGCGAAAGCAGTGCCGGCAGCGTTGCTGGAAGGCGTGATGGCCGCACCTGAAACTATTCCGTAGGTCAGCCCGCGTATTGCGCTGAGTGACCCGAGGGTGGCGATGAAGGGATTGAGCTTGATCCGGGTGATCACGAAAGCATTAATGGCTCCGATCATCAGTCCGACGACGAGGCCCGCGAGGACAGCGGCTACGGTGTTGCCGCCGGCGGTAAGAACCATGGCGGCAATCATGCCGGCGAAGCCCATGACTGACCCGACGGAGAGGTCCAGTCCGCCGCCGATCATGACGATGGCCTCACCGAAGCCGGCAATGCAGATCCAGGAGAAATAGACCGCGACATTGCCGAGGATGTTGGAGACCGTAAGGAAGTAGGGGGAGACGGCGGAGATTGCGGCGGAGATAGCGACCAGGGCCAGCAGCACGCCGGCCCAAGGCACGATTACGAGCTGCGAGGCGAGGCTGGTGCGCGGCCTACGGGACGTTTGTTCCACCCTTGTTGCCGTGCCGACGGTTGCGGGATTGCGCGGCATGGTGGTTATGGTCTGTCGGGGTGGCGGTGGTCGTCAAGCGGGCGGATCCCGTCCGCTGGGGCAGGCAGGATGTTTTCAGGCCGATCCCGAAATCGGGGTCCGGGGCAAGCACAAAGGCTACAAAGTTACGGCCGTCCAGTTTTGACAAAGGGCTCCATCGGGACTCTGTATGCTGCTCGTGCGTTATGGGGATATGACATTCGTTTTGAAAAGCCCGACGTTCTCTTATGGCGAGGAGATGCCCTCGCGCTACACTTGTGAGGGGGCGAACGTATCTCCGCCGCTGCGCTTCGCGCCACCCCGGATCGCAGTCCGGGGCGTGCCTCTCCCGCGCGGGAGCTGTTCAGGAGAATGCAGCGGCGTGGCGCACGGCGCGCAGGGGGGCGTCCTCGGGGGTTAGTGGAAAATGGCAGGCAACGGCGCGTCCGTCGCCGAGGTCGCGGACCAGGGGGCGCTCCTCGCGGCAACGGGCTTGTGCCTTGGGGCAGCGGGTGTGGAAGCGGCAAGCGGGCGGCGGGTTCGTGGGGCTGGGCACTTCCCCACCGAGGATGAACCGCTTGCGTTGTTCGTTGGCGGCGAGGTCGGCGAGAGGGACGGCGGCAATCAGCGCACCGGTATAGGGGTGCGCAGGCGTCTGGAACACAGTTTCGGTGGGACCAAGCTCCACGACCGAGCCTAGATACATGACCGCGGTGCGGTTTGCGATTTGGCGGATGACGCTGAGGTCGTGGGCGACAAAAACGTACGTGAGCCCGAGGCGCTGTTGAAGATCCATCAACAGATTGACGACTTGTGCCTGAACGGAGACGTCCAGGGCGGAGACGGGCTCATCCGCAACGACTAGGCTCGGTTCCAAGGCAAGCGCGCGGGCGATACCGATGCGCTGGCGCTGGCCGCCAGAAAATTCGTGCGGGAAGCGCCCGAGGTGCTCGGGTTGGAGTCCGACCAGGCGCATCAACTCGTGCAGGCGGTTACGGATTTCGCCGGGGGTCCAGCGTTGGCCGTCTTTGCGGTGGTGTACGCGCAGGGGTTCGGCGATCAGGTCGCCCACGCGGCGGCGTGGGTTGAGCGAGGCGTAGGGGTCCTGAAAGACCATCTGCATGCGAGTGCGGAGTGGCCGCAGAGCATGGCGGCTCAGATGGGTAATATCGGTGCCGTCGAACCAGATCTCGCCATCGGTCAATTCGTAGAAGCGCAGAAGGCAGCGGCCGAGGGTTGATTTGCCACAGCCTGATTCGCCGACGAGGCCGAGAGTTTCGCCGGGCCAGACATCGAGAGAGACATCGTCGAGTGCGTGAACGATCTGGCGTCCGCCAGACTGCAGACGGCCGCCGACGGCGAAGTGCTTGGTTACGTGGCGCGCGCTAAGGAGTGGTTCGTTCATGCGGCGTGTTCCGGAACGCGGGCTTCCCCCCGCTCCTCCACCAGGTAGCAGGCGATGTATTGATCGCCGCGCCGGAACAGCGGTGGGTCTACGGCGCAACGGTCGTGCCGATGCGGACAGCGGGGTTGAAAGGGACAACCACGCGGCAGGCGAGCCGGTAAGGGTGGATTGCCGGGAATGGAGCGCAGTCGCTCGGGTTTCGGGCCCAGCATGGGTGGGATCGAGTTCAGCAGACCGATTGTGTAGGGGTGGCCGGGGTTTTCGAATACATCGCGTTTGATACCTGATTCGGCAATGCGGCCTGCGTACATGACGATGACACGATCGGCGACGTCGGCGACCACACCCATGTCGTGGGTGATCAGGATGATGGACGAGCCGAAGTCTGTGCGCAGGCGCTCGACCAGGCGGAGGATCTGGGCTTGTACCTGTCACGTCCAGGGCAGTTGTTGGTTCGTCGGCAATCAGCAAGGATGGATTGCAGGACAGGGCCATGGCGATCATGGCGCGCTGGCGCATACCGCCGGAGAGCTGGTGCGGATATCGGTTGACCTGCCGGCGGGGGTTTGGAATGCCCATTTCGCCGAGTAGCTCGATCGCGCGTTCGTGGGCGGCCCGATGGCTGAGTTTCAAGTGGGCGCGGAGCTGTTCCTCGATCTGCCAGCCGACGGTGTAAACGGGCGTGAGGCGGTCATCGGGTCCTGGAAGATCATGGCGATTTCGCCACCACGGATGCTTCGCATATCGTGCGCGGGAAGCCCGATCAGCTCACGGTCGCGGAATTTGATGGAGCCGGTGACTTCGGCGTTCGGATCGGTGATCAGCCCCATAATGGAGAGCGATGTCAGGGTTTTGCCTGACCCGGACTCGCCGACGATGCTGACAATTTCACGGTTTCCGATTTCAAAAGAGACGCCATTCACGGTGGTGATGCGGCCACGCTCGGTACGGAAGGCAATCGATAGCTTGCGGACGGCGAGGAGCGACGCCTTGTTGTTATCTTGCATCGCGTACTCGCGGGTCGAGGAACGCGTAGCTGATGTCAACGAGGGCATTGGCCAGAACGACAAAGAAGGAGGCGTACATGACGGCGGCCATGATGACCGGAAGGTCGAGGTTTTGCAGGGCAATGTAGGTGACGTAGCCGACACCTTGCAGGCCGAACACCACCTCGGTCAACAGAGCGCCGCCGCCGACCAGGGCGCCGAAGTCGAGGCCGAACATGGAAACGAAGGTAATAAGCGATGTTCTGAGGGCATGGCGGAGCAGGATGCGGGTTTCGCTCAGGCCTTTGGCACGCGCCGTGCGGATGAAGTCTTCGTTGTACGCCTCGATGATGCTGGCGCGGAGGACGCGTCCGTACAGGCCGATGAACAGGATGGCCAGCACGAACCAAGGGATCAGCATAGTTTTGAACCACATGAAAGGTTCCTGGAGCAGCGGCTTGTAGCCGAGCGCCGGAACCCAGTGGAACAGCCAGGTATCGTGCAGACGGCTTTGCGTAAGCAGATTGGCGACCTCGCCGACCCAGAAGACGGGCATGGAGATACCAACGAGGCTCAGGATCATCAGGGCGCGATCGGTTATGTGCCTTCGGCGGGCGGCGGCTATCACGCCTACCAGTATGCCGCCGATTACCCAGATGACAGCAGCGCCGAGAACCAGGGAGATCGTGACGGGTGCGGCCTGTATGATGGTGGATATGACTTTCTGGCCGCGGTTTACGTAGGAGGTCAGGTCCTGGGTGATGAACAGTTTTTTCATCAGAAACAGATACTGGATAGGCAGCGGCCGATCCAAACCGAAGCTGTGGCGGACCTGCGCCAGAACTTCCGGCGAGGCGTTACGTCCCGCAATGCGGGCCGCTGGATCGGCCCCAGGGGTCACGAAGAAGATCAGGAAGACGATGATGCTGATGCCCAGCATGACGAAGATCATTTGGGCGAGCCGGCGGAGCATGGTGGCAAGCATCAGCCGCCGATCCTGACTTTTGACCGCGGGTCGAGCGCATCTCGCAGACCGTCGCCAAATACGTTCAGCGCGAGCACGGTGGCAACGATGGCGATGCCGGGGGCAATGGCTACCAGGGGGCGGGTGTAGATCAATGACTGGCCGTCCTGAATGATTGTTCCCCAGCTCGCGGCCGGCGGCTGCACACCAATGGAAAGGAACGACAGGGCGCTCTCGGTCAGCATGTTCAGGGCCATCATCAGCGGCGCGAAGACAATCAAGGTGGTGACCACGTTGGGAAAGACATCGCGCAAGAGGATGCGCCAGTCCGGGACGCCGAGGCCGATGGCTGCGAGGACGAACTCACTGGATTTGAGGGAGAGGACCTGTCCGCGGATCGGACGGGCGACGTAGGGAACGTAAACGATGCCGATGATGCAGATCGGGAGAAGGAGACTACCGGCGGTCAGGGTGATCGGGCCGATGGTCAGGCCGTGGCTGATCAGGACGATCGAGAGCGAAATGGCCAGCAGGTAGATCGGGAATGCCCAGAGAATGTCGAGGAAGCGGCTGAGCACCGTATCGGTGATGCCACCGAAGAAGCCAGCGACGAGGCCGATGATCGCGGCGAGAACCAGACAGATGAGCGTGCTACAGGCGGAGATGAGAAGGGAGTTGCGTCCGCCGTAGAAGATGCGGGCCATTACGTCGCGGCCCTGGCTGTCAGCGCCGAGAAAGTAGGGCCCTCGCCAGGTGGGACCGATCGGCTCCATCCCCAGTCCGAGCCCGCCCTGCTCCGGCTGCATGATATCGATGGATTTGCCATCGAGCGTGATGCTGCCATCGACGTTGGAGACAAACGGGTCGGTGCCGGAGGCGTAGCGCGCGTACACGGGCGCAGCCGCGCAGGCCAACACGATCAACAGGAGCACCGCGAGAGCTGTCAGGGCGGTGCGGTCCTGAAGCAGCTTGCGAATCGCAGTTGCCCAGGGGCCGCGATCTGCTATGGGCAGGCTTTCATTCGGAGGTGCGGTTTCCTCCGGTAGGAGTGTGACGGACACGAGTTTTTATTGCACCCAAACTTTCGAGAAGATTAACTGGATCTGGTAGCTGAATGTGAAATTGCCGAGCCTCTGGGACACGAAATCGAGCTTCTTCGGATTAAACAGGGGCGCTACGGGTGCGGCGTCAGTCACTTCCTGGTCGATTTTGGCCCACATCTGGTAGGCGCTTTCCGGGTCGGTGATTTGCGTGGTCAAAGCCTGATTCATTTGGGCATCGATCTTGTGGTCGCAGAATCCCGAAATGTTGGGCGACGCATCTGACCCCGGATGGAAGTTAGCGCAACTGAACAGCACGTTGAGAAAATCGGATGGGGCAGGGTAGTCCTCGTACCAGTCGGTCAGGCTGATCTGGACATTGTTCTTGGTGTTCTGGATGTAGGTGAATTCAATATTCGCCGAGATCGGCTTCAGGCTGGCGTGGAAGCCGACTTGGTTCAGATAGCTTTGCAGGTAAGTGCCGATTTCACGCTCGGGGTCGCGGTCCTGCACGATCAGGGTCACGTCCTTGCCGACGGCGCCAGCTTTCTGCATCAGTTCCCTGGCCTTCGCCATGTCGGGTCCGGCCCACTGTTTACCTGGCTTTGTCGTCCACGGGCAGTAAGGCTGATGGCCGGGGAAGTTGGGTGGAAGGATCTGGCAGGTCGGCTGCGCGAGGCGCGGACCGCCCCAGAAATTGACGGTGGCTTTCCGGTCCAGGCCGTAATTCACGGCCCGCCGCACGTCGATATTGTCGAACGGGGCCAGGCGAGTGTTCATGGCGACGTAGTAGAAGGCGAACAGCGGATTGATGTGCGCCTGCTTGGCATAGCGGGTGCCGACTTCGCCGAGGCGATCGGTGGGGACCGAGGCGAACATCCAATCTGCCTGGCCGTTCGCGACCGCAGTGGTTTCGGCTTCCGCTGTCAATCCGAAACTATAGTCGATCTCATTCACGTAGCCGTTTGGCTGCGCTTCCGCGCTCCATTGTTTGAAGTGCGGATTACGGACGAGCTTCATTTCGTGGTTCGGCTGGTAACTTACGATCATGTAGGGGCCGGTGCCGGGCGGGGCCTGGGTGCCGAGATCATGCGACGGGGTGTCCGCTGGGAGGATGTCTCCGAAGGGCACGGCGAGCTGGTACAGGAATTCGGCGTCCGGGTAGGCCAAGTGGAATGTCACGGTACCGGCTTTATCGTCGGCAACCACTCCATCCTTGAGCGAGCAGGTGGCGGGAGTTTTCAGGCAGGCATCGCCGCCCACGATTACGTTGTACCATGTACCGGCATTCGGGTTAGAGACCTTGAAGAGGCGTTCAAAGGTGGCAACGACATCGTCGGGCGTAACGGGTTTGCCATTAGAAAATTCGATGCCAGGGCGCAGTTTGAAGACGTAGGTCTTGCCGCCGTCCTGCGGCTTAGGCACAGATTCCGCAAGGTCGGCGACAATATCGTTGCTTTTGGTACCGGAGGTTTTGGCGAAAGCGACAAGGCCATCGTAAACGATGTAGTTGATCTGCCAGTTCATCACGGTGTAGTTGATTTGCGGATCGATCGTTCCTTCTGAGGACGGGGCAACGAGGCGGAGTGTTCCGCCCATGTGATCGGCTTGTGCAAACGCGGTTCCGGTCAGCAAACCGCAGACACCAAATGCCATCGCCAGAGAGATAGCTGCTCGCTTGAACATGGTTCCCTCCACCGACTGAGGTAACGGGGACTGTACCTATGGGTGAAAGGGGGGCCAGAACGGCTGTGGATCAACAGGTCGTGTGTGGCCTCATCCGCCGTGCTCCGTGCGCCGACCCGCAAGCGGGAGAGCTGATGCCTATGCCGTGGGGGCGACGGTGAGGCGGTCGGTCATGCCGAACTGATCGATCAGGCGTGCGATCAGACCGGATGACTTTGCTTCCTCTATAAAGTCGCCGAGGAAAGCGGCGCCAACGTTGTTGGCGGAGGCGGTGCCGACCGCCTGCTGCACGGACATGAACTTGCCGTTGAGAATGCGCGCGCCTGGGAATTTCTGCACGTCTGCGAGCAGCCGGGGACGCAGGCCGGCGAGAGCGTCGAGTTTGTCGCGGACGAATTGTTCGAAGGAAGCATCGAGCGAGCTGGACTGAACCAGCTCCGCGTGGCGGATGTTTCGCTCCAACCACAAACCGTAGGCGCTGCGGGCGGCGACGGCGATCCGCACGCCTAGCCGGTCGATTTCGGTGACGGAGTTGAGAGCGGAGCCAGCAGGGACGAGGTAAGTTGCCTCGATCTCGGCATAAGCAGCGGTAAAGGTAATTTTCTCGGCGCGCTGCGGCTCGGCGCCGATCAGGCCTATATCCCAGGCGTTGGTGCTAACTGCGTCGGCGAGCTCGCCGGGGCGGGGAAACGTGACGTATTGCACCGGGACGCCGAGGCGGTCGGCAATCGCACGGGCGAGGGAGGGTGCGACGCCTTCAGGCTCTCCCGAGGGGGATTTACCGGAAACGAGCAGGAAGTTGGAAAGGTTAATACCGGCGCGGAGAGTGCCGTGCGGAGCGAGTTCGGCGCGAACAGTTTCGGACATGGTGGCTTCCTGGATCACTGGGCCGGCGGGGTGATTTGCTTGTATCCCGGCGGGATCGAAAACAGCTCGGGTGGTTGGGGGCCGTAGGAGACGGCGGTGGCCTGGAGCGCCGGCGTGGCATTGCCTGCCTTGCTGAGCCGCAGCACCAGCCCGTCCTGAGTGATGCAGGCAAAGGCAGTGTACCTGCGCAGCTTGCATGGTCCACTCGGTGCACAGGGTGCCGGCGACGCTATCAGTCCCCGATCTCGTAACGGTCGCATCGGGCGGGATGTTCAGGCCGGGCGCGACATGGGGATCGAACGGCACATTCAGCGCGATCTTCTGGGCGTTAAGCACCAATGTCATCTGGCTGCCGGCGTAGTCTATCAGCGCATAGCCGGCACGGCTCTGGCTCTCCAGGCGCAGCCGGGTTCCCTGCGCCGTCCAGTACATCTGAACCGTGCGGCTGGCTGGGGAGCCGTCGGCGCCGATGGTCTGGATGCGGTAAGTAACGGCCACGTCATGGGAAGGCCGCACCGGTGGTCGTTCAGCGGCCACCGCTGGCAGGGCGAGCAAGGCGGCCGCGACAGCGCTGGCGGCCCTCATGGGCGCTGCATCAAGCTGCGGAGTTCGGCCTTCACCCGGTCCGGATCTAGGTCCGCCAGCCATATGGCAGGAGCCTCCAAAGCCTCGGCCAAGCGCACCTTGTATTCGAGGCGGGGAATTTCGGCAGCGCCGAACTGTGCGAGGTGCGGCGTGACGAACTGCGTATCGAGGAGTTGAAAACCCCCGAGCCGCAGGCGGGCCACGAGATGGACCAACGCCACCTTAGAGGCGTCTCGCTCGATGCTGAACATGCTTTCCCCAAAGAAAACGCCCCCAATCGCCACTCCATAGAGCCCGCCGACCAGCCTGCCTTCCTGCCGGCATTCCACCGAGTGAGCGAAGCCCATCATGTGCAAATCGCTGAATAGCGATTCGATCTGGTCGTTGATCCAGGTATCCTCGCGCCCTGGCGCCCTGGCGGCGCAACCGCCGATCGTAGCTGGGAAATCCTCATCAACCGAGATTTGGAAGCTCCCGCAGAGGATAGTACGCGCTAGGCGGCGCGGAACGTGGAAGCATCCGAGCGGCAGCACGCCGCGTTGCTCCGGGTCCAGCCAGTAGAGTCGGTTGCCCCGGCGCGTCTCCGCCATCGGGAACAGGCCGTGGCGGTAGGCGCGCAGCATCAGCTCGGGGGTGATTTCGATGGTACGGCGCGACATGGAGTGAATGATGCGGTGTACGCCAGTTCAATGGAAGGACAACTATGCTCGTCGCACTTGGCGGGAGGGCACTAGGTCCGCAATATTCACCCGGGCCAGCCTCAAGGCGGGCCCGGGTTGTGTCTTTGTTTTGCGCGTAGCCGCCGTACGGCTCCTGCGCGCAGTGTGAATCGTCGCAAAGAGGAGGAATGGCGATGCCGTACGACATATCCCGCCGGGCCGCGCTGGCGATGGGGGCGATGGCCTGGGCTAGGGCCGCTGCCGCACAGGGCAAAACGGTGACGTTCGACGTGCCGTTGAGCGGGCAGGTGCAGGTGCCGCCGGTTAATACGCCGGGCAAGGGTACGGCGGCGATAAATTATGATCCGTCCACCCGGGGGGTGAGCTGGAACATCACCTATCAGGGGCTCGATAGTGATGTGACGATGGCACATTTCCACGGCCCGGCGCCGGAAGGGAAGAACGGGCCAGTGCAGGTCTGGCTGACGAAAAAAGGCGGGACGCTGCCTCCGACCGGGGACATCAAGGGCTCTGCGACTCTGACACCCGCGCAGGCCAAGATGTTCACGGCGGGGGACATGTACATCAATATTCATACGAAGGACCATCCGGCCGGCGCGATTCGTGGCCAGGTTGTCCCGCCGAAATCGGCCTGAACTCCTCACCCGGCGCGCCCACTCTCCCCATTGCGGGAGAGGGGCCCGGGATGTCTATCCTGCTTCAGCTGCGAGGAAGCGGGGGCTGCTCGACCACACGCAGGTAGGGTCGTAGTTCCTTCCACCCTTGGGGGAAGCGCTGTTTGGCCTCTTCGTTCGACAGGCTTGGGGCGATGATGACCGGCTGACCGACGGTCCAGTCGACCGAGGTCGCTACCTTGTGGGCATCAGTAAGCTGAAGGCTGTCGATGGAACGCAAAATCTCCTGGAAGTTGCGCCCCGTGCTGGGCGGATAGGTGAGGATCAGGCGGACCTTTTTGTTGGGATCGATGATGAACACGCTACGGACAGTGATGTGCGGATCGGCCGCCGGGTGGATCATGTCATAGAGTTCAGATACCTTGCGGTCGGCATCTGCCAGGACGGGGAAATTCAGCGCCTGTCCCTGGGTCTCCTTGATATCGCGCTCCCAGCCCGCGTGGCTTTCGAGCGGGTCAACCGAGAGGCCGATCGGCTTGACCTTGCGCTTGTCCCAGTCCGGCTTGAGACGCGCGACTTCCGCGAGCTCGGTGGTGCAGACCGGGGTGTAGTCCCGGGGATGGCTGAACAGTACCCCCAGGAATTGCCCAGCCACTTATGGAAGCTGATCGGGCCTTCCGTGCTGTCCTGCTCGAAGTCGGGGGCCGTCTGGCCTAGTTGGATCGCCATGCTGGTCATTCTCCATGGTAGGTTCCTGTGGCGGAGATATGTCGCGCCGCGATAGGTCACAAGCCGGCTGGGGACGGATGAGGATGCGCTGGTTGATACTGGCGGCGTTAGGGGCGCTGCTTGCCAGGCCGGCTGCGGCGAGCGGGACCATCCGGGTCGGGCTAAATGAAGACCCGGATGCGCTCGATCCCACCACCGGGGGCAGTTTTGCCGGGCGGATCGTGTTTGCGGCGACCTGCGACAAGCTGATCGACCTGGACGCCAAGGGGAACCTGGTGCCGCAGCTTGCGACGTCGTGGCAGTGGTCGGCGGACGGGCGTGCGTTCACGCTGATCTTGCGAGACGAAGTGAAGTTCCAGGATGGCGAGACGTTCGATGCGGACGCGGCGCGCGCGACGCTGGAGCATTACCAGGCGGTCAGGATCAGCCTACGCCAGGCGAAGCTCGAGCCGGTTTCGGCCGTGGAGGTGGTCGATCGGCACACGTTGCGGATTGATCTGGCACAGCCTTATGCCCCGCTAACGGCAGTGCTGGCGGACCGGGCAGGAATGATGCTGGCGCCCAATGCGATGGTCCGGCTGGGCGACGATCTGGCGAGCGAACTGCCGTGCGCGGGGCCGTTCCGACTGGTGCAGCGCGTCCCGCAGGACGAGATCGTGGTGGAGCGGTTTCCAGGCTACTGGAATGCGGGAGCCATCAAGCTGGACCGCATCGTGTATCAGCCGATCCCTAATACGTCGGTCCGGTTGGTCGATTTGAAGGCGGGACAATTGGACATTGCCGAGCGGCTGGCACCGACAGATGTGCCGAGGGTAAGTGCCGATCCGAAGCTGAGGCTGGTGACCGCGACGGCGCTTGCGTACGAGAGCATCTCGCTCAACGTGGCGCATGGACCGCGGAGCAAGGTGTTTTCCAATCCGTTGGTCCGGCAGGCGCTGGCGGACGCGATCGACCGGAATGCGCTGAACCAAGTGGTGCTGGCGGGGCAGTTCGTACCGAGCAACCAGTTCCAGGCGCCGCATACGACGTACTGGGACCCTGATCATCCAGTGCCGCCGGCGGATGTCGCGCGGGTGAAAACGTTGCCGGTGCAGGCAGGCGAACCGCATCCGGCGTTTACTCTGCTTGTGGGGAACAGTTCGGTGGAGCAGCAACTCGGGCAGGTGATCCAGGCGATGGCGGATCAGGCGGGGTTCAATTTGAAGCTGCAGGCCATGGACGCGACGACGCAGGTCACGACGGCGCGGGCCGCAGATTACGAGGCGGCGCTTGTAATTTGGAGCGGGCGGCCAGACCCGGATGGGAATGTCTCCATCTGGCTGCAGTGCAACGGATTTCTGAACTGGGGGCGGTACTGCAACAAGGAGTTTGACGCGCTGTTGGCACAGGATCGGGCGATGACGGATGTTGCTGCGCGGCAGGCCGTGTACCGGAAGGTGGTAGATATGTATTTGCGGGACAACCCGCATATCGTGCTGTACCATTACCGCTGGTTGTGGGGAATGTCGGATAAGGTGCGGGGCTTCGTACCTAACCCGGATGGGCTGATCCGGCCGCAAGGAATGGAGGTCGTCCCGTAGGACGCGACGATGTCAGCCGCGCTATATGAATGGGGCCTCCAGGGTATTCAGGCGCTGCAGGCGCAAGTAGGCGTTTTCGTGATCGTGGATGTGTTGTCGTTCTGCACGGCGGTGGATGTGACCGTCTCGCGCGGCGGGATTGTGCATCCCTGGCCATTCGACGATGAGCGGGGCGCCGAGGCCGAGGCTGTACGGCTCGGGGCGGTGCTGTCCCGGTGCCGCAAGGACGCGAGGGGCGGGTTAAGCCTATCGCCGGTCAGCCTGATGGGGGTTCAGCCGGGGATGCATATCGTGCTGCCGTCACCGAACGGGGCGGTGCTGTCATTCGCGGCGGCGCGGACGCTCAACCGCGTCCCTGTGCTGGCGGGGTGTTTTCGGAACGCGGCGGCGGTTGTCCGCATGGCAAGGGCGATGGCGGGGTCGCGGGCGATCGGAGTGATTGCGGCGGGGGAGCGCTGGCCAGACGGGAGCCTGCGGCCTGCCATCGAGGACTGGCTCGGGGCGGGCGCGATCTTGGACCGGCTGGATCGGCCGTGTTCGCCGGAGGCAGAGGTCGCGCGGGAAGCGTACCGGGCGGCTGGAAACCGGCTGGCGTATCTGGTGCGGGGTTCCATCTCGGGGCGAGAGCTGGTGGATGCTGGCTTTGCTGGTGATGTCGATCTGGCGTTGGACGAGGATGTGAGCGGGACGGTGCCGGAAATGCACGACGGAGCTTACCGAAACGCTTGAAATAATTGTCGCAAACCTTTACAAAACAAGCCATTTTTCGGTCACAGTGGGCACCTTTATTGGCTGCGGAAGCAGCGGAGAACGATCAATGGGTCCGCAGGATTTTCGCCGCATTGTGCTTGCCCACGAGTTGGTCTGCCGGAAGGAGCAGGGTCAGGGCGGAGAGACCCCGCAGGGACTGTCTGCGCCGCAAGAGCAGGCGGGCAAGGCAGATACCCGGCCGGAGCAGGCGCGCAACGCTTGACGTAGGGTTGTTCCCCGGCCATGTCGGGGCTGAGGCCGGCTGGCGGCCTCGTCGTGCCCGGAGATGACCCGACCCCGATATGGATGCGTACACGCTGGCCGAGGCGCCAAGCCTCGGCTTTGGGTTCCAATTTGCCGATTTATCACGCCGGGAAGGGCTGATCCGGCTCGATAAGCTGTTCCTGGCGCGCCTCGCGGAGCAGGAGCCGGAGCTTTACCGGCGGGTGCTGGAGGCGCGGGCGGCACCGGAGGCGCTGGACGCAAAGTCGGAAGGCGAGCTGGTCGTTGCTCTGGGCCCCCATGTTGACAGGTTCGTTGGGGCCCTCTTCGGGATTGAGGCGGAGGTTGAGGCGCTGGCGGCGGAAACCCTGGCGCTGGATCCGATCCATACCTGCAAGCGGCTGTTCGTGCAGCGGCAGGCGGTGAAGAAGTATTCCGATCCGTCGGGGTTCGATGGACCGGCGCTGCGCACGGAGTTGGAGGCGCGGTTCGGGGAAGCGCTGGCGGAGCTGAGCTTCGCGCGACATGTGGCCGAGTGGGAGAAGGCCGGGGACGCGGCGGCGCTGGATCTCGCAATGCGTTACGCCGCCTGGGCGACGCTGACCGAGGCCGGGGCGATGGCGCATCCGGGGAATACGCTATTCCGTGTGCCGCATAGGGTTGATCCGGTGCACTTGGTGCCGGTGGAGACCATCGAGCGGGATGGTGTGACGATGCTGCGGCTGCCTGAGGAGCATTGGCGCCACCGTGACGGGTTCGCTCTGACCGATCCCGGGATGAACCGGCAGCGGGCGCTGGACCAGATGAATTACTGCATCTGGTGTCACACGCAGGGCAAAGATTCCTGCAGCAAGGGGCTCAAGGATCGGAAGACGGGGGCGTATCAGAAATCGCCGTTCGGGGCGACGCTGACCGGGTGCCCGCTGGATGAGAAGATCAGCGAGATGCACACGCTGCGGGCTCAGGGCTTGGTGCTGGGCGCGTTCGCGGCGATTGCGGTGGATAATCCGATGATGGCTGCGACGGGTCATCGCATCTGTAACGACTGTATGAAGGCGTGCATCTACCAAAAGCAGGATCCGGTGGATATTCCGCAAGCCGAGACGTCGGTGCTGAAGGATGTCCTGGGGCTGCCGTGGGGGTTCGAGATTTACTCGCTGCTGACGCGGTGGAACCCGCTGGACATTCGCCGGCCGTTGCCGCGGCCGGAGAGCGGGCGGAAGGTGCTGATCGTGGGGCTTGGGCCGGCAGGGTTCACGCTGGCGCATCATTTGCTGAACGACGGGCACACGGTGGTGGCGATCGACGGGTTGAAGATCGAGCCGCTCGGGTTTGATCCGAACGAGCCGGTGCGGGATGCTGCGGCGCTGTTCGAGAATTTGGACGACCGGGTGATGGCGGGTTTTGGTGGTGTGGCCGAGTACGGCATCACGGTGCGCTGGAATAAGAATTATTTGAAACTGATTTGGTTGCTGCTGGAACGGCGCGAGGTGTTCGCGCATTTTGGCGGCGTGCGGTTTGGCGGCGGTGCGACGGTTTCGATCGACGATGCCTGGGCAATGGGGTTCGATCACATCGCCTTGTGCATGGGGGCTGGCAAGCCGACTGTCCTGGACATTCCGAACGGCTTGGCGCGCGGGGTGCGGGCGGCCTCGGACTTCCTGATGGCGCTGCAATTGACGGGCGCGGCAAAGCGTTCGTCGGTCGCGAACTTGCAGATCCGAATGCCGGTGGTGGTGATCGGTGGAGGGCTGACGGCGATCGATACCGCAACCGAGAGCCTAGCCTATTACGTGCGGCAGGTGGAGAAGTTTGCGGCGCGCTACCAGGTGCTGGTCGCCGAACGCGGAGAGCGCGCGGTACGCGAGGGGTGGTCGGAGGAGGAAGCCGAAGTCGCCGACGAATTCCTGGCGCACGCAGAGGAAATCGGCGCGGAGCGCACGGCGGCGGCGCGAGAGGGACGAGCACCGTGGTTGGCTGCTCTGTTGCAGTCGTGGGGTGGAGCGACGATAGCTTACCGACGGCGGTTGATCGATTTGCCTTCTTACACGCTGAACCATGAGGAAGTCGCGAAGGCGCTGGAGGAAGGCGTTCGCTTCGCCGAGGATCTGACGCCGGCGGCGGTGGAGGTCGATCGGTTCGGGCACGCGGCGGGGCTGCGGGTGAAGGCGGCGGACGGCAGCGATCAAGTGCTGCCGGCGCGCGCAATCCTGGTGGCGGCGGGGACGCAGCCAAATACAGTGCTGGCGCAGGAAGATCGGCGGATCGCGATTGACGGCAAGTATTTTCAGGCCATCGATGAGGCGGGAGCGCCGGTTGCACCGGTGCGCGGTTTTGCGAAGCCGGATGTAGCGCAGGTGTTGATGCACAGGGCACCGGATGGACGTTACATCAGTTACTTCGGCGACCTGCATCCCAGCTTCTATGGCAATGTCGTCAAGGCGATGGGCGGCGCGAAGCGGGGCTATCCGGTGGTTTCGAGCATGCTCGCGGCGCGGGAACCGACATCGGTAAGCGGTCCGACACTGATCGAGGCGTGCCGCGATGCCCTGATCGCGCGTGTACACATGGTACACCGGCTGACGCCGACCATCGTGGAGGTCGTAGTCCGCGCGCCGGCAGCGGCGCGAGCGTTTCGGCCTGGACAGTTCTATCGATTGCAGAATTACGAGATGCTGGCTGCGCGCGTGGAGGAGGACGGACGGCGGACCGTGCTGGGGATGGAGGGGCTGGCGATGACCGGCGCCTGGACCGATCCGGCGCGCGGTCTGGTCTCAGTGATCGTGCTGGAGATGGGTGGTAGCTCCGATATCTGCGTCCTACTGAAGCCGGGGGAGCCGGTCGTGCTGATGGGGCCGACAGGCACTCCGACCGAGATCCTGGAAAGCAGGACGATTGCACTGGTCGGCGGCGGCTTGGGCAACGCGGTGCTGTTCTCGATCGGGGCGGCGCTGCGGAAGGCAGGCTCGCGCGTGCTGTATTTCGCCGGCTACAAGCGGATGATCGACCGCTACAAGGTGGCGGAGATCGAGCGCGCCGCGGATGTGGTAGTGTGGTGCTGTGATGAGTTGCCGGGGTTCGTGCCAAGTCCGGGTCGGCCCAAAGACCGCAGTTTCGTTGGTAACATCGTGCAGGCGTTGGCGGCGTATGGGGCGGGCCAGTTGGGACCGGCAGCGATCGCGCTGAACGACGTGGATCATATGATTGTGATCGGGTCCGACCGCATGATGCAGGCGGTCGGAACGGCGCGGCATGGGTTGCTGGTGCGGTACCTGAAGCCTGGACACACCGCGATTGGGTCGATCAACAGTCCGATGCAATGCATGATAAAGGAAGTCTGCGCGCAGTGTTTGCAGCCGCATACTGACCCTGTGACCGGTGAGCGGAGCGTGGTGTTTTCGTGCTTCAATCAGGACCAGGCGCTGGACCGGGTGGATTTCCCGGCGCTGCACGAGCGATTGGGGCAGAACGGTCCGCAGGAAAGGCTGACGGCGTTGTGGATTGATCGAGCGCTGCAGCGGCTCGGGGTGCGGGCGCCCGGGGACGAGCCGGCGCTCGCGCGTCAGCGAGGAGCGATGGCGTGATGCTCTTACAGATACGGCCGATGCAGGCGGACACTCTCAGATGCGTCAAAGCGTAACTGGATTGCGCTGGCGCAGCTTCCACCCCAGCAGCCGGCCCGCAATGACGGTGCGCAAGATCTGCGCGGTTCCGCCACCGATAGTAAACATGCGTGCGTCACGCGCCATACGTTCCAGTGGAAAATCCCGCGAGTAGCCGCGTGCGCCAAAGATCTGCAGGGCATCGTTGGTCACCCGTATGGCGGCTTCAGACGCCATTACCTTGGCCTGTGCGGCAAGCAGGGCTTCCGGCAAGGGCGCCGCTGCAGAAGTGGCGCGATAGATCATGAGCCGGGAGGCCTCCAGCACGATCGCCATGTCCGCGAGCATGAACTGGAGTCCCTGAAACTCGCCAATCTTGTGTCCGAACTGCTCGCGCGTTTTAAGCCACGCCAGAGCTTCGTCGAAGGCACCTTGCGCCAGGCCGAGCGCAACCGTAGCGGCACCGACCCGCTGGCTGTTGTACGCATCCATCAGGGCGGCAAAGCCACGGGCCCATCCGCCGGGCGTCCGCAGAACCATGTCATCCGGAACTTCCAGGGCTTCGCAGAATACCTCGGCCTCCGGGATGCCGCGCAGCCCCATGGTTGGTTCCCGCTTTCCGGTGCGCAGGCCCGGCGTCCCGGCCAGCGCGAGGAAACCAGCGATTCCCAGTTCTACTCCGTCCTGATCGAAAGCTCGCGCAAATATTAGATGCAGCCGAGACACGCCCGCGCCGGTTATCCAGTGTTTCTTTCCGTTTAGTATCCATTGGTCGCCGCAGCGATCCGCCCGGGTCGTCATTTCGCTCGCGGCTGATCCAGCCTCGGGCTCCGTGATACATATCGCCGGCTTGTCGCCGCTCAATACCAGCTCCGCGGCGAGCCGCTTTTGCCTTTCGGTGCCGTAGAGCATCACGGCCGATATCGCACCCATGTTGGCCTCCACCGCGATGCGCCCGGTAACACCGCATGCTTTGGCCATTTCCTCAATGATCAGGGCGGCTTCGAGGAAAGACCCACCGCATCCGCCGTATTCTCGCGGGATGGTGAAGCCCATGAAACCTGCATCGCGCAGCGCGGCTACGTTCCCCCAAGGATACTGCTCGGTGCGGTCCACCTCGGCTGCCCGCGGACGCACGACCGAATGTGCTAGCTCTCGCGCGCGCTCCTGCAACCGAATTCTGCTCGGGTGTCAGCGCGAACTGAGTCATGTCCGCTGATTCTTGGTTACATCGAATACGCGGACGCCGGTCGGGCCCGGCGGAGGATTTTCCCATGGCGCGGCCTTTACCGTGATCGTCCCGTCGCGCAGCCCATCCGCCCAGCGCTCTTCTATGATGGGGCGGGCGAATTCGTAATCCTTTGCGGCGCCCTGGGGTGCGGCCGGCCGGTAGATCAGATGTACAATATCGACCGGTGGCGGCGATGCCCGTTGTTTCAGCTCTTGCGCCACCGGGTCGGCCTGAAGGTCCGGCGGCAGGCGGTCGAGAAACGCGGCCAACTCGGCATGGTGCTGCCGCTGCAAACAGGCGAAGTCAGTGGAGTTGCGCGTCCGAGAGGAATAACGGATGTCCTTTTCCCGCTCCAAGACCTGATCCAGGTTCCGGGGAAGTGGTCCTTTCGCAGGAAACAAATCCACCTGGAACACCAGCATGGATGCCAGCGGAGCCTGGGCCATGACGTATTGCAGTGGAGTGTTGGAGACCAGCCCGCCATCCCAATAGTAGTGATCCGCGACCTCCACACTCGCCAAGCCTGGAGGAAGGGCGCCGCTCGCCATGACGTTGTCGGGCCCGATAGTCCCTCGCGCACTATCGAAATAGACCAGGTTTCCCGTTTCAACCTCCACCGCGCCGACGGAGAGCCGAACGCCGTTCTGGCGGTTGATCAGATCGAAGTCGACCAGCCGCTCTAGCGTGCTGCGCAGTTCGCTGGTGTCATAAACACTTACCGGCGGTGGCTGTACCACCCATTCGATGGGCAACCGGGGCCGGAAGAACCCGGGCTGGCCGAAGAGCAGTGCCAGACCGGCCGAGGCGTCGCGCTGCACTTCCTGCACCTGGCGATTGGGAACTTCCGGCCAAAGAGCGGTCGGCCTGGTGATCAGGTCCCAGAACTCCCGTAACCGCTCCACGCGCCGGAGGGGCGGATTCCCGACGATGATTGCGCTGTTAATCGCGCCGATGGAGACTCCTGCCACCCAGGCGGGATGCAATCCTCCCTCCGTCAGAGCCTGCATGACCCCTGCCTGATACGCCCCTAGTGCGCCACCGCCCTGCAACGTCAGAACAACCTGCCGTGCCACGTTCACGCCCCTCGCCGCAGCAGGAACAGTGCCTGCTCCCCGAACAGATTTGCCAGCCGGGGAAAGCGTCGCCATGGCACGCGCCGGCCTTTTTCATCAGCGGCGAGCCATTGTTCGACCACGTAGCCCTCGGTGGCGCAAAGATTGAAAAAGTCCTGGATGGTGCAGGGATGGATGTTCGGCGTCTCGTACCACATGCGGTCCCAGGTCGGTGTCATCGGCATAGTTCCGATCGATAGCAATTGCCAGCGCACCAGCCAATGGCCGAAGTTCGGAAAACTTACAATAGCGCGTGTACCGATCCGTAGCATCTGGCGTAGCACTTCGCGCGGTCGTTCCACTGCCTGCAGCGTGCGCGAGAGGACGACATAATCGAATGCCTCATCCGGATAGTGCTGCAGGTCCTCATCGGCATCTCCATGCATGACCGGCAGCCCGAGCGTGACAGCGCGGGTGACCAGGGGCATGTCAATCTCAATACCGCGAGCGTCGCAGCCCCTTATGGTGAACAGCTCCTCGATCAGCGTGCCGTCACCGCACCCGATATCCAGGACCCGCGATCCAGGTTCAATCATTTCCGCAATCAGCCGCAGATCGACGCGGAGATTTTTGCCAACGAAACGAACTGTATCGAGCATAGCTATAACCCGGCGGGCGCGGCGCAACCTGTCAGGAACCCGGTGACAATCCGGTGGAAATCCGGCTCGTCGAGCAGGAAGGCGTCATGGCCTTTGTCGGAAGTGATTTCGACAAAGCTTACGTTCACCCCGGCGCGGTTTAGCGCGCGAGCGATGGCGCGGCTTTCGGCAGTCGGGAATAACCAGTCGGATGTAAACGAAATGAGAAGGAAGCGGGTGCGGGTCCTGCGGAAGGCGTTGGCGAGATCGCCGCGATGATCGGCCACGAGATCGAAGTAGTCCATCGCCCGTGTGATGGTGAGGTAAGAATTGGCGTCGAATTGCTGCACGAAGGTGCTGCCTTGGTAGCGCAGGTAGCTCTCCACCTCGAACATGCCGCCGAACAGGCTGATTGCTTCCTCCGGGTCCTTTGGTGCGTTCTGTAGCCGCCGGCCGAACTTCCGCGTGAGCGCCTGTTCGGAGAGATAGGTGATGTGCGCGCACATACGTGCCACGGCCAGGCCGCGCGCAGGGATCCGGCCATTCTCCCAATAACGGCCGCCGTGCCAATCCGGATCGGCGAAGATCGCCTGGCGGCCGACTTCATGGAACGCGATGTTCTGGGCGGAGTGGTAGGCCGCACATGCAATTGGGATGGCGGCGAATACCGACTCGGGGTAGGAAGCGGCCCATTGCAGCGCCTGCATGCCGCCCATCGAACCGCCCGTCACAGCGAACAGGCGGGGGATGCCGAGGTGATCGACCAGCTTTTTCTGGGCGCGGACCATGTCCCCGATGGTCACCGGCGGGAAGTCCGTGCCCCAGGGTTCCGTGCCGCCGTCACGGAGGGTACGGGGGCCGGTCGATCCCATGCATCCCCCGAGCACGTTGGCACAGATAACGAACCAACGGTCGGTGTCGATTGGCCGCCCAGGGCCAACCACCATCTCCCACCAGCCCGGCTTGCCGGTGATCGGGTGCGTTTCGGCCAGATACTGGTCCCCGGTCAGGGCATGGCAGACCAGCACGGCGTTGGATCGCTCGGGGTTCAGGGTGCCGTAGGTGCGGTAGGCGACGGTCAGGCGCTCCAGCCGCATGCCGCAGTCGAGCTCCAGGCCGTCGTCGAACACGACGTGGGTGTGGGCGACACCGGTCAGCAGAACGGTTTGGTCCATGGCGCAGGGCAGATAGGCGCAGGTTTGCGTCACAGGCAACCTGGGCTGTTTGCAGCCCTGGGGGCTTTCGGTATCAGTGCTGACTTTGGCTCGTTTACCGAAGGGTCGTCCGGACTATGCCGAGTGTCACGACAACAGTGGCGGATGACCCGCCTGCTCCCGATCGATGGCAACAGGACCTTGCCGAGCTTCGGGCGGAACTCGACCAGATCGATGACAGCCTGCACGACCTGTTGATGCGTAGGGCCGAAATTGTGCAGCAGGTGGGGATGGTGAAGCCGGACAGGGGCCTTGCGTTCCGCCCGGGGCGCCAGGCCGCCATCCTGCGGCGCCTGCTCGCCCGCCATCATGGTGGCTTACCGCCCCAGGCGATTATAGGGATCTGGCGCGAGTTGTTGTCGGCCACTACGGCGATGCAGACGTCTTTCACGGTGGCGGTGTGCGAATCCGATCCGGCGTGCGGCTTTAGCCAGATTACCCGCGAGCAGTTCGGGGCATTCGTACCGATGCGTATCCATCGCGATCCGGCCCAGGCTCTCGCGGATGTCCGAAGCGGGCGGACGGTCGTCGCGGTTCTGCCGTTTCCTTCCGATACCGAGGTGCTCACCCAAGAGTGGTGGACCGCACTTCTGCGGCGGGACGAGCCCCTGGTCCATATCGTGGCACGCATCCCGTTCTGGAGCTTCCGGCCAGAAGGGGTGCCTGCCGTTCAGGCGTTGGTGGTATCGGCTGTCGCGCCGGATCCTAGCGGAGACGATCGCACATTGCTCGGCTTGGAGTGTGATCCCGGTACCAACCCCTCCCGGATTTTGGCTTTGCTCGCCGCCGCGGGTCTGGGCTCAGGCAACGTGCTGATGCGTTGTGATTTGGGCGATCCGGTGGCGCGCACCTTGGTCGAGATTCCCGGTTTCCTGGCGGAGGACGATTTGCCACTTGCTGATATTGGGGCCGGGATCCGCTCCCACGTGGTACTCGGGGCCTATGCGGTACCGGTCGGAGGCGCGGCGTGACCGCACCCCGCCCACGCTCGGAAATCCTGGGTATCTCGCCCTATGTCGGGGGGAATCCACGATTCCCGGTCTCAACCGAACCATGAAGCTTTCGTCCAATGAAGGCGCGTTCGGCGTTCCGCCCGGCGCGCAGGCTGCTTTCACCGCCGCGGCTAAGGAGCTGCATCGCTACCCGGATGGCAGTGCGGTCGAACTTCGGCGGGCGATTGGCGCCCGGTTCGGGCTGGATCCGGCGCGGATTGTCTGCGGCGCCGGGTCAGACGACCTGATTTATCAGCTTTGTCTGGCCTACGGCGGGCCTGAGCGGGACATCATTATGTCGGCCCACGGGTTCGCGATTTACGAGATCGCCGGGACCTATGCCGGAAGCCGCGTGATCAAGACCCTCGAGCGGGATCTGAGGGCCGATGTTGACGCCATGCTGGCGGCGGTTTCTCCCAGCACGCGGCTGGTATTCCTGGCCAACCCGAACAACCCGACCGGCAGCTTCGTGCCTCGCGACGAGATGGCGCGCCTGCGGGCGCGCCTTCCGGCCGATGTGCTCCTGGTGCTGGATGCCGCATACGCCGAATACGTGGAGCGGCCGGATTACGATCCGGGGATCGCACTGGTGGATGAGGGCGACAACACGGTGATGACGCGTACGTTCAGCAAAATCTTCGGGCTTGGCGGGATGCGGATCGGCTGGGCCTACGCGCCGCCTGCGGTTGTTGATGTGCTGAACCGGGTACGTGCACCATTCAACGTCACGCTGGCCTCTCAGGCGGCAGCGATTGCCGCGCTGGCCGAGCCGGGCTGGGTGGAGAAGGGGCAGGCGCACAACCGCAAGTATCGTGCGATTCTTACGGAGGGGCTGCGCGAGGCTGGGATCAAGGTCTGGCCGGGCGAGGGCAACTTCGTGTTGGCGGATTTCGGCACCAGGGAGCGCGCCGATGCGGCGGATGCAGCGTTGCGGGCTCGGGGGATCATTGTGCGGAAGGTGGGTGGGTATGGGTTGCCGCAGTGCCTGCGCATCACGGTAGGGCTGGCTGAGGAAGTGGTGCAGGTGATCGAGAGACTGCGGGATTTTATGGCGCATGGTTGACTCGCTGTTTCAGCGCCTGGCGCTGATCGGCATCGGGCTGATCGGCAGCTCCGTGGCGCGGATTGCGAAGGAGCGCGGCGGCATCGCCGAGGAGGTCGTGGCCTGTGCGCGAACGCAGGCGAGCCTGGATCGCGCGCTAGAGTTGGGAATTGCTGACCGGACTGAACTGGATCCGGGGCGGGCAGTTCTCGGGGCGGACTGCGTGATGCTGTGTGCGCCGGTGGGAGCGTTCGCCGAGATTGCCAGCCGAATTGCACCGCATTTGGAGCCGGGCTGCGTTCTGACGGATGTGGGTTCGACCAAGCAGTCGGTGATTCGGGATGTGGGGCCGCTGGTGCCGGCGGGTGTGCATTTCGTGCCGGCGCATCCGATTGCGGGCACCGAGCATTCGGGTCCGGATGCCGGGTTCGCCGATTTGTTCGAGGGCCGCTATACGCTGATCGTGCCGCCGCTTGGCACCGAAGAGGACGCGATCGAGAAGATTAGCGAGCTGTGGCGGCGGTGCGGATCGCTCGTGGAGCGGATGGAGCCATCGCACCACGACAAGGTTCTCGCGATTGTGTCCCATCTACCGCATCTGATTGCATTCACGATCTGCGGCACCGCGGATGATCTTGCGGATGAAAGCCGTTCTGAGGTGCTGCGGTTTGCGGCGTCGGGGTTCCGCGATTTTACGCGCATAGCGGCTTCGGATCCGGTGATGTGGCGGGATGTCTTTCTGAACAACCGCGAGGCGTTGCTGGAGATGCTGGCGCGGTTCCTGGAGGATGCTCAGGCGATGGCACGCGCGGTGCGGTGGGGGGACGAGGAGTATATCGAGGATAAGGTCAGGCGTGGGCGGAAGATCCGGCGGAGTTTGATCGAGTTGAAGCAGGCTTAGGCATACTCCGCGAGCCATGTTCCGCAGGCGGTCGCGGGCGTAACGCAGGTGGTGCTCAAACCTGGCGGTCAATGTGTCCTTCTGGATGAGTAGATAGATGAACTCTGGCCCGCGCTGGCCGAGGCTCTCCTTGTAACGGAAGTAACCTGCCATGAAATCGTAGGTGTGGTTGTCGGCTCGCAGGTGATGCTCGATGCAAAGAGCGTGGCACACGAGGCCGGGCTTCAGGCGGTTGTCGGGTTCGTACAGCAGGCCGGACACGAACGCGAACACGTGGCCGTGCCAGATCAGGTTATAGAGATACCCGATGGGTTCGCCACCGCGGTCGATACGAACGATTTCGACGCTGCCTTCTGGCAGGCAATCGGCAATCAGCCGCTGCTGGAATTGTTCGAAGAAACGAGAAGCGAAACCACCTGGCTCGCCTCGAGCGGTCCATTGACGTTGATGAAGGTCCTTCAGTCCGTCCAGGAACGATAACCCGGTTGACACGTCGGGCGCCCAAGTTGCGGTGAGGCCACCGGCAGCATCGTAAAGACGCATGGAACGCCGGATCTGCTGCCGGGTATTGGCGCTGAGCCTGTCCAGATAGTCCCGGCCGGAGGCGCGAATTGCCGCAAGGTCAACGCGCCAGGACGGTTTGCGGTTGGGGATTTGGATCAGGGTGCCGGGTGGCCTCCATGTCTCGCGGTGCTGGTCGAGCATTGTGGTGATATGCAGTTCGTTAGGACGTAAGCCGGCACCATTCGGCTGGCTCAGCAGCCAGGAGATCGCCGCCTGCTCAGCGCGGCCGGTCCACTCTCGGTCCACCAGAAAGCCATTGTACTCGATAGCAATACAATCCTGCTCCCAGTTGCCGATGGAGTGCAGGCGTAGACCGTTGGCGCGGATCAGGCCGGCCTCGCGACGTCGGAACGGCACGACGAAGCCAAGCAGGACCGGGGCGCCGGACTCTTCGCCGATGAGCAGCGGCGGCGGGGCGTCGAGGGTGGCGATCCAGGCACCCATCCAATGCCAGGTAAGAAAGAAGGTGGCGTCGGAACGGGCTTCCAACTCGCGCCACAGGGGCGCGATTTGCTCGGTTTGCAGATGGGTTTGGATTGAGAAGCGGATTGTGTCAGGTGTACGCATTGCAATCGGTGTTGCCGGGGCCGCGCGGTCGCGCGGTGCTGGACGCGCCACGGCGGTTAAAGATGATGATTAAGGTCGTGTCACAGTTGACCCGCAAGGAAGGCTGGACCCATGAACAACTCGTGAAGCGGTGGGTCGAGTACATGTTCCGCTCCCGCGGGCCGTGCTGGGAATCAGCCGCTACGTTCAGTGTCATATCACAGGAACGCGCACTCGGGCGGATTTAAGACCTTCATTACTGCGGAAAGGGAGATCATTGGCCTGTTCTGACTTGGCCAAGCGCCGAAGGGCCAATGCAACGGCTGCAGGAACCCCCGTCAATTAACCGTTTCGAGAGCATGTTCGCCGAGAAGGAAACGCCGGTCAGGATTGTCCTGGCCGGCGCTCAAGGGAGTCCAAACATGTTCCACAATGTTTGGCTCCTGCTCACGATAGTGGTGGTCCTGCCATTTAAGGTCAAGATCATGATACGTCGGAAGTAGGGCTGCGCCAGCCCGGAAATGGGCTGGCGCAGCCCTCTGGCCATCCATAAGTTCAGAACCGGCGTTCGGCGATGGTGACGACATCGCCAGGCTGGAGGCGACTGGCCTGCGTGGCACGCCAGCGGCTGGGGTGGCTGCCATCCTCGCGCAGCACGGAGGCGGTGTCCTCGACGGCGCGGGGGGTGAAGCCGCCGGCCAGGGCCACCGCGGCAAGCATGGTCATGCCAGGGTGATAGGCGAACTCACCCGGCTTGTTGACCTCGCCGAGCACTGAGATCGGCCGGTACTGGGTGACTTCAATCGATACCGACGGCGTGCGCAGCAGGCCGTTGCGCTCGAGGGCGGTCGCGACTGCCTGGCCGAGGCTGGCCGGTGCCAGTCCGGCCGCGGGCAAATTCCCGAGCATCGGAACCGCGATCTTACCACTGTCGTCAACGCGGAATTCGCCCGTCAACTCGTCCTGGCCCACGGTAATGATGCGGACCTGATCGCCCGGACCCAGCAGGTAAGGACCGGAGATGGTTTCCGGCAGCCGAGGCAGGTCGCCGCCGCCGCAGGCGGACAGGCTACAAACCAGCAGCAGGAGGGCGAGGCGGGGACCCATCACGACAGCTGTATGCATCGGATAGGTCACCAGAAGCTTAACGTGAATGGCCTTAGCACTCTTTTAGTTTTTACAAACGATAATCCGCCCACCACGCGGAGGCGCGATGCTGGACAAGACCGCCGGACAAGGCAGGGACGCGCTGTACGCAGCGCATCCCGGCATGCCGGCTGCTGATGGCTATCGGCCGAGCGTTCGGGCGCTGATCGAGGTGCTCCGGCGCCGGAAGTTGCCGTTCCTCGCGTGCCTGGTAGTGGTTCCGGCAATCGCGGCGCTGGCGCTGCATCGTGTCACGCCGCTGTACACGGCCGTTGGGGCGTTGATCTATGAACCTGGCCGTTACCGCTCGCAGGAGCTGCAGAGCGTCCTGCAGACTGGTCCCACGACAGAAGCCGTGATGGCGAGCCAGGCGGAAGTCCTGCACGGCTTGCGACTGATCGAGCCGATGGCGCAGCGGTTGGATTTATTCTCCAATCCCGAGTTCAACGCGTCGTTGCGGCGGCCATCAATGGTGCAGCGGCTGCTCGCCCGCGTTGCTCTGCTGCGCGCGCCGCCTTCGCGCGACGATGCCGCCTCCGGCCCGCCGGTGAGTTCACCACGCAATCAGGTGCTGCTTGCCGCCCAACGAGCAGTCACGGTGCGGCCACTGAACAACTCGCATGTGATGGAGGTGACGTTCACGGCAAGTGACCCGGCGTTGACCGCGGCGGCGGTAAACACTCTGATGGACATTTATGTGAAAGCGGGGCTGGCGGCGAAGTACTCCGCAGTGGACAAGGCGCGGGCCTGGCTAGAGCGGCGTGCGGCGGAACTGCGGAGCGAGCTACGCAAGCAGGAAGACCGGATTGCGTCTTATCGCGCAGACAACGGTCTGGTTCAAGGCGTTCATGCCGAACTGGATGTGGAGAACATCAGCCAGTTGGAGGAAGCGCTGGCCAAGGCGCGGGCTGATCTGGCGAACGCCTTGGGCAAATTGAACGCGGCACAGAATGGCGGTGGGGGAGAGGCTCCGCTGGCGCCGAGCGTTATACAATTGCGTGAGCAGGGAGCATCGTTAGCGGCACAGTTGCAGGAGATGAGCACACGATTGGGTCCGCGGCATCCGGATGTGCTGGGTGTGCAGCGCGAACTGCGTGCGGTGCAAAGCCAGGAGGCGGCGGAAACAGCGCGCGTTGTTGCAGCCACGCAGGCGGAGGTGCGGGCAGCACAGGATCGCGTGCAGGCGCTGGAGAAGGATCTCGCCGCGTCGCATGCCCGGGTGGACGAGAGTGCGGTCGCGCAGGTTCCGCTTAGTCTGATGCAGCGAGATGCGGATGCATTGCGGGGGCTACTGACGGGCGTGCTGCAAAGTCTGCAGGAAACGGGCCAGCAGGCTGCCGTCGAGATGCCGGATGCGCACGAGGTTTCGTTGGCGCCGCCGCCGCAAAATCCGAGCTACCCGCGGGCCGGGCCGATTCTTGCTGGGTCGGTGGCGAGCGGGCTGATGCTGGGCTTGTTCTTTGTCTATCTGCTGGAGATCAATGACACAACAATCGCCAGCGGGGAGGACGTGCGAATGGCTCTGAGAGTCCCGTGTTTTGCGCTGGTACCGAATCTCGGGCGGCGGGTTCTGGGGCGGATGCGCGCGGAGGACTATGCCGCGCTGCGGCCGTTAGGCGGTTTTGCGGAACAGATGCGCGGGCTGCGCACTGGCCTCTGGCTGGGGGCCGCCCGACCGCGCACTGTATCGATTACCGCGGCACGACCGGGCGAGGGAAAGACCACGGTCGCGCTAGCGCTCGGCCGAGTTGCCGCCTTGAGCGGAGAGCGGGTGATGCTTCTTGACTGCGATCTGCGCCGGCCATCGATTGGCCGATTGCTTGGCGGCGACGGCGAACAGGGGTTGGCGGAGGTGCTGTCGGGGGCAGCCGAGCTGGAAGCCGTGATAAAAAAGGATCCGTTAACTCCAATGAGTTACATGCCAGCCGGTGCAACGGGACCCGGCGCGGTCGGTTTGTTTATGTCGGGTAAAATGGCCGAACTGATTGGCGCACTACGCGACGAGTACGATCTGGTGGTGATGGATGCGCCACCGGCGCTGGCGGTCTCGGATACTCGGCTGATCGCGCATCTTGCCGATGCCACGCTGTTTTGCGCTCGTTGGCGACATACGCCACGAGAGGTGGCAAGGAACGCTATTGCGTTGCTTGAGGATGCGGACGCGAGCGTGGTGGGCGTGGCATTGACACGGGTGGATGCGCGAGTGCACTGGCGATCAGGGTACCCCGACGCCGATGCGTGCGGACCACGGCTTGGAGGGTATTTCCAGGCTTGATGGCGCGTGGACTCTGGCTTTGTGGGGCTGGTTTGCTTCTGTTGTGGCCGGCGCTGCTTAACGGCTATCCGTTGGTTTTCGCAGATACCGGCACATATTTGTCGCAGGCGATAAATCTTCACCTTGGGTGGGATCGTCCACCATTTTACAGTTTCTTTCTACTCGTTACTCATTGGACGATCAGCACGTGGCCCGCGATATTCGCGCAGAGCATGATCGCGATCTGGGGGGTTTCGATCTGGGCACGCGTAATGGTTGGGTGGTGGCGCGAGTGGATGATTGTGCCGGCTGGGACGATGCTTGCGGCCTTGACATCGCTGCCCTGGACGGTAGCGGAACTCAGCCCAGACTTTCTGACTGCGTTGATGGCGATAGCGCTTGTCGTGCTGCTGTTCGCCCCGGATCGTGTTGGACGTTACGAACGCTGTGGCCTGATTGCGCTGGTTGCCTTCGCGATTGTCGCGCATCTGTCAAATCTGCCCATCGCGTTGATTGTTCTTTCGATGTTTTTGCCGATGCGGCGGGAGCTGGCGCCATGGGCGGCGGTAGCGGCGGGTGTACTAGCTTTGGTGTCCTTCAACCTGATGATTGGTCGGGGATCTGTGATCGCGCCTTACGGTAACATCTTTCTGCTTGCCCGTGTTGTGGCCGACGGACCGGGACGCGATGTAATTCAGGCGGAGTGTCCGGGGCCTCGTTGGGTGCTGTGCTCGTATGAGGATGCGCTGCCGGCGACGGCGGATGCGTTTTTGTGGCACCCCGATAGTCCACTATATCTGGCCGGCGGCCCGAGGCTGGTGAGTGGTCAGGCAAATGCGATTATCCTGCGGGCGGTTAGCATGGAGCCGTTGCGGCAGTTCGGTGCATTCGTCACGAATACAGCAGTGCAGTTGCAGCGTTTCGCAACAGGTGATGGGTTGCAGCCATGGTCGGCGGAAGTTACGCCGTGGATCAAGCAGGACTTCCCTGCCTGGGAGGCAGGGCACTATTTGACGGCGCGGCAGACAAGGGGAATCGTGCTGGTTTCAGGCTGGATGCAGGCGTTGCATGCAGTGGTTGCCGTTGCTGGCAGCATCCTGTGTCTGGCACTTTTTGTGCCACGGTGGCGGACCCCACGTGATGCGTATTTTATAGCGGCCATCTTGGTTACGCTGCTCGCGAACGCTGCGATTTGCGGCGGGCTCTCGGGGCCACATGACCGTTATCAGAGCCGAGTGAGCTGGCTGCCTGGCGCCATGGCGGGGTTGGCGATCGCAGGACGGGTGCGGTGGCGAGGCGGGGACCGTCCGCGGTTCTATGGTCGGCGATCGAGGCCGCATCAGCAGGCGTGTTTTCCCTGACTTCGGCGTTCATTGTCGCGCGAATTGTCGGTCCAGCGGAGCTGGGAGTCGGCGCAGCGGCGGTGTCGCTGCATATTCTATTTTGGGTGGGCGTGAACGCATTTTTCGCCGACGCGATGGTACAGCGTGCGACGCTGAACGAAGAGGACGCGGCGAGCGCGTTCTGGGCATCCACTGCAGCCGGGGTTTTGGCGGGGGTGATTCAGGCGGCATTGGGCGTCATGCTGGCGCGCGCGATCGGCGATACTCGGCTTGTGTGGATGGCCTTCGCACTGGGGGCTACGCTGCCTGCAACCGGGGCTGCGGGGGCGGTGCAGGGAATGCTCACGCGGGACGGCCGGTACAAAATGCTCGCGTATCGGACTTTGGTGGGGCAAGGGGCTGGTACGGTGACGGGTATCAGTCTCGCGGCTTGCGGCGCTGGGGCGTGGGCGGTGGCGGCACAACAACTGGTTACATCTGTTATAGGTGCCGCGGTGCTGCTCGTGAGCGTTAACTGGCGCCCGCGACGGATTTGCCGCTGGTCCGCGGTGCGGGAGCTGGTCGCGGTGGGCGGACCGCTAACCGCGAGCACGCTCGTGTTGCACGGCCGCTACCGCATGTTCGCCGTGGTGATTGGAGGCACCGCTGGTGCGGCAGCGCTGGGCGAGCTGCATCTCGCGTTCCGTCTGGTAGATACTGTACCGAGAACTGGTTTCCACCGCTCTCTGGCGGCTGATGCTGCCTGCGATGTCGGAGCGCCAAGGGAGCCCCGCGGCGTTGCACGCATGCTCCGAACGTTGGCTGGCCGCCTCTGGGACTGTACTATTTCCGCTCTGCGCAGGCATGCTGGTCTCCGTTGGGCCCTTGACGCGGTTGCTGCTTGGTCCTGGCTGGAGTACAGGTGGGTGTTGCAGCAATGCCGCTGGTGCTGTTGGCGGCTTGGAATTTTTTGCTGTTTCCGGCGGGGGTCAGTCTGGTGGCTGTGGGTCAGCCCGGTGTCGCGCTGCGCGCTAACGCGGCGTCGTGTATCATTCTGCTTGGCGGCGCTTTAGCGTCTCGCCCGGCGACTGTACAGCACGCGGTGTGGCTGTGGTTGGCAGCGCAACTTGTTGTCAGTCCATATGTTCTGCCCAGGAGCGCGGCTGTGCTGCGAACGAGCGTGTGGCGCGTCGTGCGGGCTGGGGTTCCGGTGTTGGCCTTTTCCGTGACTGCGGCAGGAGCAGCGTTGCTGTTACCGATGGTGTTGAACGTCGCGATTTCTCCGGCGCGTCTGCTCACGGACCGGCTGGCGGTGTTCGGGGCGATGCTTATGGCCGTTTGGCTGCTGATCTTTGTCAGGCGCTATGTTCCGGCGCAGTGGTGGGGGCGCGGGCGAATCGAGTCTACCGGTGGATTTTAGCAGGGCGGTCGAGTACCTGATCCGCCAGGCACACGAGACCCCGGACGCGCGAAGGCGCGCATCATCTACCGGCATTCGACCTGCGCCAGATAGACCGCTTCGCCTTCGTCTTCGGCCGCGAGATTAATCGTCTCACCGCTCTCTTCCATCAGCAACCGTATGTGCTTGCGCGCCAGGCCTACTAGGGTCGGCGTCTTGGAAGGCGTAGCCGGCGATGAAGGTCTGCACTCCAATCGACCACAACCGGCGCTCATGATCGAACTGCACATAATGCTCTTGCTCGAGCGTGGTCAGCAGCCGATCTGCTGTCGAGCTTGGTACCCCGACCTGCTGGGCTAGCTCCCGTCAGGCTGGAGCCGCCGGAACGCGCCTTCGCAATGCGGTTGAGCAGGGCCAAGGCCCGAACCAGCGTTTTGCTGCCGTTTCTGCTTGCCCAGCCATCGTCCGATCTCCTTCCGTTCGGTTCCTGAAAACCCCGGGTCTCGCGTCAGAGTTCGCGAATCTCGATCGTTTTCCGCAATGCGGAAATCTTCTCGGTGCGCCCTCGGTCCCCGCCCAAATCACGCTGCTCGGAAGTTGCCAACCGTTTGAATTAAAACGGGAAAGTCCAACCGCTTTCACACTGCGGAAAACTACCCCAGAGCCGCCAAGGGTATCATACATACTCCCGACCAGACACTCACGGAAGGGAGGGGCAGATGGCCAGGATGAAAGCAGCGGAAGCGGCGGTTCTTGTGCTGGAGCGCGAGGGCGTTGGGGTCGCCTTTGGCGTGCCGGGAGCAGCCATCAATCCGTTTTATGCTGCGGTGCGCAAACGAGGCTCGATCCGTCATATTCTGGCGCGGCATGTCGAAGGTGCCTCGCACATGGCCGACGGTTACTCCCGCGCCAAGGCGGGCAATATCGGCGTGTGCATCGGCACCTCGGGTCCTGCCGGCACCGACATGATAACCGGGCTTTATGCAGCTGCTGCTGATTCGATCCCGATTTTGTGCATCACTGGGCAGGCGCCGCGGGCCAAACTGTATAAGGAAGATTTCCAGGCCATCGACATCGAGTCGATCGCCAAGCCGGTCGCGAAATGGGCCGTCACGGTGCGTGAGCCGGCGCTGGTGCCGCGCGTGTTCCAACAGGCGTTCCACCTCATGCGCTCGGGCCGTCCCGGGCCGGTGTTGATCGACCTGCCGATCGACGTGCAGATGGCCGAGATCGAGTTCGATATCGACACGTACGAGTTGCTGCCTGTCTACAAGCCGCAAGCCACGCGCAAGCAGGCCGAGCGGGCGCTGGAAATGCTCGACGCCGCCCAGCGGCCGCTGATCGTGGCAGGTGGCGGCATCATCAATGCTGATGCAAGCAATTTGCTGGTGGAATTTGCCGAGCTGACCGGGGTGCCGGTGATCCCGACCCTGATGGGCTGGGGCGCCATCCCCGACGACCACGATCTGATGGTTGGCATGGTCGGGTTGCAGACCAGCCATCGCTACGCCAACGCTATTTTCCTTCAATCCGACTTCGTGTTCGGCATCGGCAACCGCTGGGCCAACCGCCATACCGGCTCTATCGAAGTCTACAGGAAGGGTCGCACGTTTGTGCACGTCGATATCGAGCCAACCCAGATCGGCCGCGTGTTCGAGCCGGATTTCGGAATTGTTTCTGATGCCGGCACGGCGCTGAAGCTATTCATCGAAGTTGCGCGCGAAATGAAGGCAGCCGGCACGCTTAAGGATCGCAGTACATGGTCTGCCGACTGCCTGCATCGCAAAAAGCACATGCTGCGCCGTACCCATTTCGATCAGGTCCCACTCAAGCCGCAGCGCGTCTATCAGGAAATGAACGAGATCCTGGATCGCGACACCTGCTACGTCACGACGATTGGCCTGTCGCAGATTGCCGGCGCTCAGTTCCTGCATGTGTATAGCCCGCGCCACTGGATCAACTGCGGCCAGGCCGGTCCGCTGGGCTGGACTTTACCGGCCGCGTTGGGCGTGCGCGCCGCGGACCCGAAGAAGAAAGTCGTAGCGCTATCGGGCGACTACGACTTCCAGTTCCTGATCGAGGAACTGGCAGTCGGCGCGCATTACAAGCTGCCGTACCTGCATGTCGTGGTGAATAACTCGTATCTGGGGCTGATCCGACAGGCGCAGCGCGGCTTTGAAATGGACTTCGAAGTCAGCCTTGCGTTCGAGAATATAAACGCCGAGGCGGATGGTGACGCCGTGCCCGGCTACGGCGTCGATCACGTGGCAGTTGCTGAGGGCCTCGGCTGCAAGGCGATCCGGGTGAAGACGCCAAACGAGTTCAAGGAGGCCTTCGCCCGCGCGCATCAACTCATGGAGCAGCATCAGGTGCCAGTGGTGCTCGAATTTATCCTGGAGCGCGTCACCAACATCTCGATGGGCACCGAGCTCAACAGCGTCAACGAGTTCGAGGAAATTCTCTGCCTCGATCCCTCGCTGTCGATCAGCAACAGCGAGGAGATGGCCCCCGAGCCCGCTTAGCTCGTCGCCGACGCGGGCCGAAGTGTCCGATGTAGCGACCGCAACCTATGGCGGTGCCGATGCGGTCATGCTGTCCGCTGAGTTGGCCGCCGGACAGTACCCGCATGATGGACTGCATTATTCGCGAGGTGGAACAGGATCAGGAGTTCCGCCTCGTGATCGATGCTGTCCATCCCGACCCGGATGCGACGCTGCCCGACGGGATCTGCTGCGCGCTTCGCCGCGTGGCGGGGCTGCTGCCGATCACTGCCGCCGTCACCTACACCAGCTCCGGGTTCACCAGCTTGCGTGCGGCGCGCGAGCGTCCGGCCGCGCCGATTCTCAGCATGAGCCCCAACCAGTCGGTCGCCCGCCGTATGGCGCTGGTGTGGGGCGTGCATTCGGTGTTAATTGGCGAGATCGGCAGCATCGACGACGTCGTCGAGCGGGCTTGTCTGGCGGCACGGGAAGAAGGGTTCGCGGCAGGCGGAAACGTGGTCGCAATCACCGCCGGAACCCCGTTCGGAGTTTCCGGAACTACTAATCTGCTGAAGCTTGCAGTAATGCAACAATAGCAGAAGATTCATAGGGGAGGAACGATGTTCCATCAACTTTTAACCCCGGTCGGAGGGAGCCTCTTCCTCTCCTTCCTGGCTGCCGTGCTGCCGGTTGTGGCCGTCCTGCTTCTGTTGGGTGTCTGGCGTCAGCCAGCATGGCAGGCGGCGCTGGCCGGCCTTATTGTGGCTCTGGTTATCGCGATCGCGGTTTGGGACATGCCACCTGGGCTCGCTCTCGACTCGGTCTTCAATGGCGCTGTGTTCGCGCTGTGGCCAGTGATGTGGATCGTGGTCAACGCGCTTCTGCTTTACAATATCGCTCTGGCGTCCGGCCGTTTCGAGGCGTTCCGCCATTGGGTGATCGACCACATTCCCAACGACCGGCGCGTCGTGCTTGTCGTGATCGGCTTCTGCTTTGGGGCGCTGCTGGAGGGGGTCGCCGGCTTCGGCACCCCGGTGGCGATTACCAGCTCGTTGCTGATCCTGGTTGGCTATCCTCCACTGGAGGCATTGGTATTCGTGCTGATCTTCAACACCGCTCCGGTGGCATTCGGCGCCCTCGGTGTGCCGGTGACGGTGCTCGGCGCGGTGACCGGCCTGCCCGCCGCCTCGCTGGGCGCGATGATCGGACGGCAGTTGCCGTTTATGGCGCTATTGCTGCCGTTCTATGTCATGGCGCTCTATGGCGGCATGCGGTCGGTCCGCGCCCTGTGGCCGGTACTACTGGTAGCCGGCGGTAGTTTCGCCCTCACGCAGTTCGTATCATCGAACTACCTCGATTATGCACTGACCGACGTGCTGTCTTCACTTGGTTCGCTGATCTGCACCTTGCTGTTCATCAAAGTCTGGCAGCCCGCCCGGGACCCCGAGTTCATGATCGTGGCTGACCTGGCAAGCGAACGGCGGGCCCTGGACGTACCCACCTGGCAGGGCTGGCTTCCTTGGCTGATCGTGGCGGCCGTGGTGATCGCGTGGACGCACCTGAAGGTGTTCCTGATCGGACAGCAGAATATCCCCTGGCCCGGCCTGCACAACGCCATCGCGATCACACTCTACAACAACAAGCCCTATGGAGCGCTTTGGGCTTTCCAGCCGCTCGCCACCGGCACGGCGATTCTGGTTTCGGCGGTGATCACGGCGTTGGTCGTCCGGCTCTCACCGGTTGGCTTCTTCGCATGCGTGGCTCAGACTCTGCGTCAGACCTGGATCGCTATTATCACCGTGATGCTCATCATCGGCCTCGCTTACCTGCTGAATTATTCGGGCATCGCCTACACGATGGGCAAGGCGGTCGCCTCGACCGGCCACCTGTTCGTGCTGCTGTCGCCATTCCTGGGCTGGGTGGCGGTGATGCTGTCGGGCAGCGACACATCGGGCAACGCCCTGTTCGGCAACCTTCAGGTGGTCGCCGCACGCCAGCTCCATCTCAATCCCGTGCTGTTCGCCGCTGCCAACTCCTCAGGCGGAGTCATGGGGAAGATGATTTCGCCGCAGAATATTGCCACCGGTGTGTCGGTCACCGATCTTAAGGGTCACGAGGGGATCGTGTTCGCACGCACTTTCAAGCACAGCATCTTGCTAACGCTGCTGCTCGGTATTCTGGTCGCGGTTCAGCAGTTTCTCATCCCCTGGATTATCCCGGTTGTCGGAGGTGCGTCATGATTAAGATGCCCGAGCCCGATCAGGGCGTGCTCGACCGGCGCTCCGAGATTGTCGCCGCGCTGCGACGCATCGTGCTGGGCGAGGGGGTAATCGACGCGGAGCGTGAACGTCGCGCCTTTGAATGCGACGCGCTGACCGCCTATCGCCAGCTTCCGATGGTCGTCGTCCTGCCGGATACGACGGCTCAGGTCGCCGAGGTGCTGCGCTATTGCGCTGCCAACAACGTCAAGGTCGTGCCACGGGGTGCCGGCACCTCGCTCTCTGGCGGCGCGCTGCCGCTGCAGGACGGCGTGCTGCTTGGCATGGGCAAGTTCAATCGTATCCTTGAAATCGATGTCGCCAACCGCTGCGTGGTGGCCCAGCCTGGCGTGACGAATCTGGGCATAACCTACGCCGTTCAGGGCCAGGGGTTGTATTATGCCCCCGATCCGTCGAGTCAGATCGCGTGCACCATCGGCGGCAATGTGGCCGAGAACTCCGGCGGCGTGCACTGCCTGAAATACGGCCTCACCACCAACAACGTTCTAGGTATCGAACTGGTTACAATCGACGGCGAGATCGTGCGGCTCGGCGGCAAGCATTTCGACGCTGCCGGGTACGATCTGCTCGGCGTCATTGTCGGCTCTGAAGGGATGCTCGGCGTGGTCACCGAAGTGACTGTACGCGTGCTGCCGACGCCACCGGGTGCGAGAGCGCTGATGATAGGGTTTTCCACGGTCGAGGGTGCTGGCGACTGCGTCGCGGCCGTCATCGCCGCCGGCATCATTCCCGGCGGTATGGAAATCATGGACCGGCTCGCCATCGAGGCGGCGGAGGCATTTGTCCATGCGGGCTATCCGCTCGACGCCGAGGCGCTGCTGATCGTGGAGCTGGATGGCGTGGCGGCCGAAGTGGATCACCTGGTGGACGCAGTGCAGGCGATCGCCGGGCAGCACGGAGCGACCAGTTGCCGCGCCAGCCAGTCTGAAGAGGAGCGGCTGCTGTTCTGGGCCGGGCGCAAGGCTGCGTTCCCGGCGGTCGGCCGGCTTTCGCCCGACTATTATTGCATGGACGGCACGATCCCGCGCAAGCGCATAGGCGAAGTGCTGTCGCGCATGAGGCAAATGGAGGGGCAGTACGGTCTGCGCGTGGCCAACGTCTTCCACGCTGGCGACGGCAACCTCCATCCGTTGATCCTTTATGATGCCAACAAGCCCGGAGAGCTGGAGCGCGCCGAAGCTTTCGGCAGCGATATCCTGCGGCTATGCGTCGAGGTTGGCGGCGTGCTGACCGGAGAGCATGGCGTGGGGGTCGAGAAACGCGACCTGATGGACACCATGTTCAATGAGTCGGACCTGAAATCAACAACAGCGCCTGAAATGCGCCTTTGATCCCACCAGTCTTCTTAATCCCGGCAAGGTATTCCCGCAGCTCTGCCGTTGTGCCGAGCTTGGCCGCATGCATGTCCATGCCGGCCAACTCCGCTTCCCTGACCTGCCCCGGTTCTGATTGGAGGGTGCGTGATGACGACGTTTCATCCCACGGATACCGGGCAAGCCGCCGAGATTGTCGCCTGGGCAGCGGCCGAGAGCCAGCCGCTCGAAATCGTTGCGGGTGGGACCAAGCGTCAGCTCGGCCGCCCAACACAGGCCGAACACATGCTTGACGTGTCCGGTCTGGGGGGGATCGTCGAGTACCGATCCACCCGAGCTGATTCTGACCGCGCGCCCCGCCACGTCCATGGCCGAAATCGCTGCGCAGTTGGACACCCACTGCCAGATGCTCTCCTTCGAGCCGCCGGACTGGCGGGGTCTTCTCGGCAGTGGCGGCCAACCGACCCTCGGCGGCGCGCTTGCGTGCAACCTGGCAGGACCGCGACGCGTGCGTGCCGGGGCTGCGCGTGACTTCCTGCTCGGCTTTTCCGCAATCAACGGCTGGGGCGACGCGTGGAAAGCTGGCGGTAAGGTGGTCAAGAACGTCACCGGTTACGACATGTGCAAACTGCAAGCCGGCGCCTTTGGCACGTTGTCAGTGCTGACAGAAATAACTTTAAAAGTGATGCCGAAGCCGGAGACGGCATGCACCGTGCTGCTGCTGGCCTTGGGCGATGAAGTCGCCATACCGGCACTATCGCAGGCGTTGAATTCGCCTTACGAAGTTTCGGCGGCCGCTCACCTGCCCGCAGCGGTAGCACGACGGTCGGGAGTTGGGGCGGTGGCGGAGGGGCTGGGCGCCGTGACTGCCCTGCGGCTGGAAGGACCCGGTCCATCCGTCGCCTATCGCGCCGACGCGCTCGAAGCGCTGCTGGGACGGGGCGCGCGCCTGGACGCGGCCGAAACAGCGCAGTTCTGGACCGAAATCGGCGCTGTCCGGCCTTTGCTCGATACGGCGCCGCGACATGTCTGGCGCGTCTGTCCCACACCGTCCTCGGCCGTGGCGGTAGTGCAAGCCGTGCCCTCGGCCGAAGCGTTCTACGATTGGGCCGGCGGCCTGGTGTGGCTCAGCCTCGATCCTGGCGAAGCCGGTTCGGATGCCGGCGAAGCAGTGGTGCGGGCGGCCGTGCGGCAGATGGGAGGTCACGCGATGCTTGTCGTGGCGCCGGACGCGGTTCGCGCCGCGGTGCCCGTGTTCGAGCCTGTCACCGGCGCACTGGCCGCGCTCACCGCTCGGGTGAAGAACGGGTTCGACCCGCGTGGCGTGCTTAATCCTGGCCGGATGTATAAGGACCATTAATTGCTATGCAAACGAGTTTTACTGCGGCCCAACTTGCCGACCCTGATATCCGCGAATCCGAAAAGATTCTCCGCACCTGCGTGCACTGCGGTTTCTGCACCGCGACCTGCCCGACCTACGTGCTGCTGGGTGACGAACTCGATAGTCCGCGCGGGCGGATCTATCTGATCAAAGACATGCTGGAGAACGATCGCCCAGCGAGTGAAGACGTTGTCAAACACATCGACCGTTGCCTATCGTGCCTGTCGTGCATGACGACGTGTCCATCGGGTGTCAACTACATGCATCTGGTGGACCACGCCCGGCATTACATCGAGCATACCTATCGTCGCCCCTGGCACGACCGCGCCTTGCGTCGCATGCTGGGTCAGGTGTTGCCCCGCCCGGACGTCTTCCGTGCTGCGTTGAGCATGGCGCGGATGGGCAAGCCGTTCGCCAGTTGGCTGCCAGGCAAGTTGCGATCAATGCTGGCGCTCGCCCCCACCCACCTCCCGCGTATGTCGCCAACCTCGCGCCCACAGGTTTTCCCAAGTGTGGGGCCACGGACTCGGCGCGTCGCACTGCTGACCGGGTGTGCCCAGCAGGTGCTCGCGCCGCAGATCAACGAAGCCACAATCCGGCTGCTGACCCGACACGGCTGCGAGGTGGTGGTGGCGAAAGGCTCCGGTTGCTGCGGTGCGCTGACCCATCATCTCGGTCAGAGCGGGCAAGATTACGCTCGGGCCAACGTCCTTGCGTGGAGCCGGGAAATCGCCAACGGCGGACTGGATGCAATTGCAATCAATGCCTCCGGCTGTGGCACCACGGTCAAGGACTATGGCTTCATGTTCCGGAACGATTCCGCCCTCTCCAAGCAGGCCGACGCGGTATCCGCGCTGACGCGCGACATTACAGAGTTGATGAGCGAGATCGGGTTGCAGGCACCAGTCCATCCAACCGGCCAGCGCGTAGCCTATCACAGCGCCTGCTCTTTGCAGCACGGCCAAAGGGTGCGGAACGAACCGAAGCAGCTTTTGCAGCAGGCTGGATTTACCGTGCTGGACGTGCCAGAGGCACACCTATGCTGCGGCTCCGCCGGCACTTACAATCTGATGCAGCCTGAGATTGCGACCCGGTTGCTGGAGCGAAAGGTGACTAACATCGAGAGCATGGCACCCGACCTGATCGCCGCCGGCAACATCGGCTGCATAACTCAGATTGCCAGCGGAACCACGCTTCCCGTCGTGCACACGGTGGAGCTGCTGGACTGGGCGACCGGTGGGCCGAAACCCCGTGCGTTGCCGGCGTAAGTGAGGTCGTGCAGTCGCACCGCGAAGGTCGCCCTGCTTCCGAGGCAGATGGCGCAGGGATGGAACACCTCGCCAACACAATGCGCAGCACCCGAGCTTTTGTGGCTCCCATGCCGGATGATCGGCCCGCGCGCCGGCTACGGCTGACGAGTTCTGACCTCGACAAATCGGACGGAGGGCGGCGCCCGCACCTCGGCAAGCCAGCCGATTCGCGGCGACAATCCGCTCCGCGCATGCGGGACACTTGCGCCCAATCTCTTCCAAGATCAACCGGCGAAATTTATCCACCTCATTGACGTCATGCATTTGTTCTGCGAATCGGACTGCGGTGTCGAGGCACCGGCGAAGGCGTTGCGCCAATTGTAAAAATTAAGCTGGCATTCCTGGCCCCCTTTCAGGCGTCTTAGCGTACTTACGGACAGCGTTGATGTCGGCGATTGCGGCGTGCAGTTCCTCGATCACCCTGCCAGCCGGCGACCCGTCATGTCCTTCACCGATATCCGGGCAAGAAGCTTGATAACAGCTTCGGCAGCAACACCGGCGGCAGGGTCCGGAACTCGAGCCACTGCCGCCGGCGATCTCCGCCGGTGAGTTCATCAAAGCCAGTGGGGCGTGGGCCAAGGACCGTATTCACGGCATCCAGTTCAAGGCGGCGTTCCTGAAATCCATCCCGCCCACAACCCTCGACGGTATCGAACGCACCTCGGCTAACTGATGATCCGCGGCATCGGACCGCGGGCGGGCCGGCGACGGGGGCCGCAGCCTAGGCCGCCCTTGAGGATGGGAATTGACCCCGCAGGCGTCTCCATGGTGCTATAATCGCCTGCAGAGATGCCGGAACGCTGCAAACAGCAATAACTGGGAGGGAACGGAACTGTGCGGGAAAACCCGGTGAAGCACCGCCTGATCCAGGGCGGATCCGCCTTTGGCGCTATGGTGTTCGAGTTCTTCACCCCGGGCATCGCGCAGATCGTCCACGCTGCTGGGGCTGAATTCCTGCTGTATGACATGGAGCACAGTGGAGCTGGGATCAACTCTATCAAGCAGCAGATGGCCTGGTGCCGCGGTCTCGGCATTGTCCCGCTGGTGCGTGTGCCGGCAGCGCAATACCATTTCATCGCCCGCGTGCTTGATGCCGGTTCTATGGGGATCATGGTGCCGATGGTCGAATTCGCCGCCCAGGCCGCCGAAATTGTGGCTGCGACCCGATATCCACCCAAGGGCGTGCGCGGCGCCGGCTTCGGTATGGCGCACGATGACTACGAAGGCGGTTCGGTTGCGGACAAAATCGCCGCCATTCTGGCACGCACTCAGGTTATCGTGCAGATCGAAACACCGAAGGGCGTCGCTGTGGTAGAAGAGATCGCCGGCGTGGATGGCGTGGACGTGCTCTGGCTTGGCCATTTCGACCTGACCAATTTCATGGGTATTCCCGGCCAGTTCACGCATCCGGACTATCTGAAAGGGGTGGATGCGGTCCTGGGCGCAGCGCGCCACCACGGGAAAGTGGCCGGATTTATGGCGATGGATGATGTATGGGCGCGCGACTATTACGCCAAAGGCTTCCGCATGATGGCGGTCGGCCCGGACCAGGGTTTATTGCAACGTGGCCTTTCGCGCGGGCTTGGCGTATTGCGCGAAGCCGCTGAGGCCGCGAAGAGGTAAATTCATCGCCCGTTTCCGTATCGGGATTACGCGCGATGTGTTGGATGCGACCGGCGCGCCCACCTTTGGCACCGCGCCGTTTGCGCTGCTTAATCGGCCAGAGTTGGAATGGGAGTATGTACCCGAACTGACCGCCCAGATCACCCCGGCGCATCTCGGCGCTGCGATGCGCTCTATATAAACGCGCCGTTGGTAACGGGTGCAAGCTTTGCTCAGGGCAACGGGCGTAGCCGGATCTTGCGAGGCATGGCGTTGGTTAGATTCGGTGGATGTCGCGGCGTGCACGGAAAACGGCGTGATCCTGACGATCCAGCCCGATGGCGTTCGCCGGCCCGTGGCGGTGGCCGCGATCAACTTTCATGAATTGCGCGAACTCATTGATCGCATCATCATCCGTTGGCGCGGCGTTGACGGTGGAACGGCTGGTGGGGGTCAGTCCGCAGGTCGTGGGCCATCCCCGCAACCGCTTGTCGGCATCCGCCACCATAGAGACTTCCGGCGCCGGTCGCACCATGTCCGCGCCGGTCGGGGTGGTGGTCCCGTAAGTGAGGGCGCCTCGGGCAGCCAAGGCAGCGCGGGCGGTGAGCAGATCGGCATAGGCTTCCGCGAGAGCTTCGATGGTGAAGGCGTCGGCTTGGGTCAGCACGCCCAAGCCAGAGAGCAGATCGCAGGCTTAGCGCCATGCCTTCTTGCCGATGGGCGAGAGATGGCGCGGCATGGGTGGTTCCACTTTGGGTGGTTTGGGTTCTTTCTGATTGGCGCGGTCGGGATGGTAGGTACCGCGCAGCGGTTTAATACCAATCGCCCTATCCGATGACCGCTTTTGCCTAGGCGCGGCTGGTGATGGAGGCAATGCGCTCGGGCATTTGCATGAGCTTGTTCCATGCGCCTTGGCACGCATCGAGAATGGCTTCGTAGGTGTCCCAGACACGGTGACTTAGAAAATTGGCGCGAAGAAATTCCCAAACATTTTCCACCGGGTTCAATTCAGGTGAATAGGCTGGCAGCGGCAGCAGACGATGTTGTCAGGCAGTTTCAGGCGCGGTGACGTATGCCAGCCGGCACCATCCAGCACGAGCACGGCAATGGCCCCTATCGAGACGTGACGGCTGATCTCCGCCAGGTGCTCATTCATCGCCTCGATGCTGACCTCTGGCACAATGATAGCTGCACCCGTGCTGCGCTCCGGGCAGATGGCGCCAAACAGATAAGCCCATTCGTAGCGTCGATCGCGCCGTGCGCGCGGGCGGGACCCACGTTTGGCCCACACCCGAGTGATGGTTCCCTGCTGACCGATGCGAGCTTCATCGGTGAACCATACTTCCACCGATTGGCCAGTCGCCTCCGAGGGCAACGCGGCGGTTACGAGATCAGCAAACCGACTTTGAAAACCGCTTGTTCCTCGGGCTCGCTTTGTGGATGCTGCGGTCGCACTGAGATCCGCCGGAATGACAACTTGCGTAACAGCTTGCCCACGCTGCGCTCGTGCAGCTCGATAGCAAACTCCTCCCGGATCCGCTTCTGCAGATCGGTGCATCGCCAGCGTACTACGCCATCCCGCTCAAGATCAGGGCCCTCTTCAACCCATTTTGCAATCTGGGCCTGCTGTTTTTCCGACAGCCGGGGCAGCGGGCCGTTGCGGCGGGGCCGATTGTACAACCCATCCAACGCAGACGCATTGTATCGGTGCACCCAGTCGCACAGCGTCTGGCGCTCCATGCCGCACGCCGCGGCCGCCGCCTCGCGCGACCAGCCCTCCAGCAAAAACGCGATCGCCAGCATCCGGCGCGCGGCGTTTGCGTCATCTGTCTGCCTCGCCGCCTGGCGCAGATCGGCCTCCGGCAGGTCCAGCCATGTGATCGCCACCGTCATCGTCATTTCCCTTCAGCTGCCGGAAACGACAAATCACACCGCTCCGCGTCGGGCCGATTCACGTTCGAGTCAACGGTCCGGGCGGCTGGTATTAACCCGCATTTTTCACACGAGCAGCTCCGTATCGCCTGTCAGCGATGCGCTTCGTGAATATCGACGGCCTGCTGGGTTGTGTCAGCGCGCGCGGGACAAAAAGTGACAAACAACCGTGGCGCAATAAGGGTCCTGCTTGTAACTACTTGTTTACATGGCAAATTTGGTGGCGGCGGGCGACTAAGGATTATGATTCCAATGGAAATTCTGCGGTATCAGCGCTGTAGGTCGGCTTCGTGGCGATTTTCGCGCCAAGCAATATCAATGATTTACAAGTCGAGTGACAAACATTTGTTACGAAGTACCATCTTCTGGCACCCAGGTCAACGACCGAACCGCATGGGTTGCGCAATTAATTACAGGACGCCATAGCGCTCGAAGACCTCCCGGAGCGAGCGGCCGGCGAGAATATCGTCGCGCGTGTGGTCCTCCGCGGAAACCTTGGCCATCGCCCGCGTCAGCGCCTCCCCGGCGATCGCCTGCGGCAACACGACCACGCCGTCCGCATCGCCGAACACGAGGTCGCCCGTCTCCACCCGCACGCCCCCGCACTCCACCGGCACGTCGCGGGCGTGCATCTCGGCCCGGCCCCTGGTATCGAGCGGGCCGATGCCGCCGTGGAACACGGGGAAGTGCAGCGCCCGGATACGCTTCGTGTCGCGGATCAACCCGTCGGTGACGCCGCCGACGCCCCCGCGCTGAACGGCCGCCGTGGTCAGCAGTTCGCCCCAGGGGCCGATGCGGTCTGTCGGCCCCTGGCAGGCGAGCACCGGGACATCGCCCGGTTGAAGGTCGTCGATCAGGGCGCTCTCTATTTCGTAGGGGTTGTGCGCCGGGGCGGCGTGATAGACGGGGGCGTAGACGCCGGTGCGGGCGCGGCCGAACAGCACTGCCAACTCGTCGAGCGGCCGGACGAACGGCCGCATCGCCCGGTCCGCAACGCCCAGCGAGTCGAGCACGTCCGAGAGCACCGCGGAATAGAGCCGGGTCATGATCTCCTCGCGCGGGAAGGGCAGGTCGGGCATGGGCGGATGTCTCCTTGCTGCAGCGGCCGGTCGACAGGGTCAGAGTGCGCTCCAGCCGCCGTCAACCAGCCAGGTCTGGCCGGTGACATAGGCGGCGGCCCGCGAGGCGAGGAAGAGCACGACGGCGGCGACCTCCTCGGGCGTGCCGAACCGCCCCATCGGCGTGCGCCGCGCCACGGCGGCGACGAATTCCGGGTCGGTGCGCCGCGTCGCGTTCATTTCCGTGGCGATGTAGCCGGGCGCGACGGTGTTGATCCGCACGCCACGCGGCGCCCATTCCACGGCGAGCGCCCGGGTGAGCCCTTCCAGCGCTGCCTTCGTTGCGCAATAGCCGGGCTGTGCCGCGATCACCGCGCGTTGCCCGGCGACGGAACCGATGTTCACGATGCTGCCGCCGTGCGCCAGCATGTCCGCCGCGGCGAGGCGGGTCAGGCGGAACACCGCGTCCAGGTTCACGCGCAGCAGCGACTCCCACTCGACAAAATTCTCCGAGCCGGCGGAAGGCTCAGCGGGCGCGATGCCGGCGTTGTTGACGAGCAGGCCCAGCCGCCGCCACCGCCGCATGGCGGCGGCGATGATGGCGGGAATGGCTGCCAACTCGCCGAGGTCGGCTACATGGACCAACAACTCGCCCCCGGCCGCCTCTACCTCGCAGGCCGCGGCGTGCAGGTCGGCCTGGCTGCGGCCAGTCAGCGCCACCGCGGCGCCGGCCCCAGCCAGTGCCAGCGCGATCGCTTTTCCGATGCCGCGGCTCGCGCCGGTGACCAGGGCGATCTGCCCTTGCAGGGGGCGGGCCGCCGTCATTGCCGCACCGCGCCGAGCGTCAGGCCGCGCACGATATGGCGCTGCAGGGCGAACACGATGCACATCATCGGCACCAATGTGATAACGGAACCGGCCGCGATCTGGCCCCACGGAATGTCGTCCGGCTGCACCATCCCGATCACCGCGACGGGTACCGTCTTCGCGTCCACCTCGGTCAGCATCAGCGCTAGCAGGAGCTCGTTCCAGGAAAAGACGAACGTGAATATGGCGACCACTGCGATTGCTGTGCGAAGCAGCGGCACGTGCACGCGCCACAGCAACTGCCAGTGCGTGCAACCGTCGATGAACGCCGCATCGTCCAAGTCCTGCGGCAGGTCTTGGAGAAAGCCGATCAGCATCCACACGGCGAACGGCAGTGAAAAGGAGAGATAGGCCGCCACCAGCCCCGGCAGCGTGTCCAGAAGGCCGAGCCAGTGCAGAATGAGATAGAACGGCACGACGACGGCCGCGGTGGGGAGCATCCTGAGCGACAGCACCCAGAACATCATCTGCTTCCGTCCCGGGAAGCGGAGGCGGGCCAGCGGATAGGCCATGACGAGGCCGTTGAGGATCGCGAGCAGCGTGCTCAGGCCGGCCGTCTTGACGCTGTTGGCCAAGCCCGTGGTGAATTCGGAGCGGGAGAGCACCGACACGTAGTTCTCCAGCGTCGGGCGGAACAGTAGCAGCGGCACGCGGCTGAAGATGTCCGGTCGGGTCTTAAGCGAGGTCAGTAGGATCCATAACAAGGGAAACAGCCACAGCACGACGACGGCGATGGCGGCGGCGAGATGCAGGCTGCGCCTGGGGATGCCGGCGATCACAGCGCCCCCGTCCGCCGCAGGACAGTGCTCAGCAGCATCACGACGAGATTGATCACGACCAGCAGCACCAGCGCGCCGGCCCAGGCCGTGCCCATCTGGTAGCTGCCGAAGGCCTGGTTCCAGATCATGATCGGCAGGGTGTAGGTCGCGAACTCCAGGGCCGCCACTGGTCATGACGAAGATGAGGTCGAAGCTCTTGAGGTTGTCGATGACGAGCAGCAGCGCGACCAGCGCTACAACCGGCCAGAGCAGTGGGAGGACGATGTGCCGCAGGATCGCCAGCTCACCGGCGCCGTCGATCCGTGCCGCCTCGATGACGTCCGGCGCGATGCTCTTGATCCCCGCGACGAAGACCAGGAAGGCGAACGGCGTCCATTCCCACACGTTGGCGACAATCACCGCTGGCAGCGCGGTGTGCACGTTGGAAAGCCAAGGCCGCACGGGCAGGTCCAGGACGGAGCCGAGATAGCGGATGATGCCGATGTTGGGGTCGTACATGTAGAACCACATCAGCGCCACGACAGCCGGCGTGAGCAGCACCGGCATCACCAGCAGGCTGCGCAGCACGCCAAAGCCGCGGCGGTCATGGTGCAGCAGTGCCGCGAGCCCGTAGCCGAGCAGGAGCTGCAAAACGAGGCTACCGAATGCGAAGACCAGCGTCCGTCCCACCGTCTGGCCGAACAGTGGCGTGTTGAACAGAGTGTCGTAGTTGCGCAAGCCGACGAACGCCGCACGGTCCGGGGCGAACAGCCAGTAGCTGCGCAGCGAGGTCCAGACCGCGAATAGGAACGGATAGAGCGTCAGGGCCAACAGGACCACCACTGGCCCGATCAGGAACCGGACCGCGATTGCCGACTCAGAAGGCCGGTGCCGCGCAGGCCGCCTTATGGCAGCGCCGCGCGGCGTCGTCGCCGCGGTGAACCCGACATCAGGCATGTCGCCGCTATTTCGGGTCGCCCGATTGCTTGAGTACGTTCGTGCAGTCGTTCTGTGCCTGCTTGAGGGCGGCCTCTACCGTGGCCTGGCCGGTCATCGCCAGCGAGATCTGTGTGCCGAGCGCCTGATAGAAGCCCGACTGGTCGCGCAGCCAGCCCGGCTGATAGACCCCGTTCGGCAGGCTGTCCGCCAATGCGCGGAACAGGGGCGCCGTCGCCGCGTACTCTCTCAGCGCGTCGGTGCGCGCCGGCTGGCCGCTGTTTGCCACATAAGCCGCCATGTGGGCCTTTCCGGTGAAATACTGGATGAACTTCCAGGCCGCTTCCTTGTGGCGCGCGGTCTGGGGAATAACGAATCCGAAGCCGCCCATCAGGGTGCGTTCTTCCCGACGGGGACGGCGCCGCGCGGCACGATCACCGCTTTGGTCACGGAGGCGAACTTGCTCAGCTTCGGGTTCGTGAAAGCGTTGTTGCCCCAGGCATTCGGCGCATACACGGCAACGCCGGAGGCCATCGCGTTGATGGTCTCGTTATCGCCCGCGTTGATCGTACTGGGGTCCGCGAATTTCATCAGCTTGAGGATCATGCCGAGCGCCTCGTGCGCCTCCGGCGTGGTAAGCTGCGGCTTGTTGTTCTCGTCGAGCCAGTTGCCGCCGTAGCTGAACAGCACCTGCCCGAACAGCGTTGAGGAAAAAATTCCGCGCCGGCCGTTGGACGTGAAGCCGTATTGCTGGCCGGCTGGCGTTGAAACGGTCAGCTCCTTCGCTACCGCCAGCGCCTCGTCCCAGGTAGCCGGCGGCGCGCTGATGCCGGCCTTCTGGAACACGTCCGCCCGGTAGAAGCCGAGCTGGGTGTTGCTGTCGTTCGCGATGCCGTAGGTCGTGCCGCGCCCCAGGCGATGCCCATCGAACTGATAGAGGCCGCGCACGTTGGCCGGCACGGATTGCGTGTAGTCCTGCGCGAAGGCTCCGTCCTTGTGCAGCATCTCGTCCAGCGGCAGGAGCTTGTCGGAAACCTGTGCGAGGATGCCGTAGTCGAGTTCGATCACATCGTACTCAGTTGACCCGATACCGAGCGCGTTCAGGATGCGAGCGTAGCCCTGCGATATCGGGAAGGTGATGATCTTAGCCTGGATTGCCAGTGTCCTTAGTGAACTGCGGCGCCACCGCCTCCTGGACCATGCCCCAGCGCTGGCCGCTGTAGGTCAGGCTGGTCAGGGACTGCGCCGCGCGTGCCCGCCGCGCCGCCCCGGCGAAAGCGCCGGCGGCAGCGAGCGAGGCGAGCAGGCGCCGACGCGACAGTGTTCCGGCCGAGAGCAGGACTTTTAGGTCCGATGCCGCGGGTTTTTCTGTGTTCAACATTGTTAACCCCCTCCCCTGGTTCCGACGGCGAGCATGCTGATCCATCCGGATGCTCGCCGGTTCAGTTGTTTCCTGACACCTCCGCTTTGGGCGGCCGGCCGTAGCGAGGCAGCCAGTACTCGTGCCAGAGCTTAGCACACTCCACGTTGCAGAAGCCCAGCGACCGACCGTCGTGGTGCTGCCGCAAGTAGCGGCGCGCTACCATCTTGCCGCAGAAATCGCAGTGGCACACCGTCGTCAGATAAGGCTGGCGCGGCAGTTCGACCCATTCGCCTTCTGCCGTCATCGGCCGCGCCTTCCCCGCTCCTGCTGTGTCTGCTCCACATCGATCATCAGGCCGCCCTCCATTCCGTCCAGCACCACGCCATAGACCTCGCGAGCGACATCGGCGGGGTACAGCCCCTCACGCACGTCCTCCAGCACCAGCGCTGGGTCGCGCTCCAGCGGCGGGCCGTAGCCACCGCCGCCAGGGCTGACGATCATCACGCGGTCGCCGCGATGCAATTGCACGTCGGCGAATTTGTTGGGAGAGACGGTGCCAAACGCCTCGCTGAACGTTCGCCATGTCCGGTCGCCCGCGCGCATTACGCGCAGCGAGCCGCTGTTGCCCCCATTGCCGCCGAACAGGCCCCAGGAGTGCGTCGCGTGGCGTCCATGAAGCTGGAGACGGTGATCTCTGGGGCATCGACGCGCAGCACGCGGATGCAGCCATAGCCGCCGCGGGTGCGTCCGTGCCCGCCCGATCCGGGCGCGAGACTGTAGGCCTCGACGGTCCAGGGATAGCGCGTCTCGAAAACTTCCACCGGCGTGTTGCGGCAGTTGCCGTTGATCGGGCATTGCGTGTGGTTGCCGTCGCCGCCGATGGTGGCGCCCCAGCCCGAGCCCTCGATGTGGTAATTCGCGTAGTACTGGCCGGTCTGCGGGTGGCGTCCGCCGAACAGGAAGTTGCAGGAACTGGCACCCGCCGCCGCCGCCACCCGCTCGGGCACCGCGGCCGAGAGCGCGCCGAACAGGACATCGACGATCCGTTCGTGAATCTCCGAGTTGCCGCCGACACTCGGGCCGGGATGCGCGACGTTCACCACGCTCCCCGGCGGGGCGATGATGCGGATCGGTCGATAGCAGCCGGAATTGCGCGGGATCGTCTGATCGGTCAGATTCAGCATGGCGTTGTAGGTGGCTGACGCCGTGACGCCATAGGTGCAGTTGCACGGGCCTTTCGCCTGCGGACTCGAACCCGTGTAGTCGAAGATGATGTCGTTGTCGCGCACGCTGACCAGGCAGTGGATGCGATAGCGCGCGGTGGGCTCAACGCCGTCGTTCTCGATCCAGTCCTCGAAGGCATATTCGCCCTTCGGCAACTCGCTCAGCTCGGCCAGCATGCGCTGTTCCGAATACGCCATCAGCGACTTTCCCGCCGCCAGCAGCCCGGCAACTCCGTGTCGCTCCAGCGCCTGGTGCAACCGGCGCTCGGCCACGCCGAGCGAGCCGATCATCGCGTGAAAATCGCCCCACGAGGTTACCGGCGTGCGGTGATTGCACAGGATGACCTTCCAGAGGTCCTCGACATGCCGCCCCTGGTCGATGATCTTGATCGGCGGCAGTCGCAGGCCTTCCTGGTACACCTCCTTCGCGTCGGCGGAGAAGCCGCCCACCGCCTTGCCGCCGATCTCGGTGACATGCGCGATATTGGCGACGAAGCCGTAGAGTTCGCCATTGAAGAACACCGGCTTGATCACCGTGTGCTCCGGCATGTGACAGCCGCCGCGATACGGGTCGTTGTGCATCACCACATCGCCGAGGTGGAAGCTGTCGAGGCCGAGCTCCTCGATCGTCCACTTGACCGTGTAGAGGATGGCGCCGATCTGCGCCGGACAGAACTCGGCGTACGACACCATCTCGCCGTCCCGGTCGAGGATGATGCAAGAGAAGTCCAGCCCCTCGTTGAATATCGACGAATAGGCCGTCTTCATCATCGCCAGTCCCATTTCCCGGCAGGTGTTCACCAGGAAATTGTTGAGGACCGTCAGCCCGACGCTGTCCATCCCGGGCCGGGCAGTGGAGAGGTGGGTGTCCATGGTCATGTCGCCTCGATGATGATCAGATTGCCCGACTCATGGACCTCAACCCGCGTGCCGGACGGCATGAAGGTCGTGGAGTTGGCCTCTTCAATGATCGCAGGGCCGGCCAGGACGGTGCCCAGCGGCAGAGTTGCGCGGCGATGCACGGCCACCCGCCCGCCCGCCCGCCGATGTCCCAGGCCGGCCGTTCGCGCCAACCGGGCGATGCTTCGTTTGTGACGGCGCGGATCAGCGGCCCGTCGGCGTCGCCGCGATCGGCCTCGTACACTGAGAGGCGCAGATGCACGAGTTCGACCGGTTGATCGGGGAAGCTGTAGCCGTAGAACTCCTCGTGCCTGCGATGGAACTGCGTGAGGCAGGCGGCGAGACCGCCAGCGCGGGTAAAGGCAACGTCCTGCTCGTAGTTCTGCTGGTAATAGCGCATGCTCAGTTTCCAGGTCGCGAACGCCTCGCCACTCGGCCCCTCGGCCGCCAGTTCCGTCCGCGCATCCGCCTCCATCTCCGCGAACTGCGCGGTCAGGCTTGCGTCGGTGGCATGGTCGCTCAGCATCGCAACCGTGTGCACCTTCTCCACGCGCAATTCGGAGATCGCGGCGCCGAGCGCGGAGACGAGACCCGGGTGCGGCGGCACCACCACGCGCGGGATGCCAAGCTTGCGGGCGATCGCGACAGCATGCAGCGGGCCGGCGCCACCGAACGCGATGAGCGCGAAGTCGCGTGGGTCGATGCCGCGCTCGATGGTGGCGAGCTGGATGGCGTTGGTCATATTCTCGTCGACAATGTCAATGATCGCGGCGGCCGTCTGCTCCGGCGTCTGCCCCAGTTGGTGCGCGACCCGCCACCGCCTGCCGCGCCAGCACGGGATCCAGCAAGATTTCTCCGCCGAGGAAATAATGCGGATCGAGCCGCCCGAGCACGAGGTTGGCGTCGGTAACCGTGGCCTCGTTGCCGCCGGCGGCGTAGGCGGCCGGGCCGGGCGCGGCGCCTGCGCTCTGCGGCCCGACGTTCAACATGCCGCCCTTGTCCACCCACGCGATCGAGCCGCCGCCGGCGCCGAGCGTGCGCACCTCCACGATTGGCACTGCGACCGGCAGTCCCCACTCGATCTCGAACTCGGTGGTAAACCGCTGCTGCCCGCCGATCACGAGGCCCACATCTGCGCTAGTATCGCCCATGTCGAGCGTGATGGCGTCGGCGATGCCGGCGCGGCGCGCCCAGTAGCGGCCTCCGACCAGCCCGCCGGCCAGGCCGGAGAGCAGAATGTCCACCGGCCGGCGCCCTGCATTTGCCAGCAGCGTGGTGCCGCCATCCGATTTCAGGATCGAGCAGTGCACCACCTCGCTGCGGGTGGCAAGCGCCCGGTCGATGTCGCGGCAATAGCCGCTGACCAGCGGCTTGACACAGGAATTCAGCCAGCACGGTGCTAGAGCGCTCGTATTCGCGCCAGATCGGCGCCACCTGGTGCGAGAGCGAGATCGGCAGTTCGGGGAACTCCTCCGCGAGATATTCGCCGAGCATGATCTCGTGGCGCGGATTGAGGAAGGCGAACAGCAGGCAGATGGCGATCGCCTCCGGCGGCTCGCTCGCCTGCAGGGTGTGGATGGCGGCTGCCACCTCCCGCATCGCCCGCTCATCGAGCGGCAGCGTGACCTCGCCATTCGCATTCATGCGCTCGCCCACGCCCACACACCAGCGGCGGCGCACTAGCGGCTGCGGCTTCTGCCAGTGCAGGTCGTACTCGCGCCGGCGATTGATGCGCTGGATGAACGGCACGTCCTCGAACCCGCGCGTGATCACGAACGCCACGCGCGCACCCTGCCGCTGGATGATGGCGTTGGTGGCGACGGTCGTGCCGTGGGCGATGCGCTCTATCTCAGCGCTAGCGATGCGGCTCTTGCCGATCACGCCCAGGAAGGCCTCCATTGGCGCGCGCGGCGTGGAGGCGTGCTTGGCGACCACCAGCCTCCCGTCAGCGTCGATGCCAACCAGATCAGTGAAAGTACCGCCGCTGTCGATGCCAACCCTGTACACAACCCTCTCCCGTTAAGTCGCCGCCAGCTTGAGCGCGGCAACCGCGATCCTTTCGTCGAGCAGCGTCGCCACGCGGTCGATCTCGTCCCTGGTCACAGTCGGCGGCGCCGCGGAGGCGGCGAAGTCGTTGTCGCACCGCAGCAGCAACCGGCGCTTGCGCGCTGCGCGGTCGGCATGGCGGAGGGTGGTGGTGAACACGCCCGACAGCCCGTCGATGAGGCTCGCGCCATCGGGGCCGCCCCCAACCTGCCGCCCCGCAGAATCACAGTCCGGCACCATCCCGTCTGCATCGACGCCGATTGATAATCATACTGTATTATAAAGAGCGTTTTTGCCTTAGCGGCGCGGCGCAAAGGGCCGCCCGTGTGGCGCCGCTGTCAGGGCCGCGCCGGTGAGGCAAAAACGGATTGGACTAAACCGCTGGCACCACCGCCGGACTATGGGCATTGAACCCCTGGTGGGGCTGGAGCCGACCGCGATCTGTCCTTCGCCGAAGGAGACGCCGGGGTGGGTTTGCGGGGTGGGGACGGCGAGCAGCCCTGACGAACGTCACGAATGAGGCATTGCGAGGAAGCGAACCCGAGGTAGTGGCGGGTTTGGGATGCGGTGGTTCCTGCTGGCTTTGTAGCAGCGCGGTTGTGGGGCGGCCGGGTGAGCAGGCGAGCGGCCATCATGAGGTATTTTCCGGGACTGGTAGACGGAGTGAGGTTCTCGGGAGGACCTCGACGACGAGCATGCTGCCGAGGTGGCAGTGGGGGCAAACCCGCAAGGATATGCCAGTCAGCGCCTCATGTCGGTCGCGATAGTCTTCAGGTGGGGCCAGCTTGTCTTGCTCGGCGTGCGCCATCCCGAGGAGTTCACGGCAGAGTGTCAGCTTCCGGGCACGGTGGCAGTTTCCCAGAAAACCGAAGTAGCGGATGCGTTGAAACCCGCTCGGCAACACATGGATCAGGAAGCGGCGGATGAACTCATCCACATCCAGTGTCATACTCTTGTGCTGATTGCCGTGCCGGTAGTCCCTCCAACGGAACCGGACCTTGCCCTCGTCGACGGACAGCAGGCGGTGGTTGGAGATAGCGACACGATGGGTGTACCCGCCGATATAGTCGAGGACTTGCTTCGGTCCGGCGAACGGCCGCTTGGCGTAGACCACCCACTCGGTGTCGCGGGTCGCCGCGAGATGGCGGCGAAATGCCGCGGCCTCATGCAGATGGCGCAGCGTGGAGACGAAGTTCAGCTTGCCGGCAGCGAACGTCTTCTCCAGGTAGTGCAGGAACAAACCGCGGAACAACCGGGACAGAACCCTGACCGGGAGAAAAAAGCCGGGGCGGCAAGCGATCCAGCGGCTGCCGTCCGCGGCGATCCCGCCACCTGGCACAAGGCAGTGCAGGTGCGGATGATGGAGGAGGTTCTGACCCCAGGTGTGCAACACTGCCAGGAAGCCGATCTCCGCCCCCAGATGCGCCGGGTCGGTGGCGATGGTGCGCAGCGTCTCCGCCGCCGCCCGAAACAGGATATCGTAGACGACAACGTTGTTCTGGAACGCGATGGTGGCGATCTCTTCCGGCACGGTGAAGACCACGTGGAAGTATGGCGTGTCGAGCAGTTCGGCCTGGCGGTCCTCGAGCCACTGAGCGCGCGCGAGCCCCTGGCATTTGGGGCAGTTCCGGTTGCGGCAGGAGTTGTAAGCGATGCGCTGATGGCCACAGCCGTCGCACCGCTCGACATGGCCACCAAGCGCGGCGGTGCGGCAGCTTTCGATCGCCGCCATGGCTTGGCGTTGCGCGGTGGAGAGTGACGCGCCGTGCTGTCGACGATAGGCGTTGCCATACCGGCGGAACACGTCCGCCAGTTCCGGCCCGTGGCCGGGCATGGCCGCGATCGTTCAGCCAGTTGCCGGAGCGGAACCCGATGTGGCGCGAGATACCATCTCCATCGCGTCAAATGGGCTGACCGTAGCGCAGACCTTGCTTGTGGCGAGGCGCAGGTAGCGCGACGTGGTGCTTAGGTTTCGATGGCCGAGAAGCAACTGGATCGTGCGCAAATCAGTGCCTGCTTCCAGCAGGTGGACAGCGAAGGCATGGCGCAACGAGTGAGGTGTAACCGGCTTGGTGATGCCCGCGTCATGCCGCGCCTTCCTGCACGCATGTTCCACGGCGAACGTGGAGATCGGCTCCCCATCCACGTAACCTGTAAACAGCCACTCCTTAGGGCGAGCTGCGCGCCAGTAGTTGCGAAGGATATCCAGCAGCCTGGGCGACAGCATGACGTAACGGTCCTTGCGTCCCTTACCGGCCTCCACGCGAATGACCATGCGCTGACTGTCGATCGCGGCCGGCTTCAGACGAACTGCTTCCGAGACCCGCAACCCAGCCGCATAGCAGGCTGTCAAGATGACACGATGCTTCAGCATGTCGACCGCATCGAGGAAACGACGGACCTCCTCGGGGCTGAGGTACGGTCGGAAGTCGTTGCGGCGTGCGGCAAGTGGGGATGGTCTTCTCGAGGTTCCAATCGCGCTTGAGGGTAATCTTGTAGAGAAAGCGAAGGGCGGATACCGCGACGACGACCGAGCCGGCGGCAAGTCGTCGGTCCCGGACCAAATAGATCTGATAGGCACGGATGTCGGCAGGGCCCAGCAGTTCCGGCGACTTGCCGAAGTACCGCACAAACAGCGAGACTTGGTGGAGGTAAGTGTGTTGCGTATCGGGCGCGAGGTTGCGAACCTGCATGTCCTCGATCATGCGTTGACGAAGCGGGGTCATGGACAGCTCCTCTGCGAGATGAAGGCACCACGTGGCGCCGCGCCATGGTCTCGCAGACGGACCCTCAGACCAGGGAAGGGCGACGTAACGTCGCCCCTCGGCAATGACTCTCAATCAGAAACTATATAGATCACGCGAAAAACTACCGCGAAGCGGTTTAGTCCAATCGCGATTATCGCGCGTGCAAGGAGCGAAGTATGAGGATCACCGGGGGTGCGCGGGACCCGGAATGCATACCGAGCATCGGACCTGTCAGTAGGCGTGTGTCAATGTTTAGGTCCTAAAACCGGTGCATAGCCGTTCCACCTCAACGTTGGGGTCGATCAGCTCAGCCATTACCGGAGCGGCGATCTCGACTTGCACGGTCGCTTCCTCCTCGTCCTGGTGTCAGCGACGGCGTACAGCTTGGTGTGGTAGCGCACCGTAGGGGCCTTCGGCCTGGCTACGCCACCATACACCGTTACGCACCAGTCTCATCCCGCTGACCGCAACGCCCACTTCGCTACCTTGCCTATCGCTGCGCGACGACTGGCAGCAGGACGCCACGCTCGGGCCGATAGCGAGGGTGGTGGCCGACTTAGCCGTATCGCCGGACAAGGTCGCAGGAGTTGGTTCAAACCACTTGTCCAAAAAGTGTGGCTGGACCTATGCTGTTTCGGTTAGCCCTCGGGTCGGCACTTGGGTCGCCAATAGCAGGGGAGGTCAAAATGGCTGTTGCGAGCGTTTCGAAAATTACAGCCGCGTCCACGGAGAGCTTTGATCATGCGGTAATGGAAGGGCTGGCGCGCGCGAGCAAGACGCTGCGCGGCATTACCGGCCTGCACGTGGTTGAGCACAAGGCGAGCGTCAGCAATGGCAAGATTGCCGAGTATCGCATCACGATGGAGGTGACGTTCGTCCTCGATGACTGAATGAGGCGAAGCTGATGACTGCATGGGCTAACGTCTGCCCGGGACGCTGCGTCACCGAACACAAAACAAGTCCGCGACTTAGCGACGTGGAAACCCGTCAGGCGTCCGGATCATTACTGGTCGTTCCGCGGCGATCACCAGATCGGTCATCTCATCCAAGACGCTCGACGCCTGTTCCAGATCTCGATGCGCAGCGCATAAAAGCGCGCAAAAAAGACCGCACCCCGCGGTTGACGACGATGGTGCGGTCCTCTATGTTCTGTTTGCCGAACAAGAACGGGCGCAAACAAGCTGCTCGTGGGCAACAAGTCAAGTCCTTATTCGCGGGAACCCGCCACCGGCCCCAGCCGACGAGTTGCCCTCCCGCCTGATAATCCCAACGGCAACCTTTCGGGAGCAATGTGACATACCACACACCCAGCTCCATACGGTCGGTCGTCTGGCCGCATAGATCACCGCCACGGCGAGAAGGGCACGTCTCAGCCAACCCAAGGCCGGCGCGGGGCCGAGTGACCGAACGCGCTATTCCAGGGACGCAGACGACCGACTGAACGCTAACGGGCCGGCTCCGTCAAGCGAACAGCGCACCTTCCTCGGCTTCCTTCGCGATCAGTCCGAAGCGGGCAGGCGATGGCGCTTCACGCTCGCGGGTGGCGACAGCCTCTACTTCGCCGGGATCTGGAGGCCGGCGTCGGACGACTGGCCCGAAGCCTACGCAGTGCTAACCACGGCCGCGAATTCAGACGTCGCTCCCGTCAGCGACCGCCAGATGGCCGTAATTCCACGCGCCGCCCGACTGGACTGGCTGGGCGGGCTGGCACCCCAGGAAGCACTGCTGCGCCCGCTCCCGGCGGGGAGCTTCCGACGTGAGCCGGTGCGCTGAGCCGCCGATGAAGGGGATTAGCTGGCTCGAGAACAGATAGAAGGTGGCGCCGTGGGCCGGAACACAGCTAGACGCGCAACCCATCCGCCTGGAACCTCGGTCCCAGCTGCCATGCCCCTTCTACCAGCTCGCAAGGTCCTGACACACGGGCCCGACGCTGAGGGCGCCAAACAGCTCGGAACTTTCGACTGATTATACCACCTCGGGCGTTCTATTGACCCGCAGATAAATTCTGTCTCAGGAGGAGAAATGCATTGCGGGTATGTGTAATTCGTGTAATGTCTAACTTGGGAACACAATCGGGTGAGGAACGACATTGAGCTACATCGTCCAGCCTGCACTGGATCATCCCAGTGCGGGTCCGACAGCAGGGCGTCTGAGCGCAGGTTTGTGGTCCCAAGACAATCAACGAGCTTGGGAAAAACCATGATCTTCAGAATGACGATCTCCAAGGCGTACGGGTCAGTGATCGCGCTGGCCTTGGCCGGTGCCACGGTTCTCGGTTCTGCACCGGGCGCGCGGGCAAACTACTTGAACCCGTCCGATTGGTCCTAAAGTTCTGCTAATGTGTACGGTGGCTCACAATCAGTCACCAATGTAGCGGGAGGAGTTCAGCTCAATTATTATGCCGGATCGTACTACTGCGCCGGATGTTACGGACTAACCTGGGACTTTACGACGGACGCCCCGAAGACTGGCACGCTTTCCTTCGATTACAGCCAGACGATGAATTATGCCTACTTTGAGGCCAATGGATTCCTGGCCTTGACCGATCTGACCAGCGGATACTCGGAAACCCTCAATACAAGCGGCGGAACCATCCTTTCTCCCCCTATCACCGGATCGGTTTCATTGCCTGTGACCGCGGGCGATGTGATCGAACTACAAGCCCATGGAGACAACTATGACTGGCAGTATTCAGTGGGAGGTAACATCGTTCTGACGAATTTCGGCGGTTCGGCGATTGGAGTGCCCGAGCCGGCATCGTTGGTTTTGCTGGGCGTTGGCCTTACCGGGATCAGGTTCGTTCGCCGCCCCCGATCTTAGCCCGACAAACGGCGAACCCTTCCAGGTGGTCGGGTTCGCTGTGCCTCCATGGTTAGAAAAAAATGGCTGGCTCATCGTCCCCCGCATACGCTTTCAACAGGCCACGGGACGTCCGAGACGCGGGAGGTTTAATGATCTAACGCACACAGGACGCCTTCCCGATCCGCGCTGTGCCTGGCCTTTTTCCTACTTCCTTTCCGACGCGAACCGTCACTGCACAATCCCAAGCATAGGTTTCCTCACGGCACTCTCGCGCACGCGCACCGCGGCATTCAGCTTTACAGCGGGCAGTTGGCCCCGCTGGATCAGACGTCGGACAGAGCTGAGGGATAAATCAAGACGTTCAGCAACCTCGCGCAGCCGCAGCAGGCGATCCGGGCCAGTATCTCGATCAGGGTTGGTGTTATCCGCCGGGCGTGCCATGAGCAGGCATCCACTTCGCCGCGGCCAATTGCGGAATACGGCCAGAGGTGGTGGACGTGGTACAATCCACCAGACCCCGATACCGTAACGATTCTGTTCCAGTTGTCAAGATGTTCGGCGGTTTATCTGCGGCTACTGAACAGCGTCAGTGAGTTCCGCGCTAATTTTGGGCATGGTCCGCCCGTAATCCCGGTCGTTGATGACCTGCGGCAGGCGGACTAGGCTATGTTCCAGCGGTGTGAGAGCATGCAGTTTCGCCGAAAGCGGCCGGCTAGGTCCGATCCGACATTCCGAAACGAGGTATCACATGGCGCAGGGGACATTCATCTGGAACGAAATGCTGACCCGGGATGTGGAGAAGGCGAAGGCGTTCTACGCGGCCCTGATCGGCTGGACCTTCAGAGCGGTTCCAGGAAAAAGCGGGACTTACTGGGTGGCAGAGCTAGACGGAAGGACGGGGCGGGCATCATGGCAATGCCAGCAGGAATACCGGACAGCGTTCCGGCTCATTGGTTCGAATATCTTCAGGTCGAGGATGTTGACGCGGCCGTGAAATTGGCTGCGGCGCACGGTGCCAGCATAATGCGGCCGTCGTTTGACGTGCCCGGTGTGGGCCGCCTGGGCTTTGTGACAGACCCGACCGGAGCGGCCCTCGGGCTGATGGCGTCCGCCGGCAGTGCGGAGTAATGATGCTGTTCGCTGCTGGGCTGCGGTCCGCTACGCTTCGTTTAGTTCGGCTGCCCCGATTACAGGACGAACCAATGGCTACCCAGACCAACCACCCACGCGCGGACATCGAACGCATGCGGCAGGAGAGTGACCGCATGCGGGAGCGAGTGCAGCTCTGCATGGAACGGTTTGACGAGGAAATCGCCCGCTCCAAAAAACTCTACGACATGAAAATCTAGCGCTCATGATCGCCGCCGTGGCCGCCGCTGCCGCTCTGTTAGGCGCCGGCGGCGTCATCGGTTACTTCATCCGCTAGCCCAAGTCTACCCTCCGGGTGCGGCGCCGCTTTCCGCTCTCTACGGGCGCGTGATGGGCCCCGGGCAGCTTTACGAAACCAAGATCTGGCCGCTGGTTGTCGCGGTGTTCCGCGCAGGTGCTGCTCGCCGCTACAATGGCGCTGTGGAACTACCTGCGGCCCATCTGACCCGACCCCTCCGGCTACGGACCAGGCGGCCGCCGGTGTTACGTGTCGCCGAACCTGTAATCAGCTGGCGCGCCCTCGTCGGCTGATCAACCCAAGCCCCGACCCTCACCAAAGTGGACAGTCGATGCGGTCTGCTTAATTATCTGGGGGTGATGGTCAGGTGCGCCGAGGTGACACCATCCTAGCCCGACCCACTTATGACAACAGCAACCGCGAGCTGAAACTGATGGCTGTGCAGATCGACCACGGGCGCGTGGACATTGAGCAAATAAAACGAGAGCTTGAGGATCGCGATCGTCTCAACCGGATCGAAGTCCGGAGCATGATTATCGCGGCCTTGCCGCCGGCGCAGCTGTTCTGGCCGCGGCAAGGGCTCTGCTGAACTACCTTCCCCACTTTTTCTAACCCAAGCTCATCTTTCGGGGTGGGCCGGCCCGCAGGCCACATCGTGTAGTACGTGACCAGCCGGCGCGTCGCGTTTACCAGCTCATACTCCGCCGGGTGCCTGCGATGTACTGTTCAGGGTGGACATGCGGCGGGCCGGCATAATGATCGGATGATCGGCAGCGATCGTCTTGGTCGGGCGGAGCTGGATGACCCGAACGCCGGGGGATGCCGGGAGGGGATGGAACTGATGAGTGTCCAAATCGAACATGAGCGCGTCGATATCGAGCGCATGCGCCAGGATACTGAGCGCCTGCGGGCCGATGTTCGCCGCATGGAGAAGGAAATCGCTGATCGCGACCGCCAGCAACGAGATCGCGATCGCCGGTTTACCTTGGAAGTGACCAAGCTAGTGGTCGGAACGCTGGTGGTCATCGGTGCCGTAACATACGGCTTCAATTGGCTGATCAAGAACGTGCCAGCCCTGCATCCCTAACCCAAGCCCACCCTTCGGGGTGGGCCGGCTCACATGCCACATCGTGTAGTACGTGACCAGCCAGCGCGTCGCGTCTATCAGCTCATACACCCCCCGGGTACTGCTCAAGGTGGACATGCGGCGGGCCGCGCATAATGATCGGATGATCGGCAGCGATCGTCTTGGTCCGGCGGCTTGCCGGCATTCCGGATGACCCAAGGCCCGACATCGCTGGACAAAGCCCGGGTCTGACCTATGCTTAACCGCAGCCATTGGAGATGCAAATGTCAAGGTGGTGGATCGACGGTCGGCCGTATACTTGTCGCAACAAGCGGTTCCAGACCGATCTATCGAATGGTGAACCACATGGAGTGGGAAATGCAGCTGGCAGCGTTTTCGATGAGCCGCTGATTGAGAGCGATGGGTACTCCCTCTGGTTGGAGTACGTTGTGGATCATAAGTTCGGCGATAAATGCTTTTGGCTGATGTGGTATGATGTCAATGGGGAGCCGACGATCCCACTTAGTGGGATCTTCAATCTCGACCAACTGCGCGAAATGAACAGCCGCTTAGCTTCGTTCATTCAGGTGCCGTAATGCCTTCGAGGGCCCCGCCGATGTGATCGGCGCCACAGTCCAGGCAATGCGCATCGCGACAGGCGAGCAGCAGAATTAGCGGCCGGATTTGCGGCAGCCCACGCCGTCAACTGTCGCGCCCAGGCAGGGAGAAAATGTCCGTAGCCCGCTACGTTGGCCCGGAGTTGGGAAAGTGGTAGGTCGCGCCGGGTCGGCCAACCACGGCTTGATGGAGGAATGCTCCTTCCGCGCTGACCAACGGCGCAACCCAGCCGGTGCGGTCGGCTTTCCTTCATCCCTGGACGCGGGCACTATTCTGGGAACGGGCTGACCACAGGTTTGGTCAGCCCCGCAAGGCAAAGGGCCGCATCATGGCGCAGCGACCGATCTGGCGTGGTCATCTCCGTCTCGCGCTCGTCTCCTGCCCCGTGGCGCTCTACAGCGCCAAGCACGAGCGGGGACCGATCCGGTTCAACCTGATCAACCCCGAGACGGGCAACCGCATCCGGATGGTCATCCAGGACGCGGTCACTGGGCAGGAGCTTTCCCGCCGCGACCTGGTCAAAGGCTACGAATTCAAGAAGGACAGTTATCTGCTGCTGACGGACGCCGACCCTGGATAGCGTCAAGGTCGAAAGCTCGTCGATGATGACGATCGAGAAGTTCGTGGACGCCAGCTCGATCGATCCGATCTACTACGATGCCGCTTACTACCTGGCGCCGGACGGGGAAGCAGGGCGCGATGTATATGCCGTCCTGCGGCAGGCTATTGCTGAAGCTGGGCGTCTTGCGCTTTCGCGGGTGGTCATCGGCCAGCGGGAGAAGACGATCGCCCTCCGTGCGGCTGAGGATGGCATAGTCGCGCACACGCTCGACGAGCAGCGCAACATCAATGACGCGCGGTCGATCTTTGGAAATGCAGCCGATGTTGCCGTCGATCCAGAGATGGTGCAGCTCGCGAAGGAGCTGATCGAGCGGCAGATGGCCCGGTACGATCCATCAGACCTGGAGGACCGCTACGAAACCCGGCTGCGTGCCATGATCGACGCCAAGCTGAAGGGGGAAGGAATGGAAGCCACCGCCGCTGAGCCGGACCGCAGCAATGTGGTCGATCTCATGGCGGCCCTGAAGAAGAGCCTCGCGCAAACGAGCATGAACGGTCGGCACCTGGTCGGGCAGCCAGCGCTGTAGCCGAACCTCGCCGCGGCCTTCTTCCAGGCAGATTTCGCAGAAGAATTCCTGATCTTCAGCGAGCCGGCCAAGCTCTACATTGCCGAAACCGCACTCCGGACATTGGAAGCACCAGAATCCTTCGCTCATCAGCTCTCCCCGGAGTTGGAATGGACTGACTACGCACCGGCGCCCGAGTCGGAAAAGGGGAGAAAACGATACCGGCGAGCTGATCCGTTGGCCATCACGCCCGGTTCATCCCCGCGCCCGCGGGGAACGCTCCTCCGCAGTGCCGATGGTGAAACTTACTTGCGGTTCATCCCCGCACCCGTGGGGAACGCATCCAGACCGACGCCCAGGCTATCGCCAATGGCGCTTCATCCCCGACGGCGCTCAGCCGAACTGAGAAACATCCCTACAAAAACGTGGCCACCCAAAAATTGCTGAACTTGACCCACATAACGCCAAACCCGCCGCTATCTCGGGTTGGCTTCGTCGCAATGCCTCATTCCTGGCGTTCACCCAGGCCGCTCGCCGCTCCTGCCGCGCAAACCCACCCCCGGCGCCTCCGTTGCCGAAGGACAGATCGCGGTCGGCACCAGCCCAGCCAGGGATCAATGCCCATAGGCCCGCCGTGGTGCCAGCGGTTTAATCCAATCCGTTTTTGCCTCACCGGCGCGGCCCCGAACACCGGTGCCACGCGCGCGGCCTCTTGCGCCGCGCCGCTAAGGCAAAAACGCTCTTCATTATATTACATTTTGACCCGGCCGGAGGCCGATGGCCGGTTTGACCCCGATCAGCGATCATGGACGATCGTCGGGGCTCGGGTCGGCCTGCGCGCGATTTTTCGTGCTATCGCGCGCAACCCCACTGTCTTCGAGGGCCAAGTTCCGGAAACTGCGCGTGAGTAAATACTTCCGCCTGACGAACGGGTCCACCAGGCTGGGGAAAAATGCAGTGGCAGAGCGGTCGCTATGGCCAAAACCTGGGCTGACCGCGTCCTTGCGGGTGCTCAGGGAGGGCTCAAACGCGCCAATGCGGCGATTTCCTTATCTCATATGATACCGCCGAGCGGCTGAATTGACTCCGATGTGATTTGGAGCGGCGCGACGTCATCTGAATACCACCGAGCCTATACGTTGACCTGTTGAATGTAGGGATAATTGCAGAGCGAACGGATGCTGCCTTTTGTCCGACGAGCTTGCGCGCGACGGATACCGAGGTGAGGGCCGGCCGCCACAGTGTTGCCTCGGCAATGTCGTCGAAACCGGTGATGGAGAAATCAATGCCGGGCGTCATGTTTCGTGCGCGCAGCCCCAACATCGCGCCAAGAGCGAGCACGTCATTGAAACACACGGCGGCCGTTGGCGGGTCGGGCAGATCAAGCAGTGTAGAAATCTGGGCCATGCCGACATCTCTGATTGCCGCGCCAGACAGCACCAGCTGCGGCTCGAACTCAATCCCACTCTGCATCAGCGCCTGCCGATACCCCTCCAGTCGCTCGCGCCCAGTGGAGATGTCCGCGTTCAGACCGATGAAGCCAACGCGCCGATGGCCAAGGCCGATCAGGTGATTCGTTGCTGCCATCATCCCAGTGTAGTGGTTGGCCTGAACCAGGTCGGTCTCCGCACCCGGCACCAAGCGGGATACCATCACGAACGGCAGCCGCCATGACCGCAGCAGCTCAACGAAGGCGGCATCGGTCCCTGTTGCCGGCACGAGCAGCAGGCCGTCTACGTTGTACTCCCGAACGGTCGCGGCAAAGGCGCTCTGTCGCTCGACCGATTTGCCCGTGTTGGACATGATCACGATGCGGTCCTGCGCCGTGAGCGCATTCTCGATTGCGGCAGTAACTTCCGCGAAGTAAGGGTTCGTCAGATCGTTCACAGCGAGGCCGATCAGATGCGTCTGAGCTGACCGGAGGCTCGCAGCGCCCCGATTATAGACGTAGCCAAGCTGCTCGGCGGCCAACAGGACGCGCCTGCGCGTCCGCTCTGGGATGCTCGGGCTTGTTGCGCAAGACGAGGGAGACAGTGGCCTTGGACACGCCGCTCGCCTTAGCGATGTCCGCCAGCGTGGACCGTGCATCATGCGGCTTGCCCTCTCCCGAGCGACTTATTGTATCCATGCTGCCCCTGCTATCTGTTAGCTCGACGAGCGTGACCAGCAGTCAGTCGAGCAGGCTGCCGTTTATTCAATGCCGTACAGCGCCAGCACCGTCCGCATGCGGGCGACCGCCATCTCAGGGTTGCGAAACAGACCGATTTCCGCCGCGTGGCGAAACACGTGGGCAAAGTGGAGAATCGATCGGGCGCCCTGTTGCGCCCCGATCATGACGAAATGATCCTGATGGCCGTTGAGGTAGGCCAGCAGCGAGGGCGGTGAGAGCGGCAGAGGCGACCGGCGCGATCGGATCGAAAATTCCGAGCAGCGCGTGGCTGTAGCCGGACACGTCGCCGGCGATCATCTCCGGGTAATTGAAGTCGTCGCCGGTGTACATTTTGACACCGCCCGGGAGACGGCGCCGCATGCTGACCTCCAGATCCTTATCGAGCAGCGATATCTTGATGCCATCGATTTTGGATGCGTTCTCGTCTATCAAGGCGAGGCACGCATCCATCGCCGCCGGGATGCCTTGCGGCCCCTAGTAACCCACCAGCGCCGGATCGAACATCTCGCCTAGCCAGTGCGGGATGAGCGGGCGGTCTGCCGCTCCCAGCACACGGCGGTACACGTCGGCATTAGTCGGCGGCGCTGCGTGCGGCACGGGCGAGTGCTCGGCTGGCCATGAGGATGACCCGGCCACCGAGTCCCTGAACGAAGCCGAGTTGTTCGAGGTAAGCACGAACCACATCGTCGAGCGTCGCGCCGGCCGGGTCGAGATGGTCCGTGCCGACACCGGAGAAGACGACGGCTCCCGGCCGGCGTTTGGCACTCTCGACCGTATTGCGGATGAGGATCTTTGCTCTCTCCCAGTCAAGACCCATGCCGCGCTGGGCCGTGTCCATCGCCTCTGCAATGCCGAGGCCGAGGTCCCAAAGATAATCGCGGAATTGCTGTGTCTTTTCAAAGTCGATGGCGACCTCCTGCATAGGCGAGATCTCGGCCATCGGATCTGCCACGACATGACCCGCCGATAGGGCGATACGCGGCAGCACCTCTCCGGCCGATGCCGTGCGCCATGACCTCGGCTCAGATACCTCCAGAGTTCTCGAGCGTGCCGTTCGATGTCGGGAGTTGGATGGATGTCATCGGATGGTTTCCCATTGGTTGCGTGTTGGAAGTTCTGCGGCAAGCCGGGTCAGCAGCATCGTCTCGCTCTGCGGAACTGTGCGGCCATTTTGGATCACTGTAAGCGCCCGGGTCACGATACCCTGGTCTAACGGCGCTGACGTGTCGCGTCACAGCCGCCGCACGGCAAGGCCGCCGTCCACGTGCAAGACCTCGCCAGTGGAGTAGTGCAGGGCGCCCGAGGCCAGCATTGCCACGGCGTGGCCAAGGTCCTCCGGCTCGCCCCAGCGCGCGATCGGGGCAAGCCCGGCCGCGAACGCCTTTTCATACCGATCCTTGGCGACGGAAGTCATTTGGGTGCGGATCACGCCGGGCGCACCTCGTAGGTGTTGATGCCATGCTGCGCGAGACGCACGGCGTAGAGCTGCGACATCATCGCAAGCGGCGCCTTGGAGAGGCAGTACTCAGCCCGATCAGTGGATATAAACTCGACGTTGATTGAGGAGATCGTGATGATCGTCCGCAGTTGGTCAGAGGGCGCCTCGACCATGCGCTTAGCGACCGTTTGGGTCAGGAAGAACGGCCCGCGCAGGTTGATCCTGATCAGCCGGTCGAAGCTCTCGGGCTTGACGGTCAGGATATCGTCACGCTGGGCGACTGAAACACCCGCATTGTTGACCAAGCAGCTGATCGGACCGAGAGCAGACCAGGCTTGATCGACAAAGCCGGCGTGGGCTGGCACGTCGGCGATGTCGAGGGACAGCGCGACGGCCGCGCGGCCCCGCTGCGTGATGGCCTCAGCGGTCCGGGCGAGATCGTC
>CAWIDE010000011.1:0-245907 GCA_963834715.1 uncultured Pseudomonadota bacterium | reverse complement strand
TTGGCGCAGGGCGAGGGAGGACCCGACTATAAAGGTGGTGGTAACCGGCCGCCTGCTGCACCGGCCACTCCGCTCAGGGCGCGCCGAACCCGTTACCGCGCAGTTCTCCCACCGATGCGGCCCTTTCCAACAACCATTATCTAGTCATGGGCCTCAGGTGAACACATCCCATGGCCAGACGGTGGTCGGAAGCGGCCAGGCGCCAAGCCGGCGGTCGAACACAGCGACACAGTAACCCGCCCAGGCTGGACCTGGGCGGATGCCGCAACGTCAGACGGGCGCGTGCAGCTCGCAGGACCGAAGCCGACTGGGCACTCGATGAAGCCGACTGGCACTGTCCGTCCTCCGATCGCGCCCATTTTGCCCGCGGCCGGGAATCCGAACAGCAGCCCGGAACGGCGCGCGGCGAAGCTCAAGGCATGGCTGGCCTGGAGGCAAGCACGAAATCGTTCCGACGATGTGCGACTCCCGTAGCCCGCTTGCGGGAGGTCGACCGCGTCAGCGCGCCGGGTGAGGGCGAGGGCGCACCTGCTCGCCAAGCCAATCGACCGCCGCCTGCACCCCGCCCCTGCCATGCGGAATCCCCTAAGCTCGCCAGCCCCATCTCAATCACCCCCAGAGTCCCCATGATCATCGGTGCATTCACATGCCCCATGTGCGCAATGCGAAAACCTCGCCCCGACAGTTCGCCGATCCCATGGCCCAGCACTACCCCGCATTGCTCGTCGCAATACGCGCGCAACGCGTCCGGATCATACCCATTCACCAGCACGGTAGTAACAGTATTGCAGCGCTCCTTCGGCGCGATAACGTTGAACTCGATCGCTTCGCCCTCCGCCCAAACCCCAACCGCGCGTCGCACCGCTTCCGCCAGCAATCGATGACGGCGGAACGCGTTCTCCAGCCCCTCCGCAAACAACAGATCGAGCGCCTGGCGCAACCCGAACAGCAGATGCTCCGGCGGCGTCCCGGCATATTTCTGGTAATGCTCCTGCCCTTCGCGATCCGTCCAGTCCCAATAGGGCGTGCGCAGCCCTGCCTTCCCGTGCGCCTCGCGCGCACGCTCGCCAGCGGCCACGAACCCCAAACCCGGCGGGGTCATCAAACCTTTCTGCGAGCCGCACATCGCCACGTCCACGCCCCAGGAATCCATCTCGAACGGCATGCAACCAAGCGACGCAACCGCATCGACCATCAGCAGCGCCTCATGCTGTGCGGCGCGCATCGCCTCACCAATCGCCGCGATGTCATTCACGACACCCGAAGCAGTATCGATTTGCGCCACCAGCACAGCCTTAATGGTACCACCCTTATCCGCCTTCAGCCGCGCTTCCACCTCGACTGGCCGCACGGCGTGAAGCATATCGCCTTTAAGCACCTCCATCTCGACACCCATCCGGCGCCCATATTCGCCCCAGCCGATGGCAAACCGCCCGCTCTCCAGCACTAAAATCTTCTCGCCCTTGCTCAGCACGTTGGAAAGCGAGGCCTCCCACGCCCCATGGCCGTTGGAAATGTAGATATACGTCCGCCCCTTCGTCCTGAACACGCGCTGGAGATCGCCTAGTAACTCATCTGTCAGCGCCACCAGCGGACCGGCATAAATATCCACTGCCGGTCGGTGCATCGCCCGCAGCACCTCGTCCGGCACCACCGTCGGCCCCGGCAACGCCAGGAACTCACGCCCAGCACGCACACTCATCACACGTCACCTCCGCCAGAACCGATCATGGCCGGGCTTGACCCCGCTATCTGCGCAATCGGGTTCACCCACTTGAGACCCGGAAACCGCGCGAAATCCCGATCGGTCGTGTATAACATCGCACCATGCTCAAGCGCGATCGCTGCCAGAACCGCATCCATAACTAATGCACCGGTGGTCTGGCTCTCAGGCATCAACTCCCGCACAATGTCCCAGTGCCGCTCCCCCGGCTCAAGAACTCCGGCCATTGGTTGCGCCAACCACGACGCGATCGCCGCTTGGGCCTCCGAGATAGAAAGCGGCCGCTCGAACACCCGGGGATTGGTGGCAATCCTGAGAAACGCCCACAGCGTTATCCAAGCAAAACGAACCAAATCGGACCCGGAGAGCACCTCAGTGAGCCAAGCCCGGCTCTTCTCATGCTGCACCGCTCTCACATGATAGGAATAGAGCAACAGGTTGGCATCAATCAGGATCACCGATGCAGCGGGCCTTCGGTCTGCTCGATCAGCTCCCCAACGTTGTCGAGGGAAAGCCCCGGCTTCAAATCACCAAGGTCCCGCACCGTTACCTGGAACTCCTGACGCGGAGTACTGGCACGCCGGCTCGCCAGCCCGAGCCGCAGCATCTCATTCACAACTTCTCGGAACGGCCGGTTAGCCCGGTGGACCTCCGCCTTGAGCTTGGCCGCCACATCGTCATCCAGGGTAAGCGTAGTACGCATCATCTTGATGCTATGTCTCAGGCATCATGATGTCAAGCAAGGAGCCCTCGCTAACCTGCGACTGCTCGGCAGCTCACTCGCCCATTTAGCACCCTTCGTGTGTCGGGCAAGGCGCAGCAAGCTTCGGCTCAGCCAGGCTGAAATCCTTTCTCCCTGAATACGGCATCGGCGGCAGGTCCGGTCAGAAACCGGATCAGCGCATTGGCCGCCTTGGTTTCCTTGGAACCGGTCCCAATCCCCGCCGCAAACATCGTCGTGTTGGCAAGCTCCGCCGGGAAGGGTCCTACTAATTCAGCGCCGGCGACCGGCGTGATCTCGGATGTTTGACCGATGCCGAGCTCGGCCTTGCCTTCGGCGACGAACTCGGCCGCCTGGGCACCAGGAACCAGCACTGTCTTCGGCTTCATCTGCGCGGCAATCCCGAGACGTTGAAGAACGTGGGCGAAATAGACACCGCTCGCCCCTCCCTTTGCCGGATCCGCATAGACCACCGACTTGGCGGCGAGCATCGTGCGCTGGAACGCGGCGACCGTGCTGATATCCGGCTTCGCCGCTCCCGCGCGTACCGCCACAGCCACCGCGGTACCGGCGACGTTGACAATACTGCCGGGGATAATTTTCTTCTTCTGCTGCAGCTCGTCCATGACCGGTCGCGACAACATGATGACATCGGCCGTTTCGCCGTTCAGCACGCGCTTTCTGATATCGGCAATCAGGCTGTAGCCGATCACCAGCTTATCACCGCTGATGTGCTCGAAGTGCGGAGCCAACTCGTTCAGCGCCGAGGTCAGGGCGACAGAAGTCAACACTCTGATCTCGACCGCGTCAGCAGCTCTGGCATCGAGTGAAACTTTTGCGCAAAGCAGCGGTCCTGCCGTCGCGATTGCGGCAAGCCCGGCTGTGAATGAACGCCTTCTCATGGCCATTGCCTCGGAGGATAGGGCAGGGGCGGAGCAGCCTGGTCGAAGGGGGGCTGCCGGCCACCACTGTCTGGCTGCGCTTCACCGGTAGTGCCAACCATACGATCTCGCCTCGGGTGCTCGCAATGGGTGCCGGCCTAACCCACCGACTTCCCATGGATCCGGAAACTGCGCATAATACTTGCCCGTCCCCGATAAGATCGCATAGTTCAATCAGAAACGAGACATAATTCGCCCGCTCAGCCTGCTCCGTCCCATCCCATCGCCCGACAAACCGCTCAACCTGCTCCGACTCGACGCTCGCCATCCAGCCACTTAATTGAATCGCCCAGCCAATCCCGCAATCGAGCTAACCCCTTCTCCGTGCCCCCTCAGTGGCCCTCCGCGCCCTCCGTGTTAAAAAAGATCACTTACACTCAAAAAGATTTCCTCCATCTCGATTCAAAGCCGACACAAACCTCTCTTCCGTACCGTTGTCAAGCCCCGCCAGACCCCTAACGGTACCGTTGTCAACCCCCCAAAACTGCCCGACGGTACCGATCCAAACCCGCGACCCGCAGCATACCCGGCCTCCCCGCGACTTTACGGACCATCCTACCCCCTGCGCAACACCACTCTCGACACCCCAAACCCGCCTCACTACCTTCCCGCGAACCCCGCCCCGAGTTCCTCCCCACACCCCGAGTCGCCCCACCCCATGCCACACCCGCCGATCTACAAGCGCGTCCTCCTCAAACTCTCCGGCGAGGCCCTCATGGGCCGCCAGGAATACGGCCTTGACAACGCCAAGGTACGCGCCATTGCCGCCGATATCGAGGCCGTCGCCACCATGGGCGTCCAAGTCTGCTCCGTCATCGGCGGAGGTAACATCTTCCGCGGCGTCTCCGCCGCCGCCCACGGAATGGAGCGCGCCCAAGCCGACTATATCGGCATGCTCGCCACCGTCATGAACGCGCTCGCCATGCAAAGCGCCCTCGAAGCCCGCGGCGTCCCCACCCGCGTCCAATCCGCCATTCCTATGTCCAGCGTCTGCGAGCCCTACATCCGCCGCCGAGCCGAGCGCCACATGGAGAAAGGCCGTGTCGTCATCTTCGCCGCCGGCACCGGCAACCCGTTCTTCACCACCGATACTGCCGCCGCCCTCCGCGCCACCGAAATGGGCTGCGACGCCCTCTTCAAAGGCACCCAGGTCGATGGCGTTTACGCCACCGACCCCCGCCGCGACCCCGAAGCCGAGCGTTTCGAGGAACTCACCTACCAGTACGTCCTCGCTAACCAGCTCGCCGTCATGGATGCCGCCGCCATCAGCTTGGCGCGCGAAAACAAGCTCCCTATCGTAGTATTCAATATTCACGCGCCGGGCGCCTTTGCCGCCGTTACCCGCGGCGAGGGCCGCTTCACCCGGATCGTCGAGGACACCTGATAAATGGCAAGGGAGCGAACATGCCCGCCACGGCCGATCTGAATAGCCTCAAGCAGGACATCACCCGCCGCATGGACGGTGCCCTCGAAACCCTCCGGCGCGAATTCGCCGGCCTTCGCACGGGCCGCGCCAATCCCGGCCTGCTTGAGCCCGTCCGCGTCCACGCCTACGGCAGCGAGGTCCCCATAAACCAGGTCGGCAACATCGCCGTCCCCGAACCGCGCATGCTCACCGTCCAGGTCTGGGACCGCTCCCTTGTTAGCTCGGTTGAAAAAGCCATTCGCGATTCCGGCCTCGGCCTCAACCCCGCGGCGGACGGGCAGCTCGTCCGCGTTCCCATCCCCCAGCTCACCCAAGAACGCCGGGTCGAGCTCGTGAAGGCCGCCCACAAATACGCCGAAGGCACCCGCGTCGCCGTCCGCGGCGTCCGCCGTGATGGCATGGAACAAATTAAGGGACTCGAGAAAAAGCACACCATCGGCGAAGACGTCGCCAAGGACTGGCACGGCGAAGTCCAGAAACTAACCGATCAATACATCAAGAAAATCGACGACATGATGGCGGATAAGGAAAAAGACATCCGCCAGGTCTAAGGCAGTGAGAAATACCTCCGTGCTTCCGTGGCTCCGTGGTGAACCTTCTCCGCGCCCTCCCTAACCCTCCCCATGCACGTCGCAATCATCATGGATGGCAACGGCCGCTGGGCCGCCGCGCGCCACCTCCCGCGAGTTGCCGGCCACCGCGAAGGCGCCAAGGCCGTCCGCCGCACCATCGAAGCCGCCACCCGCAACGACGTCCAATGGCTCACCCTTTACGCCTTCAGCAGCGAGAACTGGCGCCGTCCCGCTACCGAGATCGCCGACCTCACCGGCCTCCTCCGCTACTACGTCCGCAACGAAATCAAGGAGTTCCACGCCGAGGGCATCCGCTTGCACATCATCGGTGACCGCTCCCGCTTCGATCCCGATATCCAACACGACCTCGCCGCCGCCGAGGAGCTCACCCGCAACAACGCCCGCCTCGACCTGGTCGTCGCTCTCTCTTACGGCGCCCGCGCCGAAATTGCCGCCGCCGCCCGCGCCCTGGCCACAGACGTCCAGCACGGGCGCCTCAGCCCAGAGGACATCAACGAACAAACCCTCTCCGAGCGCCTGTTCACCCAAGGCATCCCCGACCCCGACCTCATCATCCGCACCTCCGGCGAGCAGCGCCTCTCCAACTTCCTGCTCTGGCAGGCCGCCTATGCCGAATTCGTCTTCCTGGATGTCCTCTGGCCCGATTTCAGCCTCGAGCACTTCACCGCCGCCCTCAGCGAATTCTCCCGCCGGAACCGACGCTTTGGCGCCCGCCCCGCCTGACCTCGCCCGCCGGACTGGCTCCGCCCTGGCGCTCGGCCCCCTGGCCGCCGTGGCCGTCTGGTACGGCGGATGGCCCTTCTACATCGTCCTCGCCGCCGTCACCGGCCTGCTCACCTGGGAATGGCTGCACCTGTGCTGGGCCGAGCGGAGGCAGCCCCCCTCCGTCATGGCCGGCGAAGGCCGGCCATCCACGACTTCGAACGCCCCAGCTCCATCGGCCACTGCGCAAGTACTCCCCCACCTACCCGTCGGCCTCCTCCTCATCCTCGCCGCCGCCGCCGCCTGCGCCTGGCTCCGCGCTGACCCAACCGCCGGCCGGGCCAATGCCCTCTTCCTCCTCGGCATCGTCTGGGCCACCGACATCGCCGCCTACCTCACCGGCCGGGCGGCAAAAGGCCCCAAGCTCGCTCCCCGCATCTCCCCCGCCAAAACCTGGTCCGGCGCAGCCGGCGGCATCGCGGCCGCCATCTGCACCGGCCTGATCACCGCCGCTATCACCGCGACCAGCCTCCCCCATGCCGCTGCCATCGCCGCCGCACTCTCCATCATCGCCCAGGCCGGCGACCTCGGCGAAAGCGCCGTCAAACGCCGCTTCGGCGTCAAGGATTCGAGCCGCCTCATCCCCGGCCACGGCGGCGCGCTGGACCGCCTGGATTCCACTCTCGCCGTATCCCTCGCGGCTGCGTTGCTGGTCATCCTGCGCGGTCGTGGAGTAGTGCTTTGGGCATGAGCAACGAGCCGCGCTCGGTCACGGTCCTCGGCAGCACTGGCAGCGTCGGCCGGCAGACCCTCGAACTGCTGACCGCCCAGCCCAATCGCTTCCGCGTCCGTGCCCTGGTCGCCAACCGCAACGCCCTCCTGCTCGGTGAACAGGCTCGCTCTTTACGCGCCGAAAACGCCGTCGTCTGCGACCCGGACGCCTACAGCGACCTCAAGCAAGCCCTCGCGGGCACAAACATCTCCGCCGCCGCCGGCCCCCAGGCCGTGGTCGAAGCCGCCACCCTGCCCGCCGACTGGACCATGGCCGCCATTACCGGAGCCGCCGGCCTCGCCGCCACCCTCGCCGCCATCCGCCGCGGCGCCTGCGTCGCCCTGGCCAACAAGGAAGCCCTGGTCTGCGCCGGAGACGTCATGCTCCGTGCCGTTGCCGAAGCCGGCGCCACCCTTCTCCCGGTAGATTCCGAGCACAACGCAGTCTTCCAGGCCCTCGCCGAGGGCAACCGCGGCGCCGTCGAGCGCATTGTCCTCACCGCCTCCGGTGGCCCCTTCCGCACCGCCTCACGCGAGCAAATGGCCACTGCCACGCCCGAAATGGCCCTGAAGCACCCGGTCTGGTCGATGGGTGCCAAGATCAGCATCGACTCCGCCACCATGATGAACAAAGGACTGGAGATCATCGAGGCCGCCCGCCTCTTCAGCCTCCCCGAAACGTCGATCGACGTCCTGTTCCACCCCCAATCGGTGATCCACGGCATGGTCTGCTACCAGGACGGCAGCGTGCTGGCCCAGCTTGGCACACCCGACATGCGCATCCCCATCGCCCACACCTTGGCATGGCCGCAACGGCTTCCAACCGCGGCTCCCCGGCTGGATCTCGCCCAACTAGCCCGCCTCGAGTTCTTCGCCCCCGACTATGATCGCTTCCCGGCACTGACCATCTGCCGCGAAGCTCTGCGGGCCGGCGGCGGCGCCCCGGCCATACTCAGCGCCGCCAACGAGGTCGCCGTCGACTCCTTCCTGCAACGCCGCATCGGCTTCCTAGATATCACTGCAACGGTGGCACGCGTCCTCGACGCGATGGGAACACCCTCGGCCGAGACTTTGGAACAGGTCGTCACGCTCGACGCCCAGGCCCGGCGGTTTGCATCGCGAGTCGCGGAAAGTCGCGCGGCATGATACACTGTCATTTGCGCAGAGGAACATACCAGTCTTGATCCACATTGCCCCCGACCTGCTCCGCTCCACCATTGCGTTCCTGGTCGTGCTCGGGGTTCTCGTCTTCATCCACGAGTCCGGCCATTATATCGCCGCACGCTGGCGCGGCGTCTTCGTCGAGGCCTTCTCCATCGGCTTCGGCCGGGCGCTCGCGACCTGGCGCGACCGCCTGGGCACCGAATGGAAACTAGCCTGGGTCCCGCTCGGCGGCTACGTGAAGCTACATGGCCAGGAACGGCCCGACGAAGTATCGCCCCAGGTTCGCGCCACCTGGATCCCCGGCCGCACCTTCCAGGAAAAGAGCGTGGGCTCCCGAGCCATCATTGTTGCCGCCGGCCCGATCGCCAATTTCGCGCTTGCGATCGTGCTCTTTTCCGGCTTGTTTGCCACAATTGGCCGCCCGGTGCTGGTCCCGGTCGTGAACCAGGTCGAGGCTGGGTCCAGTGCGGCTCATGCCGGCATCAAACCAGGTGACCGGATCGAGGCCGTCGATGGCCACTCCATCCCGACTTTCTCAGTGCTCCAAAGCTACATCGCCCCCCATCCGGGCGAACACGTCGTGCTGCGGATCAAACGCGAAAATCAGGACATCGCTCTGCCTGTAGTGATCGGATCACTCCAGCAGAACGGCCAGACCATCGGCCTCCTCGGCGTCGAAAGCGGCCAGGTGAGCTATCAGCACCTGTCGGTTCCCGCGGCCATCGCCGCCGGCTTCACCGAGACATGGCGCGTCACCGCGGAAACTGCCCACGGAGTGGCGCAGATCTTCACCGCAGGTCGAGGCGCGAGTGATATCGGCGGGCCGCTGCGGATCGCACAGCTCTCCGGCCAGGTTGCCGCACTCGGCGTCGCCAGCTTCGTCTCCTTCATTGCCATTCTTTCAGTTAACCTGGGGCTTATCAATTTGCTGCCGATCCCGATTCTCGACGGCGGCCATCTGCTGTTCTTCCTTTTCGAGGCACTATTCGGAAGGCCGCTTCCACCCCGTGCGCGCGAATACGGGTTCCGCGCCGGCTTGGCCTTGCTGGCAGGATTGTTCGTGTTCGCCACCTGGAACGACCTCCTTCACCTGGGCCTGTCCCACTGGTTCGCCGGGTAGCGACGGATGCTTCAGCTCTCCCGCTCGCGGGAGAGGCCGGCGCGCGATAGCGCGCCGGGTGAGGGTCACCCCGGGGCGCGCCCGACGCGGCGGATACACCCCGGCCAGAGCTGGGCCGCCCTTCGCACTATCCGACGATTGTATTCCCGTCTGGCATTGCCCCGATCGGGTAGCTATTGTCCGCGTCCCGGTTAACCGGGCCATAGATTTCCAGCGATTCTTTCCCGCACGATCAACACTGGGGAGGCCACAGGCTTGATCCGTTGCTGCGCTCTGCTGCTGGCTGCCGCTTGCCTGATGACTTCGCTGATCTCGCCCGGATTTGCGCAGCGGGCAGGAGCCGTAACGGCACCGGCGGGGGTCCCCTCTGGCGGCATTATTCAGTCCATTCAGGTGCAAGGCAATCACCGTATCGATACTTCAACGATCATTTCTTATATGCTGGTGCACCCGGGCGAACCATTCGCCCCAGGCCCGATCAACGAAAGCCTCAAGACGCTCTACGCGACCGGACTGTTTCAGGATGTTACCCTGACCCGTCAGGACGATATGCTCGTGGTCCACGTAATCGAGAACCCCGTGGTCAACCAGGTTGCGTTTGAGGGTAACCACGTCATTGTCGATAGCGACCTGCAAGCTGCCATTCAGTCGCGATCGCGGTCGGTATTCACGCCGGGGGCCGCCGAGGCAGACCGGGAACGAATTTTGGATCTATACGCCCAAAAGGGCTACTACGATGCGACCGTCGAGCCCATGATCATCCGCCTGCCGGAAAACCGCGTGAACGTGGTTTTCGAGATCAACGATGGCCCGCAGACGCTGATCAGCAAAATCGCCTTTGTCGGCAATCACGCCTTCGGTCAGGGCAGGCTGGCCGAGGTGATCAACTCGCGCGAAGAACGCTGGTGGCGATTCCTCTCCACCTCCGATCAATACAGCTCCCAGCGCCTGGCGTTCGATAAGGAATTGCTGCGCCGGTTTTACCTCCACCAGGGCTATATCGATTTCCAGGTCGCGGACGCCACGGCGGAGCTTGCGCCGGATCGAAGAGGGTTCTTTCTGACCTTTACGGTCAGCGAAGGCGCCCGCTACCGCGTCGGCAAGATCTCCATCCATAATTCGTTGAAGGGCGTCACCGACGCCGCGCTGGCCTCACAACTCCAGATCGCCTCAGGCAACTGGTACGATGGCGATGCTGTCGGTCGAACCGCTGATGACATGGAAAAGTATGTCCGTGACCACGGTTTCGCCTTCGTCCAAGTGGAACCCCACCTCGATCGGAATTCCGCGAATCGCACGGTGAATATCGCCTTCGCCGTGACACAAGGCCCGAAAGTCTACATCGAGCGCATCGATATAACCGGGAATACGCGGACCGAGGACAAGGTGATCCGCCGTCAGTTTGCCCTGGCCGAAGGTGATCCGTTCAACGCCCAGTCGTTGCGCGAAAGCGAGCAGAAGCTGAGAGATCTCGGCTATTTCCAAAGCGTTCAGATCACCTCCACGCCAGGCTCAACACCCGACAAGGCAGTAGTCCATGTCAATGTGGCGGAGCAGGCAACCGGCGAGCTGACGATTGGGGGCGGTTACTCCACGGACGCTGGCGCCCTGGTCGACCTCGGCATTCGTGAGCGCAATCTGGTCGGCACCGGCATCGATGCCAGCATTAATGGCGTGCTGGCGCAGCGTGACAGCTCGATTACCGCATCGATCACGCAACCCTATTTCTTGGACCGAAATATCCTGGTGGGCGGTGATGTGTTCGCGGTCCGCACGAACTTCCTCGGGACGGAACCCTATGACGAGAGCCGGCTCGGCTTCTCGGCGCGCACTGGCTTCAACTTCACCGACCACCTGCGACAGGTCTGGAGCTATTCGCTGGTGGACCGCAATGTGTACAACGTTTCCCCCAGCGCGGGCTATTACATTACCAGCCAGCAAGGCTATACCCTGCTCTCGCAGATCAGTCAGGTAACGACGTTGGATTATCGCGACAGCACGGTTGATCCGCACAGAGGCTGGATAGCGTCGCTGGGCACGGATGCCGCCGGTCTGGGCGGGACCGCGGATTTCGTGCGCGCCCGCGTGGACGCCGGCTGGTATGTGCCATTGGATTGGTTGACCGGGAACAGCGACTGGGGCCTGGCCTTCACCGGTGGCATCGGAAATCTCTTCCCACTGGGCAAGCAGGAACAGGTGATCGACCGGTTCTACCTCGGCGGCGACAACCTGCGCGGGTTCGAAACGGGTGGCGTCGGACCGCACGATGAGACGACCGGCACTTCGCTCGGCGGCCGGTTCATCTGGAACGAGAGCAACCAGTTGAATTTCCCGCTGCCTTTGATAAACCCGGATTTTGGCCTCTCCGGTCACACCTACGTTGACGTGGGCGCCCTGACCGAGGGCAGCTTCGAATTGGGCGTTTGCCCAAATTCACCGCTAGGCGATAGCAAGTGCCCCCCCGTCTCGGATTACGCTCAGCCCCGCGTCGGTGTGGGGTTCGGCATCACCTGGCGCTCGGGTTTCGGGCTGATCAATGTTGACGTGACCCCATTTGTGGTGAAACAGCCCTTCGATCAGACCCAGCTCTTCCGATTTGGCTTCGGCACGAGGTTCTAGTGGTGCATCAAAAGTCTTTCCTGCCGGCGGCGGTCTTCGCCGCCATGCTGATGATCTTCTCCCAGTCGCAGGCGCAAGCCCAGGGCAACGGCAAGGACTGGTTTATTCCCCACCCGGCCGCACCAGCCGCACCGCACCGGCCGGCAAATCCAGCCTCGGCTTCCCCCGCCATCACGCCCCCCGCGGAAACTCCGGGGCCTCAGGCTTCCGCCGTCCCGCCTGAGAAATCTTAACGTGCAGCTGCCGCCCGCCCCACCGGTCCCGGATGTGCCACATGGCACTCTGCCGCCTGCTGCGGTCGTTGGCGTGCTCTCGATACCGGACGTTCTTCGCGTCTCCCTCGCGTACCAGACGGCCGACAAGGTGATCGCCGAGCGGCGCCAAAAGCTGACCCAGGATGCCGAGAAAGAGCAGGCGAGGCTGCAGAACCTAGGGCAGCAACTGGCGACCGAGCGCTCAAAACTGAGCCCGGAGCAGATCCGAGCGAAGGAAAAGGCTCTGCAGGATCAGTTCGCGCAGTCACGGCGAACCTTCACAGAACGCAACCGCATCATCCAGGAACAGGGGCAGTATGCGTTGCTCCAGATTCAGCGCACCCTCAGCGAGGTCGTGCAGAAGGTGGCGGCAAGCCGGGGGATGAATCTGGTGCTGCAGCGCGCCGAAGTGGCCGTGAACCTCCCCGAGTTCGACATTACACCGCAGGTCACGGAAGTGTTGAACAGGGCGCTGCCGACGGTTGTGATTCCGGCAGAAGGGGTTTCGCCGGTGCAATCGACCCCCGTGGCGGCTGCCGATCAGGTCAAGAAAGCGTCAGACACCAAAAAGCAGTAGCCTAATCGTGGCAACCTGGCCCGAGATCACCGGGGATCCCCGGTTCTACGCACACTCGGGACCGCATGGAATTGCCGCGGTCGCCGCAGCAGCAGGGACCGACGCTCCGGCTTCCGATCTTATCCTGACCGGCGTAGCGCCCTTGCAAACCGCCACTCCCGGCGACGTCAGCTTCCTCGACAATCGCAAATACCTCTCGGCCCTCGAGGCCACCCGTGCGGGCGCAGTGCTGATCCGGCCGGATTTCACTGCGCGCGTGCCCGAAGGCACCGTCGCCCTGGCTACGAGCGAGCCTTATCCGGCCTGGGCACGGGTCGCCGCGATGTTCCATCCGGTGCCCCCGATCCGTCCCGGAGTGCACCCATCCGCGGTCATCGCCACAGATGCGCGTATCCACCAGACCTCTGAGGTTGGCCCGCTGGCGGTCATCGGCGCCCGCGTTCAGATCGGCCCACGGTGCCGCGTCGGGCCTGGGGCGGTGATCGCAGACGGGGTAGTGATCGGCGCAGACTGCCGCATCGGTCCCCATGTGTCTTTGACACATGCCCTGCTGGGTGATCGCGTAACCCTGTTTCCGGGAGCCCGGATCGGTCAGGACGGTTTCGGTTTCGCCGTAATCCCCTCAGGGTTTGTCTCCGTCCCCCAGTTAGGCCGTGTAGTGCTCGAGGACGATGTAGAGATCGGTGCCAACACCACGATTGACCGCGGCAGCATGCTTGATACCGTCATAGGCGCAGGCTCGCGTCTCGACAATCTGGTGCAGATCGGGCACAACGTACGCATCGGCCGCCTCTGTGTTATCGTTGCGCAGGCCGGCATCTCCGGGTCCACCATCGTAGAAGATCATGTGATGATCGCCGGGCAGGCCGGATTGAACGGGCATATTCGGATCGGCGCGAAAGCGCGCATTGGGGCGCGGGCCGGGGTCATGTCGGATTTGTCAGCGGGAGCGGAAGTGCTTGGCAGCCCCGCGGTCCCGGTGAAGGAGTTCTTCCGGCAGGTTGTGACTCTGCGCCGCCTCGCGCGGCGGTCGAAGGAACCAGGGGAGGCGTAACCGTAATGGACGCGCCTTCGCCAGATGGCAGGGAGGTGGATATCGCGGGTATCCTGCACGCGATACCGCACCGCTATCCATTCCTGATGATTGACCGCGTCGTGGACCTGGTACGCGATAAATCCGCCATTGGCCTCAAGAATGTCTCGGCAAATGAGTCTTTCTTTCAGGGGCATTTCCCGAATCATCCGGTGATGCCGGGCGTGTTGGTTGTGGAGAGCATGGCGCAAACCGCGGCGGTGCTGGTAGTAGAGACCTTGGGGCCTGAGGCCGCGGGGAAAGTGGTGTACTTCATGTCGATCGAGGGCGCGAAGTTCCGCCGTCCGGTCGTGCCTGGAGACCAATTGCGCATCCATGTCACGAAGGAGCGGAACCGCGGCGCTGTTTGGAAATTCCACGCCGTGGCGCGCGTTGACGGTGTGGCAGTGGCGGAGGCGACCTACGCCGCCATGATCATGGATCGCGCCAAACCAATCGGAATTGATTGAAGAAACAATCGATTACAGACAATCGCGCGAAACACCCGGCAACAATGATTGAGTTGGCGTCAATAGCAGCCTGTCTTAACTGACACAGTTGTGCAACGGAGATGATCGCCGGCATGGATGCAAGCGCCGCGCGCGTGGAATTGCGCGCCCCCAGCACCTCTCTACACCCAACCGCCGTGATCGCTCCCTCGGCGGAACTGGGAACACGGGTATCTATCGGTCCGTATTGTGTAGTCGGCCCCCATGTCGTTATCGAGGACGGCGCCCGGCTCGTTTCCCACGTGGTCATTGAGGGTCACACCCAAATCGGGGCGGACACGGTGCTTTATCCCTTCTGCACAGTTGGGCTCGAACCGCAGGATCTGAAATACCGCGGCGAACCCACGCGATGTGAGATCGGCGACCGCACCCAGATCCGGGAACATTGCACGATCCATCGCGGTACGGTCACTGGACGCGGCATAACCCGTGTCGGTGCCGATTGCTTCATCATGGCAGTCGCGCACGTGGCGCATGACTGTTCGATCGGCGAACACGTGATCATCGCGAATAACGTTGTGATGGGCGGCCATGTCAGCATTGGCAATCACACGGTGATCGGTGGCAGCGCTGCAATCCATCAATTTGTGCGCATCGGCAGGGCGGCGATGGTCGGCGGGGTCTCCGGTGTGGAGGGGGACGTCATCCCGTTCGGCAGTGTAATCGGCAACCGCGCACGGCTCGCGGGGCTGAATGTGATCGGCTTGCAGCGCCGGGGCTTCAACAAGTTACAGATCGGCACACTGCGCTCGGCGTTTCGCATATTGTTCGCCAGCGAAGGCGTGTTTGCGCAACGGCTGGAAACGACACGCGCGCGCTACGGCAGCGATCCTCTGGTAGCCGAGGTGCTCGCATTCATCGACACCCCCAGCCCCCGAGGCCTGATCCGCTCCGAAGCTGCCGGCTGACCCCGTGCGAGCACGCGAATTGGGCCTTGGCTGCGGCACATTTCCGCCAGGAAGGCGCGCACCGCGAAGCGCGCCGGAGTTGGCTTGGCATGGTGCGGTTCGTTCTGGGGGAATGATAGCGGGGACGTGGCGGTAGCCTTCACCACAGCGAACCGGGTTCCGCACGCGCCCGATGGTGGGCTTCTCACTCACCGCACCCTGGCCGAGGGGCCGGATCGATCACGTTTTCCAGACCGTCGCCGAGGCAACCCAGGAGGCGGTGCTGGACGCCTTAGCTTCAGCCGGAACCATGATCGGCCGCGATGGTCATACGCGACGCGGGCTTGCCGAAGTTCTTGCAGCCCGGCCCCGGCCCGCGTAACTGCCTGTTGCCGAACGTTACCCACAACCAGGAGAGCGGCATGGGCTACAGGGTCGCCATCGTCGGCGCCACCGGAGCAGTCGGGCGGGAAATGCTGAAGACCCTCGCGGAGCGGAACTTCCCGGTCGATGAGATCGTGGCAGTCGCCTCCGGGCGGTCCACGGGCATTGAGGTCTCCTATGGAGAGGAGCGGGTCCTCAGGGTGAAGCCGCTGGACAGCTTCGATTTCCGCGGCTGGGATATCGGCCTGTTCAGCCCCGGCGCATCGGTCTCCGCCGTGCATGCGCCGCGCGCCGCGGCAGCCGGTTGCGTGGTGATCGACAACACCAGCCATTTTCGGATGGACCCCGACGTGCCGCTGGTCGTGCCGGAGGTGAACCCTCAGGCACTAGCCAAATTCACCCGCCGCAACATCATCGCCAACCCCAACTGCAGTACCATTCAGATGGTGGTGGCACTCAAGCCGCTGCATGACCGCTTCCGTATCAAACGGGTCGTCGTCGCCACCTATCAATCCGTCTCGGGTGCCGGGAAGGAGGGGATGGACGAGCTATTCAACCACACCAAGGCAGTGTTCGTCTCTGACCCCAGCACGCCCGAACAATTCACCAAGGAGATCGCGTTCAACGTCATCCCGCACATCGATGTCTTCATGGACGACGGATCGACCAAGGAAGAGTGGAAGATGGCCGTGGAGACACGGAAGATCCTGGACCCCGACATCGCGATGCACGCCACCTGCGTCCGGGTGCCCGTGTTCATCGGCCACGGCGAGGCCGTGAATGTCGAGTTCGAGCATCCGGTTTCCGTCGCCGAGGCACGCGCTGCACTACGTGACGCTCCGGGCGTGGCGATGGTCGATAACCGGGAAGACGGCGGCTACATCACACCTCTCGAAGCAGCGGGCGAGGATGCGGTCTTCGTCAGCCGCATCCGCAAGGATCCTACCGTACCACACGGATTATCGTTCTGGTGCGTGTCGGATAACCTGCGCAAGGGTGCCGCACTGAACGCGGTCCAAATAGCCGAAACCCTGGTGGCGCAAGGCATGTTGACTAAGCAGGCCGCCTGATGGCTCCAGTGGCCCCTCCCTCTGGGACAGACCGCCGCGCGGGTGAGCGCCCGGGGCCTCAGCTCTGGGGTTTAGCCGCCTTGTGGTGGTGCAACGCACTGTAATAGGCGTGTATATCGGCCTCCGTCACATAGCCCTTATGGTCTTTGTCGATCGCATCGAACTTCTTGGCCACCGACTTGTATCCCGCCTTCGCCTGCTCCAGCGTCAGGTGCCCGTCATGGGCGGTGTTTGCCGCCGTGAATCGATCATGCATCGTCTGATGTGAGCTGGCGGCAATAGCGCCGGACCCAGCAACAAGCAGGGCCAAGCCAACGAACATCGCCGGAGGGCGCATGGGTCATTCCTTTTTGAGGGTGCCCAACACCTTAGCTATGAATCTCTCACCAGACGGTTAACGAACCAGCACCTGACGAATAATCCCCACCGCCGTTTCCACCCCGCTGCGATCCACATCCAGATGCGTGCAGGCCCGCGCCCGGTAGCGCCCCATGGTCGAGATCTGCACGCCTTCCCGCCGGCCCCGGCCCGCCAGTTCGTCCGCCGTCACCCCCGTGCCGGAGGTGTCGAAAAACACTAGGTTAGTTTCCGGCTTCTCCACCCCGATACCCGGAATCTGCGCCAGCCCCCGTGCCAGGGCGCGCGCGTTCTCATGATCCTCGGCCAGTCGGTCGATGTTGTGGTCCAGCGCGTACAAACACGCCGCGGCGCAGATGCCCGCCTGCCGTAACGACCCCCCAAGCCGCTGCTTCCAGCGCCACGCCTCGTCAATGAACGCGGCGGACCCGCACAGCACGGCACCAAGCGGCGCCCCGAGCCCCTTGGTGAAGTCCAGCCAGACCGAGTCCGCCTCCGCGGCCATCTCACGCGCGGTCACACCAGAAGCAACGACGGCGTTCATCAGCCGGGCCCCATCCATGTGGATCGCCATGCCCTCGGCATGAGCAACCGCAAACACCTCCCGAAGGCGCTCCAGCGGCCACACTGTCCCGCCGCCCAGATTGGAAGTCTGTTCCACCTCCAGCAACGTCTGCGGCGGAGAGTTCCGGCGCTTCTCCCGCAACGCCGCCCGCAGAGTTGCGGCATCGAACTGGCCACCTGGACCCTTCAGCCCCAACACGGAAACACCCGTCAGCGCCGCCGGCGCACCCCCTTCGGCTGCGATGATATGGGCGGTTTCGTGTGCAATGACCTCGTCACCGGGACGGCAATGCGTCAGGATCGCAATCTCGTTGCACATCGTGCCCGAGGGCAGGAACATCCCTGCTTGCTTGCCCAGCAGCGCTGCCATGCGATCGCACAACTCGTGCACGGTGGGATCGTCGCCATGCTGCTCGTCGCCGACTTCCGCCGCCATCATCGCCTGCTTCATGGCGGCCGAGGGTTTCGTCTGCGTATCCGAATACAGATTGATCCGTACCGGAGGCAACAAGGCATCCGGGCGCGTGGGAGAATATATCATGCCGTCCTCACGGGGCTTGATCGCGGCGCAGCAAAGCAGGCTCAGGTGTGGTTGTCAGCCCTCCGCGGCGGAAGCCGGCTGAGCTACCCGCGCAGAGTGGTCGCGCGGCGGCCCATAAATCTGCTGGGCTCGCTTGCCGAACGCATTCACCATGCGCTTCACCGCTTCATTGAACACTACACCTATAGCGGCTTGCAGTATCCGGCTGCGGAACTCGAAATCGACGAAAAAAGCCACTTCCGTACCTCTAGGGTGCGGAATGAACTCCCACTGGTTGTTCAAATAGCGAAAGGGCCCCTTCTCGTACCGCACCTTCACCACACGCGGCCGGTCCAGCCCGACCCGACTGGTAAAGGTCTCACGAAAGGGACCGAAGCCGATGGTCAGATCGGCAACTTCCTCCGTCTCGGTGCGCGACCGCACCCGGGCTCCGACGCACCACGGCAGAAACTCCGGATAACGGCCGACGTCAGCAACCAGATCGAACAATTGCTCCGGCCGGTAAGGAACGAGCTGCCGCTCAGCGTGCGTGGGCATCAGGGAAACACAACCGACCGAATCATGGCGGCACGCCGGCTGCGAAGCGCCACAAAATCCGCATCCGCATGATAGGAACTGCGGGTCAGCGGCGTGGCGGAAACCAGCAAAAACCCCTTGGCGCGTGCCAAGATAGCCAAGTCGGCGAATTCATCAGGCGGCACAAAACGCTCCACGGCGGCATGCTTCGGTGTCGGTTGCAGATATTGACCGATCGTCAGGAAATCCACGTCCGCGATGCGCAAATCATCCATCACTTGCGCTACTTCAGTCCGCGTCTCACCCAACCCGACCATCAGGCCCGATTTCGTGAATACTCCCGGGTCCAGCGTCTTGACGTGATCGAGCAGCCGCAGCGATTGGTAGTACCGGGCGCCGGGCCGGATCGTGGGATACAGACGCGGCACCGTCTCCAGATTGTGATTGAACACGTCGGAACGCGCCTGGGCCACGATTTCCGCTCCCCCGGGCTTGCGCAGGAAATCAGGCGTCAGTACCTCGATCGTGGTGCCCGGCGCAGCGGCCCGTACCGCCTGGATCACAGCCGCGAAATGTCCCGCCCCGCCATCAGGCAGGTCGTCGCGGTCCACCGATGTGACCACCACGTGCGAGAGCCCCAGCCGCGCGACCGCGTCAGCCACCCGCGCTGGCTCGCTGGGATCAAGGGGGCCCGGCAACCCGGTACGCACGTTACAGAAGCTACACGCGCGCGTGCAGGTATCCCCCAGGATCATCATCGTCGCATGCCGTTGGCTCCAGCACTCCCCGATATTCGGGCACGCCGCTTCCTCACAGACCGTTACCAGGCGGTTCTCGCGCATCAGCCGTTGGGTCTCGTGATAGACCGGATGCGTCGGCGCCTTAACCCGGATCCATGCCGGTTTGCGCTGAACAGGATTATCCGGCCGGTGCGCCTTCTCCGGGTGCCGCGCGGCGCGGTGGTCGATTTCGATCCGGGTCGACATGCCAAGCAGGACGTGGCGGGTATCAACCAAACCGTCAAGCATGCTGACCCAGGACGGCGCGGGGAGAACAGAAATCCTTAACCTCTTGTCCCTCAAAGAGGCGACGCCAGCCAGGACGCACCTGGCTGGGGTCCGTTCGGGCCGCCGGATTGCCTGCCAGCCCAAATGAAGGAGGAAAAAGCGATGTCACGCAGCCATCGCCGGTTCCTGCCGATTATCGTGGTGACCTTGACGATAAAAATCAAGATCATTCGATCTCGGTAAGGAACCTGGAGCCGGACGACCGCCCGGCTCCACTCCTTCCCCCTCTCTTGCCCCGTCAGCGCCTCTGCCGCTACCACCCGAGCGGATGCCCGACCTTTCCCGGACATACGACGTGCTTGTGGCTGGAGGCGGCAATGCCGCTCTCTGCGCCGCAATCACCGCGCGCCAGCACGGCGCTTCCGTCTTGCTGGTCGAACATGCCCCCCGCGCATTCCGCGGCGGCAATAGCCGCCACACCCGGAACTTCCGTGCCATGCACCTCGGCCCCACCGGCCCGCTCACCGGAACCTACGATGAAGACGAATACTGGGACGATCTGCTCCGCGTCACCGGCGGCGACACTGATGAGCATCTCGCCCGCATGACCATCCGTGCCTCCGCCGGCCTCCTTACCTGGATGCGGCGCGCCGGAGTCAATTTCCAACCCTCTCTCACCGGAACCCTTAGCCTCGCCCGCACCAACGCCTTCTTCCTCGGCGGTGGCAAAGCCCTGGTAAACGCTTGCTATGTGACCGCCGAAGCCCTCGGTATCGATATTCTCTACGATAGCGAGGTCCTCTCACTTCCCCTCAGAGAGGGTGCCGTCCGCCATGCCGAAATCACCCACCACGGCTTCCCCGCCACCGTCCACGCGCGCTCCGTAGTTGCGGCCTCCGGCGGCTTCCAGGCCAATCTCGACTGGCTACGCCAGTACCTGGGGCGATGCGGTGGACAACTTCGTCATCCGCGGCACCCCCTACAACCGCGGCCGCCTCCTCAAAAACCTGCTCGACCAGAACGTCGCACCCGTCGGCGACCCCACCCAATGCCACGCCGTCGCCCTTGATGCCCGCGCCCCCAAGTTCGACGGTGGCATTGCCACCCGCCTAGACTCCATTCCGTTCAGCATAGTCGTCAATCGCGAGGGCGAACGCTTCTACGACGAGGGCGAAGACGTCTGGCCCAAACGCTACGCCATCTGGGGCCGCCTCATCGCTCGGCAGCCCGGACAGATTGCCTATTCGATCTGCGACGCCAAATCCGTCCCTCTCTTCATGCCCTCGGTCTATCCCGCGATCCGTGCCGACTCCGTGCCCGAACTCGCCGAGAAACTTGGGCTCGACCCCATCCAGCTTCGCGTCACTGTCTCCCGCTTCAACCACGCCGTCCGCCCCGGAGTTTTCGATCACAGCAGGCTCGACGGCTGCCACACCGAGGGCTTGACGCCACCCAAAACCAACTGGGCACGCCCCATCGACACGCCCCCTTTCACCGGCTACCCGCTCAGGCCCGGCATCACCTTCACCTATCTCGGAGTCCGCGTGAACGAGAACGCCGAGGTCCTGCTGCAACCTGGCCGTCCCACCACCAACCTGTTCGCGGCCGGAGAGATCATGGCCGGCAATATCCTGGGCCAAGGCTATCTCGCAGGCTTCGGCATGACGATCGGCACCGTGTTCGGCCGGATCGCAGGGGAACAGGCGGCGCGCCATGCACGAAACTGACGCTATCCGCAACGCGCGGCGCGAGATGGAGGTCTGCAACGCCTGCCGCTACTGCGAGGGCTTCTGCGCTGTCTTCCCCGCGATGGAATTCCACCGCGAGTTCACCACGGCAGACCTGAATTATCTCGCCAATCTCTGTCACAATTGCCGGGGTTGCTATTATGCCTGCCAATACGCCCCACCCCACGAATGGGGCATTAACGTCCCCCATAGCCTCGCCCTCGTCCGTAATCAGACCTACGCCGACTACGCCTGGCCCCGGCCACTCGCGCGCGCCTTCCAAAAGAACGGTCTCGTTGTTGCCCTCACTACCGCCGCCGCCCTTGCACTGGTGCTGATCCTTGCGTCGGCCCTCGCCGACCCTGCCGCGCTTTATGCCGCCCACCCGCTCCGTCCGGGCGCCTTTTACACAATCATCCCCCTTTGGTTGATGCAGGTCGTCGGCCTCGTAACCTTCCTGTTCTCCCTCTCCGCCCTCGCCATGGGCGCCCTGAACTTCTGGCGCGACGCCGGAGCCCGTGTCCCCATCACCACCCCGGCCCTCACCCGCGCACTGCACGATATCCTCAGCCTCCGCAATCTCGGCGGAGGAGGTCACGGCTGCAACGACAACTCCGAGCGGTTCTCAATGACGCGCCGCCGTCTGCATCACGCGATGTTCTATGGCTTCTTCCTGTGCTTCGCCGCCACCTGCGTCGGCTTTATCTACCACGCTCTCCTGGGGTGGGAGGCGCCCTACCGCTTCCTCAGCCTGCCCGTCCTGCTCGGCACAATCGGTGGCATCGCCCTCGCCGCCGGTGCCACAGGCCTGTTCGCCATGAAGCTGATGGACGACCCGCTCCCCGCCGCTCGCTCCCTGCTCGGTGCCGATGTCGCCCTCCTCCTCTTGCTGGCGCTCGCCGCCCTCACCGGCCTTGCGCTGCTCGCCGTGCGGGAAACGGCTGGCATGGGTATCGCGCTGGCAGTCCACCTCGGCTTTGTTCTCGCCCTGTTCGTCGTGCTCCCCTACAGCAAAATGGTCCACGGAATTTACCGCTCCGCGGCTCTGCTCCGCGCCGCAATCGAACGCCAGGAAATCGCCGAACCATGAACCGCCTCCTCTCGATCGGTGTCACTGCGGCATCGCTCGCGCTGGCTGTGCCTGCCTCAGCCCAGTTGCAGTCGCGTGAAGCAATCGCACTTCAGGACCAGATCCTGCAGTTGCAACACGACATCCAAGCCCTGCAGGCCCAACAGCAGGGCGCTCCCGCGCCGCAGGGCTACTACGCTCAGCCGCCGGGCTACGCCCAAGGTGCTAGCTCCGATATCGTCTCCCAGCTCCTCACACGCGTGAACAACCTCGAGGAAGAGGTGCGGCAACTGCGCGGCCGGGTAGACGATCTGCAGAACAACCTCCGGCAGAGCACCGCTGATCTCAACAAGCAGTTCGATGACCTGAGATTCCAGCTCCAGAATCCCGGCGCCTCGGTCTCAGCCGGCGCGCCGCCCCCCCGCCCAGTGACGCCACCCCGGCCCGCGCAGGAGGCGGCTTTAGTGCCCTCCCCTCCACCATCCCGACCCGCAGGCGCTTTGGAAACGGGCAACGCGGCCTTTCAGCGTGGCGATTACGCCACCGCGGCCAAGGAGGCTCAGCAGGTGCTCAACCGGCGAGCCTCCCCGAATGCCTACGACGCCCAGTTTCTGCTCGCACAGTCTTACGCCGGCATGCACGACTGGTCACGGGCGGCCATCGCCTACGACGACGCCTATAATCGCGCCCCCAAAGGCAGCCATGCCGAGGCCGCGTTGCTCGGCCTCGCCATCTCCCTTACCGCCATAAGCGAAAGACGTGCCGCCTGCGAGACCATCACCAAGCTGCACAGCCAATTCCCCCACCCGAGCCCCAGGCTCATCCCACAGATCAACGGTGTAGCCGCCCGCGCCGGATGCGCATAATCCCCCGGCACCGTCATCACCCTAGCCGGCGTAACTGCCGCTCCAGCCAAAGCCGCTCCGCTTGTGGTACACCCGGCGCCAACACCCGCCGGTACGCCCCCCGAGCTTCCTCGATGCGCCCAAGACGGCGGAACAGATCCGCGCGCAATGCGTGATAAGCCGGAAAGCCCGCAACCGCTTTCATGTCTAACGAACCGATCTCTGCAAGTGCGGCAGCCGGTCCGGCAACCTCGGCCAAAGCCACCGCACGGTTAATCCGCACCACCGCGTCATCACGCAAACCCACCAGCGCATCGTACAACCTTAGCACCACCGGCCACGATGCGGGCTCGGACAGACTCCCGCGAGCACACCAAGCGCTGTGAATCGCCGCCTGCAACGCGCGCGGGCCAGACGGCCTCAACGCAGCCGCGCGCCGCAAATATGCCTCCCCCTTCGCAATTAACCCCCGATCCCACAGCGCCGGATCCTGCTCCGCCAACGGAACCATCGCCCCGGAAGCGTTCACGCGCGCCGCGCGGCGTGCCTCCGCGTAACGCACCGTCGCCGCCAGGGAGAGAACTTCCGGCTCATCAGGCAGCAGTTCCGCCAGCGTTCCCGTCAGCTCCAGCAGCTCCTCGCCCCGGCCGCCATGCCGTGTCACCCCCGCCGCGTCCTCCTCCCGCTTCGCATAGGCGACTTCCAGAGTGGACAGCACGGCATCCAACCGCTCCGCCCACGTTTCCGGCCCAGGCAGCTCGAACGGCACCCCCGCCTCGGCAATCTTATGCTTCGCCCGTACCAGGCGTTGCGCTAGCGTCGGCGCCGGAACCAGGAACGCCCGCGCGATTTCCTCGGTCGTCAGCCCGCATACCAACCTCAGGGTCAGCGCCGCGCGAGCTTCCGCCGCAACCGCCGGATGGCAGCAGATGAAGATCAACCGCAGCCGTTCGTCCGGGATCACCGCGGCATCACCAGTCATAAGATCCTCCGCCGTAGGCGCCGCCTCGGGCGGATACGGCGCCCGGCGCCGCACATCCCGCCGCCGCAGCGCATCCAGCACACAGCGCGAAGCGGTTCGATACAGCCATGCCGCCGGATTTCGTGGCACACCCTCCCGCGGCCATACGGCCGCGGCGCGCGCGCAGGCTTCGGCGAACGCCTCCTCCGCCGCGTCCAGATCGCGGTATCGGGCGGCGAGCGCACCGATGATGCGCCCGCCCTCCCGCCGAAATACCCCTTCGAGCATCAGCCCGAGGCGGGCGTCAGCAACGGCCGGATCTCGATCGCCCCGTCGCGCAACAATGGCACCTGCTTGGCAAGAGCAATCGCCGCGTCCAGGTCCGGCGCTTCGATCAGATAGAACCCGCCGAGCTGCTCCTTGGCCTCGGCAAACGGGCCATCATGCACAGTATGTGCACCGCCTGACTTCCGCACCGTTGTGGACGTCGAGGTCGCCTTCAACCCGGCTCCGCCCAGTCGAGCCGCCCCGAGCCGGTCGCGAAACGCCATGTGCTTGGCCACGATCTCCTGAAACGCCGAACCCTGTTTCTCCGGTCCATAAACCGATTCGTCCTCGTACAGCAGCAATGCATACTGCATCGATCAATACCTCCTGTCTGACGGGAAACCGCAGCCCTGCGGGTCCCACCTTACAGACGCGCGAGATCAGCCGGAATCGACAGCCCCCACGAACGGGTAACCCAAAATCTCGTTCGAGCTTCCATGGACGAGATCAGCGAAAACACGCCGCAGCCAATCGAAAAAGGCGGACGCCTCGGCGCCACGGTCCTGGGCCCGCACAACGTCCCCCTCGCGTTTCAAAACCGCAACCTGCTCGCTCCGCCCCGCACCGACCACGGCAAATTTCCCAATATCAAATGGCCCTTCACCTTTTCCCACCAACGCATCGAATCCGGCGGCTGGGCGCGCGAGACGACCGCTCGCGAGCTCCCCGTGTCCCGCTCCATGGCCGGGGTGGACATGCGGCTCACCGCCGGCGGCGTGCGGGAGCTGCATTGGCACACCGCCTCCGAATGGGCCTACATGATCAAAGGCCGGGCGCGCATCACCGCTGTAGATCAGAACGGCCGCGCCTTCGTCGATGACGTTGGCAAGGGCGATCTCTGGTTCTTCCCACCCGGCATTCCCCATAGCATCCAGGGCCTCGAACCGGACGGCACCGAATTCCTCCTCGTATTCGACGACGGCAACTTCAGTGAGGACAGCACTTTCCTGCTCACCGACTGGCTGCGCCACACCCCGCGTGAGGTACTCGTAAAAAACTTTGGCTGGCCGGAAAGCGTCTTCGACAACTTGCCGGATAAGGAACTCTATATTTTCGAAGCGCCCCTGCCGGGTCCAATCGAGCACGACCGCGTGCCAGGAGCGGCCGAAGTGCCGCAATCCTTCAGCTTCCGCCTCCACGAACAGGAGCCGCTCAAGCTGCCCGGCGGCAGCGTACGTATCGCCGATACCCGCAACTTCCCAGTCTCAACCACAACCGCGGCTGCCCTGGTCGAGCTGGAACCGGGCGCCCTGCGCGAAATGCACTGGCATCCCAACGCGGATGAATGGCAGTACCTGGCTCGAAGGTCAGGGCCGGATGACGATCTTCGCTGCCGGCGCCACCGCCCGCACATTCGATCTCCGCGCCGGAGATGTCGGTTTCGTCCCATTCGCTATGGGCCACTACATCGAAAACACCGGCGATTCGATGCTCCGCTTCCTGGAGATTTTCCCCGCCCCGCGCTTCGAGGATGTCTCGCTCGCCCAGTGGCTGGCACTCACCCCGCGCACCCTCGTGGCCTCGCACCTGCGCATCCTTCCAGCGCTCCTGGACCAGTTACCCCGCGACAAGCGCCCGGTTGTCGCTGATTGAAGGGATCCGCCGCCTCGAACTTCCCGTCATGGCCGGCCTGGAGCCGCCAGGCACTACATCCACATTCACAATACTTCCGTCGATCCCACGCTTCTCCATCCGCCCGAAAATGTCGTGGGTCTGATCAGAAGCAGCTCCCTACCGATCCACACCCTCTTTGATTGCAAGCGCGGGGGGTGGCGTTGTGATCTTCGACGCGAGGCCAAATGTGCCGAGGAGCCGGATTGTCAGCCACGTGATGTCCAGTTCCCACCATCTATGACCGAAACGCACCGAACGCGGAGCCGCATGATGATTGTTGTGCCAACCCTCGCCGTTGCTCAGGAAGCCAATGATCAGGTTGTTGCAACTCGAATCGTCCGTCTCATAATTGCGATATCCCCACAAATGTGTTACAGAGTTGACAGACCAAGTCATGTGCCAAACGATGACCGTGCGGACGAACACTCCCCAGATTAGTACGCTGAGGCCGAATTGAACCGCTTCAAACAGGTCTCTCTGTAGAGCCAAGTCAGCGAGAAACGCGCTGGCGAAGAAGCCCAGCCATGAGATGAGTACCACCCTGACCCAACGGAAGTTTTGCTCAAGCCTAGCATAGAAGGGGTCTCGCATAACGTCCTTGGCATAGCGTGAGATCAACCTGAGGCGAGTTAGCTCTCGGTTTCTGAAGATCATCCAACCGATATGTGCCCAAAGGAAGCCAGCAAGCGGACTATGAGGGTCCGGCCGTTCATCGGGATATTCGTGATGTCGCCGGTGTATTCCGACCCAGCGGGCCGGGGTATCCTGGAGGCAGCACAAACCAAGAATCGCAAGGGAGTGCTCCAGCCATTTTGGGCAGACGACGCCGCGGTGGGCTAGCATACGGTGGAAGCACAGGCTGATCCCGAGCGAGCCGAATACGTAGAGCCCCAGAAGTGCCAGGATTACTCCGGTCCAGCTAAAGAACCAGGGCACGAACGCAAGCAGTGCGATCACATGGATCGCTGCAATCCCCGTTGCGTCAATCTGGGCTAGACGGACAGGTCGAGCCGATTCTGGAATATCCAATTTTCTGTTAGCGTTCATCCATCCGCCATCGGCATTTCCAGCTTGAGGAGTAACAGACATCGGCAATCCCAATTGTGTTGACAAAGGCCGAGCAGGTGCTCGATTCGGATGCCCGTCGGCCGTCTAAAGCAAGAAAAGAGCAGGCCTAAGGCCGCTGCGCACGAGATTGGCGAAGCGGCCGCGCGTAAAAAGAGTCCACCGGCCTTAAAACAGTTCCCAACCCCGCAGGCAAGGGGACCGTATCAGTAAACCTCCCAATACCGCGCGCACAGCTCGCCCGGGCTGTCGTCCGCCGTCTCCTTCATTTCCGATCGCTTGAATTGCCCGTACCAACTCGAACAGCGTCTTCCCCATCCATGCTGCCACCTGCCCGTTCGCCTCCATCTGCGCCAGTGCCTCAGGGAGCGATTTCGGCAGATCTTCCACCGGCGTCCCCGCTTCCGGCAGCTTCAAGCCGCGCCGCAACCCATCCGCCCCGGCAAACACCACCGCCCCCAGAACCAGATACGGACTGGCCGCCGCATCCGTCACCCGAAATTCCACGTTGAACTGCCGCTCCGCCTCTTCCCGGTTCGCCGCCGCAAACACCGGGCAGACGCGCAACGCCGCCCCACGGTCCTGAACCACCAGATCGATCGCTGTCGGCGCCCAGCGGTTCGGCGTCAGCCGCAGATACGAAACCGGAGAGGGCGCCGTGATAGCGCAAATGCCTGGCAGATGTGCCAGCACCCCCGCGCAGAAGTGCTGTGCCGCCGGACTGAGCCCCATCGGCTGCCCCGCCTCATGCGTCACCGGCATGCCGTCCTTCTCTTGCAGGCTCATATGAATATGCACGCCATTTCCAACCCCGCCTGCCATCGGCATCGGCGAAAACACTGCCCGCTCGCCCAGCCGGAACGCGGTCGCACGCGCCATCTCGCGCGTGATCACCGCATGATCAGCCGCGGTCACCCCCGCCGCCGGAGTCACTGTCACCTCGAACTGCCGTCCCCCGGTACTCCGCCAAGAATGTATCCGGCCGCACTCCCGCGGCCCGTAGCGCCGCCATGAAGGTCCCGCCGAAAACGCCCTGCCGGCGGAACGCTCCGAGCGCGTACGCATCCCCCGGCCGCTCCTCGACCCCCGTATAGACAAACTCCTGCTCGAACCCCGCCAGCACCTCCAGCCCGGCAACATCCCGAAGCTCCTGTAACGCCCGCCGCAGAAACTCCCGCGGGCAGCATTCCCAGGCCTCCCCATCCGTGGTCCGGATATCGCCCAGGAAGAAATGCTCCGGCGCCGAGCCGTCCGCGAAATCCACTCGCACCTCTGCCTGCAGATCCGGCACGATCATCAGGTCTCCCGCCGTCCCGAATGGGGTCTCGAAAATCGGCCCGAACGCCGACATCATCAGGTTGCTGTGCGTCCAGCCGACACCCTTCCGCAGCCGCGCATCCAGCTCCCTCCGCGGAAACCCCTTGCCCCGCACATGACCGGAGATGTCGCACGTTGCGACAAACACCAGTTCCTCGGTGATCACTGGCCCCCTCCTCTTGTCTGCGATCAGCCTCCGCTGTCCGCGCCGTCCCCTTTGCCGCCGCAACTTGTTGCCGCCCCGCCAGATCATCCCCGGCATTCGCCGGCATTAGCAACGCAATGGGCGCCGCCGCCAACGTGAACAGCGAAACCGCTACGAATGCCACGCTGAAATCCCATGGCTGCGCCCGTTGGCTGCCGGAGAGAGCCATCGCGATCTCCAGCGCCACCGCCCCGGCGGAAATCCCGACCGTTGCCGCCAGTTGTTGCCCCGCCGTGTACAGGCTGGTCGCCGCGCTCATCTTTCGCCGCGGCACATCCGAGTAGGCCAGCGTGTTCATGGCCGTGAACTGCAAGGATCTAAAGAACCCGCCGATCAGCAGCACCGCATAGATCGCCACAACCGGCCAAGCCGGCCGAAATCCGGCGCACAACGCCAGCAGCGCCGCCGACAACACGCCGTTCCAGATCAGCGTGCTGCGGAACCCGAACCACAGCAGCGCCCGCTGCGCCACCGGCTTCATGATCAGCGCCCCAGCCGAGCTCGCGAACGTAATCAGCCCGCTCTGTACCGCCGAATCCCCGAACCCCACCTGCAGCATCAGCGGCAACAGGAACGGAATCGCCCCGATCCCCGTCCGGAACAGCAACATCGCCGATATCGCCACCCCGAATGTCGGCAGCCGCATCAGCGATAAATCCAGCAGCGGCGCTGCATGGGTACGTGCATGCAGCCAGTATCCCGCGCCCGCGGCCACGCCCGCCGCCACCATCACCCAGGTGAGCGCCGGCGCGATCACGCCACGGCCGCCCGTCTCCAGACCAAACATCAGCCCGGACAAACACAGCGCCGACAGAACCAGACCCACCATATCGAACCGACCTGGTGGCGGTTCCCGCGAGTCCTCGATGAACAGCGTCACCGCGATGATGCCCAGGATCCCGATCGGCACATTGATATCGAAGATCCACCGCCAGGACGAGTAGGTAACGATCAGCCCGCCAAGCGGCGGCCCCACCACGGGCCCGATCAGCGCCGGGGTCGTCAGCCATGCCATCGCCGCCACCAGCTCGTGCCGCGGCGTCGTCCGCAGCATCACGAGCCGCCCTACGGGGACCATCATCGCCCCGCCGATCCCCTGCAGGACCCGCGCCCCAACCAGGAACCACAGGGTATTGGCTCGCCCGCACAGCACCGAGCCAACCGTGAAAACCGCTATCGCCACCCGGAACACCGTCCGCGTCCCGTATCGGTCCGCCACCCATCCGCTCGCCGGGATGAACACCGCCACTGACAGCAGATACGACGTCAGCGCCACGTTCATGTGCACCGGGTCAGCCCCGAACGCCTTGGCCATCGTCGGCAGCGCCGTCGCGATCACCGTCGAGTTCGAGGTTTTGCATGAACAGCGCGCAGGCCACGATGACCGCCGTCTGGCGGGTGCGCCGGCTGGTTCGAACCGGGCCTGAAGACATCATCCCGCTAGAATGATCCGCGTTGCCCACCGGGGGAAGCCGGTTCTCACACCTTCACCTCTCCCGCTTTTCGGGAGAGGCCTGCCCCGGACGCCGATCCGGGGTCGGCACGCGCTAGCGCGCCGGGTGAGGGTGGCCCGGTATCTCAGGTACCAGCCGGTCAATCCCGGCCTCCATGCCCGGCGGCATATGCTGGGAAAGCCAGGCCCAGTCCATGTCCGTGCCCATGTGCGTAAGCACAGTCCTCCGCGCGCCAACGCGCGCGGCCCAGGAAACCACGCGATCGAAGTGCGCATGCACCGGATGGGGTGTCAGGCCGAAGCAACCGACAACCCAGGTATCAACCCCCGCCAGCGCGTCGAACGCCGCCTCGTCCAGGTCCACCGCATCGGTCGAATATCCGAACGCCCCAACGCGCAGACCCAGCGTCCGCGTCCGGCCGTGATCCTGCGCAAACAGCCGCATGGTCAGGCCGCACGTCTCGATCTCCTGTCCCGGCATGACGGTCCGCGCGTTGAACACCGGCCGGAAGAACCCCGGCGGTCGCCAGGGCCGGAACGCGTAGCTGAAACGAGTCGCGATCTCCTCCAGCGTTTCCTCCAACGCGAACGCATCCAATGGCCGGCCGGCAATGCGGTTCAGGATGCGCACATCATCGAGGCCAGTGATGTGATCGGCATGCGCGTGAGTCCACAGAATGGCATCGACCCGAGGCACCCGGCACGCCAGAAGCTGCGCCCGCATATCTGGCGAGGTGTCGACCAGCAGCCGCTCCCCGGTATCGCTTTCGATCAGGATACTGCTCCGGGTGCGGACATTCCGAGGCTCTGTCGGATCGCATTTGCCCCACTCGCCCGCGCCATCGGCACCACCCAGCATCGGCACGCCGGCGGACGCGCCGCAACCCAACATGATCACCCGCATCACTCGGCTTTCCGGAACAGCCGCAGAAAGTTGCCCGTAGTCAGCGCAGCGCAGTCCTGCAGAGAGAGGCCGCGAACCTGCGCGAGCGCCGCGGCGGTGTGCCGCACATGCGCGGGCTCGTTGCGTTTACCGCGCACCGGCACGGGCGCCAGATACGGCGCGTCGGTCTCCACCAGGATGCGCTCGGCCGGAAGGTCCCGCGCAATCTCCCTGAGTCCATAGGATTTCGGGAAGGTTAGGATACCTGAGAAACTGACATAGCCGCCCATCGCGATTGCGGTCTCTGCGAGCGCCCGCAAGGAACTGAAGCAGTGCAGAACAAAGCTGAATTCGCCGCCGCTCTCCCGTTCTTGCTGCAAAATCTTTGCGATGTCCTCATCCGCGTCCCGCGCATGGATCGCCAGCGGCAGTTCGGCCAGGCGTGCCGCCCGGATATGGGCGCGAAAATTCGCCTGCTGAATCTCGCGCGGCGCACGGTCGTAATAATAATCAAGCCCTGACTCACCGATGCCGATCACCTTGGGGTGCTCGGCGATGCTGGCGAGTGTCGCGGGATTGGGGATCTCCGCCTCCGCGGCGTGATGCGGGTGCACGCCCACGCAGCCCCACACGTTCGGAATGGTTTCCACAAGCTTCAGCACCGTCGCGGCCTGCGCCATGGTGGTTCCGATCGTCACCATCTCGCTGACCCCGGCCGCTGCCGCGCGTGCCAGAATGGCTGGCAGCTCGGCTTGCGCGAAATAATCCAGATGACAATGCGAATTGATCAGCACCCTCCCCGCCCTCCCAACCGTGCGGACTGTACTATCCCATATAAAAGCCATTAGTATCCGGGGCAGAGAAAGTAAACGAGGTATAAAGATCGACCAGCAGCTTCGGTTTCCGGTGGAACGTGAGCTGGATCGATGCAATCTTGGAGCTCATCCGACATTTGGGAAGCCGCTCGATGACCGTCATGGTGGCCGAGGACCGCTCGATGTGCGTTCAGCCGCATCAGGTCGTGCGCACAGCGTGGGTGGATATCGATCTGTGCAGGCTCGGCTGTCGCGTGCCAATGAGCCCCGAGGCCCTGGAAAAGAAATTCCGCCGCCTTCTCAACCTGGGCGAGGCGGCACCCTGGCCACCCGTGGTGGGCCACTGGGTGGGGCAGCACTTCGTCGTCGATGACGGCCGACACGATTACCTGGCAGCACTCATGCTTGGACGCGAACGGCTCTTCGTCTGCTGGCTGGAGGGCGACGCCCTCGCCCTTACGGCCGAGCAGCAAGCGGCTTGAGGGGACGCGAAGAACCCCAAAGATCTAATTTTTATCGTCAGTGGCTCTCCGTGCGAACCGCGTCGGCGGAGCCTCACAAGTCCGCACTTCTCAGGAACCGCACCCCGAGCTCCCGCAACCGTTTGCGCGAGTCATCCAGCGTCGTCACCCCGCCCGGCAACGGGAGCCCGATGCCGCGGCAGGCATCCTCGATCACCACCGCCTCGAACCCTAGCCGCACGGCGTCCTCAGCAGACCAGGCTACGCAAAAATCAGTCGCCAGCCCCGCAAAATACACCCGCCGCATTCCCCTGCTCCGGAGCCAGCCGTCCAGTCCGGTGCGCGTACGATGATCGTTCTCGAAAAAGACCGAGTAGCTGTCCACCGCCGGGTCAAATCCCTTCCGCACGATCACCTCCATTCGCGCGGTGTTCAGACCGGAATGCAAGGCCGCATTGGGCGAGCCCTGCAGGGCATGGTCCGGCCAGAGTATCTGGGGCCCGTAAGGCATCTCGATCGTTTCGAACGGCTGCCGCCCGGGATGTGCGCTGGCGAATGACGAATGCCCGGGCGGATGCCAGTCCTGGCTGGCAAATGCATGGCGGAAAAGCCGCTCCAGCAACATGTTTATCATCGGAATCACCGCATCGCCCTCGGCAACCGGCAATTCCCCACCCGGCATGAACGTGGGCTGGATGTCCACCACCGCCAGAACACTGTCCGGCTCCTCGATCACCGGTTCCCCGCCCCTTACGCCCGTTCCGCGATATCCACATAACCCCTGCGTGGAGCGCCGGTATAGAGCTGCCGAGGCCGCCCGATCCGCTGCTCCGGGTCCTCGATCATCTCCAGCCATTGGCTGATCCAACCCGCTGTCCGCGAGACCGCGAACAGGGCGGTGAACATGCTGGTCGGGAATCCCATCGCCTTCAGGATGATGCCCGAGTAGAAATCCACGTTCGGGTAGAGCTTCCGGTCCACGAAATAGCGGTCGTTCAGCGCGATCTTCTCAAGCTCGACCGCCAGATCGAGCAGCGGGTCGTCCTTGATCCCAAGCTCGCCCAGCACCTCGTGACACATCCGCTGAATGATTTTCGCCCGCGGGTCGTAGTTCTTGTACACCCGATGCCCGAACCCCATCAGCCGGGTATGGCCGTTCTTCTCCTTCACGTGCGCCAGGAACTCGGGAATGTTCCTTACGTGGCCAATTTCACGCAGCATCTTCAGCACTGCCTCGTTCGCCCCGCCATGCGCCGGTCCCCATAACGAAGCGATGCCCGCCGCGATGCAGGCAAATGGATTGGCCCCGGTCGACCCGGCAAGCCGCACAGTACCTGGTGGAGGCGTTCTGCTCGTGATCCGCATGCAGGATCATGATCAGATCCATCGCCTTCGCCAGCACCGGGTTGACCGTGTACTCTTCCGCCGGCACCGCATGGAACATCCTGAGGAAATTCTCGGCATAGCCTAGCTCATTCCGGGGATAGATGAACGGCTGGCCGATGTTGTATTTGTGCGCCCAGGCGGCAATCGTGGGCATCTTGGCGATCAGCCGAAAAGCGCTGATATTGCGGTGGTCCGGGTTGCTGATGTCCAGGCTGTCATGATAAAAGGCGGATAGCGCGCCCACCACGCCGCACATCACCGCCATGGGGTGAGCATCGCGGCGGAACCCGTTGTAAAACTCCCGGAGCTGCTCATGCACCATGGTGTGGTGCATGACCCCGTGATCGAACTCCGTGAGCTGCCTCTCGTTCGGCAGCTCACCGTACATCAGCAGATACGCGACCTCCAGAAAGTGCGACTTCTCCGCAAGTTGCTCGATGGGGTAGCCGCGGTAGAGCAAAATTCCTTCATCACCGTCGATATACGTGATCTTGCTCTCGCAAGCCGCGGTCGCTCCGTAACCAGGATCGTAGGTAAATATGCCAACTTGCGAATAAAGCTTCCTTATATCCGCCACTGAGGGGCCAACTGTCCCCTCGATCAGAGGCAGGGAAGCCGATTTATTGGTCCCTTCCATCGTGATGGTGATCGACCGCTTGTCCGAGCTGCTCATGCGCTGGTTCCTTATTTCTGGCATCGTTGGCCAATGGGGGCGGCCGCCTCCCCCGCATCCGCCCCGGTGGCGAAAATATGGCCTGCCGGTCCCCCTCCGCAACCTTCGCGCCTGCAGCAAATCTGCGGGAACGCGAGCCAGTACGTAACGAGGACGCCATGCCGGTCCGCCTCACCGTTGATGAACGCGGCGTCGCCGCCATCCTGATTAACCGCGCCGCCAAACGCAACGCCCTGGACAGCGCCACTCTCCAGGCCCTCACCGATGCTGCCCGAAGCCTGCAATCCGCTCCCTCGCTCCGTGCGGTGGTGCTGCGCTCCGCCGGGGATGCGGCGTTCAGCGCCGGCGCCGATGTCACCGAGCTGACCGGCCTCACCACTGCGACCGCGCGCCCCTTCATTACCGGCATCCATAATGCTTGCGCTGCCCTGCGGGACATCCCCGTCCCGGTCATCGCCCGCATCCAGGGCCACGCGCTCGGCGCCGGACTCGAACTCGCCGCCGCTTGTGATATCCGCATTGCCGCAGAAACTGCCCGCTTCGGCATGCCAGAGGTGCGGCTGGGCATCCCCTCGGTGGTAGAGGCGGCACTCCTGCCCTCACTCATCGGCTGGGGGCGCACGCGCTGGCTGCTTCTCACGGGCCAGACTATTGACGCCGGCCGTGCCCTCGCCTGGGGGCTTATCGAGGATGTCGCGCCCCTCCCCAAGCTCGAGGAATGCCTTGACTTGACCGTTGCCTCCCTGCTTTCCGCCGGCCCGAACGCCATCCGGCTGCAGAAGGCGCTGATCCGGGAGTGGGAAACGCTGCCGTTGGATGCGGCCATTGCCCGCGGAATTGACCGTTTCGCCCAGGCGTGGGAAACCGACGAGCGTCCCGTATGATAGAAGCGTCCCACAAAAAGCAGTCCGCCCGGACCCGCACCTGATCATGTCCTACCCACTGCTCGCGCTATTTGTGGTCCTCTCCGGCCTGGCAGCCGCGGCGCTCTGTATGGCATTGCACCAGTTCCTCCATCGCGACACCTTCCGCCGTTGCCATGAGCTCGGATCTGCGGTGTTCATCCAGCTTGGTGTCGTGTTCGCGGTGCTGCTCGCATTCGTTTTCAACGACGTCTGGGCGGATTATCAAAGCACGGCGGAGGCGATTAATAAGGAATGCGCCAGCCTGCATGGCGTCGCCATCCTTAGCCAGTCTTTACCGGCGAGCTCGCGCGACGCCACCCTGACCGCTCTCCGCGGCTATTTGCTTACAGTCATTGACCTGGAGTGGCCTGCTATGCGCCGGCGCTCAAAAAGCCTGGAGGCCCAGCAACGATTCCAAACCCTCTGGCAAACGGCTGCAACCGCCACCGCAAATCCTGCTCAAAGCCAGATAATGTCTCAGATGCTTGTGCTCCTCGATGAAGCACATGAGAACCGGGAAACCAGAGTGTTTCAAATGACGCAGTCCGTACCCGGCCTCGTCTGGGCGATGCTCGCGCTGTTCGCCGCCGGGCTCGTCACGTGCATGCTGCTCTTCAGTACCGAGGCACCCGCGTCAAAGGCAGTCTTCGTAGGTGTCTTTACCTCCTGCCTTACGCTCGCGCTGCTTACGGTACACATCCTTGATTCTTGATTTCCCGTTCGAAAACGTTCTGCAACTGCCTTCTCACGATTTCAACGACACTCTCGGGAACATTGATCTCCTTCTCGCGGCTCCCCCGCCTCGCTGAAGCCGTTTTCACCGCTCGGCGCCCAACGCGCGGCCGGATGGATCACGGTCCCAGTAAGGAGGCTTTCCATACCGCTTGGAGATGAAATCCAGAAGTCTCCGCACTTTCGGGGACACCGTCTTCTTAGGAGGATACAACGCCCCCGATAGACGCCGCCCCCCAAACGCGCTCCAATACCCGCAATGAGCACCCGCCACCCGCCCGGTCGACGCGCCGACTACCGCTGGTTCCACGAAATCACTACCCGCTGGATGGACAACGACGTGTTCCGTCACGTCAACAATGTCATCTACTTCTCGTGGTTCGACACCGCCGTCACCTACTGGGAATCCACCCACAACGTGGTCGACCTCCTCGACGGCCCCATCCACTGCGTCGTTGCCGAAGTCCAATGCCGCTACTACTCCTCCGTCGCGTGGCCAGACCGCATCAGCGTCGGCATCCGCGTCGGCCGCATCGGCAACTCCTCGGTCCGCTACGAAATCGGCATTTTCCGCAATACCGACGACATTGCCGCCGCCGAGGGATATTTCGTCCACGTCTTCGTCGAGCGCGGCAGCCAAAAGCCGGCCGCCATCCCGGAGGCATCTCGCCGTATCCTGCAAACCGTCAGCACGGAGGAAACCCATGGATCTCGGTATCCGGGGCCGTAAGGCCATCGTTTGCGCCGCCAGCAAGGGGCTCGGCCGTGCCTGTGCGATGTCCCTCGCCCGCGAAGGCGTTGACCTCGTCATCACAGCCCGCACCGCCTCCGACCTCGAACGCACGGCAGCCGAGATCCGTCAGGCCACAGGCGCCTCCGTCACCGCCATCCCCGGCGACATCGCCACCGAAGCCGGCCGAACCGCCGCCCTCGCCGCCTGCCCCAACCCTGACATCCTGGTGAACAACGCCGGCGGTCCCCCGCCCGGAGATTTCCGGCAATGGGACCGCGACACCTGGATCAAAGCTCTCGACGCCAACATGCTGGCCCCAATCTTCATGGTCAAAGCCGTGATCGATGGCATGATCGAGCGGAAGTTCGGCCGCATCGTCAACATCACTTCCGCATCGGTGAAGTCCCCGATCCCGCAACTCGGCATGTCCAACGGCGCCCGTGCGGGCCTAACCGGGTTCGTCGGCGGCCTCGCCCGTCAGGTCGCGCGCCACAACGTCACCATCAACAACCTGCTCCCCGGCCCCTTCCTGACCGACCGGTTACGCAGCGGCGCCGCCCATTTGGCTCAGCGCAACAACCGGACCGTGGAGGAAGAACTTGCCCTTCGAGCCAGGGAAAACCCCACCGGCCGTATCGGCGACCCCGCCGAGTTCGGCGAGGCCTGCGCCTTTCTCTGCGCCGCCTCCTCCGGCTTCATCGTCGGCCACAACCTGCTGATCGACGGCGGCGCCTTCAACTCCTCCATCGCATAACGTACCACGAGCCGTATCGGCCCCCCTTCACGTCTCCCTCTGGGAGAGCTCGGCGCCCGGAGGGCGCCGGGTGAGGGCCTTGGTCCGCGCCCGCAAGATCGGCTGTCTCGAACGGCTGGACCACTACATCGCCCGTACCGAGCGCCTGGACCCCAACTAAACGCCATCGTGGTCCGCGATTTTGACCGCACCCGCACCCCCGCCAGGGAGCTGGATAACCGCCCGGACAAGTCCTGGCTGCTGTTCGGCGTCCCCATGACGGTGAAGGAAGGCTTCGACATCGCCGGCCTCCCCACCACACGCGGTGTCCCGGCCCAGCGCGACAACATCCCCGCCGTCAACGGTCTTCCGGGTCCAGCGCCTTCTCAACGCCGGTGCCGTCATCTTCGGCAAGACCAATGTCCCGCTGCTGCTCGCCGATTGGCAAAGTTTCAAATGAAATCTACGGCAGCACCAACAATCCCTGGGACCTCACCCTCTCGCCAGGAGGCTCCTCCGGCGGATCAGCCGCCGCGGCGGGCCTGACGCGACTGGAGATCGGCAGCGACATCGGCTCCTCGATCCGCAACCCCGCCCACTACTGCGGCCTCTTCGGCCACAAAACCGACCTGCTGCATCTGCCCGAGTGGCGCCCCCGCCCCGTCCGACATCTCGGTTATCGGCCCGCTCGCTCGCTCGGCCGACGACCTCGCCTTCGAACTCTCGGTCATCGCCGGGTGCCGAATAGCATTGCGTTCAAGCGTCCCTGTCCAAGCTCTCGGGCCACATGCTTGAAAGCAAAAAACGGTACCAGCGCCACAAATAGAATCACGGCCACGCAGACAAGCCCGACAAAGCCGCCGCCGCCGATCGCGGGGACGCTTTCCGCAACGGACTTTCCCGCCAGGACACCGGCTACTACCTTTTCTATTACATGGAAGCAGATGAAGAACAGTGTTAACAGCAGCGACTCGTAGAGGATCGGATAGATTAGGGGACGAGGGCGCAACCAGCGAGCAAGGTTGAGATCTTCCACTATCAACATCACTTTCGCCAAAATAAACGCATTGATCAACGCAAAACCTTGTGCCGTTACCAGAGTGCCTCGTTGGGCAAGGGCAACCTTTTCGCTCAGAACGTAAAATCCAAAAATGACCCACAAGTAGAGGAATATCACCGCCAACCGTCTCGCCTCACGCATGGCGCGTGTCTTCAGACTGCCCGTGGAACCGGCAGCAACGGTTCCGGTGTCAGACTGTCCAGGATTGGTGTGCATTTCATGGGTACTCTTCGATAGGAACCAAGATACTGCGACTTGGCTTGGGGCGGTGGAAAGCCCCGCACGGCCAGGTCTCTCACCGCCCCTGATCCGACTACTCTGGCCGCGACAAATGCGCCGAATTCGGCATTGGTAACCGTATGCTCGTCCATCCAGAAGCCGTTCACCACCACGGCGTGAACCAGCGCTTCCTCGGAATAGGATTGATCTGCGCCCATTCGGAACGTACCGCCAGATATCGGCCGCATTTCTGATCGCCTCCGGGCGACCTTATTGCCGCTGAAAGCGCCGATGATCCCCGACAATTTCGGCTTCTCCCGATCCTGTTCGCTGATCCGCAATTAGATGCGCGGCCGGCGCAACAGGCCGCACGCCTGGCGCCGCTGTTCCCGGGCGTGCGGCAGCATTCGCCCGAGCAAAAGCGACTACGGACAAGCGGGATAAGGATAATAGCCGCACGGAGGCGGGGCGACCACAACTGGAGGCGCATAGTAGGCCGGCGGCCGATAGGCCGATGCGGCCGTTGCCCCGACAGCCACACCGACAGCCGCGCCCGCTGCAGCTGCAGCGCCGGGATAAGCGGGACCACCATAATAGGTGCCGCCGTGATACACGGTTGTTCCCCCGCGGTAGTAGGTTCCCCCCGTCGGAGGCCGATACGCTGTATAACCGCGAGGCCCCACCGCGGCGGCACCACCGGCGGGACCGCGTACGGCCGCACCGCCCATAGGACCGCGATAGGCGGCCCCGCCATACGGCCCCCCGACAGCGCCCCAGGCGAACGCCTCCTGCGCCGCTGATGTAACCAAAGCCGTGCAGAGACAGACAGCGATCAGCGCCTTCATTGCTTGCCTCCCTTCGCTTTGGCCGGTGCTACAGCGGTGGTTGGCTTCAGTTCAACCTCTTTGGCACCTGCCGGTGGTTGAAATTCGAATTCCGCATCGGTTGGCTGGATGGAGAGATCCCAGTGCGAGAATTCAGCGACAAAGTTCGGCTGGCCAGGCAGATTGCGATAGGTGACGATCAGGCGTCGAGGCAAAGACCGATTGTTCTTTTCCACCCAGAGTTCGAGTTCGACAACCGGTGGCTGGATAAACAGCAAGTGACGGCACGGCACGCCGTCAATCGTCACAGTGTTCACTTCTCTGCCCGAAGTGACTCCGAAAAGGAATGATTTGGCGGGATTGTCAGTCAGAAAATCCGCCAGCGGGAAATCGACACCGAGGTGCCCCATCACCTGCTTCATCATTCCCTGGATCGTGTTCGGAACCGGGAGTGACGAGTATCGCTTGGTCTCGACGCCAAACAGAACCACCGTCTTGCCGTCGTAGAACAGCTTGGTCGACCCGTCATCGCCGGTAACCTCGATCAGCAGCCTGTCCGGCCGGCGCACGGTGACCTTCATCGAATGAGCGATGTGCAGAAGCTCACCGCTCCTGTCCGCATAGACTCGCAACGTGTGGGCCTGAAACGAGAACTGGCTCGCCGACAACGACTTACCCATTTGGGCAACTGCGGCACTCGCGTCCCCGCTGATTGTTGGCTTTGGCGGGGTGGCAGCGCGTCCAGCCGGGTCAAACCCTACTAGGCCCGCGACTCCCAGGTACTACAAAAAAGGCAGCAGTCTTGAGGGACATTTTGATCGACATTGAACCCTCCGGTTTCACTGGCGTTCATCTCTCAGGCCGCAGATGCGGAAACCTAAGTGCAGCATGCCACGCCCGCAGTTCGGTGGCGATAACCGCCCTACGATAATCGAACCCGCCGGCTGGAAGCTCGATCTCCCCCCGCCACGAGCCGGGTCGTTCGCAGACCTACGCATCGCTGTGATGCTCGGCCACCCGCTCTCGGAAGTCGACGCGGCAATTACCAGCAAGCCCGAGGATCTGGCGTCATTCCTCCGCAAGCAGGGCGCCTGCGTCGATATGACGGCCCGCACGGATTACGACCTCACCAAGGCACATCGCCTTACATTATCCTGCTTCGCGCCACCACGAGCCAGCGCGCGAGCGAAGCCGCCCTTACCCACTAGAAGCAGGAAGCCGATCGCCTCCCGCCCGAGGATTTCAGCTACTACATGATGGCCCGTCGCATCACGCTCCGGCACCGCGACTTCCTGATCGGCAACGAACAGCGCCAGGTCATGCGCCGGGCCTGGACCGCCTTCTTCAAGGACTGGGATCTGTTCCTTTGCCCCGCTGCCGCCAACCCGGCTCAGCCCCACGACCATCGGGGCGAACGCTGGGAACGCACCATCGAGGTCAACGGTCACCGCGTCCCCACCACCGATCAGATGTTCTGGGCCGGCATGTCCAGTTTGTTCCTGCTCCCCGCCACCGTTGCCCCACTTGGCTTCTCGCCCGCCGGGCTGCCCTTCGGCGTGCAGATCATCGGCCCGCAATATGCCGACCGCACCACCATCGCCTTTGCCCGCATGCTGGAATCCGCTTGGCAGGGGTTCACTCCCCCACCTGCCTACACCGTGTCATTGCGCGGAGCGTAGCAACGAAGCAATCTCGTGCGCGATTAGCCAAGGACGACCACGCGCATGGACCCCACCTTCCTCCCCGCCTGGCGCCTCGCGGAACTTACTCGCGCCGGCGAAATCGGCTGCCTCGAACTCCTCGATCACTACATCGCCCGCGCCGGCCGCCTGAACCCCCGCATCAACGCCATCGTCAGCCGCGACCTGGAGCGCGCCCGCAAGCGCGCCCGCGAGCTGGATCGTGGCAACGGCGACAAAGCCGCGCCCCTGTTCGGCGTGCCCATGACCGTAAAGGAGAGCTTCGATCTCTCCGGCCTTCCCAGCACCTGGGGCTACGAAGACCGCCGGCACGATCGCGCCGAATCCGATGCCCTCGCGGTCGAACGCATCGAGGCCGCCGGCGCCGTCGTCTATGGCAAAACCAACGTGCCCGTCGGGCTTGCGGATTGGCAGGCCTTCAATCCCGTTTATGGAACCGCCAATAACCCCTGGAACCTCGGCCACACCCCCGGCGGCTCCTCCGGCGGCAGCGCCGCGGCTCTCACCGCAGGCCTCAGCGCTCTGGAACTCGGCAGCGACATTGGGGGCCCAATTCGCGTCCCCGCCCATTACTGCGGCCTCTTCGGCCACAAACCAACCTGGGGCCTCTGCCCCCCGCGCGGTCACTCGATGGCCAACGCCGCCGCCATGACCGATATCTCGGCCATCGGCCCCCTCGCCCGCTCTGCCCGCGATCTGCAGCTCGCGCTCAATGCCATCGCCGGCCCCGATCCCCTGGAAAGCCACCTCGCCATCAGCCTGCCGCCCCCTCGTAGCACCCGGCTTTCCGACCTCCGCGTCGCTGTCTGGTGCCACGAACCCGGCCACATCACCGATCCCGACACCATCGCTCTGGTCGAACAGGTCGGCAGACACCTGGCATCCGAGGGCGCGGAGGTCAGCTTTACCGCCCGCCCTGATTTCGACGTCACCGAAGCCTACCGCCTCTACATCACCCTGCTCGACGCCGCCTGGAGCGGCCGCTTGAGCGAGCATGACCTCGCCCGCAAGCGGGAAAGGAGGGCGAAACTGGCCGACAGCGATTTAAGCGCCGACGCCTTGTTCCTGCGCGCGACCGATCTTTCGCATCGGGAATGGCTGCACCTGAACGAACGCCGCCACCAGATCCGCCGCGCCTGGAGCGCCTTCTTCCGCCACTGGGACGTGCTGCTCTGTCCGGTAATCACTACCCCCGCTTTGCCGCACATGCAGCAGGGCGAGGTCTGGGAACGCACCCTGGTCGTGAACGGCCACCAGATCAGTTACCAGGACCAGTTATTCTGGCCCGGAATTACCTGCGCCTTCCACCTGCCTGCTACTGTCGCCCCTATCGGACTGTCGCAATCCGGCCTGCCCATCGGAATCCAGATCGCGGGCCCCCTCTACGGCGATCGCATTACCATCACCGTTGCCGAACTGCTCGAAAAATCCTGGCGCGCCTTCGTCCCACCCCCGGGTTGGGACTAGATTTCACCTCTCCCGCTGGGAGGGGTTGGCGCCCCGAAGGGCGCCGGGTGAGGGTTAGGCCGCGCTAAGCGCGCGGTCTGCGTGCGCACCAGGCATCGAAACCGGACGCTCGGGATCCGGCTCACGGATCATGTAGCCCCGTCCCCACACCGTGCCGATCATGTTATCCGCTCCGGCGTGCTGCAGTTTCTTTCGCAACTTGCACACAAAAACGTCGATAATCTTTACCTCTGGCTCATCGATACCGCCGTAAAGATGGTTCAGGAACGCCTCTTTCGTCAGCACCATTCCCTTGCGCAGCACCAGCAGCTCCAGGATCGCATACTCCTTCCCGGTCAGATGCACTTGGCGCCCGTTAACAAATACCTCCTTGCTGTCGAGGTCGAGTTGCAGCGGCCCGACATGCAGCTTCGGCTGGCTGAAGCCCTTGCTGCGTCGGATAACCGCCTGCACACGTGCCAGCAATTCCGATTTGTCGAACGGCTTGGAGACAAAATCATCCGCGCCTAGCCCGAGCGCTTTCACCTTCGCCTGCGGCTGGGTCAGCCCCGACAGGATCATGATTGGAGTACCGGTTGCGGCTTAGCCGCATGCGCCGAATCACCTCGTACCCATCAATGTCCGGCAACATGAGGTCAAGAATCATCACATCGGTACTCGTAATGACGCGCGATCTCCAGCGCCTCTTCCCCGGTATCAGCGTGATCCACAATCGCGTTGCCGCTTTTGAGGATCAGCATCGTTCCGCGAGCCGAGTTCAGATCGTCTTCGACGAGCAGGACACGCATAGGTTGGTCCTCGATCAAAACTAACACATCAATTACCACTATGGCGTGTGGATAGCCATAAGTTTTTCACCAAAAATGATGCATTTTTCGTCCGAGCCGATATGAATCGGTCCATCTTGGTTTTAGTGGTGATCCTATTAGCAACTATTTAGACAAATCGCATTCATCGGCACGGCTTGACCTCATGCGAGCAGCATCCCCGCAGGGGCTTGGTGAAACACGAACTCAATTTCGATCAGCCATCAGCGTGAGAGCAATGAGTTTTGCCCGAAGCGCTGCTGCCGCCTCGCATGCCCTGCGGGAAACCGCGCCCTGGTCCCTCCGAGGACACGTTGTCGGGGTCTCGGGCCTCGAGATCGAGGTTGCGGGGCTCTCGTTCCAGACCAGCATTGGAGACCGCCTGCAATTACGCACCGCTGCGGGTGCAGGGCTGGGAGCGGAAATTGTCGGATTTCGCAACAATATCGCACAGGCGATGGCGCTCGGCCCCATCGAGGGCCTGGGGCCAGGCGCCGTTGCTCTGGCTCCGGCCGCCCCCCCAGGACGAACTGTTCGCGGCGCCGGGCTGGCACCATCACCGGCCTGGCTCGGGCGCGTTCTGGATCCGCTCGGTCGTCCGCTCGACGGCAGGCCGCCCCCAGGCTGCGGCGACCGCCGCTATCCACTAAGGACCAACCCGCCGCAGGCGGTCGAGCGTGCCCGGCTCGGCCCGCCGCTGGATTTTGGCGTAAAGGCCCTCAACTGTTTCGCGCCTTGCCGCGCTGGCCAGCGCCTCGGCCTATTTGCCGGGTCGGGAATCGGCAAATCAACGCTGCTCGGAATGCTGACCCGGGGCGCCGCCTGCGACGTTGCCGTGATCGCCCTCGTTGGCGAGCGTGGCCGAGAGGTGCGGGAGTTCATCGAGGACGAGCTCGGCCCCGCCGGCATGGCCCGCGCCGTCGTGATCGTTGCTACCTCCGACGCGCCGCCCTCCTCCGGCGAGAGGCCGCACTAGCTGCAACCACCGTCGCCGAGTACTTCCGGGACCAGGGCCAGTCCGTGCTGCTAATGATGGACAGCATCACCCGCTTCTGCCTCGCCCTGCGGGAAGTCGGACTCTCGGCCGGGGAACCCCCGACCACCCGCGGCTACCCGCCCAGCGTGTTCGCCGAACTGCCCCGGCTTCTGGAACGGGCAGGGCCGGGCAAAGACGGGCCACGGCCCGGATTCGTCACCGCGCTGTTTACCGTGCTGGTCGAAGGCGATGACCACAACGAACTGGTCGCCGATGCCGTCCGCGGCATTCTCGACGGACACATCATTCTGGATCGCCGCATCGCCGAGGCTGGCCGTTATCCGGCTATCGACGTGCTGCGCTCGCTCTCCCGCGCCGCCGCAGGCTGCAACCGGCCAGAGCAGGAACAGTTGGCCCTGCGGGCAAGAAAGATCCTGGCCCTCTACGCCGATATGGCCGACATGGTCCGGCTCGGCGCCTACCGGCCCGGGTCGGACCCCGCAGTGGACGAGGCGGTGATCCTCGCCCCCCGAATCGAAGCCATGCTCCACCAGCCACGCCAGGAAAGCTGCAACGTCGAAGCCAGCTTCGCCGCTCTCGCAGCCGCTCTTACCCCATGAAGCCTCACGCACTCCGCCAGCTCCTGCGCCAGCGGCGCCTCGTGCTCGACGAGGCAATCCATGCCTTCGGCGAATGTCTCCGCAAGGAAACCGAGGCCGGGCAGACTCTGCAGGCCATCGAAGCTGCGATTGCACGCGAAACTGAGAGAGCCCGCGACCTCGACGGCAGCGATGCGACTGTCGAAACCTTTGGTGCCTGGTTCCGCCGCGCCCGCGACGAGTTGCAGGCCTCGGCCGCGGCATTAGACCGTGCCCAGGCCGAAACCGCCCGCGCACGCGCCGTCATGACGGCCGCACGCACCGCCCTGGAAGCCGCGGAAACGCTCGAGGCTGCCCAAAAGACCGAGGCCGCACGCCTGGCAGAACAACGCGCCCAGGCGCAACTCGATGAAGTTGCGCAACGGCGAAGGCGGCCCCATGCCTGACAGCCGGGTTGATTATGGCGGTGACGCCCTTACTCTTCCGATATGGAGGCGCGCGTTCGTGTCCTGGAGGAGTTAGCGGCCCGGCAGGATCGTCGGCTGGATGGCCTGTTTGCCGAGTTGCGCGCGTTCCGATCCGAAATGGTCTCCGAACTGCGCGCCATGCGCGCTTCCCACGAAGCTGATTTCAGGGATTTGCGTTCTTTGCAGACATCCGACTTCCACTGGTTGCTCGGATTGATCGTCGGGATCGCCGGCACCGGCCTCGCTCTCATGGCCCATGGCTTTCATTGAGAGCGCGATCGCCGGCGGCGTGAGTTGCGCTCTCAGACAAGTCCACAATCCGCTGGCAACAACCCGCCGCTATGTGCTCAATCGCGCGAATCACAACGGGGGATAACACGTGCGGATTGCAATGATCGGCGGTGGTTACGTCGGACTGGTTTCCGGCGCTTGCTTCGCCGAGTTCGGCACCGAAGTCGCGGTCGTAGAGACCGATCCCGCCCGGCTCTCCGCCCTGCAGGCCGGACGCTTGCCCATCTATGAACCGGGTCTCGACCGGTTGGTGGAGGACAACACCCGTGCGGGGCGCCTCACCTTCACGAGCGATCTGGCCTGCGCCCTTAAAGGCGCGGAGGCTATCTTCATCGCCGTCGGCACCCCCGCGCGTCGCGGCGATGGACACGCAGACCTGTCTTACGTGTATGCCGCAGCGGCCCAGGTCGCGCAGACCATGGACGGGTACGGCGTCATCGTCACCAAATCCACCGTGCCCGTCGGCACCGGCCGCCGCATCGCTGAAATCATGCGCCAGACCCGCCCCGATCTCGATTTCGATGTCGCCTCCAATCCGGAATTCCTGCGCGAAGGCAGCGCGATCGGCGATTTCATGCGCCCCGACCGCGTGGTGATCGGAGTCGAGAGCGACCAAGCCAGGGAAGTGCTGCGAGCCCTCTACCGCCCGCTCTATCTGATCGAAGCGCCGATCGTCTTCACCAGCATCGAGACCGCCGAGCTCACCAAGTACGCCGCCAACGCTTTCCTCGCGATGAAGGTCACCTTCATCAATGAAGTGGCCGACCTGTGCGAGAAGGTCGGCGCCGACGTGCATGACGTGGCCCGCGGCATCGGGCTCGATGGTCGGATCGGCCGCAAGTTTCTCCACCCGGGCCCGGGCTTCGGCGGATCATGCTTCCCCAAGGACACCCTCGCCCTGATGCGGATCGCCCAGGATTTCGGTGCGCCGTCCCGCCTGGTGGAAACTGTGGTAACAGTCAACGACGCCCGCAAAGCGGGCATGGCGATGCGCGTGATCAACGCCGCGGCCGGCTCCGTGCGCGGCAAAACAGTCGCAGTCCTCGGCCTGACCTTCAAGCCGGAAACCGACGACATGCGCGATTCGCCCTCGCTGCCGATCATCTGGCGCCTGGTCCAGGACGGTGCCCGCGTCCAAGCCTACGATCCGGAGGGTATGGAGCAGGCACGGCTTCTCCTGCCGCCGGAGGTCGCGTATTGCCCGAAAGCGCTCGACGCTCTCACTGGCGCTGACCTCCTGGTCGTGATGACCGAATGGAACGAATTCCGCGCGCTCGCACCCGAGCGACTGGCCGCCGCCATGCGCGGCCGGATCATCGTCGATCTCCGCAACATCTATGATCCCACCGCGATGCGTGCCGCCGGCTTCGAGTATCAGTGCATCGGCCGCCCTCAGACCGGGCGCGCCTGACGCGCCGCCCTGGCCGAGGGGCAGTGACTGCCTCAGATGCCGGTTACTCCTGCCGCCAAGCTGTGCCTGTGGCTATAGCGGAAATAGATCACCAGCCCAACAATGAGCCAGACCACTAGGCGGAGCCAGGTGGCCAGCGGCAGCCCAAGCATCAGCAGCAGCGAGAAGAACATGCCGAAGAGCGGCACCCACGGAATTCCCGGCGTTCGAAACGGCCTACCGAAGTGGGGTGCGGTGCGACGCAGATGGATAACCGCGAGGCATACCAGCAGAAAGGCGAACAGCGTTCCGATGCTGACCATCTCGCCTAGCAATCCGATGGGGAACGTGCCGGCGATCAGGGCGACCACGACACCGATCAGCGCCTGGCTCGCGAACGGTGTGCGGAACCGGGGATGCACCTCGCTGAACAGCGGCGGGAGCAGGCGATCGTGCGCCATCGCGAACAAGATCCGCGCCTGCCCAAACAGCAGCACAAATATTACTGTCGTCAGGCCCGCGAGAGCCGCGAACTTGACCAGGACAGCCAGCCACCGGATGCCGGTCGCATCGATCGCCACCGCAACCGGATCGGCGACACCAAGCTTCTGATATGGGACCATTCCAGTCATCACCAGCGCCATTCCGATGTAAAGGATGGTGCAGATGAGCAGAGAGCCGAGGATCCCGATCGGCATGTCCCGCTGCGGGCGCCGCGCCTCCTGGGCCGCGGTCGAGACCGCGTCGAAACCAATATAGGCGAAGAAGACCACCGAGGCCCCCCGCAGCACACCGCTCCAGCCAAAACTGCCGAACGCGCCGGTGTTCTGTGGTACGAAGGGGAACCAGTTCGCAGGGCGGACATAGGCGGCCCCGACCAAGATGACCACTGCGACGACGAACAGCTTGAACGCAACCATCGTGTTGTTGATCCGCGTCGATTCGCGTGTGCCTAACATTAGCAGGATAGTCAGCACAGCGACGATAAACACAGCCGGCAGATTGAACACCGCCGTCACTGCCGCGCCATTTGCAAGACCTACCGCCTGGCCCGTCGCGTCCGACCATTGCGGGGGAATGTAAATGCCAAAACTCTTCAGCAGGCTGACGAAGTAGCCGGACCAGCCGACTGCGACCGTCGACGCGCCCATTGCATACTCGAGGATCAGGTCCCAACCGATGATCCAGGCGAAGATCTCGCCTACGGTCGCATAGGCGTAGGTGTAAGCGCTCCCAGATATCGGGATCATCGCCGCCATCTCTGCATAGCAGAGCCCCACGAAGGCGCAGGCGACACCGGATAGCACGAAGGAGAGAGAGATCGCTGGACCGGCGTAGCTCGCGGCTGCCTTGCCGGTGAGCACAAAAATTCCTGCGCCAATGATGCAGCCGATGCCGAGACCGATCAGAGACAAGGGGCCGAGCGTTTTCGTCAAACTCCTGGGGCCATGCTCCTCGGCACCCGACGCGAGGTCTTCCAGCGACTTGCGGGCGGTATATCGTGCGATTGACATGTGCCGTCTCCTTGGCCGGACGGATTGGGCGAGCTCACATTGAACTTGACCGTCGGTTCGTGCAACTGGCACGCACGGCCTGAAAGTTTGTCCCGAACTCTATAATGGATTGCATCGACCTCGCAGCATGACGCGGATCGAGGCGAGGCAGAGGAAGGCGATAGCATTTTCGAGTCCGGTTCTGAGAGCACAGTCCACGGTCGGGCGTTGTCAAACCCGAACCTTTCGGTGAATTGCCTACGGGCGGCGGCGAGTTTGGCGACGCCGCACTCAGGGAGCACGGGATGCGGCAGGATTCGGCGGGAATGTGTTGTGTCGTCTGCGGCCCAGTAGAAGACGCGTTGCAGACGTTATCGCGAACTCCGGCACTTGAAAGTTTCCGAACGGGAAGCCAAGGTCCGGCCGGGTCAATCTCTTTCCGTCGCCGGCGGCGGCCGGTCGCTCCTTCCTTCCTTGCCTCATCGATCCCTCTTGCGGATGCCGTCCGCATACGGAATGTTTCATTCAACTGCAGAGCAGAGGAGCACCAACACGAATGCACTCCCGCCCGGTCAAAAACACGATCGGTCCGATAAGCATTTCTCAATGCATTGAGTGTTTATTGCGGGGATGGACCATATTGCTCGGCTGAGCATCGGCGTCTGCACCCATAACCGGCCCGGCTATCTCGCGTCGTGCCTCGATGGACTGCGCCGCCAGACCCTTCCACCGGAGGCGCTGGACATCATCGTAGTGGATAGTGCTTCGGCACCAGACACCGCGCGCCAGGTGCATCGGCTCGTCGCCACAATGCCTAACGCCCGGCTCGTCCGCATGGACCACCCGGGCCTGTGCCCCGCCCGCAACCGCGCGGCCACCCTGGCACGTGCCGACTATATCGCCTTCCTCGACGACGATGCCGTCCCCGCCGCGGACTGGGCCGAGGCCGCGCTGTGCGCTATCACGGAAGCCGGCCATCCGGCCATGCTCGGCGGCCGCATCGAGCCAGTCTGGGAAAAGCGCCTGCCGGATTGGTGGCCCGCACGCCTCCGTGGTGTTCTCTCCATCGTAGAGGCAGAGGGTTTCGGTCCGTACGGTTCCTCGGACGTGCCGGAGGGCCTTGAACCCTGCGGGGCTAATCTCATCGTGCACGTGCCGACCCTTCACATGCTCGGCGGTTTCTGGACCAAGGGACGCTCCGGCGGCACGCTGCTCTCGGACGACGAAGTGCAGCTATTGCGACGCATACAAAGAGCCGGATTGGCGGCCTGGTATGATTCCCGGGTGGTCGTGCATCATCAGATCCAGGCCGGGCGCATGACGCCAGCCTGGTTGTTATCCCGCCTGTACTGGCAGGGCATCTCCACCGTAATCAGCCGACGTCTCCTCGGAAGGCCATCTGCCGTATGGGAGGAGCTGCCGCGACGCATCGCTGTCTCGCTGGTACTGTCGCCGTGCTGGTTGATGCCCTCGTGCAGCGGTTCCCTCATCGCACTCCGGTGGCGTGCCGCCTACGCCGCCGGGTTCATCCGCGCTGCCTGCCACTGGCGACTGGCTGAATTACTCTGAACACCCACACGACGCACCACACTCACCTCTCCCGCTCGGCGGGAGAGGTCGGCGCGCGAAGCGCGCCGGGTGAGGGTGGCGCGGGCCGATCACGTTGAACGCGCTTCCAACCTTAAGACCTTCCCCCAGCTATTCAGCCGCCTGTGAAATCCTTTGGCGGATCTCTTCGAGAACTGTGGCGACACACTCGGTAATGAGGACAGTCTGACACGCGTCCCAGCGGACTTCGTCGAGCCGGACCGAGGTCTCGAGCACCCAGACCACCAGCGTCGGGCCATCTGCGTCATCGCCAGATTCAGGCATAATGACGATCCCCCTATCACCGCCGGGTTCGCGAATGCTCTCGATGGTCCACCCAGCGGAAACGGTCCCTGCGGGTTCGGTCCCCAAAAGCGCCTCGCTAACGAGGCTCAGGGGGAATGCAGCAGGTTCGGGATATGCGGGCACTCTCCGGTCCATCCTGTTCCTCCATCGGTGAGGGCGCTCGTTGGAAAACACACCCGTATGGTTAATGGACGGTTAACGCTCCCGAATACTTGATCTGGACCAGTGTTCTTCGCGCCCGCGGCTTTCTAGGCAGCTAGGCCGACCGCGAACCGCCCCGCTCCGGCGGCCCCGCCGCAGCCAGCTCCTCCACCTCCGCGTCCGTAAACAGCCGGCTGCGCGTCAGGAACCGCATACCCTCCGGAGCCTCCAGCGAGAACCCGCCTCCCCGCCCGGGTACCACGTCGATAATCAGTTGCGTGTGCTTCCAGGTACTCGAACTGCGCCGCGCCCATATAGAACGGGCAGCCGCTTATCTCGCCCAGCAGCACATCCTGCGGTCCCACCCGGAACTCATTCAGCGGGTAGCACATCGGCGAGCTGCCATCGCAGCCGCCGCCCGATTGATGGAACAGCAGCGCGCCATGAACCGATCGCAGTCTCTCGACCAGCTCATCCGTTTTCGGCGTCGAGAGGACACGAGCCACCATCGTCAACCCTCTACATGAACGGAGGGAGCGGCCGCGCCGGGAGAAGGAGCGCGACCGCTCATGCCGGTCAGAAGAAGCCCATCGCCCTGGGGCTGTAGCTGACCAGCATATTCTTCGTCTGCTGATAGTGATCAAGCATCATCTTGTGGTTTTCGCGCCCGATCCCGGACTGCTTGTAGCCGCCGAAGGCCGCGTGCGCGGGATAAAGATGATAGCAGTTCACCCACACGCGCCCGGCCTTTATGCCGCGCCCCATCCGATAGGCGCGGTTGCCGTCTCGCGTCCACACCCCCGCGCCAAGCCCATACAGCGTGTCGTTGGCAATCGACAGTGCTTCGTCATCGTCCTTGAACCGGGCAACGGAGACCACCGGACCGAAGATCTCCTCCTGGAAGACCCGCATGCGGTTATGCCCCTCCAGGATCGTCGGTTGCACGTAAAATCCCCTGTCGAGCCCGCCGCCGAGCTTCGCCTGCTCCCCCCCGATCAGCACGTTCGCGCCTTCCTGCCGCCCGATATCAATGTAGGACAGGATTTTTTCGAGCTGGTCGTTCGAGGCCTGCGCGCCGACCATCGTGCTATCATCCAGCGGATTGCCTTGCTTCATGGCACGCACGCGCTCGACCGCCTTTTCCATAAAGCGGTCGTAGATCTTCTCATGCACCAGGGCGCGGCTCGGACACGTGCATACTTCGCCCTGGTTGAGCGCGAACATCGCGAACCCCTCCAGCGCCTTGTCCAGATACTCGTCATCCGCATCCATCACATCGGCGCAGAAGATGTTCGGCGACTTGCCGCCAAGCTCGAGGGTGCACGGAATGATGTTCTCGGCGGCGTACTGCATGATCAGCCGCCCCGTCGTCGTCTCTATCAGCACCATGATCCCCATTGGCGTCTGCTCAGCCGGTTTCAGCACCACACAGTTCCCCGCCGCCAGCGCCGGCGCCATCTTCCACACCGCCATCAGCAGCGGGAAGTTCCACGGAATAATCTGCCCCACTACCCCGAGCGGCTCGTGGAAGTGATACGCAATCGTATCATGGTCGATCTCGCTGATCCCGCCTTCCTGCGCGCGGATGCAACCGGCGAAGTAGCGGAAATGATCAATCGCCAGCGGTAGGTCCGCGGCCTTGGTCTCCCGCACCGGCTTGCCGTTGTCGATCGCTTCCACCGGCGCAAGCGACTGCAGCTTGCTTTCCATCCGGTCGGCGATCTTGTTCAGCACAAGCGCCCGCTCCGCGGCCGGCGTCCGGCCCCAGGCATCTACCACCTTATACGCCGCATCCAGCGCAAGCTCGATATCTTCCGCGGTGGAGCGGGCGATTGTGCAAACCACTGATCCGTCTATCGGCGATATGTTCTCGAATTTTTGCCCCTTCACCGGCGGCACCCACTCATTGCCGATGAAATTGTCATAGTGGCGCCGGACCTTGATGTCCTGCTCCACGCGGGCCAGAGTTCTATCAACCATATCGTCCTCCTCTCTTTGCGGCGATGTCAGTCGGTCTGAACAGTCTTCAGAAATGCCAGGATCTTCGTGAAGTCCTGCTGGCTGAACACGCCCTTCCAGGGCGGCATGCCCTTGGCCGGTCGGCCATTCTCGACCGTCGTGAAGAACACCTGGTCCATCCGATCGCCGTAGCGATGGTGCAACAGACGCAGGTTGATATTCTTCGTCTCCTGCACCGCGTCGGTACCATGGCAATGTGCGCACGTGCCGTTAAACAGCTCCTTCCCGGCGGCGACCTCTGCCGGATCCGCGGCAGCAGGCTGCTGGGCAGCAGCCAATACGACCGGCCCCGGTGCAGCATCCAACTCCTGGGAAACCGGTCCCGCCGATGGGAACCCGTACTTCACCAGCAGCGTGTGCACCGAGTCGCGACCGGCATCGAGCGCCTGATCGATTGCCCCGCGCAGAGCGTCCTGCCCGCGCGCAACCGCGATCGCCACCGGCCATTGCATCCCCGGCCCCTGCACGGGCACCACATGGAACTCGCCGTGCAGCTTCGTCTGATTCATATATCCCGCGCTGGGGCCCCAGACGAAGGCCGCATCCACCTCGCCCTTCGCCAATGCTTGCATCGCCTCCTCAGGACTGAGGAAGGTGCTGGCGGTAATGTCATCCCGTTCAGCAAGCACCACCTGCGGAGTGGTCCCGAACTGCACCGCAACGCGCTTGCCCTTCAGATCATGCAGGCTGTGGACAGCAACCCCGGCCGGCAACACCAACGCATAACCTATCTCAGCGAACGGCTTCGAAAACTTCAACCGCGGCCCCATGAAATCAGAGCTCGCCGGCAATCCGATATACGCATCGCACTTGCCGGCAAGCAGCGTCGTGCGCACTGTGAACTTCCCGAAATAGCTGAGCGTCCACACCGGCTCGAAATCGCGCCCCATCGTGCGCGCAAGCTCCTGGCCAAGCTCGACATACAGCCCCGGCGCGCCCGGCGCGGAACTGCTGAACGGCAGATTGTCGGGGTCGGCGCAAACCCGGAAGGGCTGCGCCGCTTTGCCCATGATGGGGGTAGCCGCAACTGCCGCCGCCACCACCGACAGAACCAACCAGCGCCTCATCCTGCTCACTCCGAGAACACGAACAGCGTGCCGCCCTCCGGCGTCGCCGATGTCAGCTTGTCGCCCATCTTGCCAAGAAACGCGGGGATCGCCGCGGTGCGGCCGGAGACCACGGCCACATACTGCTTGCCATCGACCGAATACGTAATCGGACCGGCACTGATGCCGCTACCAGTTTGTATCTGCCACAGCACCTTGCCGCTCTTGGCATCAACCGCCCTGAACAGTCCGGCGATGTTGCCGTAGAACAACAGATCGCCGCCGGTGGTCATCATCCCGCCGTTGAACGGTAAGGGTTCCTTGATGTCCCAGACCTTCTTCTGCTGCACGGGGTCCCAGGCGACGGTATCGCCGAGAAAATCACCCGGCCCCGGCACCGCATTGAATTCCTTGCCCAGATAAAATACGCCCTTGCGGTACGTGACCTCCTTCAGCTCAGTCATGTCATTGCAGATATTATTGGCCGGGATATATACCAGGTGGGTCTGCGGATCGTACGACATCGGCTGCCAGTTCTTGCCGCCGAGCAGGTTGGGACAGATATCCTTGGCCGGATGATTGGGGCCAGGACGCTTATCGGGGTTTTCGATCGGTCGCGTGGTGTTGATGTCGATCCCCTTCGCCCAGTTCTCGTACACAAAAGGCTGCGCCGAAATCAGCTTTCCGGTCTCCCGGTTCATCACATAGAAGAACCCATTGCGGTCGGCCACCATCGCCACCGGCATGTTCGTGCCGCCAATTGGCAGATCGGCCAGCACCGGCTCGTTTATCCCATCATAATCCCACGCATCCGCCGGCGTGTGCTGCAGATACCACTTGATCTTCCCTGTCGCGGGATCAAACGCCAACGTGCTCGCTGAATAAAGGTTCGTCAGCTTACCATAATCGGAATTGCCGGTGCTGCGCACCGCGCTCGCCCACGGGCTCGGGTTGCTGGTGCCCCACAGGATGGTGTCGCTCTGAGGATCGTAGGAGGCCATACCCCACAGCACCACACCGCCATGCTTCCAGCTATCGCCCTTCCAGGTGTCGTTCCCGGGCTCCCCCGGCCCCGGCACGGTCCAGACCTTCCACACCTGCTTCCCCGTGTTGATGTCGTACGCCTGAAGGCTCCCGCGCGCGCCATATTCCCCGCCGCCGAACCCGATCAAAACGAGGTTTTTCACCACCAGCGGCGGCGAGGTGATGATCGAGCCCTGCGTGTAATCGACCACGTCGACGACCCACAGCTCCTTGCCGGTATTCGCATCGACCGCAGCCAGCTTGCCGTTAAGGAGGCCGACAAACAGCTTGCCGTCGGCGTACGCAATGCCACGGCTATCGACGTCGCAGCAGGCGTACTGCAGCACGTCGTCAGGAATGTCGGGCTGGTAGTTCCACTTCTGCACGCCGGTCCTGGCACCGCCCCCAACCGGCGTTGCAGCGATGCGAGCACCGTTTCCTCATTGCCGCACAAACCGTCGATCAGCATCAGGCAGAACGTATCCGCCGGATCGACCGTATGGCCGCGACGCGCCAGCGCCTCGTCCAACCGGTCATACACGTCGGCGCCGTGCGATACCTGCAGCTCCGAGATATTCGGGATTAGCTCGGTCACTGCGCAACAACACTCGGTCGAGAGGCTGAATCCGGCAATCGAGCCGTCCATATACCCAAGTGGCGTAATCTCGCCTGCCGTGGTGCAGCCGATTACGTCCGCGCCACGGAACCGCTCGGCCACCTCGGCCGCCAGCCTGTCCAGCTCATAGGCTGGCGAGCAGAAGAACCCCACCAACGAGCTCCTGGGTTGCCGCAAGCCCGCCGCTAACTCTCGCACCGCCGCCCGCGCGTCCCCCGTTGTCGAGCATGCACGCCGAATGCCCCCTCGGTTCCCGCTTCCCGACATTCCCCTCCCAACTATAACGTCCAGGATCAGTATAGGCCCTTACCAGTGTCCTGGCGAGAAGCGTGGCGCCTGCCCTGAAGGCCAAGCCGGCCCGGGCAGGGACCCACGCCGTCAAGACCCCCTCCACCTCTCCCGCTTGCGGGAGAGGTCGGGGCGCGCAGCGACCCGGGTAAGGGTATCACCCAAATACAATCACTGACGGACTACCGATCCCCACATACCGGTCGGCAAACGTCAGCCCACCGCTGCCCTGATCGACACGAAACGCCGTGACGTTATCGCTCCGCTGATTGCACGCGAACATCCAGTTACCGGACGGATCGAGTGCGATATGGCGCGGATAATCGCCCCGCGTCCATTCCTCCCCAACCCACCGCAACCGCCCGTCACTCTCCACCGCGAACCACGCGATGCTGTTATGCAGCCTATTGCCGATATAAATGAAGCGCCCATTTGGCGTAATGACGATTTCCGAGGTAAAATTCGTCCCCGCATAACCCGCTGGCAGCGTGGGAACCTTCTGCTTCAGCGTCAGCATCCCCCTCTCCCCGTTCCAATCATACACCGCGAGCTCTGAAGCTTCCTCGTACAGGTTGTAGAAATGCCGCCCGTTCGGATGAAACACAAAATGCCGTGGCCCAGCCCCGGCTGACGCCGCCGGGATAAGCGGCGGGATGTTGGCGGTCAGCTTGCCGGTCCCGAGATCGATCCTCCATATGAACGTGCGATCCAGCCCGAGATCATTCACGATCACAAAGCGCCCCGAAGGATCCGCCGCAATCATATGCGCGTGCGGTCCGTGATGATCGCTGATCGAGAAATTGTCCGGTGGCCCGTCCGCCGGCCGTCCGGCACCCGGCGGGCCTTCGTCCGCCTTCACATCCACCGCCTCGCCCAGACTGCCATCCGCCTTTACTGGCAAGACGGCGACATTCCCTCCGCCATAACTCGCAACGAAAACAAACCGCCCGCTCGGATGCACGCTGCCATGCGCCGGCCCCTTCCCGCGGGAGCTCACCGCATTAAGCATGGTCAGCCCCCCGCTGGTCGGCTCGACAGCGTACGCCGTCAACGAACCGGAGTTGCCGCCGAAATCATCGATCTCGTTGATCGCATACAGAAACCGGCGCTGCGGATCGAATGTCAGCCATGATGGGCTTGGCGTCTCGTACGTCTTTTCCACGGCCAGCGCACCAGTTCCCGGATCGAGCCGCACCAGATAAATGCCCTTGCCATGCCCCACGCCGCCCTGCACCACATGCGGCGTATAGGTCCCGACATATGCCCGAACCACGCCCCGTTGGGGCGCGGCCGTCTGCGCCCGCGCTGCGGTCGCCGCAGCCACCGCCAGTCCCCCAGCAACCATGCCGCGCCGCGTAAGCCCCGCCTCACTCCCCATATTCATGTCAGTCGTCCCCCTATTCGCCCCCCGCAGCATGTCCTCTCCTGCCGCCGCTGTCACCTCTCACCAACAGGTGTCATTGAGAGGACCGCGAGCGAAGCGTGGCGGGACGAAGCAATCTCGGTCGAGTAGTCGCACCTCAGCCCTCAAACTCATGGCGCTTGGTAGTCCCCAGACTTCTCCGTAGTAAAAATCTAGCGCAAACCTGTCCCCGCCTAAAACCACAACCCCGACCGAAGCAGCAGTACGGCATAAAAATATAACTCCGCATCCAGCGATCGCTTAATGTTCTCACTCCTCCGGAAACCATGCTGCTCGCCATCAAAAAGAAAATACCCCACGGGAATACTCCGCTGCCTCAATGCCTGCACCATCATCTCCGTCTGGTTCGGGGGCACGATGACATCCTCCGCGCCCTGAAAAAACACCACTGGAACGCTCAGCCGATCTACATGACTGATCGGAGAGCGCTCGGCGTACACCGCCTGCTCCTCCGGATAAGGCCCGATCAGCCAGTCCAGATACCGCGACTCGAATTTGTGCGTATCCCGCGCCAGCGCCGCCAGATCACTCACCCCATAATAACTCGCCCCCGCGCCGAATACCCGCTCACCCCCCAAAGTCAGCGCACGCAGGGTCGTATAACCCCCCGCGCTCCCGCCGCTGATTGCCAGCCGCTCCGCATCGGCATTCCGCTCCCGCACAAGATATTGCACCCCGTGAATACAGTCCTCAACATCCACAATCCCCCACTGCCGCTCGAGCAACAGCCGGTACGCCCGCCCATACCCCGTGCTCCCTCCATAATTAACATCCAGAACACCAATGCCCCTGCTCGTCCAGTATTGGATCCCGAGAGAAAGCGCGCTCGAAGCAGCGGAAGTCGGCCCCCCATGGCTCTTCACCAGCACCGGCGTTTTCTCTCCCTCCGGTGCGGCAAACTCGGGATTCCGAGGCGCATAATAAAATGCATAGGCAATCCTCGCGCCTGCGGTCGGAAACGCAATCGCCTCCGCTGGCGATATATAGGGCTTGATTTCCTCCGGAACCGTCGCGGACGGCCGAATCACCCGATGTTCCCCGCTATGCAGATCGAGCTCTACCAGCGCGGCCGGCTCCGAGGCAGACCCACCCACAAATACCGCTCGCCCGGCGCTGGCCCGCACCTGCGATATGTCCGTAAACGCTGTTGGAATCACCTCGAGCCGCCCCGTTTGCGTCTCGATCTGCGCTAGGCGCCAGATGCCATCCCGCACGAAGCAGCACACAATTCGCTGCTCGGATTCAAACGCATAAGTAGACATGCCGAACACCCACTGCGGCCGTCCGAACTCCGCCGCCATCGGCGCCACCGCCTCGACAGTTTCACCTCGCCAGCGGTACAGATTCCACCATCCACTGCCGCGATCTGACATTAAATAAAGCGTGCCGTCCGGCGACCATTCCGGTTGAAACACCGCCTCATCCGGACCGCCCACGATCCGCTTACCCCCGCCAACCGTGCCGTCCGGCTGGATCTCCGCCACCCAAACCTCCGCGGCAATCCACGGCATGTTAGGATGATTCCACGTCAACCATGCTAAACGCGCGCCATCCGGAGAAAGCCGAGGCGTCGAATAAAAATCATTGCCGGAGACCAGCACCTCCACGGGTTGCGCGCCTGCAAGCTCCACACCCACCAGCGAATTCACCGCCTCTCCCGGCCCGGTGTGGTCTTCGCAGACACAGATCAACCGCCCGCACCGCTGATCAACAACAGCATCGGCGTACCGTAACGCACTCCCAGCCGCTACCGCCGTAATCGGTTGCGGCGCATCACCCGGCGCCTGCCGATAAACCCGCTGATCAGCAAAATTCGAAAAGTAAACCGCCCCATCCCTCACCGCGAACGCACCGCCGCCGTACTCATGCACCCGCGTCCGAACATTAAAATCGTCAGCCGTCACCTGCTCTAGTCTACCGCCACGATAGCGGTAGACGAGATACCTGCCCTGCTTCTGCGGCTGCGATTCGCTCCAGTAAATATCCTCACCATCCAGCGCCACCTGATCGAGCCGTATCGCCTCGGCCACAATCAAATCCGATGTAATCGGCGACCTCCAGAATCCGTACGGGCTTTGCTTCATAACCTTCTCATATCCTCAGTGGCTCTCTGTCTCAACTCTGCGGGACTTGAGCCCCCACCCGCTTTCGTCCCACACTCGCCCCCAACAGGCACCAGGGATCCCACGCATCATGCAACGCAGAGACCTCCTCAAAGCCGCCACCGCCGCAGCCGCCACCACCCTCGCCCGCCCCGCTCTCGCCCAGAGCAAACGAAACATCCTCCGCTTCGTCCCCCAGGCCGATCTCGCCAACCCCGACCCAATCTGGACCACCGCAACCGTCGCCTACAACGCCGGCTTCATGATCTGGGACACCCTCTACGGCATCGACAATGCGCTCACCCCACACCCGCAGATGTGCGCCGGCCACGAGTTAACCCCCGATGAGCTCACCTGGACCTTCACCCTCCGCGACAGCCTGCTGTGGCACGACAACGAACCCGTGCGCGCCATCGATTGCACCACCTCTATCGCCCGTTGGTGGGTCAAGGACCCCTTCGGCCAGTATCTCCACAGCCTGACCGACGAGCTGAAACCGCTCGATGACAAACGGTTTCAAATCCGCCTGAGAAAACCCTTCCGTCAGATGCTCTACGCTTTCGGCCAGCCCGGACTGTTCATCATGCCGGAGCGCATGGCGGAAACCCCCGCCACCGAACAAGTCAAGGAATACATCGGCTCCGGCCCGTTCCGTTTCCTCCGGGACGAATGGGAGTCCGGTGCCCATGCCGCCTGGGCCAAATTCGACAAGTACGTCCCGCGCCCTGAAAAACCCGAATACCTCTCCGGCGGCATGTCGTGCATTTCGACCGTGTCGAATGGATTACCCAGAAGGACCCCGCCACCGCTGCGGCCGCCCTGCAGACCGCCGAAATCGACTGGATCGAGCAGCCGCTGATCGATCTCGCCCCCATGCTCCGCCAGTCACCCGACGTCCAGGTCGCCGTCTTCGATCCCCTCGGCAACCTTGGCGTGATGGCATTCAACCACCTCTATCCGCCCTGGGACAATCCGGCGATGCTGCGCGCCCTGCTCCCCTCCATCGACCAAAACGAATTCGTAGAAGCCGCCGTCGGCGATCAGGCAGACCTCGGCAAGTATCCCGCCGGCTTCTTTACCCTCGGCTCCCCCATGACCAATACCGCCGGAATGGACGCGCTCACCAGCCCGCGCGATCTCGCCAGATCGCGCGGGCTCATCAAGCAAGCCGGCTACAAGGGCGAAAAGATTATACTCATGGCGCCCACCGACCAGCCCGCGCTCCAACAATTCGCGCAAGTCACCAACAGCCTGTTCAAAAAGCTCGGCCTGAATGTCGAATACCAGGCCATGGACTGGGCAACCCTGGTCAGCCGTCGCGCCAAAATGGACCCGCCTGCTCAGGGCGGCTGGAACAATTTCTGCACCACCTGGGGCGGCCTCGCCGTCTCCAATCCCGGCAGCTCCTATCCGTTACGCCGCAACGGCAAAAAGGGATGGTTCGGCTGGCCCACCAATCCGAAAATAGAGGGACTCCGCGCCGACTGGTTCAACGCGCCCGACCTCGCCTCGGAAAAGAAAGTCTGCGAACAGATTCAGCTCGAAGCCTTCAACGATGTGCCGTTTATTCCCACGGGCCAGATCTACTATCCGACCGCCTTCCGTAACGATCTCACCGGCTTTGTCCGCTGCGCCCAGATCCTGTTCTGGGGAGTCCGCCGGACCAACGCATAAGGTCGAGTCACCCGAAGTTTGCTGGGTGGTCAAATCACGTGGAAGATCCAAAGCAGAATTAGCACAGGGATCGGTATGCCGAGCAGCCACAACAAAACATAGCGCATGCCGTAACCCTTCGCGTTCGCACCTCTTGAATGCATCAAGCCAACGAAGGTCGCGCGAAGCGCGCATCAAAGTTCCGTGTTACGGCCAAGGGTCGTCCTGCCCATCGCGTGGCCATTCAGAGACTACCCTTAAGCCAGAGCCGTTCCAACGGGTATGAAGCGCTTCATAGGTCAGGCCTTCCCGACAGTGATCTGAAAACGGCTGGCAGCCACGTCCGCATTGCTGCCTATCCAAAAGCGAGGTACATCCACATGAATAAGATGATCACAGACGAGATCGTTACAAAGGAGAATGCCGCCGCAGTGAAAAGCCGCTTGGTCCAAGAAGCGGCTCTGGCGTCGGGACAGCACTGGCTGGCTATCAGCTTTGCTTCGACCGCCGCCGCGGTGTCCTGGCTGAACCTTGATCCTATCCAATCACCCGGCGAGGTCGCCGCGACTGCTCGCAATGATGGCTCCGTCGCCATGCTAACGATCCTGCCACCAAGCAATCCTCTGAATCCATCGAATCAAAAATGGGCGTTTCAGAACTTCCCAAACCAAGCCGCTGCCGTGGCATTTCTGAATCAGAACGGCCAAGGAGACGGTGAGGCCAGCGCGACCCTCCGCAACGACAGCTCGGTTGGAGTATTTTACATCACGCCAGCGCTAGGCTGAACGAGCACTGGCTCGGCCACGGCCGATCGCGGGTAATGGCGTGGGAGATATCGCCACGATTCTCCCATGCCACCCTCCACAACTCCTCGGCGAAGCCGCGATTACGCCGTGCGTGCCGGCCCCTGATTTCCCAGGAACTTTGCCAGCATGCCCGTCAAATCCGCAGTTTGCGTCGGCACCTGGCCCTGCGGCGTCACATGGTCCACCGCTTTCGGCAGCGCTTCCGACAGCACCTTCAAAATTGCATCGGGATTGCTGCCGGCCTGTTGCGCCCAGCCCTGAATCTCATCCTGTGAGAAGACCTGGGTGAGTTGATCGGCGGAAATCGGAAGATTTCCACTCGTGCTTACCCAGGACTGCGCGTGTTGGCCCAATCCGACCGCTTCGAACCGGGAAACGAGTGCGGCAACCCCATTCGTGCCTTGGCCCCCTCCGGCTAGGATCTGCTGCAGAACGCCTGCAATTGCCGTAGGCTGCGAACCCTGTTGGCCGCCGCCAAAAAGGCCACCGAGAAGCTGGCCCAGCAAGCCACTCATGGTGTGTTCCTCCCGCTCATGGTTGCGGATGTTATCTAGCCGGAAACCCCAGCGGAAACGGGTCACGAATTGGTGTTTGCAATAATGTTAGTCACGGTTGCTTAATGCAACCGCTGATTGCCGAATCGCATGGAATGATACTGGATTTGAACCCAATCAAAGCATATAAAAAATAATCGATCGCGAGATGCTCCTTTGCATGTCTCGACGTATACCACGGGAGGTAAAATCAAATGAAATCTCGCCTTTTGATGTCGCTGCTTGTGCTTGGAACACTTATACCGTTAGCGGCACAGGCCGCGACTGTTACCGCAAGTTGTAAGGATGGCACAACCTTCTCCGGCACCTCCCGTAAAGGCGCCTGTGCCGGTCACGGTGGGGTGCAGGCATGGGGCACTGCGGCAACCGCAGCCAATCCGGCGGCAACGTCAGGCGCCGCCGCAACCACCAATTCCAGAACAGGTACCCTGCAAACAGCCACCGCACAGCAGGCGCCACGCTCCAAGGCTCTCGGCGGAGGAGCCGGACAGGTCTGGGTCAATACTTCCAGCAAGGTCTATCATTGCGCCGGAAGCAGGTGGTACGGCAAAACCAAGAACGGGAAGTATATGACCGAAGCCACCGCGAAGGCCGACGGATTCCACCCCTCAGGAGGCAAGGCCTGTACCTCTTAATTGGAGTGTCATTGCGAAGAGCGCAGCGACGAAGCAATCTCTTGCGGACAGGCGCTGGGTAAAATCGGCTCGCGACCAGCCGCAACTCACCCGCCCCGAAACGCCGCCGCCTGCTCCTCCAGGAACGCGTCCATGGTGCGCGCCGGACGGCCAAGCACGCGTTCCACCGTTCCGTCAACGGAGCCTCCCCGGCCTCCCGTGTAATACGCCTGCAAATCAAGCAGCGCCGTCACCTGCCAGTCCGGCATGCCCAGACCCAGCATCGCCTTCCGCTGCTCTTCCACAGGGATATCGACGAACCGCGCCGAAACGTCGGCAAGCTTCGAAATCTTCGATGCCACCTCCACGCAGCTCAGCGCCTCAGGACCGTTTAGCTCGTAAGTTGCACCATCATGCCCACCGCCCAGCACCGTCGCTGCCACCGCTGCGACATCGCGCACGTCAATATAGGCAATTCGCGCTTCATCCATCGCCGCAAAAAACGCACCCTGTGCACGCACGCTAGGCGCATAGAACGCGACCACGTTCTGCATAAAACTGTTCGGCCGCAGAATAATATACTCCATCCGCGTCGCCTTCAGCCGCTCTTCCACTTTCCGGTGCCAGCTCGGAAACGACTTCGGATAATCTCCGGCGCCAAGTGCCGAACTCAACACGATACGCTCAACTCCCGCCGCCTGCGCGGCCTCGATCGCGTTGGTTTCCAACTCCACCAATTGCGGTATCGGCGAGCACACAAGAAATACGCCCCGCACCCCACGAAGCGCCGGCGCGAGGCTCGCCTTATCCGCAAAATCCCCCAGCACCGCCTCTGTCCTAGCCGGTGCTTTCGCCGCTTCCGCCGTGGAACGGTAAAGAGCCCTATGCGGCAGGCCTCGCCCGGCTATCTCCGCGAGCACCGCACTGCCCACCGTTCCACTGGCACCTGTAATCAGGATCATCTCGCGTCCTTCCACCCGAGGATCACATTATGGCCCCCAGACGCAGCAGGACACCCGGCCAGATAACCTGTCCCATCCCTCCCGCCGAGAAGAGGGGGTGACTCCCGGCGCCTCACGCACCATGTCAGTCACCCCCACGGAAGAAGCCCAGCCAATCCGAGCCGCCGTCGCAACGAATCTTCGTTTTGTACAAATCGCCGATCCCGAAACCCAGGTTTCGTACAAGACCTACCAGCCAGCAACCTCGGTTTGGTACGTTTTCCGCATCGCACAAACCGGGTTTTGTACACTTTCCGCTCTGCACAAACCCCGGTTTTGTACAACCCTTCGCGGGCTACCCCCGCTCCCGCCGCAGCTTAGCCCAATGCGCCAACCGACGCCCGATCTCCCGCTCCAGCCCCCGCTCGGTCGGCCGATAAAACTCCTGCCGCTCCATCCCTTCCGGAAAATAGTTCTGGCCGGAAAACGCCTCCTCCTTCCCGTGGTCATACGCATACCCTGCGCCATACCCCAGCTCCTTCATCAGGCGGGTCGGCGCATTCAGAATATGAGCCGGAGGCATCAGGCTCCCGGTCGCCTTCGCCGCCCTTCGTGCCTCCGATAAGGCCACATAAGTCGCGTTCGATTTCGGCGCTGTCCCCAGGTAAACCACCGCCTGAGCAATCGCCAGCTCGCCCTCCGGGCTACCCAGCCGCTCATAGGCATCCCAGGCCGCCAGCACCTGATCCAAAGCCTCCGGGTCCGCCATGCCCACATCCTCGACCGCAAACCGCACCAGGCGGCGCGCGATATACCGCGGGTCCTCCCCGCCATTCAGCATCCGAGCCAGCCAATACAACCCGGCATCCGGATCGGACCCCCGCAGCGACTTATGCAAGGCCGAGATCAGGTTGTAATGCTCCTCCCGGTCCTTGTCGTACAGCGCCGCCCGTCGCGCCAGCAGCTCGGCCAGCCCCGCCGCATCCAGCGGCCCCGTTCCCGCCGGCAGCGCCGCAAGCTGCTCCGCCATGTTCAGCAGATACCGCCCGTCCCCGTCCGCCATGGCCTTGAGGGCCGCCCGCCCGTCTTCCGTCACCGGCAATGCCCGCCCGATCTCCGCCTCGGCCCGCACCAGCAACTGCTCCAGCGCCGCATCATCCAGCCGTCGGAGCACCAGCACCTGGCACCGCGACAGCAACGCGCCATTCAGCGCAAAAGAAGGGTTCTCCGTCGTCGCCCCGATCAGCGTAATCGTGCCGTCCTCCACCACCGGCAGAAATCCGTCCTGCTGCGCCCGGTTGAAGCGGTGAACCTCATCTACGAACAGCAGCGTCCCCTGCCCGGCCCGCCGCCGCCGAGCCGCCTCATCGAACGCCCGCTTCAGATCCGCCACACCCGAAAAAACCGCCGAAAGCTGCACGAAATGCAGCCCCGCCCGCTGGGCCAGCAACCGAGCGATCGTCGTCTTCCCCGAGCCCGGCGGGCCCCACAGGATCAGCGACGCCAGCGACCCCTGTGCCAGCATCCGGGTCAGCACGCCATCCGGTCCGACCAGGTGATCCTGCCCAACCACCTGATCGAGCTCGGTCGGCCGCAACCGGTCCGCCAGCGGCCGCGGTCCCTCCGGCGCAGGCCGGCCAGCCTGCGCCGGCTCGTCCCCGAACAGGTCCTGGGCTTCAGCAGCGGAGAAAGGTCGTCTGGTCACGCCCCGAATCATACGTGACACGCGCATCTGAGCCTACGGGGGTCTCTCTTGCGGCCCCGTTCATTCAAGCGTCTTTAACGCACCCATGCCCGAGACCAACCGCACCCATCCCGGCCGCCACTTCCTCCAGATCCCCGGCCCGACCAACGTCCCGGACCGGGTGCTCCGAGCCATCGACAATCCCACCATGGACCATCGCGGCCCCGCATTCGGCGCCCTCGGCCGCGAACTTCTAGCCAACCTCAAAAAGGTCTTCCAGACCGACGGGCCGGTCATCATCTACCCCGCTTCCGGCACCGGCGCCTGGGAGGCCGCGCTCACCAACACCCTCTCCCCGGGCGACCGCGTGCTGATGTGCCGCACCGGCTGGTTCGCCACTCTGTGGAAGGAAATGGCCGACCGCCTCGGCCTCGACCCCCAGTTCATCGACACCGACTGGCGCCGTGGCGCCGACGTGCCCGCGATCGCGGACGCGCTCACCGCCGACAAGCAGCACCGCATCAAGGCCGTCTGCGTCGTCCACAACGAGACCTCGACCGGCTGCACCAGTCGCATCGACGAAGTCCGCGCCGCCATGGACGCCGCCAGGCACCCGGCCCTGCTGCTCGTAGATACCATCTCCTCGCTCGCCTCCATCGACTACCGCCACGACCAATGGCAAGTCGATGTCACCGTCGCCGGCTCTCAGAAAGGCCTGATGCTACCCCCGGGCCTCAGCTTCAACGCAGTCAGCCAGAAAGCCCTGAAGGCGGCCGAATCAGCCCGACTCCCCCGCAGCTATTGGGACTGGCGAGCCATGCTTGCCGCCAACGAGACCGGCTACTTCCCCTACACTCCAGGCACCAACTTGCTCTACGGCCTGCACGAGGCAGTGCAGATGCTGCTGGAAGAAGGCTTGCCCAACGTCTTCGCCCGCCACGACCGCTTCGCCGAGGCCACCCGCCGCGCCGTCCGCACCTGGGGGCTGGAGATCCAGTGCGATGATCCGCGCCACTACTCCTCATCCCTCACCGGGGTGCGCGTCCCGGAAGGCCATTCCGCCGACGCCCTCCGTGCGGTCATCCTCGAACGCTTCAACATGAGCCTCGGCAACGGCCTCGGCATCCTGAAAGACCGCGTGTTCCGCATCGGCCACCTGGGAGATCTCGGCGACCTCCAACTGATCGGCACACTTGGTGGGGTGGAAATGGGCCTGCGCCTGGCTGGCATTCCGCACAAGCCGGGCGGCGCGCAAGCCGCTATGGACTACCTGGCCGGCAACCGCTGAGCATTTCCTTCATCGCCGGCCTGAGCTCAGTCCTGCCCGGATTTCGTTGCGATCCGAAGCGTTGTTCCATCTGGCCGAACGATCTCCGCGATCGTCTCACGCCGGGTGATCCGCTCGCCGAGTGTTGCCAACCGTGCGATTCGCTCGAACCAGTCCGTCATCTCTGATCGAGCCGTGCCATTGTCGCCGTCACCTGGCCGATGGCTTCGTCAACGTCCCGGGTCATCTGGTCGATCAACTCGTCCACCCTACGCAGGGCCTCAGCGTCCTGTTCACAAGCCCAAGCGCCTGCGCGCGAAGGAAAGCGCTGACTGACAGACCTGCCGCCACAGCGCGCCGCCCGATCTCCTCCGCCTCGGCTGCGCTGACTAGCACGGACAGCCTCGTCGCCCCGCCTGGTGTTTCCTGAACTGCCGTGCTCACGCTGATACCCTCGCGCCGCTCGCGCAGGCGCACCTTCGAGATTAGCCCTTACGCTGGGCCTAGCGTCTGCGGCATCGGCACGCCTTCATAATCCACCACCGTCATCATACCCGCGGCAAGATGATACAGGTTGTGGCAGTGAAACGCCCAGCGGCCCGGATTGCCTGCGTCAAACGTGATGGCCACCGTCCGCCTGGGTGGAACGAGCACGGTATCGCGCACGGCCCCAGCGAACCATCGCCCGTCCAGCCCGACAACCTGGAACCGGTGCCCGTGCAGATGCATTGGATGCGACATCATCGTCTGGTTTCGCATGACCAGCAGCACTCGCTTTCCGGCCGAAATCATAATGGGCTTGATGTTCGGATACACCTGATTGTCCATCATCCAGATATATTTGCGCATGTCGCCGGTGAGCGGAACGTCGCGCACAATCTGTGGCCGGCGCGGAATCAGTAGCTGCTTCGCCCGCAATCCACGCTCGAAAGCAAACCCCACCGCCGGAGACTCACGCTCAGCTTGGCTGGCGATGCGCGCTAGCGAAGCACCTGGCGTCCGCAGCACAAAGCCGGTGCGGTCCCGCTTGCCTTCCACCTGCGCGAGGATCGGATAGGCGCCAGACCCACGCGGAATATCGATAACGATGTCGGCCCGCTGCGCCATAGCCAGTGGCAATGCGCTGACCGGAAGCGGCCTTACCGGCGATCCATCGACCGCGATCAATCTCCCGCGCAATCCGCCAAGGCTGATCCAATAATTTGTCGCCGCGCTTCCGTTAATCAGCCGAAGCCGCACACTCCCTCCCGGCTCAACGGACACGATGTCCGGATCGGACAGAGTCCGGTCGTTGGCGAGAAAGGCATCGTAATCGACGTCGTTGAGGTCCGGCTTTTGTCCCGGCATCACTGGCTTTCCCGAGGCCTTCAGCGCGGCAAAAATCTCCTTCGGATCACGGAATGTGAAATCCTCCAGCATGACGACGACTTCCTGCAGATCGGCAGACTTCGGCTCGTGAATTATAAGCGGCGCCGCCAGCAGCTCCTGCTCCTGGAAGTCCACATGCGAGTGCATCCAGAACGTGCCGGCAAAGGTGAGCTTGAAATCATAGCTCGCCGAGCCCCCCGCCGGGATCGGCGGAGCGGAAACATAGGGCACTCCATCCTGCCGCCACGGCGGTGTAAGCCCGTGCCAATGGATGAGGGCGATGCGGTCCAGCCCGTTGCGAACCTCCACGCGAAACGGCTCGGTCACATTAATCGAAAGACCTCGCGTGCCGTCGGGCTGCATAATCCCCAGCACCGAGGCCGGCTTGCCGTTCACGTCGATCGTCCGCGCTTGCAGACCGAGCTGGATCGGCGGAGCTGAACCGAAGGCCGGCCGGCCCGACAACACCGCAGCGGCTGCGGTGACGGACTGAAGGAAGTTGCGCCGGTTCATTCTGCATCTCCCCAGAACTGTCCCTTCGAGTGGAAGAGCATAATCCACCGCGCTGCGCGCGCCGACCCTCGGGTCGTAAGCCCGAGGGCAGGCCTCTCCCAGAGGGGAGAGGTGAACATGATGCTAGCCCCGCAATGGGTTGATTTGGTAGAACGTTACGTGAACATCGGAGTTCGCGTCAATGGCATTCGGGAAACCTGGATCGCTGGATTATCTGCCGCAGAGGGAACCGAAGCCGCGTAAGCCGGATGGCCGGGAGGTGAATGAGGAGCGGCGTCAGCGGGTGCGGCGGGCTGCGGCGGTGTTGTTTGCGGAGCGGGGACCGCGGGGAGTTTCGCGGCGACAGGCGGCGGATGCGGCGCGGATGAGCGGGGCGCAGGTTGAGCGGATGTACGTCTCGGATGAGGCTCTGCTCGGCGATGTGCTGGCTGACTTCGTTTATGGGCTGGCGCCGCGGGTTCATGCCGCCTTCGACGCCGGCGGGAAGTTCGGGCCGGCGGGCCGGCTGGAGGCGGTGATCCGGGCGTGGCTGGACTATACCGCGGAGCATGCGGCGGCGAGCAGGGCGTTTGTGCTAGGGCTGCCGCAGGTGGAGGCGGAGCTGCGGGAGAGCCTGGCGCTGAAATACTGGTCGGTCGTGGAGACGGTCACGGAGGCGTTGCAGGCGGCGGTGCCGGAGCTGAAGACGGTCTCCGAGGGGCTCAAGGCGACCATGCGGGGCTTGCTGCATCATGCGTGGTCGTGGCCTCGGGGGTGCGAGCTGGGGGAACGCGGGGCGACGGCGAGACGGATTGCCGGGGTGCTGATGGCGGCGGGCCAGGCAGAGGCTCGGGGCGACTGGCCGGGGCTGGGCCCGGTTCAGGGCGTCGGGCGGATGGGGAATCGCGCGATGACCTGCAAGGAGGCCCGGGCGCGGTTCAGCGATCTGACCGATTTTGTGGTGGCGGGAGGTGAGGTGACGGTGCTGCGGCATGGGCGGGCGGTGACGAAGGTGGTGCGGGTGCCCCTGTCCGGAGGGCCGGCCGGGGCGGCGGGGTGATTTTGGCGGTGTACAAAAGCCGGGTTTTTGCGGTGCAACAAAGGTACAAAACCCGGTTTTGTGCGGTGCGGAAAAGGTACCAAACCGGGGTTTTGGGGGTGCGGGTGTGTACCAAACCCCGGTTTGCGCAGTGCGGAAAGTGTACAAAACGCGACTCAGCGTATATCCGGTGGGGTAGCTGTGAATTTCGATACCTGCGTTTGAAGGTTGGGCTGCAGCAGTTGGCTATGCGGAGAAAGGAATTTAACGCGGAGAACCGCGGAGAGCCGCCGAGGTTTAGGCCGAGCCGGTCAGACGCCCGGTGCTGCACGGTTGTGGGAGAAGTAAGGATTGCGCTGATCCGATCGCGCCCGAGGCGGACAGTATCGCGTGGGAGAGTGTGGCGGGATCCGCCATCAGTGTGCGGAAGTTGCGATCGGCTGCGATTTGCACGCCCAAAGGCGATTTGTTCGGTCTACCCGGCAACGGTAAGCGGGTTTGCTTCACCGAGAACGTCTTCTACCAGTTCACCAGTGGGAAGATCGAAATCGTCTGGTCCGTGATCGACCAAGCTGCAATCAAGGCGCGGCTCTAGCCGCTCCTCGCTACCTCACGTGGTGGAAGAATGTCGACCCTGCAGACTATTCAAACCAAGGTCTTGGAAATCGCCTTTCTCGATGAAGGCCCGGCAGCGGGGTGGCCGGTCATCCTGGCGCATGGCTTCCCCTATGACGTCCATGCCTATGATGAGGTCGTGCCCCGACTGAAGCGAGCGGGAGCACGCGTGATCGTGCCATATCTGCGCGGCTTTGGTCCCACCCGCTTTCTGTCCGCAGGTACCATGCGCAGCGGACAGCAGGCGGCGCTTGGTCATGACCTTATCGATCTCCTTGATGGTCTCGGCATTCATAGCGCCATCCTGGCCGGCTACGATTGGGGTGGCCTGGCGTCCTGCGTCGCATCCGCTCTGTGGCCGGAACGCGTGACCGGCCTCGTCTCTTATGCCGGCTACGATGTCATCGACGTGGAACGGCTTGGACACGCCTATGCGCCGGCTTTGGAGCAGGTGTTCTGGTATCAGCATTTGTTTCAGTTGGAGCGAGGACGCGAGTGCCTGACGCAGCATCGTCGCGAGTTGTGCCGCATCCTTTGGGAGCAGTGGTCGCCTGGCTGGAAGTTCGACGATGCCACGTTCGAAAGGACGGCTTCCTCCTTCGACAACCCGGACTTCGTCGATGTGGTGATCCACTGCTATCGTTTCTGCTTCGGGACGGCGGCAGGCGACCCGGCTCTCGCATCGCTGGAAGATCTCTTGGCGGAAAAACCCAAGATCGGCGTTCCCACGGTCACTTTGGATGGCACGCAAGACCCGCTCAAGCCCGGTGGTACTGCGAACCACGCCACGATGTTCACTGCTCGTTACGAGCATCGCGTTGTGGACTGCGGCCACAATCTGCCGTGGGAAACGCCAGAAGATTTTGCCGATGCGATCCTGACTGTTCGGGCGTGGACAGCTGAAGTTTGAGAAGCCCTTCGGCTTTCTGCCGAAGCGCTACGGTTCACCGATGACGAACCGCACGAGCACGTTCAGAATGTCCGGTTTCGGCAGTCGCGCTGATCGCCCCTCGCCACCATAGCGGTTATGTGCAAAAATTAAACAGACCGTGTGGAAACACGTCTGCCGACGATATAGGGACCGCTCGTGGCCAGTCTGGAAGCTTTTACCCAGGGCTTTCGAAGTGAACAGGCAAGTCTCATCGTGATTTGCCCTACAGCTTCGCAATCCAAGGGCACCTAACTGGCAGGGCTAAAATGCCGGTAGGCGGATTCTCAAACCCGCACCGCGATCATCAACTCGGTAAAGGCGACAATGTTGAGCACCCGCCTGAGATTGTAGGCGAGCGCCGTCAAGCTGAACTCGCCGCGAACCTTTTCCAGCCCACGCATCAGGAACGCACCTTGGTTCATCCATTGTTTGATCGTACCGAATGGGTGTTCCACTGTCTCGCGGCGCTGCTGGAGAACCTCCGGTCGTTTCGCTAGTCGGGCCTGCATCCGGTCGAGTACCGCCTCATTCTCCATGCGGGAGACGGAACGAAAGCTATTGTTCGTGCATCGCGAACGGATCGGGCAATCTCGACACGCCTGCTTGTTGGCGTAGTTGATTTTCTTGAGCCCGCGCAGGACCGATGACGAATAGGGCTGCAGGCGCTGGCCCCCCGGGCAGAGAACATTATCGCCTTCCGCGTCGTATTCGAACTCGTCCTTGCGGAACAGGCCCGCGCTGACCGATGGGCCACGTTGGGGGCGCGGCACATACGGCTCCATCCCGGCCTTCTCGCAGGCCTCGATGTCCTCGATCTTGAAATAGCCACGGTCAGCTACGACCGCGATGCGCTCCGCACCGAGAACTTCCCTTGCCGGCTCCGCCGTCTCGGTCATCAGACCCATATCAACGACCTGATTCGTGACCTGTTGCTCAACGATCAGCTTGTGCTTGGTGTCCACCGCGACCTGAACGTTGTAGCCGACCGCAACGTGGGTGTGCGCCGCCATAGCCCGGCTATCTGGGTCGGTGAGCGAGATCTGATCCTCGCCGGTGCGGTCGAGTTCCGCCAGCATCGCCTGACATCGCGTGCGGCGCTCGCGGATGGCGGCGATCTTCTCGGCCAAATTCTTGACCCGCGAGCCACCGGCTCCTTGCTCGGTGACATCGCTCGTATCGAGGCGCTTCAGGTAGTCGTCCAGCCTGGCATCGGCCAGCTTGATGAACTCGGTCAACGACGCGCGCGTGAAATTGCGATCCTTGTTGTTAACCGCCTTGATCCGCGTCCCATCGACCGCCAGCAACTCCCGACCGAACAGGCCTAATCTTACTGTGTCATAAATTCCTGCGCGACGTAATGCGCTGGCAGCAAGGGCAGCGCGGGAGAGTTTGCACCAATGCATGAGCGATGGCGATACGGACCGTGGCAATGGAGTTGAAGACATGGCGCTCAGGCCTGACTGGGGGACCCACGGGGTCGGTAACTGCGGGGTAGAGAAGGCATTTGGAAGATCCGGGCTCGAGGTTCTCCTGAGGGGGGAATCGCACTCCGTTCCGAGATCAGGAAGCCGTAGGCTGCGATCGTCAGCGTGGCGTGATGATGAAAGCCACGCCAGCCGCGTCCTTCATAGTGGCCGAGCCCAAGCTCCTGCTTCAATTCCTGATAGTCGCGCTCAATCCGCCAGCGCAGTTTGGCCAGATTGACCAGATTCCGCAGCGGCATATCGGCCGAGAGCGTCGACAACCAATATTTAGTTGGCTCTGTCTCTCCCTTCGGCCATTCGATCAAGCACCATTCTTCCGGTCTCGGGCTGGTGCGATAATAGTCACGATGCGCGGGCCGCACCCGTACCGCAGCAAAACGAGACGTCAGCCTGGCGTTGCTGCCTTCGCGCCAAGTGACGCTGTGCCACTGCTGTTTCGGCAACCTCAGTGCCAATTCCTTGACAGACACCGGCTTATGCTTCGCATCGCGTCGCACCAGCTTCGGCGGGCGCCCATTTCCGCTCCAGCGTTTCGGTCGCTTCGGCGCCGTGCCCGGAGCCCAGACGCTGGTGGAAGAGGGAATGCCGGCGACATAGCGCAAGCCAAGTTCGGTGATGCCATCGCGGAACTCGGTATCGACGCCATAGCCTGCATCCATCAGCAGAGTCGCCGGTGGCACGCCGGCCAGCAGCGCCGATTGGATCTGCCCCAGGGCGATCTGTGGTTTGGTCTGGAACGCAATGTCATCGGGAATGCCTGTCTTGGCGCGTCGGGCCACGTCATTGGCCCACACTTCCGGCAGATACAGCCGGTACGCGATCGGCAGGCTGGCGTGGTCGTTGGCGATTGACAAACTCACCGCGACCTGGCAATTATCCTGCTTGCCGAGCTGACCGCAATACTGCCTCGCGACGCCAACCGAATGCGTCCCCTTCTTGGGAAATGCGGTATCGTCGATAATCCATGCACGGATCGCGTCGTGCTGCTCGATGGAGGGTAACACTTGCTGACGCACGACGTTGAGCACCGCCTCGTCCGACCAGTCGGCTTTGGCGACAAGATGATGCAGCGATTGGTGCGTCGCCTGCACCCGTGCCGGTGCTACACGGGCGGCCATCGGTTCGATGCTCTTCCGCGGGCCGGGCAACACCAAACCAGTACAGTAAGAGTGGAACGGCGCCGCTCGGTCGGCGTGTCCGAGCGTCGCTGTCAGTGCCTCCACGTAGGCCGCGAATCGTGATTCGCTGCCGTGTCTGTCGGATTCGAGACCCACACTCCGCCTCCGCGAGTGAGAATCTCCATCCGTACATAACGAGGATCGAATCGTACAAGGGGATTTTTATGACACAGTAAGACTAACTGTCGGCATAGCAACACGAATTGGCGGAATACCGGGCGGAACGCGTTGCGGTTGTCACGGCGGAAGTCGGCGATAGTCTTGAAGTCGGGTTTCAGGTGCCGCAGCAGCCAAATCACTTCAACGTTGCGGTGAGCTTCGGCTTCCAGGCGTCGGCTGGACCGGATCCGGTTGAGATAACCGTAGATGTAGAGCTTCAGCAGATCACCGGGCGCGTAGCCAGGACGGCCAGTCTCCTTCGGTCGAACCCGACCGAACCCTGCGGCAGCGAGATCGAGCCCATCGACAAACGCCTCGATGAACCGTACTGGGTTCTCCGGGCCAACATACTCGTCCAGCGATTCCGGCAACAGTAGAGTTTGACCGCGATCGTGGCCGACGAGGTGCGTCATGCAGCGATTCTATTGCCCCGCATCCCAATTCGGAATCCGTTGCGATTCAGTTTTCACACGGTCTGTAAAACATATGCAACGCCCGCATTAGTGGCTGCCAGTTCAGGAAACAGATCACGACAACGCCGCCTGCATAAACGCCGAAGAAGAGCATCGGGATCACACTCTCGACTACGGCAAACCGGCGATGGTATATCATCTCCAAACGAAACGGTGCGCCAGGCAGGAAGCTCTCAATTCTGCAAATTATTCCATACTTACCATCAATAAGGTCTTTGTAATAACTTATGGCAATGACCCAGAGGATCGATAGAGCGCATCCGGACCTCGCCACCGAATTTCCACACCATTCGCGACGGCACCTCGGCCCATTTCCTTGACAGTCTATTCTATGGCGGGAACAGTCGGCGCAACGCCTTCGGGTTGAAAAGGAGTGAAGGAGGGCGGCTTCAGAGTGCCGACGCAGGATGTGTCGGGGGCGCTCGGATCGGTGAGGAATGATGCGACGACCATCTGGGCGCACGGCGAATAAGGCAACACGAAATGCCCGATACCGGGGATGCTGATGATGGTCGCGTTTGACAGGTTCGCCGCGACGGACTCGGCAAAGTCAGGCGATGACACGGTATCGAAGCTACCCGAGATGAGTAGTGTCGGGATGCTGCTCACGAGGGGCTGGCGCACCTCCGCCGGGGCGGTAGGGACTTTCCAAACTCTTGAGCAGTCATCGTCGTTGTACGCAAAGGTGCCGACTGCCTGATCCTGAATCGAGGCAGGATAGTACGGAAAAGCCTGCCGACCGGCTTCGCTGATGTCCTCATGGGTGGAGAATTGCTCGCGGCAGAGAACGCCGTACCCCAGTCCGTAGCTCGACGAGGGAACGCTCGGAGACGGCGGTGGCGCCAACTGTATCCGGTACATGGCGATGGCCGCCAGCGCCTCGGGGCTGCCATGAGCGAGTTCGTCGAGTAGGGCGGGCACGCGCGTTAGTTGCGTGTTGGTCCTGCCCTGGTCGCGAATCCAGTCCACGAGCGCGCCACCATCGACAACGATGTTCAGTTCCTCGCCGGTAGCAGGGTCGCTCACGGTGGTTGTCAGCGGGTCGGCTTCCAACATATTCACGAGGTCAGTGACGGTTGCTTCGAGATTTGGATGGGCCGCGTTGCAGGCGGCTTCTGCCGCGCATGCCTGAAAAAGGTTGTCGAACCCGACGCGCGTACTGTGCCAGTATTCGGCAACAGTCATGGTGACCGGTATGACCGAGTCGAGCACAACGCTGCGGATGCCCTCGGGGTGATCGCGCACGTACATCTGTGCCAGATCGGTACCGTAGGACACACCTAGGACGTTCCACTCAGGATAGCCGAGTACGGTGCGGAGGTCGGCGAAGTCGGCCGCGTTCTCGCTGGAGTTGTACGAGGGTAAATCCGCGCCAGTCGCCAGAAGCTCTCGATGGCAGTCTGCCGTGGCGCGTAGATGCTTACGCTTGGTCGATTCGGAATAGAAGCGAAGGCTGAGAAGTTGCCGGACGTAATCGTCGATGGCTGCGCATGTCAGGGCGGGGATCGAGAGGAATTGGCCGCGCTGGTTCATCACCACGAGGTCTCGGTTGCGATTGACCCCGGCATTGACCACACTGGCAGCTTCAACGCTCGCGATGCCGCCAGGGCCTGACCCCAGGTAAACGACCGGATCGGGCGCCGACTTGCCCGATTGAGCCGGGATGATTGCGACAAAAAGCTGGATGGTGCGGCCGGACGGTTGACTGCGATCTTCTGGCTGAAGTTGGACACCGCGAATCGCGAACCTATTGATTTCGAAGCGGAATCTGGAAAATTCAGGGACGCGTGGCACCACGCTGCGGGCGCCCGCGGCGTGGCGGCGGCTCCGCGGCGACAGAAGGCGGCGGCGTAGCAGACGGCGGCAGTCGGCTCACCAGCGACGGTAAGGCCACCCCGACGGCTTTGAACACGCTGCCAGCGCAACCTGGTGCGTCTGGTCGCAAGCGAAAGCACTTGGCGTTTTGCTCGATAGTGACCTGCTCGACGCGATCGAGATCGCGGACGACGTCGTCCCACTCGACCGTGACGCCCGACGCGCTCAGTCGTTCATCCAGTTCCTTGCGCAGCAGCAGGGCAAGGAATGAGCAAAACAGGTGACCGGCGATGGCGGCATCGGATTGATGGTAAATCGGCCGCGTTTCCAGAATCGATTTCGCGGTTCTGAAAATGGCTTCAACTTTCCAGAGCTGCCGGTATGCGAGGGCCACCGACAGAACCGGAAGCTTGCTGTTGGTACGCAGCACATAAATCCCGTCAAAGCGTGCGTCTTCGGTGACGCGTGCGGGGTCGATTTCGAAATGCCCATCCTTGGGCGTGGCGAGGAATCGCCGATACCCGGCGTTGCCGACCAGGCCTTTGTCACCTTGCTGCAGCTTTGTGCGCAAGCTGTCGAGGATTGCCTCTCGCACGGCGGCGTCGCGCTTGGCTTCCTCGGGATTGAAGCACACCACGTAGCGGCGGGGGTGGCTCCCGGGCCCCCAGTCGCCAACCACCACTTCCTTTACCTCCAGGGCTGTCTCCGCCCCGCGCGTCCATGGGATGACCAGCGGCACCATCGGCTTTCCATCGGCCAGCACCACCTTGCGCACTTCGACGCTGTTGCGTTCGCGCGCACCAAGGATGTACTCGACACCGTGCGCTTCCAGCTCGTCGATGGTCTCCGCACTGATCATGCCCCGATCAGCGACCACGCACATCCGCGCGATGCCGAAGCGTTCGCGCAGACGCCTGACAACCGGGAGCAGGGCCTTCACATCCGCTGCATTCCCGGGCCAGGTCTCCGAACAAATCGGCCGCCCCGCCTCATCGAGCACCACACCGACCACCACCTGCTTCAGGTCCGGACGATGATCTTTCGATTTGCCACGCTGGCCGAGGCTCTCACCGCCGGCACCATAGAACATCAGCGATGTGGTATCAAACAACACCACCGACAAATCGCTGAACAGGCTGCGCCCGCGTTGAAACAGCGCTTCCTCGAGGAGATCCTTGATGCGCCGCGGCGCCCGCGTTGCGCCGCTCTGATCGGCCAGCTCTTCCCCCAGCCAGGCCATCGCCCGATACAGCTGATGCAGCTCCAGACCGTCGGCGCCATCGATCTGATAGCCATCCAGCCATTTCTCGCAGGCCCGGTCGGAGCCGGAAACCATGAGCCGATGTAGCACGCTGACAAAGATCGCGCGTTCCAGCGGAAGGCCAAAATCACGCCCCGCCGCGAGTCGCTCAATCACCGCGCGACAGCCGGCCTGTTCCCACAGTCTGCCGAACACCATCGGGGGACCGATGCGCAGACTGCCGGCGCCCTCAAGGGTGCCAGCCCGCAGGCTGGAGATCAGCATCGCAGTCTCGCAGAAGCGGGCGCCCGAGCGCAGCAGGGTATCGAGCTTGCCATCAGCTTCGAGATCCTCGATGCGGCCGAGCGTGGCAAGCACACGCTGAACCGTGCGGCGCCCGTGGCGCTTGTTCTCGACGATCTGCAGGTAGCGGCGTTCGCCAGCGGGTTTGATGCGGAAGAACATGGGCGGGTTCGAATGACACCGCCCGCATGCCCACGTTTACGGCGATTCGCAAGATATATTTGGGTGCCTATGGGGCCCTACGTGGCACCGCAAACCAGCAAAAATTTCCGGACGCGCCGCGCTAACTTCTTGAAATGACTCGCATCATTCTTCCGAAGGCTGGGACGACTGTCCAACTTAAGCCTGGCACGACGAGATAGCCGCAACGAGCGTTGGCCAACTGCTTCGGCAGGTCTGGGCACTGTATTGGGTCGAATCGCGGCGTGTTCTGCGCGAAAGCCGCTGGGGCGAGGCATATCGCGCACAATGCCACCACGATCAGGAGAAGTTTGTGTCGGAGCGCACGGACCGATCGCATCTCGTTATCCTCCCAGTTTTCGCCAAGCCGGAGGCCACAGCGGGGCTACGGATTGTCCGTCGCCAAATGTGCCGACAACGACCCATCCGCGCTTGCCGAGTTTTTGCCGGAAGGAGGGGCACCGGGAAAGCCGTCTTCAGGCCACTTCCCGCACTCTGCTGCCGAATCTGTCCAAAGGTTGCCAGATCTGTCTATATTGGATCGAAAGCGCCTCGAATCGCCTGCCAGTTGGCGAAATCGCCGGGGGCGCTGGGCCACACAAGCGAGCGAGGGGTGGGAGGCAGCCGAGGTGTCACCGTCGCCATTACCGGTTGATTTTGCGGCGCTCAGCACATTTGACGTTGTCGAGGTGCGCGATCCAAGGGAGATGGGCACCGCTTCCCGAGTAAGCCTGCGCCTGCCCGGTGATAGCGCCCTTTTCGGCTATCGGTTGCTCGATCGCCGACTCCTCCGAGCCAGTTTCGATCAGCCGATAACAATCATGACGGAGCGGCGCCTTGGCAGTATGCTGATACATCTTTGCAGTAGTCAGTTCGCAACACAGATTGATATTCAAGGCGAAGGACTCAATAGCTTTTGTTTTCACATGATACTCCAAGGCAAGGCCAGACTGGTGCGGAGTAAAGACGAGGCTATTATCGCCGGTACCAACGGGGCCGTTCTTGATGGCTCTCCCGGCACGAAGATTCTGACGAGCGACGTCAATGCGCGTCAGAGTTTGTGGATCGAAGCCGGCGCTCTGGAGCGTGCGTTGGAAGGCATGCTCGATGAGAGGTTGCGCAATCGTCTCGAATTCGCCCCTGGTGTTGACTGGAGCAGTGGGCTTGCCGCTAGCCTGAAAAGTCAGATCGATTTCCTCATCCACGAGGCGACGCGACCTGACGGGGCAGCTGACAACCCGGTCGCGCTGGCGTCCCTTACCGATCTGATACTGTCGCTGGTGCTGCGAGGCGTCCCGCACAATTACCTTGAGCGATTGGAAAACACGAGCCGGCTCGGTGCGGTTCCTGCCTATATTCGCCGAGCCGAGGAATTTATGCACGCGAATGCCACCACCGCGATCCGCATGGAGCAGGTGGCTCATGCGGCAGGTTGCAGTGTCAGGACTCTGGGAGCGGTGTTCCGCCATTTTCGCGACACAACGCCGCTCGCGGCACTGCATGCGATCCGGCTGGAACGGGTGCAAGCCGAGCTGAGCCGAGGCATGACAAGCGGATTCAGCGCCGAGGTGGTGCGTCGATATGGTTTCACCAATTCAAGCCGATTCACCACGGCTTACCGTCGCCGCTTTGGCGAGGCGCCGTCGGACACGATTAAACGTGGCTGCTACGCGCTCCCCTCGGACTGAGCTAACATCAGGAGGCAGCCTTCCCCGTCCGCATCCTGCGCCTCGACCTGTTAGCGCCTCAAGTCCCCGATGAGGATGGTGCGATCTACCGCTTCAAGTTTCTGGACGACAATCAGGCCGCGCGGGACGAGGGAAACATGGTGAAGTGGACCCCGAATTTGGGACCACCCGCTAAGCTATAAACCGAACCGGTTCCGTCCATGCTACACGGAGCGGAACATGAGCAGAACCCGACGCAGGATCGATGCCGCGCTGAAGGCGAAGATCGCCCTGGAAGCGCTGAGGGAAGACGCGACAGTGGCCGAGCTGCCGGTGCGTTACCAGGTGCATCCGACACAGATCTACGCCTGGAAGAAGCAGCTGCTAGAACATGCCGAACGGGTTTTCCGGACCGGGACAGACGACGGGCAGTCGGCCAAGGAAATCGCCCACCTGCACGCCAAGATCGGCGAGCTGGTAGTGGAGCGGGATTTTTTAGCGCGGAGGTCCGGCAGATGAGCGCGGCGGGCCGGAGAGCGATGCTCGATCGCGGCCACGGACAGCTCTCAGTACGGCGACAATGCGCGTTGCTTGGGCTGGCGCGCTCGGGTGTTTATCGGGCGAAGCCGGAGCATGACGCGGATGAGCTGTTACTGATGCGACGGATTGACGCGGTGTTCGTCGCGTGGCCGTTCTATGGCTCGCGGCGGATCGCGGCGACGCTGAGCACGGGCGGGGAGAAGGTAAACCGCAAGCGGGTGCAGCGGCTGATGCGGGTGATGGGGATCGCGGCGCTGGGGCCGAAGCCGCGCACCAGCAAGCCAGGGCCTGGACACAAAATCTACCCGTATCTGCTCCGGGACGTGCGGATCGAGCGAGTGAACCAGGTATGGTGCGCGGACATCACCTACATTCCGATGCGGCGTGGGTTCCTGTATCTGGTGACAGTGATGGATTGGTGGAGCCGCGCGGCGCTGTCGTGGCGGCTGTCGAACACGATGGACGCGGGGTTTTGCGTGGACGCACTAGAGGACGCCCTGCGACGACACGGCCGGCCGGAGGTGTTCAACACGGACCAGGGCAGCCAATTCACCGGTGACGCATTTGTCGGCACGCTGCTTGGGGCCGGGATTGCAGTGTCGATGGATGGCCGAGGTCGGTGGATGGACAACGTGTTCATCGAGCGGCTGTGGCGCTCGCTCAAGCATGAGGAGGTTTACTTGAAGGACTATGCGGACGCGCGCGAAGCGCGGCTGGGGATCGGCGCGTGGATGGAGTTCTACAACGAGCTGCGCCCGCATCAGGCGCTGAGACATCACATGCCGATGGCGGTGTGGCGGGCAGCCGGCCTGGCGGGCACGGCTGTGGATATGCCGCCTCGCTTGGACAACGCTGGCGCGTTGCCCACATATCCACAGCCGCCACAACAGCAGGAAGAGGTTTATGGTTAGCTTGAAAGAAGGGAGAACGAGAGCCGGACGGGGGCTGTAGCTAAGCAGCGGGCCAAATTGGTCCCATAGGTGGGGTCCACCTCACTGGTTCAGGGTGCCCCACATTCTCGGCATGGAAGGGGGCCCAGCCATGCTTACCGCTCTCATGGAACGCGGTCTAAAGGACGATGCATTAAGGTCCGCATTCGCCATGCTTGATAGACTTTACCGGGTCGTTCACACCGACCCTCTCATTCACTACTACGAGGAGACGGGTCAGGATCTTGAGCGCGTGCTCAACATCTTCATCCGGCTGAACGCAGGGGGCACCGTGCTTTCCTACTCTGATCTGCTTCTCAGCGTTGCGGTCGCGCAGTGGAAGCAGGTCGATGCGCGCGCCGAGATTCACAAGCTTGTCGACGAGCTCAATCGTATCGGGACTGGGTTCGATCTTAGCCAGGACTTTGTCCTAAAGGCTGGGCTCATGCTCGCTGATATCGCGAGCGTGGGCTTCAAGGTCGAGAATTTCACGAGCACAAACATGGCCGTACCTCGAGGCCAACTGGCCTAAAATCCGTTGCGCTCGTGCGCGCCGTCGAGCTTGCGGCGAACTTCGGACTTAATGGACAGACGCTGCGCGCCGACAGCGCGCTCTCTTCTGACCGCCCTGCGCGAGACGGTCAAGGCGAACGGTGCAAACGCCTTTCCCATCGACGAGCTGCGGCACGTTATGACGCAGCGCGGTAAGTCGCTAACCTTCGAACCAGCGGAAATCGATGACTTGCTGCACATGGAATACGGCGACAAGAGGATGTTCGCGTTGTTGTCGTTGCTGTTTCCCGTTGTCGATCTCCGCAACCAATTCCACATTGACCATGTGTTCCCGACATCACGCTTCTCGCGGGCTCAATTACGAAAAGCAGGCTTCCAGGAAGATCAGAGAGACATGCTCGCCCAGCATGCGAATGAGCTTCCCAATCTGCAGCTTCTCGAAGGCGCCATTAACAACGAGAAGCGGGCGGTGATGCCGGTGGCATGGCTGACGAAGCTGCATGTCGATGCCGCAGCACAACAACATTATCGGGAAAAGCACCTTCTTGGCGACCTCCCGACCGACATGGGCGGATTCGAGGCTTTCTGCGCGGCGCGCCGCGAGAGGCTCCGGGCGAAGCTGACAGAGTTGCTCGGCGCGCCGCAGGCCGCCGCCTAGCTCGCTAAGGCGTCCTGAACCGAGAATTACTGTAGCAGGCGCACGAGGCGCGCGAGGTCGGCCCCTGCCCCCTTCTGGGCCGATCTTGTGAATGATAATGAAGAGCGTTTTTCGCTTGGCGGCGCGGCGCACGAACGTTGGCGCGTGTCCGCCGGAGCTGGAAGCCGCACCGGTGAGCGAAAAACGTGTTGGACTAAACCGCTCCCCCGACGGGCTATGGGGGTTGAATGCCAGCAGCAGCCCTGACGGCGCCGGGACCGGGACGTTTGGGCCGCTGAACCGCCCGGGCGGGTAAGCTGTCGTGGATTGGCAGTGCGGATTTCGATGGGTATCGGAGTGCTGACGGTTGCCCGGGCGCCGCCAACGTCGCTGTAGCGAGGCTCATGGCCGCAGGGTCCCGCCGCCGTCTTGGCGAGTGTTCTCGGCGTCGCGGGTCTGGGACGCCGCTGCCCATCGTCAGGTGTCCGGAGCCGGCTGGCAGACCCTGGGTCGTTCGATGCAACCGATCACCACCATGGTACCGGTGAGGCAGTGCGGGCATTGGCGCAGCGACGTCCCCGTCAGCATCTCGTATCGGTTGCGGTAGTCGGCTGGCGATTCAGCCGGGGCGGCCGGCGTCATGTGGAGCAGTTCCCGGCACAGCGCCAGCTTTTGCGTCCGGTGGCAGTTGCTGAGGAAACCGAAGTAGCGGATACGATGGAACCCGTCCGGCAGCATGGATCAGGAAGCGGCGGATGAACTCCCCGCCTTGCAGGCTCATGGTCTTCTGCCAGTTGCCATCCCGATAATCCTTCCAGCGGAAGCGGACCTGCTCCCCGTCGATGGAGATCAGGCGGTTGTTGGAGATGGCGACGCGATGGGTGTACCGCCCGACATAATCGAGGACCTGAGCTGGCCCTGCGAACGGCCGCTTGGCATAGACCACCCACTCGGCATCGCGGACTGGCCGCAGGTAGCGGCGGAACGCCGCGGGCTCGTGCAGAGGGCGGTGTTCGGCGAAGAACTTCAGCTCGCCCATTGCGAAAGCCTTTTCCAGATGATGCAGAAACAGGCCGCGGAACATCCGTGACAGCACCCTGACCGGCAGGAAGAACCCGGAGCGGCAGGCGATCCAGCTCTGACCGTCCGGTGCGATGCCGCCGCCCGGCACCAGGCAATGCAGATGCGGGTGGTGCAGCAGGTTCTGTCCCCAGGTGTGCAGCACGGCCAGGAAGCCGATCTCGGCTCCCAAAAACTTGGGGTCAGCGGCGACGGTGCGCAGCGTCTCCGAGGCGGCCCGAAACAGAATGTCGTAGACCGCGGTCTGGTTCTGGAACGCGATGGTGGCGATCGGCTCCGGCACCGTGAACACCACGTGGAAGTACGGCACATCGAGCAATTCCGCCTGCCGGTCCGCCAGCCACTGGGCGCGGGCCAGGCCCTGGCACTTCGGGCAGTTCCGGTTGCGGCAGGAGTTGTAGGCGATGCGCTGGTGGCCACAGTCGCCGAGCGCTCGACATGACCGCCGAGGGCGGCGGTGCGACAGCGTTCGATCGCCAGCATGGCGCGCCGCCGTGCAGAGGAGAGCGACGCGTTGTGCTGGTCACGGAAAGCTTGGCCGAAGCGGCGGAACACGTCCGCCACTTCCAGCCCGTTGCCGGCCACGGCAGCGGTGCTTCAGGCAGGTACCGAGGTCCGGGGCGGTTGGCGGGACGGTATGCAGGGACTCGAACGGACTGGTAGTGGCGCACACCCTGCTGGTCGCGATCATCAGATAGCGAGCCGTGGTGCTCAGGTTGCGATGCCCGAGCAGCAACTGGATGGTACGCAGATCGGTGCCTGCCTCCAGCAGGTGAACGGCGAAGGCGTGGCGCAGGGCATGCGGCGCGATTGGCTTGTTGATGCCGCACTGTGCGCGCACTTCCCGGCACGTGTGGTTGATGGTGAGCGGAGAAATTGGTCGGTCCGGCCGGTCGCCGGGAAACAGCCAGACGCCGGGACGAGTATGCTTCCAATAGTCCCGCAGCAGTTCGAGCAACCTCGGCGGCAGCATGACGTAGCGGTCCTTGCGACCCTTGCCCTGCGCCACCCGGATCACCATGCGCTTGCTGTCGATTGCATCCGGGGTGAGCCGGACGGCCTCCGAGATGCGCAGGCCGGTCGCATAACAGACGGTCAGGATCACGCGATGCTTCAGATTGTTGACGGTGGCCAGTAAGCGCGCCACCTCGTCCTGGCTCATCACGATAGGCAGCCTCTTGCCTTGCTTGCCGGCGGGAATGTCGTCCTCGATCACCCAGGGGCGCTTGAGCGTGATGGTGTAGAGGAACCGCAGGGCAGAAACCGTGACGATGATGGAACTGGCGGCGAGGCGCCGCTCATTGGCAAGGTGCAGCAAGTAGGTCCGGATCTCGGCTGGTCCGAGACGCTCGGGTGACTTGTGGAAGTGACGAGCAAACCGTCCGACCTGCTCGCGGTACACGCGTTGCGTGTTCGGGGTCAGGTTGCGGATTTGCATGTCCTCGATCATGCGACGACGCAGCGGACTCATCGGCGGCTCCTGTGCGAGATGGCCGGCGCCACATGGCGCCGCTGCATCGTCACACAGCCGCGTTGTCAGATCAGGAAGAGATGGTTACGAACGTTGGCCAGATCGGATGTTAGAAATTCAACGAACTTGGACTCAGTAGGTCACGCCTCTAAATTACCGCGAAGCGGTTTAGTCCAACGTCCTTTATCATGCGCAACATTGTGTTGAAGAAGGGGTTTCTTGCCCCGTCAACCCAGCTCTGCGAATTGGCACAGACGCGCCGTCGTGAGCGATTCGCCCAGATCAGACCATGAGAGCAGCCTGCGCCACACGGCAGGTTGGGCGCCGCAAGGGTAGGCTGCGCCTCGCACGCCGGGACGCTATACCGGCCGCCCTTAGTTTCGACCCCTACCCCAACCCCGTCCCGCACGGGCAGGGGAGATTGATCCCATAATCTCGACCCCTCCCCCCGGCCCCTTCGCGGGTGCCCATTGCGCTCAGCGCAATCGGTACCCGGTGCTAGGGAGGGGGAGATTGATCCGAGCGGCAGGTCACGCTTCTTGCCGCTCGGTGATATTCCAGGGCTTCAGGATGGTGCGGTCGAGAAGACTCGAACTTCCACGGGGTTTCCCCCACAAGCACCTCAAGCTTGCGCGTCTACCATTCCGCCACGACCGCGTGGGAACCAGCGAGAGGGTATAGCGAATGCCGGATACCGCTTCAATTACCACCCTCGTCCCGGCCGACCCCGAATGGCGGGTCACCCCCGGCCTCAGCGAGTATCCCCACGTCATCGCCGAAATGCAGGCGCGCATCGCCGCCATACAGGCCGGAACGGCACCCGAATGCGTCTGGCTGCTCGAACACCCGCCCCTCTACACCGCCGGAACCTCCGCCCGCCCCGGCGAGCTTATCGACCCCCGACGCTTCCCCACCTACCAGGCCGGCCGAGGCGGCCAATGGACCTATCACGGTCCCGGCCAGCGCACCGCCTACGTTATGCTCGACCTCACCCGCCCGCATGGGACCGTCCCCGCCCGCGACCTCCGCGGCTACGTGCACAGCCTGGAGGAATGGCTGATCCGCGCCCTCGCTTCCCTTGGCGTCCAGGGAGAGCGCCGCGACGGCCGCATCGGTATCTGGGTCGTCACCCCCCTGGGCGAGTGCAAGATCGCCGCCATCGGCGTGCGCGTCACCCGCTGGACAAGCTGGCATGGGATCGCCCTGAACGTCGCCCCCGACCTCTCCCACTTCGGCGGCATCGTCCCCTGCGGCATCCGCGAGTATGGCGTCACGAGCCTGCATGCCCTCGGCATCATGGCCACCATGGCCGAAGCCGATGCGGCCCTGATGGCCACGTGGCCTGAGATATTCGGCAGTCCGATTCGAGCTGAACCGGACTAGACCAACTCAACTTAGTCCGATAGGGGTGCCGATATGACCATAGTCAACATCCATGACGCTAAAACGCGCCTATCCCGCCTCGTGGATCAGGCTGCCGCCGGGGAGCCGTTCATCATCGCCAAATCGGGCAAGCCCCTGGTCAAGGTGATGCGGTTGGAGGCCCCCGCGGCAAGTCAGGTGCGACGCCTCGGCTTTCTCGCCGGTCAGTTCGAGGTACCGGAAGACTTCGACCGGATGGGCAGCGCCGATATCGAGCAGCTTTTCGGCATCTCGTGAGGCTGCTGCTCGACACCCATATCCTGCTTTGCGCCGCCGTCTACCCCGACCGGCTCCCCACCGCGGCCGTGGCCCTCCTGGAAGATGAGCGTAATCTGCTGGTCTTCAGCGCCGCCAGCCTATGGGAGATTGCGATCAAACGCGGCCTCGGCCGCTCAGATTTTCGCATTGACCCCCGCGTGCTTCGGCGCAGTCTGCTCGACAACGGCTATGAAGAGCTGCCCGTTCAGGGGCTTCACGCCGTTAACGTGGATACCTTACCGCCCATCCATAAGGACCCCTTTGATCGCATCCTGATCGCCCAAGCCTTGATCGAGGGCATTGAATTGGTCACCGCGGATCCGATCGTGGCTATCTATCCCGGCCCAATCCGCAAAGTCTGAGATGCCCCCACCCAACCCCCTCACCCCCTGGCACGACTTCGCCATCCTCCTCGGCACCGCCGCCGCCACGCTCATCGGCCTCCTCTTTGTCGCCGCCTCCGTCGGCGCAAGTGTCTTCACGATGGAGCGCCAGAGCGCTGTCCGCGTCTTCCTCTCCCCCAGCGTCGTCCATTTCTGCACTGTGCTCGCCGCCGCGCTCATTACCGTGGCCCCGATCCCCAACCCCCTCGTTCTTGGCGCATTGATTACCGCCTCCGGCGCGCTCGGTGCCATCTATGTCGTCCTGGTCTGGCGCACCATGATCCGGGACGGTTACATCAAATCACTCGATCTCACTGACCGGCTTTGGTACGCCTCTGCCCCGGCGCTGGGCTATGCCACCCTCATCACCGCTGGGATTACCCTGGCCCTCGGTTCGACCCCAGCCTGCATCATCTACGCCGCGGCCCTCGCCCTGCTCCTCATTGCCGGAATTCGCAATGCCTGGGACATCACCACCTGGATAATCCTCAAAACCACGGCTTAACGTTGCACCGATCCACCTTCTGCCGCAGTGCCGTAGAGGCCTGTCCCGGACCCGATCCGGGATCGGCGCGCGTGGCGCGCCAGGTGAGGGGCGCCACTGTTCATTGACCTCTGATTCGCATCCCGGCCCTCCGCAATACGCATGAAACCGCGGCGCCTGAAGCTGATTATATCCTCGGATACCATAAGCTTCTGCTACGATCCTTATGCCCCGTCCAGAACGCATTTTGTCCCTCCTCTCGCAGGCTTGCCGCCTTCTCTCGCTGGAGGCCGCTCGGGAAGCGCGCGCCCTCGGACTGAGCAGAGCACAATGGGCGATTCTCGACGTCCTGGAGCAGGCGCCCGGCCTGACCCAGCGCGAAATCGCCGAGCGGCTGGAGGTCGAGCCCATCACTGTCGCGCGTATCCTCGACCGCCTCGCCGCCCGTAATCTCGTGGAACGCCGGCCAGACCCTCGGGATCGCCGTTGCTGGCGCATCCACCTCACGCGGCTGGCAGCCCGTATGAGGTCACTCGCGGCCGAAAGGCGCGTTGCACTCGGAAGGGAGATTGCCAACACCCTGCCCGACCCCGTCGCCGCCGCACTGGAATGCGGCTTGGCTCATGCGGTCGCAGCACTTGGGACGGAAATCGCGCCGGCCGAGAAACGGGAGTTCATCGATGCCTGATGGAGTGACAACCGCGGAAGTCCGGCGCGAGCAGGAAACCACCCGGCGCGAAGCCGAGGGTATTTCACGACCCGACGGAGCGGAGCCGCGCCGGGGCCAATACAGCCGCCGCAAGCTGGTCCGCTACAGCCTGTTCGCACTTGGCGCGATCGTGCTGATCATCGCGGCGCTTTGGTGCTGGCTAAGTGGTGGGCAGTACGTCGATACCGACGACGCCTACGTACAGGGCAACGTACTCAACGTCGCCACCGACGTCTCGGGCATCGTCGCGGATATCCCAGTCAGGGACGGCGAGCATGTGAAAAAAGGCCAGGTGCTCTTCCGGCTGGACCCGCTGAAGTTTCAGCTCGCCGTCGATCAGGCGCAGGCCAACCTCGCCCAAACCAGGCTCAATCTTCAAAGCCTGAAAGCCGACTACGACAAGGCGCAGCGGCAGCTGGCGGCAGACCTGGCGGTCCTGAAGTCCGACCAGGCGACCTACGATCGCTATGCGAACCTGGTGAAGCAACATGCCATCACCCAGCAGCAGTATGACGACGCCAAGTATAAGGTGGCCCGGGACCAGGCCACGTTCGGCGGCGGTCAAGCATCGGTTAAGGCCGCCTTAGCCCGGCTGGGCGGTGATGCCACCATCCCCATCGACCAGATGCCCGCCTACAAGCAGGCCCAGGCGCAGCTCGGTGAAGCCGAGCGCGAATTCCGCCACTCCATCGTAAAGGCGCCCTTCAACGGCGAAGTGACGCGGGTTAGCAAGTTGCAGATCGGGCAATACCTTCCCGCCGGCACGGCCGCCTTCGGCCTCGTCGCCAGTGATGATATGTGGGTCACCGCCCAACCGAAGGAGACCAAGCTTACCTATGCCCGCCCCGGCCAGCCAGTGACAGTAACCATCGACGCCTATCCGTCCTGGACCTGGCACGGCACCGTGCAAAGCATCGCACCCGCTACAGACCAGGAGTTCTCGGTGCTTCCTGCTCAGAACTCCTCGGGAAACTGGGTGAAGGTGGTCCAGCGGGTGCCCGTGCGAGTGACCCTGCAGTCCGACCCCGGTGCCCCACCCCTCTCGGCCGGGATGAGCGCGGAGATCTCAATCAACACCGGACATAAGCGGCATCTGTCGGATCTGTTCTGATGTCCGGTTCCGCTGTCTTCGGGGATCCAACCAAAATCCCGCATCGCGGCATCATTACCGTCTGCGCGATGGTGGCGACGCTCATGCAGGCGCTGGACTCCACCATCGCCAACGTCGCGCTGCCCTACATGCAGGGCAGCCTGTCCGCGAGCTACGACGAAATTACCTGGGTTCTGACGTCGTACATCGTCGCAGCAGCGATCATGACTGCCCCGGTCGGTTGGCTGACCGCGCGGTTCGGCGAAAAGAACATGTATCTCACGTCGGTGATCGGCTTCACCGTGGCATCAATGCTGTGCGGGATGGCCACCTCGCTCTACGAGATGATACTGTTTCGCTTCCTTCAGGGCGTCTTCGGGGCTGCGCTGGTCCCGCTATCCCAGGGCACGATGCTGAACATCTATCCGGCCGAAAAGCGCGGCCAAGCGATGGCGATCTGGGGCATGGGGGTGATGGTGGGGCCGATCCTGGGGCCAACCCTCGGCGGATATCTCACGGAATTCTACAACTGGCGCTATGTGTTCTATGTGAACCTGCCGTTCGGCATCGCCGCCACTCTTGGCCTGATGTACGCGATGCCGCGGCGGAAACAGCGATCCGCCATTCAGTTCGACTGGTTCGGCTTTACAGCACTCGCGATCGGAATCGCCGGGCTGCAGTTGATGCTCGACCGAGGCGAGACCAAGGACTGGTTCGGATCGACGGAAATCATCCTGGAGGCCACTGCCGCGGCAGTCGGATTCTATCTGTTTATCGTACACATGTTCACGGGCGAGCGCCGGATGGTCAGCCCGACGCTGTTCACAGACCGCAACATGGTTATGGGCTTTCTGGTGATGTTCGCGGTCGGAATGGTGCTGCTGGCGACCACCGCACTGCTGGCACCCTGGCTGCAATTGCTGGGCAATTATCCGGTGGATATGGCGGGCCTCATGCTGGCCCCGCGCGGTTTGGGAACCATGCTGGCAATGATGATTTCCGGCCGGATCTCCAACCGGATCGACCCGCGCCTCGTCATGGGCGTTGGCGTCGTACTGCTGGTGTACAGCCTGTTTCAGTTCGCCAGCTTCACCCCGGCGGTGAACGAGTGGACCTTCATCATCAACACCATCGTCCAGGGCGCCGGCATTGGCTTCGTCTTCATTCCGCTGAACGTGGTAGCATTCGCCACGCTCGATCCGCGGCTGCGATACGAAGGCACCTCCTTCCTCACCCTGGTGCGCAGTATCGGCATGTCTATGGGGATCTCGATCTTCCAGGCGTTGATCACCAATCAGAGCCAGGTCGAGCACTCTGTGCTCGCGCCGTTCGCCAGCCCGCTGAACCGCGCCCTCCAGTACGCGCCGCAGCTCAGCCTCAAGACCGCACACGGCCTGGCTATGCTCAATCAGATGATCGGCTACCAGGCGCAGGTCATCGCCTACATCGACGATTTCTGGCTGATGGGCATGATGTCCATACCCGTCATTCTGATCTTGTTCTTTATGAAGAAGCCGCAGCAACAGGGCGACAGCGGCCATGCAGCCGTTATGGACTAGATCAGCTCGCGCTTGACGGAGATGCGGCGTGTTTCCAGTCGTACGTGAACCTGATCGCAAACAAAGGGGCGCGGCCTCAATTTGCTCGCAAAGCACATCTGATTCACCAGACCCATGACCAAACTGATCGGCCATCGCGGCGCCCGCGGCCTGTTCCCCGAAAACACCCTTGAAGGATTTGCGCGCACGTTCGCCCTCGGCGTCGACGGAATCGAACTCGACGTAGGCCTCACCAGCGACGGTGTGCCCGTGGTCTGCCACGATCCGGCCCTCAATCCCGACCTGGTGCGCGGCCCCGATGGAACCTGGCTGCGCGGACCAATCCCGCTACGCGACCTCACCTGGGCGCAATTGCAGCACTACGACGTCGGGCGCGCGCGCCCTGGCGGGCTGATCGCCCTCCGGTTCCCGAAACAGGCGCAGTGGGACGGCGTACGCATTCCCCGCCTCGAAGACGCGCTGCGAGCAATCCCCTCCCCGATCATCGTGGAGCTGAAAACACTGGCGGACCGCCTGGAGGCAACCGCACCTCCGGAGCAAATGGCCGAAGCCGTGCTGGCTGCCGTCGATGCGGCGGATGCCGCCACACGCGTAATCATCGAATCCTTCGACTGGCGGGGACCGCGTCATATACGGCGGCTGCGGCCGGAGATAAAATTGGCTTGGCTGACCCGCCCCGAGACGGGACGAAACGCGCGGCTATGGTGGGACGGACCCCACCCGGACGATTACGGAGGGTCGGTCGCTCGGGCCGTGGCCGCGGAGGGGGGCAGCACCTGGGCGCCCGAACATGGGGATTTGACGGCAGCGGCAGTTGTCGAGGCGCAAGGGCTGGGGCTGCTCGTGCTACCCTGGACGGTTAACACGCCCGCGCGAATGTTGGAGTTGGCAGGCTGGGGTATCGAGGGGTTCATCACTGATCGGCCGGATATCGGACGAAACATGCTCATGCGGCGTCCTCAGCCAGAAAGTTAGCTCGGGCCGTGGCGCGGGCTAACAGTGAACGCAATGCCGGATCCTTGTCGCCTTCCGAGGCGGTAAGACTTTCCATGGGGACAAAAAACTCGTGTGGATGAGGAAGCTGATGCTGGGCAAATCCCTTATAATGCTCCCGCTTCAGCCCGTACATGACGCGCAGATCGCGCACGACCACAACGAACGGCAAGACGGGTTCGAAGCGGATCACTCTCGTCGCCTTCCACCGCGGCGTCGGATCCCCGGGCTGCACCGGGGCGAGCAGCCACGGAACCGGGCAGACCGCCAGCAGCGATTGCACGCTTGGCGCGAACCGCGACCGCTTGTCGAGCAGGTTCTGCAGCGAGCTACAGGCTTCGATGGCAAAAATATCCACAAAGGGATCCTCCGCGGTGCCCCCAAAATGCAGCCATAGTCCGTCTGGCAGAGTGCGAAGCTTGTTGCTGCCGGGAAGCTTCAGAAAAGGGTGGCAGGTGCCGAGGTCTTCAGCAGGCCGGCCGCGCAGCCAGGCATCCTCCCCTCGAGGTGGCTGCAACCCCGGCGGGCATTGCGGCCAGGTGCGAAGGCTATTTCTGACCAAAATATCAAGGGCTTTCCTTTGCTTCACGTTTTACCCCTGGGTTTCCACCGGCGCCGTTTTCAACCGACGGATGTATTCAGCACCAAACGGACAATCACGTATAGTTAACATTTGCGTTCCCGCTACGAATCCGGCCGGAAATCCTCCGGGGGCCGGTACAAGCACCTTCTGCCGAGCCCCTACCGGCACCATCAAACCGATGAATTCACCGTTCTTCAGGCGCTCGCGGTTCGCTGATTCTGTGTGTTTTGTAAATTGGTTCCGGCTACTTTTTGCCATCGCCTGTCAACAGCCTGGGGATAATTTTATCCACAACCATGCTGCAAGTGCGAATTTTCACACAGTGAAAATTATCCTCACGTGCCTGTGATGCCAAACCGGGCATATGTCATCGGAGCGGGCTTAGCGGGCCTCAGCGCGGCCCTCTCGCTGACAGCCGCAGGTTGTAAAGTCACGCTGTTTGAAGCAGCCACCGCAGCTGGAGGGCGCTGCCGTTCATATTTCGATCGCCTTCTTGGCCTCACCATCGATAATGGCAACCACCTGTTGCTCTCCGGGAACCATGCGGCGATCTCCTACCTCCGGGAGATCGGAGTGGCCTATGCCCTCAGCGGCCCGGCCGAGCCCGTATTTCCCTTCATCGATCTACGGCGCGGCGAACGTTGGATGCTCCGGATCAATCCGGGGCGCTTACCGTGGTGGGTGTTCGCACCCGGCCGCCGGGTGCCCAGAACGCGCCTGCCCGACTACCTGCCGCTGATCGCACTCCCCCGTATCGCCGACGACCGTAGCGTAACCCAGGCAGTCCCACGCTCGCTGGTCTCCGAACGCTTGCTCGAGCCCCTCGCGGTCGCCGCTCTCAACACCCCGCCCGACCAGGGACTGGCCCGCCTTCTGGGACAGGTCATTCGCGAGACCCTGATGCGCGGCGGAAACGCCTGCCTGCCACGGTTCCCCCGCCAGTCGCTCGCCGCCGCCTTCGTGGATCCGGCCGTGGCCACCTTGCAGGTCCGTGGCGCCGATATCCGCTTCGGTTGCCGGATCGCCGCCCTTGATATCTCGGCAAACCGGATCACCGATCTCGTCGCCCCCGATACTCGCGAGGCAGTCACCGGGCCCATCATCCTCGCCGTTCCGCCATGGGTCGCCTCCGACCTGCTGCCCGGACTGATCGTCCCCGACGAGTTCCAGGCCATCCTGAACATCCATTTCCGCATCGACGCCGATCCAGGGACAGCCGGCTTCTGGGGCGTGATCGGCGGCACCGCCGAGTGGATCTTCGTGAAACCAGGACACGTCTCGGTCACCATCAGCGCCGCCAACCGCATGGTGGACCTAACCGCGGAAGCGATCGCCCAGGCGGTCTGGCCGGACGTGCGCCTCACCCTCCGTCTCGACGAACCCATCCCACCCTGGCGCGTCGTCAAGGAAAAGCGGGCCACCTTCGCCGCCACCGCCGCGCAGGAGCGCCGCCGCCCCGGACCGCGCACCGGCTTCGATAACCTGGTGCTGGCCGGGGATTGGACCGCCACGGGCTTGCCCGCGACCATCGAGGGTGCCATTCGCTCCGGCCGCCGCGCCGCTGAAATGGTCCTCCGTTAATGCCCGACACCCTCGTTCTTTCCGATCTGGACACTGCCGTCGAACGCGCACGCACCGCCTTGTTGGCCCGCCAGCACGACGACGGGCACTGGCTCTTCGAGCTCGAAGCCGACGCCACCATCCCGGCAGAGTATGTCCTGCTCGAGCACTTCCTTGATCGCATCGAAGACTCCCTGGAGCAGAAAATCGGCGTCTATCTTCGCGCCGCCCAGGGCACGCACGGCGGCTGGCCGCTGTTCCACGACGGGCGGATGGACCTTTCCTGCAGTGTGAAGGCCTACTACGCCCTCCGCTGCATCGGCGACCCGCCGGACGCGCCGCACATGCGCTGCGCGCGCGACGCCATCCTCGCCGCCGGTGGAGCCGAGCGGACCAACGTGTTCACTCGCGCCCAGCTCGCACTGTTCGGCCAGGTGCCCTGGCGAGCGGTACCGGTGATGCCGCTCGAGATCATGCACCTGCCGCTGTGGTTCCCCTTCCATTTGAGCAAGGTGTCCTACTGGTCCCGCACCGTCATCGTCCCCCTCCTCGTCCTGATGGCGCTGCAGCCAAAGGCGCGGAACCCCCGCGGCGTCACGGTGCGGGAGCTGTTCCGCCAGGACCCCGACGAAGTGCGCGATTACATCCGCGGGCCCTACCGGTCACCTTGGGGGCGGTTCTTCAAAGGTCTGGATTCCGCTCTCCGCCTAGCCCAACCGTGGTTCCCCAAGCAATCCCAGCAAAGCGCCGTCGCCAAATGCGTCTCCTTCGTCACCGAGCGCCTGAACGGCGAGGACGGCCTCGGCGGGATCTACCCGGCGATCGCCAACAGCCTCATGATGTTCGACACACTCGGCTACTCGCTGGACCAGCGCCCCGCCGCCACTGCCTGGAGCGCCATTCGCAAACTGCTGGTGATCGAAAACGACCGAGCCTACTGCCAGCCTTGCCTCTCTCCGGTCTGGGATACCGGGCTCGCCGCCCACGCCATGGCCGAAGCCAGCAGCCCCGCCGACGCCCCCGTGTCAGCCGCGTGCCGCTGGCTAACAGGGCGCCAGATCCTGTCGGTCGGAGGCGATTGGACGGTTCGCCGTCCCGGCCTGCGCCCCGGCGGCTGGGCGTTCCAATATTGGAACGACTACTACCCGGACGTGGACGATACCGCGGTCGTCGGAATGCTCCTGCACCGGTCAGGCGACCCGGGCTACACCGAGGCAATCGCCCGGGCCCGCGAGTGGATCATCGGCATGCAATCCAAGGGCGCCGGCCGCTTCGACGGCGGCTGGGGCGCGTTCGAGCCGGAGAACATCCACCTTCACCTGAACCATATCCCGTTCGCCGATCACGGCGCGCTGCTCGATCCACCCACCGCCGATGTCACCGCGCGTTGCATCTCTTTCCTCGCTCAAACCGGAATGCCGTCGGACGATCCTGTTATGCAGCGCGCGATCGCCTTCATACGACGCGAACAAGAGCAGGACGGAAGCTGGTTTGGCCGCTGGGGAACCAATTACATCTACGGTACGTGGTCCGTACTCTGCGCGCTGAACGCGGTCGGCATAAGCTCGGACGATCCGGCAGTCGCGCGCGCAATCAGGTGGCTTGCGTCCGTGCAACGCGAGGACGGCGGCTGGGGCGAAGACGAGGAATCCTACGGATCAGCACCGCATGGGACTTACAAAGAAAGTACCGCAAGCCAGACGGCATGGGCGTTGCTCGGCCTGATGGCGGCCGGCGCCGTGGAGCATCCCGCGGTGGCGCGAGGACTCGCCTGGCTTACCGCGGCACAGCGCGCGGGCGGGGAATGGACGGAATTCCCCTATACGGCCGTAGGTTTCCCCCGCGTGTTTTATCTTCGTTATCATGGTTACCGATTATACTTCCCGCTGCTCGCCCTCGGGCGCTATCGCAACCTGCGGCGGGGCAATGCGGAAACTGTGGCGGTGGGATTTTGAGCCGATGATGATTCCCAGCCGCCGTGGAAACGCCCGTTAACCCCCTATCCGTCCCTCAATTGCAAAAAGCGTAAGCTGGTACGCTTATAGAAGCTCCAGCGCCTTTCGCAACAATTCATACCGGCCAGCCTTTCGGCTGACCGGTATTGAGTCTTGTTTCGCACGCGGGCCGCCCCACCAACCCCGCGCGCGATACCGCTTCGCATGAGGTCAAGCCTCATGCTGCGCGGTATCATTCGCCCGCGTCTGCTACCCTCGTCCCGTGGCACCGCAAACGGTCGATAACGCGCGATCCAGGCGCAGCGAAACCAGCACCTTCGTGGGCGTCTTCTGCGACCCGCGGTGGCGCTTGAATATCGCCTCTCTCTCGGCCATAAAAACAGCGGGCATAATCGACGCGGCCGGAACAGCACGAGCAAAGTCCTCCTCGGTCCATTCCGGATTGTCCGGATCTTCGGAAATTCCCCGCTGAATCCGCGCATCTTCCTCGGGCGTCGGGCGAACCAGGCTCTGTTCCTCGTCGTCCTGACGTGCCCGAGTGGCCCTCTTGTTGTCGCTCGCGCTCATAACGGTCAAACTCCCTGCTGTTGGCGAGGCGCCACGATAAGAAGTATACCACGCGCGAAACCGGCCATCCGAAAGGCTGGCCGGTACGCTATCACGCCAGAAAGGCGCGCAGCTCCGGCAGCAGCACATCCATCCTGTCGTGATGCACCCAGTGCCCAGCGCGTTCCACCCGGAGCACCCGCGCGTTCTGAAAATAACTGGCGCGGCCATCTGCCGCGGGATCTGTCGCCCAGCTTTCCGTTCCCCACACCAGCAGCGTAGGACACGTGATCCGCGACCATAGCGCGGCAATCTCCTCTCGTGTCATGTCGTAGGGCGGCCAGATCCGGACATACGGGTCAAACTTCCAGCTATACGTCCCATCCTCGTTCTGATTTACCGCATGTTGCGTCAAGTGCCGTGCCTGCTCTGGCGTGAGGCGTGTGTTGGCTTGCTGCATCCGTGCCAGAGCGTCTTCCAATGAGGCATAGCGCCGCGGCACCCGTGCCGCCTGTGCCCGCTGCTCCTCGACCCACGCCCGCATGCGCCGGTCAATTGGCTTGGCATCGCGGGCTGCGGCCGAGCGTGGCCCTGGTCCGAGCCCCTCGATGGCTACCAGCCGCCGCACCGCTTCCGGATAGATACCGGTGTAACGCAGGGCAATGTTGCCGCCCAGAGAATGCGCCACGATCGACACTGGCGCGAGTTTCTGCTGGTGCACCAACTGCGTCAGATCATAAATGTAATTAGCCATGGAGTAGTGGCCGGACAGCGACCACGCACTGTCACCATGTCCCCGCAAATCCGGCGCAATCACGTGCCACTCCGACCGCAGTGCGGCTGCCACCCAGTCCCATGACCGGCAATGATCACGCCCACCATGAAGTAGGATCAGCGGTGGGGCGGCGGCGTTGCCCCAATCAACATAATGTAGGCGCAGTCGCTGGGAGAACCAGATACGAGAGGTCGGGCCCGGAATGTCCATGGCCCGAGATTGCTACAGCGAGCGCACTTTACGGGCAATCAGGGCGGCGAGCCCGAGTGTACCGGCAATCATGGCACCGAAGGTCAGCCGGAAGTCGCGGTCGTGCGTGCGGCGTAGCTCCGCCAGCTCGTCCCGAAGCTCTACCCCCTGGCCAGTCAATTCCCCTCGAAACTCTGCCCCCTGCGCACCCAGGTCGCGCCGCAGGTGCCCGATCTCATCCCGAATCACTTGAAGTGTTATTTGCGTCTGCTGCGCCAACACCTCCGTCACTGCGACCCGCGTTTTCATGTCGGAACCCTGGGCAGCTGGTACCTCTGCACAGTGGAGTTGACTGTTTGCCCATAGCCTGGGGTTAAACTGGGTAGTTTGTCTGGATCGAGCAGGACGGCGAGGCTGCGTGCGAGGTTTGGCTTTCGGGCGATTAGACCGGCTTGTTCGAGGGTAAGCAGCATCTGGTGAACCGTGGGCGGTGTCACCTGGAAGAAGCGTTGCAAAGCCGCTTCCGCCAGGCGATCCAGCCGACGAGTATCGATAGTGTCGCCACGACAAGCGGCGCCACCCCGTGCCCGTATTCGCCGTGGAGTGTCACGGTCGCGAGCGCCGCCAACATCACGGTGCAGCCGAGCCCCACAGCCGCGTCTGTGCCCGCGCGAGCAAAACGGCGGTCGTGAGCTCCAGCGATCCGGTCACGAAATGGAGCCAGCGCGGGTATCCCCACCGCAGATATTCCTCGTAGATCGATGGCGGGGCGAAGATGTTGCTGAGCGATCCCACGACGAAGAAAGCGGCAAGTGCCAAGGCCGAGACCTGGCGCCAGGAAATCTTAGACATTTGTCTAACCTTGTCTGATGAGGGCGCCGGCGAGGACCAGTGTGGCCACCTGATCGACCAGCCGGCCGATCTCCGCTGATTGCTGCGGCTCGAAAAGTGATCTACGAAACCACCCTTCACCACGGGATGACGGGTGCCCGCGCGGCCTGTTAGCGTCCCGGGCTCACTCGCCTGGTGGCGAGGAAGCCTCAACCGCGGACCGCCACAGTAACCACAATGAGAGCCGAGAAGATCAGCGCCGGGGCGAGATGCCGGAATGGCTCCCTATTTCGTACCAACGTGAAGAGCGCGCCGATCATGATCGCACCGGCCAGCGTTAGGCCTAAGACTCTGGTTTGTTGTCCAAGAAGAAGTGCCGCACTGAACAGCTCGAGAGCGCCACAGAGCAACTGAAACCATGCCGGGTAACCCCAGCGTGCGAAGTCGCGCTTCACCGCGCCGCGTCTTGCGAGATTGACCACCCCAGCAACCGCGAACAGAACCGCTAAGATCGTCGCGAGAATCGATTCGAAAGATGCACTGTTCCACGCCATCGTCATGCTCCGTTGATTTGCTGAAAGCGCTTTTGTACAGAGAGGTCCGCAATCAGGCCGGCGCCATGGGGTTTCCACGCAAGAACTCGCCGGGCATGCTGGCCGCTTACTGTCTGGTCGAGCGCCAGTGCGTCAGCGAACGGTCCAAGCGATTTGCGAGCATCGGAGCGCGCTTTCGCACGAACTTGCGCCACTACGGAGTGACCGCTCGCCACGGCGTTGCGGACGATCAGCCGTCCGGTTCCGCCCATTGCTCCGGAAACAAGAACCTTCATGTTTTAACCTCGATCTTTCTTAGTGTTAGCGCCGCAGTTCACAAGGAAACGGGCTGTTCAGCCTCTCTGCCAGGATCGCGATGCACATCGAGTGATGGTCGGGCCATTCGGGACGTCCGGCCGTGACGCATTCATTCCGAAGGAGATGCGAATTTCCGGAGCAGGTCCCGAAAGTCGCATCCCATCGCTGATCAGCGGAACCTTACGCCGTGGTGGCCTTCTGGGCCGCCGCGAAGACATCGCGGGGGGACGTCGTGCCCGCGACGTGCTCCGTACTCTCGACCCCGAGGTCCATCCAGCCCGAGTTGACGGCCTCAAACATCGCTTCGGCCGGTCCGGTCTGGCCCTTCGGGATGCCGAACTGCTCGAAAGCTGCCGGCCACCCGGCCCGCGGGACAGCGAAGGCCTTGACGTCGCGCTGCATGACATCGCCCAGTTGCGCCGCGACTTCATCCGCGCTGAACATCGAACCAAGTTCGATGACGCGATGCCCCGACCACGCCGGCCCGGTCAGCAGCGCCGCCACCTCGGCACCGATGTCGTTCGTCGCGACCATCGTCGATTTCCGGCTGGTCGGATTGTAGTAAACTGGGAGCGTGCCGCCCTGGGCGACGTGCAGGCCGTAAAGGAAGTTCTCGAAGAACCCGCCGGCGCGCACGAAAGCGACCGGCGACGCCAAGTCGCGAAAGCCTTGCTCCAGCAGCGACAAGGCGGTGATCATTCCCAGCCCGCTGGTCCGGTTCGCCCCCATCGACGAGAGCGCGATCACACGCGGCGGCGCGGCCTTGGTTAGTGCCTCGACATAGTTCGCGATGACGCCCTTGGCCTCCTTGAAATCCGGCGAGGGGGCCCAGACGGCCGGCAGCATGACGAATGCGCCGTCGACGCCGTCGAGCGCCCGCTCGATGGCGGCCGCATCGTTCCAGTCGCCATCGACCAGTTCGACACCGTGGTTCGCCCAGCTTGCGGCCTTAGCTCGGTCGCGGACCAGCGCGCGGACCTGCTGGCCGTGGTCCAGCAGATGTCTCGCAGTTGCGCCGCCGACTTTTCCTGTGATTCCCATAACCAGAAACATGCCTTTTCTCCCTAGCGGTAGATGGTCTATGTTTAGAAGCAGGTCTCATATGAAGACCTCCTCCTGCGCCCGCAAGGAGGCAGTATTTTGTAACCAGGAGAGACCAGGGGAACCCGCATGAGCACCGCATTGAGCGCGATCGAGAGATTCAGCCGTTTTCAGTTGGACGACGCCCAGTCGGTCCACGCAGTCCACTGCCCAGTGCGCGACGTGCTCGACCGCATCGGCGACAAATGGAGCATACTCATGATCATGACCCTCGCGATGCGATCGCAGCGCTTCAGCGAGCTTCACCGCGCCGTCCGCGGCATCTCCAAGCGAATGCTCACCCAGACCCTGCGCGATTTGGAGCGCGACGGACTGATCACCCGTCACGTCTTTCCGACCAAGCCCCCGAGCGTTGAATATCGTCTGACCCCGCTAGGCCAATCGCTGCTGGACCCGATGGCGAGCCTCATCGATTGGGCCGATCGTCGTTATTCCGATATCCATGCCGCGCGCGTCCGCTTTGACAGCGCACCCTGACCGCCCCCCAGCAGGCTTACCTGGATCGCTTACCCACTCCCGAACGGGCCTTGAGGGTAAGCTCCATCATTGGCTGCACCCGCCTCTCGCGCTCTCGCACTGGTAACAACAGGGTCGATTTCTCGCATGCCAGCAGGCGCACATCTTGCTTCTATGGTGGACGGGCCGCAGGGCCATTGCCAGCCCGCCGGGCATCTGTCGGCGGAAATCGGCCTTCGCGTGCTTACCCTCGAACAAGCCGGTCTGATCGCCCGAAAGCCAAACCTCGCACGCAGCCTCGCCGTCCTGCTCGATCCAGACAAACTACCCAGTTTAACCCAGGCTATGGGCAAACAGTCAAATCCACTGTGCAGAGTACTAGCAGCTCCGCTTCAACGGGCGTGTCGGGCATCTTTGGCTCCTCTCTACCGGGATCTATCATCTGCCAATTTTGTGTTAACAAAACGCATTAAGATCCGGTGAGGTGGGAGCTCGGTCGAGCACGAGTTCGTGAGAAGGTTTTATGAGATACGCTCCACCTCACCCTCCGCCCCCGCGGAAATCAAACATGTCCATCAGGTCGCCGATCGCCGGTGGATTGGTGGGCACGTAAGGGTCATTGGAGCTGGCGACGGGGTTGGGCAGATTATCGCGGCTGCGGTGCGTAATAGGCGGAAGGGACCAGTTCGCTTCAATGAATTTTACCAGCGAAGCGTGGTCGCCATAAGAGTGCACGACCCGTCCACCGGTGGAGAAGGGGGAGACGACTATGAGCGGGATGCGGGTGCCGTCGCCGAAGAAATCGAGCGGTTGGATGTATCCCGAGTTGTAGTAGCCGCCGCCTTCATCCACCGTGACGAAAATCGCCGTGCTGCGCCAGAGCTGCGGCTGGCTCTGGATCATGCTGATGATTTTCTTCGTAAAAGCAGCGAAAATGTCGAACTTGGAGGAGGCCGGATGGCCATCATTGAGTTCGCCGGGTTTCACGAACGAGACGGATGGCATGTAGCCGCGCCGGATGTCCTGATAGAAGTCCTGCGTGTCCTTAAGATGGGCTTCGCGGAGCGAGGCATCGGTCATGATGGACGTTTCGTATTGAAACGGGCTGCAAATCTTGCAATAGACATTGGTGGAATTGCGCGGGTGGGCGAGGTATTGGTTCCAGCCCTCCCCAAAATACGCCCATGAGATGCCATGAGCGATCATGACATCGCCGATCGTTGGGGTAGACACCGGCGGAATTGCGAATTTGTCAACGGTATCGACTTCTCCATTACCGAAGTAGCCCGGATCGTAGTTGTTGAGCAGGTAGTAGTGCCCTGGTTCGCAGTTTGGGTTGGGGTGGTAAGGGAGGTCTTTGAGATACGTAAGAACTGAGCCGAGACCGGGCGCCTGGGCATCGGAGCAATCGCTATAGCTGCCGCCGGATACCCGTCCTGTATGTAGTAATTAACGGTACCGTGCTGCGGATTGGGGTTTTCGATCTCGTTGGTGGGTGGAACTTTGGGGCGACCGTGACCATCGCTGTACCAATAGGCATCGGCGGCGCCGATCATGATGCTGTCGGCGCCGGTGCCGCCCATGAAGGGCTGATGGTAGTTGTCAGCTAGAGTGTATTGGCGGGCGAGAGCGGCGAAATAGGGTTCATCCCCGGTCGCCATGTTGTAGAACCCCATGGCGATGGCGCCTTCCTTGGTGGTTACCTCCGTTATTGGCCCGGGTGGCAGTTTGCCGTTGCTCCCGGCGCTTACTGTGGCCTCGACCCAGGCAAACAGATCCCCCCGGCAACCACTGGGCTTTTGCGGGGTGGCATAGGCGATATTGCAGTCCGTCTGCTGGTGCATCTGATAGAAGCGGTGGACGGGACTCCCCGTATAGTCATTATCGGTAAGCTGCTTGCCGTTGGTGAGCTGGTAAGGACCGGGCGGCAGCTCGTTGACGTTGGTGATGCGGGTATCGATGGTGCCCTTCGGCTGGCCTGTGGCGCCGGTCATGAGCAAAGAAAGGTCGTTGGCGTCGATACCATAATCGGCGGCCTGGGCGGCCGCGATGGTGGCGAAGGGCGGCGGCTTCGTGTCGCTCGGCCGTTTCGGCGCGCCGTCGGTGAACGGCGGGGGCAGTGTCGCATAAGGTCCGGCAATTGCGGGACTTTGCTGAAAGGTGTTGTCGGGTTGCGTGGCGGTATTCTGGATGGCGAGTTTGTAGTTGGGACCGGAGCTTCCGTCAGGCCGGACGATGCCTTCGGAAAGCAAGTTCCAGACGGTCTGGCCGGGCGGTGGTTGGTAGGTGGCAAAGAGGTGGTCGAAGCTCCGGTTCTCTCCCACGATGATGACCATGTGCTTGATCGGCGTGCGCGTGCGGACTGTATCGGGCGAAGTGATGGAGGGCGGCTGCTGGGCGAGCGCTGGCAGGCTGGCCCAAAGCGTTACGGCCGCTGCAGTCAGAAGGCGAAATTGTGGACCGTGCATGGTTTCCTGTTAGCGTTGCCGGCCGGGTCGAGCAATTGCACCCAGAGTATGACAGTGGTGTTGCGATTTGGGGATAGGACGATGAAGCCACTGCATCAATGATCAGTTGTCGGTGATCAGGGGGCACGCCGCAGGGCGACTTTTTTGAGGGTCGGCGGAGCGGCTGGCCCGCGCCTGCTCCAGCCGGTCCGGCAGTGGCGAACAGCGCGTATGTGGCACGCCGATCCAAAGTTAGCAGTGCCCGAACCAAACGGACTACCGGTAATGGCGGCCCCGCTCTTCGGCCTGATCGGTCTGCATCCACGCAAATAGGTACGCCGGCGGCCCACCGCGAGTCTTCAGGCTTAGTCCTGCAGCCAGCGTGGGCTAAGCAAAGATCTCGGGGCCGGGCTGCCCCTGGCGAAAATTACCGGAGAAACCAGGGCAACCACTGCAGCATACCATACTATGCGCAGGATCTTCCGTGATGTTTTGCGAATTCCATACCGGCCCGGAACCCGCGCCTCCACGGGATCATCTGAGGCCGCGCAGGTCGTCGCGATTTCGAGCAATACGCCCGCATCCAGAGGCATGTTCGCGCCCTTCCAAAACCGGACCGTGCATCAATCAGAATAGGATTGTCTTATTAATCAATACAACGCACGTGTCAAACCATTTATGAGACGATCCGAAAATAAAGCGATTGACCGCCGGCTCCTAGCAGCACTTCGCGAATGCACGGGAATGGCCGATTGTAGCGTATCCGGGGGAGGATCGGAGATGGACCAGAAGGTTCTCTATCAGCAGGACGGCACCATCGCGACGATGACATTGAATGCGCCGGAGCGGCGGAACCCCGTTTCCGAGCCGGGAATGGTGGACGAAATCGTCGCATCGCTGACACGCATCCAGGCAGACCGGAGCGTGCGGGTGGCAATCCTTACGGGAGCAGGGACAGCATTCAGCTCAGGCGGGGATGTGCGCGCAATGAAAGCGGCCGCGGAGCAACGGGCCCAGGCGCCGGTACATACGCCGGCGTACTACAAATCGGGAATCCAGCGCATTCCGCTGGCGTTTGAGCGCTTGGACGTGCCGATCATCGCCGCGGTGAACGGGCCGGCAGTCGGCGCAGGCCTTGACCTCGCATGCATGTGCGACATGCGGATCGCCGGGCAAAACGCGCGGTTCGCCGAGAGCTTCGTAAAAATGGGCATCATCGCCGGCGACGGCGGAGCTTGGCTGCTCCCGCGCATCGTCGGGTATTCGAAGGCCTGCGAGATGTCGTTCACCGGCGACATGCTGAACGCGCAGGAGGCACTGGCCTACGGACTGGTCTCGCAAGTGGTGCCAGATGAGGACCTGCTCTCGGCGGCCCGGGCGCTGGCGGAGCGGATCGCCGCCAATCCGCCGTATGCAGTTCGGCTGACGAAGCGGTTAGTCATGGAAGGCCGGCACGTACGCCTCGACACGCTGCTGGAGATGGCGGCCGCGATGCAGGCGCTGGCGCATGCGACGGCGGACCACCGGGAAGCGGTCGAGGCTTTCCTGGATAAACGGGCGCCGCGATTCGGTGGTCAGTGATCAGTGGTCAGTGGTCAGAAGAGGTGTGCGGATGCGGTAGAGGACGTGGGGGCGGAGTGGGTGGCCGTCGGGCAGGAACGGGTGGAGAAAGTCATCCCCCGCCGCGCGCGCCATGCCGAGGCGCTGCATAACAGCCTGGGAACGCAGGTTGGCCACGGCAGTAAAGGAGACGATCTCGGCGAGCTTCAGGTCGTTGAACCCGTAAGCGAGAGCGGCGTAGCCCGCTTCGGTGGCGTAGCCCCGGCCCCAATGGGCGAGGGCGAGGCGCCAGCCGATCTCCACGCATGGGGTGAAGTGGGCCTGCCAGCGCGGGACGGACAGGCCGACGCAACCAATGAAAGGGGCGGTACCGGGAACCTCCACCGCCCAAAGGCCGAACTCGGTGGTTTCCAGCCGGTTACGGATCCGCGCGGCCAGCGCGTCGCTCTCGTCCCGGGTGAGTGTATCTGGAAAATACTCCCTGACGCGGGGGTCGGCATTGAGGGCGGCGAAGGGTTCCAGGTCAGCTTCGCGCCAATGGCGCAGCACCAGGCGCGGCGTGGTAAGCGTCGGCGCAGGCATTAGCGGCCCTTAAAGTCGGGTTTGCGCTTTTCGTTGAAGGCGCGGATGCCCTCGCGGCGGTCCTCGGTGGGGACCATGCGGTTATATGCCTCGACTTCGAACATCATACCGCTGGCCAGATCCATGTTGAGGCCGTAATTGACTGATTGCTTGATCTGGCGGACCGAAATCGGGGCGTTGGCGCAGATGGCTGCGGCGGTTTCGAGCGCCTCCTGAACCAGGGACTCCGGCTTGCAGATGCGGTTGACCATGCCCCAGGCATGCGCGTCGTGCACGCTGAAGGGGCGGCCGGTAAGCAGGATCTCCGTAGCGCGACGGGCACCTACCCCACGCGGCAGCGTCTGGGTGCCGCCAGCGCCGGGCATAATGCCGAGGGTGACTTCCGTAAACGCAAACCGGGCGTGTTCGGCGGCGTAGATAAAATCGCAGCCAAGCGCGACCTCAAGCCCGCCTGCGAAAGCCGCGCCATTCACCGCGGCAATAATCGGCACCGGGCAGTTGATAATGGCCCGGATGGCGCGCTCGAAGATCAGGTGCTGATCCTGCCATTGCTCGTCCGTCATCCCGTTGCGCTCCTTGAGGTCGCCGCCGGCGCAGAACGCGCGGGAGCCGGCGCCGGTGAGGACAATGCAGCGCTGGGCACTGGGCGTGGCGGCTATCGCATCGAAGGCGGCATGTAGGTCCAGGCCCATCTGCGTGTTCATCGCGTTGGCGACGTCGGGCCGGTTAAGGGTAACGAGGAGCGTGTGGGGTTGGGGGCTGGCGATGAGGAGGGTGGTGTAGGTGGGCATGGTGCGGGTTGGCGCGTGAGGGTGGGTGGGCCGGCCGGTATGAAGACATCCGCTGGCAGAGCGGGTGCGGAAGTCATAGAATGGCTTTGTCGGCGACGCACGGGGGGATTACCGCAGTGGTGTCCGGGGTTGCACGATGATTCGCCGCCTGGCTGCCATCTTGGCCGCTGACATCGCCGGGTACTCGCGGCTGATGCATGCGGATGAGGAGGGAACGTATGCCCGGCTCGCGACCGTCATGGCGCACGTTATCGAGCCGGCGGTTGCGCAACACGCCGGTCGCATCGTGAAGCGTACCGGGGATGGGTTTCTTGCTGAATTCCCAAGTGCCGTTGAAGCAGCGAAATGCTCCTTGCAGTTTCAGATGCAGATATTGCGGGATCCAGCCCGGGAGCCGGAGGATCGGCGGCTCGTTCTCCGCGTCGGCATACACATGGGCGACGTTATCGTCGAGGAGCAGGATATTTACGGCGACGGCGTGAATGTCGCCGCGCGGTTGGAGGCATTGGCGGAACCAGGCGGGATCGTGATCTCCGGCGTAGTGCATGAGAACGTGCGTGGCCGCGTGTCATGTACATTTGAGGACATGGGCGATCAGTCAGTCAAGAATATTGCAAAGCCGGTGCGGACTTATCGCATGATTACCGAAACCTCCTGGCGGCGGGCCGAACCAGAGCAAATACTTCCTCTGCCAGATAAACCCTCGATTGCGGTCCTGCCCTTTCAGAACATGAGCGGTGATCCCGCTCAGGAGTACTTTGTTGACGGCATGACAGAGGAGATCATCACCGCACTTTCGCGCGTGCCGTCATTCTTCGTGGTGGCCCGAAATTCAACCTTCGCCTACAAAGGAACTTCTCCCAATATTCGCCAGGTCGGACGCGAGCTTGGGGTGCGCTATGTGCTCGAGGGCAGTGTCCGTAAGACCGGCGAGCGCGTGCCCATCACCGGTCAGCTTATTGACGCCACCACCGGTATGCACATTTGGGCCGACAGGTTCGATGGAGTCCTTGCTGACATGTTCGCGTTGCAAGACCAGGTCGCATCCAACGTCGTCGGCGCGATCGAGCCGAAGCTTCTGGATGCTGAAATCGAGCGGGCTCGCCTCAAGCCTGCCGAGAATCTGCGAGCCTACGATCTCGTCCTGCGCGCTCGGTTCGCCTTCGAGGTGCTCACACGCGACACCAGGGAGGAGGCGCTCCGGTTACTGCGCCACGCTGTTGAAATCGACCCACATTACGCGCTTGCGCTAGCTTTGCTCGCTTTCTCGAATTTTAGTTTGCTGGTGGCAAACCATCGGATCACCCGGACCGAAGCCGAATTGGATGGATATGTCCAGATGGCGCGCGACGCGGTTCGGCAAAGCCCTGATGACCCCGAGGTGCTTGTTCCGGCAGCACATGTCATCGGATTGGCTGGGGGTGATTTCCCCGGTGCCACCGCACTGACGGATCGTGCATGCGTGCTCAACGGCAACTCCACGGAAGCTTGGGCTGCGAGCGGGCTTCTGAAAGCGTATTTGGGAGAAGTTGAATTGGCCTTCGACCATCTGGAACGCTCCAGACGGCTCAATCCACGAGTCGCATTTTTCCAGCACGTTGGGTTTACAGTAGCCCATTTCGTAGGCGGCAGATATGATGAAGCGGTCAATTGGACGGCCGCGGGGTTGAGCCGCTATGCTACACATGTGCCCCTTCTTCGATACAGAGCCGCATCACTTGGCCTTCTTGGGCGCACCGATGAAGCACGACAGGTTCTCGGGAGACTGCTGGCACTCGTTCCCAACCTGACAATCGCCCGCGCCCGTCGCCACGTTGAAGTCGAGATGAAGAACCCATACAAGAAGCCCGGAGTTGCGGAAGCCTACTATGAAGGCCTGCGACGGGCCGGGCTGCCGGAGTGATTCTTCTGTGCGCTTGTCCAACCACTTGCCGCGAACGGGGTGAGTTGGGGAGCCATGGGTGCGCGTTTGCGCGGTGAGGGTGGGTGGAGCCGCGGGTCAGAGGACCGGGTTAAACCTCTTCGAGAACGTCATAATGCTGAACGGTTGCGTCGAAATCGATCAGAGCCGCAACGGCACCGGGCTTGACGACAGCTTTCTCCGGGTCGGCCCCAGCGAACCCTCTGATGGCATCGAGGGATTGCCAGCATGTCAGCACCAGGAACTCGATGCTGTCGCCTATTGGGCGTTTGCTAAGGTATGCGCCGAGGAAGCCTGACAGGGCGCGTAGTTCCGGAATAACCTTGTCGCGGAAGTGGGCCGGATAGGCTTCGGCGCGGCATGGCAGCGCGCGCCCGCGCCATTCGCGAATGATCATCCGTGGCACTCCTGCCTGAGCTTGTAGGGGCGGCTGGGGGTGACTATCAGGAACCTGCGTTGGTCGGGGATGGTGATGAACGTGGCTGAGTCCGAGCGAAACGTAAAGCGGGCTGGGACACTGGCGGATTTTCTCGCGCGGTCGCCGCTGCGGGGAACCGGCATCGATCTCGAGCGGGTGAAGGACGGGCCGCGGCACCTCGATCTCGAGTGGAAGGCCGGGCACCCGCCGGTTGTGGCCGATGCAAACGCGGAGCGAGTAGGGACCGAGCATGGCTGAGGAATTTCGCACCGAAAAGGACGCGCTGGGGCCGGTGAAGGTGCCCGCGGATCGGCTGTGGGGCGCGCAGACCGAACGCTCGCTGGACAACTTCCGCATCGGCCGGGACCGGTTCGTGTGGACTCGGCCGGTGATCCGCGCCCTTGGCGTGCTGAAAAAATGCGCGGCGCAGGCCAACGCGGAGCTCGGTGTGCTGGCGCCGGAAAAAGCGGAACTGATCGTGCGGGCGGCCGAGGAGGTGATCGCGGGAAAACTGGATGCCGAGTTTCCGCTGCTGGTGTGGCAGACCGGCTCAGGCACGCAAAGCAACATGAACGCCAATGAGGTGATCGCCAACCGGGCGATCCAATTGGCGGGCGGGAAGATCGGGTCGAAACAGCCGATCCACCCCAATGATGACGTAAACCGCAGCCAATCATCGAACGACACCTTCCCGACCGCGATGCATATCGCCGCGGTGCAAGAGCTGCAGGACCGGCTGCTGCCGGCGGTGGGCCAGTTGCGGGACACGTTGGCCGCAAAAGCGCGCCAGTATGAAGGCGTGGTAATGGTGGGGCGGACACATCTGCAGGACGCGACGCCGGTAACGCTCGGCCAGGTGATGTCGGGCTGGGTAGCGCAGATTGATGACGGTATGGCCTCGGTGCGGCGAGCCTTGCCGGGGCTGTATGAGCTTGCGATCGGTGGAACTGCGGTCGGGACAGGTTTGAACGCTCCGGCGCGATTTGGCGAACTCGCGGCGGAAAAGATCGCGGCTGAAACCGGCAAGCCGTTTGTCAGCGCGCCGAACAAGTTTGCCGCTCTTTCCGGGCATGAAGCCATGGTGAATGCCTCGGCTGCGCTGCGCACGCTCGCGAGCGCGCTGATGAAGGTTGCGAATGATGTCCGCTGGCACGCGAGCGGGCCGCGCACCGGCCTCGGGGAGCTCACGATCCCAGAGAACGAGCCGGGTTCTTCCATTATGCCAGGGAAGATCAACCCCACTCAGTGCGAGGCGCTGACCATGGTGGCAGTGCAGGTATTCGGCAACGATGCGGCCGTGGCGTTCGCCGGCAGTCAGGGGAATTTTCAGTTGAACGTGTTCAAGCCGGTGATGTTGCACAACGTGCTGGAGAGCGCGGCGTTGCTGGCGGATGCCTGTATTTCGTTCGACGAGCGTTGTGCGCGGGGGATCGAGCCGAATGAGGGACGGATCCGCGAGCATCTGGAAGCTAACTTGATGCTGGTGACCGCGCTCAATCCGCATATCGGCTACGAAAAAGCCGCAGAGATCGCGCTGATGGCGCACCGGCAGGGCCTCAGCCTGCGGGAGGCGGCGATCCGGAGCGGACATCTGACCGAGTCAGAGTTTGAGCGCTGGGTGAGGCCGGAGCAGATGACGCGGCCTCTGACGTAGGTTCGGAGAGTGCATATGGTTGACGTCGTTCCGATCCGGCGGGCATTGGTGTCCGTGTCCGATAAGGCCGGATTGGTGGACTTTGCCCACGAGCTCGCCGGCGCCGGTGTGGAAATTTTGTCGACCGGCGGTTCGGCCCAGGCACTGCGCGAGGCTGGCCTCGCGGCAAAGGAAGTATCGGAGCATACCGGCTTCCCCGAGATTTTGGATGGGCGCGTGAAGACGCTTGTGCCGCAGATACATGGGGGAATTCTGGGCCGGCGCGATGTACCCGAGCATGTGGGACAGATGGAAACCCACGGGATCGCGCCGATCGATCTGGTGGTGGTGAATCTATATCCGTTCGAGGCCACCGTAGCCCGCGGCGCAGAGTTTGAGGCGTGTGTCGAAAACATCGACATCGGCGGGCCTGCTCTGATCCGGGCAGGGGCAAAGAACCATGATTTTGTGGCGGTGGTAACTGAGCCGGAGCAGTACCGGGCGGTGCTGGAAGAGATCGGCCGGCACGGGGGCACGACGCTCAAATTACGTCGGCAGCTCGCCGCGGCGGCGTATGCCCGCACGGCGGCCTATGATGCGGCAATCGCCGAGTGGTTTGCCAGCCAGGGAAATGAATTATTTCATAACCGGATGACGGTATCCGGTACACTGCGGCAGCGGTTACGATACGGCGAAAATCCCCACCAGCACGCAGCGTTCTACGTGACCGGGCACCGGCCCGGCGTCGCGACAGCCCGGCAAGTGCAGGGTAAGGAACTGTCCTATAACAATTTGAACGATACGGACGCGGCGTTCGAGTGCGTTGCGGAATTTGATGCACCGGCGGTGGTGATTGTGAAGCATGCTACCCCCTGCGGCGTGGCGGTGGCCGGATCGCTGGTTGAAGCATGGGAGAAGGCGTTTCGCTGCGATCCCATTTCTCCGTTCGGTGGCATTGTAGCGGTGAATCGGGCGCTCGATGCTGCGGCGGCTGAGGCCATCGCTGCGATCCTGACTGAAGTTATCATCGCGCCGGCTGCCGAGCCGGCCGCTGTAACCGCAGTGGCGCGCAGGAAGAATCTACGGCTGCTGCTCACCGGCGGAATGCCGGATCCGATCGCGCCGGGAATCACGTTCCGCAGTCTGTCCGGTGGTTTCTTGGCACAGACTCGGGACAGCGGGCGGGTTGATGTGGGTTCATTGCGGGTGGTCACACAGCGGGCGCCGACAGAAACCGAAATGGCTGACCTGCTGTTCGCGTTCCGGGTGTGCAAGCACGTGAAGTCGAACGCGATCGTTTACGTGAAGGACGGCGCCACAGTCGGCATCGGCGCAGGGCAAATGAGCAGGGTGGACGCGGCAAAGATGGGAGCGTTGAAGAGTGTGGAGGCGGCAAAAGAGGCCGGGGTGGCGGAACCTCTGACGCGCGGCAGTGTGGTTGCATCCGATGCTTTTTTCCCATTTCCCGACGGGCTGGAGGCGGTGATCGGCGCCGGCGCGACCGCGGTTGTTCAGCCAGGCGGATCGGTACGGGATTCCGAGGTGATCGCCGCCGCGGACCGCGCCGGGATCGCGATGGTGTTTACCGGCATGCGGCATTTCCGGCACTGACCTTGGCTCTGCTGCGAAAAGCTGCGATCCTCGCGGCATTGCTGGCCGGGCTATGCGCCACGGAGAGCGCGCAGGCGGCCGAGGTGTGCCATTTTGCCGGCGCGACCGATTTTGCCGGCCACGTCAGCGCGACATCGGACGTTGCCACGGTGAACGGCACCACCACCATCAACGTAACTGCGCGATTCGATGGTACGTGGCTGGTGTTGTTCCACGTGCATTATCTTACCCAGGAAATCACCACTTGGCGCGGCGGGCAACTCGAAATGGTCGCCGTGAATAACCGGTATCTTATCGGCGATCGTGTCATCCGCCAGCAATGGGACGTATTCCAGCGTGCACATGGCAGCTTTGAGGCGCATCGCATAGAGGGAAAAATGCTGACCGAGTTTCGCCGCCAGTTCCCGCTCTTCGCCCAGCACTGGGATCCCGGGACGTTCGGTCAGCCCTGGCTGGGCGATTTTCAGCGCGCGTCACCACAGCGCCGGCGCGATCTCGATCTCAAGCAAGCCGCCCCCTCACCTGCGCTGCAGGCACCTCTTGCCCTCGCATTCTACTGGGACCGCTGGCTACCCTGGGGTACCGTCGATATTCCGGTCTTTCTTCCCGGCTTCAAACATGACCGGGTTGCAGAACTAACTGTGGCAACGCAGGGAGCCGACACGCGCGTCGCATCGGTCCTGTATCCCGCGTTGAGCCGGACACGGCCATCAATGGTTATGGCGTGGCAATCGCCCGGCAGCCAGGTCAAGCAACTTGCCTTGGATCTGAGCACTCGGGGACGAACCGCGGAAGGGATGATCCGTCAGCAGGGATGTCAGGGGACGCCCTGATCAGGGCAGCCCCCTGTTTTTCCTCTATAACCCCCGCCCCCACGCATCCGCCTCCCGCTCGGCCTGCTCTTTTGCATAACCGTAGCGCTCCTGTAGACGGCCGATCAGCTCATCACGGTTGCCTTGGATCCGGGTCAGATCATCATCCGTGAGCTTGCCCCACTGCTGCTTTGCCCGCCCCTGGAACTGCTTCCATTGCCCCTTCATTTGGTCCCAATTCATCTTGTATCTCCTTTACGGAACACTCCGAGCGTGAAAGCACGCTGGCCGGCGGCGGTTGCATCACAAAGCAAAAACTTTAACCCGGCGCAGTTCGGCACCGCCGCTCTACGCCGGTCGTGCGGCGGTAGAAGAACGCCTCGCCTGAGCGCCTCGGACCTCCGCAAGGTCCCAGAGCAACCGCGGATCAAGCGCCAATGACGCCAGCATTGACAGAACCACGGTCGCCAGAAAGGCATCCGTCCCTATCAGCGCCGTGAAGTGCGCGAGCTGCCCCAGTCTGATCATTGGCGTGAAGACCATAACCGTGAACGGATCCAGCAGCGACCAACGGCCGACCTCGTCGATAAACCGGTATAGCCCGGTCTTGAAGCGCAGGTGCTGCGACCAGCCGAACCGGATCGACAGCAGCAACCACGTAAGGCCCCCCAGCTTAGTCAGTGGAAAGACCACCGACACGGTGAATATCATAATCCCGAAATACCAGAACCCATGCGTGAACAGCATCTGGATGCCATTAATGATGTTGTTCGTCATCGGAGTGCCGGCCTTCCAGAATTGGCTCATTGGGTAGCTGTAGGCGATCGGGGTCAGCACCGCCGTTGCCGCAGTCAATGCCGCACATTGCACCACACTGCCCGGCCGGCGCCTGTGAACGCGCGCCGTACAGCGCGGACAGCGTTCCCCATCCTGCCCGGCCGGCAACACAAGATGGCAGCTCGTGCACGCAACGGCGTCCGGCCTGGCCCCCCGGGGCGGCATCTCCAGGCGGCGCCACACCGCCCGGCTGTCGAGTGTCGCGCGCGTCAACATCGTCATAAACGCGGCACCCACAATGCACCACCCGCCGGGGTCGATATCGACCCGAGTCTGCGAGGCCACCCGCCCATAGCCGATCCCGGCGCCTATAAGCAGCACGTCCGACATCGCCCACAGATCGAGCTGCTCAGCATAGCGGAACGTCGTGCCGACCCAGGTTTCCCGCACACCCCATCGGATCGCTGTGAGCGCGACCGAGAGCAGACCAAACCGGGCAAATGGCAGAACAATACCGCACAACGCGAGCACGATTGCCGCAAACTGTAGCCCCTGTCGCCAGAGAATAAAGATTCCCGAAAGAAGGTGAGTCGTTTGCGGAATGCTTCCGATATGAACCGTCATTACGGTCAGATAATTTGCCGGAAACAGCAACACGAATGTCGTGAGTGCGCAGGCCAGCGCTCCGTCCAGAGTACGCCCCGTCCTGTGCTCCAGGATCCGCCCACAGTTCGGGCACTCCACCCATCCCTTCTTGGGCGGAGGCGGCAATTGCCATACCGCCCCACAATCACGGCACGCGACGAGGATGGTCATGCTGGAGAAATGATGTCCCCGCCTGGAAGTTCTGGGGGCCATCTCCCCTAGGCGGTCAAATCCTCATGACAAGCTGAGCCAGAGACGCTGCCTGGCCCCACTCACCTTCTCGATCTGATCGCCTGCTCCAGCAGGGCCAGAAAATCACCCCTCTCCCGTCCCGTGGACACTCGCAATCGACGCCACCTCTCGCCCATCCGCACATCGGCATAAAGCCCGGACTGATCGGCGTGGAAATGCGCTAAAGCTCTGCCCCTGCAATAAAAATGGCCCGGCCGCGGCTCCTTGACCTCAGGATGGGGCCGAATTGCTTCAAGAAGGTCAGTCAATTCAACCAGGTCCTGGTGGCCGGCGTGTTGCATCTGGACGCAACCCTCCGTGGTCCTCTGTGGCCCTCCGTGGTTATGTTATGCAGCAAAACCTGCCGGCACAGACGCCGCCACAGAATGCTGCAGATGTTAGCCCTCGAACGGACAGAACCATAATGACTGAATGGAACGTCACCACACCGGCCGAAGCCGGCTTCGCACCGGATCTCGCACGCCGTTTCGATATCGCCCGCGAGGCCGGCATACTGCCAAATCTGCACGCTGTCGTGGCAGCACGGAGCGGCCGGATTTTCTTCGAGCGCTATTTCGCCGGAACTGATTCCGCGCGGGGCAGGCCCTTGGGCGTGGTGCATTTTGGTCCCGACACGCTGCACGATCTCCGTTCTGTCACCAAGAGCACCGTCGGCCTGCTCTACGGAATTGCTCTCGCCAAAGGCCACGTCCCGCCACCTCACACGAAGCTGCTCGCCCAGTTTCCCGAGTATCGGGAGCTCGCTGCCGATCCATCCCGTGCGAAATTAACCATAGAACATGCGCTGACCATGACCCTTGGCACCGAGTGGGACGAGCTCAGCATCCCTTATTCCGATCCGCGCAACAGCGAGATCGCCATGGATCGTGCTCCCGACCGCTACCGCTATGTGCTGGAGCGGTCTCTCATCGAACCACCAGGCACACGCTGGATCTACAATGGCGGCGCAACCGCATTGCTGGCGCGAATAATTGCGAAGGGAACCGGCAAGCCTTTACAGGATCATGCCCAGGAGGTCCTGTTCGATCCGCTCGAAATCTCCCGCACGGAGTGGGCGCGCGGAGCGGATGGTGAAGCAATCGCCGCTTCCGGACTGCGCATGACCGCACGCGATCTGACCAAGATTGGTATCATGGCCCAGAGCGGCGGACACTGGAACGGGCACCCGATTGTCCCCGCAGATTGGCTATCCGCTTCCTTCCAATGCGCGGTGTCCATGCCGGATGGCCGGAGCTACGGTTACCATTGGTACATTGGCGCCGTCCCAAGAGATGACGGCACCGGCGGCATCCGGTGGGAAAAAACAATCAGCGCTATCGGCAACGGCGGCCAGCGCCTGGTCCTGTTGCCTCAGCTCGACCTCGTCGTAACTATTACGGCGGGCAACTATGACTCGCCCGATCATTGGCGCCCTCCCATGATCGTCCTGCGCGACATAATCGTGCCCAGCCTTCATTAGTTTGCCAGATCAATTTGCCAACCAAATCGACTCCGTCTCAATTTTGCAGGCCCTGAGTGCGGGACCGACCAGGGCCCCTACCCCGCGCGCGATGGTGCCGCGCCTTGTTCGGATGCGAAAACCCTGCTCACCAGGGCTTCCAGCAATGTAAACACGCCCTCGACGCCGAAACCCGCCAGGAACGCCACACCCGAGGCGGACAGCGTCAAGGACGCGATCAGGTCAGCGGTGCCTGTCGCGGGGGTACCGGTCGCCAGTTGCGGCGGAGTATAGGCGCTGAAAAAAAGACCCACCGCCGCACCGGTGACTAGGCCCAACACAAGTCGGATCCAGCTCAGAACGTTATCTCGTGGCCCAAGGCGGCTATCGCGAATTTTGCCGAAGAAATCCAAAATCACAAAGATCACGGCACCAAGAAAACCGAATATTACAGGAAGTATATAGTTGCCCCAGACTAAGAGCGTGGGGGCAACAAGGAACTCGACATCGTCCTCACCGTTATTCAACACAGACACAGCACTCGGGGCTGAGCATCCCAATAGATGACAGGGAATGCTGGCAACCTGCCCGACCAGATTGAAGATGCTTCCCACCATCCCTGGCCAATAGGTTCGATATTGTATAAGGTCATCATGCGCAATCTGGATATTCTTTGCGAGTACCTGAATCCCTTCCGCATACATCCCGCACCTGAGGCGAAGTGCTCAGACGAAGGGGACTACCATTGTTGTCCTTTGGCAGATTATCTGCCGAGAGATAATGGGCAAGGACCTTGCTGCGATCACATAATGCGAATGCCGCCAGCACGACTCGACCGTGATCGGCGATTGTGTCAGGCGTCAAGGTTCCTTCCGGAAGCTTATCCAATGTCGCTTCGAGACTTGCTACTTCCTGCGCAATAACCGCCTGCTGTGCACGAAGACCCGCTAAATTCTGTAACAACGATTTCCCGAGCGCGACCTTCGCGGATTCCCATACAGCCGAAATCGTAACAATTACGGCGATCGCAAGTAAAATCCGTTGCGCCAAGCGATGAGCTTTCGCGGTCGATACCAGCCCCGGATACGCCTGCTGGGCGAGCGTCGCCCTCAATTCCGATTTCTTCCCGCGCCGGTTTCCGACGACCAATGCTGTATAGGCGACGCTCAGGCCAGACACCGGCCTAACCAGTCGGCCCAGAGCATCCCGCGTCACCTGGATCAGCGCGAGATCCGAAACAGTGTAACTCTGGTCCGCCGTCCGCGCCTCGATCTCGTCCAGACGCACCAACAGTTGGCCTGCATTCAGCTCCGTCGGAGGATTGGACCCGGGATCGTAAATCTTGACCTCATCGAGCGTCCGCACCGAACTCGCCGCCACATAGTCCACGAGCATCCGTATTTCGCTCAGCGCTGCGCGAATGTAGGAGACGCGCTCTGTGTCCCCCGGAGCCGACAGCACGAGGCTCATTTCGATACGCTCAAGGGGCCAGTATCATCCGCTTTTATAATATCCATTGCGGGGCTGGCAAGATACGATGCGATCTCTTGGTTAAACATTAATATCCTCCCGTGATGCTTGTTCCTGGTTTGTTGGTAGCAGAGGTTTTAACTACCTCCTTTACTGGCTATCCGGTAACGCACGTCGCCCGCCGCCTCTATTGTCAATCAATTCTAATATGCATCCGATATTCGCTACCACCCCAGGTCGTGCCGAGAACGAGCAGGTAGCTTCCGGTTGCAGGCAGTCGTCCAGCCCAGGCCTTGGTATCCTCTCCCTCGCGGGCACCCGGAAGGGCATGTCCGTTGATGCGGATGCCATCTGTCCCGTGTGTAATAGTCCAGGGCGGAGCGTAAAGCTGCAGAACGATATTATCGCCCTTGGGCTGGATCAGCGACATATGCTGGCCCTGGCGGGCCGTGACAGTGAAACAGGCAAGCTCGCCCCGAGCTATGCCGCCCGTGATTTCCGCAGCAGCCGCCCCCGGGGCAAACCGAACAGGCATAGGATTGTCGCATGGAGCGCCAACGGCGCTGACAGACCAGGCTAGCCAAACCAAGAGACCGCCGGCGCCCCGGCTCAGAAACATCGGATCCAGCCGTCAGCATGCCTTGGCTAAGGCATTCCACGTCCCGGCGCCCACAACCCCATCACTCGCCAGGCCGTGGCTGGTCTGGAATTCCTTCACTGCAGCGGCCGTACCCGGACCGAAATTTCCGTCGCAGGTGATACCGAAGCCCGTGGCAACAAGCATTGCCTGCAGCGCCACTACCTGCTCTCCGCTGGATCCGAGGCGCAATATCGGCTTCACCCCGGCGGAGACTTCAGCAGAACCTGCCATACCCAGTGCCGCTTTAGCACGTTGGAGACAGGAACGGCGATCTTCGAGGCCGTTCAACCCGCCGTTGATTCGCCTAGTTATGGTCTCGATATCGTCTCTGTCGGCCGCTGCATTTAGGCCCTGCAGTTTCCAGTACTCGCAGGCGATTGAAAGAGATGTTGCGGGCTCGGCTGCAAGTTCGGGATTTCCCACCAGATCCAGGCCCAACAGATCACCGTAGCGCTTGTAATTGGCGCGGCCGGTGAGCTGGATCAGCCCACGTCCCTTGTAACGGGGACCGTCCCCGGGCTGCGTGTTGCCAAGATCGCGCCGGCCTTCCAGATACTTACCATCAGAATATTCCACTGTGGTGCAAAAACCGTCGGACTCGTGGCAGGCTTGCGCCACAAAATGCGCAATGCGTAGGTCGGTGTCGATTTGATAGTCCTTGAGTGTCCCCGCCAGCGCTGGACTCAATGCACCAATGATCCTGGCCTGGCTTTGGCCCTTTGCACCACTCACGCGCGGGGCGGTATTTCGCAGCAGCCCACCGTCGATATTTGGCATGGCGTGTTCCTCCTCCGATTGTTTTGGGCGCGGCCACTGATAGCGTTCTGGCCGCCCGCAACGCTGCGCAGCCTTCTTCCGCGGCTGCGTACAGTAGGCTATGAAACGTCAGCTTGCCATCAATTGCAAGCAAACAAATGAAACTAGGACCCACTAATTGCAGGCCACGGTCAGGAGGTGAACGTCGCCATAGCACCCGAGCCGGAGTGCCCTCGCTTCAAGTCCTGAAGCATCTGGTTGTTTGGGTCAGGCAGAGGGCCGGTCCGCCTCAAGTGTACAGTTTCCTGGCCGAAAGAGGCCCAACCGTACGCGTTACCTGCTCTCAAACCGCCCAGGTGACCCTTTAGGCTGAGCGAAAACAGCCCAGGTGGCCCCTTCGCCCCACTCAAGACCACCCAGACGTACCCCATCCCTCCGTTGCACCCCCTACGCCACACCGCTATACCCCGCCGCTCGCATCGCGCGCCCGGGCCTCACCAGGGCATGCCCGGCCGCGAGCCTTGCACGCGATCGCGTGCATCCAGAACCAAAGGAGAACCAAATGCCCAAACTCAAGACCAAGTCCTCGGTCAAAAAGCGCTTTAAACTAACCGCCACCGCAAAGGTTAAAGCCGGACCGGGCCTCAAGCGCCACGGCCTCATCAACCGCACTCAGAAAGCCAAGCGCTCCAACCGCCGCATGCAGACCCTCACCCCCATGGACGCCCGCACTGTCAAGCAGTGGGCCCCCTACGGCCTGGAGTAACGCGCCATGGCACGCGTCAAACGAGGCACCACCACACATGCCCGGCACAAGAAGGTCCTGGCCCAGTCCAAGGGCTTTTACGGTCGCACATCAACCACTTACCGGGCGGCGCTCGAGCGGCTGGAGAAGTCGCTGCAATACGCCTACCGAGACCGCCGCAACAAAAAACGCGACTTCCGCGGCCTCTGGATTCAGCGCATCAACGCCGCCACCCGCGAACACGGCATGACCTACAGCCGCTTCATTGCCGGCCTCAAAGCCGCCGGGATCGAAATGGACCGCAAGGTTCTCGCCGCCATCGCCTACGACAACTCCGCCACCTTCGCCGAGATCGTCAAAAAGGCCCAGGCCGCGCTTGAATAACCGGCTCTGTCCTGGTTGGCGAAAAACGCCGGCCAGGACCCTCGGTTCGCAATCCCAACACGCGAGACACCGATCATAATTCTATTGCGTAATCACTAAAATTGGTTAAGCAGGTCCTCCTGTGTAACGATTAAACAGGCTGGACCACCCATGCAGCCCCGCGCCCGCCGCCTTAGCCTTTCACCGCCATCCTCCTCCCGCTGCTCGGCCCCGGCCTCGCCCACGCCGGCCCCATCACCTACACTCTCGACCAAACCGTCGGTTCCGGCAGCGTGACCGGCACCATTACCACCGATGGCACCCTCGGAACCCTCACCGCTTCCAACATCAGCGCCTCGGACCTCAACCTCGTCGGCCCCGGTGCCTCCCTCAACCTGACCACCTCCAATAGCGCGCTCGAATTCGTCGGTGCCGATCTCTCCGCGACCGTCACCGATCTCTTCTTCAACTTCAGTGCCACTGACAACGGTTACCTGCTCATGCAGGAAACCGGCTACCACCACTCTGGCTACCACTATTACTGCGATTCGGCCGGCAACGGCACCTGTTACGCCGGCATCAGCGACGTCCCGGGTTACTACAAGGACGCCTCCGCCCAATACGACGGCACCCCCACCGGCACCCAGGTCATCGCAACCGCCGTCCCCGAACCCGCCGCCCTGGCTCTGCTCGCGCTGCCCCTCACCGCCCTCGCCTTCCTCCGCCGGCGTTTTCGCCCATCATAACTCCCTCTTCGCCCCGTCAGACGAGCACCTTCAGTGCGGCAAGCAGCGCCGCCGGATGATACTGGCCCTGATACACGGGCGGCGGCGCCGGACCGCGCCGGAGCAGGCGGTGGACCGCCTCCCATGCTGTGCGGGCGGGGTATTCGATAGTGAACACCACATCCCGAGGAACCTCCGCGAACTGGCCAAAAAAACCGAGATTCGTCGCTCCCTCGGGAACCACCCGCGGCCGGTCGCTCCGCCTGCGCGGCATCCAAACGCTGTTGCAGTAGGGCAGGTAACAGGGGATGCAGATTGACGACGCCATGATCGCATCCATCTGCCGTTCGAACCGGAGCTGCCGCACCACCTCTTCCAGGATTTCCGCGCCGGTGCACGCGTCGGCGGGCTTCTTCACGAAGTCGCCGCTACGGCCGGGATACAGCAGATAGCCCCACCACAGCCCCGTCCCGGGTTCCTCGCCGATGACCTCCGGGTGGTGGAAGATCGTCACGGTCACCAGCCAGCTCGAGTCCTTCAGTGTCACGAACCCGCCGCTTCCTGGTTGGCTGCCCGTCAGCGCCGCAATCTGTTCGAAGAATTCAGTCCCCGTCGTAGTGACCGTGAAGGTCACCCACTGCGTGTCGGGCACGCGGGCCGTGCCGAAGAACACGTCGGGATTGCCGAAATCCGTGCGCCCCTGCGCCAGGCGCTGCCAAAGCGCCCAGAGCCGTCCGCTGGGTCGCGGCCGCGGCGCCTCGGTCATCGATCCTATCGAAAGATCGGCGATCTGCGACCCCAGGTCCACCAGCACGACATCTTCCAGTGCGACGGCGACGGAGGTTGTAATGCCGTCGCGTTCGTAATCGAGCCGGCTGGCAGTAATGCGGCCGGGTAACGGCGCCAGGCCGACGTCGCTCACGAACGCACCGGTCAGGAAGTTCACCCCGCGCGGGTCCAGCCACGCCACCATCGGTTCAATCAGTGCCTGGTTCTGGTCGAAGCGCGTGCGCAGGATCTGCGACATGTCCGACAGATCCGGCAGCAACTGCAGGAAGCGGTTCATGTAGCGCCGCATCTCCACCGCGCTGTGCTGCGGCAGCGATCCCATAATCGTCGTCCACAGAAACCAGAATTCGGTAGTGAAGAAGTCGGGCCGGAAGAATTGGTCGATCCGCCGCCCGTCCAGCAGCGCCTCCGGTGTCAGCGCAAGCCGGACGAGATCGAGCCGGTCCCGCACGGTCAGACCGAAATGCGGGCCGTGCACGATGTGGCCATTGCGGTCGATGATGTGCGCCCGGTCGTGATAGGGATAGCGTGCATTGAAGGCGAAGAAGTCCTCCTTGACGGAAATCGCGGGGTCGGCTGCCGAGGGGATGGTCGCGAGCAGGCCGAATGCACAGCGGAAGTGCGCATCGAGAAGGGCGCCGCTCGGCAGGATGTAGCCGGTCGCCGCACTGCCGGCCAACGAGAACGCGCCGCCCAGCCGCTCACCCGTCTCGTAGATCGTGATGTCCTGGCCGGATACTCCCGCGTCACGGATGAGATACACGGCGGCTGCCAACCCGCCGAAGCCGCCGCCGACGATATGCGCCTTCATCTGCCTTCCCCCCTACCCAAGCCCCCGCTAGAAGGGGCGCCCCATGCCTAACGACCTGGACGCCCTCAAGGCCGAAACCGAGGCCGCCCTCGCCGCCGCCCCCGACCTCCGCGCCTGGGACGCCATCCGCGTGGCCCTGCTCGGCCGCAACGGCACGCTCACCAACCTCATGAAAGAACTCGGTAAGACGCCCGCCGAGCAACGCCGCGAACGCGGCGTCACCCTCAACCGCCTCAAGGACCACCTCACCGCCCTCCTCGAATCCCGCAAGACCGCGCTCGAACAAGCCGCCCTCGAAGCCCGCCTCGCCACCGAACGCCTCGACCCCACGCTCCCGCCCCGCCCCCGCGCCGCCGGCCTCATCCACCCGATCAGCCGCACCATGGAGGAAATGGCCGCCATCTTCGGCGCCATGGATTTCGCCATCGCCGAGGGGCCCGATGTCGAAACCGACTGGCACAACTTCTCTGCCCTCAACATCCCAGCCCACCACCCCGCCCGGGACGACCAGGACACCTTCTACCTGCCCGCCCGCAACGAACAGACCCCGCCCGTCCTCCGCACCCACACCTCACCCGTCCAGATCCGCGCCATGATGGAGCGCTCCCTGCCGCTCCGCGTCGTCGTCCCCGGCCGTACCTACCGCGCCGACCACGACGCCACCCACTCCCCCATGTTCCATCAGCTCGAGGGCCTGGTGATCGACCGCGACATTACCCTCGGCCACCTCAAAGGCTGCATTATCGACTTCCTGCGCGCCTTCTTCGCCATCGCCGACCTGCCGGTCCGCTTCCGCTCCAGCTACTTCCCCTTCACCGAACCCAGCATGGAGGTCGATATCGGCTGGGACCGTAAATCCGGCGAGCTCGGCAAAGGATCCGACTGGCTTGAAATCCTCGGCAGCGGCATGGTCCACGCCCGCGTCCTCGCCAATGTCGGCATCGACCCGAGCGTCTGGCAGGGCTTCGCCTTCGGCATGGGCGTCGAGCGGGTCACCATGCTCAAGCAGGGCATCCCCGATCTCCGCCCCTTCTTCGAATCCGACATCCGCTGGCTCCGCCACTACGGCTTCAACCCCCTCGCCCCCGTCACACTCCATGAATCCGCTTAACGCCGCGCCTACTCCCTCTCCGCCCCTGGGGGCGGAGAGGGCCGGGGTGAGGTGGGGGGGCGCGCCATGAAATTCCCCCTCTCCTGGCTCCGCACCCACCTCGATACCCAGGCCACCCCCGAGGAGATTGGCGAAACCCTCACCCGCATCGGCCTGGAACTTGAATCCCTCGAACACCCCGGCGCTGCCCTCGCCTCCCTCCGCGTCGCCCGCGTGCTCGAGGCCGCCCAGCACCCCAACGCTGACCGCCTGCGCGTCTGTACTGTGGATACCGGCAACGGCATCACCACCGTGGTCTGCGGCGCCCCTAACGCGCGGACCGGCATGAAAGGCGTCTTCGCGGCCCCCGGCAGCTACATTCCAGGCACCGGCATCACCCTCAAAACCGCGGAAGTCCGGGGCGTTGCCAGCGCCGGCATGTTGCTCTCCGCCCGCGAGATGGGGCTCGGCGACGATCACACCGGCATCATCGACCTGCCCGAGGACGCCCCCGTCGGCCTCCCTTACCCGCAATACGCCGGCCTGGATGATCCGGTTTTCGACATCGCCATCACCCCCAACCGAGGCGATTGCTTCTCGGTCCGCGGGGTCGCCCGCGACCTGGCCGCCGCCGGCCTCGGCACCCTCGTTCCCTGGAACCCCGAGCCCGTCGCCCCGGTCTTCGACGGCGGCCTGCGCTGGCAGATCGACTGGCCGGAGGCCTGCCCCTGGATTCTCGGCCGCACCATCCGCAATCTGCGCAACACCGAGAGCCCCGACTGGCTCGCCCGGCGCCTCACCGCCATCGGCCTTCGCCCCATCAACGCCCTGGTCGATATCACCAACTTCTTCACCTTCGACCTCGGCCGCCCGCTGCACGTCTTCGATACGGCCAAGGTCGCCGGCGAGGTGCTTACGCTTCGCCGCGGCGGGGGCGAGAGTTTCCGCGCCCTCAACGGCAAAGACTACACCCTCACGCCCGAGGACTGCGCCATTGCCGACGCCGCTGGCGTCCAGTCCATGGCCGGGGTCATGGGCGGCGAGGCCACCGGCTGCGACGAAACCACCACCTCGGTGTTCATCGAATGCGCGCTGTTCGACCCGGTGATCGTCGCGCTCACCGGCCGGCGCCACCAGGTCACCTCCGATGCCCGCCAGCGTTTCGAGCGCGGCATCGACCCCGCTATCATGCCCGCCGCCGTCGAGGCCGCCACCCGTCTCATCCTGGATATCTGCGGCGGCGAGGCCGGGCCGGTCGTGTCTGCCGGTCACCCGCCCGACTGGCACCGCACCGCCTCCCTCCGCTTTGCCCGGCTCGCCGAATTCGGCGGCGCCGATGTGCCCCCCGAGGAAGCCGTCACCGCCCTGGAACGCCTCGGCTTCACCGTCATCGCCCGCGACAAGACCCGCGTCACCGTCTCCGTCCCCTCCTGGCGCAACGACATCGCCTCCGGCGTCGCCCTGGACCAGGCTCCCGGCCTCGGCGAGGCCGGCGCCAAAGCCTCCGCCGGCTGCGCCCAGGTGGAACCCGAGGCCGACCTGATCGAGGAAATCCTTCGCCTTCGCGGCCTCGATACGGTCCCCCCTGTCTCCCTGCCCCGCGCGGCCCTCGTCCCTCTCCCCACCCTCACTCCCCGCCAGACCCGCGCCGCCCTGACCCGCCGGACCCTCGCCGCCCAGGGCCTCGCCGAGTGTGTCACTTTCAGCTTCATGTCCGCCAAAGAGGCCGCCCTGTTCGGCGAAACCCCGCCCGAACTCCGGGTCAGCAACCCGATCGCCGCCGATCTCGACCAGATGCGCCCAACCCCGGTCGCCACGCTGGTGCTTGCCTCCCAGCGCAACGCCGCCCGAGGTTGGCCCGACCTTGCCCTGTTCGAAATCGGCCCCGCCTTCACCCCTTCGGGCCAAACCCTGGTCGCCACCGGCCTCCGCACCGGCTCGACCCCTCGCAACTGGGCCGAACCCGGCCGCTCTGTCGATGCCCTGGACGCCAAAGCCGACCTGTTCTCCGCACTTCAGGCCCTGGCCGTCCCGCTCGACGCCGTCTCGACCACGCCCGACGCTCCCGGATTCTACCACCCCGGCCGTTCTGGGATTGTCCGCCAGGGCCCCAGGACCATCCTCGGCACTTTCGGCGAACTCCACCCCTCGTTCGACCTTACCGGCTCCGCCGTCGCTTTCGAGCTGTTCCTCGACGCCATTCCGGACCCCAAACGCCGCCGCCGTTCAGCCCCCGACCTGCCCCCCTTGCAGCCGGTCCGTCGCGACTTCGCCTTCGTGGTGGACACCTCGGTTCCGGCCGATGCCGTCCTTCGCGCCGTGAAAGGCGCCGATCGGGCCCTGATCACCTCCGTCATCCTGTTCGACCGCTACGAAGGCCCCAACATCCCCGTTGGCAAAACCTCCCTTGCGATCGAGGTCACCTTCCAGCCTCGCGATCACACTCTTACTGACGCGGAACTCGAAGCCGCTGCCGCCAAGGTCGTTAGCGCCGTCGCCAAGGCAACCGGCGCCGAACTGCGATAATGTTTGCGCCGTGCGACAAACGTACAAACCCGGGATCAGGGTGGTGTTGGTTTGTACGTTTTACCGATTTGTGATGGTGTCGGCATGATCGATTGCGGTTCGGGTGTGGGGTGATGGGATAGCAGGTAGGAGCGGGTTGGCTGGCGCGAATGTTTCGGGGTAATCACGTTTCGTTTCGAGTTTGTCCAGCGGCTAGGCTACCGCGCCGTTTGCCGCCAGGGCGCCCCTGCATTATGAAGATGCTAACTGTGTCGAAGCTACCGGCTCACACACCATCCGATTCGCATGTACTATGAGGACAACGTCATTGGCGGATTTATCCGACACAAGTTCCCGAACGGGCGTGGCATCACCCAGTTTGGAGACGATTGATCGGCCAGGCTTTCCAAACGCAGGTTTTGCCGATGCTCTCCACAAGACATGGGGGCTTCTCGAAGCAGAGAAGCCAAATCACCGCGTATCAGTGATCATCCCGATCTACAATGAGGTGGAAAGCATAGATCCTCTTATGGAGCGCCTGTTTGCTACCCTGGACAGGCATTTCGCGGATAATCCGGGGGCTTTCGAGGTCATTGCGGTGAATGACGGCAGCACGGACGGCTCCTTGCACAGGCTTAAGGCACATGCACTCCGCCGCCCGGAGCTGAGGCTTATCGATTTCCGGCGCAACTACGGACAGACCGCGGCCCTGCTCGCCGGCATTGAGTTCTCTCGCGGTGACGTTTTGGTTTCGCTCGATGCCGACATGCAGAACGACCCCGAGGATATCCCGCTGCTACTAGCGAAACTCGATGAAGGCGCGGATGTGGTCTCGGGGTGGCGCAAAGATCGCAAAGATGCCAGGTGGCGGCGCAACTTTCTAAGCCGCGTTGCCAATCGACTGATCTCCTGGGCCGCGGACATGAAGCTCAACGACTATGGGTGCACACTCAAAGCGTACCGCCGTGAAGCAATCAGAGGCGTGCGCCTTTACGGCGAGATGCACCGCTTTCTGCCGGTCTATGCAAAATGGATGGGTGCGCGAGTTGTAGAGATACCGGTGCAGCACCATCCACGGCGTTTTGGAACCTCGAAGTATGGCCTGAAACGAATATTTAAGGTACTGCTTGACATTCTTGTAGTCAAGTTTCTCGACCGCTACATGACCAAACCAATCTACATCTTCGGCGGCTTCGGCCTGCTCTCTATGGTGTTTTCTTTCGCCGTTCTTGCTTTGGCCGCTTATCTTCGGCTGTTCGAGGGCGTGTCGTTGATCCAGACACCGCTGCCCCTGCTTGCAGCGATGACGTTTCTTGTTGCCTGCATGAGCATTCTGATGGGGCTGCTCGCGGAAATCGTGGTACGGACGTACTTTGAATCGCAGGGGCGCCCACCCTTCCTTGTTCGTGAGCTGACCAACTTTGGTGGAGGCACCTGATGTGCGGCCTCGCCGGATTTTCAGGGAGCGGCAGCGTTGAGGTCCTGCGAAGCATGCTGGATGCGCTGGCGCATCGCGGGCCCGACGGCGAGGGTACCTATGTCGACCCGGTTCTTCCGGTGTGGTTGGGTCACCGGCGACTCGCGATACTTGATATCGCCGGCGGCTACCAGCCGATGTGGAACGAGGATGCTACCGTCGGGGTCATCTACAACGGCGAAATATACAATCATCTTGAGCTACGCCGCGAGTTGATCGCATGCGGCCACACCTTCGCAAGCGATCACAGCGATACCGAGGTTCTGGTCCACGGTTACGAGGAATGGGGTCGCGGTTTGCCGGCGCGCCTCAATGGCATGTTCGCCTTCGCTATTTTCGACCGGCGCCAGCAGCGGCTGTTCCTTGCGCGTGACCGGTTCGGGGAAAAGCCGCTCTATTACGTGCGGCAGCCCGGCTTTTTCGCTTTCGCGAGCGAGCTGTCAGCACTCGGCCATCATCCCCGCTTCACGATCCGCGTGCGGCACCGCGCCGTACAGAAGTTCCTCGCCTACGGTTTCCTGCCAGCCCCACATACGCTTTGGGAAGACGCGTACAAGCTGCCAGGTGGGTCCCACCTTACCTACGAACTCGATACGGACAGCATAACAGTGGCGCGTTATTGGCGTTTCTCGCTCGAGCCTGACCAAGCAATCGCGCAGCAGCCAGAGGCTGTGCTCGCCGAGGAACTGCGCGCTCTGCTGTTCCAGGCAGTGCGCCGGCGGCTTATCAGCGACGTCCCGCTTGGCGTTTTCCTGAGTGGCGGCATCGATTCGAGCGCGGTGCTGGCCGGCGCAACCACCGGACGGCAAGGGCCGCCCGTGCGTACATTTACCATTGGCTTTGATGAGAGGTCGTTCGACGAGTTGGCTTACGCCCAATTGGTCGCGCGTGCGTTTGACACTGATCATGCCGTCCAACGCGTCAATCTTGCCACCGCCCGGGATCTCATCCCCGACCTTCTCGCCCGTGTCGCCGAGCCCATCGGTGATGCTTCAATTCTGCCAACTTTCCTGCTCAGCCGCTTTACCCGGCAGAATGTAACGGTCGCTCTTTCCGGCGATGGCGGAGACGAACTGTTCGCCGGATACGATCCGTTCCGGGCGCTAGGTCCGGCCAGACTGTACCAGCAACTGGTCCCTCGTGGACTGCACCGCGGGCTTCAGAGATTGGTCGATCTGCTGCCCATCTCGTCGCGCAATATGAGCCTCGATTTCAAGTTGCGGCGCGCACTTCTGGGTCTTTCTTACAGCCCTTGCCTCTGGAATCCGGTGTGGCTCTCTCCCGTGGATCCGCATTTCATGCGAGAGATCTTCGCCGAACCATTGCGTGCGGAAGAGCTTTATGAGGAAGCTGTCGATATGTGGCGGGCGAGTGGGCAACACAATCTAATCGACCGTACGCTTGAGTTCTACACAAGCTTCTATCTTCCCGACAATATTTTATTCAAGGTCGATCGTGCCGCCATGTTGAACTCTCTCGAGAGCCGTGCAGTCTTTCTTGACAATGACCTCGTGGAATTCTGTCGCCGCCTTCCGTACCGATTTAAGTATCGGAAAGGTGAACGAAAGTATCTGCTGAAACGCGCGTTGAAAGGGGTGGTTCCCGACCAGGTGCTCACCCGGTCCAAAAAGGGGTTTGGCATTCCGCTCACAAGCTGGCTCAAAACCACACCCACAAGCCCGCCGATGCAACCGCTGCCCGGCATGCGGCTAGAGCAGGTGGCGAGGGCGTGGGAAGATCATCGGTCGGGGACGGCGGATCACCGTTTGTTTCTGTGGAGCTGGCTCAGTTTGCAATGGGGCCTCCCTTCGCCACTGATGGCTACATCTGTAGCTGCATGACATCAGATAGCGCCACCCGTGCCGACGCGGCGATCGCGCTTGGCTCTCCTGAGCGATTCGGCTTCGAATGGAACGAGTACTCCGAAATGCATCCGGAGTACGAACTCCAGTTCCGGCGCTGGACGGTCCCCCTGCTACCCCAAGACTGGCGAGGCAAGAGTTTTCTCGATGTCGGTTGCGGAATGGGTCGCAACAGTTTCTGGCCACTGCAATATGGCGCAGCCCGCGGGATATCGGTCGACGTTGATCAGCGCTCACTGCAAGCTGCGCGCCAGACTCTGGCGCCATTTCCCAATTCAACCATTCTTGATGCGAGTGCTTACGATATTCCATTCGCTGACGAATTTGATGTCGTGTTCTCGATCGGGGTTATCCACCATCTGCAGTATCCGGAACGGGCTGTTCGGCAAATGGTGAAGGCCGCACGGCCGGGCGGGCGGGTTTTGATCTGGGTTTACGGTCGCGAAAACAATGAGTGGATCGTGTCTTTCGTCGATCCTCTTCGTAAGGCACTCTTCAGCCGCTTGCCCATCAGCCTGGTTCACCATTTGTCGCTCTACCCGAGCGCCGCCCTGTGGTGCGCCCTCCGGCTCGGGTGGCAGCCAACTGAGTATTGCCGCCAGCTTCGGCGGCTTTCCTTCCGCCATTTGCGGTCGATCGTGTTCGACCAATTGCTGCCGCGCATCGCTAATTACTGGCCGAGAGCGACCGTCGAGCAGTTGATGTCGAACGCGGGACTGACGGACGTCCGGCTGTCTTGGGTGAACGAGATATCGTGGGCGGCGATCGGCACCAAGCCGGCTAGTCCCCTTCGTTGCAAACCCCAGGCTGATGAAGCGGGTTGACGCAGCCGTGTTACGAGAGAGGAGCCTGCGCCAATGGTGAGATCTCTGCCATTGATTGCAGCGATGATACTGTGCACGGTTGTAGCCAACCTGTTGTTAAAAACCGGTGCTGTCGCCGATCCAGCCGTCGGCTTTGTTGCCAAGCTTTTGCAGCCATGCGTCCTGCTGGGGCTGGCGTTTTTTGGGGCCGGCGCGATGCTATACATCATCGTGCTTTCAAAGCTGGCGCTTAACGTCGCACAATCGATGCTAGCCCTGCAGTATGTCGGCGTGACGCTCGGGTCGGTCTGGGTGCTCGGCGAACCCATGCCCCCGGCTCGCTTGCTTGGAGCCGCAATGATCACAGCCGGCGTTCTGGTTGTTGCATGGTCCAACGTCAGATGAGCATTGTCGGCCGCATGAGCAGGACGAGGCGGATCTATGCTTGAGGCGACTTATGCCGTTGAGGCCGCTGTCGAGGAAACGCACTGGTGGTTTGTAGGCCGGCGCCAGTTGTTCGCCCGGGAATTACAGCGGGCAGGAATAGCGCGTGGTGCCCGCATTCTCGACGTGGGCACGGGCACCGGCTCAAACCTTCGGATGCTGCGAGATCTTCGCTACTCTGCGGTCGAGGGTCTGGATATGAGCGAGGAAGCGATCCGCTGGTGCAACAGCAAGGGGCTTGGCCCGGTTCGCAAAGGAAGCATCAGCAATATCCCTTTTGAGAGTGAAAGTTTCGACCTGGTACTCGCCACCGACATCATTGAGCATGTGGACGATGATCAATCTGCACTTAGGGAAATTGCGCGTGTTTTGGCGCCTGGGGGCACGGCGCTGATCACCGTTCCAGCCTTTCCCTCGCTGTGGGGCCGGCAGGATGATGTCTCGCTGCACCGAAGACGCTACCGCATGAGTGGACTGCTGGAGCTCGTGCGCCGACCGGGACTTTCCATCCTGCATGCCTACCATTTCAATTATCTACTCTTCGGTCCGATCTGGAGCGCTCGTCGCATTATGCGCGTGGCCCGCCTTCGACCACGGAGCGAAGGTCAGATCCGAGCGCCGGTCCTGGATCAACTCCTATCAGCGATCTTCACTGTTGATATCCGATCGGCCCCCTGGCTACGCCCACCATTCGGTGTATCAATCCTGGTTCTGGCGTTCAAGCCGACATGATCACTTCGCCCCTGGAATTTGTTGAAGCGAGATTGCAACCGACAGAGCCCGTTCATCACCATTGTGGAGTACATGGTCGGGGATGAATGTGCTGCTCGCCGTCAGAACGATGGTTGCGTTCGCTGGTAACTGGACAGTCTTGCTATCGGATCGCGTGATTCGATAAACTGATCTCTCGGACCCATTGACAAGCGTGATAGATACCGGGTCGTCGGGAGGACGCCAGCGGCCATCCAGGGTCAAAATGGCTGGCGCGCCATGGGTGTAAACAACTGCTCGCTTACCCATCCAGTTGAGACTAGCCGGCGACGCCCAGTAATCCCCCTCTATGCGGCTGTATGTCAGCTGATTCGCCGGCGGAACCTGGATCACGGTCATCCCGAACTTATCATGCTGCGGCCAGTGCTGCCCCGCAATCGCCGCAGCCATCGAGCGAGGCGTGCTAGGACCAGTCAGGATATAATTCACATCGTGAGTTGCACAGAAAGCGGCAAGGTCATTGCCATTAGCGACACCGTTTAAGACACTCGCCCAATCGCGCTGCTCATCGTACGGTATAAACCCTACATACCCGTCCGGTTGCGTAAACTGCATCCCTGCGTCCAACTGCCAGGCCAGGCTGACTGAGAGCGCTCCGGGCATCAGGACGTTCGGCATGTGCCCGAGTTCGTGGCGCACAGTTTCCGGCGTGAAGAAGGGTTGCTCCGGCCAGCGGCTCCATCCGAAGACGCGCACATTGGGAATGAGAAAGACGCAGGCGATACCCGCAAGTGCAAACCTCCACACCCGCCACGATCCGATGCCCGGTGTTGCCAGATAAAGCGCGGCCGCAACCGAAGTAGCCAGAGCAACATACATCGTGAATCGAGTGGGCAAGGCCGCACGAACTAGCGGCAAGTTCAGAGCCAGCGACCAGGGCAACGGGAACCACGTCTGCACCCCCCCGATCTGGAGGGTCGGCCCCAGGCTCAGTACCGATGAGCACACTCAATGCGATTAAGAGCGCTCTCGTATACCGATCTGCCAACCGATCCCGAAAATGAAATGCCAGCAACAGAACAAGTGGCAGACCTAGATATGCCCCCTGTTCCGCGTGATTGCCAGTGAAACGACTGGACATGTCAGCGAATACGGAACGGCCAAGGCGAGTAACTTCAGTCGGCACTATATAATTCAGTAGATCAGCAGAAAAAACCTGAGGCGAGTTTATCATTGGGGGGACATCGGGCAGACCCTTTACAAGGTAGAAAAGGAATGGGGCTGCCAGCACGATTGTTGCGGTGGCCGCAAGCACGATATCGATGGCCAACCGCGATAAGGCAGGACGATCGATCGCCGGCGCGCACAGGAAGAAAATCATCCAGGTAATGGCGCCCAACACACAGAGCGTCGCTACAATCTCGGTCGATAGCCCCAGTTCAATTAATAGCACGGCCGTCAAAGCGGCAACGAACGTGCGCCCTTTCATTTCACCGCGCGCGCGCCTCACGCAAAGCAAGACCGCGATCGGCACCAGGAACGCCAGATCGATTGGGAGATGCCCCAGCAGCTGACTAAGTTCGTAAGAGGAAAATCCAAACAGATAACCGCCGACAAGAGCCGCGGGCCAATCACGTGTGAGATGCCACGCAAGAAGAAAGGCCGCCCACGCCGAAAGCGCCGGCGCTATCATTGTCCAGAAATTGAAAGTGAAGATTGGCCCGGCCAACAGCGTGAGCGGCCAGCCAAACAGCGCGGCCGATGGCACGGAGGTGGCCCACGTGAGATTAAACCCCCTCGGATACCAGACGTAGTGAGAAATGAACGGGTTGAGATGATGGGTAATTGCAAACGGCCACCAGTGCAGGAACCACACAGACGATGTAGGATCCCCTCCTCCGCCACGATAATTCCTTGTCCAGTCTCGTGCGTGGTCGAAAAAGATTATTGAAACGGCAAAGTAGAGAGCAAAAGGTAAAAGCAGCTTCGCGGTGTTCCATAGACGTCCAGGTTGGTGCCTGCCACCGTGAGAAGGCGAACTCACTAGGATGACATGCTGGCGGCTACGACCTGGCCTGGAGGTGGTGATTGCGTATTGGATACGGCGCAGAATCAAAGGGCAACTCCGGATCGCTCTTACATCTTGAATGCGCCCGGCGCGGCTAGCAGACATGGCGATGGACTGCAAGCCTCGCATCGCGGCAAGGCAGTTGCCGCGCCCTAGATGCGGTAATGGGGGGCCGCAGACGGCAACGGGCTACCGGGGGGTGACTGTCCCTCTGTGATGATCGGCACGGGATCCGAGACTGGTCGGTCCCAAGCATCGGGAAGGAGACACAGCCGTGGAGTACTATGCCGCAGTTGACGTGTCGCTGGAACTCAGCAGCGTGTGCGTGGTGGATGGGACTGGCAAGATTGTCCGCGAGGCCAAGGTCGCCAGCGAACCCGAGGCGCTTGTTGGGTGGTTTCGCAACCTGGGCCTCACGGTTACCCGCATCGGCCTGGAGGCGGGCCCACTGTCTCAGTGGCTGCATGCTGGGTTGACGGCGGTGGGGTTGTCGGCGGTCCTGATCGAAACACGCCACGTCAAGGCAGCACTGAAGGCGATGACTGTGAAGACTGATCGCAACGACGCCCGCGGCATGGCCCAGCTAATGCGGCTGGGCTGGTTCCGGCCGGTGCACGTCAAGACCATACCGGCGCAGGAGATCCGGGCCCTGCTGACAGGTCGGAAGCTACTTCTCGGCAAGCTGCGTGCGGTGGAACTCGGCATTCGCGGTCTGCTGCGTGGATTTGGTCTGAAGGTCGGAAAGGTGAGCAAGAGCGGCTATGAGGCTCGCATCCGGGTACTGGTCACAGGACATCCGATGCTGGAGCCGGTTGCCGATGCGATGCTGCAGGCGCGGGCGAGCCTGCGGGATGAGTGCAATAAGCTACATCGCATGTTGTTACGTATTGTACGTCACGACGCAGTATGCCGACTTCTGATGAGCGTGCCTGGCGTCGGCCCGGTGGTTGCGATCACCTACAAGACCGGCGTGGACGATCCGGCAAGATTCCGCAAGTCCAAAGATGTCGGCCCCTATTTTGGTCTGACGCCAACCAAATACCAGTCCGGCGAGGTGGACCGGACGGGCCGCATCAGCAAGGTCGGGGACACGATGGTAAGAACCGCCTTATTCGAGGCGGCCAACGTTATGCTCAGCCGCGTGACACGGTTCTCCGCCTTGAAGGCATGGGCGTTACGGATCGCGAAGCTCCGTGGGTTGCAGCGAGCAAAGGTCGCACTGGCGCGCAAGCTGGCAGTGGTGCTGCATCGCATGTGGGTTGATGGCACCGATTTTCGCTGGAGCAGGATGTCAGCTGAGCTCACCGCCTAAGTAGGCCAGAAAGAAAGGAGGGATAACGGAGGGCAAACGGCTCTTCGATAACGAGGTCCTGTCGCAGGGACGCGGATCGGGTGAAGCCGCAAATGCGGGCGTTGGACGGACAGCAGTTCGGATCACGCGAACCCTAGATCGGCTCACCCGGTTTATCTGATCGCATGAAGTGGCGGCTCCGCGCCGACCACGAACAGAAGCCCGAGCCCTGCGACGTGATGCGTTGACGAGGGACTTGACACCAGCGGCCCCATTACAGAAGCCGCGTTTCTCACACTTTGCAGCCTGATTTACGACCAGCGCATGGCTGACAGCGTGGCGAGCATGGTGATGCAACGGATCATGGCTACCGCGGTCGCTCGGCTATGAGGACCTGATCGACCATGACCAGCTGCGGCGCGATCCGGTCATGGCGACGCTGGTGGGCAAGCTTGAGGCACGACGCAGCGGCTGTGCGCCGCTGGCGGGCAAGAGCATGCTCAACCGCCTGGAACTGAGCCGCGCAGAAACGACCCGCTATGATCGGATCAACCATGGCGGCGAAGCCATCGAGCGGTTGTTTGTCGGTGTATTTCTGGAATCGCTGCGCAGGGCGCCGAGGCAGATCATCCTTGATCTCACACCACCGACGACCGATGGGCACGGGCATCACGAAGGTCGGTTCTTCCATGGCTATACGTTGCTACTGGCGTCTACCGCTCTACATCTTTTGCGAGCGCCTTTGCTTGCCACCAGCGGCGCCAGGCACATCAGGGCGGCCATCAGCGAGTCACGGAACAGCACACACAGCCGTCCGGACATTTCCTCGCGAGCCGCCGTCCCTGGACCGCTTCGGCGCGCTTCGCACCTTCCGATGGTGACCACTGGTCAAGCTAAATCGCATAATTCAGATAACAACAACATTCCCTGCCAACGTTCTCTCCCCACCTCAATCTGATCACAACGGATCTCTGCTAGCACCTTCCCGCCCCCCACCCCGCCCCTGCTAGAGTCCCCCTATGAGCGACGCCACCATTGCACCCGCGCCAACCCTCTTCGACCGCGCCCTCCGCCGCCTTTCCGCCGTCTGGCGCGAAATGGCCGCCTCCGTCCCGGAAGACGACGACAGCTTCGAAGCCCAGATCCGCGCCTGCCTGCGCGCCCGCGGCGGAGAAGTTTCCGCCCGCAACCGCGCCGCCCGACTGGCCGAAACCTACCTTTCCCTCGACGAACCCGGCCGGCTCGAACTCCTCCGCACTCTTGCCAAATTCGACTCAGACCCCCAGGCCGTCGCCGCTGCCTACCAGGCCGCGCAGCACGCCGAGGACCCCGCGAAGCGAGCGATCGCCCAGGCCAATCTCCGCCGCGCCCTCGAACCGCCCCGCCTCAAGCTCCTCACCCAGTTCACCACCATCCCCGACGGCCGCAAATTCCTCGTCGACCTCCGCGCCTTCCTCCGCGACCACCGCAAGCAAGACCCCCTGCTCGACGCCCTCGAGGCCGACCTCCGCGCCCTGCTCTCCGCCTGGTTCGACATCGGCTTCCTCGAGCTCCAGCGCATCGACTGGTCCAGCCCCGCCTCACTCCTGGAAAAGCTCGTGGGCTACGAGGCCGTCCACCTCATCCGCTCCTGGCGTGACCTCAAGAACCGCCTCGATTCAGACCGCCGTTGCTACGCCTTCTTCCACCCCCGCATGCCCGCCGAGCCCCTGGTCTTCGTCGAGGTCGCCCTCACCAAGGGCCTCGCCGGCAGCGTCCAGCGCCTGCTTGATGAAAAGGAACCAGTCCTCGACGCGCGCGAGGCCGACACCGCCATCTTTTATTCCATCAGCACCTGCCAGCGCGGTCTCTCCGGCATCAGCCTCGGCAATTTCCTTATCAAACGCGTGGTCGAGGAGCTCTCCGCCGAGTTCCGCAACCTCAAAAATTTCGCCACGCTCTCCCCCATACCCGGCTTCCGCCGTTGGCTTGATTCCCTCCTCGCCGAAAACCCCACCAGCCTGCTCACCGACGATGAACGCTCTACGCTCGCCACCGCCCTCCCCGCCTCCACCACCAACCCCCTCGCCGAGCTTCTCGCCAAACCCCGCTGGTTCCGCGACCACGCCCTGGCCTGCGCTGCCGAGCCCGCCCTGAGCCGCCTCTGCGCCCGTTATCTCCTGACTGAAAGCCGCCACGGCAAACGCGCGCTCGACTCCGTCGCCCACTTCCATCTCTCCAACGGCGCCCGCCTCGAACGCATCAACATGCTCGCCGACACCTCCGAACGCGGCGCCAAGGAAGCCGCCACGCTGATGGTCAACTACCTCTACGACCTCGATAAAATCGAAGACTACCACGAAGACTACGTAGGCCAGGGCCGCCGCAACGCCTCCACCCCGGTCCGCCGGCTGCTCGGCAAGCAATGGTCGGTCGTCAGCGGCACGCCGGAAAAACGTGCTTAGCGCGAGTCTCCCCCCTATATCTCCGGCGTGAAAGGAACAGTTCTTCATGGCTCATGTGACTTTGGACGTCGAAGCCGGCCAGGTCTCCGCTGAACTCGCCCGTCGTGGCATCCCCCCCAGCACCCGCGTCCGCGTCCAGGTGGAAGTCTCGGGGACGAGCGACCTGCCGATGGCTGCGATCGCGCAGGCCGGTAGGGGTCTGGATTGGCTCGCAGACGAGCCGGACCTCTATTCAGACGCCGACCTCGTGCAGCGTGCATGCTGAGTGTTCGCCTTCGGTACCATTGTCCTGACGCGGTTTCCGTTCACCGATCTTTCGGGGGACAAGCGCCGCCCCGCGCTCGTGGTCTCCCGCGACAATGATCGCCGCCCCCCCGATCTTGTCGTATGCTTCATAACATCGATCCCTCGAACCGATCCCGATATGGCGCCACTTGCCGCGACCCCAGGGACGGGCCTCAAAATCCTATCCGTTGTGCGGTTCGATAAGTTGGCGACGCTCGATCGCACCGTAATCACCGGGAAACTGGGCGACGCGCCCGCAGATTGGCTGCAACTGCATCGCTTGACCTTCTTCGGCGTTTTCGGCTTTGGGCAGCCGTAAGGACCACCCGTCATCGCGAGCCCCACGAAGTGGGGCATGGCGATCCAGACCCGGCGCACAATGCTCTGGCCCCTGTGCTATGCCGCCCGCGTAACCGCCATGCTTGGGATGAACCGGACCTCTACTCGGGCGCAGGTCTCGTCCAGCGTGCATGTGTGTCATCGCGAGCCCCGCGAAGCGGGGCGTGGCGATCCAGGCCCGCCGCACAATGCTGCGGCCCTGCGCCATGCCGCCTCCGTAGCAGCCTCAAACGGTCATCGACTAGCGCAACTGGTATTATTTCACCTCTCCCGCTTGCGGGAGAGGTCGGCGCGAAGCGCCGGGTGAGAGCTCACTCCCCCAGCTCCCGCATCACCCGAATAAGATCCGCCTTCCCTTCAAACCCGATCCCCGGCAGCTCCGGCATCGTAATATAACCACCCTCCACCCGCACGCCATCCGGAAAACCGCCGAACGGCTGGAACAGATCCGGATAGCTCTCGTTCCCCCCAAGCCCCAGCCCCGCCGCAATGTTCAGCGACATCTGGTGCCCGCCATGCGGAATGCAGCGCCGCGGCGACCACCCCGCCGCACGCACCACCTCCAACGTCCGCTGATACTCGCACAGCCCATACGAAAGCGCGCAATCGAACTGCAGCCAGTCCCGATCCGGGCGCATCCCGCCATACCGGAGCAGGTTTCGCGCGTCCTGATGACTGAACAGATTTTCCCCCGTCGCCATCGGACCGGGATAAAACTCGGCAAGCACCGCCTGTAACTCAAAGTCCAACGGATCGCCCGCCTCCTCGTACCAGAACAGCGGATACTCCCGAAGCATCTTGGCATACGCGATCGCCGTCTCCAGATCGAACCGCCCATTCGCATCAACCGCCAGCCGCGCCGCCGAGCCGATCTCTGCCAGCACAGCCTCGATCCGGCGTTGGTCCTCCGCCATCGGAACGCCGCCGATCTTCAGCTTCACCACCGTGTAGCCGCGGTCCAGATAACTCCGCATTTCGCCACGCAGCGCCGAGAGATCCTTGCCCGGGTAATAATATCCGCCCGCTGCATAGACAAAAATGCGGGGATCCGCCTCCCTGCCATGCCGCTCCGCCAGCAGACGAAACAGCGGCTTTCCGGCGATCTTCGCCACCGCATCCCATACCGCCATATCGATCGTCCCGACGGCCACTGAACGTTCCCCATGCCCGCCTGGCTTTTCGTTCTTCATCATCGTGGCCCAGATCCGGTCCGGATCGAGGTTGGTGCCGCTCTCATCGAGCACACCGGCGGGGTCCGCTTCCAACACCCGCGGCGCAAACCGCTCCCGCACCAATCCACCCTGGCCATACCTGCCATTGGAGTTAAACCCGTAGCCGACTACCCGCCGGCCATCTCTGATTGCATCGGTAACGATCGCGACCAGGGAACAGGTCATCTTGGAAAAATCGATGTAGGCGTTGGCTATCGCGGAGGAGATCGGGTGCGTCACCTCGCGGATTTCAAGCATTCGAACGGACATTGGCAACTCCTTCTACAAAACCCTTCGCGGCCCTCTCGTCCGACCGTCCCACGCACATCGGAAAAACAGGGGCGCGAACCAAAGGAAGGCGGTGGTAAAACGAAAACCTCCGCGGCAGCCCAGCATATCTCCGATTTCATTTGCATCACACCCCGCCGTGGAGCTAGGCTTAATTCTTGTCGGGGAAGCACAAGTTGGGGGAAATGTCCGCCCGAAGCACAAGTTCAGCGACGAACGAATCGTCGCCAACGCTTGGTTTTCCGGAACAGGATGTCTTTGGTCTGGTCCCCGCTCCGCCCACCCGGTCCGCTTTGCTGCTGCGGAGCCAAATCGTTCCGCATCGCGTTGCCGGCAAGCGGTCCCTTCAGCGAAATGTTAGCCCTTCCTCCTCTCGTTCACCACCAGGTGCGGGGTGGCTGTCTGCCCAAAAAAGGGGTGCATCTAATGAGCGATAACGAATCCACCAGAGTGCTGCCCAGCGTGGGGCGATCGCCTCAGAGCGCGGAAGACATTCTAGCTCAACAGACCTACCCACCGACGTCAGACGCATTTGTAACGACGGTGGCATACGTCGTACAATTCTACCCATTATGGTTCACGTACAATCAGACGCGACTCGCTGGGCACAACCGCAACCGTCTGGTAGGACCTGACCGGATCTCTCCAATATACCATTACGTTGTAGCGATCAACGACGACACGATTTACGCTAGCAGCTTCTTCGATCTCACAGCTCAGCCGGTGGTCCTGACGATCCCTGCGACAACCGCCACCTATTCAGTGCTCACGCTAGACCCCTACGGCGATATCTTCGTAACAGGCATCCAGCCGCAAACGCCCGGAGCCTATGCCCTCACCGGACCCAAATTTTCCGGAACGCTTCCCCCAGAGGTCATCCCAATCGCGATGCCCTTAAACATCTCGACTTTAATTCTCAGGGTGGACAAGTTTTCATCGAGTGGCGAGAACCAAATTGATGAAGCCAACGCGTTCCGCAGAGCACTCAAGACGCAGACGCTGAGCGAATATCTCGACAATCCCTCTGGAGGCGTCACCACTTTAATCCTTCCAGAAATTGTTTTCGCCGTGCCCTTCAAGACGACGGCCGACGAGTTGATCGCACAAGCCCCGATCGCATTCCTCAAGCAGCTCCAAACGGCGGTTGCAGCCCCCAACACCCCACCCTTATCGCCGTTCGAACAGGAGCTGTCGAACCGCTTTAATAATTTGTTTGGCAACAGGGGCACGCAGGACTCCGAGTTTGCCGCTGGCGCTCAGACGGCCCACGACTTGATCTTCGACCGTTACCTCACGCATACCGGCCCAACAAACTGGATCCATTTTAGAAATATCGGTGATTGGGGCGACCACATCATCGAACGCTCGTCGATAACTGAATTCATCCAGTACGCCAACGGAATTAGCAGCGCAGCGTATTACCATACGTTCAGCAATGGCAGTGGCCGCCCTCTCGACGGGAGCAATTTGCGCGGCTACGTGCTGACTTTTCCCGCGGGCCAGCTCCCGGAGGCATCACGCTTCTGGTCCCTCACCGCGTATACGCCGAAGGCAATTGAACTGATCCACAACCGTGCAGACAAATACGTGGTCGCCAGCTACACGCCGGGGCTTCAGCACAATTCCGACGGGTCACTCTCAGTTTATATGGCTATGCTGCCCCCGGCTGGCGTGCCGGTCGCCAACTGGCTCCCTATTTCCCCCCGACCCTTTAACATAATGCTCCGCGTTTATGGCCCCAAGGGAAATGTCGCTAACGATACCTACGTGCCTCCAGGCATTCAGAGTCGTTAATCCAGGAACGGAACGCGGTGTACTTCAGAACCGCAGTGCTTCGGCACGGCCACGGAGCGAATCCCATGGTTCGAACTCGATTTCGGGTTTGCCGCAATCAACATTTGGCCGCAACGTCAACCGCGGATGCCCCGGATGACCGGGTCAAGTGTTGGAATAGACATATCGCTTGCATGGGAGTATTGAAAGGGCGCAATGTAATTGTACGGTACCGGGAGAGAGACGTGAAACTTGGCCGCCGCAGTATATTGCGCGGCACGGAGCTGGGCCTTGTGGCGGCGCTCATTCCGTCGGGGTGCGGAGGATCGTCGTCAACAGAGCCGCCGACGACCTCAATCGGGGCCGGGGCGACCGGCGAAGAGGCGGGCGCTGCAACGAATGCCCGGGCACAAGAATGCCTGGGCACAAGAAAGCAGGCGTTGGCCGCACGAAATCAGCGTGGATGGCGCGCAGGTGACGGTCTATGAACCCCAGGCAATTTCCTGGCCTCAGCGAAAGACGCTGACGGCGGACGCGGCGCTCGCCATTCGCCCGCGGGGGTCAAGGCACCGGAGCTGGGGACCATCGGTATTACGCTGGAGACGACAAAGGATGTTGCTGCGGGTGTGGTGCATCTGTCCGATCCGAAGCTGATCGCTTCGCATTTTCCATCGCTGGATACGGAGCAGGTGACAGCAATGGAGAGCAAGATCCGGGCGGCGCTTCCGAATATGCAAATGCCGTCGGTGCCGCTCTCAGCCGTGTCGAGGGGCGGTTCGGCGGCGGTCGATGGTTCCGGCGGTTAAACATCGGGGACGGGTGCCGCGTCCGGCGCGCCCGCCCCGGCGGCAGGCGTCCGCGACGCGTGCTTCGTACTTGCGAAGCGACGGGTTTTAACCTACTCTGCAGGAGATCGCCATGACCGTCATCTCCGGACCGATCACGCGTTTAGTCGAGTACCGGCATCTGCACTTATCGGCTCGCAACCGGAGCATTATTGGCTCTCTCCGTCCGGGTTATGCCCTGTCTGCAAGGGAGCAGCAGTGTGATCGCCGCCGGTCACGACTTCCAAATCTGCCCGGGACAGTTCGCGTTGTGCGCAGCCTCGAACTGCAAAGCGACCGGCCGGTTTATCACGGTCAATGTTACAGGCGGCGGCACGGCGAAGTTTCCAGAATATGACTGCACCTGCCCGATTCTCACTGGACCGTCCATCGCCGACCTGAACGGTGGCAACATGCATGGGTCCTGTACGCCGCCGCGGAAGCAAGTCTGGTCGCTCTATGCACCTCGGTTGCAGATCCCTCAGGCAATCACTGGCTGGGTGCAGAAACCGCCAGGAGACTTGGCGCCGCCACAGATCTGCAAGGCAAACCTCAACCTTGGCGACAAGCTCGTTAACTGCTTTAGCTTCGCCTGTGATCCCGCCGGAGCGATTAACGGCGTTTCACTCGCGACCTGTCACTGTCCTGTTGGGGAATCGCTTGAGGGCAAAGGGGTTCCACCGCATACCGCCTTTGCGACTCAGGCCGGTCAGGGCAGAACCAAGATCTGCTATGACTATCCGGTCGCGGGACCTTTGCCCTCGGTCGGTGAGGGCTCGCGTTGATCGGGTGTCTGTTGCTGCCACCAGGACCAAAATGGCGGCGATCCAGAACGGCCGCAGGGTTCGGTCGAACGGCAGGGGGACGACCTCGCGGGCCGACGAGCGCCTGACCATAGCTAAGCGGCGAAGCCGGTCTCAGCACGACGGCTTTGCCAGCCATGAGCTCTCCAGAAACCGGCGCTTTCCAAAGTGACTCCGGATCAGTCCGGGAGCAAGCGACGATCTCTGCACATCCCGTGCAGTCAGCTTTGCTGTTTCGCCATACCTTGCCAAGCTGGAGGTAGAGTGCTGTTGTCTCTTCCTTACTCCCGCACACTGAGGCTATGATGTCTCAACCTTTGAACATAGTCGAGCAGATCAGGATTGCCGTGTCTCTCGCCGAGGGCCAATTCCGGGAATTTAAAAGTGCATATCAAGGACCTCCAGGTCAGAAGCAAAAGCGGCCTGTTCGGGATATTTGCAAGGATGTGGTGGAAGGGCTTGTGGCATTCGCGAACGCTGACGGTGGTGAGTTGATCCTTGGTGTCGAGGACGACGGAAGTCTAACGGGAATCTCGGATTTCACGGATGAAGAGCTCAAGCAGATAAAGGACGCACCAAGAACTCACGTGCACCCGAGCACACCGCTTCAATCGGTCCTATGCAGAGAAGCCTCATTACCGGACGGCAGAGTGTTGTATTTTAGAATTTCGAAGGGTACTAAGTTCATCCACCTAACATCTGATGGGCGCTGCCTCAAACGGAATGACCTAGAGAGCGTGCCATCTCCTCCTGAGCATATACAGTTCGACAGAAGAGACACCATATCGAGGGAGTATGATCGTGAGTTTCTCGATGGCGCCTCCGTCAGTGACCTCGATCCCGGGCTCCTAAGAGCGGTTGCAGAGCAGATACTAAGTGGAATTAGCTTTGATAGGTGCCTTCAGGTACCTTGGTTTGGCCGAATACGATGGGCGAACTGGACTAAGACTTCGTCGGGCGGCTCTACTTCTCCTTGGGCGAGATCCGGACCGCTGGCATCCGCGCGTGCAAGTCCGGATATTGCGAGTCAACGGGACTAGCCTTGGCACAGGTCCATCCTACAACGTTTCGAGCGATGAAACTGTTAAATCAAACATCATAAAGCTGATTGATGAGGCCTGAGATCGGTTGAGGCCCCATCTCGTAGCGACCCGATTCCAAGAAGATGCTCGCTTTAAAGCTACTTACATCTACCCTGAGACGGCTTGCCGGGAAGCTCTGGTAAACGCGGTCTCTCACAGGGATTACTCAGAAGAAGGGCGCGGTATCGAGATCTACGTTTTTGACGATAGAATCGAGTTGCATAACCCGGGAGGTCTACTCTCCCCGATGACGGTTGCGGACATTACTTCGCTGCGCGGAGTCCATCAGTCACGGAACTCGTATATCGCTAGAACGCTTCGAGAGATAGGGTTTATGCGTGAAGTGGACCCCGAATTTGGGACCACCCGCTAAGCTATAAACCGAACCGGTTCCGTCCATGCTACACGGAGCGGAACATGAGCAGAACCCGACGCAGGATCGATGCCGCGCTGAAGGCGAAGATCGCCCTGGAAGCACTGAGGGAAGACGCGACAGTGGCCGAGCTGGCGGTGCGTTACCAGGTGCATCCGACACAGATCTACGCCTGGAAGAAGCAGCTGCTAGAACATGCCGAACGGGTTTTCCGGACCGGGACAGACGACGGGCAGTCGGCGAAGGAAATCGCCCAACTGCACGCCAAGATCGGCGCGCTGGTAGTGGAGCGGGATTTTTTAGCGCGGAGGTCCGGCAGATGAGCGCGGCGGGCCGGAGAGCGATGCTCGATCGCGGCCACGGACAGCTCTCAGTGCGGCGACAATGCGCGTTGCTTGGGCTGGCGCGCTCGGGTGTTTATCGGGCGAAGCCGGAGCATGACGCGGATGAGCTGTTACTGATGCGACGGATTGACCCGGTGTTCGTCGCGTGGCCGTTCTATGGCTCGCGGCGGATCGCGGCGACGCTGAGCACGGGCGGGGAGAAGGTAAACCGCAAGCGGGTGCAGCGGCTGATGCGGGTGATGGGGATCGCGGCGCTGGGGCCGAAGCCGCGCACCAGCAAGCCAGGGCCTGGACACAAAATCTACCCGTATCTGCTGCGGGACGTGCGGATCGAGCGAGTGAACCAGGTATGGTGCGCGGACATCACCTACATTCCGATGCGGCGTGGGTTCCTGTATCTGGTGACAGTGATGGATTGGTGGAGCCGCGCGGCGCTGTCGTGGCGGCTGTCGAACACGATGGATGCGGGGTTTTGCGTGGACGCACTAGAGGACGCCCTGCGACGACACGGCCGGCCGGAGGTGTTCAACACGGACCAGGGCAGCCAATTCACCGGTGACGCATTTGTCGGCACGCTGCTTGGGGCCGGGATTGCAGTGTCGATGGATGGCCGAGGTCGGTGGATGGACAACGTGTTCATCGAGCGGCTGTGGCGCTCGCTCAAGCATGAGGAGGTTTACTTGAAGGACTATGCGGACGCGCGCGAAGCGCGGCTGCGGATCGGCGCGTGGATGGAGTTCTACAACGAGCTGCGCCCGCATCAGGCGCTGAGACATCACATGCCGATGGCGGTGTGGCGGGCCGGCCTGGCGGGCACGGCTGTGGATATGCCGCCTCGCTTGGACAACGCTGGCGCGTTGCCCACATATCCACAGCCGCCACAACAGCAGGAAGAGGTTTATGCTTAGCTTGAAAGAAGGGAGGACGAGAGCCGGACGGGGGCTGTAGCTAAGCAGCGGGCCAAATTGGTCCCATAGGTGGGGTCCACCTCAGCGAGAGTTGGGAGAAGGTATGCGTCGCATTTTCGAGTTGATGAAGAGCAGCGAGCTCGCCCCTCCAGAAATCTCTTCTGACCCGAATTCATTCGTCCTAGCCCTGCACCATCGACCAATGTATAACCGAGATGAGATGCTGTGGTTGGAACAATACCAAAATTTGGATCTGTCGTCGGAAGAGAAGGCAGTCCTACTTATCGGAAGAAAGGGAGATTTGATATCTCCTAATGACGTAATAAGGCGTTTGGGAATTGTCGATACGGAGCACTATCGTCGGGTCATTCACTCTCTTCAGGAAAAGGGAGTTCTGGAAACAGCGCTGCACAAGACAAAAGCAAAGCAAATTGCGAGGCAGAAGGGCGTGGGTGCGCGTGATATTCCACGCTTCCGAGTTCGGTTGCCGAAGGAGTTGGTGCCGCGTCGACCCAGCGCTGCAGAACAGTCGGACGTCGACGACGTCGGCTTGGAGTCATCAGAGGAGATATTCGTTGCGAATATCCCGCCGAACACTAGTGAGCGTGATCTGTCCTTTGCGTTCGCTCATTGCGGTGAAATTGCCGCAATAACCATACCAAAACGCAAAGGTCTTTCGCGCGGATTTGCGTTTGCCGACTTCGAAAAGTCGGAATGGGCTCAGCGTGCTCTTGGTGCTGACATACGTCTGGGTGGTCGCAAGCTGGTCATAAGAAAGAAGCGGCCTTAAGTGAGTAGGGCCAGTGAGCGATAGAGAAACGGAGTATTTGCCATCTGGGCGAAATAAAAGACCTCTCCCACAACCTCTCTCCAAAACAGCGCCTCTACCGCCAGCGCCTGCTCGCCACCGATGGCTCCCATACGAACATCGCGCGCCAGAACCGAGGCGAATTCCACCTGCGTCCAGCGGCTGGTCGCCAGCTCTCCTGCCGGCTGACCAGGCTGTCACCGGGGAGCGGGACGGAACCTCGTTTGATAGTCTTTCCAAGCGATACCGCAAACCGCCTTGTGGATGGATTCCCACACCTCCAGTTCCGCGGGGGACGCCGCACCACGACCGTCAATCCGCACCTCCTTTTCGATCGAAGCGCCTCCGGCGATGATCTCAGTGTAATAAAGCCGGACAACGGGTAGATCCCGCCGTTCGTCTTGTATGGCTATAGTCAATATATCAAACCGCCTATCGGGCTCGATGTGACCGTGGGGAACTCGCAACCGTTCTACCGGAGGAGCCTTGGCAATCATAAAATTTCGCATCTTCTCTATACTGCGGCTAAGCTCCGGACTGATGGTGTCCCTCGATAACCTTATAGTCTGCTCTCGTATCGGAAGACGTATGAACGGATAAGACCACTTGATTTCGACTGTCCCGCTAGGGTCGTGGTCAAGGTGAATGATCAGTTGGTGCGGCACTCGCTGCCTAGTTGCCATCGTGCTGATCGCGTCCGCTTACCTGGTTTGAACGGCGTTAGAAAACTAGTATCAAAATAGTACAATCAATAACGCTCACGCTCACGCATTTCACGCACCAGCGTCGCGCTATCCTTGCCCCACTGCGGCACACCGGCCCGGAACGCAGCGAGCTTCTCAACCGCCAACGGCTTTTTCGCAGCAACAGCCTGCCGGATAACAGCCACTGGCTTGCCATGCCGCGTAATCACGATCTCCTCACCCGCTTCCACCCGGTCCAGAAGCTCACTCAGGTGCGCCTTCGCCCGAGCCAGACTGACCGTGACCACCCACATCCTCATCGGTGAGCATAAAATTGGTCTGATCTAACCCGTGTCCCGCCCAAGGCTAACATCTCCGTCGCATTGACATTTTCGACAATGACACGATCTCCCTCTTGCCGGTCAGCGTGGGCTAGCTCCGCAACCCGATACGACGCCGATCCAAAACCCGATTTTGTACACTTTCCGCACTGCACAAACCGGGGTTTTGTACCTTTTCCGCAATGCACAAAACCGGCTTTTGTACATTTGCTGCATCGCACAAACCGGGGTTTTGTACACTTGCTGCACTGCACAAACCCCGGTTTTGTACACACCCTCCCTACCCCAGCAGCTCCTCCACATACGCCATCGGCAGGAAGAACCGCTCCATCCCACCCGCCCGCTCACCCAGCGGAACGAACGCCATCCGTCTCCAGAACGCCTTCGCCCAATCCGAATACGCGTCCAAAACCACCCCAAGCGACGCCACCACCTTCGACGCGCCCAACGCCTTCTCCAGCGCATGCAGGCACAGCATCCGCCCTAACCCCTGCCCCTGATACCTGGAATCGATGGCAAACCGCCCCAGCAGCGTCGCCCCCAATGCCGGAGGATCCCGTAGCCTGAACCTCCGAACGACCTCCGCCGGCAGCGCCCCCGCCTCGATCTGAGTATTGGTCAACGTGTAATACCCAACCACCGCCTGACTCGGAGGCCGGGTCCAAACCCAAACCACAGCCGTCCGCCGGTCCATGCTCTGGCCTGCGTAGCTCCGCAGGTAATCGTCGAGCCTTGGATCGCCGCAGGAAAACGCCCCTCGCTCGTGCCGCCGATCAAGCGGCCTGACCTCATTCACTAGCGCGGAAATGCTTCCCGATACCGCTTTACAGCCTCCCGAGCCGCCTCCGTAGGCCTCGGCGGTTCCAGCAGGGCCGCAAAAAACCGCTCCCGCTCCTGCGCCTCCAGCACAATCCTCTCATGCTCGGCAATCGTCCGGATCGCTGCCTCGGTCGCCTTAGCCACCACAAAATCCGTCACACTCCGCCCCTCCAGGTGCGAGGCCTGCTCCAGCAGCGCCTTCGCCGACGGCGTAATCCGCGCATTCAGCCGCTCGCTCTTCGCTTCCGCGCCCGTTTGCTCAGCCACATCCATGCTCGCAATGTACACCCAATGTGCTCACATGTCAAGCCCAAACCACCAAGCCCCTCGACCTCGTCCTCCCCCCCAATCTCCCCTAAACTCTCGGCACCCGCCCCCGCCCGAGACCCGCCCCCATGGACGACCTCCTAACCACCCCACCTCCACCACTCCCCTCCCCCACCACAACCACCGACCGCACCGCCATCCTCCACGCCCTGGAACGCAAGCTCCTCTGGCTCTCCTCCTGGATGGTCCATAACGCCAACCATATCCGCCCTAACCGAGACGGCCTGAAAGTCGGAGGCCACCAGGCCTCCTGCGCCTCCGTCATCTCCATCATGGCCGCGATCTACTTCGAGATCGCCCGCCCGCAGGACCGCATCGCCGTCAAGCCCCATGCCGGCCCCGTCTTCCACGCCATCAGCTACCTCTTCGGCCGCCAGACTATCGACAAAATGGCCCGCTTCCGCGCCTTCGGCGGCATCCAGCCCTACCCCTCCCGCGTCAAGGACGGCCCCGAGGTCGATTTCTCCACCGGCTCCGTTGGCCTCGGCGTCGCCATGACCACCTTCTCCGCCCTCATCCAGGACTACGTCCGCCTCCACGGCCTCGCCCACGACCACCTGCCGCCCGGCCGCCACATCGCCATCGCCGGCGACGCCGAGCTCGACGAAGGCAACATCTACGAAGCCCTGCTCGAGGGCTGGAAACACGACGTCCGCAACGTCTGGTGGGTCGTCGATTACAACCGCCAGTCCCTCGACTCCGTCATCCCCGACCGTCTGTTTGGCCGCATCGAAGGCCTGTTCCGCGACATGGGCTGGAACGTCGTCACCATCAAATACGGCCGCAAACTCCAGGCCGCGTTCGCCCGACCAGGCGGCGAGGCCCTCCGCCGCTGGATCGACGACTGCCCCAACTCCCTCTACTCCGCCCTGACTTTCCAAGGAGGAGCCGCCTGGCGCCAGGCCGTCCTCGCCGATCTCGGCCGCTCCCGCGGCATCCGCGCCATCATCGATCCCCTGTCCGACGACGACCTCGGCGCCCTGATGACCAACCTTGGCGGCCACGACATCGAAAACCTGATCGACACCTTCCACCAGGCCGAGGCCGACGGCGACCAGCCCACCTGCTTCATCGCCTACACCATCAAGGGCATGGGCCTGCCCTTCGCCGGCCATAAGGACAACCATGCCGGCATGATGACCAAGGAGCAGATGGAAAGCTTCCGCCAGGCCATGCGCATCCGCCCCGGCCACGAATGGGACAAGTTCGAGGGCCTCGACATCCCCGAACCCGAACTCCAGGCCCTCCTGGACGCCTGCCCCTTCGCCACCTCCCTCACCCCCCAAGGCCGCGCCCTCACCGCCCCCACAGTCCACATCCCCGCCGCCCTGCCGCTGCCCAAGCTCGCCGGCCGCAAACTCTCCACCCAGGCCGGCTTCGGCGACATCCTGGCCGAGATCGGCCGCGGCCAGAATGAGTTCGCCGACCTCGCCGCCCACATCGTCACCACCAGCCCGGACGTCACCGTCTCCACCAATCTCGGCCCCTGGGTGAACCGCCGAGGTGTCTTCGACCGCCACACCCGCAACGACGTTTTCCGCGACGCCAAGCTCGCCTCCGCCCAGCGCTGGGGCATGTCCCCCAAGGGCCAGCATATCGAGCTCGGCATCGCCGAGCAGAACCTGTTCCTCCTTCTCGGCGCCGCCGGCCTTACCCACGCCCTCACCGGCGCCCGCCTGCTCCCCATCGGCACCGTTTACGACCCGTTCGTGAACCGCGGCCTCGATGCCCTGATCTACGCCTGCTACCAGGACGCCCGCTTCCTGCTCGTTTCGACTCCGTCAGGACTTACGCTCGCCCCTGAGGGCGGCCAGCACCAGTCCATCAACACCCCCCTGATCGGCATGGCCGCCGACCGCCTCGCCAGCTTCGAGCCCGCCCATGTGGACGAGCTCGCCATCCTGATGCGCCACGCGTTCGAGCTGATGCAGCGCCCCCACGGTTCGTCCGCCTGGCTCCGTCTCTCCACCCGCCAGCTCGAGCAGCCCGCCCGCGAGCTCGACCCTGAGGCGGTCATTGCCGGCGGCCACTGGGTGACGCCACCCGCCCCCGGCGCCCGCATCGCCATCGCCTACCAGGGCCCTGTCGCCCCCGAAGCCGAGGCAGCTTTCGCCGAACTCCACCAGGAAGACCCCGCCGCCGGTCTGCTCTCTATCACCAGCCCCGACCGCCTCTATGCCGGCTGGACCGCCGCCCTTCGCGCCCGCCGCGCCGGGGATCGCTCGGCCCAGTCGCACATCGAGCGCATCCTTTCGCCGCTTGCCGCCGGCGCCGCCCTGGTCACGGTCCTGGATGGCCACCCGGCGACCCATTCCTGGCTCGGAGCCATCCGCGGCCAGCGGGTTATCCCTCTCGGCCCTGACCATTTCGGCCAGGCCGGCGACATCCCTGACCTCTACCGTGAATACGGCATGGATACCGACGCGATCCTCGACGCCTGCGCCCAAGCTTTGCTCGGATAGGTGATCCGCCTGACCCGAAGCCTTCAGCCAGCTTGGCTGGAAGCCGCTATCCTGTCTCCGGACTGGACATCTCCCGATCCCCGTCATCCCGATCGCACCTAGTCTTTCAAAGCAATCCCGGACTTCGGCGGACGGATTTTGCGGGTTGTCGCCCGCCCGAACGGCCCCGATGTTATGGTAATAACCGGCCATTTCGACCGAGGAGCACGGCGTTGATCCGCACGAGCTACGACCCCGAAGCCGACGCGCTCTTTGTCTGGTTCGCGCCAGAGGGCACGAAATCCGCTGAAACCGAGGAGGTCGCCCCTGGTATCCTGCTCGATTTCGACGCCAGCGGACGAGCAATCGGGATCGAGGTTCTTGACGTGAGAGAACGCCTAGGCTTGCTGCATCAATCCGAAGTGGCCGAAGCCGCCGAATAGCCCACGCAGATCGGCATCCGCGACTTCGGCGCGCCCCGTCCGATCGGCCAGTTTCTCCCTAACCCGGTGGCGGTTGCCGGGCGGAAGGAGGCGGGACAGCGGTGGTTGAACGCGAAGAGAAGGTCGTATAGAACGGACCGGGAACTCTGGGAGGGTTGGAGGCGATTTGAGTTCACTGCAGATCGGTACCGATGGCGGTTTTTGGGGGGTTGACAACGGTACCGTTGGAAGGTTCGGGGGTCTTGACAACGGTACCGATGACCGGTTTCCGGGGCTTGACAACGGTACCGTTGGCGGTCGCGGGGGACTTGACAACGGTACCGATGACGAGTTCGGTGTGGCTCCGGATCGATTGTTTGCGTTCCGGAAATCGGTTGGGCGATGTATTTTTGAAACACAAAGCGGGCATCAAGGGCCACGAAGATAACCCCTTGGCGACAGGTATCGATGCCGCCCGCGGCGGAGCAGGCTTGAGAAGCCCGGAATGGGGACGTAAGGCGACAACCTTCGTGGCCCTTTGTGGTGAAAGCCGCGTTTCCGGGTGTTCGCCGCCCGGAATCGTCTCATGAGAAACCAATAATTGCAGGCCGCGCTCTTTTTGCGGGCGATCCCCGGAAGGCCCGATGTTATCGTAATGATCCTCCGTTTAGACCAGGCGTCGGATCCGATGACCGCTTGCGACCCGAAGCGGCCGTTCACTGCCAGTGAACAGCCGCTTCAGACCAGACCTTTAGTCGGCTGAGTATTCGCCCATGTTGGTTGACCAGACGATACTTCCCGTGCCACGTTCAAGCCCTAGCGGAATGCTGCCAGCAGCGATTGGCCCGGCGATACTGGGACGTTGGCTGCACTGCTGAGACAGGACAGAGCGGAATGAGTTCTGAGGCCAATCGAGTTGATGCTCGATCGAGTAAAGCGTGCGCGATCCGACTCGGACACTGCCCTGTTTCACGAGTTGCTCTACGCTGGCGAATTTGTGGTCCGGCTAACGGCCGCGGCGCTGATCGCCGCGATAGACGACGATCGCGAACGCCACCGTTATCGATTGGTCCACAGTCTAGTACGTGCCGACGGAATCGGGGAATGGAGCAGGGCTATAGATGACGCTCTGACGGGGCCGGCGTCGCAACATATCGTGCCCTCCGCGAGAGATGACCGGCGTGTTTTGACAGAACGTGTTGGGCCCGAGAGCTGGCAGCATACTGCGGTTGGCCTACTTGTGGAGGTTCTGCGGACAATCGACAGCAACTATCCAGGAGTAGGGTCAAAACTTGCCCTGCGTTCATGGTTCACGAGCTTCGCTGAACTGAGAAATAAGACTCGCGGACACGGCGCGCCCACTTCGGCACTTTGCTCGAGGGTTTGTCCGCAGCTTGAGCAGTCGATAGGACTACTCTGCACGCAACGACCCCTTGTTTGAACGCTCTTGGGCTTACTTACATAGGAATCTCTCAGGGAAATACCGCGTTCTCGAGGTTGGCGGCGATCCGTCTCCATTCACCCATTTGAAAACCTCCGATGCGATCAGCCTTCAGCCTTACCCAAATGGGGTTTACATATATCTCGATATTCCTCGACGTGTAGAGCTTCTTTACTCGAATGTCGATTTATTTGATTTCTTTTTCCCGAACGGTGCCTTTAACGGAAAGCGGTTTGAGCTACACTCACTAATTACGGACGATCGGCTTGAAGGCGATGCCTCGGCCTACTTGGCCACCGCAAGCGATTATCCGCCTAGTGAAACGCAGGGCATTGGGCAGCTAGATGCAGTTGGAAGTGTTTGGAGTAACTTACCGGCTGCGCCCGCAGACTACGTAAGTCGCCCGGCGCTCGAAACCGAGATCATTGACGCCTTGATGAACGACAGACATCCTATCGTTACCCTTGTTGGGCGCGGTGGGATAGGCAAAACATCTTTAGCGCTCCAGACGTTGCACTATGTGGCATTCACTGATCGATACGACGCAATCCTTTGGTTCAGTGCTCGAGATATCGATTTGTTGCCCTCAGGACCTCGCAACGTCAAGGCACAGGTATTAACAGAGAAGGACATCTCGAATGAATTTGCCGCCTTGCTGGGATCCTATGCCGCTGTAACTCCGGGAAAGTCAGCGCTTGACATGATGGCGTATAGTCTGCGGTCAAGCTGCCTCGGCGGACCAATGCTTTACGTTTTTGATAATTTTGAGACCGTTAGAAGCCCGGTTGATGTCTTCCATTGGCTCGATGCCAATATACGGCTTCCTAACAAGATCATGATCACCAGTCGATTCCGTGATTTCAAGGCCGACTATCCGATAGCAATAACTGGGATGGAGCAGGCCGAGGCGAATGAACTCATTTCACGGACGGCGAAATCCCTATCGATCGACGGTATTCTCACAAGCGACTTTAAAGAGAAGCTACGCGATGACTCCGATGGCCATCCCTACGTAATCAAGATTATCCTGGGTGAGGTGGCGAATACCAAGAATCTTGGAAAACCAGAGAGACTAATTTCCCGCAAAGATGATGTCCTGGATGCACTGTTCGAGCGTACATTTGCTAATCTGTCTCCGCTGGCCAGCCGCATTTTTCTGACGCTCAGTGGGTGGCGGTCCCTTGTGCCTCAGCTTGCACTGGAGGCCGTGTTGCTTCGAGATCAGAGCGAACGCATCGATCCTGCGGCTGCAATTGACGAACTCGTCAGAATGTCTCTTGTCCAGCGGACGACCGCTCAAGATGGTACCGACTTTCTTGATACCCCGTTAGCAGCTGCAATTTTCGGAAGCCGAAAGCTCAGCGTGAGTCCCATCAAGATCTTGATCGAAAACGACATTCGTTTGCTTCAAGACTTGGGACCAACTAGCGTGCGATCACTTAGCGAGTAAGCGATTCGGCGGCACCACATGGGCGGCGCGCGGCATTCGTGTGATCGAAGGGCCGCATGGATGAGACGCTAAACGGATCCGGCCCTGATGAGAGCGCTCATACGACAGATCGTAAGAGCGCACACAACGTCCGAGTGGAGGTTATCACGCGGGGCGAGCGCCGGCGGAGTTGGACGCTGGAGCAAAAGCGCGAGATTGTGGCTGAGAGCCTCGGGCCCGAACTGACCCCGAGCGAGGTGGCGCGCAAATACGCGATCGGTACGGGGCAGCTTTATACCTGGCGTCGAGAACTGTTGCCGGCTCCGACGGAGCGGATGAGGCGGCCGACACGGTTTGCGCAAGTGGAGCTGGCGCCGACGCGGCTGGCCGGCCAGCTACCGGCTGAGCCGCCCGCCCCGCCAGTAACGATCCCGCAATCGCCCCGGCCGCTGGGAATAATCGAGATCGTGCTGCCGGGCGGCATATTGGTGCGCGTTGATGGGCAGGTAGATGATCGGGCATTGCGGCGAGTCCTGGGCATGCTGCAAGGCCGATGATCACACTCGCACCCGGCCTGCGCGTGTATCTCGCCTGCGGCGTGACCGATATGCGCAAGGGTATGGTGGGGCTGGCAATGCTGGTGCAGCAGTCGCTGCGCGACAACCCGTTCGATGGCGCTGTGTATGCCTTCCGCGGGCGTCGCGCAGGACTGATCAAGCTGATATGGCATGATGGCGCCGGCCTGTGCATGCTGACCAAGCGGCTGGAGCATGGGCAGTTTGTTTGGCCGTCATCCGAGACGACTGGCCGGATCATGCTCTCGAGCGCGCAATTGGCGGCGCTGCTGGATGGCTGTGAATGGCGCGCAGCGCAGCCGCGACGAGCACCGGAACTGGCGGGATAAAAACCCGCGTCGCCGATAAAAATCGGCTGGCACCGATTCGGCGGCGTCGTTCAGAATCGCAGCGTGCGAATCGATCTGGACAACCTGCCTGACGATCCCGCGACGCTGCAGCAAATGCTGCGCGACGTCGTGCGAGAGCTCAATACCGAGAATGACAAGCTGCGCCTGCTCATTCATCGGCTGGTGCGCCATCGGTTCGGCCGCCGCTCCGAGCAACTCACCGATGACCAGTTGCAATTGGGGCTCGAGGATCTGGAGCAAACGGTCGCCGCGAACCAGGCGGCACAGGACACTATTGCACCAGAGCCGAAGGAGCAGAAGCGCCGAGCGGCACCGGCGCAGCGCAATCTCGGCGATCTGCCGGCACACTTGCTGCGCTACGAGGTGGTGGTGGACATCGAGCACCGCGAGTGCCCCTGCTGTGGTGGCGCGCTGCATGTGATCGGCGAAACGCGCAGCCAACAGCTCGATATCGTGCCCGCGCAGCTTCGGGTGCGGGTCACGCGCCGGCCGCGTTACGCCTGCCGGGCGTGCGAGGGAACCGTGGTGCAGGCGCCAGCGCCGGAGCGCCCGATCGATGGCGGCCTGGCGACCGAGGCCATGGTGGTGCATGTGCTGGTCAGCAAGTATTGCGAACTCGCTGCCGCTGCATCGACAGTCCAAGATGCTGGCGCGGCAGGGCATCGATCTGGATCGCTCGACGCTGAGCAACTGGGTTGGCCGAGCCTGCTGGTGGCTGAAGCCGCTTTATGACCTGGTGGTCAGCACGGTGCTGTCGTCTGAGAAGGTCTTTGCGGATGACACGACATTGCCGGTGCTGGATCCGGGCCGCGGCCGAACCAAAACCGGGCGATTGTGGTGCTATGCGGTGGATGACCGACCGTGGTCCGGTCCGACGCACCCGGCGGCGGCGTATGTATATTCCGAGGATCGTAAGGGCGCGCATCCGTCAGCGCACCTGGCAGCGTTTCGCGGTGTGCTGCAGGTGGACGGCTACGCCGGGTTCAAGCGACTGGCCGGGGACCGCAGCGACAATTCGGTCAAGCTGGCGTTCTGCTGGGCGCATATGCGGCGGCCGTTCTTCGATTTCTATCAGGCGACGAAGTCGCCGCTGGCCGGGCATGTGCTGGCGCGCATTCGCGAACTCTATACGATCGAGGCCGAGATTCGCGGGCATTCTGCCGATCATCGGGAGCGCATGCGCCAGGCGCGAAGTCGGCCGATCGTGGAGGCGTTGCATGCTTGGTTGCAGGAGCAGCTGCCTCGTATATCCGCCGTCTCCGAGCTGGCGAAAGCGATGCGCTATGCGATCCGGCACTGGCCGGGGTTGGTGGCATTCCTCGATGACGGGAGGATCGAGATGGACACGAACGTGGTCGAGCGCTCGATCAGACCGGTGACCCTCACACGCAAGAACGCCTTGTTCGCCGGATCGGACGGCGGAGCCCGGCATTGGGCCATCGCGATGACGCTGATCGAGACCGCCAAGCTGAATAGTGTCGAGCCGATGGCTTGGCTTACTGATGTGCTCGAGCGCATCGTCTCAGGCAAGACTAAGGCGAACGCACTGGAGGCGCTGCTGCCGTGGAATTGGCATCCGACTGAACTCACGGAATTGGCGGCAGCTGCATGATCGATAATCCAACTCAGGTTGACCGCCTGATGGGGAAGCTGCAACAGGCTCTGCCACTGCCCGCGCGCCCCACACCCGAGCTGCTCGCCGCTCTCGTCGCGAAGAACGCTGCGAGCCAAACCTCCGCCGCCTGCTCAATCACCTGGATCAGCTACGCCGGTGACGAGGGAGGCATTGTGTGCCGCCTCGATTTTGGAGACGAGGCCAAGAACGCCGCGTTTGTCTCCATCACGCACCTGCGTTTCGATGCTCGTCTGCCTCTCGCCCGTGAGATTATCGCCTACCAGAAGCACCGCGTGAAACGCATCCAGCGGCAGCCGGCGTAATCCACCCCAGCACAGAGGATGGGCCGGCCTCTGATACGCCGCACGGCTGCCGTCAAGGAAAATCGGGCAGGGTCTCGCCGCAACGCTTACCTTAGCGAAGGATTTCAACCGAAAGTACAGCGGCTATTTCGCAGGATCGCGACTCGTATTCTGGACGGCAAAGTAACAATACCAGCAATGCGGTCGGTTCTCGAGTTTATAGCTCAGAACTACCCGCCGGCGTGGCTATTACTAGCGGATCTTGAGGAGGAGGTGGAGGAACGGGGTTCGGATATCGCCGCGGAGTATGTCCGGCGGTACCTTGAACGGGAACCAGACGGCCCATACAGTCGTGACGCGTGGGAGCGTTTGGCGAATCTCTATAGAAAGGGCGGCAACGTTGTTGCAGCCTGCGGCGCCTTCGTGGGTGCCTTTGATGGGCCTGGAGCGCCTCTTGGTGAAATTAGCAGCATGGCAAATTGGTTAAACAACAATGCGGCCGCGATTGAAAGAATGGAAACTACGGATAGAGCGTCGATTTTCGGGGCTCTAGCCGCGCTCATGGAGCGAAGAATTGAAGAGGCCTCTGCCACCGATCTCTCGCGCTTAGCTTGGCTGTACCTGCACGCCGATAACGGCAGAAGGGCGCTCGAGATCGCAGAAATGGGTCTGGAGAGGGATCCCGGAAATCTGCACTGTCAGCGTCTCGTGGAGCGCTTAGCTCTGCAATATTAGGCTATGTTTCCGGGTGAAGTATCTAGCGCACTTATAAGGGGACATGACATCTTGAGGTGGACCCCACCTATGGGACCAATTTGGCCCGCTGCTTAGCTACAGCCCCCGTCCGGCTCCCATCCTTCCTTCTTTCAAGCTAAGCATAAACCTCTTCCTGCTGTTGTGGCGGCTGTGGATATGTGGGTAACCCGCCAGCGTTGTCCAAGCGAAGCTGCATATCCACAGCCGATCTCGCAAGCCCCGCTCGCCACACCGCCATCGGCATGCGATGTCCCAGCACCTGATGCGGGCGCAGCTCGTTGTAGAACTCCATCCACGCGCCGATCCCCACCCGCGCTTCGCGCGCGTCCGCGTAGTCCTTCAAGTAAACCTCCTCGTGCTTGAGCGAGCGCCACAGCCGCTCGATGAACACGTTGTCCATCCATCGACCGCGGCCATCCATCGATACCGCAATCCCGGCTCCAAGCAGCGTGCCGACAAAGGCCTCGCAGGTGAATTGGCTGCCCTGGTCCGTATTGAACACCTCCGGCCGGCCGTGTCGCCGCAGGGCGTCCTTCAGCGCGTCCACGCAAAACCCCGCATCCATCGTGTTCGACAGCCGCCACGACAGCGCCGCGCAACTCCACCAATCCATCACCGTCACCAGATACAGGAACCCACGCCGCATCGGAATGTAGGTGATGTCCGCGCACCATACCTGGTTCACTCGCTCGATCCGCACGTCCCGCAGCAGATACGGGTAGATTTTGTGTCCAGGCCCTGGCTTGCTGGTGCGCGGCTTCGGCCCCAGCGCCGCGATCCCCATCACCCGCATCAGCCGCTGCACCCGCTTGCGGTTTACCTTCTCCCCGCCCGTGCTCAGCGTCGCCGCGATCCGCCGCGAGCCATAGAACGGCCACGCGACGAACACCGCGTCAATCCGGCGCATCAGCGCCAGCTCGTCCGCGTCATGCTCCGGCTTCGCGCGATAAACGCCTGAGCGCGCCAGTCCAAGCAACGCGCATTGCCGCCGCACCGAGAGCTGCCCGTGGCCGCGATCGAGCATCGCTCTCCGGCCCGCCGCGCTCATCTGCCGGACCTCCGCGCTAAAAAATCCCGCTCCAGTACCAGTTCGCCGATCTTGGCGTGCAGTAGCGCGATTTCCTTCGCCGGTTGCTCATCGCCTGTCCCGGTCCGGAAAACCCGTTCGGCATGTTCTAGCAGCTGCTTCTTCCAGGCGTAGATCTGTGTCGGATGCACCTGGTAACGCACCGCCAGCTCGGCCACTGTCGCGTCTTCCCTCAGCGCTTCCAGGGCGATCTTCGCCTTCAGCGCGGCATCGATCCTGCGTCGGGTTCTGCTCATGTTCCGCTCCGTGTAGCATGGACGGAACCGGTTCGGTTTATAGCTTGGCGGGTGGTCCCAAATTCGGGGTCCACTTCAATCCGTTTAAGGCTTGTCGCTAATGGGTGTTCGCGATTTGCCCGGGTCGCACGACACAAGGTTCATTTTGCTCCACGAACAACTCCGCTCACGAACGTGCGCAAATAGTCGGATTGTGGCGCCACCCCACCGGGGCACATCAGATCCTGAAGGGGCCGGATTCCAGCCAAAGCGGTCGTCGGACTCGGAGCGTCCCGCCCAACAACTGCCGCCTCGACCCAGTCAAGTTCCACCGCGAAATGGCCGGCGTCGGAGAACTCACATACACGCAATTGCTGCCCCCTTTGGATAACATCTCTCTCGCCGAGTTCACGCAATCGCCGCCACGATCTGCCCACGTTCCTGCGCCAACTTGGCGTCCCCAAGCTCGTGATACCCAACCCAAAGAATCCGGCCCCCATGCCCCTCCGCCTCTGCAAACTCCTCCTCACCGCCTCCCTCGCCGCCTTCGCCTTCATAGTCGCCGACGACAACGTGGTCGATTACGACTCCAACTACGAGTTCGTCCGCCACGTCCTCAGCATGGACACCACCTTCCCCACCAACACCCTCCGCACCCGGGCCATCATCAGCCCGGCCCTCTGGAACGCCGCCTACATCGCCGTCATCACCACCGAGGCCCTGACCGCGCTCGCCTTCGCCAAGGGCGCCTACGACCTGCTCCGCAAGCTCCGGGGCCCCGCCCAGCGCTTCCAGGGCGCCAGAGCGCTTCACCCCCGTCGGCGTCACCCTCGCCTTCCTGCTCTGGTTCACCGGCTTCATGGTGATCGGAGGCGAATACTTCTCCATGTGGCAATCCGCGATCTGGAACGGCCAGCAAGCCGCCTTCCGCTTCTACGCCACGGTCCTCTTGGTCCTGATCGTCATCCTTCAGCCCGATCAAGACCTTTAACCGTCCGCCAAGAGCAGGTTGAGGATGATGGCAAACGCGGGACCCTCACCCGCCGCACTGGCGTGCGGCGACCTCTCCCAAACGGAGAGGTGAATGTGCGCGCCGTTTTCCAGTCGTCGTGAACTCGCTCTGACCGCTCGTTTACCAACCCACGCTAACTGAGAACTGCAACCAAGAGCAGTCCGTGTCCACCATTTCCGCCTTCTTCGGCATCATCATCCCGCATGTATTGGCGTGACCACCCACCACGCCTTGGTAAACCATCGGGGCCGGAGCAGTAATAGGCGGCCATCTCCCCACGCGCGTCGAGGCCCTCGTCCGAGATTGGGTACTTTCCGCCGCCCGTCCTGCCCAAGTTATCCCTGCCCCCCTCGCCAGAAGGCCCCTCCCCGAAAGAGCTTACCGCTCCCGCTGCTCCACCCCCCGACGCGCCTCATACTCCGCCAGCATCCGCTGGCCTTGCTCGGTCCGCGTGAACGTGCTGCCCGGCAGATCCCGCAGCCGCGCCGCCGTCGATGGATCGTCGTCCCACCGAACCAGGTTCGCCCGTATCAACGGCCCGATCATACCGGCATCCATCGAGGCCAGGGCACGCCGCGCGCCTTTCTGCAGTTCGAGCAGAAAAGCCACTCGCTCGTCGCTAAATTCCATCACTCATGAGTTTCTTCGCCCATCCGGTCCAACCCGGATATTCAACCCATACGGCGCGCGGAAACTGCCTGTGTTAATGCGCCTTGTGCGTATCCACCAGGTCGTCGCTGTTGAGCTCGAAGATAACTTTACTGGCATACACTGTGCCGGCAACATTGGCATATACATAGGTCACGGCGTCGAAAGTTATTTCGAATGTGAATAACCGCCCGTCAGGGTGTCCGTATTCCCTGCAGAACTCCTCAAGATCATAGGCAATCTGGCCGTCACTGCCTTCCGCCGGTCCCATAGCTGCTGCCATCCGTTTCTACGTGATCCGGTTCACCGCGGTCTGCGAACCAGGTTCCGCCGCACGTACTCCGTCGTCGCCACACCGCCATAAGACATGCTGAACGTCTTCTTCGCGGGATTTCCTGCCTTGACCGTCGGAGCGGCCACAGTGGATTTTCGCGTCCTCGCAGCCGGCGCCGCTGACATCGCGCCAAGGCGCATCCCCGAACCGTCGGCGTGTCCTGACCGTTCGCTGCGTGCCTTGGACCAGGACTCGACATCCTTCAGCAGCCGTTCCTTCATCGCATCAGCCTGCGCGTCGGCTTCGCGTTGCTCGTCGTCGTCATCGCCTTGCGGTGCAGTTGCCATTCTCTGTATTCCTCGTCGCGAGAGAATCAGGGCGGGAGCGTCTATGTCAGCAAAGCCGATCGCATGGGCCGCAGGAAGCTGGAATCGAATGTCGAAACGCAATGATCTGCGACTTGTTGCAGAAGCATCCGCGCGCCGCACAACCGTCGGCAACGCTCCGGTCTCGCTAATCTACAAGGGAAGATGGGGACGAGCAGGCGCCCTGACAAGCCACAGCCGGGCTTCTTTAGCGACGAGGGTCTAAAAGAATGATCTGAATCTTACAGTCCGGTGGTTTTTGCCTATTGTGCAAACTCGTACCCTAGCGTCAGCGAGCGCCCGGGTCTATGATGTCCATCGTGGCGCGGGGCAGGCGGCAACGGTCGGCTTTCGCCCATGGGTCAGGGCACCAAACCGGGTTTAGGCAGCCCGCACACCCTTGATATGGCGAATCCTGCCGGCGTGCCGGTGCATTCCCGGCCAGAAACGCCATATGAAGCGAGTTTCTACGGATCAGGAGGTGATTCCTTTGGCGGTTGCAACACCGATGACGGCGGCAATGGTCTCCGCTGCTCTTAGATCGACAGCCGCGAAGGTCAAACCCAAAGATGGCGATCCGTTCCGTGAGGGCGACGCTGTCGTCTATCCTGCCCATGGCGTCGGCCGCATCGACCATGTAGGCGTCGAGGAAATAGCCGGATACAAACTGAATTTGATTCGTGTCTCCTTCGCCGAGAACCGGATGACACTGCGCATCCCGGTCGCGCAGGCACGCGGCGCAGGCCTGCGAAAGCTTGCCACCAGGCAGCAGTTGGCGGATGCTCTCGCGAAGCTGAAGGGGCGGCCGCGAGCGAGCAGGATCATGTGGGCGAAACGCTCGCAGGAATACCTCGCGAAAATAAACTCGGGCGAGCTCGTAGCCCTCGCCGAGGTGGTACGGGATCTGCAGGCGTCCGGCGACGGATCCGGCAGCAGCTTCAGCCAGCGGAACCTGTTCGAGTTGGCTTTGGATCGCCTCGCCGCCGAATGCGCGGCAATCAACAACATCTCCAAGTTCGAAGCCAGCGAACAGTTGCAGAACACCTTGCTCGAAGCACGGACCTCGGCCGCCCAATCTGAGCGGCTTGCCTCAAATGCCGCTGCCTGACAGCGATTTCGCTCGCAAACTGCTCCGGCACTTCCAATATCCAAGCGACGGAGCTTTTCAGGCTTGGTATCCCGTGCCTTGCCTTCGCGGCCCGGTTGCAATTCGATGCTCCCAACGTGAAAAGTCGTCGGGTCCGCATGGTGCGGACCGCCGGATCGCAGAAGGATGATGCAATGGCAGAAGGTACGGTAAAATGGTTCAATCCGCAGAAGGGTTATGGTTTTATCCAGCCGGATGATGGGTCGAAGGATGTCTTCGTCCATATCTCTGCGGTGGAGCGCGCGGGCCTATCCAGCTTGAACGAGGGTCAGAAGGTCAGCTTCGACCTCGAGCGCGGCCAGCAAGGAAAGATGGCAGCGACTAACCTGAAGCCTCTATAAGTTTGGGGCGCTCCTTTCAAAACGAGCGCTGCACATAATGGCGGCGGCTGGATACGGGCACGGCGGGCTTTAGTTCCATCGTAACTATTTGGCCGTCGGCATAGCCGCGGGACCTACAGCGATTCCCGTCTTCCGCTGACGTTTTCGGTTGCGGGGATGGATCGGTTCGACCATTAGCCGAACGAGCAACCCCCAACCCATGCCACTCCGCCTCGCCAACTCCTCCTGGTCACCTCCCTCGCCGTTTTCGCCCTCATCGTCGCCTACGACAACGTGGTCGATTACGATTCCAACTACGAATTCGTCCGCCACGTCCTCAGCATGGACACCACCTTCCCCACCAACACCCTCCGCACCCGCGCCATCACCAACCCGTTCCTCTGGAATGCCGCCTACATTGCCATCATTACCACCGGGACCGTGACCGCGCTCGCCTTCGCCGAGGGCACCTACGACCTGCTCCGCAACCTCCGCGCCCCGCCCAGCGTTTCCAGCCCGCCAGACGCACACCATCATCGGCGCCACACTCGCTTTTCTGCTCTGGTTCACCCGGCTTCACGGTGATCGGCGGCGAATACTTCTCTTCTCCATGTGGCAATCCGCATGTGGAACGGCCAGCAAGCCGCCTTCCGCTTCTACGCCACCGTCCTTCTGGTCCTGATCGTCGTCCTTCAGCCCGACCAAGACGTTCAACCGCCCTCCCATTCCCCGTGCCCTCAAATCTCCCCCCGCGCCAATGCCTCCCGCAGCACCTTCTCCACCCGCGCGTTATACCCTTTCCCCGAGGCCCGAATTCCCTCTACCACTTCAGCCGCCAACCGGAACCCGATATGCATCTTCGGCGCCTCAGCCTTTGGTCGCCCCTTCCGCTTCCATTCCCGATACTGCTCCGGAAATACCTCCCGGAACGGGCGCGCCCGCGCAAAGTTCTCCTCCGTCCACTCCGGGTTCTCCTCGTCGGCCGTATCGTCAACGACCCTTTCGGCCATACCGCGCCACTTCTTTCGCATTTGCCCTCCGCAGAGAGCTAGCCCGGAGCACCTGCCCTCGCATCGTGAACACGAGCATATGCAACCGGCCTCGGATTAGACCTCCCCGTAGTCGAACCGTTCATCCGCAAGAACAACCGCCTCATCCAGATCAACAAATTCCGCCTCAGTTAAAGAAACTCCATGCTTCTTGCGGTTCCGCGCGTCTTTAGCCGGATCGAACTCGATTTCCACGAGTAATTGTGGCTACAAAAACTCGCGTTCCAACCCACGCTCAGCCTACGCCCCACCCTTCCGCACCTCCGCCAGCAGCTCCCCCGCCAGAGTCGGCGCAATCGCCGCCAGGATCGCCGCCCGCGTCCCCTTCACCCCCGCCGGCGGGTCGATCACCCCCGCATGAAACCCCAGCACCGACGGCCACCCATCCAGGATCATCTCCAACTGCAGCAGCCACCGCGTCAGCTCCGCTTGGCCCGTCTTCCATCCCCCAATCGTCGCCAAGATCCTGTCCAGCTTGGCATCGACCCGCGCCAGGATACTCGTCCCCAGCTCCACGGAGGCCTCCGCCGCCGTCCGCGCCGAGCCATAAAGTTCCCGCTCGGCCGGACCCACTACAGCAATCCGCCGGTCCAGATGCGCCGCAAGCTGCCGCAACTGCTCCAGTGTCATCCGCAACGGCCCCGCAAGCGTCCCGCCCAGAGCGCCTGCAACCCCCACCGGCATCGCCAGCTTCGCGCACGCCTCCAGCGTCGTCACCAGATCTTCCGGCGCCAAACCATGACCCCGGCACGCTTCCTCGAGCTGCTGCCGCGACACCTCGCCCCGGTCCAGCATCTCCACCGAAATCCCAATCGCCCGCAGCGCCCGGCCCGAGAGCACCTCCGCCAACGCCGTCAGCCGGTCCTCCTCCCGCTGCCGCCGAGCCATTTCGTCGCATTGCACCGCATGTCCGGCCTCGCCTGCGGCTGCCGCCTCATCTGCCGCATGCTGAATTGCGGAAGGCGACAGGCTTCGCAACTGCGCCACCCGCGAATGCAACGCCCCATCGAACCACGTCATCACCACGGTCCGCGGCACCATCGCCCACGGCACCACATAGGTCGAACCGCTGTTGGAAAAGTCCCGGAGCAGGGCCACCAGCCCGTCCCGCACGTCCTGGCGCACGCGCGAACCCAACAGATGCCCGCTCTCGAACGGAACGCTATAGCCCCTCTGCCCGACGATACGGTTCAGCGGCTGCAAATCGGACTCCATAAACCCCGGCTCCTCCGCCACCGTACCCCGGATGGATTGTCACCGGGTTAACGCCATCGTCATCTCAGATACGTGATCGCGCCCTCCAGGCACTTTCCGGGTTCCATACCCATGCGTCGCCCCCTCCTCCTCGCCACCTTGCTCCTCGCCGTGACCCCGGCTCTCGCCGCCCAAAACCCTCCGGCAGCCGACCTCTACAAGCAACCCGATATGCGCTCCATCGCCGTCCAGAACTGGAGCAGCCATGACGTCACTGAGGCGCAAGTACAGACCACCGATGGCAAGGTCTGGGATCTCGCCAAAGGCTCCATTCCCAGCGATCAGGCCGCCGAGATCCTCGTGCCCGCCAGAGACTGCATCGCCAACGTGCGCGTCCGCTTCAAGAACGGGCGCACGCTCCAACTCACGCAACTGCACAACTGCCGCAATACCCAGGTCGTCATCCGCAACGAGGGCCTGTCCATCCCCCAACAAGCCGTCCCCGGCGCCCAGCAGCACGCCACCCCCGGTTAGCTTCTCCCGCTTGCAGGAGAGGCCGGCGCGGCACAAGCCGCGCCGGGTGAGGGCGTCAGAAGAACCCCAACGCACTCGCACTGTAGCTAACCAGCAGGTTCTTCGTCTGCTGATAGTGATCCAGCATCATCTTGTGCGTCTCCCGCCCGATTCCGGACTGCTTGTAACCGCCAAACGCCGCGTGGGCCGGATACAGATGGTAGCAGTTGGTCCATACCCGCCCGGCCTGGATGGCGCTGCCGAACCGGTAAGCGCGGTTGCCATCGCGCGTCCAGACGCGGCTCCGAGCCCGTAAAGCGTATCGTTGGCAATCGCCAGCGCCTCCGCCTCGTCCTTGAAGTTTGTCACCGACACCACGGGACCGAAGATCTCCTCCTGGAAGATCCGCATGCGGTTATGCCCTTCGAAGATCGTCGGCTGCACATAATACCCGCCAGCCAGGTCGCCCCCGAGCCGGGTGCGCTGCCCGCCCGTCAGCACCTTCGCACCTTCCTGCCGGCCTATATCGATGTAGGACAAGATCTTCTCCAACTGATCCTGCGAAGCCTGTGCCCCGATCATCGTGGTGGCATCCAGCGGATTGCCCTGCACCACCTTCTTCGTGCGCGCTACCGCCCGTTCCATGAACCGCTCGTAAATGCCCTCGTGCACCAGGGCGCGTGACGGACACGTGCAGACCTCGCCCTGGTTCAGCGCGAACATCGTGAACCCTTCCAGCGCCTTGTCCAGGAAGGCGTCATCTTCCGCCATCACATCGGCGAAGAAAATGTTGGGCGACTTGCCCCCCAGCTCCAGCGTGACCGGGATAATGTTCTCCGACGCATACTGCATAATCAGCCGCCCGGTCGTGGTCTCGCCGGTAAACGCCACCTTGGCGATGCGCCAGCTTTGCGCCAGCGGCTTCCCCGCCTCAACGCCAAACCCGGTCACCACATTCAACACACCCGGGGGCAACAGATCGCCGATTACATCCATCAGCGCGAGTATGCTCAACGGAGTTTGCTCCGCGGGCTTCAAAACCACGCAGTTGTCCGCAGCCAGTGCCGGCGCCATTTTCCAGGCCGCCATCAACAGCGGGAAATTCCATGGAATGATCTGCGCGACCACACCCAACGGCTCGTGGAAATGATAAGCCACCGTATCATGGTCGATCTCCGCGACACTGCCTTCCTGCGCACGGATACAGCCGGCAAAATAGCGGAAGTGATCGACCGCAAGCGGCAGATCCGCCGCTTTCGTCTCTCGGATCGGCTTGCCATTATCAATGGTTTCCACTGTCGCCAGCAGATCGAGCTTTTCTTCCATCCGGTCCGCAATCCGGTTCAGAACCCGCGCACGCTCGGCCGCGCTGGTGCGTGCCCAGCTCTCCTTCGCCGCATGTGCCGCATCGAGCGCGAGTTCAACATCCTCTGCCGTCGAGCGCGCATGCGTGCTGATGACCCGCCCCGTGATAGGCGAGGGATTATCGAACCTCCTACCCTGCACCGGCGGGACCCATTTGCCGCCGATCCAGTTATCGTAGTGGGAGCGGAGTGCGATATGCTTGGCCACCTCGCTCAACGTCTTTTCTACCATTTCCTGTTCCCTTCTTTCATTCGCGGCCACGCACGGCGCCACATCGCCTTGCTACCTGGCCAACGGCAAACCCCGTTGATTCAGGTCAAGTAGGTTAGGACTTTGTTATTCACGTAATCGTGAGTTCTCGCACGTAACCCTCTGTCACGATCCTCGGTGCCTGCCCCGGACCTCAATCCGGGGTCCCCTGAATCGCCGGCATTTTCCCCGGAACGCGTGCAGCGCTAGACCTTAAAACGTGCGTGCGACGATTAAACCATTGCGAAGAGCGGTCGGGCTGGCGCTGCTTGCGGCGCATCTCATCCGACAACGCGCCTGGCGCTTGCCACCGCGCGACAGCGTCTCGCTGCAGCAGCGACTGGCAGCCTTGCCGGTGCACGGACTGCCGTTGCGGGCAGCCGTGGCCGTGCACTGGGACGCGCACCAGATCCCGTTCATCGAAGCCGACAACGATGCCGACCTCGCGACGGTTCTCGGCGCCATCCATGTGCATCTGCGCTGGACGCAGATGGAGCTGATGCGACGGATCTCGCAGGGCCGCATATCCGAGATGATCGGCCCCCTCGGCCTCGACATCGATCACCTGCTCCGGGCTGTGGATTTCGGCCGCGCCGTACCGCGAATGATCCAAAGAATGCCGGCCGAAACACTCGAATGGGTCTCGGCATTCGTTGCTGGCATCAACCGGGCGATCGAACTCGTCCAGACTCTGCCGCCGGAGTTTGCTCTGCTCGGGCTTGAACGCGAGGGATGGAGCGTTGAGCATGTGCTGACGCTCGGGCGCCTGGTTTCACTTGATGTGACATGGTTTACCTGGATGGGATTGCTGCGTCACGACCCCGGCACGGCTGCGAAACTCTGGCAGCGTGTTACGCAGGTTGGCCACAGCGTCGGACGCATGGGCAGCAATTCGCTGGCGGTGGCCGGGTCACGCACCGAGTCCGGCGCCGCCTGGCTCGCGAGTGATCCGCATCTCGGCGCCGCCTTGCCTCCGCCGTGGCTGCTCGCAGGATATCGCTCTCCATCCTTCCATGCGGTCGGGCTGATGATACCTGGGATACCGATGCTGGCACTCGGGCGAAACCCGCTGGTTGCCTGGGGCGGCACCAACCTGCACGCGGCGAGCAGTGACCTGATCAATGTCACCCACCTGCCGGCCAATGAGATAACCGTTCGGCATGAAACCATCCGGGTACGCTGGAGCCGCCCTCGGTACGGTGACCCTGCGCGATACACCGCATGGACCGATCGTCTCTGATGCACCGTTTTTGCGCATGAAACGCCCGGTCGCATTGCGCTGGATTGGCCACGAGGCCAGCGATGAGCTCACCGCGATGCTGCGGATCAATCGCGCGCGTAACTGGCAGGAGTTTCGGGAAGGGTCGGAGCTGTTCGCGGTCCCGGGCCAGAATTTGCTGTACGCCGCCGCAAGCGGACACGTCGGCAAGGTGATGGCCGCATGGCTGCCGGAGCGAGCCGCGGTTCCATCTGAGCCCGTCATGGAACAGATTGATGCAGGATGGTCTCGTTTGCGAACAAGCGCGACCCTCCCCGCAAGCTTCGATCCAGAGCAGGGATTTATCGCCTCCGCCAACGAGCGCCCGAACCGCGCGACAATCGTTATCGGCTATAGCTTCTCGCCACGCACCCGGTTCCAGCGTCTCAGTGAATTCGCAAGCAGCGCCGAGACTACACGATTCGATACGCTTCGCGCCGCGCAGCTGGATATCGCCGTTCAGCCGACCCTGGGTCTCCGCGACCTGCTTGTGCGCGCGTTGCGCCAGCATACGCCGGAAGCCGAGCAACTCGCGGCACTTCTGACGGCATGGGACGGCCGGTATGATGCCGACTCACCAGGCGCCTTGGCATTCGAACTCTTGATTTTCCATCTACTGACAGCCTTGCGCGGCAAATCCGCCGTTGCTGCCTATTCCCGAACCTGGGACTCGCGCGCCCTGGCGCGCGCCGATATCGAGGCGGCCGAGGCTAGCGCACTTGGTTCGGCGCTGCGACGTGCCTTACCGGCAATAAGGCGCGACTTGCGGCGGTTCGCCACCTGGGGTGGCATGCACCGGCTCGCCCTGCCGCATGTCCTTGCCATGCTCCCAATTTTTGGGCGGCATTTCCGGTTCGGAAACTGGCCTGTCAGCGGCAGCAACGAAGCGCTGTTGAAGACCGGGCACCCGCTGACCAACCGAAGACATTTTGCTGGCCTCGTGGTGACGGCGCGGCATATCTCTGATCTCGCGGATCCGGATCGGAACTGGTTCGTGCTGCTTGGCGGCCAGGATGGGTGGCTCGGCAGCACAACCATGCTCGATCAGGTCCCGTTGTGGCGTGCCGGAGAATACGTGCAGATACCGTTGCGGCCCGACACCGTCCGGGCGCAATTCCCGTTTCGCACCGAGTTCCGTGCTTGACGCAACCCCCCTGCTCCGCGCCTACACACGCCGCCGCGCGGCAGTGCTGGCGGCGCAAAACCCCGTCGAAACTCAGCGTGCCACCTTGCTCGGTCTGGTCAGACGCGCGCGCAACACCCGGCTCGGACAAGACCATGGCTTTGACCGCATCCGCGACATAAGTGATTTTCAGCGCCAGGTGCCATTGCGGCGATACGAAGATTTCTGGCGGGATTATTGGCAACCGGCCTTTCCACGCCTGACCGGTATCAGTTGGCCGGGCACCATCCCGTACTTCGCTCTGACTTCCGGCACCACATCAGGAAAGACGAAATACATTCCAGTATCCCCGGAAATGAATGCAAGCAACCGCGGAGCGGTGCTTGATCTGTTCACCTGGCATTTGCAGGCGTGCGCGAACAGCCGATTACTCGGAGGCCGCAATTTCATGCTCGGCGGCAGTACCGCGCTCAACGAACTGGCGCCGGGCATTTGGGCCGGCGATCTCAGCGGCATTGCCGCGCGCGAAACGCCGCTATGGGCCCGCCCTTGGAGTTTCCCGCCACCGAAACTCGCCTTGCTGTCGGACTGGGAGGAGAAGATCGATCGCCTCACACGTTTATCGCTTGCCGCCGATATCCGCAGCCTGAGCGGTACGCCAAGCTGGGTGCTGCTGTTTTTCGACCGGCTTGCCGCGCTGCGCCCGGACCAGCCGGCCCACATCGCAAGCTGGTATCCGCGCTTCGAACTGTTCATCCATGGCGGCGTGGATTTCACGCCGTATCGCCGGCGTTTCGAGACCATCTTTGCCGGCAGCCGGGCAGAGATGCGCGAGGTCTATCCCGCAAGCGAAGGATTCATCGCCATTGCCGATCGCAGCTACGACGAGGGGTTACGCATGATCCTGGATCGTGGGCTGTTCTACGAATTTGTTCCCCTCCAGGAGATCGATGCTCCGGCGCCGACCCGGCACTGGCTGGCCACAGCCGAGCCCGGGCTTAATTATGTGCTCGTCTTATCCTCGAATGCCGGGCTGTTTGCTTATGTGCTGGGAGATACAGTGCGCCTGCTCTCCCGTCATCCGCCCCGCCTGCTCGTGACCGGACGATTGTCCTACACCTTATCCGCGTTCGGCGAGCATTTGATCGGCGAGGAGATCGAACAGGCGGTTGCGCACGCAGCGACCGAGATCGGCGCCTCGGTCACCGACTACATGGTTGGGCCAGTGTTTCCTGACGCCGCAAACCAGCGCGGCAGACATCGTTACGTAATAGAGTGCGCCGTTCCGCCCAGCGCGGAGGCGCTGGCCCGGTTTGCTGCAGCCCTGGACGCGAATCTTTCGCAGCAAAACGCGGATTATCGCGACCATCGTGCCGGCGGCTTCGGCATGAAACCACCGGAGGTCATCATGGCCCCGCCCGGCTCTTTCGCCCAGTGGATGCGCGCGCGTGGAGCGATGGGCGGCCAACACAAGGTTCCGCGCGTTTCCCCGGACGGCGCCTTGCTGCACGAGCTCGAGGCGTTTCTCAAGCAGCATTAGCCAAGAGTGCTTAGCCGAAGCCGCACCTTCGTTCACCTCTCCCGCTTGCGGGAGAGGTCGGTGCGAAGCGCCGGGTGAGGGCCTACCCCGACCGCTCTGCCACCACAATCCTATTGGTATTAGTTCCGACAGTATTATTCGATACACCCCAGCAATTTGCCGTCTTCGTAAATTCCTGCTGATTCACCATCACCCCAAGCACCGCGAATGGTAAGCCGCGGATCGCGTCCACCACGTGGCGCTCCAGAAAGACCTTTCCGCCTCGTACCTCTCCCACCTCGAACGCAACCACCCCACCAGGGCGCACGACACGGGCGAGCTCGATGAAGGTCTCCCGCACGAACGCTTCCCACGCACGAACGTCCTTGTGCCTGTCGAGCAGCACCGATTTGGCGTCGATCCCGGCAAACCAGCACCGCAACCAGTTGTCGCCCTCGTAATCCACAATGTCCAGAAAAGGCGGGGAGGTAACCACAAGGTCAACCGCGCCATTCCCAATCTTGGGCGTCTGATAAGCAGGACCCGTCAATAACATCCCCGGCGGATGTTCCGGCGGCAACCCGTCAGCCAGCAGGCTCTTCGTCTTTTTCAGGATAACCGTCGCAATGTCCCGGTACGGCGGCACCTGCTTCCGAGCAGCGTTTATCTTGCGTTGGGACCCAACCGAGACAGCCTGGTTCGGTGGCAAAGTATAAACAGAAAGGAACCCGCTGGAATGACCAGTGAGCCGGTTGATGGCCACCATCCGGATCCACTCGTCAACCTTATCAAATCTCCTGTTCGCTCGCCGCTCAAGAAGATAGCCGCGCAGCGCACAGATCTGGTGCAGTGTGTCCGGGTGATAAAACACCAACAGATCTCGCTTCGCCGCTTTCGGACAAGCCCGGCTCAGATCAAGCGCACCCAGGCGGGCGCTGACCTCCTCAATACATGGTGGATCGAGCCGCGGCCGCACCAATATTTCGCTCAACGGGTTGATATCGTTCGCAATCGGTCGTCGTCCCATAAGCGCGGCCTGAACCGCAGTCGTGCCCCGGCCGGAAAACGGATCGTAAACGGCATCCCCCGGAGCCGTCAGTCGTTGAATGAAGAACTCCGGTAGCTGCGGCTTGAAGCAGGCCCGGTAGCTGATCTCGTGAATGCTATGAGCCTGCCGCTGCCCGGAGGTCCAGAACTCGTTCACGAAATATCGCAGCCCGGCCAGTTCCTTCTCGGCCGTCCGCTCGCCATTAAAGGAAAACGCGTGCAGGGACCTCAGGAACCCCCCGTCCCCCGGCACCCGTGGCAGGGCTCCCTCACCGGTCGTGGCTCGCTCATTACCGATTCGCACGCTTTATTGTGCGATTGCCTCTTCAGGCTGCCAACCGATTAATCCCGATCAAACCTCCCCCTTCGCGAGGGCATCTCAGTTCGCAACCGTTGGCGCACACGCTTCTCACCGCACGGCGGCTTTTGGGGCGCCGGTCTGATCCGCATCCACCCACGTGACCCGGAAAGGCGCCTGAGATCGAATTGCTGATGCCGGTGGCGAACGAAGGATAGCCCGCCCCAGCCTCGGACGCACCGGCTTAACATGCCCGGCGCATCGGAACGGGCTTATCCGAATAGCCCGCCAGACTGATCATGCGTGCAAGGCACGGCAGAAGAACAGTTATAATTTTCCCAATTCATTTCTACTTCGTGTTGACTTGAACCTTTGATGCTTGGCCGGACCCAGCAGCCGGGTAGCGATTTTTTAAGAGAGCATATCATAACCGCTACATTGCCAAAGTCGACGGGAATTGTCTCAATTTTGTTCGTTGTCCATGCGCTTCGATGTCGCCTAATCCGCCTGACATTCGCTTGACGTGGGCGAGGTATAACCGGACGGGCCTTTCCGGCAGGGAGAAACAAGGTGTCAAACACGTGGACTTGGATCGGCGGCGGCAACAATGAATGGAACAACCCCGCCGACTGGCAGCCCAATGGCGTGCCCCGGCCGGGCGATACCCTGATCATGCAGGGCGGCACCATCAACATCGAGCACGCCATCGAGAATTTTCAGATTACAGCTTCCCCCAGCGGCGCGGCGAGCGATAATCAGATCAACCTCAATGGGGGCGCTATACTGAACATCGACCAAACCGGCATCTCCAGCCTTTCGATCAACGTCAACGCCCGAGCCGCTATCGTGGGCGGTGCTCTCTTCGGGGTTCTAGAACAGGATAAAATAAACCTCGAGCCGCACACCAGCATGATCTTTACAGGCACTTACAACGATGAGGGTTTTGCTTTTGGGGGGCCTCTCGAGATCACTGGGCGCGGAACGTTCATTAACGAAGGCACGATTACTGCCACGCGCGCCGAAATTGATAGTAGGGTGCTGGGGCTGGGCACGATGAAGTTTACCGCCACACACGATGGCGGGCCAGGAAATGCTGAAGTATCGGGGGCTTCTGGCCGCGGACTAACTTATGATCTTGGCTTTAATTCCATCACGACCGTCGAGCACCCCCACACGTTTATGTCGAAGGTGGAGATGGACGATGGTTCGTTTCTCACCCTCGCCGGCTTAGCCGCTACCAGCTACGATTTCAAGAACGACCTGCTCACGCTCTATCAGGGCAACACGCCGGTTTACCGTCTGCGTGTCACCGATCAATCGAGCGACGGGCAGCCGCTCTACGCCACCAGCAGCACAGGCGCCGTGTCGGTGGGCGTATTGCCGCCACCGTCTAGCGGCTTGGTCGGCACACCGCTGCCCCAGCACACCGCGGGCGCCTGACTCCACACCCGCCGTGTCCGATTAGAGGTGGTCTGCTTTCGTTCGCCTAGAGCCGGTGCGGCTTTCGCGATCTGCGAAAACTGCATGGTGAACATTGGGCGAACGCCGCTAACGTCTTGTCCGCGTGAGTAATACCGCGCAGCATGAGGCTTGACCTCATGCGAGCGGTATCGCGCGCGGGGCTGGTGGGGCGTCCGCGCGCGAAACCAAAACTCAATAGCGGTCAGCCGGAAGGCTGGCCGGTATAAAACGCGACCGGCGCCGCAAAGGAGGCGAACATGAGTAGGAAAGCTTGGCTTTTTGCGCCGCTCGCGCTCACGATTTCGTTTGCTGCGTCCGGCGAGATGCTGCTCGGGGCCGACGGGCACGAAGATCAGGGCGGTCCCTATACCCGTATTCCACTTAGCCAGCAGGCCAACGATCTGCATACCATGTTTGGCAACGGCACGGTGCTCTACCGCGACTTCGGCGACGGCCTGTCTCCCACCGCCGCCGGGGCCGATGTGCCGGCGATGCAGAAGAATGGCGTGCAGCCGATCTTAGTGGTCGACACCTACCCGCCTTGGGGCTCGTTCGCTAACCAGCAGGTCGCTTACAACTGGGGCTATCAGAATTCCGCCGCCATGGTCAACGCGACGCCGACGGCGCAGTACCTATGAGATCGGCAACGAATGGTCCGCAGACAGTAGCAATTTCCTCAGCAACGGCAATCGGATGACGCCAGGCGCGTGGACATCGGGGCCGAATTTCCAGAAGGCCGTGGCGGTCACCGCGGGGGCTATCGCGGCGATCAGGCGATACAACCCGAACGCTAAGATCATCGGCGGTGCCAACGGGGGGTGGACACAAGAGGGATTTCCCGTCGCCCTGGCGCAAGGACTGCGGCAAAGTTACCCCGGCCTGATGTGGGACTATACGGTCCTCCATTGGTACGGCAACATGGGCGACAACCCTGGTAACTTCGATGGGGGGCAGAACGCCTACAGCGTGCTGAATTCCATCAGCAAACCGACTGCCGTCACCGAATTCGGCTCCAAAAACCCACAGGACATCCCGCAGCTCCTGCAAAACTTCAAGCAGAACGGCGTCGCGCTCGCCACTGCTTACGAGCTCTACGAGCAACCCGAAGGCTATGGCCTCTACAGCGGCCCACGGCCCACGGCGCAGGGCCAGGCCGTCCAGTCCTGGGTCGCCAACAACGGCGGTTCGCCACGCGGCGAGGCGGCCCGGCAGCAACGCAATACCCGCAGGGAGTGATATCTCCTTCCGCCGCTGGGGATCTGAGCAAGACGCGCGAGGGAGAGCTTTATCGCCGCGCGGTTAGCCATCCACCAGTAATCCCGGTTTTGTACAACCTACCCCGCCTTCTTCGCCGGCTTCACATCATTCGCGGCCGTCGGGCGGATCACCGTGCTGATCGTGTCCCGCACCACCGTCACCCGGATATTCGGGGCGATTTCGACCTCTATCTCCTGAGCCGGCACCTGCTTCCCATCCTTATCCGTCACCATCGGCACCCGCTGCACCACGCCCACGATCCCGCCACCGGTCACCACCCGGTCCCCCCGCCTGATCTCAGACAGCATTCGCTTCTGGTCTTTCTGTTTCTGCTGCTGCGGCCGGATCAGCAGGAAATAAAACACCACAAAGATCAGCACCAGCGGAAGAAACTGAGCCGCGTTGCCAAATCCCGCGATCCCGCCGGCACTCTGCGCAAACGCCTCGGAAATCAACATCCGGAATCCTCTCGGGCCCGCCGGCCCGGTTGCGATGAAATCGCCGGGACCATAGGTTCCCGCGCCCTGTCGTCAAGCATCATCCCGGAACCCCCTTATGGACCCGCTCGAGCGCATAGCCGCGGCACTGGAACGCCTCGCCCCTCCTCCGCCCGCCCCCACCGACCTCTCCTCAGCCGAGGCCTTCGTCTGGCACCCCAGCCCGCCCCGCCTCGCCCCGGTTCCCAAAATCTCCCGCATTCCCATGGACTTGCTGAAAGGCGTTGAACGCCAGAAGAAGCTCCTCCTGGACAACACCATCCGCTTCGCCAACGGCTACCCGGCCAACAACGCCATGCTCTGGGGCGCCCGAGGCATGGGCAAATCCTCCCTTGTCAAGGCCATTCACGCCGAAACCACCGGCCTCAAGCTCATCGAAATCTACCGCGAGGACATCGCCTCCTTCCCCTCGCTCCTCAACCTGGTCCGCCCCCAGCCCCACCGCTTCCTGATCCTCTGCGACGATCTTTCCTTCGAACGCGAAGATACCGACTACAAGGCCCTGAAATCCGTGCTCGAAGGCGGCATCGAGGGTCGCCCCGACAACGTCCTGTTCTACGCCACCTCCAACCGCCGCCACCTCATGCCGCGCGACATGATCGAGAACGAGCGCTCCACCGCCATCAACCCCTCCGAAGCCACCGAGGAAAAAGTCTCCCTCTCCGACCGCTTCGGCCTCTGGATCGGCTTTCATAACTGCGACCAGGAAACGTTCTTCTCCATGGTCGGTGGCTACGCCACCGCTTACCGGCTCCCGATCACCCCCGAGGAACTGCGCGCCAAAGCTAACGAATGGTCCGTCACCCGCGGAGCCCGCTCCGGCCGCGTCGCCTGGCAGTTCATCCAGGACCTCGCCGGCGAACTCTCCGTCAGACTGGAGTAGCTACGCCCCCAACGGCGCCGCCGCCTGAATCACCTGCGCCCCGCCCGCTTGCATCTGCCACAACGCAAGCCCCCGCCGCACCTCCCCGCTCGGCAGCAGCACCACCAAGCCGTCAGCGCCCGAAAACCCGTTCGGATTCGTCAGCGCCTGCACCGAATACCCGCTCTCAGCCGTTACCCGGGCTATCGCCGCCGCGTCATAGGCAATGTCCGCCACGAATGGAGGAGGTGCCCCATACCGCGCCGAGTACGTATCAACGAAGGCACTCCGGGCCCCAGGTTCGGGCGCCGCGAACCAAGCCCTCCGCAGTCCGCTCGCGCGGCTCGACGGATCAGCCCATAACGACGGTCCCATAAACTGCACCGCCGGTTGAAACACGAAGTAGTACGGCAGCACCGCGGCCACTTCCACCAAGGCCTCCCCGACATCCCCCAGCAGCAACGCGTCGAACGGAGGCGGCGGCGGGGTCGATTTCCCCAACTGTGCCGCCCGCCGCGCACCTTCCGGCGTCCCCTCGGCCCGCGCCTGCTTGATCTGCTGTTCGATCGGGCCCCACCGTGCCTCATAATCGGAAACCGCCCGCGCCGCTTGGTTGATGCTGCTCATCCCCGGCCCGTGATACTGAATTCGCGGCGGGCTCATCCCCGCCTGCGTGGTCGCGGTCCCCAGCGCATCGCCCAACGCCCGCCCGAATGCGCCGTCCGGCAACAGCGCCGCGAACTGCGTCTTTCCCGCCTGCTGCGCCGCCACCACCAACCGCCGCACCTGCTCGCCCGGAGTGATCCCGAGCGGCCACACCCCCGGGCGAGCCACGGCCGGATCATTCGAAAACGCCAGCATCGGCACCTGCGCCTGCTGCGCAACCGGTGCCGCGGCTTGCACCTCGGGCGCCGTCAGCGGCCCAAGCAGGATGCGCGCTCCCGCCCCCAGTGCCGCCCGGGCCGCCGCCGCCGCTCCCTGTGGCGTCCCGCCCGTGTCCTGCTGCACCAGCGGCGGCGAACCCGGCTGCGCCAGTGCCAGTTGCGCCGCCTGCAGCATTGGCTGTGCAATCCCCGCCCGCGCCCCACTTAACGGCAGCAAGACGCCGACACTCCCCGCCGAGCTCGGTGCAGCCGGCCCCACCCCTAAGCCGACTGGCCCGGTCCCGGGGTAATATCCCGGGCCGTATCCCTCCCCGCACCCGCCCAGTGCGGCCGAACTCCCGGCAAGGAGTATAAATGTCCGACGACGCACCTGCAGAACCTCCTCCGCCAGCCACCGCCCGCGCTGCCCTTGTGCTGGTTTCAACCCCGATCGGCAACCTTGCCGACCTGTCGCCACGCGCCCGTGATGAACTGGCCAACGCTGACCTTATCCTGTGCGAGGACACCCGTCATACTGCCCATTTGCTCGCCGCCTTCAGCATCCAGGCCCGCACGCAGTCACTGCACGAGCATAACGAGGACGCCCGTATCCCCGCCGTTCTCGCCGCCATCGGTGCGGGGCAACGCGTCGCCATGGTGTCAGACGCCGGCACCCCCGTCGTCTCCGATCCCGGCTATCGTCTGGTGCGCGCGGCCATTGAGGCGGGTCTGCCGGTCACCGTTATCCCCGGCCCGAGCGCCGCCCTGGCCGCCCTTATCCTCTCCGGCCTGCCGCCCCAGCCATTCCTGTTTCTCGGCTTTCCCCCTCCCCGCCAAGCCGCCCGCCGCGCCGCCTTTTCCCAGCTCCGTGCCGCCGAGCAGGCGGGGTTGTCTGCCACACTTGTGTGGTATGAAGCCCCCCACCGCGTGAGCCAAACCCTTGAGGATCTAGCCGAAACTTTCGGCGACCGGCCCGCGGCGATCGCCCGCGAACTTACCAAGCGCTTCGAGGAAATCCGGCGGGGCCGGCCCGCCGAACTTGCCACCCACTATGCCCGCGAGCCGGCGCGGGGCGAAATCACTATTGTTCTGGGCCCGGCACCACCAACTAACAACTCCGGCGACTTAGACCAGCAGCTTCGTCTCGCGCTCGAACACCACAGCCTGCGCGACGCCGCCGCCCTGGTCGCCACTGCCACGGGCCTCCCGCGCAAGTTAGTCTATGCCCGTGCGCTGGAACTCCTAGGCCAGATTGGATAACCCGCCCTATGGCTAGGCCAAGTCGAATTGACTGGAGCTGGATCAGCAGCGCCTTCATCCTGCTCCCCCCAATCAGAGGAGTGAAACGTATGGCTACCGCGACCGGCAAATTCGTCTGGTACGACGTCATGACGACCGACTGCAAAGCTGCGGAAACCTTCTACACCAGCGTTTTCGGTTGGACCGCCAGGGACCCCGGCGTGGCTGACCATCCTTACACACTGTTAAACGTCGGTGAGACCCCGGTCGCCGGCCTCATGCCCATCCCTGCGCCCGCCGCTGGCAGGCCGCCGTGCTGGACCGGCTACATCGGCGTGGACGACGTTGACGCCATGTGCCCGCGGCTCACCGCAGCCGGCGGCTCGGTCCACCGCAGCCCGGAGGACATCCCAGGCGTCGGCCGCTTCGCCGTCGTATCGGACCCGCACGGCGCAATTTTCATCCTGTACACGCAAACCTGCGAAGGTGGCCCCCCAGCTCCGGCCTGACACGCCGGGCACTGTGGGCTGGCACGAACTCCACTCGAACGACTGGGAGAAAGCTTTTGCGTTCTATTCCGGCCTGTTCGGCTGGACCAAACGCGAGGCTGTCGATATGGGCCCGATGGGCACCTACCAGACCTTCGCCACCGGCGACGGCCCGGCAGTTGGCGGCATGATGAACCGCCGGCCCGAGATCCCGGGCCCGTTCTGGCTCTATTACTTCAATGTCCCGGCTATCGACGCCGCCAGTGCCCGGGTTACTGACGGTGGCGGAAAGCTCCTCGGCGAGCCGCATCAGGTGCCGGGCGGATCATGGATCGTCCACTGCACTGACCCGCAAGGCGCCATGTTCGCTATGGTCGGCCCCACGCGTTAGATCTGCCCGACATGGCCAGCCTCGTGTTGACGGCTCGATTCGCAACCGAGGTTCTTCGTCTGCTCTAGCCCCAGTTGTCCCTTGCGCGCACCTTGCGCACGCCGGGGGGAAGCGCTGGCGCATGCATGGCCGGGACCTCCACGTGGGATTCCATTCCGACAAGCATCCACACTTGGCGCCGTCTATCCGACCTGAATGGGGAGCATTCTGCGCGGGGTGATTGCGCACTTTGTAGCCGAAGAAAATGCCGGTCTCATTGCATAACGGTTGCACGTCTCGTTCCGAGCAGGCGTTGCCGCATGTATCGAACGTGCCATCAACGGTGGCGTTGATCCGCTTTTCCGGCTGCATTGCTGGCGCGGAGGTAGTGTTCTAGCGCGTGAATGGCTGTGGGCCAGCGTACCTTCGAAAGCGCCGCCGGAACTTTGCGGATGGGAAGCAAATGGGGCTCGCAATCGCGACATCGACACCGCACGAGTGCTATGGGATTTCTGGAAGGCACACAAGTAAGTACGCAAACTGCGGGAAAAAATCTCGCAGGGCCCGCACAGCGCCCTCGCTACGCTGCAATCAGCTCAAACCGATCCACGTCAACCAGCCCGCGATCAGTGATTTTCAAGTGAGGAATCACCGGCAGCGGCAGAAATGCGAGTTGCAGGAACGGCTCGGGCAGCGTGGATCCCATAGCTCGGACTGCGTCCCGCAGGACACACAGTTGCTGATGCACCGTTTCGAACGGATCAAGGCTCATCAGCCCCGCGAACGGCAATGCAAGCTCCGCCAGAACGCTGCCGTCTCGCGCCGCCACAAATCCACCGCCCAACGCGATCAGCCGGTTGACGGCCAGGGCCATATCCTCATCGTTCGTGCCGACAACACATACATTGTGGCTGTCGTGGCCCACAGAAGAAGCCAGCGCTCCGCTCTGCAGCCCGAACCCTTTCACGAAGCCACGCCCGATGTTCCCGTTCAGTCCGTGCCGTTCCAGCACGCACACCTTCAGCAGATCGCGCGCCGGATCCGAATGCCGCTCGCCGTCACGGTATAGTACCTCCGCTTGCAGCCGTTCGGTCAGGATTTTGCCCGGAACGATGCCGATGACCGGCGTGGACGGGCCAAGCGCCGGAATGGCGAAAGTTTGCGCCGTGACGGGATGAAGCCGCACGGAGTTGCCGGTGTGCGGCGGCGGCAGGGACCGGTCAACGAACAGGTCGGCGGTGACCGGCGTGCCACGCCGCAAGATCAGGTGAATGGCACAGGTTTCCAGATCATCGAGCAGCAAAACATCGGCGATGTAACCCGGTGCCAGCAGACCGCGATCACGCAGCCCGAACCCGCGGGCAGCAGACCAGCTCGCCGCCCGGTATACAGCCGTCGCAGGCGCACCCAGGGCGATCGCACGCCTGACCAGATGATCCAGGTGCCCCTCCTCGTGAATATCCAATGGATTCCGATCGTCCGTGCAAAAGCCGATAAAGGGCGAAGCGAAAGCATCAATCAGGGGCGTGAGAGCAGCCAAATCCTTGGAAACTGTGCCCTCGCGGATAAGTACCTGCATGCCCTTTGAAAGTTTTTCCCGCCCCTCCTCAGGATTAGTGGTCTCGTGGCAGTTTCGCACGCCACACGCGAGATACCCATTCAACGACCGGCCGGAAACCAGCGGCGCGTGCCCATCAATGTGCTGGTCGGCGAAGGCCGCCAGCTTATCCAGACATTCCGGATCCTTGTTCAACACGCCCGGGACGTTCATAAACTCCGCAAGTCCGATCACCTTCGGATGGTCCCGGTAGCGAACGAGGTCAGCCGCGGACAAGCGAGCGCCCGAGGTCTCCAGCGCCGTCGCCGGTACGCAAGAGGAAAGCTGAACGCGCAGGTCCATGGCGGTGCCAAGTGCGCTGTCGAGGAAATATTGCAGTCCTGTCTCCCCCAGCACGTTGCAAATCTCATGCGGATCGCAGACCGCAGTGGTGGTCCCGTGCGGCATTACACAGCGGTCGAACTCGCCAGGCGTGACCAGCGTGCTTTCGCAATGCACGTGGCTGTCGATAAAGCCAGGCACTGCAACCCGCCCGGCGGCATCGATCTCCCGTGCGCCACGGTAGCTCTCGTAAACCCCAACGATCGTGTCGTCGCAGATTGCGATGTCGCCGGGTCTAAGGGCGCCTGTGACAAGATCGAGGATCCGGGCGTTGCGGATAACAAGATCGGCGTCCGTCCGCCCGAGCGCCTGGTCAATCCGTGCTGCAAGTCGTTGCCGCGTGCCCGGCGAGGCTGTTGATGATTGCGTCATGAGCCGTCGGTCCCCTGCTCTCCTGCGGCGATGCTAATTCGTTTATTACACCCTGGCGCCATCCTGGTGCGACTACCCTCTCCCAGGCCGCCAAAGAATTTCAAACTCCGGCCGGATCATCTATGCTGGCAGCGCCACGCTGAATTGAGGGCGACCCTTTGGACGCCTCGCGACAGCCCCGACCACGCGCGCCGCCGCTCCCGATCTACCATTTCGGCGGCTTCACTCTCGATCTGGCACGCGGCGCCCTCTCTCGGCCCGCAGGGAGGGAGGTCAGCTTGCGGCCAAAGACCGCCGAGGTGTTGCGCCATCTGGGCGGAGAAAGCCGGGCAGGTGGTCCCGCGAGAGGAACTGATCCAGGCGGTCTGGCGAGACGTGTTCGTAACCGACGACCGCCTCACCCAGTGCGTGACCGAGATACGCCGCGCCCTCGGCGCGGAAGCGGCACGGCTGCTGCGGACCCTCCCAAAGCGCGGCTACCTGCTCGCGGCTCAGGTCACCCGCGCGGAACCACCCGCCGACCAGGCGGCTGAACGGCGCCAGCTTACGTTGCTGTTCTGCGATCTTGCAGGTTCGACCGCACTCTCCACACGCTTGGACCCGGAAGATCTGCGCGAAGTGATGGCGCGATACTACCAGGCGGCCTCGGAGGCGCTGAAACAGCATGGTGGTTACATTGCCAAGTTCCTCGGTGAGGGGTTGTTGGTGTAGTTCGGCTGGCCCGAAGCCCACGAGGATGATGCGGAGCGCGCCGTACGCGCAGGGCTGACTGCGACCGAAGCAGTCGCGCAACTAACAACCGTGGCAGGCTCGCTTGCCGCGCGGGTCGGGATTGCTACAGGCCCGTGGTGGTCGGCGACATCCTCGACAGCGCCGAGACGCGCGAGCGAAGCGTAATTGGAGAAACGCCCAACCTTGCGGCGCGCTTGTTGGGTCAGGCCGAACTTGGATCAATCGAAGCTGACGAAACGACCAAGCACCTGACAGGCGCCCTCTTCGAGTGGGTTGATCTGGGCCTATCTGAGCTCAAAGGGCTCGCACACCCCGTTCGCATCTGGCGAGTGCTTGGCCAGGCTGCCGTGGAGAGCCGATCCGAGGCGCTGCACTCGCGGCGGCTAAGCCCGCTGATCGGCCGCGACGAGGAGCTGGAGCTGCTGGTGCGTCGCTGGCGCCGCGCGGCATCCGGCGAAGGCCAAATTGTCCTGATCTCAGGCGAGGCTGGCATCGGGAAATCGCGCCTGGTCGCAGCACTGCAGGAGGCGATAGCGGCGTCGGAGGAGAAATGCGAGCGGCTCGAGTGGTTCTGCTCACCGCACCACCGCGATAGCGCCCTGCATCCGGTCATCGCGCGGCTCGAGCGCAACGCCGGCTTTGTGCGTGAGGATGCACCCGAGGTGCGTCTGGCCAAGCTGGAGGCATTGCTCGCCGCTGGCGGCCGGACGCCGGAAGAATTCGGCCTCATCGCCGACCTGCTCGGAGTGCCGACTGGAGGCCGTTATCCGCGCCTCGATCTCAGTCCGCAATTGCGGCGGGAGCGTACGCTTGGTGCGCTGCTCCGGCGGGTGGAGGCGCTGGCGAATTCGCGGCCGGTGCTGGGGATACTGGAGGATGCGCACTGGGCCGATCCCACCACGCTCGAACTGCTCGACCTGTTGGCCGCGCGCCTGGACAGCCTGTCGTTGCTGCTTGTGGTCACCTTCCGGCCTGAGTTTCGGCCCCCCTGGGCTGGACAGGCGCATGTGACGGAGCTGCGCCTCAGCCGCCTTGGCCGGCGAGACAAAGCCGCCCTGGTCGAGCAGGTTGCGGGCGGCGCCGGGGCACTGCCGCAGGAGCTCGTGGAGGAGATTGTCGAGCGGACAGACGGTGTGCCGCTTTTCATCGAAGAGCTGACCAGAGCAGCGCTTGAGGCAGGTGGAGAGGCCGAACTGCAGGCGGCGCTTCCGGCTGCGGCGGCCGTGCCCGCCACCCTGTATACCTCCCTGGCCGCGCGGCTCGACCGGCTCGGGGCGACCGCCCGGCAGGTGGCACAAGCCGGCGCAGCTATCGGACGCGAGTTCGGCCATGACCTGCTTGCCACGATTGCCGGCGTGTCTGACGATGCCCTTCGATCTGCGCTGCAGCGTCTCGAGGACGCCGAGTTGATCCACCGTCGCGGCGTTCCACCGGAGGCGACATACAGCTTCAGGCATGTCCTCCTGCGGGATGCAGCCTACGGCATGTTGCTGCGGGAGCCGCGCCGCGGACTGCACGCGCGAATTGCCGAGGCCATCCTGCGGCTGCGCCCGGAGGCGGCGGAACGCGAGCCGCACTTGCTGGCCTGGCATTACACTGGGGCAGGCCTGGCTGAGGTGGCGATCGGGTACTGGCGGCGAGCGGGCGAGCGTAGTCTGGCGCAATTCGCCAATCGCGAGGCTATCGGCTACTTCGAGCGAGCGCTCGAGCTGATTGAGACCTTGCCACTGGGAGCAGAGAGGGATCGGCTCGAGGCCGACCTGTGTCTCGCTCAGGTCGTACCGCTAAGTGCCATCCACGGTTTCGGATCACCGGCTGTCGAGACTTGCGCGGCGCGTGCTAACTAACCGTCCGCAGTCCTGATCAGCCGCACCCGCGCGCCCTCCACTCCCAGCGCCAGCCGCCCCTCGCGCAGGGCGATCGCATCGGCGCCGAACACCTCGCGCCGCCACCCCCGAAGCGCCTCCACGTCATCCTCCCCCAACGCAATCCGGTCCAACTGTTCCGCCGACGCCACCAGTCGAGGCGCCACGTGATGCTCCTCGCATTTCGCCGTCAGCAGCACCCGCATTAACGCCGCCATAGCCGGAGACACCCGCGCCGCCTCATACCCAGCCCCCGCCCGAGCAGCCGCCGGCAGCGCCTCCTCCGCCAGAGCCTTCCCGTCCGCAACCGCCGCAAGCAGACTCTCCCCAATCCTCCCCTCGGCAAATCCCTTGCTGAGCCCCCGTGTCCGCGCCAGCTCCTCCGGCGTTTCCGGCTTCGTCGCTGCAATCTCCAACAGCGCCTCGTCCTTCAAGACCCGCTGCCGCGGAATATTGATCTGCTGAGCCTCACGCTCCCGCCACGCCGCCAGGGTCCTCACCAACCCCAGATACCGCCGGTCCCTGCTCCGCGGTTTCAACCGCAGCCACATCGCCTCCGGGTCTATTCGGTAGGTCTCCGGGTCGGTCAGCACTGCCATTTCGGCATCCATCCAACCGAGCCGCTCCTCCGCCACAAGTTGCGCCCGCAACTTCTCGTACACCGTCCGCAGATACGTCACGTCCGCCGCCGCATAGTTCATCTGCGCCGACGTTAGCGGACGCGCCGACCAATCGCTGAACCGGTGCGCCTTGTCGATCGTTCCCCCCGCCAGCGCCGTCACCAACGAGTCATACGCGACCTGGTCGCCAAACCCGGCCACCATCGCCGCTACCTGAGTATCGAACAGCGGCGCCGGCACGCTGCCAAACCGGTGCAGGAACATCTCGATATCCTGCTTCGCCGCATGGAACACCTTCATTACCCGCTTATCGGCCAGCAGCTCGCCCAGCGGAGCCAGATCGATCCCCTCCGCCATTGCATCCACCACCGCCACGTCGCCCCGGCCCGCGAGCTGCACCACACACAGCTCCGGCCAATATGTCCGCTCCCGCATGAACTCGGTATCAACTGTTACGAACTCTTCCCCGTGCAGCCGCGTGCACAATGCCTCCAGCGCCTCGGTTGTCTCGATCAGTTGTGGAGCAGGAAAACCCCGTCGAACGGTACGACCCATGCCGTGGTTCTACACGGTCCCAGACCCACGGCAAATCGGCCGCCTCACCACCAGCTTGATCCCGCTCCATTTGTTGACGATGGCGGCAGTGCGTGCGAAGCCCAGGTCGCGCGGCTGCCGGCCCGTCAGCGTCGTCTTGCCGCTGTCGAGGCACGCGGTCCCGATCGAAGCCGGGACCATTACACCCGGAGAGTTGCGATGGACGGTTTCGAACCCAGCCACCTGATCACTGACGAGGCGAGCCTGGAGGCGCTGTACGGTCAGCCATCCGCGACATCGGTGATGAAAGAGCTCGATCATATCCACAAGCATTATCGCGCCTTCATCGAAGCGGCGCCCTTTCTGGCGATGGCTACCGCCGGGCCCGGCGGGCTGGACGTGACCCCGCGCGGCGATCCACCCGGCTTCGTCGAGGTAACGGACGACAAGACGCTGCTGATCCCGGACCGCCGGGGCAACAACCGCGTCGATAGTCTGCGAAACCTTGTGCATGACCCGCGCATCGCGCTGTTATTCCTGATCCCCGGCGTGGGCGAGACGTTGCGGGTGAACGGGCGCGCATCGATTTCGGTCGCGCCGGAGCTGCTAGCGCGCTTCCCGGCGCAGGGAAAGCTGCCACGTTCTGTGATCGTGGTTCGGGTCGAGAGCGTGTATTTCCAGTGCCCAAAAGCGCTGGTGCGGTCCGACCTGTGGAACCCGGAGAAGCATATCCCACGCTCAGCGCTGCCGACCACGGGCACCATCCTGGCGGATATAACCCGCGGGCGGGTTGGCGGCGCGGAATACGACAGGGCGTATCCGCAACGGCTGAAGGAGACAATCTACTAGGGGGAGCGGGCTGGCATTCGGGCTAATGCAGACAGACCCCACTCCGGCTGACCCCCTCTTGAACCGCCCCCACGGTTGTCAACCCTGAAGCCCTGCGTTAGCACCCCTTACGCCGCCAACAACAACGCCCGAGGAGGGGACGCTCCATGACAAACCCACTGACCCGCCGCACGCTGCTCGGCAGCGCCGCCGCCACCACAACCGGCCTGCTCGCCCTCCCCTCCCTCGCGGCCGAGCGAACCTTCAAGGTCGCCCTCTCCAACTCCTACATCGGCAATAAGTGGCGGATCGAGATGGAGAACGTCTTCAAAGCCGCCCTTCAGATGGACCCCTTCAAAGCCCAGCTACAGGGCTCCTGGTTCAACTCAGGCAACGACGTCTCCAAGCAGTCCCAGCAGCTCACCAATCTGATCGCCGAGCGGGTCGATGCCATCGTCATCAACGCCGCCTCGCCCACCGGCCTCAATGGCATTCTCAACCAGGCCGCCGCCCGTGGCATCCTCGTCGTTTCATTCGATAACGTCGTCACCACGCCCAAGGCGCTGAAGGTCAACACCGACCAGTTGAAATTCGGCCAGATGCTCGCCGAATACCTGGTCAAAAAACTCAACGGCAAAGGCAACGTCATCATGGTGACCGGTGTCGCCGGTACCTACGTCGATCAGGACCGCAACAAGGGCGCCGAGATGGTCTGGGCCAAAAACCCCGGCATCAAGGTCGTTAGCCGCTACACCGGCATGTGGGACTCCTCCACCGCCGAGCGCAACACCGCCGCCGTGCTCAACTCCCTCCCGCAGATCGACGGCATTTGGTGCCAGGGTGGCACCGATGGCGTGCTCAAAGCCTTCATCGCCGCCAACCGCCCTCTGCCCCCCACCGCCGGAGAAGCCGAAAACGGCTTCCGCAAGTTCATGATAGGCTATATGGGCCACAAGGTCGAAGGCATCTCGATCGGTCAGCCGCCCTATCTCTCGGTCGTTTCCCTCGAACTCGCCCGCCGCATCCTGAACAAACAATACGCCCGCCAGGATATCACCATCCCCTTCCCATACGTTACCAACGAAACCGTCAAGGTGGGGGAGACTGTTTTCCCTGACCTGCCGGACAGCTTCTTCGCAGACTTCACCGACTCCGGCCCCGAAGCCACCGTGATCCTGTGCGAGCAGGCGGCACTGGACGGCAAATCCTGTGGCCCGACCCTCAAGGTTAACCTCCCCGCGGCATGACCGAAAACCGGGCCCCTCCCGTCACGGCCGGGCCCAAAGCCCCCGGGCTTGACCCGGGGGTCAACCCGGCCATCCACGCAACGGCAGATCGTACATCACCCACCCCCCTCCTCGTCGAAGGCCTTGGCATCTCCAAATCCTTCGGCGGGGTGCGCGCTCTCGATAACGCCTGCCTCGAAGCCGCCGCCGGCGAGGTCCATGCCCTCGTCGGTGAAAACGGCGCCGGCAAAAGCACCATGATCAAGGTCCTCGGCGGACGCATCCAGCCGGATGCCGGCAGCATCCGCCTCAAGGGCCACGACGTCCGTCTCTCCGGCCCGGAGCAAGCCCACACCATCGGCGCCTGGACCGTCTTCCAGGAGCTCATGCTCTTCCCCGGCCTCACCGTCGCCGAAAACCTGCTCCTCGGCCGCGAACCCCGCCGCCACGGCGTCATCAGCCATCGTCTTATGGGCCAGCAGGCCGACGAGCTGCTCGCCTCCATGGGTATCACTCACATTGACCCGCTCGCCCTGATCGAAGACACCTCCCTCGCCCAGCGTCAGATCGTCGAAATCGTCCGCGCCCTCTCCCACAACCCGGACATCCTCTTCCTCGACGAACCCACCTCCTCTCTCGTGGACCGAGAGGTCGCCTGGCTGTTCGACCAGGTCCGTGCGCTCCGCGACCGCGGTGCCTGCGTTGTCTTCACCTCTCACCGCTGGAACGAGGTCCGCACCATCGCCGACCGCATCACCGTGTTCCGCAACGGCCAGCATGTCGGCACCTTCAAAGAGCTGGACGAAAACGAAGCCGTCCGCCTCATGACCGGACAGCGCCTTGAAACCCTGTTCCCCCCGCGCCCCCCGGCCCCGGCCGTCAACGACTCCGTCCTCGCCGCGGAAAACCTGGTCGGCCAGCGTCGCCTCAACGGCGTCAGCTTCAGCCTCCGGCCCGGCGAGATCCTCGGCTTCGGCGGCCTCGCCGGCCAGGGCCACCGCGAGCTGTTCCTCACCCTGTTCGGCGCCTCCCGCCCCGCATCCGGTCAGATCAGCCTGAACGGCCACCCCGTCCGCATCCGCTCCCCCCGCGAGGCCCGAAACCGCGCCAACCGCCTCGCGCTCGTCCCCGAGGATCGCAAAACCGAAGGCCTCCTCCTGGGCATGACCGTCCGCGACAACCTGACGCTCTCGATCCTGGAGCGCATTTCCAACCTCGGCATCCTCAATCCCGGCACCGAGCGCCGCCCCGCCGAGGAAACCGTCCGCCAACTCGCCGTCCGCACCGCTGGCATCCACACTCCGGTCGGCACCCTCTCCGGCGGCAACCAGCAGAAGGTCCTACTCGGCCGATGGCTGCTCACCGAACCACGCATCCTCCTGTTCTACGACGTTACCCGCGGTGTCGATGTCGCCACTAAACACGAGATTTACGAACTGATGGGTCGCCTCGCCCGCGAGGGCCGCGCCATCCTGTTCTATTCCAGCGACGCCGAGGAACTCGCCGAGCTCTGCCACCGCGTCCTGGTCATGAAAGACGGCCGCATTGCCGCCGAACTCGCCGCCCCCGACATCACCGCCGAACAAATCGTTGCCGCCGCCGTCTATGACACCACGCGCCCAAACTAACCCCCCAACTCACCTCTCCCTCTGGGAGAGCTCGGCGCCCCCAAGGGAATCTGGGGGGGAGCGCCGGGTGAGGGCCCGGCGCCGGGTGAGGGTTGCCCCATGAGCGTCACCGCCCTCCCCCAAACCTACCGCCGCCCGCGCTGGGCGCACCTCATGGCCCAGAACATCGGCCTCGAGCTCGCGCTCTTCCTCCTCGTCGCCTGCATCCTTGCTTACTGCGGCGTCTTCTACGCCCAGCAGCACCGCCTCCCCGGTAACTTCGAGATCACCTCCACGGTCAACAACACTATGCCGCTCGTGCTCGCCGGCATGGCCCAGACCCTCGTAGTGCTAACCCGCGGCATCGATCTCTCCGTCGGCGGCGTCATCGATCTTACCAACGCCGTTGCCGCCATTACGCTCGGCAACACCGCCGGTAGCATGATCCTCTGGTCGATCATCGTACTCCTGATCGGAGCCGGCTGCGGCCTGATCAACGGCCTCCTGGTCGGCATCGGCCGCCTCCAACCGATCCTGGTTACACTCGCAACTCTCTCCATCTACCAGGGCATCGCCATCCGAGTGCTGCCGCAGCCCGGCGGCCAGGTCGCCGAAGGCTACACCGCCGTCCTCACCAACACTCTCCAACCCTCGGCGCTGCTCTACGTCATCGCGCTTGGCGTCGCCTGGACCGCGTTCCGCCGCTCACGCCTCGGCGTCGCGATTTATGCCATCGGCAACGACCCACAGGCCGCCCAGGCCAACGGCATTTCCACCCGCCGCGCCCTCATTCTCGCCTACATCATCGGCGGCGCCCTCTCCGCCGCCGGCGGCCTCTTCCTCGCCTCCAGCGCCACCGCCGGCGACGCCACCACCGGGAACGGCTTTACGCTCACCTCCATAGTCGCCGTGGTCCTCGGCGGCGTCAGCCTCTTCGGCGGCCGGGGCAGCGCGGTCGGCGCCATTATGGGCGCTTTCGTCATCAACATGATCGTCAACATCCTGTTCTTCTCCCACATCGATCCGCTCTATCAGGCGTTCTACGAGGGCGTATTCCTCGTCATCGCCGTGCTAGCCGCCAACTTCATCGGCCACCTCGTCCGGCGCCGCGCATGATCAGCCCTCTGCCACGGCCACACTACCCCCTCTCCACCCCTGGGGGTGGAGAGGGTTGGGGTGAGGCGGGGGAAACACGGTCCTTCCGCGCTGAGGAGCGATGCTGCGACCACGTCAACGGCACATCGCGATGAACCTCGCCCTCCTCGCAAGCCGCGACAACCGCCGCGTCCTCTACGCCGTCCTCGCCGCCGTTCTGCTGTTCGTCGTCGGCCAAATCGTCCGCCCCGGCTTCGCCAGTGCGCAGGGGATCGAATCCGTCCTCGTCGTCGCCTCGTTCGTAGGCTTCGTCGCCGCCGGCCAGATGTTCGTAATCCTGATCGGCGGCATCGACCTCTCCGTGCCCTGGGTCCTCAACGCCGCCGCCATCCTGCTCGTTACCTCCACCCACGGCCTCAACACACGCCTCGCCTACGGCCTCATCGCCACCCTCGGCATGGGCACACTCGTCGGCGTCATCAACGGCATCGGCGCCGCAGTCTTCGCCGTCCCCGCAGTCGTCATGACGCTCGCGATGAACGGCATTATGGAGGGCCTGACCCTCGGCCTCTCCGGAGGCATGACCTGCGAGGCCTGCGCCTCCTACGCCCCGCCGCTCGTTCAGCAGGCCGTCCACGGCCACTTGTTGGGCGTTCCCGCCGTGCTCTACGTCTGGCTCATCGCCGCCATCGTCGTCTCGCTGGTGCTTACATTCACAACGTTCGGCCGCGCCACCTATGCCGTCGGCAACAGCGCCCTGGTAAGCTATCTGGCCGGCCTGCAAGTCTCCGGCGTCACCATCGCCCTCTATGGCCTCAGCGGCCTCTTCTCCGCCCTCGCCGGAATCATGCTGGTCGGCTTCGGCGGCCAGGCCGCGCTCGGTATGGGCGACCCCTACCTGTTTCAGTCCATCGCCGCTGTCGTCATTGGCGGCGTCTATATCCTCGGTGGCCGCGGCGGCTACATCGGCACCGCCGCCGGAGCCATCACTCTTGTCGCCCTCGTCAGCGTTCTGCTCGCCCTCAACATGCCGGACTACGGTCGCAGCATCGTCTACGGCCTGATCATCCTGGCACTGCTGCTTGCTTACGGTCGGGAGGAAAAGGAGTAATTCTCACGTCCACCTGGACCGAGTCAGCGGCAATCTCCCTCTCGGCCCCAGTGGGAGAGGGTGGGGGTGAGGTGGGGAGGATCACCTCAACTCTCTCACCGCCCTTCGCGTTCTTTCCATCCCCGCAGCACCTGGGAGCAGGAATACGCAAACGGTTACTGGGATCGTATGGATGTGCTGGCGAGCTTGCACTAGCACAGCCCGCGCACAACGTACGATATCGCCGTCTTTACCTTATCGCGAAAAGCTGGGACACCCCGTCCCAGGGTCAATCTCCCCCTCCCCTTGCGGGACCTTGCGGGAGGGGCAGGGGGAGATAAACGCTGCCGATATCACGAGTGATGCAGGAAAACCTGACCCTGGTTCGACAGGTGGAGGTCGATCACCCCGGCGCTGAAAGTCTGACTGGCGATTGTCACTCCCGCCCCGAGTGCGAAAGTGTCGGTGCCCAACCGGAAGTCGCTGATCGTTAGTACACCGGTCCCGCCTAAGTCCACCTCGTAGGTGATAGGCGAGGAGGATGACGGTGCGGGCGCGGTCTCAGCCGATCCGGTATTGTAAATGAAGCTCATCCCAGAGCCTGCGGGCGTGGCCGCCGCATTAACCGCCGTAATTGGCGTCGCGCCGGCCGGAAGCGGACTTTGGCTGGTGCCCGCGCCTGGCTGCCAGGTATTGTTTTGCCACTCCCACCACAGGTTGGAACTGTTCTCCTGCCACACATTGCCGTTGACGTAGGCCAGCTCGACCACATTGGCCGAATACCCTGCAGGCGTGCCGTTTATATCGATGCTACCCGAGTTATCGATGGTCCAGACGTTGCCGTTGCCGTCAGTGACCGAGCCGCCCGAGCCTGCCTGAATCACCGTGTCCTTGGCGGTGGGAGTGGAGGCTGAGCTGCCAGCTGCACCGCCGCTTGACAAGCCGCCACCGCCCGAAGCGGACGATCCGCCGCTCGCAGGAAGCGGATCGGAGCCCTGGTTCCAACCACCAGAACCGTTCCACTCGTACCAATTGCCCGATGTGTTCTCCTGCCAGACATTGTTGTTCACATAGGCGATCTCGGCAACATTGGCCGTGTAACCCGCCCCGCTGCCATTTTCGTCAACGCTATTCGACGACGCGATCGTCCATACATTCCCAGTGCTATCCGTGATAGAGCCATTGGAACCGGCCTGGACGACCGTGTCGTTTGGACTCGGTGTGGAGCCTGGGTTGCCGGAACCGCCCCCGGATGAGACGCCGCTGCCTGCAGACGAACTGCCGCCGCCGGACGGAAGGGGGTCAGAACCATCATTCCAACCGCTGCCATTCCATTCGTACCAATTTCCGGAAGTGTTCTCGTGCCAGACGTTGTTGTTGACGTAAGCCATCTCGGCCACATTGGCGGTGTAACCGGCTGCGGACCCGTTCTCGTCAACTGTATCGGAGCTGGTGATCGTCCAGACGTTCCCGTTTGCATCGGTAATCGCGCCGCCGGAGCTCGGGCCAATGACTGTGTCGTTAGGGCTGGGAGTGGAGCCTGAACCACCGGACCCTCCGCCGGAGGAACCACCGCCCGATGAACCACCACCGGATGAGCCGCCGCTGCCGCCGGACGAACCGCCGCCACCGCTGCTGCCGCCGGAACCGCCGGGAGCAAACTGGCTAAGTATGTTCATCTGCGGAGCGTTCTGGACATTGCCCGTCCCGAGGCCAGACGGTTCGACCGAGAATGGATAGCTGCCCCACCATGGACCGCCGGCCCAGTACGCCGCGCCCTGCCATACCGAACTGTTTTGCTCCATATAGCTCAGCATGTTCTGCAGTGCCGTGAGGCTCTGGCCATCCGGAGGCACGCCGGTTTCACCCAGAAACAACTTCACTCCGTTCTGCTCCGCCCACTGAGTGACGGCAGTCAGGCGCTCCGCGCCGATATTCGGGTCGGTGATCGGGCCGAAGTTTGTGCCCGATCCATCAGAGTCGAGGTACTGGTGGACCTCGACCGCCCAATTATTATCTGGATCGTGGATCGTCTGCGGGTTGATCGCCGCGGCGTTACCGCTGCTGATCCAGCTCCAACCGCCGGTCCAGTCTGTACCAGGCACAAACACTTCCTGGTTTGCGCCGGTTTGACGGACTGCCGCGATGGCGTCGTTATCTAGTGTCGCTTGCTGAGAAGGGGTTTGAGTATTCGGCTCATTCATGAGTCCGAAGATTACATTCGGATCGCCCTTAAAAGCCGCCGCCAACTGCCCCCACAGGTTATCGTACCCCTGCTCTGTGCTGCTGCCTGGCAGTATTTCCTGGCCCCACACTGTGCCATAGTTATGCATGTCGAGATCGACATCCATACCTTTCGTCGCGGCATAGGAAACGACGGACTGAAGCTGGGACAGGTCCTGCTGAGACAGCGGTCCATTGGGGTTGCTTTCCAGACGTTCCGCAAGAAACGGCACGCGGATAACCGTCATCCCCTGCGAGGCGTAGTAATCGATCTCCTGGTCGCTTGGGTAGATGTAATCGCTGCCCATAGTTCCGGGAATGTTACCCCCGAACTCTCCGCCCGAGATGTTTACGCCGATAAGGTTCATTCCGCCTGAGGCGGTATTTGGGTTCATAAGATTATAATCCTATTCTGGGATGGACCAGAGACAGTCTTGGGGCCTAGATTTGACAGATCCGGCGATGCTGTCTGGGACGGGTTTGCCTACAAGGCGTGGTCTGCGTACCTGCGTGGGGCCCTCATGATCGTTAAAGAACATTACGATTGCCTATCGCAATGCTCTTGATGGATGCGAGTTTTGGACGATGTTATGATTGTGTATGGTTCCGGCCCTCTGCGGAGCCCGTAACAGGATCATTTGGCCGGAAGCAATCTCGCGATGACGTGATCGAAGGGCAACGCTTGGATTTTGTTTTTCAGAAAGAGGAGCGATCCCAGAAAATAGGTTTGATTACCTAAACGCGTAAATGATCGCGAGGCTACTTCCCGGCGCGAATCCAAAGACGAGGGATCGCCCCCCGTGCCAACTTGTAGCATCGGTCCCAGCCGAAGCCCCGCGGTGGGGAGATCCCGGGCCCACCACTACTTGCAAGGATTTACCCAGCGAAGCCCCTTGAACCGTCCGAAATCGGCATCGGTCGACTACAGAACATAGCCCCGCTCCATGGCCAGGATCGCCAGATGGGCATCATATCAGTCGTGGTTGCCGGCCGTGCCGACACGCTCGAGTTCCGCGCGAAGCAGCGCGAAGTGATTATCCGAAGGCTGTGCAACATGAACATGCGGCAGCTTCAGCCAGGATTGTAGCCGCTCCATTACATCTTCAACCGCAAGCGGCCGCGCCACCACTCTGCGGTTCGTGGTGATGCGCACAAAACCGAGCATCGCCGCCCAGGCTAATCCGACCCCTTCGGCACCCGCTAAACACGCGTCCCACTAGGCCCGCGCCTTCTCGTGGACTAAGGAGTCCGTATTATGCGCGTGAACGAGGATGTTTACGTCGGGCAGGATCATCGAGCTTGTCCGCAAAAGCTTCCGCCTCCAGCTCGTCCGCGAGCTGTCCGAGCTTGTCGAGATCGACACCCGGCCTGAATCCGAACGAATGAGGAATCGTCTTCGGCAGCGCTGGGCAGCGGGTCTGGGCAGCCTCGCCCAGACCAGCACGGATCGTGCGATTGACCGCTTCCTTGAACGGGATGCCAAGCTCCTGCGCGCGCCGTTCTAACAGTAGGGCCAAATCATCATCCAATGTAAGGGTCGTTCGCATGCTTCGCACTATAGATGCGTGCTCTGTTAATGTCACGACACCAAGCCACGTACATCTTTCCCTGGTTCGCCCAGGCGAACCAGTTCTCCGACCTTGGTGGCCCTTTGTGTCCTTCGTGTGGAGCATGCAGCTGCGTGCGCGCGAAATGTAACGGTCGGGCAGCGTGACAGAGCTGAGCTAAGTTTATGAAAATGGTTATGGACACATTTCTCCGTTTATTCCATAAATGCGACAACGTTAAGGGAAGGCTGCCTGGTGGTCGCCAACCCGCCAAAAGCCTGTGGCCTAGGGGGTACAATGCTCGGAACCAGCCGCCTGGTTTTGGGTCTGCTTCGAGAAAAAACTGCGTCAGTCGCGGCGCAGGTCGAGCTTTGGGATCGCAGCAACGTCATACAAGCGGCATGGGGGCAAGCCGCCAAGCGTAGTTCTCTGGCCCGGGATACGGGTGCCGCATTTGACACCCGCGTAGTCACACCTACGCGTGCAGCGATGAAAGCCGGTCTCAACGCCTATTTGGACCCTTCGGGACACGCCTCGGATCGTGCGCTGGATAACAAGCCGCATCCGCTCGACTTCCATATCAGGAAGTTTTGTCAACTCGCGGGCTACGCAAGGATCAAGATTACTGAAGTCCCCGATGTGGTTACCATTCATCACTGGGGGCTCGAGATCGAGCGGGATGCCGTCCGCTGTTTGCGGGAGACGGACAACCGCACGCTCCGGGAGCGTATAAACGGAGACGAACGTAAGGGCTTTGAAGGAAACTCCCTCGATGACTTGGTCCGCTATGTGGTCCAGCAGACCTTTCAAAATCTTGATGCCGAGTTCCGGAAAAAGTCAGCCGCAGAACAGGCGGTAATCGCGGACCGCATAGCGTCCGCTCTTAGAGATCTTCCTCCGGAAGAGCAGGAACGAATTCGAAATGCAGCTCGCCTTCCAGATCTCACCTCAGAAACGTTGAAACAGACGGGGGCACTCGCCATCCTCGGGGTAGGGTTTTCGAGTTCTTGTAGGTCTCGCAGGATTTTCTGCTTACACGACCGTCGTATCTGCGGTCGCGGGTATTACGGGATTGCTTGGCATCTCCCTCCCATTCGGAGCTTATACCGCCCTTACATCGCTCATGGCAGGCTTGGCTAATCCGCTTTTCTTTGTGCCGTTGATCGCAGGCGGCGGAGCGTGGATGACAGCGAAGGCCAATCGCAGCATCCGAGGAATACTATACCCAACCCTCGTCGCCTCGTGTGTTCTCGCCTACACCGCGACCGAGGAGCAAAGCCAAGACATCTTCGTTTTCAAGGAACGGATGGTCGAGCTGCTTTCGAGCATCAGAAGCAGCACAGGCACCCGATTAGTCTCGCTCATCCAACGGTTCCCTGAGTTAGGAAATCCGCCCCTGCTAGCCCGCCTGGCGCGGCATGTTGCCGGTTGAGGTCCTAGCCGCCCTCGACAACCTTCCAGCCGAGGAGGCGCTGCGGCGGCATGTCTTCGGCCACCAAACAGCGGGGCAGCGCGTAGCTGCTCTGCTGATCGGCGGAGAGCATCCGTCGGAACCGGTGACGATAGGCGACATGCTATTCCGGTGGGCGAGAACGGAGCCCGATGCGCTCCATGAGGCCCGCATCCCTGACTTAACTCGAGTTTCGGACATCGTCGCTGCGACGAGCCGGCTGCCCAAGCGTTTCTCGATGCTGACCGACGCTGGCCGCGCAGTAGCTGCGTCCTCTGCGCGGACCTACCTGCTCTACCGGCTTGTAGCACAAATTCATGACGCTCAGGGCTGCGAGGCTGCAATCGGATGGGCCGGAAGCGATCCTACTTGGATTCTTATCAACGGCCTGAGTTTCGTCGTCCAAGATCCTTCGGCCCCACCAACACCAACTCCCGAGCGGCTGACATTGGTCGCTCAGGACATATTCCAGGGGATCACGAACAACCCACTGGTTTACCAACTGGTGGGAGTCACAAGCACTTGGCTGAGCGGCTTCCTGCCGGCTTTTGGGGTGATCCCAGATATGCTGTTAGTCGGCGCTCAATTATCAACTTACGCTGTTGCTGCGGCACAAGCCACGTCGCTTTTAATGCGCCATGATACGGGCGAGCTCGTGAAGCTCGCGAGTTTCGCCAGCGTCGCGGGGGCCGACCATCTGGGCCATTGGGCAGGCCATGCGGCAGGTATAGCACTCTTTGGGGTGGCCGGATCTTGGATGGTGATCCTCGCCCCAATCGCCGCCGGCCTGGCCGGCCGAGTCATGGCACGTAACGTGGCCCGCCGGGCCAGATTCAAGCTCTTCTGCAACGGTGAGATGGCCGCCCTGCACAACGCGATCGGGCGACACTGCACGACAGCTCGCGACGTGCTGGAAGGCAACATACAATCCTCTACGGTTCAGACAAAGCGCTTCGTCACAATGCACCAGGAAGCGAACCCAAAGATCAAAGCGATCATCTCGGATTGGTTACAGAGGATCGAGCATATCCAGTCATACAGGAGATTGATCGCGTCTCGCCTCCATCGCGCCATCAGCGATCCACTGACTCTTGATCAGCGCGATAATGACCCCTTCGCAGCGGCACATGAGGCTCTGCTGACCTGTGCACGTCTGGGTATCCACCCCGCCAATGTCGCCGCCGAGTCCAAAGAGCTGGTCGATGCCTGCGAACGATTGCAGAAGAAAATGTCTCTTGCCCTGATTTGACAACGCGTATCGCTCGCGCGACGGTCCCGCCCACGCCGTCAGCGATCGCCGAGCTCTGCACCGCCGACCACGCCAACGACCCGAACATCCTCCAACGCTGGCTCGCCAACAAAACCCCCGAAAACCTCATCGCCTGGATCACCAATCCCGGCAACTCCGTCCTCGTTGCCACTGAAAGCAACACCATCCTCGTCGTCGGCTCAGTCACAGACCAGGGCGAGATCACCGTCAACTACGTCTCCCCCGACGCCCGCTTTCGCGGCATCAGCCGCGCCATGCTTGCCGCTCTCGAAGCCCGCGCCTGCAAACGTGGCAACACCACCTGCACCCTCACCAGCACCGAAACAGCCCGCCGCTTTTACGAAACCGCCGGCTACGTCCAGACCGGCCCCTCCACCGGAAAATTCGGCGCCAGCAGCAGCTACCCGACGGTCAAACGGCTCACCCTATAATCATTAATCCGCGTTCATCTGCGCGTATCTGCGTTAATCTGCGTTCCTATTCCTCAATCTCAATCCCCGCCACCCGTCCCGCCCCACGAGTACGCCTGCCCCGAAGCGTACACTTCGCCCACCTGAAAAAGACCCAGGTGACCCTTTGGACTCCCCGAAAATCCCCCAAGTGACCCTTTCGTCCGCCCGAAAAACCCTCAGGTGACCCTTTCGGAACCGCGAAACCCGCCCAAGCGACCCCTTCACTCAGCCGCCATCAACTCCGCCCCAGCCTGCAGCCGAGCGAGCAAGTTCGCCCGCCGCTCCATCGCCTTCACGCGGTTCGCCTCCTTCACAGGCCCATACCCCCGGATCAGGTCCGGAATCTCTGCCAACCCTAACGCCACATCCAGCATCTCCGGCCGCAACACCCGAACAGCCGCCCGCACGTCCTCCCGATACTGCCCGATCAGTGCCCGCTCCCACTTCCGCTCGTCCTGCCGCCCGAACAAATCGAAGGCCGTCCCCCGCGCCTTCTTCCCATGCTGCAGCACCGCAAACAGCGGCCGAGCCGCCCAACCAGGAATCGCCACCTTCCGCCGCCGCCCGGTCTCCGGATCAACCCGCGAAATCAACGGCGGCGCCATATGAAACACCTCCCCAGGCCCATAGCTCGCCGCGGCATGCATCCGCGCCACCTCATACTCGTCCTTCACAGCCATCGCCCGGAACAGCCCTTCGGCTACTGCCCGGGTCAGCCGTCCCGGCTCCCCAAACACCTCCGACTCCCGCACCGCTACTTCCTCCAGCACAAACCGCCGGTATTCCTCCGCATAAGCCGCGTCCTGGTCACTCCAGCAGCCGACCCGCCCGGTCGGCAATCAGCTCCGCCAACCCCTCGGGAGGCGCCTCGAGCGACCCCGCAATAATCTCCTCCACCAGTTCCGGCTTCTCCGCCAGGATCCGCCCCCACAGGAACGCCCGCTTGTTCAGCTCGACCGCCGTCCCGTTCAGCTCGATGGCCCGCAGGATCGCCGCATTCCCCACCGGCACCAGCCCCCGCTGCCATGCAATCCCCAGCAGCAGCGTGTTCACCGTCTGCGCGTTGCCGAACAGCTTCTCCGCAATCCGCACCCCATGCAGGTACACGCTCACCGCCTCATCCGTCGCCTGCGCGATGGTCCGCCGGTGCAGCGCCGCATCGATCCCCAACCGCGGATCGAACTTGAACTCCGCCGTGGCCGCCAAATCCAGGTTGCCAACCACCGCGCACCCCGGCGAGCACCGCTCCAGCACCCCCGGCCCGGCTCCAACCGCCAGGTCCGCCGCGATCATCACGCCCGCCTTGCCCAACGGCACCCGCACTACATCCAGCTCGCCGTCCTCGCCGATCTGCACATGCGCGACCACGGCGCCGTTCTTCTGCGCGAGCCCGGTGAAATCCAGCGTCGAAACCGCCCGCCCCTCCAGATGCGCGGCCATCGCCAGGATAGCGCCCGAGGTGACGATCCCGCCGCCCCCGATCCCCGCGAACAGCGCCCGCCACGGATGCGCCTCCGCCAACACCGGCCGAGGCAGCTCCGCTGCCAACCCAGCCTCCCGCTCAGCCCAGCGCGGATCGACATCCGGTGCCCGAGGCGGCCCCGCCACCGTCACAAAGCTCGGGCAGAACCCCTTCAGGCACGACAGATCCACGTTGCACGCCGTCGGATTGATCCGCCGTTTCCGCCCAAGCGCCGTCTCTACCGGCTCAATCGCAATGCACCCGGACTGCGCCGAACAATCCCCGCAATTCTCGCAAACCTCGGTATTGATGATCACGCTCTGCGTCGCCTGGGGCAGCTTGCCCCGCTTCCGGCGCCGCCGTTTCTCCGTCGCACACACCTGGTCGTAGATCAGCACCGAGACGCCATCGTACTCCCGCAGCTCCTTCTGTACCGCCGCCAGCTCGTCCCGCACATGCCGCGTCGCCCCCGGCGGCAGATCACCCGGAGCAGGCAACCGCGCCGCCTCATCCGCGACCACCGCAATCCGCCCCACGCCCTCGGCGGCCACCTGCGCCGCGATCTGCGGCACCGTGAACCCGCCCTCGGCTGGCTGCCCGCCGGTCATCGCCACGGCATCGTTGTACAGTATTTTGTAGGTAATCCGCGCCTTGGCCGCGACCGCCTGCCGGATCGCCAAAATCCCCGAGTGCACATACGTGCCGTCCCCGATATTGGCGAATACGTGCGGCACCTCGGTAAACGGCTGCAGTCCGACGAACGTCACCCCCTCGCCGCCCATATGCGTAAAGGTCCGCGTCGCGTCGCTATTATCCAGCGCCATGAAGTGGCACCCGATCCCCGCCGTCGCGAAACTCCCATCCGGCAGCTTGGTCGATGTCCCATGCGGGCACCCCGCGCAAAACGCCGGAATTCGTCGCAACAAACCCTCCGGCCGCTCCGGATGCGGCATGTCCGCTGGGTCCTCCACCGCAATCCCATAGCCCCGCAGAAACCGCGCCAGAGCCACCGCTACCGACTCCGGCCCCAGCTCCATCAAGGGCGACAACAGGGGCAAGCCCGAGACGTCCGTCTTCCCCGCCACATCCGGCCGCCGCGCTGCCGGCATGTTGTAAAGTACCTCCCGGATTTGCGCCTCGACGAAGCTCCGCTTCTCCTCGACCACCAGCAGCGCTCGCCGTCCGGCCGCGAACGCCTTCAACCCCTCGGTCTCCAGCGGCCAGGTCAGGCCCACCTTATAGAGTGCAATCCGTGGATCACCCTCCAGCCCGAGCCGCCTTAGCGCATAAAGCAGATCGGTGAACGCCTTGCCGACCGCTACCAGCCCCACCGGAGCATCCGCCCCGCCGAACACCACCCGATCGAGCCGGTTCGCCCGAGCCCACTCCAGCGCCGCTGGAATCCGCTCCTCCATCACCCGCCGTTCCAGCACGAACCGGTCGGCCGGCATGCTTATCTTCGGGTCGTACCCGATCGGATGTCCCCAATGCGGCCGCTCCGGGGTCACGAACTCCCGCTCCGACGGCACCACCACGACCCCCGACTGCTCCGCCGTCTCCGCCGTGACCTTCAGCACCGTCCAGAGCCCCGAGAACCGCGACAACGCGATCCCCGCCAGCCCGAAATCCACGATGTCCTGCACGTTCGCCGGGTTCAGCACCGGCAGCATCCAGCCGGAGAACAACTGCTCCGTCTGATGCGGATAGGTCGATGACTGTGCCCCGTGGTCATCCCCTGCGACCGCGACCACCCCACCCAGCGCCGACGTGCCAAGCATGTTCGCGCACCGGAACGCATCACCCGTGCGATCCACGCCAGGCCCCTTGCCGTACCACAGTCCGAAAACGCCCTCGACCTTCTTGCCCGGAAACGCATCGATCTGCTGCGCGCCCCACAGCATCGTTGCCGCGAGGTCCTCGTTCAGCCCCGGCTGGAACTTCACATCATGCGCCGTCAGCAGCTTCTGCCGGGCCCAGAGCTCCTTATCCAGCCCGCCCAGCGGCGACCCCCGATACCCCGAGACCAGCCCCGCCGTCTTCCGCCCGTTCGCCCGATCCAGCCGCGCCTGCTCCAACAGCACCCGCACCATCGCCTGCACGCCGGAGATGAACACCGGCACATCCAGATCAACAAACCGGCTCTCCAGGGTAATCGTGCTACCGCGCGCGAGGCCAACATCCATGGCACGTTCCTCCATCCGGCCCCTCACTGGGGCCAGATATGCACGCAGGTAGGAAGCCCGCCCTCAGCGCCGCAATGCCCTGAAAATAAAAGCAACGGCCAATCCGAACCCCGCCATCGGCCGGGCCAGTAACCAATGTCTGGTCCATCCCCGCGCGAAATATTATTGCGCGCCCACTGGAACCCCACAGACGGCGGGCCTGACCCGCCATCTCCGCATGCATTCTATCGAGCCGTGCGAGTGACCGGGGACCCTTCTCAACAGTACTCCGCAAGAGCGAGCGGGTGTGATTTACTGCGCTGCGGCGAGCTCTTGCTTTACGATCTTGCCCTGGGAGTCGACGACGACCGTCCAGTTCTTTCCGTCCTTCATTGCTTGCGCGCTAGTCCCCTCCGGAAAGGCCTTGATATTGTGCACCTGAGAGTACCCCTGTGCCTCAAGCTGCCGCTGGACGTCTTTCTGCGTCTGCTGTGCAAAGGCCAAGGACACAGAACCGAGAAGAAAAGCGGCTGCGAGGATAGCGATAGACTGTTTCATAACGTGGCCTCCTGAGTCGGGCCCTGCACCGGACCCGTCATAATCGAGGCCAACGCACGATAGGGCCCTCCGGATCCGGTAACTCCGCGGTGTTTCGGCTAGCGGCAGGCGGAGCAGGCCGGGCGGATCGCGTTAGGTTGCCCGAGGCACGCGGGCCGATCTCCCTTCAAGATCGCGTGACCACTAGCATTAGGCGCATCCCCGAACTGCAAAACATGCAAGCTTTACTTCTGCGGTCGTGGAAAAATCGCGATCGGCTGGGGCAGGAAATGACCGAGATAACGCGACGTGTGGTGATCTGTTGCGCCTCCATGTTCGCGATCGCGGAATTGACAGAAACTACCGGGGCAGTGCCCGTTGCGCGTGATTTACCGCCACAGATCGGGGATTATCTGGTCGTTTCCGACGCCAGCGGCGCTGATGCAAACGTCCCCATAAAACTCGGCGATCTTAAGCCGGGTGAGGACCCGACACTCGCGTGGGGGTTCGACCCCAAGCAAAAGGTGCCGCGTGACGCATCCCGGCTCAACCAGGTCCTCCTGATGCGCTTCGATCCCGCATCGCTGGGCGAAACCGAGAAAAAATACACCGCCGGTGGTGCCGTCGCCTTCTCTGCCATCTGCACCCACCAGGGCTGCACCGTGACCGACTGGCTGAAGAGCAGGCAGGTGCTCCAGTGCCCGTGCCATCAGTCGCTGTACGACCCGAGGCACGCTGCCACGGTCGTCGGCGGCCCGGCACCCCGGCCGCTGCCGGCGCTGCCGCTGAAACTCAGCGGGGACATCCTCGTCGTCGCCGGCCAATTTACCGACCGGATAGGAGGTGAAACACAAGGAACTCAATAACTAATGTGCTGGCTTGCAGCCGGCGATCATCTGCTATCAAGGAGGGAAACGGATGAAAAAACTTACCCAGCTTGCCTTAGCGGCCACAATGCTCACCGGCCTCTATGGTGGCGCCGCCTATGCCGAACGGCTGGCCAACTATGCGCCGGTCACCCAGCAGCGCCTGGAAAATCCCGAGGTCGGTAACTGGTTGCTTTATCGGCGCACCTATGACGGCCACGCCTTCAGTCCGCTCAGCCAGATCAATGCCGACAACGTCCGTGACCTTTACCCGGTCTGGACATACTCCACCGGCGTGGTCGAGGGCCACGAATCCCCGACAATGGTCAATAACGGCGTTATGTTCGTCACCACGCCGCAGAATCACGTCCTGGCACTCGACGCCGTAACCGGCGATCTGCTCTGGAGCTATGAGCCGAAACTGCCCGCCGACCTGTTCCAGCTCCATCCCACCAACCGCGGCGTGGCGCTGTACGGCGATAAGCTGTTCATGGCCACCGTCGATTCCCGCCTGATCGCGCTCGATGCGAAGACCGGCAAAGTTGCCTGGGACAGCAAGATCGGCGATTACCACCGCGGCGAATACTCCACCCTGGAACCGCTGGTCGTGAACGGCAAGGTGATGATCGGCACTTCGGGGGGTGAGTTCGGCGTCCGCGCCTTCATCGCCGGCTACGACGCCGACACCGGAAAGCAACTCTGGAAGACCTACACGGTTCCCTCGCCCAACGAACCCGGCGGCGACACGTGGCATACCGACGCCTGGAAGACCGGTGGCGGCTCGGTCTGGATCACAGGCAATTACGATCCGAAGCGCCATCTCGCTTACTGGGGCGTTGGCAATGCTGCCCCGTGGCCAGGTGATCTCCACCCTGGCGACAATCTCTATACCAGTTCGGTCGTCGCGCTCGACCCGGATACCGGGCAAATCAAGGGGTACCACCAGTATCACTGGAACAACTCATGGGACTGGGATGAGATCCGCCCACCCTTGCTGATTAACATGGACTACAACGGCCAGACCATCGATGCGTTAGTACACCCGGCCCGCAACGGCTACTTCTGGGTGCTGCAGCAGACTGACAACGGCATCAAGTACCTCAAGGCTTGGCCGTTCGTTTATCAGAACGCGTTCAAGAGCCTCGATCCGCAAACGGGCCGGCCCACTTACGACCCGCTGCACAAGCCCGTCGTCGGCAAAAACGTGCACTTCTGCCCCTCGCTCTGGGGCGGCGAGGACTGGCCCTCAGAATCCGCTAGTGATCAGACCCACCTCGTTTACGTTCCCGCCAACAATTACATGTGCGGCCAATATACGGGCGTGGACAAAAAACTGGTCGATGGTCAGCTTTGGCTGGGCATCGACCCTGACACGAACAAACTGCTCCCCCGCGGCCAGCACATCGGCGAGCTGCAGGCCTGGGACCCCGCCACCGGCAAGCAGGCCTGGATGTACCCCTTCCCCAACCAGCTCTTCGCCTCAGTGCTGTCCACCGCCGGTAACCTGGTCTTCGTCGGCGGTACCGATGACCGGATGTTCCGGGCATTCGATGCCAGGACAGGCGAGCTGCTCTGGCAGATCCGGACCAACTCGGGGATCATTGCTCCGCCGGTCGCGTATCAGGTCGGTGATACCGAGTACATTGCCATCACCTCCGGCTGGGGCGTGGACGCCCAGCGCATTCAGCAGGCGCTCTCAACCACACCCGTGGCAACCGACCCGAACGCGGTACCCCAGGGCGGCGTGATCTGGGTGTTCGCCCTGCGCCATCATTAACCCTAACACACGATGCGAAACGGCCTGTGCAAACAGGCCGCTTCCAACTTTACTGGAGGACCAAGATGGTCAACCTCAACGTCAACGGCCAGCAGCACACCTACGATGGCGACCCTTCGACGCCGCTACTCTGGGTGCTAAGGGACGAAATCAACCTCACCGGCACCAAATTCGGCTGCGGCGTGGGACTGTGCGGCGCCTGTACGGTCCACGTCGGGGGACAGGCCGTCCGCTCCTGCATGACGGCCGTCTCCGAAGTAGGCAACAAGCCGGTCGTCACCATCGAAGGCCTCGACCCGAACGGCAACCACCCCGTTCAGAAGGCATGGCGCGAGGTGAACGTGCCACAATGCGGTTTCTGCCAGGCCGGGCAGATCATGCAGGCTGCGGCACTGCTTTCCGCCAACCCTAAGCCCAGCGATGACGACATCGACCAGACCATGGCCGGCAATCTCTGCCGCTGCGGCTGTTACCAGCGCATCCACGTCGCGGTCCGCCTGGCCGCGACCGGCACATAAAAACGGGGGGTGACATGCTCCAGTTTGCACGCACATACGCGATCGAAAACGTCAGCCGCCGCAACCTGCTGAAGGGGCTCGCCGCCGGCAGCGGACTGGTACTGATGGCGCGGTTATTGCCTGCCAAGGCGCGCGCGGCGCAATCCAGTCAGTTCTACGATTTCGGCTCCGACAGCATGCCGCACGGGACGGTCAACGACCCGCACGTCTTCGTCTCCATCGCGCCGGACGGCACGGTAACCATCCTGGCCTCGCGCTCCGAGATGGGCACCGGCGCTCCGCGTACCAGCCTGCCAATGATCGTCGCCGAGGAACTGAACGCCGATTGGGCGCGCGTAAAAGTGGTCCAGTCCGTTGCTAACGAAGAAATCTACGGCAACCAGGATACGGATGGCTCGCGCAGCGTGCGCCATTGGCTGCAGCCGATGCGCGAATGCGGCGCCGCCATGCGCATGATGCTGGAGGCGGCCGCCGCCAAGCAGTGGGGCGTTGATGTCTCGCAGGTCCGGGCGCGCGACCACGAGGTGGTGGATACTTCGAGCGGCAATACGCTCGGCTACGGCGAACTGGCCGCCGCCGCCGCCGGGATGCCCACGCCGCCGCTCGACAAGCTGACCTTCAAGGACCCGTCGCAGTACCGCTACATCGGCAAGGGCAATATCAGCATCGTCGATCTGTTCGACATCACCGCGGGCAAGGCACAATACGGCGCGGATTTCCGGCTGCCCGGCCAGAAGTACGCTGTGATCGCCCGGCCACCGGTGGTGGGCGGTAAGCTCGTCTCCTACGACGCTTCGGACACGATGAAAGTGCCAGGGGTGGAGCGGGTGACGGCGGTGCAAGGCTGGCAGCCGCCAGGAACTAAATTCCTCCCGCTTGGCGGGGTTGCGGTCATTGCCCGCAATACCAGCGCTGCGATCAAAGGCCGCGATGCGCTCAAGATCGTCTGGGATGACGGGCCGAACAAGACGTACGATTCCGATACCTATCGTGCCCAGCTCCAGGCTGCGGTGAACGCGCCCGGCGAGGTCGTGCGCAATGGCGGCGACTTCGATCAGGCCGCGAAATCCGCAGCTCGCGTGATCAGCGCGGAATACTACACCCCGACTCTCGCGCACGTGGCAATGGAGCCGCCCACCGCGTTGGTGAGCGTGTCCGGCGACAAGGTCGAGGCCTGGGCACCTGTTCAGAGCTCCGGTGGCACCCGTGAGGATCTCGCCAAACTCTTAAACGTCCCGGTGAAGAACGTCACCCTTCACGTCACGCTGCTCGGCGGCGGCTTCGGCCGCAAGTCCAAATGCGATTACGTGCTCGAAGCCGGGCTGTTGTCGAAGGAGATCGGCGCGCCCGTGCAGGTGCAGTGGACGCGTGAGGACGATATCCGCCACTGCTTCTTCCATGCCGAGAACGCGCAGCGCATCGACGCGGCACTCGACGCTAACAACAAGGTCGTCGGCTGGCGACACCGCAGTGCAGCCCCATCCATACTGAGCACCTTCAAGACCGGGGTGACGCATCAGGCGAACTTCGAATGTCAAATGGGGCTGGTTGACCTCCCGTACGACATTCCGAACATCCGTTGCGAGACCGGGGCGGCAGTAGCCCACGCGCGCATCGGGTGGTTCCGTTCAGTCCGCTTCATTCCGCACGAGTTCGCCATCCAGAGCTTTATCGCTGAACTCGCGCACGAGACGGGGCGGGATCAGAAAGACATGCTCCTGGAGCTGCTCGGACCGCCGCGGATTGAGGACCCGCGGCCCCAGATGGCGCCGGGCATATACTCCGTCCAGGCGTACTTCAACGCACCATACGAGTTCCTTCCCAATCGATGCCGGTCGCATACGCCGGGTCATAGAACTTGCCGCGGAGAAGGCAGGCTGGGGACGCAAACTGCCGCCGGGCCACGGCATGGGGATCGCTGTGCATCCTCAGGATCGCGCCAATACCTGCGTCGCGACCGTGGTCGAAGTGGCCGTTGCCAGTGACGGCAGCTTCACCGTCCCGCGGGTCGATACCGCGATTGACTGCGGCTTCTATGTCAACCCTGAGCGGATCATGTCGCAATGCGAGGGCGCGGCGATCATGGGCCTGTCGCTCGCTAAATACGGCAAGATCACGTTCAAGGACGGCCGCGTGCAGCAAAGTAACTACTTCGACTATCCGTTGATCCGCATCAACGAGGCGCCGAAGGTCACCAACGTGTACATCGTCCCGCAACCCTACGAGGTGCACGCGAGCGGCGTCGGCGAGCCGCCGCTGCCGCCGTTCACGCCGGCGCTGTGCAATGCGATCTTCGCCGCCACCGGCAAACGCATCCGTACTCTGCCGATCGGCGCACGCATCCAGACCTGAGCGCCGCCGCACATCTCTCCCGCGAGCACTGCGGGAGAGATGTCGCGCCTCGGGTACATTACGATAGAATAGGACGCGCGAGCCCATGCGAGGCCCGTGCGAAGCGGTCATCGTTTGTCCACAGCGCATCGCAGTGATGATACTGAGCACATGCAAGATGGAGCGCATCAGGCGTCCGCAGGTTGAAGCGGGCGCGAAACGCTGCTCCACGCAAATAAACCTCTTCGGGCATGGCGAGTAGCACAAGAAAACCGAACAATTCGGTGTAGGCGTTCTGCAGCACCGGGTCACCTCGCTTGAGGGGCGCGACGAGGCATTCGAGTTTGACCAGCGGCGAAACCGCAAAACGCGCCTCGGTGGCGTCCGCCAGCATGCTTACCACCTGATCACCCCAACGGGGATGGACCTCGGCCAGATAAATTAACAGGCAGGATCGAGATAGATTAGTCCCACGATGCCCGCTCGGCGGCGATATCGGCATCGATCTCCGTTGCGGACCGTCGCGTGTAGCGGGGCAGGGGTGAGTCTTTAACCAGTTCAGGATCGCCCGCGGGTTGCCCCGATCGTGTGTGCTTGGGCGTGCATACCGCCGCTTCCGCCGGCCGGAGCTGATAGTTAGTGCGGACGCCGAGGAGCTTCAGCCCCCCGCAATCTTCGGAATCAGATAAATCTCCGCCCCTTCCGGCAGCCGCACCCCATACGCGTCCTGATAAATCACCCCATCAACCGCCACCGCCATCCCGTCCTCGACCTGCTTTCCCAAGCCGGGAAACCGCTCATCCAGCTCCCGCACCAGCCCTCGAAATGTGGTCGCGGCCACCTCGATCTCCGCCCGGCCGCCGGTGAGCGCCCCGGCGGCCGAGCCCGAGAACACCACCTTAGGCAGCCTGCTTCTCCGCCGCGGCGTCCAGCGCCGCGCGCACCTTCGGCGGCGACATCGGCAGATCGGTCAACCGCAGCCCAGTCGCATCCCGGATCGCATTCCCGACCGCAGCCATCGGAGGAATAATCGGCACCTCGCCCACCCCGCGGGCGCCGAACGGATGCCGTGGGTTAGGCACCTCCACCATGATCGCCTCGATCATCGGCAGGTCAGAGGCCACCGGCACCCGGTAATCCAGGAACCCCGGATTCTCCATCCGCCCCTTATCGTCGTAGATGTACTCCTCGTTCAACGCCCAGCCGACCCCCTGCGAGGCACCGCCCTGGATCTGGCCCTCGACGTAGCTTGGGTGGATCGCCTTGCCCACGTCCTGCACCGCCGTGTAGCGGAGTATCTTCACCTGCCCGGTCTCGCGATCGACCTCCACGTCGCAGATATGGCACCCGAAGCCCGGCCCAGCGCCCTGCGCGTTCAGCGACACCTCGGAGCTGATCGGCCCACCAGTCTTGCCTGACCGCAGCGCGATCTCCGCGAGCGACAGCGGCTCGAACGCGCCGGCGTTCGACCCGGCCGGATACGCCTGGCCGTCCCGCCAATCGACCGCCTCCACGGGGATCTCCCAGATCGCCGCTGCCCGCGCTTTGAGCTGCTCCACCACCCGCTCCGCCGCCTGTGTCACCGCCATCCCAGTCGCGAACGTCACCCTGCTCCCCCCGGTCAGGTGCGAGAACCCTATTGACGCCGTGTCCCCCACCACCGGCCGCACCTTCTCGACCGGAATGCCCAGCACCTCGGCAGCCATGATCGCCATGGAGGCCCGCGATCCCCCAATGTCCGGATTGCCGGAAACCACCATCGCCGTCCCGTCCTCGTTGATATGCACGGCACCCGAGGAACTCGCCGCCGATATTGAACCAGAACCCGCACGCCACCCCGCGGCCCTGCCCGGGCTTCAACGGCGTCCGATAGTGCTCGCTCTCCTTCGCCGCCCACAGCGTCTCCAGGAATCCGATATCCCGATGCGTCGGCCCCCAGTGAGTTTTGGTGCCGTCCCGCGCTCCGTTCTTTTCGCGCAGTGTAATCGCATCGATTCCCAACCGCCGCCCGAGATCATCCAGCGCGCTCTCCACCGCAAAGGATGACATCGGCGCCCCCGGCGCGCGATACGCCGCCACCTTCGGCCGGTTGGAGACCACGTCGTACCCGATCACCTCCACATTCGGGATGTCGTACATGGCGAACCCACACATGCATCCCGGCTGGATCGGCGAGCCTGGAAACGCCCCGGCCTGATACTTCAGCACCTCCCTGGCCGCGATAATCGTGCCGTCCCGCCGCGCCCGGATTTTCACCTCGATCACTGAACCAGAGGTCGGCCCCGACGCAAGGAATACCTCCTCGCGCGTCATCTGCATCTTCACCGGCCGGCCGGTCTTCTTCGACAGCGCCAGCGCAACCGGCTCCAGGTAGACCAGCGTCTTGCCGCCGAACCCGCCGCCGATCTCCAGCGGCACCGCCCGGATATTTGCAATCTCCCACCCGAGCAGCTTGGCGCAGTAGGCCCGCACCATGAACTGTCCCTGGCTGGAGCTGTACACCACCGCCTGCCCGTCGGCCGCCACCGTCACCACGCAGGCATGAGGCTCGATATACGCCTGATGCACTGGTGCCGTGGTGTAGCGCCCCTCCACCACCACATCGGCACCGTTGAACGCCGTTTCGGCATCGCCTTTCACGAAATACACCCGCTTAGAGATGTTGGACGGCCGAACCGGCTTTGGCTCGACACCCGCCGTGAACAGGTCATCGTGCAGAACCGGCGCGTCCGGCCGCATCGCCTCTTCAACATCGATCACGTGCGGCAGCACCTCATAGGTCACATCTACCAGCCCCACCGCTTCCTCGGCAATCGACTGGCTGATCGCTGCCACCGCTGCGACCGCATGCCCTTCGTACAGCACCTTATCGCGCGCCAGGCAGTTCCGCGACAGATCGCGGAAGTTGATGGGACCCTCGCCCACAAACGCTTCCTCGGCAGGGATGTCCGGGAAATCCCCCGCCGTCACCACCGCCTTCACCCCCGGCAGCGCCAGCGCCCGCGAGGCATCGATCTTCACGATCCGGGCGTGCGCATGCGGGCTCCGCACCACTTTCGCCCACAGCATCCCCGGCAGAGCCATATCAGCGCCGAACTGCGCCCGGCCCGTTACCTTATCCACGCCGTCCGGACGGACCGGACGAGTGCCGACAACCTTCAGCTCCGGCTTCGAGACGATGTAGTTCATACGGGTTCTCCTCGCATTTCGGCGGCGGCGGCCATCACGGCCCGGATGATCTTGTCGTACCCCGTGCAGCGGCAGAGGTTTCCGGCCAGATAGTAGCGCGCCTCCTCTTCCGTCGGGTTCGGGTTCTCATCCAGCAGCGCCTTCGAGGCGACGATCAGCCCCGGCGTGCAGAACCCGCACTGCAGCGCGGCATGTTCCAGGAACTTGCGCTGCACTGGGTGCAGCTCATCGCCATTGGCGATGCCCTCCACGGTGACGATGTTCCGCGCCTCCGCTTCGACGCCCAGCATCAGGCAGGAGCAGATCAGCTTTCCGTCGCAGATCACGCTGCACGCTCCGCAATCGCCGGAGGCGCAGCCTTCTTTGCTGCCGGTCAGGTTCAAAGTATTGCGCAGCACATCGAGCAGGGTTTCTTGGGTCTCGCAGAGGAATTCGACCGGCTCGCCGTTGATGGTGGTGGATACGTGGTGTTTGGTCATTTCAGTGATCTGTCCCCTCGGCGCGCTGGAAAGCAATGGCGGCGGCTCGTCGGGCCAGCACCCCGGCCACCTTGATGCGGTAATCGATAGTACCCCGTTTGTCATCGATCGGCCGGCACACAGCCCTGGCGGCTCCATCCAGCCGAGCCAGCGTCTCCTCATCCGGCCGATACCCGATGAGCGCATCAGCGGCCTCCTTCACCACCAGCGGGGTGGGCGCCACCGCGCCCAGCGCCACCTTCGCCGCTTTACACACGCCCGCATCATCCAGCGTCACACACACGCCGCAGCCCACCACTGCGATGTCCATCTCCGTCCGCGGGATCATCCGCAGATAGGCGTCGCCCGTCCGCCGTGGCCGAGGCGGCAGCCTGAACTCGATCACGAACTCGTCCCGCGCCAGCGAGGTCCGGCCCGGCGCGATCGGAATCTCCTCGACCGGCACTTCCCGCCTGCCGTTGGGACCAACCACCACGGCCATCGCCCCGGTCGCGATCATCGCCGGCACGCTGTCCGCCGCCGGCGAGGCATTACATAGATTGCCGGCCAACGTCGCCCGCCCCTGGATCTGTGTCGATCCGATCAGGTCCATTGCCTCCACCACGCCCGGCCAGTCGCGTTTCAATTCCGGGTGCGCCTCGATCTCGGCTCCTGGTGTAGCGGCGCCAATGACCCACCCCCCATTGTCACGCCGGATCCCCATGATGCCGCCGACCCGCTTGGTATCCACGATCAGATCCGGCTTCACCCGCCCGGAACGAAGCTGGACCAGGAGGTCAGTCCCGCCGGAAAGGACTTTTGCCAGACCCGAGGCGTTCGACAGAAGGGCCACGGCCTCCTCGGCCGTTCCCGGGGACGCATAGCTTAACCGCGGCATGTTCGCTCCCGTCTTGCGGTAAGGGGGTGAAGCGGCCGCTCAATGGCGGCCGGGGAAATGTCAATCCCTATTACCGCTCACCGGCGGCGAAGGGTCAAGCACCGGGCCGGATGTTACGACTGGGCATCGGGCGGCCGCCCGGCAGCGCGATATCGTTCTTCGCCAATGCGAGCGATACGTTGGTCGTTATCCACATCGGCTTCATTCAACGCATAGTATGTGGTCCGCAGACCGCTGCAGCGGTCGCGAAATTCGCTGACGAGGAGCCGGAAGACGTTCCTATCGGCACTCGTCCCCCGGGGGCTGTTCCGCGACGGGATACTCCACCAGCGGAGCAGCGCCTCACACTCCACTTGTCGACGGCTAAGCAGTTTGTGGTCCGATAGACTCCCATACATCCTCACAAATTACATTTCTCGACCCTGGGTGCACATACCATCGAAGCGACCACGCCCAATCGTATCCCTCAAGCGCGGCGATGAGCCCCGTGAGATGCCCCGGCCCCCACCAGTTGTCATCATCGGGATAAGCCACGCGCCGGCTAGCCGCGAGATAAGTTAGAACCGTCCGCAGAACACCGCCATCCCAGGATGGGTGAAGCCCTCCATGACGCACCGATGTCGAGTAGCCAGGATCGAATATCATAACGGTGTGGTTACTCGGACGGCGGCTGCAAATGTCCTCGATAAGGGAGACATCCCGCAGCGGCTTATCTATGATAATGAGCGTCTGGACCTTACCCCTGAAGTCCTGCCCGAAAATGGAACGCAACGCATCCACGATCGTGGGTCGCAATGTCGTCGGCATGACGACGGCGAAATCGAAATCGGCTAACGCATCATCGGGCCCAAGAACTCCGAAGTATAGGGGGCGGGAACGCCTGGGCTCAGAATGGGGAGCAGGCTGTCTGCCGAGCTGATTGATGGCATGCCAGAGATCCGAGCGCCGAGACAAGACCATGTCCGACCTGGCCAGGACGCGATTAAGTACCTCGGCGATGGCGCGCTTCGATAAAATGGGCATGCGACATTATGCCGTAGATCGGGCTCAAGTGTCACAGGTTCGGACTAAACAGCCTTGCCGTTGTCGTCGCATACCGCCCGTGATGGACGAGCCCTGCTCGGTGGCGCGAATAAATAAGCCATTCCTGCTAAGATACCACCCCAACCAGAACGTGCCTGTGCATTCTGGCGATTGCCGAGCGCCACCTGGTCAGTTCGGGCTAGTCCCAACAATGCGACCGCTCTGCAGCAACGGAGAGGAGATAAAGAGGAGATAAGGAGTTGCAAAGGCACGCTCGCGGTTACTACACACTCAGGCGTGCGGCGAGACAGAATCAAAATCAATTGACGAGCATCGCGAATGAGGAATAAAGGATAAGCAGATAAAAAGATAGACACCAGGCGTTAATCGACCATCAGGTTGGGCAATGACATTGAAAAGGCTCCTGATCGGGCAAGCCAATCGTGTGTTACGGATTTTGGATGCAGAGATAGTGCGGCGGTCGGACGTCTGAAGTGGACCCCGAATTTGGGACCACCCGCTAAGCTATAAACCGAACCGGTTCCGTCCATGCTACACGGAGCGGAACATGAGCAGAACCCGACGCAGGATCGATGCCGTGCTGAAGGCGAAGATCGCCCTGGAAGCGCTGAGGGAAGGCGCGACAGTGGCCGAGCTGGCGGTGCGTTACCAGGTGCATCCGACACAGATCTACGCCTGGAAGAAGCAGCTGCTAGAACATGCCGAACGGGTTTTCCGGACCGGGACAGACGACGGGCAGTCGGCGAAGGAAATCGCCCAACTGCACGCCAAGATCGGCGCGCTGGTAGTGGAGCGGGATTTTTTAGCGCGGAGGTCCGGCAGATGAGCGCGGCGGGCCGCAGAGCGATGCTCGATCGCGGCCACGGACAGCTCTCAGTACGGCGACAATGCGCGTTGCTTGGGCTGGCGCGCTCGGGTGTTTATCGGGCGAAGCCGGAGCATGACGCGGATGAGCTGTTACTGATGCGACGGATTGACGCGGTGTTCGTCGCGTGGCCGTTCTATGGCTCGCGGCGGATCGCGGCGACGCTGAGCACGGGCGGGGAGAAGGTAAACCGCAAGCGGGTGCAGCGGCTGATGCGGGTGATGGGGATCGCGGCGCTGGGGCCGAAGCCGCGCACCAGCAAGCCAGGGCCTGGACACAAAATCTACCCGTATCTGCTGCGGGACGTGCGGATCGAGCGAGTGAACCAGGTATGGTGCGCGGACATCACCTACATTCCGATGCGGCGTGGGTTCCTGTATCTGGTGACAGTGATGGATTGGTGGAGCCGCGCGGCGCTGTCGTGGCGGCTGTCGAACACGATGGATGCGGGGTTTTGCGTGGACGCACTAGAGGACGCCCTGCGACGACACGGCCGGCCGGAGGTGTTCAACACGGACCAGGGCAGCCAATTCACCGGTGACGCATTTGTCGGCACGCTGCTTGGGGCCGGGATTGCAGTGTCGATGGATGGCCGAGGTCGGTGGATGGACAACGTGTTCATCGAGCGGCTGTGGCGCTCGCTCAAGCATGAGGAGGTTTACTTGAAGGACTATGCGGACGCGCGCGAAGCGCGGCTGGGGATCGGCGCGTGGATGGAGTTCTACAACGAGCTGCGCCCGCATCAGGCGCTGGGACATCACATGCCGATGGCGGTGTGGCGGGCCGGCCTGGCGGGCACGGCTGTGGATATGCCGCCTCGCTTGGACAACGCTGGCGCGTTGCCCACATATCCACAGCCGCCACAACAGCAGGAAGAGGTTTATGCTTAGCTTGAAAGAAGGGAGGACGAGAGCCGGACGGGGGCTGTAGCTAAGCAGCGGGCCAAATTGGTCCCATAGGTGGGGTCCACCTCAGTCTGGCGCTCAATGAGTTTGCTGGGAACTCAACCGGCACCGCCATTATCAGCCGGGATCGCAGATAAACCACCGTACTACCGTGTTTTTGCAGACGAGCGCGAGATGCCCGTAGGCGACTTCACTTTCAGCGTTGTCATGCCGACCGTTCTGCGAGACACTTTACCGCAGGCACTTCAGTCGGTCTTTGCACAGGATTTGCCGGGCAGGATTGAGACGCTGATCGGCGTGGATGTCCCGCTTGGTGCTCCCGAAGTGGTTGAGCGTGCCTGTCGGACGCGACCAAAAAATCATGACGTTGTAGTGTTTTATCCAGGTTACTCCACCTCGGTCCGCCATGGCGGTCTCCATCCAGCGACGGATGGCGGGGTGCTGCGGATCGTCTTGAGCTACCTGGCGCGTAGCCGCCGTATCGCCTATCTGGATGACGATAACTGGTGGAGCACGGACCACCTGAGCTCAATGACCGCGGCGCTGCAAGGGAATGACTGGGCCTGGAGCCAGCGATGGTTCGTGCACCCGGAGTCTCGCAAGCCTATTTGCGTGGATGAGTGGGAATCCACCGGGCCGGGTAGGAAGGGGACGTTTGCGCATTTGGGAGGGTGGGTCGATCCGAACTGCCTGGCGATCGATAAAATCGCCTGCGAAGCCGTGCTCCGCTGGTGGGGAATACCGTTCCGAAATTGCAAGACCGGCGGAACAGCGGACCGCAATGTCTTCCGCGTTCTAAATGAGAATTTCAAGGCGGGAGGTACCCACAAACCGACCGTATTTTACACCCTCAATGAACGCGATTACGAGCAATGCCAGCGCGTCTTGAATATCGGAGAAGCACGCTACCACGCTGCCGGTCACCGAACCAAAGAGGTCACCGAGCTGATTAGTTGCCTGGCTGCATAGCTTGAAGCGCAGTGGGGAGGCGCCGTTTGACGCCCCCAGAGCCAGCTACGCCCCTACCGGCAGCGTAATCTCCGCCACCAGCACTTTGCCCCGCGTCTCCGGCCCGATCACCAGCGAGAAGATGAACACCAGCGCCGCTACCGTTGTGGACAGCATCATAGGAATCACAAACCCCGACGGCTGGCCGGCGGCGAAATAGGCCAGGACCGGCGCAGTAAACCCGGCCCAGATAGCGCCCTGGTGATAGCAGAAGCCCGACGCTGTTGCCCGCACCTCGGTTGGGAACCGCTCGGAAAGGTAACACGGATTCGAACCGTAAATCGCGCCCAGGAACATGCCCTGGACGATAAATGCCCCGGCGATCACCGCGTAATCGTGCACGAACAGATAGAGCGGGCTGATAAAGATCCCGATCGCGGCCGGGATGATCATCGCCCAACGCCGGCCATAGACATCCGCCACCACGCCCCAGAACCCCATGGCGAAGAACCCTACGAGGTTCGCCAGAGCGAGTGGCATCGCCACATAGGCCGGGCTGAAGTGCAGGTCCCTCTGCAGGTGGGTGGCGAACATGCCATACACCGAGTAATAAACGATGAAGCCGCTTGCCATCCACAGGCACGCGGTGATGGTATTCAGCAACACCGCCGGCCGGAAAATATCGAACAGCGGCGCGCGAAATTCCTTTTTAGTCTCGCGCTGAATGCGCCGGTTCTCGGCCCACACGTCGGGCTCTTTGACGTAACTGCGGATCCACACCACCGCGAGCGCCGGAAGAATCCCCAGCATTAGCAGGCCACGCCAGCCAATCGAGTTATAAAGGAAACCATACAGAAGGCTGGACAGCAGAAAACCGAGACTCCACGAGCCCTGCAGAATGCCGCTCATGAACCCGCGGGACCGCGCCGGCCAGGACTCCATCGCTAGCGCCGCGCCGGCCGGCCACTCCGCCCCCATGCCGATCCCCAACAGTGCGCGGAACAGGAACAGGAAGAAGAAACTCGGCGAAATGCCCGCCAGGAAATTGCATACCGAATACCACAAAATGGAAATCATCAGCGGTTTCTTCCGCCCGATGCGGTCCGCCAGCCACCCCGAGCCAACCGCTCCCAGCCGCAAGCGCCGTCCCGCCGGAACCTCCGCCGCGCCGCAGAGACACAAGCTGCCCGGCACAAAGCAGGCGTTTGTCAGCTTCAGCCCCGTCGCGCACCCGAGCAACCATCCGGTCATGAAGCCTCGCCCGCTTCGCGGCTCCAAGAGCAGGGCATAGGCGCCAACCACTGGGATGGCGGTGATGAGATCGACAAACGTAGTGCCGGCCTCCGCCAGCGCTATCGGGCTGCCGAGGCAGAGCAGAAACCCCAGGAAACCGCGGACATAACCGCGCCCGGTGGCGGGGTCGTCCGGCCCCGCTATGCGGCGGCAGATACCCGCGCAGATCAGGAAGATCGGCGCCTGCGCAAGCCCGATCAGCCCCGTCGCGATCAGCGGTGGCAGGTGGCGGATCGCCAGATACTGCGGGATCAACGGCAGCGGGTTGAAATAGCTCTGAATCCCCGCGGGTATGACGCTGGCCCAAAAGGTGCCGTGCAGAATCAGGAACGGCACCGCAATGTGGTAATTGCGTTGATCCGGGTTGATGTCCTGCCCTTTGCGGAACGCAAAACACCAGCACCACGACCAGAGTGATGAGAACGGTCGCGATCCGGTATTCGCGGACCCTTCCCCGGGTCCATTGCGTAACCATTGCTGACATCATCGGACACCGGTTTACCGCGATGCTGTTGCCATTGCTCGGCCTGATCTCCGGAGCGACCTGATGCCCGCCCGGACAACTCCGCTTCCTCGCCGCCTGCGCGAAGGCTTCGGCCATAGGTCGCGGCGCTTGTTCCGCGCCCTGCGGCGCCGCCTGCATACCCATCTCTGGTTTCCCCACGTCCCACTGTTCCTGATCATCGGATGCCTGGGGCTGTTGCAGCTCCGCCACACGCTCGGCATCGGCTTCACCAGCCACGTCACCGGGGCGCAACTGCTCGTCATGTCGCAGACCGCCCTGCACGCGGTCGTCACCGGCGCTCCGAGCGCAACCGCCGGCGTTTTCCTGGTGGTCATGGCATTCGGCCTGCTGACCCGTTCGCGGCTGGCTTGGGTCATAGCCCTGCTCGCCGCCCTGGTCAGTGGAATGCTGATGTGGTGGGTCTGGTACGGCACGCCGTCCGATAAGGCCGGCCTGCTCGCCTACAATCTGTTCGCGCTGCTGGCCCTGATCGCCTCCAGCCGCGCGTTCTCCCGCTCCAGTCTGGCCAGCGCCACCCTGTTCGCCGTCGCCAGCATCATCCTGCTGATCTGCTACGCCGTGCTGGGCGCCTATCTGATCGGTCCCGGGTTTTCTCCGCCGATCACCAACCTTGTGACGGCGCTCTATTTCGCCGTGGTCACCATGACCACGGTGGGCTACGGCGATATCGTGCCGAAGACCACCGAGGCGCGCATGTTCGCCATTTCAGTGATGATCCTCGGCATCACGGTGTTCGCCACCTCGATCAGCGCGCTGCTGGTGCCCCTGATCAACCGCCGGATGGAAACCCTGCTCATCGCCCGGGAGAAAAACGTGTCACGCAGCAATCATTATGTGATCGTCGGCGACGGCGCTCTGGCGCGCAACAACGCAAAAGGAACTGGTTCGCCGTGACCAGAAGGTCACTTTTGTCCTGCCTCGGATGCCGGAATCCGGCTGGGAAGAGCAGGACGTGCTGGTCGGGGACGGGAGTGATCTGGATGTGCTGCGCCGGGCGGATGCGCACGACGCGAAGGCCATTCTGGCCCTCTCCGACGATGATTCGGAAAACGCCTTCGTGGTCATGGCCGCCAAGGAACTCTCGCCTCGCCTGCAGACGGTGGCTGTGGTGAACGATGCCCGTAATATGGAGCGCGTGAAGCGGGTCCGGCCGGACGTGATCATCGCACCCCAGGTGCTTGGGGGTGAGCTGTTGGCTATGGCACTGTCTGGCGAAGCGGTGGACAGCGACAAGCTGATGCAGCAGTTGCTGCATATCTCCGATTGAGTTCGCGCCCCGGGCCGGATGACATGCTTGAACGTCATGAGGCAGCAGGGTAGAACGTAGCGCGAACCCTCCTTCCCCCAAGGCTTCGGAGGCAATCGGTACCGATGGCCGTTTCTGGGGGGTTGACAACGGTACCGATGAGGGTTTGTCGGGGCTTGACAACGGTAACGTTGGGCGTTTCGGGGGGCTTGACAACGGTACCGTTGGGCCGTTTCGGGGTCTTGACAACGGTACCGATGGAGAGATCGGTGCGGAGTCGCATCCATGTTGGACAGGCCCGTTCGCAGTAGCAACTGAGAACTAGCCTGCCGCTCGCCTCATAGCCCAATATGCCAACCTGCTGTTCCTTGGCCTCCGGGTGGAACTGTTGTGAGCAGAGAGAGGCGGTCGGGTGAAGTGCACGGGATGCTATCCGTTACCATTCGGTTGCATCCAGCCCCATTCGGGCGGGTCGCGTGCCAGCCTTGCTCGGACGGTGATCCCTATACGTGAGGAGCCGTGTCGTCGAAAATTCACTATGTTACACTAGAGGGTGTTGGAGTTCTTCGCCAGTCCACATACCGATCTGACCTACTAGCGAGGCCATTGCGCGCAACACTTACCAGAGGCAGACCGAATGAGTGAGCAAAGGGATAAGACAATCGTCAGGGCAGCGATCTACCCTGGTATTGGCATTGCCCGAGTTGGCAATAGCGAGTTCTGAGTTTTTTCTCGCTCCGGAAGTGCCTGATCCGTCGCGGGAAAGGCCCGGCTTCTACCGTGACGCAACAGGAGCCCTGAAGCGCCAGGCGCAGCGCTTTCGTGTTTATGGTCTGGACGCCAATGGGCGGGTCGTGGGGGAACTGACCACCGATAACGCGGAGATAAGCTGGAGCGTGCAACTCGCGAACAAGAAAGCCGCGTGGTACCAGTTCCAGATTGCGTTGGACATCCCGGAGGAAGCATCAGCGCCGCCATCGCGGCTGCGGAATTCGACAATCGCCGATCGGCAACGCTTAACGATAGATCCCGGGCCGCGCCACATCAGGGGCCGTGACAAGAGCGGGCCGGAGTACCAGTTCGACACAGGCTGCTTCATGGACCGGCCGGTCTACCTGGGCGAATTGCGCACCGATGCCGACGGTCGGCTGATTGTATTGGGTGGCCGGGGTAAATCGGCGTCTTGCAGGGGCGCGCTCGCGATCACTTTCGCCAACAACGAAGGCTGGCACGATGACGTCGCGGACGGTCCTGTAACGGCGGAAGTAAAACTCGACGGTAGAAATCTGTCCGTCGACCCGGCGTGGGTTGTCGTGGCACCGCCGAACTACGCGCCGATGCAGAAGTCGGTGCGCACGATGTGGGACCTGATTCGGGACGCGCTGATCAGCGCCGGGATGCTGCCGAAGCCGCTACGACCGTCGTTCGCGCGTGACATTCTGCCGGTTTTCGAGCGTCTCGCGCGCCTGCAATGGGTGAATGCCGGTTTTGCCGCAGCTTTCGGCTGGGCCGCTCCTTATGACCTGACGAGCACCGAATGGTTGGCGAGGTTGTCGCGCAACGACCCCGGCATGGCCGAAATGCGGCATGTCATCGCCAACACGTTCCGTGTATTCGATCGGGATGCGTGGTCGCCCGTGCCATGGCCATGGCTCTACGGCGACGCGGTCGCTATCCCGCCGGCGGAAACGCCGCGCCAGCATACGACGCTAACTGATACGCAACTTAGCTTCCTGCAACAGTGGTCAGCGGGGGATTTCGAAGAAGATTATGACCCGAATGCCGAGCCCCCGCGATCGATTGACGCTGTGCCACTCGCTGACCAACCGGATATGCTTGATCGCGCCTCGCTGGAATTCTGCCTGGCTGACGCCTTTCATCCAGGCTGCGAGATGACATGGCCAATGCGCGATGCCGGTCTCTACATGGCGCCATTCCGGCTGGCCCACGCACCGCCTGGCTGGATCGAACCGGAGTACGGGCCGGTGCTTGCAGCAGAAGCCATCGGCCTGCCAAACGGACCGCTACTCGGCGGGCAGCTTCCGGGCGGCATTACGCGATGGATGGCGGTACCATGGCAGACTGACACCGCCAGTTGCCGATCTGGTTACCTGAAATCCTACGATCCGAACGTGCCGACGTTCTGGCCGGCGCGGGTGCCGAACCAGGTGTTAACCAGCAGTGATTACAAGGTCGTTATCGCTGAGGAACGGCCCCTCGCGGAGAGATTAGCGGCGTTCGCCCGCCGCGCGTCCTGGCTCACACCTCTCGGCGATAAGAGCTACACTGACCAGATCAACAATATGATTGCGCATTTCGAGCGCATGGGCGTTGTGGAAGTACGCGATGGACCCAAGTCCGGGCCGTTCCCGGCTGTGATGGAGGTGCAGGATCTCCAGGATGTGCCACAGAGCGCTTACCGGCCCGAACCACTGGATCTGAGCGGCATTGAGAAGATGCGGCGATTCCCGCATGGACTGCGGCGCTGAGTCCAAAGTCGATGTGGTCGTTATAGGCGCTGGCCCTGCAGGTGCAACGGCGGCTTTGAATCTTGCGCCGACCCGTCAAGTCGTTTGTGTTGAACGCCGCGTCGACGGTCTGCAACGCACCGGCGAAGCGCTGCCGCCCGTGGCGCGACGGCTGTTCGCCGATATGGGCTTGCTCACGGAGTTCTTGGCCGAGGACCATCTGCCCTGCTACGGCAATCGCTCGGTCTGGGGAACCGATGAGCCGATTGAAACTGATTTCCTGCGCGACCTCGACGGGCATGGATGGCATCTCGACCGCACCCGGTTCGATGACTGGCTTCGGCGCGCCGCGGTCCGGCGCGGCGCAACGCTGTTGATGCCGGCACGCTTCGACGCGATCGAGCGCGATGGCGCACGATGGCGCGTGCGGGTGACGCGTGACAATGGGCCGGTCGAACTGTTGGCGCCGGTGGTCATCGACTGCGGCGGCCGGAGGGCGCCTGCCGCGCGTCGTCTCGGCGCAGAGCGCCACAACGCCGGCGAGCGGTTGGTATGTGCATGGGCACTCGGCACGGAGCGATCCGGAAATCGGGGTGCCGGGTTCAGCGTCGTCGAGGCAATCGAGGACGGTTGGTGGTACACGGCGCCTGTGCCAGGGCGACGGCGCGTCCTTGCTCTTTTCACCGACGCCGACCTGCTCGCGAAGCGATTACTCGATGAAGGTGAAACCCTGCTCAGACGTGCGATAGCGACGTGCCAAATCGGCCCACTAATGGAAGAGACTGCCTTCTCGCCACGGCAAAGCGGGCTGACCGCGGCACATCATTCGTTCCTCGATGCCTGCTCCGGTCCTGGCTGGATTGCTGCCGGGGATGCCAGCATCAGCTTTGACCCCATTTCGTCGCAAGGATTGTTGCACGCGCTCTTTTCCGGTCTCAGCGCTGCCGAGGCGGCTGACAGATACCTGCTGGGCGAGCCCGATGCACCTGATCTCTATCAGCGCGTCATCGATGATATCAAGTATGTCTATTCGAGTCGCGTGGCAGTCTGCTATGCGACCGAGACTCGCTGGACTGCGGCGCCGTTCTGGCAGAGACGGTTCCCTGCCCTGAGCGGGTTAGCGTACGTGTGTGGACATCCGGTAATCGCGGCCAGCGGCTGACTTCCCGATAGTGCCGCGTCCGGGCTCTGGCCCGGCGGCATCACCATCGGAGGGCTGTTGGATGACCCACTATGTCGGGTTAGACGTGTCGCAGAAGTTGACTTCCATCTGCATAGTCGATGCCACAGGCCGCAAGCTGTGGCGGGGTCAGTGCGCGTCCGACCCGGAGCAGATCGAGCGCGCGATCGGCCGGCGTGGCGGCGAGGACGTCCGCGTGGGGATTGAAACCGGCCCAATGACCCCGTGGCTGGTGCATGAGCTGCGCGGCCGGGAACTCGATGTAACTTGTCTTGACGCGAGGCATGCCAAGGCGGCGCTCAAGCTGCAGATCAACAAGACGGATCAGAACGACGCAGAGGGACTGGCGCAGATCATGCGAACCGGATGGTACCGCGCTGTGTACGTCAAATCGTTGGACGCGCACCGAGCACGCGCGCTGTTGGGCGCACGCGCCCAGCTCGTCGGCATGACGACGCGATTGTCCAACCATATCCGCGGCGTGCTGAAAACCTTCGGCATGCTGCCGGGCGCGAAGCGCGGCCAAAGGTTCGATCGGCGGGTCGAGAGCCTGCTCGCCGAGCGTGCCGACGTGGCGCTGATTGTTCGGCCGATGCTGGTCGCCTGGCGGCAACTGCGCGAGCAAATTGCCGGCTTCGACAAGGCGGTGCGCACGCTGGTGAAGTCCAGTCCCGCATGCCGGCACCTGATGAGCGTGCCTGGCATAGGGGTGCTTTCCGTGCTCGCCTACGTCAGCACGGTCGAGGATCCCGCGCGCTTCCGTCGCTCACGATCCGTAGGCGCGCATCTGGGGCTGACGCCAAGGCAATACCAATCAGGGGAGATTGATCGCAGCGGGAAGATATCGAAGTGCGGCGACACGCTCGCCCGGACGCTGATGTACGAGGCGGCGGTCGTGCTGATGACACGGGTAAAGCGGGCTTCCGGCCTGAAGGACTGGGCCCAGGCGATCGCTCGGCGGTCCGGCGCCGGCAAGGCGCGCATTGCGCTGGCACGAAAGCTCGCCGTCATCATGCACCACATCTGGCGTTCGGGCGCGCCATTCCGCTGGCCCGCGCCGTCCGCGTCCGCCTGATACGCCTCCGCGATCCGCTCGAGTTCCGCTCGAGACGGAATTGTTGCCCGACGGGGCGAAGGTGCAGGCGGCTGCGAGGGCCGCCGTTGGGCCGCATGAGATCGGTGCGAGCCCGTTGTGGACATTGCGGCGCCTGCGCTTCGGACCAGATGTTGCGGCGGAGTTCGTCCCGACCGCGGAGAGAACCATGACCCCGACACGGCAACAGACGAAGCAAAGCGATTGAGAACGGTGCCGGCGAGCCGGAATTGGCGTTGGGAAATCGATCGGATGCAGGGCAAACCTCGTCTTCGAGGCTGCCGCGAGCGTATCGCTGTGCTCGCGGCGGGACTTTCGGCCTACAGCATGGCAGGGACGCTCGCTCGCATGGCTCAAGCAAGCCACGCTCCCTCGCAGCCCAGCCACGCCCGGCCAAAATCCCTGCCGCTTGCGCGCGGCGATGCTGCGAAGGCAGGCCGGGACGAAGAACAGGCGCTTGCTTTCAGCCGAACGAAGAACACGGTTGGCCTTTGTTGCGGTCCGGAATTTCCGAGATCGCCAAAAAAGAGCTTGCGGAGGAGCGCGCGATTAGAGAACGGCGCCCCGATGGAAGGCCCGATTTTTTCTTTCATACAACCTGAGGTCGCACCAATTCCAGGTAGTATGGTCGGCCTAATGGTTCACCAATCGGCAAACCATATGCCCGTTAGGCTGGCAACACGCCCTTCCGCGACGCTCACCACCTTCGCTCTTAACGACAGCAGCTCGCGGTGGTTTGGAATCCGCTCCTGATCGCAGATTCCGAGTGGCCTAAAGGCTATCCCGATGCCTTCTGTTGCGCGACAATGCAGTTGGCAAGTAGATGGGTGGGTAGATGGTGGAATTCCTTGCTAGCGTTATCGGGGCCTTGGCGGCTGGCGCGCTTTCCAAGGCCGGAGATGTTGGCGGCCGAGCTGTCACAGATGCCTATGACGCTTTGCGAGCCCTGATTGTCCGCAAGCTCGGCAAAGGAGGGGCCGTGCAAAGCGTGGAGGATGAGCCACGCTCCGAGACGGCGCAGGCGACGCTCGCGGAGGCGCTCACAAAAGCTGGTCTCGTGGCCGACCCCGAATTAGCACAGCATGCCGAGACGCTTCGCGCGGCTGTCGCCGGTGCCGCAGGGGCCGATATCGAGGTGGGCGACATTACTGGCAAGGTGAATGTGCTGGTCAACAATCTCGTCGCCAGCGGGCGAATCAGACTGGGCGACATACGGGCCGAAACGGGAGACGCGACCCTTACCAACCTCACGGCAGGAGCTGGCGCGTCAAAAAAAGCGTGAGCGGGGGCGACGCGGGCAATACGCCTCTCGCGCAAATTACCGAAAGCCCAGGCGGTGGTAGTATGACTACTACCCCACGTCGTTGATTCTGCGGGTGATTTCTGAGTCGATATCTCCGGTAACCCGGAGATGTGTCGTGACCGCGAAACAACCTGTCGTCAAGAAGTACATCGTAAAGCTCAGTAGCGATGAGCGTGAACGGCTCAATGTGCTGATCCAAAAGGGCAAAGCCCCGGCCCGCCAGCTACTGAAGGCACGCATCCTGCTGAAGGCCGACGCCTCCGAGGCCGGCGATGCGTGGAGTGACGGCGAAATTGCCGAGGCGTTGGATATCAGCGTCGACACCGTCTCCCGCACACGTCAGCAATTGGTGGAGGGCGGAGTTGATGCCGCCTTGACCCGCAAACACTCGCCCAACTCAGCTCGAAAGCCCATCTTCGACGGCGCCGCCGAGGCCAAGCTGATCGCGCTCGCTTGTTCTCCGCCACCCAAAGGACGGAAGCGGTGGACGCTGATGCTGTTGGAAACCGCCGTGGTGGAGCTGAACATCGTCGATCGCGCCAGCGATAACACCATCGGACGGACGCTCAAAAAAATTCGCTCAACCTGATCTCCAGAAGCAATGGGTCATCCCGCCAGAAGCCAGCGCTGCCTTCGTAGCCGGCATGGAGGATGTGCTGGGAGGTCTACCAGCGGCCGCATGATCCAGACCGACCCGTCGTCTGCCTGGACGAGACAACAAAACAGCTCGTCAAGGAAACCCGCGTGCCAGTTCCGGCAAAGCCTGGACAGCCAGCACGGTACGACTGCGAGTATGAGCGCAACGGCACCGTCAATCTGTTCATGCTATTCGCGCCGCTGGAAGGCTGGCGCCATGTCGAGATAACCGACCGCCACGCCGCGCTGGACTATGCCCAACTGCTCAAGGCTTTGTCCGACACGCACTTTCGCGCCGCGAGCAAGATCGTCCTGGTGCAGGACAATCTCAACACCCACAAGCCGGCCTCGCTCTACGAAGCCTTTCCGCCCGCCGAGGCGCGCCGCCTCGTCGAGCGGTTCGAGTGGCATTACACGCCCAAGCATGGCAGTTGGCTGGATATGGCCGAATCAGAACTCAGCGTCCTGTCGGTGCAGTGCCTCGATCGGCGAATCCCGGACAGGCAGACCCTGATCGAGGAAGTCGCCGCGTGGCAGAAAGATCGAAACAAGAACCACACGAAGGCAGACTGGCACTTCACCACTGTCGATGCCCGCATCAAACTGAAGCGGTTATACCCGGCAATATGAGCAACTCAGGGCACTACCCAGATTGGCGATGTTAATGCCGGTCGCGATATACATATCGGAGCGTCCCCGGCTGAGCTGATACGATTGACGGAGGTATTCTCCAATCAGATCGGAGTTAGCACCGAAGCGCTCGCCAAAGCGGAGGCGCGGGCAGCCGACTTAGCGACTCAGCTCGGCTTTACCGTGGAGGCAGTCGTTGGCTTCTTCCGGACCGTTGGCGAGCAGGAGGTGCCCCGCGAAAAGGTGCCAGCGAAGCTGGCAGAGATTGCAGCTCAGCATCGCGGCGGTCCCCGTGAGAGGAAGCCATCAATTGCGGTACTGCCGTTCCAGAACATGTCTGGCGACCCGACCCAGGAGTATTTCGCCGACGGCATGGTCGACGAAATTACCACAGCTCTCTCGCGTGTCCGTTGGCTACATGTGGTATCCAGGAGTTCCAGCCTCACCTACAAAGGTCAGGCGATCGACATAAGGCAGGTCGGGCGCGAACTGGGCGTGGGCTATGTACTCGAAGGTTCAGTCAGGAAGAGCGGCAATCGGGTCCGCATCAGCGCGCAATTGATAGAAGCTGAGACCGATGTGAATTTGTGGGCGGACCATTTCAATGGATCACTAGAAGAGGTGTTTGATTTACAGGACAATGTGGCGGCATCGGTGGCTGGAGTTATCGAACCGACCTTGCAGATTGCCGAGGTGCAGCGCACTTCGCGTCGCCCCACAACGGATCTAGCGGCCTACGACCTTTACCTGCGCGCGCTTGCGATGATGCTATCCCCAGCGCGCCGGGTCGCTGAAATCGAGAACATCTTCGACAACGTGTTTGAACGCGACCCTGATTTTGGACCAGCCCTCGCCTTGGCTGCGGCCTTTCACATGAATAGCGATATTATGGGGTGGTGCGAGGATCACGACACCAACTGCCGTAAGGGTTTGGAACGCGGACGACGTGCGCTAACTTTGGCAAATGATGACCCTACAATTCTCGTGAATGCTGCTTTCGCGCTCGGTTATTTCGGCGAGAACATTCATGCCATGATTGTGCTGGTCGACCGCGCGCTCTCATTAAACCCGAGTTTCGCGCGCGGATGGCACGCTAGTGGCTGCCTGCGGCTCTGGGCCGGCCAACCCGATCTCGCGATAGAGCATATCAAAACCTCGTTGCGGCTCAGTCCGCGCACTCGGGTGGGTTGGGGTTTGAACGTGATCGCCGCCGCTCATATGACTTGTCACCGCTTCAACGAGGCTCTTTCTGTAATATTGGTGTTGATCGAAGAGGATCCAAGCCCAATCGCATACCAAGCGCTGATAGCCTGTTACGCGCACTTAGGAAGGCTGGCTGAGGCACGCGAGGCTTTGAGCCGTCTGCGCTCGATTTCATCTGACGTCAAACCCCCGGCAAATCGGCTAGTCACATTAGTTCCTGAGTTCTGTAAGCTGGTCCAGTCGGGGCTTCAGCTGGCGATCGCGGGGTCGTAATGGTTTGCCCATGGCTACGTAGGAACCGCGCTTCGCCGCCTTTCTCACAGGGTCTTTATCCCATCCGTTCATCCCGAAAGGGTTTGATATCTAGGAACATCGATGCCAATCTTCGATCAATCGTCGCCCATGCAAAGCCGCAGCTTTTTTGCAAGGTGCGTTCCTGGGCTCGTCGTTTGGGGGGCATACTGAAGATGTTCGGCCGGAAAAGCCCTGAGAGGCCTCTCCCACCCAGTGCTACTCCGTTCCGGGTCGCCGATGTCTTCCCCGGCAACATCGACGATGCCGGACGAAAGATCATTGAGGTCTACGACAAACGTCAGGACTTCGCCATTTACCTCGCCGTAACGGGGCCGCGGACGGCAGGTGCTACCGGAGGGGAGCTGTCCCTCTGTGATGATCAGAGCGGAATCCGAGATCGGTCGGTCCCAGGCATCACGAAGGAGAGACAGCCGTGGAGTACTATGCCGCAGTTGACAGAACTCAAAGCGGCCCGCAGGAGAAATAGACTGGAAATAGACAAGTAGATCAGCAGAGCCTCGCACGGTGATGAAGGCGGCCTAGCGAAGTTACTATTTTGCTATTTTTGCTACTTCAGTGCGCTCCTGGCGCGCCGTCCGACCCTGGTTGTGATAACCGCAGTGGCAAACGAGCTTGCCCGCGTCATTTGGGCAGTGCTTACCAGAGGCGAGAACTTCCGTCGACTGCAGACCGCGGCGGCTTGCTCAGAAGAAAGGGACCGGTCTCAGCGCTGCGGAGGCGGCTGACGGATATCTGAGGGGCGAGCCCGATGCACCTGGTCTCTATCAGCGCGTGATTGATGACATCAAGCATGTCTACGCGAGTCGCGTGGCAGACTACTATGCGACCGAAACTCGCTGGAGTGCAGCGCCGTTCTGGCAGAGGCGGTCTCCTGCCCCGAGCGGCTTAGCGTAGGATTTTTCCCAAATGGTACGGTGACTCCCTTTTCAGCGCATCGCGCCCATTGCCGCTGACCTTTGGAGTTGACCTGCAGCGAGACCGTAGTGGACTGAGCGCCGTTGTACTACTTGTCCTCGTTATCTCCGCCGTAGGTGGCTAGCGACTTGGCTTTGCGACATGAGAACTCTCCCGGATCACGCGGGATCCCCGCGGCTTCATGGGTGCGTTTCCTCCTCACTCCCATCTCTGTCCCGAGAAGAGAAGCCAGACATTCCGGCAACTTGTTGCGAGTTGACGGTCAGGCGCGTCTCTTTCCGGGCCCCGCCTCCTCCAGGGTGGCCGCAAGTTTGGCACCAATCTGTTGCCCCAGGCTCTGCGCCAGAGCAAACGCGTTCCGCTGCGTCCAGCTTCTGGAACGCTGCTGCTCCTGAAGAGAATCCTCGCTCGACCCGATCCGAGGCTCCAACGCTACCTGGCCGATTGCGTGCCCTTCCGGCGCAAACAGGAAGCACTCCAGGACGCCATGCGCCGGCTGGGCGAGAATATCCGTTCGGAATGCGCTAATTCGTCGACCGATCTGAGTGACGGTGCCAATGAGTGCCGTGGGACCAATGTCGCCCTGCACACCTCCAAAGTCGATAATCGAGTTCGCAAGCCGCGCATGGGCTAGACCATTGGCCGCGAGCGTCAACTCGCGTACCACATCCTCTTTGCCCCCGCGGCCACGAAGTCGCAACTCGAGTTGCAGGGATTCAGTCGAGACTGTCCCTTTCACATCCACAAAATGCAGATCGTGCACAACGATCGTCAATTGCTCGCCGTGTCCAGCGGGATTGTGCGAGGAGCGCCATCCCATGGCGGCCTCTCTCCGCGCCATGCGCGCGAATTTGCGAACCAAGTAGGTCTCCAGCATGGAAGCGTGGATGTCCCACTTTCCGTCCTGGAGAAAGAAGTCAGGCCCCGGCACCGACAGGCGCACGGGCGCCTGCGCCGTTGCGCTCCAGGCTGCCGCACGCGCAACCGGCACTGAGTTGCCGAGGTCGAGACGAGAGATCATTTCCGCTAGCCTCGGCGCGGAGCCAGCCTTGCGGCAGCTTTCGATCGCGGTTTCCATCGCCCTAACGATTGCGGTGGTCGCCATCGGTTCGCGCAGTCCGTCGCTGGTCTCGGCGTCGATGGCGAGAAAGGTGTCCGGCCCGCCCACAAGATACGCCGCGATCTTCCCCTGCGCGCGCTCGAGGATCAGGTCGTAAACACTAGAGTTATCGCCGGGCTCCGGCTCCAAACGCTCGATGTCACGTACTGTGACTTCCTGCTGGCCGTTGGGGCCAATAGCCATCAGGCGGCTGCCAGGCTCAAGAGCATCAACACCCTCAAAGATCATAGTCGGGACGGTATCGGCCAGAGTCCAGGGCGCGATTGCATACCGGGCCGCACCGCCACCAGTGACCGCGCGAAATGGGTGGGCCGCGGTCGCATACAATCGCAGTCCATTTATACGATAAAGCGTACGATGCGCCCGAGGCGGCGATTCGACGAGCATCACTCTCGCGGTGCCCGAGGTCGTGCGCACCTCATCGCCCATGTGAACATCCTCGATGGATCGGACCGAGCCATCGGCCATCAGGACTCCCGTGCCTTTACCAAAACAGCTGCTTGAGGGCGGGGTGTACCAGTTCAGGCCTCCCCAATAGCACAGGCTTGTAGAGTACCCGTTGGAAACTGAGATATTTTCGTTATCCACTGAGGAGACGCCGGGGGCGCCGGTGCTAGCAACGGTCGATTGGAGCTCCGGCAACCCTGCAGTAATCGCCGCATTGAGAGGCCCGGCTAAGTCCGAGCCGGAAAGCGCCGCATACCAGCTCGTGTATCCCCCCTGCCACCAACTCTGCGGCCCGACCTCGGGAGGTACCGTAAGGCCCTTGCTCGAAAATTGCGAGATCGCCGCGTCTACGTCTACGTTGGACGATCCCAAAGCCTTAAGTGTAATCCATAGATTGAATAGAAACCAGACTGCGGCCGCCGTGCTATCTCCCCCAAAGGCGATAGCCTCGTTGATATTTGCGGTAAACTGTCCCGACAAAATGCTGGTTTGCAGCTCGGCGCAAGCCTGCTGCATCTGAGTGGTGAAGACGTAGCACGCCTCGCCCTCGCTGGTGAAGCCGACGCGGGCGATTGCGTTATCCCGCTCGGCGTCAGAAGTGGTGTAAAAGTGCGTTCCGTTGACTCTGTTATACAGCCGGTGTAGGGGCTGAGTCTCGTTCGCCTGCGTCGGGTAGACGTAGCACGCCTCGCCCTCGCTGGTGAAGCCGTTCTTGATCGCGTTATCCCGCTCGGCGTCGGAAGTGGTATAAAAGTGGTCTGCCCCGTGAGCGAGCCGGTGCAGCGGGACGGCGCCTGCGGCCGGGGCGGGCAGGACGAAGCAGGCTATACCCTCGCTGGTGAAGCCGAAGCGGGCGACTGCGTTGTCCCGCTCGGCCGGGGAGGTGGTGTAAAAGTGGAAGCCGAGGGATGTGCTTACCAGGCTGTAGAAGGGTGTTACGCCGCTTGGGGTCGCGGCGTTAGCGATCGTGCTTAAGGCACTCGCGGTCGGCGCAAATCCATTCTGATAGACGCCGTAATAGCTTGCGGCAAGGCACGAGAGGAGCCCGGAGTTGTAGTTCGAAAGATCGCCCGCTAGCTTGCCGGTGTCCAGTGTGGCACCGACCGTCAGCCGAACCGCGTCGGTCAAGACTGCGACGGCATAGTTTCCCCACCACGCTCCGTTTATGTTCCCGTTCTGAGACTGTATGGCGTTGGCCACGTTCGCCGCAGACGAAGACAGAGAGATTCCGGAAAAGAAGAAGGCCTGATATCCGGAGTAGGGCCCCGTGTAGGAGTACGTTGTCGAAAAGCCATATCCAACATCGACAGGCTGTGAGGCGATCCCGCTATTCGGCATGTTCACCGCGAGCAGGTTTGTCAACGCGCCGCGGTGCGCGGCCTCGAAGTCGGTATCGCCATAGTACGGGAGTGCGTCAATGAGGCTCGCCAGGGCGGGCGACATTACGCCCACAGCCGAATCGGCTGCTCCGATTGAGCTTTTCAAGCTTTGCGCGAAATGTTGTTGCAGTTGCTGAAAGGACGCCATGGTATAATCCTCTCTGGCGGGTCGCGTGGCTCTAAGCCACGACGCTCATTCCCTCCGCCGCCACAGCGGTGGGAGGCGGAGAGGGAGCGGTCACTGTGATTGTGAACGCTGCCGTGCCAGTTACAGGTAACCCGTCAGCTCCTCGTGCGTTGTTCGACGCGGCAATGGAGTTGTTGCTCGAATATTTGCTGGATGCCGGGGTGATCCCGTCCGGTGCAAATGTGCCAGTTTGGGGGCTGAACTTGAGGAATGGCGGCAGTTGTCCACCCATGCTGTAAGACAGTGGGGCGCTGGGAAGCACGCCAAATGCGGGGCCATACGTCTGGCCCGCTTCAGGTGTGCTGTTGAGGATAAAGTTTAAATTCACCATCCGTATGTAGTTCACCGCCATCCCGGACATCCGCAGGACAAAAGTAGTACCTGTTGTCTGATTGAATCCGACGCCCTGACCCGTTTGCACCAGCCATCCGGAAGCTTGGGATGGCAAATAGTTTCCGTTTCCGTCGGGGATAACTGGCTGGAAGGTCAGTTGAATCGAAGCCAGGTGCCCATCGCTGGTCAACGTCGCACTACCAACCGGCGCGCTGAACCAGGTCTGGGTGACAATGGTGGGGCCGCCATCCTGCGGCACAGTAGCGGATGGGGCACTAGTGGATGGCGTGGGCGGCGGCATCGCCGGCTGGAATGACACGCTGTTGTCACTCATCAAACTCAGCAGAACGGGCACGGGCGGCTTAGTGTTATCCGGCTGCACCACGGTGCCGATCGAGCTCATCCCAAGTCCGTCGGTCTGCGATGCCCATATGCAATTGGGTAGCGCCGTTGCGCTGCCGAGGCTGATCGAGCCATCGTTATTGGCAAGCAGATACTGCTGATTGGCCGATAGCGAGAAGCCAATCATCATGAGCCCATCCTGATCCGGATTGCTGTAACGAACGGCATAATCGATGCTGCCGGACTGGGAGGAGAGCGCCAAGCGGGCAGGCCGCGCGTAATTATCCAGGAACTCCTGCGCCGGGTCCTGTGGCTTCTGCAACATCTCATAGATCATCAGCCCGACTCCGGCCAAGGCCGCCAGGACGGCCAGAGCACCAGCAAAGGAGAAAATCGCGGCGAGTGATTTCGAGGTAACGACCCCTGCCTGAACTGCCCATCCGCCGATGGTGGCAAACATCATGAAGGCGCCCCCAACGATATTGAGAATATCGGAGGCGAGGGGGATTCCCGCTTCGCCTTTTGCAATAAAGTAGATGCTGAGTCCAATACCGGCAAGAATGAATACCGGTCCGATGCGCGTAGCGATAAACTCGTCGAGATTGCGGCCGAATATCTTTGCCGCCAAACCCGCCTCCTCCGCCGTATCCGCGCTAAACCAAACCATGTCATAGAACTCACCATAATACTGGGGTTCGGTTGCAAACTTGCCCACCGTACCTTCGGTATCGGCTATCCAACGCGCCGCTGTGTTACCAACCTTTACGAGTTCCTGATCCAGCGCGTCAGCCTCGCCGGTTGCGAGGATCTTGCTGACTGCCCCGGCGCGCTGCATGTTTGAGAGACTTTCCGTCTTGAAGATCGCCCAGATGCGAACGCCACGCTTAACCACCCCGGCCACGATTTCCAACCCAAGCTGGGATGCCTGGATGACCACTTGCGCCTTCTGCGCGTCGCTCAAGTCTTTCCAGTCCTTGAACGCCGAAAACAGGTTGAATATCCCGAGCGCGGTGAGACCGCCGATGAGGAGCGAGCCGAACACCTCGCCCACTGCCTCAAGTTTGGGATAGGTCTTGGTCCACTGCAGGAACCGCTGCGCAACGTAGGGCAGAGCGAGAGTCTCCGCAATGGAATCGGAGATGTCGCGCAGGGCGTTGAGTGAGTCACCTAATATTTTGGCCGCCTCTTCGTCATTCAGGATATTTTGAAGCTCTGACGCTACCTTTGCGATGGCTGTATCCTCGCTGTTTAGGTTATTAGTCACGAATTGCTGGAGTACTCTTGCATTATATCGAAGCTGCTGGAGTCTCCGCTGAAGTCGAACATGCTTGGGAGGATATTGGTAGCGAGGAATATGTTGATGGTCTGCGTATATTGCCGGGCAAAATAACCGGACGGATCCAACGCGGTCAGCACTGATACATTCTGCTGTAGCAGGCGGGACAATGTTGTCCCGTCATTCGAGCCGGTATTGACCGCCATATTAAAGGCGATATTGGCCAGGGTTGCTGGGGCGGTGTTCCAGTTGTAGAAATAGAAAGCCCAATATAGCTGGCTAGTCTTTGCATATTGGCCGGCGTTCTGTACCTGCGCGATCAGGTCGCTTTTCATATTTGGGTTGGTTGGATCGTTGGTCACGTTATTATTGATATCAGCGACTGACTCCTGCACCGCCGCATCAATCTGCCCGGCATAGGTGTTTCCGTAGTTCGGGTCGGACGGATCCGGATATTGCGCGGGGTCGGACTGATCCGACAAATATTGCGCGGTAAGTGGAAACCGCTGCTGCCATTCGTAGTTGAAAAGCAACTGGCCGTGTGTGTTGTAGACGGCCGACGTTGCCAACTGGGTCTTCAGCCATGTCGCGGCCCGGGGACCATTGAGATACCTGCAAACCGGGTCGGATCCAGCGGCCATGCCCTGCGTCATGACGGCCACTGCCAAATTCTTATAAAAGTCTTTCGGATGGTCGACGCCGGTTACCGGGCTGTTTGCTGCTGTGGCCAACTCCCCGCTCAATGTCGGCTGCGCTATCCCTGGAAATAACAGGCTCCACATGTCCGACGGGATGAAGCTGTTCATGTACTGCCCGCGGTCGCTGAGACATCTGGCTGAAGCCTATGCGGCGAGAGCCACGGGTTCAAGTTGCTGCCGACGAAAGGCGGCTGGCGGGATGAACCCGTGTCGCTCGATGAGCCAGATGGTGTTGTAGGTGTCGCGGAATTCGAGCAGCGCCTGGCGCAATTGCTCGATGGTTTCGAAAGTACACACCCATAAGAGGTTTTCCTTCAAGGTGCGGATGAAACGTTCGGCGCAGCCATTGCCTTCCGGGGCACGCACGAAGGCGGGTGAGCTTTCGATGCCGAGAAAGGCGAGCTCGTTCTGGAAGGCGTCGGACAGATATTGCGATCCGTGATCATGCCGCACGGCAAGGCCGCGAGCGAGGCCTTTGCCGAAGCCGCCGAAATGCTCACGAACGCCCTGGCGGATCGGTTCGAGCGCCTCGAAGCGGGTGGCACGAGCGGCGGCATGGATCCCGACGCACTCGGCCGAGCAGTGATCGACGGCGACGAACACCGCGGCCTGCCCCTCGCTGGTGATCGTGGTCGTGAGATCAGTGCCCCACATAGTATCGAGGGCTTCCGGGATGATGGTTCCGTCGTGGTTACGCGGCCCGCGTGGTGCGCCGACACGGGCTGGGGCGAGGAGGTTATATTCACGCATCAGACGCAGCACGCGCCGCCGCGAAGTCCGGATCCCGGCGGTCCGCAGCCGCGCCCAGACCTTGCGATGCCCCTCGCCATGGAACGGGCTGGCGGCGAGGACGGCGCGGATGTGCTCCAGCAGCGCCGCATCGGCCATCGGCCCGACCGGCCCCGAACGCTGCGGCGCGGAGGCCTGTTGCGGGACCCGGTGGCGATAAACGGTGGCACGCGGCACCCGCCAAGTCCGACACACCAAGGCGAGGCCGTACGGCTTGCCGCTCAGCGGGGAGATGGTGCGGCTCATGGCCTCGGCCTCCGCCGGACCAAAGGGCGATTAGCCTCCAACGCGGCGATCTTCTCGTGCAGCAGCTCGCGTTCGATCATGACTTCGCCGAGTTTGGCCTTGAGGCGCTGGCTCTCCAGCTCCTCGCCATCGCCGGGCCGGCTCGCCAACACGGCTTCTCCCGCCGCCAGAAAGGCATCACGCCAGCTCGTCAGGGTGGCGGCGGTCACGCCGAGCGAGCGGGATACCGTCTCGAGATCCTCACCGCGCAGCAGCCGCAGCACCGCCGCGGTCTTGCGTTGCCGCGACATCCGCCCGCCCCGGCCGGGCCCGGCAACGTCGCTCTCTTGCACTCGCCCGCCAACGTCCGGCCGCTCTGTCCTGACTTGCTTCACCGATCATCCCTCCTGCGGATGCCGTCCGCTTACAGGATGTCTCACTCAACTGTGGAGCGGGGAATTCATGATGTCGCTCAGATCCTGCGTCACAGCAGCCTGGACGGCATCGCCCCACGCTCCTTGCGCATTCTGCACAAATGGCTTCATAGCCAGCAACCCGTATATCTCCAATGCTGGACTGTTCAGCGCGTGCTGCATGGACCCAATCCGCGCATGCAGTTCCGGATGCAGATCGTTATGGCGTGCGATGGAGGCCAGAGCCTCTGCCGCGCCGAGGCGCGCAGCGCGCATGCCAGTATCGCTGCAGACCGCTGACCCATCCGAAAGCAACTGGAGATGGCCGCTTTCCGGAAGGCCGGTACGGCTTTGCTGTTCGGGCGCGAGATCACGCCAGTGCAGTTCCGATCCACGCAGTTGCGAGTGCGGGACGGCCTGACCGCCGATCGTCATCCGGCCGCCGAATACTCCAAATGGGACAGCGTCGGCAGATGTCCTGTAATAACCGCTTGCCGCGGCTTGCGCGCGGACGCCTTGCATGCCGACCAGCGTGCCCTTGGGGGCTACGTCGTCGATCTGCAGAACGCCGTTGATGGAGCCTGCAGCGGAGTCCTCGATCGCCTGCATCCAATACGGATAGACCGAATCCGGTCCGGTCGCGGGAAGCGATCCGGGCGATCCGCTATCCTGGGGAGGCGCAACGTCCGACCTGAATGAGAGCGACCACCCGTTCTGCGTAGTCAGAAAACTGAGCGAGGAGTCGAAGTCGTCCGGGTCCCAGGGAAGCGCCTGCGTCTCGTTGTCCTGGAAGTCGAACGTGAGCGTTGGCGGTGCCATATGTTGCGTAGTCACCGTATACGCCAACTGTAGGCGGTTCTTCACCCAGTTCGCGTTCGTCCACACTGGCGCGTTGGGATCCCACTGCAATCCTTGGATCTGGCCCCCAGAGCTCTGGTAGCTGGCGCCAGTGTTGAGGGCGACATCGCAAACGAAGATGGCCGTCGCGCTTGCCTCCACCGAGCACAGGTCTGCCGGCGATCCGGATCCGATGACGCCCGTCGCGCCGAGCCCATTGTGGATCATGTGGAGTCGCCCACCGCCGTATGCTCCGCGCCAAGTCAGAATACGGTCGGCCACGTCATAATCCCACGCGTTCCGCGGCACGGGCATTTGGTCGAGGAAAAGTTGCTCGCTCGAGGGGTCGCCGGATCGGTAGCGAATCAAAAGCACCCGGGCCGGGATGCTCCTTTGCGAATTGCCGAACGAGTTCATGCGGGATATCGCGAGGTCATAGACCCGCGGGTGAGGGATGCGCGATGCCCATCCCCGATTTGCACGACTGTTTAGCTTGCGCCTGCTCCGTAGTGCCGACATTCCTCACCTCGTATTTAGAGCGGAACAAAACCATTTACGGCGAAGACTCGCTGCTTTCAGCAGCGTCTCATTCCGTTAGCACGCTATATTTTTTAATGAGTGTGTCCCAGAGATAATGAACTTTCTGGCAAAAAATGCTGCACCCACGTCCGAAGAATTAGATCTCGAACACAAAACGAACGGTCCCGTATGTTGTGGCCGATGCGACACGGCGCCCGTGATATTGTCAGCCTGAGGCATCCCCGCATTTCTCACGCGACATAAAAGGATCGATCAGCCGAAGGGGCAGTTCTGAAAAGAATCGTGGGAACACCTTGGATGGCAGATGCTTGCGAAGTGGCGGGGGAGATTCCGCGCTCCCGACAGACCAGCGAGTCTGCCTCCCGATGTCGATTCGGGAAGCACTATGGTCGTCCGGGAGCGTTTTTCATACCAGGGCATTCGCAACGTGCTTGGCTGTCTGCTCGAGCACGACCTGCATGCAAAGCGCGTGAACTCGCTATGCGACGCGACCCTTGGCGTGTTGCACAGCGGGTCGCTGGCGATCTGTGCGATCGGTCAGGGCCTCGCCGCGGCGCGCAGCTTGAAGCCTAAGCATGCCACCAAGCAGGTCGACCGGCTGCTCTCTAACGCCGCCATAAATGTCGACGACATTCTGGTGCGCTGGGTGCCCTTCGTCGTCGGCGCCCGAAGCTCGATCATGGTGGCCATGGACTGGACCGACTTCGATGCCGACAACCAGGCCACCATCATGCTGGCCCTGATCAGCGATCATGGCCGCTCGACACCTCTGGTGTGGCTGACCGTCGACAAGAGCACGCTCAAGGATCACCGCAACTTCTACGAACATCGGGTGCTGGTACGGCTTGCCGAGTTGCTGCCGGCCGGGATCAAGGTGTGCATCGTCGCCGACCGTGGCTTCGGCGATCAGAAACTCTACCGGATGCTAACCGAAGAACTGTATTTCGACTACGTCATTCGCTTCCGTGGCAACATCACCGTAACCAGCACCGCCGGGGAGACCCGCACCGCAGCTGAATGGGTCCAAGCTGGCGGACGGGCACGAGTGTTGCGCGGTGCCGAGGTCACAGCCGATCGCTACCGGGTGGGAACCGTGGTCTGCGTTCAGGATCCGGAGATGAAGCAAGCCTGGTGTCTGGCCGCCAGCAGCGCCGATACCAGCGCGAAGCAGCTGACCGGCTACTACGGTCGCCGCTGGGCAATTGAGTGCAGTCTGCGCGACAGCAAAGATCTGCGCTTCGGCATGGGTCTGGGAACGATCCGTGTCAAATCGCCCGAGCGGCGTGATCGGCTGTGGCTCATCAATGCCTTTGCCGTGGTCCTGTTGACGCTGCTCGGTGCTGCTGGAGAAGCGCTCGGCTATGATCGGATGCTTAAGACCAACACCGCCAAACGCCGTGTCCACTCGTTGTTCCGCCAGGGCTGCATGCTCTACGATCTCATCCCAACCATGCGTGACAACTGGCTTGGGCCATTGATGCAGCGTTTCTCCCAAATGCTAGACGAGCAGCCCCTGTTCGCGGACGTTTTCGGACCAGTTTAAAAAATGCGGGGATTCCTGAGATTGTCAGCTAGATGCGCTACTACTTTGGGCGGAATGATTTAGATTTTAATGAGAAGCCTTGTGCGTCTGTCAGTACGCTGCTGTTGTCGCGCGCCGCGCGATCCGCGGCCCAAAAGTGGCGCTCGTCTCCCGACGCGGAGGAGAGGGAGGTCTGCCGGCTGCCCCCGACCTGCGTGGCGGCGCGGTAGCCGAGGTAAGCGGCGACGACGGCGGGGTCGGCGACCACGGCGCGCGGCGGGCGCTCGGCGATGACTTTACCCTGATGGGACACGACAGCGCGCTAGGTGAGGGTGAGGATGACCTCCATAAGATGCTCGACGATGACGATGGTGATGCCGCGGGCGTGAATGTCGCGCACGAGTTGGCCCGCCGCGACCTTATGGCTCAGGATACTAGCTTCCCCGCAATGCCTACTTGCCGCCTTACGAGACGGCCATTGTCCCCATCGCCGTTCCTACCCACTCTCTAAATTCAGCCGGCCGTCTTCACCCGGTCGATCAGCGCCATTGCCGCGGCTGGCGCGCGGACCTTGGCGCCGCTGATCATGTAAATGAAAATGGGGCGCTTCACGTTGGGTACGGCGCTGCTTTCAAGCCGCGGCAGACCTTCCGGCGAGCCACCCGCTTCCCAAGCTCTCGCACGCTGCGCCCATTGGTCGATGTCGGTGGCGGCGTAGCCGGTTTCGTTCTCTTCCTTCGTTCGCTGTAGTCTTGCGTAAACAAAGTCCGCGGTCACGTCGGCGATCGCCGGATACTCGTCGGAATCTGCAAAGGCCACCGCGATGTTGTGCTCGCGCAGAAGCGCGACGAATTCCGGGACAAGGAAGCTTTGATGGCGAACCTCGACGACGTGCCTTAGAGACCGACCTTCCGCCTCGCGGGGTAGCAGTGCGAGGAAGCTGCGAAAGTCCTCCGGATCGAACTTTTTGAATGGCGCGAACTGCCACAGGATCGGCCCCAGCTTGTCGCCAAGCTCGAGCAGGCCGCTTCTGAAGAACCACGCGATCGGCTCGCCCGCCTCGGCGAGCTTGCGGTTGTTAACCACAGCGCGATGACCCTTCACGGAGAAGACGAAATCATCCGGCGTCTCCGCACGCCACTTCTTAAAGCTTGCCGGTGATTGCGAACGGTAGAACGTGCCGTTGATCTCGATGGTGGTCAGGCGCTGGCTGGCATAGGCAAGCTCATCCGCGTGCTTGAGGCCCGCGGGATAGAAGGTCCCGCGCCATGGCTCATAGGTCCAGCCGCCGATCCCGACCCGGATCATCGCTCGATCCTCCCGTTGGAGCGCACGATACTCGCCTCTCCGGCTCTGCGGGAGAGGCCGGCGCGCGCCGGGTGACGGTATTGACAGGAAACCGACGCCGTTCCGCCTTTGGGCTGCCACGATCGGCGCCTTAGTTATGCAGCAAAGGAGTACGAAGACCATGAGATCACGCTCTGCCGCGTTTCGCGGACTCCTCGCTGGTCTGATCGGCACGGGCCTGGCCGTTGCCGCAGTCCCCGCCGCCCACGCCGACCCGCCCTGGGGTTGGCACCACGGCTGGCATGGGGGCTGGGACCACCATTGGTGGCATCCGCATGGCGGGTGGCACGGACGCTGGTGGGGGCCACCCGCCTATTACGCGCCGCCTCCCCCGGTCTATTACGCGCCTCCACCGCCGGCCTACTACGCACCGCCTCCGGTTTATGCTCCGGGCGTGACATTCGGCTTCGCGTTCCGCTAAGCACCCGGAGGCAAACAAAATGGAGTCGCCCCTTATGCGCCTGATGCGCGGCATCGTTCCGGCGGCGGCCGGGATCGGACTAGCCCTGCTGGCCGGCTGCACCAATCCTTATGACCCCGGCCAACGCGCGGTCGGTGGTGGCGTGCTCGGAGCGGGGACCGGCGCCGCCTTGGGCGGCATCGCCGGAGGCGGCCACGGAGCGGCCATCGGCGCGGTTGCCGGCGGAGCGCTGGGCGCGGTTGGCGGCGCTGCCACCACGCCACAGCCACCGCCGCCTCAGCCTTCATACGGGTACGGCTATGGCTATCCACCGCCGCCTCCACCGCCCCAGCCCTACGGCTACGGCTATTAGCCAGCCGAAAATATATCTCCTTCGCGCGGATTTTCTGGCGCTTCTTGCGGGAATGAACTAAGGAGCGGAACATTTTCGTGACCGCTCCGAAGTGCGCATACTCACCGTATTCGGCACCCGCCCCGAGGCAATCAAGATGGCGCCGATCATCCGGCGCCTCGCCTCTACACCGTGGGTGACGCCCCTCGTCTGTGTCACTGCCCAGCACCGGCAGATGCTGGATCAGGTGCTGGCACTCTTCTCCATCACCCCCGACCGCGACCTGGACGTCATGCGCAACGGTCAGGGCCTGACCTGGATCACCACCGCAGTCCTGGAACGCCTGTCCGAGACCTATGCCGAACTGCGCCCCGACCGCGTGCTGGTGCAAGGCGACACCACGACTACCTTCGCCGCCTCCCTGGCCGCCTTCTATGCCAAGGTTCCGGTCGGCCACATCGAAGCTGGCCTGCGCACTGGCAACGTCCATTCCCCCTGGCCGGAGGAGCTGAACCGGCCCACATCGCCGACCTGCACTTCCCCCCCACCGAACAGTCCCGCCGTAACCTGCTCCGCGAAGGGATCGATCCGTCCCGGATTGTCGTCACAGGCAATACCGTCATCGATGCGCTGTTCGATGCGGTCGCGATCCTGGACGCCGATCCGCTACTGACCACCGAGATCGATGCCACCCTCCCGCGCCTAGACGCCAGAAAGCGGCTGGTCCTGGTCACCGGCCATCGGCGAGAGAACTTCGACGGCGGCCTCGAACGCGTCGCCCGCGGCCTGATCCAATTGGCCGCCCGCGGCGACGTAGAGATCGTCTATCCGGTCCACCTCAACCCGAACGTTCGCCAGGTGGCGGAAACAACGCTCCGTGCCAGCGATGCCATCCACCTGATCCCGCCGCTCGACTACCTGCCGTTCGTCCACCTTATGCGCCGGGCCGACCTGATCATCACCGACTTAGGCGGCGTCCAGGAAGAGGCGCCGTCCCTCGGCAAGCCGGTCCTGGTCACGCGCGACACCACCGAACGGCCCGAGGCTGCCGAGGCCGGCACCGTAAAACTGGTCGGCACCGACACCGCCCTGCTCGTCGCCGAGGCCAACAAGCTGCTGGACGACCGCGCCGCCTACGAGCGGATGAGTTTCGCCCACAACCCATACGGCGATGGCAAGGCAGCCGTCCGCATCGTGGAGACTCTCCTGCATGGATAGTTTCAGCCGAATCGCCGTGGTCGGCCTCGGCTACATCGGCCTGCCCACCGCCGCCATTTTCGCCGAAAACGGCCTGGAGGTCATCGGCATCGATATCAGCCCACGCGTGGTGGAAACGATCAATGCCGGCCGGCCGCATTTCGGCGAACCGAACCTCGATGCTCTGGTCCGCCGCGTGGTCGAAAACGGCAAGCTGCGCGCCACGCTGGAGATAGAACCGGCGGACGCCTTCATCATCGCCGTTCCGACTCCGCTGCGCGGCCATGGCGAGCATGCCCAGCCCGACATCTCTTACGTAGAGGACGCGGCGCGCGCGGTCGCCCCTGTGCTACGCGCTGGCAACCTGGTGATTTTGCAGTCCACTTCGCCGGTCGGCACCACCGAGCGCATGGCCGCCGTCATGGCAGACCTCCGCCCCGACCTGACCTTTCCGCAGCAACGCGGCGAGATAGCCGATATCCAGTTGGCGCACTGCCCGGAGCGGGTGCTCCCAGGCCGCATCCTGGAGGAGGTCGTCAACAACCCCCGCGTTATCGGCGGCATGACCCGCAAATGCGCCCAACGTGCTCTGTCGCTTTATAAGATCGTTCTCCGCGGCGAATGCCGTGTCACCAGCGCCCGCACGGCCGAACTCGCGAAGCTAACCGAGAATGCCTATCGCGATGTCAACATCGCCTTCGCCAACGAGCTGTCGTTCATCTGCGACAAGCTGAAGATCAACGTCTGGGACCTGATCGCGATGGCCAACCTGCATCCGCGGGTCAATATCCTGAGCCCCGGCCCAGGCGTCGGCGGCCACTGCATCGCCGTCGATCCCTGGTTCATCGTCGCAACCAATCCGCACGAAGCGAAACTCATTCGCACCGCCAGGCTGATCAACGACAGCAAGCCGGATTTCGTGGTCGCCAAGGTGCGAGAGAAGGCCGCCGCGCTCAAACACCCGGTCATCGCCTGCCTGGGCTTGGCCTACAAGAAAGATGTGGATGACCTGCGCGAAAGCCCGGCGGTGGAGATCGTCCGCAAATTGGCGCAGCAGAATATCGGTGACCTGCTGGTGGTCGAACCCCACATCAACCGCCTGCCGCCGGAGCTCGCCGATCTGGGCCTTGACTTGCACGATTTCGACCAGGCTCTGGAGCGCGCCAACCTCGTGCTCCTCCTGGTGGACCACATGAGCTTCATTCTTAGGGTCTATTGGGTGGATCTCAGCCAGAACTACAATTGGATCAACGCATTAACTAGAGAGACTGTAGGAACGATATCGAAGCCAAACTAGGGTCTAGGGTAACGCCCTGGGTAACAGCCGCACCTCGTTGCGGCACCAAGCCACCCATCGTATCGGGGGCGCCGGTATACAACAGCAGCATTCCGGCCTGCATGTAGGGCAGAGCCCCAAGCGCAATATTCTTTCGTGGACCTGTCATACCGCGCAGCATGAGGGTTGACCTCATGCGGAGCGGTATCGCGCGCGGGGTTGGTGGGGCGGCCGCGCGCGAAATCATATGTGGACCCCCCGCGTGCAAGGGATTTCGAAGCGGCGCTGGCGATATGGTCAGGTGCAGTCATATGTCCGGCCCTTCGGTGCGGTGCACATGACCGCTGGCCCTGATGGAGTTCGCTGATCGGGTCCCAATCAAGACTCCGCGCTGCGTTGCGCCCTGATTTTTCCGGATCTTCCCAATCCGCGGCTCGACCACTCGCCATCACGTCCTCTTCACCCTCGCATGCTGTGCGGGCTTGCCGTGCCTATGCCGGCTGCCCCGCCCGATAGCCGTCCCCGCGCATCATCACCGCCCACACGGTACGAGCGGTCTTGTTGGCTAACGCTACGGCGGATCGCCTGCGGCTACGAGGACGCCGACGACCTCGATCACCTGCGCCGCGACCCGGCCTTCAAACTGGCTTGCGGCAAGCTGCCCGACAGCGGCCGCGATCTGTGCTCGCAGCCGACCATGTCGCGGTGGGAGAACGCCCCCAGCCTGCGCGAGATCATCCGGATGATGCGGGCGATGATTGGCCTCTACTGCGCCAGCTATGCAGTGCCGCCAGAGGCGGTCACGCTTGATATCGACGACACCGTGGACGTGGTGCATGGCTATCAGCAGCTGTCGTTGTTCAATGCCCATTACAACGAGCGCTGCTTTCTACCGATCCATATCTACGACACTGCCACGGCGCGGCCGGTGGCGGTGCTGCTGCGGCCCGGCAAAACCCCATCGGGAAGGAGGTGCGCCGTCACCTGCGGCGCCTGCTGCGCGAGATCAGACGGCATTGGCCGAACACGCGCATCACCATCCGCGGTGACAGCCATTACAGCCGACCAGAGGTGATGGACTGGTGCGAAGCGGAAGGTATTCGCTACGTCTTCGGCCTGTCCGGCAACGACGTGCTGCGCAGCCTGGTCGAGCCGGCAGCTGACGACGTTCGTGTCCGTCGCGCCGAAGCCGATGCCCCGCTGCTGCGGCGCTACACCGAAACACAGTATCGGGCCAAATCCTGGTCGCGTTCGCGTCGTGTCGCGGCCCGCATCGAGGCGTCCACTCTACCTCGACATCCGCTTCGTGGTCAGCAACATCACCACGGGCAGCGCTGAGTGGCTGTATGATACGCTTTATTGTGAGCGCGGCCAGGCGGAAAACCTGATCAAACTTCACAAGAGCCAACTTGCCTCCGATCGCACCTCATGTCGGGCACCGCTTGCCAATTAGATGCGGCTCATCCTTCACACCGCAGCTTATTGGCTGTTGCTCAACGTGCGCGACGGCAAAGGCACACGCGCTGACCACCGCCGAGTTCACCACCATTCGGCTGCGGCTGATGAAGGTCGCTGCACGAGTTATCGAGACCGCTTCCCGTGTGCGCGTCGCTTTCGCTGCCGCCTGCCCTGAGGCAGCATTGTTCCGCGACCTCGCCCACAGCTTGGTGCCGGCTGCTCCATATCCGCGGGGCAGGCGCCCGTCGAACCCCTTTCCCATCAACCCCAACCAACAATCCGGTCCGATCGCGATGAAACAGGCGCAACGGCCGAGGCTTGCCTGAATTCGCGGCGGTGGGACTAGCTATTCTTCACAGCGTTTGGTGAATAGGAGCGGCTAAATTGCCTGTGGCTTGCTACGGAAATTGCCGAAAGTCCCATCGCCAATGGCGGAGATCGATATGGAGCAAAGCTAACTCAGCGCTAGAAGCCGCTCGCCAGCCGCGCGAAGGCGGACGAGGCCTCGTTTTCGGGACCCTACCTCTTACCCTATTTCATGTTTCTCCCGGGCTGCACAAATTGCTGACCTGAGCGAGTCCAGCACCGCCTTGGCCTCGCGCAGTGGGAGGGTATCGAAACCCTCGGTGAACGAGGCATAAATCGGGGAGAGCAAAGCATCCGCCTCGGCAGGCTTGCCCTGATCTCGTAGCGACCGCGCGTAGCTTGTGGCGGCGTGCAGCTCCCAGAGCTTAGCCCCCTGGCCGCGCGCAACGGCAAGAGCCCGATCGAAGGCTTGCTTCGCGGCTATTTCGGCACCCCGCTGCCGGTGCGCTTCGCCGACACGCCGGTGCAGTTCGGCGACATACCAAAGCTCACTGGTGCGGTCCGTGTCTTCTAGTGCCTGCAGCAGGATGTGCAGCGCTTCGTCCGTTTCCCCCGTCATCTGATACGTCTCGGCAAGCAGGGCGCTCCCCCGCTCCACAGTTGAGTGAGACATCCCGTAAGCGGACGGCATCCGCAGGAGGGATGATCGATGAAGCAAGGCAGAACGCAGCAGCTGGACGTTGCCGGACGAGCGCAAGAGACTGATGCTGTCGAAGTCGGCCGGGGTGGGCGGATGTCGCGGCAACGTAAGACTGCGGCGGTCCTGCGGCTGCTGCGGGGCGAGGACCTCGAGACGGTGTCTCGCTCGCTCGGTGTGACCGCCGCCACTCTGACGGCTTGGCGTGACGCTTTTCTGGCGGCGGGAGAAGCCGCGCTGGCGAGCCGGCCCGGCGATGGCGAGGAACTGCAGAGCCAGCGCCCAAGGCCAAGCTTGGCGAAGTCATGATCGAGCGTGACCTGTTGCACGAAAAGATTGCCACTTTGGAGGCTGGCCGCCCTTTG
>CAWIDE010000010.1:0-155218 GCA_963834715.1 uncultured Pseudomonadota bacterium | reverse complement strand
GGCGACCGTCTCGACCGGCGTGCCCGTCTGCGCGGACAGATCCGGACGGCGTGGATCAGCCCGCATTGCGGCCTCCCCGCGGTTGACGATGGCGACTCGACTGAACACCGGCACAGACCTCCCAGAGTACGAACGCGCGGAAAGCGGAAGGCTAGGCCATCAACCACCGGGCCCCGAGCCCGGGCGCCCGTGTTCGACCACCAGCACTCGATGCCCCGCCTTCACCTGCGTCTATCCTGCTAGATGGTACGCAGGGGACCAGGGTGGCGAGGCTGGCGCAGACCTTGGGCGCCAGGTTTGTGGGAAACCAACAAATAGCTGGCCACGCTCAGCTGCCCACCCCGGCCGCCCTGTGACGGTGCGCCCAGTCTTGGTGAGGGAGAAACCAACGCCTCCGTTCGGATGAATCCAAATATTTATCCCGAACCAGTTCGTGCTTCGCCCCCGTATGCGGCCCATGGCACGGGAGAGCCCGCGGCGCCCGTTCCGGATGTCGACTTTCTCCGAGGGTCACACAGACTTCTCACTGCTTCACTAACATCACATATACACCAAAAGTCACAAAAATCCCCGCCCCACAAGATAACATCACAAGGCGGCATCACATGGTCGTACTCACGTCCTGAACTATTGACGCATTATTAAGTATTCGGTATACATCCTTTATCGAGCCTTGTTTCCTGTGATGCGGGTCGGTCCGGTGTTCCGGGCGAAGGGCAGGTGAAAAGGTTCGCGCTCGCCTGCAGTCCTGACCGAAGCCAAAGGGGGCTTTGATGGACGATCCCCGGTTCACTTCAGCGCGCCTTTTCCCCCGCAACCTGGCCGCCGTCCCGGCCGGGGTCCCGTCCCGCACGCGACGGCTTAAGGTCCTCGGCCGGGCCGCGGCGGGCGCGCTCCTCGTCGCCGGCGCGGCGGCCGCGTGCAGCTCGGCGGCGGGGCGGGGGGCGGCGGGTCGGCCAGCTCCCCCATCACCATCTGCGAGATCGCCGCCACCTCGGGCCCGTTCAGCGCGCTCGGCGCCGACGACGAGCTCGGCGCGACCGCCTGGGCGGACATGGTGAACAAGGCCGGCGGCATCCAGGGGCACCAGGTCAAGCTGGTGCCGGAGAACGACGCGTCGACCCCGGCGACGGCCGCGGCGCTGGTGCACAAGTGCGTGTCGCAGGACCACGCGAACTTCATCTTCGGGCCGGAGAGCACGGCGACGACCGCCGCCGCCGTCCCGGTGGCCAACCAGCTGCAGACGGTGCTGCTCGGCTGGGGGTCCGGCTGGGCCGGCCAGGGCATCAGCGCCGCCAACCTGAACTCGTACGCGTTCCCCGGCATCGGCAACGTGTACTTCGCCGACGACCAGGCGATGATCACCCAGATCATCGTCCCCCGGCACTACACGCGGGTCGCGGTGATCCAGGACAACACCCCCGGCGGGCTCAGCAACCTGCCGTACATGCAGGGCCAGGCGTCGAAGTACGGCTACCAGGTCGTCTCCTCGCAGATCGTCAACCCGGGCTCGACGAACGACACGCCGCAGGTGCTCAACCTGCTGAAGGCCAGCCCGCAGGTCATCGTCCTTGGCCTAACGCCTGGCCCGGACACGATCACGTTCCTCAAGTCCACGCGGGCGCAGAACGCGACGATCCCGATCGGCGAGTGCTCCGGGTGCGCGACCACCCAGTTCGTCAACGCGGTGGGCGGCCCGGCGACCATGTCGAACATCTACCTGATCGGGACGCCGGACAACGTGCTCGCGGCCTTCCCGTCCGGCGGGGCCAACGCGGCCGGCGTCGCGGACACCAAGGCGTACATCGCGGCGATGAAGGCGGCGGGCCTGGGCACGGCGACCCAGATCGACGAGGGCGGCGAGGGGTGGGACACCGGACGCGAACTGGCGGACGCGGTCAACTCGGCCAAGTCCATCGCGTCCAGCGATGTGAAGAACGCCCTGGAGAAGCAGAAGCTGACCGTCGGCGGCATCATCATGTACACCTGGACCCGGACGGCGTCCGATCACGCCGCCATGACCGACAGCGGTGACTCGGCGATGGTGACCGTCGCCGCCGACAGCAGCTTCACCGTCCTGCCGCACGTAGGGAGTTAGCGGGTGCCCGCTATGGCCCTCGAGGTCGCGGACGTCTCGGTGAGCTACGGGAAGTTCGTCGCCGTCGAGTCCGTGACGCTGTCGGTCGCGGCCGGGGAGTGCGTCGCCGTCATCGGCCCCAACGGTCACGGCAAGTCGAGCATGGTGACCGCGGTCGCCGGGCTCGTGCGGCGGGGCGGCACGGTGCGGGTGTTCGGCGACACGCTCCCGCCCGGGCGCCCTGGCAGCGCCGTGCGGGCCGGCCTGATCCTGGTGCCGGAACGGCGGCACCTCTACCCGGACCTGCCGGTCAGGGACAACATCATGCTCGGCAGCTACGCGCGGACCCGCAGGCTCGGCGCCCGCGCGGCCTGGGCGGACGTGTCCGACGTGCTTGACATGTTCCCCGAGCTGGCCAAGCTGCTTGACCAGAAGGCGGGCACCCTGTCGGGCGGGCAGCAGCAGATGGTCGCCCTGGCCCGGGGGATGGCCGCGCGGCCGAGGGTCCTGCTGCTCGACGAGCCCTGCCTCGGCCTCGCCGAGGCGGTGGCCCGCCGGGTTTACGACTGGCTCCGCGATATGACCGCGACCGACATGACGATCCTGCTCGTGGAGGAGAACCCCGTGCACGCGCTGCTGGTCGCGGATCGTGCGGTGCGGATGTACAAGGGTCTGGTGGAGGCGGCGTGAGCCAGTTCCTCAACCTTCTGGTCGCCGGGCTGACCTCCGGCGCGATCTACGGGATCTTCGGTGCCTGCCTGGCGGTGTGGTTCCGGGTGTGCAACGTGCTGAACCTCGCGGTGGGCGACTTCGCGATGTTCGGGGCGATCGGCACCGCGTGGCTGGTGCAGAACGCCGGGCTGCCGTTCGTCGCCGGCATCGCCGTGGACCTGGCCGGCGTCGGGCTGGCCGCGTGGCTCTTCGACTGGGTAGTGCTGCACCCGGCGTTCGACCGGGGCCGGGGCGCGCGCGGTATCGTCGGCGTGTTCTTCTACACCTTCGGGCTTTCCCTGGTGCTCGAAGGGGCGGCCAGGGCGTGGTTCGGCACGGACGCGTGGGGCGCGCCGGTGATCTGGCCGGGCCGGCGCTGTCCGTGCTCGACTTCCACGTGCAGCGGGCCGGGATCCTCGTCTTCGCGCTCGCCATCGTGAGCGGGCTCGCCCTGTGGGCGTACCTGCGCTTCACGGTGTCCGGCCGGGCGGCGAGCGCCTGCGGCGAGAGCACGCTCGGGTCCAGGATCGTCGGGATCGACACCGCGAAGTTCCGGCGGCGGATCTTCATCGCGACCGCGGTGCTCGCCGCGCTGTTCGGCATCGTCGAGTCCCCGCTGTCCGGCTACACCTATGCCAGCGGGCCGGTGATCAGCCTCATCGGGACCGTCGCCGCGGGGTTCGCGTCGTTCCGCCGGCCAGGGCGCGCGGTGGCGATCGGGCTGGCGATCGGCGTCGCCGAGTCCCTGCTCGGCGGCTACGTCAGCACCAGCTACAACGACGTCCTGCTCTACGCGATCCTCTTCGGCATCATCATCTTCCGGCCCGAGGTGCTCGGGCTGGGCGCGGAACCGGCATGAGCAGCGGAACCATACAATCCCCCTCTGGATGTGCAGAGCGCGGTGACGCACCAGGTGCGTCGCCGTGACCCCGTGCCCCTGGGCGCGGGTGTCGGCGTCGCCGCCGTCGCCGCCCTGGTACTGACGGCGATGAACGGCTCCTACCTGGGCCTCACCGTGACGACCGGTGTCGGCTACGCCATCGTGACCGTCGGGATGGTGCTGCAGCTCGGCTACAGCCGCCAGCTGGCCTTCAGCCAGTCCGTGTTCATGGGCCTCGGCGCGTACGGCACGGGCGTACTCGAGACGAAGTACGGCTTCAGCTCGCTGGAAAGCCTCCTCGCCGTGGTCGGGCTTGCCCTGGTGACATCGCTCCTGATCGGGGCGGTCGTCACCCGGGCGCCCGGCCTGGCGCTCGCCCTGGCGACCCTGCTGATGCCGCTGTTCATCTTCCAGCTGGCCACGTACTCCAGCTGGCTCGGGTCGTTCGGCGGCATCAACGGCGTGCTGCCGCTGCTGACCGGGGCCGACTACACGGCGACGCTCGTCCGGTCGGGAATCGCCTGCGCGGTGCTGCTCGGCATCGCGGCCGCGATCGTGCTCCGCGTCGTCAGGTCGGGGGTCGGCCTGCAGCTGATGGCGATGGCCGCCGACGAGCGGCTCGGCGAGTCCCTCGGCGTCAGCCTGCGCCAGCGCCGCCTGGAGGTGTTCGTCCTCGGGTCGGTCCTCGCCGCCGTCGGCGGCGCGGCCATCGCAAGCGTCCAGGGCATCGTCACGCCCGACGTGCTCAGCGAGACCGCCGAGATCACCCTGCTGCTGATGGTGTTCGTGGCCGGGCGCAAGAGCGTCATCGGCGCGATCCTCGGGGCCGTCGTCATCGAGTACCTCACCACGAGCACGTCCTTCATCAGCACGAACATCGGCACCATCGAGGGCATCGCCCTGCTCGTCATCCTGCTGGTGGAGCCCGACGGGGTGGCGGGAGCCGTGGACCGGCTGCTCGGCCGCCGGACGGACCAGTGGGGCGCGTCGCTCCGCGCCTGGAGCGCCGCGCGGCTTCCGGCCCGGGTCCCGGGCGATGAGGAAACGACCGAACGGGAGCGGGGCGCACCGGATGAGGAGACAGAAGACCTTGAGGCACGAGGAGGCGGAGACGGTGGGGGATCCAGAGGCGGCCGTGCTCGCCTGCAACGGCGTCAGCAAGAGCTACGGCGGGGTCCTCGCGGTCGACGCGGTGACCCTCGCGGTGCCGCGCACCGGGTTGTTCGGCCTGTGCGGCTTCAACGGGGCCGGCAAGTCGACCCTGTTCAACCTGCTCGCGGGCTCCATCCGGGCCGACTCCGGCAGCGTGCGGATCGACGGCCGGGACGCCACCGGGTGGTCCGCCATGCGCCGGGCCCGCTCCGGGGTGGCCCGGACCTGGCAGACGGTCCGCCTTGCCCCCGGCCGGACCGCCCTCGACAACGTGGCCGCCGCCTGCCTGCGCGACCCCGGCCAGTGGATGCTCGGGGCGCTGTGGCGGCCCCAGGCGGCGCTCGCGCGGGAACGGGCCTGGGCGGCCCTGGAGAGGCTCGGCATCGGCCACCTCGGCGGCCAGCTCGTCGACGGGCTCACCCTTGAGGCGCAGCGGCTGACCGAACTGGCCAGGGCGATCGCCAGCGAGCCCACGGTGCTGCTGGCCGACGAGCCCGCCTCTGGCCTGTCCGCCGCCCAGCGGACCGTGCTCGCCGACGCGCTCACCGCGGTCAGCGCGGACCGGGCGGTCGTCGTCGTGGAGCACGACCTGGACATGCTCACCTCGATCAGCGGGCACATGTGGGCGATGGTGGAGGGCCGCCTCGCCTTCTCGGGTGACGTCGAGTCCTTCCGCGCCTCGCCGGTGTACGCGGGGCTGCGCGGCATCGAGCAGGGCTGAACCAAGCGGCTAAACCTCCGGCCCCCGCTACACACCCGCGGCGCCAATGCTCCCGCGGATTCAATTAGCCATGCGAACTTTCCCAAAGTAAGCGTTTACTTAATAATTGACAACCATGATTGCCTGGTGAGACGGTGAGAAAGGATGTCCTTTGCCAGACGTTCGCCAACACGAATCCCCGCATCGAAACGACCCGCTACGGTGTCGCTCAATCCGTCGTCGATGACAATGTCGAGGATGATCTGCGGATAGGCGCGATGAAATCGGGCCAGCCTAGGTGCGATAACTGTCTGTGCGGCCATGCTCAGTGTGTTGATGCGCAGCGTTCCGGCGGTTCGGCCGGTAGCCTCGACGGCTTCGGCGACCGCCGCATCCATCTCCCGCATCACCGGCATGACACGCTCAAACAGGCGGGCACCCGCTGACTGAGCGCCGATGCCGAAAGCCCGAGATGTTCCGCCGCGCGCACGAAACTCGCCCGCTCGACGACGGCGGCAAATGCCTTCAGTTCGGCGAAATCCGACCCACGCATTATATCACGACTCCTAAATAGCCCAATCGCATTATAGAGTATTCACTGACTGGTCAGGAATGCTCATTCTGGCTTATTGCAAGATTGATGGAGGCCGCCATGACCGAGCTCGTCACCCTGCCGGAGCCGATCGCCGCCTACTTCGCCGCCGACAAACGGGACAGCGAAGCCATTGCGCGATGCTTCACGCAAGACGCCGTCGTGAAGGACGAAGGGCACACCTACACGGGCGTGATGGCCATCAGGCAGTGGAAGGCGGAATCTTCGACCAAATACACCTATACCAGCGAGCCGTTCGCTGTGGACCGGCGCGACGGCATGGTCATCGTCACGAGCCGGCTGACCGGCAACTTTCCCGGCAGCCCCGTCGATCTGCGGTTCTTCTTTCGCCTTGAGCGCGGGAAGGTCGCATCCCTGGAGATCATCCCGTGAGCTTTGGTCTTCAGCTTGACGGTCGCCGTGCTCTTGTCACCGGCGGCACGCGGGGCATTGGCGCAGCCGTCGTTGAGGCGCTGCGCGATGCCGGCGCACTTGTCGTCGCGACGGCGCGTTCACGGCCGGCCCAACCAGCCGAAGGCGTGCATTACGTCGCCGCCGACCTTGCGACAGAAGATGGCTGCGCTGCGGTGGTTAGGTCGGTCATGGCGCAGTTCGGTGGAGTGGATATTGTCGTCAATGTCGTCGGAGGCTCCAGCGCACCTGGCGGCGGCTTTGCCACTCTCTCGACGATGCGATATGGTGGCAGGAGCTGAACCGGAACCTGATGCCGGCCGTTCGCCTCGACCGGGCCTTGTTGCCGTCGATGATCGAACAGGGATCAGGTGTCATCATCCATGTGACATCGATCCAACGCGTGCTGCCGTTGCCCGAGGCGACAACCGCTTATGCCGCGGCAAAGGCGGCGCTTTCGACCTACAGCAAGAGCCTGTCGAAAGAGGTGACACCCAAGGGGATCCGTGTCGTTCGCGTCGCCCCCGGCTGGGTTGAGACCGAGGCAGCCATTGCCTTGGCCGAGCGTCTCGCTGCGCAGGCCGGAACAGATTATGCAGGCGGCAAGCAGCTCATCATGCAGGGTCTTGGCGGCATTCCGCTTGGTCGACCTGCACGGCCGGCGGAAGTGGCAGACCTTGTTGCTTTTCTTGTTTCGCCACGAGCAGCGTCGATCACCGGCGTAGAATACGCGATCGACGGCGGCACCATCCCAACTGTCTGAGGCGACGCCTGGGCAGAGTGAGCCACTGACGCAGAATTCATATGTGGACGACCCCCGCGTGCAAGGGCTTTCGAAGCGGTTCTGGCGGAATGGTCAGGTGCAGTCATATGTCCGGCCCTTCGGTGCGGTGCATATGACCGCTGGCCCTGATGGAGTTCGCTGATCGGGTCCCAATCAAGACTACGCGCTACGTTGCGCTTTGAATTACCCGGGTCTTCCCGATCTGCGGCTCGACCGCTCGCCATCACGTCTCCGTCACCCTCGCATGCGGTGCAGGCCTGCGGCTGTTATGCCGCGTGCCCGAGAACCTGCTTCGCGCGGTAGCCATCTCCGCGCATCATCACCGCCCAAACGATGCGGGCGGTCTTGTTGGCCAGTGCGACCGCGGCGAGCTTGGTCGGCTTGCGCGCCAACAGGGCGCGGACCATTCGCCGTCTCGTGTCGGTCGATTGCGCGCGTGGCGCAAAACGGCGCCGGCGCCGGCGATGAGCAGGCTGCGGATGTATTTGTCGCCGCGCTTGCTGGTGCGTCCCAACCGTTCCTTGCCACCGCTGGAGTTCTGCCGGGGCGTCATCCCAAGCCACGCAGCGAATTCTCGCCCTGATCGGAACAGCGATGGATCAGTGACCTTCGCGGCAATCGCACTCGCACCCATGATGCCGACGCCGGGCACCGTCGCTAGCAACTGGCTGCATTTGCTTTGCCGGTGCCACCTGGTCAGTCGTACCTCGATCTCCCGCACCCTGGTCATCGTGTCATTCAGACCAGCATGGTGCGTTGCCGGACCAGCAGGCTGCGGGCGCGATGCAGCATCAATACTGATTGTTGATCTGCATCCTTCATCGGTACGAAGCGCATCGACGGACGCGCAACCGCTTCACAGATCGCTTCAGCATCGGCCGCGTCGTTCTTGTTGCGTTTGACGTAGGCCTTGACATAGGTCGGCGGCATCAGCTTCACCTCATGGCCGAGCCTGATCAGTTCGCGCACCCAGTAATGCGCCGTCGCACAGGCCTCGATGCCGACCAGACATGGCGGCAAGGATCGAAAGAAGGGCAGAACTTCGCTGCGTCGCAGCTTCCTGCGGATGGCAACGGCACCACTCGCATCGACGCCGTGCACCTGGAACCAGTGCTTGGCGAGGTCAAGGCCGATGGTGGTAGCCTGCATGGCGGACGGCTCCTCTCATTGTGGCGCTCACAGACGACCACGTTGTGGCACATCGATGCCGGGAGTGGGGGCCGTTCTCTAATCGCGCGCTCCTCCGCAAGCTCTTTTTTGGCGATCTCGGAAATTCCGGACCGCAACAAAGGCCAACCGTGTTCTTCGTTCGGCTGAAAGCAAGCGCCTGTTCTTCGTCCCGGCCTGCCTTCGCAGCATCGCCGCGCGCAAGCGGCAGGGATTTTGGCCGGGCGTGGCTGGGCTGCGAGGGAGCGTGGCTTGCTTGAGCCATGCGAGCGAGCGTCCCTGCCATGCTGTAGGCCGAAAGTCCCGCCGCGAGCACAGCGATACGCTCGCGGCAGCCTCGAAGACGAGGTTTGCCCTGCATCCGATCGATTTCCCAACGCCAATTCCGGCTCGCCGGCACCGTTCTCAATCGCTTTGCTTCGTCTGTTGCCGTGTCGGGGTCATGGTTCTCTCCGCGGTCGGGACGAACTCCGCCGCAACATCTGGTCCGAAGCGCAGGCGCCGCAATGTCCACAACGGGCTCGCACCGATCTCATGCGGCCCAACGGCGGCCCTCGCAGCCGCCTGCACCTTCGCCCCGTCGGGCAACAATTCCGTCTCGAGCGGAACTCGAGCGGATCGCGGAGGCGTATCAGGCGGACGCGGACGGCGCGGGCCAGCGGAATGGCGCGCCCGAACGCCAGATGTGGTGCATGATGACGGCGAGCTTTCGTGCCAGCGCAATGCGCGCCTTGCCGGCGCCGGACCGCCGAGCGATCGCCTGGGCCCAGTCCTTCAGGCCGGAAGCCCGCTTTACCCGTGTCATCAGCACGACCGCCGCCTCGTACATCAGCGTCCGGGCGAGCGTGTCGCCGCACTTCGATATCTTCCCGCTGCGATCAATCTCCCCTGATTGGTATTGCCTTGGCGTCAGCCCCAGATGCGCGCCTACGGATCGTGAGCGACGGAAGCGCGCGGGATCCTCGACCGTGCTGACGTAGGCGAGCACGGAAAGCACCCCTATGCCAGGCACGCTCATCAGGTGCCGGCATGCGGGACTGGACTTCACCAGCGTGCGCACCGCCTTGTCGAAGCCGGCAATTTGCTCGCGCAGTTGCCGCCAGGCGACCAGCATCGGCCGAACAATCAGCGCCACGTCGGCACGCTCGGCGAGCAGGCTCTCGACCCGCCGATCGAACCTTTGGCCGCGCTTCGCGCCCGGCAGCATGCCGAAGGTTTTCAGCACGCCGCGGATATGGTTGGACAATCGCGTCGTCATGCCGACGAGCTGGGCGCGTGCGCCCAACAGCGCGCGTGCTCGGTGCGCGTCCAACGATTTGACGTACACAGCGCGGTACCATCCGGTTCGCATGATCTGCGCCAGTCCCTCTGCGTCGTTCTGATCCGTCTTGTTGATCTGCAGCTTGAGCGCCGCCTTGGCATGCCTCGCGTCAAGACAAGTTACATCGAGTCCCCGGCCGCGCAGCTCATGCACCAGCCACGGGGTCATTGGGCCGGTTTCAATCCCCACGCGGACGTCCTCGCCGCCACGCCGGCCGATCGCGCGCTCGATCTGCTCCGGGTCGGACGCGCACTGACCCCGCCACAGCTTGCGGCCTGTGGCATCGACTATGCAGATGGAAGTCAACTTCTGCGACACGTCTAACCCGACATAGTGGGTCATCCAACAGCCCTCCGATGGTGATGCCGCCGGGCCAGAGCCCGGACGCGGCACTATCGGGAAGTCAGCCGCTGGCCGCGATTACCGGATGTCCACACCATCAAGGCTATCCGCCATAGTGGCGCAGCTTGCTGACAGGACTTGGTAGCCTTTTTTGAGCGTTGGACTAGCCGTGCGCGCCGACATGCGTGAGTACCTTACGGCCAAAGTCCGAGAACGCTCACGCACGATGGCCAGCTCTATGCTTTGAGAGGTTTGCTCCATGCCGGGAAACATGCCCCCAATCTCCGCGGCTTGCCGATGTCCAGAATGTGAGACGGCCTAGATTCCCGCCTGACCAAAGGCGACACAGTGAAGCTTTTCATGCTGCGGCCGGCGCCCCAGCGCCTATCTGCTGTCTGGCAGCGGCGCGCTCTTTAGACCCGCCCGCCCTCCGGGGTGGCAGACCACCGGGTGCAGCAATTTAGAGCGTCCGAACATCTGAAAAGGGCGGCATCCAACCGTTCGGCATGGCGGGGTGAGGGATGCGCACGCCAGATCGCTACCTGCTGAAGCCCTTCATAACGCCCCCCCGCCCCGCGCTTAAAATGCGCACGGGTGAATGCGGGAGTGACAGCCATGCCAGACGGTGATCATCAAACCCTGTCCAGTCCGAAACTGGGGGCAATTCTTCAGTCCACGGACGCGACGCCGCCAAACATGAAGCCAGCCGTGGCGCCCTCCTCGATCACCGAGCAGCTCATGTGGGACCGCACGCGGCAGATGCTCGCGCTGGCCGTTACCTTCGGCTTCTTTGGGCTGCTGTTCCTTTTGTGCTTCAAGGCAGCGCCCAATCCCAATCTCGCGATGCTCAACATCGTGCTGGGTAGCCTTGGCACCACGTGGGTGGGCGTGATGGCCTACTATTTCGGTGCGACTTTCGGCGCGACGCAGGCCGGACGGGCCGTACCAAAGCCAGCCGCCCCAGTTGCCGAATAGCTGACGCGCCAACCGGGGGCGCGAGGGAACGCGGCGCGAGCGGGAAAACACACGCCGCCGCGGCGGGGCCAATGTCCGGCGTGCCCTTCCGCACGCTGACCCATCGCGGAGACCGGCCCTTGTAAGCGCGCTGCGCGCCCCCAGCTTACCATCCGTGCAGATGGCGCTCGGATGGTAAGATGACGGCCAGCAACGTGCAGAAGCTGCGGCCCAAAGGCGCGGACAGCGAGAAGATCACGATCAATCTAGGTTATGTGGACCTCGGCCATATCGATCTGCTGGTGCGGGAAGGGTTTTACTCCAACCGCACTGACTTCATCCGGACCGCCATCCGCAACCAGCTCGACCGGCACGCCGACGCGGTCCGGCAGTCGGTCGCGCGCAGGACGCTGGACCTCGGCCTGAGGCACTACAGCCGCGCGGACCTGGAGGCCGCGCGAGAGCGTGGCGAGGCGCTATGCATCAACGTGCTGGGCCTGGCCAGTATCGCGAGCGACGTCACGCCCGAGCTGGCCCGCGTGGCGATCGCCTCGGTTACGATCGTGGGTGCGCTGCACGCCAGCCCCGCGGTCAGGGCCGCACTCGCCGACCGGATGAGGTGACCAACCGGGGCGCAGCACGCATGTCGCCGCCCACGCGCCCGGCCGCACTGGGCCGAAAGTCTCGTACCGGGCCACGCCCACCCACCGACGATGGAAGCGATCTCGGTTCCGAACGGGGATGCCTGACCGGGTTCCCAGCACCGAAAGCCATGCATATGACCGACATCCTGAACGCTGACCTGCTCGAAGCGACGCGCCTCACCAATGCCGGCCGGCTCACCGAGGCCACCGCGGCCCTGCAACGCATGCTGGGGGGCCGCCACGCGGCGCCCGGCGTGTCGCCGGCCGTCGCGACCTCGGCTGCCCGGCGCGCCTCGCCAACCCTCGACGGCCTGGCCGAGCCGGCCGGAGCGGCGCAGGCCAAGCCCACTCCTCAGCCCGGGCCGACGGCGGCGCCCGGCGCCGCAGCTGGCCGGCTGCCCTTCAGCCCAGCGGCGGGGGTGGGGCCTGCTATGCCCGAGCCGCTGCGCAACTTCGTCGACCAGGTCAGTCATGGCGGGCTCCAGCTGCCGCTGCCGAGCGGCGGACTGGGTGGCCTGTCCCCGGCCGCACCGCGAGTTCCTGTGCCGGTCGGGGCGCAGTTCCTGGACGCCACCTTCAGCAACGAGACCGGAACTCGCCCCTACAAGCTCTACGTGCCCAGCGGCTACCATCCCGGCCGGCCCGTACCCCTCGTCGTCATGCTGCACGGTTGCACCCAGTCGCCCGACGACTTCGCCGCGGGCACGCGCATGAACGAGGCGGCCGAGGAATACACCTGCTTGGTGGTCTATCCCGAGCAGACCGCTTCGGCGAACATGCAGAAGTGCTGGAACTGGTTCAGCGAGGGCGACCAGCACCGGGGCCAGGGGGAGCCGTCGTTGATCGCGGGCATCACGCGACAGGTCATGCGCGACTACGCCGTCGATCCACGGCGGGTCTACATCGCCGGGCTCTCGGCGGGCGGCGCCGCGGCCGCAATCATGGGCGACGCCTACCCCGACCTCTTTGCCGCGATCGGGGTGCACTCGGGCCTCGCTTGCCGGGCAGCCCGCGACATGCAATCGGCGTTCGCAGCCATGCAGGGGGGCGGCGCTGCTGGCATCACGGCCGCGCAGTCCGGGGCGCAGCGGCGCATCGTGCCGGCGATCGTCTTCCACGGCGACCGTGACAGCACGGTGAACCCCTGCAACGCCGACGCGGTCGTCGCGCAGTCGGCCCAGGCCACGGCGCTCAGCAGGCACGCCGAGCAGGGCCGCGCCCCGGGGGGTCACGCTTACAGCCGCACGCTGAGCACGGACGCGGCCGGGCGGACGGTGATCGAGCAATGGGTCGTGCACGGCGGGGGGCACGCCTGGTTCGGCGGCAGCGCGGCCGGCTCCTACACCGACCGGCGCGGGCCCGACGCCACACGCGAGATGCTGCGCTTCTTCCTCGAGCACCCGCATCCCACGCCCGCGCCGGTCGCCTGACTTGGAGGCAGACGGACACCCAAGCGGGGGCCGCTCGCCACCGCAAACGGGTTCGTGATGGCGGTTTCTCTATCTCACGAGTGCGACCCGGCCCATATGTGATTTGCCTGCTGCAGTGCAGCATGTGTTCCCCCTCTACCACCGGGGCTGGGGCCAAAAGCCGCCATCCTGCCGCCCTGATTCATGCCTCTGAGGCTTGCCGGCGCGGCCGAGCAGTCGATGGGCCGGTGACCCGCCGCGCACACAAAGGACAACCATGACCCTCTGCACGACATCCAAGACCCGCGCCGCCTGCATTGCGGCCGCCCTCGCAGGGACTGCTACCCTGGCCGCGCTCGCCGTCGGCAGCCACATCGCGGAGCGCAGGCACCCGCCGCAAGGCGCCTTCATTGAGGTGGAAGGCGTGCGGCTGCACTACAGCGATCGGGGCGAGGGCAGCCCGGTCGTGCTAATCCACGGTAACGCCGTCAGCGGGGACGACTGGAACACCAGCGGGGTTGCTGAGCTCCTGCTGCGGAGCCATCGGGTGATCATCTTCGATCGGCCCGGCTTCGGCTACAGCGAGCGCCCGCGCGGGCACCTGTGGACCGCCGCCCAGCAGGCCGAGCTGCTCCATAAGGCCCTTCGCCAACTCGGCGTCGAGCGTCCGGTCATCGTCGGCCATTCCTGGGGTACGATCGTGGCGCTCGCCCTCGCAGAGCGCCACCAGGCGGATGTTGCGGGCCTCGTGCTCCTCTCTGGCTATTACTTCTGGACGCCGCGGCCCGACGCGCTGCTTGTGCTGGCAGGAGCCCTGCCCGTGGTGGGCGACCTCCTGCGCTATACTGTCTCGCCGCTGCTCGGCTGGTTGCAGATGCCGCTGCTCAAGTGGGCGATGTTCTCGCCGGCGCGGGTGTCGGCGCGGTTCCAGGCCGAGTATTCGTCCGCGATGGCGTTGCGGCCATCCCAGATCCGCGCCACCTCGGTGGAGGGCGCCCTCATGATTCCGGGCGCGCTCGCGCTGCGCGAGGGCTACAAGGACCTAACCCTGCCGGTGGTCATCATCGCGGGCGACGGCGACAAGGTCGTGTTCAAGCGTAGGTCCGAGCAGCTGCGGGACAGCATTCCGGGCAGCGTGCTGCTGATCGTCAGAGGCGCCGGGCACATGGTCCACCACGTCGCTGCGCAGCAGGTGGCCGAGGCCATCGAGAGCGTGGCTAAGCCGTCCCGCGCGCGCTCGAGTCAGCCAAGCTGGGGGTTCTAGGCCAGCCGTCCGCAGGCTGCCACTGCTTCCAATTTTTAAACAATTGATTTGTGGACAAGGGTATGCCCACTATCATTTACTAATTGTTAACTCTAAACTAAGAAAAATAGACGCAATGCCGTCGCGGGTCGCCCTGGTTCATGATGACGTTAATGTCCTGGATGCTCTTGCAGCCGCGCTGACGCGGGATGGGCGCGCGGTGGCCCGGTCCACCGAGCCGATGGCCGCTCTGAACATACTTGAGACCACACCGTTTGAGCTGCTGATCACCCGGGTCGAATTCGAGCGTCACACTATCCATGGCGTTGCTCTGGCCAACATGGCAAAGCACAAACACCCGGATCTGCGGGTCCTGTTTGTGGGGCGACCGGAAACGCGAGCTTTCACCGAGGGCGTAGGGCGGCTTTTGGGAATACCGGCAACGGTCCACGATGTTCTCGAGAATGCAGAGCAGTTGCTCGCGCTAGTTGCTGACTCAGTGTAAATTCGACCACGAAACCGGCCGGTCCCACGAGGTTCGGCATGACGGGCGGACCGTACCGCCCGCGGGATCCAGGTTGCTCGTCTACGGGATCCGAAGGTTGTTAATTCATTTTTTCCGGGCGGCTACCGTTGGCTTCAGCGCATCGCCGCCCGGTTGAGGTTCCGCAGCAGGGTGGGGATAACCGTCTGCCTATCTTGGACGATAGCTTGGATCGGGGTCTTCCGTTCATCGGCGCGGCGCGTTGGCGATGGTTCAGCCATGCCGAAGCGCTGCCGTGGGCCATCTCATACCTGTACCCCTAAGGGCGCCTGATTGGGGATTGTTGTAGCCTGATTGGGCGGGCCGGCCCGCCGGGAGCTACCGGACTTATACCCGTGCTGGAAACACCACGGTTGGACATGTGCCCCGGCGGGTTGGCCACGACGGATGCCCAGTAGGAAGTTGCGCCCTCGATGGCCGATCTTCTGGCCAACGATCCGGCCAAGGCGTTCCTGTATGGCGTGATCGCGGGACATGTGGTCAATACGGTCACCATCGGCGGGGTGCCTTGTCTGCATATGCTCTTCCTGCAGCCGCCGGGAATTGAGCTTGAGCTTTCGGCGGAAAAGAACGAGCACGCGGTGCCACGCCGCTTGATCGTGAGCTACCGCTCGCTGCCTGGCGAGCCGCGCTTCATCGCCGTAATGTCGGACTGGAAGCTCGGGCTAGAACCGGCGGGTTCAGAATTTGCGTTCAAACCACCGCAGAGTGCGACCCTGATGGAGGCCCCAAAATGAAAACGATCATCGGAGTGACGGTGCTGGCCGTGGTGGTTTCCTCGCAAGCCTTCGGCTGGGGTGCAGTACAAGGTCGCTACGGGGGTGCGGCCTATCGTGGGCCTGCGGGTGCAGCCGCCGTTCGCACGCCGTCAGGAGCCGCCGCATATCGCGGTCCAGCAGGTGGCACTGCCTATCGTCCGCCGGGAGCCTACGGAGGCTATCATCCGCCGGCAGCCTACTACGGGTACCGTCCGCCGGCATACGGCGTCGGCGCGGCTGCGGCGAGAGGTGCTGCCGTGGGCGCTGCGGTCGGGGTGGCTGCCGCACGGCCGTATTATCCATCGCCGCCCCCGCCCTACTATGCGCCGCCGCCCACGGTTGTGCTTTCACCTTACTGAATCGGTGGCATCGCAAAGGCCGGCTGCGCGCCGGTCAGTACTTCGGCCAAGGACGGGCATCGGCCACCGACAGCGGCTTGTGTGGGGCTATGGCGACAGTGATGCAAATGGCCAACACCAGGGCCAAGAAGCCGATGAGCACGGATTCCGATCATGAGCGCGCACCTCGTGATTGGCTGTCCACTTCGGCTGTGAAGTGCTTCACGCCACAGTGAGATTTTGCTAGATCGGCATCGCGGGCCAAGCGGGCGCCGGGTGGGGGATAAAATTACCCCCTTTCCAGACACTCTCAGCCATTGCTAACGTGATACTGGCCGTATCCGTTCTCGTGGGTGCCCCAGCCGCCAGCAGCAAATGCGACCTGGCCGAAGGCCAGAGTCAACGCCAGACCGAGTGCGATAAAGTAACGCATGTAGATCTCCTCGGTGATACAGCAGATATCGTGCGATTACGACTCCACCAGAGTATGCCTTCTTCTGCTAAGAAGACCTTCAGGCCCTCGGTTGTCGTCTCGCAGCGGAAACTTAGTGGTCCTGTCGGATGGACGGAAATACCCGGTCGCGTTATGTTCGCATCCTCATGGGCCTTGGTATTTTGGTTGATGCCAGTCGGATTACGTGTGCCCCCTGGTTCCCCAACTCCGTCCCACAGGCATTCCGCACCGCTGTCTGCTTCAGGCCGGACCGCAATTCGTGGCGTGGGATCTGCCGCGGCTAGCCTAGGAACATTCATTGCGCCTATGTAGATGCGCCTATACGGAAATATTCTGCGCAAGTCGGGAAGTCTATGGGTAATAGTACCCACCCGGCCGGGAGGGCGTGGAGAAAAGAACGAGTGACGGCTTTACCCCTTGACGCAATGGGCCCGCTGTGCGCCTCGATAGCAATAGGGAGGCATTCCGATGACGATTAGGCCTGATCCGACCTTTCACGCATCGCCGAAACTTGCGATGGAAGCTCCGCCGGAGAACTTCGCCTATACTTTGCTCCTCAGCCCGGACTTTTCGCAGCCCGATGCGCTCGCAGTAATTGACGTGAAGCCCGGCTCGCCGACCTTCAGCCAGGTCGTCCACACAGTGACGATGCCTTACAAGGGGGATGAGTTCCACCATTTCGGCTGGAACGCCTGCTCGTCGGCATTGTCGCCGCTCACCGGCCACGCGTTCCTCGAGCGCCGCTATTTGATAATCCCCGGTATTCGGTCCTCGCGCATATATGTCGTGGATACGAAGCCGGATCCCACCAAGGCGAAAATCCACAAGATCATCGAGCCCGAGGAGGTCTTAAAAAAGACCGGCTACTCGCGGCCCCACACGGTCCATTGCGGTCCGGAAGGCATCTACGTCAGCACCCTCGGCGGCGGCGGCAAGGATGGCACCGACGGCCCGCCCGGCGTCTTCATCATGGACTGCGAGACATTTGACATTCTCGGACGCTGGGAGATCGATCGCGGATCGCAGAACCTCCAGTATGACTTTTGGTGGAACCTGCCGCGCGACTACATGGTAACGAGCGAGTGGGGGCTGCCGCCGCAGTTCGAGAACGGGATCGTGCCGGAGGATCTGCTCTCGAACAAGTATGGCCATCGAATCCACTTCTGGGATCTCCGGGCCCGGCGCAACGTCCAGACGATCGATCTCGGCGCCAACCACCAGATGGCACTCGAGGTGCGGCCCGCGCACGATCCCGTACGCGAGTACGGGTTCCTGGGCGTCGTGGTTGACTCCACGAACCTTGAAGGCTCGATCTGGACCTGGTGGCGCGAAGGCGGCAAGTTGATATCGAGAAGACGGCGACGATTCCGCCCGAACCGGCGTCCAAGGACCGGTTGCCAGGGCTCCTGCAGGGATTTGGCGCAGTGCCGCCGCTGGTCACCGACATCGATCTCTCGATGGATGACCGGTTCCTCTACGTCGCCTGCTGGGGAACCGGGGAGATGCGTCAGTACGACGTCACCGACCCGAGGAAGCCGAAGCTTGCGGGCTCGGTCCAGGTCGGCGGCGTCGCTCGCCATACGCCCCACCCGAGCGGCAAGGCATATGCAGGCGGTCCGCAGATGGTCGAGATTAGCCGTGACGGTAAGCGGGTCTACTGGACAAATTCGCTCTACTCCACATGGGATAACCAATTCTATCCCGACGGAGTGCCGGGCGCCGAGGTCATGGCCAATGCAAACGCGAGCGGCGGTCTCGAGCTGGCAAAGGATTACTGGGTGAGCTTCCCTGACGGATACCGAGCACATCAGATCCGACTCGAGGGCGGCGACTGCTCGACGGACTCGTTCTGCTATCCGTCGGTTTGAATTCGAACGGAGCGGATTGGACACCTGCCGGGCTCTGGCTGGCCGTCGTCGCGAGCGGCCTCTATCACGGGCTGAACCCGGGGATGGGATGGCCACTCGCCGTTTCTGCCGGGCTGATGGAAAGGAGTTCGCGCGCCCTCCTGGCAGCACTTTGGCCGCTAACGGTCGGCCATCTCGTGGCGATGCTCGTGGTGATTCTTCCCTTCTATCTGCTGATCGCCCTCATCCCATGGCAGCAACAGATCCAGATTGGTGCCAGCCTCCTGATCATCGGGTTCGGTATCTTCCGGTTCGGCAGTCGGCGTCATCCGCGAGTGCTGGCGCGGATACGACCGACGCAATTGGGGCTCTGGTCCTTTACCGTGGCGATCGCGCATGGCGCGGGCTTGATGCTGGTACCGATCTATCTCGGCCTCTGCCGCGCCGCCCACCTTAACAGGGCCCACGAAGCGACAGGCACTCTCATCAATGCCAATCTCGGCATGGCTGTCCTGGTCTCAGTTATCCACTCGGTCGCGATGATTGCAGCCGGCGGATTTTTGGCGTGGTTGGTCTACCGCTACCTGGGTCTCAGGTTCGTGTCGCGGAGCTGGTTCAATCTGGATGCGACTTGGGCCTTCAGCCTCATATTGATCGGCGCTCTTTCGCTTTCGATCAGCCTGGCGAGCTAGTGCTCCGACTCAGTCGGACAGTTCAGACAGCTGATTGAGTTTCGCCAGGATAGATGCCGCTGATGCGGTCCAGATGAACGGCTCCGGCTCGGCGTTGTGTTCCACAACATAGCGCTTGATGGCGGACTGCGGATCCACCAGCGAATGGAGACTGCCTCGGCGGGTGCGCTTGCGGTTCAGGACCGAGAGGAAGTTCTCGACTGCATTCAACCAGGACCCCGAAGTTGGCGTGAGATGGAACCTCCAGCGCGGATGTCGTTCGGCCACGTATACGGCCGTGGCTACGAGCCATGCTGCACTGGCTCCTCCACCAAGGCCACGTGCTCACGATCCGTGGCGACGGCTATCGCTTACGACGAGAAAGGACACAGCGGGCCGCTGCCGAAGTCTGCTCAAGCGCCACAGAGTGCACCAGCACAAGCATAATGGCAGAGCAAAGGGGTCAGTTCCTCATGTCGCCAGTCAGTTCCGCATGTCGCTTGACACCCCCGGCCTCGCTTGGCTGTTGTGACACGCTCTGGCTATGAATTTTCACGGCGATCCGGAGCAGAAATCAGTTTCGCAGTTAGGCGATGGCATAAATTGAGAACTCGGTTTCACCCCCTACTTGATCGTGCGCTGCGGGAGATTCGCGGTGTCGCGATCGGTTTGGTCAGTGCCGAGGCCGGTACCTTGTCGAAACTCGCGTTCCTGGCGGGGCTCTCCTATTGGCTCCTCCCGGTTCAACTGATCCCTGATCGGACCCCGTATGTTGGCTATCTGGATAACATCACCTTTCTTGTAGCCGGGCTGATCGCCGCGCGGCTGCTTCTCCGCCCAACCTTCCTGGAACGGGTCGATCTGGCGACCTTTGGACTTGCGTTGCGCCGGGGTCAGCCCGTACTGCATCGGTCGCGCGGGCGTCGGCAACCGGCCATGATAATGGCACGGGCACGTGCTGCAGGACGGCGGACGTGCTGGCGAGTTCGGACGGCGACTCGTGTGGCCGTACGAGATGCGCTGGCTCCCGCCATTATGCCGGCGTTACTGCGGCTCTCTCCGGGCCGATGGCCTGATGCGGAAGAGGGGCATCGGTTTCGCAAGGCCTTCCAGGCGGATCGCCATCCACTGCCGCCGCTGCTGCGCGGTCTCGCTTCCATCACCGCCGGGCAGGCGCTGCTCATTCGCGCCTCTCTGTTTGCCTGGTGTCAGGCACGCGCGACCACCTTGCCAGGTATGATGGAGAGCAGTGATTCGGCCGCACTCGTGCTCGCCGGCAATCCGTTGCGGGCATGGGACGGACCGCCGATCGCCTTCCTTCATGTGGAGAAGACGGCCGGCACCTCGCTGATTCATTATCTGCAGGAACGGTTTCATCCGACACAGATCGATCCTGATCCTCTACGCGCCTGGCCGCCGCACATGCTGACGCGGTTCCCGCCGGGGATAGCGGAGCATGTGCGGCGCTATCGCCTCGTCTGGGGGCATTACGATCTGCCGTCTTTGAATTGCCTGGGTCCCGAGCGCTTCGTGTTGACCCCTGTTGCGAGAGCCGAGGGAGCGCCTGAAATGTTCAACAACGGGGAAAGTGGATTCCGCGAGGGCGACCTTTACGCATTTTGCTCCAATCTCAGTACCGGTAAGGTTGTTGCCCTTGGTAATCCTAATGCCAAGCAATTGCTAGGCAGGGACGAAAGGACCCTTAAAGACTCCACTGGTAAGGTGTTTGGTGAGGAACTTTTCGACGGGATGCAGAAGCCCGAAGGGCAAGTCACCGAGGTCAGATATATGTTTCCAAAGCCGGGCGCCGACAAGACGCCGGTTCCTAAGGTAAGCCTTGTAACCAAGGCCAGCAATGATCTGGGCTGCGGCGTGGGCTATTACCCCAAATAGACCTGCCACTACATCTCTATCGGTGAGGAGAGTGACATTTCTATCGGTGATCTACACTCGCTTGCCACATAAGCGGCGTTATGGCAAGGCGCCACAAGTCCTCGCTGAATATAAATTCGGCTGCTGCAAATAACTGGAGCCCGCGCAAGCTCATTGCTGCTCACCTCCTGAATTGAACCCACAGGCTGCGGGCATTGTCGCTGCGGCTGCACTTTCGGGGTGAACATCTGCCTTCCACCCGAAGCGGTCATCGGACGGGGCGGTTGTTGGGTGTCGATAACCGCGCTTCTCCGCATTGCTTATGCCTGCGCGATCGGCTGGTCACCGACCAGCTGCTCAGTCGGCGGGATGCAGGCGCTGAGCCGATCATTCGCGCCAGCCGTAATCCCGCGCTGCGGCCTCGGCGGAAACGTAACCTTCCCGCACATCCTCGCCCACGCGTTGCAGGTCCCGCTGTTTCGGATCGCCATAACCGCCGCCGCCGGGCGTAGTAAGTCGAACGCGGTCGCCGGGCCGGAACTGTACATTGGCGTATTTGCTGCTAGAAATCTTGCCGTACAGCTCCTTCACCGTCAGCCATTCGTTGCTGCCTGCCTTCTTGATCTCGGTGCTGCCGCAGGCGCCCGGCTGCCCGCCGAACAGCGACCATGGACGCACGTGGTGACGATCGCTGCACTGGCTACCGGTGATCGGCACCTGGGTCATCAGCAAGGTGCGCCGGTAGCCCAGCCCGCCGCGATACTGTCCGGCGCCGCCGGAATCGACGATCAGTTCGCAATCCTCTACACGCAGCGGAAAGCGCGTCTCGAACACTTCCGTCGGGTTGAACCGGCAGTTGCCGTTGATGGCGATGACGCAGTCGTTGCCGTCCTCACCAAAGCGACCGCCCCATCCGCCGGACATGAGGTCGTAGCAGGCGAAATACTCCTCGTACTCGGGATGGCTGCCGCCGAAGACGAAATTGGTGCCGGTACAGCTTTCCGAAGCCATGGCGCGTTCCGGGACGCAGGCCGACATCGCGCCGATGACGATGTTCGCCAAACGTGGGTGGGTTTCCGTGTTGCCGGCAACCAGGGGACCCGGATAGTCGACATTGGTGACGTGAGAGGGGGGCGCGACCACCCGGATCGGGCGGAAGCAGCCGGAGTTCTTCGGAATCGTGGAATCCGTGATGTGCAGCATTCCGTTGTACACGGCGCCGGTGGTCACCCCGAGGGTGGCGTTGACCGGCCCCTTGGCCTGCGGCGAGCTGCGGCTGAAATCGGCCACCACCTCGTCGCCCTGCACGTAGACGTCGACCGCGACCGTGTAATTCTTCGCCTCGATGCCGTCGTCGTCGATGATGTCTTGGAAGCCGTATTTGCCGTCCGGGAAGGCTGCGATCTCCGCGCGCATCCACCGCTCGGAATAGTCCATCAGATCCTCGCAGGTGCGCTCGAACACGTCTCGGCCATATTTGCGCGCCATGCCGCAGATCCGTTCAACGCCGAGATCGACAGCGCCGATCATCGCCCGCAGATCACCGTAGTTCTGCCGCGGGGTGCGCACGTTGGCCAGCAGCAGCTTCCAGACTTCGTCCACGTCCTTGCCGGCCTTCTTGATCTTAACCGGCGGCACACGTAGACCCTCGTGGAAGATCTCGGTGGCCTCACCGCAGAAAGCGCCTGGCACCATGCCGCCGATCTCGGCAATATGGCCGATGCAGACGGCGAAGCCCAGGAACTCACCGTCGACGAAGAACGGCCGGAAGAAGGTATGCTCCGGGCAGTGCAGCCCACCACGATAGGGATCGTTGTGCACGATCACATCGCCTTCCTCGAGCGTGTCGAACGGGATCTCCTGGGCGCAGCTTTTGATCAGGATCGGCATGCCGCCTATCATCGTTGGACAGAATTCCGCGCAGGCGATCATGTCACCCTTGGCGTCGGCCAGAGCGCAGGTGAAGTCCAATCCCTCGTTGAAGATCGTCGAATAGGACGTTTTCATGAGCAGGATGCCCATCTCCCGGCAGATCGACACCATGGTCGAATCGATGATGTTCATGCTGACGAAGTCGGGTTCGCTGGTACGCGGAAAAACCCGCAGCGCAGCCGCGTCGATGGCGAATTTCGGTGGCTCGATCGGCAGCCTGAAATAGCCCTCGTGCTCGGCGCGGAGCCTCGCCCAATTGACGCACCATTCCGAGCAATAAAGGCCTGAACACCCAGCCTCGCCGCGGATGCCCTTGCCGTAGATCAGCAGGCCGCAATTGGCGCACTTGACGTATCTCTCTATATAGTAGCCGTTTTCCGAGAACCGCATGCTGGTATCCTCAAATCGCCGGTGATGACTTCCAGGAGCAGATGGCCGTACGCGTCTACAGTAAGACGCTGCCCGGGATCGAGGACCGTCACCGATGCAGCTTCCTCTACTACCGCCGGTCCCATGATCGACTGCTGCGCCATCAGGTCGTCGCGGTCGTACACGGCCGTCTCATGCACGGCGTCGACATAACGAACCGGCCGGTGCTCCCGCGGTCGCGGCGACGCACTGCTGGCAGGAAGGCGGCGGAAATTCGGTTTCGCCGTGCGCGACATCAGTGTCGCCACGTAGGTGACGATTTCGATGATCTCGCCTGGAACGTTGAATCCGAATCGCGCCTTGTGCGCTGCGTGGAAGCTGTCCCACAGCCGCTCGGCAGCGCCGTCCTCCAACGCGTCCGCGCCGATCGGCAGCTCGAGTTCGTAGTTCTGCCCGAGATAGCGCATCTCCAGCGCGCGGTACGCCTCGATGTCGGCTGTGTATCCCTGCGCTTCGAGTTCGGCCACGCCCTCGCGCACCAGGGTCTGCATCAGCTCGCGGGCGCGCCGCGGCTCGAAGCGTTTGCTGGTGATCTGAGTGGTGCGCTGGCGATCCACCCGCGCATCAGTCATGATGAACCCGAAGGCCGAGAATTGCCCAGGATGGTTCGGGATGATGGCGCGCGGAATGCCCATCTCGTGCATCAACTCGCTCGCATGCACCGGACCGGCGCCGCCGAAGGCGCAGAGGGTGAAGTCGCGCGGATCGAGGCCGCGCTCGATCAAAGTGGCGCGCAGCGCGCCCACCATATTGTTGTTGGCGATCCGCACGATCGCCATGGCGGCTTGCTCCGGGCTCATGCGCACTGCCTCGGCCAGCCGGCCGACTGCGCGATACGCCTGGGAGGCGTCGAGCCGCATGCGCCCACCGAGGAGATTATCCGGATTGATCCGGCCGAGCACGAGATTGGCATCCGTCACGGTCGCGTCCTCGCCACCATTGCCGTAGCAAGCGGGCCCCGGCCGGGCGCCGGCGCTCTGCGGCCCCACCCGCAGCATGCCACCCTTGTCCATCCATGCGATGGAGCCGCCGCCCGCCCCGATGGTGCGGATGTCGATCATCGGGATCTGGATCGGTACGCCCCATTCGATTTCGAACGCGGTGGTGAAATTCTCGCGCCCGTTCAGGATCGCCGACACGTCGGTGGAGGTGCCGCCCATGTCGAGCGTCACCATACTGTCGATGCCGACCAGTTCGGCGACGTGGCGGCTGGCGATCACGCCGCCGGTCGGGCCGGACATCACCATGTTGACCGGGGCGTTCGCCGCGGCGTCGAGTGTCATCTCGCCGCCGTTCGATTTGATGACCACGGTATGAGCTTCGAGACCCGCCTCGGACATACGTCCCTGCATGCTGCGCAACTGCCCGGTCACCACAGGCTTGAGATAGGCGTCGGCGATCGTCGTCGATGCCCGCTCGTACTCCTTCCACTTCGGCAGTACGTCGTAGGAGATCGAAATCGGCGTGTCCGGCAGCGCTTCCGCGAGGATCTCCTTGATGCGCTGCTCGTGCGCCGGATTGATGTATGAAAACAGCAGGCACACCGCGACGGCGCCGATCTCGGGGGAGGCGCGGATGCGCGCGGCGATTTCCGCCACCTCGGCCTCGACCAGCGGTGTTACCACATTGCCGTGGGCATCCATGCGCTCGGTGACTTCGAAGCAATGGCGTCGCTTGACTAGCGGTTTCGGCTTCACCCAGCTCATGTCGTAGTGGTACTTGCGGTTGCCGCGCTGGATGAACACCACGTCGCGAAACCCTCGCGTGGTGACATAGGCGACGGTGGCACCCTTGCGTTCCAGGATCGCGTTGGTCGCCACCGTGGTCCCGAGCCGGAGATTCTCAAGCGCGGCGCGATGCGGGAAGTCCGTCAGCCCATCAAGTACGCCACTCACCGGATCGCCCGTCACCGAGGGCACTTTCCAGACTTCGATCGCTCGGGTTTCCTGGTCATAGTTGACGAAGTCCGTGAAGGTACCGCCCACATCGATTCCAAGCATAAAGCGCATCGTCTTCCCTGGCTTTGCGGGTAAAACTCAGACGTCTTGGTCTGGCGCTCACTCCTGCGATCTTAGTCTAGAGAGCGGGCGCGCCGGGTGTCAATCTCGTCGGAGCTCCCAGCTCGAGTTCTATCAGGATTCGTGCCTTCGCGTCGGCCATGTCGAGGGTTAATGATGCGCCCAGTTCGAGCGGCTTCGGTGTTGGTGATGAAAGCGCCGTGTCCAGACGAGAGCGCGTTGGCACATGCGAGATCAGCAGCGTAGAAAGTTTCGAAGCTCATCGCGGTCTTGGCAATATCGCCTTGCTGATGTGCCGAGTTCCGCCCGCCTTAACGCATGTCGTCGCGTTTGATCACCTTCCATCAGTCAGACCGGCGCGAGCCCGGTGGATTCAATTGATCGTCGCAACACGACCTTTGTTGCCCTATCGAGCGACATCGGAAACTGACTGCGCGTTGCCTCACCGTGACAGATACCAGCTACGGTCGAATGCGGGCGGAGCTTTAGGGAGGCAATCGAGGAAAGATACCGAGGTGCGACGCGTTCGGAGAAGCAGAGAAGCAGCTCATCCTCGACGATTTCATTTCGACCGCCGGTAGCAGGGTGAAGCGTGTCATACGCTCCAGCGAGGTGCCAATTGCGGAACTATCAAGGCCCAGGATGAGGTCCCCTTCCCAGTGGCCCGGCACGGCGCGATCAGCGGCTTCCGCCGGACGCTGGCTGATCATGATCTCGGGAGAGATGAAGCCCTTGCCGCGCTCGCGCGTGCGCGCCCGCGGCATCCGCAACGCCCGCCCGGGGCGCTGTGGCGCTTTGTAACGCAAGGCGTAATCCCGGCAGGAGCCGAGCTCAAAGTTTAATTCACACCAGGAAAATGATTAGACCCACTTAGTCGCTTAATCGGGTTGAACCAATCCGCGGATCGGTCTTCTGAGGTTGATCCGCTGGATCCGGGTAGGGTGGCGATCGAATGACCGCGTGGCTGAAAAACGCCGTCCCGAAAGATTGATCCCACCCCTATCCCGAGTCCGACGCCCTCGTGCATGAGGAATTGTGGTGCAGACCGTCCCTGGTCTGACCGAATGTGAGTAGATGCTGGTCGTCGTCGCATTGGTCACAAACGGACTTGGTGCTCGGATCCCCGCTGATACGGAGAACACAAGGCAATGCTCTGATTCCCCTTGACGGACAGAACCCCATGTGAGCGGTCATCGGAAATGGCCGCTGGTATTATATATCAGCCGGGCCCAGATCCTGCGGCCGCCGGCGGCGGAGAGGAAGCTCCGGGATTTCCCCGAGCTCGGGAAATGGGGCCACACATGCGCCGACTACTGAAATTTGGGCATGATCTGTGGCCGTCGGGCACTCGGTTTCGTTCGTAACCTTCCTGCCTTCGGCTGTTCGTAACGGAGCGCTAGATCGCGGATCGGGTGTTGGGCCCGGTAACGACCGTTCGGGAACCAACTGTTATCTATTCCCATTATGGCATTGCCCCATGATCAGACACTACCCTCGGAGTTAGTTTTCCACCGTTTCTGTGCATAACTCTGTGGGGTTCAGTGTGACAAAAGCGTTAAATTGGCCTCGCGCTTGCATTGCACAACTTTGCTCAGAAATTAGGCATGCAATAAGCCGTTGTTTTTATTATGGCACCGCGGCCCGTCCGGGGTGTCTCAACTGTCCATATCGGTCCGTGCCTTGGGCGCGTTCGGTTAGATCCCGCTGAGCACGAAGGTGGATAAATCCGGCTTGTATGCAAGTTCGGTGCCGGCCGCTTGCCATTACAGCGGGGTCACCATTAGCGGCCCACTTGACCCGCCCCGGGCCTGGTCCCGCTCTAGGCCCGCCAACGCCCGGACCAGCCTATTGGGACCTCGTCATCTCAAACTCGACAACACCTTCTTTCCCTGTCATCGCAACGATCACCCCGACTTGAATGTGATTGTGTTCCCGTCCACGCGCAGGCTGGACGCCGCATCCGTTACGCTATTGCGAAGCGGGCTTCTGCTGTGCCGGCCCGGCCTCGGTACCGGGCGCTTTGCCGGCGTGCCAGGAGCCTAACGCCGGTAGCGGCGGCGGACCGGTTTGCTTTGGACGGCGGTACTCGGAACAGGAGGGCGTGCCGATGGCTGGACCAGAGGTTACGCCGCTCGCTGAGGCATGGAGCCGACTTGTGGGACACCATAAGCAGCAACCCAGTATTGCTGGGATCCCTCGGCATTCTGACCGGGCCCGTATTGGGTGCGCTATTCCCGCCCAGCGTGCCCAACATGCCATCTGATACTCTGATTGCCGATAAAGCGTTCGATGCCGACGAGCGGGTCATCGAGCCATTGGCAGCAGCAGGCAAGACCGCGGTCATCCCGCCAAAGGCCAATCGCCGCTCGCCTCGCAAGTTGGGGTGGGAGGCCCAAGCGTGCGAAATCGTACAGTGGCGTATTGCACGCAATGTCATAGTTGGAGCGGCGCCGGACGATTTCGGTGGCCAACACCGCGCGCGATCCCTCTCGGTCACGTGTATTGCACGCAATGTCATCCCCCGCGTTAGACCCCCGGTTTGCTGCGTGCAATACGCCTGACTGGGTGGCGACATGCCGTCCATTCCGACTTGCACGCAATGATTGCACGCAATAATCGACGGCTTTGTACCGTGTCAGCAATGTACCGGGCTGCCACGAGGCAAAATCGTAGGATTTCGGTCCGTGTTCACGTTTCTTACCGTACGAATCTGCACACTTGGGCCTTCCACCCCAGCATGACAGGACGTTATCATCACGGACTACTCACTCAGAAAGGGTAGTGCGTGTTGCTCCACAACAAGCTGCCGCCGGAGGCAGATTGAGCATACTTGATATGATGAGTTTGCGCTGGATGACTGGATAAACCACTCCAAATGAAAAAAGTAGCCATCCTAACCCCCCACCAAGCCTGGGGTGGCGAGGCGCCTCAATTTCTCTAACCCAACTCCGCGGATTCGCGGGGTCGGGAGCCAAGATAGGCCGCAAGAAGGAGGCGGCGTGATGCTGGGCATTGGCCTGGGCTACGGCACGTTCGCAGTCCTGGTGATCCTCATCGTTTGTTTGTGGGCGGTGCCGTTTTGATGCACCCCACGCCTTACGCCGCCCCGGTGATTTACACAACGCCGCGCCTGAGGGCCGTCACCCCGACCGGGCATTTACTGCTTGGTTGGGGCGAGGCCAAGTCGATGAACACGAGGGCGTCTAGCCCATCGCACTATATAGGCCGCTTTCGAACTCCGCGAATAGCTTCAGAACCTCTGGATCGGCAAATGGCAGAAGCTGCGTCATGATTGTTCCGGTAACCCGCTTGTTGGGATCAAGCCAGAAATAGGTATTGAACAGCCCCGCCCAGGCGATACTCCCAGCACTACGTCCGGCCGGTCCCGGCTCGGTATTGATGTCGAAAGACAGTCCCCATTTCTGCACCATCCCCGGGAAGAGATTGGCATCGTTCGACAGGTCGGGATGCACCGTCTTCAAAGTGGTGACATTCAGATCACCAATGTGGTTCTGCCGCATCAACGCCACCGTCTCCGGCTTCAGGACCTGCGCGCCGTTGAACGTGCCCTCATGGAGCAACATCTGCAGAAAGGCCATGTAGTTCCGCGGCGTGCTGAAGAGAGCGCCGCCACCCATGAAGAACTCCGGGCGCTGCGGCATTTCGAACGCCATGTATTTAAGAGAGGCATCCTGCTGGCGGCTGTACATGGGCGCCACGCGCGCCTTTTGCGCAGAGCTGATAAGGAATCCCGAATCCGCCATGCCCAGCGGCGTAAAAATCTTCTCCCGGAAGTAGACCTCCAGCGACTGGTCGCTCACGGCCTCGACCGCTTTGCCTACCCAGTCTATGTTGATGCCGTATTGCCAGCGGTCTCCTGGATCGAACTCTATCGGCGCATTGAATGAGGCGTTCTTGCAGTCGCCGATGAACGGTGTCCCGGTCACCTTTTCGTACCGGGTCATCGACTCGCTCCATATGCTGTATGTGAAGCCAGCTGTATGGGTCAGCAGGTGACGCAGGGTGATCGGACGCTTGGCGGGGCGAAGCTTCGGTGATCCGCTTGCATCGAATCCTTCCAGCACCTTAGGCGATTCCAATTGCGGAAGCAATTTGCCCATCGTCTGGTCGAGTTGCAGTTTGCCTTGCTCGACGAGTTGCATGCAGGCGGTTGCGGTGATCGCTTTCGTCATTGAGGCGATCCAAAATACGCTGTCCGCGGTTATGGACGGTCCGAACGCGCCCTCATAGACGATCCCTTTGTCGCTTGCGCCGATGGCCACAATGCCCGGCACCGCCCCGGCGTCAACCGCCTGCCGAAGTGCCTGATCGACCTGGCCAAGCGTGGGGCTCAAAGCAGGGTCGGAGCTGGTCGCGGCCACGGCAGTGCGGCCAACAACATCTGGGATCGATGATGCAGCGGCTAGCGCCGTTACCGTCTTGAGCACATCGCGACGGTTCGGATTTCTGGACGTCATCGATTACCCCCCAAGGCCGGTATTGCTTCACTTTGGCCTATCGCGAAGGAAAACCCCGAGAACTCCTATAGTCAAGCTACCGCTCAGGCCACCGGCATCGCTCAACAAGCTTGGTTGTCGGCAACAGCGAAACGGACGATTGCTCCATGTAAACTGCGGCACCGATTGCGAGATCGGAACGAAGATCGTCGCATGGCACGCCGAGATCTTTCAGGTCCTCGGCCGTCAGGCGGTTCTGTCAGCGATCAGGCCGGGGCGATTGCTGGTTCCCAGATGCAATGGCTACGATCTCCGGCGTTGAGGGGGTAAAGTGAGGTGCGTTGCCCGAAATGCGGATCGACTGCGGTCAAGGAGCGGCCTGAGCGCACCGCGCAGGGCTATCGCCGGTTCCGTTGTCTCGACTGCACGAGGCAGTTTAACGAACGGAGCAGTGGTCTGCTGAACCGGGCGCAATATCCGAGCGACGTGATCGCGCTCGTGGTGCTCTGGCGGCTCCGCTACAAACGCAGTCTGCGAGATCTGGCTGAGATGTTCCTGATCCGCGGCTTCGTGTTCACCTATGAGGCAGTTCGCGATTGGGAGGCGAAGCTCACGCCCGCACTGGCGGAGGAGCTACGCCGAAGCCGAAAGGGCAAAGTCGGCCGCAGCTGCCCGTATATTCGGGTGCACGGCGATTGGAAGTACCTCTACCGCGCGATTGATCGTGATGGCGCCCTGGTCGATGTCATGCTCAGCGAGCACCGCGACCTGGCCGCGGCCAAGCGTTTCTTTCGATCAGCAAAGGCGGTCACCGGTGTGATCCCCGACCGGGTCACGACGGACGGCCACGACGCCTATCCCCGGGCGATCCGGACGGAGCTCGGCAGCCGCGTGTGGCACCGGACCAACTGCTATCTCAACAATCGCCTCGAGCAGGATCATCGTGGCGTCAAGGGCCGATGTCGACCGATGCTCGGCTTCAACAGCGTCCCATCAGCAAGGCGATATTGCCGCGGTCACGACGAACTCCGCAACTTCTTCCGCTCTCGATCTCGCATGTGCCAACACGTTCCCGCCGCTACACGGCGCGTTCACTACATGCGCCGGACAGCCATCGTGCTTGGTATTCTGGAAGCTGCCTGAACAGGAGGCTCCGCAGCCCGAGAATGTTGCTCCGAGCAGGCTCGAAAGCTGACAGAGCCCTGCCGCTGAGTACACACACAGGGCGACGTAGGTAACCATCGTGCTGGCGGCGAACACGACCGCCATCACGGCAAGCAGCCCCACCCCGTAGAGGCTAGCCGCGAAGAAAGCCGGGATGCCCTCCACCATGGGCGACGAGCCGAGGATGAGCAGCAAGGCCGTGCGGACGGAAGTCTTGTGCTTGTGGATGTGGAGCAGAGGCGCGGCTTCCGTGTCCGGCCGATCTAGTGCGCCGTGTCGGCCGCGTGATCGTGCCAGTGGACATGCACGGTCCCCAGGTGCCGGTGTGCATGGGCGTCGGCCGCCCCATAGCTATGGGAAGCGTCTCTCTTTGTCGCACGGTGCTGACTGTCCGCTCTTCGCCGGCCCTCAGAGATAACTTAGCCACCAGTCCGTCCGTCGCTGCTTGACGCGTGCGAACCAGCGGCAGGCCGGGAAGAGCAATGCCATTAACAGCGCCCAGGCGACGTAGGTGCCCGGCAATGAGAGTCCAAGGGCTCCCGAGGGCGCATCGCTCGCGCCATTGCCGACTAAGTTCTTGAATGTGCTTTGCTGCAAGAGGTCGATGATCCATGACATGAACCAAGCTGCGTAAAGATGAGTGACGTATATAAACAGCGGCACCCGTCCGTATGTCGCGAGCACTGACCCGATCCAGGAACCTGCGCCATCGATTGTGGCCAGTAGTAGAAATGTCACGCCGAGCGTGAGGAGCAGATAGTCGAGAGAGGGCGGATATTTCGCGACGTTCAACACTGCCATCGCCGTGGTGATCGCATCAGGCCAGACGTGCCATGGCGCGGGATCGCCGTAGTTGTTGATTCCCCGAACGAGCGCAAAAAGGGCGAGTGCGCCGCCGCCCATGCGAAGCAGCGTGCGACGCCGCAGAGCGGGCTCGGCAAGGAACAGTGGCCCCAACGCATAGCCGACCATCATGACGCCAATCCAGGGGATCAGCGGGTAAGACACATAGCCCCGAAGTCCGAATGGAAGCGGCACGCCTTTTTCATGCAGCAAGTGCCAAGCCGGTCCCCACACACCCAGTTCGGCCGCATGGATCGGGTCCAGCAGATTGTGTCCGCCAATCATAATGACCCCAATTGCTGCTAGCACAGGGCGGCCAAGCGGCAGCGTTGCGCCGAGAACGACCATCGAGACGCCCAACGCCCAGATGACCTGCAGGAACAGCGCGTGGCCCGGCAGCTTCCCTGTCCAGGCCATACCGACGATGGTGACCTCGAGGACGATGAGCCACAGGCCGCGCGTCAATAGAAAGCGGCGCAGCGCCGGGAGGCTGCCGGCGCGCCGGCCATAGAGGAAGGCCGAGATGCCAGCGAGGAGGACGAAGGCGGGTGCGCAGACGTGTGTGACAAGGCGCGTCAGGAATAGCGCCGGGAAGGTTGCGCTCAGGTCGGTCGGATTAATGTGATAGCTGTCGGCGTTGACGAAGTCGCGCACGTGGTCGAGGGCCATGATCAGGATGACGAGCCCACGGACCTGATCGATCGCCACTGATCGGGGGAAGCGTTGCCGTGGAACCTGATCGGCCATCTCCCTGCCGTACTCCATCCAGTTACAAGTTGGTAACCCTACTCTTTTCTTCTGCGGGTGTTCAGCTCTCATCTCGGCAAAGCGCCCGCACGGGTGGTGTCGGTTTGCTGCATAGGTTTCCCCAACCACGATTTAGACCACTACCTGCAGGGAAATCGCCCCGCCATGAACCGAAGGAGGGCCACACTAGCCAATTCGTCTTTGCGTGAAACTTCGGCACGTACCCAGCTTGCAAACTCTTTCATAGTCTCGCTGCGTTTTGGAGTAGGGTTGGGTATGCAAATCTTTGCACCGCTTGAATTCTGGCTATTTGTCTGTAGTGTGCCCTGAGCAAACCCATTACAGAAATTTAGCCGCGCGAAACTGCTTTTGCTATTAGGGCTGACAGTACACGCATCAGCAAGATCGCCGGCGGTCCTGATATTGATACTTACAGGAGCGGCTCTCGGCACCTTGGTAGGAGCGGCGGCATGTGTCGATAAGGTGCAGACCACAACCATGTAGAAGATCAGGATGAATCGCATCGCGCACTCCTTGATAAAACCAATAATTGCTGGCTCTGCGGGGGTCCCATACGCATCGGGCGTGTAGGAAACGGAGGGTGCGGGGGCAGGTGCAGAGCCACGCCTCGACGGCGCGCCGCTCCTCCGGGGTGATAAGATCCATAAAGTTGCCCGAATGGCACCGGCAGGGCGGCCGATTGGAACAGTCGTCGCGCGAGCGGAACGCTCAGATGTTGCATCCCGCGCCATTGCTACTCGTCACGGTCATATCGCCTTAATCCACCGCCTTTTGTGCATGTGAAATACACGGCTTTGCACGGAGGTGCGAAATTTGAGCTCGCGGGAGGCTCCGTGGCACCGCCCGCCGCCAGACTGAGACCTCCCCCGGGGTCGTTCCTGCCACGAACCATCCAGAGGATGGGTGAACACGCCCGAGCTTGCCAGCACGCAACCGAGCAGGCAGCCAGGGCGCCACACAGGCCCGGCACAGTCGTGCATGGCGCGTGAACAACCTGCGATCATCGTGGTCTGTACGCCTGTCTGTTCGCCGCTTGTCGTGCGTGCTGGTCGATATCGAGCGTGACGACTGACGATGATCCAGCAATTACCGACGGCCCGGAGATTACCCTCCGGCTGTCGAGGACATCTGATACCGGCACGGGTTGCGCACTCCCGGGTGCCCAACACCTTCTTACGGCTGGCAGTTCATCAACGTTTGACGATCGATGCTCGGGTCCCGTGATAGTAGAGCCACGCGAGGCGTCCGGGTGAAACACCTGCCCAATAGAGCAGATGGAGCAGTGCCCAGCCCCACACGATCGCCAACGGCCGTCGGCCCGCAAACTTGCGAGAGGAGGTAATGAGCGGCGGGTCTTCGATGCGGCAGGTAGGGCCAGCACGCTCGAGGTGGCGGACAAACTCATAGTCCTCCATAAGGGCCATGGGGCGAAAGCCTCCTAGCGCTGCATAGACCGCGCGGCGCACGAAGATGCCGCTGTCGCCGTAATAAAGCGCGAAGCGCCGGATCCACGCGTAGAAGACGGTGAGTCCACGGGCAAACCGGGTATCACCGTCAAAAACGACCCGAAAATTGCCGCCTGGGACGCGCGGATTTCGATCGAGAATCTCCTCGATTGCCGCCAGCCCGCCCCGCGGAAACACGCTGTCCGCGTGCAGGAACAGCAGAAACTCTCCTGTTGCAGCCGCAGCACCAGCTCGCAACTGATGCCCGCGACCGCGCTCCGACATGATCAGCGGGGTCCTGAGGCGTTCGGCGATGCATGGCGTCCCGTCGGTGCTCCCACCGTCCACGACAATGATTTCTTTCAACCCGGGCTCGCCCTGGAGCGTCCCGAGCAGCGGGCCGAGGCGATCAGCCTCGTTGAGTGTTGGAATTACTACGGAGACCCGGCCTCGGGCTCTCGCGCAAAGGCTCACAGCCACCCCCGCTATTGCCCGTGATTGCTGCGGCCAATTGGGCGACAGGGCTTCAGGTGCCCCAATGAGGAGTGCCGTCCGCCATCCAGCCTAGCACGATCGGTCTTGAACTTGCGAAGCACGTTTTCAGCTCCACGGACTAGCGGCAGACGGCCAGGTGGTGCTTCGGCCGGCAGCTGCGCCGTTCCGAACTGCTGGGGTTTTTCAAGGGACGGCCGCCGTGCGTGATCGGCCTCGAGGCGTGCCCAAACGCGCATTACTGGGCTCGCGAGCTCAGTGCCTGGGCCATGCGGTGCGGATCATGCCGGCGGCCTACGTGAGACCTTGCGTCAAGCGGGCAAGAGCGATGCAATCGACGCCGAAGCGATCTGCGAGGCTGTGACACGGCCGACCATGCGCTTCGTCCCGATCAACGAGCAGTAGTCGATTGTGACACTGCATCGAACACGAGATCTTCTGGTGCGGCAGCGGACCATGCTGGCCAAATGCTCGACAAAGGCCGGACACATGACTGCACCCGATTGTCAAAAAGTCCTAGCCATTCGAGCGTCGTTCTCTAATCGCGCGCTCCTCCGCAAGCTCTTTTTTGGCGATCTCGGAAATTCCGGACCGCAACAAAGGCCAACCGTGTTCTTCGTTCGGCTGAAAGCAAGCGCCTGTTCTTCGTCCCGGCCTGCCTTCGCAGCATCGCCGCGCGCAAGCGGCAGGGATTTTGGCCGGGCGTGGCTGGGCTGCGAGGGAGCGTGGCTTGCTTGAGCCATGCGAGCGAGCGTCCCTGCCATGCTGTAGGCCGAAAGTCCCGCCGCGAGCACAGCGATACGCTCGCGGCAGCCTCGAAGACGAGGTTTGCCCTGCATCCGATCGATTTCCCAACGCCAATTCCGGCTCGCCGGCACCGTTCTCAATCGCTTTGCTTCGTCTGTTGCCGTGTCGGGGTCATGGTTCTCTCCGCGGTCGGGACGAACTCCGCCGCAACATCTGGTCCGAAGCGCAGGCGCCGCAATGTCCACAACGGGCTCGCACCGATCTCATGCGGCCCAACGGCGGCCCTCGCAGCCGCCTGCACCTTCGCCCCGTCGGGCAACGATTCCGTCTCGAGCGGAACTCGAGCGGATCGCGGAGGCGTATCAGGCGGACGCGGACGGCGCGGGCCAGCGGAATGGCGCGCCCGAACGCCAGATGTGGTGCATGATGACGGCGAGCTTTCGTGCCAGCGCAATGCGCGCCTTGCCGGCGCCGGACCGCCGAGCGATCGCCTGGGCCCAGTCCTTCAGGCCGGAAGCCCGCTTTACCCGTGTCATCAGCACGACCGCCGCCTCGTACATCAGCGTCCGGGCGAGCGTGTCGCCGCACTTCGATATCTTCCCGCTGCGATCAATCTCCCCTGATTGGTATTGCCTTGGCGTCAGCCCCAGATGCGCGCCTACGGATCGTGAGCGACGGAAGCGCGCGGGATCCTCGACCGTGCTGACGTAGGCGAGCACGGAAAGCACCCCTATGCCAGGCACGCTCATCAGGTGCCGGCATGCGGGACTGGACTTCACCAGCGTGCGCACCGCCTTGTCGAAGCCGGCAATTTGCTCGCGCAGTTGCCGCCAGGCGACCAGCATCGGCCGAACAATCAGCGCCACGTCGGCACGCTCGGCGAGCAGGCTCTCGACCCGCCGATCGAACCTTTGGCCGCGCTTCGCGCCCGGCAGCATGCCGAAGGTTTTCAGCACGCCGCGGATATGGTTGGACAATCGCGTCGTCATGCCGACGAGCTGGGCGCGTGCGCCCAACAGCGCGCGTGCTCGGTGCGCGTCCAACGATTTGACGTACACAGCGCGGTACCATCCGGTTCGCATGATCTGCGCCAGTCCCTCTGCGTCGTTCTGATCCGTCTTGTTGATCTGCAGCTTGAGCGCCGCCTTGGCATGCCTCGCGTCAAGACAAGTTACATCGAGTCCCCGGCCGCGCAGCTCATGCACCAGCCACGGGGTCATTGGGCCGGTTTCAATCCCCACGCGGACGTCCTCGCCGCCACGCCGGCCGATCGCGCGCTCGATCTGCTCCGGGTCGGACGCGCACTGACCCCGCCACAGCTTGCGGCCTGTGGCATCGACTATGCAGATGGAAGTCAACTTCTGCGACACGTCTAACCCGACATAGTGGGTCATCCAACAGCCCTCCGATGGTGATGCCGCCGGGCCAGAGCCCGGACGCGGCACTATCGGGAAGTCAGCCGCTGGCCGCGATTACCGGATGTCCACACATGTAATCTAAGGCGACGTTAGACTACATTTTTCGGGCAGGTCGCCCGCGAACCTGCGGAGCATGCCTGACCGTATCGACGCTGCAACAATGGACGACTCGCCAGCGACCCGCTAGGTCAGGCGAACCCAGCGATGCTCCTGTCCGGGGGCGCGGCCCGGTGAATGCGACGGCCCTAGAATGCTCAGTCGCGCGCGATGTCCTCAATCGCCACCCAACACGCCGAATAGAAAGCTTCACCGTCCGCCGTGAGGCTTAGCGTTCGCGTGGTCCTGTAAAATACTTTGTGCCCATACGGCTTTCCAGGCGCGTGACGCTCTTGCCGACGGCCGATTTGCTCGGGCCAAGACGCTGGGCAGCGAGGGTGAAGCTAGGGGCGCGCGCCACCGCCACGAAAACGGTGATGCCGCCGAGTGGATCCGGTGAAGGCATTGTGGAACAGAGTTCTACAGAGTTGTTCCCCGGCCCAGGGTAGTGTCGTTCGGATCGTCAGTCTACCTAGGATGGCTAAGAAAAGTTTTTGTCGATCTGGTGTCCCGATGGATTTTCCCCGCGAACAACGTGTCATGTGGTTGTTTCAGGTCCCGAGCATTCCTTTCCGGCAGCGCGTCGAGCTGACCGGCAAGGCGGGGTTCGGATGGCTGAGCACCTCGCCGGTCGATTTCGAGCAGACCGTCGCCTCCGGCTTGAGCGCCGCGGCACTACGCTCGCGCCGGTCGCAATGATGCGTTGCTTTGGGAAATTCCGTCGGACGTCTTCGACACCGTCCAAATTGGCCGTGGTACTGCAAAGCGACCATTATGCTGTCCGATGATGACAGGTCCTAGCAGCGGCGGAGCAACATCGGGAAACCCAAGAGAGGATCCACGAAGATGAAACTGAAACAGGCGTTGCTGTTCACTGCCTGCGCGATAGTAGTAATCTTCGGTGGCGGAGGAATTGCCGTCGCGCACAGCAAGCCGATCAAGCTTGGTCTTTCCATGCCCACGCTCAACACTCCTTTTTTCACTGTGCTCGTCGCGGCCGCCAAGGCCGAAGCTAGGGCAGATGGAGGCAAGATTGTGGAAACGATAAACGCCAACCGCGATGCCAGTCAGCAGGTTACCGATTTCCATTACCTGATCGACTCTGGAGCGAATGCTATCCTGGCTGGCGTGGTCGATCGCGCTGCCATCAAACCAGCGCTGGATTATGCTCATCGACGGCACGTGCCGGTGATCATCGTCGATGACGAGCCGGCGGCCGGCGACGTTTATGCTGTGGTCCGTGCCGACAACATAGCGATGGGCGCTCAGGCCGCCGATGCGCTTGCCGTCCTGTTGCCGGCCAAGACTGGTTCCATTCTGGAGATCGAGGGTGGTTTGACGACAACTAACGGTCGCGATCGCCAAGTGGGCTTCGACGAGGAGTTCAAGAATAAGGCGCCAGGGGTCAAGATTATCGAGCAGACCGCTAATTGGGAAAGCGCCACCGCGGCGAACGTCGCTTCGACCGTCCTGAGCGGTAACCCCAATATCATGGGGATCTATCTAGCGACCGATACCCTCTACTACGATCCGGTTGCTGCTGCGTTGCGCGCACGCGGACGCCTGATCTCCGTCGGCCAGCCAGGCCACATTGCCATGGTAATAGACAATGTCTCACACTTTCTCACACCGAATAGTTGGCGGCGTATACTAACTAAAAACGGGTTTTGATGGCGTAGTTGACTGGTCAGATAGCGCAGTTCGCATATTTCGGGACAGATCTCGGCAAATGCTTCTCGCTGTTCTTTTTGCCTTTGCGGACAGTCGGCGAAATGCAGGCTAACGCCTTTTTCGGAACGATAAATAGCGTAATCCGGTGCTGTCCAAAGTATTTCACAGACCTGGTCGCCTAAGCTATCTTTTCCTTGACGGAGTATCGACTCAAGGGGAACATGGCACGATTGACCATCATGTATCTCGGTTTTCGGGACTGTATTAGGCGGTAGCGCATCCATTCAACCCTCCCTAACACCACTCCGTTCCCACTGCATATCACACAGCGCAGGAACACTCGGAGCGTTTTGCTGACTGCTCAGGCGGTAAACTTTTTTGCCGGCGCCCAGCCGGCGGCGCCTAATTCAAGGCAACCTGAGATACCCCCTTTGCCGCAATCGGCCATGGCCTTCTCGCACTTGCGGCGAGGCTATAACGACGAACCTCGACAGCCAATGAAATAGTTCATAGGCCCCGTCCGCATCGAACAGGCGCTTGAACCAAACAGCCTTGCTGGTGTTCCTCCTCCTCCGGCCAGAACCGGGCAGGAGCTCATGCCCGAGCAGGACCAAGCACATCGTCATGGCCATTCCGGGCAAACCGAGCCACGAAGTCATAGCGAAACACATCACGAGAGACGGCGGGTCAACCTGAACACCGCTGAACTGGAGGAAAATCGCGGACCTGCCCATGCATGGTCCGTCGCAAACGGGTTGAACCGACTCGGTTGGAGAAGACCTGAAATCGTTCCCCAAATCGGTGCTTCGCCCAGATCAGGCCGGGATCGCGATGATCGGCAATCTCCGCCACCAGTCGACCACAGATGCCCAGACGTCGTTCCGCCCGCGCCGGCAAGATGACGCCGCCATCTGACGTGATCCGTCCGCCATCGAATGCCGCGGTGACTTTCTTGCCTGCAACGGCTAGCAATGCGAACCGCTCGGTCGTATCCTCGTGCATGGCGGGTGTGGCACCGGTGAGATTGCGATTCGGATGGCGTCAGACACCCAATTCGTAAGTACAATCAGCACCTTACGCGACACCCGCCGACGAATCCCTGCTATGCGATGAATAAGACAGGGTAGTCGGTCAAAGCCCTGAGGTGGACCCCACCTATGGGACCAATTTGGCCCGCTGCTTAGCTACAGCCCCCGTCCGGCTCTCGTTCTCCCTTCTTTCAAGCTAACCATAAACCTCTTCCTGCTGTTGTGGCGGCTGTGGATATGTGGGCAACGCGCCAGCGTTGTCCAAGCGAGGCGGCATATCCACAGCCGTGCCCGCCAGGCCGGCCCGCCACACCGCCATCGGCATGTGATGTCTCAGCGCCTGATGCGGGCGCAGCTCGTTGTAGAACTCCATCCACGCGCCGATCCCCAGCCGCGCTTCGCGCGCGTCCGCATAGTCCTTCAAGTAAACCTCCTCATGCTTGAGCGAGCGCCACAGCCGCTCGATGAACACGTTGTCCATCCACCGACCTCGGCCATCCATCGACACTGCAATCCCGGCCCCAAGCAGCGTGCCGACAAATGCGTCACCGGTGAATTGGCTGCCCTGGTCCGTGTTGAACACCTCCGGCCGGCCGTGTCGTCGCAGGGCGTCCTCTAGTGCGTCCACGCAAAACCCCGCGTCCATCGTGTTCGACAGCCGCCACGACAGCGCCGCGCGGCTCCACCAATCCATCACTGTCACCAGATACAGGAACCCACGCCGCATCGGAATGTAGGTGATGTCCGCGCACCATACCTGGTTCACTCGCTCGATCCGCACGTCCCGGAGCAGATACGGGTAGATTTTGTGTCCAGGCCCTGGCTTGCTGGTGCGCGGCTTCGGCCCCAGCGCCGCGATCCCCATCACCCGCATCAGCCGCTGCACCCGCTTGCGGTTTACCTTCTCCCCGCCCGTGCTCAGCGTCGCCGCGATCCGCCGCGAGCCATAGAACGGCCACGCGACGAACACCGGGTCAATCCGTCGCATCAGTAACAGCTCATCCGCGTCATGCTCCGGCTTCGCCCGATAAACACCCGAGCGCGCCAGCCCAAGCAACGCGCATTGTCGCCGTACTGAGAGCTGTCCGTGGCCGCGATCGAGCATCGCTCTCCGGCCCGCCGCGCTCATCTGCCGGACCTCCGCGCTAAAAAATCCCGCTCCACTACCAGCTCGCCGATCTTGGCGTGCAGGTGGGCGATTTCCTTGGCCGACTGCCCGTCGTCTGTCCCGGTCCGGAAAACCCGTTCGGCATGTTCTAGCAGCTGCTTCTTCCAGGCGTAGATCTGTGTCGGATGCACCTGGTAACGCACCGCCAGCTCGGCCACTGTCGCGTCTTCCCTCAGCGCTTCCAGGGCGATCTTCGCCTTCAGCGCGGCATCGATCCTGCGTCGGGTTCTGCTCATGTTCCGCTCCGTGTAGCATGGACGGAACCGGTTCGGTTTATAGCTTAGCGGGTGGTCCCAAATTCGGGGTCCACTTCACCCAGCTATCTGGCCATGTCGGGAGGATACCCATGCCCAAAACCGACTACGTAATAGCGGCTTCAGAAGTCTCATCGTTGCTTGGGCTCAGCGTGCCGCCGATCGCAATCACGTTCCTCGCGGAGGACCCCGTGGGCGTGCAGCCCTTTGGTGGGTCGCGGCCGGCACCGACCGCGGACGGACGCACGGGGACCGTGCCGGCAGGTTGTGTATTCTGGATGCACGCAGTCGAACGGACCTTTGCGACCACCGCCGCCGATCACGGCAATTGCAGCGTCGGTAGTGTCACGCACGGATTTAAGGCACTCGGCGACGCGACCGGCAATGCCGACTTACAAGCACTGCTCGCCGCTGAGTGGGTGACGGCAGAGGCGGCGGGCCAGCTCCCGACAGTGAGCTCGCCACCGCGCGCTGTGGTCTACGGTCCGCTGGCCGAGACCCCGATCGAGCCGGACGTTGTGTTCCTGCGTGTGAACGGCAAGCAGCTTATGCTGCTGTACGACGCCTGGCCGGATCTGCGCTTCGAAGGCAAGCCGCAGTGTCACATCATCCCGCTCGCGCGCGAGACGGACGAGATCGCAGTTAGCACCGGCTGTATGCTGAGCCGGGTGCGCACTGGCATGTCGAATAATGAGATGACCTGCGCGGTCCCGGCCCGTAGGCTTGTCGAACTGCTTGAGCGCCTGCGCGCCGCGCGCCAGGCGGATCTGCACGTAGCCGCCTACGCCGCCGAAGATGCCAGGCGCTTCGCATGAGCGCCGCTGTGTCGGTTACGCCGCGTGCAACCCCGAGCGGCAAGCGCGCGGTCTTGATCGCGACTTATGACCTCGGCCATCAGCCGTTCAGCCTGGCCTCAGCCGCGGCTTGGCTCGAAGAGACCGGAAATTCCGTGGCACTTCTCGACCTCAGCGTGCAGAAGCTCGATATGGCGTTGGTCGCGGATGCCGACCTGCTGGGTTTCTATTTGCCGATGTATACCGCGACACGGCTCGCAGTCCCACTGATCCGCCGATTGCGCCCGCTTCTGCCGGCAGCTCATTTCTGTGCCTTCGGCCTCTACGCTCCGCTGAACGCGGACCTGCTGCGAAGCCTTGGTGTGGATAGCATCATCGGCGGCGAGTTCGAGCAGCCACTGGCCAATCTTCTCACCTCCCCCGCTCCACAGTTGAGTGAGACATCCCGTAAGCGGACGGCATCCGCAGGAGGGATGATCGATGAAGCAAGGCAGAACGCAGCAGCTGGACGTTGCCGGACGAGCGCAAGAGACTGATGCTGTCGAAGTCGGCCGGGGTGGGCGGATGTCGCGGCAACGTAAGACTGCGGCGGTCCTGCGGCTGCTGCGGGGCGAGGACCTCGAGACGGTGTCTCGCTCGCTCGGTGTGACCGCCGCCACTCTGACGGCTTGGCGTGACGCTTTTCTGGCGGCGGGAGAAGCCGCGCTGGCGAGCCGGCCCGGCGATGGCGAGGAACTGCAGAGCCAGCGCCTCAAGGCCAAGCTTGGCGAAGTCATGATCGAGCGTGACCTGTTGCACGAAAAGATTGCCACTTTGGAGGCTGGCCGCCCTTTGGGCCGGCGGAGGCCGAAGCCATGAGCCGCACCATCTCGCCGGTCAGCGGCAAGTCGTACGGCCTCACCCTGGTGTGCCGGATTTGGCGGGTGCCGCGTGCCACTGTCTATCGGCACCGGGCTCCGCCGCTGGCCGCCGCGCCACAGCGACCGGGACCAGTCGGCCCCATGGCCGATGCGGCGCTGCTGGAGCAGATCCGCGCCGTCCTGGCCGCCAGCCCGTTCCATGGCGAAGGTCATCGCAAGATCTGGGCCCGGCTGCGGATCGCCGGGATCCGCACCTCGCGGCGGCGCGTGCTGCGTCTGATGCGTGAATATAACCTCCTCGCTCCCACCCGTGTCGGCGGGCCACGCGGGCCGCGCAGCCACGACGGCACCATCATCCCGGATGCCCTCGACACCATGTGGGGCACCGATCTCACGACCACTATCACCGGCGAGGGCCAGGCCGCGGTGTTCGTCGCGGTCGATCATTGTTCGGCCGAGTGCGTCGGGATTCATGCCGCCGCTCGTGCCACCCGCTTCGAGGCGCTCGAACCGATCCGCCAAGGTGTGCAGGAGCATTTCGGCGGCTTTGCAAAACACGCCGCCCACGGCCTCGCCGTGCGGCACGACCACGGATCGCAATATCTTTCCGATACCTTCCAGCACGAGCTCGCGTTTCTCGGCATCGAAAGCTCACCCGCCTTCGTGCGCGCCCCGGAAGGCAATGGCTGCGCCGAACGTTTCATCCGCACCTTGAAGGAGAACCTTTTATGGGTGCGCTCCTTCGAAACCATCGAGCAATTGCGCCAGGCGCTGCTCACATTCCGCGAGACCTACAACACCACCTGGCTCATCGAGCGACACGGGTTCATCTCGCCAGCCGCCTTTCGTCAGCAACAAGTTGAACCCGCGGCTCTCGCCGCATAGCCTTCAGTTCGATGTCTCAGCAACCGCGGGCTGTACACACCGGCTCTGCCACTACGCGGCCGCAAAGCGAGACTGGCGAGATCGTTAGCCTCGCCAAGCAGCACTTCCGCCGCCCGGTACGGGAAGGGCTCGCCCCCCTCTCCCGCTACGCGCATTTGCTAATGCCCGACGGCAGCCGTCGCCAGGTCCGGATTCACTGAGGCGACGCGGGGCTGCAAACATCATTGCCGCCATTGCCCAATCGTTCCAGTTTACGATGGACGCTTCTTCATTGTGCAGCGCGATGTGGTGCTTGAGGATATCCGCCAGCTTGTCGCGGCCGCCGCGGAGCACATCAGCTTTGGCGATCCGGACTTTTTCAATGGCCCCGGGCACGCCCTCGCGCTAGTTCACGCGTTGCACGAGGAGCACCCGGATCTTACCTACGACGTCACCATCAAAATCGAGCACATTGTTCGTCACGCTAATGCCTTGCCCGCGCTCGCCGACACCGGGTGCCTGTTCATCACGTCAGCCGTTGAATCAGTTGATGACCGGATACTCGGCTTCCTGCTCAAGCAGCACACCCGGACCGATTTCGTCCATGCCGTCGCGCTTTGCCGCGAGGCCAACCTTGTACCTAGTCCGACCTTTGTGCCCTTCACGCCTTGGCTAACGCTTGAAGACTATTGCGATCTCCTGCGTGTAATCGAAGAGCTTGATCTGATCGAGCATGTCGCGCCAGTGCAACTCGCGATCCGCCTCCTGATTCCGGCCGGTTCGCGCCTGCTGGATCTCCCTGACATCCGCGCGCTGGTAGGCCCCTTCGATCCAGAGGCGCTCTGTTGTCCTTGGGTTCACCCCGATCCGCGAGTAGATGCGCTTTACCAGCAGGTCAATACAATCGTGCAGGGTAGCGCTGCTGCGGAGCTGACACGCGGGGAGGTCTTCGCAAAGATCCAAGCCTGCGCCGATGCCGCGCTAGGCGGGGCGCCACGCGTCACGCCGGTACGGCGGGTACCTGCGATCCCCTACATGAGCGAGCCCTGGTACTGCTGCGCGGACATGGTCGAGGAGATTTGCCGCGCCGCGTCACCGTCACCGGAGTTACTCAATCACAAGGGCTGGGACGTGACATGACGTTGTCCATCGTTGGAGGCAAACCCGACAGCGCACCGGAACATGCTTGTGCGTCTCCAGAAGGAATGCCTCCCGGCGGCCGATGTGTGGCCAATTGACGGGGCCGTCTGGTGGCTCGCAAGGGATGAACGCAACGGCCCCGTTGGCTTCGCCGGGCTCTACGTTTCCAACTACGATGACGGCACCGGCACACTCTGCCGCGCCGGTGTGGTCGAAGAGGCTCGGGGCCATGGGCTCCAACACAGCGGCTCATTAAGGCCCGCGAGGCTCGCGCCAGGACGCTCGGGCTGCGGCGGCTGACCACCTACACCCAAGTCGCGAACATCCCGTCGATGAACAACCTGATTGCCTGTGGGTTCAGGCTTTACGAGCCCCCGAAGGGCTGGGCGGAGGACGAGTTCCTGTATTGAGAGAAAGAGCTATAGCAAGCGCATCAGGTTCCGGTATGTCCGGATACCAACCGTGCATGCCTCAAGCTCGGCGGGAGCGGCGATATCGAGCAGCGACAAACTCATAAAGGAATGGCACCAATGCATACTAATAATCGGCTCCTCGCGGTCGCGGGAGTTGTAGTGGCGGCACTCACGCTGGCGGGCTGCGCCAGCCCTCCCGTTCAGGATTACGCGTATGCGGCCCCAGCGGGTTACCACTATTCCCCGAACTACGGATACTTCCACGGCGATTACGCGCCCGATGGTGTCTATGTGGGGACGGGAGCGACCCCGGCGTCACCGAGCTACGTCATACCAACGCCAGCGCCCTCGTCTCCGAGCTCCCCGCAGCAAACTCAACCTGCCGCCTCGAGCTTGCCGGATCGTGGCGCACCGGTCTTTGGACTGGGTGGCATTGCCGGGACGGTCACGTCCAATAACGGCAGTTTCGCGACGGTCACGCCCCAGGGCGGCGGGTCGCCTGGCATCATGATCCCGCAGGGCAATGGCTTTGGGTTATTATCCGTTCCGGGCAGCGCACCAAGCATTGTGGTCACCCGACCCTAACGCGCTGGCGGGCACGGTCGCTAACCTGTCTTATTCATCGCATAGCAGGGATTCGTCGGCGGGTGTCGCGTAAGGTGGTGATTGTAACTTACGAATTGGGTGCCTGACGCCATCCGAATCGCAATCTCACCGGTGTGCCACACCCGCCATGCACGAGGATACGACCGAGCCGTTCGCATTGCCAGCCGTTGCAGGAAAGAAAGTCACCGCGGCATTCGATGGCGGACGGATCACGTCAGATGGCGGCGTCATCTTGCTGGCGCGGCGGAACGACGTCTGGGCATCTGTGATCGACTGGCGGCGGAGATTGCCGATCATCGCTATCCAGGCCGGATCGTGCATCAGCTGAGTGACATCCTGCGTGCGCGCATTCTGGCGATCGCCTGCGGCTACGAGGACGCCGACGACCTCGATCACCTGCGCCGCGACCCGGCCTTCAAACTGGCTTGCGGCAAGCTGCCCGCCAGCGGCCGCGATTTGTGCTCGCAGCCGACCATGTCGCGGTGGGAGAACGCCCCCAGCCTGCGCGAGATCATCCGAATGATGCGGGCGATGATTGGCCTCTACTGCGCCAGCTATGCAGTGCCGCCGGAGGCGGTCACGCTTGATATCGACGACACCGTGGACGTGGTGCATGGATATCAGCAGCTGTCGTCGTTCAATGCCCATTACAACGAGCGCTGCTTTCTACCGATCCATATCTATGACACTGCCACGGCGCGGCCGGTGGCGGTGCTGCTGCGGCCCGGCAAAACCCCATCGGGGAAGGAAGTCCGCCGTCACCTGCGGCCGATATTGCCGCGGTCACGACGAACTCCGCAACTTCTTCCGCTCTCGATCTCGCATGTGCCAACACGTTCCCGCCGCTACACGGCGCGTTCACTACATGCGCCGGACAGCCATCGCGCTTGGTATTCTGGAAGCTGCTTGAACAGGAGGCTCGGCAGCCCGAGAATGTTGCTCCGAGCAGGCTCGAAAGCTGACAGAGCCATGTCCGACAGCCCCATAAATGTAGCGGAGCAAACCAGGACCCGGCGGCTGGATCCTGCGGTCGGGCGGGTGCCGGGATGTGCGGCGCACGTTTCGCCGACTTGCCTCCGTGAGTGCGGCGACGGCAGCGCACACCTGGCGCTTTGGGGTCTGCACTCTCAGTTGTTGCTGTGGTAATAGTACCCACTCAGCCCCAGATGGTGTCGTACTCCGAGGCTGCGGCGGGGAGTTGGGCGCAAGCGGAAAGGGGGCAAAACTGCCCCCCTTCCCTATCATCGTTGCGGCGGCGGCTCTCAGCCGTTGCTCACATGATACTGGCCGTATCCGTTCTCATGCGTGCCCCAGCCGTCAGCAGCAACTGCGGCCTGGCCGAAGCCCAGGGCAAACGCCAGACCGACTGCGACGATAAAGTAACGCATATCCAGACCTCCTCGTTGATTTGCGAACAGACGTGTCGTGCGTTTGTCGCGGTCATAACCAAGTACGAAAATGCTGCTTCTTGCTATGAAGTCCTTCAGCCCGCTACTGGAATAGGTAATTGTACCTATAGCAAATCTGGGACCGGAAATACTGGTCGGCATGAACCAATTTTTCTCCCAGGATACCCCCGCCACCTCGCGGGCCCGCGCTGCACACGACGCGGCGACGAACCGATAAAACGTGCGAGCCGTAGATGCGCCATATGGAGCACGCGCTTATTCCCAAGCTCGCAGCACGAGCCTAGTGGGTAAGCCCGTGCTTGAAACCACCGCCGGAACTTTCCCAGCTCCTTTGCCTCGTAGCCGCCGCCGACGGCCGGTTCGTGCGGGCATGGGCGGAAGGATTCAGCCCGAAGCGAGAAATACCCGCCCTCCCAGGGTAGAAGTACCCATAGACTCCTCCGCTTCGCCTGCAATAGTGGGTGGCTGGTTGAGCACAGGTACCGCCCGCCGGGTGATGCTAGCTCGGAGACCTCGCGACAGGAAGAAACCGTGCCCCGCCTCGTGGATGTTGACCCACTCGCGGCTGAGATCACCGCGCGCCAGCCCAAAACGGGGCGACGCTGAGATAGCAGTGCCTCTAGCTGCTTCCGAATCAATGCCTGAGCGGCGCCAGCTCACCCTGCTCTTCTGCGACCTTGCGGATTCGACTGCACTCTCGTCCCGCCTGGATCCGGAAGATCTGCGCGAAGTCATGGCACGATATTACCAGGTCGCGTCCGAGACGCTGAAAGAGCATGGTGGTTATGTCGCCAAGTTCCTTGGTGACGGCTTGCTTGTCTATTTCGGCTGGCCGACCGCGCACGAGGACGACGCCGAGCGCGCCATCCGCGGCGGAATCGCCGCAGCCGAGGCCGTAGCGCAACTAAACACCTCCGCCGGGTCGCTCTCCGTGCGCGTCGGAATTGCCACTGGGCCCGTGGTGGTCGGCGACCTTCTCGACGCCGGCGGGACGCAGGAGCGAAGCGTAATCGGAGAAACCCCAAATCTTGCCGCCCGCTTGCTCAGCAAAGCCGAGCCAGGGGCAGTGGTCGTCGATCAGACGAACTCGTCGCATCACAGCCACCACGTTCGAGTGGGCTGATCTCGGCATGTCTGAACTGAAAGGGCTACCGCATCCTGTCCATACATGGCGCGTGCTCTGCCCAGCCGCCGTCGCACACCGATTCCAGGCTTTGCGCTCACGTCGGCCCATCCCCCTCATCGGCCGCGACGAGGAACTAAATCTGCTGCTGCGCTGCTGGCACCGCGCCGCATCCGGCGAAGGTCAGCTCTTCCTGATCTCTGGCGAACCAGGCATCGGTAAATCTCGCCTGATCGCAGCATTGCGGGAGGCAATAGCCGCCGCCAGGCAAATACGCGCGCGGCTGGAGTGGTTCTGCTCGCCGCACCACCGCGATACCGCGCTGCATCCGATCATCACGTGGCTTAAGCATACCGCCGGCTTTGTGCCCGAGGACACAACAGAAGCACGTTTGGCGAAGCTGGAGGCACTGTTCGCCGCCACGAGAACGAGCCCGGAAGACCTAAGTATCATCGCCGGACTGCTCGGGATGCCGGCCGGCAGCCGGCACCCGCGCCGTGATCTTAGTCCCCACCTGCGGCGGGAACATACTCTGGCCGCGCTGCTCAAGCAGGTCGAGTCGCTGGCGAACGCGCGCCCGGTTCTCGCCGTGTTGGAAGATGCGCACTGGGCCGATCCCACAACACTCGAACTGTTCGATCTGTTGGCCGCGCGGGCGGACCGCCTCTCGCTGCTACTTGTCGCTACGTACCGGCCTGACTTCCGGGCCCCCTGGACTGGACAGGCGCACGTGACGGAGCTCCGCCTCAGCCGCCTCGGCCGGCGCGACAACGCGGCGCTCGTCGAGCAGGTCGCGGGCAGCCGTGGGAGACTGCCCCCCGAAGTCGTCGCGGATATCGTCGAGCGCACCGACGGCGTACCTCTGTTTATAGAGGAGCTGACCAAAGCGGCACGCGAGGCTGGCGGCCAGACCGTGCCGCCCGCGCCGTTCCCCGCCCCGACAGCCGTACCCCCCACCCTTTATGCCTCCCTGTTGGCGCGGCTCGATCGGCTGGGCGCAACGGCCCGTCAGGTGGCGCAAGCTGGCGCGGCCATCGGACGCGAGTTCCCACACGATCTGCTCGCCGCCGTTGCCGGCCTGCCTGACAATACCCTCGAATCCGCACTGCGGCAGCTCAATGACGCCGAGCTGATCCACCGCCCCGGTGTTTCGCCCGACCCAATCTACAGGTTCAGGCATGGCCTCCTGCGCGATGCGGCCTATGGCATGCTGCTGCGGGAGCCGCGCCGCGGGCTGCATGCGCACATCGCCGAGGCCATCGCGCGCTTGTTCCCGGAGGCGGCAGAGCGCGAGCCGCAATTGCTGGCCTGGCACTACGCCGGGGCGGGCTTGGCCGACCTGGCCATCACGCACTGGCGGCGGGCCGGCGAGCAAAGCATCGCCTGCTTCGCTAACCGCGAGGCTATCGTTCACTTCGACCGGGCGCTCGAACTGGTACAAACCCTGCCCCCCGACGCGAAAAGAGATCGGCTCGAAGCCGACCTGCGTCTCGCGCAGATCGTCCCGGCGATTGCCGCCCACGGTTTCGGATCGCAGTTCGTCGAGACTTGCGCGGCGCGCACCAAGGAACTCGGGGAGAGCCTTCCCGACTGGCCGGGACGTTTCGCTGCCCACCGGGCAGTGTGGAATTCGTGCCTGATGCGCCAGCCACTGCCAAAAACGGTAGCACTGGCCCGCGGCCTGTTGTCGCTTGCCGAGCGCAACGGCGACCCGGCCCGCATTGCCATCGCATGTAGGGCTCTCGGGATATCCCTGTTCACTGCGGGCGAGCAGACGGGGGCCGACGCGGTCTTTGCTCGCGGCATAGCTCTTGCCGACAGCCTACGGGACACCGACTTCGCCATTTACGGTGAGGACCCGCGTATCATCTGCCGAATTTACCGCGGCGATGTGCTGTGCTTCCTGGGTTATCCGGAGACGGGTTTACGGATGAGCGAAGAGGGGCTCGCAGGAGCGCGTACCCGCAACAATCCGCACGAGATCGCCTGGTCGCTGGTCGTCCTCGCGCAACTGTACACTGTTCTGCGCGATGCAGTGATGGCGGACAAGGTCGCAGCGGAGGCAATCGATATCGCCAGGCAGCACCGCTTCCCGCAGTGGCTGGCTTTCGCGCACCAACGGCGCGGCTCGGCGCTATGCCAGCTCGGCGATACGGCGCAGGGGCTGACCCTTCTCGAAGAGGGCCTGCGCCACCTGGGAACAACCGGGACGAAGCTGGCTAACACCCGAGCCTATTGTTATCTCGCCGAGGGGTGTTTGCTCGCGGGGAGCCCCGACGCCGCGCTTACTCATCTTGAGGCCGCGCACAGGCACGCTGACACGAACGGTGAACATTACCTGAGTGCCGAACTCCATCGGCTTCATGCCGAGGCGCTCCGTATCCAAAGCGCTCCGTTACTGGAAATCGAACGCCACTTGCGTACAGCGCTCAAGATTGCCCGCCGTCAGGCAGCCCGGCTGTGGGAACTACGCGCCGCCAGCAGCCTCGCGCGGCTCTGGCGCGCCCGGGGGCGCGAGAAAGAAGCGCATAAACTGCTCGCCCCCCTTTATGCTTCCTTCATCGAAGGCCTGGGCTTGCCTGACCTCGTCGAGGCCAGGGCACTGCTCAGCCAAACCAAGGCCAGCCCATGAGCGGTCTGCCCATCACCAGCGTCAACGACATCGGAGACCAATCCTGATTACCAGCGCGGGGTTATGCGAGGCCTAAAAGGGCCGAAGCAATCCCACGCGTGTGCGCGCCGATTAGGGCAGAAAATCTCAGCGCCGCGAGAGCCCTTGTCTCGGGCAGAAATGTAGCCCGCGCCGTCCGCCCTTACCACTTAAAGCCCGGCGGTCAGGCATTTTTGCTGTCCTGCAAGTTGCTGACGATTTTCGCCAAGGTCACCTCGCGCCGTCCTACACGTCGCTCTGTGATCACGTTCAGAGGGGTTCATTCAGAGATTTTCCTGGCTGCACGTAACTTGTTCGGCGCTTTGCAGATCGACCCAAAGTGTTAGCCGATCGATCGCTGGCATTGCCCGCGACATCACGCAGCGTGGTGGTCGCAGGGTGCAGGAACTCGATATCGTAACGGCCTGAATAGATACGTGCGGCCACGCGTCCACACCCAAGCTCGCGGCAAGAGCCTATCGGACGACCAGCCTGTGGAAATCATTGCCAGAACTTGCCCAGCTGCTGCGCCTCGTAGCTGTCCGCAGGCGGTGGATGCGCGCGGGCATGGGACAAAGAAATCGACACGTAGAAAAAGACGAGAAGGAGTTTGCGCAGCATGGACCGCCTCGTTGAATCTGGTCCGTTAAGCATGGGTGGAACCTTCCCTGTGGTCACGCTCTGCTCCTGCAACTGCAGACAAGCCTCCTCGTAAAAATCGGCGGTGTTGCTGGGACAGTGTTTTGCACCACCATCGCTAAGATATTACGCGCAAGTCGGGGCAGTCTATAGGTAATTGTACCTTGCGATTGTTTGTGTCCGTATCGATTTATTACGTCTAGCGCAGACACGGAAAACAGGTTTCGTCGAGCCAGGCGCTTAGTTAGTCCCCATTGCTCCGGTGATAGTGGCCATAACCGTTCAAGGCATTAGCCCAACCGGTCTCGCCAGCAAGTGCGACCGGGCCGAAGCCCAGCGCAAGCGCCAGAAAGGCAGCGATAATAGAGAAGCGCATAGGTTTTATGGAGATCTCACGTGGTCGAGGCATTATCCTCCACCGTCGCCGAGATATTATGCACAATTCGAGGAATTTATTGGTACTTGTACCTGCGACGATGCCACTAATTCGCACCAGATCGGCGGGTCGCCAGCATCAACTTGATCAGATGGCCGAGAGAACGTGCTCCCATCTTCTCCAAGATGTGCGCACGATGGTGCTCCACAGTACGGACGCTTGTGCCAAGCTTTGCCGCGATCGCCTTGTTAGGGTGGGCTTCTACCAGCAGGTCGAGAACCTCCACCTCACGCGGCGTCAGCGTTGATCGGCGAGCTTCTATCTCGGCCGCCTGCGAATGGCGTTCCTGACTGGCGACAGCACGCTGCCGGGCTTCGCGCACACTCTCCAACAGTAGCGCCGGATCAAAGGGTTTTTCGACAAAATCAACGACCCCTTCCTTCAGGGCCGCGACCGCCATGGGGACATCGCCATGAGCGGTGATGACCACGGTCGCCGGGTCGAGCCCAAGCTCGACCAGGTGGCGGTACAGCGTGATCCCGTCCATATCAGGCAACCGGACATCGGCAAGCAGGCAGATGGGCTGCGACCGGTCCAACTCGGCCAGGAACGCCTCGGCACTCGGATAGCTGCAAACGTCAAAGCCTTCGCCCTGCAGCAGCAAAGTCAGGGCGTCCCGCATTCCCGGATCATCCTCCACGACGTGAACCGTCGCTCCGGTCATGGGTAGCGAACTTTGTCGCAGGGCAACCGCAAAACGAACCGCGCGCGCGGACTGCTTGCTGCATCCCACCAAAGCCTTCCACCATGCGCCTTCACGATCTCAAGGCTGAGCGATAGCCCAAGTCCCATACCGCGCGGCTTGTTGGTTTCGAAAGGCTTGAACAGCCGTTCCGCCACATCGGCCGGGATGCCAGGCCCGTTGTCTTCAACGACCAACTCGTTCTCGCCGTCCACCTGCCGCAAGCGGACCCACACCATCTTCTCCTGCTCGCGACACTCGCCAGCCGCCTCGATCGCATTGCGAATCAAGTTGACCAGTACCTGTTCAAGCTGAACGCGGTCTGCGGCGATTTGCGCCAGCGGCCGAGTGTCAATCCGGACCATAACACCGAAAGAGCGAGCGAGGTCGGCGAGGGCGACGACAACGCTGCGGGTTGTGTCGGTGAGATCGAGCGGAGACCATCGCGGTTCGCTCCTGCCTAAGAAGTCGCGGAGGTGATCGACAATGTCTCCCGCGCGTCGCACTTCGGCTTCCAGTTTAGCCAGAGTTCTCACGCAACGCCCGTACTGGAATATCGGTGGGACTTGCTACCAGAAGGCGGCGGCAAACATGGGCATAGGTGGCCAGCGTGGCGAGCGGCTGCCCGATCTCATGAACAACGGCGGCGCCGAGCGCTCCGGCGGTGGTGAGCCTTGCAGCGCGGGAGAGCTCCGCCTGTTGCTGGCGTAAATGGAGCTCGGCCCGCTGGCGTTCCGTGACCACCGCACCCAGGATCAGCCCGCTCGCCGCCACGGCGAGAGAAAGCGTCTGATAAGCCAGAAAGTCGGAGCTTTGATAATCGAGGATGCCAACTGTGGATACGAGCGCCAGTTGAGTGACCGCGATAGCGATCGGACACCAGGCGAGACCGTGGCGCACGGCGATCCAGGCGACAGGGAGCAGCAGAAGGTAGAAGAACTGCAACTCTTTCGATATCGCCACGCCGAATATCATGCACAGCGCGAACACGAGCCCCACCGCAAAAACCCCACAATCGAAGGCCCGAAGCGATGGCGGCACCTCCTTCCAACGTTCCCGCGCCTGCGAAATGGTCAGCACGGCGGGGAGAAGGCCAACGATGCCCGTAAGATCGCCGATGAAAAAATGCCAGATGGAAGGGTATGCCAGGTTCGGTAGCAGCTCGTTCATCATTACCAGGGCGGACACCGCGAGGCCCGCGACCACAAAGGTTCCTGCGCCAACAATCAGCAGCAGGTACACAACGTCCGCGACTCGCGACAGGCCCTGGTCGACATGAGCGAAACGACGCAACGAAGCAGCAACCCCGGTGTAGCCAACGGCCATGATCGCATTCGCGGTGATGGTGGCCACCATACCGGACGCGCAACCGACAACTACGAAATCCGAGAAGACGCCCGCGACGAAGAGCGCGGGTGCGAAGCGCAACCCCTTGAGGAGAAGAAGAGATAGGCTAATGGCCGGTGGAGGGTTCCAGGGCCCGAAGCAGGTTCCCGGCAGCTCGTGAAAGAAACTGATCCGGTCTGATGCCACGTATATTGCCACATAGGCGCAGACGATGCTCGCAGCGTCCAAAGCCCGGTGGTGGGACCCTGGCTTAAACCTGATCGAAGAAGCAAGAGATCCTATCGCCATTTGGTTGAGAAACGTTTTCCCAAGATCAGTTTAGCCGAGCAAGTTCCGTCTTTCCAGGACTGAAGCACAAGCGGGAGGGGGTACAGTACCCATGGACGCTATTGACCCAAGCTAATACCACGGCGGAGCGGGTCTCTAAACGGCAGTCCTTGCCGTCCCCAATGAAAGGAGTCACGTCTGCCAGCCTGTGGTGGGAGAGCGAGGACGCTGATCTGCTCCCTACGAGTTAAATCGATATGGCGAAACAAAAATCGTGTTACAGGTACGCCGCGAAGCGCGTTAGTCAGCTGGGACGGCATCCCGCGGCAAATCTGGGCTGTGGCGACGCACTGGCCTGTGAGGCGCGCACGATCGCCACAACCGCAGCATGGCCCTGTAACGCAGCCTCTCGGGTTGTATAGCGTCGTCGCGTCCCGTGGAGGGGGCCATCTAGGATCATGGTCTCGAAGACCAGCGGCGTAGGGTTACGACTGTAGGAATAATCAATGCCAGTGAAGATCGTCGAGATGACCGCGTTGCCGACCTCATCGTACGCGATCTCATGCCACCGACCACCATACCGCGGTGGACTACGCCCAGGTACTCAAAGAATTATCCGACACGCACTTTCCCAAGGCAGAGAAAATCGTGCTCGTGCAGGATAATCTCAACACTCACAGACAGGCCGCTCTCTACGAGGCCTTCCCTGCTGCCGAGGCACGCCGCCTGGTCGAAAGGTTTGAGTGGCACTACACCCCCAAACACGGCAGCTGGCTCAACTTAGCGGAATCCGAACTCAGCGTGCTGTCAACGCAGTGTCTCGACGAGCGCATCTCCGACAAGCAAACTCTGGCCGACGAAGTCGCCGCTTGGCGGGCGAGCCGCAACAAAGCTCACGTTAAAGCGAATTGGCAGTTCACCACCGAAGAGGCCCGCATTAAGTTGCACCGGCTCTACCCCACAGTATGATCGACTTGGGGTACTAGCTTTGCTGGCGCATCCGCGGATTTGCTCCACCTAACGAGAGTAGCCGAGGAGACGAGTGATGAGAGCCATTCGAGTTCATGAATCCGGCGGCATCGACACCATGCGGCTCAACGAGATTCCCCGTCCGGTGGCGGAGGCGGGCGAGGTGCTGGTCGTTGTGAAGGCGGCGGGCGTCGGGCCGTGGGACCGGCTGGTCCGCGAAGGCCAGAGCGGCCTTGGCCAAGCGCTGCCTTTGACCCTCGGCTCCGACATCAGCGGCACGGTGGCCGCGCTCGGCGTCGGCGTCGGCGTGTTCTCGCTCGGCGATGCCGTGTACGGCGCGACGAACGACCAGTTCGTCGGCGGCTATGCCGAGTACGCGCTGGCCGAGGCCAACAAGGTCGCGCTCAAACCCGCCGCGCTCGACTACGTCACAGCGGCGGGCCTTCCGGTCGTCGCCGTTACCGCGTGGCAGATGCTGTTCGAGTACGCGCGTATCGAAGCGGGGCAGGCGATCCTGGTGCGCGGTGCGGCGGGCAGCGTCGGCGCCTGCGCGACGCAGATGGCGAAGGAAGCCGGCGCCAGCGTCTACGGAACCGCGCGCACCCGGGACATCGAACGGGTTCGGGCGCTGGGTGCCGAGCCGATCGTGGAAGGCGATCGCGTTGGCGCGCAATTGGCCTCCCGGCCCCTCGATGCTGTTATCGACACCATCGGCGGTGACGCACTCGAAAGCACCTGCGAGGCGTTGCGCCCGAACGGGATCATCGTCTCCATCGTGCGCCCCCCGGACGAGGCCTATATCCGGTCGCGAGGCGTGCGCGCGGCGTATTTCATCGTCGACGTCACGCGGGACCGGCTCGACAGGATCTCGGCGATGGTCCAGCGCGGAACGCTTAACCTGCCGGTCGGCGAGGTTCTCGACCTGGCAGACGCGAGCACCGCCCACCGCATGCTGGATGGCGCCCTCCATAAGCCCGGAAAGATCGTGCTCAAGGTCGCAGACTGACCGCGGCGGCCCGTGGCTCAACGTCCAGAAGTCGTGAGTGAACAAATGGCTCGAGACACCTGGGCCGACCTTACAGGAGAGAATTCCCATGAAGGCAATCGTGGTAACGGATCAGGCGGCGGGAACGGCCGGGATGAAGTTGTCCGAGCGGCCCGAGCCGGCGGCAGCGATAAACGACGTCGTGGTTCAGGTCCATGCGTCGGGATTCACCTGGGATGAGCTGACATGGCCCTCGACCTGGACCGATCGGCTCGGCCGTGACCGGACGCCGGTTATTCCCGGGCAGGAGCTGGCCGGAGTGGTCAGCGCTCTCGGCTATGGCACGACGGGGCTGTCGGTGGGACAGCGGGTGTTCGGGCTCACGGACTCGTATCGCGGCGGCACCCTGGCGGAGTATGTGGCCGTCGAGGCACGCAACCTCGCGCCGCTGCCGGGCGACGTCGACTTCACGGTGGGGGCGAGCGTGGCGATGCCGGGCCTGACCGCCTGGCAGGGGCTGTTCGAGCACGGCCGCCTTCAGGCGGGGCAGAGCGTCCTCGTGCACGGCGCGGCCGGCGCAGTCGGTTCGATGGTAACCCAGCTCGCACGTGAGGCCGGCGCCTACGTCATCGGCACCGGACGCGCTGCCCACCGTCAGACGGCGCTCGACTTCGGCACGCAGGAGTTCGTCGACCTCGAGAACGACGCCCTGGAAGACGTCGGCGGAGTCGATCTGGTTTTCGATGTCTTCGGCGGCGACATCGGGAAGCGGTCCGCAGGCCTGATTCGAGCCGGAGGAACGCTGGTGACCATCGCCGGCCCGACCGAGGCGCGACCCGCCGACGGCTTGGCGGTCGACTTCGTTGTCGTGTCCGATCGCGCTCAACTGAGTGAGATCGTCCGGCGTGTGCGTGACGGACGGCTGCGGACGAACATCGGCAACGTCTCGACCCTCGACGACGCTGTCGCCGCCTTCAACTCGACCGAGCGGCGCTCGGGGAAGACGGTCATCCGAGTTCGTCCGTGAGGACTCCGGGAGGGTGAGCGGTTCTGCCCTCCCACATAGATTGTCGCCACCTTCCCGCCGGCGGGGATCGTGCTCGAAACCGGCCGGCATTGAAGGCTTGCACCGTGCAAGACTTGTGGGCGTCCGGAGGGAAGGGCGCGGCTGCCGGAAAGTCCGTTGTCGTGAAGGGTTCCGGACGCCGGCGGCGATGGGTCGGCGAGTGACACGGGCCGGCGTCCGGAAGCCTCCGAAGAACGAACCCGCGGGGGCGTGTGCAAACGGTGTATGGCTATGGGGATTTAGCCACGGCGAAGGGTATGCGTGAGCGAACGCGAGAGGGGTGCTGGCGGTCGATTGCAGCACCGGCGGAGGGCGGCAAGCTGAATCGGAGGTGGTGGCCGGGCTCGAATGAGGTCGTGAAAGGCGTTGGATAGCGGGACTGCGCAAGTTGCCGCATGTTCGCGCGGTCGATTGGTGGCCAGTGGCAGATAAGTTCAGTGCAGCGTCGAGGCGAGGCAGCGGTGCTGGTCATGACGTGTTGAGCCTGATGCTGGCAGTCTGCGCCGGTGATCGGTATTTTGGTTGGCAGCCCCGCGCAAATGTCTCGATGATGGTCATTCGACCGCCGCAGCAGGGACATGGGTAAGCAGCAGTGTTCGGTTCATCGGATTCCTTTGGATCGTGCTGAGCCTGTTCGCGTGTGGCGTTGCTGCGGGCGGCAGCGGCCAGGAGTTCGCGAGCGCGCGCGAGAGCCTCAGCACGAGAGCCGTTGGCGAAGAGCCCGTAATGGCGGATGCGGTGGAAGCCTGTAGGTAGGACGTGAATGAGGAACCGGCGGATAAACTCAGAAGTATCAAGCGTCATGGTTTTGTATCGATCGGGTCCATCGATCCGGTAATCCTTGACCTTGAAGGTGACGCGGTTGTCATCAGCTGCGATCAGCCGGCTGTTGGAAATGGCGACCCGATGGGTGTAGCGCGAAAGGTAAGCCAGCACGGCGTCGGGTCCGGCGAAGGGACGCTTGCAGTAGACGAACCATCTGGTCTTGCGCAGCGGAGCGAGTAATGCGGCGAATGCGTCGGGTTCAGCGAGATGCACGTGATCGGCGAAGAATTGCAGTTGCCCGGCGGCATGTGCGGCGATCAGCTTGTGCAGCATCAGGCGCCGGAACAGCTTCGAGAGCACGCGGACAGGCAAAAAGAACTTGGACCGACATGCGATCCAGCGCTGGCCGTCGGGGGAGATACCGCCGCCGGGCACGATCATATGCATGTGGGGGTGGTGGGTCATCGCCGAACCCCAGGTGTGCAGGACCGTGGTGAAACCGATGTTGGCTCCCAGGTGCTTGGGATCAGCGGCGATCGTGAGCATGGTTTCGGCCGAGGCTTTGAACAGGAGGTCATAGATCACTGCCTTGTTGTGGTAGGCGACATCGGCGATTGGGTCTGGCAGAGTGAAGACCAGGTGGAAGTAGGGCACCGGCAGCAGCTCGGCCTGGCGCGCTTGCAGCCATTCCTCGGCTGCCGTTGCCTGGCACTTCGGACAGTGCCGGTTGCGGCAGCTGTTATAGGCGACCGCGGTATACGTGCAGTCCTCGCAGCGTGCGACGTGGCCACCGAGAGCTGCGGTGCGACAGTTCTCGATGGCACTCATCACTTTCAGCTGGCCAAGGCTGATATGGCCAGCGTTGGCACGACGCCAGGCAGCTCCATGGTCGCGGAAGATATCCGCAACCTCGAGCGCGGGACGGGGCAAGTGTGCGGTGCGTTAAGTCGGCGGCTGATCAGTACTCTGCCGGAGCGGCGTGAGCTGGTCGAGTGGACTGGTGACGGCACGGATGGTGGTGGAAGCGACGCGGGTATACAACGCAGTGGTGTCGAGCTTGGCATGACCCAGAAGCGTCTGGATGACGCGAATATCCACCTTCTGTTCGAGCAGATGAGTGGCGAAGGAATGCCGCAATGTATGTGGTGTCACTCGCTTTCTGATCTTGGCGGTGCGGGCTGCTGCGTGGACGATGCGGTTGAACTGGCGTGCTGTGAGATGGTTGGTTGGGTCCTGACCGGGAAACAACCAGATCCGTGGTCGCGAGATGCGATACCAGTCACGTAACAATTCGAGCAGTTGCGGCGACAGCATTGCCAAGCGATCCTTGCGCCCCTTGCCCTGCTCGACCTTGAGCAGCATGCGTTTCGAGTCGACATCGGAAACCTTCAGCGCCACCACCTCGGAGACGCGCAGTCCTGCGCCATAGGCAACGCTCAGTGCTGCTTTGTGCTTAGGATGGGGGACGGCGTCGAGCAGGCGTGCCACCTCGTCAGGGCTCAAAATGGCCGGGATCCTCCGGGGCTCACGTACCACTGTGAGGCACCGCGCCATCTCGGGTCGGTCGAGAGTCACGTTGAAGAAGAAACGAAGCGCTGACACGGCGGCGTTGATGCCCGGCGGTCGTACTCCGGTCTGTGTCTGATGTAACTGGTAGCGGCGCAGATCCTCAGGTGTTGCGGGATCTGGCGAGCGGCGAAGGAATGCAGTGAACGTCCAGACCTGACGGATGTAGTCGTTGTGCGTCTTCTCGTTGAAGTTACGCACCGACATGTCCTCGATCATGCGCTGGCGCAGGGGGCTTATGGGCTTGTCGCTCATCGGGGTGCTCTTCTCGCTGAGGTTGAAAACACCCCGAGGTTCGGCTCACGTCGCCTACACTACACTCCCTCCCTGGCCGTCATGCGGCATCTACCTTCACGCGCGCTCCTCTCCCGCGTAAGCGGGTTCGTTCTCCGGCGCAGAGCGGACCTTCGTGCGAGCCGTCCTCTATGTCTGCTTTCCACCATCTTTGTCACCAGGTGCTGTTGTCCGCATTTCCGCTTCGGAGCACCCGCCCGGGCTCGCTGAACGACCGACGTGAGGCGCAAAGCCGAATTCGAAAGATTTAGGCGAACGACTGCTATCCACCGCTTGGCAGCGAGACCCTTCCTACCGCTCCACGCCGGGTTCGACAGACGTCTTCCTTTGGCCCGAGGGATGGACGTGCTGGAAGGGTGCATTCGCCGGGGTCATGATTTGCGCAATGTCCCGGAAGATTGCGTTCGCGACGCCAGGGGGTGGCTCGTCATTTTGGACGGTCACCCATGCGATGATGGTGACATGCCCCGCGGGGAAATAGTATCCGGCGGTGTTATAGCCCGGCAGGCCGCCAGTGTAACCATACCAGCCTGCATCGCAGGCGACGCCGAGACCAAACGAGAATCCTTCACCGGTCGGGATGCAATCCAGTCGCGCTTTCTGCGTAGCGGGACCATTCGTCTTGCCATCGACATAAAGCTGCACCCACCGCCTCATATCCTCCATTGCCGAGACCATCTCGCCGGCTGCGCCGATTATGGGGACCGGAACCGTGCCGCTGACGTCCTTCCAGGTGCGATCCTTGCTCAGTCCGTACCCATGCGCCCAGGGATCCGGCATCGCATCTGTATCCGGGTAGCTTGTCTGAGTCAGATGGAACGGCTGCAGCAGGCGCTTACGAATCTGATCGCCGATCGAGTCCCCAGTCACGCTCTCGATGATTAGTCCCAGAAGCAGGTAGCTGGTGTTGCTGTAGTGGTATCCCTCGCCCGGCGCGAAATATGGCTTCTGCTCCACCGCCCAGCCAATGGCGGTGCGCGGGTCGAATTTCATATTGGGAGTTAGGTGGAGGTGATCGAACTCCGGGGCGTCGTATGCCTCGAACAGGCCGCTACGCATCTGGCACAGCTCCCGCACGGTGATGTTATCTGCATTGGGAACCGTCATGCCGATCGAGAATTGGCTGAGCTTATCATCCAGGCCAAGCTTGCCTTCATCGATTAATTGAAGAAGGACGCTGATGACGAAGGTCTTGGTGTTGCTGCCGATACGGAAATGCTGCCGTCATCGGGCGGTGCGTTGCCATATTGGCATCGCCGAAAGGGTGGACGTAGCTGCCGCCGGAGCCGTCCCACACCCCAACGAGCACGCCGGGGACCGGCGTCTCTCCGCCGTAGACTTTGCGCTCCTTTTCGACTGCGGCAACTATCGCCGCTTGCACCGATTGAGCCGTTACCAAAACATCAGCCGTAGCGGGGCGTGGCGCTGTTGATAGCGCCAATATGGAGGCAAGGACCATGGCGGTGCCGGGGGTCTTGGCTGCGGTCATATTTTCCCTTCCGATGACACGGCTTATTATTACGGTCACTCTGCCCGAGGATGGCCGGGATTGTCGCCGGCGCTCTGTGGAAAGTAACGGATCTCGCTCCCGGCCTCCGACGTGTCAACGAGCCATTATAGCCACCTGATGCCCTGCTGGGTGACATGGCGGAGCCGGACGACGATATTGAACGCAGGCTGAGGATCGGGCTCATGCAGGCCGAGATCGCGAATAAGCGAGCGGATACCGACAACAAGCGGGCCGACGCCGACTACAAACGCAAGCTCACCGACTGGGAGCCGTGGAAGGCGATGGCAGTCGTTGCCGGCAGTGTAGCTGCGCTGTTCACTCTGATCGGCGGCGCTCTCGGCTGGCTTCTCGCGCATGTGCATTGAGGAAGCAGCGTGACGCTCGATCAGTTGGCGCATGCCATGAAAGGCATGCCGCACGACGCCCCCATTCTGGTTCGCACGCTGGAGGGACTGCGACCGACCAAGCTCGTGGTCCCGACCCGGCTCCCTGCTGACGGCAGCACCGGCCCGCTGACGGAGCAGGCGCTGCCCTGAGTGCCCGTATCATCCTCGCCTGCGGGGTGACATGCCGAAGCCCAAGGACGATACTGAGCGGAGGGGCTGAGGATCGCGCTTATGCACGCCGATATCGAGAACAAGCGGGCCGGCGCCAACGCAAGCTCACCGACTGGGAGCCGTGGAAGGCGATGGCAGTCGTTGCCGGTGCCACAGCGGCGCTGTTCGGCGTTATTGGCGGCGCTATTGGCTGGTTGCTCCGAGGTGCCGGTGGACACTGACAAGCGGGGCCTGCTGCGCTACGAGTTCCTGGAAACTGGTGGTCGCCGGTTTCTCCGCCGGGGCGGCGACTATGGCCGCGACGGTGGCATTAGCCGTCGGGTTACTGCGTGCCGTCGGATACTGAGGTTCGTGCAATTACTTGGGACAGCGCTTGCCTAGCCGGTCATCGGACGAGACGGCTGATGTACCTAATACACTGGATGTCTTCTGCCCAAACAGGGGCTACGGGTCGCGTGTGCTCCTGATCCGCCCAGGAGGTCGGTGTCGAGACAAGGACGCTCACAAGCTAGGACCCAGCCCGGTGCCGTCTCGTCCATTCTCTCCGAGCTTGTGCAATTGATTGCACAAACCCTTCATTGAGCGGGTCGGGCTTGCCGGCAACGTTTCGCCCTACCACGGGTATCGGTTCAGAACGAGAATATTGTCGAGCCTAAGTTGGGGTCGCTCGGCGGAGGATTACTATGCGGTTTGTATTGGTGCCAGAAGAGTTATTCGAGACCCCCCAGCAGTTCGCAGTTTTCGTAAACTTTTGCGCGTTCACCAGCACAACCTGGCGCTCGAGCGGCAGCCCGTCGGCCGTCTGCCAGACCAAGCGCTCGAGCAGAACGCTGCCATTGCGCACCTCGCCAACCTCGAAAGCCACGTGACCGCCGGGTTTCAGGATGCGTGCCTGCTCGATCAAGGTGTCGCGGACCATGGCCGTCCAAGTGGCCGATGCATGGCGATGGCAACGCTATCCACGTCGATCCCGGCGAACCAACACCTCAGCCAGTTGTCGGCGGCGTATTGGACGATGTCGAGGAATGGCGGTGAAGTCACGACTAGCGACACACTGCTATCGGGAATATAGCTTGATTGGTGGGCTAGCCCGATGCCTAGCAGTGCAGGTGGGTGTGCTGGCACACCGCCATCCGCGAGCAAGGTTTCGGTCTTCTTGTTGATGATAGCGACCACATCCCGTGATGGCGGAGACTGCTTGCGTTTCCCATTGATCTTGAGCTGACCCTCAATGCTCACTGCCTGATTGGGCGGCAGGGTGTAGATAGAGAAAAATCCAGTAGAGTGGCCGGTAAGCCGATTGATCGCGACCATACGGATCCAATCATCGACCGGATCTGGGTTGGTCATATCGAGCGGAGCGCGCGCAAGCAGCCATCGACGCAATGCGCAGATCTTCCGTAGGGTGTCAGGGTGATAGAAGACCAGCAGGTCCTCCCGATCGATCTCGCCTGTGCCCCAGGGTATCGCGCGGAGTTGTTCAGCGACCTGGGCGGAGCTCGGCGGCGTCAGACGAGGGCGAGTGAGTAGGATACTGAGCGGGTTGATATCGTTCCCGACCGGTTTGCGCCCCATCAGGGCTGCTTGAACGAGAGTTGTACCGCGCCCCATGAAAGGATCGTGCACCGCCTCGCCCAGCTGGGTTAGGCGTCTGACGAAGAACTCGGGGAGCTGCGCTTTGAAGCAAGCTCGATAGCTGATCTCGTGAATGTGGTGGCTCTGGCGTTGGCGGGCAGTCCAGAATTCATTGATCAGGTACGGGATCCCGCCCTCTGTCAGCTCCTGTGTCGGCGTGCCGAACTCGCGGAATGCTCGAACGTCAGCCAGGAACGCGTCCGGGAGGCCCAGGGTGGGTGTGATGCAGGTGCCCACGTTCGGGCCCTCTGGGGATTTCAACAAACTCCCTGGAAATCCGGTCTCGCCCACGTAGTTATCCATCCTTGCTTGCCCGTCCACTGTCGCCTCCGGCCCTCGATTTGCGATGGGCGGGAAGCTGGCACGTGCTTGCTCGAGACCGACAGTGCGATTGTTGAAGATGGTTCTATCCGTGGCCCACCGGTTTCCCCCACGCCTGCCCCGCCCCAGGGTCGAGCTCATTCGAGTTGAACTCTGTCGACGCCGTCATCGTCCATCGACGATCGGCGGAAACGAAGCCATCCAGGGTTGGGAATGCGCTGGCAACAGGGTCGCAGTCTCCGTCTGAATCAGATCGATTTTCTGCCTCGTTGCAAGTGATTGCAAAGATCCAGCTCGACCAACCTCTGCAAAACCGGAGTTTTGGCATCCCACAGGCCGATAATTGGTGATCCCCTGATTGCTACGCTAAGCCGAACGCCGGCATCATGCCATGCTGCGGGTTCGGAGCCGTCAGGGTCAGCAGGGGAAGCGATGCAACTTGGGCGACCGCCGTTGAGTTTCCGGCCGGCGAAGGTATCAGCCCCGGCATGAGCGCGTATGCTCCCGCAGAATTGAATGCCGCCCGCACCAGGCGGCGCCGCACGAAGCCGGCGTTCCTGGGCCTGTTCGTTCTCCCGAGCGTGGCACAATCGGTCCTGCTCACCGTCGTACCACTGGCAGCCCTGCGGCTGCTGGGGACCGCCCGTGCAGTGACGCTCCTTTACATCGCCGCCGGGTTGGCGGCCGTGGTGGCACGCCTCAGTATCCCTTTGCTGGTGCAGTTGATCCGGCGTCGGTTTGTACTCAGCCTCGGCGCATTGCTGCTGATCATCGGCTCCTTGCTTCTCACGAGCGGCGACATCTTGGCATTCGCCTGCGGTTTGGCACTCAACAGCTTTGCGTTCGCGTGCATCGAGATCACCAGCAACCTCTATTTGCTGGACCTGAACCGTACCGGGTTTCCCGGAGGCTCCAATCCTTGAGAGGATGGAGCGATGGAGAAGCACAAGTCATCGGTTCGATATCCGCCCGAGGTCCGCGCGCGAGCGGTCCGGATGGTGCTGGAGCACGCGGGCGAGCACGGGTCGCAGTGGGAGGCGATCGGCTCGATCGCGGCGAAGATCGGCTGTACCGGTGAGACGCTGCGCAAGTGGGTGCGGCAGGCGGAACGCGACCAGGGCTTCCGCCCAGGTCCGACGAGCGAGGAGCGCGAGCGGATCAAGGCCCTGGAAAGAGAGAACCGTGAATTACGCCAAGCCAATGAGATTCTGCGAAAGGCGTCGGCGTATTTTGCCCAGGCGGAGCTCGACCGCCGGTTCAAGCCATGATCGCGTTCATCGACGATCACCGCGAGGCGTACGGGGTCGAGTTGATCTGCAAGGTTCTGCCGATCGCCCCGTCTACCTATTATGCCCACGCCGCACGTCGGGCGGATCCCGGCAAACGCCCGGCCCGCGTGCAACGGGATGCGGCGCTGCGACCTGCGATCCGGCGGGTATGGGAAGAGAACTTCCGGGTCTACGGCGTGCGCAAGGTCTGGCACCAGCTCCACCGTGAGGGGGTCGATGTGGCCCGCTGCACGACCGCACGGCTGATGCGCGTGCAGCGACGCCACGCACCGCCGAACGTCTGGTTTCCACCGATCGTTGCCCTTCAGGGTGTGTGCGGAAATGACCGCTTCGGAGGTGCCGCCCAACCGATCGAATGATCGGATTTGCGCATCTGGCGGGCGATACCCCTGACCAAGCCCCGTGTCGTTCCAGCTGGTCCAGCCGTTCGCGAGGGAAGCCATATTGCGGAGGAGGCCGGAAAAGGCCCAAATCGCGCCTGATGTCGTACGAAGCACTGAAGAGGCGGCTCGACGCCGGCCACGTGGTCATTCTCGATGGCGGCACCGGCACCGAGCTGCAGCGCCGCGGCGTGCCAATGGACCCCGCTGCCTGGTGCGGTCCCGCCACGCTCGGAAATGACAAGCTACTGAGCGAGATTCATCGCGACTACATCAACGCCGGTGCCGAGGTCATCACCGCAAACACCTATGCGTCCTCCCGCCTCATGCTCAAGCCAGCCGGGTATGCGGACAAGCTCGAAGAAATCAATCGCCGGGCGGTGGAGGCAGCGCTCCGTGCCCGCGCGCTCACGCCGGCCGGCCATACAGTCGTCGTCGCCGGATCGCTTTCGCATATGGTCCCGATGACGCCAGGCTCGCCGAACCTGGACCAGAGCAAGATGCCGTCGGTGGCCGAGATGTCTGATGCCTTCCACGAGCTTGCCCAGCTGCTTAAGGCTGCCGGCGCCGAGCTCATCCTGCTCGAAATGACGTACCACCCGGAGCGGCCAAAGCTCGCCGTCGAGGCGGCGCTTGCAACCGGACTGCCGGTTTGGTTCGGCCTGAGCGCGCGCCGCGCCACGGACGGACGCGTCGTAAGCTACCACCAGTCCGAGGACCTGCCTCTTGACAAGATCGCACGCCTTATTCCGAGAGCAGGGATCGACGCGGCAGGGCCCATGCACACGAACTCCGAGGTCGTTACGGACGCGCTTTCGGTCACGCGGAAGCATTTCCCGGGCGCGCTGATGACTTACCCGGACTCTGGCTATTTCGAGATGCCGAATTGGCGATTTGTCGATGTGATTGCACCGGAGCGCTTCGGAGCGTTCTGCCAAGAGTGGATCAAGGCGGGGGTGCAAGTTTTGGGCGGTTGTTGCGGCCTCACGACCGAGCACATCGAAGCGGCGGTGCGCGCTCGGGCTGCCGTTACGACCAGGTTTTAGAGGCTGCCCTCTTCACTTCAATGGTCGCCCGCTCACCGGGCAGCCAGCTTGCCTGGTATCTCCCGCAGCTCTGTGAGACGCTGCCCAGCGCCGGCTCACCGAAGTCGAGATCGCAAAGACCGAAGGCGATGTCCGGGTCATCAGGGTCAAGCTCAGTGAGCAACCCACGATTGCCGATGGAACGGGACCTGGAAAACGGCCGCTCGTCCGCATGGCATACCTAACGCGGGCCGCCTTTGGGAGGGGGTGACCGGACAGGTCCCCACCCGGGGCACCGGGCTAGGTTCGGTTACGACCGGAATAAACCCAGGGCCGCCGCGCGACATTGCGACCGCTGACGTTCGTCCGACCGGTCAGGGACACGCGGCGGACGATGGCCGAAAGCGGAACGGCAGCTTTCGGAGCAGTTTGCAAGCCGCAACCGACGCTGAGCGGACCTCCACACCGAACTTCTGCACCAGCCAAAACCGTTGATTTTGCCGGCCTGGGTATGGGGTGCAAAATTATTCCAGACCGTGTGAAAACTCACCACCCTTCGAGATTGCGCATCATCCATGGTCCTGGGAGCAGCCTTGGATCTAACCCCCGCTCATGTTAGCCTGTTGCACAGCCGGACAACCACGGGGGTTGACGAAACCTGCCGATGCGACTGAAGCGCAAGCCGCTCCAGACTGCCCCACCCCAGGGCGACGCCGTCGCCGCAGCGATTTGCGCAGTAACGTCTTCGGCCTGTCCGGCAACGACGTGCTGCGCAGCCTGGTCGAGCCGGCAGCTGACGACGTTCGTGTCCGTCGCGCCGAAGCCGATGCCCCGCTGCTGCGGCGCTACACCGAAACACAGTATCGGGCCAAATCCTGGTCGCGTTCGCGTCGTATCGCGGCCCGCATCGAGGCGTCCACTCTCGGCCTCGACATCCGCTTCGTGGTCAGCAACATCACCACGGGCAGCGCTGAGTGGCTGTATGATACGCTTTATTGTGAGCGCGGCCAGGCGGAAAACCTGATCAAACTTCACAAGAGCCAACTTGCCTCCGACCGCACCTCATGTCGGGCGCCGCTTGCCAATCAGATGCGGCTCGTCCTTCACACCGCAGCTTATTGGCTGTTGCGCAACGTGCGCGACGGCATCCCCAAGGCACACGCGCTGACCACCGCCGAGTTCACCACCATTCGGCTGCGGCTGATGAAGGTCGCTGCACGGGTAATCGAGACCGCTTCCCGTGTGCGCATCGCTTTCGCTGCCTCCTGCCCTGAGGCAGCATTGTTCCGCGATCTCGCCCACAGCTTGGTGCCGGCTGCTCCATAGACCGCGGGGCAGGCGCCCCGTCGAACCCGTTTCCCATCAACCCCAACCAACAATCCGATCCGATCGCGATGAAACAGGCGCAACGGCCGAGGCTGCCCGGATTCGCGGCGGTGCGACTCAGCCATTTTTCACAGCGCTTGGTGAATAGGAGCGGCTAGTGTAAGCAGTGTAAACCTCATCAATCCGTCCCTGTCTCTGTTCAACAGGCATAGCCTTGATTTCTGCAATAATCCGATCCTGTTCACTGGTTTTCTTGACAATCGTAGGAAGAGGAAGATTGCCAGCTTCTTTCAGCCGCCGACGGAAAGCCGCCTTCTGTGCTGGCTTCATTGCAGCATATTCCGCATTGATCCGTGCCTGGACAGCTTCAAGAGCAGGATTGCCAGAGGTAGCAGTGTTAGTGTCAGTCATTGGTTTAACTCCCATGTGAGCATGGGGAGCAACCTTTTGCCACTCCGTCATGAATGTTTGTCTGGCTGCCTTACTGGCAATCCAACATCACACAACCATAAACCCGGAATGTTTGTAAACTGGAAAGTTGATGCTTCGTGCAAATTTTCTCCCGCTGGCACAGGCATTTCTTTAATGACGCTTGCACTTGCAACTTGCGGCTTCTGCGCACGCAACTGGGGCCAGGTTCCACGCCACGCCGTGCGTGCCCCATAGGCGGGCGCCTTACGGCGCGCACGCCTCGCCACCGGCCGTGGCCTTGAGTTAAATGCCCGGGTTTTTATTTGAGGGGGTAGTCATTCGATGACGAGAGCCCGTTGGGAGGCGGCGGTTCGTGCGGCCAATAGCCGCTCAAATAATTGCCGTGACCTTCCAGTTTCCGCCAGCACGCGGCAGCCCAGCAATACCGGGCTAGCGCGCTGAATAGTGGCTCTGGCTGCTTCACCCTCTGCGGGGACGGGATATTAAGCGACATCCACCAGCGAATCCCTGGCATGCAATGAATTATCCGGGCTAGAGCCCAGTGTGGCCGTCATCGCAACGACGAGTTACACGCCTGTGGTGGCGGAGGCATCGTCGGAGCCCACGGCAGTGACGACAATCCTTTAAGCCTCTTAGGCGAGGGCGAATCTGAGGCAGCGCGCGCCCTTCATTTCAAGCCAGCGACCGTGCGGCGTCTGGACCGCCCTCATCAGAATATTCGCGCAATGCGCACACCTTAGCACCACTCCCATCGGAGCCGCGTAGAGGCGCAAAGAACCTACGGCTCCGCCTGAACCGCATGCGTCGCATTGAATATGCGCGGTCGTTATCTCGGCGGCGAAGACTTCCCGAAGAAGGCCTGCAGCGGCATTGCCGTCCAGAACGAACCCCGAATCATTCTCGGTCATCGCCTCATCCTCCTGTGGGTCCGAATCGCTCCGTCTTGATGGTGAAAGGGTCATGTCCAAGCTCCACCAGAAACCTCGAGACGTCTTCCACGAAAGGAGTAGGGCCACAGACAAATATCTTCGGATTCTGGTCGGGTGGAAAACACGCTTCGGCCAGCAGCGCCTTATCGATTCTGCCCCGATAGCCCCTCCATCCCTCCGGCAGTTTTCTGGTGAGCGTGTTGACCATTCGCAGATCAGAATCGCGGCGCGCCATTGCATCAAGTTCTTTTCGGTAGATGACGTCTTCCAGGCTTCTGGACGAATACAACAGCGCCGCGGGGGCGCGACTGTTCCGCCTGTCGCGGTGACGAAGCATCGCCATCAGGGGCGCAATGCCCGATCCGCCCGCTATGAGACAGAGAGGACCGCCAATCGCGACGGTCCATACAAAATAGCCCCCGACCGGCCCCCGCAGTTCGAATTGGTCACCGCCGCGGAGCTCTTGGACGAGATATGGAGACACTTCGCCATTCTCCACGTGCTCCACAGTCAAAGTGACTAATTCGTCCTCCGGAGGCGAGGCGATCGAATAGCTGCGCTGAGCCTGGTAGCCATCTTCTGCCGTGAGCCGGATATCCACATGCTGGCCTGGCAAGTGTCCCCGCCATCCGGTTACGTCCAGCAAAAGGCTTCTCACGCGGGTCGTTTCGACGATGACTTCGCGCACCCGAGCTGGCTGCCACTCGAGCCTCCGCGCAGCGCTGGCCGGGCTCTCAATCGCCGTCATATCTCTGTTCTTTCCAGGGGTCGCCGTAGTTGTGATAACCCAACGACTCCCAGAAACCGGCTTCGTCCTTTTCCATGAAGCGCAATCTGCGGACCCATTTGCCGCTCTTCCAAAAGTAAAGATGAGGCACAAGCAGGCGCGCCGGGCCCCCATGCGCCGGCAGGATCGGCAACCCGTCATAGCGAGTTGCGATCATGCCTTTGCCGCCGACGAGATCGGCGACGGGGACATTAGTTGTGTAGCCGCCGTCGCAATGAGCCATGACGTAGGGCGCGGGCGCTTCCACGAGGCCCGCTGCCTTCAACAAATCGTCGAATGTCACGCCTTGCCAGATTGTGTCGAGCTTCGACCATTTGGTGACGCAGTGAATGTCCGTTTTGAATGTGGTCTGGGGGAGCGCCTCGAATTCAGTCCATGTCCACTTTCCAAGCAGGGATCCGGCGAACTGAAGCGCGAAAGTCCACTCTTCGAGTTTGATTAGCGGTGTCGGTCCCGCCGAAAGAACCGGGAAATCCGTCGTAACATATTGTCCGGGCGGTATCCGGCTGGCTGGAGTTCTGCTCTTGCCGCCTCGACCTGAAGCCGCGGGAAATCGGGGGTTCGTCCATGCGGTTGCACCTTTGCGTCTGAAACTGCCCGCGAGGCTGCCATCAAACATAACCGAGCCACGCGAGGGCCAGAATAGGTCCTGATTCTTCTCCTGCTGCTGCGTGATGAAGGTCTGCCGCTTTCACGGAACAACATCAAACGGAGGCGGCTTTGGCTGCGTCGGCTTCGGACCGAAGGCCCGCGCCGTATCCCGCTGCGGACGGCTCACCTTCGCCAGAGCCAGTTGCCGTGCATATTCCTGGTCGCCAAACTGCTTGTATTGAGGGCTGGTCAGTGGCGCAAGAAAAGCCACCACATCGTCTATTTCGGGCTCGGTCAGCGCCAAGGGCTGGATGTCCTCGTTGAGCCATGGATCACTCACGCCGTCGCCTTTGTTGTAGTGATCCACAACATCCCACAGGGTTTGCATCGACCCGTCGTGGAAGTAAGGCCCGGTTACGAGAATATTTCGCAGGTCCGGTGTCTTGAACGACGCGATGTCACTCGGCTTTTTCGTAATGAGAAACCGTCCGAGGACTGACATCTCGCTGGTGATCGCCGCGACGTCGATATTTTCCAGATGTCCTTGCGCCAGATCACGCTCTGCCTGCCGCGCCAAGGGAACCACATTGTGCCGGAGGATTCCGATGCCGATGTTATGAAAATCATTATCGGTGAAGACGGTGGTATCCCGCTGCTGCTCTGTCAAAGCATGGCACCGATTGCAGTGCACCTTGGTATTGAACAATTCCCAACCGCATTTGGCCGAGTCGCTGATGGCGCCCGCGTCTCCAGCGACGAAATGGTCGAAGGGAGAATCGAAGGAAACCAGCGTCCGTTCGTAGGTGGCGGTGGCCCGCAGCATGTCCTGGTCGTTTACGTCCCGACCGAAGGCCTGCATGAATTGCGCCTGATAGTCCCTGTCGCCAGCGATCCTGGACACCGCATCGGCGATAGTGGCCGAGCCCATCTCGAAGGGGTTCGTGATCGGCAGCGCCGCCTGCTGCTCCAGCGTATGGACCCGGCCGTCCCAGAACTGCGTCTTGTTATAGAGCGCGTTCAAAACGGTTGGCGCGTTGCGCTGACCGGTGCGGCCATGGATGCCGACTGACACGGGCCTGCCGTCGGTAAAGGCGCGCGCCGGATCGTGGCACGTGGCGCAGGCAACGGTGCCGTCACCAGACAGTCGGCTGTCGAAGAACAGCTTTTCGCCCAGCGCCACCCGCCGCGAGGAATGTCGCTCGCCCACACATCCGACGATCTCCCATTTCCAGCCCTCGGATAGTCCTGGAGCTGCCGGACGGTGTCCAGTTTAGAGGAGAGCGCAAGGCTGCGAAACCCGCCAGGCAGAAAAAGCGGTCCCCGCCGCAGGCGTCGATGGTCAGGCCATGAAGTTCGATACCGATTTTGAAGGCCCAGGGCGAGAGCGGGGCGCCCCGGCCCTGCAAACGCGCTACAGCTGCACAGCGACAATCAAGGTGGATAGCGCGTCAGTCAGGATGAGTGGCGCCGGGGGCGGCCGGAGGGCGGGCGTAGCCCAACCGTAGGCTGGCCCCCGGCGTCAAAGCGGTCTTTTCGGATCGCCTGCAACTCCGTGACGCATGCCGGAATGGCGAGGTGCTCAACCGCCAAGAAGAGACCTCTCTGTGCCCGGCCGACACATCACAGACCAGCAGGCGAAGTTGTACATGAAGCTCCGACCGACGCACAGCCGAGAGACCGCCGCGGCCAAGGCCGGTTTCAGCACCGGCACCGGCGCACGGCTCGATGCCGATCCCCGGTTGCCCTCCTGCAAACGCCAGCCGCGCGGCCGGCGCCGGCCCGACCCTTTGGAACCTTACTTCGAGAGCGAGATCGTGCCGCTGCTCCAGGCTGCGCCAGGACTGCGGCCGATCACCATCCTTGGGGAGATGCAGCGTCGGCACCCTGGCGAGTTCTCCGATAATTTGCGGCGTACCCTGGAGCGTCGGATCAGGGTATGGCGGGCATTGCACGGCCCGGAACGGGAGGTGATCTTTCGCCAGGAGCATCCACCCGGCCAGCAGGCGTTATCGGATTTCACTGACGCCACCGACCTCGGCGTGAGCATCGCCGGCCTGCCACTTGAGCACCGGCTGGACCACTTCTGCCTGCCGTTCTCGAACTGGGAGTTTGCGCACGTCGTGCTGGGCGGCGAGAGCTTCGTTGCCCTGGCCGAAGGCTTGCAGAACGCGCTCTGGACCCTGGGCGGCGCACCGCTTGAGCATCGCAGTGACAGCCTTTCGGCGGCGTTCCGCAATCTCGAACCCGAGGCTGCGGAGGATCAGACCCGCCGCTATGAGGCGCTGTGCGCCCATTACGGCATGACGCCGACGCGCAATAACCGCGGTGTCGCGCACGAGAATGGCTCGGTCGAAGGACCACACGGCCACCTCAAACGGGCTCTCGGCCAAGCACTTTTACTACGGGCAGCAGCGATTTTGCTGATCTCGATGAATACCGCCGCTTTGTCGATGAGATCGTCGGTCGCGCCAATGCCGGCCGCCGCAAGCTGCTGGAGATCGAGCGGCTCAAGCTCCAGCCGTTGCCGCCGCGGCGCACCGACGACTTCGAGGACGAGCTGGTCACTGTGACCCGCAGCAGCGGATTCCTTTTGCGGCACGTCTTCTACACCGTTCCATCCCGGCTGATCGGCCACCGTTTGCGGGTGCGTCTCTATGATGACCGGCTGGAATGCTTCCTTGGCGGCAGTCTGGTGCTGACACTGCCACGAGGCCGACGGCCTGCCGACGACCGCAATGGCCACGTGATCGATTATCACCACGTCATTCACTCCTTGCGCCGCAAGCCGATGGCGTTGCTCAACCTCATCTATCGCGACCAGCTGTTCCCGCGCGAAGCGTTCCGCGACGCCTGGGAGGATTGCTTGCCGCCGGACCCGCTCGCCACGCCTGCCGCACCATGGTGGGTTTGCTTGCTCTGGCACATGACCGGGCCTGCGAGGCTGAGTTGGCCGGCGAACTGCGGGCGCTTCTCGAGGCCGGGGATCTGCCCGATCTGCTCACTTTGCAGCGCCGCTTCGCGCCGCAAAGCGTCGCCTTGCCCGAGGTCACCGTCACTATTCCCGCGGCGATTGCCTATGACGCCTTACTCCAGGCGCCCCACGAATGGGCGCGGTCATGAGCAAGATCGAGGTGGATACCAATCGGCTGCCGCTGCTGCTCAATGAGCTGCGTTTGCCAGCCATCGCCCGGCTCTGGCCGGAATTCAGCGAGCGTGCCGATAAGGAGAGCTGGCCCGCCGCCCGCTTCCTCTCGGCCCTGGCCGAGCTGGAGATTGCGGAGCGTGGTCAGCGGCGCATCCGGCGCAACCTCGCCGAGGCTCGCCTGTTGCCGGGCAAGACGCTCGACAACTTCAACTTCTCCATCGTGCCGATGCTCAGCAAAGCCCGGGTCATGGCGCTTGCCGCCGGGGATACCTGGCTCGACAAGGCAACCAATCTTTTACTTTTTGGGCCGCCAGGCGCCGGGAAGAGTCACTGCGCAGCAGCGATCGGCCGTGCGCTCGTCGAGAATGGATTCCGCGTTCTGTTCAGCCGAACCTCGGATCTCGTGCAACGGCTGCAGGTAGCCCGATCCGTTTGCGGCGGTGACGGTGCAGTTGCGCGAATGGTTTGAGGCGGAGCCATGGCGGACGGGCCGGGAACTGCTGGAGCGGCTGCAGGGCGAGCAGCCGGGGGTTTATCCGGACGGCCAGCTGCGGACACTGCAGCGCCGGGTAAAGGTATGGCGGCGCGAGTTGGCGCACGGGATGATCTTCCCGGCAGCACGTAGTGAGGCAACGGGAGCGATGGCTGCGGCAGCGGGAGCCGCGCAATGAGGCGCCGGGAACATTTTGATGAGGCAAAGCCCGGCGGCTCGGGAAGATCTCTGAATGAGGCAATACGCCTCCCATCCAGATCGTCGCGCTACACTACAGCGGGCTTACGAGCCGCGACGGCGAGGAATGCAGGTTTACACGTTTACGCCAAACCTCGGGGCAAACTGCCGCCCCAGCTCTGGAGAACCCCGAGGGTCTGGGGGGTTCAATGCAGGAGCATCAGGAGCACGGGCAGGCCGGTCAGCGCCAGCGCGAAAAACAGATTTCCCATAGTCTGCTCCCGCCACGTTTCCAGCATAATGGCGGAGCTCCCAGGACCCCTGTTTTCGCAGGGGCACGGGGCTCAACACGGAGTTAGTGGAGCCGAACACCACTCACGGTCGCAGAGCCGTTGCTCTCGTGGTAGAAGCCGTTGCGATTCGAGGCATTGCCCCACCCGGTATCGGCATTACTCTCGTGATAGAAGCCGTTACCGTTCTCCTGAGTGCCCCAGCCCGTCGCGGCGCCGTTGCTCTCGTGATAATAGCCGTATCCATTCTCGCCAGTGCCCATGCCGTTGTCAGCCGCAAATGCGGTCTGGCCGAAGCCGAGAGCTAACACCAGGGTGGCTGCGGTGATAAAGTATCGCATGATAGACCTCCTCTTCCGTTCGGAGGACCTCATAAGCTTGCGGTCTTCGAACGGCGGGGAGATGGGATCAAAAACTCGCTCCGGGCACCGCCAGGAATTCGGATATAGCTATTTGAGAAAACGCCGAACTGTGCCGTTCTATTTCCGTTTGGAAGCGCGGTTTTCCGCGGCTTTGAGGGGATACAACCGTAAACTGCACGCAAGCGACCCCAGTCCTGGCTATACGTTAGGATAATCCGACCTCGCCCAAAGCCTTCTGGGCCGGCCCGCGGACAGCAGTCAGAGTTGGTATTCTCTAGTGGACGGGGCGGGTGCAACCATTCCTTAACCTTTTTGGCGGAGGCTGGGGGTAGTCCCATAGGGGGAGTTTGGATGGCGGATCAGTTCCGTGCCACCGGCCCGCAACTCGAAGCCCTGGCATCGGTGTGCTTAACCGAGATGGAGAGCCTCACACGGACGCTGCTCCAGGCCGTGACCGAGCGTGATTTGTCGTTTGATCACCGCGCCCCGACGCGGCGAGACGCAGACTGCGTGCAGCAGGGCAACATGCTCCTGCGGCATATCATCGCGCAGATAGCAGCTAAGCACTGAGCCACAACGGGCCCCCCAAAGCGCGCACAAACGCCATGCTGGGGCGGGTGATCAGACCCCGTCTCTCTTTGTGCTGGTGAGAGGGGGCAGGGCGGGCGTGGGGCAAGATGGGGGTATCGCGGTGTGAATTGGCCGGAAACACGCCGATAAACGTATGTTTTAGGTGAACCCGTAATAGCCGAACGTGAGCAGGACGGCGGTTATGGGTGGGTTCTGGCGCGACACGTGCGCGTTCGGGTGCCGGGGGTCCGACATCGGGCACGAACGCAGTCTAACAATTAACTCTCGCCGGTTAGGTTTTCGCTTGGCAGCGCGGATATCCCATCCGCTTAACCACCGCAGCGATCGCGCCTTCTGCGCCAGCGGCGCCGATTGTCCCCGAATAGATCCCCCTTCATTCAACGGATCATCGCGATCATGTTGTTTCGCTTGCAACCCGCACTGACGCCGACTAGTCTGAGACTAGCGATGCCAATCGAGGCAGCGGAGCAAGTTTATGTCTCACGATGATGCCCGTTGATGGCCAAAGACTTTGTCTCCGTGATTGCTACCCGTCCTCTCACGAGGAGCAGGCTGGTGCTGGCGAGTTTGGAACCGACTGAAGCACGCCCGCAGCAAGAAGCTGATTGACGCAGGAGGTTGTCTCGACCTGCATTGCCCTGCCAGGTTCACCGAACCAGGGGGCCGCTGTTCCCACCAAAGCCGGTAGCGGTTTCATGACGCGATAAGTTGCGTAGACGTATCCCTCGCACACGTAGGGCAGAGCCCGTTCGTGATAGCCGGTGCCTTTGGGGCTGAAGAACTTGCCCGCATTATCTCCGTATCGATCGAGCAACGCACCTGGCTGAATGATGACGGGGAGAGTGGCAGGCTCGAAACCGTCATGCGACGGCCAGACTATGTGGCCGGGTGAGCTCTCGAAAGCCGCGGGCAGAGCGGCCCTCAGAACTGGCGGTGGTCCACTGTGTGCGCACGAGGCAGTCTGCATTGGCATTGCCGTGCAGGCGGCCAAAACCGGCGCAGTGAGAAGACCCAAAAAACAACGTGCATGGATCAGTGAGGGCAAGGTGGCTGCAGACTAACAATCTACTCGCCACGAGGTAAAGCGGAGTTTCTGAGGCCCCCATTCCTGATTCCACTTGCGCCCAACTGAACCTTCTCTGGCAGTGCTCGGCCGTCTTGAACGTCCAGCCCGCGCCGTCTCCGGTCGGGTCCTGCGGCCGTCTTTCCGGCGGCATCTCGCGGTAGTGGTGAATCAGGCGCCCGTGGCGGACCTTCTGCGGCTGTGATTCCATGCGATTAGAATTGGGTCAAGGGGCCGCGGGTTCGAGTAGCACCACCCGCCAACCGTAGGCGCCCATTCGGTCCTGGGCGGTTGCCGCCGCGTCGTCCTCCAGAGCTACCCTGATCGGGCGCTGGCCGCACTTCTGGAACACCCCCTAAATGCTATTCCCCATGCGGGTGAGAGAACGGGAGCAACAGATAATGCGCACCGTGAGTTGGGGCACGAAGATGATAGCTGCCGTCACTAGCTTGTGTGCTGTTTCGGCATGTGCAGTGTCGGAACTGCGCGGTCCCACACTGATGGCGCTTCCCAAGCCGGGAACGAGCCTAGCCGTCTTCGAACAGGAACACCTGCAATGCCGAAACTATGCGGCTGAAACGATCTAGTATGCCCGACGAGGGCAAGCGAGCCTACATACGGCGATCGGCGGTGCTGCGTTCGGCACATTGCTTGGAGCGGCGGCCGGCACGGCGATTGGTGCCGCGGCACGGAACGCCGGTGCGGGCGCGGCGATTGGCAGTGCAGCGGGCCTTGCGGGTGGCTCGGCGGTAGCTGAAAAAATGCGGCGGCCAGCGAACTGCAGACACGCTACAATATCGCTTACACGCAGTGCATGTATGCCCTTGGCAATACCGTGCAGGCCGCGCCGCCTGGGCGGTTAGGACGATCATGGCTACATAGGTGATGGGTATTCTTGGTACGGTTCTCTTGCTCGTGTTCCGCTCTTGACGTGTTCGGGTTGGTGCAGAGTGCCGGCGGGAAAACCTTCTGGATTGAAAGGACCCCTTCTGCCGGCAGGGAGGAGGAGAAGTTGCGGATCGGAACCCCAGATGGGTTTGTTCAAATGGTTGTTTCTCTGAACCAACCAAACATCGATGCGGTTTTGCGTGAGAGAACCACCGTCATCATCAAACATGCTGCGAACTCAGGGGGGCTTCGCGTCCAGTCCTTGGTGGCTCTGCTTTGCCACGAGTATCCGGCAAGAGATAGTCCGAAAGGGTAACGGGAAGGCAGGGCCCGGCAGCACCAGGAAAGGCCGGGCGCGGGCAGCGAGTGCATGGACATTAATCGACCAAGCGATGCGCGCCTTGGAGAGCCCGCGCCTGATCCGGTTCCTGCGCGCTCGTTGATGCGACCAGATGGCCTGAGGTGTTAGGGGTGCTTGTTGGGCTGGCCCCGCTCTGGGTTGTTGGCGGCCGGAATATGATGGGCAATGGCACGAGCCCGGATTGGATGAGCCGGCGCTGGCCAGCGCAATAGCTTTTATGCTCTACGCCCGCCGGTCAAGGTCAAGGAGCGGGCGGAGCGCCACCTCGCACCGACCATGACGCAGGTCAGACGCTATCTTAGTATTACAGTTGCGGATCAGGAAGAGGCCTGATTCTCTGGCCCTCCGATTCGGGGGAGCAGAGATGTCCGTAGCGTCATGGTCTGGTAGTCTTCTCGCTTGGCAGCAGGAACTGTCGAAGCTGAAGGATCGGCTGGGGTTAGCGTTGCCGCGGCGTGAGTTGAGAGAAACCGGCGGTGCCTTTCTCGATGGGCTGTTGTCTGGGATCGCGCGCAAGACCGGCTGGATGATGGCGGAGCAAGCTGGGGCGGAGCAGCCTTATCGGATGCAATCTCTGCTCGGCCGCAGCCGCTGGGACGCCGATGCGTTGCGCGACGAGGTCCGTCGCTACGTGGTGGAAGCGCTCGGCGATGAGGCTGGCGTGCTGGTGGTCGACGAGGCAGGTTTTCTCAAGAAAGGCGCGCATTCGGTCGGCGTGGCACGGCAATATTCTGGCACGGCGGGTCGGATCGAGAATTGTCAGGTTGGGGTGTTCCTGTCGTACGCGAGCCGCTGGGGCCACGCCTTAATCGATCGGCGGCTCTATCTCCCCCGGGCTTGGGCCGAGGACGAGGCGCGCCGCGCGAAGACCTCAGTGCCTGAGGATGTGACCTTCAAAACCAAACCGGAGATCGCGCGTGATCTGATCGTCGCCGCGCTCGATGCTGGTGTGCCCTGTGCCTTCGTCCTGGGCGACGCGTTGTATGGTTCGGACCGGCGGCTGCGTCACATGCTGGAAGCGCGTCAGCAGCCCTATGTTTTGGCGGTCCGCAGCAATGAAACCATGAGGCTTGGCGGTGAATCGCTTGAATTAACAACGACCGAGCAACTCGCCGACGGTCTGAAGACCGCTGACTGGCATTGTCATAGCGCCGGTCAAGGCGCCAAGGGACCGCGGCTTTATGACTGGGCGCGCGTGCGGCTGTTCTGGTCCGCTGACCCGCACTGGCAGCACTGGCTGCTGATCCGTCGCAGCCGCAAGAAATCGTCCGAGGTTGCTTGCTATATCGCCTTCGCTCCGGCCGCGACCACGCTTGCCGAGCTGGCCGGTGTGGCAGGTCTCCGCTGGACGATCGAGACCTGTTTTGAGACCGCCAAGGGCGAGCTTGGCCTCGATCACTGCGAGGCCCGATCCTGGCATGCGTGGCACCGCCACATCAGCCTGGTCATGACGGCCGCCGCGTTCCTGGCCAAGCTGCGCGCCGATCTGCTGCGTGCGGCGATCACTACGACACCAAGCGGTAAACGGAACGAAAGGAGTCCGCAGGCGGGCGTGGCAGCGTCGTGCCCCGCTCACCACAGCTTGGTGTGACGGTAACGCCATCCGCCATCTGCTCGCCCGCGCTGTGTTCCTGCGGTCGAAGACACGCGATCTACTATGGCGATGGCTGACCTGGATGCGCCACAACGAGGAGGCCCGGCGCGCTCACTGTAGGAGCCGCCATGATCCGCAACTGTAATGTTAGACTGGTCCCAACAGGAAATGGGAGCACCGGCGATGATATATCCAACATTGATCGGAGTGCCATCCGTAGGGGTGACATTGCTCATTACTCCGACGCATGCCGCTACCTGTGCAAATGGAGTCTATCGTGCCGGCTGCGCGAGTCCGAACGGCGCCGCGGTCGTCCGAAAGCCCACCACCGCGCACCCATACTATTATGCGCCGCCCAGGACGGTTACTTGCGCGAACGGAGTCTATCGTGCTGGCTGTACAGGTCCGAACGGCGCGGCGGTCGTTCGCAAGCCTCCTTACTGACGGGAGCGACGCACTCCCAGCTTTTCAGGTTCGGTTTCCTGGCCCCGGCGCGGCGGCCGAGCGATGCCTATGTGAGGGTTGCTGGTCAGCACGCCGCCAAACTGGGCTGGCGCGCCAGCTATTACGAGAGGCGGGAACGAATGCGCACCGTCATCTTATTGGGCGAGGTAGCAGAACGCACGGCTTGGCTCGAAGTCGTCTGTCGCGAGTGTGACCGCCGCGGCGTTTTGAGCCTCGTCAGGCCGGTCCAGGAGCATGCCGTCAGCATGCCGATGACCGAGGTGCGCCGCGTGCTCGCGGGTGACTGCGAGCGGTTGAAGGCGGGGAAGTTTCACAATCCCTGTGGTTGCCTCTTTCCGGGGCTGGCCAGGCTATTTGGCGTGACAGTGCCGTAGCCTCTCGCTCTCCTGGAGGGGCTGGAGTGGTGGCTGAGGCGGCCGAAGCGGGTGGTGCCGGTCCGGGCGTAACATGTTTGTGCGCCCTTGTGCGCCGGCATGGTCCCAGAGGTTCGATGGCTGGCTTGTGGGACTAGGCGGGACGCATCCGTAAGTTATTGTTAGCGCAGAAGAAAATGTGGCAGGCGGCGGAGATGTCTTCCTGCAGACCGAAGATGTCGCCGAGGTCACGATCAAAGCGTGCGATCCAGATGACCTCTCCGATGGCGCGAAGATCGAGCAGCCGGATGGTGGCGCGCAGCCGGCCCGCGCTTTCCTGCACGCTCCCCTCCAGCAGGCAATCGACGTTCAAGGGATTACCTGAGAGCTCAAGGGCGCCCTGACGCGAAACAACCGGGACGCAGGAAATCCAGCGGAAGGGAGTGAGGGCGATCACAACCTCTTCCTCCAGACCGGCTGCCAGAGCGGCGGCAGCTGCGGACGGACCGGCACGGAAAGTGGCGATGCCGATGCGCAACCGGGTGGCGCCGTGTGCGGTGATGACGGACGGGGGAACGCGCGAGACGTCGGAACTGCCCTGGGGATGCCCGGTGGTGGGAGAAGGCGGGACCGGTTCCCGCAGCGCCGTCCTATATGCCTCGGAACCCATGAGGCGATCGAACGCGAGCGTGGTCTCGGTGGCCGAGGCCTCGGCGCCGCGTTGGCTGGGAACATCCCGCGCCTCCTGGGTCACAGCCAGCGCGCGATGCATAAGGGAACCCTGTTCAGCGCGAAGAAAGGCGTCGAGTCCCGGATCGATGCCGGTGAGTTCATCCAGTAGGGGACGCCCGACGGCACGGACGCCCGTCAGCGGCCCCAGAATGACCTCCAACCCTTCAGCGCGGAGGCCGATTTGGGAACGGTCGGCGACGATCAGGCTAGCCGCAAGGGGGCCAAGAGTGGTTTGCAACTCATGCAGAGCTTGGCGGAGCGAACCCCGGGCCTGCTCCGGTTCGCGCCTGCTCCAGAGCAGAGCAATGAGCTGCGACCGCAGGACAGATCTGGGGGCGGCGAGCGCGAGAAGTGCGAGCAAAGCGCGAGTTCTTGCGGACCTGGGGAAGCACAGAGTTGCCGTGCGTGTCCAGCGCCAGCATGGGACCGCGCAGATCCACCCGCAGCAGCGGTGGCGGTATAATCGGTTCGGCTTGCCGCGGGAGCCTATTTTCGGCCGCGAGCGCGACGATGGCGCACCTCTGGGCTTTGTTGCGCGCACATTGAACGCAACAACTTTTGCCAATCTGTTAAGGCGCCGCAGATGGGCAAGTTTTGTGCCTGCCGATCTTTGGTCACCGAGGTTCAGCCTGCGTTCACAAACACAACCCCGAGAGGCATCATACTATACGCAGTGGTGATGTCAATTGCGTAACGTGAGGCTTGGGTGACGATTTCGATCCCATCGTTGCATTCCTGACGCGCCAAGCCGCCCGCTTCCCGCAAGAGCAGGTGGGCCGTAAACCGGCGGCAGTGCATGGAGGCGAGCGTGGAGGAGGTTGAGTGCGTCGTTGTGGGGGCCGGCGTGATCGGCCTGGCGGTGGCCAGGGAGCTGGCGCTCCGCGGGCGCGAAGTAATCGTGCTCGACCGGGCAGAAGGAATCGGGACGGAGACTTCCTCGCGGAACAGCGAGGTTATCCATGCGGGGATCTATTATCCGGCCGGCAGCTTGATGGCTCGGCTCTGCGTGGCTGGCAAATGGGCGCTTTACGCATATTGCCGCGACCGCGAGGTGCCGTATCGCAACTGTGGCAAGCTGATCGTGGCAACGAACGCGGCGGAAGACGGGAGACTTGCAGGCATTCGGGCACGCGCGGCGGCCAACGGGGTGGACGACCTCCGGATTCTGACTTCGGAAGAGGCGCGGAGCCTGGAACCGGCACTACACTGCACGAGTGCATTGTTATCGCCCTCCACTGGGATCATCGACAGCCACGCGTTCATGCTGGCGCTACAGGGAGAGGCCGAGAACGCCGGCGCGAGCGTGGTGTTTTTCAGTCCGGTGGAAAGCGGACGAGTTGGCGGCGAGGGGATCGAAATCGCGGTCGGTGGCGCGGAGCCCATTCGGCTCCGGTGCCGGATCCTGGTGAACTCGGCAGGACTCTACGCGCCGGATGTAGCGGGACGAATCGAGGGGATGCCACCGTGGCAGGTGCCTCGGGCGTATTATGCCAAGGGAAACTATTTCACTCTCGCGGGGCGCTCGCCGTTTTCCCGGCTGATCTATCCGGTCCCTGTGCCGGGAGGCCTGGGAACGCATCTCACGATTGATCTTGGCGGACAGGCACGATTCGGGCCGGACGTAGAGTGGGTGGACCGAATCGACTACGCAGTGGATCCCCGGCGGGGCGAGAAGTTCTATTCCTCGGTACGCCGGTATTGGCCGGATCTGAAGGATGCGGCGCTACAGCCAGGATACGCGGGGATACGGCCGAAAATCGTGCCACCGGAAACCGCCACGCAGGACTTTGTGGTGCAGGGCCCGCGAGAGCATGGGGTGGCTGGCCTCGTGAATCTGTTTGGGATCGAGTCGCCGGGATTAACGGCAGCGCTGGCGCTAGCCGAATACGTGGCGGAGGTGGTGGCACAATAGCGGGTAAGCTTGACTACCAAATTCGTGTCCGTATATCCGTCATAGAATATTCGGAGACAACCCCATGACGACACGTGCCAGCAGCCCGCGCATTCCGGTGTTGATCGTGGGCGCCGGCCTGGCCGGCCTCACTGCCGCGGCCCTGCTTGCCTGGCGCGGCGTTCCCTGCCTGCTTGTTGAACGGCGTGCTAGTGCGTCCCAGCATCCGCGAGCGCGGGGGATCAATCCCCATAGCATGGTCCTGCTGCGCGGCATTCCTGGCCTTGAGACGGAACTGGGCGCCGCTGGCCGCCATGGAAGCGATGATCTTAGCATCGTCATTGCCGAGAGCGTCACTGGACGGGAGTTTCGCACTCTCGTAACGCCTGGCCAGACGGATTTCAGCGCGTTCTCCCCGGCCCCGACCCTGCACTGCCGGTCAGGACCGCGTCGAGCCGATCCTCCTGCGCCATGCGCGGGGTCTTGGCGCCGACATCCGCTTATCCGCCGAGCTCGTGCGTTTCACGCAAAACGGCGATGGGGTTCGAGCCACGGTCCGCGACCGCATTACCGGCAATGAGGCGGAGATCAGTGCGGATTATATGGTTGCCGCCGATGGCACCCGCAGTTCGGTCCGCCAGATGCTCGGGATCGACACACACGGTCTCGGCGCACTCTCGCATAATATCTCTATCTTGTTCGAAGCGGACCTCGAAGCTGTGCCGCGAGGCCGCGGGTTCGTGCTCTATTACCTCCAGAATCCAGGGTTTACCGGCGTTTTCGTCACCACCGACGACCCCAATCGCGGGCAAGTCTCGGTGGAATACCACCCGACCCGCGAAAGCCCGGCAGACTACCATCCGGAACACGCGGCGGAGATGGTACGCCTCGCCCTAGGACTACCCGACCTCGATGTCAGGATTCTCGATGTGATGGGCTGGGAGATGTCTTCCCGGATAGCAGACCGGATGTCGGTGGGGAGGGTATTTCTGGCCGGCGATGCCGCGCACACTATGCCGCCCACTGGCGGATTCGGCGGACAGACGGCGATCCAGGACGCAGCCGACCTGGCCTGGAAGATCGCCATGGTCCTGCAGGAGCACGCAGGCCGCGCGCTGCTGGATACGTACGAAGCAGAGCGTCGACCGGTGGCCGAGCTGACTGTTGCTCGGCAGACAGCCAATTACGTCAAGCGCCTGCGACCTGACCGCACTGAGCTTTCCAATGGTGACTCCGAGACGGATTATCTCAGCGTGGCAATGGGCTATCGATACCGCTCGGCGGCGATCCTTGAGGAAACGCCCGATGACGGGCAGCCAACCGAAAATCCGCTGCATCCTACTGGACGTCCCGGTACGCGGCTGGCACATCTGCCCCTGTGCCGTGACGGACGCCAGCTTTCCACGCTCGATCTGATCGGTCGAGACTTCGTGCTATTCGCGGGGCCGGACGGATCCAGTTGGATCGCGGCTACCCGTGATTTAGCAGAGCGCGCCCGGCTGCCCATAACGGCGCTACGCATAAATGAGGATGTTGTTGCCGGAGCTGAGACCCTGATGGCCAAGACCGGCATCGATCCTTCCGGAGCAGTTCTGGTGCGCCCGGACGGCTTCATCGCCTGGCGTGCGCGGAGTACGCCAACCGGTGATTCCGTAGCAAAGTTGGCTGCGGCGCTGGGTGATGCTCTATGCCGCGATCTTAGTATCCACGATCGCCCGGCATGAGCAGCAAACGTAAGGTCGCCAATCCCCTTGCACTGGCCGTGCTCGCCTGTCTGTTCGAGCGTCCGATGCACCCGTACGAAATGGCAAGCACGATGCGCGAGCGCCACAAGGACAAGAGCATCAAGCTAAACTATGGCTCGCTCTACACAGTCACGGAATCTCTGCAGCGTCACCGGCTGATCGAACCACAGGAAACAGTTCGCGAGGGTAACCGGCCGGAGCGCACCATCTATCGCCTGACCGATGCGGGTCGGCTTGAGCTGATCGACTGGTTGAGCGAGCTGATCTGTAATCCCGTACGGGAATACACCCAGTTCGAGGCGGGCTTATCATTGTTACCCATCTTGCCCCCGGCGGATGCCGTGCAGTTGCTTGAGCAACGCTGCACACGGCTGGAAGCGGAACTCGCGCAGGCGCGCGCCATCCGCGACCTGCTCTCCGAGCGCAAGCTGCCTCGGCTGTTCTGGATCGAGGCCGAGTACCGCTGGCGGCTCAGGGAGGCAGAACTCGAATGGGTTCGCGCGCTGATTGCGGACATTGCCCAAGGCGGGCTCGAGGGCATGGCCGAGTGGCGACGCTTGCACGAGGGCACCGCGACGGCCTCAGGGGTCGAGTTGCTGCTCTCCGGTACGACACGCCAACGCAACCTTTCCTGAGGCGTTGGCGGGCGCGGCCCGTCATTCACCGACGATGAGCTGGCCGCCGGTACGAAACTCGCTAGCATCGTTATCGGCTGGCGGGGCAATTGCGCCAGGATGCACCGAGCTCAGCAACCATTGGCGGAACAGGGCTACCTTTGGGGTATCCGCGGTTGCTTCTGGTGCGACCACGTAATAACCGGCGTCGGCCGGCAGCACGACATTAAAGGGCACCACTAGGCGGCCGGCAGCAATATCGGCTTCGACGAGCGCAGTGCGACCGAGGGCGACGCCATGGCCCTCGATCGCAGCCTGAATGGCCATGAAGCTTTGGTCGAAGCTGAGCCCGCGGCGCGTGGCCAGGCTGGCGGGTAAGCCGGCAGCGGTTAGCCATAATTGCCAGTCTTCGCGGTAAGCGGTGCTGTGGAGCAGCGTATGGTGTACGAGATCCTGGGGCACGCGCAACGGCGGCTCAGAGTTCAGGAGCGCCGGGCTGCACACCGGGAAGACGTCCTCCGCCAACAGCCAGTCGGCGCGCAGGCCCGGCCAGTTTCCGCGTCCATAGCGGACGCCCATGTCGATCTGCTCGCGTCGGAAATCGACGAGCTGCGACGACGTCGTCAGCCGCACCTCGATTCCCGGGTGGGCGTCCTGGAACCCGGCCATCCGGGAAACCAACCACTTGGCTGCCAGCGAGGCGGTCGTGCTGACCGTCAGGATGTTGTCCTGCTCCGGCCGGCGCAGGCGGGCGGTGGCTTGGCGCAGATCGTCGAACGCGGCGCGAATTGCGGGCAGATAGCTCTGCGCCTCAGGGGTCAGCAACAGGGCGCGGTTGCGGCGGATAAAGAGCGGGATGCCGAGCTGTCCTTCGAGGCGGCGGATCGTGTGGCTGATGGCGGTCTGGGTGACGTTCAGTTCAGCGGCGGCGCGGGTGAAGCTGAGGTAGCGGGCCGCCGCCTCGAAGGCACGCAGGCCGTTAAGGGAGGGGAGGGGGGCCGCCATGCGAGCCAGACTAGCATGAATTCGCTTCATGCGAAGCCTGACAACTCATCGTTTGTAGTGCGCACCAGGCTGGCCCACTTCTGCCGCGCTAAGGCTAGCAATGAGGAAGGTCATGCACACTATGAGGATGACAGCGTCTCAGCCGTTGCATTCCACCGTGCCGCCGCTGCCGGCGCGCCTCAGGGAGCGGCTTCACATCTGGCGCCAGAGAGTGCGGGGTCGCCGATCCCTCGCCCAGCTCAGCGACTACGAACTGCACGACATCGGGATCACGCCGGCGGCCCGCTTTAACGAGCTTTCCAAGCCGTTCTGGCGCGGCTGAGCAGCCGCGGATTGCAGGAGGACATCAGAACATGAGCGCGATATTGAGGACGGAAGAAGCGGCGTGGCCGCACGTTGACGCAACGCTGAACTACATGGCGCCGATGAACGTACGGCCACGCAACTACACCTATGATCCACCGGCGGGCGTGCCGCGGACCAACATCATCCCCGAGCCGCACATAGTGCCGATTTACAGCACGCGCCCAGCGCTGTCGCGCTTCACGCTCGACGGCGAGGGTTTCGCGGTCCTGCACCAGCCGAGCAAGGTTCGCGATTTCTGGGACGAGGAGGAACTGCGAGCCGTCTATTACCCCGAGGTCGAACGCGCCCTTCAGGCGGCAACCGGGGCGGCCAAAGTCTTCGTGTTCGACCACACGCTACGCCGGCGCACCGAGGGAGCGGGGGACCGGGCGCCGGGCATACCGCGCCAGCCGGTGCCACGGGTCCACGTAGACCACACGGAAGCATCCGGGCCACAGCGCGTTCGTGATTTCTTTGGCTCGGAGGCGGAGGAACTGCTGCGCGGGCGCGTGCAGGTTATCAACCTGTGGCGGCCAATCCGCGGACCACTCCAGGACGCCCCGCTAGCGGTCGCGGACGCGCGCTCCATCGCGCCTGGTGATTTGGTTGCCACCGATCTGGTGTACCGCGATCGGGTTGGCGAGATTTATTACGTCCGTTACAACCCCGAGCATCGATGGTTCTATGTGCCCGACATGATGGCTGACGAGGCTCTGCTCCTTAAATGCTACAACTCGGCGCATGATGGACGGGCTCAATTCGCCCCGCACACGGCCTTCGACGACCCGACCGCGCCGGCCGACAAGCTCCCGCGGGAGAGTATCGAAGTCCGCACCCTAGTGTTTCACCCGGCCTAAGACTGGGGCGCAAACGGGTCATCGGGGTAGCCGACGCGCATGAGGCAAAGTCCTTCGGCCGGCGCCGTCGGCCCCGCGACCCGGCGATCCTTGGCTGCCAGGACCCGAGCGAGCTTCGTGACCGGCCAGGTGCCATCGCCAACGAGGCGAAGGCTACCGACCATGTTGCGTACCTGGTGGTGGAGAAAGCTTCGGGCCTCGGCCCAGATTTCGATTAGGTCACCCCGGCGCACCACATCCAGCCGGTCGAGCGTCCGCGACGGACCGCTCGCTTGACAGCCGGCGGCGCGAAAGCTGGTGAAATCGTGCGGGCCGAGCAGAAATTGCCCGGCCTCATGCATGGCCTTTGCATCAAGCGGATGTGGGACATGCCAGACCTGTCCCGCCATCAAAGCCGGGCGGGCGTGGCGATTGAGAATGAGGTAACGATAGGTGCGCCGGTTGGCGGAGAACCTGGCGTTCCAGCTCAGCGGCGCGCGTGCTGTTTGCAGCACGCACACCGGGTGCGGTTTCAGGTGATAGTTTAGCGCTTCCTGCAGCCGATCCGGGCTGATCTCACGCTCCAGATGCAACGCCACGACCTGGCCCGCGGCATGCACGCCGGCATCAGTCCGGCCGGCTGCGACGGTGCTAACCTGATTACCCAATTTTCCGGCGGCGTCCTCGATCACTTGTTGGACGGAAAGACCGTTCGTCTGGCGCTGCCATCCGACAAAGGGCGTGCCATCGGTACTCTACCAGCAGTGCCCAAACGCTCATGTGCCCAGAATGCTGCCGGGTGGAATCGCATGCCCGCGGAGGAACTCGGCCGCACCGAGCGCCTTTCCGCCAGCGAACTGCACCCGCTGAAGCTGCAACGCTCCGGCGCCGCATGCGACGCGAAGGGACCCGTCCAGAGCCTCGCCGGGTCTTCCAGCCCCTTCGGTGAGTTCAGCCGATAGCACCTTGAGCAAACCTCCCTGCCACAGGGTGAACGCGCCGGGCCAGGGGGCCATGGCACGGACCCGCCGATCCAGGGCCTCGGCCGGCTCGGTCCAGTTCAGCCGCCCATCCTCCTTGGTCAGCTTCGGCGCGTAGGTTGCGCCGTGCTGTGGCTGGGGGCGCGGCTCGGGGTTTTCCGCCAGTGCCCGCAGCACCAGCCGTGCCCCAAGATCAGCCATCACATCATGGATCAAGCCGGTTGTTGCCCGCGGCGGGATCGGTAAGGCCTCGGCGAGTAGAATTGGGCCGGTATCCAGCCCGGCATCCATCTGCATGATGGTCACGCCGGTTTCCGTATCGCCCGCCAGTACGGCGGCATGAATGGGCGCGGCTCCACGCCAGCGGGGGAGCAGGCTGGCGTGGATGTTGATGCAGCCCCGGCGAGCGGCGGACAGCATGGTCGGCGGCAGGATCAATCCGTAAGCCGCCACAACAGCGACATCGAGATCCAGTTGGGCAAATTCCGCCTGGGCCGCCGGATCCGTGCGCAAGCGCACCGGCGTTCTGATCGGTAGCCGCAGGCGCTCGGCGGCAGCCTGCACCGGACAGCGCCGCAGATCGTAGCCGCGCCCGGCCGGTCGGGGCGGTTGGCAGTAGACGGCCGCAATTTCGTGCCCGGCGCTGCGCAAGGCCAGCAGAGCCGGTACGGCAAAGTCCGGACTGCCCATGAAGGCCAGGCGGAGTTTAGTAGACGCGGGCATCCTCCCGCTTCTGGCGCTGCTCCTTGGCAAGCCGGCGCAGTATCATGTTGCGCTTCAGGTTAGAGAGATGATCGACGAACAGGACGCCGTTGAGGTGATCCATCTCGTGCTGAATGCAGGCGGCCAGCAATCCGTCTGCTTCGATCTCCCGGCGCGCACCCTCCTGATCCAGGTAACGAACTTTGACACGGGCCGGACGGGTGATCTCGGCGAACTGGTTCGGTAGCGACAGGCATCCTTCCTCGCGTGTTGCCAGTTCATCGCTGGCAGCGACCAGTTCCGGGTTGACCAAGACGATCGGGTCAGGCTTTTCGTCGCGCATCAGGTCAATCACGGTCAGGCGAAGCCCCACGTCCACTTGCGGGGCAGCAAGACCGATCCCAGGCGCGCGATACATCGTCGCGAACATCCGCGGTATCAGGTGCCGCACCGTGTCAGCGTCCTGCAGGCCAACCGGACGCGCGGGCGCCTTCAGTGCCGGATGTGGCGCAATCAGGATCGGCAGCAGGTCGGAAGCCAGTTGATTCATTGAGTTGCCATGTAGCTTCGGCCCTGCGGCCAATCAACGCAGGAGGGGGCGGCCGGCTTGGTCAGCCCTTACCAGCGCGGGGCGCATACCCCTTGCAACCAGCCCATCTGTTCACAAGATGTCCCGATGCCGGAATGCCGCGAACGGGTTTCGGCAGTTAACGCTTCGCTCCGTGAAGGAAGCTGCATGACTACCCGGGTATTTACGTCGCCGCTGTTTCTGGGATTTGACCATCTTGAGCAGATGCTTGAGCGGGCGTCGAAGAACGCGTCGGACGGTTATCCACCCTACAACATCGAGCAGACCAGCCCCACCGGGTTGCGCATCACGCTTGCGGTTGCCGGATTCACCATGGACGACCTGCAAATCACGCAGGAGGACAACCAGTTGGTGATCCGCGGACGCCAGGCGGATGACGGTCAGGATCGCGTGTTCCTGCACCGCGGCATTGCTGCCCGGCAGTTCCAAAGGGCGTTCGTGCTCGCGGAAGGGATCGAAGTGAAGTCGGCTTGGCTCGACAATGGCTTGCTGCATATCGATCTCGCCCGGCCGCAGCCAGAGCCAAAGGTGAGGAGCATCCAGATCAAGCGGCCTGCCGGCAACGGTCAGGCCAAGGTGGTGGAGGGCACCGCCCAGGTCGATTAGAGGGAAAAAGGATCGGACGGAAGAAACCTTTTCTCGAATACGCGCTGGTGCTGCAAAAGGCGGGTCAGCGCAGGAGAAAGAGAATGAATACTAATTCTTCAGAAGACAACACTGATAATGGCGGCCGGGTTGGGTTCGATATCCGGCATCTGACGGCACAGCAGCTTGCGCAACTTGGTGTGTCACAGATCGCATACGTGCGACCGGTCATTGTGAACGGGCAGCGAGGCTTCGCCATCCATGGCGCGGACGGCACGCCGATGGCCGTGGCGGGCGACCAGGAGGTGGCATTCGCGGCCATCCTGCAGCAGGACATGGTCCCTGCGCTGGTGCACTAGGCGCGCTCTGGCTCGGGACCCACACTCCGAGCCAGAATGTAGCCCCGCCGTGCTAACCGCGTGGCACTACGTAGCCATAGGCTGCTAAGCTGCGATCCTGACCCTCGATGAGATAGGCAGCTTTCATTCGGCCGATGCCGTCCTGATCGAGCTCGGCGTGTTGTTCGAGCTTATAGTGGCGTACACCGTTGCCCCCGAGAATGGCCGCCTTCACCGGCCCGTCAGCAGGACCGAGCGGCGCAAAGCCATACTTCGTCTGCATATCGTCGGGGATTTCCAGGCGGCGGAATGCCTCGATCTGCCACTGCGGTGAGCCGTACCACACTGAATCGGTGCCCCAGAAGACGTGATCGGCCCCGCACCCCTTGATCAGCGTACCCATCATCGCCGCGCAGAACCGTGGATTGGAAACGGCCGACATCGCAAATGCGGTGCCAAGCTCCGGATAGACGTTACTTACACCGTACTTTTCAGGGATCGCAGCGAGATCGGACACCCAGCGGATGTAACCCGTCTTCTCAAACTCGGTGAGTTCATCATCGACATTCTCAAGGAATGCTCGCAGTCCCGAGTGATAGATCACGAAACTGATCTGTGGCCAGTCCTTGGCTGCCTTGCCCACGTCCTCAACGGCGGCATACCGCCACGCGTTCGGGATGGAGGTTTCGTAATCCTTCGGAAGCAGTCCCTTGTGGATGCAAACCGTGGTAATTCCGGCTTTCGTGATCTTTTCGTAGAACGGATACATCAGCTTTTCATCGTCGAGACGCCACGGATAACGCGTCGTCGCCGGCGACAGGGGATCGCCGATCGTGTAGCCCTTCCAACTTGTTGGCTTCACCTCGGTAACGCAGCGATCAACCTCCTCCATCCATCCGGCCTGCTTTGGCGTAATCAGCGAATGAAACAACAGCCGCTGCATTCCGGCGATACTGTTCACCGTCATCGCCGCTTCTTTAATTTGATCGTTGGTGAGGAACCACTTGTTGGGGTCGTCAAAAGGTGCGCCACTCAGAAGCCCGATCCGAGTATCACTGTCGAGATAGACCTCCTTGAGGAAATTATCGAACTTGTAGCGGTCGATCCCGAACCCGACCTTTTCCGTCTTCATAGATGGGTTCCAATGCTCGGCTGCGTACTTGGCAAGATCAGTGAGCCCGTCCCACGGATAGTCGTCGCGTACCAAATGGAGCTGATCGTCGAAAATAAACTGGCCCTTCAGCGCGTCATTGCGCGCGGCTGCGGCTTCCGGCTGCGCCGCCTCCGCCTCGCTCACGTCGAAGTACCTGCCGAAGACCTCGTTCATAGCAACGAAGGCGGCCGCGAGCCCGCAGCTCGAACGTAGGAAGCTGCGACGGTCGAGGCCGAGCCGACGGCCGTTTGCCTCCGCAAGGTCGTTCATGCGCGCTTCAACGTTACGCTGCGCCGGTGTCTGCGGCAGGGGGTTGAACTCTCCGTTCGACACCATCTGCGTCGGCAGCGGCGCGCGGAACACTTGCTCAGCCGGCGCCAGACCCGCGATCTCGCGCTCGCTCAAAAACCCACCCATGGCCTTTCCTCCCATTCTGGGGCGTAAGCCGGCCATCTTGACCGGGCTGCCCCGGCTTCCTGTGTCGCGACTGCAGCTTACGCTCGGTGCTATCCCAAGTCGAGATTGAAGGGCGGGGACGCTTCATCCTGCTACACGCCGACGACCACCTCTATCGGATGCGGCGCGTCCGTGATGCAGAGCGGCGCCGGGCCAGCGGCATCGCCATCAGCCTGAGCCAGCACCGGAGCGTTACCGAGAAATTCGATCTGCGCCGCGCGGTACAGACGCACCCCGGGCGTTTTCGGCAGAAGATCGAGCGGCAGCGCCGCGCCATAAAGCATAGCGGAGAATGGACCGCCGATCTCGAACAGGGTTACCGAAAATCCCGGCTCTCCAGGGCTGGCGGCTGGCGCGAGGACGAACCGTCCACCATAAAACCGGCCTTTGCTTACGATAGCGCTGAACGCCTCGACCTCCTTGCCGTCGAGCCGCAGTCGCAGTGGCTGAAAGCGGTAGCGCGGAAGCTCCTGCAGGGTCTGCGCCACGTACGCGCCCCGGCCCAAGTGGCGCTTCAGGAAAGGCGACAACCGGTGAACTACGTGGGCATCGAAGCCTACTCCTAGCATCTGGACGAACAGCCGGGAGCCATCGCTGGTAATCGCTCTCCCGGGCCATAACCGACGGCGGCGCCCGAATGCCAGGGCGGCAGCGACGTCGCGAGCAGGTTTGTTCAGCCCCAGCTCATTTGCCAATACGTTCGCGGTGCCCAAGGGAATTATACCGAGCCGGGATTCGCTGCCGGTCAGGCCGTTGGCGACCTCCGCGATTGTCCCGTCTCCGCCCGCTGCCACAACCAGGGCGATCCCGCTGGCGGCGGCGGCCTGCGCCAGAGCCCGGGCGTCCCCGGCGCGCGTGGTCTCGGCCACTTCCACGCGAACCCCATTATGGACCAATACGTCGAGGACGCGCCACAACAACAGCGCCCGCTGCCGCCCGGCTGTAGGATTATAGATGACAAACATGGCGAATCGTCGCTGGAATCCTGATCAAAGCATTCTTTATGGATACATTAGACGACAAAACGATGACAGACGGGCTTCACGGCTGTGACAACAGATACTTGAGAGTTCAACTTAATTCGTCATGAAATCTTCACTACTCCGAATCGCATATGCCGGATAGGTGAACTACCCAGCATGACGAACGCTGGCGCGGCAACCGGGCGAAACTCTTACAGAACTGTTTTTATTTCCGATACCCATCTAGGCACTCGTGGATGCCGCAGCGACTTCCTCGCCGATTTTCTGCGGCAGATGACCTGCCAGCACCTATATCTGGTGGGTGATATCATCGATGGTTGGCGGTTGCGAAGGTCCTGGTACTGGGACCATCACCATGATGAGGTCCTGAGACATATTCTGCGGCTCGCACGGACCGGCACCGTGGTCACTTATATCCCGGGCAACCATGATGAGATGTTCCGTGAGTGGCTACCGATAGGTCTTGAGATCGGGGGCGTCCGGCTGCGTCCCGAAGCAACACACGTCACGCTGGAAGGCAAGCGCCTGCTGGTTACCCACGGCGATGCGTTTGATAGCGTGGTCCGCTACGCCAAGTTTCTCGCGTTATTGGGCGACTGGGCGTACACCGCGGCTCTTGTCGTCAACCGCTGGTTCAACGCGGTGCGCCGTAAGCTCGGCTATCCTTATTGGTCACTCTCGGCCTGGCTGAAGTGCCAGGTCAAGGAAGCGGTAAAGGCCATCGATCGGTTCGAAACCGCTTTGACCAACGAGGCGCGGCACCGTGGCTTCGACGGTGTTGTATGCGGCCACATCCATCACGCCGAGATGCGCGAACTCGGTGGCGTGCTTTACATCAACGATGGGGATTGGGTTGAGAGCTGCACTGCGCTGGTCGAGCACCATGACGGCCGGCTTGAACTTATCGACTGGGCGGAACTCAACCGCCTTTCGTTCTTCGCCCCCCGTGCCCCTCTACCTCAGGCCGCTTGAGAGCACGGCGGCGGTCGCCGCAAGCCGCTATGTCATGCTGCCAGGCGGATCGAATCATCGCATCCTGATCGTCTCGGATGCCTGGTATCCCCAGGTCAATGGCGTGGTCCGCACACTGAGTCATGTCGCGGATGAGCTACGCGCTCTGGGTCATACCGTCGAGGTGATCGGCCCGGAGCGGTTTCGCACGATACCGTGCCCAACCTATGCGGAGATCCCGCTCGCCCTGCGGCCCCGGCGCAAGCTGCTGCGGTTGATAGAAGCCTTCGATCCCACCGCACTGCATGTCGCGACCGAAGGCCCGCTCGGCATCGCAGCGCGAAGCTGGGCACGCCGCAATGGTTTCTGCTTTACCACTTCGTTTCATACGCGATTTCCGGAATACATCAACGCGCGCACAGGGATGCCGGTCGGCCCTTTTTACGCCTGGCTTCGCCGATTTCACCGCGCGGCCTATGGCGTGATGGTCGCAACCGAAAGCCTGCAGATGGAACTGAGCAGCCGGGGCTTCCAGGGCATCCTTCCGTGGAGCCGCGGCGTCGATCTGGAATTGTTCCAGCCGGAACCGCGTGATCCCTGGCCCGGGTTGCCGCGTCCGATCTTTTTATACGTCGGCCGCGTGGCTGTCGAGAAGAACATAGAAGCCTTTCTGAGACTCGACCTGCCGGGATCAAAGGTTGTCGTTGGCGGGGGGCCTCAGTTGGCAGCTATCCGTCAGGTCTACCCGCAAGCACACTACACCGGGCCGCGTTTCGGCGCCGAACTTGCCCAGTCCTATGCCGGCGCCGACGTGTTCGTGTTTCCCAGCCGCACCGATACGTTTGGCCTGGTAGTGCTCGAAGCTCTGGCATGCGGCACGCCGGTCGCAGCCTATCCGGTAACCGGACCCAAAGACATCTTGGTCGATGCGGCCGGGCAGGTCGGGTCTTTAAATGACGATCTTCGCTCGGCAGCCCTCGAGGCACTCACCGCGGATCGTATGGCCTGCCGGGCTCATGCGGAACGATATTCCTGGCGCGCCTGCGCCGAACTCTTTCTCCATCACCTGATTCCTTTGGCTGGTGCTGCGACGGAGGTAGCATGACGGCGACGGTTCCTCACCTCGCGAACGGAAACATCGAAGATTCGGGAGCAGTCTTATTTCTGGGCAGGTGGCTCGCCAACCCGCTGCGCATGGGATCGGTTATTCCCTCCTCACAGGCACTGTGCGGCCGTATTGTGCGATACGGCTGGCCACAAACTGGCGGCGTGGTGCTCGATCTTGGTGCCGGAACCGGGGTGATCTCTCGTGCATTCCTCGGGGCGGGATTGCCGCCGGAGCGATTGATCTCTGTTGAAATCGACAGGGATCTTGTCGGGCGGCTGCGGCGCGACTTGCCAGGTGTTACGGTGATCGATGGCGACGCACGGAGCTTGCCGGACCTGCTGCCGGGGCGCGTCAACGGACGGGTCCGCAGCGTGATCTGCGGCATTCCCCTGGTACTGCTGCCGTTGGAGCAGCAGCGTCGGTTCATCGAGGCCATGCGCGCGGCCGCCCCCGGCTGGGGATTCCTGCACTACAGCTACTGCGTCACCTCGCCGCTGCCCACCCGCAAACACGGCCTGATCGGCCAGCGCCTGGCGTGGACGCCGCTGAATTTTCCGCCCGCCAGCGTGTGGCGGTATATGCCAGCATAAATCACGCCTTCCTCAGCAACGAAACGACCTGATCGACCACACCATCCCAGTCACCCTGATGCTTCTGACGCATCAATCGTGCTGTCGGGTACCAGGGGCTGTCACTCCGTTCGAGCAACCATCGCCAGTCCGCGTTGCACTGCAACATAATCCAAACCGGCCTGCCAAGCGCACCAGCCAGATGAGCTACAGAGGTATCAATAGTAATCACTAAATCAAGGCATGAGATCAGCGCCGCCGTCTCGGTGAAATCCGTAAGCGCCGCGCTGTGATCGACTATCCGGCCGCGCCTATGATGAATGCACGTTCGTCATCCGGGATATCCGTTTGCAAGGCGTGGAACTGGATGCCGTGCGAATCGAGCAGAGACGCAAGTTTTCGCACGGGCACTGATCGCTCCGGGATGTGCTGCGAGCCCCACCAGCACAGTCCGATTCGTGGGCCGGCAACGGCACCCAGCCGGTCCCGCCAGGCGGATATGCGGTCTTCCCGCGCCGCAAGATAGGGCACCTCAGCCGGGATCGTCCCCAGTTCCGTGCTGAAGACAAACGGCAAGCTCACTAACGACACCGAAACATCATGCTCCGGTGCCGATTCGGTGTCTGCGACCACCTGATCTACCCCAGTCGCAGTACCAAGGAGCGAAACCAAGCCATCCCGGACCGACACGGACACCCGTCGGGCAGTTCGCCGCACCAGGGCCGCATACCGCACAAACTGCAGAGTATCCCCGAACCCCTGTTCCGCGGTCAGGTGCACACGCTTTCCCGCAAACTCCGCCGCATCAGGCACCCGCGGCGGCGGTGCTTCAGCGTCCGCGCCGGTACGAAAGCCGGGCAACTCCCACCGGCGTTCATATAGGGGCCACGCCTCGCGCAGTCGGCCTGCGGTCAGCAAGATCAGCGACTCGTGCCACGGACCACGCGGGTCCGCTGGATCCAGTGCAGTGCGCGTGCGCGCAACTGCCAGGCCTTCGTCCAGTTTCCCCAGCGTTACCAGTGCGTTGGCAAGCGCATCCCGGACCTCCAATGCCTTCTCTCGCGCAACCATCTCCGGCGAGGCACCGATAACCCGGACGAACTGAGCTGCCGCTTCCTCCGCGCGTCCAACGTGGGCCAGCTCAGTCCCAAAATTATAGCGCGCCGACAAAAAATCCGGACATTTCACCACCGCCTGCTCGAAACAAGCAAGCGCTTCCCCATAACGCGCAAGCCGGCGCAGGCACGTTCCCATATTGTTTAGCGCAACCACCAACTCCGGATCGAGAACCAGTGCCCGACGGAAGCGCGCGACGGCTGCCTCATTTCGATCCAGCGCCATCTCCGCATTGCCGAGGTGATACTGCAGCCGTGCATTCGCCTGATTGATTTCTGCCGCTTTCTGTAGCCACCTCCAGCGCCCGCTCATTCTCCCCATGATCCAGACAGATCACCCCGCTGAGGTGCAGAGCATCGAAGTGATTGGGGGTTTGCGCGAGCACGGCCGCGCAGACGGTTAGAGCTTCGCTTTCCGCCCGGCCCGGTACAGGCTTTCCGCCTGCTGAAACGACGGGATCGGCTCTAGTCGAAACGAATGACTGAGCCGCAGCATCACGCGGGTTTCTTCCTTCCCGGCGTTCCCCTCGGCGAGGGCTTTGCAGGGGGTTGCTGCACCGCTCCCGGCGGACCATGCCGCGCTTGCAGATCGGCGATCGTCGCACGTGTCGTGATCTGCTCCGGGTTCATGCGCAGTTCGATGACCGCTGGCCGGCCACTTTGTACCGCGCGCCGGAACGCCGGCGCGAACGCCGCCGTCTCTTCCACCACTTCGCCATAGCCACCAAACGCCTCAATGAACTTTGCGAAATCCGGATTGGTCAGGGACGTGCCGGACTCCCGACCAGGATGCTCCCGTTCCTGATGCATGCGGATGGTGCCGTACATATCGTTATTGAACACAAGGATGATCGGCGCCACGCTATGATGGAAAGCGGTAGCGATTTCCTGGCCGGTCATCAGGAACCCGCCGTCCCCCACCATGCTGACCACCATACGCCCGGAAAACGCGATCTTCGCCCCAATCGCCGCCGGCACGCTGTAGCCCATGGAGCCGTTGGTGGGACCGATGTAGCGCTGATGCTCGCTGAAGTTAATGAACCGCGTCGCCCAGCCGGAAAAGTTGCCCGCGTCCGTCGTGATAATGGCATCGCGGGTCAACAGCCGCTCCAAGTCCCGCATCGCCGACGCCAGGTTAAGCGGGCCACGGTAGTTCGGCACCTCCCGCCCTCTTTCGCGGATGTCCCGCAATTCCGACATCCAGTCATCCCAGGTGACATGCGCAGGTTCCATTGCCGCGGCAGACTGAGCGAACGTGCTCAGGTCAGAGACAATACCAAGCGCCGGACGGAACACGCGGCCGATCTCAGCGGGATCCGGATGCACCTGGACGATAGGAACGCCGTCAAGCAGTTCAAACAACGTGTAGCCCTGCGTAACCGCATCACCGAGCCGGCAGCCTATCGCCAGGATCAAGTCAGCTTCCTTGACCTTTGCGAGCAGCGAGGGATCCGAGCCGACGCCCAGGTCGCCTACGAAGTTGTCCTGCGTGCCGTCGTACAGGGCCTGCCGCCGGAACCCTACCGCGGTGGGGATCGCGTTCCCGCTGAGAAAGTCGCGCAGGCTACGGCGCCCGGCCACGGTCCACCCCGAACCTCCGACCAGCGCCAGTGGCTTTCGGGACCTGCCGATCATGGACCGCAACTGGACCATCGCCGCCGGATCGGGATGTGCCGGCGCTACCTGGGTTCGGGGGATGTCCGGCACGGCAGCACTCTCACTTTGCATCTCCTCCGAGAGTGCGATCACGACCGGGCCCGGCCGCCCGGATGTGGCGACATCGACAGCGTGCGCCACCACTTCGGGAATCCGCTCAGGCTGATCGATTTGCGTCACCCATTTGGCGAGCGGCGCAAAGAACCGGCGGTAATCGACTTCCTGGAAAGCGTCCCGTCCGGCGTGGGCGAGCGGGATCTGGCCTACGAATAGCAGTAACGGCGTGGAGTTCCTGCATCGCGATATGCACGCCGATGGACCCATGGCAGGCACCCGGACCGCGCGTGACGAACGCCGCCGCGGGGCGGCCGGTCAGCTTGCCGCAGGCTTCGGCCATGTGGACCGCGCCCGCCTCGAAGCGGCAGGTTATCAGCTTGACGCTGTCGCGGACGTCGTACAGCGCGTCCAACACTTCCAGATAGCTCTCGCCCGGGACAGCAAATGCCAGGTCTATGCCTTGGGCCACGAGGGCATCGGCGATCAGCCGGCCCCCAGTCCTGGGTTGCGAGCGTACGCTTTGCGCCGGTGACCTGGCCATTCTCCTCCTCCCCACGGGCCGCGTGTTCATGGGCGCGATCAGGGGGAGGGATCAAGACGTGCCGCTTTTGTTTTTCGGCTTGACGTGACGGAACGGGCCACTCTTCTGCCTCGCATGCTGGAGTTTGCACCCGCGCCCGCCGTTCTACCGCCCGGCCGCCGGGTGTACGCGGTCGGCGATATCCATGGATGTGCCGCCCGGTTGGAGGCTTTGCATGGCTTGATTGCCGAGGACCTGGCACGTCGGCCTGTGCCCGAGCCCGTCTTGGTGCACATCGGCGATTACGTGGACCGTGGGCCGGACACCGCCAAAGTCGTGGGCCGCCTGGCACACGGGCCGCCAATTCCCGGCGTGCGGGTCGTGAACCTGTTGGGAAACCATGAGCATACGATGCTCGCGGCATTGGCTGGTGACCGCGCCGCTGCGACGGATTGGTTGTATCAGGGCGGCCGCGAGACATTGGCGAGTTACGACCTGAATCCGGACGGACCACGTGAAACGTGGGCTGGTGCGGTCCCGCACGATCATCTTGCATGCCTGCTCCAGCTTACTCTCTGGCATCGGGAGGGCGGTTATTTGTTCGTGCATGCCGGAATCCGCCCCGGCGTGCCACTGGACAGTCAAGCAGTTGATGACCTGCTGCGGATTCGCCAGCCGTTTCTATACACGGACCGCGAGCTGGGAGCCGTGGTCGTGCATGGGCATACGCCGGTGCGGGACGTCACGATTCGGCCCAATAGAATCGCGATTGATACCGGCGCGGTGTTCGGCGGCAGGCTTAGCTGCGTCGTGCTGGAAGGCGCCTCCGCAGGCGTGTTGGCTGTGTAGCCGGGACAGCGCGGGGTACAGGTTCTGGAATGTCTGTCCTATCAGTTCGCAACCCGCTCCGCCGCCGGTTGGGCGCGGGGGGAGAAGCGCGCTCCTCCGTGTCAAATGGCCACCAGTACGGGGAGGGTGCATCGGGCGGGATCACGCTCCAGACTGCGAGCCAGCTTACCGCCACAAGAGCGATAAGCAGCAAAAAGCCGCTCATTACGGCAAGACTCGGCCGGCTGCTGCCGTTAAAGTCGGCCGGCGAAGCGTCCTGGAAGGCAACTCCAGCACGGCACCAGTGACCCGCTTCATCTTAATCTCTCGGGAAGCAACGAGGTAGGCCGAGGAGATCACCGTGAGGATCGTAAAGTAAACATCCCAGCACGAGATCGGAAGGAAGGTCCCCGAAACGGCGTATGCAACAATAGCAACCTGGCCCATGCGTCCAAGATCACCGGCCCATCCAAGATCTGGGTGCGATTTGCCAAGTCGTGCCAGCTTCCTGGCAGTCATATATGACACCGCCATCATCATCAGCCAGATGGCTGTCACCACAAACCCCTGCTCTCCCAGGATCTGAAGCCAGATGCTGTGAATCTCCATCCCCCGATAACCGCTGGGATCAATGGAACGAATAACCGCCAGGCTGTCGGTGGCATGAAATCCCGCTCCCGTAAGCGGGTGGTGCAATGCCAGAAGCCAGCCGACCCGCCAGATGAATAGGCGATCCTCGGCCGAATTATCCCCCTGATAGTGCTGAATGGTGTTCATCCGGTCCCACCACTCCTGCGGCATGAAGTGCAGACCCACTATCAGCGATACACTCAGCACAGCCAACGAAATGAACTTGCGTCTGCTTCGGATCCACAGCATGAATGCCATGGCAAATAACCCGAGCAGGGCTCCGCGCGAGTAGCTTGCCAGAGAGGTGAGGATGGCGATCCCTATTGCTACGGCCATGCCAGTCCGAATAAGCGCGGAGCGCGCGTGCAAACGCAGGTAGTTTATCAGCGGGACGATCACGAGCACTGCGGCCGCGAACTCGTTATTATCGGAAATCTGGCTATTTGGCGGCCCAAATGCCTTGTGTGCTCCCACCGTTATAATCGTAATCCCGCCCTGATCCAGTATGTAATAGCCGATGCTGATAACCAAAACCCAGATCAGCGCCTCTACTCGCTGCTTCGAATTTGCCAGGGCCGATGTGACGAGCAGAGCAAGCATTATCTTCAGGCTTCGTAACCAGCCATCGTATTCCAGATCAAATGGGCCAATCGCAAAAAACATATTCACCGTGATGCCGACGAGGAAAGCCAGGATCAGCAGGTTTAGTGTGGTCAAGGGGATGCTTTTTGGCTCGGTTCGACTTAAGAGCCAACCTGTCAAAGTCGCAAGAAAAGCCAGCAACGCCCACGGCGGCAGGCTTCCTATCCCCCAGGCAAGCTGCTGCGGGTTCAAAAAGCTGACCATGTCGAAAACCAGAATGCCCACGAACGGCCGGTACAGCGCCAAGGGCAGCAGAAAAGCCATATCCAGAACAAGAACGAGCGACCGCATGGTACTCCGCCGGCCCGCCTCGCCCGGCCGATTAAGCTTCGAGCGCGCTTTTAGCTGCATGCCCCCGAAATATCAACCGGAAAGGCAATGTATCTGTGCCCTCGCCGTTGCAGAACCGAGCGGTTTGCGGTATCGACCCGGGCAATTGTGTCCATCGCACACTCTGTGCGCACACCCCCGCGTTAATCCGTCCACAGAAACTGATACTGGCATGATGGCCGCCGCGCTGGAAAACCTGTCTGTTGTGCTCGATTTGAAATATGGACCGTCGGACCGGCAGGGGTCTGATCCGCGCCTGCGTCGCCGTTTTGGTTACGCAACTCCGGATGACTTGTATGAAGCACTCGTGCATAGCCTCATTGACGCATCTACCAAATGGCTGGATGTCGGATGCGGACGCAGCATGTTCCCGGCGAATCCAGCCGTTGCCGAATTGCTGGCAAAGCGCTGCAATCTCCTCGTCGGCATTGATCCCAGTGATAATATTCGTGAAAACCCTTTTCTCCACGAAGCGCATCAATGCACGCTGGAAAAATGCGTAGCTCGCCATCAGTTCAGCCTGATCACGCTGCGGATGGTAGCGGAGCATATCACCGATCCGCATGGTGCCGTTGCCGCCCTCGCACGCTTGTCCGCGCCGCGTGCGTTGGTGGTGATATACACCGTAAGCAAATGGTCGCCCGCGGCAGTATTGGCCGCACTCACGCCGCTTGCGTTTCATCATAAGGCAAAGAAGTTTTTATGGCACACTGACGAAAGTGATACATTCCCAACCGAATACAGAATGAATAGCCGGCGAACCCTACGGGATCTTTTTCATTCTCACGGATTTTATGAAGAATCGTTCGATCGAGTGGCTGACTGCCGTTCGCTCGCGCAATTCTATCCTCTCCAGGTACTGGAACTCTTCGCCTGGAAGCTGTTGCGCACGTTAGGCTTGCGCTATCCAGATAGCTGTATCCTAGCCACGTACCGTAAAGCCTGATTCATGTCTGCTCATACCCGCTCGCCGGTCCGATCACCGCTTTGGGTGGGGGGCGTCGTCCGCTAAGCGGCCGTAACCCGCCAGATGGCGTTGCCGACATCGTCCGCCATCAGCACCGACCGATCCGGGCCGATGGCCACGCCCACCGGACGGCCGTAGGAGACGCTCTCGTCTGGCGAAAGGAACCCGGAGAGGACATCGCGCGCCGGGCCGGACGGGCGGCCGTTCTCGAACGGCACGAACACTAGCTTGTATCCGCTCAGCTTGCTTCGGTTCCAAGAACCGTGCTGGCCGATCGCCATGCCGTCGGGGAAGCCGGGCAGTGTTCCGGCTGGCAACCAACAAAGGCCCAAGGACGCCGTGTGACCGCCCAGGGCGTAGTCGGGGGTGATCGCCTGGGCCACCATCGACGCATCCTGCGGCACCCGGTCATCGACCGTCCGGCCCCAATAGCAATAGGGCCAGCCGTAGAACCCGCCCTCGCGCACCGAGGTCAGGTAGTCGGGCGGCGTTTCATCGCCCAGTCCGTCGCGCTCGTTCACTACAGTCCACAGCACGCCTGTGTTCGGTTCCCAGGCCATGCCGACCGGATTGCGCAGGCCGGAGGCGAAGATGCGGATGCTGCCGCTGGCAACATCGAATTCGTGGATCGCGGCGCGGCCTTCCTCCTCCCCCATGCCGTCGTCGGCGATGTTGGTCAGCGAGCCGACGCCGACATAAAGCTTCCGCCCGTCCGGGCTCGCCAGCAGGCTGCGCGTCCAATGGCCGTCCGGCTTGAAGTCCGCGAGCCGCTGCCCCGGCGCGGTGATGCGAGTCGCCTCGGGCGTGTAAGGGAAGGCCACCAGCCCATCCGTGTTGCCGACATAGAAGGTGTCGCCTAGCAGGGACATGCCGAAGGGCTGGTTCAGCCCCTCGAGGAACACGTGGCGGGTCTCCGCGACACCATCGCCATTGGCGTCGCGCAGCAACGTGATGCGGTTTGCGCTGGCGCCGATCGCGTCGGCGCGACGCATTGTGCTGATCATCGCGTAGTCGAACAGCGACCGGGGGGGCCGTTCCACGAACATCGCTTCGGCCACAAGCACGTCGCCATTGGGCAGCACCTCGATCCAGCGCGGATGGTCGAGGGCGGTTGCAAACGCATTGACCTTGAGGCCCGGCGCGGGGATCGGCGCCTGTCCCGCGGACCATCCCTGAGCGGTCGGCATTTTCAGGCTCGGAATCGCGCCCTGCGGCTTTGCCTTCGGAATTTTGGGGCTGGTTCCCCAGGCCGGCTCGGGTATGCCTTGCCTCAGCCTGCGCGACAACAACGCCGCGCCACCCACCAGTGCGACCAAACGCGAGAAAGCAGCCGAGAAGTCCAAGCCAGTATCCCCTCCTGGGTCAAAAAAGCGATCATCAGATCGGACGCCTAGTATCGGGTAACGCTAAACGTTGAACCGGAACAGCATCACATCACCGTCCCGGACCATATAGTCCTTCCCCTCCACCCGCATTCGTCCCGCTTCCTTCGCCCCCTGCTCTCCGCGGAACGCGACGTAATCGTCGTAAGAGGTGGTCTCGACCGCGATGAACCCACTTTCGAAGTCACCGTGAATCACCCCGGCCGCCTGTGGCGCACGGGTGCCCTGAGTAACGGTCCAGGCCCGCGCCTCCTTCGGCCCCACCGTGAAGAACGTGATCAGCCCCAACAGGTCGTACCCGGCGCGGATCACCCGGTCCAAACCGCTGTCGTGCAATCCGAGCCCGGCCAGGAATTCGCCTCGCGCGGCATCCGGCAATTGCGCCACCTCCGCCTCAATGGCGGCTGAAACAACCACTGTGCGCGCGCCTTCGCGCTCCGCCCGGGCCTCGACCTGGGCAGAGAATGCGTTCCCCGTCGCCGCCGCGGCTTCCTCCACGTTGCAGACATAGAGCACCGGTTTAGCAGTCAGCAGTTGCAGCCGCCTGGCCGGTTCGGCCTGATCGGGCGGGATCGCTCGGCGCGCCGGCTGGCCGGAGGCCAGCGCCGCCGCAATCGGCTCGATCAACCCAAGCTGCGACGCACTCTCCTTGTCTCCGCCACGAGCCCGTTTCTGCAAGTTGGGGATCCGCTTCTCCAGGCTCTCCAGGTCCGCGAGCATCAACTCGGTCTCCACCGTCTCGGCATCGCGCACCGGATCGATGGTGCTCTCGATATGGACCACGTCCGGGTCCTCGAAACACCGGAGCACGTGGATGATCGCGTCCACCTCCCGGATATTGGCCAGGAACTGGTTGCCTAGACCTTCGCCGCGCGAAGCGCCCCGGACCAGTCCGGCGATATCGACGAACTCTAGCGAGGTCGGCACGATCCGCGCCGATTTTCCAATCTCGGCCAGAATGGCAAGCCGTCGATCATGTACTGCGACGCGGCCCACGTTCGGCTCGATCGTGCAGAACGGGTAATTGGCGGCCTGCGCGGCTGCCGTCGCGGTCAGCGCATTGAACAGGGTGGATTTGCCCACATTGGGCAGGCCCACGATCCCGCAATTGAAGCCCATACTTATTCCTCTTGCCGCGTCACCAGCGCGACCTTGGTCATAAAGTCCGCCGGCTTGTTCTCAACCAGCAGCGGCGCGGCCTCGGCGACCGCGTCGAGCATCGGGATCAGCCAATCGCGGTCGGCCTTCCCGAAGTCGCTCAGCACGTGCCCAGTGACACGCTCTTTCGACCCGGGGTGCCCGATCCCGAGGCGCACCCGCCAATAGTCCGGCGACCCCAGCATCCGGTCGATGCTCCGCAGCCCGTTATGTCCTGCCGCGCCGCCGCCGCGTTTCACACGCACCTTGCCCGGAGCCAGGTCCAGCTCATCATGGAACACAGTCAGGGCCTCCAGCGGCAGCTTGTAGAACGCGAGTGCTGCCTGAACGCTCCCTCCGGACTCGTTCATATAGGTCCGCGGCTTCAGCCCCAGGATCTTCTCGCCGGCAACAGTCCCCTCGGCCACCAGGCCCCTGAACCGCGGTCGCCATGGACCGAAGCCATAGTGCGCCCCGATCACATCTAGCGCGAGGAAGCCGATATTGTGGCGGTTCCGGGTCATGCCCGGCTCCGGATTGCCGAGCCCGACCCAGAGCAGCATAGATGGCGCTTACTTTTTGGCGGGAGCTTTCGCCGGCGCCCTCGCTGGGGCGGCCGCTGCCGCCGGAGCTGCCGCTGCCACAGGTGCACCCCCCGGAACTGGTTCCGCGACGACCTCGGCCATCTTGGTGGGCGGCGCTACGGTAGCGACGACGAAGTCCCGATCGGTAATCACCGGCCGCACCCCTTCGGTGCCTTTGAGATCGTGCCAGCGTACATTGTCGTTGAAATCGAGGCCGGTCATGTCGGCAACGAACTGCTCGGGGATGTTCTCAGGGTCGCAGGTCACCTCCACCGCGTGGCGCACCACGTTCAGCACCCCGCCGCGCTTCAACCCGGGCGAGGCGCCTTCATTGTCAAAATGCACCGGAACCGCGACCCTCACCCGCTGTCCTGGGACAAGTCGCTGGAAGTCCACATGCTCCACGGCATCCGACACGGGGTGGTGCTGCACGTCGCGGATCAGGGCGCGAACCGCGGTCCCGTCCAGTTTCAGCTCATAGACCCGGGACTGCCAGCCGGGCCTCTGGAGTTCCCGTGTCACGGCCCGCGGATCGAGCGCGATCAGGCCGGCTTCCTGCCTGGCGCCATAGATCACGCCAGGAACCTTGCCGGCCCGCCTCGTAGCGCGCGCCGGTCCCTTGCCGGCGCGTGCTCGCGTCTCGGCATCAATGGTCACGACGTTCGCCATCACTCGCTCCTAGGTATCCTGCTGGCCGGGGTTTCGTTGGAAGGGGCGGGAGATAGCGAAGAGGCGCCGACTTCGCAAGGCGGAGCCTGCACGCCATCCTTGCGGCAGGCCGCCTAGCCGCGCTCATAATGACCGCGACTGTATCCAAAAGTGGATCGGCCCGACCCATGACAGGCAACAATACGACCCCTGCGTCGGCCGCGAAGGCCAGGGCCGCGGTGTGGGGGGACGCGCCGCACATCGCAACGACGCTCGCACGCGCCTTCTGCAACGATCCGCTAATCTGCTTTATCCTTGCCGACGAGACGACGCGGCCTGCGAAGATGCCCCAGCTCTTCGGGCTGCTCTTCAAGCTCGGGCTTCCCTATGGGGTGTGCGACGTGACGGAGGGGTACGAGGCGGTGGCGCTTTGGCGGCCGCCAGGACGCTGGCATATTCCCTTTCACCAAATCATCACGAATGTCCCCGGCATTCTCCGCGTTTACGGGCTCTCCGCAGGCCTCCGCGTGAGGTCGATCATGGCTCATATCGAGAAGCATCACCCTACCGAGCCTCACTACTATCTGCAGGTGATCGGCACCGACCCTGACAAGCAGGAAAAGGGCTTCGGCGGAGCTGTGATACGGCGCCATCTTGCAATCGCTGACGCGGCCTGCCTGCCCTCCTACCTTGAGGCGAGCCACACGAAGAATATCCCACTTTATCAGCACTTCGGCTTCGAGCTTTTGGGGGAGATCGAGATTCCGGGCGGCGGGCCGCCTCTTTATCCCATGTGGCGCAAGCCGCAGGCCGGCTGCCACGTCCACGCGGCTTAGGGGCGTTTCATGGTGGCTGGAAACGGCGGCCTACCCACCTCTCCCGCTCTGCGGGAGAGGTCGCCGCGCGTAAGCGCGGCGGGTGAGGGCCCCGCATTTCCAGTCAGCCTCGACGGGCCCTAGTCAGGCCCTTGTTCAATTAATTCGATCTCCTCGTCACTGAACCCGAAATGATGCGCGATTTCGTGGATCAAGACGTGCCGCACGAGACTGAACAGGTCCGCGCCGCCCCGCTGCCACTCAAGCAGGATGGGCTCGCGGTAAAGAAAAATCCGTTCGGGGAAGCGCGCCACGTCGAATACGCTGTGATGCGGCAGCGGCACGCCGCTATACAACCCCAGCAGCTGCCACGGTGACCGGAGGCCGAGTCGCCGCAGGACCGCTGCCTCGGCCCGCTCCTCGACCACGATTCCCACCCCATGCAGCTTTTCACCGAACCGTGCCGGAAGTTCAGCTAAAACCTGCTCCGCCATTGCCGCAATGTCATCAATCGTCGGCGGGCTACCGCGTATATCGGCCATGGCCGCGAATGCTACGCCATAATGTAGCCGTACCACCGTTACTTTTCGTTGCTTCGGCGCTGTGGCGCTGCAACACAGGCTTTCTACATCGCTCTTTACGCCATGGAACGACACGACGACAGCTTAGCAACCAGAGGTGCCTCCGATCGGCTCAAGATCGCGCAGCAGTGGGGGGCTGCCAGTCGTGGATGAGCGCGTTGATCAATCGGAGCTCGAGCATGCGCGGGAGAACGCCTCCCATACTGAGGTCGCTCGCCCGCCACGGCTGAAGTGGCTGTGGCTCCTTGTCGCCCTGTTGGTGGTCGGCGGCAGCATCTGGGTTGCTACCCATCGATCCGCTCCGAAGCATACGGCCCCGCCCGGCAGCGCGCCGCAGCCGGTCGGCGCCGCCACGATCGGCGCCGGTGATATCCGCGTGGTGCTAAATGAACTCGGCACGGTAACCCCGCTCGATACCGTTACCGTGATGACACAGATCAACGGACAGTTAATGAAGGTCGCGTTCCAGGAAGGCCAGATCGTGAAACAGGGGCAATTCCTGGCTCAGATCGACGACCGGCCATACCAGGCGCAGCTCCTGAAGGACCAGGGACAGCTTGCGCATGATCAGGGCCTGCTGGCCCAGGCGAAGGCCGACATGCAGCGCTATCTGACTCTCGGCCGCCAGGACTCGATCGCGCAGCAGCAAGTGCAGGATCAGCGCTATCTCGTCGCGCAGGATGAAGGCACGGTGAAGGCGGATCAGGGAGCGGTGGCCACGGACGAGCTGAACATCGCGTACTGCCACATAGTCTCGCCTATCGACGGCCGAGTAGGATTGCGAGTCGTCGATCAGGGCAACTACGTGCAGACCACCAATACCAGCGGGCTCGCGGTGCTTACGCAGATGCAGCCGATGTCGGTGATATTCTCTGTGCCGCAGCAGGACATCCAGGAAGTACAGGAAAGGCTGACGTCAGGCGCCAAACTGGAAGTGGATGCGTACGACCAGGGCAATGCGAAGCTGATCGATAAAGGCACGCTGGCCACCATCGACAACCAGATAAATACCTCGACCGGTACCGTGAAGATTCGGGCAATCTTTCCGAATGCGGACAACCAGTTATTCCCGAACGAGTTCGTCAATGCCCATCTGCTGGTAAACACGGTACAGAACGTAGTCCGCGTGCCGGTGTCTGCGGTGCAAATTGGACCGTCCGGCAATTTCGTGTGGCTGATCAACCCGAACGACACCGTCACCTCGCAGCCAGTGAAGCTGGGGACCATGGACGGGCAGTATCAGCAGGTGGTTTCCGGTCTGAAGCCCGGTGATCGTGTGGTAACTGACGGCAGCGATCGCCTGCGTGATGGCATGAAGGTAACGATCCCCGGCGCGCAGCCTGCTTCCGCGCCGACGGCGGCGCCGCGGCCGCGGCACCATCAGGGCTGAGCCAAGGTGAATCCATCGGCTGTATTTATCCGGCGCCCCGTCGGCACCGCCTTGCTGATGGCGGCGATCGTGTTGGTCGGCATTGCGGCATATTTCTTTCTGCCGGTCTCCGCGCTGCCGGAAGTGGACTACCCAACAATTCAGGTATCGACCTTCTATCCCGGCGCGAGCGCGGAAGTCATGACTTCTGCAGTGACCTCTCCGCTGGAGGTGCAGTTGGGCGAAATGCCCGGACTGAACCAAATGTTCTCCCAGAGCACGGCCGGCGCCTCGGTCATCACACTGCAATTCAGTCTCGATATCAGCCTCGACGTGGCAGAGCAGGAGGTGCAGGCGGCGATAAACGCGGCGAATAATTTGTTGCCGTCGGATCTGCCGGCGCCGCCGATCTACGCCAAGGTCAATCCCGCCGATGCGCCGATCCTGACCTTGGCGCTGACGTCCAAGACCATGCCGCTGACGCAGGTTGAAGACATGGCAGACACACGGCTGGCACAGAAGATTTCGCAGCAGCCGGGCGTGGGTCTGGTCAGCATCAGCGGCGGTCAACGTCCGGCCGTGCGCATCCAGGTCAACCCGCGCGCGCTCGCGGCGCACGGGCTGAACATTGACGACCTGCGGACCACGTTGGGCAATGCCAACGTGAACGACCCCAAAGGCAGCTTCGACGGTCCTGCTCAGGCATCCACGATCAACGACAACGACCAGATCAACAGCGCGGCGGCGTACGCCAATCTGGTAATCGCATACAACAATGGCCAACCGGTGCGGCTGAGGGACGTCGCGACGGTCGTTCAGGGGCCGGAGAACAGCCAGCTTGCGGCCTGGGCGAATCGCACGCCGGCGGTAATCCTGAACATTCAGCGCCAGCCCGGCGCGAACGTCATTCAGGTGGTGGACAACATCAAAAGGCTCCTGCCGCAACTGACAGCCAGCCTGCCGCCATCAGTCAATGTATCCGTGCTCACCGACCGGACCGGGACAATCCGTGCCTCGGTAAATGACGTGGAGTTCGAGCTGCTGTTGGCCGTTGCACTGGTGGTGCTGGTAATCTTCCTGTTCCTGCGCAACCTGCCGGCAACGGTCATCCCCAGCTTATCCGTGCCGCTGTCGCTGGTCGGTACGCTGGCGATCATGTATCTCCTCGGCTTTAGCCTGGACAACCTGTCGCTGATGGCGCTGACCATTTCGACCGGGTTCGTCGTGGACGACGCCATCGTCATGATCGAAAACATCGCCCGTTTCGTAGAAGCAGGCGAATCCCCCATGGCGGCAGCGCTGAAGGGCGCGGGGCAGATCGGGTTTACCATCATATCGCTGACCGTATCGCTGATCGCTGTGCTCATTCCGCTGCTGTTCATGGGCGGTGTAGTAGGCCGGCTGTTCCACGAGTTCGCCATCACACTGGCTGTAACCATTGTGTTCTCCGCCATCGTATCGCTGAGTCTCGTGCCGATGATGTGCGCCCGGCTAGTGCGGCATCGGCCGGTTTCGCAGCGCTGGCGCATCGATGTTGCCGCCGAGCGTGGCTTCAACTGGATCATCGGCCGCTATGACCGAGCGCTGAACGTCGTCCTGGACCACCAACCGCTGACTCTGCTCATCTCACTGATAACGCTTGGGCTGACAGTGTGGCTGTATATAGTTCTGCCTAAGGGCTTCTTCCCCGTGCAGGACACCGGCTTGATCCAGGGCATATCGGTCGCGCCGCAGACCGCCTCGTTTTCTGCCATGACAACCCGGCAACAATCGCTGGCAGACGCGATCCTCAAGGATCCCGACGTTGTCAGCCTAAGCTCGTTCATCGGCGTCGATGGCAGCAACATGACCCTGAACACCGGGCGCTTTCTAATCAACCTTAAGCCTCGTGATCAGCGGCTCGACAACGTTACCCGGATTATCCAGCGGATGCAGCAGGAGACATCCGGTGTTCTCGGGATATCTCTATATCTGCAGCCGGTGCAGGATCTGACGCTGGATTCCTCGATCAGTCGCACGCAATACCAGTTCGTGCTGGAGAATCCGAATCTATCGGATCTCGGGACCTGGGTACCGAAACTGGTGCAGCGGCTGCAGGCCTCTCCGTATCTGTCGGATGTTGCCGACGATCTGGCCGACAAGGGATTGGAAACGGATCTGGTAATCGATCGGTCGGCCGCGGCACGCTACGGGATCACCCCCGCCACCGTCGATAATGCGCTGTATGACATGTTTGGTCAGCGCATCATCTCCACGATTTACACCCAATCGAACCAGTACCGCGTGATCATGGAGGGCACCCCCTCGATCCAGGATTCGCTCACCGGCCTGAATGCGATCTATCTCCCGTCCTCGGCGGTCGTGGGCGGACAGGTACCGCTCTCAGCCGTCGTGCATGTGGAGCAGAAAGCCGGGCCCCTGCAGATCAGCCATCTGGGGCAGTTCCCGGCAACAACAATCAGCTTCAACGTGCCGCCCGGATCGTCCCTCGGTGCGGCTGTTACCGCCATCAAGCAGGCCGAGGCCGATATTGGCCTGCCTGGCAGTTTCATCACGGTCTTTCAGGGCGCGGCGGCCGCCCTTGAAAGCTCGCTATCCAACGAGCTCGCACTGGTTCTGGCCGCAATTGTTGCTGTGTATATCGTGCTGGGTGTCCTTTACGAAAGTTTCGTGCATCCGGTGACGATCCTCTCCACCCTGCCGTCGGCTGGGTTGGGCGCCTTGATCGCGCTGTGGATTTCCGGCGGCCAGATCGACGTTATCTCGATTATCGGCATCATCCTGCTGATCGGAATCGTAAAGAAGAACGCGATTATGATGATCGACTTCGCGCTGGACGCCGAGCGCGAAGAAGGCCGATCCCCCCGCGAGGCGATTCACCAAGCCTGCCTGCTCCGCTTCCGCCCGATACTAATGACCACCATGGCCGCGCTCCTGGGCGCGCTGCCGCTGATGCTCGGCACCGGCACGGGGTCTGAACTCCGCAATCCGTTGGGCGTAACCATCGTGGGCGGGCTGCTGGTCAGCCAGGTGCTGACGCTGTTCACCACGCCAGTCATCTACCTCGCATTCGACCGGCTCGCAGTGCGGCTGACCGGTCACGGACCGAGCGAGCTGGCAGGCGACGAGGCGGTCTCGTGAACCTCTCCGCCCCGTTCATCAAACGGCCGGTAGCGACCACCCTGCTGACCGTAGGTCTCGTGGCGGCGGGATTACTGGCCTATGCGAAACTGCCGGTTGCGCCCTTGCCGCAGGTTGATTTTCCCACCATCGCGGTGAACGCGATGCTGCCCGGCGCCAGCCCGGACACTGTAGCCACCAGCGTTGCCAGTCCCTTGGAGCGGCATCTCGGGCAAATCGCCGACGTGACCGAGATGACATCGACAAGCTCCGTCGGCCAGACGCGCATCATTCTGCAATTTGGGCTGGACCGGGACATCAACGGCGCGGCGCGTGATGTGGAGGCAGCGATAAACGCGGCGCGCGCCGACCTGCCCACCAGCCTGCGCAGCAATCCGACCTACCGCAAGGTCAACCCGGCAGACGCGCCAGTCCTGATCCTGGCGCTGACATCTAAAACAATGACACGCGGGCAAATTTATGACGCGGCAAGCAACGTGCTTCAGCAGCGGCTTTCGCAAATCAGCGGCATTGGGCAGGTCATCATTGGCGGCTCCGCCATGCCGGCAGTTCGCGTCGATGCGAATCCCCTCGCTTTATCGCAGTATGGGATCGGCCTGGAAGACGTGCACGCCGCTCTGTCGTCAGCCAACGCCAACAGCCCCAAAGGATCGATCCAGCAAGGCGATAAGGACTATCAGCTCTATACCAACGATCAGTCGCTGAATGCCGCCGCCTACAAGCCGCTGATTATCGCCTATCGCAACGGCCAGGCCGTGCGCTTGAGCGACGTCGCCAGTGTCACCAATGGCATGGAGAATATCCGCAACGCGGGCCTGTCGAACGGGAAGCCGGCGGTGCTGGTAATCCTGTTCCGCCAGCCGGGTGCAAATATCATCGACACGGTTGATTCGGTGAAGGCAGCGCTGCCAGAGCTGGAAGCCGCGATGCCCGCGAACATCAATGTCAGTATCGCGATGGACCGGACGCCGACCATCCGGGCTTCATTGATCGATACGCAGCGCACGCTGCTGATCGCCGTGGCACTGGTCACGCTGGTGGTCTTTCTGTTCTTCCGCAGCGGGAGGGCGACGCTGATCCCGGCCGTGGCCGTGCCGGTGTCCATCATCGGCACATTCGGCACGATGTATTTGCTGGGCTACAGCCTCGACAACCTCTCATTGATGGCGCTGACGATTTCCACCGGGTTCGTGGTGGACGACGCGATCGTGGTGCTGGAGAACATCACTCGCCACATAGAGGACGGCATGCCCCGGCGCCAGGCAGCGCTGCGCGGCGCCAGGGAAGTCGGTTTTACCGTGATCACCATCAGCCTGTCGCTGATAGCGGTGTTCATCCCGATCCTACTCATGGGTGGTATCGTCGGGCGGTTGTTCCGCGAATTTGCTGTCACGCTTTCGATGGCGATTTTGGTCTCGCTGGTGATCTCCCTCGCCACCACGCCGATGATGTGCGCCTTACTGCTGCGGCGAAGGGGCGGCGACCCGGGTGCAACGTTCAAACCCAGTCTCTATCAGCGCGTGCTTGCGTTCTACGGACGCACGCTGAACTGGGCTCTGCGGCATTCGGCGCTGGTGATGCTGGTGTTGGCTGCGACGATTGCGCTGAACGTGGCGCTGTTCGTGGTGATCCCCAAGGGGTTCTTTCCCATGGAGGACACTGGCCAATTGATGGGCGTGCTGCAGGCGGACCAGGATTTGTCCTTCCAGGCAATGGAACAGAAGCTCAAGCAGATGATGTCGATCGTGCAGCACGATCCGGCTGTCCAGAGCGTGGTCGGCTTCACCGGACAAGGAAGCGGCGGTGTTGCCAGCCAGGGCAATACCGCTTCGGTGTTCGTTTCGCTGAAGCCATACGGCCAGCGCCCGGGTATGCAGCAGGTGATGGGACGCCTGCGGCGCGAACTGTCGAGGTTGCCAGGGGCCCGGCTGTTTCTCCAACCTTCCCAGGATATCCGCGTCGGTGGCCGCCAAAGCAACGCGGAATACCAATACACGCTCCAAGGAGATAGCGCATCCGAGGTTTATCATTGGGCGGCGAGGCTGGAGACAGCACTGGAAAAAAACCCGGTGTTGCGGGACGTGAGTTCCGACCAGCAGCAGAAAGGATTAGAGACCGATCTCGTCGTCAACCGGTCCGCACTGGCACGAGTCGGACTGACAATGAGCCAGGTGGATAACACCCTGTACGACGCCTTCGGCCAGCGCCAGGTCTCGACAATCTATAAGGCGCAGAACCAATATCACGTAGTGCTGGAGGTGGCGCCGCAATTCTGGCAGAACTCGGCCGCGCTAAAGGACGTCTACGTCAGCACCTCGGGCGGCAATGCCAGTGGGACCGCAAGCACAAACGCGTTGCCGAGCACGTTCGTTACGAGCAGCAACACCCCAACGCCGGCGAGCATCGCACAAAGCTCCGTCATCAATGCCGCAACCAACTCGATCGGCAATGTCGGCAAAAACAGCGCTTCATCTGGCGCGGCGGTTAGCGCCAGTGCTGAGACTATGGTGCCGCTTTCGGTCGTCGCCAGCTACCAGCCCGGCAATACGCCGCTCGCGGTAAACCACCAGGGCAATTTTGTCGCATCAACCATCTCCTTCAATCTGGCACAAGGCAAATCACTCAGCGACGCTGTAGCAGCGATCAACCAGGCGGTCGCGCAACTGCATATGCCGGCAACCATCCACGGCAACTTCGCCGGGACCGCCGCGACCTTCCAGCGCTCTTTGGCAAGCGAGCCGGTGCTGGTCGCTGCTGCCCTGATCGCGGTCTACATCGTGCTAGGCATATTGTACGAAAGCCTCATTCACCCGTTCACCATTATATCCACGCTACCTTCGGCGGGCGTGGGTGCGGTGCTGGCGCTGATGCTGTTCGGCGCGCAATTCACCATCATTGCCCTGATCGGCGTCATCCTGCTCATTGGCATCGTTAAGAAAAATGCGATCATGATGATCGACTTTGCCCTCGAAGCCGAGCGCAACGAAGGACTGGCGCCGCGCGAAGCCATTTTCCAGGCCTGCTTGCTGCGTTTCAGGCCGATCATGATGACCACCTCGGCAGCCATGCTGGGAGCCTTACCGCTGGCGTTCAGCTTCGGCGTAGGCGGGGAACTGCGTCGGCCACTCGGAATTGCAATCGTCGGCGGATTACTCGTGAGTCAGGTACTCACCCTTTACACGACACCAGTAATCTATCTTTACCTGGACCGGTTCCGCCTGGCCGCTTTACATTGGTGGCGAACAACTTTCCACGGCACGCCAGAAGCTCCGGGGGCCCCGGCAGAATGAAGGCTCAACATGCTGTGGCGATGGCGCTGGCTTTGGCCTGCGGCGGATGCATGGTCGGCCCAAATTACCATCGCCCACCCGCTCCCATTGCCGCCTCATACAAGGAACTCGCAGGCTGGACGATCGCGCAGCCACAGGATGGCATCAGCCGGGGCCCGTGGTGGTCGATTTATCACGATCCGCTGCTGGACAGCCTGGAGCGGCAGGTCAACATCAACAACCAGACCATCAAGGAATTCGAAGCCGCTTACCGCAATTCTATTGCTCTGGTGCGGGAAGCGCAAGCCAGCCTGTATCCTACCCTCGGCCTCGACACGAGCGTCACACGTTTCAACAGTCAGAGCAGCAGCAGAGGCTTTTCGACCAGCTCGACGAGCCCGAGCAGCAGCTTCAGCAGTGGCCGCAGCCCGACCCAATACGTCCTTGAAGGAACGGCCGATTGGGTCCCCGATCTGTGGGGCAAAATCCGCCGCGAAGTGGAAAGTCAGACTGCCGCGGCCCAGGTCAGCGCCGCCGATCTCGCAAATGCCGAGCTGTCGGCACAAGCCACTCTGGCGACTGACTACTTCAATCTGCGCGCGCAGGATTCGCTGCAGCAGATCTTGCAAGATACGGCCGCCGCATATCGGCGCGCATTGCAGATTACGGAGAACCAGTACCGCGCGGGCACAATTTCGCGTGCCGACGTGGTAACCGCACAGGCGCAGCTCCAGTCGGTACTGGCACAGCTTGCCGGCGTCGGAGTGCTGCGGGCGCAGTACGAACACGCCATCGCCATGCTGACCGGCCGCACGCCCGATCAACTCAGCATTCCATACTCTCCATTGCCGCAAACCATTCCCGTGGTCCCGCCTGGCCTGCCCTCGACGCTGCTGCAACGCCGCCCGGACATCGCCGGCGCCGAGCGCGCCATGGACGAGGAAAACGCCGCCATCGGGGTCGCAGTGGCGGCGTACTATCCAACCGTCTCGCTGTCCGCGCTTGGTGGTTTCATCGGCAGCCCGCTGGCGCAGTTGTTTAATACCGCCAACCGGGTGTGGTCGTTGGGAGCGTCGGCCACCCAGACTCTGTTCGAAGGGGGGCTGCGGCCAGCGCAGGTGGAGTCGGCCCGCGCCACTTACGACCAGGCCGTTGCGACCTACCGCCAGACTGTGCTGACCGCGTTCCAGCAGGTGGAAGACGAGCTGGCTGCTTCGCGGATTTACCAACAGCAGGCCGCGGCGTGGGTAGTGGCGATACGGGCGGCGCAAGCTGCAGTCACCGTGACATTGAATGAATATCGCGCCGGAACCGTCGCCTATACCACCGTCATTACGCAGCAGGAGACGCTGCTTACGGATCAGCAGTCGGCGCTGACGGTACAGCAAAATCGTTTTGTAGCCAGCGTGGCGCTGGTGGAAGCTCTGGGCGGCGGCTGGACGACAACCTACCTGCCGACTCAGGCCGTGATCCGGAACTGACTGTTCGTCCGGCCCCACGGCGAGTAACCTCGCCGCCGCAGTCAGACAAAAGGAAAACGCATGTCGCTCGCGAACACGCCGGATCCGGCCGCACGCCAAGCCATTGTGCAACGCGATCTGGAGAACGTGCTGCACCCCATCATCCAGCATAAAGTACTGGAAACCAAGCAGATGGTGGCGGATCGCGGCCAGGGATCCACGATCTACGATGCGGGCGGGACCGCGTACCTGGACGCCATGGCTGGCCTTTGGTGCGTGAACATCGGGTACGGGCGTTACGAACTTGCCGATGTGGCAGCCGAGCAGATGCGTCAACTCGCGTATTTCCCACATACCGCGATGAACGAGCCGGCGGCGACACTGGCGGAGAAGATCAACTCCCTCGCCGGTGGCGGCTACCACACGTATTTCGTCAACTCCGGCTCCGAAGCCAACGAGGCCGAACTCAAGATCGCCCGCCAATACGCCAAGTTGCAGTACCAAGGCCAGTTCCGCTTCAAGACCATCAGCCGGTACTTCTCTTACCACGGCACGACGATGGCCACATCGGATGCCGGCGGCAACGGGGAGCGCAAAACCAGGTTCGAACCATATTCCGGCGATTTCGTGCATGTCGCGCCGCCGATCTGTTACAGATGCCCGTTCGGCCTCAGTTACCCGAGCTGCAATCTCGCCTGTGTCAAGAACATCGAAACCACTATCCAGGGTGAGGGTCCGGAATCGGTGGCCGCTGTTCTCATCGAACCCATTCTTAGCGGCATCGGCGTCGCGGTGCCTCCTGACGAATATCTGCCAGAGGTGGAAAAACTCTGCCGCAAATACGGCCTGCTCTTGCACATCGACGAGGTGATCAATGGCTTTGGCCGTACCGGTAAGATGTTCGGCTTTCAGCACTACGATGTGGCGCCGGACATCATCGCTCTCGCCAAGGGAATCTCCAGCGCCTACATGCCGATTGCCGCAACCGCCGTCCGCGACCACGTGTTCAAAACCTTCTACGGAGATCCATCGGAAAACCGTCAGGTCATCCAGGTGAACACCTACGGCGGCCACGCCGCCGCTGCCGCGGTCGCATTGCGCAACATCGAAATCATAGAACAGGAGCAGCTTGTGCAACGGTCCGCGGCCATCGGCGCGTACCTGCTGGAGGGCCTCCGTGGCCTGCTCAACCACCCCGTGGTCGGCGACGTGCGCGGCAAGGGGCTGCTGGCCGCAGTGGAACTGGTGCAGGATCGCCAGACTAAGCAACCGCTCACCGCAGCCCAACTCACACAAGTCGTGGACGACTGCAAAGCCGAGGGCGTGATGATCGGGCGCGGCAGCGGTGCCAACGGCAGCACAGTGATCGTGCTCTCTCCGCCGCTGGTCATTACCCGGGCCGAATGCGATCGTATCGTTTCCACACTCGATCGGGCGGTGGGCGAGGTCGCCCTCGTGTAATCAACGTCCGCTGGACCTAGTAGCGGCGCAGGTTTATAACGGCAGCCCAACAGGCAAGAGGCGGCCTTGATGCCCCCTGACACCATCCCGGCCCGTAAGGCCGTGCCGCGTGCGATACTGCTGACTTCGCACCCGCACGCCGCCACGCCGAAAACGCCGCTCGTCTGGGGTGCCGCCGACCCGCTCACGCGCAGTCCCATCATCGCCACGCTCACCGAGCCTGCTCGTCGCAACGCTATCGGCACGCATTCCGGGGCCTACGCCGTTTATCGTGCGCTGGCTATCGCCGCCGGCCAGCTCGCCCCGGACCACCGCCCGGATCTCACAAACACCACCCCAGCCGTACCCATCGGCCCGTTCCCGCAATGGACCGATCCGGATAAGATCGTCTCGCTGGATCCCTGGGGCCACATGGTGGGCGAGGTCTTCGCCGACCCGATTTCCACCGGCACGGACATCCGGCCCACCATTGCTGTCACCCGAGCCCACATCAACATGCCCGAAATCGCACAGGCCGTGCGCACACGCCGTCTGACCCCGGATGGCGACATACTCACCGCCGGTGGCGACGTGCGTGTGACGAAAGTTGCAATCGAACCCGTCTGGTACCTGCCCGGTGTGGCGCGGCGCTTCGGCATCGACCTCGCGGATCTGCGCCGCGGCCTGTTTGAACAGACTGGCGGCATGTTCCCCGAGCTCATCACCCGCCCCGATCTGGACGCGTTCCTTCCCCCGATCGGCGGCGCCTCTGTCTATCTATTCGGCGACCCTACTCTGCTTGGCAACAGCGAAACTCGCATCGCGTGCCGAGTACACGATGAGTGCAACGGCTCCGACGTGTTCGGCTCCGATATCTGCACCTGCCGCCCCTACCTCGCGCACGGCATAGAACTATGCGTGGCAACCGCCCAGCGGGGTGGGCTTGGGGTCGTGGTCTATAACCGCAAGGAGGGCAGGGCACTCGGCGAAGTCACCAAGTTCCTGGTCTATAACGCGCGCAAGCGGCAGTCCGGCGGTGATCGGGCCGAAGCTTATTTCGCCCGCACGGAGTGCGTGGCCGGCGTCGCCGATATGCGCTTCCAGGAATTGATGCCCGACGTACTGCACTGGCTGGGGATCACCCGCATCGATCAACTGGTATCAATGAGCAACATGAAATACGCACCAATAGTTGCGAGCGGTATCGAGGTTGCGGAACGCGTGCCGATCCCCGACGAACTTATTCCCGCCGATGCCGCTGTCGAGATGGACGCCAAAAAGGCTGCCGGCTACTATACCCATCGCGTGCCGGACGCAGTGGAACTGCAACGCGCCAAAGGCCGTGCGCTGCGGGACTGACCAATGCAAGGTCTCGCCGCCGTGGCGTGGCTCCGCTCGCCGGAGGCAATCCGCACGCAATGTCACCGCCTGCTCGCGCTCGCAGAGCAAAACCGCCTGCCGTATTTCACACTGGACATCTCGCACCTTGACGACGTGGCCAAGTACGTCGCGGCAGTCACGCGCGAAAACTATCCATCCTTGCAAATCCCTTATCACTCGCGCTGGCGTCAGTTCGAAATCGGCGGCATCAGCCGCTGGCAGCCCGCCATTCCCGATCCCGCCGAACGCGCCCGTGCCGAAATCGATCTCTGCACCATCAGCGTGCTGCTTGATGCCGGCGCGGGTCCCACCTGGCGTTATCGCGATTCCCAAACTGGCCGGTATTTCACCCGCTCCGAAGGTCTCGCGCTCGCCAGCCTCGATGCCTTCCGCGCGGGCTTGTTCTCAAGCGACCCGGATCAGCCGCTGCGTGCCGACGCCGCAGCGCTGTCCGCAATCACCCCCCAGCACCTCGCAGCAATATTCCAGCTCTCGCCCGCCAACGAACTCATCGGCCTGCCCGGCCGCGTAACCCTGCTGCGCAACCTCGGCGCCACACTGACGAGCCGGCCTGATCGATTCGGCCTCGATGCGCGCCCCGGTTACCTCTTCGATTACTGGCGCACCAGTCCGCTCCACGCCCGAGACATACTCGGCACCTTGCTGGATGCCTTCGCCCCAATCTGGCCGGGGCGCATCGTGCTGGCCGGCCAGAACCTGGGCGATGTCTGGGCCCACCCCCGCGCCGAAGGAGAAGGCGACGCAGCCGGCCTCGTGCCATTCCACAAACTATCGCAATGGCTCTGCTATTCCCTGATCGAAGTATTGGAACAGGCAGGCCTTCCGGTCGAAGAACCGGATGCGCTAACTGGCCTAGCAGAGTACCGCAACGGCGGCCTGCTGATCGATCTCGGGGTGCTCTCACTGCGTGAACCCACGCTGGCACACACCAACCTGCCGGTCAGCCACCCGGCCATCGTGGAATGGCGCGCCCTGACTATCGCCCTGCTCGACCGCCTCGCTCCGCTCGTGCGCGCCCGCCTCGCCCGCACGGAGGCCGAACTCCCGCTCGCCCGCCTTTTGCAAGGCGGCACCTGGGCTGCTGGCCGCCGCATCGCCAATCAGCTCCGCGCTGACGGTGGCCCGCCGATCACGGTAGCCAGCGATGGCAGCGCTTTTTAGGATCGAGCCTATGGAAAACGTCACCCTTCTCGACCATCCGTTGCTCCAGCACAAACTGACGCTGCTCCGCCGGCGCGAAACGCCCACCGCTGACTTCCGCCGCCTGATGCGTGAGATCAGCCTGCTCATGGCCTATGAGCTCACGCGCGCACTACCCCTGGAAACGGTCCAAATCGAAACCCCGCTCGAACCTGCGGATGCGCCCCTGCTCGCCGGCAAAAAACTCTGCTTCCTCTCTATCCTGCGCGCCGGCAACGGCATGTTGGAAGGAATGCTCGAACTCGTTCCCTCAGCCCGTGTCGCACACATCGGACTCTATCGCGATCCCCGCACGCTCATCCCCATCGAGTATTACCTCAAGCTGCCGGACGACGTGCACGAACGTCTGGTCATCGTCGTCGATCCCATGTTGGCAACCGGCCACTCCGCCGTGGCCGCGGTCGATCGCGTGAAGCAGGCCGGTGTTACGCAAATCCTCTTCGCCTGCTTGGTTGCCGCGCCAGAGGGCCTGGAGGTCCTCACTGGTGCCCACCCCGACGTCCCGGTGCATGTCGCCGCCATAGATCGCGGACTCGACGACCACGGCTATATTCGCCCCGGTCTCGGCGACGCCGGTGATCGTCTATACGGCACGCGGTGAGGCCCGGTCTTCCATTTCAAACCCTATTTCATGCCGACTGGAGCGTTGACCCGCGCAAACGCTGGGTGACGCGTGCGGTCCGGGCAGGGAACGAATGGTTTGTAACAGCACCAGATCAGGTGATCGATCCGACGGAACTCGTGAATGCGCTGTTCGCCGCGGCCGGGCCTGTGCTTGCAGGTTTCGATTTTCCCATCGGCGTGCCGATGGCGTATGCGCAGCGGGCTGCGTTCCCGGACTTTCCGGCTGCACTCGCTGCATTCGGCCACGGCGAATGGGCCGAGTTCTATCACGTCGCCGCTACGCCGGAGGAGATCAGCATCAGACGTCCGTTCTACCCGCGGCGGGCGATCGCCGGCGCGAAGCGAAACCACCTGCTTCGCGCGCTCGGTCTCGACTGCACCGACCTGCTTCGGCGCCGTTGTGACCACGCAACACTCCTGCGGCGGGCGGCCGCTCCGCTGTTCTGGACGGTCGGACCGAGCCAGGTCGGCAAGGCGGCGATTACCGGCTGGCGGGAGGTGCTGATACCTGCACGCGCCCGCGGAGCCCACCTCTGGCCGTTCGAGGGGACGCTCGCCGTGCTGGCAGACCCGGCCGCCCCCGTGCTGGCGGAAGCCTACCCCGCCGAGGCCTGCTCGCATATCGGCGTGCAATTCCTGCACGCCATGAGCAAACGCCGGCAGGAGAACCGCCGCCACGCCGCGGCGGGTCTCTCAGAACGAGCAAAACGGATCGGCGTGGTCTTTGCGGCCGAAACAATCCGCCTGATTGAAACCGGTTTCGGTCCTGCCCACGACGGCGAGGATCCGTTCGATTCCTTGATCGGCCTGCTCGGCCTGATCGAGGTCGCCGACGGTCGTCGCGCGGAATATCCGCCTGAGCAGCGCGGTGCCGATCGCTGGGAAGGCTGGATCCTCGGGCAGATTAGCTGACTCGCACCGCCGCACCAGGCGTAACCCGCACCAACCGGTCCGCAATGCCAAGTGTCGCGAATGCCCGCTCCAGGTCCTCGCGGCTTTCACTGAAGTGTGCCCAACTATCGTTGTGAACCGCAACGATGCGCGCATCTGGAAATGCGTGGGCGGTCTCGATTGCATCATTTACCGTCATCGTCAGGTGCATGGCGCCCCGGGTCTTGGCAGCGCCGGCAAACAGAACCACCACCCGTGGCCGAAACCGGCGCGCAACCTCCGCAACCCCGTTAAACCAGACGGTATCACCGGTAACGTAAATGGCATCACCCGGCTCACGCACACCAATCAGGAATCCGATCACCGGGCCGGAGAGCGGCTCAATCCCAGCGGGGCCGTGCCGGGCCGGCGTCGCGGTAACCTGGGCCTGCGCCCTGTCCGGACTGGTGACCGAAGTCGGTCCCCACGGCGCAAGCCCGCGCGCCGCACCGCCAACGCGCGCAGCGGCGACCTCTGTGGTTACCACCAGCGGCACCCGTCCGAGCAGCGCGCGCCCGGCGTGATCGAGGTTGTCAGAGTGCTGATCATGGCTCAGCAGAACCGCATCCACGCGCCCGATCTGGTCGGCGGAAAGGGCAGGAGGCGCCAGTTTCTCTAGCGTGACATGCGGCAACTCATAACTCCCCGGCCCGTCGAACGTGGGATCAGTCAGAAACCGCAGACCCGCAATTTCGATCAGTACCCGTCGGGCCGCCGATCAGCGTCAGAACAGTCCCAAAATCATCCATCACAAATCTCCGAGAACTCGATCCCCAGCATGCCATCGCCCAAGAGCCCGCGCGTAACGAGGCATCACATCCGGCATAATAGTCTGCCCCTCGGGAGCGCGCTCCACCCCGAAAACAGTACGGGGAAAATGCAGCTCCTTCTGCACCGCCCATATGGCGTCGTGTTGATCCGGTGGCAGAATCCGCGCCGGATCGCCGACAGCAATCCACCCCAGCGGCACGGTCGCAAACGCCGGCAGCACCGTTCGGATATGCACCATGCCGTTGATCCGCACCTCGGCGCCGCGGCCGATCCGGGCGAGATTGAACACGGTGCAGCCGGTGGCCAGGAACGCCTCGTCTTCCACCGTGCAGCCCGTCAGATAGGCCCGGGGCCCCACCAGCACGTTATCTCCGAGCGTCAGCGGCGCGTCCCGCACCCCGCGCAACACCGCAGTGTCCATGATCACGCAGTTGGCACCGATCCGCACCGGGCCGCTTTCCGCCACCAGCACGGCGCCGAAGCCAATCGAGCAATTGGGGCCGATCGTGACCTCGCCGCAAACCGCAGCAGTGGGCGCAACCCTTGCGGTCGGATGCACGCTCGGTAATTGGCCCCGGTGCTCGAGCAACGGCATAGCTCCCTCCAGGAAATATCTCGCCGCGATTGAACATGTCTTGGCTGCCCCTGATCAATCTCGCCTTCGCCGTTTGGGCAACGCTCGTACCGATTGCCCACGTCCTGGAGCTGCCGAATAAGCTCGCCTTGGACGCGCCGCTATGGCTTGCAATCCAGCAGCACCTCTATCGCGGCTGGGGACCATTCCTCGGCGGCCCGGCTGAAATTGGAAGCCTGCTCACCAGCGCATGGTTGGCGGTTCTGCGGCGCCGGAGCGGGCCGCTGCTGCGGCCGACCCTGCTCGCCTGCGCGTGCTACGCCGGCATGTTGGCGGCGTTCTTTGCGCTGAATGCCCCAGTCAACGATGCCGTTGCGGCCTGGACAGCGGGCACGTTCCCGCCGGACTGGCCAGCCTACCGCGCCCGCTGGGAAGCCGGTCACGCTACAGCCGCGGCGCTTTCAGTAATCGCGCTCGCGGCGCTAAGCACAGCGTATCTGCGCCGCGGGCCCTAGCCGCGCAGATTGGGCCTGGAAAAATCCCTTACCGTGCTCAGTTTGCCGGAACGCACTAATATGATCGCCTGACGTTACGACGATTGTCGCCGGCAAAGACCTTTTTCAGTTGCCCAGCGGGGCAACTCCCGTCTTCGACCAAAACGGTTGTGCCGGAGGGTAGCGTTCCGGGCGGTGGTTCCTGCGCTAGCACGCCGGGTCGATGGCCCGATTGTTGTGCTTGAGCAGACGCGCAGGCAAGCAACAAGAACGTTGCCAATAACGACCAGCTCCATCGAGTGCATGGACGTCCCGGAACCATGCTGAATAATTACCGGCAAACGACGCTCGATGTCTATCCGGAATTATTGATACGCCGGCGGACAAGCATCGGTGCAGCGGCGGGCGAAGGGTCAGGGCGCGGTCCCGCCGGCCTCCTCGACTTGCGCCTGCCGGTGCTTGGCCGCTGAACCCGTTGCGGCGACGGCAACTCGCGCACGCGCCGCATCGTAGCCGAGCTCGGCGGACAATCGTCCTGTCACATCCAGCAACGCCCTGGCGTTCGAGCCGTCCGGATCCAGCGGCAGCACGGAGGCCGGGCCGATCACGGTTATGGCCAACTGCAACTGCCCGCTGTGATCGAACACCGGGGCACTAATCGCGTTGATGCCGGGAATCGGTTCGCTGCCGGCGGTGGCGAAGCCGCTCTGCCGGACCTGCTCAAGCTCCCCCGCGACGGTCTTAAGCGAGGCGGGTGAACCAACCCGCTGCGTTCGCGAGCCCTCCCGCAGCTCGGCCCTGATCCGCGGCTCGATAAGGCTCAGCGGCATGAAGGCCGCGAATACCTTCCCCGTCGCAGTTCCCGTCAGAGAGAACACAGTGCCAGCACGCAGGTTCACATGAATCTGGTCAGCGGATTCCTGCACCTGCACCACAGTCGCGCCGAACGTGCCCCAGACGGCGATGGTCACCATCAGCTCAAGCGCCTCCGCGAGATCCACGACAGCATTGCCGGCCTGCCGCAGCGGATTGGAGCTCCGCATCCGCGCCAGCCCGAGCTGCAGCGCGAACGGTCCAAGGCTGTAGCGGCCGCTGGCGGCGTCCTGTTCCACCAGCCCGAGCTTGCGGAAGCTGACGAGATAGGCATGTGCCTGGGCCGCCGTTAACGAGGAGCGGGACGCCAGGTCACGCAGCATCAACGGCTGCGCCGCTTCGGCCATCACCGCGAGCAGGCGTCCGCCCACTTCGATGGACTGGACGCCTCTGCTGGCAGTTTCCATGCAAGCAACCTCCTCTTGAGCATCAAGCAGTACCCTGAATGCATTCGTCAAGAACGAATATATACACGAGCTTGTGATCGCATATGACGAACGTGTTCGACAATAGCATACAATGCCGCTTGCGCGAAGCTACCCAGACTCCTATCTTGCTGATCGTAACATACCGAACGACCAGAGGCCGGTCGGACCTCCGAACGCGGCGAGGCGCCAGGAGCCAGCATTCGGATGCACGTCCGAACCATGTATCGTGGAAGGAACATTGTCGTGGCCGATGCTGTCTCGATCCAATCAACGCAAGTTGCCGGGAGACTTCCGGACTTCGCGGGGTGCAGCGTATTTCACGGCAATCACAGGGCTTCTCGTCACCGAGCCCTCGCTGGTCGCTGCGTTCACCAATGCGCATCCCTACGCGATGGGTTTCGCCAAGTTCGCTATCCTGGCGACTTTCGGCGAATGCCCGAAGAACCACCTTACCGCCGGGCAGTGGATCCCGTCGGCGCTGCCGCTTCGGGCGCTGATCTGGGGTCTGGTCGGCATATGGATCACTGCCGCGTTTCCATTCATGGACGGCGGCTGCGGACGCTGGCCGCGCTACATCTCTGGCCTGCGACGCCGGCCGCGTTCTGGATGAGCACCTGGATCAACCTGTTCGCCGGGTTTGGCTTCTTCATGATGTTCGTGCACTACTGGACGGATTCGATGCTGGTTCGCGGCTTTCATGCCCCGTGGCAGCTTCTCGGCCGGCCTGAGACAGTACGCTGGGGCAAGGTGATCCTGATTTCGATCGTGCTCTTTTGGATCCCGGCACACACCTTTACGTTCTTGCTGCCTCCCGTGTGGCGGATCCTGTTCGCGGCATATCTCGGCATCGCCCTCGGTCTCATATTATCGTTTGCCGCAAGAACCAGATGACAAAGTAACGTCGGCTGCCACCGCCGCCGGATGCAGGAGGAAAGAATGGACGCGATCACGCCGGATTATCAGAATCTCCAGTTCGACTACGAGCGTTCAGCCGATCAGAGCGCCGCTCATCCCGCCCATCATCCGGTTATCGTCGTGGGCGCCGGACCGGTGGGATTGGCTGCCGCCATCGACCTGGCGCAACGCGGAGTGCCGGTCGTGCTGCTCGACGACGACAGCACCTTATCCACCGGCTCTCGTGCAATTTGTTTCGCCAAGCGCACGTTAGAAATCTTCGACCGCCTTGGCTGCGGCGACGGGATGGTCGCGAAAGGGGTGAGCTGGAATATCGGCAAGGTCTTTTTCCACGACGAACTGATCTACAGCTTCAATCTGTTGCCTGAAGCCGGGCATCACCGCCCCGCCTTCATCAATCTGCAACAGTATTATGTCGAAGGATTTCTGCTCGATCGCGCAAAGCAGCTACAGAACCTTGATATCAGGTGGAAGAACAGGGTCTGTGGGCTCGTGCAGACGCCAGAGGGCGTGGAACTCGAAGTCGAGACGCCGGAGGGTGCATATAAACTGTGCTGCGAGTACCTGATCGCGGCGGATGGCGCGCGCAGTCCAATCCGCGCAGCAATGGGGTTGGAGAGCAAGGGACATATCTTCAGGGACCGTTTCCTCATCGCAGATGTGAAGATGACGGCCGAGTTTCCGACCGAGCGCTGGTTCTGGTTTGATCCGCCGTTTCACCGCAACCAGTCGGTTTTGCTGCACCGGCAGCCCGACGATGTCTGGCGTATCGACTTTCAGCTCGGCTGGGATGCTGATCCGGTTGCCGAGCGGCAGCCGGAGCGGGTAATCCCCCGCGTCAAGGCGCTTCTTGGCAAGGACGTGGAGTTTGAGCTGGAATGGGTGAGCGTGTACACTTTCGCCTGCCTGCGCATGGAGAAATTCCGGCACGGTCGTATCATCTTCGTGGGTGACTCCGCGCACGGGGTGTCGCCCTTCGGCGCGCGTGGGGCGAACAGCGGAATCCAGGACGCCGATAATCTCGGTTGGAAATTGAAGCTCGTGCTCGATGGTAAGGCGCCCGACGCGCTGCTGGACACTTATGCGAGCGAGCGGGAATACGCCGCGGACGAGAACATCTTGAACTCCACCCGCAGTACGGATTTCATCACCCCAAAGAGCGACGTGAGCCGAAGCTTCCGTGATGCGGTGTTGCTGCTCGCCAAGGAATGCGCATTCGCCCGCCGCCTGGTGAACAGCGGGCGTCTCTCGGTCCCGGCAACGCTCACCCAGTCGCCGCTGAATACGCCCGATCAGGACACCTTCGACGCGCCGATGGTGCCAGGTGCTGCCGGCGCCGATGCGCCTATCCGTGTTGGTGGCGAGCCATCCTGGTTCCTAGAGCAGATCGGCGGCGATTTCACTGGCATCTATTTCAGTGATGGCGGCGAGCTCTCGGACGTGCGGATCGGTGCTCTCCGTTCCCTGGCGGAGGGCGGCTTGCCGGTCAGGCCGATACTGGTGGAACCACGCAGCGTCGAACCGCACCGGACCGACGGCATGCAGGTGATCGAAGACGCCGAGGGGCTTCTTGCCCAACGCTTCGACGCCCAACCGGGTACGTTCTACCTGTTGCGGCCGGACCAGCATGTTTGCGCCCGCTGGCGGCATTTCGATCCGGACGAAGTCCGCGCCGCGGTCCGGCGCGCAACCGGAAACGTCTAAGTCATCGAGGTAGCAACCATGCTCAACACCGATCCAAATATTGCCGCGCTGGACGACTTCTATGACGCGCTGATCGAGATTCACCGCGATCTCTCTCCAGAGCAGAGCCAGCTCGTCAATGCGAAGCTGATTCTGCTGCTGGCGAACCACATCGGTGACCCTGAGGTCCTCCGTCAGGCGATGGTCAAGGCGCGAGAGGGTGTAACGCCGACCTCCGCAGTGTAACAGGATGTCGCGGGCCGCGACAACAGTAATGCATAAGGAGAATAGGAGCAAAATATGTCTGGTTTCGCAAGCACCAAGGATCTGGCCGACAAGCAGATCTCGTTCGACGAGCTCGGTCCGGGTCTCTACGGCTACACCGCTGAAGGCGATCCGAACTCGGGTATTGTCATTGGAGACGACAGCGTGCTGGTGGTTGACGCACAAGCCACGCCCGTCATGGCACAGGACGTGATCGCGCGCATCCGCCAGGTGACGGGCAAGCCGATCCGCCATCTCGTGCTCTCTCATTACCATGCTGTGCGCGTGCTTGGTGCCTCTGCCTATGAAGGTGCCGAGATCATCGCCTCCGACGTGACGCGCGAGCTGATCGTGGAGCGCGGACAGCAGGACATGGATAGCGAGATCGGCCGCTTCCCCCGGCTGTTTCGCGGCAAGGAAAGCATCCCCGGCCTGACATGGCCTCATCTCACCTTCCACAAGCAAATGACCCTGTGGATGGGCAAGCGGGAGGTCCAGATCATTCATATCGGTCGTAGCCACACCGCTGGCGATACGGTTGTCTGGCTGCCCAAGGAGCGCGTCATGTTTGCCGGGGACACGGTGGAATACGGTGCGACCCCATACTGCGGCGACGCGCATTTCACCGACTGGCCCGGCACACTGGATGCGGTACGGGCGCTTGGGCCGGAGGCGCTCGTGCCCGGGCGCGGCCGTTCGCTGACCACACGTCGCGAAGTCGAGGAGGGCATCGAGGGCACGCGCGCTTTTACCTCGGATCTGTTCTCGCGTGTGCGGCAGGGCGTGGCGAAGGGCTGGACACTGAAACAGGTTTATGACGACGCCATGAGCTTCATGCGCCCGAAATACGGACAGTGGGTCATCTTCGAGCACTGCATGCCGTTCGACGTTGCCCGCGCCTATGACGAGGCAAAAGGGCTCGATCGCCCGCAAATCTGGACCGCCGAGCGGGACCTGCAGATGTGGCGCGCTCTAGAGCAGGGGGCCGAAATGAAGTCGGCCGAGCTGCGCGGCTGAACGACAGTAGGCCAAAGAGATTGACTAATTACGGGAGAGATCAATGGACGTGACAGTGCAGTCCGCACCAACGCCGAGGACTACCACCCAGGCTATCAGCTACCACCCAGGGTTCGGCAACCAGTTTGAAACCGAGGCCCTGCCCGGCGCTCTGCCGGTGGGCCGCAACTCACCACAACGCTGCGCCTACGGCCTCTACGCCGAGCAGCTCTCCGGAAGCCCCTTCACCGCCCCCCGCGTCAGCAACGAGCGAAGTTGGCTGTATCGCATCCGCCCGACGGTTGCGAACTGGGGCCAGTTCCGGAAAGTGGATTCCGGCCTCTGGCGCACGGCTCCTTGCTTCGAGGCGGAACTGGCGCCCGCACCCCGGCGCTGGAGCCCGATCCCGGTGCCGAAGCAGGAACTCTCTTTCGTCGAAGGCATCCGCACGATCACCACGGCCGGGGACGCCGCCACACAGGCCGGCATGGGCGCGCATGTTTACCTCGTCACCCGTTCCATGCGGGACGAATATTTCTACAACGCCGATGCCGAGGTGCTCCTGGTGCCCCAGCAGGGCGCATTACGGCTCGCAACCGAGTTCGGTATCATCGATATCGAGCCCGGCGAAATCGCTGTCATCCCGCGTGGTGTAAAGTTTCGCGTGGAGCTGCACGGCGGCCCCGCCCGCGGCTTTATCTGTGAAAACTACGGCGCGGCATTCACCCCTCCTGACCGCGGTCCGATCGGCGCCAACTGTCTCGCCAACTCCCGCGACTTCCTCACCCCTGTTGCCGCCTACGAAGACCGCGATGCGCCCTCGACGCTAACGATTAAATGGGGCGGCTTACTCTGGCGAGCGGACATCGCCCACTCCCCGCTCGATGTGGTCGCCTGGCATGGCAACTACGCGCCTTACAAGTACGACCTCCGGCGTTTCTCACCTGTTGGTCCCATCCTGTTCGACCACGCCGACCCATCGATCTTCACGGTACTCACCTCGCAGTCCGAAACCCCGGGTACGGCGAACGTCGACTTCGTGATTTTCCCGGACCGCTGGTTGGTGGCCGAGAACACCTTCCGTCCGCCCTGGTACCACATGAACGTAATGAGCGAGTTCATGGGCCTGATCTACGGCGTGTACGACGCCAAGCCAGGCGGTGGGTTCGAGCCCGGCGGCTTCTCGCTCCACAACACTATGCTCCCGCATGGACCGGATGTGACCGCCTTCGAGCATGCAAGCACGGTCGAACTCAAGCCGCACAAACTGGAAGGCACGCTGGCCTTCATGTTCGAAACCCGCTTTCAGCAGCGTATCACCCGGTTCGCCGCCGAGGCACGCGAACTGCAGCAGGAGTACGCCAATTACGGGCACGACCTGAAGAAGCGCTTCGATCCGAACCGGCGCGACTGGTGAGGCCGCCATGACCGGAACCGATAACACCCACGACCCCAATCTGCGGAGCTGGGTGACCTCCGCCAACGCCCACCCGGATTTCCCGATCCAGAACCTGCCCTTGGGTGTGTTCTCTCCGCTGGCGGGGGCACCTCGGGGCGGGATCGCCATCGGCGACATGATCCTGGACCTCCGCGCCTTGCACGATGCAAACCTCCTGGAAGGCGAGGCGCAGGAGGCGTGTCACCTCTGCTCCGGACCGACGCTCAACCCGTTCCTGGCGCTCGGCGCCACCGCGCGCCAGGCATTGCGAACCGCGGTAAGCGCGCTGCTGGCGCAAGGAGCGCAGGAGCGACCAGATCTACTGCACCGTGCCGACGACTGCATGGCGTATCTGCCGGCGCAGATCGGCGACTACACGGACCTCTACGCCGGCATTCACCACGCCACCAATGTCGGCAAGCTGTTTCGCCCCGACGATCCGCTGCTGCCTAACTACAAATGGGTCCCGATCGGTTACCACGGCCGCGCCTCGTCCATCCGCCCATCGGGCAGCGAGGTCCGGCGTCCGAACGGGCAACGCAAACACCCCGACCGCGACGAACCAAGGTTCGGCCCCACAGAGCGGCTCGATTTCGAGCTTGAACTCGGCATCTGGGTTGGCCCGGGCAACGCGCTCGGCACCCCGATTCCTATAACTGAAGCCGCCACCCACATCGCCGGCTATTGTCTGCTCAACGACTGGTCAGCGCGCGATTTCCAGGCCTGGGAGTACCGGCCGCTCGGCCCCTTCCTGTCCAAGAACTTCCATACCACGATTTCCCCCTGGATCGTGACACCGGAGGCATTGGCGCCGTTCCGCGCCGCCCAGCCGAAGCGCCCCGCGGGCGACCCGAAGCCGCTGCCTCACCTCTGGGACGAAGCCGACCAGCAGAGAGGCGCGCTCGACCTGGAATTGGAGGTGCTTCTGCTCACGCCGGCCATGCGCGAGCAGAAAATGCCGCCGCACCTTCTGTCACGTGGTAACGCCCTGAACCTCTACTGGACACCGGCGCAACTTATTACCCACCACGCCTCGAACGGCTGCAATCTGCAGCCAGGCGATCTGCTTGGGAGCGGCACCATCTCCTCGCCAACGCCCGGTGGCTACGGTTCTCTGCTGGAGCTTACACGGGGCGGGCGCAACTCAATGCAACTCCCATCCGGGGAGGCCCGACGCTTCCTGGAAGATGGTGACGAGGTGATCCTACGCGCCCGCGCCCACCGCATCGGCTGCACCTCCATCGGCTTCGGCGAATGCAAAGGAACTGTGGTGCCGGCCTTTGCCAGCTAACAGTAACGAAAGAAGCAACATGTCAGAACAGTCATTCGGCTTGCGCGCCATGCGTTTGCACACCTACTACCGCTCCACCGCCTCCTGGCGCGTGCGGATCGCCCTCAACCTGAAGGGCATCACGCTGGATTCTGTCTTCCACCATCTGCGCAAAGGCGAGCAGCGCGCGCCGGACTACCTGCGCCTGAACCCGCAAGGGCTGGTGCCGGCGCTCGAAACCACCGACGGTACTGTCCTCACGCAGTCGCTCGCCATCTGTGAATGGCTCGACGAAACACACCCCGAACCGCCCCTGCTCCCCGGCTCCCCGCTGCAACGGGCGCGTATCCGCGCCTTCGCCCTCGCCATCGCCTGCGACATCCATCCGGTGCAGAACCTGAAAGTCCTTGCCTGCTTACGGGCCATGTCTGTCCCCGAGCCCGAAGTGACCGCCTGGGCGCGGTGGATCATCGAGGACGGGCTCGCCGCCTGCGAAGCCTTGCTGGCCGGTGCAGCGGGACCGTTCTGCTTCGGCCAGATGCCGACACTCGCCGACATCTGCCTCGTGCCGCAGCTCTATAACGCCCGCCGCTTCGGTGCCGACGTAGCCGGTTTTACCCGCCTGCTCTCTGCCGAAGCAGCCTGCAACGCGTTGCCCGCCTTTGCTCAGGCGACGCCCGAGCGGCAGGTCGACACCGAATAAATGCAACCATCCGAAAGGAACATCCATGCTTGGATCGCCCATTGCCAAACATCTAGCTAACAACCCTATTCTCGCTACATTCGCTGTCGAGCGATTCAGGGATGAAGCCATCTTATCGCCCGCATTCTGCTCGTCGCGCTCTTCGTGATCTTCGGCTGGGACAAGCTCACCAACTACGCCGGTACTATCCACTACATGGCGCAGACCGGCCTTCCTCTGCCTTTTATCGCGGCACTTGTGGCCGTCATAGTTGAGGTCTTCGTGGCGCTCGCGGTTGCGTTCGGCGTCGGAACACGTCCACTTGCTCTCCTGATGGCGCTCTACACCCTCGGGACCGCCCTTATCGGACATCCATTCTGGGCAATGGAGGGCGCTGCCCGCCATGCGGCCGCGATCAACTTCTACAAAAACATCAGCATTATCGGTGGTTTCCTCTTGCTCTATGTCACCGGTGCGGGCCGGTACTCGTTCGACGCATGGCTTGGGCTCTCGGATCTTCGCTCCGAACCCTCCCGTCATGACCGGGCTTGACCCGACGCCACTTTTACCCCGGCCGCGCGCACCCTTCGTAGATGAACGTATGCGTTCGCGGTCCAGGCAACCGTGAATGTGCCAGCGCGTCGATCCGGAACCCGCTGCCGGCAATCAGCGCATCGATTTTGCGGTTGAGATGACAGCCGCCCGCGAGGCGACACCACAGCGGGTCAAGTCGATCCTGCCACCGCGCAACACCTTGCTCCGGCGCGCGCCCATGCTCGACAAACAGCAGCACGCCAGCCGGCTCCAACACACGGCGCATCTCCGCCAGGGCACGCTGCGCATCGGGAATCGTGCAGAGCGTCCACGTCATGACCAAGGTATCGATGCTGCTCGTTTCAATCGGCACCGCCTCGGCCGAAGCCTCCAGAAACTCTACCGGGACGGATGCAGCCGCAGCGCGCCGATGCGCCATTGCCAACAACTGTGCCGAGGGCTCCAGCGCAAACCACTGAACGCACCGCCGGCCCGTAAAGCGGCAGATTGAGTCCCGAGCAGACGCCGATCTCCAGCACTCGTCCCTCTGCCGCAGCAATAACGCGCTTGCGGAACGGCATAAGCGTCTCCTGCCGCATGGCGAAATGCAGCAGGTAGGGCAACACACGGCGTTGATAAAAACTCATGTCATCACCTCACGGCCGAGGAGTCGATCGCTGTCGCGTTCTGGGTTTCCCGGCATCTGGTTCCATGCTTGCTGGTGTTATGCCTTTCTCCCGATAAATATCCTGGATCAGCTTCAGAATAAGCCTTCCCTCCGGCGAACGATCACCCTTGCGCCTGCTCAGTATGATCGGGGAAACCGCATTGTGCTCTTTAAGCGGGCGGAAGCCGACGTTCTCAGGCCGGAGACGTGCAACCGAAATCGGAACAACTGAAATGCCTGCCTCGGCGGAAACCAGTCCAAGCGCGGTTTGCACCTCACGAACCTCATGAACCAGGGTGGGGCGCATGTCGCGTTCACGAAACAGTGCCAGCACCTGATCGGCGTAGCTGGGCCGCGGCGCGCGCGGATACACGATCAGCGGATCATCGACGAGTTCTTCCAGGCTGATCCCCTCGCGTCGCCCAGCAAATCGGTGTCGAAGCGGCAGCGCTACACACAGCCGCTCGTGACGCAGTACGATCCGCTCAACCGCCGGGTCGTCGAGCATGATACGTCCGAAGCCGATATCGATCCGACCCTCCTTCAACGCCAGCACCTGCTCGATCGTGGTCAGCTCAACGAGATTGATCTCCACTTTGGGGCGTGCCGCGCGATAGGCCCGTATCACCTCCGGGAGATAGCCGTACAGCGTTGACCCGACGAAGCCGATGGCCAGCCGTGCCCGCCTGGCATCCTGGAGCCGCCGCATCATTGCCCGCATTTCCTCCAGCCGGTCCAGGACCTGGACGGCCTGATCGAACAGCAGCCGGCCGGCATCGGTCAGCGCCAACGGCCGGCTCGCACGGTCGAACAGCGCCATCCCCACCTCATCCTCCAATTGCTGGATCTGGCGGCTGAGCGGAGGCTGCGCCATGTGCAACTTCTCTGCGGCGCGGGTAAAGCTGCGCTCGCGTGCGACGGTGACGAAATAGCGGAGCTGCCGGGACTCCATCTTCCATACCCTCCGGGTATCGTCCCGACCAATTTAGTCTTGGCCGTACCTCCCTGGAAACCCCTAATCAGGGACAGCTCAAAGGGAGTGAAACATGCTCGATGCCGTCCAGAAGACAATCGACACCGCGATGGAGGCGGATGCCGCGCGCGGGGTATTTCGGGTAGCCCGCAACATCTTTACCGATCCCGAGATCTTCGAACTCGAGATGAAGCACATTTTTGAAGGCAACTGGATCTATCTCGCCCACGAAAGCCAGATCCCGAACAAGAACGACTACTTCACCACCTACATGGGACGGCAGGCGATCGTCATTACGCGCAACCGCAACGGCGAGCTGAATGCGTTTATCAACGCCTGCAGCCATCGCGGCGCGATGCTATGCCGCTTCAAGCACGCCAATAAGGCAACCTTCACCTGCCCGTTCCACGGCTGGACCTTCAACAATTCCGGCAAGCTGCTCAAGGTTAAGGATCCCGAGGGCGCCGGCTATCCCGAGACGTTCAACAAGAACGGCTCGCACGACCTTACCAGAGTGCCGTGCTTCGAGAGCTATCGCGGCTTCCTGTTCGGCAGTCTCAATCCCGAGGTCCCGCCGCTCGCCGAGTATCTCGGCGAGGCAACCAAGATCATCGACCTGATCGTTGACCAGTCGCCGGGGGGGTTGGAGGTGCTGCGCGGTTCCTCGACCTATTGTTACGACGGCAACTGGAAGCTGCAGACCGAGAATGGCGCCGACGGCTATCATGTCAGCGCGGTACATTGGAACTACGCTGCAACCACGGGCCGGCGCAAGCAGGCCACACAGACCGACAATGTTCGCGCAATGAGCGCGGCGGAATGGGCCAGACAGGGCGGCGGCTTCTACTCGTTCGAAAACGAGCACCTGCTGCTTTGGACCACCTGGGCGAACCCGGAGGACCGGCCCAACTGGGAGCGGCGCGAGGAACTTGCCGGGCAGTTCGGCCACGCGCGCGCCGATTGGATGGTGCAGCGATCCCGCAACCTTTGCCTCTATCCGAACGTCTATCTCATGGACCAGTTCAGCTCGCAAATCCGGCACTACCGACCGATCGCCGTCGATAAGACTGAAGTGACCACCTACTGCATTGCGCCGAAGGGCGAGAGCGCCGAGGCGCGCGCGCGACGCATCCGGCAGTACGAGGATTTCTTCAATGCGAGCGGCATGGCGACACCCGACGACCTGGAGGAGTTCCGGGCCTGTCAGTTCTCCTATCTCGGCCGCAACGCGCGCTGGAACGACCTCTCGCGCGGCGCGGTGCACTGGATCGACGGCGCCGATGCCGCCGCCGAGGCGATCGGCATGAAGCCTATAATGAGCGGTGTCCGCACAGAGGACGAAGGCCTGTTCGTCATCCAGCACAAGCACTGGCACGACATCATGTGCCGCGCACTCGCCGCCGAGGCGCAGAACGAAGCCATGGGAGGCAAATGATGTCCGCAACTATCACTGGCGCGCAGCTTAGCCTCAAGGACGTCTGCAAGTTCCTCTATCGCGAGGTGCGGTATCTCGATGATCGGCAATGGGACGATTGGCTCGCGCTTTACTCTCCTGATGTCGAATTCTGGATGCCCTCATGGGATGACAACGACAGGCTGACGGAGGACCCGCAAAAGGAAATCTCACTGATCTGGTACGGTCATAGGGGCGGACTCGAGGATCGCGTTTTCCGCATTCGTACCGAGCGCTCGAGCGCGACCAGCCTGCCGGAGCCGCGCACCTCACACAACATCGCCAACGTCGAAATCCTCGGCCAGGACAGCGGGCAGTGCCGCCTGCGGTTCAATTGGGTCACGTTGAGTTACCGCTACAAGACGGTGGACACGTACTTCGGCACCTCCTTCTACACGCTCGACACGAGCGGGCCGGAGCCGCTGATCCGGCAGAAGAAGGTGATCCTTAAGAACGACTACATCCATCACGTAGTGGACATCTACCACATCTAAATCGCGCCGCGACAACGGAGGAGACTACCATGGCGCACAGGATCGCGCTTAACTTTGAGGATGGTTTCACGCGCTTCATCGAGAGCGCGCCAAACGAGACGGTGGCCGACGCCTCCTACCGCGCCGGCATCAACATCCCGCTCGATTGCCGCGACGGCGCCTGCGGCACTTGCAAGTGCCGCGTGCAGTCGGGCGAGTACGAGAGCGGCGACTACATCGAGGACGCGCTGACCGAAGAGGAAGCGGCCGAGGGCCTGGCGCTCGCCTGCCAGATGCGGCCGAAGACCGATGTCGTCATCGACATCTTCGCCTCCTCCGAGGTTTGCAAGACCAAGGGCCAGGCCTTCCAGGCGCGAGTCCGCGCTGTCGACCGCCTGTCGGAGACGACAATCTCCTTCTCGCTGGAAGGGGCCGGCTCGCTCAGTTTCCTGCCGGGGCAGTACGTCAACGTGCTGGTTCCTGGCACCGATCAGCGGCGCTCCTACTCCTTCAGCTCGCCGCCGGGAGCGGCAACGCAATCCTTCCTCGTGCGCAATATCCAGCCGGGGCTGATGAGCACCTTCCTGCGCGAGCGCGCCGCGCCCGGCACGGCGATGGAATTCATCGGGCCTTCCGGCAGCTTCTATCTGCGCGAGATCCGCCGTCCGCTGCTGTTCCTCGCGGGCGGCACCGGTTTAGCGCCGTTCCTTTCCATGCTCGGTCGGCTCGCCGAAACCGGCACGAACGGCCAGCCGGTCCACATGGTATATGGTGTCACCAACGATGCCGACCTGGTCAGCCTCCACCTGCTCGACGCCTTTGCCGCGCGCGTTCCGGAGTTCGCCTATACCACCTGCGTCGCGGCGCCAATCAGCGCGCACCCGCGCAAGGGGTACGTTACCGCGCATATCGCGCCGGAAGCCCTCAACGACGGCGATGTGGACATCTATCTCTGCGGCCCGCCACCGATGGTGGACGCGGTGCGTGCCTGGCTCGCGCAGCAGGGCATCACACCCGCAAATTTCTATTACGAGAAGTTCTCGCCGAGCGGCGCCGTGACCGCGATCGGCGAGGACCATCGCCGGGCGGCGTGACGTCATGACGACCTACGCTAGCCGCTTCGCCAATAAAGTCGCAGTCGTTACCGGCTCCGCGCAGGGCATCGGCCTCAGCGTCGCACAGCGCCTGGCACGCGAAGGCGCCGCAATCGCGCTCGTCGATCGCTCAAAGCTGGTTGCCGAGGCCGCGCAGCAAGCTGAAATGGCGGGTGCCAAGGTGCTCCCGGTGATCGCCGATCTCGAAACCTTCGAGGGTGCGACGTCGGCGATTGCCGAGGCAACCGACCGCTTCGGTCGGATCGATGTCCTGGTCAACAATGTCGGCGGCACGATGTGGGCGAAGCCTTATGCGGAATACACGCCACAGCAAATCGAGGCAGAGATCCGGCGCTCGCTCTTCCCTACGCTCTGGTGCTGCCGCGCGGTGCTGCCAGTGATGCTGGACAGCGGTGGTGGGGTGATCGTCAACATCTCCTCGGTCGCGACCCGCGGTGTCAACCGCGTGCCCTACGGGGCCGCGAAAGGCGGCGTGAATGCAATCACCGCCTGTCTTGCCTGGGAATATGCTGCGCACGGCATTCGTGTGTGCGGCATTGCACCTGGCGGCACCGAGGCGCCACCGCGGCGTGTGCCACGCAACTTGACCCCACCGACCGAGCAAGAGCAAGCCTGGTATCAGCAGATCGTCGATCAGACGGTCTCATCGAGCCTTATGAGACGATACGGAACGACAGAAGAGCAGGCAGCGGCGATCCTGTTCCTTGCGTCGGATGAGGCGTCCTACATCACGGGCGTGACGTTGCCCGTGGCGGGGGGCGACCTCGGGTAACCACGACGGCGCCGGACCGTTTCCGGCACATAACCCTATCCGGCGCGATGCCGGACGGAGGAAACTTATGCCTGATACACTTACTGACGCCCGCGAGGTCCGGCAATTGCTGGATCGCGTCGCCGGCTTTGACCAGAAGGGCGGCGATGAACGGCTTAAGCAAATCGTGCACCGCGTGGTGACCGATATCTGCCGCACCATCGAAGACTTCGATGTCTCTCCGACCGAGTTCTGGACCGCGGTGGGCTACCTCACCCGTCTCGGCCAGGCGAACGAGGTCGGCCTGCTCGTTCCCGGCCTCGGCCTCGAAACTTTCCTCGATGTCGTCATGGACGAAAAGGAGCGAAAGGCTGGGCTTTCCGGCGGCACCCCCCGCACCATCGAGGGGCCGCTTTATGTTGCCGGCGCGCCGCTGGTGAAGGGAGAGGCGCAACTCGACCAGGACCCCGAGCAGGGCGAAGTGTTGTTCATGGAAGGCCAGGTGCGCGATATGTCCGGCAAGCGGGTGCCTGGCGCAGTCGTGGACGTCTGGCACGCCAACACCAAAGGCGGCTACTCCTTCTTCGACCCGTCTCAAAGCAAATACAACCTGCGCCGCCGTATCGAGACAAATGCGGAGGGGCGTTACCGACTGCGCACAATCCTGCCGCGGGGTTACGGTTGCCCACCAGACGGTCCCACGCAGCAGTTGCTCACCGCACTTGGCCGGCATGGCAACCGTCCCGCGCACATCCACTTCTTCGTCAGCGCTCCGGGTTTCCGGAAACTGACAACGCAGATCAACATCTCGGACGATCCCTACCTGCACGACGACTTCGCCTTCGCAACCCGTGAGGGGCTGATCCCGGAGCTTGTACGCCACACTGATCCGGCCGAGATCAAGGCGCGCGACCTGAACGAACCGTTCGTCACCATCGCGTTCGACTTCACGCTGCACCACGAAGCCGGCGGCCTGCCGGACCCCGTGGTGGAACGCGAGCACGCCAAGGCCGCGTAAGCGGTGATACACAACGCGTGGCGGCGAGCACGCGCGCCGCCACGCATGGCTGTAACGAAACTGCCGGAACCTGCGATGCTGGACATCACCCATAACGCGCCCGCTGCGGCGCCCGACCTCGCAATCGCTGAGGTGCGCTGCACCATCGTCGATGTGCCAACGGTGCGGCATCACAAGCTTTCGCAAACATCGGTGACAGCGCAGAGCTACGTGATCGTGCAGCTCCGACTCGCCAACGGCGCCGAGGGGATCGGCGAGGCGGCCACTCTCGGTGGCCCACGCTGGAGCGAGGAAAGCGTCGAGGCCATCAAGGCGAACATCGATACTTATCTTGCGCCAGCAATAACCGGCCTGTCCGCCACCGCATTCGAGGCGATCGGCATGCGTCTCGACCGGGCAGCGAAGCGCAACAACGCCGCGAAGGCGGCGATCGAGACCGCGATGTTCGACGCTGTTGGCAAGAGTCTCGGTGTCCCTGCGGCCACCTTACTCGGCGGCACGGTACGCCAAAGCTTTCCCGTATTGTGGACGCTTGCCTCCGGTGATCCGGCACAGGAGATCGAGGAGGCAGAGCAAAAGCTTGCAACCCGGCTACACCGCAAATTCAAAGTAAAGGTCGGCGCGCTTACGCCGGAGGCCGACATGGCGCGGATGCGCCAGCTCGCGCTCGCCCTGGAAGGGCGCGCCGAGCTGATCGTCGATGCCAACCAGGCTTGGGATGAAACCACCGCGGCGCGCTGTCTGCCGCAGCTCGCCGACATGCGCGTGATGCTGGTCGAACAGCCGGTGCCGGCCTGGAACATCGCTGCAATGGCGCGACTACGCGCGCGCCCCGGAACCCCGCCGCTGCTCGCCGACGAGTGCGTCTTCGACGCGCATGACATGCTCGACGTGGCGCAGACCGGCGCCGCAGACGCGGTCTCCCTCAAGCTCGTCAAGCACGGCGGCCTTCTCGGCACGCGAAAGGTGGCGGCGGTGGCCGAAGCGGCCGGCATCGCCCTCTACGGCGGCTGTCTGCTGGAAAGCTCCATCGGCGCCGCAGCCCATTTGCACGTATTCGCCACTTTCCGCGAGCTCACCTGGGGTTGCGAGCATTTTGGCCCGCAGATTCTAACGAGCGATCTCGTAACCGAGCCGCTGCGGTTCGAGAACTTCGAAATTCATCTGCCTGACCACCCCGGCATCGGCGTAAGTTTGGACCCCGATAAGCTGCGACACTTTGCGCGCAGTTAGTTCTATCGCGCCGGCCTGTGGCGTTACCGCAAATGGCACGCAACCAGCCGCCCGTCCGCGATGGGCCGCAGCGCCGGAATCTCCTGCCGGCACCGCGCCACTGCATACGGGCACCTCGGGTGAAACGGACAGCCCGAGGGCGGCGATACCGGACTCGGGACCTCGCCCTCCAGGATTGGCCGAGCCCGCTTTGCCCGCGGGTCTGGCACCGGAGCGGATTGCAGCAGCGCCTCCGTGTAAGGATGCTGCGGAGACGCAAACAAAGCATCACGCGTCGCCAGTTCCACAATCCGCCCGAGATACATCACCGCGATCCGGTGCCCGATGTGCTCCACCACGCCGAGATCGTGGGAAATGAACAGATACGCGATGCCCGAAGCATCCTGCAGATCGAGCATCAGGTTCAGCACCTGGGCCTGAACGGACACGTCCAGAGCCGAAACCGGCTCGTCAGCGACGATGAGCGCTGGCCCCACACTTAGCGCACGGGCGATACCAAGCCGCTGGCGTTGACCTCCGGAGAACTCGAACGGCCGGCGGTCCAGCATGTCCGGCCGCAAGCCAACGCGGGCGAGCAGTGCGCCAGCACGATCCCGGCGTTCGGCGGAGGCCAACCGTTCATAATTTTCGAGCGGCTCAGTGACGATCTCGGCGGCGGAAAGCCGTGGATTAAGCGACGCATAGGGATCCTGGAACACCATCTGCACGCGGCGCCGATAGGGGCGCATTTCCTCCTGGGAAAGCCGTGTTACGTCGTCACCCTCGATCAGGATCTGCCCATCCGACGGGTCCAGCAGCCGCAGAACCAGGCGGCCAAGCGTGGATTTCCCGCAGCCGGACTCACCCACGATGCACAAGGTCTCGCCGGGATTAATGTGGAACGACACCCCATCGACGGCGCACAGCTCGGCGACCTTATGGCGGAAAAAACCCCGGGCGACCGGGAACCGCTTAGTAAGATTGCCGACCTGGAGAATAAGCTGGGTCACGTGGCCTCGGCGCGGATGCAGGCCACGCTGTGCCCAGGCGCAATGGGACGCAGTTCCGGGCTCAGGGCGCGACAGGCCTCGATGGCGAACGGGCAACGCGGCGCAAAAGTGCATCCCCCGATCGGCTGGGTCAGGCTCGGCACCACGCCGGGGATTTCCCGCAGCCGATGCCGGCGGCGGTCGGCCCCACGGGGAATCGAGGCCATCAGCCCGCGCGTATAGGGGTGCGCCGGGTTGTCGAACAGCGCCGCAACCGGGGCTTCCTCCACAATGCGCCCGGCGTACATGACGATGACACGCTGGCAGGTTTCCGCCACCACGCCGAGATCGTGCGTAATCAGCAGCACGGCCGCATCGATGCGTTCTTTAAGTTCCAGCATCAAACGCAGGATTTGCGCCTGAATCGTCACGTCCAGAGCCGTCGTCGGCTCATCGGCGATCAGCAACTGCGGAGAGCAGGCGAGGGCCATGGCGATCATCGCACGTTGGCGCATGCCGCCGGAGAACTGGTGCGGGTAGTCGCGCAACCGGCGCGCTGCGTCCGGGATGCGGACCAACCGAAGCACTTCCTCGGCACGCGCCCGGGCTGCGCTCCGGCTCGCGTTCTGATGGATGCGTACCGCCTCGGCGATCTGCTCTCCGATAGTATGGACCGGGTTGAGGCTGGTCATCGGCTCCTGGAAGATCATGCCAATGCGGTTGCCGCGGACGGCGCGCATTTCGTCTTCCGTCAGCGTCAGCAGGTCCTGTTCCTCGAAAACGATCCGGCCGCCGGCGACACTGGCATTCTTCGCGAGCAGCCGCATGATCGAGAGTGCGGTGACCGACTTGCCGCAGCCGGACTCGCCGACAATGCCCAGGGTTTCGCCGGGACTGATGGTGAAGCTCACGCCATCGACGGCGCGCAGGATGCCCTCTTCCGTGCCGAACTGGGTCTGCAGGTTTTCAACAGACAACAGCTCGGCGCTCATAAGCCACGTGCCAGGCGTGGATCGAGCCAGTCCCGCAGACCGTCCCCGAGCATATTAACCGCGAGAACAAGCAGGGCGAGTGCGATACCGGGACAGAAGATGGTCCAGGGCGCGATTGCCAGATAGAGCTGGGAGCCGGCGATCATGTTGCCCCATGTCGGAATGTTGGGTGGGATCCCGGCGCCGAGGAACGACAGGCCCGCCTCCACCAGGATCGCGGACGCGCAAACATACGTGCCCTGCACAGTCAGCGGGGCGATCGTGCTCGGCAGGATGTGGCGGTACAGGATCTTCCCGGTGCGGGCGCCGCCGGCAATTGCGGCCTCCACGAAGGGCTGCTCGCGCACGCCAAGCACGATGGAGCGCACCAGGCGGACGTCGCGCGGAATCTCCGGGACCAGAATTGCCAGGATGACGATAGGCACACCACCCTGCCATAGCGACACCAGCGCGATGGCAAGCAGAATGGAGGGGATCGCCATGAGGCCGTCCATCAGGCGCATGATCACCGCATCGACACGCCGGTAGAACCCCGCCAGCAGTCCGATCACCAGGCCGGCGCCGATGGCGCCAAGCGCAACAATCAGGCCGATAAAGATCGAGATGCGGGCGCCATAGACGGTGCGGGCGAACACGTCGCGGCCGAGGCTGTCGGTGCCGAACCAGTGCAGCGCGGAGGGAGGCTGCAGGCGGTGCATCGGATTCATCGCCAGCGGATTGCCGGCGAACAGCGGCGCTGCGACAGCAAGAACGACCATGATAAGAATGACACCGCAGCCCAGAAACATGGTCGGGTGCCGTTGCAGAGCGCGGCGCAGCGGGGGCGGGCGGGCGGAGGAAACGGCAGGGAAGGTCAGGTCAGACAAGCGTTCAGCGCCGGATGCGCGGATCGATCAGCGTATAGCTGAGATCGACCAAAAGGTTGATGATTACGTAAGCGCCAGAGAATACCACCATCACACCCTGGATGATCGGGTAATCCCGGTTCGTAATCGCGTCCACTGTCAGCCGGCCGATGCCAGGAATGTTGAACACAGTCTCGGTCAGCACGACGCCGCTGATCAGCAGGGCAATGCCGATGCCGATCACCGTGGCAATAGGCACGCCGGCGTTACGCAACGCGTGGTGGAAAAGCTGGCTCGCCGTAGAGGCGCCTTTCGCCCGCGCGGTGCGCATGTAATCCTCCGACAGGACTTCCAGCACGCTGGCGCGGGTTATGCGCGCAATCAGCGCGAGGTACGCAAGGCCGAGCGCCAGAGCCGGCAGGATCAGGTGGCTCAGCCATGGCCAGAACCCTCGCGACAGCGGTTCGTAGCCCTGCACTGGAAGCCAGTGCAGGACAATGGCAAACAGATAGATTAAAAAGTAGCCGACGACAAAAACCGGAACAGAGAAGCCCAGAGCAGCAATCCCCATCAAACTGCGATCGAGCGCCCCCCCTGCTCGCCAGGCAGCGAGCACACCAGCGGTCACGGCGAGTGTGGCGGCGAAGGCCATCGTGATGAAAGTGAGTGAGACTGTGGCGGGCAGGCGTTGCCCGATCAATTGCATCACCGGCACGCCGGAGAAGATCGAGGTGCCGAACTGGCCACGGATGATGTCCCAGGCCCAGATGCCGAACTGCACAGGCAGCGGCTTATCCAGCCCGAGCTCGTGATTGATCAGTGCGATCTGCGCGGGAGTGGCGTTGTCGCCGGCAATAATAGCGGCCGGGCTGCCGGGTGCGAGGTGCAGCAACAGAAACACGATCAGGCCGACGATCGCCATGACGATAAGCGTGCTGAATAGCCGTCCGGCGATATAAGCGCCCACTGCCCCTCAGGTCTTTGTCACATTCCAGAACGGGATAACGTCCGGATTGGTCAGGAACCCGTCGATGTTCTTGCGCATGGCAGCCGGCTGGGTCCACGCCCCGAGCATTACCCATAGCGCGTTTTCCCAGGCAATGGCCTGCATCTTGGGGGCGATCGCCTTCTGGTCGGCGACCGTGGGTGCCGCTGCCCACTCCATGCGGAGCTTTTCGTAATCAGCATTCTCCGGCCAGCCGAACCAGCCCTTCTTCCCGTTGGCAGCAAGCGAAATCAGGGTAATCGGATTACTGAAATCGAAGCCGCCGCCGTAGGTGATGAAAATATCCCAGCCGCCCTGATTGTCCGGCTTCATGCTGGCGCGGCGGGTGATCACCTCGCCCCAGTTCATCGCGGCGAGCTGGGCATTTACACCGATATTCTGCAGCCAGCCTGCAATGAGCTGGGCGGAGTTATTCATGAACGCGAAGTCAGTGGCCTGGAGCACTATCACCGGCTCACCCTTGTAGCCGGATTCCTGGAACAGTTGCTTCGCCTTGGCCGGGTCGGGCGCCGCTTTGAACCAGTCGGTACCGGCGTCGTTCGACATCGGCGTGTCGTAACCAAAAATGGAATCATTCGGGTGGTAGTATTTTGGGTTGCCGAACGTTGCGTTCAGAATGGCTTTTTGATCCACCAGGTAAAGCATCGCCTGCCGCGCCTTCACGTTGTCGAACGGCGGGTGCAGGCAATTGAGCCGCATGATTCCGTCATAGCCCGTCGGGTTCATGATCTTGGTTTTGATGTCCGGGTTGCTGGTAAGCTGCGGCAGGATATCGAGCGGCGGCAGTTCGTAGAAGTCGATCTCGCCCGCGTTGAGCGCCGCTGAGGCAGTCTGCTCGTCGGCGATATTCTCCCACATCACCTGATCGAGGTGCACGACCTTTCCCCCAGCGAGGCCGGAGGCAGGTTCCTTGCGCGGCACGTATTTGTCCCACTTATCGTACACGTAGCGGCTGCCCGGCCGGGTGAGATTTTGATTGAACGTGAAAGGACCGGAGCCGATGCGTCCGGTAATCTGTTGGAATGGATCGGTCTCGGCGTCTTTCTTCGGCATCATGAAGCAGATCGGCGTGGTGCAGGTAGCAAGTGCGGTGATCACCAGGCCGAAAGGCTCCTTGAGCTTCAGAACGATCGTCTTATCGTCCTTGGCGGAAAGATCGGCCGTATGCTGCATGATTGCCTGGCCGCCAGAATTGCGCACTGCCCAGCGGCGGATCGAAGCGACGCAATCAGCCGCGGTCACAGCAGTGCCATCCTGCCACCCCAGGCCATCGCGTAGCTGGAACGTGTGCGTTTTCTTGTCGTCGCTGAGGTCCCACTTCCCGACCATCTGCGGCTGCGGGTTGTAGTTGGCATCGACCGCAAACAACGTGTCGTACACCATCGCACCGTAGTAGGCGCTGATATTGGCCGTGGTCCAAACCGGGTCGAAGGAGCGCAGATCGCCCTGCATCACCGCGCGCAACGTGACGGGACCGGCGGCCCGTGCAGGACGCAGAGCAGGAAGCGACACAGCCCCTGCCAGGCCGGCCTTGAGGACGGTTCGACGCGACAGGTTCATCATGTCTCCCTGATTTTTCGTTGCTTCTTCGCGAAATTCACAGGGTCAATCTCCCCCTCCTGGCGCGGCAGCGCAAGGGCGGCGGGGTAGCTATCAGACTTCCCCCTCCTCCCGCAGCAGCGCAAGAGTGGCACCGAAAGCATGCGCAGTATCGGCGATCTCAGCCGGTCCATGTGTGGCCGAGGTCATGCCACCAATTCGCGGGTTAACATCCACGCCGTTAAGCAGCAAAGCAAGGCGCAGACGCTCGCTCGTGCGCTTGGGCTGCTCCTTGAGCTCATCCCCGGGCACCGAGAACGGATCGAAATTTTCGGGACCGATATCCCGCCCGAACGGGTTCATGTACAGGTGGAACCCCGAGGACGTGCCATAGACGGACCAGGGAACGCCGGCCTTCGCGAGCTCCTGATTGAGCATAGCGCGCAGATCAGCGGCGGCGGCATCGGCCCGGACCGTCGCGTCGGATTCCGCGATGACAGTGAGTGCGGCGATGCCGGCGGCAGCCGAGACCGGGTTGGCGTTGAACGTACCGGGGTGCTGAACCTTCTCGGCACCAACGCGCGCAGCGGCATCAAAATCCAAAAGCTCCATGATGTCCGCGCGGCCGGCGACCGCAGCGCCCGGCAGCCCCCCGGCGACGATCTTGGCAAAGCTGGAAAGGTCAGGGCTGACGCCAAAAGCAACCTGAGCCCCGCCGGGGGAGACACGGAACCCCGTGATAACCTCATCAAGGATCAGCAGCGTCCCGGCACGTTCCGTCAGGCGCCGCAACTCGTGCAGGAACTCCGGGCGCACAGGAACCTGGCCGAAGCTCGCGCCCGTGGGCTCGATCATCACGGCGGCCACATCGCCCGGCGCGAGAGCGGCTTCGACCGAAGCGCTATGAGCCGTAGCCAGACGCACATTGTCGGCCACTCCCTGCACCACCCCGGCCGTAGGAGAGCCGTCGAAGTGGTTGGAGTACCCGGAGGTCATATGGTCGTGCCAGCCGTGGAAATGCCCCTTGAAGCGGACCAGCACCGGACGGCCGGTGAAGGCCCTCGCGAGGCGCACCGCCATCAAGGTCGCCTCGGTGCCAGAGGACGTGAAGCGGATGCGTTCCGCGGCAGGCATCAACCGCTGAATGGCGGCCGCCCATTTGATCTCGCGGGGATGATTGGCCCCGAAATGCGTCCCCTGAGCCAACGCCTGCTCTACGGCTGCAGTGACGGTCCGGTGGTTGTGGCCGAGTAGCAGAGCCCCGTGACCCCCGAAGTAATCGACGTATTCATTGCCATCCACGTCCCATTTGCGCGGGCCAGCGGCACGCTCGACGTAGATGCTGTACGGCTCCAGGTGGCGGGCATCATGCGCGATACCGCTGGGAATCAGCCGCACCGCCTCCACCGCGAGCGCGGCCGAACCCGGCGTTCGCGCCCGATAAGCAGCGACAATACGGGAGTTGGTGACATTTCCGTCCATAAGATTTCCTTATCCAGGCGTGATCCGGGTGATGGAAACAGTATCGGACTCCACGCCCTCCGGGCGCAGATGAACGGTGTGGTAGGTGCCGTCGATCCAGGCCTGGAACTGGTCGCGGTAATGCGGGGAGCCCGGGACCCCAGAGTTGCCGATGTTCTGCACCGTTAGGAAACGGTCCGGCTGGGCGAAATCCACCACCATGCGGTATTCGGCCCCCGCGTTCGCGCTGTGCGGCGGCAGCTCGCCGCCTGAGTTCCGCAAAGTATGCGAACCCCCAGTCATCGGCGCCGGCCCGATATCCCATTCCGGGACCCCAAGCGGGTGATGCCAGTAGGCAATGTGCACTCGGCCCCACGCCCAGCCGGCAGGATCGGAGCCGAGCCGGTCCCGCAGTGCGGCAACCGCTTCCCGGGCAACCGCCGCGACATGCACCTCGGTCCCGTCCGGAAAATAATTCGCCAATCCCGTCATGGCCGGGCTTGACCCGGCCATCTGCGCACTGATCGTGGTACGCCAATCTTCGGACAGTACCTGCGGCCCCGAGATTTGTTTGCTGCACCGTCACATCCAATAAACGGGCGGGTAGATGCACCGCCAGCACGTGCCGGGTCCACAACGCCATGAAGCTTTCGAAGAGTGTCGGGGCGGCGCTGGCAAGCGTGTATTCGTAATCCCATCCCGCCAAGGCATCAGCGACCAGCCGCGCGTCGGGATCAGAAGTGCCCGCTAGATGCCGGACAATATGCGGTGCCCAGCGCTCGGCGCGACAGTTCTTTACGTCGTTCTGCACCCGGATATTGGCTAGGTGGTCATGCGGTCCGGGCGCCCCGAACACCTGATCGAGCCGCACGCCGCGATGTCCCTGCGAATACGCGCCATAAATCGGGTGCGGATAGTCGGGCGCGACAATGCGCTGATTGGCGGAAGCGACGTAGCCCCGGTCCGGGTTGTACTGCCGCGGCAGGTCGTCAAAGGGAATGTATCCCCGCCACGAGTTCCTCGTCATTCGCAGCATCACGAAAACCATAGGTGATGCGGCCGCGGACGGGCAGGCGGCCAGCCATCTGGTAGCCGACGTTTCCTTCACTGTCGGCATAGACGAAGTTGAACACTGCGACGGCCCAGTCCTTCAGCACGCCGCGAAAACCGCGCCAGTCCCGTGCGCGTGAAATGTTGATAGACGCCCGGACATCATCGAGATGCTCGGCGCCCACCCAACGCAGCGACAACGGCGGGTCGCCACCTTCCGTCACCGGAGTAATCAGGTCATTCACAATCGGACCGCGGCTCGTGGCGCGGATTGTCACCGTCCTGTCCGCTTCGCCCTTGACGCGAATGGTGACATTGCGCTCGCCGAAGCGTTGCCACCCGTCGTTCTCGCGATAGAGGCTCGGGTCGCCCGGATGGACCTCCTCGCGATACAGATCGCGCGTGGATGCCATATTGTTGGTAATCGCCCAGGCGATCCGCCCATTACACCCCCACCACATCCCCGGAAACCCAGGATGTCCTGCTCCGGCGGCGTCATCCTCCGGACCGTGGAGCGCGTATTCGTACCAGGAGGACGGAACCCAGAATGGCTGGTGCGGGTCGCCGCACAGAATGGCGTGCCCAGTCCCGGTGCGCTCCGGGCGCAGCGCCCAGTTGTTGCTGCCCGCGCAGTCGTCGGTGCCGGCGGAAAGGGAGCGGTCCAGGGTCTCGGACGGGCAGACAAGGTTCTCGGCGGCTTCCGGCGTCAGATACAGCGTTCGAAAAGCCTCGGCCGGCAGGAGGCGGGCTGCCTCGGCAGCGGCGAGCCGGTCGATGCGGCCGTTCAGCGACCACCAGATGCCGCGCCCGATGGCGATCACGTCACGCACAGTGAAGGGCGTGGGCTGATACCCGAGGTGCAAGAACTCCGGCGGAAGATTCAATCCCAGGATTTCAATAGTCCGGTTGATTCCGGCGACATAAGCCTCCAGCAGCGCACGCGTGGCGGGGTCGGTCGCGGCGACCTCGCTTGCGGCGATCTGGTCGATCCCGACCGTCAGATGCGCGACATCGCTCGCAACATACGCCGGCCCAAGGATCTCCGCCTGCTGTCCGAGAGCGCGGCGGCGCAGGCGATCGATCTGCCACAAACGATCCTGGGCGGTCGCGACGCCGAGGCCGAAGAACAGGTCCTCGGTTGTGGACGCATAAATGTGGGGGATGCCGGCGCGGTCGCGCTTAATCTCGATGGCCGAGCGAATGCCGGCGCTAAACCTGTCCGGAAATGACATGGCCCCATGGAACTCCCCGCTTGCCGGTCGCGCAAGCCGCACGATCCTCCGCTATAGTCCCGGTCAGGAGGAACCAGCCATGCAAACGCAGGACATTGCGGGACTGGACCGGCCCAAAGGGACGCCGTTCCAGCTCAATAAGATCGGACATGTAGCCCTGTATGTGCGGGACTTGGAGCGGTCGGCCCACTTCTATACTCAGGTGCTCGGGTTCCGGGTGTCGGACGTTTACGGCGATGACATGATGCCGGGCGGCGCGGTATTTCTCCGCTGCAATACGGACCATCATGGCGTGGCGCTGTTCCGTGCCACGGATGCCCAACCGCAGAATGCCGGCCTGCACCACCTGGCGTTCGAGGTCAGCACGTTGCAAGAGGTGTTCCGTGCCCGCGACCATCTGCGCCGGCACGACGTGCCGATTGATTTCGATGGCCGCCGCAGGGCGGGTTGCCAGATCGCGGTGGAGTTCCGCGACCCGGACGGCCACCGGCTGGAGATTTACTGGAACATCGATCAGATCGGCACCGACCAGAAGGCGCGTCCGCCCGAGGAATGGAAGGGCGCAAGCAGCCTGGAAGCCGCGGTAGCTGATCCGGTAAAGGGGCAGGATACGACGCTGGCTTCCCAAGGCCTATAAATCAATTCAAACACTAAGGATTACAAAGGGTCACGAAGAGCTGGACGTGGCCTTTTGTGTTCAAACAATCCTTCTGCAATCTCGTCCGGAAATCCCGCACAAACCTAAAGTTAATTCCTTTGGTGTTCCATCGCATGCATGGACGCCAAAATGCGCCCTCTTGCTTGGGGACTGTTGCTGTTCGGGTCCTCGCGATCGTATGTGCGATCAAGGCCGCCGGACAGGATCTCTCGGCACTCCTGCCCCCTGGCGTCCCAGGCTTCACCTCCTGGATCGGTGCGCAGAAAACCCCCGATCCAGACTGGCAGCCGCTTGGCATCCCCGCCGGGACGTTCACCCTCTTTCCTGAGGTCGCGGCCTCCACCGGTTACGATAACAACGTTCTCGCCTCCAACCCCGCGGGCGGCAGCGCACTGCTCGGAACTCACGCCCAACTGCAGGTAAAATCCAACTGGCAGATCGACCAGCTCGGCGCCTTCACCAGCATCGATAACCTGCTCACACCCGGTGAGCCGAACCAGGGACGAACTGACTGGACCGCCTCCATCGGCGGAGTGAAACAGTTCCGCGACGACGCGCTCACTCTCGGATTTGCGCACTTCTCGGCACACGAAGACCGCACGGCGCTCGATGCACTCCCGACCGATGCGCCGATCCCCTACAGCGTCGAAGACTTCCGAGCCTTGTATGCGCTCTCGCTGGGGCAATTGACGCTGACGCCAAGCCTGGACGTCATGCTCTACCGTTTCGGAGAGGCTACCATTCTCGGGGTCCCAGTGTCGCAGGCCTATCGCAACCGCGACGTGGTACGGTTCGGGATCACCGCCGACTATCAGACCGCGCCAGGACGCGATCTGATCGCCGTCGCGCAGGGGTTGATTTCGGACTATACGGCCCCGCAACCCGAAGCACCGACGCGCAATTCGACCGGGTGGCAAGTTCTCGGCGGCATCGATCAGACCTTCGACGGGGTGTGGCGCCTGCGGCTTCTCGGCGGCTGGCAGGAGCGGCTGTTCAGCAGCCCCGCCTACCAAGATCACGGCGCACTGGTGGCCGAGGGCGATGTCATATGGTCACCCACGAAGCTGATCGACGTTACCGCAATACTAAGCCGCACCATCGAGGACGCCGCGCAGGAGAGCACGGCGGCGTACGTCGCGACAGGTATACGGCTCGCGGCCGGTTATCAGTGGCGGCGCAACGTGTGGCTCAATACCTGGGTAGGCCTCGACCGCGCAGCCTACGTTGATACCAACGACAAGCAGACAGCGGGGTCGCTCGGTGTGGCCGCAACATGGTGGCTCAACCGCCGGATCAATCTGAACCTGAGCGAGACCGTCACCGCGCTGCGAGGACACGCGCCGCCGCCTTCCAGCGGAAGCTACACACGATCGGTCTCGCTGTTGACGCTCGGGTTTGGGCTATGACCCGGCTGCTCGGGCTGAACTTCACCGACTTCTCGTTGGAAAACGCAACGCAGTGGGTACTGGACCGTTCGCCACAGGTCGCCTTCGATTACGTGGTAACGCCGAACGCCGATCATCTAGTGCGGCTGCGTAGGCGGCCGGAGTTGGCGCCGTTGTATCGCGATGCGGCCCTGTGCTGCTTGGACTCGCGGGTGGTTGCGGCGGCGGCCTGCGTTCTCGGCCTGACTACCCCTCCTGTAGTGACCGGCAGCGATCTGATCGCGGCAGTGCTGCGGCTTTTGCCGCCCGGCGAGGCAATCACCGTTGTGGGCATGCGTCGCGCCTCCGTGGATGCGCTGATCGTGCGCACGGACCTGGCGCCCCCCGCGCATTACGATCCGCCGTTCGGGTTCGATCAGCGGTCCGCCGAGACGCAGCGAGCAGTTGAGTTCGTGCTGGCACATCCGGCGCGGCTCGTTCTGCTGGCGGTGGGGTCGCCGCGTCAAGAAAAACTGGCGGCGGCGATCAAAGCCACGAGACAGGCCACGGGCCTCGGTCTCTGCATCGGGGCAAGCCTGGACTTCATTTCCGGCGCAGCGCGCCGCGCACCCGCCTGGATGCGCGGCGCGGGACTGGAGTGGGCGCACCGGCTTGCGCGCGATCCGCGACGTCTGGCACGGCGGTATCTGTGGGATGACCCTCCGGTATTCGCGATGCTGCTGCAGGAACGCTTGCGACGGTTGTGAGTAACAACCTCGAGCACTGATTTACACCGACACCCGTGGCGCGGAATATACCGGCTCTTCGTCTGGGGAGGGTAGCCGGAATGACTTCAGTTCACCCAAGCGCTGGTCCAAGATCGGCACCTACAGTGTCATTGCGAGGAGCGTAGCGACGAAGCAATCTCGATTGTGCAGGGGCTGATCAGACCGTCCCGCGTCCTATGCCTCATTGGACTGCTCCTTCTCTTATCCGTCTTCCGGACCAGCGCATCGGCCCAGGTCTTCCCCGTTTGTAGCTGGCCTTTCGAGAGCAACGGACGGGGCATCACCAACGTCGCCACCCCGGACACGCACGCAACCTACTGGGTCATGCCGTTCGATAGCGGCGCTTGGCAGGCCATGGTGATACGTGGCCAGTACCCGCAGACACGGTTCTTTAATTTCAACACCTATAACTCCAACGGAACTTATGTTGACAGCGCCGTTGACAGCACTATCGCGCCGGATCCGGGTAGCGCCAATCCATTTGCGTCTCCGGTCGCCGCATCCGGGCCCCGCGACTACACGATCACGGTGGGCGCCGCCAGCGCGGGTACAAACGTACTGAGAGTAGGCACGAGCCGGCTGGTCTTCATCGTATACCGGGTCTACCTGCCGGACCGCGGACTCGACAGCACCGGCGGAGTGGGCTGCCTGCCGTGAGCGTAGTCGCCCGGGACGGGACCGTGCGAAACCTCCGTCCGTGTCCGTTCGCCAACGCAGAGACCAGCCTGGGCAATCTGGCGATTTTGCTGGCCCTGAACGGCTTCAGCGATGCAGCGAACTTCATCAATCAGATCCTCGCACTGGTGAAGCAACGGCCGCCGAACACAGGCCTTTGCGCGCCCGGCCAATCCGAGCCTGCCGCAATCGCCTTCCCGCCTGCAACTCTCGGGGTGAACTTCTTCCCGAACCCGCAAACGACCTACCTCGAAACCGCGGGGCTCTGCTATCAGCAGGGCAGCATCATTGTCGTGCGAGGGAAGGCCTCCGTATTCCCCAATACGTATCTCGGCGGATCGGTTTTCCAACCGGCCTTCGATGGAGCGGTCCAACTTCGCTACTGGTCCATGTGCAACAACGACCGCGTCGTTCCATACCCCGTGGTCGGGTGTGCAGCCGATTTTGAATCAAATCTCGATCCCGATGAGTTCTACACCTACGTCGTCTCCAATGACCCGGCGCCTCCCGCCTGGCTACCACCCTACGCGACCTGGTTGCCCTGGGGTCCCACCGCCTTTCCGAAGAACTTGATACTCAGGAACATCAACGAGGGTGGACCTCCAATCGCCGGTGCCTACGTTCCGGTGGGCGCGTTCTGCAGTCAGCAGGTCTTCGTACAGCAAGGGTGGCAAGGTTGCTTCGGCGCGGCCGGCATTCCGATGCAGTAGCACGTACGAGGCCTACGCCCCAACCGTGTGCCACCTCGCGCCGAAGCCGCGTGAACGCTACCTCCCGCTAAGCCTAGTCGTGGGTCGCCAGGTAGCGTCGCGTAGCAAGCGGCCCCTGCCGCGGTGCATGTTCCGTTCCGCACGATCCGCCGCCCAGCGGCGCTCGATATATAACCGGTTGCGCACGAAACAGAACCAGTGGCTGCTGGACAGATCCTTGCGGGACCCAGGCGCCACGGTAAGCCCAGAAAAAACTGCCCCCTGGCGAGGCTAATTCCGCTAATCACTCTCCAGGACTTGCGACCCGCGATTTCTACTTCTCGCTGCAGCCGACCTCGCCACACTGCGTCTTTCGTTGAAATAGGTTCGATCCATCTTCCGCGCCCCGCAGGTCTCATATAGCCGGCGTGCTACCGCATTCGATAAATCGGTGGTCCATTCAAGCGCCGAAAATCCTTGTCCCGCCCCTGAGGCGCATTGCAGCTTCCACGAGCATCCGTCCCACACCACTCCGGCGGGCTGCCTTCGCGACGTAGAGGTCGCGGATATAAGAGCGACCGCGACAGGTCAGACGCGGGGAAGGTGACATTCATCACCACTGAACCAACGATTTTGGCGTCAACCAGAGCGACAAGCACGCGTGGATCAAACGCGTTCACGGGAGGTTTGCATGCCAGTGTTGCCGCTTTCAAAGCTACTTCATTCGACACCGGTCAATTATGTAATGAGCCTGCATTTCCAAAAAGTGTGCAGCAAGCCCGGAAATATCCGTCTCAG
>CAWIDE010000009.1:0-364226 GCA_963834715.1 uncultured Pseudomonadota bacterium | reverse complement strand
TAGCCGTTCGATATCCTCCAGAGGCACCGACGGCTTCTTACCGTACCATGATTTTACGCATTCATAGATCTCCTTGCCGATTTGGCTCACCCTTGATGAGACTAGCTCTTCGATATCCTGCAAAGGCAAGGATATTTTCTTGCTGATCAAAATCTTTCCCATGGAAAGCTGAATCCATGCTACTGCGTAGAGTTCCACCTCGTGGTGTGGCGTTGGTGATCCAATGGGTTCTCCGGATTCCACCCGCGCTCTGGCTATCCGGACGCTATGCGGCGCGCCGCCAACCGGCAATTTGTCCGGCTTTGGCAAGGCCGCGTGTACACGCGCGTTTCGAACGCTGACCAGAGTTCTCGACCAATGCCTCCGCGGCTTCGTTGTAGTTGTCGGCGGCAACGGCCGTGGCGAGTTTCTTGCATTTTTCGGTTGCATTCTCTCGCAATTCTGTGAGCTCTCCGGGCGAGACATCGGCGAAGGTGACAGATCCTCGCCTGTCGCCGAAGTAAGCCGGATCGGGAGTCTCCAGCACGCAATCGCAAAGCGTTTGGATTAGCTCCCGGTTCACCTCCAGGACTTCACGTGTCACATCGAAATGTCTAAGCAAATATAACACGCTTTCCTTTGCGGTCGCTTCCCGTGTCTTGCCGCTTTCCGAAACCAAGATTTTCGGCACGGGAACAGAATTGTAAAGCCCATTGATTACTTTCCACGCATACTCGAATGCGAGAAAGGGAACTTCTTCGGTTGACTCGATAGGCAAAACCAACCGCCTTTGTGCTTGCGCCAGCCAATGGATATTATTGGACTCGGCTACTGATGGACTCCATTCTAATCTGAAATTCCTCCAAAGCCACAAACTGCATCCACAACTCATGCAATAATGCCAATCGTCTTCGACGTCTTCCCCACAATTCCTGCAGCTTGGCATACTTTCCTCCGCATACTTGGTGGGCCGGGCCTGCATTCAGCCGAGGCCCCGAGCTCAGGGTATCTGCATCCAGATTTCCCCGACAAGGATTTTTCGGTCACAGTCTGTCTCTGCGCAAGCGACCACGTGTTGTCGGTCGTATAAGGCCCAATATGGTAAGTGTGACCAATATAAAGCAGAGTATTCCCAAAGCATAGCTGAGCTGGCCTGAAGTAGCGGTCCTGGTCGGGGCAGTCATGTCCGGCTCGGCGTACCGGATCCAGACGGCAAGGAAACTACTTGCCGCCGTAACATGGACCCAGGCGGGGCTCGGGGATCCTTGGCTGAATAGGGGCGTGCCGCACGCTCTCGTCCGCTGAGTCTGGTGCTCCGAAGGGACCCCCCACGCTTGCGTAGGTCATCGTGGCTGCCAGGGATCGACGAGCGGAACCCCGGTCGCCGCAAAATCGCCGGTGCTACGCGTGACCAGGGTCAGGCCGTGGCTGATCGCGGAGGCGGCAATCAGGGTGTCGATCACAGGAAGAGTGTGGCCTGCGGACAACTCACCCCAACGACTTGCCGTCGCTACATCGATTGGCAGTAGACGATCGGCGAAGCTCGTCTCGATGCCATCCACCCATACGGCGAGCTGTTTGGCGGCAAGTGGTTCAGTCCGGATTTTGGCCGCAACGCCTTTGCGCAGTTCTCCTACTGTCAGAACGCTTAGGAATAGTTCTCCGGCGTCCGCGGCTATAAGAAACGCGATTACACCGCCGTCGGGGCGGGTTTTGCGGGTCTCGGAGATGACGTTGGTGTCAAGAAGAAAGCCTTTCATCGTAGATTAGAGATCGACGTCGCGGCCTGGATCGCGATCGCGCTCGATGAGGAAATCATCGACCTTAGGGCCGCCAAGCAACCAAACTTTAAAGTCCGGCTTCTGTGCTGCCAGGGCGCGATAGTCCTCGATCGATAGCAGTACCGCGCGTTCCTTGCCGTGACGGGTAAGGGTCTATGGCCCTTCGGTGCGGGCGCGTTCGATTACCTCACTGAGATGCGTCTTTGCGTCCTGAACTGGCCATGTTGACATCTAAGATCTCTTTCCTGTCCCATTCGACCAGAAATAGATTCAAGGAGCGTCTGTCAGGCGAACGCCCACCGGACCGCCTGGGCAAGCCCAAACGTACCGGCACGAACGAGGGGAATCGCGAACAGCGGATTGGGCAGGCCATGCATCCGCCGCGCCCACGGGGGAAGCAGGTCCACGGCGGCATGAACGGTCAGCGCCTGGGCAGGTTGGGCGAGAGGGTGGGCGGCCGGGCGGGAGAGCAGAAACCGGGCCATCTCCTGGGTGCGGATATCGCAAAGGAGTTCGTGGCGGAAGGCCTGAATGATGCGGTGAGCGTCGCGGCTGTTGTGCGGTACGGGATCGGCGCCTAGCTTGGTTGCGATTGTAGCCATCTCGGCGAAGTAGCGGTCCTGGTCGGCAGCGGTCATATCGGGCTCGGCGTAACGCACCCAGGCGGCAAGGAAACTGCTTGCTTCTGTAACATGGACCCAGGCGAGAGCCGCGGGATCGTTGGCTGAATAGGGGCGTCCATCAGGGAGAGTGCCGCGGACGCGATCATGGATGCGGCGGACCCGGGCGATGGCGGCTTCGGCTTCCTCGCGGCCGGCGTAAGTGGTCAATGCGATGAACCGTGCAGTGCGGCGCAGACGGCCCGGCATATCGGTGCGGAAATTCGAATGATACCAAACGCCGGCGAGGACGGCGGGGTGGAGCATCTGCAGGAGCAGGGCGGCGACGCCACCCACCATCATAGTGGTGACATCGGAATGGACGCGCCAGGCGACGGAGCGGGGACCGAAGAGCCCGTCGGGCCGGCGGCGCACCGGGGTTTCGCCTTTAGCGCGGTCGTTGAACGTCGCAACCACCTGGCGGGTGATGGCATGTTTGACCATCCGCATAAGCGGCGGGTCGTGGTGGGAGAGTGCGGTTGGGCTGGCCATCACAAGTTTGTGCTAACTGGTCGTCCTGGCGTCTCGCGCGATTGCCCGCGATCCCGTATCAAGTCCGGCCAAGCATTACTCATTGCTCCGCTTTACGCAACAAGGGTGTGGGTTGCCCGGCGGGCGAACCCGGGCGAAATTGCCCGGGGGCCCCTTCCGGGGGTCCCGCAATGACCAGACCGCGCAGACGGTCCGCAACATCTGCCAGGGCGAGCTCCTCAGTTTGCAACTGGTCGCGAAGTGAGCCTCCCAGGCCCGTGACTGCGTTCAGGACTGTTGCCTTCCCTTCCCGTAGAACATCGATCCGACTCTTCCATGCCGCCCCGGCAAAGAGCGGTACAGGCATGAGTGGTCCGGTCGCGATCAAGAGTTGGTAGAGTTGGGCGGATGACGTAAAGAACATGATCATGATACGGATCCGCGGGATCTTGGCCCAATCAGTCCACCAGATCGAGTGATTGGGCACTGAGGTGGCCGGAGTTCGCGCCGTGTACTGAGGAAGCTACTGCGAGAATCCGTAGGGCAAAATCGTATCGTTTCATGAACTGCGGCAAATAGCGGCTCATCACACAGCCGGCCCCGCCAGTATCCTGCGACTGCTGCGCCCGCAATTCGTCGGATCTGAATGACGGTGAGACATTTGACAGAAAAAGCGCCTACACTCGAACAACCGTTGCGTGTGTTGCTTGTGGAAGATGAGTTTAATGTTGCAGGCCTTCTCATGGATGAGCTAAACGAGGTGGCTAGCGATACATGCCTTTAATAAGAAATAACTGGGCGATACCTGCTAGCGGAGGATTTTGATGTCGTCCTCCATCGACGTGCTTCTCGTAGACGGAGGGGGTTCATTACATCGATACCGCTATTGCCAGAGGCCGTTCGCCAATGAGTTGGCCCACCAACGCCCGAACTCCGCAAATCGAGGTGAGCGTCCGCTCCGTGCGGCTGCGGAGCGCGCTGCAGCAGATCCCTGCCGCTGCGCTGGTGACCATAGTGAACGCCACGCTCATGGCGGTGTTGCTCAAAGTCACCGAGCCAAAGCGGGATATCTATACATGGCTGGGATTGACCATCATTATCGCGGCTGTTCGACTCTGCCTGTGGTGGTCATATCGTCACCATGGACAGCTTGTTAATCACTATCGATTTTGGTCCAGCGCTCACGCGTGCGGCGCGTTTGCCGCAGGTCTGGCCTGGGGCGCGGGTTCCGTGCTGTTGCTGCCTAGTGCCGACGAATACCAGCTATTTTGGGTTTTTGTTATTGGCGGCATGTCGGCAGGTGCCGCCTCGATCCATTACCCGTATTGGCCGACGGCTGCCTGCTTCATAGTGCCCGCTTCCCTTCCGCTGGCAGTCCGCTTCGGACTCGATGGTGGGGGACATCACGCGGTCGCGGCGGCAATGATTGTTGTCTTTGTCACCGCGTTGCTGGTAACCAGCTGGGTTGCGAGCCGCAACTTTGGTGAGAGGTTGCGACTGCAGCACGCACTGACGCGGCACACGCGCGAGCTGGACGAGCGCAAGAAGTCGCGTGATATGCTGGATGACGCGATCGACGCGATGTCAGACGGCTTTGTGATGTGGGACGCTGAAGACCGACTCTTCGCCTGCAATCATCAGTACCGCGAAATCTATTCTGCCAGCGCGCCGTTCATTAACCCAGGCGCCAGGTTTGAGGACATCATTCGCGAGGGCGCCAGGTGCGGACAGTACCCACAGGCGGGCGACGACATTGAGGCGTTTGTGCAGGAGATGGTGGCCTGGCATCGCGGGAATGACGGTACATTGGAGCACCTGTTCCCGGACGGCAGATGGATACTGATCAGCGAGCGGCATTCCCCAAGCGGGGGCATCGTCGGTATTCGTACCGATATCACCGCCGTGAAGCGCGCCCAAGCAGAGCTTGAGGAGGCGAACCAGCGGGTGCGTGAGATGCTGTCCGAGCTCCAGGCGCAAAAACGCAGCGCTCACCGAGCGCGATCAGGCGATCCGCACCCAGAACGTGCTATTCACGGCCGCGCTTAACAACATGTCGCAGGGGCTATTAATCCGAACTTCCTTCTTTCGGAGAGTGTGAAGTGGCAGGAACAGTAGGGACAGAAGCACGAGACTGGTCCCAAACGTAGCCATGTAATCCGGAAATTTGGACTTGTACTCGCGGCGGTGTTGTGCCAATGCGTTGCCATGTATATCGAAGCTGTTCCGAATCGGAACTCGCCTCCCGCCATTCTGCTGCGCGAGAGTTACCGCCAGGATGGCAAGGTCCGTAAGCGCACGATCTGCAACCTCTCCGATTGGCCCGCCGAGCACGTTGAAGGCCTGCGCGGTGTTCTCAAAGGCGGCGTTGTCATTCCGGCCGAGCGGGATGCGTTCACCATCACCCGCAGTCTGCCGCACGGGCACGTTGCAGCAGCGCTCGGGACTGCCCGCAAGATAGGGCTTGATCGGATGCTCGGCGATCGCGAGCGATACCGTGATCTTGCCCTCGCGCTGATGATCGGGCGCATTATCGAGCCGGCATCCAAGCTCGCCACCGCTCGTGCACTTTCCTCCGCCACGGCTGCATCGAGCCTTGGCGAAATGCTTGGCCTCGGTGAGGTCGACGAGGACGAACTCTATGCCGCACTGGACTGGCTGCTGGAACGCCAGCCTGCCATCGAGACAGCCTTAGCCAAGCGCCATCTCAGCGATGGCACACTGGTGTTATATGATGTCTCGTCAAGCTACATGGAAGGCCGCTGCTGCCCGCTCGCCCAGCGTGGCTACAGCCGCGACGGCAAGAAGGGCACGCTGCAAATCATATACGGCCTACTCTGCGCTCCCGATGGCTGTCCTATCGCCATCGAGGTGTTTGAGGGCGATACCGCCGATCCGATTACGCTTGCCAATCAGATCGAAAAGCTGAAGCGGCGGTTCCATCTCGACCACGTGGTCATGGTCGGTGACCGTGGCATGATCACCCAAGCACGCATCACCAATGACGTTAAATCGGCAGGCTTCGACTGGATCACGGCACTGCGCGCGCCGGCGATCAAGGCGTTGATGGAAACCGGCGCTTTGCAACTCTCGCTGTTCGATCAGCGCGACTTGGCCAGTATCACGGCGCCCGAATTTCCGGGTGAGCGCCTGATCGTTTGCCGTAATCCCGATCTCGCCGTCGAGCGCGCCCGCAAGCGGGAGGATCTGCTGGCCGCCACCGAACGTGACCTCTCCCGTATCCAGATCGCGGTCGCTCGCAAGCGCAATCCCCTCCGGGGCGCTGCGCGGATCGCACTCGCGGTTGGCGCGGTGATCAACAAGCACAAGGTAGGCAAGCATTTTGTCATCGAGATCACCGATACCGTCTTCAGCTTCGCCCGCAAGACCGCCGAGATCGTCGCTGAAGCAGCAACCGATGGCGTCTATGTCGTGCGCACCAGCCTGCCGGAAAGCGCGCTCGATGACACCACGACCGTGCGAAGCTACAAGTCGCTTGCGCTTGTGGAGCGGGCCTTTCGCTGCATCAAAACCGTCGATCTGCAGATCAGGCCTGTCCATCATTGGCTGGCAGACCGCGTGCGGGCCCACGTCTTCCTGTGCATGTTAGCCTACTACCTCGAATGGCATATGCGGACCTGCCTGGCGCCAATGCTGTTCGATGACGCCGATAGGGAAGCGGCCGAAGCCTTGCGAGACAGCGTAGTGTCGGAAGCGCAACGTTCCCCGGCTGCCATCGCCAAGCAGACCACAGGGCTCACCACGGACGGCCTGCCGGTGCATAGCTTCCGTTCATTGCTCGGCGATCTGGCAACCGTAGTGCGCAACACCATCACCACCGCGATCACACCGGACTATCGCCTTACCGTCGTCACAAGGCCAACACCGCTGCAGCAGAAGGCATTCAATCTCCTCGGCGTCAACTGTAGCCAGTAATCCACAGGTCGCGAGACAGAATGTATAGATGCTTCAGTAACTTGCGTGTCTCGAGGCTAGGAAGTTCGGATTAATGGTCGATTCCGACCAGCGCCTGATCGTCTGTAACCGTCGGTTCTTGGAGATCTTTAAGCTTGATGCGTGCTATGCCATTCCCGGCACCTCGACGATCGCCCTGCTTAGAGTGCTCGAACGCAGTAGCCGCGTCAGCCGCACAGCCCTAGCCCAAATCTTCACGCGGCAGCAGCAGATCGCAGACAGGGTGGGCGGCGCCGGCACGTTTCGCGCCTTCGATGGAGATGATCTCGTGCTGTCGATCGCTCAGCGACCGCTGCTAGACGGTGGTTGGGTCGCCACCTACGAGGACGTAACTGAGCAGGAGCGTGCGGAGGGCCGGATCCGCTTCGTGGCCCACCATGATGCGCTGACGGAGCTGCCCAACCGTGTGTTGTTTCGCTCACGTATGGAGGATGCACTGCACCAGATGAGCGAGGCCGGCTCCTCCGTGGCGCTTTTGTATCTTGATCTCGACAAATTCAAATACGTTAACGACACTCTCGGGCACCTCGCAGGCGACGCGCTGCTCCAGGCTGCAGCTAAACGGTTGAGGAACTGCCTGAGGGAGGCCGATATGGTCGCTCGCCTTGGGGGGGACGAGTTCGCGATCGGCCTCATCAGCACCGATCTACCAGATGCCGCGACAGAGGTTGCCAAGCGGGTGATCGACAGCCTGAGCGCCCCGTACGACCTCTGTGGACGACCCGTCGAGGTGGGGGTCAGCATCGGCATCGCGATCGCTCCCGAGCGCGGCGCTGACTGCGACATGCTGCTCAAGCGTGCTGATATGGCACTCTACCAGGCGAAGGCTACCGGACGGCGTACCTACGCCATCTTCGCCGATACAATGGAGCAAAAGCTGAATGCTCGCTTAGCCATTGAGACCGATCTGCGCCTGGCTCTCGAGCGTGAGGAGTTCCAGCTTGTCTACCAACCGTTTTTCGCGCTCGATGACGGACGGCTCTGCGGCTTCGAGGCCCTACTTCGTTGGTGCCACCCTACACGCGGCCTCGTCTCGTTGGCGCAGTTTATTCCCTGGGCGGAAGAACTCGGCATCATTAACGCGATCGGTAGATGGACATTGCGCCGGGCGTGCGCGGACATGGCGGATTTGCCTGAATATCTGACGGTGGCGGTTAATCTCTCCCCAGTCCAGTTGATGGACTGTGCGATTGTCGAACATGTCGAAAATGTCCTGTCCGACTTCGGCCTTTGCCCTGCGCGGTTAGAGCTCGAGATCACCGAGTCCGCGCTGCTCAGCAATAGCGTGGCGAACATGGATCTTTTGGTAAGGCTTCACGGGTTGGGCCTAAGCATCGCACTTGATGATTTCGGGACCGGCTACTCTTCGCTCAGCCATCTACGCAGCTTTCCGTTCGATAAGCTCAAGATCGATCGGCTGTTCGTCAGCGAAATGGAGACCCGGGCAGACTGCGCCGCTATCGTCAGCTCGCTCGCAAGCCTCGCGAGCAAACTCGGCATGACCACGGTCGCCGAAGGTGTGGAGACGCAGGAGCAACTACGGCTCGTGCGCGAAGCCGGATGCACCGCAGTGCAGGGTTATTTGCTCGCCCGGCCCCAATCGATCGATATCACGAGAGAGAAATTCCTGGCCGGCCAGTTCGCGCCGTCGTCCGAGCTCATCTCGGCCTGATGCGAGGGGCCGCCCCCCGACGCCTACTTCGGCCATGGACCACCAGAGCATTCGTTCGTCTGGGCGGGCATTAGCTGTTTCACCGGGCGAGGGGGATCCCGAGCAGCGGGTAGGGAGGGCATGTATGTGGCGTGCCCATTGGGCAGCAAGTCCACGGCGGCGTGAACAGTGAGCGCCTGACGCAGACGGCTCGGCATATCGGTGCGGAAGTTCGAATGATACCAAACGCCGGCGAGGACGGCGGGGTGGAGCATCTGCAGGAGCGGGCGGCGACGCCCCCGACCATCATGTTGGTGACGTCGGAGTGGACGCGCCAGGAAGCACAGATCGCCGGTTTTGGGGAACCCAAAGCGCCCGGGCACGGCACCGTGCCGTGCGCCGCTCCGACCCTTATCTCCGGAATCGCAGGTACAGGGCGACACCCGAGATAATGCCGATAACCGCTGCGACACGTATCGCCGTCGTCGCGATGAGGAACTGGGCCGTAGAAAGGGTCAGGGCGAGCGTGGTTTGCAGCGCCGCATTTGCCAGGCAAGCGATGCCGATGATGAGCGTCAGAAACTTCAGCGTCGTGGCGGTGCGCGAACGCGCGATAGCCGTTCCGGCGCCAGGCATGGCGCCTGCCGCGAGCCTGGCCGAGCGTTGCGCCAACAACAAGAACAGGGGCCGGCCGATCGCGACTGAGATAAGACAGGCGAAGCCGACCGCGCCCGCAATCACCGCACGGTGCAGCTTCAACGGCAAGGCTCCTGCGCCAAAGAAGACGGAGACAGAAAGCGCAACGCCATAGACGAAGACACCGGCAAGCCCGAGCAGATCGAGGCGCCGTCTCCATATTGAGGCCCCCAGCGTCCATGCCAGCGGAACAGACCATGCCACGGCGAGAGCCTCCGTGTCATTGGCCACATACGGGCGGGAAGCGAAATAAACCAGAAGCGGGGCGAAATGGCTGATGACAAAACTCGCCAATCCTTGCCCGAAACTTTGCCGTTTTCTGGGCGATGAGGCGCGGGCTGGCCGTGGCTTGTCTTGATGTTCAAGCAGCGCAGCATCGACGACCTGGCTCACGTAGCCTACTAGGACGATGTCAGCGTGACCGGCTCTCGGAATGATGACGGGCTCCACACCGAGATATTTCCGCGCCGCATCTTGCTCCCATTCCGGGCGGATCGCTTCGTCATGCTCGGCCGCTATATAGACGTATTCCAGCTTCGGTAATTCGTCGAGCGGACAAACCTCGTGCATGCCTGGGCTTAGCCATGCGATGACACGCACTGGAAGCGAGGCGAACGCTCCGTCCTCCCTGGCGGTTTGCCAAAAGGATTTGCCGGGGCGGGGAATGGCTCCGTTGATGAACACGATGCGCTTTATCGGCCGGATGGCCGCGACAAGCGGCATGAACAAGCCTTGGTTGGAAATCCCGATCAGCGCAACATCGCTTGCAACGTTGTGCAGTGCGTCGACCATTATCCTGGCGCGATCCTGGTTCGGTGTTTTCGTTTTGGTGCGCGGCGAGCGGATGATGGTGCATGGGACGCCGCGCCTTTCGAACTCGGCCTTCAGCGGACCGAACTCTTGCGCGGGATCCACGCCCTCGTACCCGTGCAGCGCAAACGTAATCATGCGGATGTCACCGGCCGACCTAACTACTTTCCGGCGCAAAATACCTGGTGATTTTGGGCTAACGGCGCCTCTTTGACGTCCCGCAAGCTGCATGGGCGTACAGAATCAACGGCGACATGAAAGAATCGAAAAAGCATAAAAAACGCAACTATCGAATCAGTGCTTCTGCTAGGCGCGACGCGGCGACGAGATGCAAACCTCGCAGCTGATCGATGGCGAGTGCATCTCACCGCGGAGGCAAGCGAGGTGATTAAGACCAGGCGCCTGCAGCGCAGCTTCGGCGATGGATTGATTGCCGCAGAGGTCGAGGATCTATATGAAACCTGGATGAAGCACGTCGATGCGGCGCTGGAAGACGAAGCAATCGTCTCGACGGTCTACCACGCCCTGTCACAGCGTCACCCCAATAGTTGCCGGCGTGGCCGCCAGGGTTTTCCAGCCGAGGTAGTCGTCCGGTTGCTGATCCTGAAACACCTGCGCAACTGGAGCTATGAGGAGCTGGAGCGTGAAGTCCGCGCCAATCTGGTGTACCGCGATTTCACGCGCGTCGGTGGCGGCAAGATGCCGGATGCTAAGACGATGGGCCGCTGGGGCGTGGCGCTGGGGCCGGCGGTCGTCGCGCAGATCCACCAACGAATTATCCAAATCGCTCACGCCAAAGATGTTGTGCAGGGGCGAAGAATGCGCGTTGATACCACGGTGGTTGAAAGCAATATCCACTACCCCACCGACAGCAGCCTGTTGGGTGACGGGGTCCGCGTACTGACCCGCACCATGAAGAAGATCAGTCGGCTGACGGGCGCGGTCGGCGCCAAGCTGCGCGACCGGAGCCGGAGCGCAAAGTTGCGGATGCTGGAGATTGCTCGGGCTGCACGCGGCAAAGTGCCACCGAGTTGGGACAACCTGAAGCAGGCCTACGGCAAATTGCTGGATGTGGCCGGTCGGGTGGTGGGACAGGCGAAGCGCTTCTCCACGGAGATCGGCGAGGGCGTAAAGCGGTGCAAAGGGATGGTTCAGCAAGCCATGCTGGAAGGTCAGCGCCAGGCGCTGGACGCGATGGTGCCGCGGCTGCAGCAGGTCATGCGCCAGACCAAGGCGCGTATCCTCCTGGGTGACACCCGGAGCGAAAACAAAATCGTCAGCTTGTTCGAGCCTTCGACCGAGGTGATCCGCAAAGGCAAGGCCAGCAAACCTACCGAGTTTGGCAAGCTGGTGAAACTACAGGAAGCGGAGAATCAGATCGTCATCGACTATGAGGTCTATGCTCAGCGACCCAATGATGCAGATCTGCTAATCCCTGCTATCGCCGCCCACCAGGCGAAGCTGGGACGCATACCGAGGCTAGTCGCCGCCGATGCCGGCTTTTATTCCACCGAGAACGAGATCGCAGCGCACGCCAGAGGTGTCAAACGGGTCTGCATTCCCAATCGCTCCAACAAGAGCCGTAAACGTGAGCAGAAGAAGCGCTGGTTCCGCAACGGGCAGCGATGGCGCACCGGGTGCGAGGGGCGCATCAGCGTGAGCAAGCGACGGCACGGCCTGAACCGTTGTCGATATCGCGGTGATGACGGGATGAAGCGCTGGGTCGGCCTCGGGGTAATTGCCGACAATTTGATCAATATCGGCCACGCGATCGGCAGGCAGCAGGTCTGATCGGCCTCTGACGCCATAAGACTGCAGCACCTTGCGGTGACCTGTCGAGCTGTTCCGGGCAGACCCCAACGTTCTCGTTCAAGCCGCACCGCCCTTCCACCGGGACAGCGAATTTTGCGCCGGAAAGTAACTAGGCCGTTCACACGCACGACCTCCGGAACGTGTAGGTCTTTCCGTGCGATTATCCAGGTCCACGACAATTTGGCAAATGGACACGGCGGTGTTTTGCACTGCGTCATTGAACTCGCAACACCGTGAGCGCTTGCATGTTTGATTGAGCGCAAAAGCGGAGGTTCTGAGATCAAAAATTAGTGGGATGCAGCGTGTTCGGTGCGTTAACCCGGGCGAGATTGCTCCGTCGCGGGCGCTGCGTGCAATCACGATGATCGGTTGATTAATGCGCAAACCCGAGCGAAATTGCCTGGTCACGGATCCTGCGATGACCCGCGTTGCAAAGGGGAGCGATGAGCAAAAAAGTAAGCAAGAATTGGAGGAAACGCCTTTCGGCGATACTGGCCTGGAGTTTTGTGCCGATTGCCGGTACACTGGCGCAGTCAGGTGCGGCGGGGGACTACACAAAAGCGCAGGCCACAGCCGGGAAAGACGCTTTCGATAAGACGTGCGCGGTATGCCATGGTGATCACTTGCAGGGTGGGGTTGGTCCCGCGCTGGCAGGGGACCAGTTTCTTAGCGTTTCGCAATTCCAGAAGATTTCTGCAGAGTATTTCTACAATTTTATGTCGACCCACATGCCACTGACGGATCCGGGTAGCTTGACCAAGCAACAGTACCTGGACATCATGGCGTACATGCTCGAGGTGAACGGGTATCCAGCCGGTTCACACGAATTGACAGATAACAAGGAGGAGTTGGAAGCGATCAAGATCGAACCCCAGCACTGATGGGAATGCTGCCCTTCGTCGAGTAGACGAGGGACAATTCGCCTGCGTGCGGGTCTGTTGAGAGATAATATCGTAAGCGTAGGGAAGGAAGAGGAAACGGCCATGAGCTTCACAGCGAAGATGCTGGCGGGCAGCAGTATGCTCGCCCTGGTGTTGGGCATGGGAACAGGCGCGGCTTACGCACAAACATCAGCACAACCGCCGCATCCCGCCGGTCAGGTGCAAGGAGTTGGCGCTCCGGTACCCGTGAACGTGGATATCACCTATGAGCAGTTGCTCGGCGCCGATCAGAATCCGAACAACTGGATGCTCTACGGGCGCACTTACAACAATCAGCGCTATTCGCCGCTCGACCAGATCAACACGGGGAACGCCCACTCGTTGATCCCGGTAGCCACCATTCAGACCGGAGTTGCCGCGAGTTTCGAAGTCAGCCCGATTGTCGATAATGGGGTCATGTTCATCTCGACCCCGTATGACCACGTAATGGCTTACGACGCGAGCAATGGCAAGCCGCTTTGGAGTTATACCGCCAAGCTGGGATATACGCAGTTGTGCTGCGGCCCCGAGAGCAGGGGCCTGGGGGTGGCCGATGGGAAGGTGTTTCTGGCGACGCTGGATGCGCACCTGATCGCGCTGGATGCTTACACGGGCAAGGAGGTGTGGAATACGCAGGTTGATGATTCACGGGCCGCGTACTCTATCACGATGGCGCCGCAGGTGTACCAAGGGAAGGTGATCATCGGGACGTCGGGGGCCGAGTTCCCGACCCGGAACTTCGTCGCCGCCTACGATGCCAACACCGGCAAGCAGCTCTGGAAGTTCTACACCATTCCTGCTCCGGGAGAGCCGGGCGGCGACACGTGGAGCGGCAATTCGTGGCAGACGGGCGGCGGCTCCATGTGGAACACGCCGGCGATCGATCCGGCCAGGGGGCTGGCGATTTTTGCAACGGGCAATCCCAATCCGGACAATGACGGCTCGGTTCGGATGGGCGCCAACGCGTACACCGACTCAATTGTTGCGGTGCACATCGATACCGGCAAGATCGCATGGTGGTACGAACAGGTTCCGCACGACGTGTGGGATTATGACGCGATGGCGCCGGTGGTGCTGCTGGACGTGAAGGACGATCAGGGCAGGATAGTTCCGGCGGCGGCAGAAGCAGGCAAGGAAGGACAGGTCTTTTTCGTCAACCGGGATACCGGCCAGTTAATCCGAAAGTCGGAGCCTTTCGTGATGCAGAGCCCGAATATGTGGACGCCGCCTCCGACCAATGCGTACGTTAACGTGTACCCGGGTGCGCAGGGGGGCAACGAGTGGTCGCCGGAGGCGTATTCGCCCAAGAGCGGGCTGTTCTATGTGCAGGGCACGAACGAGTCCTGGGAGTATACGGCGCATACTGACGAAACGGTAACGGGGCATCTGCGGCTTGGCGGTGTGTTGCAGCCGACTACCCCAGAGGGGCCGCTAATCCCCTCGACGGAGCTGGGCGAGCCGGATGTCGGACATGCGGCGGAGAATACGACGCAGGGGGCGATCAACCCGTCGGGCACGCTGTCGGCGATCGATCCGAACACCGGGAAGATAGAATGGCAGTACCATTCGGACTGGCCGATGCTTGGCGGCGTGCTCGTGACGGGTGGTAACCTGGTATTCGCGGGCGAGTTCGACGGCAACTTCGACGCGTTCAATGCGACGACCGGGGAGAAGCTGTGGCATTACCAGATGGGTGCCGGGGTGAACGCTTCACCGGTCACGTACATGGTGAACGGCCGGCAGTATGTTGCGGTGGCGGCGGGCGGTAACGCGGCCAACGGCAACAACATCCTGATGAGGAAAACAGGGCTGGCGTTTGGTGACTCGCTGATGATCTTCGCGGTTCCCCAGCCGGGTGCGGCGGTGAATTGAGAGGCCTGGGTTAAGGAAGCCTGCTTGCGAGGAGCGGGGATGGGATTGCTTCGTCCCTGTGCTCCTCGCAAAGCACTTGTGGGGAGGGAGCGATGGAGAGCAGCCTAATACGGCCGCTTGGCGCGGTAGCGAAGTTGTTTGCCGTCGGCGTCGTTGCTTTGGCATGTAGCATCGGTGCAGCGAGAGCAGCGGCGCCATCGGCGGTCGCGCTTCCCGGCGACCGCGTCTATCCGGAGAGTCTCACCGCCACCTCGGATGGCACCCTCATCATCGGCAGCCTCGCAGAGGGTAACATTTATCGCGCCGCACCAGGCACCGGCGAGGCGAAGCTGTGGGTCAAGCAGGCCGACGCGGGCTTCCTCTCGGTTCTGGGGGTGCTGGCAGACGAGAAATCCGGGACACTGTGGGTGTGCTCGACCGACTTCTCCTCGATGGGGGTGTCGATTCCGGGCGACAAGCCGACCCAGCTCAAGGCGCTTGACCTGAACAGCGGCAAGGCGAAGGCGAGCTACGTGCTGCCGGGGAACCGGACGCTTTGCAACGATATCGCCATTGGTCCGGATGGTTCTGCATATGTCACGGATTCCTTTCAGCCGCATGTGCTGCGCCTGAAGCCCGGCGCTAAGGAGTTCGAGATCTGGGCGACGGATGACCGCTTTCTGGTCAAAAACGGTGCCGGTCTGGATGGGATCGCGTTCGGTGGCGACGGCAATCTTTATGTCAATCTCTACAACGGAAATGCGCTGTTCCGCATCGACGTGAACCAGGACGGCAGTGCGGGTAAGATCACTGAGCTGCAACCGTCCAAGCCGATCGCGTTGTGCGATGGCATGCGTAAATTCGGCAACAACTCGCTCTTAATGATTGAGGGGACCGGAAGCTTGGATGTCATCACGCCCACCCAAGACAAGGCGGAAGTTAAGGTGATCAAGAGTGGCTTTCGCGTGCCCGTTTCGGTGGTGCAGGTAGGCAACGTCGGCTGGGTGCTTGAAGGTCAGTTGGGCAGCCTATTCGATCCGAAGAAGAACGGGCCGCCGCATTTGCCATTCCGTGCGTATGCGGTGCCGCTGCCGCGGGAGTGAGCCCTCACCCGGCGCCCTTCGGGCGCCGGCCTCTCCCGCAAGCGGGAGAGGCGTACTCTAATGCATAGGACGGAATTGGATGATTACGCTTCGTGTCAACGGGCAGGAGCACAGTTATGACGGTGATCCCTCGGTGCCCTTGCTGTGGGTGCTGCGCGATGAGCTGGGACTGACTGGCACCAAATTCGGCTGCGGGGGCGGGTTCTGCGGTGCGTGCACAGTGCACATAAATGGCGTCGCGGTTCGTTCGTGTCTGATGGCGGCGAGCGATGTCGGCGGAAAGGAGATCGTGACGATCGAGGGCCTCGATCCGGAGGGCAACCATCCGGTGCAGGTTGCGTGGCGCGAGACCAGCGCGCCCCAGTGCGGTTATTGTCACGCGGGGCAGATCATGCAGGCGGCGGCGCTATTGAAGCAGAACCCGAAGCCGACCGACGACGAAATCACGACGGCGATGGAGGGCAATATCTGCCGTTGCGGTTGTTACCAGCGCATAGCCGAGGCGATCCGGCTCGCTGCGGCGGGGGTGTAAGCCATGACGCATATATTCAAACCCGGAATGTTCGGCGCCGAGTCAATCGCACCAGGGTCCGTGGTAAATGTGAGCCGGCGGTTCATGCTGAAGGGTCTGGTTGCGGCCGGTACGCTAGTGGTGGGGACGAGTTTTGTGTCCGGACGGGCACGGGCGGGATGGGCAACCGGCGCGGGCGATATGCCAGGCGGGGTGAAAAACAACCCGCATTTGTTCATTGCGATCGATCGCTCTGGAATTGTAACGATCATTGCCAACCGCGTCGAGATGGGCACAGGGATCAAGACCAGTTTGCCAATGGTTGTGGCCGACGAGATGGAGGCAGACTGGCCACAGGTTCGGATCCAGCAGGCGACCGGGGATAATGACAAGTGGGGGAATGAGGATACGGACGGATCGCGCAGTATCCGGCATTGGGTGCAGCCGATGCGCCAGTGCGGCGCGGCGATGCGGATGATGCTGGAGCAGGCGGCGGCGAAGCGGTGGGGTGTGGATGTTTCGCAGGTAAGGGCGGAAAATCATAAGGTGGTAAATCTAGTCACGGCCGAAATCGCCGGGTACGGGGATCTGGCGAAAGCGGCGATGGCGCTGCCGGCACCGCCGGTCGAGGCAATTCGCCTCAAGGATCCACGGGACTTCCGCTACATCGGCACAGGCTCGGTGCAGATCTACGATCTGCGCGACATTACCGTGGGCAAGGCGATTTATGGGATCGACGCGCGCCTTCCGGGCATGAAGTATGCGGTGATTGCGCGCCCGCCGGTGGTTGGCGGAAAAGTGGTTTCGTTCGATACGAGCGAGGCGCTGAAGGTGCCGGGCGTAGAGAAGGTGCTGCAGGTGCAGGGCGCGACCTGGCCGCTGAAGTTCCGGCCGCTGGGCGGGGTGGCGGTGATCGCCCGCAATACCGGATCAGCGATCAAGGGGCGTGAGAAGCTCAAGATCGTGTGGGATGACGGGCCGAACGCCAGCTATGACTCGGATGCGTTCCGGAAGCAGATGGAGGCGAGTGCCGCGCAGCCGGGCCTGGTGGTGCGGGATGACGGTGATGCGGAGGGGGCGTTGAAGTCGGCGGCCAAGGTTGTTTCCGCGACATACTACATGCCACATTTCGCGCACTCCCCCATGGAGCCGCCGGGGGCGACGGCCCATGTGGCGGACGGCAAATGCGTGGTGTACGCGCCGCTGCAGTATCCCGGGGACTGCCGGGATGATGTGGCGGAAGTGCTGGGGCTTCCGAAAGAAAATGTGACGGTCCATCCGACGCTGCTGGGCGGAGCATTCGGTCGGAAGTGCAACTGGGATTTCGCGACCGAGGCGGCAGTGCTGTCCAAGGCGACGGGTGCGCCGGTTAAAGTAACCTGGACGCGCGAGGATGATCTGCAGCACGACTCCTACCATACGGTCTCGGTGGAGCGGATTGACGCGGGCGTGGATGCGAACGGGAAGGTGATTGCGTGGCGGCATCGCAGCGTCGCGCCCAGTCTGATGAGCACCTTCCACGGCGACCAGATACACGAGTTGAATATCGAGCTCGGGATGGGGTTTGTTGATAATCCCTTCTACATCCCCAACCTGAGGTGCGAGAATCCGGCTTGCGAGGCGCATGTCCGGATCGGCTGGTTCCGCTCGGTTTCGAATATCCCCCATGCTTTTGCGGTTCAGTCGATGATGGGGGAGATCGCTGCCGCGCTTGGCCGCGATCAGCGGGAGATGCTGCTGGAGCTGATCGGGCCGGACCGGGTGATGGACCCGACGAAGTTCCGGGCGGTGAAGGACTTCTGGAACTACGGCGATCCGGTGGAGACCTATCCGATCGAGACGGGGCGGCTGCGCCGAGTGGTGGAGATCGCGACGGAGCAGATCGGTTGGGGCAAACCGTTGCCGAAGGGGGAAGGCTTAGGATTGCTGCGCACCGTTCGTTCCTGAGCTATGTCGCGACGGCCGTTCATGTGCGGGTTGACGATAAGGGCAATGTGAGCATTCCGCGGGTGGACACGGCAATTGATTGCGGGTTCTACGTTAATCCGGAGCGCATCCGCTCGCAGACGGAGGGTGCGGCGGTGATAGGCACTGCGATCGCCAAGAACTCCGAGATCACATTCAAGCAGGGCCGCGCACAGCAGGCGAACTTCGACACGTATTTGCTAGCGCGAATTACCGAGGTGCCGCTGAACGTGAATGTGCATATCGTTCCGGCGGACTGGAAGGTGCCTTCGAGCGGTGTGGGCGAGCCGCCCCAGCCCCCGTTCGCGCCTGCGCTGTGCAACGCGATTTATGCGGCGACGGGGAAGAGGATACGGAGGTTGCCGATCGGGGGGCAGTTGAGGGTGTGAGAGCGGGAGGGAGGGGACGGAGCTTAGGAGGGTTCACACGGAGAACCACGGAGGACGCACGGAGGGTCACCGAGATTTAGTTTGTATCAGCTGCGAGCCAAGGCGTCCTCTTGTGCGTGCCTTCGTATTGTCGTGTAAATTTTGGATGCGGGATAGGCTAGCGCCTATTAGCCTTTCGATTGCGACCACATCTTTATTTAAGGAGGCGATCGACGCGATGGTGCGTGCGCAGCGGAGACGGCGGCGGATCCAGCACAACGCGGTTTCTTTTCTTTTGCAAAGCTGAAATGCTTTGCTAAGAGGACCCGAAAGTTTCGTAGAGCCTCTTGGAACCACACTTCGGCATTGGGCTTCTCTCGGAAGATCCTTGCGGCTACAAATTAAGTCGGTGTATCTTTCACCTAAGCGCTCATTTATCGAAACATTCGCTGGGCTGATTGCGCAAGCCAAGTCCCTCCGGGATGCTGAGTTCAGAGAACTAAATGAGAACAGCAGGCAGAGTGAAGTGGACCCCGAATTTGGGACCACCCGCTAAGCTATAAACCGAACCGGTTCCGTCCATGCTACACGGAGCGGAACATGAGCAGAACCCGACGCAGGATCGATGCCGCGCTGAAGGCGAAGATCGCCCTGGAAGCGCTGAGGGAAGACGCGACAGTGGCCGAGCTGGCGGTGCGTTACCAGGTGCATCCGACACAGATCTACGCCTGGAAGAAGCAGCTGCTAGAACATGCCGAACGGGTTTTCCGGACCGGGACAGACGACGGGCAGTCGGCCAAGGAAATCGCCCACCTGCACGCCAAGATCGGCGAGCTGGTAGTGGAGCGGGATTTTTTAGCGCGGAGGTCCGGCAGATGAGCGCGGCGGGCCGGAGAGCGATGCTCGATCGCGGCCACGGACAGCTCTCAGTACGGCGACAATGCGCGTTGCTTGGGCTGGCGCGCTCGGGTGTTTATCGGGCGAAGCCGGAGCATGACGCGGATGAGCTGTTACTGATGCGACGGATTGACCCGGTGTTCGTCGCGTGGCCGTTCTATGGCTCGCGGCGGATCGCGGCGACGCTGAGCACGGGCGGGGAGAAGGTAAACCGCAAGCGGGTGCAGCGGCTGATGCGGGTGATGGGGATCGCGGCGCTGGGGCCGAAGCCGCGCACCAGCAAGCCAGGGCCTGGACACAAAATCTACCCGTATCTGCTCCGGGACGTGCGGATCGAGCGAGTGAACCAGGTATGGTGCGCGGACATCACCTACATTCCGATGCGGCGTGGGTTCCTGTATCTGGTGACAGTGATGGATTGGTGGAGCCGCGCGGCGCTGTCGTGGCGGCTGTCGAACACGATGGACGCGGGGTTTTGCGTGGACGCACTAGAGGACGCCCTGCGACGACACGGCCGGCCGGAGGTGTTCAACACGGACCAGGGCAGCCAATTCACCGGTGACGCATTTGTCGGCACGCTGCTTGGGGCCGGGATTGCAGTGTCGATGGATGGCCGAGGTCGGTGGATGGACAACGTGTTCATCGAGCGGCTGTGGCGCTCGCTCAAGCATGAGGAGGTTTACTTGAAGGACTATGCGGACGCGCGCGAAGCGCGGCTGGGGATCGGCGCGTGGATGGAGTTCTACAACGAGCTGCGCCCGCATCAGGCGCTGGGACATCACATGCCGATGGCGGTGTGGCGGGCCGGCCTGGCGGGCACGGCTGTGGATATGCCGCCTCGCTTGGACAACGCTGGCGCGTTGCCCACATATCCACAGCCGCCACAACAGCAGGAAGAGGTTTATGGTTAGCTTGAAAGAAGGGAGAACGAGAGCCGGACGGGGGCTGTAGCTAAGCAGCGGGCCAAATTGGTCCCATAGGTGGGGTCCACCTCAGAGCGCCGAGCGCCTGAAACCTCTTGGCGAGCCGCTGGAGCATGATCTTGGTTTCAACCGCTGGTTGGCCTCAGCGCGGGAGGAGGCCTATTCCGATTGGCTGGCGTGGCTGCTGTCTAGGATGGCGGTGGAAGAGCTGGCTCGCGTCCTGAGCCTTCCACAACTGCTCGGCCTCAGACTTGACGCTTCCAGCGGGGTCCGCGCGGATCGCGAGTTCTGGGTCCGGCACGGGCACGAAGGACGTCTGGGTCGTCTCGATGTCCTTCTGCGCGTGCATGATCAGGGAATCATAGCGCTAGAGGTGAAACGAGGACCGGCTGATGAAGCAGATACTGAAAAACAACTCGGCTATGTCTGGGCCATCGAAACCGATCGCGAGTTTGCTGGAATGCTCAAGAGGTATATCCTTCTTGTTACAGCGAGCGATAAAGAGGAGGTCGATGGGTTCGCGGTCAGGCGATACTCCAAGCTGTGCCGGAACCTCCGTCGTCTGGCTGCAATATGGATTGCGCAGGAAAGGCTTTTCCTGGCCGCTGTCATGCTTGCGGTTACGGCTTCAATCGAGCGCAATCTTTTGCGCATGTCACTTCAGAAAGACTCCTTCACACCTGCTACATTGTGTCATCTGAGGCGGTTTAACGAGAGGAGCGCCTATGAGTGATCAAGCCAAGAAGGACGCCCTAGAGGGGCTCCTTCGCGAGGGCTCAGAGAACTACCTGGATGCTCTCTATGCACTCCATACGTTCAAGCGGGCTGTGACAGATATGGCAGTTGCGGTATGGAGAAGGCGACTCCCTGATCTGGTGAGTGTGGTGGGTATAGGAGGATCAGCACCCACCGCTGCCGCGGCGTACTGTAACCCCGATAAGGTGGAGGATGAGTGTGACGGCAACTGGGCGTGGGTTGCTGCTCGGGTCTGGTTCCCAGAGCCATGGAATGGATACTGTTCTCTGGGACTGAGCTTCGACCGCGGTGGAACCGGAGATACCTGCACGCCGTACGTGACATTCGCGTGCGATGGCAGGCGAGCTGCAACCTTCATGAAGCTGAGATCAGCATTTCGAGACCGCGATCGAGAAGGCTGCTACTATGACGATCAGCCCAGCCGCGAGTGCGGCTTTGCTTGGAAATTACAGAACCCACTGACAATGACAGCGGAATTTGAGAAAATGATGGACTACGTCATTGATGTGTGGGACCAGATAGGTGGTTGGCATCAGCTCCCGAGTTGAGGGGCAAACCTCGTTGCAGAAAAGTACCCCAGAATGCCGGTTGGCCTAGATTGCTTCGTTTCGCTTGCAATGACAGGTGGGTTGACGGTGCTCCTAACGCCAGCTCCGCAGCCGGCGGGCCGCTTCGGCCATATCAGCCTCGGGGCCGCAGTAGCTGAAGCGGACGAAGCGGTTGCCGCGATCGCGGTCGAAGTCGATGCCCGGCGTGGCGGCGATGCCGGCTTCGCGCAACATGCGGGCGCAGAACGCGGCGCTGTCATTCGCGCGCTCGGCGATATCGGCGTAGAGATAGAAGGCGCCCTCGGCCGGGCTGAGACGCGGAAAGCCGGCCTTCGGGAGTTCGCACAACAGGAGGTCACGGGAGCGGCGGTAGCGGGCGACATTCGCCTGCAGCTCGTCGTGGCAGCCGAAGGCAGCCTCGGCGGCGATCTGCGAAAGGTGCGGCGGGCTGATAAACAGGTTCTGGGCGAGACACTCGACTGGCCGGATGAGATCATCGGGCAGCACCATCCAGCCGACGCGCCAGCCGGTCATGCTGAAGTATTTGGAGAAGCTGTTGACGACCACGGCCGAGGGGCTGAACGCGGTGGCGGTGGTGATCGGGCTGTCGTAGTGCAGCCCGTGGTAGATCTCGTCGCTGATCAGGCGGACGCCGGCGCGGTGGCACCACGCAGCGATGGCCGCGAGCTCGTCCGGGTGGAGCATGGTTCCGGCGGGGTTACAGGGGCTGGCGACGATCAGCCCGTCGGGCGGCGGGTCCAGGCTTTCCAGCATTTCGACCGTGGGCTGGAACCGGGTATCCGGGCCGGCCGGAAGAATAATCGGGGTGATGCCGAGGGCGGTCAGGATGTTCACATAGGGCGGATAGAACGGGGCGGTAAGAGCGACGCGGTCGCCGGGGTTGAAGGCGGCGAGGAAGGCAAGCGGAAAGGCCCCGGAGGCTCCGACCGTTACGGCGATCCGTGAGGGTGGGATCGCCTGGCCGTACGAGCCCTGGTAGTGGGCTGCAATACGCTCCCGCAGGGACGCGCGGCCGAGCGCCTCGGTGTAGCCGAGCTGATCGCCGGAATTGAGGGCGGCGATGGCGGCGGCGACGGCTCCGGCCGGGGCGCCGGTGCCGGGCTGGCCGACCTCCATGCGGATAATACCCGGAGCGGTTGGGGGCAGGGCGGCGGCGCGGGCGTTGGCCGCGGCGATGATATCCATGACGATGAAGGGCGGGGCGGCGGCAGCGCGGCCAATCTTGAGGGGCATGGCGGGGTTGTTGGCGATCGGCGGGCAGCTTGCAAGCGAACGTGAGCAGAATTGCGCCGAAGCGACTGGAATTGTTACGGCGGAGTGCGCATGTGACCCAGGCAGGGTCGCGAGGAGGAAAAGATATGCAAGACACGATGGACGCCGCCCGGGCAATGATCCAACGGCATGGGTTGCGGGCCCAGGCGGTGGCGCTGGAGCGGGTGCAGGAGATGCGGGTGCAGGGCGATACGGAGGGCCTGGATCGCTGGCAGTCGATCTATGCCGCGATTTGTGAGCTGCGCCGGACCAGGATGCAGAAGTCCGGGCCCGAGGAGGCGATGGATTACCGGTCCTGATCCGGGGGGAACCCCCGGCGGCGGCTTCGCTGACGAGGCCTAAGGCGCGACGCCGCCCTCGCCACTTTCCGGTCGCAACGTTTCTGCACCTGCGGCGTTTGTTCCTGGACGCCGAGAGCAGGGACGGAGCGAGGGCATGGGAAAGCTGCGCGTGGGGATTGTGGGGGTTGGCAACTGCGCGTCGTCGCTTGTCCAGGGGGTGACCTACTACGCCGGGGCCGAGCCCGGGACGCGGGTGCCCGGGCTGATGCATGTCGTGCTGGGCGGCTATCACGTCGGGGACGTGGAATTCTCGGCGGCCTTTGACGTGGCGGCGGGCAAGGTGGGGCGGGATCTCGCGGAGGCGATCGGGGCGGAGCCGAACAACACCCACGTGTTCGCTGAGGTTCCGCCGGCCGGGGTTCGGGTCGAGCGCGGGCCGACGCTGGATGGGATCGGGCGGTATTTGCGCGGCGTAGTGGCGGAATTGGAGGCACCCGTCGTGGATGTGGCTGGGGTGTTGCGCCAGACGGAGACGGACGTCGTGGTCTGCTACCTGCCGGTGGGATCGGAAGCCGCGGTGCGGTGGTATGCGGAACAGGCACTGGCAGCGGGGTGCGGGTTCGTGAATTGCATTCCGGTGTTTATCGCGTCGGACGCGGCATGGCGGGAGCGGTTTACCGCAACGCGGCTGCCGCTGATCGGGGACGATGTGAAGAGCCAGGTGGGGGCGACAATCGTTCACCGGGCGCTGGCGAATTTGTTCCGGGAGCGTGGAGTGCGGATTGACCGCACTTATCAGCTCAACTTCGGCGGCAATACGGATTTCATGAACATGCTGGAGCGGGAGCGGCTGGAGTTCGAAGAAAGTTTCGAAGACCCGGGCGGTGACGAGTTCAGATGGAGGCGGGCGTACCGGGCGGCGCGGTGCATGTGGGACCGAGCGACTACGTCGAATGGCTGAGCGACCGGAAGTGGTGTTACATACGATTAGAGGGGACCGCGTTCGGTGACGTGCCGCTGAATTGCGAGCTGAAGCTGGAAGTATGGGATTTGCCGAACTCGGCGGGGGTGGTAATCGATGCGGTGCGATGCGCGAAGCTGGCGATGGACCGCGGGATCGGGGGGGCGCTGGTCGGTCCTTCGAGTTATCTGATGAAGAGTTCCGCCGGAGCAGTATGCGGATCATGAGGCGCGGGCGTTGATGGAAGCGTTTATCGCCGGGTGAAGGTTGATCGTTTCGTTTACTACGGCATGAGCCGCCCCGGCAGAGTGCTTAACAGACCTCCAGTGTAAGCATAGCGAGTAAGGTCTTAGCTTGCATAGCGAGAGGCGATCGGCGAAAAGTCCGCCACGGACCAGTCGCGATCAGCACCGTATGAACGCCACCACATTCCACCTCATCCGTCACGCGTCCTACGATCTGCTCGGTCATACCTTGACCGGGCGGTCGCCCGGCCATCGGCTGAACGAGCGGGGGCGCGCGCAGGCTCAGGCATCGGCAGAGGAGCTGGCGGCGCACGCGATCGCGGCGGTGGTTTCGAGTCCCCTGGAGCGGACGCGGGAGACGGCGGAGGCTATCGCGAAGCCGCACGGGCTGGCGGTCGAGATCGAGCCGGGGCTGACCGAGATCGATTGCGGCGAATGGACCGGCATGTCGTTCGCGGCGATGCACGGCGATCCCGTGTGGAAGGAATTCAACACGTTCCGGAGCACTCTGTGCCCACCTGGCGGCGAGACGATGCTCGCGGCGCAGTCGCGGGCAATCGAGGTGGTGACGCGACTGCGGGAGAGATGGCCAGGGCAGGAAGTGGTGGTGGTGACGCACGGGGACGTGGTGAAAGTGGTGCTGGCACATTTCCTGGGCGTGCCGCTGGATCTGTTTCAGCGGATCGAGATCTCGCCCGCGTCGCGGAGCGTAGTAAGGCTGTTCGCGACGGACGTGCGGGTGGATGGAATTAATCTCCCACCACGCGGGGGCGGGTGAACCGGCATTCCATTCCCAGGGCGAATGGAAACTGGACGGCTCTGCCCCCGCGTCCGATATCGTGCAGCATGTGCAATCGCAAGCAGCGGATGGCCACTTCGTGGCGTGGCCCCTACGTGTTTCGTCGTGAAACGACAGCGGAAGTCGCTGGAGCTGTGAAAGGCTTCAGTCGAAAGCGACAGTCGCACGCACTATCTTCTGTCCGTCAATCAAAGAGGAGGTCACTATGCGTTACTTTGTCGCTGCGCTCGCTCTGGTGTTTGCTCTGGGCCTCGGCCATGTTGCATTTGCTGCCGACGGCTGGGACACCCAGAATAACGGGTATGGCCAGTATCATGCGAGCAATGGCTGAGAACCTTGGCGCAGCCATGGCGGAAGGGGGGATAGAATTTATCCCCTCTATCGCTCGCACAACATCGGCACCACGACAAGCCTTCTACTAAGCTGCACGCGGATGCAGAGGCGCACCACCGTTGGAGCCAGCCTGACCGGTAGTGAATTTCTCCCAGGCACAAGGCACTGTATCTCGCTTGCCGGTACCGGCTGCGCAAGCAAAAAAATCCCTGAACTTCATTGCAACCATGTGCGCAGTAATGATAGCTGGTCTTCTGTCTCTACGCCCTCAGCTGTCATGGCCTTGCCGAGACTACGCGAAAGCGCAATTATTGCTTTTACAATAGCGTCAGAACTCGCTCCCGTCCCAATACCACGCACAAACGACTTGTCGATCTTGATTTTGTCAAACTGGAAACGATTAAGGTAGCCGAGGCTGGAGAATCCGGTTCCGAAATCGTCAATGGCCAGATGGACACCCATCGCGGCTATTCGATCTAGAGTTTGCACAATCGCAGGTTTGGACGCATCGAGAAACACGCCTTCGGTAATCTCCAACTCGAGTGCTGAGGGCACTAGGCCCGTCGTCGCTATAACCCGCTCTACGAGTTCAGCAAAGTCTGGTTGGTGTAGTTGGGTTACGGAAACATTAACCGACATACGAAGATCTGAACCGACGTCATTCCACAAGCGCGCCTGACGGTGGGCCTGTCGCAAAGCCCACTCGCCGAGAGGGACGATCAGCCCTGAAGCTTCTGCAAATGGGATGAAGCTTACTGGCGGTACAAAGCCTCCTCGATAACGAGGCCATCGTGCCAAGACCTCGACCGCTTGAAAACGGCCACTCTCGAGCGAAAAGACTGGTTGGTAGAAGAGTTCCAGTGCACCAGATTCAATGGCGTGACGCAGCCCGACCTCAAGGCTGTGGTTGGCCCTGAGCTCCGCATCTATCTCCGGTGAATAACAGTCGTATTGGCTGCGCCCCTCGCGCTTGGCCCGATACAGTGCGACATCAGCGTTACGGAACAGCCGATCAGGGTCGGTGGCATCGTCCATCCGCAGTGTCGGGCTGAACCAGCACGAACTCGTCACCCGAACCGCGCAATCGTGTCAGTTGTACGAAGCGCCGCACTCAGCCGTGCCGCAACGTTGCACAGCAACTCGTCGCCGATGGAATGGCCCAGAGTGTCGTTTACATCTTTGAAACGATCGAGATCCAGCACCATCACGGCAACTTTACGCCCCGCCTGTCGCGCGGCTACCAATGCCTGCTCCAGACGATGACGTAACAGAACACGATTTGGTAGGCCGGTTAGCGTATCGTGATGAGCCAGACGATAGACGTCCTCCAGTGCGAGCCGTTTGCTCTGTAATATCCTCTACTAGAGACAGGATTGCGATTTTGCAGTTGTTCTGAGATTGGAGCGAGGAGTTGTACCAACGGCAGTGGCGAACTCGCAGCACGAAACGCTGAGGCTATTCGATCGAAAACGTCCGTCCGCTAGATCCTGTCCGGCGCTGGTCATTCTATGCATGTGGCCCGTATGCAATAAGTTAAACTGTTCCGCGGATAGACCAAGTAATTCACTTTGAGTCCAGCCAAAGATCTGCTGCGCGCGACCAGACCAACGGCGCACGCGGGGCACCGCTCCGGCTGCGTTGTCTTGCTCCCATTCGATCACAGCCAGAGGGGTATTATTGACGTGTTGGTCAAGCAACGCAAATGCCGCTCGAAGCTCTTCCTCGGTATGCTCGCGCTCTGCGATCTCGCGCTGAAGCGCGATGATGCCACGTTCGAGCCTGTCTGCCATCAAGTTGAATGACTCTGCGAGACTTCCGATTTCATCGCGGGAAAGGAAATTTGCCCGGCTCCCGAAATTGCCATTCGCAAGCGACCTCGCTGCCCTCAGAATTTCCTTCAAGCCGTTTTGTATACTCCTGCTGACCGAGATGGTTAGCAGAAGACCTGATATTTCTACAGTCATTGCTATTGCGAACAGCAATCTAAGAACCACACTCTCAAGCCATCGCGAGCCTTCCCCTAAGGTATAAGAGAATTCGTCCTCCAAGGACGTAAGCTGCGCGTTTATAGGATGAATGGAGTAAAGAATACGATTTATTCGTGCTTGGGATGGATGAGGAGAACTGATCTCCTGGTGAAGCTTGTCGGCGATCTCTGCTAGCTTATGAGCAACCGGCTCCGCCTCTCCCCATAGCTTTATTGCTTTGGCGATATAGGTCGTTCGTCTGAAATTTCGAAACAGCCAAATCATCCCGTTGATATCGTCGGGGTGATTGCGCCCCATTATAAGGCCGTAGCGCGCGGCTGATAAATCCGGCTTCTGCCTGAACAGCTGTTGACGTGCTTCATCATCCCCTTTCGGCACTTTCATGAACTGCCCGAACAGCGCGTAATCTTCTGGAGAGCGGGAGATGCCATACTCATAAAGCTGGAGAACAGCATTCTTCTGTGCTTTCGACCATAGTCCCTCGCCACCCACATAGGCCCTCACTGAAGACAGTATTTTAACGGAAAAGAACAGCGCAAACAGTTCCAAACCAATTAACACGGCCATAATAGCTACCGTGAAGTACAACTTCTTCGAAATCGGAACGTCCCTGAACCATCGGAGCACTCCAGCGTTTCGCGCCATTTGCGGACCTTCTCCTCAGCTAAGCGCCAGCGCTTCGTATTTCAGAACGCCTCTGGATAGAGCAAATGATATCCCAAAACCCCGCTCCGTTCAGTCGTGACACCCGTGTTCGCCCTACCTCCGCATGGGCAGTGGTGTCGAGACAATCCGGAGAGTGGAGGGCACACAGAGCGGCGACCTGGTGCCCGGGCCGGCGCGTCGCATTTAATGGTCGCGATCAGATCAAGCTGGCTCAGTTGAACGACTGCTTTCAACGAGCGCCGCCGCGTCCTTGAATGGCTCCGACCGGCGCAGGGCGGCCCTCAGTGCGACCAGACGGCGCACGGAGAACGAAGGCGATGCCGTCCCAGAGACGGAAGGGCGACGCGCCATTTTGTAGCAACGTACAGGTGATGACGGGCTGACCAGCCGATGATGTCCGCGCGGTCGGCGTCGAGCCCGCGGTAGGAGAGATTGATGATCGCAATACAGCCGCCGCGGCGCAGGATGCGGGCGAGTTCGGCGAAGCTTTCCTCTGCGAGTCCAGTCAGGAAAATATAAGGAAAAGTATCAATCGCAAGCACAAGATCGATCGCCTGATCCGCGATGGGGAATTGGGCGCCAGCGGTCTGGATCAGGCGAACGTTGGGGTATGCCGCGAGGCGGCGGCGCGCTTCCGAGAGCATCGTGAACGAAATGTCGGTTCCGGTGACAGACCGGACGCGATGGGCAGTCGACCCTGCAATGCGGCCGATGCCGCAGCCGAGGTCGAGGACGTCGCGGGCGGGATCGAGCAGACGGTGGGTATCGAGCCAGGCCATGATCTCGGCGCTGGCGGCTGCAAGGATCTTGGGGTCGGCAAGGGAGTAGGCGGCGACGGCGGCCTCCGGCGAGACGGCGGCGGCGCGGTCGTAGGCAGCGCGGAGTTCACCGAGGCTGGCGGGCGCGTGGGCGATACCCCAGGCGCTAGCGGTTTGCTGAAGGCGGGCGACATGCGGTTGTACCAGTAGCTGGCGAAGCGCCTCGGCGATCGGGCCGGCGTGGGGTCCGAGCTGGCGCAGCAGAGAGGCGGGGGCAAGGCCCTGAAGGATGGCGCGGGCAATGGCGACCTCGGGGGAGATGCGGCCGGCCAGGCATAGGTCGATTGGGTCATTCATTGCAGCCGGCCTGAATTGCTCCGGCCCAGCGGGGCTCGCAATGACAGCATGGCATTGAAACGATTAACCGCGCCCCAGGCGTATTTATAACGCTCGGCGCCGCGCAGGAAGTGGAGTTCGTGGCGGCCCTCGGAGGGAGCCTGTTCGATGATACCGCCCATCAGAAGCGTGCCGGGGCTGGCATAAGCAAAGCGCGGGTTGAAGGCGCCAAGATAGAACAGGATGCGGTTGCGGGCGAGCAGCGTGTAATAACCGGCAGCAAGTTCGTTGCGGATTTTCAGCGCCCACAACCGAAGCAACCCGGCGCGGAGCAGCGCCGGGGCGGCAAGGCAATGGAAGCGCGAGAGGCGGGGGTCCTGGCCAGGATGCCGCTGCGCGTGCAGTGCATAGAGATCGGGCAGGAGAGCGTCCAGCGTGTCCGGGGTGGCGGTCTCGATGGTGTAACCACCGAGGCGGTCGGTACGGTGGTGCGACTGGCGGATGTCGCGGCTCCTGCCCCTTGGAACGTCGCTCAGAGCGACGACCGGGCAGGGGTCGGATTGCTGAGGCGCGCCGTTCCATCCGGATGGGGGATCGACGCGGAGCAGCATGGCCGCGGGCGGCAGGTCGATAAGGTCGCAGCGGTTGATGTTCGCGGCGGCGAGGGCGGCCGAGAGCAAAGCCGAGGCTGCCTCGGGCGGCTCTTCAGGGTCGAGGAGAATGTCCTGATAGTCCGTAATGCCGGCGCCGATCGGGAGGAGCTTGTCTTCCAGAACATAGAGGGGGAGGACACCGGCAAGGCGGCCTCCGTCGCGCAGCGTGGCAACGACGGGACGGGCCGTGCCGAACACATGCCACCACGGGAGCAGCCACGCGGGGGACTGGAAGGGGGTGGCGCCGGGACAGCGTGTGAATAGGTCCTGCCAGTCGTCGGCAAGGGCGTAGAGAGCCTCAGTGGTGCGCAGGACCTCGATGGTCATGCCGGGACCGCCGCGTGGGTGAGCTCGCGGTATCGGGCTAGATAAGCGTTTGTCATTGCCGTCAGCGAGAACCGCTGACGGGCGACGCGGCGGCAGGTGTCGGGATCGATTTCGTCGGTGCGTCGGATAGCGGAGGCCATCTCCGCAGTATCGTTGACAAGGAAACCGGTGATGCCGTGCCGGACGGTGTGGGAGAGGGCGCCGGCCGGGAAGGCGATGACCGGGGTGCCGCTGGCGGCGGCCTCCATGGCAACGAGACCGCTGGTTTCCGGGGCGAGGCTGGGAATGAGGACGCAGCGCGCGGCGGCAAGTAGCCGCAGCTTGCGGGCGAACGAGGCGGGACCGAGCCAGCGATGCGGCGGGCGCAGGCGGGGGCGGACCTCGGTTTCGAAATAAGACTGATGGGCAGCGTAGGGGAAAACCTGGCCGGCAAGGAACAGGGGGATGCGGGCGCGGACGGCGGCATCGAGGGCGAGGTGTTGGGCCTTTTCAGGGCAGATGCGGCCCAGGCAGAGCGCGAAGGAGCGACGGGCGTGAGGTGCCTGGCCGAAGGCGTGGGTGGGAACGCCGTTGGGGATGGGCGGGAGGATGTTGGGGTGGCCGGCGATGGCGCGCAAAGCGGCGTCCGCAGCGGTGGAGACGGCGTGCAGGAAGGTCCCGGCGCGGGAGGGGCTAAGTGCCTCCGGTGGATGCCATGAGGGCGGCAGATGAAGTGTAATCAGCACCGGAAGGCCGGGCGGGGGAAGGTAGGCCGGGAAGTCGATGCCGTGTAGGTGAATGAGGTCGATGGGATAGCGGTTAAGCGCGTCGCGCGTAGCAGCACGAATGCCCGCGTGCGCGTGGGTCCTGTCCGCGGGTTCGATCGACGCATCGGTGAAGGCCGGGATGGGCAGCAGCGTGCCGGCGATCGCGGAGCGTTCGTCGGCTATGACGATGGAGCAGTGGCCGGCTTCGGTAAGAGCGTGGTCGATGGCGGAGAGGATCTGCTCGGCACCGCCGACCGCATCGGGGCTAACGGGGGAAAAGGGATAGGCGATCTGGAGGATGGTAAGGCCCTTACCCGCCACGCTGCGCGCGGCGACCTCTCCCACAGGGAGAGGTGAAGGTTCAGGCATAGCGGCGCAGCATGAGGGCGCAGAATTCCGCAAATTCCTCGGGAACCTGGGGCGGGGCGGTGTAGTGCGGCCAGATGCCGCGATGTTCTGGGGTGAAGCAGAACGTGATGGTGACGGCGAAGGGCTCCAGGGCGCGCATCTGCCGGTCGAACCAGGCCTCGGCGTCCGGACGGAACCAGTCGGCCCAGGACAGGCCGGTGCGCAGGTAAACGACCCCGAGATCGTGCATCCAGCGGATGGCGTCATCCAGCCGGTGGTCCTCGTAATGGAACCACTGGCAGAGGCCAAACTCGGGTGTGACGTCGTAGAATGCGCGGGCAGCCAGCTTGGGGCGGCCATGCTCGTCGAGCAGGCCTAGATGGAAGTGGCGGTAATAGGAGGAGCCTTCGGCTTCCTTGTGGCGGGTGGTGGCAGGCCACGTGGCGGGTAGGTCATAGAGGCTGTACCAGTGGATGCGCGGGGCCTGGCCGGTCAGGAGTTCGGCGGTGCGGCGGAGGCCCCATTCCTGGACTTCCTCGGCGCCGAACGTGGAGACGCCGACTTCGCTGACCCACACGGGAAGTGGGGTAACGGCGCGGATTTCGGCAATTTTCGCGGGCCATTCGCCGATCATCCAATGGTTCCAGTCGAGCGGGAAACCGTGGACGGCGACCGCGTCCAGGTGATCGAGCGCGCCCTGGAAGGCGAGCAGACGGGTGAAATCCGGATCAATGGGAGAGATGCCGCCGAGGACACGGGGGAGTCCAGGTTTCTCGGCAGCGATAGCCTGACCGGCGAGGCTTGCCATTCGGGCGAACTGCGTCCAGTCGGGATCGGCTTCGAGGTCCCAGTGCGACTTGTTGTTGGGCTCGTTCCAGATCATGGCGGCTTCGATCATCGGACCCTCACCCGCCGCGCTGCGCGCGGCGACCCCCTCCAAAGGGAGAAGTGGGTTGGGCGGGGTACACCGGGCCGTAAGTGTCGCCATCCGGGCGGCTGGTATGCTTACAGATGAAAACTTCCGACTCCGGGTGCGCGATGACCTGGAACCCAGCACTGCGCAGCATGGCTTCGGAGCAGGCGCGGTTGGGGGCCCACCAGTTGGTGGGATCGTGGGCGTATTCGTGTTCGATGAAATGAAGCCTGGGGTAGGCGGGGTCGTCGAAGATGTCGGTCTCCCAGAAATCGTAATCCTGGCTCACGGGGTGGATCGCGTCGCTGCCGCGCTGCATGGACTGATAGACGAGCAGATCGCGGGTAACATGCTCGTGGATAAGATCGAGCGCGAGTAACGGATACCGAAGATGATAAAGAACGCCGATAAACAGGACGAGATCGAAGCGCTCGCCGAGGGCGGCAACATCATAGACCGAGAGCTGGCGATATTCGATATCGAGACGCTCGACCTCGGCAGCGAACCGGGCCTGGCGCAGGTAGCCTTCATCGCTGTCGATGCCCAGCACGCGGTCGGCACCGCGCCGCTTCATCTGCATGGCGTAGAACCCGGCGTTACAGCCGATATCGAGGACGGTGCGGCCGGAGAGGTCGGCCGGAACAGATTCGGCGAACCGTTGCCATTTCACTTTGGGGTAGTCGCCGAGAAAATGCTCGGGCGCAGTCTGCACACCGTCCAGGTTCATGTTGTGGAACCACGGCCCGAGCGCCTGGACCTGATCACGGATATGGTCCTGCCAAACGCTCATGCCGCGGTTTCCCGGGTTTCGAGCAGACGCATGGCCTCACGATACCCGTGCAGGGTGCCGACATCGACGTAGCTCGTGCCGGCGGGGACGCCCATCGCCCGGCCACCGGCTTCCAACCAGGCGTTTACGAGTGTGCCGATATACTGATCGGTGCGGCCGCGGGCGCGCCAGAGGTCGTGCAGCTCAGCCAGAATGCGGCCGGGCAATTTGAACGCGCCCCAGATCCAGTTTCCGGCCGGAGTGGCGGACTTTACCTGGATTTCGCGCACGCGGCCGTCGTGGTCAGTCAGCACGGTATCGAAGAACTCCGGGTGATCCACCGGGAAAAGGAGGAAGGACAACTCGCCCTCAGGAAGTGCACGCAGCGCATGGTCCGGAAACCACACCGTATCCGGCAGACCTACCACGCCCTGCTCTTCGGGACCGATAAACGGAAGGGCGCGGAAGATGGCGTCGCAAAGGCCGAGTGGTTCGGACTGGATGGCATAAGCGAGGTTGGCGCGGCCGTAATTGCCGCCGTAGTAGCGGGGGATGTCGGACTTCCAGGGGGAGATAACGACGCAGATTTTGTCGGCATCGGCGATAACCATGCGCTCCAGCAGGTATTCGCTCACAGCGCGCGGGCGGTCGCCACCGCCGACGGGGAGGAGCTCCTTGGAGAAAGCGAGGGGTTGGATGCGGGTGCCGCTGCCGGCGGCGGGAACAATACCCCACATGGGTCAGGCCTCCGCTGGGACCGTTTGAAGGGCGGCTATCAATTCACGCGCGCGCTGCGCGGCGGTGTGCTGGGCGAGGACACGCTCGCGGGCGCGGGCGGCGATGCGGCGCAGCTCGTCGGGCGAGCGGTCGAGGGCGGCAAGTGTGTCCGCGGTGGTTTCGGCGATGAGGATGTCTCCCCCGGGCTCGAAGAAGGTGTCCAGGCCGCCCCACCAGTCGCTGAGAATGGGGACCCCGCAGGCAGCGGCTTCGAATAGGCGGCCGGAAGGGCACCAGCCCATGCGGGCCATGGCAGCGCGGGTGACGTTCAGGGTGAGGCGGGAGGAACAGTAGAAGGCGGGGTGCTCGGCGGGGGGCAGATGGCGAACGAAGTAGATGTTGGGCGCCCAGGGGAAGTCCGGCGGGTACATGGCGCCGCCGATGACGAAGCGGGCGGCCGGCCGGAGGCGGGCCGGGGCGACAAACAGGCGCTCGAGCACAGGCTGGCGGTCGGCAGCATAGGTGCCGAGGTAGGAGAGATCGGCCTTGTAATGTGGTTGCGGCAGGGCAGGGCTGTGCTGGGCCGGATCGACCGAGCCGTACAGCGGTAGCACGCGGCGGGCGCCAAGTCGGTCGTGAAGGATCTCAAGCGCCTTGCCGCCGGTATAGCTGAAGACGAGGTCGAAGCCGGCCAGGCCATCCGGCGGCAGGTAATCGATCGGCTCGCGGGCGGCGAGGCGCGCGAGGGTCACCGGCGTGTCGAGATCGTAGAAGCAGGTGACCGGGAGTCGGCAGTCCTGGATCAGGGCAGCGGCGCTCTGGCCGTCTGCGCAGTACGAGGTGACGATGGCAGCGTCGGCCTGGGTGACGTCACGGCGGGCCTCGGCGGCGATGTCGGACCAGCTCTTGTACAGAACGAGGCGGGAGGGGTCGGGCAGGCCATGGAGATCGCGGTGCTCCGCGTACCAGGGGGTGTCGCATTCGAAGAAGGTGACCCGGTGTCCGTCGTGGCCGAGCGCGTTGACGAGGCCGCGCCAGAGCGCGGCGTGGCCGTTGCCCCAGGAAGAGCTGATGGACAGGCCGAAGACGGCAAGTTTCATGCGGCGGTGTAAACGTTGCAGCGGAGGGGTGGTTCGCTCGGCCGTGATGACGGTCTTGCGAGTCCTGCCGTCCGGCGGGGATCGAATCCATCAATTATTTACGAACCAGACATAAGAGCCACAACATGACTCTCGATGTCTTCGACCCCAATGCGATTGTCGGGGCACATGACCGAACCGTCCGAGAGGCATCGGTCGCAGAGTCACAGCGAGCTCACATCCCGGGATTCATCACCGACAGACCGATCCATGCGCTGATGGCAATGGCTGCGTTGGGCGCTGCGGCCGTTGAGACGATCGTAAGTGCACGTAGCGTTCCCTTGGGCGAGCTGATCGACCCCGACAGCTACATACGGCTGGTACGCATTCGCGATGAGCTAAGCGCAGGGTCATTCACCCATATCGTGAGGGCCGACAGCGGCGGTAGAGGCACCGTTATTTACTGGTCGCATCTGCTGGATTTTTTGATCTTATTAATCTGGGCGCCGCTACATCTGTTCCTCAAAAGCCAGGCTGCCCTGCTGGCCGCTGGGGCGGTCACCGGACCACTATTCGCTGCCGCTTTTGCCGCGGCACTGGTCTGGGCTCCGTATCCGTTGATGAAGCATCATTGCAGGTGGTTGTGGATTGCACCGCTGACGGGAATACTGTTGTCACCCGCGCTGATGACTTACGGGATGCTCGGCTTCATCCATCACCATCTGCCGTTGGTGCTCATGTCCGTCATGGCAGTGGGATGTGCGGGGCGGGCGCTCGAGGGTCGCGTGGATGCAGCGTGCTGGTGCGGGGTTTGCGCTGCCGTCGGGATCTGGTTGAGCCCCGAAGCACTGCCGTATGTCACCATGCCAATGGGGGCGATCGGCGTGGGGTGGTGCATGCGTCCGGCGTCTATGGCGCAACCTTTTAAGACCTGCGCTACGAGTTTCGCGGGCGCAATTGCGGCCGCAGCGCTGATCGATCCTCCGAGCGGAGGGTATCTGTCTCCGGAAGTCGACTGCATTTCCGTTGTTTACATCGTGCTGCCCGCCCTGATGTGCTGCAGCGCCTGGCTGCTGGTGTATGCGGGACGATGCGTCGGCTCCATTTGGTGGCGCATTTCGTTGTGTGTTGCGACTGGCGCCGCAGTGCTTGGTCTGTGGCTATCGCTGTTCCCGGCAATTATCCATGGACTGGGCGGGATCGTGCCCCAAGCCGACGTGGCGGCTTTCTTCGGCGGCATCGCGGAAATGCAGTCCATTCACCTGACAACAAAGGGTGTCGGTCTGCTGCTGCCTGGCACGTTGGCAACCATTGCGGCACTTTGCCTGGCGTGGCGTACCCGTAATCTCATCTGGACTTATGCAGGTTTCTGCGGCTGTGCAGTTGTTGTGCTTGCGCAATCCCATATCAAATTCCTGGGATACTCGGACACTATTGCTGCCCTGATGCTGCCGGTTGTGCTGGAACGAGTGACAGCTTCGGCCATGTCACTGCGGTCAAAAGCGATGGTCCGCTTGCCAATTATAATTGCCTTCATTTTGTTACCGAAAATACCCATCCTGCTCTCCCAGAAGAGCGGGCACCAGGCTGAACTGATGGCAAACTGCCATGTGAACGATATTCGCCCCGCCTTGCTAAAGGTGCAGAATGCAGTTGTGCTAACGGAGTTCAACGACGCGCCGGAGCTGCTGTGGCGCACCGATATTCGCACGGTTGGCTCGTTATATCATCGCGGTATAACGGCATTCATGCTCGCGGAATGCCTGGAGAAGCGGACCGTCCCAGACGGTACCGGGCGCCCTGCTCGCCACAAGAGCCGCATACGTTCTCGCCTGTGACACGAATGGCCGGCCATCCTTCGTTGCTGATCTTCCGCCATCAACCCTGCAGGACCGTCTGAGCCGCCATGACGTGCCAGCCTGGCTACACGAGGTAGGCCATGCAGGCGGCTATCACCTGTATTCGATCGACAGGGGATTGCAGGCAAACTCAGACCAGCGATGATCGGGGGCGACGGAAAGGGCAGGGGGATCGAGATGAAGATCGATGACGTGTCGCTGACGATCTTTTCGTGGGATGCCATTCCCGCCGCCGTGTACCACCAGGGCGCTCTGGCGGCGGGAACTTCCAATCTGGGGCTGCTGCGGATCCGGACGGATCAGGGTGTAGAAGGGCACGCGTTTCTCGGCTCGGCCGGCAATCCGGCTTCGATGGACGGACCGCAACTGGCCCGGAGCCTGGAGCCGCTGCTGATGGGGCAGAACCCGCTGGAGCGCGAGCGCATCCATCAGTCGATGCGGCTCGTGACGCGGAACGTGAGTTACCGGACGGTGGGCGCGGTGGATGTGGCGCTATGGGATCTGGCGGGGAAGATCGCCGGGCTTCCGGTGCACGCGCTGATGGGGACGTACCGAACATCGATCATAGCGTATGCGAGTTCGCGGGTGCTACCGGACGCGGCGGCGTACGTGGACCAAGCACAGCAGTTCAAGGCGGAGGGTTGGCGGGCGTATAAGATCCATCCGCCGCGGGACCCGGACAAGGACATCGCGGTGTGCGAAACGGTGCGGAAGGCGGTGGGCGACGATTTTCGCCTGATGCTGGATTCGACATGGAGCTATAACTACACCGACGCGCTGCGGGTCGGTCGGGCAATCGAGGCGCTGGGCTATTATTGGTATGAGGACCCGCTGGCGGACGAAGACATCTACAACTACGTCAAGCTGCGCCAAAAACTGGATATTCCGATCATGGCAACCGAGTTCCCCGCAGGCGGGCTGGATACCTACCCGATCTGGCTGACAGAGCAGGCGACGGATTACTTGCGTGGCGATATTCCTAATAAGGGCGGCCTGACGACAATGCTGAAGACGGCGCATTTGGCCGAGGCGTTCGGCCTCAAATATGAGGTGCACCATAGCGGGAATTCGCTGAACAATCTGGCGAACTTGCATCTGTGCATGGCAATCAGGAATACCACGATGTTTGAGGTGCTGCTGCCGCACGGGGCGCATAAGTACGGCATGGCGCGAGAGCTGGATATCGACAAAGACGGGTTGCTGCATGCGCCCAGCGGGCCAGGCCTGGGAGCGGAGATCGACTTCGGGCTGATCGAGCGGAAGACCGAGGCAGTGCTGAGGTAGGTAGATCGCCGAACCACGGTTCGGGCAGAACCGAAGCGTTTGTCGTTGCAGGGAAAACAGGCACGTCATAGCTGGTGGACTTGCCAGCACAACGGAGAAATGACGATGCCAGAGACCGACAAGCTTGTGTTTACGGTGACGTGGCAGGTGCGCGCAGGCGCCGAGCGGCAGGCGGCTGATATTGTTGCGCGGTTCACGCCCGAGGCGCGCAAGGAGCCAGGGTTGGAGCTTCTGATGGTCAGCCGGAAGGCTGATGATCCCTCCCGTTTCCTGTTTTACGAAGTGTTTTCGGATGAGGCGGCCTTCGCGGCACACCAGGAGACACCGCATTTCCGTAAGCTGATTCTGGAACAGGCGCTGCCGCTACTAAGTCACCGCGAGCGGGTGCGGTACACTCTGCTGTAGCGCGGCTCCAGGGCGGACCCGCAGGGCAGGAAACTGCCATACTCGTCATGCCGACGAAGGTCGGCATCCACGACTTCGGACGCCCTGGACCTCGGTACCAGTCATACGAAACTCGCTCTAACCTGCGGTCCTGAACACGACCGCCACCGGCGTAATGGACCGGGTTATCTGGCCAGTCGACTTCAATTCGCCGGTCTGCTGGTTAATTTCGAACTGCACGATCGTGTCGCCCTTCTGATTGGCGACGTATAGCCACTTCCCGCTCGGGTCGATGGCAAAGTTACGGGGAAAATTTACGTCCTGCGCGGCGAAACCGACCACCGAGAGCAAGCCTGTCGAGGGGTCGATGCGATAGCCAACGATGCTGTTGTGGCCGCGGTTGGACCCGTACAGGAACTTGCCGGAGGGATGCACCGCGATTTCCGCCGTACTGTGCGGGCCGTTGTAACCGGCCGGTTCGGTCGAAACAGTCTGCAGTATCTTGCCAATCTGGCCGGTGCTAGCGTCGTAAGCGAGAACCGTCACCGTCGCATTCAGCTCAGCGATAACGTACAGGCGCTGTCCGCTCGGGTCGAATGCGATATGCCGCGGCCCAGCTCCCGGCGCAACGGACGCCTCGCTGACCCGCGTGAGACCGCCGCCGCTGAGGCGGAAGGTCTGGACTTTGTCGATACCGAGATCGGCTGCGGCAATGAATCGGCCAGCCGGGTCGAAGACGACGCTGTGAGGATGCGGCGCTTCCTGACGCTCTTTGTTCGGGCCGCTGCCATTATCCTTGATCTGGCCGCTCACCGGGCCCAGCCGTCCATCGGCCTCGATCGGAAGTACAACGAAATCGCCGCCGATGTAGTTGGCAACGACCAGGTAGTGCGCCGTCGGATCCACCGCCAGATGCGCCGGGATAGGGCTATGGAGAGACTGGCGATTGAGCAACGTGATCTTTCCCGTATTCGGATCGATCGCGTAGGCCTCCACCGAGCCGCTCTTCTGCCCCTCGTAGTCATCGATCTCGTTGGTAACGTACAGGAAACGGCGCGAAGGATCGAGCGCGACGAACGACGGGTTGGCACTCTTCACCTGCTGAACCGGCGACAATGCGCCCGTCGCAGGATCGAATCGGAATACCGAAAGTCCAGCCGATCTCTGACCACGCTGAACAGATTCGTCTCTCGATCATTGACCGATCTCCTCCCATGAAGCAGTAATTAGCGCTGCCGTTATGAACTCGCTCCAGGGTTAGCCATCCGGACCGCCACGTCAACGCGTCACGCGCCGACCTGCCGCAGCCAATCCTGCAAATTGTAATAGTTAGAGATGCGGGCAATCCGGCCGTCCCGCAGCTCGAAAAACGCACCGGCCGGCAACACGTAAGTCTGACCTCTCGCCGGCGGCAAACCAGCATCGGTCGTCAGATACGTGCCGTGCACCACGAACTCCGCTGCCGCGCGCGTGCCCGAGGGCTCCGTCAGCACGACAATGTCGCGCAGCTCCTCGCGGTAGCAAGCCTCCATATGCGCCAGAAACCGCCGGAACGCCTCGCGCCCGATCTCGCGCGCGCCCTGGTTGATATCATGCGCGACATCCTCCGTGAGCAGCGCCACCATCCCGTCCCAATCACCCCGATTGAACGCCTCATAATAAGCCCGCACCACCGCCGCCGCCTGCTCTTTCATCGCCCCTCCGGCCGGACCACCCTGCATTCGGCTGGCCAGTTCCGCCAGTCGCGAAAGTTACGCACGGCTCCATTCTCCCGCACCGCGTCGAGCGCGGCGAAGTCGAGATCCGCGAAGGCCCACATGCCGCGATCCGCCTCGCCGCACGCGATCACTCCGTCTTCCGGAAAACCGCGATCGACCGGGCCGAACACCGCAGCATAACCGCGGTTCGTATCGAGCGTCGCGAGCGATGGTGCGTTTCCGACTGTCGGAGCGACCGCAACGTAACATTGATTTTCGATCGCCCGCGCCCGCGCCGATAAACAGACGCGGTTGAAGCCGTGCATTGTGTCGGTGCAGCTTGGCACCAGGATCAGCCGCGCACCCGCAAGCGCCTGTGCGCGCACAAGCGGCGGGAACTCCACATCGTAACAGATCGCAATCCCGATCGGCCCCCATGGCGTCTCGAACACGCACGGTGGCTCGCCCGTCGCGACGCCCCAGGACTCGGTTTCAAATCGCGTCATTGCTGATTTATCCTGGAACGCCAGCGTCCCATCCGGTGCGATCAGCGGCGCACGATTGCGAATCCGCTCACCTTCCGGCCACGGCATGGAGCCGGGCAGCAGCCAAACGCCGTGCCGTCGTGCGGCCGTGACGAAGATCCCCAGCAGCTCCTCCGCGACATCACACACAGCGCGCAACTCACGCGCAGGGTCGCCCGTTCCGGCAAACCCGGCCGCGACTTCCATGCACGCATATTCCGGCAGCACCAGCAACGACGCGCCGCCCGCAACACCTTCTGCAAGCAACCGGTTGAGCTTGGCCGCGAAGAGATCGAGGCTCGCCGGCGCTGTCACCTCGTATTGCAACAGCCCAAGCCGAAGCATGCTCATGGCAGCGCCGCCCCGCGCAGCGATTTTATCCAGAACACGAGGTCATGCTCGCTTTCCTGCTCCGCGCCCACTTCCTTCCACGCGATCCTGCAAACCAGGTCCCCAGCCCCGCGCCAGGAATGGCGCTTTCACGTTGCCCGTCTCATCCGCGAGCGGCAGACAAGAGGAGGCACCGACGACCGCTTCGCCCACACAGGCCACCACCACGGCCGCGCGCGGGCTTTGCGCATAGGTCGCGAGATAGCGCTCCTCATAGGCCGGATCGCCATCATAGAGATAGGGCCAATCGCGGAACACCTCCGTTCTGAGCCGCGCAAGAGCAGGAATGATCGGCTTTACCGCCGCGCCGCGCTTGACCTCGATCCGAACCGCTTCCCGATCCACCACCATACCCGTTTTGTTATCAGCTCCACTGCACCATACTCATCTCTCCCGCTCTGCGGGAGAGGTCGGCACGGCGCAAGCCGCGCCGGGTGAGGGTGGCACGGCTCCAGTCAGCTTCGACCTGTTCTATCGGGTCTTGTTTCATCGAGTACCACCTTCGCTCGCCGCAGAGGAGCGGTGTCGAAACCCTCGGTGAACCAACCGTAGATGGGTGCCAGCAGCGCGGATGCTTGTTGGGGCTCGCCCTGATCGCGCAGCAAGCGCGCATAATTGGTCGCCGCGTTGAGTTCCCACAATCTGGCGCCCTGATCGCGAGCGACGGCCAAAGCCTGCCTGAAGGATTGCCCGGCTGCCTGGATGTCGCCGCGCTGGTAATGCGCCTCACCGATCCCGCGGTGGAGTTCGGCATCATAGCACTTCTCACCGGTACGTTCCGTCTCTTCCAGCGCCGCGCCTAGGATACTCAGGGCCGCATCGGTTTCGCCCATCATCCTGTGCGTCTCTGCCAGTAAAGCCCGATAAAAGCAGGAACCCGTTACGGCCCCGGTGCCGGTATAAGCGGCGAGGCCATCGCAAATGGCCGATTGCCCGGCCTCGGGTTGGCCACTGTGGGCGATCCCATATCCGAGCATAATCGCGGCCGTCGCGCCAAACAGTGGCAGCTTGTGACGGCGGCTCAGTCCAGCCATTTCTTCTGCTGGCGCGACAAGATCTCGCGCTTCGCCCAGGACCGACAGAACCCACAGGCGCTGCCCCAAGCGCATAGGTTCCATTACGACCCTGACCTCCTCTTCCCGTGGCTCGACCGCTGCCGAACTGTGCGTCAGCGCTTGCTCAGGGAACCCCATCAAACACAGGACCCGCGAAAAAGTGGAATGTATGTTATACATTGCGACCGCACGCGATATGGCAACTCCAAAGGTCCATATAATGGCAGGATCGTCTCGGCTCGATTCGAGGAGCTCAACCGCCCGCCGCAGGTGCGACCGTGCGGTCGCCACCGCTCCAGATTGCGCCGTCGCCCTACCAGCAACGAACTCACCAAGAATGGATCCGCGTATATCGCCCCGCAATTGGCCCCATCTCAACAGACGCTCCGCTGTCCTCAGACCACCGCAAAGATCGCTTCGATAGAATTGAAAGACGGAGATGCCGAAGTTGATACCCAGAAATTCCGGCGGCTGGCCAACCCGATCGCATAGTTCAAGCGCTCGGAGATTGGCGGCACCGAAGTTCGCAGAACCATAGCCTTCGATGTTGCCCATCGTTAGACCGACCCCTCTGAGCGCACGCAATTCGACGAGATCGCGAGCCTTGCCCTGAGGCAGTGTAGCGGCAAGCCTCAAGGCATTCCTGAACTGCTCGGATGAGTCCTCGTAGGCCGCATGATAGTTCGATCGCCAACCGGCCCGAATGTAGTACGCCGCGGCCTTCTCGCTGAGGCTGGCCAGCTCGCAGTGATAACCGAGCAGGTCCGGTCGCGAGTTTTCGATATTCGGCTCCAGTGCCAGCAGCAGCTCGACGATCTTTTCATGGATCGTGGTGCGCTGACTTTTCAACATGCTTTCATACGCCGCCGTCTGCACCAGCGCGTGCTTGAACGTATATGTCGCATCGGGTGGCAATCCCCGCCGCGCGACCAACCCGGTCGAAACAAGCTGGTCCAGCGCGGCACACAACGTCTGCTCCGGAATGCCGGAGAGCCCCGCTATCAGATCGTGCGAAAAGCTTCGGCCGATCGCGGCACCAAGCTGCGCGGCCCGCTTGGCCGCGGGCAGACGATCCAGCCGTTCCATCAGAGAATCATGAAGGGTCGCCGGCAGGGATGTACCTCCCTCCAGCACCGTTTTCGTCAACTCTTCAAGAAACAACGGAATGCCATCAGCCTGGGCGATGATCCGCTGGCTCAAGCTATCGGGCACTGCCCCGCCGCTTACCTCAGCGACCATTTGCTTGGCCGCGCTGCAGTCGAGCCTGTTCAGCACCAGCACGCTCGCCTGCGGGTGACTGCTCCAAGGAGCAGTGAATTCCGGACGGTAGGTCACGATCAGCAGCACTGGAAGATCGGTGACCCGATCCACGAATTCATCCAATACTTCGAGGGACGTCCGGTCCATCCACTGCGCGTCCTCGATAACCAGCAGCACCGGCGCCCGTGCGGCGGCGGCAACGACCTGAGCGACCAGAGCGGCGGTCATCTGCTCCCGCCGCTGTTGCGGGCCCAGGCTCAACCTGACCAAGGATCCGTCGGTTGGAATCGAAAGCAGGTCGGCAAACAAGGCGAGCGTTTCCGGGTCGCTGCCGTTCTTCGTCAGCAAGGCTTTTAACTTACCGAGCCGCACCCCAGCGTCATCAAGACGGGTAAACCCGGCGGCGTGCTCAAGATGCTGGATAAACGGATGATAGGGGCTGTCCCGCTGATGCGGAGCACAGTAGCAAGTCAGTGGGATATGTGCCGTGTCAGCAAACCGGCTGCGCAATTCGCGAACGAGCCGTGATTTCCCGATGCCAGGCTCACCGCTGAGTAGCACAGCGTTTCCGCTGCCTGCTTGCGCCCGGCGCCAGCGGTGCAGCAGCAGCTCGATTTCCTCCCTGCGCCCCACCAGCGGCGTCAGGTCGCCCGGATGCAGCGCATCGAACCGGGTGGCCACGGCTGCTTCGCCAAGTACCCTGGAACAACTCTTGCTCCGTGCTTAGGGCGCGATACTCGAACAAGCCACCAGCGAGGCAGCGCGTTACCGCTCCCACTACGACGGTGCCGCTCGCGGCCGAAGCAGCCAACTCCTGGGCGAGCGACAAAGCCTCGGTGGATATCTCCCCAGGTCCATCACCCGCGACCGCCTCCGCTGTGGCTATGCCCACACGCGCCTTGAGCCGAACAGCAGAGCCAAAATCAAGCCGTTCCACTGCTGCGACCACGGCCAAGCCGGCACGGATCGCCTGCTCCACGTCATGCTCGTGTGCCGCCGGATAGCCGAAGATCACATGGACCGTATCGCCCACAATCGTTCTGAGCACGCCGCCTAGTCGGCCGCATATCTCGCTACAGCATGTCCGGAACGCTTTGAGCAGGCCATGCCGTTCTTCAGGATCGAGGCGGACGGATGGTCCCGTTGCACCGGAAACGGAACACACCATGACGGTAAGCTGCCGCCGCTCGGGTATCGATTCGGCCGGCGCGGCAGATGGCTCCGCTGCAGCTACCGCGGGCGCGCTGGATTTCTCCTCCTCTGACACGACCTGCACCGGTTTCGCGGCAAACTTGTAGCCATGACCAGGGAGAGTAAGGATCAGCCGCGGCGCCTTCGGCTCCGGCTCGATCTTCCGCCGCAGGCGACCGATCAGCACGTCAACGCTACGGTCGAAAGGCTCTCCACGGCGCCCGGCAACGGCGTCTAGAAGCTGATTGCGGGAGAACGCCCGACCACGGCCTCGAATCAGCACGGAGAGAAGGTCGAACTCCGCGCGTGTGAGATAAATCTCGCGCCCATCGACGGATGAGAGAGTCCTGCCGGCAAGATCAAGCGTCAGATCTTCGAACCGCAGAGGCGGCGCTCTGGACGCCAGCACGCCAGCTTGCCCCGCGATCAGTTTTTGAGCTTCCTCCATCCGTCGCCCTTGATGGAACTTCAGCCCCCCAGGCTCGGCTGGAGGCAGCCTAGCGCCAACCACCCTGAGGTGGAAAGAACTATTTTACATCCTGTTTACATCAGAGACATCACCGATTTACGCGCCCGTTCGAGGAATGGGACCCACGGCGAAAGCGCATCGAACTTCAAGGCCCAAAGCGTCACCAATTGAGCATCCGGAGCAAATGCCGAGATTTGCCGCCATCGTCCTCGCTCTGCTGACGACACCGGCGTTGGCCTTGCCGCCGTCCGGCGTCCGTCCGGATGACCCCGAGCATCTCTGGTGGGAATGCCACGTTCAGCCGGTTACGAAACTTGTGTGTTGCCGGGCTTCCGACGGGCACGTTCTGCGTGACGATGAGTGGCGGGCCGTCGAGAAGCCGGACGGCGAACGCGGCTATCAAGTACGAGTCAGCGCAAAGTGGTATGATGTCCCTGCCCAGGCTCTCATCAATGATTTTCGCCGCTGCGGGGCCGAACCAAATCGAGCGCACCGTACGATGGCTAAGGTCTGGTACGCTCCAAGCTGGATTGGGCACGCGATCACTGACATCGACATCTACTGCTTCATCGCGGGCACGATGTACTGACGGTCTACGATCTCCGGGAGGGGCAATCTTTTGTCCGCCGGACTCGGACCACGGCCTCAAACCGAAAATGTTTGCCCACCGCATCCGGTCAGCACGGATAAGCATCACGTCGGCTTGCTGAACAAAAGCAGCCGACGCAGGCGTCATATATCGATCCCATCCTTTCTTATTTCATGCATCAGGGGGGTTGGTTGGAGCCATGCCGTCACCGCATAAGGCTTGGCATCGAAAAACACCCCATGCTCATCCAGGAAATCGACCCGCAGATCCGCCAAGCGCTTCCGTTCCTTCCAGACGTCCGGAAGGTCTGTCAAGAAAACCGCAACGTCGTAATCGGATTCGGCCTTCGCCTTTCCTCTGGATCGGGAGCCGAAAAGGACAACCCGCGCCATAAGGTTATAAATTAGATGCAGCATGGCCTTGAAGCGCTGCAGAACGGGATCATTACACGGCGGGTGGTGCGTTTGCTTCGATCCCTTTAGGTCCCGCACCGGCGGCATTTCACGGCAGTTCTGTGTGGTCATCCGGCGATTGGCTGCCCCTCGCCCGGACCTCCGGTAATCCATATCGTCTCCGAACCAAAATCTCCAACTGTACCATTGTCAAGTCCCCCGAAATGCCCAACGGTACCGTTGTCAAGCCCCCGGAACCCGCCATCGGTACCGTTGTCAAGCCCCCGAATCGGCCAACGGTACCGTTGTCAACCCCCCAAACCGGCCATCGGTACCGATTTCCACGAAGCGCCCAGCGCCTCCATCTGTTCGCTATCCGTTCTACCTCTCCGTCCCGCCACATTCAACCCCGGTGGGCGCCCTTACGACGCGCGCCTCTCGCGAGCGATAACCTCGTTGATCACCACTCGGTCGAACACCCCACAGGGGCTGTCGGTCCCGGGGAGCAACCGGCGGAACACGGCAAACCGCTCCTGGCCGACCTGATACAACCGCCACAGTTCCGCCAACGGATCGGGGTGATCGTCAGCGCGAATATCGAGGTCCGGGAATGGGTCGGCGGAGCAGATCTTCAGCGCGGCGGACTGCTTACCACGCTTATCCCCACCCGCAGCCTCACCAGCCTGCATCGCGGTAAGCAGCCGCTCCGCAAGCGGCCCGGCGGAGGCGAGATAAGCCTCCATCGTGCGGCGCACCACAGCCTCGCCCACCAGCATGTTTCCGGCGACCGAGATATCCTGGCCTCGCACATGTCCGGCCCAGGCGACACAGCCGGCACCGGTATGCTGACCAATACGGCCCGAAGCGTCGATCACGTGCAATTGCCGCTGATCGGCCCCGGCATCGGCGGCCGTCACCGCCGCGACAATAGCCTCAGGTTCCTCCCCGGCCCGCATCCGCGGCATCGCGTGCACCGCATACATCGGATTGACCAGCGCCTGGGTCGAAAGAGCCCCCACCCGGCCCTCAACATGCAGGCAGATCGCCCCGGTGGCAAAGAACCGGGACGCGACGGCCGCCCCGAGCGCCCCAGTCTCCCGATCGCGGACCAGGATCGACCAGGTCACGCCACGCTGACGGGCGCCGCGCGAGTGCCAATCATCGCCAGGAACTCACGCCGGGTCGAAGAATTGTCGCGGAAGGCGCCAAGCATCCGGCTGGTAACAAGTGTCGTGCCATGCTTGTGAACACCGCGGGTGGTCATGCACTGGTGGGCGGCCTCGACCACCACGGCCACGCCTCGGGGCTGCAGCACCTCCTGAATAGTGTTGGCGATCTGTGCCGTGAGCTTTTCCTGGATCTGCAATCGCTTGGCGTAGGCTTCGACGACCCGGGCCAGCTTGCTGATGCCCACCACGCGGCGATGCGGCAGATAGGCAACATGCGCCCGGCCGATAATCGGGGCCATGTGGTGCTCGCAGTAGCTCTCGACGCGAATGTCCCGGAGCAGCACGACTTCGTCGTAGCCCTCGGTCTCTTCAAAAGTCCGCTCCAGCAGAGAAACGGGGTCGATCTCGTAGCCCGCGAAGAACTCCTCGTAAGCGCGGACCACACGATCCGGGGTTTCGCGCAGCCCTTCGCGGTCCGGGTCCTCGCCCGCCCAGCGGAGCAGCACCCGCACAGCCTCTTCCGCCTCCTCGCGCGAGGGACGGACCGGGGTGGCGGAAATAGGGGACGGCGCGGCCCGGGAAAGGACGTTCACGGCTGGCAGCTCCTCAGCTCTTGCATGATCTCGCGCGTGCCCCACCGATATGGCGACAGGAGCGGACGTGGCAACCTTGTGCGGCATCAATGCAGCCGGCCGCCCTGATGGGGGCTATCCAGGCTGAACCGTGGGATCTGCACGTCGAAATGCTCGCCCGAGGAGGTCACGACCATGTGGTACTCCCCGGTCATGAACCCGGAGGGCGTGTCCAGCGGGGTTCCAGAGGTGTACTCGAAGCTTTCCCCCGGCTCGAGCAATGGCTGTTCGCCAACGACACCCTCCCCGTGGACGTACTGGGTCCGGCCCCGGGCATCGGTAATCCGCCACGTGCGCTTCAGGAGCTGGACGGTCTCCCGGCTCTTGTTCTCAATGCGGACGCGGTACGCCCAGAGGTAGCGGCCCTCTTCGGGCTCCGACTGGTCCTCCAGATACAGCGCGCGCACGGTGACACGGATGCCGCGCGTAGTCTTGACGTAGTCCTCGGCCATGCCCGGCATTGAAAGCGGCGGCAGCGCGCTAGTCCAGAGCAGATCGCGCCTGGCTGGAAACTCACCGCGTTTTCAGCCAAGCGCGTGAATCTGCTCGCGAACTAAAAGCTGGAGCGTGTTCAGCTGTGCTGAACACGCTCCAGCGCCTGCGTCAGGTCCGCAATGAGGTCGGCCGGATCCTCCAGCCCGACCGACAGCCGCAGGACGCCGTCGGTGATGCCGAGGCGAACGCGCTCCTCCGCCCCGATGCGCAGGTGGGTTGTCGTCGCCGGATGGGTAATCAGCGATTTGGCATCGCCCAGGTTGTTGGAGATCGCGATCAACCCCAGGCGGTTCTGCATGCGGAACGCCGCTTGTTTGCCCCCACAGACCTCGAAACTCACGACGGTGCCGCCCGCGGTCATTTGCTCTTGGGCCAACGCGTGCTGCGGGTGGTCCGCCCGGGTGGGATACCAGACGCGCGCCACCACCGGCTGGTCGGCGAGCGCATCGGCGACCGCAGCGGCCGCCCCGCAGGAGGCGTCCACCCGAACCGCCAGCGTTTCCAGGCCCTTGAGCAGCAGCCATGCATTGAACGGCGAGAGCGTCGGACCGGTGTTCCGGACGAAGGGCTGGAGCTTCTCCTCGACCCACTTCTTGCCCCCCAGGACGGCGCCGCCAAGGACCCGCCCCTGGCCGTCGATGTGCTTGGTACAGGAATAGACGACGACATCGGCCCCAAATTCCAGCGGGCGCTGCAGCAGCGGGGTCGCGAAAACGTTGTCCACGATGACGACAGCACCCGCAGCGTGGCCCATTTCAGCCACCGCCCGCAGATCGATCAGCTCCAGCATGGGGTTCGACGGCGTTTCGATCAGCACGGCCTGAGCAGGGCGGGCGAGAGCGCGCTCCCACTGGTCAAGGTCGGCGCCGTCCACGAACTCGCTGCTGATGCCGAACCGGGGCAGCAGGGTGGAAACAATCCAGTGGCAGCCACCAAACAGGGCGCGGGAGGCCACGACACGGTCTCCGGCGCTGAGCGCGCTCAGCAAGGCCGCGGTAACGGCCGACATGCCGGTCGCCGTCGCGCGACAGGCCTCCGCGCCCTCGATCAGCGCGAGACGGTCCTCCAGCATCGTGATCGTCGGATTGGCGAAACGCGAATACTGGTAATGCTCGACCGACCCCTCGCACGTCGCCTCCGCCTGCTCCGCACTGTCGTAAATGTAGCCGGAGGTAAGGAACAGCGCCTCCGCCGTTTCCCCGAAGCCGGTGCGCTGAATACCGCCGTGAACGAGGGTAGTCGCGGGTCGGAGCCTGGCGGGATCGAGGGGCATGTGTCTGGGCCTTTCCTCAAGAGCGGTTGGCCCGACCGTCGGAGGAGCGCCCGCCGGGGCGGGGCACGGGCCTCTTTAGCGCGATTGTTTAGCCTCGCCGCAATCCGGCCGGACAAATCACGAGGAGCGTTGACAACGCCAGGGGCGTGTTAGCGCGGCAGCGCAGCGAGGGGAAGGGGTCGGCATCGCCGGCGGCTTACCGCGCCACCAGGTCGAGCCGCCGGATGAGCCCATCGGCCAGCAAGCACCTGTTGGAGATCACCAGACCCGCCGCCGGAATATGCGCTTCCGTCAGGCGGTCGAAGCTGGCCCCATAGGCCCAGGTGACCCACGGTTCCCATAACCGCGTCAGAACCCGTCGCATGCGCCCGGGCGGGCGCACATAATCGAGCAGCCGAACAGGGCCGCCAGGACGCACCACACGGGCAAGCTCGCGCAGAGCCGGAAGCTGCTGGTCATCCGCAAGGACGCAGAACAGAAAGGTGGCAATCGCCGCATCGAACACCGCATCCGGCATGGGAAGATGAGTTACATCCGCCACGCACAATCCCACCGAAGCCGCCGGGGACGATGATCGCCTCGGCCGGGCCTTTGCCAGCATTGCCGCGCTGGAGTCGATCGCAACCACGTCCGCACCACGGGGGTACCAGGCGAAATTGCGGCCCGTCCCGGCACCTGCGTCGAGCAGCCGGCCGCGGAGGTCATGGAAGATGTCGCGCCGCAACTTCCGATACCGCCCATACTCGAACGGCAGGTCGATTAAATCATAGAACGGAGCGATCCGCTGATAACGCGCCTGATTGGACATCTACCGCGGCTCACCGCTTGGCCGGTAGCTACCTCGCAAGTAGCGGTACCCTATAGACTGCTCCCAACTCGCGGCCGATATTCAACTCGCAAGGGAGACAACAGATGGTACTGTGGCAGCCTGATCCCACATTCTACCCCTCGCCGCGCATGGCCATGAAGGCCGCCCCCGAAACGCTAGCGTACGTCGCAAGCTTTGATCCCTCTCGCCGGATCCCCGACGCTCTGGCCGTGGTCGATCTCGATCCGGCTTCAGCCGCCTATTCGCAGATCGTCAGCACCGTTCCTATGCCCGGAACGGGCGACGAGCTGCACCATTTCGGCTGGAACGCCTGCAGCTCCTCCCTCTGTCCGAATGCGCCGCACCCGCATATGGAGCGGCGCTATCTCGTGATCCCCGGTCTGCGCTCCTCGCGCATCCACATCCTGGACACCAAACCCGATCCCAAGCATCCCGCGATCGTCCGCGTGCTGGAACCTGACGAGCTGGCCGAGCGGGCCGGCTACTCGCGCCCGCACACGATCCATTGCGGCCCGGAAGGCATCTATGTGACCGCGATGGGTAACGCGGAAGGCGAGGCCCCGGGCGGCATTTTCCTTCTGGACCACGAGAGCTTCGACATCCGCGGCCGGTGGGAGATCGACCGCGGCCCACAGCAGCTTGCTTATGACGCCTGGTGGCATCTCGGCTACGACACGATGATCACCAGCGAGTGGGGCCTGCCGCCCACATTCGAAAACGGCCTGATCCCGGAGGTGCTGTTGGGCGGCGGCTACGGTCACCGGCTGCATTTCTGGAACCTCAACGGGCGCAAGCATCGGCAGATGATCGATCTCGGCAGCGAGCATCAGCTTCTTCTGGAACTGCGGCCCGCGCATGATCCCACCAAGGCTTATGGTTTCGCCAACACCGTGGTTAGTTTGAAAGACCTATCCGCCGCGATCTGGCTGTGGTTCCGCGAGGGGAACCAATGGGCGGTAAAGAAGGTGGCGGAAATCCCCGCCGAACCCGCCGACCCGGATCGTCTCCCGCCCCTGCTCAAGGGCTTCGGTGCCGTGCCGCCGCTGGTCACTGACATCGATCTTTCGATGGACGATCGCTTTCTTTATGTGTCCTGCTGGGGGACTGGGGAGTTCAGGCAATACGATGTCTCCGACCCGTTCGCGCCGAAGCTCGCCGGCTCGGTGCGGATCGGGGGTATTGCGACACGTGCCGGCCATTTCAGCGCGGCAGGAAAGGCGCTGAACGGCGGACCGCAGATGGTCGAGATCAGTCGCGACGGGCGGCGCGTGTATTTCACCAACTCGCTCTACGGCGCACTTGATGAGCAGTTCTACCCAGACGGGATCAGCGGCTGGATGGTGAAGGTCGATGCTGACCCCAACGGTGGACTTAGTCTCGACCGCAACTTCTTCATCGAGTGGCCGGTGGATCGGCGCCCGCATCAGGTGCGCCTGCAGGGGGGCGACTGCTCTTCGGATTCGTTCTGCTATCCGTAAAGAACCCCTTCTCCCCCGTGTCGGGGGAGAGGGTTGGGGTGAGGGGGATCGCACCTACGTCACCTTTTCGGCACAGATCAGCCGATAAGCTGCCCGTATGACCTGGCCCTGGCTGACTATTGCGGGTCTGGGCGCGTTTCACGGCTTGAATCCGGCAATGGGATGGCTGTTCGCGGTTGCACTCGGGCTGCACCGCGGCAGCCGGCGCGCGGTGGTGCTGGCATTGCCGCCGCTCGCCTTCGGGCACGCGCTCTCCGTGGGTTTGGTGCTGGCCGTCGTGGCCGTCGCCGGTCTTGCTATTGATCCTCGCACGCTGCGCCTGGTCGCGGGCGCGATACTGCTGACCTGGGCGATCTATCACTGGCGGTACCGGCATCGGCACCGGGTTCGGATCGGAATGACGGCCGGTTTTTTTGGCCTTGCCTTCTGGTCGTTCCTGATGGCCGGAGCACACGGCGCGGGCCTGATGCTGTTGCCGGCGGTCATCCCGCTGTGCACCGGTTCGGCCGCGTTCGCCGGCGCCCCGTTCGTCATCGCGCTGGCTGCGACGGCGCTGCACATGTTGGCAATGCTGGTCGTGACCGGGGCGGTCGCGATAGCTGTTTATGAGTGGCTTGGGGTTGAGGTGCTGCGGCAGGCGTGGATCAATCTCGATCTGCTATGGACCGGGGCACTCGCGGCGGTCGGCGCGGTGATGATACTGGCGTGAGTTCAGGCCAGTCCAAATCCTGGAACAGGTCGGACGGGTCGTGCGCAAGAACGATGAGGGGGTACGGCGATTGGGGATACCACCTCACTCACCCAGGCGACGGGCTGCGGCGGATCGTCGATGCGCTCGGCCACCGGGACAGACGCGGATGCGCAGTAGGCTAACGCCTGAGGAGCCGATCGGGGGCGGCTCATGGGGGCGATGCACGGCCATTTTGTGCTTGCGTGGGCCCACAGGCGGCACCCGTCTGGCGCCACGGAGCGGGACAGGCACAGTCCCCGATTCGAAAGAAGGATGCGCTGCGGTTCATGTAAACGAGGCACCCCATTTTGCGCTTGCGAACACGCGGCGAAGAGGCTTATCGCAACGAACGGTCCCGTTGGCGAGTGATGCTGTAAGCACTACCGCCTACTTGGGGATGTGTCTGCCGTTTTGAGGGCGAGGCAGGCGCCGGACTCACCCGTCATGGCCGGCCCCTCGAGCCAGCCATCTTCGCGGGGACCGCGGAGCGCCCTCCCTTTGGTAGGTATGGGATTTGATATTACTGCATAGGGAACTGGTCGCGGCGTGAATCCTGGGTGGGCTACCAAGACAGTCTCTCCGGCAGAATTCGAGCATGCCGCGTATCGAGCGCAAAACCCTGGGCTCGCGCACATCCGCGACGATGCACTGGAGTTTCACTACCAGGTGCACGGAAAGATTGAAGGCCGGCGATGCAGCAGGGTGCATGACCGAGGTTCGTTCATTGCCCAGGTACCGACCGAGGCAGAGGTATTGGAGATCGGCCCCTTTTGGGCACCGGCATTCACAAGGCCGCTTTATAAGGTGGCCTATATGGATGTGTTTGACCAGGAGGAGTTGCAACGTCGAGCGGCGAATGACCCAAACAGCCGGGGGGCGGTTGTGCCGGAGATCGACTATATCTGGCGCGGCGAGCGTTATTACGACCTGATTGGGCGCGAATTCGATGTCGTGTATTCATCGCACAATATCGAGCATCAACCAGATCTCGTTGCCCATTTGCAGGACATCGCCTCCGTGCTGCGTCCTGGGGGGACATTTTGTCTGGTGGTCCCGGATAAACGGTTTTGCTTTGATCATTTCATACCGGAGAGCATGATCCCGGCGGTGATAGAGGCGCACGTTTATCGGCGAAGAAGACATTCGTTGGTGACGATTTTAACCGACCGGATGATGCACACGCACAACGATGCCATGAAGCATTGGCAGGGGCGCCATGGTCATGATCCGAGGTTTGCTGGGCCGAATGAACATCGGACGAAGCTTGTGAACGACACGCTGGTGCACAGCTTGGGGATTGACGCGTATGTAGATGCACACGCATGGCAGTTTACCCCGGGCGGGCCTCGTTCGATCATCGGAGAACTGCACGCGCTCCAACTTACGGAGCTACGGCCGATGCGAGTGTATCAGACGGTATATGGATCATTCGAGTTTTATGCAGTTCTTGAAAAATAACTAACCTGCTTATTGTTGTACGTGCGATGCGACTTACACGAGGCTCTGAGACGGCCGAAATACAAGCGGTTTGTTTGATATGATACCTTCTGATGTTGTGATTGGCTGCTGTAGTGGGCAAAACTTCGCGGCTATTCGTAGGTTTGCGGCATCGTTGTTTCATGTATGCCCAAATGCTTCGTTGCACCTGTTCGTTCTAAACCCAGATAACCAAATTCATAATCTGGCTGACGGGCTCGACATCACGTTGCACGATGCGGCTCCGTATGCGCGGAAGCAACGCTTAGAGGAAGTGCGGTACTCAATTTTCCTGCAATTTCTTAAAGCGCGCGAGACACATGTTGGCCGTGCCTTGATTACGGACGTAGAGGATGTATTCTTTCAGGCTGACCCCTTCGGTCAGCCACTGCCATCTTCCTGTATCTTTGCGGTTGAGGCAAAACGATTCTCCGAATGCTCGACCAATTCGAGCTGGTTCCGGCGCTTGTACGGGCAGCAAGCCTTAGATACAATTACGGATTACGTAATAAGTTGTGCTGGCACCACCCTCGGTAGCTTCTCAGGCTTGTTGGTTTACCTAGAAGCCATGTGTCAGCAGATTGAGGGCCATATTGAACCAATAGATCAGGCCATACACAACTATGTTGTGCATAAATTATTGCGAGACTCGTACCTCGACAATGACATGCGATTTTTCTCCACTCTGGGGCAGGCGCCCGATGAAGCCATAGAGATTGTGAACTCCGAGGTTATGTTGAGCAAACGGCTGTCGCCGGTGGTCCATCAATACGACGTTAAGCCCCGCGTATTCAGTATCTTCAATAGCGTGAAGTTCCAACTGCCGCTCGATCGTGGTCTGTGTGATGCTCTTTCCGATAGAGAGCTGCTCATGCGCTTCGAGAGCCTCGGCACTAATTGCGATTTCGGACTTGTTCAACGTGCTGCAGGTGCCGAAACTCTTGGCCTGTTTCAATTCATAGGGGTGGACAGGTCGCTCGCCAAGCGAGCAGCTCGAAACGCTCGCCGAGGCTATAATGGGAGAATTTCATGGAATTGGCGATGTAGCCAGCATTCGAGTCGAATTCGATCCTGTCGGGGAGTATATGTTTTGGCAGCTGAAGCACGGGCTCTTTGGCCATACTGGCTGCTTCAATCCGCAGGTACCGCCGGAGGAGGTGGCACGTGCACAATCGAAGCCACTGCAATTTCTCCCAAAAATTGCTCCGCGATTTGACCAGTGCGGACAAGATCTGGGTCTGGAAAGCCCGAGATGTTGTTAAACAGAGCGCGGTGGAACAGTTTTACCGTACTCTCTCCGCACGTGCGCAGCATCGCTTATTGTGGGTCTCGCAGGCCGACGATTTGCATTGCTCGGGGCATGTTCAGGAGATAGCGGCCGGGATCTGCCATGGCTATATCGGACCGGTCCAAACCTACGGAAGGCTCGACTGCAGCGAGGTCGAGACGTGGTGCTCTCTCTGCAGGGCTGCTTATCGCATGTTTCTGGGGATGTGACCGGACCGACTAGCGGCCGATCGCTCTGGCGATGGGCCAATTGACACCCAAGCTGTTGCGTCGAGGTGGTGGCCCGTGTCTAGGGCGATGCAGGGTTCGAGGCCCGCCTGTGTCAAAGCTTGAACAACAATCGCTGACTCCGAGGTGGGGACCACTGGAAGAGTGACATGGAGGCCGGCCGCCATGGCCTGACCGTTTGACGCCGTGTGCAAAGTGACTTTCACGCCGACGGCCTCGAAGGTTGCCGCGAGCTGCCCGGCAAGCGTATGCCCATCGCTGGCTTCCCCCGTACTGATCGATACGCTGACCCGCTTCGAAAAAGGCTTAATTGTCCCAATGATAACGGCCTGATGCCGTTCGGAAAGACACGGCCAAGCGTTCGCTTGAGGAGCTAATCGACGCTGTTTTTTCCACAAAGTGTGGGTCTTTGCACAAAGCGTTAACCACGGCTCGAACGAGATATTCGGTGCGTTGTCGTAGGGCGCAAATCGCTCAACGTAACCCTTTATCAGATCGGGACCAAGTTGCTCGATGCTACCTGGTGAGTGTTGCGGATCGGACCGCACGACCCAGAGCAGAGTGTTCGGACCTAGTGATCGAAGCACCCTGAGCAGCCTCTCGACTTGCTGCTGCGATAGATCGATATTGGATTTCCAGACCCAGATCTTTTCGCCCTGGGTAAGGTCGCTCATCAACTTCTGCCGAAGATACTCCAGCCTGCGGGCCTCTTTGGGCTTGAAGTCCTCAGGATCAATCTCACCCTCTAATTTCATTGTGTGATACAGCAGGTGGTACACCGACTCGCGGAGCATATACTCCCGCCGACCCCGCTCGCCCGCCAGAACCATGGATATGGTTTCCGGTCGGCCGAGACCTTCAAAACCGCAGGCTAGCGCGTCTGCAATAAATTCTAGCCTCTCTTCGATAGGAATGGCAGGACTGGCAAACCGAAGAAGGCTGACGGGTTCCACACCAACCTGCCGCTGCACAAGGCCAAATTCGCAGTTATCTCCGAGGCTCTCGAAATCCATCATGATGTCCCGAAGAGACGGGGGCCGCTCAGGGCTTCCGACGAAGGGCTTCGATTCGAGGGATCGGATCCGGGCTATCCGGTCCAATACACGTTGAACATCGATCGACCAGCTCTTCGAATGCACCCAATCATGGGCGTCGGGATTACCAGCAAAACAGTCGGCGAAATAATTGAGCCCACCGGCAAGGGCTAACCTGTGCATGCAGGGATTGATGTAATGGCCGGGGAAAAACTCGTATAGCGTGGCGCCCTCGGCGCAGAACACAATGTTTGCTAGTCCAGCACCATGCGGGGCAATGATGAAGCGCGCGTGACGGAACGCACGGATTTGCTCATCGATGGAAAGCTTGCCCGGTATGACTATGTGAATCCCGCGATTGCGGAGCTGCTCAATGAGTTCGGGTTCGTTCAAAGCCACTCTTTGGTTTGAGTCCGTCCTGGCTATATAGATGATGTCGCTTTGAACATCAGGCGGGCCGGCCACCGCTCGGTTCATTCGCAGGAACAGCTCTCTCGCCAGTCGCGACACCTCAAAGCTGGACGAACCGTTCAGGTATTCAGAGAACTCAAGGCGCGGGAATTGGTATTGCCGGGCCGGTTCAAGGGTCAGACGTGGGATTGAAGCAAAGCCGAGAAGTTTCAGAGTTCGTTCCTGCCAAACCGAGAGTTCAGGGAGCGCGACCGTCACGCTGCCAGGGTCGGCGCAACGTATTCCCGCTTCAATCGCTGGGAGACACTGGATCAACCAATGATAATAGTTGTTGCACCCATTATTCCGACCCAGAACGAAAACCCGATCGTCTGACTGCCTCACCACATTGTCCGGGACGATCTGGACGTCTTCATACTGCTCATCGAAAATAAGGTACTTGCTTTGTCTTATGGGATGCCCATCATGGAAGAGCACACCCCAGGACGCGTCGAGAATCACTTGGTCGAACCGAAAACAACGTATCGTGGCAGTAGTTCGTGGCGGCGCAAACCACGACCGTTGGGTAGGGGTAAAGCCAGGCCCGAGATCACCATTGCCGGTCCAATGAAATGCCTCGGCGCTTTCGGCGAATGACATGTCTTTGGCGACGGAGGGCGCCGCGCACTCAGCTCTCATTGACTGGCCTTAAACCAATTGCAGTCGTGCTAACCGTTGTTCCTCACCGGCCTCGGCCTACCATCCCTATCAACCGCAACCAACACAAAGTCCCCGCCGGTGACCTGGAACTTCTCTTCTCGCCCGTCCCGCAGCACCCACGCCTCGACCCCGATCGTCATCGAAGTCCGGCCGATCCGTCGCACCTCCGTGTAGCAACAGACGACATCACCCACCTTCACCGGCTGGTGGAACGAAAGATTGGAAACCGCCGCCGTGGCGACCCGGCCTTTGGCCTCGGCGTGGGCGGCCGTCCCGGCAGCAAGGTCCATCAGCGACATCAGCCAGCCGCCGAAAATGTCGCCCGAGGGATTGGTGTCAGCCGGCATGGCAACTGTCCGCAGAGCCAACTGCCCGCGAGGGGATTCAGCAAATTCGTCCATCGCCCGGGTGTTTGCACCGGAAGGGAGTCGCCGCGCAACTGTTCTTACCGGATTTGCTCCCGGAGCCCGCGGCACGTCGCGATGGCAGCGAGCGTCGGAAACTGCCGGGCTACGGCAACCAGTGGAAGCCGTGGGCAATAAGCCCAAACCCGCCCGCAGCTAGCCCGATCATCTAGCCCAGCAACATGCGGAAGTCGCTGCGGTGCTCGGCCCGCATGGTATTGATATCGGCCCGCATCGCCCGAGACTCCGCGTGCATGTCTGCCTAGATACCGCGAAGCGCTGCGGTCACCTCCGCTCGGAACTCACCGACTGCTGCGGTCACCTCGGTCCGCAACCCACCGATCGCTGCGTTCATGTCCTCCCGCAGGCCACGTTGTTCCGCAGCCAGTTCAGCAACCTGCCGGTTCAGCATCTCGATCGCCGCCGTGGTCCGAGTGGCGAGGTCTTCCAGCGCGCGCACGCGACCCTTCAGATCAGGAGGGTAGGGGGCTTCTCCCCGGCGATCAACGGCGTGTCCGGCATCCTCCACTTATGAGCCAGAGCGCTACAACGGGTCGTTAACGCTGACTGAAACCGCCGACCCGAGGCCGCTAGTTCCACTAGCGAACCAAAACTCCCATCGGTACCGTTGTCAAGCCCCCCGAATGCGCCAACGGTACCGTTGTCAAGTCCCCCGAATCGGCCAACGGTACCGTTGTCAACCCCCCGGAATCGCCCAACGGTACCGTTGTCAACCCCCCGAAAACCCCCAACGGTACCGATCCACCAACCACCTGCGCACCCCCAGCGTTCGTGCTATGTTCTACCCTGCCCATCCCCTCCATTCAACCCGGATCGGCCGCCGGATGCACCGCTTCGAACCCACCTAAAGCCCGAGTTGCAGCCGGACCACTCGCGCGGTGCTCTCGACATCCTCCATGGTCAGCACCCCGAGCAGGCGGCGGAGCCTACCCTTGCTGAGCTGACAGTGGCGATTTGGTCGGCCATGACCTTCCGAGCCGCTCCGTTCAAGGTCACCCGGGCTTCAACCGGGTAAATGCGCCTGACCTGGTTCGAGACCGGCACCACCTGCACGCGGTTCAGCAGCGCATTAGCCGTGTCATTACTGAGCACCACCGCCGGACGGGTCTTCTGCACCTCCTCGCCCACAGACCCGCCAAACGATACAAGCCAGACTTCCCCTCGGCGAGGGATGATGTCATCGCTCACGCCGGCTCGGCTCAACGGCCACGTCTTCGATCAACGCGTCAGACCAGGCCTGGGCTTCCCGCGCTTCATCGCAGCCATGGCAGCGTAGCCGGCGGCAAGATCGCCGCCAACGACGTAAGGGCGCGCCAGATCATTCAGGAAACGGCTGATCCGCCTCGAGCCGATCACGGTTTGCAAGCCCTCATAAACGTCGGCATCCAGAGTGAATGTCAGCTTTTCGCCCTCAGTTTCAACCGCCCTGGACACTCCCCAGCCTCCGACCAAATCATTGCCTAATTCGCGGGGCCCGATACACATGGAAGACGCTGTTCTCCGACGAACTGACCGGGACGGGATAGCCTGGCTGACGCTGAACCGGCCGGAGGCTCGGAACGCCCTCTCCCTCGCCCTCATGGAGGCGTTTACCGCGGAACTCGCCCGCCTCGCCGAGGACGCGGCAACCAAGGTCGTCGTCATCGCCGGCGCCGGCCCAGGGTTCTGCGCCGGTCACGACCTCCGCGAGCTTCGTGCCAACCCCGGCCGCCAGTTCATCGAAACAACCTTCGCCGCCTGCTCTCGCCTGATGCTGGCCATCACGCGGCTGCCCAAGCCGGTGATCGCCCGGGTCCACGGCGTGGCAACCGCCGCGGGCTGCCAGCTCGTCGCCACCTGCGATCTCGCCGTCGCAGCGGAAACCGCGCGCTTCGCCACACCTGGGGTGAATATCGGCCTGTTCTGCTCGACGCCCATGGTGGCCCTCAGCCGCGCCGTCGGCCGCAAGCCGGCCATGGAGATGCTGCTGACCGGGGATCTCATTAGCGCCGAGCGGGCCCGCGAAATCGGCCTTATCAACCGGGTGGTGCCCGAGACTGACCTGGACGCCGAGGTAGCGCGCCTCGCCGGCCAGATCGCGGCCAAAAGCCCGCTGACGCTCGCTATCGGCAAGGAAGCGTTCTACCGCCAGGCGGAGATGGAGCTGGAAGCAGCCTATCACTATGCCTCGGAGGTGATGACGCGGAACATGATGGCGCGCGACGCTGCAGAGGGGATTGACGCGTTCCTGGCCAAACGCGCGCCGGTCTGGTCGGGGACATAATGGCGCAGGATCCGTATGAGATTCTCGGGCTGAAGCGGGACGCCTCCGAGGCGGAGATCCGCGCCGCCTACCGCAAACTGGCCAAAAAGTATCACCCGGACCTGAACCCCGGAAAGCCGGAGGTCGCGGAGCGCTTCAAGACCATCAACCAGGCCAACGACATCCTGTCGGACAAGGACAAGCGGGCGAAATACGACCGCGGTGAGATCGACGCAGAGGGCAACGAAACCCCTCGAGCCCGGCCGTTCTACCGGGAATACGCCGACGCCGGAGGACAGCAGGGGCGCTACAGCACGGGAGAAGGCTTCGAGGCCGAGAACCTGGAGGACATCCTGGCCCAGGCGTTCGGCGGCACCGGACCCTTCGCCGGGCGCCGCCCGGGCGGACGCGGCTTCAGCATGCGCGGACAGGACGCGCATTACTCCCTGACCATCAGCTTCCTGGATGCCGCTAATGGCACGACGCGGCGGATCAATCTGCCGGACGGCAAAACTCTGGATGTGCGAATTCCGCACGGGGTCCGGGACGGGCATGTGCTACGGCTGAAGGGCCAGGGGCATCCGGGGATCGGGGACGGCCCGCCTGGCGATGCACTGGTGGAGGTGACAATTGCCCCGCATCCGTATTTCCGTCGCGAAAACAATGACATCGTGGTGGAGCTTCCGGTGACGCTGCAGGAAGCGGTGCTCGGGGCAAGCCTGGAGGTGCCGACGATCAAGGGAAGAGTGCGGGTGACAATCCCTCCCGGGTCAGGCACCGGGACCCGGCTCCGCCTCCGAGGCCGCGGCATCGGGGCGAACGGGCATCAGTACGTCGAGCTTAAGGTCGTGCAGCCGCCGGGTGACGAGCCGGAGTTGGCAGCGTTCCTGCGTGACTGGAAGCCGCGGCATGCCTTCAATCCACGTGCCGGCATGGAGACGGGCTGATGCGGTTCGAGGAGGTGGTCGCGCTGTTTGCAGACCTCGAGTCCGGGGAGCTCACAACCTGGGTCGAGCGCGGCTGGGTCCGCCCGGATGAGTCCGGCGAAGAGTGGGAGTTCCAGGAGATCGACGTCGCGCGGGTGCAGCTTATCCACGACCTGCGGAGGGACATGGAGGTGACGGAGGAAACCGTCGCCATGATGCTGCCGCTCCTGGATCAGCTCTATGAGCTAAGGGGCCAGATGCGGCGTTTGCTCCGGGCCCTCGAGCGGCAGCCCGAGCCGGTCAGGGCCGCGATCTGGGAGGCGCTGGGTTAGGCCATGGCAACTGACAGGGCGTTGTTTGCAGTCATCCGCCGATACGGACCGCCTTATGATCCGCAGCGGCCGCTGGAAGCGCAGCTCGACTGGGAGGGCCACCGCGTTTTCATGAATGCCCTGGAGGCCGAGGGATTTGTGCGCCTCGGCGGCCCGCTTGAGGGCAGCAGTGAAGTATTGCTGGTATTCCGGGCCGGAGACGAGCAGGAGATCGAACGCCGGTTGGCGGCTGATCCGTGGACCCGGTCGGGCATACTGACCACGGTCAGCATCCGGCGGTGGGACTTGCGGATTGGGTCGGTATCGTAATAGTCGGCCTATCGCTTATTTCGAGCAGCACCACCGGACCCGCGGAGAGGTGGAGAAGTTGTCGCCCAGGCGAGGGGTGGAGGGGTAAGATTGGGAGGTAGCGCTAGTGGCGTGGCTGGTGGTTGGGATCGGTACCGATGGCGGTTTTCGGGGGGTTGACAACGGTACCGTTGAGGGATTCGGGGGACTTGACAACGGTACCGTTCGGGGTTTGGCGGGGGTTGACAACGGTACCGATGGGCGATTCGATTCGAGGCCAGATCGACTGAATTGGCATCCAGCAGATGAGATGGAGGCTTCTTCGGGGGAGAGGTTCGGGAGGGAGGCAGGCGGGGCCGAGGGGGTCGCTTCGGGGATTTGCGGGGGGTTCGAAAGGGTCACTTCGCGAGTTTTGAGACAAGTGAAAGGGTCACTTCGGGGTTTTTGGGCTGGGCGAAAGGGTCACCTAGGGGATTTTGGAGCTGGCGAAGTGTACGCTTCGGTCGGACGATTTTGATTATAGTCAACAGGACGAGACAAGTGGGAGCTCGCTTAGCGACTGCCGGGTAGTCCGCCAGTTGGGCAGGCAGGAGTCCAAAATCTTCGTGAAACTATCGTTGTGATGCCGCTCGAGAAGATGCGCCATCTCGTGAAGGATGACGTATTCCAGGCAGGCGGGCGGACGGGTAGCAAGTTGCGTGTTCAGGCGGATCGTGCCGGTTGAGGGACTGCAGCTTCCCCATTTCGTTTTCATTCTCTGGACGAAGAACCGGTTGACCTTAACACTTAGCCTGTTTTCCCACTGAAAAACAATAGGTGGTGCGGCGGTTTTGATCAGGTTGCGATACCAGTGTTCCACGGTCTCGCGCTTCTTGCTCTCGCTTACGCCCGGGCGTACGTGCACGATGAGACGGCTGTGAAATCTCGATTGCGGCGCGGCGTTCGGATTCGATAATGTTCATAAGATACCGCTTGCCCCGGACGTAATGGCTTTCGCGGTCGAGGTATTCGCGTGGGGACTCCCGCTGCTGGGCGCGGAATCTGGTTTGCTGCTGCCTGATCCAAGTCAGCCTGGAAATCGCGAAGGCGCGGATTGCGTCGATGTTAAGGCGTGAGGGAGCGGAGATTTTTACATGAGCACGGGGAGTAGCCGTTGAGGAGACCGTGATGGTCAGCCATCGTAATCAGCGTCTTCGTCTTCCACCGCCATCATCTCGAGAAGGCCGCCTGCGGTGCTAACGACAAGAGGGGCCTTTCGTTCGGCCTCGGCCGATGTCGGGAGGTCACTCACCGCGATACACGGGCCAGACACGACCTTGTCGAGCGCGGCGGCAAGCTGAGGTTCCATTGCCAAGGTTGCTTCCAGCACCCAGAGTAGTTCCAGAAGCTCATCGCTCATCTTTGGGGTCCAGCGTTCCGGGCGGATGTCGTCGAGCGGCGAAGATTTCTTGCCTGCCCGCTTCTTCATCCGATAACCGAGCCACGACTGCACAACCTTGAGGCCAGAGACCTCAAACTGCCAAACATCGGGCTTGACCGGACCAAAGCGACCACTGCCAAGGACAATCTCGTGAACCTTTTCGTCGTAGGCATAGTGGTCGGGGTAATGGGCCGGATTACTTGACAGGCCCTTGATGATCCGCGCCGCACCCTGCGACACCTCCTCTCCTTGACCCTTGCCTCGGAAGCGTTCGGCATAGGTATGCAGCCAGATGAGACGGCGGCCGAGCTTCGCTACCTCGCAAAAGGTGTCGCCGTCATTGGTGAGGGGAACGCGGGGACCAGGGGTTTCTAGCTCGTTCCAGAACCGCTTAGTATAGGACTGTCCGCCGAGCAGGGCGTAGACGTAGGCGGCCAAATCCTCGGCCGAAGGCTTGGCGCCATAGGCATGGCCGAGCTTTTCGAGAATCCCGGTGGTCACGTTCGGTTGCGTTCCAGCAGCATCACGGTAGAGCGGTATCACGTCCCTGCCGCCAAAGGAGCCACGGAAGAAATGTTGATCGGAGATGCATTCGGACACGACAATACATGGACCGACGCTCGGAACTAGCGAGTTGGGCGCCACTAAAAATATTTGATTTGGACCTGCCAACTTATAAAGCGTAGGTCTAATGTAATCGCCCAACCGGAAATCGAAATATGCGAATTGCCGATCGAGTGTGCGAAAACCGTATCGGATGCATTGAGGCATCGGCGTTGAGGGCTTTACGTCATGAATTGCTGGTTGCCCGTATCCGGGCAAATCAGGATTATTCACCACATGCATTATCTTCCGGTCGCGCGATTCTTTGAACAGAAGTTTTCGCTCGTTAGCAGGGGCCTCACAGAGTTTCTCCCACCTCGCTGCAAGTACTTTTTCCGTTTCACCAATCGGCCAAGTCCGATAGAAAACAGCCCCAGCCCCAGCAGTATGATAGGGAAACAGAGCTGTTATTTTTGGCCAATCGAAATATGCACCCTTGCCCTTGGGCAGAAACGGGGCTTGCCACTCGTCAGAGCAGGCCTTCCAGTTCACGGAAGCGAAACTCTCGATCCCCGCAAGCAGATTCAGTTTGGCGTCTCGTGTCGGCGCTTCGACTTTAGCATACCAGACCTTGGCGGGCGTCTTCGGTTTCGGCGCTTTGCCTCGTATTCCGATGGCAATGGTAACAGGAATTTGGATGGCAAAGACGTTTGGCGTTTTCCTGGCGCCAAGATTGTCGCCCCCAAGATCGAGTATCCAAAGTGCATCGAAGGTCCGCCGCATCACCTCGCGCATACCACAAAAGCCCGGACCCGAAAGATAGCTGGACGCGGTGATGAAATTTACGATCCCTCCGCAGGTCTGTTGCTCAAATAAGCGCCATAGCGCCCAGCGCCAGAAATATACGTAGTCATTAAAGATAACCTGCAGATATAGTCCCTTGTCGGCCTTACGAGCAGGTTCGAGGAAGTCCTCGAAAATTGGTCGCTCGCCCTGCGCTTCCTGCTTGGCGCCGCCTTCGATTTGGTCCCCGTGACGGACCCATCCGCCTTTGCGGCGCTGGTCTCGCTCCTCGGTCCGTTGTTCCCGGTCGTAGGGAGGGTTGCCCAGGCACACGAGGATGTCGCCGCCCGTCTTCACCTTCCGCGCGGCCTCGTGCTCCTGTGTTAGTGCGCGATAGGTAAGTGTTAGCCCGCCGGCCGGTGTGACATTCGGGCTTTCCAAGGTGTCGGCGAGATAGACTTTTAGCCAGTCCTTAATTTCTGCTCCTGAACCTTCGAGCGCTTGTGTCAACCGCAAATGTGCGACCGCATAAGGTCCAACCAGAATCTCGAAGCCATACATATTCTCCGCCATTTGGTGGGCGCGTGGGGCTACCGCACCGTTTCCTGACCGCAGTCGGACCTTTTCCAGCGCGTGGCTCACTGCCGCGACTAGATAGGTGCCCCGTCCCTACTGCGGGGTCGAGGAATACCACACCATCATCAGCAAAACCGAGCTTTTTGCCGAAATGCTTTTCCAGAAGTTCACTCGCTAGTCGCACTTGCAATTCCACGACCTCGCGGGGCGTGTAGTACACCCCGTAGTCCTTGCGGAGATTAGGGTCGTAGGCAGCGAGGAAGTCCTCATAAAAATAGAGCCAGAGGTCAGGCTTCGATTTAAGAAAGTCGTGTGGGTCGAGGGCTTCCAACGACCGCTGAAGAAGCTCGAAACCTACCCGAAGTTCCTTTCGCGCCTCGGTCTGGCCTAGAAGTTCTAGGGTCCGGGCGAGAAGTCCGTTGTTCTTGTCGAGCGTCTTTGCGGGTCGATCGTATCGAGCTTTGTTGCGCCGGACAGGCGGGCAAGCAGCATTGAGTAGGCCACGGTCTGAGCATAGGCATCAGCGAACTGGGAGTCAGAGGCCTCTGGGAAAAAGAACTGCCGCCATTCGTTTGCCAAAAGCTCAACCGCTGAACCCGCGGTGCCAAGCGCCGCTTCGACCTCGGCTCGTAGGAAGCGCGTCAAAGGCGCGAGATATCGCGAGAGCGCAGTCGGCTCATGGGGAGTGGAAGGCTTCCAGTTCAGGAAATCCAGAAGGAGCCTGCCCAGCGCCTCCACATCCTGCGGACTCACCGCGGCCTTGCCTTTTTCGGTCGGGTCCTCGTGCAGCCGGACGATGGTGAAGTGGACCCCGAATTTGGGACCACCCGCTAAGCTATAAACCGAACCGGTTCCGTCCATGCTACACGGAGCGGAACATGAGCAGAACCCGACGCAGGATCGATGCCGCGCTGAAGGCGAAGATCGCCCTGGAAGCGCTGAGGGAAGACGCGACAGTGGCCGAGCTGGCGGTGCGTTACCAGGTGCATCCGACACAGATCTACGCCTGGAAGAAGCAGCTGCTAGAACATGCCGAACGGGTTTTCCGGACCGGGACAGACGACGGGCAGTCGGCGAAGGAAATCGCCCAACTGCACGCCAAGATCGGCGCGCTGGTAGTGGAGCGGGATTTTTTAGCGCGGAGGTCCGGCAGATGAGCGCGGCGGGCGGAGAGCGATGCTCGATCGCGGCCACGGACAGCTCTCAGTACGGCGACAATGCGCGTTGCTTGGGCTGGCGCGCTCGGGTGTTTATCGGGCGAAGCCGGAGCATGACGCGGATGAGCTGTTACTGATGCGACGGATTGACGCGGTGTTCGTCGCGTGGCCGTTCTATGGCTCGCGGCGGATCGCGGCGGCGCTGAGCACGGGCGGGGAGAAGGTAAACCGCAAGCGGGTGCAGCGGCTGATGCGGGTGATGGGGATCGCGGCGCTGGGGCCGAAGCCGCGCACCAGCAAGCCAGGGCCTGGACACAAAATCTACCCGTATCTGCTGCGGGACGTGCGGATCGAGCGAGTAAACCAGGTATGGTGCGCGGACATCACCTACATTCCGATGCGGCGTGGGTTCCTGTATCTGGTGACAGTGATGGATTGGTGGAGTTGCGCGGCGCTGTCGTGGCGGCTGTCGAACACGATGGATGCGGGGTTTTGCGTGGACACACTAGAGGACGCCCTGCAACGACACGGCCGGCCGGAGGTGTTCAACACGGACCAGGGCAGCCAATTCACCGGTGACGCATTTGTCGGCACGCTGCTTGGGGCCGGGATTGCAGTGTCGATGGATGGCCGAGGTCGGTGGATGGACAACGTGTTCATCGAGCGGCTGTGGCGCTCGCTCAAGCATGAGGAGGTTTACTTGAAGGACTATGCGGACGCGCGCGACGCGCGGCTGGGGATCGGCGCGTGGATGGAGTTCTACAACGAGCTGCGCCCGCATCAGGCGCTGGGACATCACATGCCGATGGCGGTGTGGCGGGCCGGCCTGGCGGGCACGGCTGTGGATATGCCGCCTCGCTTGGACAACGCTGGCGCGTTGCCCACATATCCACAGCCGCCACAACAGCAGGAAGAGGTTTATGCTTAGCTTGAAGGAAGGGAGGACGAGAGCCGGACGGGGGCTGTAGCTAAGCAGCGGGCCAAATTGGTCCCATAGGTGGGGTCCACCTCACTTCCGGGGATGCCGATCCGGGCAGCGAGAATTTCACGCGCAATGATTCTGCATATTTTTGGAGAAGTGAAATGTTCATTCTCAAGCCGATACTATGCCTTGAAGGGGCGCTATGATCCGCTCATTGATCCAGTAACCGATGTCCGACTCGCATTTGAGGGCGACCATGTCGGCGAATCTGGGCGCCGGGCGGGATGGTGATTGGGGCGTAGGGTTGGCCGGCGTATTTGTCGCTGACGTATTTCACGAACAGCAAGACGAGGACGTAATCCTTGTATTGACTGGCGTCCATGCCGCCGCGGAGCGCGTCGCAGCTTTGCCAAAGGGAGCTGTAGAGTTCGGATTTTTTCAGGGCCAAGAGGTGTTGCCTTGCCGGAATTAAATGGGGCGGGAGTGTGGCCCGAGTTGCGGCGAGCGGTAAAGCGGGAAAGCGATTACGAAGGGAGGCAGGGACCGCGCGAGCCTGCAGGATGTTAAGCGGCCTGTTCCTTGGTGCCGATCAGGGATTCGAGTGGAATCGACCAGGCGCTGTGAATCGCCCGGATCATCTGGAGCGTGAGCGGCCGGCGGCGGTTGAGGACTTCGGAAGCGCGGCTTTCGCTGCCGATGATGCGGGCGAGGTCCTTAGCGCGGCGGCCGTTACTTTCCATGTGGAAGCGCAGCGCCTCGATGGGGTCGGGCGGCAGCACGGGCCAGTGCTGGTCTTCGTAAGCGGAGAGGAGGACTGAGAGCACTTCGAGCTCATCATGATGGGGAGTGCCAGGCCTGGCGTTCCACAACGCTTCGATGCGGCGGAGCGCGGCAGCATGGTCGGCTTTGGTGCGGATGGGTCGGATGGTCATCTGGGCCTCCTCTAGAATTGTGCAACGGTTGCGGCGTCCACGCGGCCGTACTGGGCGTGGGTGCCGATGAACTTGATGAACGCGACCCGGGCGGAGAACTTGAAGGCCACGATCAGGCGGTAATTGCCGCCGCAGATGTCGAAGACGCATCGCTCGGCGTTGACCGGGCTGGCTTTCGAGAAGGTTTTGAGCACGTCGTTCATGCTTTGCCAGTTCTGGGTTTTTGCAGCCACGAGCCAGGCGCGCAGCGGCTGTTCGGTCTCCGGGTGGCGCCGCCAGAAGGTTTCGAGGCTTCTTCTGGCGATCACGTTCATGCGGGTATGATCGCACTTCCCATATTGGGAAGCAAGGGGAAAAGTTCCAGGTTTGGGAAGTCGTTTCGTGAAAACAGGTGGTGCAGGGATCTGTTATATCAAGCAACCTAATGGCTGACGTTTTCATTGTGCGGTCCGCCTGGATCGCCACGCCGCCGCTTCGCGGCGGCTCGCGATGACACGGGAGGCGGGTTTCGTACCTGTTGGTCGGGTCAAGTCCGCTTCTTGCTGGATAAACGGGTTGGGGTTGTCGTGACATTTGGGCTTATAGCAGGCGCGGTGCGCTCGGCGTGGGCGCGGTCGAGCTCGTTGCGGATGGCATTGAGCTGACGCTGCTCGAACTCGGTTACCCTGATGCCGCGCCAGCGCTCGGAGGCACGGATCAGAGCGGCATACATCAGCTTCAGAACAGCACGCTCGCCGAAGGCATGCGGAATGACCTTGGTGCGCCGCCGTTCCTCACCAAACAGCCGTTCGAGCAGGTTGGTATCGGGTATGCCGTTGCTGGCTTCCGTCGTGCCTGCCGTGGGGCGGGTGCGTAGTCTTCGGGCGACCGGGACAGGGGAGCCTGGAGCACGGAAGGTGGGCAGGCCGTTGTCGCATCATGAGCTGCGAGCTCGCGTTAGTAACTGGCCGCCCCTGCGACCAACCCGGGTGCGCTGCGAGCGCGGATCCGTAGATGTCGTGTTGCCCCGCCTGCTCCTGAACAAGAACGAGGGTCAGGACATGAGGGTGATTGGATTGGACGTGCACCGAAGCTTCGCGCAGGTTGCTGAGCTGGAGGACGGCGTGTTGCGCCAACGCGGACGATTGGACCTGGTCTACCATAAGGTCCTTGAGTTCGCGCGCACGCTCGGCCCGAACGACGAGGTGGTGCTGGAGGCCACCGGTAACACGACGGCCATCGTGCGGTTGCTTAAGCCGTATGCCGGTCGAGTGGTCATCGCGAACCCACTGCAGGTGCGGGTAATCGCCGATGCCAAGGTCAAGACGGACCGCATTGACGCGGCGGTACTCGCCCGGCTGCATGCGGCGGGATACCTGCCGGAGGTCTGGCAGCCTGACGAGGCGACCGAGCGCCTGCGTCGGCTGGTCGCGCGCCGCGCCGGTATCGTCCAGAGCATGACGCGGACCAAGAACCGCATCCACGCGGTGCTGCACGCCAATCTGATTCCGCCGTATCAGGGCAAGTTGTTCATGACGCCAGGGCGCAAGTGGCTCGCCAACCAGCGTTTGGCGGAGGACGAGAGGGCGGCCGTGGACCGCTGGCTCATGGCGCTCGACGCGATGACGCAGGAACTGACCGAGGCCGAACGGGCACTCGCCTCGGCTTGCCTGGGTGACGATCGCATCCGGAGGCTCATGACTATCGGCGGCGTCAACGTGTCCGTCGCCGCCGGCCTCCTGTCCGCGATCGGCGACGTGTCGCGCTTTCCCTCTGCCGAGCGACTGGTGAGTTACCTCGGCCTGGATCCATGTGTTCGCCAAAGCGGCGACAAGCCCGCCCAGTACGGACGGATCAGCAAGCAGGGTCGGAGCCAAGCGCGCGGCATGCTGGTGGAGGCCGCGTGGGCCGCTGCGGCGACCCCGGGACCACTGCACGCGTTCTTCCTGCGCATCCAGAGCCGCAAAGGCAAGCAAGTCGCTGCCGTGGCCACAGCGCGCAAGATCGCGGTGCTGGCGTGGCATCTGCTCACGAAGCAGGAGGACTATGCGTGGGCCCGGCCCGCGCTGGTCGCCATGAAGCAGCGACAGATGCAGCTGAACGCGGGAGCCGTTTCACGCCGTGGCGGCAACGCGCCTGGTCTGGCTCGCGACTACAGCATCAAAGCGCTACGTCAGCAGGAGCGGGCCTGGGTTGAACAAGCGGAGACCGCGTATGCCCGCTTCGTTGCAGCTTGGCAGGAACGGCCCCAAACGAAGAGGAAGACGGTAACCAAGACCGGCACGAAGCGGCTGATGAGGTAGGCGACGCCACAAGCCGCGAGGCACAAACACGCTTGTCCAACACATCCGTGGTGCGGATGACGCGTCGATGCGCCAAGGGGAACCGAAGATGCGCGATGCACGCCTCAAAATCGTCGTTGAGGCATGCCACCGCCGCGGGCAGATCGCTGCCGTACGTCGTCACGATGTCCTCACGCAGCAGCCGCGCCAATGCCGGCGAGGCGGCCTGATAGCAAGCCTGCGCGCGGGCATGAAATTCCGGCCAGACAGTCTCGGGCACCTTGCTTTGCAAGTTCCGCATCTTGTGCGCGAGACAGCGTTGCCGCAGGGCGCGCGGGAAGCATTCTTCGATGGCGCGGATCGCACCCGGTGCACCGTCGCTTACCACCAGCAGCGGATCGGGCAGACCGCGCCGGCGCATGTCCTGGAAGAACTCCCTGCAGCTCGCGGTGTCCTCCTTGGTTCCCGGAGCCAGGTGCAGCAGCACCTTTTTGCCATCCGCTGTGACGCCCCAGGCTGCCAGCACCGCCTCGCGCGGCTGCCCGAGGTGGAGGCGTTCGGCGATGCCATCGACGAACAGGTAGAGGAGGTCGAATTCGGAGAGATCCCGGCTGGCGAAGCTTTCATATTCCGCCCACAGCCGCTCAGTGATCTCGCTCACTGCCGTGCGGCTCAACAGCGAGTTCCCGCTCTCGTCGGCGAACAGGGCCTCGATGTCACGGGTGGAAAGCCCGCGCGCATACATCTCCACCGCCAGATCCTCCAGCTCTTCCGTCCGGCCGCGCAGAATCTGCCGGATCCGCGAGCCGAACGGCTCCGTGCGCTCGGCAATCTGCGGCGCGCTATAGTCAATCAATCCCTCCGCGCTCTTCAGCCGCCCGTCCGATAGCCGTTCCGGTAACCCCGGCCAGAGACCGCACCACGCGCGTAATAGCCGCGTCCCAATGCATCCGAGGCCTCGCCTTCCAGCGCCTCTTCGATGATCAGTCGCGCCGCCAGCCGCACCAGCTCCGAGCGGCTATCGGCCACTTCCTGCTCGCCGCTCATCAACGCCTTCAACCGCTCGCGCGTGCGCTCACTTGCTGGTATTCTCTCCATCGGGGTGCTCCTTCGCTGAGGCCGGGGCCAAACCGGACCTCGTTGATTTGCCGTATCAGGCGACGGTGCACCCCAACCCTTTTCCCAGCAACTTTAGGACTTCACCGTTGGTCGGCTGCAGGTGGGTGTTGGAATAGCAGGAAAGCGCCCCTTGACAGGACTGGGCGGCCGAAGTCGTGGATGGCCGGCCTTTCCCCGGGTCAAGCCCGGGGACGTGCGCTGGCCGTGACGGGGTGGGCACTACACATCCACTTCCGTCACTGTCTTTGCGTGTTCCTGGATGAACTGGAAGCGTAGCTCGGGTTTGCGGCCCATTAAGCTTTCGACGAGTTCGCTGGTGCGGGCGCGTTCTTCGGGCGGGGCGATGACCTTGAGCAGGGTGCGGCGCGCGGGATCCATGGTGGTTTCTTTGAGCTGCGAGGGGGGCATTTCGCCCAGGCCCTTGAAGCGGCTGACGTCCACTTTGGCGTTTGGTTTGAAGTCGGTCTTCATTTTGCGCTGCATGTCGGCGTCGTCCATCGCGTAGACGGATTTCGGCCCCTGGGTCAGCCGATAGAGCGGCGGCTGGGCGAGGTAGAGGTGGCCGTGGCGGACAAGCTCAGGCAGTTCGCGATAGAAGAAAGTCATAAGCAATGAGGCGATGTGGGCGCCGTCCACATCGGCATCGGTCATGATGATGACGCGGCCGTAGCGGAGTTTGTTCCGATCGAAACGGTCGCCGGCGCCGCAGCCGAGGGCTTCGATAAGATCTTTCAGTTCCTGGTTCTGGCGGAGTTTGTCGGCGGAGGCGGAGGCGACGTTGAGGATTTTGCCGCGCAGGGGGAGGACCGCCTGGGTTTCGCGGTTGCGGGCCTGCTTGGCGGAACCGCCGGCGGAATCGCCCTCGACCAGGAAGATCTCGGTCTCGGCGGCGTTTTCGCGGGTGCAGTCGGTCAGCTTGCCGGGCAGGCGCAGGCGGCGGGTAGGTGATTTGCGCGCGACGTCCTTGGATTCCTTGCGACGGATGCGTTCCTCGGCGCGCTCGATGACAAAGGCGAGGAGGTTGTCGGCGGAGGCGGGGTCTCCGGCGAGGAAGTGGTCGAAGCGGTCGCGGAGGGCATTTTCGACCAGGCGGGAGGCCTCGGGGCTGGTGAGCTTCTCCTTGGTCTGGCCCTGGAAGTGGGGCTCGCGGAGGAAGACGGAGAGTTTGGCGGCGAGCGGGGTGAGGACGTCCTCGGCGACGATGGCGGCGGCGCGCTTGTTGTTGCGGTGCTCGCCCCAGGCGCGGAGGCCTTTCACGAGGGCGGCGCGGAAGCCGGCCTCGTGCGTGCCGCCCTGCGGGGTGGGCACGGTGTTGCAGTAGGAGTGGAGGAAGCCGTCGGCGTCTTCGAGCCAGGCGGCGGCCCATTCGAGGCGGCCCTGGTTGTCCGGGAAGTCTGCCTCGCCGGCCCAGGCGGCGGGCAGCACGCGGGATATGTCGGCGGTGTCTTCGTCGAGGCTGTCGCGCAGGCCGCCGGGGAAGTGGAGAGTGGCTTCGGCGGGGATGTCGGGGGTGGATTTGAGCAGGGCGGGATCGCAGGCCCAGCGGATTTCAACGCCGCGGAACAGGTAGGCCTTGGAGCGGCAGAGGCGATAGAGGCGGGCGGGGCTGAAGTGGAGGTTGCCGAAGATCTGCGGGTCCGGGTGGAAGCGGATGGTGGTGCCGCGGCGGTTTTTGACCGGGCCGGCGTTGATCAGCTTCGAGGTGGATTTTCCGCGGGCGTAGGACTGTTTGTAGAGGGTGCGGTCGCGGGCGACTTCGACCTCCAGCTTTTCGGAGAGGGCGTTGACGACGGAGCTGCCGACGCCGTGGAGGCCGCCGGAGGTGTTGTAAACCTTGCCGCCGAATTTGCCGCCGGAGTGGAGGGTCGTGAGGATGACCTCCAGCGCGCTGAGGTTTTTGAATTTTGGGTGGGGGTCGATGGGGATGCCACGGCCGTTGTCGCGGATGGTGAGCCAGTTGTCGGGTTCCAGCGTGACCTCGATGAAGCTGGCGTGGCCGGCGACCGCCTCGTCCATAGAGTTGTCGAGGATTTCGGCGGCGAGGTGGTGGAGAGCGGGCTCGTCGGTGCCGCCGATATACATGCCGGGGCGGCGGCGGACGGGCTCGAGGCCTTCGAGGACCTCGATGTCCTTGGCGGAGTAGGCAGCGGAGTCCTTAGTGTCCCTTGAGGGCTGGCGAGAGGAGCCGAAGAGGTCGTTCACGGATTGTTCGCAGTTGTCGAGGCGCGGGACCGTAGCGGAGGGAGGGGAGTCGGGCAAGCGTGGTGGGTGCGGGCCGCTGGTGCGCGCGATGAAGCCGACGCCGCCCAGATCAGGCCTGCCGTTGCGTCGTGAAGTGCAGCGCGCAGGAAGCGTTGCTGATATCGCCGGTAAGCTCCCCGCTATCCAGCCGGCCGGTCAGGGTGATGTTCCCGCTGGCTCCTTCGACGGTGCCGTCAGGTGAAATGCTGGCCAGCACATCGGTCGCCCAGTCCCACCGGTAATCGAACTGACCGTTGTGGACCGCCAGCGTCACCACCCCAGGATGGGGGCAATCACGGCGCTCAGCCACATACCGGGTACTGGTCCCCCGGTACACTCCGTCGGGGCTGGCGGCTTGTGCCGGCGGCAGGGCCTGCTGCGGTTCGGCCGTCTGCGCGGGCGGCTTGGGTGCGGGCGCGGAGCATGCGCCAAGGATCAACAGCCCGGCAAGCTGACCGATACGGCGGATCGAGAGCATCATTTCTTCCCGGATGGCGGCGACGGGCGCCAATGCCTCTATCCGGCACGAGTCGGCAAGCTGTCCATCGCTGCATCTGTTTCGGCGGCGGCGGGCATCGTGACCTGGGAGCCGGAGCGCGTGCAGCACAACGCTGCCGCAATGTTGGCGCGCTCCAGTGCCTTGGTCAGCGACAGGCCTCGGTCCAGAGCCGCGGCGAGCACGCCGGTGAAGCAGTCGCCCGCGCCCGTGGTATCAACCGCCTCGACGGGCCGGCCGGGGATGGTGATCGGGCTGTCGGGCCCGGCGGCTTCGGCTCCGTCTGGCCCCAGGGTGCGCACGACGGTGCACCCGAGCCGATGGTGCAATGCGGTCGCGGTTGGCTCGCAACCGGTCTCCCGGGCCAGCCATTCGGTTTCCGACTCGTTCACCACAAGGATATCGATGCTGCGCAGCGCGTCGTTCGCCAACGGACCCGCGGGCGCGAGATTAAGGACGATCCGCGCGCCGGCGCGGCGGGCACGCGCGATCACCCGTGCCGTCTGCTCCGGGGGAACTTCCATTTGTAACAGAACCGTAGTCTGCGGCCCGAGGAGCTCGTCCGGAAGCTGCTCGGCGTTCACGGCGAGGTTCGCGCCGGAGCCCACACCGATCATGTTGCGCCCCTGGCGGTCCACGAAGATGCCGGCACAGCCGGTGGGCGCTTCCACAGTAGCGACGCGGCTGAGATCCACCTCGGTCTTCCGCAGCAACGCAAGTGCCCCTTGGGCCAGTGCGTCGCCGCCTACGGCGCCGATCATTGCGACCCGCGCGCTATCACGCGCGGCGGCGACCGCCTGGTTCGCACCTTTGCCCCCCGGTTGGATCAGCACAGCCGGAGAGAGCAGCGACTCGCCGGGCCGCGGCAACGCCGGCAGGGGAAAGATGAGGTCGAGGTTGATAGAGCCGAAAACTACGATCATCGCAGTTCCATACTATGCTTCGGCCGATCCAGGGTAACTGGATCGGGCCCTACGTCTCCTGAGGGGCGCCAAGATTTGATAAGAAGCGGGTAGCCGGAATGGATTACAGTCTGTTCGGTACGGCGCCGAGTGGTTGAAGCAGGTGGCGCGGAGTAACGGGCGGGCCGGTCTCCGCACCGCTTGCGTGCGGGAGAGAACGATGGCGACCGATGATGTAGTTGATATCAACGTAGCTCCGCTGCACCGGAGATATCAGCGGTTATGGCTGCGCGTCGGTATTCCTGTCGGCGGCGTTTTGCTGGTGATCGCTGCGATTCTGGCGATCGCGCTCTATGCCGACCATGCCAACCGTGCGGGTGTCCTGGAACTCTCGGATAATCTTCTATCGGCGCTGCAGGCGCGGATCCAGCAGCAGGTGACCGGGTATCTCGATCCTGCCACGCGAGCGGCACAACTTGCGCGCGATATGGTAGCGCAGAACGCCATCACCGACAAACGAGGCGCGTTGCAGGCATATGCTGCCAGCGCGCTCAAGCAAATTCCGCAGATCGATGCTCTCTATGTCGCCGATCCTGCCGGCGACTTCATGATGGTGCGCCGCGGTACGGCGGGTGGGACCGATACGAAGCTCATCGACAACACACCTCGTGCGCGCACTGTGGCTTGGGTTCACCGCGATGCCGCAGGACATATCATCGGCGAGACGCCGGCACCGCAAGACAACTACGACCCCCGCGCGCGCGACTGGTATGAGGGTGCGCTGAAAACCAAGGGCGTATTCTGGACCGGGGTGTATATTTTTTTCACTGATCAGGCGCCGGGTGTGACGGCTGCGATCCAGTTTACCAGACCCGATGGCGGCGTGCGGGTCTTTGGCGTCGATATCACGCTGAAGGCGCTCTCGGGTTTTCTTGCCCGGCTTCGGATCGGGCGCGGTGGACGGGCGATCATCTTCGATAGCACGGGGCGTTTGATTGCGGCGCCCTACAGCGACACCACGCGCATCCTGCGCGGGCATGGAGATCAGATGGTCGCCGCCCGGGTCGATGAACTCGGTGATGCCCCCCTGACCCGCGCATACGACCGGTTTCGTATCGAAGGTTATGGCCGTCGCATTATCACCGTGGATGAAGAAAGAAATGTGTCGATCGTCGCGCCCCTTCCTGGGGCGGCCGGCGACTGGTCGCTGTTGATCGTAGTGCCAGAGAAAGATTTCACCGGGTTTGTCGCAGCCAACAGTCGCCGAACGCTCGCCTTGTCGCTTGTCGTGGTAGCGCTGACGGCGCTTCTGGCGGCGCTGCTGGTGCGGCAAGGCCTGCGTGCCGACCGCACGGTACGGCTGTTGCTGGAGCGCGGGCGGTCGGTAGCGCGACAGAGCGCGGCGTTCGGCACGCTCGCCCGCCAAACCGACCTGTTCGATCCCAGCAAGGAAGCGCCGGCGCGTGCGGTTACAGAGATGCTTGCGGATGTCTCCGAAGCTCGGCGTGCCAGCCTCTGGCGCTTGCTGAACGCAGGCCGGCAGTTGCGCTGCGAGGATACGTACGAGCGTGACACCGGCGGTCACGTGGCGGGACTCGAGCTTGCGCGGGCGGAGCTGCCGCAGTTTTTTGCGGCGCTGGAGCATGGCGAGGAGATCAGCACTGCAGATGCCGCCAATGACCGGCGGACGGCGGAGCTGCATCGGGGTGCTGATGCACCCGTTCGACACGCGCGGGCTTTATGTGCGTCCGGTGACGGTTGCGGATGAAGTGACCGGGGCGATCATTCTGGAGGATGCAGGACGGGTCGGCGAGGCACGGGATTTCCTGGAGGCGGTCGGCAACATGCTGGGGGTGCGCATGCGCCCGATGGTTACTGCCGGCGCCACTCCGGGGGCGATCGCGTCCGGCGTGGTGCCGGATGATCGGCCACCAATTCATGCTAACGAGCGCAGTTTTGCTGCCGAGCTGGCGTTGCGTGGCCTCGATCCCGCCGAGATGGGCGCAGAGGTGTTTCCGGCGGTCGCCGTCATGGTGACCAAGTTTGCTGATCCCGCGGCGATGGCGACACCCAGCGGGGCGGAGGGACCAATCCTCGCGGATCAAATCGCCGCCGCGCTGCAGGAGATCGCCCAAGCCTGCGACATCCCATATATGAAGCTGGTTGGCCAGGATGTGGTCGCCGCGGCGGGTTGTACTCCGGCCGACAGCTCAGCCATTCTGCGGATTGCGGATGCGGCGCTGGCAGCACGCGAACGCTGCCTTGATCTGTTCGAGGCTGCAGATCGCTCGCCCGCCTTCCGTATCGGGATCGATTTCGGCATCGCGATCGGCAGCCCTCTCGGAAAGCAGCCGCGGCTGTTCAACCTGTGGGGCGAGGCGGTGCGTACTGCCGATACGATGGCGGCCTCGGCCCCGGGTGCGGCGACGATCCAGGTGAGTGAGGCTGCGTATCAGCGCTTGCGTCAGCAATTTCTATTCCGGCCTCGGGGAAGCTTCTATGTGCCGCGGGTTGGGCCGGCGCAGACTTTCGTGCTGGCGAGCCGACTATGAGTGATAGTGTTCTTTTGCCTCCACTCGCTGCGATTGGGCGGCCCGTACGCCGGCGCGCGGCGTTTCTGCTGATGCTGGCGGCGTTGGCCTGGGGCGTTGTGAGCGAGGCCGTGCGGCCGCGATCGTGGCGACGCACGGTGCGGGCGGAGTTCAGGCGAATATTGCGCCAGGCGGCGGCTAGTGGGCTCGCCACGACACTGGTGACGGCGACGCTGGCGGGGCTCGCGATGGTTGCGGAGACGCTTTACTGGCTGGGTCTTGCCGGTGAGCAGCAATTGGCTGGCTCACTCCTTGTCACTGTGCTGATCCGCGAGATAACGCCGCTGCTGATCGGGTTTGTGCTGCTGGGACGCAGCGGCACAGTCGCCGTGCACGAAACCGGGACGCTGCAGCTCGGCGGGCAGGCGCGCAGCCTCGCAGCGCAGGGGGTTGATCCGTTTCTTCTGCTGGTATTGCCGCGCACGCTCGCTCTCGCGCTGGCAAGCTTTACGCTCGGCGTGCTGTTTGCATTGACGGCACTCGTCGTCGGCTTCGTTAGCGGCAGCGTTCTTGGCTCGGTGCAGGGCTCGCTCTGGGGCTTTCTGGATCACGTGCTCGCCGCGATGCGCCCGGTGGATTTCGCGATATTCCCAGCGAAGATGCTGATCATTGGTTTTCTCGTTTCGCTGACGGCCTGCCTTACAGGTATGACCGCGAGCGCCGATGATGACATGGCGAGTCTGCTTCCGCGCGGCTTTGTCCGCGGCCTGGTTGCGATCATGCTGGCGAGCTTGATGCTGAGCGTGGCGGCGTGAGGCGATGCCTGACAGCACAGCCATCCTTGAGCTGCTCGAGGCGGTTCCGAATCAGGAGACCAGCGAACTGCCGCCGGTGCCCATCGACCTCACGCTCATGGCGGGCGACTTCGCCCTGATTGAGGTGCGTAGTGCGCCGCGGGCAGCGCAGTTCGCCGATCTCTGCTGCGGGTTGCTGCCGGTGATGAGAGGCAGCGTGCGGTTTCTCGGCCGCGATTGGGCATCTGAATCGGATGAACAGGCCGCGGCGCTGCGGGGACGGATCGGACGGGTGCATGGAGTGGGGGCATGGATCGATTTCATTACAACCGATCTGAACATCCTTCTCCCGCAGTTGCATCATACGCGCCGGCCGGTGGCCGCATTGCGTGACGCGGCAGCCGAGCTCGCGCGCAGCTTCGGTTTGCCCGGTGTGCCGCTGGTTCAACCCGCCGCGCTCACCGCGGCTGATCGGGCGCGTGCGGCCTGCGTGCGCGCGTTTCTCGGCGACCCGCGCCTTGTGTTGCTTGAAAGCCCGGTGCAGGCGCAGTTTGCCGACCTGATACCGCCACTGCTCAACGCCATGGCGGCGGTGCGCGACAAAGGAGCCGCGGCGATCTGGCTGGCGCGAACCGACCTGATTTGGAGGGACCGGTCGTTTCCCGCGACTTGCCGGCTGCGCCTATCCGATTACGGCCTGATACCGGTAAGGCACACGGCATGATCCGGCTGCGTCACACCGATCAGTGGGTCGGACTGCTCGTGGTGGCGGCGGTAGTGGTGTTTGTGGGCGCGGTGCTGGAAGCTGGCGTCCTGCGTCCCTGGTTTCGTCCCCCGGGCCATCTGCGCATCGTACTGCCGCCAGCCGGTGTCGGTGGATTGGCTGACGGTGCCGATGTGCAGGTTCTTGGCACTCATGCAGGCACGATCCGCAGCGTGGTGTTGAATCCAAACCAGCAGATTTACGCCGAGGCGGATATCGACCGCCAAGCGGAGCCGTTCATCCGCCGAAACAGCAAGGCAGTGATCCGGCGCAGTTTCGGTGTGGCCGGCGCCGCTTATGTTGATATTTCCCGTGGGACCGGTCCGCCTCTGGATTGGAGTTACGCCGTCATCAACGCGACGACCGAGGTTTCGCCCACCGATACGCTTACATCCATGCTGAACCAGGTTCAGCAGACAGTGACCCCGGTGTTAGCCGATACGAAGCGGGCGCTGGACGCTCTGACTGAACTGATCGTTGGTTTACAGAAGGGCCAGGGTACGGTCGGGCAACTGTTGACCAAGAACACGCTGGCGCGGCAGGCCGAGCAGGCGGCGGCAACATTGAACGATGCGGCGAAACAGATCGATGCATTGACGCAGGCTGCCGCTTCGGAACAGCAAGGCGCACCGGAGCTGCTGCGGCGCATGAATGTTATGCTGGGCAATCTGGAGGCCGTGACGCGCGAGCTGACGAGGGCAGCGCCGACACTGCCGGCGATCACGCATAATGCTGCCGGCGCTACTGCTAGCCTGCCGGCGCTGCTGACGCAGACCCAGGTGACGCTTGCAGAACTGCAGCGCCTGATGACCCAACTCAGAAGTTCGTGGCTGCTGGGCGGCGGCCCGGCCCCGCCGCAGCCGACACGGCTCTCACCGAGCCAAATACACCCATGAGGCAGGCGCTGCTTCTAGCGGTGGCGGTGATATTGACCGGCTGCGGTGGGAGACACCAGCCGGCGACGCCGCAGGACACGGTGTTGCAGCGGGAGGCAGAGGCGGGGCAGAGCGCGTTCTCACTGGAGCGGCCGGCTGAAGCGGCGGCGCAATATAAATTGGCTCTGCTGCGGGCAGAGGCCCGGGATGATGCCAAAGCGATCGGCGACTACGGGTATGACCTGGCGGTGGTGCAGCTTGCGGCGAACCAGCCGCGGGAGGCACTGGCCTCCGCACGCCTAACGCAGACGGAGCTGACGCGGCGTGGTGTTGCGGCCTTTCCGGCGCTCGTGCTGGTTGAGGCGGTGGCGCTGTATCGCACAGGCGCGAGGCGGGAGGCGGATCGTTTGGCTGCGCAGGTGGAGGCCGGCGGCGATCCGGCCGCGGCTGCACGAGCGGCGTTCCTGCGTGGCCTGATTGCAGATGAGGCCGGAAACGAGGCCGGGCTGGAGGCAGCCCTGGCGCGGCTTGCGCACCCCGTTTCCCCTGAGGAGCGCGCCGACGCCTATGAACTCGCAGCGCGGCGTGACATCCGTGCTGGCATGTTTGCACCTGCGGCGAGCGAAGCGGCGCAAGCCGTCGCGTTACGGCGCTCGGCCACGGACTATCGTGGGATGGCGCGAGGGCTGGCGGTGCAGGCAGAAGCAGTCGAGCGCATGGGCGATATCACACAAGCGGCTGATCTCTATATGCGTGCCGGGGAGAGCGCGGCGGCGCAAGGTGATGCGGGGAGTGCGCATCGGTGGGTGCATCAGGCCGTGTCGCTGGATGACAGCCCCGCGCTGCGCCGGGCAGCGCGGCGGGCCTTGGCGGAACTGGCGAGCAGGCAGGGGGCGCGGGGTGAGTGATCCCCCGCGCCAGCCCCCGACGCGGGGAGAGGGAGCTTGGGGTGCGACTCGAAAGCGGACATTCCGCTGCCCGACCCGTTCGGCTGCAATGGGTGGTTTGACCAGGACTTGCCGTTCGTTTGCCGGCCCATGAAGCAAGCGCGTTGTGGTAGGTTGTGCGTATCGACGAAGAGGGAGACCGCGATGAGGAACAACCGTTGCCCAATCATGATAAGTGTTATGCTGCCCGGCGCCCCGCCGACGTGACTTCCTCTACGGTTGAGGTGTATGATTAAGTTATGAAAAATCCTAAGGTACAGGCGTGGCTCTGGCTTGCCGTATCTTTCGTCCTCATCGCACTCGCGCTCTTCCTTTCGGCAGGGACGTTGAGCTATTGGCAGGCATGGGCCTATCTTTGTGTAGGCGCGGTATCGAGTATCCCCCTCACGCTTTACATGATCAAAGATCCGGTACTGCTCGAAAACAGAACGAAAGCCGGCCCCTCGGCGGAGCAGCGGCTTATTCAAAAAATAATCGTGCTATGCGCGGGGCTTCCTGGCATTGCCGCGTTCATCGTTCCCGGGCTCGATCACCGCTTCGGCTGGTCAAGCATGCCGCCGTGGCTCTCCCTGGCGGGCGATCTTTTGATACTACTGAGCATGTGGATGGTGTACCGGGTATTCAAGGAAAACTCTTTCGCCTCCGCGATCGTCGAGATCGGCAAGGACCAGAGGGTAATCTCCAGCGGCCCGTACGCGATCGTGCGGAACCCGATGTATTCGAGCGCGGCGGTGTATTTTATCGGCATGTCCTTGGCGCTTGGGTCGTATTGGGGAATCATTCCTTCCGTTCTCACAATTCTGGGCCTCGTCGTGCGCCTCTTCGACGAAGAAAAATTCCTCGCCAAAAACTTGCCTAGCTATACAGAATACTGCGCGAAAGTCCGCTCGCATCTCATACCTGGAGTCTTTTAAGGTTACGTGTGGTATGACCGGTCACGTCGGCGGTTCAATGAATGTCTACACCTGCTGTGGTCCACCGCCCATGACCAGTTATGGCGCGAAGCCGCCGCACTCCCGGGCGCCAGCGTTCGCTTTGTCTGGCTGCACACCAGAGAGCAGGCACGCGACTGCCGGCCACATCCTCGCCATCGCGCGGAACCAACGCGAACGCCGACTCCTGGCGCGAAGCCGAAAGTGAGCGAGCTCGTGTCAGCACGGCGTGCCGCCAAAGATCATCCATTGCTGTACATACTCTTGGCCTTTGCCACGCTCATTCCCGTATGGAAGGAACCCTGTGCGGTGCTTGCTGCTACACCAGGCACTGAGCTCAATTTCGCCCGCCAAGTCGAAATTGGATCAGGCCGCAAGCTCTTCCTGGAATGCCACGGTGTAGCACCCGCCGGCTACCCGACCGTCGTGCTGATCTCTGGTTATCATGATTCGTCCGATCCATGGACGCGGCAGGACGTTCTATCACTGCTGCCGCATGCTGTCGGCCCGGCAGTATTGCCGGGGCTGGCACGCGACAACCGGGTCTGCGCCTATGACCGACCCGGCACGGTGCGTTATGTGACAGGCCTGCCTTTGACGGATCGCAGCACCCCGGTTGCTCAACCCCGCACTGTGGGCGACCTGGTGTCCGAGCTTCATGAATTATTATCCGCTACCCAGGTACCGGGGCCGTACGTCCTGGTGGGTCATTCACTTGGCGGGCTGATCGCGTTGCTCTACGCACGAACTTACAGCAACGATGTTCGCGGCATCGTGTTCGTAGATGCGCTCAGTCCAACTCTTCCAACACAACTGGGCGCACTTTGGCCGCTCTATCTCAGGGTTCTCAACCCACCTTTGCAAGACGAACGTTTTCCTTCGCTACGGCAGCCACAGTCAGAGCGCGTAGACATCGACGCCAGCATTGACCAGGTTCGGCGGGCTCTGCCGCTGCGGCCGATGCCATTGGCTGTGCTTACAAAGACGGAGCCCTTTGGGATCGAACCAGGGTCGCTGCCACCCGGCATTACGTTAGCCGACATTGATACTGCCTATAGCAGTGCCCAACGGTACTTTGTTGAGCTCGTCCCGACCACACCACAGACGTTTGCGACCGGCAGCGAGCATTACATACAGTTGTCTCAACCGGATCTTGTCATCAACGCCACCCGGCTGGTGATTAGCCGAGCAGCCACCTCTATCAGCGATCGGAAGTGACCCGGTGCGCGGTCGCATCGGCTGTGATGCTGTCCGGCACCCCTCTCTCTCCTCCGGTATTGGCCTCTACTGTAGAAACATCCACATATTCTCAAAGTCGAAAGTTACCGCATAAGGCTTGAAGAAATCGTGGCCGACCATGCCCGCGAGGTAAAACCCAAAGGTATTTTCCCACGGGAACGGCCCATCGTAGAGGCCCGGGACGTCTCTTTCCTGGACGTCCCCGAAGGAAAGTTGATGCACCGTATAGGGCACGATCTGCAGCTTCCCACCGCCCCCGGCCCCCTCGAAGGCTTTGTCCGTCTCCAGCTTGATTCCCGCTTCCTTGATAACCGACTCCGCCAACTTGACACCCGCTCCCGCCAATCCTGTGTCAACGAACAGGAGAGCAGGTGGTATCTTCTCTACACGCCCCCAGCCCACCGTGAAGTGGTCGCCCGCAATCCAGAAAGGAACCGCGGCGCTCTTGCCCGATAACGTGGCCCGAAACAGCTTCAGGCTTTCCGCGGTCTTCCGACGCAGCACAAGCTCGCCATGTGGATAGTCGAGGGTCGCAAGGAAATGGTACAGCAGAGTAGTTCCGATGCATCCGTCGATACGTTTCACGTCAAAGCCTTCGGAGAGGTGGCGTAGGGCAATCATTGCAACGGGCAGGTTCTTGATGGTCCAGTCCCCGACGGTAAGTGAGTCGATCCGACCACTCTGAACTTCTGCGTGCTGGCCACCGGAAAAGGTGCCTTGCACCGACCCGAATTGCGGCACGCCAAGTTCTTGAGCAAAACCCGTATCGAGCAGCACCTTCGAACCCCCGGTATCGATGAAGAAGGTGACCTCATCACCGCCGTTTACCCGCACGCTGACCAACGGCAGTGGCTCGGCCTTCAGGAACTTCAGACGCGTACCTGGTACCGTTGCCTTGCACGTCATAGGGTATCTGGCCCTTGAAGCTCTCCAATTTCGCAACATTTAATGTCGGATACTGCGAGGCGACCAATTTGTCGCTGCTCACCTCGACTCCATTCAGCGAAGCTGCCGCCTTTTGGAAATTGTCGCGGCGATAAAACACCTCCGCCAGCATGACCTTGGCATCGGTGACACCCGGCTGCAGGGCTATGGCCTGTTCCAGCCACTTCTGCGCGTCGTCAAGCTTGTTGGACAGCAGCGCAATGCGGCCCAACCCGAGGGTTGCCGAATAGTCCCTGGGATTTTGAGCGACCATTCGCGCGTAGATTTTGCCAGCTTCGGCAAACGCTCCGGCCTGGAAGAATTGATTTGCGGAATCGATTGCCGGTTCCTTCGCTTGTCCCGCAAAGCAGGGCGCCAGAATTACGGCCAGGGCGATGCAAATCCCGGTAGATGTCATTTGGGTCTCCGAAATCAGGATGCAGCCGCGTGACGCCCAGACTATTTCAGAAGCGGAGCATGAGCGCAAATTACACGCCTAGGGACTCATATCGGCCAGCCTTCCGGCTGACCGGTATTGAGCGTTGGTTTCGCGCGCAGCCGCCCGCCAACCCTGCGCGCGATACCGCGCCGCATGAGGTCAAGCCTCATGCTGCGCGGTATCATACCGACCAGCCTTTCGGCTGACTGGTATTAAATCTTAATTCGCGCGCAGCCGCCACGCCAAAGCGCCTGTGCCACGTATCTGTAACGAAATCAGCGGTGTGACGGAGTGGCCAGGCGCTTGCGTTCTCGAAAATCCAGCACAGAGCTGCGCTAACCTGTCTTATTCATCGCATAGCAGGGATTCGTCGGCGGGTGTCGCGTAAGGTGGTGATTGTGACTTACGAATTGGGTGCCTGACGCCATCCGAATCGCAATCTCACCGGTGCCACACCCGCCATGCACGAGGATACGACCGAGCCGTTCGCATTGCCAGCCGTTGCAGGCAAGAAAGTCACCGCGGCATTCGATGGCGGACGGATCACGTCAGATGGCGGCGTCATCTTGCTGGCGCGGGCGGAACGACGTCTGGGCATCTGTAATCGACTGGCGGCGGAGATTGCCGATCATCGCGATCCAGGCCGGATCGTGCATCAGCTGAGTGACATCCTGCGTGCGCGCATTCTGGCGATCGCCTGCGGCTACGAGGACGCCGACGACCTCGATCACCTGCGCCGCGACCCGGCCTTCAAACTGGCTTGCGGCAAGCTGCCCGCCAGCGGCCGCGATTTGTGCTCGCAGCCGACCATGTCGCGGTGGGAGAACGCCCCCAGCCTGCGCGAGATCATCCGAATGATGCGGGCGATGATTGGCCTCTACTGCGCCAGCTATGCAGTGCCGCCAGAGGCGGTCACGCTTGATATCGACGACACCGTGGACGTGGTGCATGGATATCAGCAGACTGTCGTTGTTCAATGCCCATTACAACGAGCGCTGCTTTCTACCGATCCATATCTATGACACTGCCACGGCGCGGCCGGTGGCGGTGCTGCTGCGGCCCGGCAAAACCCCATCGGGGAAGGAAGTCCGCCGTCACCTGCGGCGCCTGCTGCGCGAGATCAGACGGCATTGGCCGAACACGCGCATCACCATCCGCGGTGACAGCCATTACGGCCGACCAGAGGTGATGGACTGGTGCGAAGCGGAGGGTCTTCGCTACGTCTTCGGCCTGTCCGGCAACGACGTGCTGCACCGCCTGGTCGAGCCGGCAGACTGACGACGTTCGTGTCCGTCGCGCCGAAGCCAATTCCCCGCTGCTGCGGCGCTACACCGAAACACAGTATCGGGCCAAATCCTGGTCGCGTTCGCGTCGTATCGCGGCCCGCATCGAGGCGTCCACTCTCGGCCTCGACATCCGCTTCGTGGTCAGCAACATCACCACGGGCAGCGCTGAGTGGCTGTATGATACGCTTTATTGTGAGCGCGGCCAGGCGGAAAACCTGATCAAACTTCACAAGAGCCAACTTGCCTCCGACCGCACCTCATGTCGGGCACCGCTTGCCAATCAGATGCGGCTCATCCTTCACACCGCAGCTTATTGGCTGTTACTCAACGTGCGCGACGGCATCCCCAAGGCACACGCGCTGACCACCGCCGAGTTCACCACCATTCGGCTGCGGCTGATGAAGGTCGCTGCACGGGTAATCGAGACCGCTTCCCGTGTGCGCGTCGCTTTCGCTGCCTCCTGCCCTGAGGCAGCATTGTTCCGCGACCTCGCCCACAGCTTGGTGCCGGCCGCTCCATAGACCGCGGGGCAGGCGCCCCGTCGAACCCGTTTCCCATCAACCCCAACCAACAATCCGGTCCGATCGCGATGAAACAGGCGCAACGGCCGAGGCTGCCCGAATTCGCGGCGGTGCGACTCAGCCATTTTTCACAGCGCTTGGTGAATAGGAGCGGCTAACGTGCCCGATGGGGATGGCAGTGAAGGTGGGGCCTACATCGGACGTGGTCGTGACAGCTTGGAACCGACCGGCTATGGGTCCGCAAGCGGTCCTCGGATCGGACACCTGATACAAGCGTCTATCGGTTGGGCGCCAACCGATTCCCGCGCTATAAACGGGCATATGGAGACAAAGGTATGATTCGTGTCCGTATGATCGTGCCGGCGGCGGTCGTCGCCCTGTCGGTCGCAGGGTGTGGCGGGTCGAACAAGAAGGCAGCCGTGGATGCTCCCCCCCAGCCTGTGGAGACGCTGTACAATAACGGCATGGATGCACTGAACGGTAACAGGTTCTCGGATGCTGAAGATCAGTTTAACCTAGTAGAGCAGGACTATCCGTATTCGCAATGGGCGCAGAAAGCGCAGTTGATGCAAGGATATGCGCAATATCTGCAGAACCATTATACACAAGCTATTGCTACCATTAGCCGCTATATTGAACTGCATCCGGCCAGTTCGGACACGCCGTATGCTTATTACTTGCGCGCCCTCTGCTATTACGAACAGATCGAGGATGTTCAGCGCGATCAGAAGGACACGATTGATGCGATGGCCGCGCTCCAGCAGGTCGTGGACAAGTATCCCGATACTCCCTACGCGCGTGACGGCCGGTTGAAGATCGATCTGGCGCGGGATCACCTCGCCGGTCATGAGATGTCCATCGGACGCTGGTATGAGGACCAGCATCTGTACGAAGCCGCGATCGGGCGTTTCCAGGGCGTCGTGCAGAACTACCAGACCACGAACCACGTGGCTGAGGCGCTGACGCGCCTGGTGGAGATCTACCTGCGGCTCGGGATGACGGATCAGGCGCTGAAGATGGCGGCGGTCCAGGGATACAACTACCCGGGCAGCTCATGGTACGCGGACACTTATGCCGATCTTTACGATGTGGGGCTGATCAAGGGACTGCCGCCTCCGCGCGGCACCGGGCACGGATTGTTCTCCCACGTGTGGAACGCGGTTTTCTGATATTCGGCGCCGGCATGCTGACCGCGCTGGCGATTCGCGACGTCGTGCTGATCGAGCGCCTGGACCTCACCTTCGGCCCGGGACTGACGGCGCTTACCGGAGAGACTGGAGCGGGAAAATCCATTTTGCTGGACAGTCTTGGTCTGGCCCTGGGCATGCGCGCGGAGGCGGGGCTGGTAAGGATTGGCGCAACGCAGGCCAGCGTAACCGCGGTGTTCTCGACCGCTGCAGACCACCCGGTGTGCGACGTGCTTTCGGAGCAGGGGCTGGTGCCCGATGAAGAGCTGACGCTGCGGCGTGTCCTGGGCCAGGACGGGCGGTCGCGCGCCTTTATCAACGACCAACCGGTAGGCGTGGCGCTGCTGAAGCGGATCGGCAGCCTTCTTGTGGAGGTGCAAGGTCAGCACGAGCAGATGGGCTTGGCCGATCCGGCAAGCCATGTGGGCCTTTTGGACGCTTTCGGGGTGCCTCCGGAATTGCGCGCGACCTGCGGCGATGCCTGGCGCCGCTGGCGGGGCGCTGTGAGCGCGCTGGAACAGGCGCGCATGGCAGTCGAGGCGGCGCGGCGGGATGAAGATTGGCTGCGCCATGCCGTGGATGAGCTGACCAAACTCGCGCCCGAGCCGGATGAGGAAGATAGCCTGGCGCAGCAGCGCCAGCTTCTTCAGCACGCTGAAAGGCGCGCGGAGGCGATCGCCGCAGCCGTGTCCGAGTTGACGCCGCGTGACCGGCGCGGGCCTGGCCCCGCTGCCGCGGTGCGCGCTGCGTGCCGGACGCTGCGGCGCATGATCCCCGGCGCGGCGAACCCGGCCGAGCCGGCCATCGCGGCGCTGGAACGGGCCGAGGAGGCCCTCGCAGAGGCCGAGGCGCTGCTGACCCGCCTGGCACAGGAGATCGACAACGATCCCCGACACCTGGAACGGATCGAGGAGCGCCTGTTCGCCCTGCGTGCGGCGGCACGCAAGCATGGCGTCACGGTGGCGGAGTTGCCGGAGCTTACCGAGTCGCTGCGGAGGCGGCTTGCGGCGTTAGATACGGGTGTCGCCGAGATTGGGGCCTTGGAGCGCACGGCAGGGGAGGCGCGGGAGGGGTATGTGGCGGCGGCGCGGGTGCTGACGGAGGCGCGGCGGGCGGCGGCGACGCGGCTCGACCGTGCCGTGGCGAAGGAACTGCCGCCGCTGCGGTTGGATAAGGCGCGGTTTGTAGCCGAGGTGACGGAGGTTGCCGAAGCCGCCTGGGGTCCCGGCGGCACCGACGCCGTGCGGTTTCTGATTGCCACCAATCCCGGTCAGGAGCCCGGAGCGCTGGCGCGCGTCGCCTCAGGCGGGGAGTTGTCGCGGCTTATGCTCGCTCTCAAGGTGGTGCTGGCGTCCGCCTCTCCTGTGCCCACTTTGGTGTTCGATGAGGTCGATGCGGGGATTGGCGGCGCGACGGCTGCCGCGGTTGGTGAGCGACTGGGGCGGGTGGCGGAACGGCTACAGGTGCTGGTGGTGACGCACAGTCCCCAGGTTGCCGCCCGGGGCGCGGTGCAGCTTCGTGTCACCAAGAGGGTCGGCCGTGGCCGCACTGCGACGCTGGTCGAAGCGCTGGATCAGGCAGGACGGCGGGAAGAGATCGCGCGCATGCTGGCAGGCGAACGGGTCACTGAATCGGCGCGGGCGGCGGCAGCGGAGCTGTTGGGGACGGCGGCGTGATCCGCGTGGAGGACCTTACGCCGGAGGAGGCGGGGCCGGAGCTGGAAAAACTGGCGGCGGTGATTGGCCGCCATGATCGCGCCTACTACCAGCAGGACGCTCCCACCATCAGCGACGCTGAATACGACGCGCTGCGGCGGCGTAATGCGGAGATCGAGGCGCGGTTTCCGGAGCTGATCCGTCCAAACTCGCCGTCCCGGCGCGTGGGTGCGGCTCCGGAAGGAGGCTTCGCCAAGGTGCGGCATCGCGAACCGATGCTGTCGCTGGATAATGCGTTTGACGAGGCCGATTTCCGCGACTTTGCTGCGCGCGCGCGGCGGTTTCTGGGCCTGCGCCCGGACGCTCCGCTGGCCATGGTGGCCGAACCGAAAATCGATGGGTTGTCGATCAATCTGACCTACGAACATGGACGCTTCGTGCGCGGCGCGACGCGTGGTGACGGCACCGAGGGCGAAGATGTTACTGCAAACCTGCACACGATGTCGGCGGTACCCAAGCGCTTAAAGGGCAAAGCGCCGGCGCTGATCGAAATCCGCGGCGAAGTGTTCATGACCAAAAGCGATTTTCTGGCGCTGAACGAGGCGCAAGCGGCAGCGGGTCAGCGCGTTTTCGCCAATCCTCGCAATGCCGCGGCGGGAAGTCTTCGCCAGCTTGATGCACGCATCACCGCGGGACGCAAATTATCGCTGTTCGCCTATGCGATGGGGGAGGCGAGCGAGCGGATGGCGGCAGCGCACTGGGAGTATCTGCGCCTGCTCCGGGACTGGGGTTTCGACGTCAACCCCCACATCCGGCAGGTTGCCTCGGAGGTTGAGGCCGCGGAGTACTATGCGGCGATGGCGTTGGAACGCGCCAGCCTGGGCTACGACATCGACGGCGTCGTCTACAAAATTAACGATCTGGAGTTACAGCGGCGGCTGGGATTTGTCGGCCGCACCCCGCGCTGGGCGACCGCCTGGAAGTTCCCCGCGGAGCAGGCGACGACGGTGCTACGCGATATACGTGTCCAGGTGGGTCGGACCGGTGCCCTGACGCCAGTGGCCGAGCTGGAGCCGGTGAACGTGGGCGGCGTGCTGGTGCGCGCCGCGACGCTGCACAACGAGGATGAGATCGCCCGCAAGGACGTGCGCATCGGAGATACCGTTGTGATCCAGCGGGCGGGCGACGTGATTCCGCAGATCGTGTCGGTGGTAAAGGAACGCAGGCCGCGGAACGCGAAGCCGTTTGTCTTTCCCGAGCGCTGTCCCGCCTGCGGCAGTCATGCCGTGCGCCCCCCGGGCGAGGCGGTGCGGCGTTGCACCGGGGGCCTGATCTGCCCCGCCCAGCGTGTGGAACGGCTGATCCATTTCGTTTCGCGGCCTGCGTTCGATATCGACGGACTGGGAGAGAAGACGGTTCAGGAGTTTTTCGCCGAAGGCTGGCTGTCGAGCCCGGCCGACCTGTTCCGGCTGCCGGCCCGGGAAAAGGAAATTGCGAACCGTGAAGGCTGGGGCGAGCTTTCGGCTCGCAACCTGGTGCGGGCAATCGAGGCGCGGCGGCGCATTCCTCTGGCCCGCTTGATTTACGCACTGGGGATCCGGCGGATCGGCGAGCGCAATGCGCAGCTGCTGGCGCGCCACTATGGGAGTTTCGCCAACTGGCGGGCTCAGATGTTAGCGGCTACGATTGTTGGCTCCGAGGCACGCGAGGAGCTTGGCTCGATCCTTGGCATCGGCCCGGCCATTGCGACCGAGCTCGCGGACTTCTTCGCCGAACCGCGGAACCTGGCTGCGCTCGATGAACTCGCCGCCGAGTTGACCGTCGAGGACGGTGGGGGCGGAGAGGCGGCGGACAGCGCGCTGGCGGGCAAGACCATCGTCTTTACCGGTAGCCTGGAAAGCATGACCCGGCCGGAAGCCAAAGCACGCGCGGAGGCGCTGGGCGCGAAGGTCACCAACTCGGTTTCAAGCAAAACCGATTTCGTGGTGGTCGGCGCGGATGCGGGTTCGAAAGCGCGCAAGGCCACGGAGCTGGGGGTGAAGGTTCTTAACGAGGCCGAGTGGCGCTCCCTGGCCCGGCTTGAGTGAACAACGCCGCAATCCGTGTCCCGATCGGGGAACCCAGCCCCGAGCATGGGTCAGGGCCAGGTGCGGCCCGGTAGTAACCGTTGTCGCCCTCGGTGATGTCATGGAAAGCGGTCTGGTTCGCCCAGAGCTTTGGAGTCACAAAGCCGAGCTTGCGTCCGAAAGCCGCGAATAAGCCAGCGTACAACGGCGAAACAGCACTGGTGCCGCCCACAACGGCGGTTTCGCCATGGACCGTGATCTCGTAGCCGGTTTGCGGGTCGGCATCACCCGCAACGTCGGGAACCATCCGCCCCGGCCCATGCGGTGCGTTCGCTTGCCAAGACGGCATTGGGAACAGCCGCGAGAAGCCGCCGCCGGTGCCATGACCGTTGGTATTCCCGGGATCGTCGTTCCAGACGGTCTCATCGCTGGTGGTCTTGCGCGTGCCGCCGCAGCCGATGACGAACGGGCTCGATGAGGGCAGATCGACATTGGCGGGATCGGGGCCGCCATCGGAGCTGTCGTTATCCCCGGAGGCGGCGAAGACGATCATGCCGTTATTGGTCGCCGCCTGCGCCGCCGCGTTCAGCCGGGTAATGTAGTCCGTTCCGGATTGTTCGCTGATCGCCTGCCAGTTTGCCTCGTCGGAGCCCCAGGAGATCGAGCAGACGTCGCAGCCATCGGCAGCTGCGGCGGTGATTGCCGTTGCCATAGACCCAAAGTTGCTGGGGTCGGACCAATAGACGCGGATCTCGGCAGGCCGGCCGGTGGCCAGCGTATAGGCAGCGGCGGCGATCTGGATATCAAGGGCGACCTCTCCATCCGCGTCGCCATTGGGTGAATTTCCGGTGCCGCTAAGGACAACGTCGGTGATGTTCGGTGCGGGAAGGTTGGCGTTCGTGAAAAAGGCGCTGATGTCGCTTTGAACCCAGCCACCGCCGAATTCCAGGATAGCGATCACACCACCACCTGGGCAGTTCTTCGGCCAGTCATAGGCGGCGCAGAGGTCGGCGATACTCCAGGGTCGCGCGGTGGCAACATCGGCGGGCTGTTGAATATAAGGGGTGATGCGATTGGCGAACGGCAGCGCGCGGGTAAACACACGCGCGCGCAGGGCGCGCGCGGCGACGTTGGCGAACACCGCATCGTACATTACCGAGAGATCGGCTTTCATGGCGGTGCGAGATGGGCCATCGAGATAGATCATGTGCCCCGAGGGGTAGTAACGGATGGTAAGATTGGCGCGGATCTGTGCATCGGCGAGCGGCATGCCGGTCAACGTCAGTACGGTCTGGAAGAATGGGGTGACGGAGTCGTAGTAGCCGTTGGCCGACAGAACGCGCAGATAGGGGTTGGCAGCCATCGTGGCGGCGAGGTCGCCGGCGGTGTAAAGGGTGGGATTGCCCTGGCTGTCCGGTTTCTGCACGTTGCCGGCCGGGTCGGTGTGGGTGAAGTCCCAGTATTGGAAGGCCTGGTCGTTGAGGTCGATGAAGTTCGATGTGGCGGTGAACTTGAGGTCATTGTTAAGGTAACTGTTCCACATCGCGGTATAGACGCCGCCGACAGCCGCCATGGTCGGATCGTTCATACCGCCGTCGGGGGAGACGATTGCGTTGATGCCGGTATCTACGCCAGTGACGCGGCCATCGTAGGCGCCGACCGCAAGTCCCTGGTCACGCAGCAGCGTGATGAGAAACAACGAATGGCCGAGCCGGTCGGACGCCTCGACGTTCAGGCTCCAGGCGTCGAGGATGGTTACAGGAATCCCGAGATACTGGCTGAGCGTGGCGACTGTGGTGGGATCGGCATTGGGAAATGCCGCGAGCGCCTGGGCATAAGGGCCGGCGGAGAAGCCCGTGACTGTATTCAAGAAGGGCGGCAGCTCCGGCGGCCGCGGTTCGATCTGGGTTTTGTTGTGGTACCAGGCGTCGGCCGCGAAGGTTGGCATCAGACCCGGCGCGTTGCTGAAATTGGCGGGATAATCGAGCACGCTGGATTGCAGCGTGATGCCGTTGAGGTCGATGCCGTCCTCGTGCAGCATCCAGCCGAGCACGCAACTCCGCGCGGTGCCATAGGATTCGCCGAACAGGAATTTTGGCGAGTTCCAGCGATTGAACGCCGTGAGGTATCGCTTGATGAACTGCTTGATCGAGAGCGCGTCCTGGTCGACACCCCAGAAATCACGGTTCTTGAACGGGGCGATGGCGGTGGAATAGCCGGTGCCGACCGGGTTGATGAAGCAGAGATCGCTGCGATCTAGCAAACTATCGGGGTTGTCTTCCAAGGTGTAGGGCGGCGGCGGGGTGAAACCGGGCATGCTGGTTTTGATGCGCTTGGGCGCGAAGGAGCCAAGCAGCACGAACACGGAGGAGGAACCGGGACCGCCGTTGTAGAAGAAAGTGACCGGGCGTGTTGACGGGTCGTGCCCATCGGCGATGAAGGTGACATAGAAGAAGGATGCTTCGGGTTTTGAGCTGGATGGATCGACGGCGATCAGATGGCCTGCGATTGCGGTATAGGGGATGGAGCTTCCTCCGATCGTCGCGGCGTGATGGGTGATGGCTTGGTTTTCTGTTGTAGTGGCCAGCGAATCGTCAGGGCCGGAGCCATAGGGGGTCGTATCGAGAACCGGCTGATCCGGCTGATTAGTGGCCGCCATGGTTCCCTCTCCGGCATTTGGTGGATGTTGGCTGTCAGCTAAGCTGTGATCGATGCCAATGGGAAGCGCAAAGGTTGCGGAGCTGACGCGGACGCGTGCCTGGCTCGCGTTCATCGTGCTGCTGGCGGGGGGTTTTCTACCGCCGCTGGACTTCTTCATCGTCAACGTCGCGTTACCTTCAATTCGCGAGGGGCTGGGTACGAACCCTGCTCAGACGGCGTTGATCATTTCGGGCTATGCGTCAGGGTACGCGGTGTTGCTCGTCACCGGTGGGCGGCTGGGCGACCTGTATGGGCGCAAGCCGCTGTTCGTGCTTGGGATGCTGGGGTTCACGGCGGCCTCGGCGTTCTGCGGGCTCGCGCCAACGGCGGGCGTGCTTGTGGTGGGGCGCGTGGCACAAGGGCTGGCAGCTTCGCTGCTGTTGCCGCAAGTTCTCGGGGCGATCCGAGCGCTGTTTCGGGATGAACGCGAGCTGGCCCACGCAATGACGTTCTATGGCGTGATGATGGGGCTTGCGTCAGTGACAGGGCAGCTTCTGGGCGGCGTGCTGGTGGCGTGGAGTCCGTTTGGGCTGGGGTGGCGGACGGTATTTCTGGTCAATCTGCCGATCGGGGCGACGGCGATCTGCGCGGCCCTGTGGCTGGTGCCGGAGACCAGCTCGACGAGCAGGCCACGGCTCGATCTGGTGGGGGCGGTGTTGATATCGGCGATGCTGGCCTGTGTGGTTGTGCCGTTGGCCGAGGGACGGGAGCGGGGATGGCCAGGGTGGCTGGTCGCCATGCTGGCGCTCTCGCCGTTCCTGATTGGGGGGTTCCTCGCACATGAACGGTGGCTGGCGCAACTCGGCGGGATGCCGATCCTGGATATGCGGCTATTTCGCATTGCGAGCTTTCGCCGCGGCGCGATGGTGGCGGCTCTGTTCTTTTTTACTACCGCATTTTACCTGTTGTTCGGGCTTTATAATCAGGAGGGCAGGGGTACGGGCCCGTTATGGACCGGGCTTGCCATCGTGCCCTACGGGGTTGGACTGTTTCTTGGACCATTCGCCAGCGGGTGGCTCTCGAGGTGGATACGCCCGCGGCTGCTTGGATTAGGGATGGCGATCGAGGTTTGCGGCTATGCGCTGATTGCGCTGAGCGTGGGGCTTTCGGCCAGTGCGGCGGTGCTGGTGACGGTTACATTTGTGACCGGATTCGGGCAGGGTATCGCAATGCCGCGGTTGTTCAACACCGCGCTCGAGGATGTGCCGCCTGCGGAGGCGGGGGTGGCGGCCGGGGTCATCAATTCGCTGCTGCAAATCGGTGCCGCGGTAAGTAATGCCGCGGTGGTTAGCCTGTTTTTTGCGCTGTTGGGCAGGGGCGTGGGCGAGGCGGCGTATGGCCGGGCTTTGGGTCTGGCGATGATCAGTGTGGTGGCGGCGCTGGGGCTTGCCTGCGCGATTGCGTGGCCAGTGCGCGATAGAGTGCAGCATAGTGCCGCGCGGGGCGGCGCCAACTGACATCGCTGCTCATACCGCTGCGCTGCACGCAGTTCCACGTATCGGGATCGCGCCAGATGTGGGTTGCGCGGCGAAAGGCGGATTCCAGGGCCTCCACGGAGCCGGGCGAGAAGACGAAGCCGGTTGCAGCACCGGCCGCCAGAGCCATTTCGTTGGCATCGATAACGGTATCAGCCAGACCGCCAGTGCGGGCGACGAACGGGACGGCGCCGTAGCGGAGGCCGCATAACTGTGTAAGCCCGCAGGGTTCGAAGCGGGATGGGACGGCGATGAGGTCTGCGCCGCCCTGTATAACATGTGCCAGGGTCTCATCGTAGCCGAGGCGCACGCCGACCCGGCCGGGATGGGCTAAAGGGGCGGTGCCGAATGCGTCCTGCAACGACGCTTCGCCGGCGCCGAGCAGGGCTAGTTGGGTGCCTGAGGTGAGTAGGGAGGGCAGGGAGGCGAGGAGCAGATCCATGCCCTTCTGCCAGGCAAGACGGCTGATGACCCCGAGGACCATCGCGTCGGGATCGGGTTCCAGACCAAGTTCGGCTTGCAGGGCGCGTTTGTTCTCTGCACGGAGCCCGATTTGCTCCGCGTCGTAGCGCGCGGGGAGACGTGGATCGGTCGCCGGGTTCCAAACCTCTGTGTCAATCCCATTGAGGATGCCGACGAGGGTGTCGCCGCGCGCGCGCAGCAGTCCGCCGAGACCCATGCCGCCGGCCTCGGTGCAAATCTCCTCCGCATAGGTTGGGGAAACAGTGGTGACGTAATCGGAAAGGCGCAGGCCGGCCTTCAGGAAGCCAATTCCGCCGTAATATTCGATCCCATCGATAGACCAGGCGTGCGGCGGCAGACGAAGCGTGGTGAGCAGATGGGCGGCGAATTGCCCCTGAAAGGCTAGGTTGTGCACGGTGAAGGCAGTGCCAGGGCGTGGGTTGCCGCGGTAATACACGTAGGCGGGTGCGAGGCCGGCCTGCCAATCATGGGCGTGTAGCACATCAGGGACGAAAGCGGGGATTGCGCCGAAGGCGATTTCGGCGGCAGTCCAGCCGAGCGCGGCGAAGCGAAGGGCATCGTCGGTATGGCCGTAAAGCAGCCCCGGACGTTTAAAGAGGTGGGGGGCGTCGAGGGCGAAGACGCGGCCGGCGAGCACGCGGGCCTGACCGCCGAAAAGGTCATTGAAATGCAATATTTCCTGGGCGGCGCCGAGGGCGGCGAGAACCGCGGGGTAGCCGGGCAGGAGGGAGTGCATCTCGACTCCCTCGGCCTTGAGGGCGGATGGGAGGGCGCCGGCGACGTCGGCCAGTCCGCCGGTTTTTGCGAACGGGAAGATTTCGGATGCAACGGATAGGACTTTCATGTCGGATTAACGCCAACAGCTAGGGTCTTTTCACCTTGACTGGGGCCGCGCCACCCTCACCCGGCGCGCTCCACGCGCCGACCTCTCCCGCACAGCGGGAGAGGCGAATAAGGTGCGCGTGGATCGCCACGTCGCGCGGCTCGCGATGACGCACCGCGGTATCATTGCTTCAGGCGGTCGATCATGGGTTGCGTGATCAGGCATACCCCACCCGAGGTGCGGCGGAAGCGTTTTGCGTCGAGCTCGGGATCTTCACCGACCACCAGGCGGTCAGGAATGCGCACACCGCGGTCGATCACCACATTGGCAAGACGGACATGCTCGCCGATCTCGACTTCAGGGAGCACCACGGCGTTCTCGACCGTTGAATAGGAGTGGGCGCGCACGCCAGTGAACAGCAAACTCCGGCGCAAGCTGGCGCCGGATATGATACAGGCACCGGAGACCAGGGAGCTGACCGCCATACCGCGGCGCCCTTCCGTGTCGTGGACGAACTTTGCGGGGGGCGTGATCTGGGCATAGGTCCAGATCGGCCAGTCGAGGTCATAAAGATCGAGCGCCGGGACCACATCGGTGAGATCGATATTCGCCGACCAGTAGGCATCGACCGTTCCGGCATCGCGCCAATAAGCTTCGCGCTCCTGGCCGGAACGGATACAGGACTTGCTGAAGTGATGGGCCACCGCCTTGCCGTGCTGAACCAGGAAGGGGATCACGTCCTTGCCAAAGTCGCGCGCCGAGTTCGGGTCGGCGGCATCGCGCTCGAGCTGGTCGAACAGTAAGCGCGTGCTGAAGACGTAGATCCCCATGCTGGCGAGTGCCACCTCCGGTTTGCCTGGCATGCTGGGCGGATCGGCGGGTTTTTCCAAAAAGGCAACGATGCGATCCTGCTCATCGACATGCATCACGCCGAACGCCGTGGCCTCCTGGCGGGGGACTTCGATGCAACCGACGGTGACATCGGCCTGCTGCTCCACATGCTGGCGGAGCATCATCTCGTAATCCATTTTGTACACGTGATCGCCGGCGAGAATGATGATGTATTCGGGACCGTGGCTACGGATAATGTCGATATTCTGGTACACGGCATCGGCGGTCCCGGCGTACCACTGGGCTTCGGACACACGCTGGCTGGCGGGCAGGATATCGAAGCTCTCGTTACGCTCTGGCCGGAAGAAGTTCCAGCCATGCTGCATGTGGCGGATCAGGCTGTGGGCCTTGTACTGGGTTGCCACGGCGATGCGCCGGATGCCGGAATTGACGGCGTTGGACAGGGCGAAGTCGATGATACGGGACTTGCCGCCGAAGAAGACGGCGGGCTTGGCGCGCTTATCCGTGAGCTCCAGGAGACGGCTGCCACGCCCGCCGGCCAGGACGTAAGCCATAGCGGAGCGGGCGAGCGGCAGATGGTCGCGATGGGTGTAGGTCCTGCCCGACATGCGTTGGCCTCCCGCGTTTTGTGGCGGAATGATTGTACGAAGGGGCCAACCCGTGCAATCGGTCCTGGCCCCCGGGGGGAAGGGGGGGCCGAAGATCCTGCTTTGTTCCTGCGGGGCTTCGCAGGACCTATTTTCGCGGAGAGTAACGCGGAGTGGATTTATTCCACAGACAGAATGGTTCGTTCAAACTCGCTGAGTGGATGCCCACGGCGGCGTTCTTCGCGGATCTCGGTGATCAAACCTGGATTCGCGCGTCGGATCTGCCGGGCGCGGAGGATTGCCGCCACGTCGTCCGCGCGCGTACTCTCCCAACTTTCGAGGAACAGGAGATCCTCGACGGAGTGCTGATCGGGGTTGGCACGGAGGGCTCGACGGATTGCTTCGGTATGGGCGTATTCGTGATTATGGCGCATCACCGGCCTTGTCTTTGGACGTTGGTCAGGAGATAGCCGAAACGGCGGCGTGCTGTCAGCATGCTTCGATGACAGGGCTCTCACAACGCTGTGCGGTATGGTCCCGCGACCCGCGCAGACTCTTTATGCTGCGCAGCCGCCACACCAACACCGCACGCTTAGTAACGATAGAGGTCGTGCTTGAACGGGCCATTGGCGGCAACACCGATGTAGTCGGCCTGTTTTGGCGTGAGCCGCGTGAGTTTGGCGCCGATCTTGGCGAGGTGCAGTGCAGCAACTTTCTCATCGAGTCGCTTTGGCAGAGTGTAAACCTTGCGTTCATAAGTTCCGGACTTAGCGGTAAACAGCTCGATTTGTGCGAGCACCTGGTTGGAAAATGATGCGCTCATGACAAAGCTGGGATGTCCGGTAGCGTTGCCCAGGTTCACCAAACGTCCTTCGGATAGCACGATCAAGCGCTTGCCGTCGGGGAATACGACTTCATCGACCTGGGGCTTGACATTCTCCCAGCGGTAGTTGCGCAGCGCATCGATTTGGATTTCCGAGTCGAAATGACCGATATTGCAGACGATTGCGCGGTGCTTCATAGCGCGCATATGGTCGATGGTGATGACGTCCACGTTGCCTGTGGCGGTGACGAAAATATCGCCGATCGGGGCAGCTTCATCCATTGTGGTCACGTGGTAGCCTTCCATGGCGGCCTGCAAGGCGCAGATGGGATCGACTTCACTCACCATCACGCGGCAGCCGGCGTTGCGCAGACTGGCGGCGGAGCCCTTGCCGACGTCGCCGAAGCCGTTCACCACGGCGACCTTGCCGGCCATCATGACATCCGTCCCGCGGCGGATGCCATCGACCAGCGATTCACGGCAGCCATACAGGTTGTCGAACTTCGATTTTGTGACACTGTCGTTGACATTGATGGCGGGGACCAGAAGCGTGCCATCGCGAGCCATGTCGCGCAGGCGGTGGACGCCCGTGGTGGTCTCCTCTGAGACCCCGCGGACGTCCTTCAGCATCTCCGGGTATTTGTCGTGCATCAACTTGGTCAGGTCACCCCCGTCGTCCAGGAGAAGGTTTGGGGTCCAGCCGTCCGGGCCTCGGATGGTCTGCTCGATGCACCACCAGAACTCCTCCTCAGTTTCGCCTTTCCAGGCGAAGACGGGAATACCCGCCTCGGCAGTAGCGGCGGCGGCGTGGTCCTGGGTGGAGAAGATGTTGCAGGAAGACCAGCGGACGGTAGCGCCGAGGGCGAGCAGGGTTTCGATGAGGACGGCGGTCTGGATGGTCATATGCAGACAGCCTGCGATGCGGGCGCCCTTGAGCGGCTGTGAGGGGCCGTATTCCGCGCGAATGGCCATGAGGCCGGGCATCTCGTCCTCGGCTATGGAGATTTCCTTGCGGCCCCAAGGAGCCAGGGAGATGTCGTTCACCTTGTAGTCCATACCGGATTCCTCTGTGCGTCCGCCGATATATAAAGATATCTCTATGTCTGCAATGCCTGCTGTTCACGCCGTTGCAACGTGTCCAGGCGTTGACGGCGGCGGCTGTCCGGTGGACATGATGGCCGGGAACAAAAACAAGGGGAGGGCGTCATGGGCGCGGCGTTGACCCGCAAGCAATTCCTGGCCTCGGCGGCGGCCGGGGTGGTGGGTCTGGCATCTCGCCGCGGGCGTGCAGCGCGGCGCAGTGTGATCAAGTTCGGGATCGATCTGCCGGCCGACCACCCGACCACGACACATGTGCAGGCAGCGGCAGCCAAGATCAAATCCGCGACCAACGGGCAGGTGGTGGTTCAGGTATTTCCGAACAACCAGCTCGGTGACGATACCCATATGCTCGCGAATCTGCGAGCTGGTGCGATGCAGATGATGGGCATTGGGGACAATATTCTTGCGACACTGGTCCCGTCCTGCGCGATCGACAATGTCGGGTTCGCTTTCAAGGACTCCAAGACCGCCTGGTCGGCGCTGGACGGCGACGTGGGCCCCTTGGTGCGGGCGGATATCGAGAAGACGGGCCTTTATGCCATGGAGAAGGTCTGGGACGAGGGCTTTCGCGAGGTTACCACCAGCACCAAGCCGATCAACACGCCGGAGGATCTGCGTGGGTTCAAGATCCGGGTGCCGCCCAGTCCGATGAATTTGTCGATCTTCAAAGATCTGGGCGCCGCGCCGGTGACCATGAATGTCTCGGAACTTTACACCGCGTTGCAGACCAAAGTGGTGGACGGGCAGGAGAACCCCCTCGCGGTGATCGAGGCGACGAAGTTCTACCAGGTTCAGAAGTACTGTTCGCTGACCAACCACATGTGGGTCGGCTACTGGATGATCATGAACGGCCCGTTCTGGAGGGGGCTGTCGGCGGATCACCAGAAGGCAGTGAAGGATGCATTCAGTACGGCAGCGGAGGCGCAGCGTACGGTCAATGAATCGCAGGATAGTTCGCTGGAATCGAAGCTGAAATCGCAAGGTCTGACATTCAATACCGTGGATACGGCGCCGTTCAAAGAGCAGCTCGTGAAGGCGGGTTATTACAAGGAGTGGAAGGGGAAGTTTGGCGATAAGCTATGGTCGGCCCTTGAGAAGTACACTGGCACCCTCGGCTGAGCCGAGCGAAAGCGTAAGCAGGCCGGCGCCGGAGCGCTGGCTGGACACGCTGGATTGGATACTGGACGGTGGCTGCAAGCTCGTGGCCGCCGTGCTGGTGTTTGCGGAAGTCGTGATTTTGTTCGCCGGCGTGATCTTTCGCTATGTCCTCGATCGGCCGCTGGTTTGGTCGGGCGAGCTGGCGGGGATCCTGTTTCTCTGGCTGGTCACGCTCGGGGCGGTGATTGCGCTGCGGCAATCCGAGCACATGCGGATGACGGTGTTTCTCACGTCTCTGCGCCCCCGGACCCAACGTACCCTGCACCATGTGTCCGGCCTGATTGTCGCGGTGTTCACGGCGGTGCTGCTATTTCCGGGCATCGGCTACATGGAGCAGCAGGCGGCGATCACCACACCGACGCTGCAAATTCCTGGCTCCTGGGAGATCCTCGGCGAGCTGATCGGCCTCGCTATCCTGCTCTATACAGCCATTCGCCAGTTGTTCGCCGGTGCGAGCTGGCTGGAGCTGGTACTAACCGTGGGCTTTGGCGTGGCGCTAGGAGTAATATTCTGGTTGCTGGAGCCCGTGTTCGACAATATCGGCAATGCAACGCTGCTGATCTTCTTCGTAGGCATGGTCGGCGCTTGCATTCTGTGTGGAGTACCGATTGCGTTCAGCTTCGGCATGTCGACCGTGGCGTATTTCTACTTCACTTCGACCATCCCGCTTTCGGTCATTATCAGCCAGATGAACCAGGGCATGTCGTCGATCGAGCTGCTCGCCGTGCCGATGTTCGTGGTGCTGGGCCTGCTATTGGAAATGACCGGCATTGCGAAAGCTCTGGTGGATTGCGTTGCGGCGCTGGTCGGCCGGTATCGCGGCGGGCTCTCGTATGCCCTGATCGGAGCGATGTACCTGGTGTCCGGCATCTCCGGATCAAAGGCCGCGGATCAGGCCGCCATTGCGCCCGTGCTTTTGCCCGAGATGAAACGGCGCGGTTCCCATCCGGGAGAGCTGGTGGCGCAGCTTGCTTCGGCCGCGGCGATGTCGGAGACGATTCCACCGAGCCTGGTGCTGATCATCGTGGGTGCCGTGACCGGGGTTTCCACGGCGGCGCTGTTCAACGGCGGGCTGCTGCCGGCGGCGGTGGCTGCGCTGGCGTTGGTGGTGCTGATCTATTTCCGTTCTCGCCGTGATGAGCCAGCGGGCGAGCCTGTCGGCGCGAAGCAGACAGTCTGGCTGGTCTTCGTGGCGATCCCGGCTCTGATTTTGCCGTTCGTTATTCGCTACGCGGTGATCGCAGGCGTGGCCACGGCGACCGAGGTCGCGACGGTGGGTGTGGTGTATTCGGGTACTGGTCGGCATTTTGGTGTACCGGCACTTCCCCGTGCGTCGCGTGTTCCCGTTGCTGATCGAGACCGCTTCTCTATCGGGAGCGATCCTGTTCATCATCGGCAGCGCCTCGGCCATGGCCTGGGCGCTTACTCAGGCCGGGTTCGCGCAGACGTTGGCCGACATCATGGGCAGCCTGCCCGGGGGCAAGGTCGGCTTCATGGCAGTGTCGATCGTGCTGTTCATCGTGCTCGGCAGCGTGCTGGAGGGCCTGCCGGCGATGGTGCTGTTCGGACCGCTGCTGTTTCCGATCGCGCAGCAGGTGGGGATCAATCCGGTGCATTATGGGATCGTGGCGATTCTGGCCATGGGCATCGGGCTGTTCTCGCCACCGTTCGGGGTGGGGTTCTATCAGACCTGTCTGATTGGCCGCGCGACCAGCGACGAGTCAATCTGGCGCGTGTGGCCGTACATGGTGACCCTTGTCGTGGCGCTGATCGTGGTGGCGGCGGTTCCGTGGCTGACGGTGGGGGCGTTCCGCTGAGAGCCCGGCAGGCTTGAACTGCTTTTGCGGCTGGAACATCTTGGTCACATGAGTGCGGCACTGAAGCCACCCCCGCGGCATATGACGGTCGCCGAGTTCCTGGCCTGGGATCCGGATGATGGCACGGGTGCGGTTTGGCAACTGCGGGATGGTGAGCCGGAGATGATGGCCCCGGGGGGAGATGCCCATGGGTCGATCCAGACGGAGATCGTTCGTCTGCTTGAAAATCACTGTGTTGCCCGAGGCCATTGTCGGGCCGTGACTACACCTGGCGTTATTCCCAGGCTGAGATCCGATGAGAACATGCTGGTTCCGGACGTGGGCGTGACGTGCTCGCCTCCGTCGGGCGGGAAATCCATCCCCGATCCTGTGTTGCTTGTCGAAGTGCTGTCGCCGAGCAATGAGGCACAGACGCGGGCCAACATCTGGGCGTACACGACGATCCCGAGCGTGCGCGAGATATGGGTGATCAGCAGTTGGGATGTGCGGGCGGAGGTCTTCCGGCTGCGCCCTGATGGGACATGGCCAGAGCGGCCCGACCTTATTGGCCCAGAGGATGAGCTTCGGGCGGAGAGCATCGGTTTTGCTGTTCCCCTGAAGGCAATTTATCGGACTTCCGGGTTGATCTGAGCCCATACGCCACGACGTGCCGCGGGCCTGGATCGCCACGCCGCCGCTGCAAGGCGGCTCGCGATCACACGGTGGGCTCTGTCCGGAAACAACTTGGGCGTTGACTTCAGACCGGGAGCGTATTAGCGACCGCCGCGGGTCACGCCCCCCCACCGGGGCGCTTCTCTTCTGGAAGGGAGAGCCGAGCATGGCAAAGCATGCCGCTAAGCCCGAGTTGCGGCCGGGCAATCCGAATTTTTCATCCGGTCCCTGCGCCAAGCGCCCTGGTTTCACCCTGGACGGGCTACACGGCGCTCTGCTGGCCCGCAGCCATCGCGCGGCGTCGCCGAAAGCGAAGCTGGCCGAAGTGATCGAGCGGTCCAAGGCGATCCTGGGCATGCCGGCAGACTGGCGACTGGGGATCGTACCGGCCTCAGATACGGGCGCGGTGGAAATGGTGTTGTGGTCGCTGCTCGGGGCGCGTCCGGTGGATGTGCTGGCGTTCGAGAGTTTCTCACAGGGCTGGGCGGTGGACATCACCAAACAACTGCGGCTCGCGGATGCTCGGGTCCTGGCGGCACCCTATGGATGGCTGCCGGACCTGGGGGCGGTGGATTTCAGCCACGATGTGGTGCTGGCGTGGAACGGCACGACGTCCGGGGTACGAATTCCGGACGGGGACTGGATCCCGGCGGACCGGCAGGGTCTTGTGATTTGCGATGCGACCTCGGCGGCTTTCGCGATGGAGCTGCCGTGGGACAAGCTCGATGTCGCCACATGGTCCTGGCAGAAGGTGCTGGGGGGCGAAGCGGCGCACGGGATGCTGGCGCTGTCGCCGCGGGCGGCGGAGCGGCTGATCAGCTATGTCCCGCCTTGGCCGCTGCCCAAGATCTTCCGGATGACCAGCGGCGGGAAGCTGAATGAGGGGATTTTCAAAGGCGAGACTATTAATACGCCCTCGATGCTGTGCGTAGAGGACGCCCTGGATGGGCTCCGCTGGGCCGAAGCGGTTGGCGGGTTGCCCGAGCTGGTGGCACGGAGCGCGACGAATTTAACGGTGACTGCCGAGTGGGTGGAGCGGACGCCTTGGGTGGCGTTCCTGGCGGAGGAACCGGCGACGCGGTCCTGCACCTCGATCTGCCTGACGCTGAAGGCGGCTGATCCGGCGGTGGCCAAAGCCGTCGCGAAGCGGCTGGAGGCAGAGAGAGTGGCATTCGACATTGGGGCATATCGGGACGCCCCGCCGGGGTTGCGCATCTGGGGCGGGGCAACGGTGGAGACCTCTGATATCCGGGCGCTGCTGCCGTGGATCGAGTGGGCGTTCGCGCAGCAGGTTGCGTGATGCCGAGGGTACTCATCAGTGACAAGCTGTCCCCGGCCGCGGTGGAGATTTTTCAGTCGCGGGGGATTGAGGTCGATGTGAAGCCGGGCCTACCCCCGGCGGAGCTCCGGACCATCATTGCGTCGTACGATGGCCTGGCGGTCCGGTCGGCGACGAAGGTCACGCGCGAGCTGTTGGAGGTTGCGTCCAACCTGAAGGTGGTCGGGCGCGCGGGGATCGGCGTGGACAATATCGATGTGAAGTCAGCGACGGCGCGGGGCGTGGTGGTGATGAACACGCCGCAAGGCAACACGATCACCACCGCCGAACATGCGGTTGCGATGATGTTTGCGTTGGCGCGGCAGATTCCGGACGCCTCGGCCTCCACCAAAGCGGGGAAGTGGGAGAAGAACCGCTTCATGGGGGCGGAACTCACCGGTAAGACGCTCGGGCTGATCGGGTGTGGGAATATCGGATCGATTGTCGCGGATCGGGCGATCGGGCTGCGTATGCGGGTGGTCGCATATGACCCGTACTTATCGGAGAAGCGGGCTTTGGAGCTTGGCGTGGAGAAGGTCGAGCTGGATGATCTGCTGGCGCGGGCGGACATCATCACCATTCACACGCCGCTGACGGAAGCGACGCGAAACATGCTGTCGCGCGAGGCCATCGGCAAAACCAAGCGGGGGGTGCGGATCATCAACTGCGCCCGAGGCGGGTTGCTGGATGAGCAGGCTCTGGCGGAGGCGATCAGGGAAGGGCATGTCGCCGGGGCGGCGCTCGATGTGTTCGAGACGGAGCCGGCCGTGGATTCGCCCCTGTTCGGGCTGGAGAACGTGGTGTGCACGCCGCATTTGGGCGCCGCGACCACCGAGGCCCAGGAAAACGTCGCCCTCCAGATCGCCGAGCAAATGAGTGACTTCCTGCTCACCGGTGCGGTGACGAATGCGATCAACATGCCCTCGGTGACAGCCGAAGAGGCGCCTCGGCTGCGGCCTTACATGGCTCTGTGCCGGAACCTCGGGTCGTTCGCGGGCCAATTGACCCAGGCGCGGGAGGGCATGATCCGGCGGGTGGTGATCGAGTACGAGGGGCATGTCGTGCAACTCAATCACCGGCCGCTGACTGCGGCAGCGCTGGCAGGCCTGATGACGCCAATGATGGAGGGCGTGAACATGGTGAACGCCCCGGTTGCGGTGCGGGAGCATGGGATCGATGTGGCCGAGACGGTGCATGACCGGCCGAGCGAGTATCAGACGCTGGTGCGGGTGACGGTGGAGACAGATCGGCTGACTCGGTCGGTCGCGGGGACGCTGTTTGCCGGCTCACGGCCGCGCGTGGTGGAGATTAAGGGGATACCGGTGGAGGCGGACTTTGCGCCGCACATGCTGTACGTGACGAACCAAGACAAACCGGGGTTCATAGGGCGATTCGGGGCGACGCTGGCTGGGGCCGGGATCAATATCGCCACGTTTCACCTAGGGCGGGCGGCGCCTGGCGGCGACGCGATCTGCCTTGTTTCGTTGGATGAGCCGGTGCCGGAGGATGTGCTGGCGATGGTCAGGACGTTGCCGCTGGTGGTGCAGGCGACGGCTTTGTCGTTTTGAAGTTCTGCTGTGGGTCCGGAGAAAATCGGGCGGGCCATGCAACCCGCGGCCTCGGGCGGCGTACTAGGTGGATTTTGCCACCAAGAGGAAGGACGCATGGACGACGTATCTGACACGAAGGTTCAGCAAGTTGGGGCTGCACTGCGTGAGATCAACCAGGTTCGTAACGACTACGGCGCGCGCCTGACCTCGGCCCAGACCGATGAGGAGCGGCAGGAGCTTCAAAACGAAGCCCAGGCCGTGATGGTGGAAGCGGTAACAGGCCAGGGCCTCTCGGTTGGCGAGTTCAACGAGGTTGTCGAGGCCGCCGACGATGACCCGACGCTCAGAGACCGTGTGCTGGCCGCGGCGGGTTCCGGCTGATTTGCGCTTCTCAGGGCGGAGGTATCAACTCTCGCTCAACGTGAGCGAGGTGCTAGTCCATTGAAAAGCTAGTGCCGCAGCCACATGCGGATTTGGCGTTGGGGTTACGCACCGCGAAGTGGCTGCCCATCAGTTCGTCCGTGTAATCGAGCTCGGCGCCAGAGAGCAGGTCGAGGCTGGCGGGGTCGATGAGGACTCGGGCGGCGCCGCGCTGAATGATGAGATCCTCGGGCTGGGGGGCTTCATCCAGCTCGAACGTGTATTGAAAGCCGCTGCACCCTCCGGCTAGGACGGCGACGCGAAGGGCGGCCGTCCGTCCTTCAGCGGCGACGATTTCGGCGATGCGCGTCGCCGCCCGGTCGGTAAGTCCAAAAGCTGGTGTATTGTCCATGCCGGAAACATAAGGACCGGCCGGGATGAATTGAAGCGGCACGCGCACGCAGTGTAAGGGGGAGCCATGAACTTGGCTCCCTATGCGGCCCGCGCCGAAGCCAGCCGCGGCCGGCTGCATCTGGAGCCGGAAGCGGCGACGCGGTCGCCGTTTCAGAGGGACCGGGACCGGATCATTCACACTTCAGCGTTCCGGCGGCTCCAGTACAAGACTCAGGTATTCGTCAATCATGAAGGCGACTTCTTCCGAACCCGGCTGACGCACTCGATCGAGGTGGCGCAGATTGCCCGCTCTATCGCGCGGGCGCTCAGGGTCGATGAGGATCTGACGGAGGCATTGGCCCTGGCGCATGACCTGGGACACCCGCCGTTTGGGCACGCCGGAGAGGAGGCGCTGAACGTTGCGATGAAGCCGTTCGGCGGGTTCGATCATAACGCGCAAAGCCTGCGGGTCGTGACGTTGCTGGAAAGCCGTTATGCGGCCTTCGATGGGTTGAACCTGACCTGGGAGACGCTGGAGGGGTTGGTTAAACACAACGGCCCACTACCGAAGCCTCCAGCTTACATTGCGGAATACAACGAGCGCCACCGGCTGGAGCTAGGTACTCAGGCGGGGCTGGAGGCGCAGATCGCGGCGCTGGCGGACGATATTGCCTATCACAGCCACGACCTGGACGATGGCCTGCGGGCACGGCTGTTCACCCCGGAGGATATTGCGCATTTGCCTGTGGTTCGGGAGGCACTGGCGGCGGCGCGTGTGGCCAGCCTGGACGTGCCACCTTCGCGGCTGCGGCACGAGACGGTGCGACGGGTGATCGATGCGATGGTAACCGAAGTGATTCAGGAGACGGGCCGGCGGCTGGCCAAGCTGGATCCTGGCAGTGCAGACGCGGTGCGGCGGGCGAAGCGCAGGATGGTGGTCTTTGGCGAGGCTATGGCGGAGGCCAACCAGGCGATTAAGGACTTCCTGTTCGCCCGGATGTACCGGCACTGGCGGGTCAACCGGATGACGGCGAAAGCGCGGCGGCTGACTGAAGAGGTATTCCGGCTTCTGCACGCCGATCCATCGATGCTGCCGGATGATTGGCGGGCGCGGGCCGGGGAGGGCGGAACTGTGCGGGCCGCGACTGTCGTGGGCGATTACGTAGCGGGGATGACGGATCGCTACGCGATGGACGAGCACCGGCGGCTGACAGACATCGCGGTTTCGGGCTGAGTAGGAACTTGTCGAATGTCTCTCTTGAATTAGAGTGAGTTTCGATATATCTGCTGCTCGATATATCGAAACTCACTCGGAGACACGATGCTTCATAAACATCTGCATGGTGAACACCACCGCGGCCACGGCCGGCACGGTATTGGCCGGTCTGAACTCCGGCGTTTTTTCGCCCATGGCGACCTTCGGCTGGTAATTCTGTATCTGATTGCAGAGAAGCCCAGCCACGGGTACGAGATCATCAAGGCCATAGAGGACCGCGTGGGAGGCGCCTACAGCCCCAGCCCTGGTGTCGTATATCCGACACTCACCCTTCTCGAAGAGCTCGGCCATGTAGAGGTCACCGTGGCCGAGGGCGGGAAAAAGCTGCACGAGATCACTGCCGATGGCCGGGCCTATCTCGATACTCATCGCCCAGCGGTAGACGACCTTCTGGCCCGCATGGCTGAGGCCAGCCGGACCTATGGCGGCGGCGCGGCGCCGCAGATCGTGCGCGCAATGGAGAACTTAAAGCTCTCGATGCGGCTTCGGCTTGCACGCGGCCCTCTTAACGAGGAGCAGGTCAATGCGATGGCGGCCGCGCTTGACGCCGCTGCAACCACTGTGGAGCGGATCTGATGGATAGGCTGGTTTCCGAGGCACGCGTGGAGACAACTATGTCGCGGCGGTACCTCGCGCAGCTATGTAAGCACTTCCAACACAAGCTGCCGGTCAGCCTGACCGAGGTGGATTGCCGGATCGAGTTTCCAGCGGGCGTGTGTAAGCTCAACGCCGATGCCGACGCCTTGTTCCTGCGCGTGGAAGCCAATGACGAGGCGGGTTTGGCGCGACTTGAAGAAGTTGTTGCCAGCCACCTCGAACGCTTTGCGTTTCGCGACAAGCCGGAAGTCCGCTGGCAGCGGGCGGCCTGATTTTTAAACCGAACTTCCTTCTTTCGGAGAGTGTGAAGTGGCAGGAACAGTAGGGACAGAAGCACGAGACTGGTCCCAAACGTAGCCATGTAATCCGGAAATTTGGACTTGTACTCGCGGCGGTGTTGTGCCAATGCGTTGCCATGTATATCGAAGCTGTTCCGAATCGGAACTCGCCTCCCGCCATTCTGCTGCGCGAGAGTTACCGCCAGGATGGCAAGGTCCGTAAGCGCACGATCTGCAACCTCTCCGATTGGCCCGCCGAGCACGTTGAAGGCCTGCGCGGTGTTCTCAAAGGCGGCGTTGTCATTCCGGCCGAGCGGGATGCGTTCACCATCACCCGCAGTCTGCCGCACGGGCACGTTGCAGCAGCGCTCGGGACTGCCCGCAAGATAGGGCTTGATCGGATGCTCGGCGATCGCGAGCGATACCGTGATCTTGCCCTCGCGCTGATGATCGGGCGCATTATCGAGCCGGCATCCAAGCTCGCCACCGCTCGTGCACTTTCCTCCGCCACGGCTGCATCGTAAGCGGAGTTCAGTGGCCCTGAATGTTCGGCCTTGACCTCAGGCGGTTTTGGCGTCGGTCCAACACCAGGGCATAAGCTCGTCGATGCGGGCCTGGGCCCAGCCATTAACGAGGCGGGTCAGCAGGTCGGTGAAGTAGCGCTGTGGATCGACCCTGTTCAGCTTACAGGTTTCGATCAGCGAGGCTATGGAGGCCCAGTTTTCCGCCCCCTCGTTGCTGCCCGCGAACAGTGCGTTCTTTCTGCTGAGGGCAACCGGACGCATGCTCCGCTCCACGCAATTCGAATCGATCTCGACGCGTCCGTCATCGAGGAACTGCACGAGCCCATCCCAGTGGTTCAGCGCGTAGCCGATTGCCTCAGCGGTCGGAGCGCGGCCGGGCAGCTTCGCCATCTGCATTCCGAACCACGTGCGGAGCTCCTCAAGCAGCGGACGGCTACGGTCCTGACGTGCAACGCGGCGTTCGGACGCACTCTGGCCGCGGATCTCGGTCTCGATCCGATACAGCGCGGCGATGCGCGTCAGCGTCTCGGTGGCGATCGGCGCCGCGCCACCCTTGGCGAGATCATAGAAGTTGCGCCGGACATGGCTCCAGCAGAACGCCAGTTTGCTTGGGCCGCGCCTGCCTAAGGGGTCGATCAGGCTCTTGTAGGCAGCATAGCCGTCGCATTGTAGGATACCGCGGTAAGCACCGAGTAACGCCCGGGCATGCTCGTGCTGGCGCCCGGGCGCATAAGTGTAGACCACCGCGGGCGGATCGGGACCGCCCCAGGGTCCGTCGTCGCGTGCAATCGTCCAGAAATAGCCTTGCCTGGTGCGGCCTCGGCCGGGATCGAGCACCGGCACGACGGTTTCGTCGGCAAACAATCGCGCCGAGCCGAGCACGATCTCTTTCAGGCGGCGCGCGACCGGGGCGATCTCGGCAGCGGCGTAGCCAACCCAAAATGCCAGCGTTGAGCGGTCGATCTCAACCCCCTGGCGCGTCATCATCTGCGCCTGGCGATAGAGCGGCTGATGGTCGGCAAAGCGGCTGACCACCACGTCTGCCACCGTTGCCTCAGTGGGCAGACCACCTTCGATCAAGCGTGGCGGCGCGGGCTGCTGCACCACCACACCCGCACAGCTGCGGCAGGCAAACTTTGGTCGCCGCGTCACCAGCACGCGGTATTGCGCCGGGATCACGTCGAGCCGCTCGGAGCGATCCTCGCCGATCTCGACCATGGCCGCTTTGCAGCAGGGACAGGCGGTGTCGGGCGGCATCAGCACCACCTCGATGCGCGGCAGATGGGCAGGCAGCACGCGGCTGGCACGCCGCTTTTTTGCCTGTTCGCGCCGCAATGCAGGATCGCCTCTCTCGGCTTCGGCCTCGATCCCGGCGATTGCTGTTTCAAGATCTTCCAGGGCGAGCGTGAGCTGCTCTGCAGGCAGCCGCTCCGACTTCCGCCCGAACTGCATCCGGCGGAGCTTCAGCAGCAAGGCGTGCAGCCGCTCGCTGCGTCTCGCCAGCTCATCGCGCTCGGCCATCGCTGTGTCGCGCTCGGCAATGGCCGCATTGCGCTCCGCCATCATCGTCAGCACCAAGGCCCGCAGCGCCTCGGGCTCGGCAGGTAAATCCTCGGTTGCGGTGGAAACGACGCGAATCACGTCGCGATTCTACGCGACAGCGCTCGGCGTGGGAATCCGTTTTGTCGCCTGCACGCGTGTCCAGTCCATGCCATCGAATAGCGCGGCGAACTCCAACGCCGACAGCCTCATCACGCCATCCACCACTGGCGGCCAACGAAACGCACCATGCGACAATCGCTTCCACACCAGCACCAGGCCGCTGCCATCCCAGACCAGGATCTTAATTCTGTCGGCGCGCTTGGAACGGAATACGATGACCGCGCCGGAGAACGGGTCCTCGCCAAGCACCTCGGCGGCCAGCGCCGCCAGTCCGTGCGACCCTTTGCGGAAGTCCACGGGACGCGCCGCCAATAGAACGCGAACCCCCGAGGGGATCGAGATCACGCCGCCGATGTCCGCAGTGCGCGCAACACCTCCGCCAGCAACGCGCAGTCGGTGCCACTGGTCACGCGGATCAGCGCTCCGGCCAGCCTAATCTCGATGCATGACCCGATGGATGCTTCGACAACGCCGTCTGCCGCCGCAGGCGCGCCAATGCCCCCGTTGTTGTGCCCCTCTGGCCTCGTCTCGGTGACCATCGGCACGAAACTTGTCTCACCGTTTGTTACTGCCTCCACAGGCAAGGCCAAGTGTCCAGCCCGCGCTTCGCGCCGCCACGTGAAAACCTGCTGAGAACACACTTGCCAGCGCCGTGCCACTTCGCTGACCGAAGCTCCCGGCAACAGCGTCTCGGCTACAATCTGCGCCTTCTCCGCCGCCGACCAGTGCCGGCGCCGCGCCGGTCCCGTCAGAACCTCAATCCGCCGAAAGCCATCCTTCGCGTCAGCATTAAAGTCATCCATAATGTTAGCTCGAAGCCGTTGCACGAGATCTGCGAGCACATCCGCGCCTCCAGCGAAAGAAGGGCCTCAACACTTCGCTTACGCTGCATCGAGCCTTGGCGAAATGCTTGGCCTCGGTGAGGTCGACGAGGACGAACTCTATGCCGCACTGGACTGGCTGCTGGAACGCCAGCCTGCCATCGAGACAGCCTTAGCCAAGCGCCATCTCGGCGATGGCACACTGGTGTTATATGATGTCTCGTCAAGCTACATGGAAGGCCGCTGCTGCCCGCTCGCCCAGCGTGGCTACAGCCGCGACGGCAAGAAGGGCACGCTGCAAATCATATACGGCCTACTCTGCGCTCCCGATGGCTGTCCGATCGCCATCGAGGTGTTTGAGGGCGATACCGCCGATCCGATTACGCTTGCCAATCAGATCGAAAAGCTGAAGCGGCGGTTCCATCTCGACCACGTGGTCATGGTCGGTGACCGTGGCATGATCACCCAAGCACGCATCACCAATGACGTTAAATCGGCAGGCTTCGACTGGATCACGGCACTGCGCGCGCCGGCGATCAAGGCGTTGATGGAAACCGGCGCTTTGCAACTCTCGCTGTTCGATCAGCGCGACTTGGCCAGTATCACGGCGCCCGAATTTCCGGGTGAGCGCCTGATCGTTTGCCGTAATCCCGATCTCGCCGTCGAGCGCGCCCGCAAGCGGGAGGATCTGCTGGCCGCCACCGAACGTGACCTCTCCCGTATCCAGATCGCGGTCGCTCGCAAGCGCAATCCCCTCCGGGGCGCTGCGCGGATCGCACTCGCGGTTGGCGCGGTGATCAACAAGCACAAGGTAGGCAAGCATTTTGTCATCGAGATCACCGATACCGTCTTCAGCTTCGCCCGCAAGACCGCCGAGATCGTCGCTGAAGCAGCAACCGATGGCGTCTATGTCGTGCGCACCAGCCTGCCGGAAAGCGCGCTCGATGACACCACGACCGTGCGAAGCTACAAGTCGCTTGCGCTTGTGGAGCGGGCCTTTCGCTGCATCAAAACCGTCGATCTGCAGATCAGGCCTGTCCATCATTGGCTGGCAGACCGCGTGCGGGCCCACGTCTTCCTGTGCATGTTAGCCTACTACCTCGAATGGCATATGCGGACCTGCCTGGCGCCAATGCTGTTCGATGACGCCGATAGGGAAGCGGCCGAAGCCTTGCGAGACAGCGTAGTGTCGGAAGCGCAACGTTCCCCGGCTGCCATCGCCAAGCAGACCACAGGGCTCACCACGGACGGCCTGCCGGTGCATAGCTTCCGTTCATTGCTCGGCGATCTGGCAACCGTAGTGCGCAACACCATCACCACCGCGATCACACCGGACTATCGCCTTACCGTCGTCACAAGGCCAACACCGCTGCAGCAGAAGGCATTCAATCTCCTCGGCGTCAACTGTAGCCAGTAATCCACAGGTCGCGAGACAGAATGTATAGATGCTTCAGTAACTTGCGTGTCTCGAGGCTAGGAAGTTCGGTTTAACCGGCTTTCGGTTCGTGGCCGTGGTGGGCGGGGAGTTAGTGCGCACGCATAAACCCCTCCCGCTTGCGACTGCAGGAAACGCGGAGGGTGGTCGCCGGTTCAGGCGGCCCCTGCGGCGGCCACGAGACCCGGCACTTCGACGTCGATTTCCAAGGTGGAAACCGGATCACCGCGGTCAACCTTGATCTGAACCTTGTCGCGCTCGACCGTAACGTGCCTGGCGATAACCGCGAGAATTTCCTCTTGCAGCACGGCGACAAGGTCCTTGCCGCCTACGATGACCCGCTCATGTGCGAGCAGGATCTGAAGGCGCTCACGGGCGATGGGCGCCGATTCGCGGCGCCGGAACATAGTCAGTAGGCTCATGCCGCGGCCCTCCGGCCAAATAGTTTGCTGATGAAGCCGATGCGGTCGGGAACGGGCATGGTGACTTTGATCTGGTCGCCTTTCAGGCGCTTAGCTGCCTCGGCATAGGCGCGTGCTGGGGAAGAAGAAGGATTGCTCAGCGTCACGGGCGAGCCGAGGTTGGAGGCGCGCAGCACGTCCTGGCTTTCAGGGATGATGCCGAGCAGGGGGATGGAGAGGATTTCGAGTACGTCCTCGGTCTTCAGCATTTCTCCGCGCTGGGCGCGGGCGTTGTCATAGCGTGTCAGCAGCAGGTGTTTATCGATCTTGAGGCCCTTCTCAGCTCGTTCCGTTTTAGAATCGAGCATGCCGATGATGCGGTCCGAGTCGCGGACGGAGGATACCTCCGCGTTGGTGACCACCACTGCCGTGTCGGCATGGCGCATGGCCATGATGGCGCCTTTCTCGATACCGGCGGGGCTGTCGCAGACGATCCAGTCGAACCTTTCGCGGAGGTCGGCCATGACCCGCTCGATACCTTCCGGAGTGAGGGCGTCCTTGTCGCGGGTCTGAGAGGCAGGGAGCAACGCGAGGTTTTCAAGCCGTTTATCGCGGATCAGGGCCTGGGGGAGCTTGGCGTCGCCCTGCACAACGTTGATCAGGTCGAACACGACGCGGCGTTCGGCGCCCATGACCAAGTCGAGGTTACGGAGGCCGACATCGAAATCGACGACGACGACATCTTCGCCGGCCTGGGCGAGGGCGGCTCCGAGGGCAGCAGTGGAAGTCGTCTTTCCGACACCGCCCTTACCCGATGTTACAACCACGACGTGCGCCATGTTATTGCCCCTTCTGTCTCAGTCCAATGCAGCGATGATCATTGAATCGCCATCCAGCCAAGCTTGCGCGGTCTTTCCATGCAGGGCGGGATCGATATCGTCGGCGGTGCGATAGACCCCTTCGATGGCAAGGAGTTCGGCTTCCAGCCGGCGGCAGAAAATCCGGGCGCCTTTCGCGCCAGAGAGGCCGGCGATAGCGCGGCCGCGCAGGGCCCCATAGACGTGGATGGAACCGCCGGCGATGATTTCAGCACCCCAGGCGACGGGGCCGATAACCGTGATATCCCCCGATTCATGGTGGATCATCTGGCCGGAGCGGACGGGCTGATCGATAAGCAGGTTGGGCGAGCCGGCCGCTGTTGCCTGGCGGGGATCGTCAGGGACGTCGATGGCGCGGCCGGTTCCCTTGGCGCCGGTTGCGAGCGGGCCGCCCCAGCGTTCGACGCCACGCCAAGTGGGGTGAGCGCCCTCTGTGCCAATGATGCGAATGCCGCGGGTGGCGATGGCGGAGATCAGGCCGGCGACATCCTGTTGTTCGCGCGGGAGGCCAGCGAGATCCAGAATAACGGGACGGGCTTCGAAAAAGGATGGTGCTCGGGCGATCTGGGCATCCAGGGAGGCGAGCCAAGCCGCGAGCGGCGGCTCGGGCGCGAGCACGAGGGCCATGAAGGAACGGCCACGGACTCGGAGGGCGGGAATCGACTCGGCGGCAGACACAAAGATCCGGCTAGCGCGGGCGGAGGCGAGAGGTCAATTTGAATGATTGCTTGCGGGAACTGGGTTTTTGTGCGTAGGGCGGAGTCGGGAGGGCCCGGAGGTTGCGCGGATCAGATCCCGGCGTACCACTCGTAGCCATTGTCCTCATAAAACCCGCCATGCCCATCTTCGATGTGGGTGAAGCTCTCGACCAGTTCGATCCGCCGCAGGTACTTGGCCATTTTGTAGCCGAGCTGCCGCCCGAGCCGCAGACGCAATGGCGCGCCATACGGAATCGAGAGTGTCTGGTTGTTCATTTCGTACGCAAGGATCGTCTCCTGTAAGTTCACCTGGTCCAATCCGATACTCTCGTAATATGGTTCAGAGGCTCCCGGCAGCGTGTCATAACAAAAGAACGCCACGTAGCGTGCTCGCTTCTGCACCCCGGCCGACGCCAGCATCTCGCGCAACGGTACCCCGGTCCACTTGCCGATGCAGCTCCATCCCTCGACGCAGTCGTGCCGCGTAATCTGCGTCACCGAGGGCATCGCGCGGATGTCCTTGAGCGACAGGGTCATCGGGCGACTCACAAGCCCGCCAATTTCGAGCCGCCAATCGACAAAGTCTTTGCTCGCCAGCGCCTGATATTGCGGATTGCTGGGGTGATGCGTGCCATTGCTTCGAAAGTTCTGTGATATATCTGCTTCGGTATAAAGTCGCCCGTGCGCCCCCGGGGGTGTCAGCAAGGCCTGCACCCGCTGATTCACCCACGCCGCGCTGTCCAGCATCCGCACAAACCAATCCGCATGCGACAGCCGGTCGCAGCCCGACAGCGTCAGCGTGCCTGCCCCGGCCGCCGCGGACCTCAGCAACCGCCTGCGCTCAATCATCGCCCTTCTCCGGCCGTTTGATCTGATACCACCCGCTGATCATTGCCCGCATGTGGTTCACTGGCCCTGATAACAGCACCATCAGCACATGCACCAGCACGAACGCCACAAATGCGAAAGCGGTGATGAAGTGAATGGTACGCGCCGACTGCCGGCCGCCAAACACATCCAAAAGCCATGGCCATGCTGCATCCATCCACGGCGACATCGCCAGGCCGGTCGCGACCATCAGCGGCCCCATAACGAACGCCGCGATCAGATACGAAAGCTTCTGCAGAACGTTGTAGTGCTCGCTCTTCGGGAAGCGCACGAGTATATGATCGCGGATCGATCCACCGACGTGTCGCACCTGCTGCCGGGACGGAAGCAGGTCCCGCCGTAGATGCCCGCTGAGCAGCGTCCAGGCCGCATAAATCGCGCCGTTGATAACAAACATCCAGGCGAAAAAGAAATGCCACCGCCGGCCGAGCGCCAGCGATAACGAGCCCGGAATCGTCGCCCAGGCCGGAAAACCCCGAACTTCCTCCTGGCCATCCGGGCCGCGCGACATCCCAAACCACTCGGTCGTGACGAATGTGTGACCAAGAACGTAGGTGTAGCCCTCTGGCGGTCCCCCCGGACTCCGCAGCGCGTACATCGCCAGCAACGGGTCCTCGAAATGCGTCCGCTGTCCCCAGGTACAGGGCAGGCCATCCATTGAAGATCATCAATCCGCTCATCAGCAGGATGACCATGCAAGCTAGATTGATCCAGTGCGTGATGCGAACAATTAGCTGGTGGCGATAGATCAGGCCTCTTCGCGCGCGGAGTTGTGTAGAAGGCTGCGGTCCCGCTTGGCCCGCGGCGGATTTACTATGCAAGCCACGTGTCAGCATGTGACGGGAAAGGTCACGGCAATGCGCAAATTCCTCTGCATCACCAGCATCATCATCACCGGGGCGTGCGCGACGGCGCTCGCCGCCCAGAATATCCGCGTGCGCGGCGAAGTCACCGCTGTGCACGATAATACGCTGGACATCACCACGTACAGCAACCGCGCAGTCGATCTGCAGCTTAAGCCCAACACACGCTACATCCTGGTGGTGCCTGCCCGCCTCTCGGATATCGGGGCCCGTGATTTCGTCGGCATCGGGACCACCGGGCCGGAAAACCACCTAGTCGCGCTGGAAGTCGTGATCTTCCCCGAATCCATGCGCGGCACCGGTGAGGGCCATTACCCCTGGTCGATTGACGCCGCTGTCGCCGCGGCCGACCGCCACCAGGCTTCACCGCCCTCCGCCGCCCCGCCCGTGCAAGGTACCATGACCAACGGTACCGTCGTCGGCACCGCCGCCCCACCGGCCGCGCCACCCGTCCAGGGCACCATGACCAACGGAACCGTTACAGCGACAACCGCCAGCACCAGCGGCAGCGAACTCACGGTCGCATATGGCAAACGCGGCAAGGTAGAAATCCTGGTCCCGGCAGATGCCCCCGTGGTCCGCCTCCAGCCGGCCCAACGATCCGTCGTGAAGCCCGGAGTTAAAGTCTTCAGCGTCGCGACAACCTCACCCGGCGCTCACCCGAGTGCCAATTTTGTGGCGGTCGGCCAGAACGGTTTGATGCCACCTATGTAGGATCAGTAGCAGCCTGCCCGGCGGGCGCGTTCGCGAACCAGCGCGAGGACAGCGCGGCAGATGGGCATGTGCTGGCCGGTTAAATCGCCGAGTTCGACGACGGCGCCGAGGAGCGCGTCAATCTCCATCGGGCGGCCGCGCTCGAGGTCCTGCAGCATGGAGGTTTTGTGCTCTCCGACTTCGGCGGCACCGTCGATGCGTTTTTCCACATCGATTGCGAAGCGGGTGCCGAGGGCTTCGGCAACGGCTTTGGCTTCCAACATCATGGCGCGGCAGAGGGCGCGAAGCTCGGGATCGGCGATGATGCGGTCCAGTGTGCTGGTGGTAAGCGCCGAGATCGGGTTGAAAGCGCAATTGCCCCACAGCTTGACCCAGATTTCGTCGCGGATGCGCGGGCGGATGGGGGCTTTCAGGCCGGCGGAGATCAGCAGTTTGGACAAGGCTTCGATGCGGGGGGTTCGGGATCCGTCGGGTTCCCCGAGGGTGAAGCGGTCGCCGTAAGTGTGCTCGATAACGCCCGGTTCGATCACCTCGGCCGCGGGATAGACGACGGAGCCGATGACCTTGGCTGGAGGAAGGATGTCCCAAAGGCGGCCTCCAGGATCGACGCTTTCGATCGGGCGGTTCCGGAGCGGCGAGTCGAGGCCATAAAAGTACCAATAGGGCACGCCGTTGATGGCGGTTACGAGCGTGCTTTCGGGGCCCATCATACGGGCGATGTGCGGCGCGGCAGCGGGGACAGAGTGCGCTTTGAGCGTAACAACCACGTAGTCCTGCGGGCCGGCCTCGGCGGCATCGGCCAGGCAATGGGGGCGGACCGTGATGCTTTCGCCGCCGCTGATTAGTTGGACGCCGTTCGTCTGCATGGCGGCGAGATGCGGACCGCGGGCAATGAAGGTAACGTCAGCGCCGGCGGCGGCCAGCCTGGCACCCAGGAAGCCGCCGATCGCCCCGGCGCCGAAGAGGCCGATTTTCATCCGGTGAGGCCGAGTTTCTCAGCGAGGCCGATGCGCTGCAGCTTACCGGTGGCGCCTTTCGGGATTTCCTTAAGGAATATGATTTTGCGGGGCACTTTGAACTGCGCGAGACGGGCGGCGACGAAGTCGCGGAGCTCATGTTCGGCGGCTTCGGCGTCTTCGCGGAGCACGATGGCCGCGGCGACTTCCTCCCCAAGCAGGGGATGGGGCATCGCGAAGGTCAGGCACTGCGCGACGGCGGGATGGTCCATCAGGACGACATCGACTTCGATGGGGCTGATCTTTTCGCCGCCGCGGTTGATGAGTTCCTTGAGACGGCCGGTGAGGCGGAGATAACCGTCCTGGTCGAGGAAACCTTGGTCACCGGTGCGGAACCAGCCGTTGGTGAAGGCCTTGGCGTTTGCCTCGGGGTTGTTTTCGTAGCCGGCGGTGACGTCGCGGCCACGGATCACGACCTCGCCAAGCTCACCGGCGGGCAGAATCAAACCATCTTCGTTCATGATCGCGATCTCCGGACCCGCGGCGCGGCCGACCGACCCGGGATAGCGCTTGCCGGGAGGCAGCGGGTTGGAGGCCATCTGATGGGCGGCCTCGGTCATCCCATACGAACTCGATCACCGGCACTCCGAACACCTGCTCCATCTGCTCCATTACCTGAGGAGGCAGCGACGAGGAGGAAGAACGAATAAAGCGCAGCCGGGATTTCCGGATCGCTTCTTCGTGGCGGCCGGCGAGGCCGAGGATGGTCTGGTGCATGGTGGGCACGGCGGTCCACCATGTGGGATTGGCTTCCTGGAACCAGGTGAAGAAGCGGAAGGCGTTGAAGCCGGGGGAGCAGAATACCGCGCCGCCAGCGGCAAGGCTGGAGAGCGTGGCCGCCATCAGGCCGTGGATGTGGAACAGCGGCATGATGTTGAGGCAGACGTCATCGGGGGTCAGGCGGAGCGTCTCGCCGATGTGGTAGGCTGTGGCGGTGATGTTGACGTGGCGCAGCGGGACGATCTTGGGCCGCGAGGTCGTGCCGGAGGTATGCAGCACGAGGGCGACATCGTCTGGTTGTGCGAGCCCTCCGGCATCGGTGATGCCAGAGAGGTTGTCCGGGGCGCGCAGGGTGAAGGCGCCAGCAGCGCCGTCGCCGGATGTGAGTTCGACGATGGGGATATTGCGAGCGTCGGCGACGGCGCGAGCTGCGCTCTCCATGCCTTCAGCGATCACCAGCGCTTTGGCGTCAAGGTCGGAGAGATAGAACGCGAATTCCTCGGTTTTATAGGCGGGGTTGAGCGGCGCGGTGGTGGCGCCGGCGGCGATGGCGATAAATGCGCTGGCCATTTCCGGGCCGTTGGGGAGCACGATGGCGACGCGGTCGTTGCGGCCGATGCCCATGCCGTTGAGGTACGCGACAGTATTGCGGACGTGGTCGCGGAGAGCGGCATGGGTCATCCAGGGGCGGCCGGGGGCGCTAATAGCGTAGTGGCCGCCTGATACGCGGGCGAGCAGATCGCTGACAGTACCTCGCGGGATAGTCGGTCATTCGTAGGAGCGCTCCTGCCTGTGACGTGGGGAAAGCACGAAGCTCGTTACCGAGCAAGGCGGCTATGGCGGGAGCAAGGTTGATCTGGATCAATGCGTTCGCCTGGGCGGCATCCCCAGAAGACGGAAGTCTCGGAGGTCGCCGCAATGGATCTTGTTACGCTGTCGCGCCTGCAGTTCGGCCTGACGGCCATGTATCATTTGGCGTTCTTCCTGGAAGCGACGTTTGTCGGCTTGTTCTTCTTCGGTTGGGATAAGCTGTCGCGTCCGGCGCACCTGGTGTGCACGTGTCTGCTCGCGCTTGGGACCAATTTGTCGGCGCTGTGGATTTTGATCGCCAATGGCTGGATGCAGAACCCGGTTGGCGCGCGGTTCAATCTGCAGACCATGCGTATGGAGGTGACCGATTTCTGGGCGGTGATCTTCAATCCCGTGGCGCAGGCTAAGTTCGTCCATACAGTTTCGGCGGGCTACGTGACCGGGGCGATGTTCATACTTTCGGTCAGCGCGTTCTATCTGCTGCGGGGGCGGCACCGCGGGTTGGCCATCCGGTCGATGACTGTGGCGGCGAGCTTTGGCCTCGCGGCGTCTTTGTCGGTGGTGGTACTGGGGGACGAGAGCGGATACACGGCCGGGGAGAACCAAAAGCATTGAAGATCGCGGCGATCGAGGCGATGTGGAAGACCGAGCCCGCGCCGGCATCCTTCACGGTCGTTGGTATTCCCAACATCGAGACACACCAGACCGATTATGCGGTGCATGTCCCATGGGTGCTGGGGGATGATTGCGACGCGCTCGCTGGATAAGCCGGTCGAAGGGATTGATAATCTAGTTTCGGAGGCGGAACTGCAGATCAAGAGCGGGATGATCGCCTATGGGGCAATGGAGAAGCTGCGCGCCAATCCCGCCGACGCTCAGGCACGGGCGCAGTTCGATGCGAACGTTAAGGATCTGGGCTACGCGTTACTGCTGAAGCGCTACACACCGGCAGTGACCAGCGCTGGAAAGGATCAGATCGCTGCTGCCGCGCTGGATACGATTCCACCGGTGCTGCCCCTGTTCTTCAGTTTCCGGTTCATTGTGCTGTGCGGGTTTTACTTCATTGCGCTGTTCGGCACGATGTTCGTGCTGGCTTCGCGGCGACAGTTGGAGCGATACCGCTGGCTGCTGCATGTATGCCTGTGGTCGCTGCCGTTGCCGTGGCTCGCGACCGAGGTGGGCTGGTACGTTGCCGAGGGTGGACGCCAGCCGTGGACGATTGATGGCGTACTGCCGACGTTCCTTTCCGTCTCCAACGTGCCGCTAAGCTCGGTGATAATCTCGCTGGTGGGGTTCGTGGCACTGTATTCGACGCTGGCGGCAGTGGAGGTATTCCTGATGGTGCGGACCATTAGGCACGGGCCGCAGATTATTCCTCCGGTGGTGCTGCCGGGCGCCCCGATTGCGGCCGCGGCCGAGTAAGGAGGGCGTTATGCCGGAATACGAAATTCTGCGGCTGCTGTGGTGGGCGCTGCTGGGGGTGTTGCTGATCGGGATCGCGGTCATGGACGGGTTCGATCCGCATACCGTCGTCCTGTTGTGGTATCTGTGGCCTGAAGCCGACGCACGGCCTGATCCCCTTACACGGGGATCATGCCGATCGAAACCACACTTGATCATACCGGGCCAATGACGGCGGCAGTCGAGGATAATGCGTTGCTGCTGCAGGTTCTGGCCGGGTCGGACGGGCTGGATCCCCGTCAAAATGGCGCTGAGCCGCAGGACTATCGCGCCGGACTTGGCCGGGGCGCAGCAGGGCTGCGGATTGCCGTTATCGAGCAGGGGTTTGGGTATGCGCAATCGATGGAGAAGGTGGATCAGCTCGTGCGCGCCGCGGCGGAACGTTTCAAGTCCATGGGCGCGAGCGTGGAGACCGTTTCGCTGCCGATGCACAGGCTGGGGATGGCGATCTGGTTGCCGGTGGCCGCGGAAGGCGGGACGGTGCAGATGATGTTGGGGAACGGGTTCGGCTTTAACTGGCAGGGCCTTTACCTTACTTCGTTGCTCGATTGGCACAGCGGCTGGCGCAACCGGGCGGATGAGCTTTCGGACACACTGAAACGGATAATGCTGATTGGCCACTACATGGTGACGCATTATCGCGGCCATTACTACGCCAAGGCCCAGAACCTGGTGCGTCGGTTGCGTGCGGCCTATGATGCGGTACTGGCCAGCCACGACCTGTTGCTGATGCCCACGGTGCCAGTAACGGCCACCAAGTTGCCCGAAGAGAACGCATTCCTCGCCGAGATTCTGAAGCGGGGTTTTGCGGTGAATACTGCGCCGTTCGACTGCACACATCACCCGGCGATGAACGTGCCGTGCGGACTGGTCGATGGGCTGCCAGTTGGATTGATGTTGGTTGGTCGGCATTACGACGAGGCCACTATCAATCGCGCAGCCGCGGCGTTTGAGCGCGGCGTCGCTTGGCAAGAACAGACGGCTTGATCCCGGTTGAGTTCCTGGTCTGGCGGCGCGAAGCTGCCGGCATGCCTCGGTGCGATCTGATCATTCGTGATGCCACGGTGTTCGACGGGACGGGAAAGGCGCGCGATCTGGGTAGCGCGAGCGCAGAGCGGGAGGTGATCGCCTCCGGCAGGGCGGTGGCCGGGGTTTATCGACGCACATACTCATGACGATCGCGCGGTGCTGTGCGGGCCAGAGTGCATGCTCTGCAAGATGTCGCAGGGTGTGACGACGGTGGTGGTGGGTAAATGGCGGGATCAGCCTGTCCCCGGTTCGGATGCGGTCGCGGCCAATTCCGCCGCTCGATCTGTTGGGAGACGAGAGCTGGTGGATCTTCGGCAGCTTCGGTGAGTACGCGGAACGGCTGCGGCGCGATCCAGCGCCGGTCAAGACGGTGGCGCTGATCGGGCATATGTCGCTGCGTGTCGAAACGATGGGTGGGGATACGCAGCGGGCCGCAACGGATAAGGAAGCCGAGCAGATGCGCCGGCGACTGGCCGAGGCGCTGCGAGAAGGGGCGTCCGGGTTTTCGACCGGGCTGTATTATCTGCCGAATATACATGCGCCGACGGATGAGGTGATCGCGGTGGCTCGGGCGCTGCGGGAGACGGGCGGGCTTTATGTGACCCATATGCGCGACGAAGCTGACCAAGTGCTGGAATCTATCGAGGAGACGCTGCAGATCGGATGTGGAACGGATGCGCCGGTAGTAATCAGCCACCATAAGTGCGCGATGCCAGAGAATTACGGGCGCTCGGTGGAGACATTGCCGCGCATCGAGACGGCGGCGCGGAAACAGAAGGTGGCGTTCGACGTATATCCGTATGCCGCCGGATCGACCGTGCTGATGCCGGAGCGGCTGCGTCCGGATGTGCCGGTGCAGATCACCTGGTCGGTGCCGTATCCGGAGATGGCGGGGCGGCTGCTGGAGGATGTCGCGGCGGAGTGGAAGATGACGGGGCGGCAGGCGGCGGAGGAGCTGCTGCCTGCGGGGGCTATTTTCTTTCAGATGGACGAGGCGGATGTGCGCCGGATCATGGCGCATGAGCTGGCGATGATTGGTGCCGACGGATTACCGCATGATGCTTATCCGCATCCTCGGCTATGGGGGACGTTCCCGCGGGTGCTGGGCTATTACGCACGCGAGTTGGGGCTGTTCAGCCTGGAGCAGGCAGTGCGGAAGATGAGCGGGCGGACGGCAGAGGTGTTCGGGCTTAAGGACCGGGGGGTGATTCGCGAAGGTGCTTACGCCGATCTGGTGCTGTTCGATCTCCGGACGGTACGGGATGCGGCGACGTTTGAGGCGCCAACCCGGCCGGCTGAGGGGATCGAGGAGGTTTGGGTGAACGGGCAGTCGGCGTTCGTGCGGGGAGCGGGGGCGACCGCCGCGCGTGCGGGGCGGCTGGTGACGCGCGAGGCCCCTCACCCGGCGCGCTAAGCGCGCCGACCTTTCCCGCGATGCGGGAGAGGTGATCTAGTTAGTGCTTCGACATCTCCGGTTGGATCATGACGACGGCCTGGCGGAGGTGCAGGATACCCTGCCGGATGTCGCCTGTACTGCAACGCTGACGCCCATCCTCGGCGAGTTTCGCGGCGATAGGGGGGATGACGGCATTAGCGCGGAGAAAGTCCTCGATCCGGGTGAGGAGTTCGCGACAGTATGCGTTGGAATCGCTTGTAACGACGATGGGCGCCTGCCCGATCCCGGTGGAATAGGTCGATAGCGCGATAATCCCGAGACAGGTCAGGCCGGCCAAACCAGCCAGGCGCCAGGGCAAGGTCATCACCCCTTTTATGGTGAGCCACATTATACGTTTGATGGGGAGACGCTTACATCAAAGTAAGTAGAGATCATCCCGCGGGCGTATCATCCCCTCGGGGCAGGAACAAGGTGGCGCGCAGGCCCGGATTGGCATCTTCGAGATGCAACCATCCCCCGTGGAGCTGGGCAACAGCTTGCACAAGCGACAGCCCTAGCCCCGAGCCCGGCGTGCTGCGTGCCTGCTCTCCGCGATAGAAACGTTCGACGGCCCGGGCACGGTCGGCCGCCGGGATGCCCGGTCCCTGGTCGGCGACGCTGACCGAGGCTCCGGTCTCCAGCGGCGAGGCGGTGATCGAAACAATGCCGGATGGAGGAGAGAATTTGACGGCGTTGTCCACCAGGTTGGCGATCGCCTGCTGGACCAGCGCCTGGTCGCCGAACCCCTGCAGCGAGGGGGGTGCGGTGACGATGAGCTGCACTTGTTTTTCTTCTGCAACAACACTGTAGAGCTCTTCGATACCGTCGAGCACCGGGCGGAGGTCGAACATAGCGAAGGAGGAGCGGCGTGAGCCGGCCTCAATCTCGGCGATCCGGAGCAAGGCCTGGAAGACGGCGACGATGCCATCGAGATCATCGGTCGCGCGCTCGATGGCGGCGCGCAGGTCTTCGGCTGTGTGTGCGTGGCTGGCGGCTTCCTCCAGCCGGGCGCGGGCGCGGGTGATAGGGGTGCGGAGGTCGTGGGCGATAGCGTTAGAGACCTGGCGAACGCCCTCCATCAGGCGGGCAATGCGGTCGAGCATGTCATTGATGGTTTCGGCGAGCTGGTCGAACTCGTCGCCGCGGCCGGAGAGACGGACGCGCCGGGAGAGGTCGCCAGCGGCGATGGCGGTAGCGGTTTCCGAGACGTTGGCCAGGGTACGGCGGAACAGGTTGCGGACCACGAGGGCGCCGGCGCTGGCCATGAGGACCACGACAAGCATCGCCCAGAGGAGGGCGTCGGTTAGAAGGCGGCGGAGCTGGGCCCGATTCCGGACGTCGCGGCCGACAAGCAGGTGGTAATTACCTGGGAGGTCGAGGCGCTTGACGCGGGCGATCGAAGGAACGCCGGCGCGCTGCACAGGGAGCTCGTAAAAGCCGTCCGTGCGTTGGACGGCAGCCGGCCAGTGCGCCAGATTGCCGGCGAGGGGCTGCAGCTCGGGATTGACGAGCAGGTAGATGGCGTCATCGTCGAGATTTTCGGCGAGGCGATCGTTTATGGTGAGGACCAGGGAGGGGATGCCGCCTTCCTCCCATCGTTCCATCAGACCGCGGGCATCGGCGCGGATTGCGGCATCGACCTGGCGGTTGAGCAAGCCGGCAGTGGCCCACCAGAGAAACATGGCGAGCATGGCGGTGCTGATGGCAAGCAGGCCGGCGTAGACGACAGCGAAGCGGATGCTAGCGGAGCGGAGAAGAAACGGACGCTCCTTTCGTTCCGGCTTTCGGCGGCCGGGGCGGGAGACGGCCGTCTTAAATATTGTGGTTGAGCTCACTCCTCTTCAGCGCGGAGCATATAGCCTGAGTTTCGGACGGTGTGAATGAGCGTGCTCGGGAAGGGCTTATCGACTTTCTGGCGCAGGCGGGACACGTGCACGTCGATCACGTTGGTCTGGGGGTCGAAGTGGTAGTCCCAGACGCCTTCGAGCAGCATTGTGCGGGTGACGACCTGGCCAGCGTGGCGCATCAGGTATTCGAGAAGGCGGAATTCGCGGGGTTGGAGGTCGATTTTCTGGCCGGCGCGGCGGACCTGGCGGGAGAGCAGGTCCATTTCCAGGTCGGCGACCTGGAGCTTGGTGACGGGTCCTTCACCCTTGCCACGGCGAGAGAGCGCCTCGACGCGTGCGAGCAGTTCGGCGAAGGCGAAGGGCTTGGTCATATAGTCGTCGCCGCCGGCCTTGAGGCCGCGGACCCGCTCGTCTACCTCGGCGAGGGCGGAGAGGATCAGGACTGGGACGCGGTTGTTCTGGGCACGCAGGGTCTCTAACAGGCGGATGCCGTCGATGCCGCCGGGCAGCATGCGGTCGAGTATGATGGCATCGAACGTCTCGCTGGCGGCCATGAACAGACCGTCGCGGCCATTATCGGCATGTTCGACGACATGCCCGGCTTCGCGAAGGCCGCGGACCACGAAGCCTGCGACGTCTTTATCGTCTTCGACCACGAGAATGCGCATTCTGTACTCCTATTGTGACTCTTGGGGCGGCCGGCGGCCCACGGTGACCGGAACGGTGAATTCCCGACCGTTACGGCGGACGGTCACATTAACTGTTGTGCTTGGTGGCTTTTCTGCAATGGCTCGGACCAATCCTGACGTCAATTCAATGGACTGTCCGTTTACGGATACGACCTGATCGCCGGCGCGCAAGCCGGCACGGGAGGCGGGTCCGCCAGGGGTGATGCCGGCGATTGCGACGATTCCGCCCTGTTCGTCGGACTTGGCCCCACGTTGTTCCACCGCAACGCCAAGCCAGCCGCGGGCGATGCTGCCGGAGGTCATGATCTGATTGGCGATGCGGCGGACGAGGTTGCTGGGGATTGCGAACGCGATGCCGACGGAGCCGCCGGAAGGTGAGACGATGGCGGTGGTCATGCCGATGACGTGGCCGGCGAGATTGAAAGCCGGTCCGCCGGAGTTACCTGGGTTCACCGGGGCATCGAGTTGGAGGAAGCGGTCGAACGGATCGCCGAGATCGCGACCCTCGGCGGAGACGATGCCTGCGCTGATGGAGCCGCCAAGACCAAAGGGGTTGCCGGCCGTAATGATCCAGTCGCCGACCTGAACGTCATGGGAGTCACCCCAGTTGACTGCTGACAGGGGGTGCGAGGTGTCCACTTTGATAACGGCGACATCGGTGAGGTCGTCCGTCCCAATGACGTGGGCGGGGAGGTGCGTTCCGTTCGATAGTCCGACCATGATGCGGTTGGCGTGGCCGACGACGTGATTGTTGGTGACGATTATGCCGGAGGGATCGACGACAAATCCTGAACCGGCGCCCAGGACCTGTTCTTTCTGGCTACCGAAGCGGCGCCGGAATTCGCGGCCGAGTGGGGTGTTCTGCAGCTCCGGCGGCAACTGGGCCATGACATCACCGCCGGAGACGGTTTCGGTGATGGCAATGTTGACGACGGAGGGGAGGACCTTTTTCACAACTGGGGCGAAACTCGCCGGTACGGCCTGGGTGTCGGCGGCCTGCTGGCTTTGTGGGATCGCGCATGCGGAGACCAGGAGCAAAGGCGCAAGCGTAAGCGCCCGGGCGCGTTTGAAGCCGGGCAGGTCGAGGAACATGAAAAGGCCCTTTCTTACCGGAGAGATGGCGCGCCTTGGGGATGTAACAAGTTATCTGGAAGTTATAGTAGCCGGAATGCACGGGTTCTCCGGCCAGGGGTGGCGGGGATAGCGGCCGCGCATATCCCGGCGGACGTCGGCCCAGCCGCGGGCCCAGAAGTTTCCAAGATCGGAGGTCACGGCGACGGGCCGGCCGGCGGGCGAGAGCAGGCAGAGAGACAATTGGACCCGTCCGCCGGCGAGGCGTGGGGTTTCAGTCATGCCGAAGAAAGCCTGGGCGCGGGCGGACGCGGTGGGGGTTGGCTGGGTGTAGTCGATGGGGGCTCGGCCGGCGGGCAGTGGGAGGTAGGTGGGGAGCTCTTGGTCGAGGCGGGCGGCGAGATCCCACGGGAGCGTCGCGCGGAGGATGACGGTGAGGTCGAGGGAAGCGAGGTCGGCGAGGCGCGTGGCACCGTACACGCGTGGGGTAAGCCAGGTCTCGGGGGTGGTGGCGAGGGTTTCGTCGGACAGGTCGGGCCAGCCAGCATCGGGTTCGAGGCGGCGCATCAGGGCGACGCGGGCCTGAAATTGGCGGGCGGCGTCGGTCCAGGGGAGGGCTCGCATGCCATTGCCGATGGCGGCCCGGGCGAGGAGAGGGGCGGCTTCGGCTGGGTCGGCGGGTTCGGTGCGGTCGGAGAGGATGAGGGCGCCGAAGCGGATGCGGCGGCGGACGAGGACGGAACCGGTGACGGGGTCGAGGGCGGTTTCAGTCTGCTCTGTGGCGCGTGGGTAGAGGACCGCGGGGTCAAGCGGCGCGGCCAGGCGGATGCGTGGGGAGGTCTTCATGTCGAGCGCGGCGACGGCGAGGAGCGGGGCGGTGGCGAGGCGATCGGTGCGAGAAAGGGAGGCGCCTCCTCCTCCGGCAAGGCGGAAAGAGCCTGGCTCGCCGCGGCGCTGAGCGATGCGGTCGGGGAACGCGGCGGCGATCAGGGGGGCTGGGTCGGCTTCGGCGAGGGTGTTGGCGGGGGCGCCGAGACGGCGGCGGTATTGGTTGGCGGCTCGGCGGATGCGCGAGATGGCGGCGCGGTTGGGCTGCTCGGAGAGCGCAAGGAGACGGAGGGTGACATCGGCGGGGGAGTCGGGTCCGGAGAGCGGGTCGCGTTCTTCGAGGAGGGCGGCGAGATCGGCGGCGGTGGCCTGCTCGGCCGGTGTAGCGACGGCGAGCATCATCGCGGCGAGGCGGGGGTGGGCGCCGAGGCGGGCCATGCGGCGGCCGAGATCGGTGATGCGGTTCTCGGGGTCGAGGGCGCCCAGGTCGCGGAGGAGCGAGGCTGCGGCGGCGAGCGGCCCGGCGGGCGGGGGATCGAGGAAGGCCAGCTCGGCGGGCGGGGTGCCCCAAGCGGTGCAGTCCAGGAGCAGGCCGGAGAGCTCGGCGCTGAGGATTTCGGGGCGATCGAAGGCGGGAAGGCCGCGATGCAGGGCCTGGGTCCAGAGGCGGATGGCGACGCCGGGGGCTTCCCGGCCGGCTCGGCCCGAGCGCTGATCGGCGGCGGCGCGAGAGATACGGGTGGTGGTGAGGCGGGTCAGGCCGCTGCCGGGGTCGAAGACGGGGGCGCGGCGGAAGCCTGCATCGATGACGATGCGGATTCCGGGGACGGTGAGGGAGGTCTCGGCAATGGAGGTGGCGAGGACGATCCGGCAGGTTTCGGCGGGGCGGAGGGCGAGGTCCTGGGCGGCGGAGGGCAGGTCGCCGTGAAGGGGGAGGACGAGAGCGCCGCAGTTGGCAAGGGCGGACTCGGCGCGGCGGATTTCGGCCATGCCGGGTAGGAAGGCGAGGATGTCGCCTTCGTGGTCACGGAGGGCTGCTCGGATGGCCGCGGCGGTTGCGGTGGGGAGGTCGCGCGGGTGGGTGATGTCGCGCTTGGCATGGTGAATGGTGACGGGGTGAAGGCGGCCGTGGGTTTCGATGATCTCGGCGTCCATAAGGGTGGCGAGGCGGGCGCCCTCGGCGGTGGCGGACATGGCGATGAGGCGCAGTTCGGGGCGGAGCTGGCGCTGAAGGTCAAGGCAGAGGGCCAGGGCGAGGTCGGCTTCGAGAGAGCGTTCGTGGACTTCGTCGAGGATGACGACGGCGGTGCCGTCGAGGCCGGGGTCGGAGAGGAGGCGGCGGATGAGCAGGCCCTCGGTGACAACTTCGATGAGGGTAGAGGGGGAGACGGCGGAATCGAGCCGGGTACGGTAGCCGATAGTCTGGCCGACGGGTTCGTTGCGGAGGGTGGCCATGCGGCTGGCGGCGGCTCGGGCGGCGAGGCGGCGGGGCTCGAGCATGAGGATGCGGGAGTCGGGGGTGCGCCAGGGGGCGGAGAGGAGGGCCGGGGGGACCAGGGTGGTTTTGCCGGCTCCGGGGGGCGCGATAAGGATGGCGTTGCGGCCGGTGGCGAGGGCGGCGTACAGCGCCGGGACGGCGTCGAGGACGGGGAGATTGGGTGGGTTCACTGGGGAGGGGCTGGAGCGGGTGAAGGGAATCGAACCCTCGTATGCAGCTTGGGAATCAGTATACGCCGGTTTCCCTGAGTTTCCCATCGCTGCCTATGCTCGGCAGAATTCACCGTTTTGGCTTGAGTTTTGGTTTCCTCTTGCTCGACCAACCTACTCCGTGTTTCCCTTGATTTGGTTGCACGGTGGTTGCTGCAACCAAATCCAGGAGGCGGGGCTACGGCGATGGGCAAACGGAGTGAGGTGCGGCTGACGGCACGGACGGTCCTGGCAGCGCGACCGCGCACCATCGCGTGGGACGCCGAGGTAAAGGGCTTCGGGCTGCGGGTCATGCGGTCCGGCGCGCGTTTCTTCGTCCTGAAATACCGCTTTGGCACGCGACAGCGCTGGTTCACGATTGGTCAACATGGCTCGCCTTGGACCGCGGAGAAGGCACGGGCAAGGGCCATCGAATTACTCGGCCTTCTGGCCAAAGGCCAGGACCCGGCCGCACAGCGCGATCGGCATAAAGCGAACCCCACTGTCCGAGTTCTGACCAACCGTTACCTCACTGAGCACGTGCAGATCGCGCTTAAGGCGAGCTCGGCTCATGAATACCGGCGTGTGATAGAACGCTTTATCATTCCCGAGCTGGGCAACATGCGCACGGCCGATGTGACTACGGACCACGTCGCTCGGCTGCATCGCAGCCTGAAAGCAACTCCCCGGCAGGCAAACATTGTTCTGCAGGTTGCGTCCAAAATGTTCGAACTGGCTGAGCGATGGGGCGATCGCCCTGTCGGGACGAACCCGTGTCGCCACGTCGTGCGTTTCAAGGAAGTGTCACGTGACCGCTTTCTGTCCGAGGCCGAGATTGCCCGGCTCGGCGACGTTTTGCGGCAGTGCGAGCGCGGTTGGACGGAAGCGGAGTTGGAAGCGCACCAACAACAGTGTGTCTCGGAGATCCTGGCAGACGGCAGGACGCCGAGCGAAGCGGCGCAGGAAGTTCGTTCCAGGATGCCGGATCGGCTGACGCCCGAACATCCGTCAGTTGTCCCGGCGCTCCGTCTTCTGCTGCTCACCGGGGCGCGGCTCTCGGAGGTACTGACCGTGACTTGGCAAATGGTGGACCAAGGTGAGCGAGTCTCTGCGACTGCCAGATTCGAAAACGGGCAAGAAGGTGATCCCGCTTGCACCGGCCGCCATGGAAGTGATCGAGGCGCAACGCAATAACAGGATTGAGGGAAACCCGTACGTATTCCCGGGGGCAAAGGTCGGGGGGTGTCTGACAAACCTGGAGCGGCCGTGGATCAACATCCGTAAGGTGGCCGGCCTGACAGACGTGCGGTTGCACGACTTGCGTCATACCTTCGCCAGCCATGCGGTCATGCGCGGCATGGCCCTCCCATTGTTGGGGAAAGTGTTGGGACACGCTAGCGCACAGACGACGCAACGGTATGCGCATTTCGCTGCCGACCCAGTGCGGCAAGCAGCCGAGGCCGCAGCCAAACCACTGGCAGATCTACTAATGCCGGCGGTGAGCCGCGGCGCGATAGTGACGCTGCGCAAGGCCCGCTAATGACGGACATCATCGCAAATGCGCCGGACGAAAAGCCGTCTCGTCAGCCGAGTGCAAACTCCGGCCTTCGTATTTCTGGGGCACCGCCTGCCGTCGCGGCTTTGGCGCGCACATTGTACGCGGCTGCAATGGTAATGCCGCCGGATATGTTTGGTGCTCATGCCGAGGTAATATTGCGGCTCGCCACTGATCCGAGGATGCGTGACGTTTGGATCGAGTTGCGCCGTCGCTCCGGGGGTGCCGATAGCAAAGGCGATTATGTGCATCCAGCGCGGGAGCAAGCAGTTGTCCATTGGCCCGGCTACGAGGGCATTCGCGAACTGGCACAGCAAGCGACCATCCGCGACAAACTCCAGGAACAGGCTGCTGCCTTGCTGTTCTCGGATGCAGCGGGCTTCTTCTTGTGGGATCGGCGTTTCAACTTTGGGCCACGCACAATAACCAAAGCAGAAATCGCGGGGGAAATCCGGGAAATCCTAGACCTTGCGCAGCAGATACGGAAGGATCGCGAAAGGCTACAAGCCTTAGGGCTATGGCGCTACATTCCCGCATTCGAACAGGCAGCAACGGACCTAGACGCGCAGGCGCAGATGCGACGCCCTGATCCGAGGAATCCCTACATCGTCGAGCGTCGAAGCAGCCGTGTGGGTGATGACTGGAGGCGCGGTTTTATCATCAAAATGGCCATGGCATGTCAGGGGCTGTTTGGCGACTATATGCACGGCACAGTCGCCACGCTTGGCAACGTCGCCTACGCCCGCGACGACTTGACTGCCTCAAAAGTGCGCGGGGTCCTCCCTGCACCTAATCGGAGCTGATCGAGCCGCTAAGTGCAGGGTTCGACGGGCCACCGTTGTTCGCTGAATCTGCCCTTCACACGCCGGAGTCGCTGCATTTAGCGCCGCTCCAGCTAGTGGTGGAGGGACTTGAATGAGTGACTTAGTGGTGCCCACACGCCGAATGCGCCGGCCCGCGGCGGCCGCGTACTTGGGTGTCTCTCAGGGATTTCTCGAAAAGGCCGCCGTTACTGGGGGTGGGCCACCATACCTGCGGCTGTCGGCGCGCCTAGTGGTCTACGACGTTACTGACCTGGATGATTGGATGGCTGCTCGTCGAGTGCGTAGCTCGGCTGAGGCCGCCGAACGCGAGCGCACTGCGGTCTGAAACGCAAACGCACGTAGACTCAGCTTTTCGTGCATGAGCACCGTGGTGCAACGCAAATTCCCCGCCCTGTTGGCTCGGCGGGTTCCAGATGGCAACCAAGTGCTCCCAGACGACCATCTTGGCAGCTTCGGGCTGAGCCTGGGCATCGATCGGCGGGCCGATTTGGCGGCACGGCCCGATTTGGTCGAGCGGCTGCTTCAGAGTGCCGATCCCCGAGCGGAAATAGGGGAGTGAACTCCATCCCGCCCGAACGGCAGGCAGGTGCATCGCAGACCTTTCGTTTTACGTTCGGCGTTTACAACCAGCCGAGTAACACCTGGACAGACCGCCGCCACACACGCCCTCGGCCGCCTGGTGCTCAAGCACGCCGCGGCGATCCGCGCGGCGCTGCAGCCTCAACCCGTCAAACGCGAGCCGTTATATTCGACATGGCGGCAAGCGTGCGCCGAATTGCAGAAGCGCCCGGACGACTTGCGGCCCTGGGGGAGCGTAGTTTCGTTCGTGACCTGCCACAGTTCCCGCGCAGCTCTACAAAACAACGCTACGTTTTGAATGAAATTACCAAGCGCGTGTTGGGGAGGCAATCATGATGAGCGCCCCCGACGAACCGGCCGGCCGGTATGATTGTGCTGAACCCTGCTACATCGCCACCAACATCGCCAGGAACTGCGGCTGGGCCACCTTCCCATGCGGCATCGATAAGAAACCCACCCGCCCCGAGCGAGACGGTGGCCAGGGCTACAAAGACGCGACCACGGACCCGGAGCGGATCGCGGAACTCTGGCACCGTTGGCCCGGCCCGCTCATCGGTATCGCCACCGGCACAGCGAGCGGCATCGATGTGCTGGATATCGATACGCACGAAACTGCCCTCGCCTGGTGGACCGTCGCCGCGAAACGCATCCCGCCAACACGCGCCTACCATACGCGCAGCGGCGGCCGACATATCTATTTCCAGCACGCGCCCGGTGTCCGCAACACCGGCTCGAAACTGGCCAAGGGCGTCGATACCCGCGGCGACGGCGGTTATGTCATCTATTGGTTCGGCGCCGGCTACCACTTCATTGACCCGGCACAGCCCGCGCCCTGGCCCGATTGGCTGTTGGAGTGCGTGCTGTGGCAGCCGCCACCGCCATCACCGCAGCGCACCTCGCCCGATTATCACGATAAAGCCATCGAGGGCGTCATACGCACCGTCGCGGCCACCACCGAAGGCAGCCGCAACCGCAACAACGTCCTCTATTGGGGCGCCAAGCGTCTTCGCGAGCGCGCCCAGGCCGGACAGATCGGCCAAACCGAGGCCGCCGCGCTCCTGCTCGCCGCGGCGGTGTCCACCGGCATCCCGGAAATCGAGGCGCGCCGAACCATTGCCAGCGCGTGGAGGGCATGAAAATGGTCCTCCACGCTCCCGAACCAGATCCCGCCGACGCCTCACAGTGGGGCGGGCATGGCCGGAACAAGGGTAAGGAACGCCAGAGCAAGGAGTGGGCCGAGAACGACATCCCGCTCTTCCTCTCGGTCCGGGAGTTCATGGCGACCTTCAAAAGCCCGGATTACGTCATCGACGGGATCATACAACGCGGCCGGCTCTATGCCTTCACGGCGCTGACGGGCCACGGCAAGACTGCCGTTATCCTCTACTTCGCCTGCATGATCGCCGCCGGACGCAACATCGAAAATATCGAAGTCACACAAGGCGCAGTCTTCTTCCTCGCCGGCGAGAACCCGGACGATCTCTGCTGCCGGGTTCATGCCGCCTGCCAAGCCTACAACCTGGACCCGGATAAGCTACCGATCCGCTTCCTCCCCGCCAATTTCTCGATGACCGCCGAGGCAGCAGAAACCCTCAGAAAGCGCATCAACGCCACCGGTCTGCGGCCGGTCCTTATCGTCGCCGACACCGCAGCCTCTTTCTTCCCCGGAGATGATGACAACGACAACGTGCAGAAAGGCGCCTTCGCCCGCAACCTGCGTATCCTGACCAGGTGCGACGGTTATCCTGCCGTCGTGGTCCCAGACCACCCGGTCAAGAACGCAGGAAAGGATAATCTCCTGCCAAAAGGCGGCGGGGCCTACCTCAACGAACTCGATGGCAACCTTACCAACTGGTCAGAAGCCTTCGGCGAAAGCACGACTTTGCATTGGCAAGGCAAGCTGCGCGGCGCCGACTTCGCCCCCGTCAGCTTCGCCCTCAACCCAATCAAGATCGACGGCCTGACCGACGGGCGCGGGCGGCCGATCCTCTCCGTCGTGGCCACGCTGCAACCTGAGGAACAGGCAGAAAAATCCGTCCAGCTCGCCGTGAACGAAGGAAACACCGTGCTCGAATTGCTCCGCCGTCACCCCGGCATCACGCTACGCGATATCGCGTCCAATGCCGGATGGCTGCTCCCAAACGGGAAAGCCAACTACCCGAAGGTGCAGCGAATCCTTAGGAAGCTCAGGAAGGACAAGCTGGCCGAGCCTTGGCGCGGGAAATGGCGCATCACCTCCGCCGGCAAGCACGAATTGGGGGCCGAATGGACTGCCTCAAAAAGACGCGTACAGATCCGATATCGTAACCACGAGTTCGTTCCGATAAAAGGCGCGATACAGTTGCGCTATCGCAACCCGGTTTTTCCGCAGTCGCTCTACGCGTTCAAGCGATACAAATGCCGGGATACAACTTTCTCGTCAGCCTTGTAGCGTATCACCCTCCATCCCTAGGGAGGGGATACGCGATACAAGGTCACTGCCGGGGCGTACTGCCAGACCACCAAAGAGCTCCCAGATCGCGCGCGTGGTCGCCGACCGCTATGCGCGCGACCACCAGAATATCTTCGCGCCCGCCCGCGCGCTGCCGAATGAGTGAAAGGTAAGGTGCGATGATCCAGAACAGGCTACGGCCCGGCACACGCGTCCGGCTCAGAACCCGACCGCAGGACGGCTGGCGGGCCGAGGGCATCATCGTGGAAGTGCGCGCCACAACGGCGGTGGCGCTCATGGACGACTGCAGCGCCCGTGAAGGCGACTGGTCTACTGGCACGAGGGCGAGGTCGAGGCGCCGCACTACGACAGGGCGATCATGCGAGACCAGGAGTCCCACCCTGACCATGCGGCCGCGCTCCCGCCAACCTGCCGCTGACCAGGAGAGCATCCCATACCAAGCCTGTTGCTCACGGTATCCCTCCGACCTGTTCGAGTCCCTGACCGACAGGCAGCGCCAGGCGCTTATCCTCCGAAAGCCCAGCACCCCCGATCAATCCGCCCCACCCGACCGTCCGCCCCCAGGGGCGCACTCCATCAGGTCTCTGAGCGTTTCTATAGCTGGAAGGGACAGGGCTTGGGCCGCTCCGAGCACATCGGCTGGCACGGCCGGACGATGATGGCCACCGTTATTGCCTGTTGGATTAGCGATCTGTCCCGGTTTGAATGAAGGACTGCTCTTAGGCATTGTCCAACCTTTACCTTCCTTGGGCTTCATCGTAGCGCCTCGTCGATCATGGCGTGAACTGTGAGAAGCCAATTCACCGAAGGCAATCCCGATGAGTGATCCCAAGTGGTGCGTGATAGCGAGCATTTGTAATTCGTGCGAAACCCAGCAACTCCACCAGCGTTTGCACAGCGGGCAGCGAATATGCACGGCATGCGTCAAGAACCTCCGCCGGAACCGCCGGCTTACCGCCGCCGCCATTCCTGCCATTCGGATTGGCGATCTGCCCGGGTTTGAACGATGTACGGGTTGCATGTTGCGGCATCGGAACGCTTCCCTAGCTCCTGAAATGGCATCATCGCGACCGATTGCACCCATCCTCACCCTTTGGGGAATACGTATCCACCTTGATTGTCGCTGTGCAGCACGGGCCGCCTCGAGGACGTCGGCCCGAGCATCTGCGCTTCGTCCAACACCTCAGCTTCGCTCATTCCGTCGTCTCCCCTGGCAGCGCCAGCCCAGCCTTTTTGTAAAACCCAATCAGCAATCTTAACTCGCTGATATCCAGCCGTTTCATCGCCTCCACCATCGCCTCGGTCTCAGCGCGCTGCTCGTTTATATCGATACCACCCGCCAAATTCATGGTTTGCTCTGGCCGGCCCCAGGCGCGGTCTAGCAGCGCGTTACAAGCTGCAAGCCGGATGGCCGAGCTGCGGTCGTTCAGCAACTCCACCAGCGTTTGCACAGCGGGCAGCGAATATGCACGGCATGCGTCAAGAACCTCCGCCGGAACCGCCGGCTTACCGCCGCCGCCATTCCTGCCATTCGGATTGGCGATCTGCCCGGGTTTGAACGATGTACGGGTTGCATGTTGCGGGATCGGAACGCTTCCCTAGCTCCTGCCATCCTGAAATGGCATCATCGCGACCGATTGCACCAATTGCCTGACGGGACCTCGGCATCTGCCATCCAAGGTGTTCCCACAATTCTTTTCAGAACTGCCCCTTCGGCTGATCGATTCTTTTATGTCGCGTGAGAAATGCGGGGATGCCTCAGGGTCAGGTGAGGATGGGGATGCGGCTGTCCATGTCGAGTTCGATAGCGACCGTAGGGGTTCACGTGATCCCAGATCAGGGGCGTGATGGCCTGCTGGTCACGAGACGTCAGCCGGTCGGCCCAGTGGGGCCGAGCCAGGACCTGCTGCAGCATGAGGGTGTTGACGAAGACCATGCAGTTCTGGAGCAGGTGCAGGCTGAGCATGCTGAGTTCCTGATCCTCATGACGATTGCTGACGAGTTCACCGCGCCGAGCGAAGAACACGAAGTCATTTGCGCTGTTCCAGTGTTCGATCACGTTGAGGCCATCGTTGATTTCCCGGCGTAGCGCTTCGTCGTGCAGATACCGGCACAGGAAGATGGTCTTGATGGCTTTGCCCAACTCGGCTAAGGCTTTGTAGGTCGGGTGCTGGACGTTGGCGCGCGTGAAGCGCCGCAGGATAGCTTCGGTCTCGGCGGTCCCGAGGCGTAGCGCCGTGGCGTATTTTACCATCTCGTCGTATTGCTGGCGGATCAGTTCCCAGTCGATCGGCTCGGGTCAGGACGTGCTGGAGGTGCGAATAGGCGTCGGGCTCGCCGGCGGCGGGACGGTAGAGGCGCTGCCGACCGATGTTTTTCAGCCGTGGCAGCAACTGGAATCCGAGCAAGCGGCAGAACGCGAATGCGACCGTCGCTCTGACCGTGGCTGTCCACATACTGGCGATCCACCGCCATCTCTGTGCAATGACGGATTACACCTTCGATCATGGCGGCGACTTCCGAAGACGACGGACTTTTCAGCTGCGAGTGGATGCACAGGCTCTTCTTCTCGACGTGCCAGTAGATCATGATCCCGCGTCCGCCGTAGCGGACGTGCCATTGTGTGGTGAGGTTCTGGTCCCAGGCGCCGAAATGTCTGGAGTCGGAGGCACAAGCAGTTGTTCCGTCACCCCAGATCGCCGGGTTGCGGACGTGCAGCGTGCCGTTGGTGACGATCGCAATCGCTTGCCTGAGCCGGTCGGGCGTGATGTAGCGGCGACGTGCGTAGGTCAGTTCCCGATAGCTCGGACCGCCATGGCGAGAGAGGCATCCATGCGTTTCAGGCCGGCGTTTGTGCCAAGCCCATGCAGGCACAACAACAGGCGTGGTCGCAGAGTGGCACGGTCAAGCGTCTCGTAGGCTGTCGGGCTGCTGAGCGCGTTGGTGAAATTGAGGCGCAGATCGGCCTCTTTGATAATATCGAGCAGGCCCGTCATCGGCCATGTGGCGCTGACCTCGGCCTTCAACGCCTCGACATTCTCAGGATCGGGACGCGCTTGCAGGGGCGAGACGGTAATCCAACCGCCCCGTCTGGCCGTGATCTTCACATGTGGGTTGCGCGGCAGCCCGGTGTCGAGCTGATGCAGTGCGGCACGCATCTCGTCCTGAACGCCGGCGATGAACCGATCGCAGTCGAGCGGCAACCCGAGCGCTGCATAGTGGTCTTGGCGTTTCGCGGCGAAGTCCGCAGCAACCCGACCTCGCTCGCGCGCAAGCCGTGACGATAAGCGAGCAGGAACAGCGCCCGGTCACGCGCGCTCGAGCGCGTGGGCAGCAAACAGCCGGGCGAGCTCTTCGAGCGTGAGGCACCGAATTGTCTCGGTGGGCGAGCGGGCCATGATCCCAGCCTACGCCGGAAGGCGACTGCTCAAAATAATCGTTCTGAGCAATTCCCCGGCCTGGCGGCACCGCGGTTCCTGGCAAAATCGCCCCAAAACGGGTCCCGGTTCTCACTGTAATGGGCAGTTCGGCCGGAAACAGCCTCTCCGCGGCCACTCAGGCGCCGCTCCGCGCCTCAAATGGCGGTTGATGACAGGACTGTTGGGAACGGGCCGGGGACCGCGGAGTGATCATCTGATGAGATCGGCGCGCACCCGGGGCCGGAACGCTCATCATCGACTGAGGCAGATTGGACGGGCTTGCGGCGGCGCGGCGGCTTGTGCTCGATCTCGGGGTCTACAAAACACATTCGCATCTCCGGCGACACCAACACTCGGCACGGACGACGCAAAGCATCAACGACAGGGGAAGGACAGGAATGGCTCGACCCGCGAAAAAGAGGACGGTGAAAGCTGCAGCCTCCCGGAAGGCGCGCATGGCCCGAGGCAAGCGGGTTCTGTCGTGAGAAAGGCCGCGGCCAATCCACGGACCAGCAGAAGAGGGCAGGGGGCCGCCAAGACCAATCCCCGATCCGCCGCTATGAACCCAAGCAGAAATGAGCTGCAGTCTCGAATCGAAAAGTGTGAGCGCACGAACGCGACGCTCGCGGCCGCGCAGCGGGATTTGCAACGCACTGTGACCGAGACCGCCGAGCGCTTGTCCGAACTGCAGGACAAGGTCGATCAGCTCGAGACCAAGGTCGCGGCGTTTGGCGCCCAGAGAGGGTCTAGTCCTCAGGTAGACGACGGTAGAGCCGGTCACGACCTCGGGGACGCAGTCCCGCCCGGCGTCGGGGTCGCAGAACCCGACGAGCCGCGCGAGGAGGACCGACGTGTTTTCGAGCACATGAATGAGAAGCTTGGTTCCGAATGAGGCCGCCCGTAAGCGGCGACCGGCACTGGGATCAGGCGCGGGAAGGGGATCAATGTCCGGTCGGCGTGCTTACCGGTCGAACAGTTGCCAGTCGCCTCATCAACACCCTCAATCAGATGGAGTTCTTCAGCTCCTTGGCGGGGCGAAAGGCGATCTTCTTGCCGGCCTTGATCCGGATGGCCTCGCCGGCGGCCGGATTGCGTCCCATGCGCGCTGCACGGTGACGAACTTGCAGGATGCCGAGACCTGTCAGGCGCAGCCGGGCGCCTTTCTTCAGGTGACGGGCGGTGAGGGTCACCAGATCGGCGAGGATTGCCTCGGTTTGCTTCTTCGACAGTTCCTGCTGCTTGATGGACTGGCGGATTTGTGGTGCTCATTTGCACCAGATATGCATCACCTATCGGCTGATGTCAAAGCCTGCCCGAGCAATGCCAACGTCAGAGGCCGAAGCGGCGTTCGAGGTCACTAACGTTTGTCCGAATTGATTTGATGGTTTCATCATCTTCGGGCAGGGCGTGACTGCTGAGCGCCGAAGTGTCCGCGTTCCAATCGAAGCTGCGTCCGCCAAGAGAGAGAAGCTCCCCCAATGCGATCCCAACCGTTCGGTGAAAACACTGGATGAAACGCCCGCTCGTAAATTCCAAGCACGCTGCCCCAGCCATCATCATCCCCAGGTCCGATACCAAGTAAGCCGAAACCTGATTGCCGCTTTGCACGGGTTGACCAGAGAGGAGAAAGGTTCCTAGGGGGCAACGTGATGGGGTTTTCCTTTGCAAGCTCGCCGCCGTTCCACGCAGCGAAGGTGAGCCGCCCGTGACTCGCGAGCTCCTGCGCAAACTCTGGTGCAACTTGCATTCCAATTGCCCTGACGACCACGGTGTAAACTAAGGAATGTTCGTCGTATGCCTTATCAGGGTCCTTGTCTTCGATAAACCGCTTTGGTTGATAGCATCCGCGCGCGTGATCCCATACATTTAGCGCGAACCACTTAGCGACATTGACGTCATAAGTTAAGTCGAGGACATCGGTAGCTCCGATGATTCCGTAATGCTGAAGGACTCCTCGCGCCTGCACATGTGTCAGAACTACGTTATGCCGCTCAAATACGGCCTGTTTTACGACGTTAGATGCGACGCGAACCCTACGTTTATAGCGTCGCTCCGACTCTTCACTGGGATGGTTGTGGGCGCGATAGACCCCGGGCGTAACTATTTCGGGATACTGACGTGGGTGGCCACGAAACCCCAAGAAGAGATCGAGGGGTTCGCGGTCGATGACGTGACTTCGGTACGAATTCATCACGAAAGACTCGTCTGGAACGACGAATAGATCATTGCAGAACGCGAACGCCTCGTCAGCGGCGATTAGCTGGAGAGGTTCGTGCAAACATTGGCCAATGCTGGCGCGGCGTTCAGCGTTACACGCCGGGGAAACGTGCAGCACGTGCTTCTTGTCGGGGACAGGCGAGCAAAAGACCCATTCTCCGCCCAGTGCGCACCATGCCGTTAGGGACCAGTTCTCATTGAGACGGTGCGTCAGCCAGCCAGGCGCCCGAGCAATTGGCCAAGGAATTGGTGGCTTATCGACGACGTTGGGCTTCCGTGAACGTGCGATGGTCTCTAGCAGGGTCGAGAGCTGCCCGAGGTGAACAAAGAAAGGTCCGAACCCCATCCTGCGATGCTGCTCTTCGGAGCCAGTTATAATCTTCTCTGCCCAGGTGACCCCTGACATCAGACCAAACTCGCGGTTTCGTGGTGCGGATTGTAGTTAGGCTGCTCGGGCGCCGCAACCCTCGCGATCACCACGGCAATCGCCACTAACGCGCCGAGTGCGCGCCAGCGGCACCGCAACGGATGCCCAACCGATTCACCCCGCCGTCCGTGGCACCGCAGGTTGCGGCGGTGTCGGAAATCAGGTGATTCCCGATGGCTCTGGGAATCGTGCTCGGAAGGGCGGCGCCAAGCACAAAACTCTGCACGACAAACCCTGTCGGAATGAGGTAGCGTACGAACCATGACCTCGAGGCAGCACGCTGGGAAGTGCTAACGAAATATCACAAACAGAAGCGTTTACGGACCCGACAAAAAGCATGGGTTAAGGCCGGGTAATGTCCAGGAGCAGCACTTCATTCGGGCCAGGCAATAAAGCCAACCCAACAGGCTACAATGGTGGTCATCATCGTCCAGCTGTGCCAGCCGAGGTGCTTGATGCGTGCCGGGCGTTATCTCTCCCGGCTGTAGAAACACTCAGAGAGTTACTGACTTCGCCAAACCACGCTGTGAGACTGGGCGCATGTAGCGCATTGCTAGATCGTGCTTGGGGCAAGCCGGAGCAGACGATGAACCTAGCTGGATCGTTGGACGTAACCGCGCAGCGTGCGGAGACGGAGGCAATGGTCGAGGCGATGAAGCGGCTGAGCATAGATGAGCTGCGAATGATGATCGGGCTGTATAAGAAGGCGGGGCTGGAGCCCCCAGGCGGGCGGGCGGCGTTGCCTTATGATAGCGAATAGGGCTGCGAGGCGGCGGTTCCGTCTTCCTGCAGTGTGGCCAGCCACGCGCCTTTGGCGTCTTGGCCGTTGGCGATAGCCTCCTCAACAGTTTCGCCGTCTGACATGCAGTCTGGCAGATCGGGATATTCGATCAGGTAACCTCCGCCTTCCTCTTCGCTGAGAGGCCGAACGGTGAATTGGTAATCAATCATAGCTCCTCGACGGCGGCCGTAGCCTGGGCCAGCTTCTTAAGATAAGCGCGAGCAGCTTTGCGAATGCGGCTGGTCAGATCGGCGAGCGGCAAGTCAACGCTCTACGTGATAGGGCTGGATCAGCACGTCAGCCGGGATTTGCCAGTCGCGGTGCAGCCGAAAACCTGCTCCATCGGGAGTGGGGCCTATTGGAATTCTGCCGTGGGTGGCCCATTCATTGGGGAGGCCACAGTGGGGCGGACACCTCCGCCATCGTGCGTGACCAGCGTTAGCATCACGCCACCTCCGGCGGCCAGCCGTCCTTCCGCTCGCGTTCTATATTGGCTCGGATACGGCGGCAACGGTCGCCTGGCCAGACCGTCTCGCAGAATTTGGCCAGGTCCAGTTCGTCAGCGAAGTCAATGACGACAGGTGGCGGCTTTCTCTGGGCCAGGTGAAGCATCATGGTTCTCCGCGCCTGCTCGGCAAGCTCCTGGTCGTCCTGATCAATCGTGACTTGGTCGATGTGGTAGGTCTCACTATCCAGATCGCCGCTGGTCATGACGAACCACCAATTGCGCCCATCGCGAGGGCCGATGCCCCACACGAGCGGGCCAAGCCCGATGGCCGGTGGGCGACGCCCTCCAACGCATTTTCCGCGAAGGCCGCCACTATTTCCTCGATCCGGCCGGAACCGGTCTCGCCGTCGATCAGCTTGGCCTCGGTAGCAGGCATCCCAGCGTCCTTTCATTGATTGCTGTGGGCTAGATGCTGGTCCTTGCAGCGGAGTCACATTCTCCGTCGGTATCGTTACTAGCACGCGCGCGTAAGGGGCGAGAACTGGCAACTCGTCTCGCCTGCCACTGTTCGCTGCGGTGACCGCGATCATGCGGGGGTACGGGATCGCTCGTAGCGGGCAACCCCAGGTTGGGCGAACGATCATCAGCGACAGCCTCGCTGCATATACTCGAACCGGCGCGGTACGGGATTCTTGCTATTATCGCGCCTTGCTGGCCGAGACCCACAGGATGATGGGCGAAACCGAAGCGGCCCTGAGCATCCTCAGCGCGGCGCTGAAGGAGACGGAACGCACCGGCGAGAAGTGCTACGATGCCGAACTCCAACGTGGGATCGGCGAGGCGGCAAGACGCAGTTTCGACGCCAGCTTCGGCCCGGACGGCTTCAGGCCACTGCGCCAGGGCACCGCCAAGCTTCCTGATGCCGTCTGAGCCCGCAGCTTGTTTCGCTTAGTGTGGATCCAGCATTCGTTCTATTGCGTGATCCCTGATAGGGCGGCATCAACTTGCGGCGCGAATGCCGCGAACCCGGCGCCTTTCAGAGAAGCGCGGATACGAATTCAGCTCTTCGCGTACAAGCTCGCCGCCCGCGGCAAGCCCGGTCGCCAGTGCCCGGCCGCGTGCCGTGAACAGATCGGACCAAGGAAGCGGCTCGGCGCGTGTGTAGGCCTCGAGGGCCGCCACATAGCGCAGCGCGCCGGCGCCGTCCCCCCCTCCAGCATCGCTTCGATGGCGTCGCGGTAGAACCAGAGGTGGTTGTGGCCAACGCTGCCGCGGTCAAGCATAGCTTCGCCCTCGGCGAGCAGGGCCGCATGCTCGGCCGGATCGTCGGTCGCGCGGACCAGGGCGCTGATGACCTTTGGGCCGCAGAATTGCGTTCCTGCCTCGCCGCGGCACATTGCCAGCGCTTGGCGCAGCATCGCGGCGGCTTCCGTGCGATGCCCGGCTTCAAGCGCGATGCGCGCCTGCAGCTCGATCCCCTGGGCCTCGAAGCGCCGCGCGCCAAGCTGCCGCGCTAGCCGCATCACCCGCTCGAGATAGCCGGCCATCGCGGTGTAATCGCCGAGTTCGTGGCACGCGAAGGCGCCCATCGTCTCGCCTAACAGCTCAGCCCGCGGTTGGCCGACCAGCTCCGCGGTGCGGGCGGCAGCATCGCCGTCCCTCCATGCCGCACGGGCTTCGTTCAGATAAATTCGGCTGAAGCCGACCATGGAGCGGTTGGCCACCTCGATGCGGCCGAACCCGTGTTCGTGGCTGAGCGCGACGCAGCCGCTGAAATACGTGAACGCGCTTCGCATCCGGCCCTTCGCATAGGCGGCGTCGGCGAGGCCGCCGAGCGCGCGCGCCTCCGCCTCCGGCGAGCCGGAGCGGCGCGCGTAGTCCAGCCCGCGTTCGTGCTCGTCGCGGCAGCCGTCGATCCGGCCGAGCGGGAAGAAGATGTTGCCGCGCAGGTGATGCAGGCGCGCGAGTTCCGGCACCATCTCGTGCCGCTCGGCCAGGCACTCCGCGTCGTCCAGCAGCCCCAGCGCCTCCTCCAGCCCTTCGTTGACACGCAGCCCGTCGGCAAGGCCGAGCGCCGCGCGGCAGCGCGCCGGCTCGTCGGGCGCGGCGGCGAGTGCGACGCGGTAGGTCGCGATCGATGCGGCGATGTCGCCGAGGTCACGCTGCAGCTCGCCGATCGAACAGGTGAGCGCGTGCCGATCGGCATTGGCGCGCGCGATTTCGAGGCCCCGCTCGCCCAGCCGAAGGGCCGCGTCGGTGCGATACGCTGCGCGCTGCGCCGCCGCCGCCTGCAGATAGGCTTGTGGCGCGCGGTCGTCCTCGGCACGGTCCAGATGCTGCGCGTGCAGCACCGGATCATGCCCGGCAAACCATTCGGCCGCCTGCCGGTGCAGTTCGCGCCGGCGGCTGCGTAGCAGCGACGCGTACGCGCCCTCGTGGATCAGCGCGTGCGCGAACAGGAAATAGTCGCCTTCCGGCAGCACGAGCGCGTTCGCGAGCAGGACGTCGCACACATAGTTCGGCGCGCCGAGCAGATGCCGCAGCAGCGACAGGTCGAAGCGTTGGCCGATCACGGAAGCCGCCTGGAACGCCTGCCGATCCTGCGGCGGCAGCCGGTCCATGCGCGCCAGCACTAGGCTCTGGATCGAAGGCGGCACTGCGTCAGCGCTGCCCTCCTCGGCGTTTCGCAACAACTGTTCCAGGAACAGCGGATTGCCGCCGGCGCGCGCGATGCAGGCGAGCGCCACGCGCTGCGTCGCGTCGATGAAGGTGGCGGCGAAGCTAAGCGCCTCCTCATGCCGAAGCGGGCCGAGATCAAAGGTGGCGAAGGGCATACCCCGGCATCTCGCGCGCCAGGCCACGTCCAGCGGATCGCCTTCCACCCGCGAGGTCATGAGCAGGATGCCGGGGCCGTCGGCCATCGCGGTGGCGAAAGCGGCCAGTGCCGCGAGCACCTGCGGATCGGCCCAGTGCAGATCCTCGACCACGATCAGCGTCGGCCCGGCACGGCAGGCCGCGGCGGCGACCGCGCCGACCACCGCGCACTTGCCACGGTTGCGCGCGGCATTGTCCATCGCGTCGTAGAGCGCGCGTCCCTCGCCGGTTTGCGGCAGATCCAGCAGGTCGTTCAGGAACACAGCCTGCTCCGGCGCGACGGTGCTGACTTGCAGCAGACGCGCCGCCGTCTCCTCTCGCGCTCCGTTATCCGCGTCGAGGCTCAGACCCAGCAGGCTGCGCAGCAGCGCGCGCACCGCGTTCTGGGCCTGGCCCACGCCGAAATCGAGCACCAGGCCGCGGTGGGAGACAAAACCCTGGCTTTCCGCAAGCCGGCGCATCTCTTCCATGAGCCTCGTCTTGCCGATACCGGCCTCGCCCCGCACGAAAACCACATGCCCGCCACGCCGCGCAAGGCATGCGGTGACAATGCTGCGGAACTGTTCCAGCTCGGCGGCACGACCGACGAACGGACCCCGATGCGCGCGCTGCGGCTCGCGCGCGAGCTCGCGAAGCCGCCAGATGCGGGCCGGTGCATCGAACCCTTTCAGCCGCATCTCGCCCACCGCCTCGCATACGCCATGGCCGCCGAGCACGCGGTGGACGCTATCGGAGAGCAGCGTCTGTCCCGGCTCGGCGATAGCCACTAGCCGCGCCGCGAGATTCACGGAATCGCCGAGCACCGTGTAGTCATGGGCGGCGGCACGGCCGAGGGTGCCAGCCACCACCTCGCCGCTGGCAATGCCGATATGCGCCTGCAACGGCCGGGTCGCGCCGGTGTTCACGCGGGCGAGCGCGTCGTGGATGTCGAGCGCGGCGCGGGCGGCCCGCAGCGGATCGTCGCCGTGCGCGACCGGCGCGCCGAACAGTGCCATCACCGCGTCGCCGATATGCTTGTCGATGCTCCCGCCGTAGCCGAGCACGATCCCATCGACCAGCACGGTGAAGCGACCGACCAGCTCGCGCACCTCCTCCGGATCAAGCGACTGGGCAAGCACGGTGAAGCCGGAGAGGTCGGCGAAGAGGATCGTCACCTGCCGCCGCTCGCCTGCGACCGCCCCGGCTATGGGAACGGCGGCCGTTGGTGCCGCGATAACCACGCGCGCGATCTGGGAGCTCTTTGGTGGTCTGGCAGTACGCCCCGGCAGTGACCTTGTATCGCGTATCCCCTCCCTAGGGATGGAGGGTGATACGCTACAAGGCTGACGAGAAAGTTGTATCCCGGCATTTGTATCGCTTGAACGCGTAGAGCGACTGCGGAAAAACCGGGTTGCGATAGCGCAACTGTATCGCGCCTTTTATCGGAACGAACTCGTGGTTACGATATCGGATCTGTACGCGTCTTTTGAGGCAGTTCATTCGGCCCCCAATTCGTGCTTGCCGGCGGAGGTGATGCGCCATTTCCCGCGCCAAGGCTCGGCCAGCTTGTCCTTCCTGAGCTTCCTCAGGATTCGCTGCACCTTCGGGTAGTTGGCTTTCCCGTTTGGGAGCAGCCATCCGGCATTGGACGCGATATCGCGTAGCGTGATGCCGGGGTGACGGCGGAGCAATTCGAGCACGGTGTTTCCTTCGTTCACGGCGAGCTGGACGGATTTTTCTGCCTGTTCCTCAGGTTGCAGCGTGGCCACGACGGAGAGGATCGGCCGCCCGCGCCCGTCGGTCAGGCCGTCGATCTTGATTGGGTTGAGGGCGAAGCTGACGGGGGCGAAGTCGGCGCCGCGCAGCTTGCCTTGCCAATGCAAAGTCGTGCTTTCGCCGAAGGCTTCTGACCAGTTGGTAAGGTTGCCGTCGAGTTCGTTGAGGTAGGCCCCGCCGCCGTCATGCTCCGGCGTCGGCCGATACACGCCCGAGCGCGGCAGCCCGAGCAGCACGCATTGCCGTCGCACCGACAGTTGCCCATGGCCGCGATCGAGCATCGCTGTGCGGTTCGCCGATCTTGGCGTGCAGTTGCCCGATCTCCTTCGCCGGTTGCCCATCGCCTGTCCCGGTCCGGAAAACCCGCTCGGCATGCTCCAGCAGCTGCTTCTTCCAGGCGTAAATCTGCGTCGGATGCACCTGGTGACGTACCGCTAGCTCGGCCACTGTGGCGTCTTCCCGCAGCGCTTCCAGGGCGATCTTCGCCTTTAGCGCCGCATCGATCCTGCGTCGGGTTCTGTTCATGTTCCGCTCCGTCTAGCACGGACGGAACCGGCTCGGTTTATAGCTTAGCGGGTGGTCCCAAATTCGGGGTCCACTTCAACGCCCCCAATCGCCAGCTGGACGGCAACCATTGGTAGTGAGAAAAAGGCAAAGAAATCCTTGACCTTTTATCAAAATCGGTATGGAATGGCGGCGTTCCAAAAACTACAATGGGAGGAGGCCTATGATGCGCTCACTCGTTATCGGTGTCGCGTCAGCGCTCGCTCTTTCGGGCGCTGCTTTTGCACAGCAGCAGCAGCTCGGCACTGCCGACCAAGCCAAAGCCATGCTCATGAAAGCCGTTGCTGCTGTGAAAGCAGACGAGCCTAAGGCGCTCACTATGTTCAACAACGGGGAAGGTGGATTCCGCCAGGGCGATCTTTACGTATTTTGCAGCCGTCTCAGTGACGGTAAGATTGTTGCCCTTGGCAACCCCAATGCCAAGCAATTGCTAGGCAAGGACGCAAGGACCCTTAAAGACTCCACTGGGAAGATGTTCGGTCAGGAACTTTTCGACGGAGAACAGAAGACAGGGATCACCGAAGTAAGTTATATGTTTCCACGACCCGGTCCCGACAAGACGCCGGTTCCTAAAGTAAGCCTTGTAACCAAGGCGAGCAATGATCTGGGCTGTGGCGTCGGCTATTATAAGTGAATTCGACCCCTTGACGGGGAGGCAAACATGATAAGCAGACGTGCGATTTTGGCGGGATCGGTGCTGGCGACTCCGGCGGTGATCAGCCGGGCTAGGGCGGCGAACACGCCGGGCGTAACGGCGGATGAAATCAAAATCGGTCAGACCGTGCCATATAGCGGTCCGGCTTCATCGTATTCCTCGGTTCGGGAAAGCGGATGTCGCGTTTCTCAACAAATGGGTGAACAAGCAGGACGGGGTGCACGGGCATAAGATAAATCTGCTGTCCTACGACGATGGCTACAGTCCTCCGAGAACCGTCGAACAGGTGCGGCGACTGGTAGAGCAGGACCGGGTCGCGTTTCTGTTTCATACGCTAGGGACGCCGACAAACTCTGCTATCCTACGATATTGCAATCAACGGAAGGTGCCGCAATTGTTTGTGTAGACCGGTGCGGACAAGTGAGGGAATTACAAGCAGTTTCCGTGGACAATTGGCTGGCAGCCGAGTTATCGGACGGAGGCGCAGGCTTATAGCAAATATATGCTGAAGGAGAATCCCAAGGCGAAGTTGGCGATCCTTTATCAAAACGATGATTTCGGAAAGGACTACCCGAACGGAGTGCGGGACGTGCTTGGTAAGAATTGGGAGGAGCACGTAGTCAAACTGCTGACTTATGAGGTGACTGACCCGACCGTGGATTCGCAGGTGGCCGAGGCGCAGGCTTCCGGAGCGGACACGTTCCTGGTGGTAGCGATACCGAAGTTCGCGGCGCAGGCGATCCGGAAGGTGCATGATCTCAACTGGAAGCCGATGTTCTTTATGTCGAACGTGGCGATTTCTGCAGGCTCGGTGATGAAGCCCGCTGGGGTGAATAATGGGATTGGGATGATCAGCTCGCTGTATCTCAAGGACCCGGCTGATCCCGCGTGGAATAACGATCAGGAAATGAAAGGTTTCAAGGAGTTCATGGCGAAGTATCTGCCAGGGGCAGATATCACCGATTCCGCGTACCTCTTCGGCTATGGTGCCAGCTATACGAAGTGGAAGGTGCTGGAGGCGTGCAACGGTGACTTTTCGCGAGAGAACGTGATGAAGCAGGCGACCAGCATCAAGCAAATGATGAATCCGGCACTGTTGCCGGGGATCATCGTGAGCGACAGCCCGACTAATTATCATCCGACCCGGGCGCTGCAAGTGGCGCGGTGGGATGGCAAGACGTGGGTGCGATTTGGGCAGGTGATCGAGGGAGGCTGACCTAATGACAACGCCTTGACATGGAGGTGAACATGCTAAGCAGACGTGGGCGACAAAACCCGCGAAAGGATGAGCAAACACTGGGAGGATGAAATGAGGACAGCGCTGGCACTCACGACTGAAGTTTACTCGGTAAGGTAGGAGGCAATAGCCATGTCGATTATTCGAAGCATCGAAGTCATTGCGGAATCACCCGATGGGTTTGACGCTGCCTGCCAAGAGGCGGTCAAAGAAGCATCCAAGACCCTGCGGGGCATCCGGTCCTTCTATGTTAAACATGCCGTATGTGTAGTCGAAAATGACCGGATCACCAACTACCGTGTGAACGGTAAAATCAGCTTCGTGTTGGAAGATGACAGGTAGTCTAGTGCGTGAAAATAGAAATGACTCGTCGGTACATTCGTCATCGGCGTGGTGTCAGCGCTCGCTCTCTCGGGGTACGAACGCCAGCGAGAGGCCGAGCGCACATTATCCCGCCGCCCGATGAGGACGCCGGCGGGTAGGGAGTTTGATGCGCCCCATTGCACTTAGTTCGCGTATCGCGGATTGGGTTTCCCATCGAGTGGGTCCTCAGACTTTGACTGCCATTGGATCCTTCGGTAGGTTCAAGCCGTTTTGTTGCAACTGTCACGCGCATATAGATCGCGTGGATGGCCGCGGAGATATTTACGCCCTATCCTGCGATGGGTGCTGGTTCCGGCCCTGTTTGTGACACTGCTCTCGCCAGTGCGCGCCGGGACGCCGCCCAATCACTACCGAATCGGGGCCTATATTACGGCCATTCATGGTATTGATTTCTCGACGGGAACGTTTGGTGCCGATTTTTGGGTCTGGAGCGTCGGCTCCTCGCCCTCGCGCGATCCGCTTCAGACCATGGAGTTCATCAACTCGGGAACCATCACGCGCCAGTTGCAAAGCTCGACTCACCGTGACGACGTTTTTTGGCGCCAAACCAAGATTTTGGGAACCTTCAGGCAGCCCTGGAATTTTCGGTATTTCCCGTTCGACACTCAGCTGCTGGAGATTACACTTGAGGAGGGTCAGGACGACGCAACGGCGTTGATCTACGACGCCGATATTGCGAACACCGGCTATTTGCCAGAGGCGAGCCCCCAGGTTGGCGGATTACCAGCGTGACTGCCCGGCCGTAACCACTCATTACACCACCAACTTTGGCGATCCCGCCGGCGGTAGTGGTTCCGACTACGCCAGGCTGTATCTCACGATCGGGCTTAAGCGAACGAGTCTCGCCATATTCCTGAACCTGTCCGCGCCGCTCTATGCCGCCTTCCTGCTTTGCATAGTGAGCTTCCTTTTACATAAAGACGGGCAGGCCCTGGTAGACTCGCGGCTCGGGTTGCTGGCCGCTGCGCTGTTTGCCGTGGTGCTCAATATGCGATCGGTAAGTACCATTCTGGGTAATGAGCATGACCTGACCGTGGTCGATCGTCTGCACATTCTGGTGCTGATCGAGATTGTCATCGCGACCCTAGTCACGATCGCAGCCGGTATAGCGCGCGACCGGGACAAGCGATTTCCGCGATCAATCGACTACACCTGCTGCGCGATTTTGGGGTTATGTTTCGTGGCCATCAACACACTCCTGATCGCCGCCGCTGTGAGGGCATCCTCGGGGGCGTGAGGAGGAGCGGAACGGCGACTATGAAACTCCCCCGCCAATGGTGACGACGCAGGAGCGGATGAAGGCAGTACTCAACACCCGGACGACGCGCAGGCGGGCGGGCGCGGGCAGGGCGCAGGAGTCGCTCTTCGGATACCCGGATCGCACAGCAATTTCCCGCAATCTCACGCGATGCGATCTACAGGCACAGTCAAAAGCATCTATCGGGCATACCAACCGCAACGGCGAGGCTTCAGCCATCATGGTGTGGACGGGCCATTGCGCCGTTTGCGGCAAGCCGTTCGAATATTCGACCGGGCGCACGGCGAAGTTTATTGCCCGCACATGCCCGGAACACCGGCGCTGCTCTCGCGCCCTCTGGGCTCCGCCGCAACCGATGAAACGCCCGCCGCAATGAGTGCTAGCGTCAGCACAGAGCCAGTTCGAAAGCGAGGGCGGCACCCTCCCAAGCCTGGACCGTACCCTTCGCCCAGCCGATCTCCTGTCGGTCAGTCGCCGTCCCGCTGCTTATATGGGATTAAAACAACCCAGCTGTTCCTTGAGAGATAACTTCGGTTCAGCGTGAACCGAAGTGTCCGTTTCGGTGAATCGGTCGCACGCTGCGACTTATTACCCGCAACGAAATCAGGGCGTCCCGCTTTCGCCTTCTCCATCGCGGCCAGCAATTGCCCGCACTTACGCTCTGCCGCAGCCTGATCTCGCATGCCTTCCATTCTGCTTCGGTGTTCCGCGCCTGGCGTTGGTACATCTGTAATAAGCCTTCGGTGAAGGCCGCCTTGTAAGGTGGGGCAGTGGTGTGCATGCTGTGCTCATAAGGACGTAACTATGAGCGCAGGAAGCTGCACAGCATGAGCCAGATTACGCTGCTGACAGGCCCCGAGCGTCATCGGTGATGGCGAGAGGATGACCGTCAGAAGATTCTGGCTGCTGTGTTCGCGCCCGGAGCGTCGGTCGCTGAAGTGGCGCGGCAATACGCTGTAGCCACCAGTCTGATTTACAAGTGGCGCCAGCAGGCGCTGTCGGTGAACAGCGACGGGATATCGTTCACACCGGCGGTCGTGGTGGATGAGCCGGCTTGTTCTGGGGGCAAGACAGCGTCGAGGATAGAGCGCCGATCAGCGTGGAGTTGGCCGACGGCACGCGGTGAATATCGGAGCGACGGCGTCGGCAAGTCTGGTAACGGCGACCTTGCGGGCGTTGCGATGATCCCGATTCCCATCCGGGGTGAGGATCTGGCTTGCGTCCCACACATCAACGTAGACCCGGAAGAAAGCGCGCCATTGCGGCCACCTTCTAGTTCGAGAATGCGGGCGGCACCCGCACTGATGCTATCCACCGTTCCGAGTTCGGACCACTGCCGCCCCTGTCGATCATCGCGCCGCTGAAGCTTCCAACCGCGCCGATTCGCCGCAAGCCGACGGTGGTGGCGGAAGCACGGCATGCCGAGGCATTGCAGTGATTGCAGCGGGCTGGAGCGACTTTACCCAAAACTGGAGAGGTTTTCGGGCTCAGGTCAGCCGCTTTCCCTCCTTTGCACCACTTCGTGAAAACTGACTGCGATTGCAGGTCCCGAAGATAACGAAAGGCTACAGCCTCTCCCTCCGATGCTCCGTCGGACACAATAATGCCCCTTTTTTATAAAATGCATCGTACCCCTTTGGGCCAAGCTCCAAAACGTGACAAGAGGGATCATCCATAGCAGGTGCATTACAGTGAATGCCTAAATACTTACGAACAACGTTATAATCCAAGCCCTCATATTGCACCATTATTCTCATGCCAAATGAGGTATCTAATGAAAGTTAAGGGGTGCAATTCATAATACCACTGGCTGAACTCGGGTACCTGATACGCAAGGCCCACGTCCGGATCAAATGGTCATCATTTGCCGAGGAGCTGATGTAGGCGTCTATTGGTAGTCCCAACACTGTCGCTTTATGAGATCCGGTCGCCGAATTAAAGCAAGAGATCAAAATCTTGGCGTCGTCGGCCACGTCCACGTCAAAAGCCTTACCGCCTCTGTTGATCAAAAGAATGCCTTTTTGATCATCGATCAGGATCTGCATTTCCGGATTTGTGTTCCCACTCTTGAGATCTGGTGAGGGCAACAGGCGCGGCGCAGCCTGTATTACTTCGTTCGGTTGCTGTGGCGGGTGGTTGAGCCGGCGGTCGCGATGACGCCAGGGCGGACGATGGAGGCGATCTGCGCGCATCTGGAGGCAGTCGCCAATGGCGACATTCGCCGGCTGATTATCAATGTGCCGCCCGGATCGAGTAAAAGCCTGCTATGCAATGTGTTCTTTCCCGCCTGGATCTGGGGGCCAAGGCGCAAGCCGGCGCTGCGGTTCATTTCTGCCTCTTACTCGGCGCATCTGACGGAACGCGACAACGAGCGTTGTCTGAGGATCGTGCAATCGCGCTGTATCAATCGCTGTGGGGCGATGTGGTGCAGATCGAGAAGACGGGTGTCACGAAGATCGCCACTAAGCAAACTGGTTGGAAGCTGGCGACCTCGGTGGGCGGTGTGGGCACCGGCGAGCGGGCGGATATCGTACTGATTGACGACGTCAACAACGTGAAAGAGGCGGAATCGCAGGCCGTCCGGAACGCGACCAACATTTGGCTGACCGAGATGATCCCGACCCGACTATCCGATCCGCAGCGCTCGGCGATCGTCAATATCCAACAGCGGACTCATGAGGATGGGCCCGCCAACGCCCTCGGGCTATCGGGCCACGTCTTGGAATTCGCGACGCGCTCACCCGCCATTCCCCAAGGGCGCCCAGAAGCCCCGAGGCGGTCCCCGTCAACTCCGTCCGCGTCGCCATGATGGCGCGCATGGCGGCGGCGAAGGCGAGGGGGTCCAGCTCGGCAATCCACGGCTACGTGCTGGCACTCCCGTTCAGGCCCGCGCGGCGGCCGCCGCGATATCAGACATTCACGGTGAGCGGGGAGTAATCTTTGGCTGCCGTCGATAGCTTCTCCAGGCCGCCCCGGTGTTGCTCCACGTCCCGGTAGGTCTGGCGAATGCGACCGGAAGCATCGAGGACCAGAAGGAGTTGGGAGGGCGGGGATGTCTCGCGTGGCTCCTACCCCCGTCCACGTAGTCGTTGCCACACTGGTGCGTATCTGGCCTTACTGCCGCTGAGGCTGGATAGACACGAAAATCGAGTGGCGCGCCAAGTCGGGCACCTGAGGTGACACCCGGGGGCGTGTCCCCCAGAGGCCGCCATGATGCCCTCAGGAGCCCGTAGGAGCCCATCCAGGAGCTGAGGCGCCCTCGTTTTAAGCCCGGAGCCAGTGGGTGGCCTGTAGCGGGCTCGGCGGCGCGCGCTCACGCACCGCTACTGGACGCAGAGTGAGCGGGTCATACTGCCTTTCGCTAAGCGGGGACCCAGGGACCACCCACCGGTGTGGGTCCCATCCGGGACCCCAGGCCCCCGGGGGTCGTCTCAGATCGGCGGAACACCGGGGGCGCCGTTTGGGCGCGATGGGACCCGAGGGAGCCAGGTGGCATTCCCAGGTGGTTGCCCTGGGTTGCCCGTTCGGCTTTCCTGAGTGAAATCAATGCTTGTGGTGGCCGCCCGCATAGGTATGGAGCTAAGGGGAGTTGAACCCCTGACCTCCTGAATGCCATAAACCGAACGCCTGCCACGCCGCCACTGGACATCCCGCCAGCAGCGCGAAGAGACGCAGCATGAGGCTGAACAATTCCGCTACCAGCGACCGGTCAGTCCGATCCGGCGCACAAACGGCAGAGGAGAGCGGCGGCCCCCGTCATCGGCCATCCGGGACAAAGACAAGCAGGGGCAGCCTGTCCCCCGGCGCCGATGCCACGGCTTCCTTCTCCGGCTGGGGCAAGCGCTCAAGCACCTGTCGAACTTCCCGAGACCACACCAAACCACGAGCCGATCGAGACAACACCTGGTTGCACGGCGGTTGCATGGTCGAGCAACAGATGCACTGGATCTGCATAACTGCTTGAAAATACTTGGAGCGGGTGAAGGGAATCGAACCCTCGTATGCAGCTTGGGAAGCTGCCGTTCTACCATTGAACTACACCCGCGGGGTGGCGAGATGATAGGCGGGACGGGGTTGGTGGTGAAGGGGGTTTGGACGGATCGGTACCGTTCGGGGTTTTCGGAGGGTTGACAACGGTACCGTTGACGGTTTGGCGGGCCTTGACAACGGTACCAATGGCGGGTTGGCGGGGGTTGACAGCGGTACCGTTGGGGGTTTGGGGGACTTGACAACGGTACCGATGACGGATTTGGCTCGGTATCGAAACTTGATTCGCCTTTAAGCTTTGCTGTGTGCGGCTGGTGGCCGTACATTGGTGGCTGGACGTGCGCAATAGCGGAGGTTGCGGGGGCACCCCCGGGCGGGGCGCAGTCAACGGCTGGAACTCGGGTGACGGCGGAGCAGAAGAGCCCGATAGCATGCAGCGGCGGTGGAAGGACCGAGCGTGACGGATTTTGTACTGGCGACGGTGCCGGAGGCGGTCCCGCGGACCGTTGAAGCTCATGAGCAGTCGACGCTTTCGGTGCGTGATCGCCAGGCGTTTGTTGATGCGTTATTGAATCCGCAACAGGTGAACGAACGGTTGAAGGAAACGGTGGGGCGGTATCGGGAGGCGACCGGTGTCTGAGGCGTGCCGGCTGGGGAGCTGCGCGTCGAGGCGCTCGGCGCGGGGCATGACCGCGCGTTGATCGGTGCGCTCGATAAGTATTAAGGCCTGGGTGTCGACATCATTCAACGGCGCGCGCCGCGGCCGCGAGATTGCTTAGTCCAACTGCATTTGATGCGCGAGCGCGGCTGTCGTTCGCAGTTACACCGGCTTGTGGTGGCAGCCGGTGTCACTGCGGATGTGATGAGGGGCGGCTCATTACCCGCCGGAGGGGAAGGTAAACATGTCCATCAGATCGCCGATCGCCGGCGAATTGGTGGGCACGTAGGGGTTGTCGGGGCTGATGGTGGGGTTGGGTAGGTTGTCGCGGCTGCGGCTGGTGACGGGCGGGAGCGACCAGTTGGCCTCGATGAATTTAATCAGCGAAACGTGATCGTTATAGGAGTGCACGACGCGTCCGCCGGTTGAGAAGGGGGAGGCCACCCAGAGCGGGATGCGGGTGCCGTCACCGAAGAAATCAAGCGGCTGGATGTAGCCGGAGTCGTAGTAGCCGCCACCTTCATCAACGGTAACTAAGATGGCGGTCTCACTCCACAGCTTCGGCTGGTTTTGGACCATGGTGATGATTTTCTTGGTGAACGCAGCGAAGATATCGAATTTCGAACTCGCAGGATGGCCGTCATTCAGGCCGCCGGGTTTTACGAAGGAGACCGATGGCAGGTACCCGTTCTGGATGTCCTGATAGAGGTCAGCGGTGTCCTTAAGATGCTCCTGGCGGAGGGCCGGATTGGTCATAATGGATGTTGTATACTGAAACGGAGTGCAGATGTTGCAATAAACATCGGCAGGATCGAGCGGGTCGGCGACGTATTGGTTCCAGCCCTCGCCGAAATAGGCCCATGAGATGCCATGAGCGACCATGACGTCGCCGATGGTGGGGGTGGAGACGGGCGGGATGACGAACTTATCAACGGTATCGACTTCTCCGTTGCCGAAATAGCCGGGGTCGTAGTTGTTGAGCAGATAGTAGTGACCGGGTTCGCAGTTGGGGTTGGGATGATAGGGAAGGGATTTGAGATAAGTAACGACTGAGCCGACACCGGCTGCCGTGGAGTTGTAGCAGTTGATGTAGCTGCCGCCGGAGTAGCCGTCCTGCGTATACCGGTTGAGAGTTCCGGGATACGGGTTCGGGTTTTCGATCTCATTAGTCGGCGGGGTTGCGGGGTTGCCGTGGCCGTCGCTGTACCAATACGCGTCACCGGAGCCAAGCATGATGTGGTTAGCCCCGGTGCCGCCCATTACGGCCTGGTGGTAATTATCGGCGAGTGTGTATTGGCGAGCAAGGTTGTTGAAGTAAGGTTCATCGCCGGTCTGCACATTGTAGAATCCCATGGCGATGGCGCCTTCCCTGGTGGTTGCGTTAGTTACCGGTCCGGTAGGAGGGGTGCCATTGCTACCGGCACTGACCGTCACTTCGACCCAGGGGAAAAGATCCTCCTTGCAGCCGCTCGATTTCAGCGGAGTGGCGTAGCTCACATTACAGTCGGTCTGCTGCCACATCTGGTAGAAGCGGTGGACCGGACTACCAGCGTAGTCGTCGTAGGTGAGTGTTGCTCCATTCGTGAGCTGATAGGGACCGGGCGGGAGGCTGTTCACGTTAGTGATTCGCGTGTCGACGGAGCCTGTTGGCAAACCGGTGGCGCCGGTTGTGAGCAGAACAAGGTCGCTGGGATAGACACCGTGGTCGGCGGCCTGAGCGGCGGCGATAGTTGCGAAGGGTGGGGGACTGGTGTCGCTCGCCTGTTGTGGGGCGCTACCGGTGTAGGGCGGGGGCAGAGTCTCGTATGGCCCGGATATCGGGGGGCTCTGGGAATAGGTGCTGTCGGGTGTGTTGGTGGCGGTGTTCTGGACGGCTTGGGTGTAGTTCGCCCCGGGTGAGCCGTCGGCCTGGATAATGCCTTCGGAGAGGAGGTTCCAGACGGTCTGGTCTGGAGGTGGCTGATAGGTGGCGAGGAGGTGGTCGAAGGTGCGGTTCTCTCCCAAGATGATGACCACGTGCTTGATGGGAGTGCGAGTGGGGGTTGAATTGGGAGGAGTGGTGTCGGATGGCTGCTGGGCGAACGCGGAAACGGCGGTGCAAAGGGCTAGGGCCGTTGCGGTGAGAAGGCGAGATTGATTGGTGCGCATGTGTTTCCTCTCCATGTTGCCGGCCGGCTCGAGGAATCGCACCGGAGTGTGACAGTGGCGTTGTGGTTTAGAGACGCCGAGATGAAGCAATGGAAATCAGTTATCATTTGTCAGTGATCAGTATTCAGGCGGCGGAATGACTTGGCGGCAGTGGATAGGAGGCTTAATGCGACTCATCGATATGCGATTCTTCTAAGCTGGTACGTGTCGGTGCATCAGCACTGTTGGTTCTGCAAAAGTCACGCCCGCTACCCGCCACATTTTCGCAGTTACTAGGCGCAGCGCGGAGCTCATGGGACTTGCGGTTCCGGATGGGGTCCGCGTGCGTGTCCATAGCCTTGAGGGTTCGAAGACGTTCCCTTTGAGTTGCTCTTCCGACGAGATCGGATGTGGAAAAGCTCGAAATTTGTGCCGACATAGGCAGGTTCCAGGGTTTCCGGCATGGGATTGTGGGCGCCTTTGACGAATAGGACGTAGAGGTAATCGTAATTCTGCGGCCAGCCAGCCCAGTATGCATGGTCGCCGGGCTTGGGTGGCGGTGCCTCGCTTGCAGATGCTATCATTTTGAATGTCGGTACGTTCTGGCCGTATCTGTCGACGGAAGCCTGGTTGGGCGGCCGCACCGAGAGAGGCTGCTCGGCAGTAGTGAAATCACACGCCACAAGGCTTGAGCGTTCGATTATCGCTTGGCACGGCATGTCCTCCAGAGGTTCGGCAATGCCGGGCTCGCCCAAGTCGGCGACCAGAACGCGGCTGCCGAAAGGAATTGCCTGAAGCGACGCTTCGATTTCGGCTTCCATAGGAGCAAAGACTGTCCGCCATACTTCCTCGACCAGCGCGCAGTGGGCCAGAGCTAGAGCGGCGATGAAGACCGTGTAACGAATGCACCAGATGCGGGCTGGTTCCGGGAAGCGCAACTCGCACAAGCCAACGAGAATGAACAGCGCACCAATCGGAAGGCGGACGTCGAGGAGCGTTGTGCCTGCGAAAGAACCTGGAAGGGCGATGGTAAGCCCCACTGTAAGCGCGAGAAAGACCCAGTCCGTCGGATGAAGCCGAAGCCATCCACGCATCCATGCTCCAAGGGCGAGAGCGGCAACCAAAACGGCGACCGCGCGGTCCGTCAGGCGATCATAGGTCCCGACTGCGGCGGCAACCCCGGCGAACTTGCCGGAGACGCTCCAGGTCGCCCAATCAAAGGAATGGGAGCCGAGGCCGGCGTGGTGGGTGATGACTAAGATGACAAGGAAAGGCGCCGCGAATGCAACCGCCTCGGCGCGCCAGAACCTTATGTCCCGCACAGGGCAAGAAACGATACGTTGGATCTCGAAGCTCAACGCGGCAAGCCCATAGAGGCCGAGGGCTTCGAGGTGACAGAGATAAAGGGCGGCCACGAACGCAAGCGACGTTGCTGCCCGCCGGATTATCGGCGCCTGCGCGAGCGCGATCCAAAACGCGGTAGCCCAGAGAGCCAGACCGACGCCTAAAAAGTAGTTAGTGAGGCCGAGCTGAAACATGCGGTTATAGACGAAGAGAAATGCCAGGAGGGGACCGACGGAGAAGCGACCGAACGCAGCCCGATGGACGGCATGCACGCCGGCCAGAATCAGGGTCAGGATGAGCACCAGGAAAACCTTGCCTGCGACGTAAATGCCAACAACCTTGGCGAGCCAGGGCACGATCAGGTCCATCCCGAGGTTCGGGACGAGTTTCCACTGCACGGCGTAGAATTTGGCCAGAATCGGATTGGTGCCGCCGGACGCTATAATAAAATCGCGCGCGAGATGGTTCGGGAAATCGTCGAGCGGCGCATACTTCAACAGGAGTATGGGAGCAATAGTGGCCGCAAAAAGCGCGAGGAACGCTACCGCAAGGACTGTCGCCTCGTCAGTTGCGTCCTCAACCGGGATGCGTTGTGCCATCAACTGGGATGCCCTGCTGTCGAGGGGTCGCAATGCAACCTGTTGTTGTGCTTCGCAATCGCAGATCGCTGATCCGCGAGTGCGCTGCAAGGTGCCGCGTCACGGTGCATCAGATCTGCTGATTCTGCAAAGGTGATGCCCGCGACCGGCCACATTTCCGCAGCTTAAGCGAGGAGTGCGGAAAGACACCGGAACTTCGGTCCCGGCGGAGTTCGTGCGCGTGTGCCATAGCCTGTTACGGAGATCCGGCGATCATGAGCAATCGCCTTCACTTTCTTCATCTGCGGCACCAAACAGATGGTGAAGGGCTGGCGGCGCGCGAGCGATGGCAGTGGGCAGTACTCGGGGTTGTGCTGATCGGCGCCACTATGTCGGCGCTGGACATCAGCATCGTCAACATTGCGTTGCCGACCATCAGGCGAGAGTTCGGCGTTCGGCTCAGTCTGGTTGAGTGGGTCTCAATCTCGTACATGATCGTGCTCGCCATCGCGCTGCCGATTGTCGAGCGGCTGGCTGATATCTTCGGGCGGAGCAGGTTATATAACGCCGGGTTCGCGGTGTTCGTCGTGGGGTCAGCCGTGTGCGGGCTGGCGCCGACAGCGGAGATCCTGATCGTTGCCCCCGCGTTGCAGGCGGTAGGGGCGGGGCTGCTGCAGGCGAATTCCGTGGCTTTGATTACCCAGGTGTTCGCAGCAGAGAGCTCGGTCACGCGCTTGGGATTCAGGCAGCTATCCAAGCGACCGCCATGGCGCTCGGGCCGTTCGTGGGTGCTATGCTGATCGCGACGGTCGGATGGCGGCTCATCTTCTATGTGAACGTTCCGATCGGAGTTGTCGGGTTCTTTCTGGCCCATTTTATTCTACCAAGATACCGTTCCAGCAATCGCCGGCAGAAGATCGATTACAAAGGGATATTCTCCTTCACTCTCGCACTGCTCGGGCTGGCGCTGGCGGTCAATTACGCTCAGACCCGCGGGTGGGCATCGCCGTTCGTTCTGAGTTTGCTGGTGATGGGGGGTATCTGCTGGTGTTGTTCGTGATGGTCGAGCACAAGGTGAAGAGCCCAATGATCGACCTTAGTCTGTTTCACCGTTATGCGCTGGTCACCGGTAACGTGACGGCCTTCCTTGCCTATTATGCGCTGTTCACGGTCCTGTTCCTGCTGCCGTTCTACTTCGAGGACGTGCTTAATTACTCGACAGCGCTATCAGGCATGTTGCTGATGCCCGTGCCGGCCTCCATGGCGGTTCTGGCGCCGTTTGCCGGAAGGGCTTGCGACCGCTTCGGCGCCCGGACATTGACAATAGTCGGTTCCATGATGCTGACAGTCGGCTCCGCTATGCTAATGTTGACGTCCAGCAATCGAGATCCGCTGCTGCTGGTGATCGCGATGGTGATCCTGGGGGCGGGCCTCGGGCTGTTTACGCCTGCGAACAACCGCGCGACGATGGGCGCGGCACCGCGCGACAAACTTGGAGTCATGGGCGGCTTGTTGAACATGATGCGGTCGCTTGGATTGATTTTCGGGATCGATATCTCCGGCATGTTGTTCATGAGTGTAGCGGAGATGGTTTCTCCGGGGACGGCGACGGACCACGGGACCAGCTCTGCAATTGCCTTTCTTCCTGCACCGGCGTTCATGGACGGGTTCCACTTGGTGATGCTGACGCTGGTGGGGATCGTTCTGGCATCGACGGTGCTCTCCTTTTTGCGGGGCAACGAAGGCCGCCGCACCAGGAGAGTGCATGTGCACGAGCCAATCGAGCTGATGTAGTAATGATGTTGGATTCGCCCCACCGGAGAGCGTGACGGGATTGCGGTCCCCCTCACCCCTCCCTCTCCCCCGACACGGGGGAGAGGGAGTGAGAGCTATCCGACTTTGGCCACCCTCAACGTATTCGTCGTCCCCGACTGGCCGAACGGTATCCCTGCAGCAACGACGATTTCATCCCCCGGCTGCGCGAACCCTTCCAATTGTGCGGTTCGCACCGCCCTGGTTACCGCTTCGGATAATGAGTGCGCGTCGGGGGCGACCACCGCATGGACGCCCCAGACCACTGCCATGCGCCGCGCGGTCTGAAGGTGCGGGGTGAACCCGATCACCGGCGCTTCCGGCCGTTCGCGCGCGATCCGGACTGCGGTACTGCCCGAAGCGGTGTATGCCACGATGGCGGCTACCCCCAAGGTGTGCCCGATCTGCCGAGCGGCGGCGGCGATGGCATCCGCTGCGGCGTGTTCCGGCTCTGGTATGCTCGCGTCGATAATCCCCCGCCAGCCGGGGTCCTGTTCCACGCGCGCCACAATGCGGTCCATAATATTGACGGCCTCGAACGGGTACTGACCAGCGGCGGTTTCCGCCGAAAGCATCACCGCATCGGCGCCATCAAACACCGCGGTTGCCACGTCCGAGGCCTCGGCACGGGTGGGCGCAGGGGCGCTGATCATGCTCTCTAGCATCTGGGTCGCTACCACGACGGGCCGCCCCAGCGCCCGTGCTGTTCGCACGATGCGTTTCTGCACCAGGGGCACTTCCTCGGGTGGCAGCTCCACGCCCAGATCGCCGCGCGCGACCATGACGGCGTCGGAGAGGCGAAGGATCTCGTCCAGGTTCTCGACCGCCTGCGGCTTTTCCATCTTGGTCATGATCCAAGCACGGTCGCCGGCGATCTGCTTGGCCTCGGCAACATCCTCCGGGCGCTGGACGAACGAGAGACCGATGTAGTTCGCGCCGTGCTGCAAAGCGAAATCCAGGTCGGCCCTGTCCTTTTCGGTCAACGCGGGGATGGGCAACACGACGTCCGGCACATTGACGCCCTTGCGGTCGGAGAGTGGCCCGCCGACTACGACCTCGGTCTCCAGCGCGTCCTCACGTTTGCGCATGACCCTGAGCCGCAGCTTGCCATCGTCCAGAAGCAAGGTTGCGCCGATATTGGCGGCGGAGATGATTTCCGGGTGCGGCAGATTGACGCGGTTCGCGTTTCCAGGCGTTGGGTTCAGGTCAAGCCGGAAGGGTTGGCCGGTTTGCAGGTGAACGCGTCCGCCGCCGAAGCGGCCGACGCGCAGCTTCGGTCCCTGCACGTCGGCCAGGATCCCGATCGGGCGTTCGAACCGCTCCTCCAGCTCGCGGATCATCGCGAAGCGGGCCGCGTGGTCTTCGTGCGAGCCGTGGCTGAAGTTCAGCCGGAACACGTCGGCGCCGGCCTGAAACAGCCGGCCCAGCACCTCGGGCGAGGAGCTCGCTGGTCCGAGAGTGGCGATGATCTTGGTCCGCCGCCGCCGGCGGATCTTTACACGCATGGCCATGTGGCATCCCTAGCGCGCCGCTGGCGTTCAATCTATCCTGCCACCCGCAGGCTGCTTTCGGGCCCCTGCACGCGCCCGCGCAGCCGCTCGAAGGCGAGGTAGATCACCGGGGTCGTGTAGAGCGTCAGAAGCTGGCTGAGGAGGAGGCCGCCGATAATGGTTACTCCCAGCGGCCAGCGCAGTTCCGAGCCGGCGCCCTGCTCGATCACCAGCGGCACCGCGCCGAGCAGCGCGGCCATGGTGGTCATCATGATCGGGCGAAACCGTAACAAGCAGGCGGTTTCGATTGCCGCGGCCGGCGACAGGCCTTCGCGGCGCTCGGCGTCTATGGCGAAGTCGATCATCATGATCGCGTTCTTCTTCACGATGCCCATCAGCAGCACGACACCGACCAGGGCGACCACCGACAGGTCGGTGTGGCACAGCATGAGCGCGAGCAACGCGCCAATTCCCGCGCTGGGCAGCGCGGAGAGAATTGTCACCGGGTGAATCCAGCTCTCATACAGCACACCCAGGACGATGTAGATGACCACGACCGATGCGAGGATCAGCCAGGGTGCGGCCGCGAGCGATTTCTGAAACTCGGCCGCATCGCCCGAGTAGCTGCCGCTGATGGTATCCGGCATGCCGATCTGCTGCTCGGTGCGGTGAATCGCCGCCACGGCGGCATCGAGCGATGCGCCAGGCGCCAGATCGAAGCCGATGGTGGCAGAGGGGAACTGCTGCTGGTTCGTTACTACCAGCGGGGCTGTTGTTCGCCGGATGGTGGCGACCTCGCTGAGGGGCACCTGGGCGTCGTTTGTCCCTGGCACGTGCAGGAGCTGCAGGGTCGCCGGATCGGCCTGCCAGGTCCGATTGGATTCCAGTATGACCCGATACTGGTTGGCCTGGCCGAAGATTGTCGAGATCTGCCGCTGGCCGAAGCTGTCATAGAGGGTGTCCTCAATGGCCTGCATCGAGACGCCGAGGCGTCCGGCTGCTTGCCGGTCAACAGCGATCTCGATTTGTGCGCCGGCAGTTTGTTGATCGGAGGCGACGCCGCGGAGGATAGGCACGGTTCGGAGCGCGTCCACCAGCTTCGCGGTCCAGTCGATCAACTCCGGCCGGTCGGTATCGACGAGGGTGTATTGATAAGCCGTCCGGGTGGCCCGAGTGCCCAAGGTGATGTCCTGCACGAGCTTGAACCATGCGGTCAGTCCCGGGATTTCGCGGATGTCGTCCGCGAGCCGGCCGATTATCACGGGCGCGGCGCTCCGCTGTCTGATCGGCTTCAACGCGATGGTCAACTGGCCGACATTGGGAGTCGGGTTGATGGTACCCGCCCCGACGAATGAAACCACATTGGTTGCGGCGGGATCGCGGGCGATTATTGCCGCTGCGTGGTTTTGCATATCGGAAAGGCGGGAGATCGAGACATCCTGCGCTGCCTGTGTTACGCCCAGGATGACGCCGGTATCCTGTTGCGGCAGAAACCCCTTCGGCACCATCACATACAGGCCGATCGTGCCGGCCAGGGTGCTGAGCGCAATCAGCAGAATAAAGCGCTGTTGCCGCAGCCCCCAGCGCAGGCTGCTCCGGTAGGCGCTTAGCATCGCCGCGAAACCGGCTTCCAGGGTCCGGGCCAGGCGACCCGGATGCTGCTCCTCGATCGGCCGCAGGATGCGCCCGCACAGCATGGGCGTCAGGGTCAGCGAGATGACGGCCGAGACCACGACGGCGACAGAGAGCGTGACGGCGAATTCGCTGAACAACCGTCCGACTACGCCGGTCATGAACAGCAGGGGGATGAACACAGCGATTAACGAAACGGTAAGTGAAATAATCGTGAACCCGATCTGGCCCGCGCCACGGAAGGCGGCTTCCAGCGGGCGCATGCCCTGTTCGATGTAGCGTACGACGTTTTCGATCATCACGATGGCATCGTCGACGACAAAGCCGGTTGCGACCGTCAGTGCCATCAGCGACAGGTTATCCAGGCTGTAGCCGAGCACGTGCATAATGCCGAAGGTGCCCACGAGAGAGAGCGGCAAGGCGATGGCCGGTATGAACGTCGCCCGTGGCGAGCGCAGGAACGCGAAGATCACCGCCACCACAAGCACGATCGCCATTACCAGCGTGAGTTGCACGTCTCGGACGGAGGCCTTGATTGTCTCGGTCCGGTCGGTCGCAACGGCAATGTTTACCCCGCCTGGGATGGCGTGCCTCAGCGCCGGCAGTGCATTTTTGATGAGCTGCACCGTTTCCACGATGTTGGCGCCCGGCTGACGCTGAATGTTCAGGATAACCGCGGGGATCTGTTTGCCGTGTGCGAAATACCAGGCACCCACACGGTCGTTCTCCACGCTGTTCAGCACGCTGCCGACATCGGACAGATGAACCGGCGCGTTGTTTCGCCAGGCAACGACCAGGTTTTGGTACTGATCCGCGTTCACCAACTGATCATTCGCCCCCAGCGACATAGCCAGTCTCGGGCCATCGAACCCGCCCTTCGCGCCATTGGTGTTGGCGTTGGCGATGGCGGTGCGCACGTCCTCCATCGACAGCCCGTAGGCGGCCAGTCGTGCCGGATCGACACGCACGCGCACCGCGGGGCGCATTCCGCCCTCCACCGTTACTTTGCCCACGCCGTCCAGCTCCGCGAGCTTCGGCTGCAATACCGTATCAGCGGCGTCGCTGACCCGGGCGAGCGGGATCGAGTCCGATGTAAGCACCAGGGTCAGTATTGGCGCATCTGCCGGGTTCACTTTCGAATAGACCGGCGGGTAGGGAAGGTTGGTGGGCAACGTGCCGGCTGCTGCATTGATGGCCGCCTGCACGTCCTGCGAAGCGGAATCCATGCTGCGGTTGAGGTCGAACTGGAGGGTAATCTGGCTGGTGCCTTCCGAGCTCTGCGATGTCATACTGAGCAGGCCGGGGATCTGGCCGAATTGGCGCTCTAAGGAGGCGGTGATGAGGGTTGCGACGGTTTCAGGGCTTGCGCCCGGCAATTGCGTCGTGACTTCAATGGTGGGGAAATCCACCTCTGGCAGGGCGGAAACCGGGAGCGCCCGGTAGCCCAGCGCACCGGTCAGCAGGATGGCGATCGCGAGCAACCAGGTCGCTATCGGGCGCGCGATGAACGGCGCCGAGATGCTCACCCGGTCGTCCTACGTGGGTGAGTGCGCGCGGCCCCGGGTGCTCTTATTTCCTCGTCGGCAGGGGTTGGCGCCGGCGCGCCCGCCGCGGGGGCGATGGTGATCGCCTTGCCATCGGTTAGCCGGGATGCCCCATCGATCACGACGCGCTCTCCGGGCGAGACCCCGTCGGTGATTACCGCGACACGCGAGGTTTCATGGCCAACTGTTACAGTGCCCCGTGTCACTGTGTTGTTGCTGTTCACGATATACACGTAATTATCGTTCGGACCTTGCTGCACGGCTGCCAGAGGGACCACGGTGGCGCCACGGTCAGTCGCGACCTGTAAGCGCACGCCAACGAACCCGCCCGGCCATAACTTGTTGGCCTGGTTGGGGAATGTGGCCTTCAGTTTGATTGTTCCGGTCGTGGGGTCCACCTGGTTGTCCAGCACCGATAGCGCGCCGCCGTCCAGCATGTTCGCGGCATCCTCGTCGGCCCCTTGCGGATACGCGATCACCGGGGCGTTGCCGGCGGCCATTGCGGCGGCAACCGGCTGCAGATCCTGTTGCGGGAGGGTGAAGATCACCGATATCGGCTGCAACTGCGTGATCACGACGATGCCGGTGGTGTCGGTCGCGTGTACGATGTTGCCGGCATCGACCTGCCGCATGCCGGTGCGGCCGTCGAGTGGCGACGTGATCGTCGTGTAGGAGAGATTGGTCCGCGCAGTTTCAATCGCCGCCTGATCCTGCTCGGTTTGCGCCTGGAGCTGCGCAACCAGCGCCTTCTGTGTGTCGCGCTGCTGGACTGATGTGGAGTCATTCTCGACCAGCTTCTGATAGCGTGCGAGATCGATTTTTGCGTTCGCCAAAGTCGCTACATCCTGCGCCTTCTTGGCGACCGCCGAATCCAGCGCGGCTTGATAGATCCGTGGATCGATCCGGGCGAGCACTTCGCCCTTGTGCACCATCTGGCCTTCTTTGAAGTTCACCTCGATCAGCGGCCCGTCCACCATCGGCTTGATGGTCACGGTGTTGAAGGCCTGCACCGTCCCGAGCGCAGGGAGCATGACCGGAACGTCTTCGGTCTTTGCCGTGGCGACCAGGTCCTGGCACCGGGCCTGCTCCGGCCGCTGCCGGTTTTGCCGGCGGTTGCTTCTGCGGCCACAGGAAAATCGCTGCCCCGATCGCGGCGAGAACGAGGAGCGACAGCAGCACCGGCCAGTTGCGGGGCCGGGTTTTCGGTCTTGTAGTCCCGGTATCGAAGGCGACCGGGTCGCGGGTGCCGATGTCCATTTTTCTCCCGGTCGCGATTATAGCTGATTTCCGGGAATTGCCACGCCACCTGAAATAGGCCCGGGTTCAATCCCGGGAACTGATCCAGGACCGGCCCCGACGGCCGGACCCAGCCACCGCCGACCGCCCGATAGAGGCTCAGCAATGCGAGAAACCGTGAACGGCGAATGTGCACCAGAGCGGCCCTGCTGGGCCAGGCCCAGCTCGGTCTCTGTACCTGGCAGCCAAGCGGCCCTGGATGACGGCCAGCGTCTGCTGCGCAAACTGCAGGTTCTGCCGGGCCACCAGCAGCCGGTCGGCGAGTTCCATCGCGGTGAACCAAGTCTGGGTGACGTCGGTGACCACAGGCAGCGCCACTGTCTGCTGGTCCCAGCGGCTGAAGACAGCACTGGCCACCGCCGACTGGCGCGAAGCGAGGTTGTGACCCCAGAAAGTCTGTCTCCTACGCGACGTTCAAGCCCAGGTATGCACGTTGATCACGCGTGTGCCGGTCAGGCTGTCGCCGCTGTGTGAGGACAGGCTGGATTGCGCGTACTTGCGGCAGCCGTGGCCCTCGAGGGTGGGGAGCAGGGGGCCGAGGCGATGCGGACCTGGGCGTCGGCCTGGCGGACGCGGGCGATCGCGGCGGCGACGTCGAAGTTCTGGGCCTGTGCCTGCGCTTTTAGCCGGTCGAGCTCGGGTGAGCGGAAGCTCCACCAGCCGGGCGCCGGCCAAGCCGCGGCCTCGGTCTGCGGGGTGGCGCGGACTGCCGGGAGATGGCGAGCGCGGGTTTGTGGTAGTCTGGCCCCAGATTGCACCCCGCCAGCGAGATCGCGAGGGCGGCGAGACCGGCGGCCGCGAGTCGGTTTGTCATGGCGTGGGGATTGTGCACGGGCTGTGTTACCGGGGAATTGCACCTTTGGCCTGACGCCGGGACAGAGGTTCGGGCCGCAAGCTTGTGATGGCGGGCCCGGCGGGTCGCGGAACGATTGAGCTGGTTGTATTGGCGACATGGCCGCGCTACACGTGCAACACCCGCATGGGGGATAGTTTAGCGGTAGAACTCCCGGCTCTGGACCGGGCAGCCTTGGTTCGAATCCAGGTCCCCCAGCCAAATCTCAGATTGGCCCGAATTTGCGCCCGAAGGCGCTATGCTCGCAACGGCCGTTTAATACATCCTGACCCGGTTCCAGCACCTGCCGCGACACTATGGCTTCGTGCCGGCGGCTAACGGCTTGCGGTTCCAGCGAAGTCTCTCGGGTAAGGCCGATTCTGCAGGGTCGGGTGAGTACCGGAGCGCCCAGCCGTGGATAGGCAAGCCCAGTTTCGAGTTTCTCTCGCGACTCCGTGATTGTCCGATGCGACACGAGGACGTTCTTGGTAGAAGGCGCGGTCTACACTGCTCGACCCAACGCCACTCGAAGCGTGCATCCCAGCCGCCCGATGATCGAGCCGTTGTCCTCGCCTGTTCTGTGCGCCAGTTGCCCAGGTGGTGGCTGCAGGTCCAGTATCCCGCCGTACCATTTATATCTGGCGGGGCAGTCAATTGCTGACGTGCTGGTGCAGCTTCGCCGGGACAAGGCGGGGAGAAGTCGATCCGGGTGGCGCTCGCCGCCGGTTGGGAGCGGTGAAGCAGTTCGTGGCTCTGCTCCAGGGCTTTGTGTAGCGCGCTTCCGACCGGTCGAGACATCCTGAGCCAAACTCAGAACACGGTCGATGGGCATTGTCTCGGTCGGTTGAACTTGTTATCGAGAGCGTGCCCAATTTTTGATCGTATACCCGGTCTCGGGTAGCACCTTCAAGATGGGTGATACCAATAGTCAGGCTCCCGTCTCGCGATAGCAACGCACCGCTGACTTCAATCAGAGCGAGAAGAGATGGCCCCGGCTATGCTACAGTATCGTGCTTTGCCAGACCCGAGCAGTAATGCATCGCACCATCTGGCACTTCGCAGACGGCTGCTACGACCAGGACATCGGCTGCAGGGAGGATTTATCTATCCATGTTGCTAATGCCTAAAGGCGTATCCGCGCCTCAGCCGCCTGAGATATTGATCTTCTTCCATATTCCGAAAACGGGCGGACAGACCCTAGCTGGCGCCTTGCGCAATTGTTTCCGAAATAAATACTTCGATTGCATGATGGTGCCTCCCGATACCGCTCTTTGGTTCATATCCACCGTTCGAGTAGCAAGCAGATTCCACGAACTGTCGGTCAAGCAACAGCGTAACATCCGTTGTGTTGCGGGCGATCATATCCACATGGACGTAGCTAAAATCTTTGACCGGCCTTGTAAATTTGTTACTCTTCTGCGAAAGCCGATAGATCGTATAATTTCTAGCTTTTATTTTTCCCGGACACAACCCCAGATGCCGTGCTACCCTTTCATCAAAGATCTGACGCTTGAGCAGTATCTGGACAGCGGGATCGGCATAGATCAGGACAACCACCAGGTGAGAATGCTCAGCGGATGTCCGGAACTTGATGCGCCATGGGATTCGAAAGGTGGACCGATCTCGACTCCCCCTGTGGAGCGTCGCCATCTCGAGATGGCCAAGCGGAATATCGAGGAGCGGTTTATCGCCGCGGCTCCGTTGGAGCAGATCACAGAATTGGTGTGGTTTCTGCGGCGGCTGTATAAATGGCCCGTACATTGGCTCTTTTTCCCAATACGAAACGTAAATCCTGACCGACCCAACTTTGACTCCGTGTCCACTTCAACGCGGAAACGCTTGGAGGAATTGAACTATTACGACACGGAGCTCTACGAATGGGTAAGCGCGCGATTTCGTCGTCAGATTGCACAGCTGGAGCCTCAGTTCTCACGCGAGGTGAAAATATTCGGTACACTGAACCACTTTGCTCAGCCGATTATGCGGATCGGTTTTATCCGTGTCGCGGCGAAACGCCTACGGAATTGATTTTAATAATCCATCGATGGAGACGACTGTGGTGGGCCCGGATCCAATAGTCGTGTCACCGGTCGCCAACCCGCGTGCAAACCACCATAAGGGATATGCCCGTAGGCATTTGCAGCCGGACGATCAGCAGATCGACCGGTGTGGCCACCTCGAGCGCGCTCAATGGCTTCGAACGAGCTAAGAAAACTCGCCACCTCGTAGCCGGCATCGCGTAGCAAAGCTTCTATGGTGGCGACGTAACCCGGGCACGATCGGCATGCGGCCCGCGACAATCGCTTGGCGTCACTGAATGTGGTCCACCGCGAGACCGGTAGACGCTGCTAATTGGCGCGAACGGCAATTCCTCGCTTTAGGCCGGAAGGTAGTCCGGAGATTTGGCGATTTTAGGCAAATAGACCTATTTTATCCGGTTCGCTTGGGTTCCGAAAAGAAAAACTGAGCGTTACCGTCGTATCACATTATCGCGATCCTTGCCATGGGCCAGATCACTCTGTTAGGGCTGCGCAGAGGGCGGAACCATACATAATCAAAACGTCGTTTGGTAGTCCGCATCTATAAAGGCGCTTGTGATCTACCTCGCAACGTTCGTTTGCAAGATCTATGAGGGTGATAGGCAAAACGCAGACCAAGCCGCCTAAACAGCTCTCTGAAACAACCGCACCGAATCCGCCAACCCCGGACCCTGGAGAGTTCCTGGGTCATCCAAAATATAGGAATTTAATCTTATGAGTTCTACCGCTAGCGGCCAGATCCTTTGGGGTGCCGATGGGCACGAGGACCAGGGTGGGCCTTATACCAGCATCTCGCTCCAGCAGCAGGCGAGCGACCTGCACACCGTGTTTGGTAAGGGCACGGTGCTTTACCGAGACTTTGGTGATGGCTTGTCGCCCAGCGCGGAAGACTCGGATGTGTCTACGATGCAGGCGCAGGGCATTCAGCCGATTATCGTAGTGGACACCTACCCGCCCTGGAGCAGTTTCGGTAATCAGCAGGATGCTTACAACTGGGGTTTTCAGCAAGCCCAGGCGATGGTGCAAGGCTCTACAGCCCAGTATTTTGAGATCGGCAACGAGTGGTCCGCTGATTCCGGCGATTTTCCCAGCAACGGTGATCAAACCCAACCTTCAGCCTGGACTGGAGGACCCAATTTCCAGAATGCGGTCGCGGTTACGGCGGGCGCTATTGCGGCTATCCGACAGTATGCTCCGAATGCCAAGGTTATTGGCGGAGCGGACGCCGGCTGGACGCAGGAGGGTTTTGCTGTCGCATTGGCGCAGGGGCTTCAGCAAAAATACCCCGGCGACATGTGGGACTACACGGCGTTGCATTGGTATAACGATGTCGCCGGCGGCGGCAGCCAGATGGGCAATACCCCGAGTGACTTCAATGGTGGTTTGAATGCCTATGAGCTTTTGAAACCGATTGGCAAACCGCTTGCCATTACGGAGTTCGGGTCAAGCGACGGCAACAGCTCGTCCAATGACAGCCAAGCCGGCACGAACATTACGGCTATGATGCAGGACTTCGAGAATAACGCGGCGCCTTGCAACCAGTCCTGGCATTGCTCTTGCTACGATGTACGAGGTTTATCCGAATGCTGGAGGCGGATATTTCCTCTACAATGTTAATGGCTCTGCCTCGACGCTTGCAACGCAAGGGCAAGATGTTGAGAGCTTCGTTGCTCAGAACGGTGGTAACTCTGGCGGCGGTTCAACCAGCGGAGGCGGAAATGGCGGCAGCACTGCTACGCCAAGTCCCAACGACACCATAATTACGCCAGGCTCTGGGTCGATCATCGATGGCAGCGGTGAGACGTGGACAGTCACAAATGCCGGCACTGTAGATGTAAACGGTCAGCCAGCCGGTTATACTGCGAATGTGGCGGAACTAGCCTACGTCACTAATACCGTTTGGCAGGAGAACAACCAGGGTGGTTGGTGGTCGTGGACTAATGGTAATTGGCAGGCCGGTAGCGATCCGTTGCCCGCGAGTGGAGGGTCAACCGGTGGTTCGACTGGGGGTTCTACCGGCGGCTCCACGGGCTCTGGAACTGGCGGTTCTACGGGTTCTGGGTCTGGCACTGGCAGCGTAATGCCGTCTCCCAGCGACACGGTTGTAACCGCAGGTTCGAATGGTTCCATTACGGATAGCGGTGGGAACGTTTGGACCATCACAAACGCCGGCACTGTGGATATGAATGGCCAGCCTGCTGGTTATACCAGCAATGTGACTGAGCTTGCCTACGTCAACGGCAACGTCTGGCAGGAGAACAGCTCCAACCTCTGGTGGGAGTGGCAAAACAATAGCTGGCAGCCGGGTGCCGGCACCAGTCAGAGTCCGCTGCCTGCCAGCTCTTATCCCGCGGTAACCACCGGCAGCGGACCGGACTCCCTTGTCCTGCAGATTTCGGAGAATGCGTGGGCGAACGGCGACAAGATCTCCGATGCCAATGGCGATGCGGAGTTTACGGTCAGCATCAACGGGGTACGGCAGGGCGGCATGTTTACCGCGGTTGCTCCCCATGCAACATCTGATGGGGTTACGGTCAGCAGCAACCCGGGGGAGCAAACCTTCACCTTCAACGGCTATTTTGGCAACGGTGCCCACACTGTCGCGGTGACTTTCATCAACGACGCGTACGGTGGAACCCCAACGACTGATCGCAACCTCTATGTCGACTCGGTGACATATAACGGGACCAATACCAAACAATCGGCCTCTCTATATGGCGATGAAATACGGAACTTCACCGTCACCGGTGGTACCATCCCATCGGGCACAGGTAGCGTTACCGTCCCCACCGCGGCAGCAGTGGCTCAGGGTGCCACCGCCGCAGTCGCGGGGATCCAAATCAACGATCCCGGCGCGGCGACTGCTCCCGGCAACATGACGCTGAATATCAAGGACCCAGCGGATGGGCTGGTCCTCAATGGTCACAGCTATGCTGCCGGCGCCAGCGTTCATGTCACAGGCACCGAGGCACAACTGAATACCGATCTGGCGACGCTCGGGCTTGTGGGCAGCAAAGCGGGGCCCATCACGCTCGACGTCATCACGCAGAGTGGCGTTCAGCAGGAGGAAACCATTCCGGTCTCGACTTTCCAGTCAAGCTCGGCGATGAACTTCATTTACAACACCGGATCGGCGGTAACTGCCCCCGCGCCATCATCCTCCTCGCCCATCATTTATGAAGCCGAATCCGCCGGCTCGGGCACACTAACTATCAGCAACTTCCGCTTTGGCACCGATAGCCTCCAGCTCGGGGCGGGTGTGACTATTACCAGCCAGGCTTTCAGCACCGGGGTGATCGACCTGAATCTTTCGAACCACGGCCAGATTGTCCTGCATCATTCGTAGTCGTACGTTAGCGATCACGGCTCCTTCTACGGGGCCGTGATCATCCCCGAACCAGGAAAATACCTGGGACGGTGACACATAGTTACCGTATCAGAAAAAAATGGACATCTGCTTCGACGGTGACGCTTACGGGGGCACACCGACGACGAAGCCCTCGAGGGCACGACCTACCAGGAGCACGTCGGCCGCACTGGACTCAAACGAGAACTCACGAACCATCCACTTATTGTCCAAGTTGAGCGGGCAACCGCACCGCGATGACCGATTCTCAATGGGGGCCGTGGAAGACATGAGCAACATCATTTGTAGCTGGCTGTTCACCCCGTTGCGGCTGCAATCTGGGATCGGACTGAGTGAGCTCGGCCGGGCTCTGTCCGGCCGGAGCGTTTTTTCGCTTTCGTAGGCGGCTCCGGTAATGCACGCGACGAGGGCGGCAAGCAGGATGTAGATCGCCAGGGAATCCACGTCTGCGACGGCAAGCGCCGCAGCCAAGAGATTTCCGAACACCATGCCCGAGGCCGCATGGATCACAAATCGGCTCTCTCTGTTCAACGGCAGGCGGCTTATTTCAATCACCCGCCTGGCAAGAGAGATGCCAAACCAGGCGCAAAGCAGCAGCCCAGGGATACCGACATCGCCTGCGATCGTGGTGACGAGGCTGGACGCCCGGACGCTGCCCCATCCGGCACCAAGCCCGTAGGTTTCGAGCGGAACCATGATGCTATCCAGGTCCTGGTGGGAGCGGATATCGTACGATTGCGATTGCTTCTTCTGCAGTGTCGCGTGTACCACGTGTTGTATGGAGTGGACGGCCTGCGGGGCAACCTCCGGCAGGACGGCGGCGGCAATAAGGGCCAGTACGCCAATGATCGCCACCGTCCCGCCGATGCGTCGCAGACCGGGGAGATCGGTGTGGGCCAGCGGCAAAGCCAAAATAAGCACCAGCAGCAGGGCGGTGATCATGAGGCCCGTAGTGGAGGTGGAGAGCAGCATCATGAAGAAGGAGCCGAACCCAAGGATGTAGATGGTCCAGCTACGGACCCCATTCAGGACGAGGAACAGACTGGCGAAAAGACTGCCGCTCAGGAACATGGACAGGATGGATGCTTCGGTAAATGGTCCGCTTATGCGTTGTACGCCGCCCATTGTCGCTCCCACCAGATCGCTTATCGTCTGGTTAGAGTGAAGAAAAGTCTTGGGATAAGGGACGCCCGCTGCGTGCGACGCAAACTCCCAGCCGCAGATTGCGAGAACGACCAGGCCGGAAAAGATATAGGTGCGCACGAGCAGCACCTGTGTTCGGAGCGACGAACTCAGTAACAATGCGGTGGTTACTGTTACGCCCACATGCAGAATGATATAAAACGTCTGGGTGAGATTGCCACGGTCCGGAGCCAGGGATTCGAGGCTAAAATTGGCTGTCGTATGGGGACGGGGCGGCCAAACGCGAATAGTTCCCTCAAACAACCGGGGCAGTAGGTAGCTACTCAGAACAGCATAAACCGTCAGAAGGAGCAGCGGAAAGAGCAAGCGAAGCATTTGACGTTGGACCGGGGTGACTGGGTCGGCCGACGTTCGCATAACACCGTGGCCAAGGAAAAGCACGGCCGGCAGGAGTGACGGAAGGATTGCCAGGCCGTTTAATCCAGCCCCTTGCTGGGCGATGGCCGCGCCCTGGAATATTGATCCCAGTATTGCGAGCTGGAGCAGGCGAACCGGCTTCCAGGCGAATAGCAGGACGATCGGGACCCAGAGAACGCCAAAAAGGGTTGGACTCACGGCTTCCTTCCTCTGCGCAGGCGCGGCCGCAGACGGCACCAGCAAGGCTCAACAACTATATGCAAAATCGCCGCCAAGCTCAAACACAGGCACTGCCGCGCACGGCAGGGGATTGTCCAAGTAACCCTTTGTTGAACCGGGCTTGCTTGCCCCCGGCGGTCACATAGTGCACCATCCCTATTCTTGTGGACATGGCCGGAATGGATTTGGCTGCAAAAGAAGCGATCGAAATCCGCTTCTGGGAGACCTCACCCGTAGAACGCCCGGGCAGCAACTCACTTGAAAATTTGCTGATGAAGGCGGCCGAAGCGCGGGTGTTTGTGGAAAAACTCAAGACCTTCAACTCACTTTTTGCGGGTGCTCGTGACATTCTTGAGCTCGGCGGCGGCCAGGGCTGGGCATCTTGCATCGTCAAGCGCAGCTATCCCGGTACCCGGTTGACCCTGACTGACATCAGTTCAGCCGCCATAGCTTCCGTGGACATCTGGGAGCGGGTTTTTGGCGCAGAGATTGAAGATGCGCGGGCATGCCGCAGCTATGAAACGCCATTCCCAGACGCTTCGTTCGATTTGATTTTCGCGTTCTCGGCCGCACACCATTTCGTCCGGCATCGTCGTACCTTGCAGGAAATCAGGCGGCTTCTGCGGCCTGGCGGCTCTGCTTTGTATCTGTATGAGCCTGGTTGCCTCGCCTTTTCTTCATGGGCTCGCCAAATATCGAGTCAACCGAAAGCGTCCCGAGGTACCCGAGGATGTACTGCGATATCGGGAAATCGAGGCTCTTGCGCGAAAGGCTGGGCTCGAAGCCAAGGTTCTGCGATCACCCAGCCTAACGAATAGAGGCCCATTCGAAACAATATACTACGGCATGTTGCAACTGTTGCCAGTGTTGCAGCGACTGCTGCCATGCACAGTGGACATTGTGATGCGGTGCCGCGATTAGTTTCAACAGGTCCTGCGGAATCCCGCCGATCCACCTTATGCCTCCAGGTGATCAGGTTGTCGGAACCGACAATGCTATGCCGGCTGCAAGCCGAACCTCGTCCGCCCTCAATTTGGTTAGGCAATCACGAGAGGCGCATCCATGCTTGTTGAAGCAGGGCGAGCATGACTCGGCATGCGTTGCGACGGTTGATCCAAGCGGCGCCCAACGGCGAGGGTCGCCCATGCCTCCGTAGATGGCGACCACCGGACGACCCAAAGCGCGCGCGGCATGTCCCGCGGAAGTTTCCACGCTATAGACTAGTTCCGCGGATTCCAGAACCGCCATGAGCTCGTTCCAGGACAGTTTGCCAATCGTCGAGATCGCACTCGGTTCCCGCGTGCAAATCACTTGAGCCATCGCCAGGGCGCGTTCACCCAAGCCGGTGATGACGGGTGCTATCCCCTCCGCTGCGAGGTCGTGCGCAAGATCAGCCCACGCCTCGGGCACCCAATCTCGCGTGGCGATGCTCGCGGCGAGGTGCAAAACGTGGTAACGTCCGGTATTGGCGGGCGACCTCAGCAAGGCCCGGGCTGTCATTCTGCTTTCTGCGGGAATCGGCGCAAGATTAGGCTGCGCAAGCGCAATGTGGCGCGGGTCTACTCCGAGCGCACGCACAACGTCGAGCTGATGCTCCAATTCGTGGCGGCGATCGTAACGAAAAGGCACCGGGTGTGTCAGGGTCGGCGCATATCCGACACGGCCGTATCCAGCCCTGATGGGGATCTTGGCCAACCAGAACAGGAGAACATAGTTCGGATGCCAGGCATGCACGTCCAGCGCGATGTCGTATTGGCGGGCACGGAGCTCTCGGCAGACTGATGGTATTCTCAGATAATATTTCGCGATCCTTCTTAGCAAAGATTGCCCTGACCGCTCGCTGCGCCAGTGATCGTAAAAGAAAACCGTGGTCAAAGACGGATGCCGCTCAACAACCTTGCGAGAATAAGTTCCGGTCAGGAAGTCGATCGTTGCATTCGGGAATGCGTTCTTCAGGACCGGGAACAACGCAGTCGAAATGATAACATCACCCAGATGCCCAGCATTTGCGACGAGAATACGCCTCGGCTGCTTGGGGCTGAGGCATCTCCGGGGGTGAAGAAAAGTGCCCAAAAGAGCATTAAGTACGGCAAACAGCCGATCCTGCCAGCGATATCGGGCACGGTACCGTGCCATTATTTGCGCAGCATCGTTCTTGGAGGCCGCTGTCACGAGCCGGCCTCCCACCGACCCACGAAGTCGTGGTGCAGCAGCTCAAGTTGCGGCGATGAGACGTTCTGCCATAAACATGAGCGGCTACCGCAGTTCTTCGTCATCTTAACCCGATGAAATAAGGGCTGCTTTGTGGCGGGGACCGGCTCGTCACGTTGTCTAAGAGCCTTGCCGTTAATGTAAAACTGGCTCATCGCCGTCATCATCAGGTGACCGCCCGACTGGCTGCGGGCACCGCACCTGCGTTCGGGCCAGCCCGCCCTACCGCCAGAGTGCGGATGGCCTTGGGCCAAAAGAGCGCGATCGCGAAACCGATGGCAAAGAATACATCCTGTGCAGCAAGGAGGCCAACGCACAGCGCGAAACTGGCGAACAGGTAACCAATCAAAATCGCTGCGACCCGTGCCGATTGGCTGATGACTTCCGCAATCAACCGAAGTCTCTGCCGGTCCAGCAAGACCGGCAAAGCGAAGAATGGTGCTGCGATCTCTCCTACCATCCAACCGGCAGCCATGAGTTTGGCATAGAACGCGGCGCCGGCCCAGCTCGGTCCAAGCAGACGAACGAAGATAAAGTTCGCTAGCAATACGACCACCGTAATGAACGGAATCACAACTGCGGTCCGAATCCCGACGGTGACGATCAATGGACGAATGACGCCTTCGCCTTTCGCCAGCGACAATGATGCCGCTCGATAGAACACCTGGCGCATCGGCTCATCGATAACCTGATTTGGAATACTGACAATCCGCTGAGCCATCCAATAGTAACCAACATCGGATGGGCCGAACAAGGCTGCAAGCAATCCCATCATTACCACGCCTGCGACTGCTTCGAGCAACGCTCGTGGGAAGCTGAATAGGGGAAAGTCAGACAGATCACGTGCAGTGTTACGCAGCTCGAGGAGCCAATGCTTGCCTTGGAGTACCGGCCATGAAATTCTGACGGCCAACACAGCAGCAGCGATCAGGCTGGCGGCCAACTGTCCGAGAACGAGTTCCATGCCGCCCATGGCGAAATAGCCACCCACAGCCTGTAAACCAACCATACAGCCTGCCCGCAGGACTGAGTTGGATGACATCACGTGATCTCGGTGGGTCCGGTTGGCCCATTGCAGCAGAATAAGGACGATGGCGTTGACACCCGTAGCGGCCGGCATCACCAGGATTATCGGCGCCAAACTTTGTACCGGGCCGAAGTGACGGATCAGCGGATAACCGAGAAATGCGATGATTTGCAGAAACAGGGAAATCGCAACTGCCAACAGCAATGACAAATACAGCAGTGCCGCCGCCTGACGCTCTGATCTGGCTGGCACGATGGCCTGCTCATAGCACAGAGCCGCTGCCACGCTAAGCACGGCAGTGGCGGTATTGTAAACGCCGAAAACCCCGAACGCCTCGGCATTATAAACACGCGCCAGGAGCGGAATCGCCGCCAACATCAATAGCCGGGCGAAAATACGACCGCACCCGAGGACCGCTGCTGTGCGTAGCAGTGGGCGTAACCCGAAGGCCTGGTACCACAATGCAATCTTCATTGCGCCATCTCTCGCGGACGTAGCAAGCGGCGCGTGGCTTGCGAGCCTGAACCGGGGGATGAGGCCGCCATCGATACGTCGTTCAGCAAGAGGCTCAAGCGCGGTCAACTCCACCTGGTCCGAGTGACTAAACGAGGCTCCAGCGTTCAGCTCTTGATCTGCCTCGTTTTGTTTGTTTGTAGGTCGCAAGCACCTCCTGATAAATCTTCTTGTGTTGGTTCGCGACATAGTCCCAAAGTTGGGTACCGCCGGCCCGCTCCGCGGCGGCAAGTCTAGTTTGGCGCTGCGCGGGATTCTCCTCCAGATAGTTCAGAAGGGTCAGTGCTTCAACCGGAGAGCTGGCTTCAAAAGTACCAGCGCGGTCGAGCGCGGAGGTTAGATCCGACCACCTGGTAAGCACGATCACGCCGTTCGCCTGCACGGCACGCAAAGACCCTCGCCTAGGACTCGCGCCATCAGGAAATGGCAAATAGGCGTAGGTATGCGACGCGATCGCCTCGGCAACATCGCGCTCCGGCAGGTTGAGGTGCAACATAACACCGAGGGTCCTGGCGCGGTTGATTACGTCCAGCGCATAGTTTGCAAATCCGGTAAATTCACCGCCGATCAAACTGAACGTGAATCGTTGAGATGGGGCAGCCATAGCAGCCAGCGCAAGAAAGTCTTCGATTCCTTTGTTGGGAACCAGCAGCCCAAAGTAACAAACCGTGCACGGTTGGCGGACCACGCCAGCCGCGGACGGAATATTACTAGGGATTGGAAGGATGTAGTCGAGTCCGGAGCGCGGCTTCATTCGGGATCGAAAAGCTTCGAGCTCATGCTCGGAGGAGAAGATCCTGGCGCTAGTGTTTTGGGCGAAGGTGAAGAACCACGGCGTCCGCAGTGGGTGGTAGGTCGAGAATTCATGCAAAGTCACGATGCAGGGAATAGGCGAGACCAGAAGGGGGATCAGCGCAGGTACAATGGACCGACCGAAACCCAGTGTAGGATATTGGATATGCAGCACATCTGCACCCCAGCGTGGCAGGTCCGAGGCGATGAACATCGCCCGGGGCGAGGCAAACCTCACTCCTTTCCCTAGCTCAGCCACTGTAACGTCTAACTGCTGCAACCGCGCGCTGAGCTTGGCCGCGTAGTCCGCGACGCCGCACCGCTCCGGTGGCCATGAGCCGCTGAGAATAGCCACTCTCAGTGATGCAGGATCCATCGTTGCCCCCCGCGCATTACAACGGGGCGCCGTAGTAGCTGGAGTACCTGCGATACAGATAGGCATCGTCGCCGAGTTGTCCGGCCGCGTACTTGCGCATGTCGACCATGGTCAGTACGGCGCCGGCCACGTAAGCTCCGGATTGGCCGAGGAGGCGGATGGCGGTGCCGGTCATGGGGCGGGGGGTGCGGCCCCATTGTGCGGCAAGCAAGACCGAGTCGACAGTGCGGGCGACGAGCAGTCCGTCCGCAACCATCATCACCGGCGGCGTGTCGACCAGAACCACATCATATGTTTGTTTGGCCTGCTCCAACAATTCGCTGAATTGAAGGGAAACCAGGAACTCGGTTGAACTCCTTCTTTTCGGGAAGACGGGAATCACCTCCAGGTTAGGGCTGATCCTGTGTACGATTCCGTGTCTCCGCAGAGAGTCCAACAGCGGCAGGGCGGGGGGATAGTCCAACCCGGACGAAGCTGCGGCTTCGTTGTTGAAGGCCGGCTTTGCCGAACGCGCATTGCGTTCAAGACGATGTAGATCAGTGAGTCCATGCCCGGTAAGACCGAGCGCCCGGGCGATCGAGCCGCGGCGCAGGTCGCAATCGATCAACAGTATCCGCATGCCGAGCTGAGCGAGGGCGTGCGCAAGCGAGATAGACAGCCAGGTCTTGCCTTCGGCTGGAACGGCCGAAGTAACCATCATAGCACGCCCATGTCCGTTAATGTCTGGCGTCAATAGCCGGGCAGAAATTATCTTGACAACCTCGCGATAGACAGCCGGCTGAAGCCTATCATCGAACCGCTTGCACGCGCGGCGAGGCAACCTTGGAAGAAGGCCCAGCGCTGGTATACCCATTTCCGCCGCGAACTCTTCGGCGCTTCGGAAACCGACATGGTTCCGCTCCAGGCGTAAGGCGAGAAGGACGCCGATCACGCAGGCAACCACCAACGATCCGAGGACGATCAAGGTCCGCTTCGGGGAGGTAGCATGCAGCGGAGGCACTGCCGCGGAGACGAGCACCGCATCGGCCAACTGGAGATAGGCACCGCTGGTCATCTGCTTGTGTTGTTGCAGAAGATCCTGATAGATCGCGCCTGCCGCCGACGCCTCCTCGTCGAGCTCGCGAAGCCGCACCATATCTTTACCCTGGTTGTTCAACTGACTCCGAAGTGCCCGGAGCTGGTTGTTGAGGAAGTCTTCGCGTGCCTGAGCAGCGTTTACCTCAGTTGTGAGGCTGGCGACCACCTTATTAACTTCGTCATGTATTTGCCGGTGCACCGCAGCGATTTCGGCATTAATTCTTTCGAGGAGAGGGCTGCCTTTTATGAGGTGGACGCCAAGCGCAGCTTTTTGTGCGGAGAGGTTGACCTCCAACTCCCGCAGGTGCTGGACGACAGGCGAGGCCAGGACCTGCGGGGCCTGATCGGCCCGACCGGCTGCAACCAACACCCGAACCTGCTGCAGATTGGCTTCCGCCTGCGTCCGGGCGGTCGACGCGATTACTAATTGCCGATCTAATTCGGCCAGCTGCTGCCCAACCACCGTCGGTCCTGAATTGCCATTTGTGGCTTCGCCCGTCACCACCGTCAGGCCGTGCAGCTCACGGTAGTTCGCGGCGGCCTGCTCGGCGGCAACTTGCTGCTTTTTTAGGTCCAACAAATGATCGACGAGCATATCGCTGGCACTTAGCGTCTCATCCGCCTTCAGGCGGCGCAGGAGTTTCAGATATTGGTCTGCATAAGTGTTGGCAACCTGCACGCTTAAGGAGGGGCTGTGTGTCGATACAGTGATCCCGATCACATCTGAATTCTGTTCGTTATCAATCGTGAGCTGGTCGAGCAACGAGCGCATCGCCACCCCCTCGGGTGATGGAGCGCTCTTCTGCGCGCCGATAAGTTGGTCCTTTAGGTTGCCGAGCCAGACCACAATCCGCTCCAGCCCTTCAGGGGGGCCGACAAACTCCGGATTCTGATCGAGGTGAAGCGCCCGGACCACACTGAGTGCAAGGCCATTCGAGCGCAGGATGTCGATTTGGGTTGTTGTGACGACGGCTGGATCTATTGCATTCTGATCATAAGTCACGGCCTGAATGTCGTGTAAATTCCGGGTTCCTGTCTGCACCTGCACGGTGGCCGTTGCAGCGTAGCGCGACGGGATCAGCGACACGACGATGGCGGTGCAAAGCGGGATCAGCAGAAGCACGAGCAGCACCGCAAGGAGGTGCCTTCGAACGGCGGATATCATGTTGGTGGTGGAGACGCCCTCTACCTGCACGTCGCTCGGGACGGCCCTGGGCTCCAGGTAGAGTGGCTTCTCAATGAGGGACGACATAGACGGTTGGCTCCCTGGGGAAATCCACGGTACCGGTTCAGTCGGCCTTGCCCGGGTACTCGGGACACAGACCCTATCGTATTACAGCACAAAACTGGGGCTACTGCTACCGTTACCTTAACAAAAGGACCGGCGGGGTGGCAAGCGACGGCGACCGCCATTGGCTGCCTGCACTCTCACGTTCGGGTGTAATCGCGCGCTATAAGTGCTGGCGCGACGGCTCTGCTATCAAAGGTTGCGAAACAGCTGCTCACTTTCGTGAGCAGTGCGTATAGACCGGGGCCCGACGAGCGAAATGTCACCAGGCCGGTTCGCCGAGGAAAGACCCCGACGCTGCTGATTCGGCACCGTTGCATATGACCAGACGTTCGCATAGTTCCTCCTGCATCTCGTAATAAAGGCGGGACCACGGCTTTCAATCTTGATGCAGAGCCGGATCAGGACGAACAGAAGTAATGAGAGTGGCGCCGACCAGATCTTGCGCTCGCTTGACTGCATCCTGTGCAGTGGCAGCATGGCGCAGTGCGGGGCGATGAGGTGTCAGGTTTCGCGAACCGGCGCCGGTCAAAAGGCGCAGTCCAAACTGCGTGGAGTTAACCGGACCGGGAACAACGTCGAAAGCGGGATTCTCGCGGGAAGCTGAAATCGGCCGCATAGCGTAGCGGGCGCACTGCAAGACATCGTCGGTGGTGATTAAGGACATGCACTCCGACACGCCGGCCGGGTACTCGAACCCCATGTTAAGGTAGGCGCCCCCCTGGAACTGGTTTGGACCGACGACAATAGCTCGCTCGCTCAGCGGTCCCCAGCGCTCGGGATTGGTCGGGCCATGAAGCGCAACAAGCTTCTGACCAAGCGCCGCGGCGAGATGCATGGTGCCCGTATTGACGCATATGACTAGACTGGCTCGCGCAATCTGAATCGCCGTTTCGTACAAGGTGGCTGTCCCCGCCAAAACAGTGATGCGGCCTGGGCGATTAATCATCGCAGCAAGAATTTGTGCTCGATCACGGTCCGAAGGACCACCAGTAATGGATATGGTGGCCCCGGTATCGATAAGGTGCTGTGCTAGTTCAACCCAGCGCTCGAGGGGCCACTCACGCATGGTACACCGAAAACCGCTTGCCCAGGGATGAATAATGATGTCGCTTCGCTCTGTACCCGTGCTAAATGCTAACCCTTGCAATGCGGATCTGGCCCTGGGAAGTCGTCGTCCGGCAATACCCAGCGGCGCCAGCAGGTCGCGAAGATTTTCAATTTCGTGTTGGTCCGCCCTATGATGTGCTACCACGTCGTATGCGAAATGACGGTGCTGGCCAGCGGTCCTGAAACCGACTGTAAATCGCGCTTTTGAGAGTGCCGTTAGGATTGCACTCATCCTAGGCCAGGGCATTATGTCGATCAGTACGTCAGTCGGATGCTGGCGAACAATCTTTACAGCCTCCATAGGCCGAGTAATTGACAGAATTACTTCTTCGTCGAATCCTTCAACCAATTTCGAGATCCCCCGTACGAAGGGCGGGATAAACACGATAACAAAGCAACCGGGGTTCGAGGCCTTCAGATCCCGAGCTATTGCTGAAGCGATGATCGTATCGCCCATAGCGGAACAACTCAGGATGCCGACCCTTAGGATTCGGTCCGGTGCGGGGCGCGTACGGCGGAAAAACCCCATCAGCAAGAGAATTGGCAAGCCCAGCAGATGATCAAGATGGCGTTTGAGTCGGTTTCCCCGGTGCATATAGTGTAAGCTCCCAAAGGACGATTGTCGCCCACCAGCACGAAATGTATCCAGGTAGCCTGGTATCACTGACCGACCACGGAGTTTACGACCGATGCTTTTGTCGAACTCTGACGAGGCTATTTGGGCAAGCCGATTTCAGCACCTGTTTTCGCCCTCGGCCTCGGGTTTACCGCGCTGTTTGCGTTGGCAATTGTTGGTCCGCTCACGGATTAGTTGTGCTCCCATTTAAACGCGCTCGCTAAACGTGTGACCATAACGCTTGCACGCGTGTGTTCGCGATTCCGTCTTAATACAGATCCCCTGCGGCGAGCGCATCTCACGGTTTTCGGTTCCATACACGCCGTGGTTGTTGCAGGCAGGGAGGGTGCTTTCTGGGGCGTCGATGAGCAGACGAGACCTGCAACAGCGATATAGCGAAATCGAGGCCTCTGCACCCTTGATCACAATGGTGGAATCGATGCCCGGCCCCCTAATTGCGCAGCAAATTTGTTGGAAGCTTCCCGTCGAAAACTGCTGCACCTTGCGCGACACACAGCACGGCATGGTTGTAAACAAGAGCCTAGGAAGCACGCTGCACACGAAGTTTTGACTGAGTACGGTTTTGTTCGCGGAACGCTTCGGCCTTCACGGCATCTATCGTTGTATTTCGGGCTGCTTGCATAATTGGTAGAAAATCTCTCCACCGGACATGAGCGTCGTTCGCGCAAAATGTTGCATGAGGCCCTTTGTTTGAAACGTGTCTTCTTACCTCACGAAGCCTTTTGTTTACTCAAGCATGGATTGCAAGTTTTTGGGTAGAATGCGCATCTAACGGGCTATGAGCAGGCAGAAAGACCCGTTTCGCCTCTGCATAGGTCATCACGGTCTCGGCACGCGGACGGTCTTAGATCCATACCCACTGGGCAACAATGGGGCCAATCAATGCACATAGGCACTGTCACCAGCCGTCGCGATCGGCCGGACCCGGGAATCTCCTCCGCCGCCTGCCGATGGGTTCATGGCGTTACCGCGAATAACCTCCGGCGAGGAGGTGAGCCTTTTCATGCGAAACTTATGCGCTTGTTTGTAAAGCAGGTCGGCCGCACGGAAGGATTGCTGTTCGACTTCGCCGGCACGGATCAGGATGGCGAGCGCCCAAGGCTACCGCAGCTCCTCGATCCGCGGAACTTTGCGCCGGAACTGGTCAAAACCGAGTTCTTCCATAATGCTGAACGGTTGGCCAAACGCCTTCTGGGACCGAAGGCCCGTTTCGTTACCGACCATGCGATAGTGAAACCGGCCCGGGATGGGTGCAGAAACACCCTGGCACCAGGATGACGCGTTCCGACCCGGTGACCTGGACTGCACCGAAGTCAGCATCTGGATGCTACGGCAGGCGGTCAATGACAAAAATGGCTGCCTTGCTTTCATTCCTGGCTCGCAGAAATGGGACGTTCTGCCGCACCGGCGGCTGCACTGTTGATACGAACCGGACGCTGCACTGGGCTGGCCCCAACCGCTCGGATGCGCCGCGGCTACTGATCCCGGCCGCTCCCGTAGAGAGGAAGCTCGTTCTGGGCCAGCGGTGCTAAGATGCAGCGGTTGCCACGCACCATCGCGGGATCAGCGTCACCTGAGCTGGACGCTGGAGCAAAAGCGCGGGATTGTGGCCGAGCGCCTCGGGCCGGAACTGGCCTCGAGCAAGGTGGCACGCAAATTCGCGAGAACCTACACCGGCTCAGACGAAGCGGATGAGGCGGCCGGTAGCCTGTCGCCTGCGCGCGGCATCTCCCAACGGTGCCAAGGCGGATCGGGAGCCCTTAGGACAAGTTCCGGTGAGTTGGATTCGGTGCAGATTGCCCGAGGTGATTTACCGTGCTATAACTAACAAAAGTTGCCAAAGTGGGAGCTAAAATTGCATTGTTTGAGTGGTAAAGAAAATCGGGTAAACGAATGCGAACGAGGACCAAGTGTCCGCTTGTGAAGTCTGCGCAGGTGCAGACTGATTGGGCTCAGAGTTTGGTATCGTGACAGATCTAATCACCATTTGCATTCCTACCTACCGCCGACCAACATTTCTGCTCCAGTCTGTATACTCCTGCCTAGCCCAGGATTACCGCCCGCTCGAAATCGATATCAGCGACAACTCGCCGAACTCTGAGACAGAGCAATGGGTCAAAACCGTACCGCTTTCAGAAGGAGTATCAATCCGCTACTGGCGGAACCCTCCTTCCACAGGTCCCGTCGAAAGCTTTAACAAACTGCTTAACGCTGCTCAAGGACGTCGCCTCGTGTTTATGAACGACGACGACGTACTGCTTCCCGGAGCCGTTACCGCGATGTCGGAGGCTTTCGAAATGGCTCCCGACGTTATTGTCTCCTATGGTCGAGAGCAAATAATCAACATGGAAGGTGAGGTTCTGCACGAAACAACAGCGCAGTGGGAGATGAAGTACCGACGTGATAGTGACCAGACTGGATTGCGGCGCGATCTTCTAGTCTGTGCGTTCTGGCAACAGATTTCTCATGTCGGCTTCCTGGTTCTGGCCGAGGCTGCAAGAAGCGTAGGTTTTCGCGATCGCTCTGAGGTGGGCCTAGCGGTGGATACTGACTTCGGCATCCGGCTCGCGCAAGCCTATCGTGGATACACGCATGTCTTCATTGATCGTTTCACGATTCAGTCGCGTATAGGACCTTCTAGCTTGGGCCGGACGTCACGCGACGCCGCGTGGAAACTTTATGATAGCATACGTCGAATAGACAACCTGTCGCAGGAGGAAGCCCTCGCGCTGGATTGCCTGCTCAGGAGACTTCAACCCTTGGCTCTCCGCGAATACTCTCTTGCTCATGGTAGAGTGGCCGCGCTGCGATTGTTCCTATCTCGCCCATATCGCTCGAGTGGCGATTTAGCGGGATGGGCCTATACCTTAAGCCTGATCATGAGCCCCAACCTGGCCTGGTGGATCCGGCACCTTTATGGACGACCCTGGGCTCGGGCAAAAGAGGGGTTTGCCGGGGGCTAGCGCGCCCACTCCCGCTGAACGGGAGTCCGGCAACCGGCGCCTGACGGACGATACGTAACCTTTTGGTTGCACGTCAGGAGCTCAGCCGCCGGTTGCACGCTGGGATGAAGCATGGCCAGATGGCCGGCACGGGTGAACGGCGCAACGGAAAAGGTATGGCATGGATGATATGACCAGCGGCACAGCAGGATCGGCGGTGCAGGAGCGCCTGAGGGTCCGTAGAGGCGAGTTTGCCGGGCCGACTGCCGGTCTGGCGCCTGGTTATGTTCAGGCAAACCTGGTTGTTCTGCCGAAGGATTTTGCACACGATTTCCTTCGCTTCGCCCAGGCCAACCCCAAACCATGTCCTATTCTGGGGGTAAGCGAAGCCGGCGACCCGCGGCTTCCGCTACTGGGGCGCGATCTCGATTTGCGCACTGATTTGCCGCGGTACCGGGTGTGGCGCGATGGGGAGCTGATTGAAGAACCGACCGAAATCACCCGCCATTGGCGCGGGGATCTCGTCGGGTTCGCGATCGGATGTTCGTTTTCGTTCGAGGAGGCTCTGATCGAGGCCGGGATCGAGATGCGTCACATCGCCTGCGGCTGCAACGTACCGATGTATCGCACGAACATTGCTTGCGTGCCCGCTGGGGTATTTCGGGGTCCGCTGGTGGTCTCCATGCGGCCGCTGCGGCCGGCTGACGCCATCCGGGCGGTGCAGATCACGTCACGGTTTCCGTCAGTGCATGGCGCACCGGTGCATATCGGCTTGCCGCATGCAATCGGCATCGGCGACGTTGGCAAGCCCGATTATGGCGATGCCGTGCCGGTGCATGAGGACGAGCTTCCGGTGTTCTGGGCATGCGGCGTAACGCCCCAGGCCGCGGTGGCCGCGGTGAAGCCGCCTTTCTGCATCACCCATGCGCCGGGCTCGATGCTGATTACGGACCTGCGTAACAGCGCCCTGGCAAGCTTTTAGATGTGGCGGAACGGGCGCAACTTAGTCGGATCGACCGCGTCGAGCGCCTGATCCAGCAAGATGTCGGGCGAAACGTTCAGCCGCTGTTTGCCCACGCGCGGGGCGGATTGCGTCGGGCAGCGTTGTCGCTTGCCGGCGAGGCTGGGTCGAACGTTGCAATCCTGACCGGATTTTTCGTTCCTGATGGCACGCCACCCGCGGCCGAGACGGATGGTCCTCCGGCGGCCGCACTGCTTGCTCGCGGCCTGATGCGCGCCGGCGTGCCATGCCGGATTTTCACCGATGCACACTGCGCGGCCGCCTGTGCGGCGGCAGTGTCCGCCGCCGGTTTGGATCCCGCCACGCTGATATCCTTGCCCCTGGATGGGGCTGGGGCCGCGCTCAGCCGGCATTGGCAAACACTGGGCGTGAGGCACGCACTGGTGATCGAGCGCTGCGGCCGCAGTGCCGACGGGCGCCCGCGCAACATGCGTGGAGAAGACATCGGCGCCGTCACTCCTTCGCTCGATGACGCATTCACAGGCGGCGCCTGGGTCAAAATCGCGATTGCAGACGGCGGCAACGAGATTGGCGTGGGCTCGCTGCCTCGGGAACTCGTTGCGGCTTATGTCGCCAACGGCTCCCGGATCGCCTGCACGACGCCGGCCGATCATCTCATCCTCGCCGGCGTTTCGCACTGGGGCGCTTATGCGCTGCTCGCCGGTCTCGCGGTGTTGCGGCCCGATTGGGCGGGGGGTTTGGTGGCCTGTCTGGACGCGGATCTGGACCGGCGAATTCTCGATGCAACTGTCCGAAACGGCCCTGCCGTGGACGGCGTTACCCGGCGTCAGACCGTAACAATCGACGGCATTTCACCGTCACGACACCGACACAAGCTTGATGCGATCCGCTCGCTAGTGATCGAGGGTCACACCCGGTAGGGGACACGAATGCCTGGATGATCCTGTGGAAAGGCGTGGTCTCTGGTTACCAGAAGCCATCCCCGGGTGTCGGCGGAGGCCCAGATGATCGCGTCCGGCAGTTTGACCCGGTGTGTCTGCCGAAGCTTCACGGTGCGCTCCGCGACCTCCTGGTCCAGCGGGATCAACCCGAAGCCGTCCAGGAAGGATCTGGTCGGCTCCCGAACCTCGCCCGGCGCGCCAACCATCACTTCGATCCAGGTGATGCCGCTGATGGCGACGTGGTCATAGCGCCGTAGCTCCGACTGAGCGGCGCTGATCCCCTGGAGGTAGTCAATCAGGATGCAGGTGTCGAAGACGGCGTTCACCACTCGTCCCGGAGCTGCCGCTGCAGCGAAACCCCGTCCGGCCTGCTTGTACCCCACAAGCCGAACGCCTCTGCGGCCGGCTTGCGCGGGTGCGCGGCGAGGTACGCCGACACCGCCTCCCGAATGACGGCTGCTCGCGAGACTCCTTGTCGTTCGGCCACTTGGGCCACGGCCTGAAGATCGCGTTCAGGGATGTCGACCAGTGTCCTCATGCCGGTTGTATATCAGCTATCGTCAATGTATATCAAGCTCCCATTATAGCCTTGACGTGCGCGACGGCGCATTGCCCTAGCGCAGTCAGGTCGTATCCACCTTCCAAAACCGACACGATGCGGCCGGCGCAGCACCGGTCGGCCAGCTCCACCAGCTCGGTTGTCAACCAGGCGAAGTCGGACGTTTCCACCTGGAGCTGGGCCAGTGGGTCCACTTTGTGCGCGTCGAATCCCGCCGAGACGATCAGCAGCTCTGGACCGAACCGCTCTACCGCAGGCAGGATTGTCCGCTCCCAAGCGGCCCGGAACGCTGGCCCATCCGAGTACGGTGCAAGCGGTACGTTAACGATGTTGTTGGCGCATCCGGCCTCTTGCCGATCGCCGGTGCCCGGATAGCAGGGGCTTTGGTGGGACGACGCGTAGAACAGGCCCGGGTCTTTCCAAAACATCGCCTGGGTGCCGTTGCCGTGGTGCACGTCGAAATCGACCACTGCGACCCTGCGCAGCCCGTATTTTGCACGCGCCCACTGGGCGGCGATGGCCACGTTATTGAACAGGCAGAACCCCATCGGTTTTCGCGGTTCCGCGTGATGGCCCGGCGGCCGCACCGCGACGAAAACGGCGCGTGCCCAGCCGCTGATGACCGCATCAACCCCCATCACCGCGCCGCCAGCAGCCCGCAGCGCGGCCTCGGCACTGCCGGCGCCCATCGCGGTGTCGGCATCGAGCGGAACCAGCTCGCCTTCGGCCGGCCGGATTTCCAGAATGGCATCCACGTAGTCCGTTGGATGCGCGAGCGCGAGTTGCTCGCGCGTCGCCCGGGGCGCGCGCTCTCGCAGCAAGGTAGAGAACTCGGGCGCTTCCAGCGCGGCGAGCACGGTCCGTAGCCGGTCAGGGCACTCGGGATGCCATTCGCCTGCGTCGTGTCCCAGGCATGCCGGATGGGTAACGAGTGCGGTGGCCATCTACTCCTCCTTGGCCGGCGGGTCGGTTTCGCGGCGGCGGATGAGAAAGCTGAACACGCCGTTTTCCTCGCTCCAGGCCAGCAACGCGTGACCGGTCTCGCGACAGAACGCCTGGAAATCGGCGACGGAGGCGCGGTCAGTGGCAAGGACGCGCAGGCGCGCCCCTGGCTCCATGGATCGGAGTGAACGGTTGGCGCGCAGTACCGGCAGCGGACAGTTCAGGCCTTTCACGTCAAGCAGGATTTCACTCATAGCCGAGATGAGACGCTGGCCGCGGCCATTGAGCAAGCACCTAGGGTATTGCATGTTCGGCGGGGGGTTTGGCGTTCCGTCGTCCTTGCGAAGATGGCCGGGCGATCCCCGGGTCAAGCCGGGGGCCATGGCGCCGCCATGACGAGGAGGGGCGGTGCGGTGGGAGAAGTCGCAATGTCCACGTATCGCATCGGCGTTGATCTTGGCGGCACGAAGATCGAAATCGCCGTGCTCGGTCCGGATGGGGCCGAGCAGTACCGCCATCGCGTTCCAACACCTCCCCGCTACGAAGCGCGGCTCGAGGCGATTGCCGCCCTGGTTCGCCAGGCGGAGGTGCAAGTTGGCGCCACATACACGATCGGCATCGGCATTCCTGGGATCATCAGCCCGGCCACGGGGCTTGTGAAGAACGCCAACTCAATCGCCCTGAACGGGCATCCCTTCGATAAGGATATCAGCACGGGTACTCGGGCGGGAGGTTCGGGTGGAGAACGACGCGAACTGCTTCGCCCTGAGCGAGGCGACGGATGGTGCCGGCGCGGGATACGCAACGGTGTTCGGCGTGATCATCGGGACCGGTGTCGGTGCGGGTGTCGTCGTGCATGGACAGATCGTCGCCGGACCCCACCGCATCGCCGGCGAGTGGGGCCACAACCCGCTGCCTTGGCCAAGTGTGGACGAGATTCCGGGCCCGCACTGCTGGTGCGGCAACTGGAACTGCTTTGAGACTTATGTCTGCGGCCCGGCGTTGGCCCGCGACTGTGATGGCCCTGATGCCCACGACGCGAGCACGATTCCGGCGCGCGCGGCGGCTGGGGAGCCCAAGGCGAAGGCGGCGCTGGATCGCCATGCAGACCGGCTGGCCCGTGGGCTGGCCACAGTCATCAACATCCTGGATCCCGAAGTGATTGTTCTCGGCGGCGGGCTGTCCAATATGGCGCACCTCTATGAGGTATTGCCCGGGCTCGCCCGCCGGCGCGTGTTCAGCGACGTGGTGAACACTCCTATCGTGAAGAATTGGCATGGCGACTCCTCCGGTGTGCGAGGGGCCGCATGGCTGTGGCCGCCGAGGGGTTAATCGCCCCCTTCGGCGCTGCTCTGCATCAATATTGTTTTAACTTCGTTATTTTAGCACCTCGGTCGCTGGCTGTTCCGTGTTTGGCGAATCGCGTCATGCCATATTATTCTTCTATAGATACGATCCGAAGGCATTTTATGAGAGCTTCGTCGGCTGAAGCCGCAGAAACGCTTGAACAACAGCCGGTTACGGAGTTCACGATACGCCCCCCTGAGCCACGCGACATCGTTGGCATGGCGGCGCTGTTTTCGGAAATGCAGGCGCACTACAACCGCCCGGTGCCGCTGCCGGTGGCCATGGCTGCGGCCGAGCTGGCCTGCCGGCCGCGGGCACACGATTTCGATCCGCGCGTATTACTGGCGGTGAGCGATTGGGGCGTGGCCGGATCGCTCGTGATGAACGTGGTTTTTCCGGCGTTCGAGCTGACCCGGGCGCTGCATGTCCGCGACCTCTATGTGGCCCACGTAATGCGTCGAGCAGGCTTGGGGAGTGCCCTCGTCAAAGCTGCGGCCAGGCTAGCGCTGCGGGAGGGGTTTTCGCAGCTCGAATGGACCACGGACTCGCGTAACCTCGCGGCTCGCAAAATGTACGAGTTCGTGTGGCGCGAGCATTCTGGACCGGACATACTATCGGCTGTTCGAGGATAGCTTGCGTGCGGCAGGGGCCGAATGATCTGCTGGCGCCGCCGATGCGAAGATGGCCGGGTCAAGCCCGGCCATGACGGGAACGCTTGCTCTACGCCGCTTTGCCTTTGTACGCTTCGACGCTAGCCATGATGAAGGCTTCGGCTTCCGGTTTACCCTCCCAGCCGCTTATCTTCACCCACTTGTCGGCCTCCAGGTCCTTGTAACGTTCAAAGAAGTGCTCGATGGCCGCCCGCGTGATGCGGGGCAGGTCCTCGACCGTCTCAATGTCGCTGTATTGAGGATGGACGCGATCATGCGGGACACAGATGAACTTCTCATCCGGGCCCGCCTCATCGGTCATGCGCAACACCCCGATTGGGCGCGCGCGCACAACAGCGCCAGGGACCACCGCCGTGGGAGTCAGCACCAGTGCATCCGCCGGATCGCCGTCTGGAGCGAGCGTTCCGGGGATAAACCCATAAGCCGCCGGATAAGCCGTGGGCGTGAACAGGAACCGGTCCACGAACACGGCTCCCGAGGCCTTGTCCACTTCATACTTCACGGCCGAACCTTGCGGGATTTCCACGACGACGAAGATATCCTGCGGAAGTTGCCGGCCGGTCGGGATCCGGCTGACGTCCACCGTTATTTCGCCTTCTGCGCCATGGCCTTCAGTTCATCCAGGGCCTCGGTGAAGCGGCGGTTGAGGTGGTCAACGGCCTCCTGATTGGAGCGCTGGATCATGTCGCTGAGTTCCCGGAGGTTTTTGACAGCCCGTTCATAGCCTTGCTTGAGCAGTTCCGCCTGCCGTGCGGTACGATCCTGCGGGGATTCCGCGCCCGACAGCGAGCGCATGGCTTCGCCCATGTCCGACATCGCCTGTTGCATGATTTCCATTTCCCGCCGGGTCACCGCCTGGGCACCCTCAAGCGCGATGCGGTTGGCCGCGGTGAACGCTTCCATGTTACGCCGAGTGGCGGCGGTGAAAGCCTCCATATCAGGTATTGCCGGAAACTTCAGGTCGGCAAAGAAACGTGTGAAATCGAAGTCGCCCGGTCTGGTATCGGCCATTTTGCTTGCTCCTCTCCTGATTTACGCCAGTGGTTCTGGTGGCAGCGAGGTCGGCGGCGCTTCCGGCCCCGGCGCCGGGGGCGGTGGTGACTCCGGCTCCGGCGGTTCACCCTGCTGGATTTCGCTCAATGATACCTGTTCTGGCGATGGCGGGGAAGGGACCTCGGCACCGCCGAGCCAGCCGGCGAATCGCTCGGCTCGCTGCAAGGCGTTGTCCACGGCCGACATGGTTTGCGAGAGATCAGTGGTTTCATCGGCTCGCCAGGCGCGCAGCGTCCATAACCAGATTGCCAGCAAACCGCTGGTTCGTATGTCCCCGCGCACTCCGCGCGAGGAAACCCCGGCTGCTTCCAGCAGCCAGCGCATGCTGCGCCTGGTGGCGCAGGCGAGCAGGGCGGCGGTATCCGGCTGGGTGGGCAGGGCCCGCATTAGAGCCAGAACCCCTGGCCGGTGCGCCTGGAGCACGTCGAGCCGTTGCATGATGAGATAGAATAGCCGGTCCCGGACGGTGCCTTCTTTGGGGGTCTCGGCAAGCGCCGCCTGGTCCGCCATGCGTCCGAATTTCAGGAGCAGCGCGGCCCGGTTGGGAAAGCGCTCGCGTGTCTTTGACATCGGCAGGTTAGCCCGGCGCGTGGCCTCTGCGAGGCTCGCGGCCGGCCAGCCCTTCTCTCCCGCCAACGCGAACGCGGCACGGATCAGGGCCTTATCGAACTCCGTATCCTCCATGCAGGGAAGATGGGCGAACGTGCCCCCGTTGTCAGCCTGCCAGTTCCTGCGATCGTTTTGTCGCCGCCTCCACCGCCCGGCGCAAAGCCGCGGGCCAGGCGTCGGGTGCCATCAAAACCTGCAGCGCCGCGGCAGTGGTTCCGCCCGGACTTGTGACCGCTTGTCGCAGCGCGGCTGCGTCCTCATTGCTCGCCGCGAGCAAAGCTCCGGAACCCGCGACCGTCTGCCGGGCCAGAGTTCCCGCGAGCTCGCGCGGAATTCCCTGCGCCTCCGCCGCCCGCTCCAGCAGTTCGGCCAACAAAAACACGTAGGCCGGCCCACTGCCGGAGACCGCAGTGACCGGGTCAAGCAGGGCTTCTTCCTCGACCCAGGCGACGATGCCAATCGCGCTAAGAAGGGTGCCGCACAGCTTGCGGCGCTCGGTGCTGACGCCCGGGCCAGCACAGGCGACGCTGATGGCCTGATGGACGGCGGCCGGCGTGTTCGGCATCGCGCGTACGATCGCCGCGTCGGCGCCGAGCATGACCTGCATCCCGCCAATTGTCCGGCCGGCCATGATCGACAGGAAGACTGAAAGACCCGCATAGCCTGCGTAATCGGGCAGAGTGGCCGCGGCCTGCTGCGGCTTCACCGCGAACACCACGGCTTCCGGCGTGAAGCCGGAGGGGATTTCCGCGGCGGTGCCGATCACCAGGAGGTCCGGGCCGGCATGGCGGGCCGCCTCCAGCGCCGGATCGACCGCTACCGAGGGCGACAGCCCCAGCTCTCGCCATCCCGCCAGCATCGCCCCGCCCATCCGGCCGCAGCCGACCAGCAGGAGGGGCGGCAGTTTCATGCCTCGCCGACACACTCCAGCATGGCGGCGTCCAGCGCCTCGCTGGGGGTTTTCCCGCCCCACAGCACGAACTGGAAGGCGGGGAAGAAGCGTTCGCACTCGGTCAGCGCGATGTCGATCATGTCCTCCAGGCTTTCGGCAGATGCGCCCGGGGCCCCCCGCAGCAGCATAGAGTGGCGAAAGACTGGGATGCCTTCGTCCGGATCGATACCGAAATGCCCGATCCACAGGCGCTCATTTGCTAGGGCGAGCAGCTCATACAGTGCAGTCCGGCGTTTTCCGGGGACCTTCAGATCGAAGGAGCAGGTGAAATGCATAGCGCTGATTTCGTCGGACCAGTTGAAGAACAGGCCGTAATCGCACCAGCGGCCCGGCGCCTCGGCGGCCATTTCGGCTTCGCTGCGGCGTTCGAAGGCCCAATCGTTGGCCACGGCAATCTGCTCCAGCACGTCGAGCGGATTGGAGGCGATTTCCTGTCTTTCGGTGGTTGCGGTGGCAGACATGCGAGGTCTCCCGTCTGGAGGAAGGCCGGGTGGCTGCGCCCGAGGTCTGAAATCAGGCCCGGGGACCTTCGCCTGGAGGTGCAATTCTTGCGCCGTGTGAACCACAAGAGATGCGCCGGAACGAAGTCCGCAGCGGAGGAAGCCACAACTCGAAGAATACTCGCGTGAGCATGGCCGCGGCAAGCAATCCCGGTCGGGTCTCGCCCGGGGCATCAACGTGGACCCGGTCAGGGCGTTCCTCCCAGGGTTTTGCGTTGTGCCTCTAGCGCGGTCACTCTGGTCTCCAGGTCAGCGATGCGGACCAGGGCAGCACTGAGCTGCTGCTCAGCTTTCTCCTGCTCTCCGCGGGCTTTGGCCGCCATCTGCTGGACGGCCTCCATCTCCTCGTGCCGTACCAGTTCCAGCCGGCGCACGGCGTCGTCGATCCAGGAGCGGACCATGGACTCGAACTCGTCGCGAATGCCGCCCAAGGCGGAGATTGCCCCGCCGGCCACACCGGCGAGGTCATCGAAGAATCTCGGCCGATCGGACATCGTTACCTCCTGATAGCCCCTGCCCGGGCGCCAACATCGTCTCTATTAAGGCTCCTATGATCATGGTCACCGGCGGGGCCGGTTTCATCGGGTCGGTTCTACAGGCTGCTTTCTACCGTCGGGGCATCGAGACGGTGGTCGTGGACCGGCTGGGGCACGAAGGCAAATGGCGAAACCTGGCCAAGCACCCTCCCAGGCGGGTGATCCCGCCCGACGGATTGGATGCTTACCTGCGGGACTCGCCGAAGCTCGACATGGTTTTCCATCTCGGCGCGATCAGCGAGACCACGGCGCGCGACGGCGACCTGACCTGGGCCACGAATGTCGAGCTTTCTCTCAGGCTGTGGCGCTGGTGTGCCCGGCAGGGGGTTCCGCTGGTGTATGCGTCGTCTGCCGCGACGTACGGCGATGGTTCTCAGGGTTTCGAGGACGAATTTTCGCCGGTTGCCCTGAACCGGTTGCGGCCGATGAACCTGTATGGCTGGACCAAGCATGCGTTCGACCTCGCGGTTCTGCGTATGCTGGAGGCGGGAGAGCCGGCCCCGCCGCAATGGGCCGGCCTGAAGTTCTTTAACGTCTATGGGCCGAACGAATATCACAAGGGTGGGATGATATCCGTCGTGAAAGTTAAATACGACGAGGTAGCCGCCGGCCTCGCCCCCCGTCTGTTCAAGTCAGATCGGCCGGGGCTGGCGGATGGCGCGCAGGCGCGTGACTTCATCTGGGTGGGCGATGTGGTCGATGTGATGCTGTGGCTGCGCGAAAGCCCGAGGGTAAGCGGATTGTTTAACCTGGGGACCGGGCGGGCCCGGAGGTACCTCGATCTCGCCCATGCGGTGTGTGACGCTGCCGGTGCCTCGCGTGAGGTGGAGTTTATCGAGATGCCCGCGTCACTTCGCGGGCAGTACCAGAATTTCACCCAGGCCGGCATGGATCGGCTCCGCCGGGCTGGTTACGAGGGGCAGTTCACGCCACTCGAGGAGGGCGTGCGGCGCTATATCCAGGACTTTCTCGCTGGGCCTGATCCGTACGTATGACTTTGGTTTATCCGCATATCGACCCCATCGCCGTTCGGCTCGGCCCGTTCGGTATTCACTGGTATGCGCTGGCGTACATCACCGGCCTCGTTCTGGGGTGGCGTCTGGCGCGGCATCTGGCGGGCTGGCGGCCGGCCGTCGCCACTGTGCTGCAGGTGGATGATTTCCTGACCTGGGCGACCCTTGGCGTGGTGTTGGGCGGGCGGCTTGGCTACGTGCTGTTCTACCAGCCTGGCCTTTACTTCGCCCATCCGCTGCTGATCCCGAAAGTGTGGGACGGCGGCATGAGTTTCCACGGCGGGATGGTCGGGGTAATTATCGCGATCACTTGGTATTGCCGGCGGCAGAAGATCCCGATTCTGGGCTTTGGCGACCGGATTGCGGTGTGCGCGCCGATCGGCCTCGGGCTGGGGCGTGTCGCCAATTTCATCAACGGCGAGCTGTGGGGCCGTCCGGCCGGCCCTTGGTTTCCGATCCGCCTCATCTATCCGCAGGCTGGACCTATTCCCCGTTACCCGAGCGAACTGATCGAGGCTTTCCTGGAGGGCATTATCCTGTTTGCGGTGCTGCTGCACCTGGTCCGGAAGGAGAAGCTGCGCGAGCGATACGGATGGCTGTCCGGGGCGTTTTTGATCGGCTACGCGGTGTGCCGGATTATTTCCGAATGCTTTCGTCAGCCGGACCCGTTCCTTGGTTACATCGCCGGCGTGCTGACTATGGGGCAGATTCTGAGCTTTCCGATGCTGGTCATTGGCGCGGGCTTGATTTGGTACGCACGGCCGTCTCCCGGCACGCAGCCGCGCGCCGGCCTTTCTTGCAAGGCGGGAGAGGTGGATGTTGCGCATGAGTCCCGAACGCCTTGACCGGTTTATGGCGCGGGCCAACGCGGCGTACTATGGCTCTCAGGACCCGTTCGCAGATTTCACCACGGCTCCGGAGATCACGCAGATCTTTGGCGAGATCCTTGGCTTGTGGTGTGCGGTTATTTGGCAGGCAATGGGGCGGCCGTCGCCTGTGGTTCTGGCTGAGGCGGGACCCGGCCGTGGCACGTTGATGGCGGATGCGCTGCGTGCGATCCGCTCGGCGGCCGCCGATTTTGGGGCCGCGCTTGCGGTTCATTTGATCGAGACATCGCCGCGGCTCCGAGAGCTGCAGGCCCTCGCCGTTCCTGGGGCGACCTGGCATGATGGTCTGGAGGATATGCCGCCTGGCCCGCTGCTGCTGCTGGCTAACGAGTTCCTCGACGCCCTGCCGGTGCGGCAGTTCGTGTGCCGCGGACAGACCTGGTCGGAGCGTTATGTCTCCGAGGGGGCGCTGACCGAGAGGCCGGCCAAGCCGCCGCAGCCGATTCCGGACAAAGCCGCGGTTCTGGAGGGGCCGGTGTTCGAAATCAGCGAGACCGCGATCGCCTTTACCGCGGGGCTCGCCCGGCACCTTGCACGAAACCGCGGGGCGGCGCTGCTCATCGACTACGGGCCGGCCGAACCAAGCGCTGGAGATTCGCTGCAAGCTATCCGCAAGAAGCGGGCAGCCAATCCATTTACCAATCCTGGGTCGGCTGACCTGACCGCTCACGTCGATTTTCCGACCCTGGCCGACACGGCGAGGCAGGTCGGCGTTGCGGTTTATGGACCTGTTCCGCAAGGGATCTTTCTGACCCGGCTCGGGTTGTTCCAGCGCACCGACCGCCTCGCGCGCGGGCAGAAGCCGGCCAGGGCCATGGCGCTGATTACCGCTGCCCGCCGCCTGGTGGAGCCGGATCAGATGGGACGGCTGTTCAAGGTAATGGCTTTGTGCCACCCGGGACTTCCAATACCTCCCGGATTCGAGGAATGACCCCGCCTTTGTTGTTTTCTCCAGGACTGTCTGCGGCACATGGGTTCTTCACCCGCCAGGGCGGCGTGTCGTCAGGACCTTACGCCTCGCTCAACTGCAGTTTGTCGAGCAGGGATTCCCGCGAACTGGTGCTGGAAAACCGGGAGCGTGCCGCGCGTGCCCTCGACGCCCGTCCGGAATGCCTGGTAGGGCTGACTCAGGTGCACGGCCGTGAGGTGGTCCGTGTGGATGACCCTTGGCGGCCGGGGGAAGGTCCGGCCGGCGATGCCATGGTGACGAACCGCTCGGGCGTGGCTCTGGGGATCATTACGGCCGACTGCGCGCCCGTGCTGGTCGAGGACGAGGCGGCCGGCGTTATCGGTGCCGCCCACGCCGGCTGGCGCGGTGCGGTTGCTGGGGTGCTGGAGGCGATGCTGGACGCCATGATCGGTCTCGGAGCATGCCTGGAGCGCATGACCGCGGCGATCGGTCCCTGCATCGGGCAAGCCTCTTACGAAGTCGGGCCGGACCTGCGCGAGGCTGTTCTCGCGGCTGGTCCGGAGGAGGCCGGGAGGTTTTTCGCGCCCGACCGGCGCGAGTCCCGCTGGCAATTCGATCTTGGCGGATACTGCCGCTGGCGGCTGCACCGGGCGGGGATTGCCGGGGTACACGGCCTTGGGGTGGATACGGCTGCCGAGGAGGATCGGTTCTTCAGCCACCGGAGGCGTACGTTGTCCGGCGGCGGCCCGATCGGGCACCAGATTTCGATGATTATGCTACCCGCATGAGACGACTGGCTGCAGGTATCTTGGCCAGCACACTGCTGGCGCTTTCAGGGTGTGGCGATCTTCCGGAACCGTTCCTGGGTAATCCCGGACGAGAGGGTATGGTGCTCCGTCAACCGCCTGATCCGCGGCTGGCTATCCCGCCGCCCGCAACCGCGCTGCTATCGGATGGCGCTGCGCATATGCTGGCCGATGACCTCGCGGCGCGTCTGCAACAGGGTGAGGTGCCAGCTTATGCGCAACCCGCCGAGAGGACCGACTGGCGGCTGGCGATCACGGCGAAGGTTGACGGAACGCGTATCGTCCCACGTTACACGGTGCTGAACCCACAGGGGCAGGCGCAAGGGGTGGTGGCCGGCCAACCGGTATCAGCCGCGGCCTGGGCGAGTGGCGATCCCGCGACCCTGCAGCAAGTGGCGCTCCAAGCGGCGCCTGGCATCTCATCCATGCTGTCGGGGATCCAAAACAGCCTGATGCGGGCCGATCCGAACAGCCTTTACAACCGGGCTGCGCGCGTTCTCGTGCCCAATGTGACTGGCGCCCCCGGCGATGGCGACGTGATTCTTGCCCGGCAGATGCGGGCGAAGCTAGGGGCGCTGGGACCTCGGGTGTCGGGCGACATGAAAAGACCCGATATTACGGTTCAGGGGCAGGTAAGGATCGTGCCCATTGCCGCCACCCAGGAGCGGGTGGAGATCCAGTGGATCATTAAGGACGCCAAAGGGCGGGAGGCCGGGCGCGTGATCCAGTTGAACGTGATCCCTACGGGCACGCTGGATCATTACTGGGGCGATGTGGCCGTGGTCGTGGCCCAGGAGGCGTCGGGCGGGGTGGAGCAGGTGATTCAGCGACTGTCTGGCAAGGCGCCGCCAAGCTCATGATTTAGTTGCGTTCGAACCGCCACACCGGCTGGTTTTGAAAAAGCGCTGGCCATGCTTCGTTTGCAACTACGTAACTCAAAAGCGCGGAGCAACATGCGTGTGATCGCAGCGCTGATACCCTGCATCGCGCTCTGGCCGGTTCTTGCCGCGGCAGCGACGCCGGAAGCTTGCGGCGCCCCGACCGCCCTGTCTGATGGTTGGCCGGTTGCATCGGCCGCACAGCAAGGCCTCGACCCGAAGCTGATCTGCGCGATTGGTCCGCGCCTGCGGGAAATGGCGGGCGCCGACCCGAACGGCGTTGTTGTTGGACGGCACGGGGTGCTTGTCTACGAAGCCTATTTCACCGGAGCGGATCAGCGCTGGCCAGAGCACCACTGGGGCGAGCCGCTTCCGATCCTGCGCCACAATGCGGATACCAAACACGACCTCTCGTCGATCACGAAAAACGTGGTCGCGCTGCTGGTCGGGTTGCCCTGGACCGTGGTGCGACCAAGACCATTGATACACCCGTCCTCGACTTCTTTCCGAACTACGCCGACCTGCACACCGGGCCGGGCTCGCATCACTCTGCGCGATCTGCTGACCATGCGTGCAGGACTGCGCTGGGTGTACAGACCGTACCTCAGTATGGCGCGCCAGATGGAGGTCGCGCCGGACCCATGTTCGTACTGGAACAGTCAGTAACGGCAGTGCCAGGTACGGTATTTCGATACAACAACGGCGTTGGGGACTGGTCGGCGCCATCGTCAAAAGAGCCATGCACCGCCCACTTGACCAGTTTGCCAAGAAAGCTCTGTTTGACCCGCTCGGCATCACTGATTGGCAATGGGGACGCATGCCGAACGGAGATCCTGGAGCATCCTGGGGCTTGCGGTTGCGCCCGCGTGATCTGGCGAAGATCGGGCAGCTCGTGTTGGATCACGGTGCGTGGCGAGGCCATCAGATCGTTTCCGCGACCTGGATCAAAGAGATGACCGAGTTGCGAGGCGCAGCGGATCATACGGCTATTTCTGGTGGCTGGACCGCACGACGATCGACGGTCGAGCGCTTGATCTGACTGTCGGGTACGGCTGGGGCGGTCAGTTGCTTTGCGTCATCCCGAGCCTGGATATGGTCGTTGTCGTGACTGCTGGCGTGTATAATTACAATGGTGGTGGCGACCAGGACCTCGCCGGTGATACTGCCAGATATTGCGCTGAGAGCAGCGCTCGAGAATTGAGGAATCATAAACAACACCGTTCCGGCAGAGTGGGCCTGCCTGCCCCATGATTGTTGCAAGGCAGCCAAACAGCACAATTGCTATCGAAACCACCATCAAAGGCTTCGTTTTCTCCCATTTGATGGTCTAGCCTGATCGTCGCTCTCTTATCTTGGCGCGCTATATATCGCTGTCTTTTGGAAAAAAGGTTGTGTGCGCGCTCGAAGTTGAGCGGCCGAGGCACAAGGAAGTACTATTACTTGCGAGAAGAGTGTCAGGCTTATAGTCGCAAAGATCCTTGATTGGCCACCAGAGAGGGGAAGCGCACCTGACACAATTGGTCCGGGGCTCGCTCCCGAGATCATGGACCGGAAAACCAACACCCCGCGTGCTGGTCCGTGTCGCCGACTCACGGCCAAGCCCTATCGACTATCCTGGTATGCTTCACGTACCCGCCCGAAAGAGCGATCAGCCGGCGTCATTAAGTTACGCATCCAGCACGCAACTGTAACCCGGCACTAGCGCAATAGTTGTAGATACTGCACCTTGACAACCATTGCGGGAATTTTTTAATTCTTTCAGGGCAACCTTATCCCCGTCGTTGCTTGCAGCGCAGCGCAGAAACTGAAGGAAGACTCATCCCGGCCCTGTGGCATCGTTTGAGCGGACACGGTGGGCCGGCCGGAACGCCCGTCGCCATGAGCGACGTCGCGTCGCCCGTCCGAGACCACTGGTGGTACCGCGCCGCTTATCTTGCCGTCGCGCTCGGTGCCGTGCTTCTGCTCGGCACTCTCGCCAGCGGCACAGCGGTCCTGTTGCAACGCACCCGCCAGAGCTCGGTGGAGAGTGCGGAAGCGCGCCTGCGGAATACGGCGCTTGTCACGGTCAACACTATCAACCGCCAGCTTCTTCAGGTGGACGGGGCGCTTGCGAGTTTGCCGGCGCTGTTCTCCTCCACCTTTACCGCGACCGGACTGATCGACGCTGCCGAGGCCGCACGCCTGCTGAAAGCATTTAACTTCGACACGTTCGCATACCGGGATCTGCTACTGGTCGGCGCTGATGGCCGCGTCTGGGCGTCGGCCCGGCCGCGCCCCGAGGACCGGGCGCTCCCGCGCTTTCCGGCGCGCCCGGCTACCTCGCCCGGGGCTGTTGCGATCGAGGGGCCGGTCGTTAACCCCCTGACGGGTGAGGTGTCCTGGTTCCTGGCGCGCGACATCCAAATTCCCACCCTTGGCCGGTTCCGTGCGCTGGCCGAGGTGCCTGTGTCATTCATGACCGCCCTGCTTGCGCCGGTCGCGAATGTCTCCGGGCTCCACATCGACATCGTGCGTTCGAACGGCCTCGTGCTCGCCGATCTGCCCTACGACGCAATGCGGCTTGCTAAGCCGTCTCCGGCCGGCCTGATCAGCCGCAACCCGCCTGGCACGGTATTCATGCGGTCCTCCAATTTGGGATCCGGCGCGGTTCTGGCGACATGGGCCCAGACACTCTACCCGGACGTGAATGTTTCGCTGTGGACCGACAGGGACGTTGCCGTGGGGGAGTGGGTGCGCGACCGCAGCCGAATCCTGCTGGTTGTCACGGTGGTCGGTACCCTGATTGCCCTTCTATCGAGTGCAATGCTTGCTGCGCTGTGCCAGCGCGAGTTGGTCGAGCGAGAGCGCAAGAAATCACGCGACATGCTCGATGATGCGATCGAGGCCATGTCGGATGGGTTCGTGATGTGGGACGAGGCGGAGCGACTGGTCACCTGCAACCGCCGATACCGGGACATGTACGCGGTCAGCGCGCCGTTTATCAAGCCCGGTGCATCGTTTGAGGAAATCATCCGCGAGGGCGTCAGGCGTGGGCAATATCCGCAGGCGGGCGAGGACCTCGAAGCGTTCGTGCAAGAAACACTCGCCTGCACCGCGGCAACCATGGTGCCTTGGAACGCCTGTTGCCCGACGGCAGATGGATCCTGGTCACCGAGCGGCATACTCAGTCCGGCGGAACCGTGGGCATCCGTACCGATATTACGGCGCTGAAGCAGGCCCAGGCCGAACTCCAGGAGGCGAACCAGCGCGTGGGGGAGACGCTTGCTGAACTGCAGGTACAGAACCAAGCGCTTACCGAGCGCGACCACGCGATCCGTACCCAAAACGTGCTGTTCACGGCGGCGCTGAACAACATGTCGCAAGGCCTGCTGATGGTCGATTCCGACCAGCGCCTGATCGTCTGCAACCGCCGTTTTTTGGAGATATTCGGGCTGGACGCGCGCCACGCCGGTCCTGGCGCGTCGACCGTCGCTCTGCTTCGCGCGCTCGAACAGAGCGGTGGTGTGGGCCGCGAGGCGCTGGCCCATATCTTCATGCAGCAGGATCGAATGGCGGTTCGAAAGGGCGCAGGCACGTTTCGCGTTTTCGATGACGACCGTCTCGCCCTGGCGGTCGCTCAGGGGCCGCTACCCGATGGCGGCTGGGTCGCCACGTATGAAGACGTCACCGAGCAGCACCGCGCCGAAAGCCAGATCCGCTTCATGGCGCACCACGACGGGCTGACCAAACTACCTAACCGGGTGCTGTTCCGTGCCCGGATCGAGGAAGCGCTGCACCAACTGGACGACACCGGCGCCTCGATGGCTCTCCTCTACCTCGATTTATCATCTCGACAAATTCAAATACGTCAACGACAGCCTAGGACATCCCGTAGGCGATGCATTACTGGAGGCGGCGGTCCCCCGCTCCACAGTTGAGTGAGACATCCTGTAAGCGGACGGCATCCGCAGGAGGGATGATCGGTGAAGCAAGTCAGGACGAGCGGCCGGACGTTGGCGGGCGAGTGCAAGAGAGCAACGTCCCGGGCCCGGCCGGGGCGGGCGGATGTCGCGGCAACGCAAGACCGCGGCGGTGCTGCGGCTGCCTGCGCGGTGAGGATCTCGAGACGGTATCCCGCTCGCTCGGCGTGACCGCCGCCACCCTGACGAGCTGGCGTGATGCCTTTCTGGCGGCGGGACAAGCCGTGTTGGCGAGCCGGCCCGGCGATTGGCGAGGGCGGAGAGCCAGCGCCTCAACGCCAAACTCGGCGAAGTCATGATCGAACGCCAGCTGCTGCACGAGAGATCGCCGCGTTGGAGGCTAATCGCGCTCTTGGTCTCGGCGGAGGCCGAGGCCATGAGCCGCACCATCTCCCCGCTGAGCGGCAAGCTGGAAGGCCTCGCCTTGGTGTGGCGGACTCGGCGGGTGCCGCGTGCCACCGTTTATCGCCATCGGGGCCCGCAACAGGACTCCGCGCCGCAGCGTTCGGGGCCGGTCGGGCCGATGGCCGATGCGGCGCTGCTGGAGCACATCCGCGCCGTCCTCGCCGCCAGCCCGTTCATGGCGAGGGGCATCGAGGTCTGGGCAGCGGCCGCGGACCGCCGGGATCCGGACTTCGCGGCGGCGCGTGCAGCGTCTGATGCGTGAATATAACCTCCTCGCCCCAGCCCGTGTCGGCGCACCACGCGGGCCGCGTATAGCACGACGGCACCATCATCCCGGAAGCCCTCGATACTATGTGGGGCACTGATGCTCACGACCACGATCACCAGCGAGGGCCAGGCCGCGGTGTTCGTCGCCGTCGATCACTGCTCGGCCGAGTGCGTCGGGATCCTTGCCGCCGCTCGTGCCACCCGCTTCAGGCACTCGAACCGACCGCCGGGCGTTCGTGAGCATTTCGGCGGCTTCGGCAAAGGCCTCGCTCGCGGCCTTGCCGTGCGGCATGATCACGGATCGCAATATCTGCCCGACGCCTTCCAGAACGAGCTCGCCTTTCTCGGCATCGAAAGCTCACCCGCCTTCGTGCGTGCCCCGGAAGGCAATGGCTGCGCCGAACGTTTCATCCGCACCCTGAAGGAAAACCTCTTATGGGTGGCAGTACGTTCGAAACCATCGAGCAATTGCGCCAGGCGCTGCTCGCACTCCACGACACCTACAACACCATCTGGCTCATCAAGCGACACGGTTCATCCCGCCAGCCGCCTTTCGCGGCAGCAACTTGAACCCGTGGCTCTCGCCGCATAGGCTTCAGCCAGATGTCTCATCGACCGCGGGCAGTACAGCGGCAAAACGGCTCAGCCACTGCGTGCGGAATTCCGATATCGTCGCGCGCCTGGGCGGGGACGAATTCGCGATCGGGATGATCAGCACCGAGCTGCCATCTGCCGCAACACAATTCGCCAAGCGGGTGATCGAGAGCCTGAGTGTTCCGTATGAGCTTGGCACGCGCCGCGTCCAGGTGGGGGTCAGCGTCGGCATCGCCCTCGCCCGCGATCGCGATGCCGACTGCGACATGCTGCTTAAGCGTGCTGACATGGCGCTCTATCACGCCAAAGCGAACGGCCGCGGCACCTATGCCATCTTCGCCGATGAGATGGAGCAGAAGCTAAACGCTCGTCTCACGATTGAGGCTGATCTTCGCCTGGCCCTGGAGCGTGAGGAGTTTCAACTAGTCTATCAGCCGATCTTCGCGCTCGAGGGCGGGGGTCTGCGCGGTTTCGAGGCTCTGCTGCGGTGGCATCACCCGAAACGCGGACTGATCTCGCCGGCCCTGTTCATTCCCTGGGCCGAGGAACTCGGTATCATCAACGCAATCGGTAAATGGACGCTTCGGCAGGCGTGTGCCGATCTGGCGGTCCTCCCCACCAATCTCAAGGTGGCGGTCAATCTCTCCCCGGTGCAGCTTATGGACCGCGCGATCATCGAGCATGTCGAGCATGCGGTGGCGGACTTCAATATCAGCCCCGCGAGGCTGGAACTCGAGATTACCGAGTTGGCGCTGCTCAGCAACAGCGTGGCCACGACCGAGCTTCTGCTGCGGCTTCATCGGCTGGGTCTCAGCATCGCGCTTGATGATTTCGGCACTGGCTATTCCTCGCTGAGCCATCTGCGTGGCTTTCCGTTCGACGTTATCAAGATTGACCAGCTCTTTGTCAGTGAGATGGAGACACGGGCCGATTGCGCCGCCATTGTGAGTTCGCTCGCAAGCCTTGCGGGCAAGCTTGGCATGACGACGACTGCCGAAGGCGTGGAGACGGAAGAGCAGCTCCGGCTTGTGCGCGACGCGGGCTGTAGCGCGGTCCAGGGTTATCTGCTCGGGCGGCCGCAACCGATCGGCAATGCGCGGCAGCAGTTCCTAAGTGGCCGAGCCGCAGGCTCTGTGGAGCGGATGCCAGCGTAGATGAGGCGAACAGTTCAGACCGGCCAGCCTTTCGGCTGACCGCGATTGAGTCTTATACCTGTACCCCTAAGGGCGCCTGATTGGGGATTGTTGTAGCCTGATTGGGCGGGCCGGCCCGCCGGGAGCTACCGGACTTATACCCGTGCTGGAAACACCACGGTTGGACATGTGCCCCGGCGGGTTGGCCACGACGGATGCCCAGCAGGACGTTGCGCCCTCGAGCGCCAGTACAGGGATCGGCAGGCGTCGTGACAGGCTCGCGGGTGTCGCAGCAGGGGGGAAGCGCGATGGCGGAGGAGACTTTGACATGGTTTGCCGGCGTCGATTGGGGCTCGGAAAGGCACCAGGCATGCCTTCTCGATGCGCAAGGCAACATTGTCGCCGAACGCGAGTTTCCGCATAGCGGTGTAGGTCTGGCGGAGCTGGGAGATTGGCTGCTCTCGGTTGCCGGGGCGGCCGACACTGTCGCTGTGGCTATCGAAGTGCCGCACGGACCGGTTGTCGACTCGTTGGCTGACCGCGGCTTCGTCGTGCACTCGATCAATCCCAAGCAACTCGACCGCTTACGCGATCGGTTCAGCGTCGCTGGCGCCAAGGATGATCGCCGGGACGCTTATGTCCTGGCTGACGGTGTGCGTACCGATCGGCGTCTGTTGCGTCGCCTCCATGTTGCTGATCCGCGGCTCATCGAATTGCGCGCGTGGTCGCGCCTTGCCGAGGAGCTGAAGGAGGAACAGCGCCGGCTGAGCAACCGCGTTGGTCAGCAACTCTGGCGGTATTATCCGCAGATGCAAAAGCTCACCGACGACCTTGCCGCGCCGTGGTTTCTCGAGCTCTGGACCATCGCCCCTAGGCCGGCCAAAGCACGCCAGCTTCGCAAGCCGACGGTCGAGCGGTTACTCAGGCAGCATCGCATCCGTCGCGTGGATGCGGACACCATTCTCGCCACATTGCGCGAACCTGTCATCAAAGTCGCGGACGGCGTTGCTGAAGCGGCCAGCATTCACCTGCGCTCGCTGGTCGCTCGCCTGCGCGTTGTCAATCGCGAACTGCGGGCGGCCGAGAGCCAACTCGAAAAGCTCTGCATGAGCTTTGGCGAGACCGAAGCCGCATCGGGAGAATGTCTTCGACGACAGGACATTCTGATCCTCAGATCCATGCCCGGTATCGGCAGGATCAACCTCGCGGCGCTGCTCTGTGAAGCTTCCGGGCCTCTCCGCAGCCGCGACTATCAAGCCCTCCGGACGTTGTGTGGTGCCGCGCCGGTCACCAGGCACAGCGGCAAGTCGCGCATCGTCGTCATGCGCTACGCTGCGCATGTTCGATTGCGCAATACGGTCTATCACTGGGCGCGTGTCGCCAGCCAGCGTGATTCCAAGTGTCGTGCCAGGTATGCTGCGCTTCGCCAGCGCGGTCACTCGCACGGCCGCGCCCTGCGCGGCGTCGCGGACCGACTGCTTGCCCTGGCTTGCCTGCTGCTGCAGCGACAGACGCTGTTTGATCCGCACTTCGCTCGGGCCGGGTAAGATCCACGCCGTTCGACGCGGAACCCCGGTTCAGTTTCTCAGTTCGGGCCCCCGGGCGCGCAACTGTGGACATGACTTGCCCGGGTGGTGATGGGTTTTAAGGCCCGCAGATATTGCGGGGTTTGGTGTGACGGCCCATTGTCGGGTTCAGCCGGTGAAGCGGACGCGGGCTCTGCTGGGGAGCAACCCGCCGAGGAATAACCGGCGGAAACTCACCGTGATGGAGTCATGAGGCCGACGTGCGCGTGCATGCCGGCCTCATGCGTTACGAGGGCAACGGCGATAATCATTCATCGCGGTAGATTTCCGAATGCCTGAAAAACCCATTTTGGCGGCCGCACTTTCCCATTGACTACGGGTAGGAAGTCCAACCGCCAGGACCCGTTGACTCGAATGTGAATCGGCTCGAAGCGGAGCGGTGTGATTCGCCATTCCCGGCGGATAAAGGGGATGACGATGACCGTAGCGATCACGCGGTTGGAGCTGACGGCGGCCGATCTGCGAGAGGCGGCGAGGCGGACAGAGGACGCGAACGCCTCACGCCGGATGCTGGCGCTCGCGCTGTTGCTGGAGGGCTCGTCGCGCGAAGCCGCAGCGGAGGCGTGTGCCATGGATCGTCAGACGCTGCGCGATTGGGTCCACCGCTATAATGCGTCTGGGCTGGAGGGATTGTACAATCGGCCCCGCCGCAACGGCCCGCCGCCGCGGCTGTCCGAGGAACAGCTGGCGACGGTGGCAGAGTGGGTCGAAGAGGGTCCCGATCCTGAACGTGACGGCGTGGTACGCTGGCGCTGCATCGATCTGCAGAAGCGGATCTGGGAGGCGTTTGCCGTTGAGCTGCACGAGCGCACGGTGGGCAAGCTGTTACGCAAGCTGTCGTTCCGACGGCTCTCGGTACGGCCGCAACATCCGCAAAGCGAGCCGGACGAGCAGGCGGTTTTCAAGATCGGTTTGCTGATCTCGTAACCGCCGCGCTGCCACCGCAGGCAGCCGATAAACCGGTGGAGATATGGTTCACTGATGAAGCCCGCGTCGGTCAGCAGGGGACCATCACCCGCGTGTGGAACGTCTGGGAGTATCTGCGTGCCAATTTTCTCAGCCACTGTGTTTGGGACACCTATGAAGCGATCCTCGATGCGTGCCAAAGCGCCTGGAACAAGCTCATGCAAATGCCCGAGCGCATTGCCTCTATCACCAGGCGTGCCTGGGCAAAGCCGGTCACTGGATAGGGCGGTTGGACTTCCTACCCGTAGTCAATGGGAAAGTGCGGCCGCCAAAATGGGTTTTTCAGGCATTCGGAAATCTACCGCGATGAATGATTATCGCCGTTGCCCTCGTAACGCATGAGGCCGGCATGCACGCGCACGTCGGCCTCATGACTCCATCACGGTGAGTTTCCGCCGGTTATTCCTCGGCGGGTTGCTCCCCAGCAGAGCCCGCGTCCGCTTCACCGGCTGAACCCGACAATGGGCCGTCACACCAAACCCCGCAATATCTGCGGGCCTTAAAACCCATCACCACCCGGGCAAGTCATGTCCACAGTTGCGCGCCCGGGGGCCCGAACTGAGAAACTGAACCGGGGTTCCGCGTCGAACGGCGTGGATCTTACCCGGCCCGAGCGAAGTGCGGATCAAACAGCGTCTGTCGCTGCAGCAGCAGGCAAGCCAGGGCAAGCAGTCGGTCCGCGACGCCGCGCAGGGCGCGGCCGTGCGAGTGACCGCGCTGGCGAAGCGCAGCATACCTGGCACGACACTTGGAATCACGCTGGCTGGCGACACGCGCCCAGTGATAGACCGTATTGCGCAATCGAACATGCGCAGCGTAGCGCATGACGACGATGCGCGACTTGCCGCTGTGCCTGGTGACCGGCGCGGCACCACACAACGTCCGGAGGGCTTGATAGTCGCGGCTGCGGAGAGGCCCGGAAGCTTCACAGAGCAGCGCCGCGAGGTTGATCCTGCCGATACCGGGCATGGATCTGAGGATCAGAATGTCCTGTCGTCGAAGACATTCTCCCGATGCGGCTTCGGTCTCGCCAAAGCTCATGCAGAGCTTTTCGAGTTGGCTCTCGGCCGCCCGCAGCTCGCGATTGACAACGCGCAGGCGAGCGACCAGCGAGCGCAGGTGAATGCTGGCCGCTTCAGCAACGCCGTCCGCGACTTTGATGACAGGTTCGCGCAATGTGGCGAGAATGGTGTCCGCATCCACGCGACGGATGCGATGCTGCCTGAGTAACCGCTCGACCGTCGGCTTGCGAAGCTGGCGTGCTTTGGCCGGCCTAGGGGCGATGGTCCAGAGCTCGAGAAACCACGGCGCGGCAAGGTCGTCGGTGAGCTTTTGCATCTGCGGATAATACCGCCAGAGTTGCTGACCAACGCGGTTGCTCAGCCGGCGCTGTTCCTCCTTCAGCTCCTCGGCAAGGCGCGACCACGCGCGCAATTCGATGAGCCGCGGATCAGCAACATGGAGGCGACGCAACAGACGCCGATCGGTACGCACACCGTCAGCCAGGACATAAGCGTCCCGGCGATCATCCTTGGCGCCAGCGACGCTGAACCGATCGCGTAAGCGGTCGAGTTGCTTGGGATTGATCGAGTGCACGACGAAGCCGCGGTCAGCCAACGAGTTGACAACCGGTCCGTGCGGCACTTCGATAGCCACAGCGACAGTGTCGGCCGCCCCGGCAACCGAGAGCAGCCAATCTCCCAGCTCCGCCAGACCTACACCGCTATGCGGAAACTCGCGTTCGGCGACAATGTTGCCTTGCGCATCGAGAAGGCATGCCTGGTGCCTTTCCGAGCCCCAATCGACGCCGGCAAACCATGTCAAAGTCTCCTCCGCCATCGCGCTTCCCCCCTGCTGCGACACCCGCGAGCCTGTCACGACGCCTGCCGATCCCTGTACTGGCGCTCGAGGGCGCAACGTCCTGCTGGGCATCCGTCGTGGCCAACCCGCCGGGGCACATGTCCAACCGTGGTGTTTCCAGCACGGGTATAAGTCCGGTAGCTCCCGGCGGGCCGGCCCGCCCAATCAGGCTACAACAATCCCCAATCAGGCGCCCTTAGGGGTACAGGTATTAGTTCGCGCGCGGCCGCCCCACCAACCCCGCGCGCGATACCGTGGGCCCGCAAAGTTGGGACAGAGCGCCGCAGAGGGATTTTATAAGAACCGGTTGGGCGGCTTCCGGCCTTACCTTCCGAGCAGCCTGGTGCCGTCCAGGAACACCTGCCGGAAGGGTAGGATGTGGGTGGTTGCAAAAAGGCCAGCTTCGACGAACGGATCGGCTGCCGCGAATTGCTCGGCGGCTTCGCGATCCGGAGCCTCGATGATCAGGATCGAGCCGATCTGCTGACCCGAGTCGTCCAATAGCGCGCCGCCGTAGGCGATGCAGTGCGTGACCTTCTCCAGGTAATCAAGGTGCCGGGGACGGGTCGCCTGGCGCAGGGCGACACTATTCGGTTTGTCGTGGCGGATGACCGCAAAGAGCATGTCCGAGCCTTATGTCTAGCCAAGAGTGAGCAGGATGCTTGTGGCGACCAGGGTCAATGCCCCGATCTGCGGGAGAGTGAGCGGTTCGCCGAGAGTGAGTGCCGAAGCCAGTACGCCGATGATCGGGGTCAGCAGGGTCCCGATTGCGGCGGTGCCCGCGGGAAGCCGGCGTAACGCAGCGAACCAGGTAAGATAGCAGAGCCCAAGCGACATCGCGGCGGTGTAGCCAAGGGCCAGCCAGCCGAACCACGGCATTTGCAGCAGATGCGGCCGTTCAAAGACGAAACTCGCAACAAGCAGTGGGAGGCACCCAAGTCCTACCTGCCAGGCGGTCGTGGCAACGGGTGGCATTTCCAGCGGCCAGCGTTTCGACAACGCGGTGCCGGCGGCGAACAGCAGTGCGGCCGATAGCGCGATGATGGCTCCAGGGAGCTGATGATCTCCAATCCCGAATCCGGTCCCGGCGAACAGCGTGCAGATCCCGCCAATACCTAACGCCAGGGCTAGGATCTTGCTCCTGGTCATCGGCTCGTTCAGCACTGGCCAGGCGACCAGCGCGGCCCAGACCGGCATAGTGTAGGCAAGGGTCGCGGCCTGTCCGGCCCGCAGCCACAGCATCGATACCGTGGTCAGGCCCATCCATGCCGTCACGTTCAGGGCCGCGGCTTGCACCAGCCGGACGCGGCACCCGCGGGGCACCGACAGCTCCTCGCCGCGTGCTGCAGCGACCGCCGCGAGTCCCATGCCAGCGGCGATTCCGGCAATGCCGCGCGCGGTCAACGGCGGGCATGTGGCGATCAGGAATTTAGTGGCCGGCCAGTTCAGGCCCCACCCGAACGCCGTCACCAGCAGAAAGCCTAAGCCGGCCAATGTGCGGCTATCCGAAACCAAGCGCTGTCCAAAACCTTTCCATGGACGAATTGAAAGTTTGGTCGCGGCACGAGGTCTGTTAGGAAGTCCCCGTGACGGAACAATGTTCGGTCCTGTACCGATCGCTTCCGGCGCCGTGAACCGATTGGTATGGTCTTGCAACATGCCGGATTTTTCCGATAAAGCCGGACAGCGGAATAATTCTAGGCTCATCCGTCTGCTCGCGGCAATCGGTTCTTTCGTCGTGCTGGCCGCGTTTGCCTCGGCCAGCCGCGCGGACCCGCCGACCGGTACTTAAGGTGGTCGGCGGGCTCGGCGGCGTCAGCCAGTATGAGCGGCTGGAGAAGCCCTTCTGGCAAAACGGCATCGAGGCGCTCACCGGCGGCCGAATGCAGGCGGAGATCCATCCGTTCGACCGCAGCGGCCTTCCGGGGCAGGAAATGCTGCAACTTATGCGCCTGGGCGTGGTTCCAGTCGGCACTGCGCTGCTGGCCGTTGTCTCGGCGGACGAACCGGAGCTCAATCTTATCGATCTGCCGGCCCTCAACCCCGACATGGCGACGCTTCGCAGGACGGTTGCGGCATACCGGCCGCATTTGCAGGAACTCCTGGAAGGCGAGTTCCAGATCAAGTTGCTGGCTATCTACGCCTATCCCGCGCAGGTACTGTTCTGTACCAGCAAGTTCGACGGCCTGGCCGGTCTGGCTGGGCGCCGCGTCCGGACATCGTCGGTCGGGCAGTCAGAGATGATGTCGGCGCTCGGCGCGAGCCCGGTGGTGATGCCGTTTGCCCAGGTGGTGCCAGCGATCAGTCAGGGCACAGTGGATTGCGCGATTACCGGGACGCTCAGCGGCAACGAAATCGGCCTGTCGAACGTCACTTTGTACATCTATCCGATGGCCATAAGCTGGGGTTTGTCGGTGTTTGGCGCCAACATGGCGACGTGGAACGCGTTGCCAGAGGATCTACGCGCGACTCTGCAAAGCGGTCTCGGTGATCTGGAGGCGAAGATATGGGCGGCGGCTGCCCGGGAAACCGCCGAGGGGCTGGCCTGCGATACTGGCGCGCCGGGCTGCGGCCCCGCGCATCACGCCAGCCACATGACTCTGGTGCCGATTTCTAAGCAAGACGAGGCTCTCCGTCAGTGGCTGCTCCGCAGCGCGGTGTTACCCGATTGGCTGAGGCGCTGCGGAGCCGATTGCTTGCACATTTGGGGCAAGACGGTCGGCCCGGCGCTCGGCATTACGCTGCCATTGGCGCAGGTCGGGGGCAATAGAAACCACGCTCGAGAGTGGGCGATGGTGTTGACCTATGGCGTGCCTGGTTTCGCAGTTCCGCTGGACTCTCGCCGCACGACCTGGCCTTGGGGGCTGAGGACAAGGGTCCAGTTCTGGCCGTCCTTCATTGCTTGTACTCTGGTACCCTCGCCCATTTCCTTGAAATTGTGCACGTGAGAGTATCCCTGCGCCTCAAGCTGCTGCCGGAAATCTTTCTGCGTCTGTTGTGCAAAGGCCAGGGAGGCAGACCCAAAGAGGAGCGCGGCTCCCAAGGCTGTCATGGATTGTCTCATAAACATCGCCTCCTAGATGGGGTCCTTCGGCAGACCCACGATTTTGGGGGCCAACGCTTCACAACGAGCCGGTTGCCGCCAATTCCACGGCACTTCCCGCGTGATACCGGTGCGCAACCAGAAAGCCATGCGGCGGCGGCTGATCGGCGCAGTAATTCGGTGCTCGGTCGGACAGCGCAGATCACCTCCCGCAGACACGCGAAAACGAGCGGGCCACGCCGCGTTGGTAGCTTTGACACGAGGAACAGCGGATGAACATTGAACCGAGCAGTTTCGCGCGTGCGGAACTGGTTAGAGTGGCTCGGTTCGGACGTAAGCGTCGTCTGATCGACACCTTCCCGGAGCACGGGCTGCTGTTGGACACTGGCCTGCATGGGCGAAGCGGTGATCACGGCAGAGGTTGAGCGTTCGAACGAGCGTGCGAACGAGGCTCGTTCGAGCGCTCGAACGGAACAGATCGAGCTGCGGGTTCGGCGTGAGCGGCACCGCCGATGGGGACCTGAGGAGAAACTTCGGATTGTCCGCGAGACACTTCTCCCCGGGACGGTTATCGCGGACGTGGCGCGCCGACATGGCATTGGCACCGGCCTGCTCTACACGTGGCGGAAGGCAATGCTGGCCTCAATGGTGAGCGGGTTTGCTCCGGTGGAAGTGCAACCCGCCTTGGAGGCTGATAGCCCACCGCCAGCGCCTCCGAAAACACCGACCCCAGGCAGAAAGCCGCCGTCTGGGCGGATCGAAATCGAGTTCCCGAACGGGGTACGGGTTCGGGTCGATGGCGAGGTTGATGATGCCGTGCTGCGCGGTGTGCTGGCGACGCTCGACGATCGCTGATGTGGCCGGCCGGAGAAGTCCGCATTTACCTCGCCTGCGGCGTTACCGACATGCGGGCTGGGTTCCATTCTCTTGCTGCGCGGGTCCAGACCGTGCTTCAGCATGATCCTCATGAGGGGGCAATTTTTGTGTTCCGTGGACGTAGAGGCGATCTGATCAAATGCCTCTATTATGACCGGCAAGGCATGTGCCTCTATGCGAAGAAGCTGGATCGTGGCCGGTTTGTTTGGCCACAAGCCAAGGACGGCGTGGTATCTCTGACCATGGCCCAGTTCTCCATGCTTGTCGAAGCAATTGATTGGAGAAATACAGCCTGGACAGCCAGACCGGAAGTCGTGGTCTGAGCGGAATTTTTAATCCGACGCGGCGGATGTGGCTTGTACGGGAATCGTGGATTCGCTAAGCCTGTCGCATGTCCGAGCTCGAATCGCTGCGCGTGGAGAACGCGACGCTGCGCGCCATGGTGGCGGAGCGTGACGCCAGGCTGGCGGCGGTCAACGACGAGCTGAAGACGGCCCGGCTCGAAATCGAGCAAATGAAACTGCGACTGGCCACGCTGCTGCGGCAACGTTATGGCCAATCTTCCGAAAAGCTCGACCGTGAGATCGCGCAATTGGAGATGCGGCTGGAAGAGCTGGAGGAGAACGTCGCTGAGACGACCGCGGCGCAGGCCAAACAGTCCACCGCGGAACCCAAAGAACGGCCGGCCGCCAGGTTCCGTCCGAAACCGCCCGGCCGCAAGCCATTGCCGGCCCATTTGCCGCGCGAGATTGTGGTGCATGAGCCCGAAATTGCCTGTCAGTGCAACAACTGCGATCCCGCGCGCCTGGTCAAGCTTGGCGAGACGGCAACCGAAGTGATGGACAAGATCCCCGCCAGAATGAAGGTGATCCGCCATCTGCGGCCGAAATATGCGTGTCGGGTATGCGAGACCATCTTCCAGGCGCCGGCACCGGAGCTGCCGATCGAAAAGGGACGGCCGGGAGCCGGACTGCTGGCCAATGTCGCCGTCTCCAAGTATTGCGATGGCATCCCTCTCTATCGGCAGTCTGCGATTCTCGAGCGCGAGGGCATCGACATCGACCGCGCCATCATGGCGGACTGGATGGGACATGTCGCGTGGTGGGTGCAACCCCTGGCCGAGCGCATCGGACAATACGTCATGGCACAAGAGGTCCTCTGGACCGACGACACACCGATTCGAACCCTGGCGCCGGGAACCGGGAAAACGCGCATCGCGCGGCTTTGGTGTTACGCCGTCGATCCGCGGCCCTATGCCGGTCCGGGACATCCGGCGGTGTTCTATCGCTATAGCGCCGATCGCAAAGGCGAGCGGCCACGTGGACATCTCGAGGGCTTTAGCGGTTACCTGCATTCGGATGCCTTCGCCGGCTACGAGGCGCTCTATCGGGGAAGCGGATCGAAGCCTCCCCGGATCATCCATGTTGCCTGCTTCGCTCATGCTCGGCGCAAGCTGTTCGAGGTATTCGAGACGACAAAGTCCCCCATTGCCGAGGAAGCCCTGCGCCGGATTCAGGAACTCTACGCCATTGAAGCGGATATCAAGGGCAAGCCCGCCGAGCAGCGCCAGAGGGAGCGTCAGGCTCGCAGCAAGCCATTGCTGGATGCATTCCGCGAATGGGCAGAAGGGCAACGCCGGCGGTTGTCCGGCAAGGCACCACTCGGCAAAGCCTTCCAGTACACGCTGAGCCGCTGGGATGCCCTGACCCGATATGTCGAGGACGGACGTCTTAGCATCGATAACAACCTCTCTGAGCGTCTCCTGAGAGGGATTGCGGTGTCGAGGAAAAACTTTCTGTTCCTTGGTTCCGACCGGGGAGGCCAAAGGGCAGCAGCGATTTACACGATCGTCGAGTTAGCAAAACTCAACAAGCTCGATCCTGAGGCTTATCTCGCTTCAGTCCTTGATCGGTTGGCTCGAGGTCATCCGATCAACCGAATCGACGAGCTTCTCCCCTGGAACTTCCAACCGCCAATGGCAGCTGCGGCCTGACGGCATTGCCGCCAGCCGGAACCGCAGCGCCAACACTGAACCACCAGTCACGTGCTTCCTCTCGGCGGGCTCAAATCGGCCCAGGCCAAGAACGTCTGGGCAGGGGCTCACGGCGTCAATACTGGTGCTCGCCTTACGCTTACGTTCGGACGGGTGTTAGCAGATCACATCAGACGGAATGATGTGAACTCGGCAACGCGTAACCGCTCGCACTGGAACTAGAAGATGAGGCCGGGGAACTGGAGAAACATCCTCAAACAAGCGAGTAGTTCGAATCTGGGTCCTTTCGCTTTCGCCTGCTCAAGCGCCGTCAGTGCTTCGAATGAATTGGTGTAGTAGCACCATCGTAACCAGCATCGCTTATCAGGGTGTGTATGGTGGTGGCCGCATATTTCGGATCATCATGAGCCAGGAGGATGCGAGCTGGCATCCCGCCCTCTCCTCCTCATTCAGCAACGAGCAACTACACGCGCCGCGTGACCGAGGTAGGGGATCAGGCCTCCGACCGTCTCATTTTGAGTGAATCAGCGCGGGATGATTGTCACGCTAGGACGAGAGATCTTTTTTCCCGTAATATCCACAGATATGTCCACCGGATCGTGGATCGTGCGTTCCGCAATCGATCCTGAGCCGACCTGTTCTGGGCAGTTGACGGCTGATAACATGCACACGCAGGCAGTCCAGTCAGGTCAATCCGCAGGAAAGACCGTAAGCGTTGCGGCGAGACCCTGCCCGATTTTCCTTGACGGCAGCCGTGCGGCGTATCAGAGGCCGGCCCATCCTCTGTGCTGGGGTGGATTACGCCGGCTGCCGCTGGATGCGTTTGACGCGGTGCTTCTGGTAGGCGATAATCTCACGGGCGAGAGGCAGACGAGCATCGAAACGCAGGTGCGTGATGGAGACAAACGCGGCGTTCTTGGCCTCGTCTCCAAAATCGAGGCGGCACACAATGCCTCCCTCGTCACCGGCGTAGCTGATCCAGGTGATTGAGCAGGCGGCGGAGGTTTGGCTCGCAGCGTTCTTCGCGACGAGAGCGGCGAGCAGCTCGGGTGTGGGGCGCGCGGGCAGTGGCAGAGCCTGTTGCAGCTTCCCCATCAGGCGGTCAACCTGGGTTGGATTATCGATCATGCAGCTGCCGCCAATTCCGTGAGTTCAGTCGGATGCCAATTCCACGGCAGCAGCGCCTCCAGTGCGTTCGCCTTAGTCTTGCCTGAGACGATGCGCTCGAGCACATCAGTAAGCCAAGCCATCGGCTCGACACTATTCAGCTTGGCGGTCTCGATCAGCGTCATCGCGATGGCCCAATGCCGGGCTCCGCCGTCCGATCCGGCGAACAAGGCGTTCTTGCGTGTGAGGGTCACCGGTCTGATCGAGCGCTCGACCACGTTCGTGTCCATCTCGATCCTCCCGTCATCGAGGAATGCCACCAACCCCGGCCAGTGCCGGATCGCATAGCGCATCGCTTTCGCCAGCTCGGAGACGGCGGATATACGAGGCAGCTGCTCCTGCAACCAAGCATGCAACGCCTCCACGATCGGCCGACTTCGCGCCTGGCGCATGCGCTCCCGATGATCGGCAGAATGCCCGCGAATCTCGGCCTCGATCGTATAGAGTTCGCGAATGCGCGCCAGCACATGCCCGGCCAGCGGCGACTTCGTCGCCTGATAGAAATCGAAGAACGGCCGCCGCATATGCGCCCAGCAGAACGCCAGCTTGACCGAATCGTCGCTGCGGTCCCCGGCCAGTCGCTTGAACCCGGCGTAGCCGTCCACCTGCAGCACACCGCGAAACGCTGCCAGGTGCGCTGACGGATGCGCGCCCTTACGATCCTCGGAATATACATACGCCGCCGCCGGGTGCGTCGGACCGGACCACGGTCGGTCATCCACCGCATAGCACCACAATCGCCCGGTTTTGGTTCGGCCGCGGCCCGGATCCAGCACCGGCAATGTCGTGTCATCCGCAAAGACCTTCTCAGACGACAGCACCGTGCTGACCACCAGGTCATAAAGCGGCTTCAGCCACCAGCAGGCTCGGCCAACCCAGTTGCTCAGCGTCGAGCGATCCAGATCGATGCCCTGCCGCGCCAGCATCTTGGACTGTCGATGCAGCGGCAGCGAGTTCGCAATACTTGCTGACCAGCACATGCACCACCATGGCCTCGGTCGCCAGGCCGCCATCGATCGGGCGCTCCGGCGCTGGCGCCTGCACCACGGTTCCCTCGCACGCCCGGCAGGCGTAACGCGGCCGGCGCGTGACCCGCACCCGAAGCTGCGCGGGCACGATATCGAGCTGTTGGCTGCGCGTTTCGCCGATCACATGCAGCGCGCCACCACAGCAGGGGCACTCGCGGTGCTCGATGTCCACCACCACCTCGTAGCGCGGCAAGTGTGCCGGCAGATCGCCGAGATTGCGCTGCGCCGGTGCCGCTCGGCGCTTCTGCTCCTTCGGCTCTGGTGCAATAGTGTCCTGTGCCGCCTGGTTCGCGGCGACCGTTTGCTCCAGATCCTCGAGCCCCAATTGCAACTGGTCATCGGTGAGTTGCTCGGAGCGGCGGCCGAACCGATGGCGCACCAGCCGATGAATGAGCAGGCGCAGCTTGTCATTCTCGGTATTGAGCTCTCGCACGACGGCGCGCAGCATTTGCTGCAGCGTCGCGGGATCGTCAGGCAGGTTGTCCAGATCGATTCGCACGCTGCGATTCTGAACGACGCCGCCGAATCGGTGCCAGCCGATTTTTATCGGCGACGCGGGTTTTTATCCCGCCAGTTCCGGTGCTCGTCGCGGCTGCGCTGCGCGCCATTCACAGCCATCCAGCAGCGCCGCCAATTGCGCGCTCGAGAGCATGATCCGGCCAGTCGTCTCGGATGACGGCCAAACAAACTGCCCATGCTCCAGCCGCTTGGTCAGCATGCACAGGCCGGCGCCATCATGCCATATCAGCTTGATCAGTCCTGCGCGACGCCCGCGGAAGGCATACACAGCGCCATCGAACGGGTTGTCGCGCAGCGACTGCTGCACCAGCATTGCCAGCCCCACCATACCCTTGCGCATATCGGTCACGCCGCAGGCGAGATACACGCGCAGGCCGGGTGCGAGTGTGATCATCGGCCTTGCAGCATGCCCAGGACTCGCCGCAATGCCCGATCATCTACCTGCCCATCAACGCGCACCAATATGCCGCCCGGCAGCACGATCTCGATTATTCCCAGCGGCCGGGGCGATTGCGGGATCGTTACTGGCGGGGCGGGCGGCTCAGCCGGTAGCTGGCCGGCCAGCCGCGTCGGCGCCAGCTCCACTTGCGCAAACCGTGTCGGCCGCCTCATCCGCTCCGTCGGAGCCGGCAACAGTTCTCGACGCCAGGTATAAAGCTGCCCCGTACCGATCGCGTATTTGCGCGCCACCTCGCTCGGGGTCAGTTCGGGCCCGAGGCTCTCAGCCACAATCTCGCGCTTTTGCTCCAGCGTCCAACTCCGCCGGCGCTCGCCCCGCGTGATAACCTCCACTCGGACGTTGTGTGCGCTCTTACGATCTGTCGTATGAGCGCTCTCATCAGGGCCGGATCCGTTTAGCGTCTCATCCATGCGGCCCTTCGATCACACGAATGCCGCGCGCCGCCCATGTGGTGCCGCCGAATTGCTTACCATGCTCCGGCGGACGCTGCGGAATGGCGATGCGAGAAGTTGATGCCGCGAGCCGTCAGGGGGAGCGCTGATCAAGGGTCATGGAGCGCATCGAACTCCTGCGCTGGCATTATCACGGAAGCCCTGAAGGCACTCGCCGCGCTATCCCCGCGCTCGCTCTGTTAATTGTGGGGCTAGACTTAGATTCAGGCTATCGCACCTTGCTGATCGCCCACTTCACCTGCTGCGGTCCATCCGCATAGCCGGTCAGCAGCACCTGCTCTGACCGGCGTGGTTCGGGGGTGCCGAGGTAGATGGTTTCCTCCAGCGACATGCGGGCGCCGTCCGCGCGAAGCCGCCAGCCGCCGCTATTGGGCAGGCGGAGTAAAACGGCTTCGCCATCCTGTTGAAGGTTGGCGCTTACGGTCGGATGGAGATGGAACCGGAGGGTAAAGGGCTGCGGCGTGGGAGCTTCGATGAGGTCCTCCCCGCGAATGTCCTCACCGGTTTCGGACATATAAAGGCGGCGCCGATGGATTGCCCCGAAGGGCTTTTTCCATCCGTCGTGGCTTGCCTCCAGCCACTGGGCGCCGTTTGCCTCCTGCCTCTGGGCTTCGACCTGTTGGGGACGGCGTCCGAGGCCATCCGGGCGGAGTTCGGAGGAGTTCACATCAGCGATGACCATGGTGGAATGAGCGGCGGTGGCACGGACCGCATCGCGCCAGTCAGGCGGTCCGGCGGGGAAGGCACCGCAGTTGACGATCATGCGGTCACGGCCGACCGACAGTTCCATCGACAGGGTGCCGGCGTGCGCACTGCGGTCCAGGCCTTCTGGCGGCGGGGCACCGCTGTCAACGATAAGGACGCTGCGCCCGGACTGGAGGCGTTGGAAACCTCCGTCAGGCAAGTCGTTGGCTGCGCGCGCGGTGCGGCCGGCCTGCGTGAGAACGAGTTCTACCAGCGTGCTGGACTCCTCCTTGCTGCCGTTGAAGAGCGCGAGGCCGCCATCGCCGTGCCGCAGCACGCGTAACGCGCCGGCCATGCGCTCGATGGCATAGGCAAGCATGGTTGGGGCCTGGGCCTGGGCTGCTTGGAGCAGAGCACGAATTTCGGTCAGGTCTTGCAAGGCGGTGAGCTGGGCCACGGGGCTGCGCTCGGCATGGCAGCCGTCCGGGAGGACCTGGCGGCCGATTTCCTGGGGCAGGAAGCGGAGCGTGCGGGTGAGATAGGCTGCGTGGTCGGGCAAGGCGACTGCGGCGGCGATCAGGCCCTTAAGAGCGGTCAGGCCACGGGCATCCATCTCCTCGGCGGGCAGTGCCGCGGATAGGCTGCGAGTATCAGACACCAGGCGGGCCATGAGTTTCTGGCGGAAGGCGTCGTCGGCGGCGGCGAAGAAGAAGTCGTAATGGCCAAGCCAGGCGGCAATGCGGGCGCCGGCGACATCGGGGCGTTGGGCCATTTCCTCGTTTGCGCCGGTTGCGATCCAGTCAGCAACGAGCGCACGGGCGCGCAGCCGGGCCGCATCCGTCCCCAGGGCGCGAAGGTCCCGGAGCCAAGTGAAGGCGTGAGCAGCCGCCTGCAGAACCGCAGAGCTATTCTTGTCGCTCCATGCGCCGGTGGCGAGCGCACGGACGCCGCCACCGTGTTCCAGTTGCCCCTTGAGCAGGCGGGCGCCGCGCGTCGGGTCGCCGGGCCACGGATCGCGGACGGGCAGGGCAGGGGCATCCGGGACGCGGGCGATGCGCAGGGTGGGCATGCGCGCCATGGCGCGACGCGCGTCTCTCAGCCAGCGGCGCGGATCGGTGGCACTCAACGGGGCTTCTCGCGCAAGGCGGCAATGGCGGCCCCGTAGTTGCTGGAGTGGAAGACGGAGGTCCCGGCGATCAGGGTATCGGCGCCGGCTGCGATGGCCTTGGGGGCCGTTTGAGCGGTGATGCCGCCATCGACGGCAAGAGCGATAGTACGGCCAGAGGCTTCGATCATCCGGCGAAGCGCCGTTATTTTGGGCAGTTGGGAGTCCAGGAAACTCTGGCCACCGAATCCAGGATTGACCGTCATCACGAGGATGGTGTCGGTCAGGTCGAGCATCCATGCAACCGATTCTGTGGGTGTGCCGGGGTTAAGCACCAGCCCGGCGCGCTTGCCGAGATTGCGAATATGCTGGAGCGAGCGGTGAGGGTGCGGCCCGGCTTCCGGGTGGAGCAGGATGTGATCGGCGCCGGCTGCAGCGAAGGCGTCGAGGTAGGGATCGACTGGCGCGATCATGAGGTGGACATCGAACGGCAGGCGTGTGTGTGGGCGGAGCGCTTTGAGCACGCCGGGGCCGAAGCTGATGTTGGGGACGAAGTGGCCGTCCATGATGTCGAGATGGAGCCAGTCGGCGCCAGCATGCTCGATCGCCGCGACTTCCTCTTTCAGGCGGGTGAAATCGGCGGCGAGAAGGCTGGGGGCGATGCGTACGGCGGGCATGTGGGGTGTTTTAAGACCGACGCCGAGGCTCGCAAAGTTGAGAGAGAGGGCCGCAGAGGGATTTTAGATTTAAAGCCTTATGAGATTGGGGTTCAGGCATGCCTCGAAGCGATTTGCCGGGAAATGCAGCCTCGTGTTTCGCGACTGCCGGGCAACCTGGCAACACCTGAGGCAAAGTGGCGCGAGAGCGCCCTGGGATGCGCAGGGCCACGTAGGTTGCCCGCCCACGACCTTGCACCTCGCCCTCGGGCAGGTACGCGTATAATGCGACGGTGAGGATGCGAACCGTCCCACTATGGCTATCTCGGTCAACCGAGTGATTTATCCGATACGTAGGAGGAACTGAAATGGCGAAACTTGCGGATCTTGGGGTGCTCGGTCTGGCCGTTATGGGCGCCAATCTCGCGAGGAATGCGGCTCGGAAAGGCTTCGGCGTTGCGCTCTACAACCGGCACGGTGCGCGCACGGACGAACTCACGAGGAACTTCGGTGACGAAGGCCGCTTTACGCCCACCAAGACGCTTCCGGACTTCGTGGCCGCACTGAGCAAGCCGCGCGTGATCATCATCATGGTTCAGGCTGGCAAGCCGGTGGACGACGTTATCGACGAACTCACGCCCCTGTTGGAACCCGACGACATCATTGTTGACGGTGGGAACTCATTGTTCACCGACACGAACCGGCGCTTCGCGGCACTGAAGGAGCGGCGGTTACGCTTCATAGGCATGGGCGTATCGGGCGGCGAGGAGGGGGCGCTGGAGGGGCCGAGCATGATGCCGGGGGGCGAGCGGGACGCCTATGCCCGGATCGAGCCAATGGTGACCCGAATGGCCGCGCAGGTAGAGGGCACGCCGTGCTGCACCTACATCGGCCCGGCTGGTGCCGGACACTACGTGAAAATGGTACACAATGGCATCGAATACGCCGATATGCAATTGATCGCCGAGGCTTACGATCTCTCCCGGACGGTTTACGGCCTGAAGGCACCCGCGATCGCCGACATTTTCGACCAATGGAGGACAGGCGAACTCGACAGCTATCTGATCGAGATCACCACCAGCGTACTCCGCAAGGAGGATGAGGCGACCAGTGGGCCGTTGGTCGACGTCATCCTTGACGAGGCCGAGCAGAAGGGCACCGGGCGCTGGACGGCGCGTAATGCGCTCGACCTTGGCGTGCCGCTCACCGCGATTACGGAGGCCGTCTACGCCCGCGTGCTCTCAGGCGAACGATCCCTGCGCGCAGAGGCGGCGAAGGCGCTGCCGCACGCGACCCTCCCGGTGCGCGAACCCTCCGGGAAGGAGGTAGACGACATTCGCGAGGCACTGTACGCCTCCAAGATCGTGGCCTACACACAGGGCTTTGAGCAGATGACTGCAGCGTCCGATGAGTACGGCTGGGACCTGCGGCTTGGCGAGATGGCTCGGATCTGGCGCGGCGGTTGTATCATCCGGGCACGCTTCCTGGACCGGATCACGGAAGCCTATAGCGCTGGGGGCAAGGTCGCGAACCTGATTCTGCAGACCTATTTCCGGGACGCCGTCGCGAGGGCCGAGCCCGCCTGGCGCCGCGTCGTCGGCCTCGCCGTGGAGCATGGGGTGCCGATTCCAGCGTTCTCGTCCTCGCTCAGTTACTATGACGGGCTACGACGCGCGCGCGGGCCGGCCAATCTGCTCCAGGGGCTCAGGGACTACTTCGGAGCGCACACCTATCGCCGGCTTGACAGGCAAGGCTCGTTTCACACGCGTTGGAGCCAGGACGGACGGGAAGTTCAGGTCCAGTAGCTATCATTCCGGTCAGCCGAAAGGCTGCCTTTCGGCTGGCCGGTATTGAGTTCTTGTTTCGCGCGCGGCGGCCCCACCAACCCCGCGCGCGATATCGCTCCGCATGAGGTCAGGCCTCATGTTGTGCGGTATCAGGCCTTTATCAAACGTGCGGCAAAGAACCCATCCATGCCGCCGAACTCAGGCCACAGGCCTGGATGCGTGCGGAGATAACCTTCCGGGGTGAGCGCTTCGGGAATGCCAGGGAACTCGGCTGCGGCGAAGGGGGCACGGCGGACGACCCCAGTGGCAACAATTTTTTCGATGCGCGGTGGACCTTCCTCGGGCTGAAGTGAGCAGACGGCGTAAATCAGCCGACCGCCGGGGCGGAGCATGTTGATGGCGGCAGCGAGCAGCCGGTCCTGCAATTCCGACATGACGGCGACATCGCGCGGGCGCTTGAGATGCAGGATATCAGGGTGGCGGCGGATGGTGCCGGTCGCGCTGCATGGGGCATCGAGCAGGACGGCGTCCTGCGGCTGAGGCGGGGTCCAGGAGAGCGCGTCGGCGAGGACTATGTCAGCGGAGAGGCGAAGGCGTTGCATATTCTCCCTCAGCCGGGAGACGCGTGAGGGGTCGCGGTCGATGGCAGCGACGTGGGCGTCGCTCAGCGCGAGCTGGGCCGTTTTGCCCCCTGGGGCGGCGCAGAGATCGGCGATGTGTTCGCCGGGACGCGGCGCGAGAAGCATTGCGGGCAGGACAGCGGCGGCGTCCTGAACCCAGAATGCACCGCCATCGAATCCCGCGAGGTCCGCGGGCCGAGTGCCGGGGGGAAAGCGAACGGAACCGGTCGGCAGGAGGATGCCTCCGTCCGGGGGCAGTGCGCCGGGACGGACCGTCAGGTCCAGCGGGGCAGGCGACTGATGGGCTGTGGCAATCGGACGGGCGAGGTTCTCCCAGGAGGACCAGAGCCAGGCAGGGGTGTCGAGTCGGGGGGTGTCAAGGTCGGCGAGTGCGGCTCGGCCGGAAGAGGCGATGCGGCGAAGCACCGCGTTTACCAGGCCGGCAAAGGGCGCGAGGCCAAGGGAGCGGGTGAGAGACACTGCGGTCGCCACAGCGGCGTGGGCGGGAGTTTCAAGAAAAAGCAGGGAGGCGGCGCCGAGCCGGAGGACGTGGCGGACCGGGTCCGGGGGCGATTTGCGCAGGAACGGTTCCAACGCGGCATCGAGGCTGCCGAGGCGGCGGAGTACCCGTGGCGGCGAGCCGGTGGGCGGCGGCCCGATCTCGGGGATCAAGGGGCGGGAGTGCATCGAGCGCGTCCTCCAGGGGGTTGCGGTGGTCGAGGACGGCCGAAACCAGCCGGAATGCGGCGTCTCGGGTGGGGTCGGGGGTGGGCCGGAGGTCAGGAGATTTCACATGGCGACCTCCCTCCGGACCGTCACACGTGCGACGCGAAAAAAATTCTGTGATGCACAACTTTTCCCTTGCACACGTTTGCGTGATGATGCATAACAGTTGCGTTCCTCCCTGACTTAAAACTTCCAGGCGACCTGCTCCAACGGGTCGCCTCTTTCTTTTTCTGGGTCAGCCAAGCGGCCGCCGCATTTCATGGGTCTGCAGGTGGCACCAGGCGACGCGCAGCACGGGAGTTGATAGTCCGGCCTCACGGGCGCGGGCCAGCATGTCCCCGACAATGTGCGGCGCCTCGGTCGGGCCGCCGCGTTCGACATCGCGCAGCATGGACGCCGCGAAGGTCGAGCCCCGTTCTGTCAGGATCGCACGGGCCTGCTCCAGGAATCTGGCACGCGGCCGATGGGCGGCGGCATGGGCGACGAGGTCGCATTCCTCAAGGGTTTCCAGCATCAGGCGTTCGCCATCATCGGTTTCCATGATGTCTCCCACGGGGGCGCGCATCAGGCAGGTCATGGCGGCCATGGTCGTGAGCATGACGAACTTCTCCCACATGTCCTGGGCTATATCGTCGGACAGGCGGAAGTCGAACCCGGCGGTCTGGGCGTCGGCGGCAAAGGCCTGGGCGAGCGGCATCTGATAGGGGGCGCGGGCACCGATGACGACGTTGTGGAGCTTGTTCAGGTGCTGGACCTCGCCAGTGGGGGAGAGTGTCGCCGCGATCTGGCACATACCGCCGAGGATGGCGGCCGGCCCGAAGGCGAGATCGAGCCGGTCCAGGTGCTTCATGCCGTTGAGCAGGGGCAGGACGGCGGCACCGCGGCGGACGGCGGGAGCGATGGCGGCGATGGCCGCTTCAAGGTCGTAGGATTTGCACGCGAGGAGCACGAGCTCGTAACGGCCCTCGGATTCAAGGCTGTCGGGCGTAAGAAAGCGGACCGCGCGGGAGATGTCGCCGAGGGGACTTTTGACGACCAGGCCGTCGCGGGCGAGCTGGGCGGCGCGCCCGGGGCGGACAAGAAAGGTGACATCGGCGCCGGCTTCGACAAGGCGGCCGCCGAAGTAGCCGCCGATGGCGCCGGCACCTAGGATCAGGGTGCGCATGGGTCACCTCGGCCAGGATGGTGGGACAAGGAATTTGCCCCACGACGACCCGGCCCGCCAATCCATCAGGCATTTTCGTTTCCAATGCGGTTCCGATTAAGGAGTTCGGTCGAACAAGGGGCAGCCCGGTAAGGTGCCACATCTCACGCCAGCGAGCACTGGGAGCAGACATACAGAGTGGCGGGATGGGAAGATGTGACCGCGCCGGCTGGCAGGTTTCACGGTTTGAAGGTTGAAGAGGACGGTGTATGGCAGGCTGCGTTGCCGCCGGCGCTTACGTCGGATAGCGGGCCCCGATTAGATTTAGCGGGACGACGACGATCTTGCAGACGCAGCGGACGACTCCGGGAATTATCAGTGGCCGCACGCACAAGGCGTTCTGGTACGCCCCGGCGGTGAAGCGATGGGCGAAGTCCGTCGAAGAGTATTACAATCCAAACGGTGTTCGGGCGCGGGGTTGGTGGGGCGGCCCCGTGCGAAATCAAGATTCAATACCGGTCAGCCGAAAGGCTGGCCGGTATGAGGCATATACGGACGAGCTGGAATCGTATCACGCGGGACCGTAGTCACGTCCAATGCCTCTCGCGGAACGCTACGGCGTTATCACCGGCTTCTCGACGTTATTCATGCCGGTGGGCGCTCCGGATGGCGCAGCAAATTCTGCTTTTACCGCGTACAACGCTTCAGGGGTTACCTTGATGGTGCCTGCGAACGGATGATCGATGGCGATAATGATCACCAGCTCGGCAAAAATAAGGGCGGCTAGCGCCCCAGTCATAACCATTTGTGCCCGCAGGTTCTCAGCGCCAAAAAAGAAGGTGAAGCCAATCGTTATGATCGCCCCGCTGAACAGAACGAACCACATAAGCCCGGGGATGAGGCCAGCCGCCATGACCAGTCTGCCGCGACGGGCCGCGGTAACAGCGTCGAGCTCACGGAGGATTTCACTCAACAGCGCCGATCCGGCGGGGTCGTTCGGGTGAAACTTCAGCACCGCAGCATATACGCCGTTCAGTGTGCGCGTGGCGTTTGCGGCTCCACTGCCGCGTTCCATCGCCGGCCAGTCATCCGCGATGGCAGCGTCTAGATAGCGACTCAGGCTCTTCTGTATGACGCTTTCCGACTCCCCTCCAATGCCGCCTGCCAGGCGATAGATGTTCGCCACTGCACCGGCTTCGTTTACAACCGTCGCCTCGGCTTGGCTGAACTTTTCCCAGACCACGATCACCTGAAAGGCGAGCAGCACCGCATAGAGAACCCCAACGACGGCAAACTTGAAGCCAGCCACCTCGTTGTTAACGATCAGCCGGTGGAGGCCGACGCGCCGTCGGACAATGGCCGGGCCAATCATGGATATGGCTGTACCGAAGCCGATCAGGATCACTGCCGCTAGCCACAGCGGTTGGGTAATGAGAAAGTTCATTCAACCTGCCCGGGCGCCGATGACTGTCGCGCCTCTTTTTAGTCGGCTTACGAGTCGGCCTTTGTGCCGGATCGGTTTCAGCCAAGCAACTCCCGCCAGTCGTGGGCGTCCGGCTTGAGGCGCCAGAGGAGGGTGATGCCGCCTCGCGGGTCGGCCCAGAGGTGATCGGAGGAGGGGGGCACAGCGTCGGAGGGCACGAGCTCTAGGTCGAGCCCGGTTGCCCAGGGCAGGCCGGCGTTCACCCAGGTGGCGTAGGCTCTTATGAAGCGCCGGGCCGCGCTGTCGGGGCCGTAAGACAGGAGCTTGCCGCGGCTCCAGACCGCAACGGATTGCGCGGCTTCGTCGATTAGTCCGAAAGGCGGGAGAGGCTCCGCCGGACCGCGGTGTTGTTTCGGTGGTTCGCTGGCGAAGATGGCAAACCCAAATTCGGTGCAGCCGAGGAAGGCACGGAAGATCCAGGCGAGCGGCCCTCCAAGAGGTAGGGCAACGCGGGCCGTAGGCGTCCGGCCGATGTCGGGCCAGGAGGGCAGGGTCTCGAGCGGCCGGTGAACAATGGGACGTTGCTGGCTGGGTCCCTGAAGCGGGACGAACCAGCCGATCACCTGCCGCTCGGCCACGAATCGGTCACCGTTTCGGCGGAGTACCCGAGACGCAGCATCCGTCGCCGCCGCGGAACTCCAGGGGCACCAGAATGCACCCGCCCTCGGCTACTTGGCCGAGCAGGGTAGTCGGCGGAGACCAGGTGCCGGCGGTGATCATGACTCGGTCGAAGGGTGCCTGGGCGAACCGTGCCTGGGTGCCGTCTTGGGTGGAGATGGTAATGTTTTCGCTGCCAATTGCGGCGAGGTCGGCGCGGCTTTGATCCGCCAGTAATGGGATGATTTCCGCTCCGGTGATGTGGCCGGCTGGTCCGACGAGCCTCGCCATAATCGCGGCGAGCCAGCCTGAGCCGGAGCCGATCTCAAGCACCTGTTGCCCGGGTCCTAGGTCCAGGAGGTGGAGGAGCCAGAGGATGTAGCTCGGCTGGGAGTTGGAGGACGCGAGCGGTTCTCCGGCCGGACCGGCATGACGCAGTACCTGGTCGGAATAGACCGTGGCGAGGAACACGGATGGGTCGGCATCGAAGTCCAGCAGTGGGGGGCTGTCGTCGCCCAGCCGGAAGCGATGGACGAAGCGGTGGCGTGGCACCGCGGCGACCGCGTCCCGAAGCGGGGCAGGCAGGCCGTCCGGTTCGCCGAAGCGCTTGAACTCCGCGTCCAGCATGGCGATGAAGCGGGCGCGGTAGGGAGCGATCTCGTTTTCGGCTTCAGTCATTGTGCCTCCGGGAGGTCATGCGGGGGCCAACGGGGTGTGCGGACAGCACGAATAATTTTTTCTGCAGTATCCGCGGCCGGCCGGTTCGTACGCATGACGGGGTGATGACGCAGGCGGCGGCGCGATAGCGAGACCGGGATCGCCCGGTGGCCCTCACTTCCGAAGATGTGGAGCGCGCGCTTCGCCGCCTGTCCGATGGCGACCTGCTCCGGCTGCGGGCGCTGGCCTCGCTGCGGGCCCGGGGCCTGCCGGGCGGGATTGCATGGGCCGACCTGCTGCAGGAAGCGGTGCTGCGGGCGCTTGACGGTTCGCGCGGCTGGCCGGCGGGGGTGCCGTTTGTGGCGTTTCTGGCGGGAGTTATGCGCAGCCTGGCCGGCGAGTATTGGCGGCGCAGTCAGCGGGAGGCGAAGATAGTGGAAGCGGCATCGGGCGCGGCGGACCGTGCGGGCGATCCGGAACAGGCCTACGCGGCGGGTCAGGCGCTGGCGGCTATTGACCGGGTGTTCGCTGAGGATCCAACAGCGCTGAAGATCATCGCCGGCCTGGCGGACGGCCTGACGGCAGCCGAGATCCAGAGACACTACGGGATGAGCGCGTTGGAATACGACAATGGACGGCGCCGGATGCGGCGCACGTTGCTGCGGTGCGGGCTGGGAGGCCTCGTCCGATGAGTTCAGTCCCCGCTCTTGGCCGGCTGTTGGATGGGCTGGAGGAGGAGATACGCGATGCTTCCGACGAGGATATCGAGGCTGCCCTGGCGGAGGCGCGCCGGTCGCGCCAAGCGGCGGTGCGCGAGGTGAGGAACGTGCTGCGTGGGATAGAGCAGGATGAGGCCGGCCCGGGATCTTGTGTGCCGCCCGGGCCGGCTGCGGATGGGGTGCTGCCGCGGCGGCATTGAGGGTTGACGCGGGGCATGGCGGTGGCCATAAGCGCCGCCTTTCGGGCCGTTAGGAAGAGTGATGTCTCGCCGCTGCCAGATCTCGGGCAAGGGCGTGCTGACGGGAAACAACGTCAGTCACGCCAATAACAAGAACTCGCCGCCGTTTTCTGCCGAACCTGCAGGAGACGTCGATGATGTCGGATATTCTAGGGACCCCCATCCGACTGCGGCTATCGACGCGAGCCATCCGGACGGTCGAAGCCAATGGCGGGATCGACGCGTATCTGCTGGGCACGCCGAACCAGCGGCTTCCCGCGGGGGTGCGGGCGATCAAGCGACGGCTGGAGCGGGCGCGGGAAAAGCGGGCGGCGGCTGGGTAGGACCCTCACCGGGCGCGGGCCCTCACCCGGCGCGCTAGCGCGCGCCGACCTCTCCCAGAGGGAGAGGTGTACGGGTGGCCCACCTGATAGCGGCGCGGGCGAGCGCGTCGATGGTGTCGATGAGGGGTAGGCCAAGCGTGTCCGATGGGCCGGCCCGCATGGCGAGCGGAATTTCGGTGCAGCCGAGGACGATGGCCCCGGCGCCTTGGCGGGCCAGGGAGCGGGCGGCCTCAGCGAAGGGTTCGTAGGCTTCGGCGATCCGGTTGGCTTTCACCAGGGCGATGGCGGGAGTGACGAGGCGATCCATCTGGTCGGCATTGGGGGTGACGGAGATCCAGCCCTGGACTTCGAGCCGCTCCTGGTAAAGGCGCATGTCCAGGGTGCCGGCGGTGGCCATTAGGCCGATGCGGCCGGGCTCGATGCCTTGGCGCCGGAGGTCGGCAGCGGCGGCGTCCACGATATGGAGGATGGGGCAGCCGGTTTCGGCTTGCATTTGGGCAAACCAGCTGTGGGCGGTGTTGCAGGGAATGGCGATGGCCTCCGCTCCGGCCTGGCGGAGGCCGCGAATGCCGCGGAGCAGCCAGGGGAGGGGGTCGTCTCCATCAGCGAGCTTGCCGCGGGTGCGGTCGGGGACGCGGGGGTCGGACCAGAGGATGGTGGGGATGTGGTCCTGGTCACGCTCGGCCGGGGTGAGGATTGTGAGGCGGAGCATGAAATGGGCGGAGGCGAGCGGGCCCATACCGCCCAGCACGCCCAGGGTGCGGTTGATGGTCATGGGTTGGGATTATAGCGCAGGGAAGCAGTCCAGGCGCCTCAGCGCGAGTAGGTACTCGACGACCAGGTTTGGTTCCATCTGGACCGGGTAGGGGACGTCGGTAAGCTTCGGGGCGCGAAGGAAACGGCCCTTCATGGCGCGATGGTCCACCTCGAGATATTCGGGGACGTCTCGTTCGGGGCTTTGAGTTGCGTCCAGAACCATGGCGAGCTGTTTGGAGCGGTCCTTGAGCTCGATGGTATCGTTGTCCCTTACGATATAGGAAGGGATGTTCACACGCGTACCGTTGACCAAAATGTGGCCGTGGGAGACGAACTGGCGGGCGGCGAAGGGGGTGATGGCGAATTTCATGCGATAGATCACGGCATCGAGGCGACGCTCGAGCAGGTCGATGAGATTCTCCGAGGTGTCGCCACGGCGTCGGACCGCCTCCTGGTAGTAGCGGCGGAACTGCTTTTCGCTGATGTTGCCGTAGTAGCCTTTGAGCTTCTGCTTGGCCATGAGCTGCACGCCGAAGTCGGATGGCTTCTTGCGGCGCTGTCCGTGTTGGCCGGGGGCATAGTCACGTTTGTTGATGGGGGATTTGGGGCGACCCCAGAGATTGGCGCCTAGACGGCGATTGATCTTGTATTTGCTTTCGACGCGCTTGGTCATGGTGTGCAGCTAGCCTGTCGTTGCGTTTGTTGCACCGGTAGGCCCCGTGTGGGGCGGGCGCAGGACCCGTAGCCCTGTCCGCGTTCCCGGCAGTGGCGGGGCGTGTAGGCTGTGCGCCGGGCGAAGTCAAACGGGGTCTGGGGGGGCGGGTCGAGGGTGATCTGCCAGGCGCCGGTCTGAAGCTCGATGACGTCGAACGCAAAGCGCATGACACGTCCCTCCGCGCGGCGGCGCGGTCGACTCACGGATCGTCTCCACCAGGGTCTGGCCGCGCAGGCCGGCGCGGAAGTTGAACGGTTCCGCCGGGCATTCGGCAATCGCTTCCAGATAGCCCGCGACTTCGATGGCGTTCAGGTCATTGAAGCCGAGCTGGTTGGCCGGGCGCGACGTAGAAGAGCCCGCAGGGGAATGGTCGCGCCCTGCCTCGATCCTGCGAAAGCCCTGGCGCCCGCGGCCAAGCAGGCGATTCTGACCATCGGAGCTCCTCCCACTTTGGGCTTGCAATTAATATTGCATACTATGACTATTGTCAACATCCATTGCGCGGGACTATGCTGGCGGCTACCCGTCGAGGGAGGAGACCAGATGGCCCAGGCAACAACCCGCCTCACCACGGCCCAGGCCGTGGTACGCTGGCTGACCCGGCAGTACACCGACATCGAGGGCACCCGGGTGCCCCTTTTCGCCGGCGTGTTTGGCATCTTCGGGCACGGAAACGTGACCTGCCTTTCGGAGGCGCTGGAGGCTGTACAGGACCGTCTGCCGACGTGGCGCGGACAGAACGAGCAATCCATGGCACTCGCGGCCATCGGCTTTGCCAAGGCCAAGCGCCGGCGCCAGATGATGGTCGCCGCCTCTTCCATCGGCCCAGGGGCGCTGAATATGGTGACGGCGGCGGGCGCAGCCCATGCGAACCGCCTCCCGGTGCTTCTCCTTGCCGGCGACACCTTCACGAATCGTCTGCCCGATCCAGTGCTTCAGCAGCTCGAGCATTTCGGCAGTCCGACGGTGACGGTGAACGACGCGTTCAAGGCGGTCACTCGCTACTGGGACAGGATCACCCATCCAGCGCAGCTAATCTCGTCACTGCCCCAGGCCGTGGCGACGATGCTCGATCCGGCCGACTGCGGGCCGGCCTTTCTCTCGTTACCGCAGGACACGCAGGAAGTTGCGTTCGACTATCCAGAGGCCTTCTTCGAGACCCGGCTTTGGACCATTCCGCGCCAGCGCCCGGACCGCACGAGGCTCGCCGAGGCTGCGGCACTTCTGAAGACGGCGAAGAAGCCGATCCTGATCGCGGGCGGCGGAGTGCGCTATTCACTCGCCGAGCAGGCGGTGGCGGAGTTCGCCGTCAGGCGGGGCATTCCGATCGTGGAGACCATCGCCGGCAAGGGCAGCGTGACGCACTACCATCCGGCCCACGCCGGCCCGATCGGTATCATCGGCTCAACTTCAGCAAATGCACTGGCCGCCGAAGCCGATGTGATTCTTGCTGTGGGCACGCGGCTGCAGGACTTCACCACCGGATCGTGGACAGCGTTCGCCCCGCGTGCGCAGTTCATCTCGATCAACACCGCCCGTTTCGACGCGGTAAAACATCGCGCGCTCGCAGTGGTGGGCGACGCGCTCGAGACGGTCACGGAGCTCGACGCGGCGCTCGGCGAATGGCGCGCAGAGCCCGGCCACATGGCGCGGGCCCAGAGTCTCTTTAAGGAATGGGACGCGCTACTCGATAAGCTTCAGGTGCCCAGCAACGCGCCGGTGCCGACCTATGCCCAGGTCGTTCATGCGGTGAACCAGGCGGCAGGGGAGACTGATACGCTGATCACCGCCGCCGGCGGCCTTCCCGGCGAGGTCGCCAAGGGCTGGCGCGTCAAGGCTCCGAACAGCTTCGACCTGGAGTTCGGCTTCTCCTGCATGGGCTACGAGATTGCCGCGGGCTGGGGGCATGCGATGGCCAACAGCGGTCCCGGAGGGCTCGGTGGCACACCGATCGTTATGGTTGGCGACGGCTCCTATATGATGATGAACGCCGACATCTATTCGACGGTGCTGACGCGGCCACAAGATGATCGTCGTCGTCTGCGACAATGGCGGATTCGCGGTCATCAATCGACTGCAGCAGGCCAAGGGCGCGCCGGGCTTCAACAATCTTCTGATTGACTGCCGTGTGAAAGACCCGGCGGCACCGCTCCATGTCGACTTCACAAGACATGCCGAGGCAATGGGTGCCGCCGTTCGGCATTGCGACAGCCTCGCCGACCTTGCAGCCGCTCTTGAGTGGGCAAAGGGCATTGATAGAACCACCGTACTTTCAATCACCACAGACGCCTGGTCCTGGGTGCCGGGTGATGCTGACTGGGATGTCGGAGTGCCAGAGGTTTCCTCGCGCGAGTCGGTGCGGAATGCACGGAAGCAACAGGAACAGATCCGCGCCAAACAGCGCATCGGAGTGTGACAGCGATGAAAGCGAAACTGGGCATTGCGCCCATCGCCTGGTGGAACGACGATCTCGCGGAGCTGTCGGACGACGTCGGTCTGGAGGAATGCCTTCGCCAGGCAAGCGTAGCCGGGTTTACCGGCATGGAAACCGGCCGGCGCTTCCCAATGAATATGAGCGAACTAGGGCCGATTCTCGACCGCTATGGCATCTCGGTTTGCGGCGGCTGGTTCTCGGGGCTCCTGCTTGATGGTGACATAGAGCGCGAAAAGGATCGCATCCATGCTCAGATGGAATTCTTCATTGCTGCGGGCGCGCCTTGCATCGTTTATGGTGAAACCGCACACTCGATCCAGGGAATTCGTTCAGCGCCACTTGCGACCAAGCCGAAACTCTCTGAACAAGAGATCAGGGAGTATGGTCACAAGTTGACTGCCTTCGGCGAGTGGTGTGCCGGGCACGGAATGCCGATCGCCTACCATCACCACATGGCGGCTGCGATCGAGACAGAGACAGAACTCGACCTGCTTATGAAGCATTCCGGAGAGGGTCTGCCGCTTCTCTTCGATGCGGGCCACATGGCTTTCGCCGGTGGCGATGTGCTGCGCGTGACCGACAAACACCATGCCCGTATCAGCCATGTCCACACCAAAGACGTGCGGATGCAGGTGATCGAGAAACTCGACCGCAGCAGGGAAAGCTTCCTCGACGCGGTGGTGAAGGGCGCTTTCACCGTGCCGGGGGACGGTTCGTTGGATTTCGTGGCGATCGTGCGGCGGCTCGCCTCCTATGGTTACGAGGGCTGGTTCGTGGTCGAAGCGGAACAGGATCCGAAGGCCAACCCGCCGCTCGAAATGGCGAAAAGGGGGCACGCGGAACTTCTGCGCGTGATGGCCCTGGCCGGATACGAGGTTGTACGATGAACCGGATGGACAGCAAGATCTGCGTGATCGCAGGCGCGACGCAGGGCCTGGGCGCCGCAATTGCGCGGCGGCTTGCGGCGGCGGGGGCTGCGGGAATCGTGGTCACCGGACGCAATGAGTCACGCGGCAAGGCGGTGGCGGAGGGGATCACCACCAAATATGGCACGCCGGCTCTGTTTCTGGCCGCCGACCTCGGGTCGGTTGAGGATTGCCGGCGGGTGATCGCCGAAACCGATAGGCGCTTCGGCCATGTGCATGTCCTGGTGAACACCGGTGCGCTGACTGAACGCGGGACTATCTTGAGCACGACACCCGAGCTGTTCGACCGCATGTTCGCGATCAATGTGCGCGGGCCATTCTTCCTAATGCAGGAAGCAATCAAGCTGATGATCCGCGATGGCATCGAAGGTGCGATCTGCAACATCGGCTCGATCTCGGCGCTGGCCGGCCAGCCCTTCATCAGCCCCTATTGCGCCTCGAAGGGGGCGCTTACGACGCTTACCGCCAACACCGCCTTCTCGGTGATGGGCAACCGGATCCGGGTGAACCAGCTCAACGTCGGCTGGATGGCGTCGGACAACGAACGAGAGCTCCAAGCCGCTGAAACGGGTGATCCAGACTGGATGGATAAGGCGGCAAAGAACCTTCCCTTTGGTCGGCTTGTCGATCCCGAGGAGGCGGCGCGGGCAGTAAACTTTCTCGTTTCTGATGATGCTGGCTTGATGACTGGCGCCATCGTCAATTTCGACCAGTCGGTTTGGGGGGCGGTCGCGGGTGCAATGCCGGTTCCGGATGGGCCGATGAAGCTGCCGGCTTGATTCTCCCCTCGACTGGCGCGGCCGCTTCGGCGCCGCGTCCGCTTTACCTCTGGGTAACGATCGGAATACGGGGCCGGTCCGGCTCCTTCTGAAGCCGTGAAGCCAGTGCGATGATCAGCGCCTGCGCGAGGCACATAGGCGCGGCAAGTGAACGGGAGAAAGTATATTCGCGCTCCGGCACGGCGAAGAGCACCCTGGTATTCTTGGCGAGCGGCGAGAGCGTGCTGTCGCTGATCGCCACGATCGGCACGTCGCGGGCGGCTGTTTCTTCCACGATATTCACCACTTCGTTCGCGTAGAAGCGGAACGACACAGCGAACAGGAGGTCCGCCGGGCGGATGACCCTGGCCATGTGCGTCGCAAGCCCCCCGCCCGGGTCGAGTAGCACGGTGCGCTTGCCCAGCATGGTGAGCACATAGCGCAGGAGCTCTACCACCGGGAGCGAGCGAAGCTGTCCGATGAGGTAGATCGTGTCGGCTTCCTCCATCAGCCCAACCGCCTCGGAGATCTGCCCCGGTGTTGTGTCCTTCAAAAGATCCTGCAGGGAGGAGATGTCGCGCACCACCAGGTCACGCAGAAAGCTCATCTCGCTGCGGTCCTCCCGCGCGCCGAGTTCATCCTCCAGTGCCTTGATGCGGGCGCCGAAGCCGGGAGCGGCCGTCGAAAGGCGGTGCCGAAAAACCGCCTGCAGTTCCTTGAAGCCCTGGTATCCGAGAAACTGAGCAAAGCGCACCAAGTTTGAAGCATGTACGCCGCATTTCTCGGCGATAGCATGGACGGACATCACCGCAACGTCGTTGGGATTCTGCGTGAGATAGACCGCAATCTTCTGATAGGAGTTGCTCATCTCGTCATAGCGATCGTGGATGACGCGGATGAGCGCTTCGTAGGTCCCCGGCGGCTTCTGTTTATTCATCTCCTGGTCCTTGCCAGGCGTTTTCCGTCGAGTCTGCCGGTCTTTCCTCCTCCGTCCAATCGTAGGCTGGCGTTGGGGAGGTCAAACCAAGTATCCGGTGCGCCGGGCCGTGTAGAGGCTGGTGACCATATTGCGGGTGACGCGTCCGGCAAATCGCTCGCGCGCGATGCGTCCCAGCTCGGCTAGAAGGGCGGCGCGGTCCGGGCGGATGTTGATGTTCGAATAGGTGGCGTAGAGGGCGACGATCTGATCTGGGTCGAGGGTGATCTGCCAGGCGCTGGTCTGGTGTTCGATGACGTCGAAGGCCTGGGTGCGGCGGAGAGCGGCCAGCCGGGCGGGTGCATCAAGGGCGAAGGGGAGGCCCGAAGTTCCGCCGGAGGGGCTTTCGGGGCCCTCCAGCAAGGATTTGGTGGCTTCATGAAACGGATCGGCGCGGTCCGGGTCGCCAAAGACGTTGCAGACCATTGCCCACCAGCCGCCGGGGCGGAGCAAGCGGGCGACTTTGGTGAGGGCTGCGTTCTCGTTGAGCCAATGGAAGGCGGTGGCGGACAGGCCGAGGGCGAACCCCGCCTCGGGCAGGGGCGCAGTCTCGAAGGGGGCTTCGATGATCTGGAGGGCTGGGTCGGCGATGGTTTGGCGCAGGAAGGCGGCCATCCGGGGATCGGGCTCGATGGCGATCAGGGGGTTGGCGCCACGGTGGAGCAGCGGGAGGGTTGCCTTGCCGGTGCCGGCGCCGATTTCGAACGTGACCGTGCCTGGAGCGAGCCCGCAGCGGTCAGAGACGGTTTCGAAGACCCACGTGGGATAGTCGGGGCGCGCAGCGTGGTAGGCGGCGGGATTGTCTCCGAAGGCCTGGCGGCCGAAGTTGCGGTCGATGGCGGCGTGTTTCACGGTGGCGCCTGGAGGTTATACGGGTGAGTGATGCGAATCCATGTCCAGAACGCGGCAGGGGCGCCGTTACCCATTACTCGGGCGATGTGGGAAGCGGCCGCGGAGCGGGCCGGGGAGGTCGGACATGAGGTGAGCTTCGGGGATACGGCGGAGGAGTTTGCCGCGGCGATGGCGCGGGCCGAGGCGGTGGTTGGCGATAAGGACGTGTTGCGGCCGCTGCTGCCGTGCGTGGCACCGAAGTTGCGAATGATGTTTATCTGCAATGCGGGTGTGGAGAGTCTGGCGCCGTTCGACTGGCTGCCGGCCGGCGTGGCGCTGTTGAACAATCGCGGGACACATCGGGTGAAGGCGGGCGAGTTCGGGATTATGGCTCTGTTGATGCTGGTGAACCGGGTGCCGGAGATGGTGGCGCATCAGCGGACGGGGCGATGGGTGCCGCTGTGGGGGACTGCGGCGGCGGGGCGGCCGGTCACGATCGTGGGGCTCGGGACGCTGGGGGGTGCGACGGCGGAGCAGGCGGCCCGGTTGGGGATGCGGGTGACGGGGATGCGGGCCCATCCGGCGCCGCATCCTTGGTGCGAGCGGGTGGTAGGGACGGCGGAGTTCGACCGGGTGCTGCCGGATACCGAGTTTCTGGTGTTGGCGTGTCCTCTGACCCCGGCGACGGCGGGTCTACTGGACCGGCGGCGGATCGGCTTGCTGCCGCGCGGGGCGGGGGTGGTGAATATCGGGCGGGGGCGGTTGGTGGATCAGGACGCTTTATGTGATCGGCTGGAGGCGGGGGAGTTAAACGCGGTGCTGGATGTGGTCGATCCGGAGCCTCTGCCGCCGGAACACCGGCTGTGGCGCGCGCCGAATGTGGTGATTAGTCCGCATACCGGGACGGACGATCCGAATACCTATAACGCGCGGAGTCTTGATATTTTCCTTCACAACGTAATGGCGTGGCGGGAGGGGAGGGAGTTGCCGACGCGGGTGGACGTGGGCCGGGGGTATTAAGGGGCGAAGCCACCCCGGACTGATTTCGGTTGAGTTGCCCGCTTGTATCATTCCGGGCCCCAGGATTGTAGAGGTTTATCCCTTGCTTCGGACGCGCGCTGCACGATGATGGTGGTGAGATCCGATGGCGCCCGGTATAACCCATCGAATGCCGCGGCAAAATCCTTCAACATAGCGGAATTATAAGCGAACTCGGGTAGACCCAAAATATCGCGCTCGCAGAGTTGAGATACGCTGGCTGGAGGCAAACCCGGAGTGCATCATAAGTTCCATAGAAAAGTATTTCAACACGAGGCCGTGGGCAATATTGTTCCTTACTGGGGAGGCTTTCATACGATCGCGAATGATGAGGTCGAACGTCCTCTTAAGGTCTGAATGCTGAGTATGGTAGGCGAAGTAAGTCAGTCCAGCTTGTTTGAGCATTTGGCGACGGGCCTCGAAGGTGTTCACAGCTCCGAAAGCGCGCTCGAGCGCGAGCGATGCTCTGTCAAGGGTCACGAGATGCGCGAATAACCGACCAAGTGCGGCTTCGTATCTCCCCCAGGCACTCAGGGCCATACCCACACCCAGCCAGATCCCATCCTCCTTTTGATCGCCAGAAGCGGGCAACGTCGGCGTCCAAACTGGCTCTGCTGGCTGGCAATCTGCCGTCACCTATTCTATCCTTCCGGTGTTAGCATCGAAGCATCGTTAGCTTACCCGACTAGCGCTTAATGGAGAATTAGCAAGCCCCCACCACAGAAGGGCATATGTCGCGAGCGGCGACGCGAACGACGGCACAGTCCTGAGTGCCCGCCTTTCTCGGGCATAATGCGAGGACCGCGACCCGCTGCAAAGAATTCAACCGCAGATGAACGCGGATGAACGCAGATGTTTCTTCGCTGATGGCGGATGCTGCGCGCAAAAATCGCGACATCAGAGGCGAGGTTCTACAGAGGACGCATGGTGGGCTGCTGAACAACGGCGGCACGCATCCGAGTGAACGCCCGGCGAGGTGGGGCGGGGCATTGCCAACGCGGCTGGGGTATTGGCGTGTCCTCCTCAGGCGTGCTAATGTCGTTTGAGCTAAAGCCGGCTTGGTAAAAGCGCGCGAGATTCGATTAACCGCGCGAGAACCGCTCAAGGGAGTGAGACGATGGAAGCAGACCAGCGTCGCGAGCATGACCTGCTCGGTGATCGGGAGGTGCCCTCAGCGGCGTATTACGGGGTGCACACGTTGCGCGCCGTCGAGAACTTCCCGATTACAGGCATTGCCATCGGCATTTATCCCGATCTGATACGGGCGCTGGCCTGCATCAAGCAGGCGGCGGCTGTGGCCAATTGCGAGCTGAATCTGCTGAGTGCGGAGCGACGGGATGCCATCGTCAAAGCCTGTGAGGAGGTCCGTGCCGGCCGCCTCCACAATCAGTTCGTCGTCGACGTTATTCAGGGCGGGGCTGGCACTTCGTCGAACATGAACGCCAATGAGGTGATCGCGAACCGCGCGCTGGAGCACATGGGGCATCGCCGGGGTGAGTACCAGTTTCTGCACCCCAACGAGCATGTGAACATGAGCCAAAGCACCAACGACGTGTACCCGACGGCTCTCAAGATCGCGACCTACTTCGGCATCTTCCGATTGATCGACGCGATGGCGGTGCTGCGCCGCGGCTTCGAGGCGAAAGCCGAGGAATTCAAAGACGTTCTGAAAATGGGCCGTACCCAGTTGCAGGATGCGGTGCCGATGACGCTCGGCCAGGAGTTCAGCACATATGCGGTGATGCTGGGCGAGGATGAGGAGCGGCTGAAGGAAGCCGCCATGCTGATCCGTGAGATCAACATGGGAGCAACCGCGATCGGCACCGGCATCACCGCCCATCCCGACTATGCAGGTCTAGTCTGCCGGCGTTTGTGCGAAATCACCGGAATCCCACTCATTACGTCGCCTAACCTGATAGAAGCGACGCAAAACTCCGGCTCCTTCGTGCAGCTTTCCGGCGTGCTGAAACGGGTGGCGACCAAGCTATCCAAGACGTGCCACGACTTGCGGCTGCTTTCCAGCGGGCCCCGGGCAGGACTTGGCGAGATTAATCTGCCGGCGGTGCAGGCGGGCTCTTCGATTATGCCGGGGAAGGTCAATCCCGTGGTCCCCGAGGTGGTCAACCAGATCGCCTTCGAGGTGATCGGCAACGATATCACCGTAACGTTAGCCGCCGAAGCGGGACAGCTTCAGCTCAACGCTTTCGAGCCGATCATGGCGCATAGCCTGTTCAAGAGCGTGACGCACCTCCGGCAGGGATGCCTGACGCTGGAGGCGCGTTGCGTTCGGGGCATCACCGCCAATAAGGAAATGATGCGGGCGAGCGTGGAACGATCCATCGGCATCGTCACGGCGCTCAATCCGTATATCGGCTATGCCAATGCGACCGAAGTGGCGCAGGAGGCGCACCGGTCGGGGCGGACGGTGCGCGAGGTGGTGCTGGAAAAGGGGCTGCTGTCGGAGGAAAAGCTCGATACTATTCTGCGGCCCGAGGTGCTTACGCGTCCGCAGCCGATCAGCGTGCCGGGGGGTGCAGAGGTGCAAGCCGCGGGGCGGGGTAAGCTGGATCTGGATACAGGAGGGGAGACTGGCCGATGAAACCAAGCGGCGGAGCGTCCTCCAACAGGCTGACAACCCTGATCATGATTGCCCTGATCCTGGGCATCGTGGTCGGGTATATCTGCCACCTGCTCGCGCCCAATGCAGCGGCCGCGAAGGCGATCTCAGGCTATTTCCTGATTATCACCAACATCTTCCTGCGTCTCATTCGGATGATCATCGCGCCGCTGGTGTTTTCCACGCTGGTTGCCGGGATCGCGAGCCTGGGCGATACCAAAGCGGTCGGGCGGATCGCGGGGAAAGCGCTCGGCTGGTTCATCAGCGCGTCGCTGGTCTCGCTGCTGCTTGGGATGCTGCTGGTAAACCTCCTGGCGCCGGGTTCGAACCTGAACCTGCCGCGCCCACCGGCCGGAGCCGAGACACACCTTGCGCCACTGAACTTCAGTGATTTCATCACGCATATATTTCCGACGAGCGCGATACAGGCGATGGCGCAGAACGAGATTCTGCAAATCCTGGTGTTTTCGGTCTTCTTCGGGTTCGCCCTCGCCTCGTTCAAGGACGAGACGGCAAAGACGTTGCTGAACTCGATCGGCGAACTGGTGCATGTGATGCTGCGGATCACGGATTATGTGATGCGCGTCGCGCCCTTGGGGGTGTTCGCCGCAATTGCCTCGGTTATCACGGTCCAGGGTCTGGGTGTGCTGCTCACTTATGGCAAGTTCATCGGCGAATTCTATTTCGGGCTGGTCCTCCTATGGGGGCTGTTGATCCTGGCGGGATCGCTGGTGCTGAGGGGCTCGATGCCGACGCTGCTGGGACTGATCCGCGAGCCGATGCTGGTGGCGTTCTCCACCGCGAGCAGCGAGGCAGCCTACCCGCGGCTTATGGAATCGCTGGAGAAATTCGGGGTGAGGGATCGGGTCACCGGTTTCGTACTGCCGCTCGGGTATTCGTTCAATCTTGACGGATCGATGATGTATCAGGCCTTCGCGTCGATCTTCATCGCCCAGGCTTACAATATTCACCTGTCATTCTCGCAGCAGATCGCGTTGCTGCTGGTGATGATGGTGACCAGCAAGGGGATCGCCGGCGTTCCGCGTGCCTCGCTGGTTGTCGTCGCGGCGACGCTGCCGATGTTCAATCTGCCAGAGGCCGGGCTGCTGCTGATAATGGGGATCGACCAGTTCCTGGATATGGGGCGGACGGCAACTAATGTCGTGGGCAACAGTATCGCCACCGCAGTGGTCGCGACGTGGGAGGGCGAGATCGAGGTGCCCGCGATCGAGGCGGAGGTGCCGGTGCTGACGCCGGAACTGCGGCCTCGGTGACGGACAGCTTCCAGTGGGGAGGGGTTGGGCTATGAAACTGTTTGGGATCGCGGCCGTCGTTCTGGGCGTTGCGGCTCTTTCCACCGGCGCGCTAGGGCAAAAGCCTCATATCGCCATAGTGGCCACTGGTGGAACGATCGCGGGTGCGCAAGGCACTCCTGGCCAGGGCGGTTATACCTCCGGGGTTTTCGATGTCGGCCGTCTGATCAACGCGGCGCCGCAGATGAAGGATCTGGCTGACATCAGCGGCGAGCAGTTCGTTAATATCGGCAGCCAGGATATGAACGACGATATCTGGCTGAGGCTCGCCAAGCACGTGGGCGAACTGGTCCGCCGGCCCGACATCCAAGGCGTGGTGATCACCCACGGCACCGATACGATGGAGGAAACGAGCTACTTCCTGAGCCTGGCCGTGAATACGCAGAAACCGATTGTTATGGTCGGTTCCATGCGCCCCGCCACCTCGCTCAGTGCCGACGGACCGATGAACCTTTATGAGGCAGTTGCCGTGGCAACGAATCCGGCGGCCCGCGGCCGCGGCGTGATGGTGGTGCTGAACGATCAGGCGTTCTATGCGCGCGACGTGGAAAAGCAGAACACCACGGCACTTGATACGTTCAAATCGCCAAATCGCGGACCTGCAGGCCGGGTAGAGGGTTCAGAGGTGAAGTTGTTTGCCAGCCCATCCACCGCGCTTGGCGCGTTCCCGGTGGATCAGCTCAGCGCGCTACCGAAGGTTGAGATTGTCTACGCGCACGCCAACATGGAGCGCGATTTCATTGATCTTGCCGTGAAGAGTGGGGCGAAGGGGATCGTCGTCGCCGGGGTGGGCGACGGTAACACAACTCAGGTCGCGATGGCGGGTCTGGCGGACGCGGTGAAGAGCGGGGTGGCGGTGGTGCGCAGCAGCCGCGTCGGTAGCGGCGCGGTGTATCGCAACGTGGAAGTGGATGACGATAAGCTGCACTTCATCGCGAGTGGCGACCTCAATCCGCAGAAGGCGCGGGTCCTGCTGATGCTGGGGCTGACCAAGACGCAGGATCCGCAGGTGCTTCAAGGGTATTTCGATCGCTACTAAGGCTGAGGCTGCGAACACCGCGGCCTGCGGTTCGCCGCGGGCTCGCAATGACACCATGAGCGCCATTTCCGGAGCAGAGACGAAAATGGGCGCGCATCCCGCGGCATCCAACCGCGTTCGATTGGGTGATGAAAAGACATTGGAAATGGCTGTTTGGGGGCCTGGCCGTCGTAGCGGCGGTCGGCGCAGGTGCCGTCGTCGCGGTGCGGGAGTGGGGCGGCCCCGCGATAATCCGTATTATCCAGGCCCGCGCATCGGCTGATATCGGCCGGCAGATCACGATCGGCTCCGTGCATATCCACCCTGGCCGGATTGCGACCATAACCCTCTATCACGTCGCGGTCGCCAATCCGCCCGGCTGGCCCGCCAGCGATCCGCCCTTGGCCGAGATCCCGCAGCTGGTGATGCAGGTCAATCTCTGGGATTACTTCCGGCACCACGAGATTGTCGTTCCGTCCGTCGATATCCAAGATCCGCACTTGTTTGTAGCCGAGCCAGCGAACAAGCAGGCCAATTACCGCCTGAAGACTGGTCCATCACATGCGAAGGTCGGCGTGGTCCGGATCGAGGGAGGGCAGGTTCACGCGGTGCTCGCGCCGCTGCGAGCCAACTTTCAGATCGCGATCCGGACAGAGCAGCCGCCCGGGAAGCCGGGGCGGCTTTTCGTTGAGGCGCGAGGAACGTACGCGGACCAGCCGATCGAGGCGCGGTTTGTCGGCGGGGCGCTGCTCGCGGCCGAGAGCACGACCGTACCCTGGCCTGTCGATCTGAGCCTGCGCGATGGAGCGACCACAGCCCGCATGCAGGGTGAGGTCACCCACCCGCTCGCTCTATCGGGGGCTCGGCTGCGCCTGGCTTTTGCGGGGCCAAGCCTTTCAGCACTGCGACCGCTGACGGGCATCGCCCTGCCGCAGACATCTCCATACCGCGCTTCCGGCATTCTCGATATCGCGAACCATCAGGTCAATCTGCACGATATCGCGGGTGTCGTAGGGTCCAGCGATCTTGAGGGCGCCATCACGGTCACGCCTGGTCAACCACGTCCGCTTGTGCGCGCCAATCTTTTCTCGCGTTCCGTCAATCTCGCAGATCTCGGCGGGGTTGTCGGCGGCGCGCCGCCTCATGAGGGGCAGCCGGCGAATAACAGCGTGCTGCCGGAGAAAAAACTCAGTGTCCCACAGTTTCACTACGCCAACGTATATCTGCAGTACCGCGCCGCGCACATCCAAGGCCGGTCCATGCCGCTCGATAACCTTGCGGTGAATGTTGATGTCGTTAACGGCAACATCCTGGTTCATCCATTCAGCTTCGGGATAGGCGGCGGCCAGATCGCAGGGAGCGTGGAACTGCAGCCTGTAGGCCAACAGGTGCAGGCAACGGCGGAGGTAAACTTCCAGCGTGTAGCGCTGTCGAAGCTGATGAGCACAACGCACACCTTTCAGGGTATGGGCACCATTAACGGCAGCGCCAGCATTCGGGGGACCGGCAACTCGGTCGCGGCCATCCTCGGGCATGCTGACGGAAAGGTTGCATTCGGGATGACCGGCGGTGATCTTTCCGGGCTTCTGGTGGATCTCTCCGGCCTGGAGTTCGGCAACGCCTTGCTGTCTGCACTCGGCATGCCAAGTAAGAAGACGCCGATCGAATGTATGGTGGCGGATTTCGATCTGCAAAGAGGCCTTCTCACGTCGCGCGCGCTGCTGGTGGATACCGGCGATGCGATCGTGCGCGCCGCCGCTCAGGTCAGCCTGTACAATCAGTCTATGCACATCGTGATCCGAACGGAGCCGAAGCATATCAGCGTCGCCTCTCTGCCGGGTCCAGTGGAGGTCAACGGCACCCTCAAACACCCGCACATCGTGCCGAGCGTTCAGACGGTCGTCCGCGGCGCGGCGGCGGCGGCGCTTGCCGTAATTTTTCCTCCGCTGGCTGCTCTGCCCACCATCCAGTTTCCTACCAGGGACCAGGGGCGCTGCGAGGCGGTGCTCGCCGCGGCGCGACAGCAGGCGCCCGGGACTAAACCGCCTCCGCCACGCACGACCGGGCACCAGGCGAACCGGTAAAGGAGTCCTGCTCATCCTACGGGGACCGCACAGGGTTGTGGCAACGCACCGTAGGCGGCATGGTGCGGCGCCGAGGCAATTGAGGGACAAGGATGACGTACACGAAACCCGAGAGCGTGGGGATGTCGGCGTCGCGCCTGGCGCGCCTGGATGAGGTGATGGGCCGGCGCTACGTGGAAACCGGCCGGCTGCCTGGCATCCTCACCCTGGTGTATCGGCGTGGTGTGCTGGTGCACACCGGCATCGCCGGGCACACCGATCTGGAGCGTGGCAAACGCATGCGGGAGGACGCGATCTTCCGCATTTACTCGATGACCAAGCCGATCACCGCGGTGGCGCTGATGATGCTGGTGGAGGAGGGGGCGATCGGGCTCGATGACGACGTCGCAACGCATATCCCCTCGTGGAAGGACCTTGGGGTGTACGCGACCGGTATACCGAGCCTGATCCCGACCGGACGGATCACGTTCATGACGATCCCGCCGAAGCGGCCGATGAAGGTGGTGGATCTGATTACGCATACTGCGGGGCTGACCTACGGTTTCATGAACCGCACGGCAGTGGACCGTGCGTACCGAGAGCTCGGGGTGGCGGATTTCGCAACCGAAGGCGGGCTGGATGAAATGATCGAGCAGCTCGCCGGGCTGCCGCTGGAATTTTCGCCCGGGATGTCGTGGAACTATTCGGTTTCCATCGATGTGCTGGGTTACCTCGTGCAGAAGCTTAGCGGAATGACGTTCGGGGAGTTTCTACAGCAACGGTTGTTCAAGCCGTTGGGCATGACGGATACGGCATTTTACTGCCCGGAGGAGAAGCTCGACCGGTTCGCAAGCTGCTACGTGATGAAACCTGGCGAGGGGCTGAAGCTGGAGGATGACGCAGGGCGGAGCAGGTTTGGCGCGCCGCCGGGGTTGGAGTCGGGCGGCGGTGGGTTGGTGTCCACCGCGCACGATTATCTGCAGTTCTGCCGGATGATGCTGAGTGGCGGAACGCTGGACGGGGTGCAGATTCTAAGCCCCAAAACAGTCGCTTTGTTCAGCCTGAACTGGCTGCCAGACGGGAAGGAAATCGGCGAACTGGCGCCTCCGGGTCTATTCAGCGAAGCGGGCTATATGGGAGTAGGCTTTTCGCTGGGTTGCGGTGTGACGCTGGATCCGGCACGGACCAGGTTACCGGGGACGCCGGGGGAGTATTTCTGGGGCGGGGCGGCCGCGACAGCTTTCTGGATCGATCCCCAGGAGGAACTGGTGGTAGTGTTCATGACGCAGGTGATCGGAAGCGATGCGCGGCTGACGTTACGGCGGGATCTGCGGACGCTTGTCTATTCGGCGATCACTGAGTCGTTCGTGCGATGAGTAAGCCGACGGGTCCGCTGGCCGGGTTGCGAGTGTTCGATCTGACGCGGGTGCTGGCGGGTCCGACCTGCACGCAGATGCTGGCGGACCTCGGCGCCGAAGTCATTAAAATCGAGAAGCCAGGCAGCGGAGACGACACGCGGGGGTTTGCTCCGCCGTATGTGCCGGGGACCAAGGAGAGCGCATATTTTACTGGTGTCAATCGTAACAAGTTCTCGGTCACGCTGGATATCGCGCAGCCGGAGGGGCAGGCGATCGCCAAGCGCCTGATCGCGCAGAGCGATATACTGGTGGAAAACTTCAAGGTTGGCGCACTGGTGAAGTATGGGCTGGCATATGAACAGTTGCGCGCGGAATTTCCCGGCCTGATCTATTGCTCGATCACCGGGTTCGGACAGACCGGACCGTATGCGCCGCGGCCCGGATATGACAGCCTGGTCCAGGCGATGGGAGGGATCATGAGCCTGACCGGCGAGCCTGACGGAATGCCGCAGAAGGTGGGCGTGCCGGTCGCGGACTTATTCGCGGGTCTGCACGGCTGCATCGGGGTCCTGGCAGCGCTCCGCCACCGGGAGGCGACCGGGCAGGGGCAACAGATCGACATCGGAATGCTGGATACGCATGTGGCGTGGCTCGCGAACCAGGCGATGAACTACCTGGCAACGGGGGAGAATCCGCCTCGGTTGGGGAATCAGCATCCGAACATCGTACCGTATCAGGTGTTCGCAACGGCCGACGGTTATATCGTGCTGTCGGTCGGGAATGACCCGACGTTCCAGCGGTTTTGCGAGAATTTCGGGCTTCCGCACCTGCTGCAGGATACACGGTTCGCCACCAACGCCGCGCGCGTGGGTAACCGGCAGTTGGTGACGGATACGCTTGCGCCGGTGATGCGAGAGCATCCGACGGCCTGGTGGGTGGAGAAGCTGGAAGCACTGAAAATCGGCTGCGGGCCGATCAACAAGCTGTCCGAAGTGTTTGCCGATCCTCAGGTAGTTGCACGTGGGGTGGTGGTGGAGATGGCTCGGCCGGAGGGCGGGACGGTGAAGGTGATCGCCAATCCGGTGCGGTTGTCGGCGACCCCACCGGATTATCGGATCGCACCCCCGGTGCTGGGAGCGCATACGGAGCAGGTGCTGGGGGAACGGCTGGGAATGGGGCGGGAGGAGCTGGTGAAGCTGAGGGAGAAGGGGGTGATTTGAGAGTCGCGCTACTGGCTCGGCGGGTGAAACTGCTAAGCCGCGTGTGTTCCCGCATCAAAACAGCGACAGAGGAGAAATACAGCGAAGCTGATGCGGGGCAGATACTTGGGCGGATGTGGGAATATTTCCAAGGTGGGAAGCCAGGCCCCGCGCGTGAAGGCGACACGGGCATCTCGCGCCGAGGATTCGCGCCGCACGACATTGGATACGTGGACACGCCGGACGCCTGGAAGTCGCTGATTTGAAAAGCGTCTCTCATCGCTTACTGTGCGGGATCGCGCATTGCTGCGTTTGAGCGAAGGTGAGGAACTTATCCCGTTGTGGCGAAATCGAGCTAGGGACTAACCCAGCCTAAGCCCGGCTCCTTACAACCCCACCCTGTGGGCGCGTTTTTCTTTGAGCGCCAGCAGTATCGGGTGTTACTATAAATTTATGGGTTATTCATTTGCAAACGGTCAACACTTAGCAGCTTTAAACCGTTAGCGCAACGGTGGATGTATGCGTGGGCTACTATTGTGTGCGGCGACGCTTAGTTTCGCATGTGCTGTTGGTGCTGCCTCGGCTGCCGACATCACGGCTCAGTCGTTGAACGATGGTAGTGCCCTCATATCCGTATCCGGTAAGTTTGTTCGAAATAACGTGCAACAATTCACCGATGTAATTGCACCATTTAACAAGGGCACAGTTGTTTTCGCGAGTCCCGGCGGCTCTCTCGATACCGGTCTCCAAATCGGCACGTTGATCAGGCTGCGGAATTTCTCTACAGCCGTTGCCCCAGGTGATGTTTGCGCCTCCTCCTGTGCCCTAGCATGGCTTGGTGGCACTGTGCATTACATAGGCGAGGGAGCAAAAGTCGGCTTCCATGCTGCCTATTATACCACCCCAACTGGAGAGCCAATGGAAACCGGCGCTGGTAACGCACTGGTAGGTGCATACCTGAATTGTCTTGGGCTTTCCGACAGAGCCGTTGTTTATATCACACAGGCTGACCCAAACGAGATTACGTGGCTCACGGCCTCTGACGCGAACCAAATCGGCGTCGATTTTGAGCCAATGCCATCTTCACAGATTGCGGGAAAACAAGCACCTGCACCGACGCCAAGCCTTCAACCGCCGGCACCAAACCCTGTGCAAACAGGCGCGCAGATTGGTCCGAGTTACGATTGCAACAAGGCTTTAATCCCTGTCCAGCAATTGATCTGCACCAGTCCGGTCCTCGCCAAAGCGGACCTCGAATACGTCCAACCGTACTATGTGCTGCGGCAAATCGTCGGATCAACAGGATGGAAACACCTCATGGTCGAGGCGATCAACGTTCAAAAGGTGATGGCGGAGAACTGCGGGATTGATCCCACGACTGGCGCGCTAGCCACGGATCGCAATAGCTTAGTCAATTGTCTCGCAGATCAGTATGGGAAGCAGCGTTCCGTGTGGCTGTCCAGATTATCCGGGGCGGGCTACCAAGAAGCGAATCGCCCCATCGAGCGGCACATCGCATTACAAACTAAGCTGCAAGCCCTCGGTTTTATTCCCAGCGCCGACAGAATTGACGGTGTATATGGTACCGGAACGCGCTCTGCCATCATGTCCTGGCAGACTTCGGTGGGTTTGCCAGCGACCGGCCTGCTAGGTGATGCGGATGCGGCTCGACTTCTGGCAACCACTCGGAATCCAAACGCACCTGTTGCGACATCGACCGTGACTGACCCGTTCGTCTGTCCGGAATCTTTACCGAATGATACGGCACGAATAAACGCCCTGGCGCAATATATGCATTGGTTACAAGTTGCGCATCCCGAGCTCAACACTGAGACCAAGATCAAGGCCTTTCGGTACGAGCAACTGGTTGCTCATCACTGCGATCAGACTGTGGCGAAGATCCAACAACACTCTACAGCAACAGTGGATGAAGCAATGATCCAGCAGCTCGCTGATCTATTCCGACGTGATTACAATGCTGGTGGTATCTCATTGGTGGCTCAGGAGAGCCAAAAGTGTTACATCAATGAAGGAAATCACATGACCGCCCTTCGGATATGCATGCTCTATGACACGGCTGGTTTTATACTAGATGCTAGCATGCAGCGATATATGCATAGCCAAGGCGTCTGAAGTGGACCCCGAATTTGGGACCACCCGCTAAGCTATAAACCGAACCGGTTCCGTCCATGCTACACGGAGCGGAACATGAGCAGAACCCGACGCAGGATCGATGCCGCGCTGAAGGCGAAGATCGCCCTGGAAGCGCTGAGGGAAGACGCGACAGTGGCCGAGCTGGCGGTGCGTTACCAGGTGCATCCGACACAGATCTACGCCTGGAAGAAGCAGCTGCTAGAACATGCCGAACGGGTTTTCCGGACCGGGACAGACGACGGGCAGTCGGCCAAGGAAATCGCCCACCTGCACGCCAAGATCGGCGAGCTGGTAGTGGAGCGGGATTTTTTAGCGCGGAGGTCCGGCAGATGAGCGCGGCGGGCCGGAGAGCGATGCTCGATCGCGGCCACGGACAGCTCTCAGTACGGCGACAATGCGCGTTGCTTGGGCTGGCGCGCTCGGGTGTTTATCGGGCGAAGCCGGAGCATGACGCGGATGAGCTGTTACTGATGCGACGGATTGACCCGGTGTTCGTCGCGTGGCCGTTCTATGGCTCGCGGCGGATCGCGGCGACGCTGAGCACGGGCGGGGAGAAGGTAAACCGCAAGCGGGTGCAGCGGCTGATGCGGGTGATGGGGATCGCGGCGCTGGGGCCGAAGCCGCGCACCAGCAAGCCAGGGCCTGGACACAAAATCTACCCGTATCTGCTCCGGGACGTGCGGATCGAGCGAGTGAACCAGGTATGGTGCGCGGACATCACCTACATTCCGATGCGGCGTGGGTTCCTGTATCTGGTGACAGTGATGGATTGGTGGAGCCGCGCGGCGCTGTCGTGGCGGCTGTCGAACACGATGGACGCGGGGTTTTGCGTGGACGCACTAGAGGACGCCCTGCGACGACACGGCCGGCCGGAGGTGTTCAACACGGACCAGGGCAGCCAATTCACCGGTGACGCATTTGTCGGCACGCTGCTTGGGGCCGGGATTGCAGTGTCGATGGATGGCCGAGGTCGGTGGATGGACAACGTGTTCATCGAGCGGCTGTGGCGCTCGCTCAAGCATGAGGAGGTTTACTTGAAGGACTATGCGGACGCGCGCGAAGCGCGGCTGGGGATCGGCGCGTGGATGGAGTTCTACAACGAGCTGCGCCCGCATCAGGCGCTGAGACATCACATGCCGATGGCGGTGTGGCGGGCCGGCCTGGCGGGCACGGCTGTGGATATGCCGCCTCGCTTGGACAACGCTGGCGCGTTGCCCACATATCCACAGCCGCCACAACAGCAGGAAGAGGTTTATGGTTAGCTTGAAAGAAGGGAGAACGAGAGCCGGACGGGGGCTGTAGCTAAGCAGCGGGCCAAATTGGTCCCATAGGTGGGGTCCACCTCACGTCACAACATGGTCGCGCTACCCCTATTTCACCGATACCGCCTTCACTCAGCGCATGACAACTTATAGCCACGTAGCTTTCACCTCAGCGGGAGAGGCGGCACAGTATCTTCTCCAACCGTCCACAGAGATTGCGAAACAAGCTGTGCAGAAAAACTAACTTTCCTAATGTAGTGTGGTAACCCTTCTGCCAGCATCTTTTATCGAGGCATGTCATATGAGAGCTACTATTCTGCGCCACGGATGGCACGCTTTTGGGGGCGCGCTCCTAAGCGAGTGGGATTACGGAGGATCGGGAGGATGGGCGGCGGACTGGGAAGAGCCGAGTGGTGCCTATTACGCTGCCGATGCGGGGTAGTTTTCTGGTGCGCGAAACCCCTGCACCCGTCCCTGAACCACCGGCAACCGGCTTGTTCGCGTTGGCTCTTCTCGGTGTGACGATCTTGCGCCGCTATACCGCCCGCATCACTGAGGTTTGAAAGAAAACCCGTCAATCGTACGAGGACTGGCGGCTTTGTTATAATTTAGAAGACGAAGCTGAACAGGCGGTCGCGGCCGAGCAGGAATATGCGACCTCCATGGGGGAACAGCCGCGCAATAGCGGGGTCAGTGATGTCGAGGCTACCAGTATAGGCTCCGAAGGCGGGCAGCATCAGCCGCCGATGGTCAGTTATGAAACATGGCCGGCTGACGTGGCCTCCCCGAGCAGGGACGCTGGCCTTCGGGTGATGATGCCCGCAGAACTCGCCATCCGCAGCGTGGGCCTGAGGCTGATGGCGGAAGGTGAACGGGCCGGCCGAGAAGCAGTCGCGCCATTCGCCGCCGAGGCCTGCGGGCGGCGCAGGATCGTGGTTGCCCCGCACCCAGATGAAGCGGACGGACCCGGTGATTGCACGGAGGCGGTCGGCTTGGCCGCTGCCGAGACGCATGGCGCCGCTCGCGTCATGGAAGGAATCGCCAAGCGCGACCACGGTGCGCGGCTGCCAGCGGCGGAGCAGAAGCGTCAGGCGATCGATGGTGACCTGCGTATCGAAGGGCGGAAGCAGGATGCCCTTCCGTGCGAAGGCGGAGCCTTTTTCGAGATGCAGGTCGGAGACAACGAGCAGGTGCGCGGCAGGCCACCACACCGCGCCGGCCGGGTCGAGCATCAGTCGTTCGCTGAGGAAATGGATGGGCGCCGGCGTCATCCAGTGAATGTAATCTCAGCCGAGCCGAGTCCGTCGAAGGTAACGGTGCAGGTGTCACCGGGCTTAAGAAACCGCAGGCCGGTGCAGCTTCCGCTCGTGACATACTGGCCTGCGTGAACACCAGAACCGGAGCGCATCATATTAACCAGCGCCACGGCCACCCCGACCGGATCACCGCTCGGATGCCCTCCGTCCTGCTCCAACACGGTTTCGCCGTTAACACGCAGGGTTACGTGCAGCTTGCCGAGGTCGAGCGATTGCCAGCCGGCCCGGGTGGCTGCGGGCACAAAAGCACCGTTGCTGATGCCGTCAGCCAGCTTTTCGAAAAATGAGCGGGTGGTGTGATCCTGGTACCGGCTGTGCACGACCTCGATAGCGGCGCAGGCGTCAACGGCCGCCGTGACCTCGTCGCGTGTGTAGGAAGTCACGCGGGGCGGCAGGTCACGGGTGAACCGCAAAGCAACCTCGCCCTCCACGCCGCAGAGCGGAACCTGGGAAGCGGGGATGCGGGCGGGCGACGAATAAACATCGTAGATGACGCCGCGGTTCGGTTCCTCGCCGGGCGGCGCATTGGCCTTGAAGGCGGCAACAGGGCGATCAAGCAGGCGGGTCACCGCATCCTGGATGGCATGAGCGTCGGCCACCGTGGCGGGGCGGCAGGATTCGGGCAGTTCGGCGATTGGAGTGCCGGTCCGGCGGGCCTGGGCGAGAAGGCGGGCGGCTGCGGTGATCTGATCAAGCGTCATGATATGCTGCTCCTCGCGGTTGGTGACACTTTTACACGGAGCGCCACAGAGTATGCGATGGCTGTCGCCACGTGCGGGCGGCTGCCCGCAGTCAGCCGCGTGCCTGGAAATCTCCTCCCCGGCGGGCCATTGTCGGGGAAAACGGAGGCCCTGATGCAGCTTGATATCGTGTCTGATGCGATCTGCCCTTGGTGCTACATCGGCAAGCGGCAGTTGGAACGCGCGTTGCCGGTGCTGGCAAACGAGGGGCTGACGTTCACCATCCGTTGGAACCCGTTTCAGCTCAATCCGGAGATGCCGAAGCAGGGCGTGCCGCGTGCAGCCTATCGCAGCACCAAGTTTGGCAGCGTGGAGCGCGCGGCAGAGCTCGACCGGCGCGTCACGGAAGCGGCGGCAAGCGTGGGGCTCGAGTTCCATCTGGACCGGATCGAACGCACGCCCAACACCCTGGATGCGCACCGGCTGATCTGGCTGGCGGAGCGTCAGGGCAAGCAAAACGATCTCGTCGAACGGCTGTTTCAGGCCTATTTCACTGAAGGACGCGACATCGGCGATGCCGGCGTGTTGGCGGACTGCGCCGATTCCGCTGGGGTTGAAGACGCCCTCGGCTTCCTCAACAGCGACATTGCGAGAGCAGAAATCCTGGAAATCGACCGCGCGGTGCGGAATGCAGGTGTGAACGGGGTTCCCTCATTCTTCCTGAACGGATACGGATTGTTCTCCGGCGCGGTGCCGGCCGAGCAGATGGCGGAAGCGCTCCGCCGCGCCACAGCCATTCTGCGCGACCGCGAAGCGGCATGAAAAAGGGAGAACGAATGACGACGAATCGAATGCTACATCCGGAGACGCTGGCGCTGCACGCCGGGTGGCGGCGCGACGAGGCAACGAACGCGTTAGCAGTTCCGATCTATCAGACGACCTCGTACCAGTTCGACAGCACGGAACATGCGGCGGACCTGTTCGGGCTCCGGCAACTGGGCAACATCTACACGCGCATCATGAATCCAACAAACGATGCGTTCGAGAAGCGGATCGCTGCGCTGGAGGGCGGGGTTGCGGCGCTGGCGGTTGCCTCGGGGCAGGCAGCGACGGCGTTCAGCCTGCAGAATCTGGCGCGGGCCGGGGACAATATCGTGTCGTCCACGGATTTGTATGGCGGCACGTGGAACATGTTCGCGAATACATTCAAGGATCAAGGGATCGAGGCGCGGTTTGTCGATCCGGCGGACCCGGAGGCGTTTGCGCGGGCCACGGATGACCGGACGCGGGCATATTACGCAGAGACGCTGCCGAACCCGAAGCTCATCCCGTTTCCGATTGCGGAGGTGGCGGCGATCGGGCGGAAGTTCGGGATACCGCTGATCATGGACAACACGGCAGCGCCGGTCCTGGTGCGGCCGTTCGATCATGGCGCGGCGGTGGTGATGTATTCCGCAACCAAGTATATCGGCGGCCACGGCACGTCGATCGGCGGCGTGGTTGTCGATGGCGGCAATTTCGACTGGGGCGCCTATCCGGAACGGCAGCCGCTGCTGAATACGCCCGATCCCAGCTACCACGGCGCAGTGTGGGCCGAAGCAGCGAAGCCGTTGGGTCCGATTGCCTATATTCTGCGGATGCGGGTGATTCTGCTGCGCGACCTTGGCGCGGCGCTGAGCCCGTTCAATGCGTTCCTGTTTCTGCAGGGCCTGGAGACACTGCCGCTGCGAATGCGGGAGCACAGCAAGAACACACGCGCGGTGGCGGATTTTCTCGCGGGGCGGCGGGAGGTCACGCGGGTGATCCATCCGACCTATCATCAGGGGATCGGCGCGGAGCGGACCGCCAAATACATGCCTCGGGAACAGGGCGGGCTGGTCGGCTTCGAGCTGGCCGGCGGAATGGACGCAGGGCGGCGCTTCATCGACGCGCTAAAGCTACTTTATCACGTTGCGAACATCGGGGACGCGCGGAGCCTGGCGATCCATCCGGCGAGTACAACTCACTCGCAACTATCGGAGCAGGAGCAGTGGCGACGGGTGTGACTCCGGGATATGTGCGGCTGTCGGTCGGGCTGGAGCATATCGACGATATTATTGCCGACCTGACGCAGGCGCTGGAGGCGGCGGGGTAGCGACGGGGCGACTGGCCGCAGAGATTACTCCGAGTCCCACATCCTCCAACCGGATGCCTCACCCAGTACGGATGCTGGCACGTGCCTGCTCAATTCGCTGAATAAGCCTTAGGTCAGTCTCCAAACGATACTCGAACCAATCGTCTTCCGATTCGAAGCGGATCAGCACACCGGCCGCGCTTGCCATGGCGTGTAATGATGATCTCCTGCTTCTCGGCTTCTCGCAGGAAACGCGAGAGATTGTCCTTAACCTCTGACAGCGGCACCGCCTTCATTCCGGACTTCCGAATTGCGCGAGCCATGATGGTGCCTCAGATTTCGCCAGCGGACTTTCCGGACAGTACGCGACGATTAGCGACGCGGTTACTTAATACCAGCCGTCCGATCCGATGACCGCCTTCGACCCTAAGCGGCCATTCGCACCGGACTTATGCAACGCCCAAGTCACTGATTCTGCTGCCGCAGCGACCCGGTGCGAAAATCCTTTCTGCTTTGATTTATGCACGCTCAGCGTTTTGTTCCGGTCTGGTCGAAAGTCTTAATTGGTGACGCGGCGCAATGTCAGCCGTAACGATGTGGTTCAGGAATGGCGGCCTCGCGCTTCGCCAGGTCGAAAGCCATATCGCGCATAGAAGGCACGGCTGAAGGCGCTCTCGGACTGGTATCCAACATCCGCCGCGACTGTCGCCAGCGAGCTGCCGGATGCCAGCAGCATGCGCTTTGCGAGCTCAAGCCGCGCCTCAGTAAGGAATGCCCGCGGCGACACCTGCGCCGTTTGCCGGAATATTCGGACAAGGCTGGCGCGGGATGTGATTGCAACCTCCGCCAGCTCGTCGAGCGTCCAGGCCTTACCCGGCCGCTCCAGCATTGCCGTGACTGCGCGGGCGGCCTTGGGATGACTCAGGAGTGACAGGATATTTTCTGGCCTTCGTTCCACTTCGAGATAAGCCCTGATCACCATGACAAGAAGTGCGCTGGCGAGGTCAGAGGCTATTGCCGCAGCGCCGGGACGAGCTCTTTCGATCTCTTCTTTTACAACCGTGGTCAGGCGGCGGATATGCGGCGCCGAGTTGTCTTTCGCGGCCGATACGATGATCGAGTTCGGGAAGAGCGGATAGGATGACGTTCTGTCCCGCATGGTCGAACTTCAGCCTCCCGCAGACAAGCTGTGTTTCAGGCTGATCATCCGTGTTCGTCTTGAAAAGGATTGGGCCGGTTGGACGACCGATGCGGATTCCGAACGGACCCGACGCATCGTGAAGGTTGTTTGGGCCATGAACGACATGCGCGCTTCCATGAGGAAGGATTGCAACGTCCCCCGCCTGTAACGGGATGGACCGGCCTGCTGCCGTGAGGTGGAGCACGCACCTTCCTTCGGTCACCAAGTGGAAGGGTGCCCAAGCGTCTGTTTCCGATGCGTGATCAGAGGCCCACTGCGCACCGAAACGGCAAATGTATTGGAGCTCAGGTCGGACCCTTAGCAGCGGGGCCAGCCCGCTTAAAGCATCCAACGATGCTGACCGTCCTGCCGCTACTCCTGCTTCCATCATGGATGATCCGCTCGGGCACGAAGCTGAGCCGTCCGGGCATTCGCTACAACGCCCGAGTGAACGAGCCTCCCGCCAGCGAATTCTGCACCATCCGAGGAGATCGCGATATGCCTACGATCACCACGAAGGACGGCATTGAGATTTTCTACAAGGATTGGGGGTCGGGCCAGCCCGTCGTGTTCAGTCACGGCTGGCCGCTGTCCGCCGACGATTGGGACGCACAGATGATGTTTTTTGCCGGTCAGGACTTTAGGGTAATTGCGCATGATCGACGCGGCCACGGGCGGTCGACCCAGGTGAGCGACGGCCACGATATGGATCACTATGCCGACGACCTGGCGGCGTTGACCGAAAAGCTGAACCTTAAGAATGCCGTCCATGTCGGTCATTCCACTGGCGGGGGGGAAGTCATCCGCTATCTCGGGCGGCACGGTGAAAGCCGCGTGGCGAAGGCCGCAATTCTCAGCGCTGTCCCGCCGCTTATGGTGAAAACCGATGCAAACCCGGGCGGGTTACCGAAGGCCGTGTTCGATGACCTCCAAAAGCAGCTCGCGGCGAGCAGAAGCCAGTTCTACCACGACGTCGCCACAGGACCATTCTATGGCTACAATCGGCCAGGTGCGAAGCGTTCCGAACCAGTGATCTGGAACTGGTGGCGGCAAGGCATGATGGGTGGTGCCAAGGCCCACTACGATGGCATCGTCGCATTCTCGCAGACCGACTTCACCGAGGACCTGAAAAAAATCAGTGTGCCGGTGTTCGTGATGCACGGCGACGACGATCAGATCGTGCCCTACGCCGATTCCGCTCCTTTGTCAGCCAAGCTCCTGAAAAACGGAACGCTCAAGACCTACAATGGCTTCCCGCACGGCATGCCGACGATCCACGCGGAGACGATCAACGCCGACCTGCTAGCGTTTATCCGGTCCTGAACCGCAACCTTTGCGGGGCTTGGCGTAACCGGCCTAGCAGCTCCGTGATCACTGAGGGCTTGGGGTGATCTGAGCGGCAACATCCGACCGGCTACCTGAACGGAGACCCACGACATGATTTATCAACAGCCCCATTTAGCCCGGCGCAGTTTCTGCCTGTGCTGCATCGCGGCAGGCACGTATGCCGCTACCGGCGGGTGGCTCAGCCCCCGCGCGGCGTATGCCGAGGCACGCGGTCTCGTCAGCCTAATCAAGGATAGCGCCGCAACGTCGCCAATCATGACGCATAAGCTGCGCAACAACATCAGTGTGCTCGAAGGCTCCGGCGGAAACGTGGCCGTTCTCACGGGACCTGATGGCAAAGTGCTCGTCGACGCAGGAATAAGCGTGTCTCGCGAGCAAATGACTAAGGCACTGGCAAGCCTCTCGACAGATCCGGTCACACACCTGATCAACACGCATTGGCACTTCGATCATGCCGACGGAAACACGTGGCTGAACGAGCTTGGTGCCAGAATTATTGCTCAGGAGGGCACCCGCAAATATCTATCGCAGGTGCAGCGCGTTGAGGACTGGGATTATAACTTCCTGCCCTTGCCGGCGAACGGGCTACCCACCGACGTGTTTACGACCGAGCAAAGCCTCAAGCTCAACGGAGCATCCATCACCCTGAAATATTACGGCCCGGCGCATACCGACTGCGATATCTCGGCGAGGTTTGGCGAGGCTGACGTCGTTCATGTCGGCGACACGTTCTGGAACGGCATTTACCCTTTCATCGACTATTCGACAGGCGGCAGCATCGACGGCATGATTGCGGCGTCCGACGCGAACCTCGCGGCGACAACCGACAAAACGATCATCATCCCCGGCCACGGCAAGCCGGTCAGCAACGGGACCGAGCTCAGGGCCTTTCGTGACATGCTGGTCGGGGTCCGTGAGAATGTCGCGAAGCTCAAGGCACAAGGCCGATCCCGGGACGAAACTGTCGCCGCGAAGCCGACCGCCCCCTTCGATGCAGTATGGGGCAATTTCGTTATTGATCCGAGCTTCTTCACCCGCCTTGTTTACGAGGGTGTGTGATCCAGGCGATACGGCTCATTATCGGCGCGCCCCTAGATGGCAAATCAGGCGAGAGGGCAACCTGCGGTCCGAAATTCTTGCAGACCGTGTGAAAAACTGAATCGCAACGGATTCCGAATTCGGGATGCGGGGCAATAGAATCGCTGCATGACGCACCTCGTCGGCCACGATCGCGGTCAAACTCTACTGTTGCCGGAATCGCTGGACGAGTATGTTGGCCCGGAGAACCCAGGTACGGTTCATCGAGGCGTTTGTCGATGGGCTCGATCTCGCTGCCGCAGGGTTCGGTCGGGTTCGACCGAAGGAGACTGGCCGTCCTGGCTACGCGCCCGGTGATCTGCTGAAGCTCTACATCTACGGTTATCTCAACCGGATCCGGTCCAGCCGACGCCTGGAAGCCGAAGCTCACCGCAACGTTGAAGTGATTTGGCTGCTGCGGCACCTGAAACCCGACTTCAAGACTATCGCCGACTTCCGCCGTGACAACCGCAACGCGTTCCGCCCGGTATTCCGCCAATTCGTGTTGCTATGCCGACAGTTAGGCCTGTTCGGTCGGGAGTTGCTGGCGGTCGATGGGACGCGGATCAAGGCGGTTAACAACAAGGATCGCAATTTCACGCGCGCGTCGTTGACCGAGTTCATCAAGCTGGCCGATGCCAGGCTGGACGACTACCTGAAGCGCCTCGATACGAGCGATGTCACCGAGCAAGGAGCCGGTGGCTCGCGGGTCAAGAATCTGGCCGAGAAGATCGCCGCCATCCGCGAGCGCCGCACGCGATGTCAGGCGATGCTGACGGAACTCGACCGCACCGGCGAGGATCAGATCTCGCTCACCGACCCAGATAGCCGGGCTATGGCGGCGCACACCCACGTTGCGGTCGGCTACAACGTTCAGGTCGCGGTGGACACCAAGCACAAGCTGATCGTTGAGCAACAGGTCACGAATCAGGTCGTTGATATGGGTCTGATGACCGAGACGGCGGAGCCGGCAAGGGAAGTTCTCGGTGCGGAGCGCATCGCGGTCGTAGCTGACCGTGGCTATTTCAAGATCGAGGACATCGAGGCCTGCGAGAAGGCCGGGATGGAGCCGTATGTGCCGCGCCCCCAACGTGGCCCATCGGTCAGCGCGGGCCTGTTCCGCAAGGACGAGTTCGAATACGACGCGGAAGGCGATAATGTTCTCTGCCGGGGGGCCAGCGCCTGCAGCCCTATTCGTCATCGGTCCTGCGCGGGCTCAAGAAAATCAACTACGCCAACAAGCAGGCGTGTCGAGATTGCCCGATCCGTTCGCGATGCACGAACAATAGCTTTCGTTCCGTCTTCCGCATGGAGAATGAGGCGGTACTCGACCGGATGCAGGCCCGACTAGCGAAACGACCGGAGGTTCTCCAGCAGCGCCGCGAGACAGTGGAACACCCATTCGGTACGATCAAACAATGGATGAACCAAGGTGCGTTCCTGATGCGTGGGCTGGAAAAGGTTCGCGGCGAGTTCAGCTTGACGGCGCTCGCCTACAATCTCAGGCGGGTGCTCAACATTGTCGCCTTTACCGAGTTGATGATCGCGGTGCGGGTTTGAGAATCCGCCTACCGGCATTTTAGCCCTGCCAGTTAGGTGCCCTTGGATTGCGAAGCTGTAGGGCAAATCACGATGAGACTTGCCTGTTCACTTCGAAAGCCCTGGGTAAAAGCTTCCAGACTGGCCACGAGCGGTCCCTATATCGTCGGCAGACGTGTTTCCACACGGTCTGCTTGAATTACGCAACACCCGTTGGGCCGGCTTAGATCAGTTCTAGTCAGCGTGCTAACGCCCGTCGAACGGCAGCTATCCACCCGAAGCGGTCATTGGACTGGCGCGCTGGTATAAGAGGTCCGGCTTCGATCTTGCCCCGGCCCGAAGATCCTGAGAACGCGCACATCACCCGCAGTCGCATCCCGGTTTGTATCGCGACTGACGCGGTACGGAACGCGGGTCCCTTCAACCGTAAATTCGCGAGTGCCGTCATCTGATCGAGGATGCCGGCATGGATGTTCGGCCAGCTCCACGATTGAGCGGACTATATGCTGCAGCCGGCGCTTGGCTGTTTCCCCGGCGCCCGGTTGCGTAAACCACGCACGGATGCCGGCCAGGTCACGCCTCGCTATCCTCGAAAGCCTGACGGCCCGTATCAGTCTTGCTCGCCCTCGGCCTTCTCTGCGGCACGGGCCGCCATGATCCGCGCCCACGCCTCGTCCTTGCGCGGCTCCGGCGGCGGCAGCTCGTTCGCCGTGTCCCAGGAATCCACCCAGGTCTCGACTTCCTCGATCGGAATCCCGCCTTCTTCCTCGAAGGAGCGTTCAGCCTCCTTGAGCGCCCGGGCTTCCCACTCCAGGCGCACCGCGCGCTCGGCCTCGGTTTCCGCCGGCTCGGCTGGTTTTGTCGGTGACTGGTCCATTCGGCGGAAGATAGTGGGTGATGACCTTGAAGGCTACAACGGCCCCGCCCGTGACCTGTGCACTGGCTAGGTGTGCTCCAGCACCCACGCCGCGTCGAACCCGAGATCCGGCTCGAACGCCCGGATCAGCGGAGCCATTAGCCGGGCCACCGCGTCCGCCCAGTTCGTGTTGAAAGCGGCGAGCGGAACATCGAGCCAGGCAGCACGGTGATCGCCGATAGCGGGCGGGGTGCGTGCCCAGGTGGCCTGGTGATCGGACAGGGTGCGCCCGGCCAGGCCCCACCAGTCGCATCGGACAATGATGTGGGTCGGCGCGGGGAAGAACCGCGCGAGGCTGTGGGCGTGCCAGAGCAATTCGGCGAGCTCGCGGGCCAGCAGCGATGGGCTGAGCCATGGGGGATCGGTGTGCGCCGGGACTGGCGTTTCGGGCCGATCCTCGGCGAAATCGCGGACCAGAGTGGCCAACCCCTTGGGGGAAACACGCCAGAGATCGACGATGCCCGGAGGCGGATAGGCGCGGAGCCAGGCCGTTTCCAGGAAGTCGATGTCAGGATCGGGCACTTTGGGGTCCGCAACGTAACGGGGACGCGCGTTGAGGCGGTACGGCGGCTCGAACATCCGCAGTCCGGTGCCGAAGCGGATTTGTGTTTCGAAAGCGCAGCGGCGAAGGATCTCCGGTAGTTGCGCATGTTCCAGAATGCGCCCGTAGGGCGTGACCGCGTAACTCAACGCGTAGTGGCTATGGGCGAGGCGGTTGGCGTGCGGGCTCCGATGCGTCAGCGAGAGAAAGGCGTCGCGGGCGGCAGTATGCCAGGCGAGCAGCGCATCGTGGACGGCAGGCGTGGGGCGGCGGTTCTCCAGCAAGGCCTCGATCTGCCGGAGCAGGGCTTCGCGGTCGTGCCGCGTGCAGCGGCGGATCAGGGCTGTCCAGTCCTGGGCCGTTTCGGCACGGGCGGTTTCGGGCAACGGTGGGGTTATACCGCGCGCAGGAGCATAGCGACGGATGTAGATGGCACCGCGCTCGGTCAGGGCACCGGCGCGCTTCGCGGTGATCGGCACTGAGCCGTGGGGGTTCACCCTGATGACAGGGTGAATGTTGCCGCAGGTGGAGCGGACGACGGTGACCAGGGTCTCGGGCGAAGGGTCGAGGAATGTCTTCGCGATAGTATCGATCTGGGACTGGATGCAGTTGGTCACGAAGGGGTGGGTATCGATTGGGACGAGGCGCTCTTCGGCGAAGCCGAAGACGATGTGGCCACCGCCGGCGTTGGCGATGGCCGCGATGTCGCGGGCGAGTTCAGATTGGTCCTCGGCGTTCTCGAGATTGCGCCAGCTCTTGAAGTCGGTTTCCAGGGCGGGGGAGGGGTTATCGACGATGTCCTGGAGTGCGAGGGGGGCCGTGGGGGCACAGAGGGCGTCGAACGCGGGGACCGGCGAAGAACAGGCGGTCTCAATGGGCGATTGCAGCCTGAGAGACACATGCTCGTTCATTGCTGGGTTCGGCGACGGGGGGGTTGGAACCTTATTCTATCGCCGGTTGTGGTTCGTTGCCAGCCGTTATTGGTTAACCCGGAGAATGTCGGCCGATCAGCTCTCGTGATCCAGCCAGACGCGAGCGGCGCTGCCGGCGCCAGACGGTAAGGGGACGCTGGGGTGGAACATCCAGCTCAGAACGTCGTCGATGGGCACGTCGCGACCAATGTCCCGCAGCATGAGATGGTAGTCACGCGGGTAATAGGCGATCCGCTGCCCTGGGGGGAGATGGTCCCAGGCGGCGCGCATGGCGTGTTTGGGGATCAGTTCGTCCTTGCCGCCATAGAGAAACAGCGCGCGGGCGTGGAAGTAGGGGGCGGCGGCCTGGGCCGCGCTCATAAGGTTCACCAGCCCGTTGATGGCGTCGACCCGGGTGTGGTGGATGGTCAACGGGTCGGTAGAGAGGCGCTCTAAGGCCGCGTGGTTGTTACTGGCGGTGATATGGGCGATGGCGCCGGTGAAGCTCATGCCCGGAAAGACGTGGTCGCCGACCCAGAGCGCGGTGCGCTCGAAGATGTTCATCTCTGAGCGGGACCAGACGGCAGGCGAGACCAGGATATAGCCGGTAACGGGCGGCGGATCGGACGAGGTGGCGAGGACCATGAGCACAGCGCCGCCCATGCTTTCACCCATGGCGAAGATAGGCGTGTGGGGGTGTTGGGCGTGGACGAGCAGAAGAATGCGACGGGCGTCGTCAACAAGGGTTTTGGTCCCGGGCCAGTAGCCACGGTGGAGGGTGGCGCCGAAACCGCGCTGGTCGGGACTGATGATCTCGATCCCGGCGTTGGTGAAGGCGTCGGCAGGGACCTCCCAGGCATCGCGGCTGTCGTTCATGCCATGGAAGGCGACGATGATGGCGCGCGGTGCGGGATCGGGCTGCCAGACGCGATACGGGAGGCGTGTGCCATCGGGCATCTGGAAGAAGCCGCTGGTTTCGATGGCTCGGTCGACCGGCGGCCCTTCCGGGTCGAGATGGGCGACACAGCCGGCGAGCAACGGGACAAGCAGAAGAAGTGCGAGGAGAGGGCGGCGCATGGGGCGCGGAGGGCGACAGCCAGTCTTTGAAAGCACTGACCCGGTGGCTATCATGCTACTCAACTGATCGCCAGTTAAAGGGATGTTCGCTAGATGCCAGATGGAGAGGCCGTCGCGCCGGTGCCGGTCGAGACGATCCACGTGGGCGACCGGGTGGTGGCCTGCGACGGCGGTGGGGGCCCGCTGGGTCACCCGCGAGTCTTTCTGAAGATCGAGAACCGGGAGGTCGTGTGCCCGTATTGCTCGCGATTGTTCATTTTGAATCCAGGAGCTCATGACGCCAGCGGACATTGAAGCTGCGGTTCTGGAACCGCCGGGTGCGGCAGGCGAGCAGCGGCTGCATCTGATCCTGATCGATGGGTCGGGGTTTATCTTCCGCGCGTATCATGCTCTGCCGCCGATGACCCGGTCGGACGGGACGCCGGTGAACGCGGTGTTCGGGTTCACCAACATGCTCGCGAAGCTGCTGCGCGAGCAGGTGGGGACGCATATCGCGGTGATTTTCGACGCCGGGAAGCAGACGTTCCGCAACCGGATGTACGAGGATTACAAGGCACACCGGCCGCCTCCGCCCGATGAACTGGTGCCGCAATTCCCCTTAGTACGCGAGGCGGTGGATGCATTCTGCGTGCCGGCGGTTGAGCTCGCAGACTGGGAGGCCGACGACCTGATCGCATCTTATGCGCGCGAGGCGGCGGAGCAGGGCGGACAGGTCACGATAGTTTCGTCTGATAAGGACCTGATGCAGTTGATCCGGCCCGGGATAGAGATGCTGGATCCGATCAAGCAGAAGCCGATCGGGCCGGCGGAGGTGATGGAGCGGTTTGGCGTGCCTCCGGACAAGATGGTGGAGGTGCAGGCGCTGATCGGGGATTCGACCGATAACGTGCCAGGGGTGCCGGGGATCGGGCCGAAGAGGGCGGCCGAGCTGATCAACGAATTCGGCGATGTGGAGGGGGTGCTGGCCGCGGCTCCCTTGATGAAGCCGGGGAAGCGGCGTGACATTCTGATCGAGAATGCCGCCAACGCCCGGCTGTCGCGCGAGCTGGTGACGCTGCACGACGATGCGCCTTTGCCGGTACCGATTGACAAGCTGGTGGCCTGCGAGCCGGACCGCCCAAGGCTGACGGTGTGGCTTCGGAAAATGGAGTTCCGGAGCATCCTGGCGCGTGTGACGGAGGGAGAGGCGGCCAGGCCGGCTCCGGCCCCGGAGGTGAAGGCGCCGGAGATTCCGGCTGACTTCGGGCCCTACGAGACGGTTTCGGATAGGGAGAGGCTGGCGCACTGGGTGGCTCGGGCCCGTGAGAGCGGTACGCTGGCGCTGGAGGTGGTCGCGGATGGGCACGAGCTCATCGGGGTCGCGCTGGCAACGGCGATCGGGCGGGCCTGTTACGTTCCGCTGTGGCACGGCGGGTTGGTGCGCCAGGCTTCCTGTGCCGAGGCAATTGAGCTGCTCGGACCGGTGCTGAGCGATCCCACGGTGCTGAAGATTTTCCAGGACGCGAAGCTGCAACTGGATGCACTGACGCGCGCCGGTTTTCCAGTCGCCACGCCGGCGGATTGCGCTACTCTGATTTGTTACGCACAGGAGGCAGGGCTGCACGGGCATGCGCTGGAGGAGCTGGCGCAGTTGCATTTGAGTCATACGCTGACGGCGGCCGACAGTGTGACCGGATCGGGCCGCGGACGGCTGACGTTCGCCGACGCCCCGGTCGAGCGGGTCGGTGCGTATGCAGCAGAGCGGGCGGATGCAACGTTCCGGTTGTGGTGCGCGATGCGGCCGCGCTTGCGGTTTGCCAAGGCGCTGGCGTTATACGAGCAGGTGGAGCGCCGGCTGATACCGGTGCTGTTGGATATGGAACGAGCCGGGGTGAAGGTGGATAAGGAGGAGCTGCGGCTGATCTCGAAGGAGTTCGAGGTGCGGATGGCGGCGATGGAGCAGCAGATCCACCGGCTGGCCGGGCATGAGTTCAACCTGGGCAGCACGAAGCAACTGGGCGAGGTGCTGTTCGAGGAGATGAAGTTGACCGGCGGGCGGCGCACAAAGACCGGGGCGTATGGGACGGACGCCTCGATCCTGCAGGATCTGGCCGATCAGGGTCATGAGCTGCCGGCGCTGATTTTGGAATGGCGGCAGTTACAAAAGCTGAAATCGACGTATGCCGACGCGCTGATCGGGGAGATCAATCCGGAGACGGGGCGGGTCCATACGAGTTTTGCAATGGCAGTGACAACCACCGGCCGGCTGTCGTCGAACGACCCGAACCTGCAGAACATACCCATCCGGACCGACGAAGGGACGCGGATCCGGCGGGCCTTTATCGCGGAGCCGGGGCACGTGCTGGTGAGTGCTGACTACTCCCAGATAGAGCTGCGGCTGCTGGCGCATGTGGCGGATATTCCGCAATTGCGGGACAGTTTCATTAAGGGCGAGGACATTCATACCCGGACCGCGAGCGAGGTATTCGGGGTGCCAATGGCCGGGATGGATGGGGCGACCCGCCGGCGAGCCAAGGCGATCAATTTCGGGATCATTTACGGCATCAGCCCGTTCGGGCTGGGGCGACAGCTAGGCATTTCGCCGGGTGAGGCAAAAAGTTATATTGATGCGTATTTCGAGCGGTATCCGGGTATTCGCGCGTATATGGAGCGGACCAAGGAAGAGGCGCGGATCCAGGGATACGTGCTGACGCCATTTGGCCGACGGTGCTGGATTCCAGGGATCGGGGAAAAGAACCTGCAGCGGCGCGGTTATGCTGAGCGGCAGGCGATCAATGCGCCACTGCAGGGCGGTGCTGCGGACGTGATCAAGCGGGCGATGGTGCGGCTGCCGAGGGCGCTCGCGGACGCGGGATTGCGGGCCCGGTTATTGCTGCAGGTGCACGACGAGTTACTGTTCGAGGCACCGGAGGAAGAGGCGGATCGGCTGTCGGAACTGACGCGCGGGGTGATGGAACAGGCCGTGAAGCTAACTGTCCCGTTGGTGGTGGAGACAGGGCGGGGGCGGACCTGGGCGGAAGCGCATTAAGGCTTGCCCACTGCGGAGCGAATATAACCCAGTAGATCGTCATCGCTGAAAGGTTTGGTCAAATAGCCGAGAACTCCGGCCCTCAGCGCCCGCTCGCGCCCTGTGTCGCTCGGATAGGCGGTAATCAGAATAGTAGGAATATTCCTGCCCATCGCCTTGATCTGCGCATGCAGCTCCAGCCCGGTCATGTCAGGCATGGTAATGTCCGCGATCACGCAGGCAGTGATACTGATCGCACCGCTGGCCAGAAAATCCTTTGCGGATGGAAAAGTGCTTGCGGCAAATCCTGCCGACCTGATCAAACCCTTAATTGCCTCGCGAACGGAATCGTCGTCATCCACAATCGAAATCCAGGTTCTTTTCGGCACTCCGTGCTCCGGCGGTTCGAGTTTGCCACCTCTAGACACCGGGAACCAATGGGGGGCAGGGCGAGGCGCATTCCCAGCCTGGAACAATAGGCACTAAAACACACGAAGCCGATTATACTATGGTGTAGCCGGTTTGATCTGTCGGTATTCTGCGTCTGTTTGCGCAAGCTGCTTGCCAGGGATGACAAACTGGAATATCGCCCCTCGCGGCTCGTTGGCAGTCGCCCAGATCCGGCCGCCATGCCCTTCAACGATCGAGCGCGAGATCGCCAGCCCCATTCCCGTGCCGTCCGGCTTGGTCGTATAAAACGCATCGAAGATCCGATCCCTGCTCTCGGCATCCAGACCAGGCCCGGCGTCGTCCACAGAAACCAGCACGTTGCGGGCCCCGTCGGTCTGGGACTTCACCTTCAGCTCACGCCGGTCACTCTCTCTCATCGCTTCGATCGAGTTCATAATCAGGTTAAGAACCACCTGTTGGAGCTGCACCCGATCACCAACGATCCGAGGTATCCGGCCATCAAGCTCGGTTTGCAGAACAACGTTGTTACGTTCCATTTCAGTGCGCGTCAGCGCGATCACCTCGCGGATCACTTCATTGATGTCGAGGCTGTACATCTGCAGCGGCGCCCTTCTCGCCATGGCCCGGATCCGGCCGATCACATCGGCTGCCCGGTTGCCATTCCTGACGATGCGAACGAGCGTGTCGCGCGTTTCCGGCAGGTTCGGCGGGTCCGCCTGCAGCCAGCGCAAGCCGGCGCTTGCGTCGGTTACCACGGCAGCCAGCGGCTGATTCACTTCATGTGCGATGGAGGCCGTAAGGATACCAAGCGTCGTTACCCGGTTGACATGCGCAAGCGCCGCCTGCGCCTGCAGCAAGCCTTCCGAGGCCTGCATGTACTCGGTGAGATCCCGCGTGACTACCAGAGCCGCGCCTGCCGGACCCGGACTGCTTATGAAAATTGGAGAATACGTTACCGCGAGGTATCGCCTTCCTGAACGAGGGTAGTTGAACCACTGGCCGTACGCTACGTGTTCCCCAGCGAGGCATCGATCCAGTTCGGGCTTTATAGCTTCGTCAAACACGTCTTGGCCGTTGATTTCGGCAACATGCATCCCGGCGATCTGCTCAGGACGCAATCCGGTTCGGCGCTCATACGCCGAATTGACCCGCTGGTAACGATAGTCCCTGTCAACAATAGCGAGTCCATCAGGCAGGGTCTCAAATATCTCCCTCAAGTAAGCCTCGCTTCGGCGCACCGCCTCTTCCGCGCGCTTGCGGTCGTTGATGTCGACCGCCACAGCGGCGATGAGAGGCCTGTTATCGGAGTTTGGAATCAACGAGGCACTGATGTCAGCCCATATGATCGCACCGTCTTTGCGTCGCCAGCGTTTCTCAACCCGATAGGTGCGCTGCGAGCCAGCCGCCATCTCGTCGCGTAGTATTTCAATGCTGGCCCGATCTTCGTCGTACACGATATCAAGTGGCTCAAAGCTTTGAAGCTCGGCCTCGGTGTAGCCCATGATGTGCTTGAACGCTGGGTTCGCTGTGACGAATTGTTGCTGCTTCCGGTCGATGATAGCCAGGCCGACCGCGGCTGTCTCGAATACTGTGCGCCAGCGCTCCTCGCTTGCGCGTAAAGCGGCCTCCGCCTGCTTACGCTGGGTAATGTCTTCACATGCGATCAGCACGATAACATCATCGGGGCCACGCTCTACAGCTCTGGCGTTCTCACGCACCCATACAACCGTTCCATCCTTGCGGACTTTGCGCGCCTCCCAACTCCTCGCCCGGTCCGGGGTCCGGAGACAGTTATTGAAGTTGGTTAGCACGAATTCCCGATCGGCCGGATAGAACACGTCCAGCACGGGTCGCCCGATTAACTCTTCACTGGTATAGCCGAGCTGGGAGGCGCCGAACTCATTGCACAACAGTACGGTCCCTGCCGCGTTCACCATGAAATACATGGTTGGGTTTTGCTCAAAGACCGCTTTCCACTGCTGCTCGCTACGACGCAGCGCTTCAAGATCGCGCTTGCGCTGCTCGATATCGATGCTGCGTCCGTACCACTTGAGAATGTTCCCACGCGCATCTCGCTGGGGCTCGGCCCTCATCTGGAACAGGCGATATTCCCCGGTTGCACTGCGCCCCCGCGCTTCGACTTCGAACGGCTCGCCGGTCTCTACCGCCCGATGCCAGGCTTGCAGGACCCGGAGGCGGTCCTCGGGGTGAACTGTCCCAGCCCAACCCTCGCCGGCGGCCTCCTTGTCAGACAGGCCGGTGTACTGGAGCAGGCGATGATTGTTGAAATCGCGCGAACCGTCGGGCAGGGCGCTCCAGATCATCGCGGGAATCGTGTTGATCATCGCTCTTTGCGACGCTTCCCGGGTTTCCGCGTCTGCGCGGATCCTCGTGGTCATGGCGGTGATCACGACCGAGGTAAGCAAAAAGGCCGCCAGGGCCACGCCATCCTGGACAGCATCGATTCGAAAGCTGAACAGCGGCGGAGTGAAAAAGTAATTCAGACAGCCCACCGCAACTACCGATAGCGCCACGCCGGCTATGAAACTGCCAAACACAGTGAGCGATTCGACCAGAATCAGATAGCAAAATCCAACCGTTGCCGCCCTGAAGCCCAGCCGCAAGCCCAGAAACGTCAGTACGGCCAGACCGAGGCAAGCACAGAGCAATTGGCCGGCCGCCTTGGCGTAGCCGATTGTGGCGCGGCTCGGCCGCTCGGGGCCGACAAGTTGCAAGTGTATCACCCTGGGTTGCAGACGCATCGTCCCTGGTCGTGAGACGAGGAAAGGCTTTGGCTCGTCTAGCATGGTGCCGGGGTTGTGGCGATTCGGGACGCGCCCATTTTACGAGCAGTATTCGAGTAGGTAATATGCATGTTAAACTTCGTTCATGTACCCCTTGCTATCCTTGCGCGCGATAGCGTATCGTCGCCTGATCGGGAGGCACAAGCGAAACGCTGGCGGGACGAGACGCGAGCGCGAACGGGGGAGGCTCGATGGGTGACTTCGCATGGTTCAGCAATCGTGAATAATCGCCCTCGTCGCCCCGGGTCTGTTTGCAGCCTCAACGATGACCGAACCAGCTCCAACAGTTATCGTTATTGACGATGATCCGGCCATCCGGGAATTGCTCGGAAGCCTGCTGCGATCCGTCGGCTTCCAGGTGCAACTGCTCGCCTCGGTGAGTGACTTTATCAACTCCGGCCGGCCGGTTCATCCCGCTTGCCTGGTGCTGGACGTTCGCCTGCCTGGGCGCAGCGGGCTTGATTTCCAGCGCGATCTCGCCGCTGCCGGCATCCGTCTGCCGATCATCTTTATCACCGGCCATGGCGATATTCCCATGTCGGTCCAGGCGATGAAGGGCGGGGCAATTGAATTCCTCACCAAGCCATTCCGCGACCAGGATCTGCTGGATGCAATCCAGCTCGGCATCACGCGTGACCGCGGCTGGCTTGAGGACGAAAGGGAGATTGCGCTGCTGCGGGAGCGATATGAGACGCTAACCCCGCGGGAGCGCGACGTGATGGCCCGCGTGGTCACGGGCCTGCTCAATAAACAGATTGCGTTCGATATCGGCATCAGTGAGATTACGGTAAAAGTCCATCGCGGCCAGGCAATGCGGAAAATGCGCGCCTCTTCACTGCCCGAACTCGTGCGAATGGCGGCCCGGCTGAAACCGATCCGGGAATAACAGCAGTTTTCCTGACACCTGGGCACCAGATCGCCCCGCCCCCGAGCGGAGCCGTTTTCTTTGGTCCTTCGCCGGCGAAGTTACACCCAGGTATAACTGGATCAACCCTTCGAACATCGGCAAAACCCCTAAGTGCAATTGAGGAGCCAAGCCAACGCCGCCATTCTTGCCAGACCCTGAGTAAAAGGAGCCCGGAATGGCCTCAACCGTCCTTAGTATCGCTCCCGAAGCCAACCTGTTGCGGTACCTGCAGGAGATCCGTAAATTTCCCATGCTGGAGCCGGAGGAAGAGTTGGAACTTGCCCGCCGCTGGCGCGACAGCCAGGATGTGAAAGCCGCCCATAAACTTGTCACATCCCATCTTCGGCTGGTTGCGAAGATCGCCATGAGCTACCGCGGCTATGGCCTGCCCGTTGGCGAACTCATCTCCGAAGGCAATGTCGGTATGATGCAGGCGGTCAAGCGGTTCGATCCCGAGCGCGGCTTCCGCCTCGCAACTTACGCTATGTGGTGGATCCGCGCCGCGATGAAGGAATACATCCTTCACACGTCCTCAATGGTCAAAATGGGAACCACCGCTGCGCAGAAAAAGCTGTTCTTCAACCTCCGCCGGCTCAAGAGCCAGATACGGGCCAACGAAGCGGGCGACCTCAGACCCGAACACGTGGCCGAGATCGCCAGCAAGCTCGGCGTGCCCGAGCGGGACGTGATCAGAATGAACCATCGGCTGGCCGCGCCCGATTGCAGCCTGAATGTCCCCGTGCGCGCCGACAGTGAGGGCGAGTGGCAGGACTGGTTGGCCGATGAACGCGAAACTCAGGACAATACCCTGGCCGAGCACGAGGAGATGAGCGGCCGAAAGCTGCTGCTGGCACAGGCCTGGAAATTGCTTAACGACCGCGAGCGCCAGATCATGACAGAGCGCCGGCTGAAGGATAACCCGGCCACGCTGGAGGAGCTGGCGCACCACTATCGCATCTCGCGCGAGCGCGTGCGCCAGATCGAGGTGCGCGCCTTCAAGAAGTTGCAGAAGGGTATGTCGGCTCCCGCCATCGTTGCCGGCTGACACTGCTGCGCACCGAAGTTTCAGGCGACACAGCCAAGGCGGATCTGAAGGCGCGCGAGGATGCGCTTGACCTCATGCGGAGCACGGGTTCGGTCACTTCACTGCACTATGCACCCGGCGGCAATCTGGCCAATGGCAGCTATACAGCGCAAGGAGATCCCGGCTCGGTTGGCTTCAATCTGGCCGACGTGAACTCCCAATCGGATGCAGACAACTATTTGCCTTCAGGTGTGAAGGCCTTGCTGTGGTTGGGAAGCGATACGATAGCGCAGGCCGAATCCGTTGCTCGGGCTACTGCGAGTGACCCCAATGTCTATGGCTATTACGTTGCTGACGAGCCTTCGGATTCCAGCCTCGCAGCGGTGAAGACGATCGACGATTATATCAAGCAATATGCACCGACAAAGATGTCGTTTTTCGTCGCGGAGAACGACAATTCGCCGACAAGTCCGGTTTATGATGCCACTCCATCGAACACGGATGCAAATCTGATAGGACTGGATCCTTATCCGATACCGCCGGCTGCCTATGGTGGGGTGAATTACAGCGTGATTACTGATGCTGTGCAGTCAGCGGAAGATGCCGGATGGTCGCTAAGCCAGATCATTCCCGTCTATCAGGCCTTCGGCAACGGCACTGGCGATTATGCCGAATGGACTCTGCCCACGGCACAGCAGGAGCAAACAATCCTGCAGACTTGGGGCAGCTTGGTGCCGAAGCCCGCTTTCGATTACGCTTGTAGTTGGGGTACTCAAGGCGGAGATTCTGCACTCGCTAACACGCCTTCCTTGCAGGCGGTGTTCGCCCAGCAAAACGCGACCTAAGCATACGCGCCGCCTCTCCGCGGGTGACGTCCCGCCGGAGCGGCCGGCCCCGCACCCGACCCTCTCATTCCCTCCCGCACGCCCGCAGCCCCTTCTCCAGCGCCGTGAACGAAACCACCGGCGCCGGCATCAGCCACCGGAACCCCTGTTCGATCAACGATTCCACATTCTGGCTATCCACGTGCGGATGGCCGCACACCACGTTATACTGCTTGCAAATCGCAAGAATGTCCCTGATCGCAGAGGCAACCGTGGGATGGTCGGTACTGCCGCGGATACCCCAGATCCTGCGACAAATCCCCCTCCCCAATCAGCACAACCCCAATCCCCGGCACCTGCTCCAGCATCCGCGGCAGATTGCCGATCGCGCGCTTCTCCTCGCACATAATTATCACCAGGATCTCGCCCCGCCGATCGAGCGGCCAAACATCCCCGCGCTCATAGTATTCCGCCTGGGTCAGTCCCCAGTAGCGCGCCGCCGCCGTCGGTGCATCGCCGCGCTGCCCGGCTGGCTCGTAGCGCGGCGCCTCCTGCGGACGCGGATAACGGCAGGCCGCCACCGCATTCCGCGCGTCCTCCACCGTGCTGACGTGCGGCCACACTACGCCATACACCCCAAGATCCAGCACCTGCTTGGCAACCCACTGGCTGTTTTCTCCCCCATTCGGCGGAATGCGCACGAACGGCGTCACCGCCGGCGCCAGCGAACCGGACGCAACAATCTGCCGCCGGTTCAGCATGTACTGCAAGCAGTCCCGCAGCGCCTTCACGTCATACGGATTGTGCTCCATCTCAAACACCACGCCGTCACAGCGCGAGACGCTGAACGTCAGCGCATTCGTAACCTCGGCAGTGGTAAAGGGACAGAAAGCCGGCTTATCCGACTCCAGCGCGCGGATAGCCCCGTTCAGCCGCGGAATGTCAACCATCGGTCGTTCCCTCCCTCAAGCCGCAAATATTTCCTCAGCAGCATATGCCCGCGGAATCAGCCCCTGCTCTGCTGCATAGCCCGCCAGCATCTCGATGCTGCGCCGGTTGGCCTCCAGTCCATACGGCAGAGCCTCCCCCGTAATCGGATCCGGCTCCGGCCGCGCCGCATCCCGCGCTGCGGCGAACAGCGCCAGCAGCTCGGCGGCGAGCCAGGGATAATCATCCAGCAGCGGCCGCCGCAGGCACAGCGCGTGATTAACCGGATAGATGCCCGTCCTTCCGAACCAGGCCGCCCTGCCTGGCCCGCATCGGCGATCACCGGCCGAGCCTCACCCGGACTCAGCCCGCGCAGCGCAATCCCCGCATCGATCCGCTCCGCGCGGAACAGCGCGAGCACCGGTTCCGCCGCCCGCGCCACAATCGGCGGATCGGTGAATTCCGCCACATGGGCATCCTCCTCCGTGACCCAGGTGATGGCGCCCGGCTCCACCGCATACTCGTGCTGCAGGATGCCGCGAACCCACACGCCCGTCGTTTGCGACCACGCCCGCACCCCCACCCGGCCGCCCGCTAGCTCCACAGGACCCGTAAGTCGGGACCCCACGGGGCAGACCAGCGCGCCATGGTGGAATCCGCGCATCAACACCACCGACAAGCCCAGCAGCGCCTTCCGCCAGGCGATGGCCTGCGCCAGCGTGGTGACCGCCATCTCGCACAAATCGAACTCTAGCGAGCGGGCCATGCGGCGAAACGCCCGCGTGATCGGCTCCACCTCCCCCCACGCAAACCGGACCCGCCGCGAGCTTACCCTCCCGTCGCGCAGGGCGCCCACGTGCGGATAGGGGGCAATGGCGGTACGAAGGGTGATCGGCGCAGCCACTCACGGAGGTTGGCATAACCCCTCCTGTCGCGGCAAATAGCGGCGGCGGGAGGAGTTGTCGGAGAACCGGGATGGCCTACTATCACAAAGTACTGCAGAACGATGAGACGGTGCGGGAGATCGGGCGCCTGCATTGGTCCATCTACCTGCCCTCGGTATTCTTCGCGTTGATCGCGATCGCCCTTGCGATCGTAGGGCAGTGGGTCGCGGTCCAGGACCCTCAGCGCCTCTATTGCTTTTACGCTGCGGCTGCGGTCGGGATAATAACGGTCATTGTATTCCTTGGCGAATGGATGCGCCGCATCAGCACCGAAATCGTTGTTACCGACCGGCGCGTAATCTATAAACGCGGCCTGTTGTCACGCTACACAGCAGAGATGAATATCAGCCGTATCGAAACGGTTGATGTCATCCAAAGTATTCTTGGCCGCATTTTCAATTATGGAACGGTCGTGGTGCGCGGAACCGGCGCCGGTATCGAACCGCTACGCCGCATCGGGCACCCGCTTCGGGTTCGTAACGCTATAACCGTGGGCTAATAGCTCCCCGCCACCTTCACCTCTCCCGCTAAGCGGGAGAGGTCGGCGCGCGTAGCGCACCGGGTGAGAGTGGGACGGGTTACGCCGTGCGCGGCACGACGACGTGAACGAACCGTCCGCCTAGGGATGTGCTGGCAAGCAGCATGGCTGCACCGGCGACAATCGCCGCGGCCAGTGTCAACACCATCGCATCAGCACCGGTCAGACCGATGATGCCGAGGATGCCTACGGCAATTCCGGCCACCGCACGAATGCTGGCAGTCGCGAAGACCAGTTCCTCACTGACGCGGCGAGCGGGGGTGCGCTCAGCGATCAGACGGTTTCCAAAGTGGTCGCCCGCACCGCCGCAACACTGTTCAGGATCATGCCGACCCCGACCACGATCACCGCAACGGGAACGAGAACCGCGGGCGCGACGTTAAGTACGGCAAGCACGCCGAGAATCACCGCGGCCCCGCCAAGGAACATATCCCCTGTCGTACCTGTCACCGTGCCGCCAAGGCCGCCCACCCCCTGAGTTTGGGCTGCGAGTTGGGCATAGGCCATCGCCAACGCCATCCCAAACACAATAAGGGCAACGCCGAGCGAAATCTGGGCGACGGCGTCAAGGTAGAACACGGCGCCGTGATGCGAGCCCAGAATCGCCAAGCCGACAATTCCGAGTACGAGCGCAATGCCTCCAAACATACCCTGTGACATTGTCCGACCGCCAGTGGCGAGTCGTTCGTCTGTTTCGTGAGCACCCATGAGTGCCTGACTCATAATTAACTTCTCCTTCTGTCGTCTGCAGCGAGTAATCCCGCAAACGGGCGCACGTGCTGCACCCCGTACGCCCGGTCAGCGCGAGGGCACGGGGCCCCGGAGGAACCCTGCCTCGACTGTTACATTTAGTTGCTTGAAACAAGCAGTGCAGCATCCGGATGCGCTTTCGTACAAATTTCATGTCCGGTTCACGTGTGAGGTAAGTTTAGCTCAACGCAGGTTTAAAGGACTCTGGAACGGAACTTCGATAAATCGTTGCGCACTCTCACCAGCAGGCCGGACCAGGTCGGCAGCGTCCTGACCGATCCCGGCGGCCTCCACGGTGATAGAGGGTGAAACCCGCATACGCCCACGGGGATCCGGCATGGCGATCCCGTGCTCGCGGGCCTCTATGATGGCGCTGAAGGCGAGCAAATCGGAGTTGCAGAACAGTGCGGCGCGGCGGGTCAGATGGGCGCGCATAGCCCGACCGCCAGCCGTAATGGTGCTGGGGGGAAGGATCGGGGGCAATTACCCGCCCGCCGCCGGCAGTGGCGCGTTCAACGAAGCCGCGCTGGCGGGCCATCGCGCGCTGGTCGGCCGCGGCGAACATGGCGAAGCTGTCGTGCCTGCGGCTGAGGAAATATTCCGCTGCGGCGGCGCCGGCGGCTTCGTGATCGAAGCCGACCAGCATGTCGTCATTGCGAGCGAAGCGAAGCAATCCAGGCCCACCGGTACACTCTGCCATTGCGTCAAGAGTGGTGCGGCCTCTCGGCAGCCGGTAAACTCCCTGGTGAAGCGGAGGCGCAAGCAATGGATCTGGCATTCACAGCGGAAGAACTGGCCTTCCGCGACGAGGCGCGGCGGTTCTTCCGAACCGACATCCCCGAGAGGCTCCGCAACAAAGTGCGCGACGGCGAGCCTCTGACCAAACATGACATCGTCACATCCCAACGCATCCTGAACGCACGCGGGTGGGCGACTCCAAACTGGCCAACAGAATGGGGCGGCCAACCCTGGTCTCCGGTGGAGGTCTACCTCTACCAGGACGAGATGCAGCAGGCCTACGTCCCCCCACCCATCGGCTTCAACGTAACAATGGTGGGGCCGGTGATCGCGCAATTCGGCAACGAGGAACAGAAGCGGCGCTTTCTTCCTCGGGCAGCAAATGCCGATGATTTCTGGTGCCAGGGCTTTTCCGAGCCGGGAGCGGGCTCGGACCTCGCAAGCCTGCGGACCCGGGCGGAACGAAAGGACGACCGCTACATCGTGAACGGCCAGAAGATCTGGACCACGCTCGCGCATTATGCGGACTGGATCTTCTGCCTGGTGCGAACCGACCCAGCGGCCAAAAAGCAGGAGGGAATTTCATTTCTGCTGATCGACATGAAAGCGCCGGGGATCACAGTCCGGCCTATAGTCACAATCGACGGCGGCCGGGAAGTGAACGAAGTCTTCTTCGATAACGTGGAAGTCCCAGCCGAAAACCTTGTCGGCCAGGAAAACAAAGGCTGGGACTACGCCAAGTTCCTGCTCGGCAATGAACGCACCGGGATCGCCCGGGTAGGGATGTCGAAAGCGAAGGTAGCACGGATCAAGGAACTGGCGGCACTGGAGGGGATCGGCGACGACCCACGGTTCCGCGAGAAACTGGCGGCGATCGAGATCGAGCTGAAGGCGCTGGAGATGACGCAGTTGCGGGTGGTTTCGGATGAGAGAAAGCAGGAGAAAGGGCGGCAGAACCCCGCGTCGTCGATCCTCAAACTGAAAGGGTCGGTAATTCAGCAGCAATTGACCGAGCTGATGATGGAGGTCGTGGGGCCGTATGTCATGCCCTACCAACCTCCGGAGGAGGGCCGGAACGAACCATTGGTCGAGCCGGAATATGCAGCCGGGGTCGGTCCAACCTACTTCAACTACCGCAAGGTCTCGATCTACGGCGGGTCGAACGAGATCCAGCGGAATATAATCGCCAAGGCGATTTTGGGGTTGTAGGCGAAGCCTCCTCGGCGGACCTATACTGCCGTTCCTCAAGCGGCCGTATTGCCTCCGATGCTGCGCCGTGCGAGCCTAACGCTTGCGATGCAGCGCTCCCGGCTCTCGCCGCTCGGACTCTACGGAGCCATCCTGGCCCTCGCGGTTCAGCTTGCGGCGGCGGCATGCGTACTGCAACCTGCGATGGCAACGATGGCGGATGGCGTCATCTGCCATGCGCAATCGAGCAAGTCGCCCGCCCCGGCGCATGATCACGCCCCGAACCCGGCATTTTACCCCGTCTTTCTGTTGGTCTCGCTCCCCGCGCCGACACTGGCCGCTGTCCCTGCTCTCCCGCCGCCGGCGCCTATGGAGGTTACCCGATCCTCACTGCCGCCGCCGGCACGGGCGCCGCCAGTGCGCCGTGTTGCCGCTGCCTGTCCAAGAGGCCCTCCCGTTCGGATCTGAAACGCGAGCCTGAGCCGTCGGCATGATTGCCGCCGGTTGTCCTTTTCCGATTCCGAAATCGAGGTCCCTATCCGATGAAACAACATGCCTGTGCGTTGGCACTGACCGCCGTTTGCGCGGCGGTCAGTCAGCCCGCCGCGGCACATGTCGTCGCCGGCGCGCGCGTCTTCCCGGTCACTCTCACTTTCGATGATCCCGGCGTGGGCGACGAGGCAACGCTGCCGCAGTTCGTGTACCCGCCTACCCCCAAAGACCAGACCGAGTACCAATTCCAATGGGAATACGACAAAACCATCACCCCTAACACGGCGCTTATCTACAATCAGGGCTGGAATGTGCTCGAGCACGCGGCCGGGGAGGCCACGAAAACGGGGTTTCAGAACGTCTTTCTCACCGGCAAATGGCAGGCCTACACCAACGGCCCGCACGAATTTGTCGTCTCCCTCGGCGTGATCCGCGAGTTCAGCGGCAACCAGGCGACGGTTAACGTGGGCGGCGATGCCTACGGATCGACTGCGCCGACCATCTATGCGGGCAAAGGCCTGGGTGACCTGCCGATCGGCCTGCTCCGGCCGCTCGCTGTCACCGGCGAGCTGAGCTACATCATCCCCGACCGTCGTCTCAACTCCACGGCCGACAACAGCGGCAACCCCTATGCCTGGTCAGGTGCGTTCTCAGTCCAATACAGCATTCCCTATCTGCAATCGCAGGTGAGGAGTTTCGGCCTACCGTCGTTCGTTGGACACCTGATCCCTCTGGTCGAAACCGACTGGTACTCGCCGGCCGCGGGGCCGGCCAGCGGGTTTCCCTCCACGCTGATAGTGGCGCCCGGCTTCATCTACCTGGGCGAGACGATGCAGTGGGGCATCGAGGCCCTGATTCCGGCGAACCGGGCCGCGGGGACGCATGTCGGCGTGATCGCCCAGTTACATTTCTTCTTTGACGACCTGTTTCCAAACACAATCGGGAGGCCGATCCTGCCATGATCATTTCTCGTGTCGCCGCGACCATTGTCGCGGTAACACCACGCCGGTCTGGCATCAGGTGGAAGAGCGGGGCAGGGTAGTGATGCTGGGCAGCGCTGTGAGCCGACCCACCCACGCCTGCACGCCGGGCCATCGAGCCAGGTCGAACCCGCCTTCATCCGCGCGATGGGTGTAAGCAAATAACGCAAGGTCAGCTATCGTCGGCGCCTCGCCGACGAGCCACGCGTGATTGGCCAGCCTATCCTCCATCACGTTCAGAGCATGAGTGCCGCGCGCGGTGCCAGGTTATGATGTTGCGGGCTACAGCGATAGCCGGCTCGTGGCTGTATTGCTCGAAGAACAGCCATTCATGTACCCTGGTCCGGGCCAGTCCGGGCGGCGGCAGCCAGGGCGTCCCTTCGGCAAAGTGCAGCAGAATAGCGTTGCTTTCGATTAAAACCGTACCATCGTCCAACACAAGGACTGGCACCTTGCCGATCGGGTTGATCGCAAGGAACTCAGGTGTGCGAGTAGCGCCGCTGTTGCCGTCTGTCTCGACCCACTCGAACTCATGACCAGTCAGGCGAAGAATCGTTGCCGCCTTCCAGCAATTGCCGGACATGCTCATACCGTAAAGACGCATGGGTGCTCCTCGATCGTGTGTTCAGTCATGCTGAACACGCTCTAAGCTGTCGGCGCCTGCACGCGTGCAGGATTGCCGAAGACAGTAGCCCCGGTAGGCAAATCGCGGGTGACCACGCTGCCCGCGCCGATCAGCGCATCATCGCCAACCGAAACACCCGGCAGTATGATCGCTCCTGCTCCGATCCAGACGTTGCGCCCGATGCGGACCGGCCGGCCAAACTCCAGGCCCGAGGCTCGCGCCGCCGGGTCCCGCGGATGATCGGCAGTCACGATTTGCACCCCCGGTCCGATCTGCGTGCGGTCGCCGATGGTGACCTCCACTACATCGAGGATAACGCAGTTGAAGTTCAGGAAAACGCCAGCACCGAGGCGAATGTTAAAGCCGTAGTCGCAATGGAATGGCGGCCGGATCACGGCTCCGTCTCCGACAGCGGCGAAGCGTTCCAGCAACAGTTTGCGCCACTCGGAAGGGCCCATGTCGAGCGCAGCGTTGTAGCGCGCAAGCCATCTGTGCGCCGCCGCCAGCTCTGCCTGAATTTCAGGCGCGCTGGCGTCGTACAACTCCCCGGCAAGCATCTTGTCCTTCTCTGTGACCATCATGCAATGCTTGCTTGCAGTTCCACTGGGCAGCCTCGCTCTGGATACGTAACAAATACCAGTTTTGTACGTTTTCTGCACTGCACAAACCTGGGATTTGTACAAATCGCCCGCCCCGGAATCCCGGTTTTGTACGTTTTCTGCATTGCACAAAACCGGCTTTTGTACAATTGTTGTGCCGCAATAACCCCGGTTTTGTACAGTCCAGTCCCGCCGCCCCACCTCACCGACATCCCACCAACGGCGTATTCTACCCCGTTCTGCCTCCCCGGGGCGAGCACCTTCCACCACGGCCCCGCACGAGCACCGCTCTCCGCGACTCTCCGATAGCCCCTTGTGAACTCCTTGCCCCTGCGAAGGCAGGGGTCCTAAGCTCCGTCTTCTGCGCTCAGGCCGCGTTCATCCGGGCCATCACAGCGTGGGTCTCCTCCGGCGACAGAGCCGTAGCCATAGCGAGCCGCAGCACAATCAGGCTCCAGATAATCGTAAGCACCACACCGCCCCAGAATCCGACTATACCCGCGCCACCCCCGATATCGCTGAGCCCGGAGAGCACCCACATCCCCAGGAACCAGGGCAGCAGCCAGGAAATGTGACGCCAGCCGATTTCCTCGGACGGCAGCCGGGCGATCAGCCGGTGATAGATGACGTAGAGAATAAAGCCGACGGCAACGAGGCCGAACAGGAAGGAATTAGTCCGGAACCCCGTCCAGTAGATCACCAGGTTGCTGCAAATGAAGGCAACTGGGGCGATAAAACCGGCGCCCCAGAGTGAAAAGCGGCGATGCCCCTCGGGCAGGTTGCGCCGCAGAACCAACAGCACGACCGGCCCAAGCCCGTAGGTCAGCACGGTGATCGACGTGATGTACTGGACCATGAGCTGCCACGCGGGGAAGGGCAGCAGGAACAGGATGCCGACGAGCCATGCGCAAAGGACCGCCAGCCAGGGCACTTGGCTGGCCGCAGTCAGTCTGGTCAGCCAGTGCGGGCCGCAACGGGTCTCTCCTGCGGCATAAAGAATACGGGCACCGCCGGTGGTGTAGATCAGGCCCGTTCCACCTGGGGAGACATAGGCATCGATATAAAGCAGGGCGGCGAGCCAGCCCAGCCCGAGGCCCGCCGCAAGACCAGCAAAGGGTCCCGTCTGGCGGGCGAAACTCAGGTGCGCCCAGCCATGAGCCATGTCACTGGGCCGCAAGGCGAGCAGGAACGCGAACTGAGCAGGATGTAGATGACGGCGGATATGACGACCGAGCCGATCACGGCCAGCGGAATGTCCCGGTGTGGATTGGCGCTTTCGCCGCCAAGGTCGATCGCGGTGCGGAAGCCGAGATAGCTGAAGATGATGCCCGCGGCCGGCAGGGCGGAGAAGATGCCGGAGAACGTATAGCCGGTAGGGTCGGCCGACAGGTTCGCGGTGTTGTGGCTGGCGACGAGCAGGGCAATGCCAGTCAGGGCGGGGACGGCGATCTTCCACCAGGTAATACCGGTGTTGATGCTCAGCAGCAGGCCGACGGTCAGCATATTTAGGGCCGCGAAGATGGCCAGGAGCACCACAGAAGCAGCAAAGCCGATGGGGGTCAGCAGGCCGCTGCTACCATGCTGGATGAAGTAAGGCTGGTAGTTGTTGGCGTAAGTGACGACGGCCTCAGCTTCCACCGCGGCCACGGGCGGGTAGCAAAGGAACAGAATCCAGGTCCAGATCCGGCCCAGACCCTCGCCGTGGCTGGCATGACTCATGTGCACCAGGGCGCCGGCGCGTGGGAATAGCGCGCCGAGCTTCGCGAAGCACAGGGCGATCAGCAGGATGATGATGGCGCCGGCGACCCAGCTCCAGATCGCCAGGGGGCCGGCAATTTTGCTGGCGTGGAAGGCGCCGAACAGCCAGCCCGAACCTATGATACTGGTGGTGCTGGCGAACAGCAGTCCGATGATGCCACCTTCGCGGCGCAGTCGGCCGGTTTGTTGAAGACCGACATCGTCGCCCAGTTCTTTCGTGATATCTGACATGGCGGGGTTACAACCCTGGCGAGCAGCAGAGGCAACGGGTGTATCGGATCACGATGGGGCGACGACACGACGAAACAGCGTGAGCTGTCCGGCGGTCGTCTCGTTCCAACTGAATTGTTCCGCATAGGCCCGGGTGGCGGCACGGTTCGGGCGGTTGGCCCATAAGCGCCGGATGCCCTCGGCGATGGCGGCGGGATTGCGTTCGACAATCACACCGGCCTCGGGTGTGCGCACGACCTCCGGGTTGCCCCAGATGTTCGTGGCAACGACCGGGGTGCCGCAGGCCATCGCTTCGAGCAGAACGTTGGCCCAGCCCTCGCGGCTGGAGGCGAGCACCAGCGCGTCGGCCGCGCCGTAGAGCGCCGGCAGCTCCGCATGGGGCCGTGCGCCGAGCAGCCGCACGCGGCCGGAGAGGCCGAGCGACTGGATCAGGGCTGCCAAGCTGGCGCGCTCGGGGCCGTCACCGATAATCAGAGCGTGCCAGTCGGCGAGCTGCTGGAGAGCCTCGATGATGAGGTGGTGGCCCTTGCGCTCGATCAGGTGGCCAACCGAAACCAAGGTGGGGTTGGTCAGGCCAAGATCGGCGCGGACGGCAACGCGTTCGCCGGGTGGAGAAAAGAGCCGCGTATCGACGCCGTTGCGCAGCACCGTGACCTTGTCCGGTGGCGCCCCGAGCTCGAGCACCGCCTCGCGAAGGGCGCCACTGACGGTAATCAATGCAGCAGCACCAGCGATGGCGCCCTGGATCAGGCGGCGGGGAATGCGGTAGCGCGCGATCAGGTTGACGTCGGTGCCCCGGCAAGTGACCACAACGGGGATGCCGAGCTTCTGCCCGAGCCAGACGGCGGCGACCCCATCCGGATACATGTAATGGGCGTCGATGACGTCGATCCGGCGCAAGGCCAGGATCCGGCGCAGAAGCGGCAGGCTCGAGCGGTAGAGCAGCAGCGGCGCCACGGCCATCCCGAGCTTGGGATCACCAGAACCGGGGGTGATGCACCTCTAGACCGTGGCGCTCCTCTCGTCCTGGGATGCGGGCGTAGCGCCCCCAGGAGCCAAACCGACCGGACGAACTGGGGAAGAACGGGACCGGTGCAACGATCTCCGTGACCGCCTCGCCGGAAGCGACGAGATGGCGGATGCGATTTTCCACGAACACGCCGTGATTCGGCTGCTCCGTGTTGGGATACAGCGTCGAGAAGGTGAGCAGGCGGAGGTCAGTCATCGCGGGAGCCCCCGTCACCACCGTCATGGCCGGCCCCTTGTCCTCGGGCTCGACCCGAGGATCAGCCGGCCATCTTCGCAACGGCGGTGGGGCTCCCGCCCGCGGCAGGATTGCACCCCCTCTACGACCCCTTGGTCATCTCCGATATCAGGTGCTGGGCGTCCGTCTTTTCCTCAAAATCCCCCTGGGCAGCGGCGACGTTGTGCAGCAGCTTAAGCGCCCGCGCCTTATCGCCGGTATCCTTCAGCGCCACAGCGTAGTGATAAAGGATCCGGGGATCGTTCGACCCCGCGGTGGCCTGGCGCAGCAGATACGAACCCTGCGAGGCATCGCCCTTCGAGGTCAGTATCCAGCCCAGGGTGTCGGCGGTCTGCGGAGTTGGATCGAGGATGTAGGCCTGCTTGGCCAGATTCTCGGCGGCGGGGTCGTTCAGTTGCTGATCGACCCAGGCGAGGTTGTTGAGCGCAGCGGGATCGCGCGGGGACTTGGCAAGCAGGGCCTGAAGTTGTGCCTGGGCGGCGGCGTATTGGTGCTGCTCGAGTTGCAGGCTGGCGAGGGTGTTCATCACCAAGGTGTCGTCGGGATGGGATGACAGCCAGTCCTGCAGGATCTTCTCGGCGGCTCCCGGCTGGTTCGCCCTCTGCAGCGCACCGGCAAACCGGAGCGCGAGCAGCCGCGACGGCGTAGCCGCAGCCTCCTGGTACGCTTTCGCGGCCTCCGCCGGCTGTTCGGCGGCCATCAGAACGTCGCCTTTCAGGGCCGGTGTGTCGGGATCAGCCCGGTCTTGTTGATAGAGCTGGTCTGCCGTGGCGAGAGCTGCCTGAAGCCCCTTCGCCTTTAGATCGACCAGCGCATAGTCCAGCTTGAACTGATATGTGTTGGGCGTGGCGGCCATGCCGGCCTGCAGGACGTTGCGAGCGGCGTCGTAGTCCTTGGAATCGATCAGCAGTGCGACTAGCTCGCGCCGGGCGGCGATATTGCGCGGCCGCTGGGCAAGGATCTGGTTCAATGTAGCCTTGGCTTGATAAGTCTGCTTCAGAGCAAGCTGGGCAGTGGCCTGCAGACCGAGAAACTGCGGGGACACGGCGCCGCCCGGAATTGCCGGCGCGATGAGGTCGAGCGCCTTTTGGGCTCGGCCGGCGCGGACATACAAATTGCCTAGGGCGATGGTGATCTGCCCGTCTTGGGGCCGGGTTTTATGGGCGGTTTCGAGCAGGGCGACGGCTTGGTCCCAATGACCCTGCTGGACAAACCAGCTGGTCAGCATGTTGAGCGCCGGCTCGCTCGTGGGGTGTTTGGCCAGAATGTCGCGAAGGGTCTGTTCGTAGCCGGCGGTATCACCGGCGCTGAATAAGGCACGGGCGAGATTGATCCTGGCGGGAAGGAAGTCAGGGTTGGCTTTGACGATACCCTGGAACTCCGCCTGTGCACCGGCGAGATCGAGCCGGGAGAGCTTGAGCAGCCCATCCAGGTTCTGAACTTCGGGGGAGTCGTCCTGGTCCTGACGGATGATGTCGAGCTCTTTCGCGGCGCGATCCGCACTGCCGGTCTTCAGCGCGGCGAGGAACAGCGCGTCGGCGAGCTGGGGGGTTTTGGGGGACAGGGCGAGGGCGGCTTCAAGATGACTGAGGCCGCCATCGACTTCTCCGAGATCGACCAGAAGACCGCCGAGCTGGGCTTGCAGAAGGGGCTGCTTGGGATCGACGTTGACCGCTTTCTGGAGCGCCGCTTTGGCGATTTCGGGCTGGCCGGACGCAATAGCGCTGCGGGCGAGCAACTCCTGGGCCTGCAGGTTGTCGGGAGCGGCCGCGACGAGCCGCTGGAGGGGCGGGACGGCCTGGTCGGGGCGGCCAAGCGCGCCCTCTAACTGGGCGAGGAGCATAACCCCGCTCGGATCGTCCGGCACGCGGGCAACGTAATCGCGCGCGCTGGACTCCGCGAGCCGGGTGAGGCCAAGCCCCTGCTGCACGACGGCCTGGAGATAATACGCGCGGGGCATCCGGTCGAACAGCGGCTGAAGGTGCTGCAGGATGTCATTCGCGCCCTGATCGTTCTTCGCTTCGTGAAGCAGAACAGCCTTCAGGTACAGTGCTTCGACGTTTTGCGGCTGGAGTGCCAGCACAGCATCGTCGTCGATTTTGGCCTCCTGGAATTTGCCCTGCCCTATCAGCAGGTTGGCGCGCATGACACGGGCCGGCAGGGCCGAAGGCGTGTCGTTGATGGCCTGACTGAGCAGGGTGACGGCGCCGGCGATGTCTTTGCCCTGGGCGAGAAGCTCAGCTTTGATCAGGCGGGCGTCGAGCGACTTATTATCGAGGGCAAGCGCTTTGTCGATCTGGACCTGGGCAGCCGGGATATCATGCCGAACGAGCGCAAGGCGGGCCCCGGCGATCCATGGCTGAATGGCTGCGGGGTCGAGCTTCTCCGCGGCCTCGAACGACCTGCGAGCGTCATCGGCCCCGCCCAGCGCGAGCTGAGCGGCTCCGCGGTCCACCATAATCTCGGCATCGAGCTTGGGGTCGTGGCCATTGGGCTGGAACTGCCTGAGGAGATCGGCCGCCCGGTTTTGCATCAGCATGGCCTGGCCGATCAGCGGAGTAGTTCGGGTAACATCATACCCCCGTTCCTCGGCGGCTCGGGCCTGCTCTTCGGCCGCGACCGGATCACCGAGCTGGAGCTGAACCTCGGCAAGCAGGAAACGGGCCTCCGCGTCTTGCGGGTCCGACTTGACCGCGTTGCGGAGTTCGATCTGGGCGGTTCGAAGATCGCCTTTGCGGAGTGCGTCCTGGGCCTGCCGGAGATAGTTTGCCGCGAAGCTTGGCTGGAGAAGGACGCCGAAGCAGAGGGCTGCGGCTGCCGCGCCCAGAAGTGGGGTACGCATCTGTTCCGACGTTCCTCAGGAGGGTCTAACTACGGGTCCTAGCACAATCTGTGCGTGCAGGCGGCAAGAAATTTGGAAACACCCTTCATGCCCGGTGCCGCTGACCTTGCTCCGCCCACGGGGAGCGGGGCCGTGGCGAGAGCAAAAGCTGGGTCATGTGTGTGGCACCGACGAGAGCGACAATGAGGGCGGCGAGCCAGCACAGGCGGGAGTTGTAGCCACCAATGACTAAAAGGCCGACGAACAGCACGGTAGTGCCGACGACGCCTCCGCCCCGGATCCCGCGGTGAGAGGCAAGGGCGGCGAGCACGATGAACACCGCGAACAACGCAATGGCCACTGCGTGGACCAGATCGAACGCCTGGTGGAACAGGACGAACAGGCTGTTGCCGAGAAGGTATTGCAGGTTGTCGATGGCAAGCCAGAAGTTCTAGACGACGTTCCAGGGGCCGGTGAGATAGAGCAGTGCGGCCAGCACAGCTCCGCCCAGCCAGACGAGAGCGATAGCATTGCGGTTCATTCGCTGATCACGGTCCTTGTGAAAGCTTGCTGCATTTGGTGGTTCGGAGGCACTGGGACCAGATGGCAGGCATGGAGCTTGCGGAATTCGATTTTGTGCTGCCTGAGGAACGGATTGCTCAACATCCGGCACGGCCACGGGACAGCGCGCGGCTGCTGCATATCGGGCCGGCGCTTCGGGAGCATTTGGTTCGGGATCTGCCAGAATTGTTGCTGCCGGGCGACGTCCTGGTCTGCAACGATACGCGGGTGATTCCGGCGCAGTTGGCGGCACGGCGCGAACAGGCCTGGATCGGGATTACGCTGGACCGGCCCCTGGGCAATAGCACATGGCAGGCGCTGGCGCGGAACGCGCGGAGGCTGCGCGAAGGGGACGAGCTGATATTCGAGGGTGCCGCCGATCTGCGCGCCCGAGTAGCGTCACGGGCGGCGGACGGGAGCGTGCGGCTGGTCTTCAATCAGGACGGGGCCGCATTTGCGGCGGCGTTGCGGCAAACGGGGGCACTGGCGCTCCCCCCATATATCGACCGGCCGGGCGGGCCGCGGGCCGAAGACGCGGAGGATTATCAGACGGTTTATGCGCGAGAGGAGGGGGCAGTCGCAGCCCCGACGGCGGGCCTACATTTCACCCCGGAGTTGCTGGCGGCGCTGGAGGCTGCTGGGATCCGGCGTGTATGCGTGACCCTGCATGTGGGAGCGGGGACTTTCCTACCGGTGCGGGAAGGCGACGTTTTCAGGCACCGCATGCATGTGGAGCGGGGCCAGATTACCGCTGAGGCGGCGAATGCCATCAATGCCGCGCGAGCGGCCGGAGGGCGGGCCATCGCTGTGGGCACGACCTCGCTGCGGCTGCTGGAAACGGCGGCTCGGGAAGATGGCGACGTGGTGCCGTTTCATGGCGAAACCGAACTGTTCATCCTGCCGGGCTACCGGTTCAAGGCTGTGGACGTGCTGATGACCAACTTCCATCTGCCGCGATCGACGCTGTTTATGCTCGCGTGCGCGTTTGCGGGAACGGAGCGGATGCGGGCAGCCTACGCCTACGCCATCGGCCATGGGTTCCGCTTTTACTCGTATGGCGACGCGTGCCTGATAGAGCATGCGGCGTGAGCCAGTTCGGGTTTCGCGTCCTGGCGCGGGACGGGGCCGCCCGCGCGGGTCTGCTGCAAACAGCCCACGGCACTGTTGAGACGCCGGCGTTCATGCCGGTCGGGACCGCCGGGACGGTGAAGGCGATGACGGCGGATGCAGTGCGCTCGACCGGAGCGCAAATCGTGCTGGGTAATACGTACCACTTGATGCTGCGCCCAGGCGCGGAGCGGGTCGCCCGGCTGGGCGGACTGCACCGGTTCATGGATTGGCCGGGGCCGATTCTGACGGATTCCGGCGGATTCCAGGTGATGTCGCTGGCGAAGCTACGGCGGCTCGATGCGGATGGGGTGACGTTTCAATCGCATATCGATGGGTCGGAGCACCGGCTGACCCCGGCACGATCGGTGAGCATCCAGCATTTGCTCGATGCCACGATTACGATGGCGCTGGACGAATGCACTCCGTTTCCGGCGACCGAGGCGGAGGCGGCCTCCTCGATGGAGCTGACGGTGCGATGGGCGGGAATGTCGAAAGAGGCATTCCGGGAGCGAGATGGGTACGGGCTGTTCGGGATCGTGCAGGGGAACGTGTATCCGGAGCTGCGGCAGGCCTGCTCGGCGGCGTTGCGTGGGATCGGGTTCGATGGCTATGCCGTGGGCGGGCTGGCCGTTGGCGAGGGCCAAGAGGTAATGTTCCACGTGTTAGAGACGACCGTGGCGCATCTGCCGGAGGAGAAGCCGCGCTATTTGATGGGAGTGGGCACGCCCCAGGATATCATCGGGGCGGTGAAGCGCGGTATCGATATGTTCGACTGCGTGATCCCGACACGTTCCGGGCGCATGGCGCGGGCTTATGCGCGTGAGGGGATGCTCAATCTGCGGAATGCCCGGTTTGCAGATGATAGCAGCCCGTTGGACCCGGGATGCCGTTGCGTGGCCTGCACGCGGCACTCACGGGCGTATCTGCATCATCTGTTCCGGGCGGAGGAGATGCTGGGCCCCACCCTGCTGACCTGGCATAACCTGACGTATTATCAGGACTTTATGCGTGGGCTGAGGTTGGCGATCATGGAACAAAGGTTGGGCCCGTTTGCGGACGAGATATCGGCGAGGTGGGTTCCGTGACGGACGATAGTCTGGCGGGCCTGACCCAGCTCGGGCGGAAGGTTGGCATTCCGGCCTCGCCGGCAGAGGCGCGGCTGGAGCGGGTGGCCAATCCCTCGCCGGGGCGCAATTACGTGGTTCGCTTCACCTGCCCGGAGTTTACCTCACTGTGCCCGATAACTGGGCAGCCGGACTTTGCGCTTATCGTGATCGATTACATTCCGCGCGAGTGGATCGTGGAGAGCAAGTCGCTCAAGCTGTTTTTTGCGTCCTTCCGCAATCACGGCGCATTTCATGAGGCGTGCACGATGCTGATCGCGGAGCGGTTGATAGAGGTGCTGGAGCCAGCGTGGCTGCGGATCGGAGCATATTGGTACCCCCGGGGCGGGATGCCGATCGATGTGTTCTGGCAGAGCGGGCCGGCGCCCGAGGGGGCATGGGTGCCGCCACAGGAGGTGGCGCCGTATCGGGGGCGCGGGGGCTAACGAGCCAGGAGCGCCAACTTAAGGTTCGGACGGCCATTCTCGGACCCAACTCGGCCCCCAGACCACCGGTTGGGTGATCCCGGAACCGGTCATTCGTTTTCGATCCTGTGCGCCTGAGTTGACATCGCCTGATGCAATGACTAAACAATGTTCACTATGGGTGAATCGCTCCAAGCCGATCGGCCGCACGGCCGCAAGCCGCGCGGCCAGGGCGCATCCCGCCGCGGCGAGATTCTGGCCGCAGCGAAGCGCCTGTTCGCAGAGGAAGGGTATGAATCGGCGACGATGCGCCGGATCGCGACTGCGGTCGGCGTCTCGGGCGCCGCGCTCTACGTCTATTTCCCGGACAAGGAGGCGATCCTGTTCGCGATTGCCGAGGAGACGTTCGCGGAGCTGCTGGCAGCGTTGGAGGCCTCGCAGCGCGTCCCCGGCGATCCGCTGCAGCGCTTCCGCGCGGGGCTGATGACCTACATCTCATTCGGACGAGCCCGGCCGGACGAGTACCGCCTGACGTTCCAGCGCAAGATGATCAGCGCGCCGGCCCCCGGCCGGAAGTGCGGGGACATCGAGGCCGCCGACCGCTCTTTTGGCATTCTGGAACGCGGCGTCGCCGAGCTGATGGACGCGGACATCTTTCAGCGCCGCTCCTCGGTCCTGGTGGCGGAAGCGCTGTGGGCCTGTCTGCACGGCGTCACAGCTTTGCTGCTGGACCACAGCGACCAGCTGGAGACCGATGCCGACGCGTTGGCAGCGACGGTGGTCGATATGGCGATCCGAGGCCTGATGACCGCATCCACCCCTCCCCAACAAGAGGGAAAAGGAAGCCCGAACCCCTTGCGGCAGGAGGAGGCAGAGGGGGTGGATGCCAAATCCGGCAGATCACAGTCGCGTGAACACAACAACATGAGCATTGTTAAGTTAACATAGTTCATATAACTCATCGCGCATCCCCAGTCTCGAGGTACTCCGATGCGCCGCGCCCTCGTTCCCGCAGCCGTCCTTCTGACCGCGTTCACGCTTACCGCATGCAATCATGCGCCGGCACAAAGCCGGACCGCGGATGCGCCGGTCCCGGTCCGGGTGGCTCCCGTCGTGTTCACCCCGCGGCAATCAGTGCTGGCCCTGTCGGGCTCGGTGCAGGCCCGCACGCTCGCCGATCTGGCGTTCCGCGTCGGTGGCAAGGTGGTGGATCGTCCGGTCGAGGTCGGCGATCACGTGCGCGCCGGACAGGTATTGGCGCGCCTGGACCATGCTGACCTCGAGCTGTCGTTCGAGGCGGCGCAGAGCACGCTGCAGTCTGCGATCGCCGATGCCGCCAAGGCGCGTGCGGATTTCAGCCGCTACCAGCAGCTCGGCCGCAATTCGCCTGCCTTTCTGGCTTCCGAGTACGACCAGCGCCTTTCCGCGACGCAGATGGCCGACGCGCGGCTGCTGCAGGCGTCGCGCCAGGTCGCGCTGGCCAAGGACCAGCTTAACTACGGCACGCTGACGGCGGACGCGGACGGCGTGATCACCGCGCTGCCGGTGCAAGTCGGGCAAGTGGTTGCCGCCGGCCAGACCGTCGCCAGCCTCGCGCACACAGCGCAGACCGAAGTGGTGGTTGATGTGCCGGAGAACCGGCTGCCGGAGGTGCGCAAGGCCGCCGGCATCGATATCAGCCTGTGGGCCGATCCCGAGCATAAGCTTACGGGCCGGGTGCGGGAGATCGGCGCGCAGGCCGATGCTGCGAGCCGCACTTTCGCGGTGAAGGTGACGGTGCTCGACCCGCCGCAGAACCTGCTCGCGCTGGGCATGACCGCCACGGTGCGGTTCGTGGCCCCGCCGCACGCGCCGGTCGCCATTCTGCCGGCGACCGCCATCACCGACCGTAACGGCGCACCGGCGGTCTGGGTGTTCGATCCGAAGGCGCAGCACGCAATGCTGCAAGCAGTCAAGATTGCCGGTTACGGCGGCGACGGCTCGGTGGCGATCGCGTCCGGCGTGTCGCCCGGCGAGCAGGTCGTGACCGCTGGCGCGTCGGAGATCGACCCCAATATGCGCCTCGTCGCCTGGGCGGGAGCGGCACGATGAGCGCGCCCAGGGGCATGAACCTCTCGGCCTGGGCGCTGCAGCATAGGACGCTGACGCTGTTCGCGATGCTTGCCGTCGCGGCCGCCGGCGTCTGGGCCTATCTCTCGCTCGGCCGCGCCGAGGACCCGCCCTTTACCATCAAGCAGATGGTGATCGTTGCCGACTGGCCCGGCGCGTCGGCCGGCGAGATGATGCGCGAAGTGACGGACCGGATCGAGCGCAAGCTCGAAGAGCTGCCTGATCTCGACTACACCCAGAGCTACAGCGAGCCGGGCAGCGCGACCATCACGGTCACGCTCAAGGACAGGGTGGATTCAACTGATCGTCGCAACAGATCTTTATTGGTCTCTCAGCGACATCGGAAACCGACTGCGCGTTGCCTCACTGTGACAGATACCAGCTACGGTCGAGTGCGGGCCGAGCTCTTGGAGGCAAATCAAGGAAAGATATCGAGGTGCGGCGCGTTCGGATAAACAGCGGATCCTCGACTATTTCATTTCGATTCCCGGTATCACCGGAACTGTGCGATTAGGCGTCGCAGGTTTCGACGGTGCTGGTGGCCCAACCTGGAGAAGCATAGCGCCGTGCTCGGTCTCGTCCAGGACAAGCCGGCGCTGCGCGCCGGTGCCGCAAGCGGCATCCTGGACAAGACCTGCGCCCGGCGCTCTGCCGAAGGCAGGTCGGCTCCAAGGAATGGTCCTCTTGATCTCACCAAGGAATGCAATTTGAATCTTAGATCCGGACAGCGACATCCGAAGCCACGGTAACTTCCCGTCCTGAGGCAACACGGGGGATCAGTTCCGGACTTCGCTTGACACGGCCGATATGAGCAATTGGTCAAACGCCTCTGCCGGCGTTTTCCAAGCCAGCGTCTTTCGGGGCCTTGTGTTGAGGGCAGCCGCCACGGCCGCAATCTCGTCGGCGCTATGCATGCTGAGATCGGTGCCTTTTGGAAAATACTGGCGCAGCAGTCCGTTGGTGTTCTCGTTGCTGCCGCGCTGCCATGGGCTATGAGGATCGCAGAAATAAACCTGGATACCAGCGTCGATTTTCAGGCGTGCGTGCTGAGCCATCTCAGCTCCTTGATCCCAAGCCAGCGACCGACGCAGTTGCTCAGGCAAACTGATGATCGTTCGAGTAATAGCATCGCGCACCGCCTCCGCACCATGTCCGGCAAGTGCGGGGCCATTCTTTACCCGAGCCCCGTACCCATGGCCCGTCATGCGCGGCAGGTGGAGCAGCAGGGTGAAGCGCGTCATACGCTCCACCAAGGTGCCAATTGCGGAACTGCCAAGGCCCAGGATGAGGTCTCCTTCCCAGTGGCCCGGCACGGCGCGATCAGCGGCTTCCGCCAAACGCTGGCTGATCATGATTTCGGGAGAGATGAAGCCCTTGCCTCGCTCGCGCGTGCGCGCCCGCGGCATCCGCAACGCCCGCCCGGTGCGCAAACAGGCCGTCAGCTCGCGGCGCAACGCACCGCGACCTTGAATGAACAGCGCTTGATAGATGGCTTCGTGGCTGATGCGCATGCTTTCATCGTCCGGAAAGTCGACCGGTAGGCGGCGAGCAATCTGCTCCGGACTCCAGGCGTTTGCCCACCGCCGATGCTTCCGCGGTCCATACCGGCGGCCTTTCCAGCGCACAGCCGGGCCGGGAACAGGAGCCCCACTCGGAGCGACGACGACGCCTGTCAATCGTTCCTGCACATAGGTTCGCAATGCCGCGTTGAGCGCAAGCTTCGCCTGCTTTGGGCGGCGAGCAGATCGCTCGGCATGCCATTGCGCCGTCATCGCGCGATACTCCAGTCCGCCGCTCCGGGTGGCAGCATTGCGCCGCAACTCCCGGGAGATCGTTGAAGCTGCTCGTCCGAGCCGGCGTGCAATCTCCCGCATGGAGCAGCCTTGCACTCGAAGAAGTGCAATCTCCTCCCGCTCCGCAAATGAGAGATACCGGCCGGACGGCGACTTCGCCGATGGCCGAAACATCGCTGGTGGCATGCCGCCTGCCTCTCGGAACAATCTTGTTCCTACAGCCTGCGACATACCACCTTGTACTGCAGCGTCTTCACTCGCCATGCCTGTCGCGACCGCCGCCCAGAACTGTCGCTGCACTTCGCGTCCTGCCACCGTCGGACGACCTGGTGAGAACAATGGCGCCCGACCAGACCGATCCGAACGCCGCCTGCGCCTCGTCATCGCAACTCCTCTTTAAAGGTGTTGCGACGACCATTTGAGTCCAGGCAGCACGCCGCCGCGCAAGGTGCCTGATCTCTGGTATCAGGTGCGCAAGAAGATCGGCGATATCCAGCAGACGCTTCCCCCGGGCGTGCAAGGCCCGTTCTTCAACGACGAATTCGGCGACGTGTACGGCATCGTTTACGCCGTCACCGGCGATGGCTTCACACTGCCGCAGCTCAAGCACGTCGCCGAGGACATTCGCGAGCAGCTTCTCTCGGTGCCCGGGGTTGGCAAGATCGACCTGATCGGCACGCAGGACGAGCGGATCTATCTCGATTTCTCCTACCACAAGCTGGCCCGGTTCGGGCTGACGGCGCAGGACATATTCGCCGCCGTGCAGCGCCAGAACAGCGTGGTCGCGGGCGGCTTCGTCGATACGCCGCACGACCGCATCTATGTTCGCACCTCGGGCGCATTGGATGCGCCGGCGGCACTCGCATCCCTGCCGGTTCAGGTGCATGGCCATCTCGTGCCGCTGGGCGACCTCGTCACCATCCGGCGCGGCACCGTGGACCCGCCGGTTTCCACCATGCAGGTCGACGGCAAGCCGGCGCTCGGGCTCGCGATCTCCATGGCCGATGGCAGGAACATCCTCGACCTCGGCCGCGCACAGGCTGCGCGGGGTACGCAGATTGCGCCGACTCTGCCGCTCGGCGTGCACATGATGCGCGTGAACGACCAGTCCAAAGTCGTGGCCAGGGATGTCAGCGACTTCCAGGAATCGTTCCTCGAAGCCCTCGCGATCGTACTGTTGGTGAGCTTCCTCAGCCTCGGCTGGCGCACCGGCATCGTGGTCGCAATCAGCGTTCCTGTGGTTCTGGCCGGCGTGCTCGTCGGCATGAAGCTGCTCGGCATCGATCTGCAGCGCATCTCGCTGGGCGCGATGATCATCGCGCTCGGCCTGCTGGTGGATGACGCGATAATTGCGGTCGAGACCATGACGGTGAAGCTGGAGCAAGGCTGGGACCGGCTGCGCGCCGGCAGCTTCGCTTACACATCAACCGCTTTCCCGATGCTGACCGGAACCCTGGTGACGGCAGTGGGCTACCTGCCGGTCGGGCTCGCGCAGTCCAGCACCGGGGAATACACGCACGACATCTTCCGTGTTGTCGGCATGGCGCTGGTCCTCTCGTGGTTCGTCGCGGTGTTTTTCGTGCCTTATCTCGGCGCGAGCCTGCTGCCGGAGCCGAAGCGGCACGCGGTGGAGCACGATGTGTACGACACGCGGACCTACAACCGCTTCCGCCGCGTCGTCGCCTGGTGCGTCAGCCGGCGCTGGATCGTGATTGGCAGCGCGGTTGCCGCCTTCGTGCTGTCGGTCGTCGGCTTCACGCGCGTGCCGCAGCAATTCTTCCCTTCGTCCGACCGGCTGGAAGTGATGGTGGATATGCGGCTGCCGGAAGGCAGCTCTTTCGCGGCAACCGCCGCCGATGTGGCGAAGCTGGAGGCGATCGTGAAGCAAAACAGTGGCATCGCCTCCTACGTCGTCTACACCGGCAGCGGCAGCCCGCGCTTCTTCCTGACCTCCTCGCCGGAGCTGACCAACGCGAATTTCGCGCAGTTCGTCTTCAACACCAAATCCGTGAAGGCGCGCGAAGCGCTGCTGGCCGAGCTGACGGCGCTGACGGACCGTGGCACGTTCCCGGACGTGCGGCTGCGCGTCTATCGCCTGGAGCTGGGGCCCCCTGTCGGTTATCCGGTGCAGTTCCGCATCGTCGGCCCCAACCCGATGGAGCTGCGCCGCATCGCCGGTGCGGTGCGGGCGGTGATGCGCGCGAATCCGCATATCCGCAATGTCAGCGACGACTGGGGCAATCCATCAAAGGTGGTCGATGTGCAGGTCGACCAGGACAAGGCGCGGCTGCTGGGACTATCGAGCGAGGACATCGCGACGACGCTACAAACGCTGCAGCAGGGCGCGACCATCACTCAGGTACCGCGAGGGTACGGACCTGATCCCGGTCGTCGCCCGCGCCGCCACGCGCGAGCGGCAGAACCTCGCCGGACTTGCGGACGCGGACATTACCGCCGCGGACGGGCACGCGGTGCCGCTCGGGCAGGTCGCGCGCATTCGCTACGGGCTGGAGCAGCCGACGCTGTGGCGGCGAAACCGCACGCCGATGCTGATCGTGCGCGGCGACATCGCCGATGCCACGCAGGCGCCGGTGGTGACGGCGCAGATCCTGCCGCAGCTCGTGGCGATGAAGGCATCGCTTCCCACGGGCTACCGGATCGAGACCGGCGGCGCCGTGGAAGAGAGCGCCAAAGGGCAGAGCTCGGTCAATGCGGAGATGCCGCTGATGGTGCTGGTGATGTTGTCGCTGCTGATGGTGCAGTTGCAGAGTTTCAGCCGCGTGCTGATGGTGCTGTTGACCGCACCTCTCGGGCTGATCGGAGTTGCCGCGGCGCTGCTGGTGACCGGAGCCCCGTTCGGCTTCGTGGCGACGCTCGGCTTCATCGCGTTGGCCGGCATCATCATGCGCAACTCGGTGATCCTGGTCGATCAGATCGAGCAGGACATTGCCGCCGGCCTCACCCCGGCCGAGGCGATAGTAGAGGCGACGATCCGCCGGGCACGGCCGATCCTGCTGACCGCGGTGGCGGCGATCCTGGGCCTAGTGCCGCTGGCGTTCTCGGCCTTCTGGGGCCCGATGGCGATTACGATCATGGGCGGGCTGCTGAGCGCGACGGTGCTCACGCTGTGCTTCGTGCCGGCGCTGTACGCCGCCTGGGTGCGGGTCGGGCGAACCAGCACCGACGCGCGGCGCCGGCGGCTGCCCGGCCGGCGCACCGCGGAACCGGTGATGTCGGCGTGCTAGTAGTGGGGTGTGCAATCCAGCACAAAGAGAGGAGTAATTTCTATGAACAAGACCAATCTTTGCGTCGCTCTGGTGACCGGGGCATCCTCCGGCATCGGGCACGCAACGGCCAAAGCCCTGCAGAAGGCGGACTTTCGCGTGTCCGGAACCAGCCGTCGCGCGGTCGCGGAGAGATCCGACGGCGTTGCCATGCTGTCCTGCGACGTAACCGATGACGGTCCGTGGCGAAATTGGTCGATGAGGTGCTGGCCGAGGCCGGACGCATTGACCTGCTTGTCAACAATGTCGGCATCGGCTGCTGGGGAGCATCCTAATCGCGGTGTTCGGGGTAGCCGCATTCGCCGCGCTTTTCATCCGCACGCAGGCGGCCTCCGCCGCGAGCGACCCGAGGCAGGAACCTCCGGTCGTCAGACTACTGCGGAGGTACACTGCACCGCTAACGTTCTGCCGGATTAACGTGGCTAACCTTAGCTCCTTCGCCATGAAAAGAGTTAGCCAGCATCCCGCAAACGGCTGGAGTAGCGGCACCTCCGCCGCCCTTATGCCAATTGTCCAGTAGGAGTAAAAAAATGCCCAGACTCGATTATGCCGACCCCACCCGCAGCGACGACTCGCGAACCCAATTCGCGCGGCTGCCGATCAACCTCACGCGCATGCTGCTGCACGCTCCGGCGGAGACCAAAGGGTTCCTGGACCTCGTGACCGGCTTCCGGCACGGCGCGCTCGACCCAAAGCTCCGCGAGACAGTGATCCTGCGCGTGGCAACCGATGAAGAAAACCTCTATCAGCGCATGCAACACCTTCCGGCCGCCGCGCTCGCTGGATTGAGCAAGGAGGAGGTGAACTCCATTACGCGCGGCGACCTTGCACGCCTTGACCCGCGCTTGGCGGTCGCGATCCGCTTCGTTGACGAATGCGTCACGCGCGTCAAGGTTTCCGATGCTACGTTTGCCGATGCGAAGGAGGTCTTCTCGCCGGGCGAAATCGTGGAGATGACGCTCCTGACCGGGTTCTACATGATGATTGCCCGCTTTCTTGCAACGCTCGCCATCGATCTCGACCCCGCCCCCGTCGATTGGTCCCAATCGGATTGTGTGAACGAACGCGCCTACGTCTCGCGGATGCTCACGCGGCCCGCGGCATAACCGCCGCGCACCGTTCATTGGAATAAAGCAGGGCCGCCCTACTTGGCGCGATAAAATACCGTGCCACGCTGACCGCCTTAACAGAATGCTTGCGTTACCCTCGATCTACAAAGTGCGGTGAAGGACAACCGGCGATGACGATCACGAAACAGGGCTCATTCGCGTAAGTGAGGAGGAAGTCAAATGCTATACAGTTACGTTGTCGAGAAATTAATCCGACAGACCTTCGACCACGTCAACAACCATCGCTGGGATGAGGTGCTGAAACCAGTCGCGTCGAATGTCCATCACCGCTTTGCCGGCGCCCACTCGCTTGGTGGTGAGCGCCACGACAAAGAATCCCTGCGCCGCTGGTTTGAACGCCTCGGCCGCGTCCTGCCCAATGTCCATCTCAAGGTCAACAACATCTGGGTGAATGGCTGGCCGTGGCATACCACCGTGTTTGCGCAGTGGGACGGCACCGCAACGCTGCTCAACGGCGACGCTTCGTACTTCAACCATGGTCTCCACGCGTTCACCCTGCGGTGGGGCAAGGTATATGCGCTCGACATGTTTGAAGATACGCAAGAAGTGGCCCGCGGTCTTGCCGCCCAAGCGGCAGCTGGCCTCGAGGAAGCTGTCGCCGAACAAATTGTAAGCTAGCAGAAGCGCAGCCAGAGGAAGCCAGAGGACAAGCATCTTTGCAATACCGGGTAAGTCAGTGGCGGCGATCCTGGGCCTGGTGCTGGTGCCGCTGGCGTTCTCGGCGTTCTGGGGGCCGATGGCGGATTGTGCAATCCAGCACAAAGAGAGGAGTGATTTCTATGAACAAGACCAATCCTGGCGTCGCCCTCGTCACGGGGGCATCCAGCGGCATCGGGCGGGCAACGGCTCAGGCGCTGAAACGCGCCGATTACCGTGTGTTCGGGACCAGCCGTAGAGCGGTACCGGAAACTTCCGACGGTATAACGATGCTGATCTGCGACGTGGCGGACGATGCTTCCGTGCAGAAAATGGCTGACGAGGTTCTAAGCAAGGCTGGACGCATCGACCTGCTCGTCAATAACGCCGGCGTTGGTTTGCTTGGCGGTGCAGAAGAGTCCTCTATCACGCAGGCTCAGGCGGTGTTCGATGTGAACGTTTTCGGCGTTCTACGCGTGACCAACGCGGTGTTGCCGACAATGCGACGTCAACGGAAGGGGCGGATCATCAATATAAGTTCCATCATGGGCCTGATCCCGTCCCCCTACATGCTCTCTATGCATCGACCAAGCATGCTATCGAAGTTATTCTGAATCGCTCGATCACGAACTGCGCACATTCGGCATTCGGGTTGCGCTGGTCGAGCCCGGCTTTACCCGCACGTCGTTCGAAGAAAATTTGACGAAGCCCGATCGGTCGCTTGCGGCCTACGCCTCAGTGCGTGCTGGCATGGAAATGCACATGCGGAACGGTGTGGAAGCAGGCGACGCTCCCGAGGTGGTGGCAGAGACGGTTGTGAAGGCGGCAACGGCCGCAGTGCCGAGAAGACGCTACGCCGCTGGAAGGCTGGCGCGCCAGGTAAGAATCATGCGCCGTTTCGTCCCCGAATCTGCCTTCGATAAGAGCTTGCGGAAGCACAACAGTCTGCCGGCCTGACGTGGAGTCCATAAAATCCCGTTTCGCCCGGCGGGCATCGAGCATCCTCGCCAGGAATCAGAAAACGCTGCGTCGTGTCCAGCCTTAAGTTCGCGCCTATGGGGCTAACGAGCCAGGACCTCCGGATTGACCACCCGGATGGGCTTGCCATCAAGGAAGGCGAGCGCGTTTTCCAGGCTCTGCGGGTAAAACGTCTCCCAGGTTTCGCGGACGCCGTAGCCGAGATGCGGTGTGAGCACGGTGTTGGGCGCCCGACGGAGTGGGTGATCAGCCGGCAGGGGCTCGCGGTCGTAAACATCTAGGGCGGCGATGATGCGGCCCTCGCGGACGGCCTCGATGAGGGCGGCTTCGTCGATGATGGGGCCGCGCGAGGTATTCACCAGAATGGCCCCCTGTTTCATTTGCGCCAGCTCGGCGCCGCCAAGCAGGCCGCGAGTGCGCGGTGAGAGCACGAGATGGATGCTGACGGCATCGGCGGTTGAAAGCAGCTCCTGTTTGGACACGAGGGTAGCTCCGGCGGCCTGGGCACGGTCGGCGGTCAGGTTCTGGCTCCAGGTGATGACGCGCATACCCAGGGCGTCGCAATATCGGGCCATGCAGGTCCCGAGGCGGCCAAGGCCGATAATGCCGATGGTCTTGGCGGCCAGACTGATGCCCACGGGAAGCTGCTGCTGGAAGCGGCCAGCGCGGAGGTTCGCGTCGGCCTGCGGGATGGCACGGGCGGCAGCGATGAGCAGGCCAAGGGCGAGCTCGGCGGTTGTCGCCTGGCTGGCGGTGCCGCCCGTGGTGTTGCAGACGACGATGCCGCGAGCGGTGCACGCCTCGGTATCGAGGGAAAGATTGCGATGGCCGGTCATGCCCAGCATGCGGAGCCCGGGCAGACGGTGGATCAGCGAGCCGGGAAACGGCGTGCGCTCCCTCATAGAGAGGATTATCTCAAAATCCGCGAGTTTTGCCGCGGCATCGTCCTCATTGGAGAAGGCGTCCCCGAAAAAGACGACTTCGGCGCGGGCCTGAAGCCTCGGCCAATCGGCGAAACGGCGGGCGACGCCCTGCCAGTCGTCGAGGACTGCGACTTTCATTGTGGTCCCTCCATCCGAGCGGCGGGGAGGGTGGGCTGTAGCAGGCGGGCGCGCAAGCGATTGTGTGCAGCCCGCAACTCCAGGTTCAGGAGGGCCGAGGAGTCTTGCCGGAAGCCGAGTGGAGAGCGGCGTGATGCATTCCTGGGACGCATGGCGGCATGCCAGGGAGGAATCGCTCCAGGACCAGGGGCATGGGGACCTCAGCCTTGGTGCCAAAATTTGACTTCTGCAGGTAGATCAGAATTTCGAGCGGGAGGGGACCGTCCGAAAAGATATGCAGGCGGCCGGTATCATCGATCTGCTTGCAGGAGAGGCCACCGAGGCCGAGCGGCGGCCTAGTCGAGAGCAGGGTGGGATCGAGTGCTTGTGCTAACGCTGGCTGCGAAGCGATGGCTCCCAAAAAGACCATAGGGAGGAGATGGCGTCTCATTGACTCTGACCTTTTTTGTTCACGGGCTTCATCAGCGGAGGCCGCAGTCGAGCGAGGTTGATTGACCATACGTAGTAGTGATGTCCTATGCGGCCTCTCAGCGGTGAAATTCGCGCGAAAGTTGCATGCCCTCGCCGAGAAGTGCTGACCGCTGAGCAATTTCAGGGCCAGCTTGGAAAAGTGCCGGCGCGCAGGGCTGTCCGCCCGGCGAAGCGTGCCGCTTCGGTATCACCGCCTATTGGAGTGGCAGACCGACGTAGTTTTCAGCAAGAGAGGCGGAGGCGGCGTGGGAACCGGCGACGTACTCAAGCTCGGCCATCTGGATGCGGCGCTCGAACGGGGTGTGATTTGCGAACCGATGGAGCATCGACGTCATCCACCACGAGAAGCGCTGGACTTTCCAGATTCGGGCGAGGCAGGTGGAAGTGTAGGCTTCGAGCAGCTCAGCGCGGTTGTTGTTGAACCAGGCGTCAAGAGCGCGAGCGAGCACGGCGATGTCGGCGACCGCGAGGTTGAGGCCTTTGGCGCCTGTGGGAGGCACGATGTGCGCGGCATCACCGGCGAGAAAGAGGCGGCCGTATTGCATCGGCTCGGTGACGACACTGCGCATCGGGGTCACGCCCTTGCTCAGTATGGGGCCTTCATTCAGGGTGAAACCGTCGCGCCGGGTGCGGGCGTGGAGTTCTTGCCAGATGCGGTCATCGGACCAGGGGGTGAGGTCCTCATCGGGCGCGCACTGGAGGTAAAGCCGGCTGATGGCCGCTGATCGTAACGAAAGCAGGGCGAAGCCGTTTTCGTGGTTGACGTAGACCAATTCGTCGGAGGACGGGGGCGCTGCCGCGAGGATGCCCAGCCACCCGAACGGGTAGTCTCGTTCGTAAATATGAATGGCGCTGGCGGGAATCGCGTGGCGAGAGGCGCCGTGGGAGCCGTCGCACCCGGCAATGAAGTCGCAGCTAAGCGACCTGGACTGGCCGGCCTGGGTGAAGGTGACGCGCGGGTTGATGGCAATGTCGTGCAGCGCGACGTCCTCCGCTTCGAAGATGATCTCGCCATGCTCGGCCGTGCGGGCGGCCACCAGGTCCTGTACGACCAGATGCTGGCTATAAACCATGACGTGCTTGCCGGTGAGTGCGCGGAAATCGATGCGGTGATCGCGCTGGTTGAAGCGGAGCAGGATGCCCTCGTGGGGGATGCCGTCGCGCTTCATGCGGGAGCCGAGGCCGGATTCGTTGAGCAGGGTTTCGGTGGTGTATTCGAGGACGCCGGCGCGGATGCGGTTTTCGATGTAATGGCGAGAGTGACGTTCAAGTACGACCGAATCTATACCGCAAGCACCCAATAAATGCGAAAGCAGCAGGCCCGCGGGTCCTGCTCCTATGATCGCGACGCGGGTACGCACGGTGAGGTTAGTTGGCTGGCATTCTTGGGAAGGATTTCATTTCCCCGCCAAGCTGGACCCAGGGCTGTGCACTGTCGCAGTAGATCTGCATTGCGGGCTTCACCCAACTTGGATCATCGAGCGTACCGACCGCGATCATGGCGATATCGGGCATGGCCTCGGCTTCGTCGATGACGGAGGACCCGCAGTTGGGGCAGAAGTGTCGGGACAGGTTTTTCCCACTATCACCCGGCTTTGTATAGGTTTTCGGGGTGCCTGTGATGGTCAGCGCGGCTTTGGGAACCCCCATCACGGTCGCAAACGGAGCGCCGCTGAATTTCTGGCAGTCGGTGCAATGGCAGATCCCGGTGAAGACAGCCTCGGTATCGGCGGAATAGCGGACCTGGCCGCACAAGCAGCCGCCGGTGATGTTCGGCATGTGATGCTTCCCTCCCTGTGCCGTCGATGACAGCGGCGCATTAAAGCGAGGCGGATCGGCTGCTGGCAAGAGCGGCTTGGGGCTTGCCGGGCTGATCGGGGCTGCCGCAGAGTGAAGACACGACGGGAGGCAACGATGGTGGAGAAGCCCTCAGCGGAAGCGCTGGAAGCGGAATTCGATGCGTTAATGGCGCGGGCGGGACTGACGATCCCCTCGGAGCGGCGAGCGGGTTATCTGCAGGATTTCGCGGACCTTCGCGAACAACTGGCGCTGCTGCATCAGCGGCGGCCCGCCACGGTGGAACCGGCGAATGTCTATCGGGTGCCGGGCGGGCCCACCCGATGAACACTGAACATTTGTCGATCGCCGAGATGGGGCGGCTGCTCCGCGTGGAAGCGATAAGCTCTGAGTCACTGACGCGGGATGCGTTGGGGCGCATCCGGGTGCGGGAGCCACGGTTACATGCGTTTGTTTGCGTGACCGAAGAGCGGGCGCTGAAAGATGCAAAGCGAGCGGATGCGGACCTGAAGGCGGGGCTGGATCGCGGGCCGATGCACGGAATCCCGTACGCTCTGAAGGACATTTACGACACGGCGGGGATCGCGACCACGTGTCATTCAAAACTGCGGCGCGATCATGTGCCCTCGGAGGACAGCGCAGTGGCGGCGCGGTTTGCAGCGGGCGGAGCAGTGTTGGTAGGCAAGCTCGGGACGCACGAGTTTGCGATCGGCGGGCCGAGTTTCGATCTGCCTTGGCCGGTGGCGCGGAATCCATGGAACACGGAGCATGTGACGGGCGGCTCGTCGTCGGGGTCCGGGGCGGCGATCGCGGGCGGGATGCTGCGGATGGCGACGGGATCGGATACGGGCGGGTCGATCCGCGGGCCGGCGGCGTGGTGTGGCACCGCGGGGATCAAGCCGACGTATGGGCGGGTGTCGTGTCGCGGGGTGTTTCCACTGTCATGGACATTGGATCACTGCGGACCGCTGGGGCGGAGCGTGGAGGATTGCGCGATCGCACTGCAGGTCATGGCCGGGTACGATCCCGACGATCCGGCGAGCGTGGATGTGCCCGTGCCGAATTTTCGCGCCGGGTTGGAACACGGAGTGGCAGGGTTAAGAATTGGCGTGCCGCGGGCATTCTTCGCCGAAGCGAAAATGGTCACGTCGGAGGTGCTGGCGGGGATAGATCGGACGATCGGCTGGCTGCGGGATGCCGGTGCCACGGTCGAAGACGTGACCCTGCCGGAATACGCAATGTTTGCCATTGCGGGGCGGGTAATCATGATGGCCGAGGCGTTCGCGATCCATCAGGCGGACATGCGGGAGCGGATGCTGGACTATGGCGAGCGGACGGCGCGGCGGTTCGTTCAGGGGGCGGCGTTGACGGCGGTCGATCTGGTCGATGCGCTCCGGGCCCGGCAGGAGTTGGCGGCAGCCGTGAACGGCGCCTTGCAGCGTTATGATGCACTACTGACGGCAAGCTCGTTGATGACGGCACCGCGGTTCGATGCAATGCCGGACACGCTGTCTTCGACCGCGCCGATGCAGACGATTCCGTTCAACGTAACCGGACACCCCGCGATGAGTGTGCCGGTTGGGCTGGCAGCAAACGGCTTGCCGCTGTCAGTGCAGGTAGTGGGACGGCCGTTCGATGAGGCGGTGGTGCTGCGGGTTGGGCGAGCGGTGGAGAAGCTTTCGGGGTGGGAGGAGGTCGCGCTGCCCTTTGGTTAGGCAAGCCGGCTCGTGCGGTCTGTAGCACTGGTTAGTGATGTTCGAAACCATAAACCTCAGGCAGCAGGAAGATGGCAGCCAGCAGCCCAATCAGCGGGAAGATAGCCGTGAACAGCGTAGCGTTAGCGTGGCCGATCGCGTCGAACATCACAGGGAAAAGGAAAATGCTGAGAAAAGCTGGAAGCTTGACGAAGATGTAGGCGAAGCCCGAGGCGGTGCCGCGATACTCGGGTTTGGCCACCATGGATGGGATCGTCATGACGTTCTCCGCATCCCAGTAGTGGCCCCACAGCATGGCGGCGGCCGCAAACGGCAGAATCGCAAGCGTGTGGGTGTAGAGCGCGAACGCGGCAACAAGCAGGGCGACGAAGACGATACTGAAGCCCCAGATGCTCAGCTTGCGTTGGCCGATATGCGGGGTGATCAGGGGACCGACCCAACCTGAAATGGCCGCAATGATATAAAGCGCTAGAGTTACGAGGCTGGTGCCAAGCGTGCCCGAGACGCCGACCATGACAAACAGGACGGGGATGTAAAAGGCGAAGGTCGAGAACTCGGTGCTTTGGGCGAAGCACGCGATCCAACTATAGATGGTTGCGCGCCACCGGATGGGGTCGCGGCTGGTATCCGCGATAAAATCGGTGATGCGGCCGTGTGGAACGATTACGTCGCGGTCCGGGAGCATTTCAAGCGGGTCATTGTACATGATCTGCGTGACCTGCTTGGCTTCCCGGAAGCGACCCTTGCGGATCAGCCAGATGGCGGTTTCGGGCAGGCTGTGGCGCATGATGAAGATAATGGCGGCAGGAAGGGCGCCGAGGCCGAGCGTCAGGCGCCAGATCAGGCCGTGGCTCATCCCGGATGCGATGAAGATGGAGATAACAGCGAGGGTAAAGACCTCGCCCATAGCGAACATGAACTGCCAACGGTTGCCCATGATCTCGCGCTTGCCGCTCGGCATTGCTTCCATCATGTAGCTGTAGCCGGTGGAGATATCGCTGCCGAGCGGGATGCCGAGAATGAACCGGATGATCACCAGCATCCACATGTTGGGCGAAAAGGCCTGGGCGAGGGCGAAGATTACGAACATGCCCATGGTGGACATGAAAATGATACGACGGCCGACGCGGTCGGAGAGCCAGCCACCCAGGAATGCGCCGATCACAGCCCCGCCCTGGGTGCCGGCCCCGGCGAGGCCAAGCATGGCCGCCGAAGGATGGAACTCGGCCTTGATGAAGATAAGGACGAAAGCGATGGAGTAGAGGTCCCAAGCCTCGATGAAGATCGAAGCGATCATTAGCCAGCCGACGAGGGCGCCTTTGGGGCTGTAGTTCCGAACAAGGTAGGTCACGGCGCGGTCCATGACCGCCTCATTAGCCCCTGGGCTAGCCGACATGAGCCGACATCCCTCCCGCTAAGACAACGAAAATCCTTGTCCTGTAGGCGTTTTCATGCCACATGAGGTTGCATGTGGCAACATCACAAGGCACGGAGAACCGTTGTCCGGGTGTTGTCCAGATGGGACCAAGTGGTCAGGCGAGGTAACTCATGGCGAGGGTGGTCATCAACGATCGGATGCTCGCCAGCTTTGCGAAGCAGGCCAAGACCTGGCCGCGCGGGAAGCGCAAGACGTTGCATGATGCGGTCGTGCCGGGGGGAGCAGCGCGAGTGTACGCTGGTGGCAGCGTGTCGCTCGGCATGATCGATCGATTCCCGCTGCATCCCAAAAATCCGACTTTCCGTAAGATTGGCAACTACTCCGGACCCGGCTCGCTGGCGCCGTGGCGAGACACGGTGCGGCGCTGGCATGAGCTGAACGGCCGCTGGGTGGACCCGAAGATCGAGCAAGCCCGTCAGCGTGCCGCGGCCCTGCGGGCGCAGCACGGCACATTTGAGGCGGTGTGGTCCGCATTCTGGGACCGGCATGCGTCCAAGCTCGCCAAGGTCGATGAGGTGCAGCGTGCCGGCGCCGCGTTCCGGCGGTGGTTCGGCATCCGCCCTGCGGCCGAGATCGAGCCTGCCGAGATCGCCACCCACATCCGGCGGGTAGCCGAAAAGACCCCGGCGGAAGCGCGCAATCGCCTCGGCCATCTTCGGCGCATGTATTCCTGGGCGATCGGTGCTGGCGACTTCGGGCTGACCGTCAATCCCTGCGCAAGCCTCAAGCCGGCGGACCTGATCGGTAAGAAGGTCCACCGCGATCGCATCCTGACCGACGATGAGATTCGCGCCGTTTGGGCGGCCTGCGCCGAGCTTGGTTACCCCTACGGTCCGCTGGTCCGCTTCATGTTGCTGACCGGCCAGCGCGAGATGGAATGCGCCGGCATGGTCTGGAGCGAGATCGACCAGGCGCTGTGGGTGATCCCCGCACCCAGGATGAAATCCGATCGGAGCCATGTCGTGCCGTTGGCGCCTGACGCTCTGGCGCTGCTGGGATCGCTGCCACGCTGGACCGGGCCGTGCGTGTTCACGACGACCGGTGGCAGCAAGCCGGTCAACGGCTTCGCCAAGGTCAAGCGCCGGCTCGATGAGCTGAGTGGCGTTAGGAGTTGGGTGTTGCACGACGTCAGAAGAACCATGCGCACCCACCTTTCCGCGCTGCCGGTGCAGGACATGGTCCGCGAGCTGGTGATCGCGCACGCCAAGCCGGGACTGCACAAGGTCTACGACCTGCATGCCTACCTCGACGAAAAGCGCGAATGCCTGGAGCTGTGGGAGCAGCGACTCCGCCGCATCCTGGCGCCGCCTGGTGTCGCCGATCTGGACGCCGAGCGGGTGCGGAGGGTCGCATGAACTCGCTGGCTGCGATCCAGGCCGAGAACGCCTTGTTCGATGAGCTTTACCAGGACGCTTTGCGCGACGCCTACGGCGCCAAAGACGCGTTGCGGCGCATGGAGGAAATCGCCGGCCTCCCTCAGCGCGACGTGGTCGAGGTCTACTTCCGCTATCACCCGGAGATGAAAAGATGGGCAGAAGCGCACATCGCGGCGGCCACGTGCGAGCAGGCGATGCGCGAACTACAGGCGGATCTTGCGGAGAAACGGAAGCTGCGGGCGGCGCAACGTGCGCAACGGGACAAGCTCCGCCAGATGCCGCTGGAGGAGCGGTGCGCGCCGCCGCCGATAACGCAGGCCAAACTTGAGTGGCTGATAGGGCCTCGGCCGCTTATAGTGGGGCCGGCGAAATCCCTTGAAGAGCTGACCGCCCCGGTGCCCCCGGCGGATCAGAAAGCGGAAGAACCACCTCCAGTGCCCCAGGCGGGTGAGAAAGCGGAAGAACCGCCAGTGCCGGCCGTCACGCCTGACGCCGCCACGGTCGCCAAACCAGCGAAGAAGCGCCCCGGTCCCAAGCCGGAATTGCTGAACGCGATCATTAGGCAAATGACCGAGGACTATGCCCGCCGGCCAGACGTTCTGGAACAAGAGAAGACGGAATTTCTGGTGAGCCGCTACCAGGAATTGGCGAGCCGATACCACCGAAAGCCCGGACAGCGGCTATCGCGGGACACTGTCGAGAAGGCGCGAAAAGCGGTTCTGTCGGAGTTACGAAGCAATTCCGACAACCCGAACTCCGACAATTAGCGACAAACTCCGAACATCGACAATTAGCGACATTCATTCAGCGGCACCATTAGAGGCGACGCCATTAGAGGTGTCGCGAGATGAGCAAGAGACTGCTCCGTTACAATCAGCTAAAGCCCGAGAAGGGCGTGCCCTACACACGGGAGCATCTGGCGAGACTTGTTAAGGCACGGAAGTTCCCGCCGCCCGTCGTCCTGGCCGAGGACGAGCACGGCAACGCCAAGACGATCGCGTGGATCGAAGATGAGGTCGATACTTGGCGCGACGAGCTCGCTGCAAAGCGCTCGGCGGAGGCCGCCTAACCTCGAGGTCCCGAAATGCAAGACCCCCGTGAACCGGGGGCCGGCGTCGCGGGGGCCTCGTCTGTCTTGCTTGGCGGCATCGACACGACTCCTCATAGCGATCCGAGCCCCGACTTTCAACCGGCGCTCCGGCCCTACCAGCACGACATAATCGGCCGCCTGAACGCCGCGATCGCCGCCGGCATCCGGCGGATTCTGCTGGTCGCACCGACCGGTTCCGGCAAGACGGTCATCGCAACATCGCACGTCGGCGAGGCCGTGCAGCGGCACGAACGGGCCCTGTTCATGGTGCACCGCCGTGAGTTGGTGAAGCAGAGCAGCGCCAAGCTTTACGACCTCGGCGTCGACCACGGCATCCTGTTGCCTGGCTTCCCGGTGCGCCTGCACGAGCCGGTGCAGGTCGCGAGCGTCGCGACGCTGCATGCCCGTGCCATCCGCAGCAACAAGATCGAGCTGCCGCCGGCGAACCTCGTGCTCGTGGACGAAGCGCATCACGTCTGCGCCCGCACATGGATGAAGATCCTTGAGCGTTATCCCAATGCCATCGTGATCGGTCTGACTGCGACGCCGGTGAGAGGCGATGGCCGCGGCCTCGGCAGCGTATTCGCGGTGATCATCGAATGCCCATCCGTCCAGGAGCTGATCGATCTCGGCTTTCTGGTGCCGACTAAATTTGGCAAGCCAGCGAAGCGGGCCGGCCGCGACATCGCCGAAGCGATGAGCGCGGAACAGAAGCGGGCTGCTGTACATCGTGAACAGCAGCAGCGTGAGGAAGCCCAACAGCAGCGGCTCGCCGACCGCACAGCACGGCAGGAGCGGCTCGCCCAGATCGAGGCGCAGAAACCCGCGCGTAAGGCACTGCCGGATATCTGCGATGTGGTGCTCGAATTGCTGCCCAACGCAATCGAGATCGAATCCGCGTCGGGCCTGATGTTCAACACACGGCGGCTGCTCTACCGCATCCGCGATGAGGTGCAACGCCGGTCAGGTAAAGAACTCGTCCAAAGTTACTTCGATAAGCTGATAACCGAGATCGAAGCCGAGCAAGGCGATCTGTCGCCGCTGCTCATTCGCGAGGCTCGCGGCAGCTTTTCCATTCCCCATGACCCCGCCGGAGCCACGCCGCTGGGCACGTTGGCCGTGCGGAACTTCCACCGTCCCGCCTGGCGCTTCAACAAGATCATCGCGATCGAAAAAGACGATCTGCGTTTGATGCTGGAACAGGCCGGATGGGACGAGCGCCACGATGCCCTCCTAGTGTCTGCGAAGGGATTCAACACGCGGGCAGCACGCGACCTGATCGATAAGGTTGCCGAGACCACCGAGCCGGTAAAAGCATTTTCAGTGCATGACGGCGACTGGGCCGGCACGCTGATCCAGCACACCTTGCAGAATGCCACGCTGGCACGGGCTGCGCGCAAGATCGAGATCATTGACCTGGGGCTTCAGCCCTGGGAAGGCGTGGCGCTTGGTCTTCCCGTCGAGAGGGTGACGGTCAGGCTTACCAAGAGCGGCGAGCCGACGCGCCGGCCGGTCGGCGAGTATGTGCGTGCCGCGACCTCCCGCGCGCCTAATGGCCAGACCTGGGAACAATGGCTGCAGTACAGCCGGGTCGAATTGAATGCCTTCACCTCTGCCGAACTGATCGACTGGCTCGACCACAAGATGGCGGAAGTGGGCGTCGGCAAGGTTATTCCGCCCAATAACATCCTGCGAGACGAATTCAGCGAGCAGTTGCGCGCGCAGATACAGGAAGCCGTGGCGGAGGCGATAGAGCAGCGCCTCGCCGATCAGATCGCCGCCATCGAGGCGGAGCGGGCCGAGGCGACGAAAGACATCCAGGCCGAGATCGACCGCATTACAGCTGATCTGCGCCGTCGGCTGGCGGAGGTGTCAGAGCCGTTCCAGCAAAGGATCGAGACGGCGAGGTTGGAGGCCAACGCGATCGACCGCGACGGGAACAGCCTGAGGATGGCAATCAGCGAAGCTTTCTCCGACAGGCCGATGCTGCCCTGGTTGTCCGTGCTGCGGGAGATCGCCGACGCGGTCGAAGCGGACATCGACGACACAGTGCAAAGCTTCGTGGGAGACGGGCAATGAGCACCGTCGAGCGCGCCCGCGGCCGCTGGCGGGAGATCCTGCTTCGGCTCGGCGTCGAGGCTCGATACCTGACCAACCGGCACGGCCCCTGCCCGATCTGCGGCGGCAAGGATCGCTATCGGTTCGATGATAAGGACGGCGATGGGTGGTTCTACTGCAACCAATGCGGCCCCGGGACCGGGCTCATCCTGCTTCGGAAGCTGCACTACTGGGATCATGCGACGGCGTGCCGGAAGGTCGATGAGATCATCGGCACCGACTGGACAACCAAGCCGCAGCCGTGTCCCGCAAAGGCGGACACCGGCAAGCTGGCCAGGATCGAGCGGCTGCTACACGAGGCCACCACGCCCGCCGTAGTCGATCGCTACCTCCGCCGGCGCGGCCTCTCAGTCTCCTCGCCCGTCCTGCGCGGTCATCCGAGCTGCCCATACTTCGATGACGGCCACCACCTGATCGGTCGCTACCCCGCCGTGCTCGCCCCGGTCATCGGCCCGGACGGCGAGCTGCGAACCGCCTTCGCGATCTACGACGCCGACCTCGATCCGCGAAAGAAGGCCCTCGCCCCCGGACTGAATGGTGCTGCCGTGCGGCTGCACGACCCCACCGACGAGCTCGGCATCGCCGAAGGCATCGAGAACGCCCTCGCCGCGCATCAGCTCTACAAGCTTCCCGTCTGGTCCGCATTGACAGCCTGCGGCATCGAGACTTTTGAGCCGCCCGCCGGCCTCCGTATCCTGCACGTCTTCGCCGACCACGACGCCAACCACGTCGGGCAGTGTGCGGCCGAACTGCTCGCGCGTCGTCTGTGCCGCCAGGGCCTCGCCGTGAAGGTGCAGCTGCCGCTGGCCCCGGATACCGACTGGCTCGACGTGCTCAACGCGGAGCGCGCGGCATGAAGAAGAACCCGAAGCCCAATGGTGCCGAATGGCAGCCGGAAAGACCATTTTCGCCGCTCCCCCTCAGTCTGATGGAAAGCCCGGCATGGAAGTCCCTCATCCGCGATCCTTCAGGGCTGCGCCTCGTGCTCTTCCTGGTGCGCGAATGGGCTCGTCACAGGGGCCAAAAAACGGCCTCCTGGCCCCACGCCGACAACTGGAGGCAGACGGCATCCATCCGTCGCGCGTCACCGCGGCTATAGCCGAAGCCGAACGTCTCGGCCTGATCGACGTGCACCGCGGCAAACGCCGCGAACCCAACCGCTACGCCCTGTCCTGGCTTCCTGTCGCCGGCCAAACAGAACCATCCAACCGCTGGCGCAACTATACGCCAGAAGCCGAAGCGAAACCATCTCCACAGAAAACATCTCATAGGAAACCGCAACCAAACGCCAAGTTGCAATGAAACCCGCAGAAGTGGCCGATCTGCGCACTGGACTGCCCGCCGGTCATTGCGTAGCCGATGTTTGTTTTAATCACTTCAGAAGTGTAGCAACCTTGCTTCAGAAGTGTAGTCATTGGTTGCTTCAGAAGTGTAGTCATTTAGGCCCCAAATGACTTCAGAAGTGTAGTCATTACAGGGTACTTCAGAAGTGTAGCACCTTTATAGAAGATTCTTACCACGTTCTAAAGAAGGGAGGGCCAGCAGTGAGGCCCCTGCAAGTGTGAGGGTTAGGCTAAGGCTATGACCACCACCGATGATGTCCGCGACCCCCTCGACCAGTTCGCCCATTGGCGCGACGCCACCCGCTATTGCATGGAGTTCTGCACCGACCTCAATCCGTCGGAGCTAGCCGCTCCTATTCACCAAGCGCTGTGAAGAATGGCTGAGTCGCACCGCCGCGAATTCGGGCAAGCCTCGGCCGTTGCGCCTGTTTCATCGCGATCGGACCGGATTGTTGGTTGGGGTTGATGGGAAACGGGTTCGACGGGGCGCCTGCCCCACGGGCTATGGAGCAGCCGGCACCAAGCTGTAGGCGAGGTCGCGAAACAATACTGCCTCAGGGCTGGCGGCAGCGAAAGCGACGCGCACACGGGAAGCGGTCTCGATTACCCGTGCAGCGACCTTCATCAGCCGCAGCCGAATGGCGGTGAACTCGGCGGTGGTCAGCGCGTGTGCCTTGGGGATGCCGTCGCGCACGTTGAGCAACAGCCAATAAGCTGCGGTGTGAAGGATGAGCCGCATCTGATTGGCAAGCGGTGCCCGACATGAGGTGCGGTCGGAGGCAAGTTGGCCCTTGTGAAGTTTGATCAGGTTTTCCGCCTGGCCGCGCTCACAATAAAGCGTATCATACAGCCACTCAGCGCTGCCCGTGGTGATGTTGCTGACCACGAAGCGGATGTCGAGGCCGAGAGTGGACGCCTCGATGCGGGCCGCGATACGACGCGAACGCGACCAGGATTTGGCCCGATACTGTGTTTCGGTGTGAGTGGCGGCGCAAAACTCCCCAAAATGGGCGGCTGAAAATTCCAGTCGGCGGCGTGACGTCGGTCTGAGCGGAGATCGTGATGCAGCCGCCTGGTGATGTCCCTTGCCTCGGGAATCCGAGGAGCGGACGCGTGGTCAGACTAGGGGAGTTGGTGATGATCCTGGACCTGCACCGGCAAGGCATGAGCGTTACTGCTATCGCGCGCCGCACCGGGCTCGACCGCAAGACCGTCCGCAAATATCTCCAGCGCGGCATCGAGCCGCCCGCCTACGCTCCCCGTCGCGTGTCGCTGCCCAGCAAGGTCGCGCCATTCGCGCGGTACCTGAGCGATCGCGTGGCAAACTTCCCCGAGCTGACAGCGAGTCGTCTGCTTCGTGAGATCCGCGAGCTTGGCTATGATGGTGGTTACACGGCGGTCAAGGACTTCCTGCGCGGCGTCAGGCCGCCGGAGACAGCCACTTTCGAAGTCCGGTTCGAAACGCCCGCCGGCCGTCAGGCGCAGGTCGACTTCGCGCATTTTCGCACCGTCCTCACCGATCAACCCGGGATCGAGCGAACCGTCTGGTTGTTTTCAATTGCCCTCGGCCACAGCCGCATGCTGTGGGGATGTTTCGTCCAGCGCCAGGATTTGCAGACCTTGCTGCGCTGTCAGGCCGCTGCTTTCGAAGCGTTTGGCGGCGTTCCCGAGCAGATCCTCTATGATCGTATGCGCACTGTGGTCAGGCGCGAGGATCCCGAGGCCGGCCACATCATCTATAACCGCACCCTGATCGAGTTCGCCCGCCACTACGGTTATCTGCCAAAGGCCTGCCAGCGCCTCGCCGGGTGCCTTCTCCCTCGGACGGCTGACGAGCCTAGGTCAAGCGGCTCGCTACCGCCTGGTCTGGCATGGCAAAGCCGAGCAAGTCTGCGGCTTCCCCTTGCGAAGGCTGAGCGCAGGGCTGGGCACAAATGGGCAACGCCAGATGTCTGAAGTCACCACGCCACCACCACGCCGTTCTCGTGCCGTCGATTTACAAGTAAGGCCGCTTCGCTGGTCTGGTAAGGCGCACACTCGGGAAGCACGCCTGTTCCGCGAGCTTCGGGTGGAGCTGGTGCAGCATGTGGGCGGCAAGCCGAATGCGGTGCAGCGCGCGCTGATCGACCGGATCGCCATGCTGCAAACGCACTTGGCCCGGATGGATGAGCGGATGTTCCGCGATGGCGAGCTATCCGATCATGCGAGCCGGCAATATTTGGCCTGGGCGAACGCGGTCTCCCGGATGCTTCAGGCCCTTGGTTTGCAGCCGCGGGAGGCGCGCGAGCCGACGCTGACCGAGCGGTTGGCCGCAGAACGGGCCGCCCGCGAGGCTACAGGCCAGTCCGGGCTCGCCTGGGATGTTGAGCCTCCCGGCCCGAGGGCAGCAGCCGACCCCGCACCTGGGGAGTCCTCATGACGATCGAGATCCGATTGCGCGATGCCGAGACGGCGGAGTGCGTGGGCCGGGTGGTGCGTGATCACACACCTGTCTTCTTTGCCATGTGTCGCAACTGCTGGCGGCCGGGACCGATCCGAAGGAGCTGGTGCAGGTGATCGCCCCGACCGGGACGCCGAGCTTCACCGGCTCCCTGATGGTGCTGGCTGGGCTGACGGTCAAGGAGAACGACGGGCCGCCGCGGTTCGCCCGCTACATGCCATTTCCCGCCGCTCGGTCGCGCCGTACAGCCCCGGGATGGAGGCTGCGGCTGTCTACGAGGCCGCTGGCGGGGGTCTGACGCGGGTCGTGCTGGACGGTGGGGTGCCGATGGGGTGGGCCGCGTGATCGTCGCCCCGCATCCCTTGGAATGGTTCGCCGCGCTGCGCTGGCTGGACGGGCGGAACTTGCTGGAGACGATCGAGCCGTATCGGCGCGATTTATTCGCGCGGGTGCTGTATTCGTTCAATGCGGATGGGTTTCCGGTTTACAACCGGGTGCTGAGCGGGCGGGCGAAGAAGAACTTCAAGACGGCGGATCTGACGCTGGCGGCGCTGTATCGGTTTCTGGCGTGGCCTTCGCCGGCGGGGAATGACGCGTTCATCATCGCGAATGACGAGGAGCAGGCCGGCGACGATCTGAGCCTGGCGAAGAAGCTGCTTGCGGCCAATCCGGTGCTGGGGCGGGAGGTGAAGGTTTACGAGAAGGAGGTAGTGCGGCGGGACGGCGGCGGGCGGATGAAGATATTGCCGGCGCAGGATGTGACTGGGTTGCACGGCAAGACGTATCTGTTCCTGGGGTTTGACGAGATCCACGGGTATCGCAATTACGATCTGTTCGAGGCGCTGTCGCCGGATCCGACGCGGCTCGATACGCTGATCTGGATCACGTCCTATGCGGGCGTTCGGCATGCGCCTGGGATACCATTGTTTGACATGATGCAGATCGGCCGGTCGGGGGAAGATCCGCGGCTGCTGTTCACCTGGTATGGCGGCGACTTCACGACCGATCCGGCGCTGGCCGGTGAGGATGTGGCACCGGAGAGCCGTGCCAATCCGAGTATGGCGAGCTGGGGCAATCCTGGATACCTGGAGGATCAGCGTCGGCGGTTACCGCCGCACAAGTATCGGCGGTTGCATTTGAATTTGCCTGGGGCGCCGGATGGGGCGGCGTTCAATGCGGAGAATGTGTTGGGGTGTGTGGTTCGGGAGCGGCGGAGCAACGTGCCGCGGCGTGGGATTGGGGACTATCTGGCGTTTGTGGACATGAGCGGCGGCTCTGCGGCGGATGCGGTGTTGTGCGTCGGGCACGTGGAGGAGGGCCGGATTGTGGTGGATCTGTTGATCGGCCAGACGGGTTCGGTGCCGTTCAATCCGCGGGACGCGGTGCGGAAATTTGTCGAGGCGATGCGCGAGTATCGTGTGTATCGGGTGTTTGGCGATCGCTTTGCCGGGGAGACGTTTCGGGCGGACTTTGAGGAGCTTGGGGTGCGTTATGTGGTGTGTGATCAGCCGGCGGCGAAGCTGTATGAGGCGTTGGAGCCGAAGGTGAATGCCGGGTTGGTGGAGTTGGTGGATGTGTCGAAGTTGACCGAGCAGTTGTTATCGTTGGTGGTGAAGGGTGGGGGCAAGATTGGTCCGCTGGCGGGCGATCACGATGACTGGGCGAATGCGGTGGCGGGGCTGGTTTATGTTGCGGCGGTGGAGGAGGGCGCGCCGGCGTTGATCCGGTCGTCGGCGTTGTTGGTGGATGATCAGCCGGTGCCGATGCCGAAGTGGACGCAGAAGATCGTATCGGTGATGGTGGTCGGGAAGGATGGCCTGGCGGCGATCGGGTATTTTGCCAAGCACGCATGTTACCGGGAGATTGTTGACCCGGCGCCGATGGTGTTGGTCGATGGTTCGTATGAGGCGCTGACGTCTGGGACGATTGGCGGGATGTTCGGGACGCTGGAGGCGTTGCATCGGGAGATCCCTGGGTGTCGGGAGCACTTCGCGGTGGTGCCGGAGGCGTACTTGCAGCATGTCCATCTGGAGGGTTTCCCGGCGCTGGTTTGGCCGCAGGAGTTGTTGCGGGACTTGCCAGGGTTGGCGCTGAATGCGGCGGGTCATTGTGGTCGCGGGTGGTTCAAGCTTGCGGAGCGTGCGGCGTCGCGTGGTTTGCCGTGGCAGGGGGCGATGACCTATCGGCTTGGCGAGCGGATTGACGACAACACGATGAAGTTGATGCTGTTGATTGCGATTCGGTTGGGTCTGACGGTGGAGAGTTCGCGGCATGCGCCGGTGGTGGGGCGCAGGTGGCGGTGCATGGGTATGGCCATTGATGGCGCGGTGGCGTGAGTGTCGGGCGTGATGGTGACGGTCGATGAGACGCTGGCGGCGATGGAGACGCAACGGGCCGAGGCGGAGGCGCGGCGGGCGCGGGGTCCAGCGGCCAGGCGGAAGTTCAGGTCGAGTCTGCCCTGGAGGCGCGTGAGATATGCGGTGCTACGGGAGAACGCACTGCGCCAGCCGGACGGCAAGCCGCGGTGCGAGCTGTGCGGCGCTGGTGCGGAGCCCGGGAGGCCGCTCCACGTCGATCACCGGGAGCCGGTATCGAAGCGGTGGGATCTCAGATTTGCGCGGTCGAACCTGGTTGTACTGTGTCCGGACTGCAATGTCGGGAAGCTCGCCGGGCCGGACTGGCGCCAGGCGAAAACGGCGGGAACATGACCGACAGACGCCAACGCTTTTTCCTGGAGCGTCGCGTAGGGAACGTTGTCGTAGTCGAGGAGGGGCAGATCGGCGCGTTGGTGCACGGATAACCGGGAGCATGAAGGACGCTCCGTCACCTTCGCCGGGCGGCTGGCCGACCGATGAGGAGTGGAGAGTTGGACGGATGGCCGTGTTGATGCCCGGACGATAGATATCGGGTGACGAATTGGCCAGAGTATGATGCCGCTCTGGTACGGCGGGGAAGCCTGACGGTCTGGTTCACCGAGGAGACCGTGGCGGCATGGCATGCGCCAGCCACCGGAGAGCGCGGCGGTCAGCCGATCTATTCGGCGACTGCTATCGAGACCGGCCTCGTGCTTCGCCTGGTGTTTCACCAGTCGCTGCGGCAAACCGAAGGCCTGCTACGATCGATCGCCGATGTGCTCGACATCGATATTGCCATCCCCGATCACACCACGCTGAGCCGCCGGGGTGGCGGTTTGGCCATCCTGCCAAAGACGCTCGGTCGCGAGGAGCCCCTGCATCTCCTTGTCGATAGCACCGGCTTGAAGATTTACGGTGAAGGCGAATGGCTGGATCAGAAGCGCGGCATTCGCTCGCCTCGGCGCTGGCGCAAGCTGCACCTCGGTGTTGATGCCGGCACGCACGCGATTGTCGCCGTGGAATTGACGCCGGACGATGTCGGCGACGTGTCCGAATTACCGGATCTGCTTGATCAAATCGATGCCGATGTCGCATCACTGACAGCAGACGGCGCGTATGATGGAGCGGCCGTTTACGATGCTGTGGCCGATCGCCATCCCCACGCTGAGGTCATCATTCCACCCCGATCGATGGCAGTTCCGAATGAGACTACGACGAAAAGCATGGGCGCATGGGCTGGCAGCGCCGTTCTGGCTACAATCGCCGGAGCTTGGTTGAAACTGCGATCTGTCGGTACAAGACCATCATCAACCGGCGACTTCAAGCCCGGACTCTGCCTAATCAGCGGACCGAGGCGAGGATTGGATGCAACGTGCTCAATCGGATGACGGGTATCGGCATGCCGGTCTCTGTTCGGATCCGCTGATACTCGACCCGGGTGGACAGACGCCGCCAGCAGGCCATCCATGCACCAAAGCGTGGTGGCGCGGGTGGTCCTCGGGGGCTCGGCGGATGCGTTTACACCGGCAACACACATGATTCTGCGGGTTGACTTGCCGGAGGGGCCATTCCTGGCGGATGTGGGGTTCGGGCACCAGACGGCGACCCTACCGTTGCGTCTGCAACCGGGTCTGGAGCAGCAGACGCTGCATGAGGCCATGCGGCTGAGACCGGCGAGCGAGGAGTTGGTGCTGGAGGCGAGGCTCGCGGGCAGTTGGCAGCATCTGTATCGGTTTTCGCTGCGACCGACACCGGACATTGATTACGAGGTGGGGAACTGGTTCTGCGCCACGTATCCTGGGTTGTTTACCGAGAACCTTATTGTGGCCCGGGCGGGAGCTGAGCGGATGCGGCACACGTTTCTGAATGGCCGGGTGACCGTGCGGCGGGACGGTGAGGTCGTGGAGCGGCGGGTGGTGGAGGGGGAACGTGCGCTTGCGGTCGTGCTGGCGGAGCCGTTTCTGTTGACGTTGCCCGACGAGGGAGTTGCCGCGCTTTTGCGGCAGATGAGTGAGAAGGCTATTTTGGGGGCGTCGAATCCGATTTTTGGGTGACTCCCTCACCTGGGCTGACGATGAAAACCGAGCGGCTGGGACTCCTGCCGAAGCGGTGGCGCCGATCAGGGTGAAATGGGGCAGGTCGAGGATTGCGGCGAGGGTCGCCGGCGCGCTGGATGACCGGGCCGGAGGTGGCGCGGAAGCCGACGCCGAGTCCGCGGGCGACGATCTGGGCGAGGGTGGTTTTGCCGGATCGCGGATCGTGCGGCCTCGGGGCTGCGGCCATGGACGCGTTTTCCGTGGGCGACAAGCGTTAGAGTCGGTTACGCGACCATCGGGGCTGGTGGCACTTCACCCGGCTCCAGCGCTCGGCCAGGATACTCACCGATAGCAAATGCATCATTGTGGGTCTGTCATAGTCTCGATCAGGTGCAGCAGTGAGCGGCGCGGTCCGCTCGTGCCCCTGAGGCGCGATCCTCGAATATCTTCACGCATCCGGCCGTCACGAGCGCATCGAGTTGCAGCGCCGGGTCCTGGTCGGCGGTGCTGACGCGCGCGTAGCCGATATTCGCCACCGGAGCTGTCCGTTTTGCCGTCCGGCAATCACTTTGTCCGCTTTTCCGTCAGTGGTCCAGAGTTTCCGGACATTGCAGCCTTGCCCGTCGTTTGCCGGACAGCTCCGCGGGTACGGTCTCCGCCCTCAATCGGGGGACTCAGGCCGCTCCTTGACCGCAGTCGATCCGCATTTCGGGCAACGCACCTCACTTTACCCCCTCAACGCTGGAGATCGTAGCCATTGCATCTGGGAACCGTAAGCGTCCGCCGAACAGCGCGGCGAACGCGATTGATCGTTGCACTCAGGCGGCGAGGCGCTGATCGAACCGGTTACTGCCGTCGCTGTGATTACCCTTCGTTGCAGAGGCCCATAACGAACCCGATGGCACAAAAACGGAAGAGGCGATCGTATCGCCTCTTCCGAATCGGCCAGGTCAATAGTCCATATCGCCCATGCCGCCGCCTGGAGGCATCGGCGGCGCCTTCTTTTCCGGCTTCTCGGCGACCATCGCCTCGGTCGTGACCAGCAGGCCGGCGATCGAGGAAGCATCCTGCAGCGCCGTCCGAACCACCTTCGTCGGGTCGATGATGCCGGCCTTCACGAGGTCTTTGAACTCGCCGCTCTGCGCGTCGAAGCCCCAGGGATACTCGCCCTTGTCCAGCACCTTGCCAGCCACCACGGCCCCGTCCTCGCCCGCGTTCTCGGCAATCTGGCGCAGTGGCGCCTGGAGGGCCTTGCGGACGATGTCGATGCCGAAGTGCTGGTCGTCGTTATCGCCCCTGAGCTGACCCAGGATCAGGCTGGCACGGGCCAGGGCGACGCCGCCGCCCGGAACAATGCCTTCCTCGACCGCGGCGCGGGTCGCATGCAGCGCGTCATCGACGCGGTCCTTACGCTCCTTCACCTCGACCTCGGAAGCGCCACCGACGCGGATCACCGCAACGCCGCCCGCGAGCTTCGCCAGTCGCTCCTGCAGCTTCTCCCGGTCGTAGTCGGAGGTGGTCTCCTCAATCTGAGCGCGGATCTGGTTGCAGCGGCCCTTGATGTCCTCGCTCTTGCCGGCGCCTTCGACGATCGTGGTGTTCTCCTTCTCTACCAGCACCCGCTTCGCCTTGCCGAGCATGTTTAGCGTGACGTTCTCGAGCTTGATGCCGAGATCCTCGCTGATCACCTGCCCGGCCGTCAGGACGGCAATGTCTTCCAGCATGGCCTTGCGACGATCACCGAAGCCAGGCGCCTTCACAGCCGCGACCTTCAGACCGCCGCGTAGCTTGTTCACCACCAGGGTGGCGAGAGCCTCACCCTCGACATCCTCGGCGACAATCAGCGGCGGCTTGCCAGATTGCACCACGCTTTCCAGCAGCGGCAGCATCGCTTGCAAGCCGGAGAGCTTCTTCTCGTGAATCAGGATGTAAGGCTGATCCAGTTCGGCAATCATCTTCTCGGCGTTGGTGATGAAGTAGGGCGAGACATAGCCGCGGTCGAACTGCATTCCCTCGACCACGTCGAGCTCGGTCTGGATGCCCTTGGCTTCCTCGACCGTGATCACGCCCTCATTGCCCACCTTCTGCATCGCCTCGGAGATCATCTTGCCCACCTCGGTGTCGCCATTAGCCGCGACCGCGCCGACCTGAGCGGTCTCTGCCGGGGTGGTGATCGTCCGGGTGTTCTTCTTCAGCTCCTCGACAACGGCATTCACTGCCTTGTCGATGCCGCGTTTCAGGTCCATCGGGTTCATGCCAGCGGCTACGGCTTTCGCACCCTCGCGGACGATGGCCTGTGCGAGCGCCGTTGCGGTGGTGGTACCGTCGCCCGCAATCTCGCTCGTTTTGCTGGCAACCTGGCGGACCATCTGCGCGCCCATATTCTCGAACTTCTCGGAAAGCTCGATTTCCTTCGCGACCGTCACACCGTCCTTGGTAATGCGCGGCGCGCCGAAGCTCTTGTCGAGCACGACATTGCGCCCTTTCCTCTTCGCCCTCGATCTTCACCTCGGTGCCCGACCACTTGCCGAACAGAATGCGGTCGCCTTCCTTCACGTCCATGGGCACAAGCTGGCCCTGCTCGTTGCAACCACCAGGGCCTACCGCGATGACCTCACCCTCGATCGGCTTCTCCTTTGCCGTATCGGGGATAATGATGCCGCCCGCGGTCTTCTCCTCGGCTTCGATACGCCGGACCACGACACGGTCATGCAGGGGACGAAACTTCATTTTGACTGCTCCCTCCATTGCTTTTGCATGGTTTGCAGGGGGGTTCACCGGGTGTTCGGTGGACCCGCTGGCACTCTCCGCAGTAGAGTGCCAAAGCTTGTATCTGCTGTCGGCGGCAAATTCAAGCCAGGCGGAACGGCGCGATAACTGCACGCGAGCCTCCATGGGAAGCCGTCCGCCGGACGCCCTGATAGCGGTGCTTCCGGGCGAGGTGGACCTGGTCCACGAGAGCCACGGCCAGATCGGGCAGCGGACGGCGGCGGGGGGAGCCCCAAGGCCCTTTGTCCCCGGATCATAGACACTAAAGTCTGAGCGCAGAACCGCAGATCTAATCGCGAGCACCCTCATGCCCGATAAACCCAACTTCGTGTTGATTCCCGATGATCCTGCGCCGCCACCGCCCGCTCCGGGCAGCGGCGTCCTGGCAAGGTTGCGGATTGCAGCCGCGACGGCGCTCAACGCCGCCGCCTCTGCCCCTGCGACATTGCTTTCGGCGATCCGTGACGCCGAACCTCCCGCCGATACCGGGATGCCAGCCCGGCCGCGGTTGGTATTTGCCGTGGATGCCACGGCTTCCCGCGAGCCAGCCTGGGAGGCGGCCCGGCGGGCCACAGATGCGCTGGTGAAAGCGCTGCCGGGCGAGTTAGAGTTAGACGTGGCGCTTGCCGTGCATGGCGGCTCTCGCGTCCACACATTCACGGCATTTACCGGCGAAGTAGCTATGCTGCGCGATCGCGCTGCCGGGGTAACCTGCCGGGCCGGGCTAACGCGACTTCTGCCGATCATGTTGGCTGCTCTGAGACGCCCGGCGGTTCGTGTGCTCGTTTACGTTGGGGACGTCTTTGAGGAAAACCTGGTCCAGGGGCGCAGCCTGGCAGATGACATGGGAGCCAAGGGTATCAGGCTGATTGTCTTGCACGACACCGCCGATCCTTCAGCTCGCCGGGATGCCGAGGTGTTCTGGGAACTGGCCAAGCGCACAGGCGGGTGTGTTCTGCCGTTTAACGCGAACGCCCCTGACCGCCTTCGCGATATTCTATCAGCCGTAGCGGTCTACGCTGTAGGCGGCGAGAAGCTGCTGGAGGAACGGCGCCGTGAACTCCCCGGTGCAACGGCGCTGCTCGAGAACCTTGGAACGCATGGACGGTAAGTCGGCAAACTCAGCCGGCACAATTACCCGGTAACGGACTCCCGTCGCCTGGCGTCTGTTCTGGGTGGCCTTTCGGCTTGCCACGGCGGGTTTCACTCAGGACAGCGCGTTAAGCGAGTCCCACCAGGGGCGCACCCCCTGCATCCGCTGATAGTTACCTTCCATCACCTGGAGTGGCGCACGCCTCACTTCCGGCGCCGACATGGGAGGTGGACTATCGTGTCCTAACGCCTCGAACAAGCCGTCATGGCCCCAGAACCTGGCGGCCGTGGTCATCTCCTCCGGCTGCCATGTGGCGTCGTCTACTTCGCGACCGCCCCATCCGTATTCCATCAGGAAATCCGAAGGGGTGTGCATGTAGAACGAGGTCACTAAATCGTTGGGATGCCGTCCCAGCTTTGCGGCGATGCGGTCCTTCTCGCGGAGTGCGATATCGTAGCCCTGGCCCACGTCGTCGAACGAATAGAGCTCCACCATGAGGTGATGCATTCCGATGTGAGGTGCCTCGAACAATGCCAAGCTGTGGTGCCGCGGATTGACGTGCAGGAAATAGGCAGTGATCGGCTGCCTTATGTAGTCGCTGATGCGAAAACCTAAGAGGTCGTGATAGAAAGGCAGTGCAGCCTCCATGCTGGTCACCATCAGTACCGCGTGGCCCCTACCAAGTGACCCGGTGCGGAAGCCAGATATTGAACGACCGGGGTGGAAAGATATTGCGATCCGTGGTCGTGCCGCACGGCGAGGCCGCGGGCGGCGTGTTTTGCAAAGCCGCCGAAATGCTCTTGCACACCTTGGCGGATCGTATCCAGCAGCCGACTCCGTTATCAGCGAACCATTTTGCTGCCTCAGCCGCCCGGGTCGTTGGGTTGCCCTCTTTGTCGATGGCGTTGTAAGGCCGGCCGATGAGGGCACCGATATGCCAAGTGAAGAGGTCAAGCCATGCTGGACAAGGAAAGCCATATATTCAAGGAGGTCCTCAGGGATGGGACCCCGGTTACCCTGAGAGCGGCGCACCCCCACGATGGACTTAAGATCCGGCGAGCTTTCCGAAACCTCAGGCGAGAAACAGTCTATACTCGGTTTTTTGGTTTTAAGTCAGACGTAAGCGACGCTGAACTGAAACGAATCACTGACGCGGACTTAAATCGTGATGTCGCCCTTTTAGTTACGATTGGATCAGGAGACGAAGAGGTGGTTATCGGTGGAGCTAGCTATTTCTCGACAAACGCTGCACCGCAGGCTCGCAGTGCCGAAGTGGCTTTCACCGTGGAGGAAGATTATCAGGGGCTTGGGGTCGCCAGTCTCCTGATGCGACACATCGTCCAGATTGCACGAGAGAAAAACGTGAAAAGCCTTGAGGCCGACGTGCTCACGCGTAACCTTCCGATGCTCGCTGTGTTCAGGCACAGTGGATTACCGATGGCGCTCCGGCACGAAGATAACGTAGTTCATGTTACGCTTTCCCTGCAAACCGAGATGGCTTAGGAGCAGCCGCCCAGAAACCCGGCGTCCACCCCGCTAACGCCCGGCCAGCCGGCAGATATGCCGGTTGATAGTGGGCGCCGTCATGTCGAGCAGATGCTGGATCGTGATCGACGACCAATCCGGATATTACAGCTTCAGGATCATGACCGCGGTGAAGCTCTTGGTGATGCTGCCGATCTCAAACGGCGTGTCCAAGCAGACCGGCTGCCCGTCCTCGAAAGCCGAGCTGCCGCTGGTCACGTGATCCCATGGCCCGGCGGGCGAGAAGCTGGCTTGGCTAGAGCTGATTCCGAAAAAGCCCTCGGCCGTCTGTTGTGTGCTGAAGTAGGAATCGACCGCCTGCTGCACCGCCACATACTGGGAACTGTCCCGCGATCCGCCGGGGCTCTGGCAGCGGGCATGGGCTAGCGCGAGGCCGTCGTAACCGGCGAGTCCGGCGTCAGTTGCAGCAGTCGCAACCAGACGCGCAAAGTTCTTTGTGTAAGAGGTTGTTATCTCCAGGGCCGCACCTGAATTAGTGACATTGGTGGCCAGAATATCTTACGTGGGCTCACATCCCTACCCCAAGTAGGCGCACTGAGTTTTTTGGTTCTATTAAAAAGGTAAGGTTCTGCAGCAAGGCAAGAGACTTTAACCGTGAGCTGACCCGGCGCTTGGAACGACGTCGGAACGCAAATGGCCGCTTGCTCGTGCGTTCTTCGTGCCGATGTAATCTAACGCCGATGTAGACTACATTTTCTCGGTCGATTCACTCGGGGGTAGAGTGGAACTCATCGAAGGCAGAAAGAGCAGGTCGCCATATTAGAGGAGACCCCGGTGAAGGGCGGACAACGACGGCCGTCCCGATCGCGCTCTGGTCACCGGCTCGCCAGCGCGCAGCCTGCGATCCCACGAGGACGGAAAGCACCAGCCCCTCCTCGCCTCCTGCCGCGGCATCCGGCTCTACACGGCGGAGAGCGCACTAATACGGACGAAAGACTTTCGATTTCGTACCTGGGGTGCTAAGATATCTGGTACGGTTCTTTTACCGATTTGGCGCCCCTACTCTTATGAGCTAGGGTCTCCCTCTAGGACACGTCGCGAAATGTACGAGGCCGCCGCGATCCTTGCCGCCGTCGTTCTGCTCTACAGTATCGGGGCGGGGCGTGTCGGGCGCTCCTGGCTCAGCGGCCCTATTATCTTCACCGCCACGGGTTTGATCCTTGGACCGGCGGGATTCAATGCGTTGCGGCTCCCGCTTACGGCGGCCAATCTGCGGACGTTAGTGGAACTGTCGCTCGCAATGGTGTTGTTCAGCGATGCCGCACACGCCGACCTGCGCGTCGCGCGGCGTACGCTTGGACTCCCGGGGCGGCTGCTGTTGATCGGTCTGCCGCTCACGATCGTGCTCGGCACCCTGGTCGGACTGCCTGTCTTCAGGCGGCTCGACGCGCTGGAGGTCGCCTTGTTGGCTACGCTTCTCGCACCAACAGACGCAGCACTCGGCGCCCCAGTTGTCGCCAATGCCACTGTCCCAGCGGCAACACGTGAAGCGCTGAACCTAGAAAGTGGCCCTTATTTTGCTCGACCTCGCCATTGGTCTCGACCTCGCCATTGGTACGGAGATCGAGGGAAGCACGGCCCTGCATATCGTGATGATCGTTCTCGAGGAGATCGGCATCGGCCTTTGCGTCGGGCTGGCACTGACCGGTGCAGCGGTGACGGTCTTGCGGCTCGCTTCCCGGCTCGGCTGGACAAGCCAGCACTGGCTGCATATTCCCGTCGTCGCGCTGGCCGCGCTTTGCTTCTCCACCGCGCAGGCGCTCGGTGGCAGCGGGTTCATCGCCTGTTTCACGGGCGGCCTGCTGTTCGGCTTTCTGCAAGGCACGCGCACCCCCGATCTGCTGAGCGGGGCGCTCAAGCACCGGAGAAGTGCTCGCCCTGCTCACCTGGGTGGTGTTCGGCGGCCCGGTGCTTGAGCGGCTACTACCCCAGATGACTTGGCGAATGGTGATCTATGCCGTGCTCAGCCTGACCGTGATCCGCATCTTGCCGGTATTCCTCGCGCTCACGCGAACAGGCATGACCATCGCCACGAAGCTGTTCATTGGCTGGTTCGGGCCACGCGGCCTGGCCAGCATCGTCTTCGCCGTGATCGTTTTCGACGCCGGCTTGCCTGGCCGAAGCACGGTGGCAGCGACCGCCGCCTGCACCGTTTTGCTCAGCGTCATTGCGCACGGCATGACGGCAAACCCACTCGTCGCCAGATTCGGACGGCGTCGTTAGACTAAAATAGGCCGAGCAGTACCGAAAGCAGGCAAGGAACACGGCGATGAGGGCGAGAATGCGGCTCTTGCCCCCACGGCGGCCAACAATCAGGGCGGCTTCGTTGACGGCCCGCGCCGGGGCGGTTTTTCGGCCCGTGCAGGCCTCATAGAGGGCACTCCCCCATAAGGCTGGCAGAAAGGCCCCCCAGGGCCGCCAGGACGGCGCCCGGAAGTGGGGGGCGAATAAGTTGGGATCGTCCAGCGCCTCGGCAAGCGGCATAAGGGTTGACTTGCTGTCGGGGATGTGTCGCTTCCGCGGGCGACCGCTGCGTGCGACAGGAAAGATGAGCGACACGTCGGCCGCGTAGACCTTCTGGTGGCGTGGGATGCCGACGGCCCAGTGCAGGCCGCGCTCGCTGAGCGCGTGGCGAAACGGCGCGCTCAAGCCGTAGCCAGCATCGGCCAGTACGCAACCAAACCGCGCACCGCCAGCCCTGATCAGGTCGATCTCGTCGATCGCGATTTCAGGCTTGCTCCGGAAAGCCTGCCGGTCAGCTGGAACTCGCGCCTGCTTGATACGAGCCGGATCGCTCGTCCAACTCTCCGGCAGAAATGCAGAAATAGCCGCAGCCCGACCATCACCGGTACCTCGCTGCTTGCCAGCGTCAGCGACACCAGGGTTTGGCAGTTGGCGGTCTTGCCGAGAGCAGAGGCATACTGCGGGGCCACGCCGACCGAATGGGTACCCTTTTTCGGCAGCGCTGTGTCATCGATGATCAGCACCGACCGGGAAACTCAACGGGTTGGATCCGGAAGCTTATCTACGCCACGTGCTTGAGCGCATCGCGGATCATCCGGTCAACCGCGTGGTTGAGCTGCTGCCCTGGAATATCCGCAACGAGACTCGCAGCGCAGCCGCCTGAGCGCAGCAAAATTCAGGCCACACCCGCGAGTCATGAGCGGACGCTTACGAAACAGCCGGGGCAGGAATGAGATCATGGCAAGCACTCCCGAGGCCAAGCCGTCTGTCCGCGCCTTCGCGGCGAAAAACCGCGGTTCTCCTCAGGGCTCCCAATGCTTTCTCGCCCGGTTCGTTGTCGATGCGGTGTTAGTAGGGGGAAAGTGGGGGGCCGGGGGTTCCGCGGCTACTTTGCTACTTCGTTGCTAGTTTTAGCAGACCCCATTGCGACGGCCTACCGAATTTCGCTTGAATTCCACCACTCCTGATACGGCGCCAACGGGCTGCCACGAGGACCGCTTGTCGTGCAAAGCTCTATGCACACCATCGATACTGATGCTGCAGAACTGTGGCTAACCGCCTTTCGTGCTTTTCGGGTTTAACGCCCCGGCGAGCCTGGCCACCCTCCGGGGCGGCCCATCCTTATGGGTATTGTTTGGTTTAGATATGCCGAAAGCAGCATCAGTCCGTTCCAGCCTGCCGAGGTCATTAGAGCATTTCCTTCATCTGCTCAGCGAAATGGAGTGTATCCTTGAACGCGAGCCAACGGGATGGCCCTCCGAACAGCTAGCAGCAATACAAAAGCGACTCGGCTGGCTCATCCTGCAGTTGGCACTGCAGTATGCCGGAGAACTGAAGCCACAAGTTTGCGGCTCGGCATCGGGCCTTGTAGGCTTCATCGATTAGCCATGAGGGCGATAGCGACATTGGAAAGACGGCCTATGTCCGAAGTGAGATTTACGATTCCTAACCATAGTGATCGGGTAATCTCGACATCGCCGCCGTATACCCGTCGCGGTGTATTGCAGGGCAAAATCTGGCGGGTCGTTTTGGTCGCCGTAACCGTAATTGCCGTTGCTGGCGTCACCTATCCAATGTTACCGCCCACGTACGAAGCGGTTGCCTTGGTGCTCCTCCAACCTACCAATCAAAACGGTCAGCCGGACTTCGGTTATTCCACTCTGAATGCCTTGGACGAAAACGAAATCCAAGCATATAGCGATATTTTGGCGTCGCATCGTTTGTTGCAAACGGTGATCGACAAACAGCATCTGATGGATAATCCGGAGTTCAATCCGACCTTAAGAGACACGTGGTACACCCGGTTGCGTACTTGGGTCCACGATGCACTCCACGATCCCCCGATTAGCCCGGCGGGGACGGTGGAAATTGCCGTGCATAAGCGGCTCGTGATCCGACGGGATCGCAAGTCCTATGTCATGCAGGTCGGATTCTGGTCGAGGGATAGTTATACCGCAGCCGCAATGGCCAATACATTAGCCGCAGCGTTCGTCAGCGATCAGCTTACGCGGCGACAGAATGCACAGCGGGATATCGTCGCTAGCCTAACCAAACGAGCCGTCGAATTGATGCGCAATTATTTGGGTTCGGAAGAACGCGTCAATTCTTATCTTATGCAATCCGGGCTGATTCATCGCGACCAGCACAAGTCCGCCGAAGAGCAGTTGGCGATCCTAAGCCGTGAGTACGCACTTGCAACAAGCCAAGCCTTGGCTGCTGAAGAGCGTGCGCAGACGCTTTCGGACATGCAACGGGCTGACACGCTCGACAATGCCCCTGATGTACTGGCTTCGCCCATAATCCGGGACCTGAAGGAGCGGTTGATTACTTTGTCGTCTAACACCGGCACCCCAGGCACTTTCGGCATCGGATCAGCAATGCCAAAATTCCTTGCGGACCTGCGCCAGTTGATCAATGTAGAGATGCAACGAATCGTGCGCGCAGCGCAATCGGATGCGACGATGAGCCGCGAGCGCGCGGACGTGTTGCGCGCCCAGATCGCCGCCATTGATGCCCACACCATCGCGTGGGATGAAGCGGAGCGCCCGCGGCTTAACTTACAACGTGAGGCGGACGCCGACCAGAAGACATTGCGAGATGCAATGAATCAGTTGCGCACGCAAACCAATCTCATTGCAACGCTGCGTCCGGATGCTGAAATATACGCGACAGCGGTGGCGCCGTGGCGCCCGGCATTCCCCAACCCAATTTTTTATGCCGTTGCATCGCTGCTGCTTGCAGCGGTGCTTTCCACTCTGTTGCTGTTTCCAGCATTCGCGGAGGCACAACGGACAGTCTATCCACGGGCGCGGCAGTCCGTGGTAACGGATTCATAAAGACAATATCCGGGAGGAAAGCCATGAGACCCATCAGGCGACAATATACCAAGCGAGCCCTCGATTTTCCGCTTGCTGTCACTTTTCTGATCTTCTTCTTGCCACTGTTCTTGATCCTGGCTTTGCTCGTGGCGATGGATGGTGGGCCAATCTTCTATGCCCATCGCCGGGTCGGTGAAGGCGGCAGAATCTTCAACTGTTACAAGTTTCGGACAATGCTCGTCGGTGCTGAGGAATGCTTGGTTGAATATCTTCAATTGCATCCCACGGCAGCAATCGAGTGGCGCAGCACCCAAAGCTGGATGTCGATCCGCGAATCACCGGCATCGGGAAGTTGCTGCGCAAGACCAGTCTTGATGAATTACCACAACTGCTAAACATCCTTGCAGGTGATATGAGTTTGGTTGGCCCCCGCCCGGTCATCGAAACCGAGCTTGTCCGTTATGGCGACACAGCCAGAGATTATCTATCGGTTCGTCCAGGGCTGACCGGTCTTTGGCAGGTCAGTGGTCGCAACCGACTCAGTTATACGCAGCGGGTTGCACTCGATAAGCAATATATCGCTACCCAATCGGTCTGGCGCGACTGCGTCATTCTATACCGAACCGCACACGTGCTCTTGAACGGAGAAGGCAAATGAATGTCATGACCCCGTTGGCGATCATCACGCCGCAAGTAGCCGAGGCGCGACTGGTTAGTGTATTGATGAGTACCTATGCCCGTGAAACATCGGCACGGCTTGCCGTCGCTCTGGAAAGCGTGTTCGTACAAACCCTGCCGCCGCATCAACTGGTCCTAGTGGTCGATGGTCCGGTCGGTCGCGATCAGGAGGCGGTAATCGAGCAGTATCGCCACGATCAACGCATCCTCGTGGTTGATGTCGTCCGGCTGCCGAACAATCAGGGACTCGCCACGGCTCTGAACGCTGGACTGGAAGTCTGTCAGGGTGAGTGGATCATGCGGATGGACAGCGATGATATTTGCAGTCCGGACCGGCTGGCGATTCAACTTTCATGTGTGGACCGATTTCCGGACGTGGATATTTTCTCGTCCTGGTGTGAAGAATTCTCGGATGACGATGACAGGCGCAAAATCAAGGCGTCGGCCATCGAACATGACGCGGTGGTAAACACACTGCGCTGGCGCAATGCGCTCGTCCATCCATCCAATTTGATCCGCGCCACAACTCTGCGGCAGCTCGGTGGCTATCGCGGCAAGTATGGCAGGTTGGAGGATTACGACTTGTATGTGCGCATGGCCTTGGCCGGCGCCAGATTCCGAGTCATCCCAACTGAATTGCTGCAAATGCGTGTTGATCGTGCTTTTGTTGTCCGGCGCGGCGGCTGGCGTTACATGATGGGCGAGATTCGTTTCCGTATCTTCTGCTGGCGGTCCGGCTTCCTCACCACGTGGCAGTTTCTGCTGATCACGAGCGCGTACATGCTGTTTCGTGTAGGTGGCGCCGGCATGCGTGGCTTTTTGTACCGCTTCGTGAGAGTTTGATGGGAAAAGTGTAAAGACATGCATGAAGGTCTCAAGGCATTGGTCCGACCGTTCACTACCAAGAAGTTTCGGCAGGCAACTTTTTGGCAGATCAAGACGCAGTTACGGCGTATCGGTATTGAGTTCCCGCGCATGCCGGATGTTGGTGACTTCTTGATCTCACGCGACGTGGACCTTGTGGTGGATGTGGGAGCCAGTATCGGTGAATATGGCACCATATTGCGCCACTTCGGATATGATGGACACATCGTGTCATTCGAGCCAATCAAGTCCCTTTTTTCACAGCTACGGACGCTGGCTGAGCGGGATCGTGCGTGGACGTGCTACAACTATGCTCTCGGCGACGTTTCGGGTGACACAGTCATCAATGTCAGCCAGCAAACGCACTTCAGCTCGATCTTGCCACAGACACCGGCAGCGCTGGATTTCGATGCACGAGCGGTTGTGGAACGGACCGAGACGGTGCAAGTGAAACGTCTCGACGATCTGGCGCCCAAGCTGAGCGGGAAGCAGGTCTTCCTCAAGGTTGATACACAAGGCTTTGAGCGGCATGTCTTGGAGGGCGCACGATCGTACCTCAAAACCGTCGTGGGCGTGCAACTGGAACTGCCTATCACCAATTTGTATCAGCAATCCTGGACGTTTATCGAAGCCATCAACTACATGCAGGACGCCGGCTTCATGCTGAGTCAAATGATGCCGGTGAGCCACCGAAAGCAGGACGAGGTTTCCATCATGGAAATCGATTGCCTGTTCCGACGGCTGGATGCAGGTGATCGGGCAGCGTCTTAGATGCGGGTCTGCACAACAGCAGAGCCATTTCTGCTAATCACCATTCCGGCAATCGTCACCTTGCTATGGGTTGCTGGCTTGCTGGTGGGTGGAACGCTGGCCTATATGGCTCCGCTGCTCATAGCTGTGGCGCTCGGCACGGGCTTCATCGCCTATCGAGCCGCCAACCGCGACGAATGGGCGCTGGTGACTATTCTGGTGTTCTTGATTGTCGTTCTGAGCATTTCATTTCGCGGCTTCGTGCCATCAGATCGGTCGGTCGGTGCAGTCGAGTTGGACTGGCAGAATGGTCTCAAGGTCGTCACGTGGCTGGCTCTGCTGATGATCGGTTTGGCCAATCCAATCACTTTGCGATATCTGCGTGATCCTGCCCTGATGTTGTGGGCTTGTTTTTGCTGCATTTGCCTGATTTCTACCAGTTACGCGCAACGGCCAACGCTGTCTGCCATTTCGTCATTGAGTCAATTTGCATATCTTTGGTTCTCGTTGCTGTTGGTCGGCAGCGTATCAGAGCGCCGTATCTGTCTGGTCGCAGTATGGGCACTTACTGGTTATGCCATGATCAACATCGCCTCCGCTGCACTGCCAGATATCTCCTTCACTCTAGATACACCAGCACGTTTTCAGGGATTAGCCTCACATCCAAACCAGCTTGGCCGACAAATGGCCCTGTTGGTGGTGATTGTATTCACCGCATATTACCGTGGCTACCTGCGTCCAGCTACGGCCGTCATCATGGCTGTGCTAGCTTCTTCTATCATGCTTGCCAGTGGAGACCGCACAGCGCTCATCAGCATCGTAGTGGCATTTCTCTTGACACGTCGTAAATGGCCTATACTGCTCCTGTCGGGCGCTCTGGTCGCCGTGACCGTTGTAATGCTTGGTTATGTTAACTGGATTCTACAATTGGTGGGCCGAGAAGGAAGCGCGAATGAAGCCGTCTCGATGGCTGGGCGGGATGATTTATGGAGTTTCGTGCTTGACATGATTTCGCGTCGGCCAATCTTCGGCTACGGCTTTAACAACTTCGAGGCGGTTGCCGAGCCGATCTGGAACGGGCCACCCGATGCATCGGTTTCGACCCATAATAACTACCTCGAAGTGATGTTCACCACGGGTGTGCTCGGCGCGATACCATATGCAACTGCCCTTAGCGTGTCGATCTACCGCTGGCTTTTTCATCCGGATCAGCCCCGTGACATGCTGGTGATCACCCTCATGATCGGTGGCTTGACAGACGTTGATATCGCATCAATCGCTGTGCTCCCGACTTTGGTGTTCTTTATCGTCCTGTCATTGGACGCAGCACGGCGCATGCGCCCATGACCATGATGCGTATCGAACCGCTGGCGGAGCGGTGGACATGGGCGCATCGGCCAGCCATGTACACGATATGTGCGCCGATCCTCACGCTCACCGGCGCCATCACAAATATCATTGCACCGTTGTTGCTAGCACCGGCCTTGTTTGGTCAATTTGTGCTGCTGGCCAGCGTTTTTCAATATGCAGGCGATTTCGATCTAGGCTTGTCGCGATTAACTGATCGTTTGATTCCGCAGACCGACTCAGGTCATGATCTGCTTTGGACGCGGATAGGTATCGGTGTTTGCCTGTGGGTCGGCATGGCGTTGACCAGCACGTTGATCACCGATGGCTGGCAACTCATGATCGCGGTCACAGGCGGTCTCGCCTTCATGCTTTCTAATGGTATGGTGTCAATCTATCGCTCCAGCCACCGGATTGGTGAATTCACGATTGCGGCGGTATTGATGCAACTCGGCATGAGTCTGCCGCGCTTGCTGGGCTTGCTATTGGCTGGCGTGAAGGGCTGTTTCGCCGTATTGTTGGTCTGGTACACCATGAGCGCCGTGGTTTTGCTTGGGCCGTTAGCGTCGCATCGGCCCAGCATTCGCCGTATGGTAAGCTTGACCGGCGAGGCTCTGCCTTTGTTCGCCTTCAGCACATTCTGGTCGCTCTATCTGTTAGCCAATCGTTGGATTGCCGCATTACTGACCACTCCACATGAGACCGGATTGTTCGGGTTTGGTGCGATGCTGGTCACAACCAGTGTCAACGTCATGATAACGATAACCCAAGTCCACTATCCAAAGCATCTATTGACGCCCGATCAGCCACGGCTGGCCCGCGAAATTCGCTGGCTTTTGCTGCTGACTGGTTCCGGGGTAGTGGTTGGAATAGCAGGATGCCGGTACATCATGCCGATCATCTTTCCGGCCTTCGCCGCTGGGACCGCGACGACTGCGGCTATTTTGCTCACGGCTATCCCGCTCAATATCTGCGGTTGGTTGATGCCCTTGGTCGTCGCAAAAGCAAACAACGCATGGCGTGACGCCAGCAAGATGCTGGGAACAGGAATTCTCCTGCTCACCTCTGGAATGATGATTGGTGGTTCTGGTAGTGGGTTGGCGTGGGGATGCTTGCCGTCGGCAGTGGTGCTGTTCGTTATGTATCTTCGTCATCTAGTCCATTCTGGACTGCTTGACGCACGGACGACAAACTTTCTTATGCTTGGCAGCGGTCTTATCATCATGCTCGGGGGGATCGAATGGCACATGCTCTTTCGCCTCGGCTGATGACCGTTCTGCTTTGGCATTGGGGACGCCACGGGGCGGGCGCGAAGTTTACCGTTGCGCTCGCTCAAGAGCTTTATCGTTTGCGTCCGAGAATTGCGATATCGAGCGCCATCGGCTCCGATCTTTGCGCCATGGCAAGTTCATTGCCGGTGCCAAACCATACCATCACGACGTTTGAAAGCGATAAGACCACTCTGCGTGGCAAACTGGCAGCAGCATGGGGTTTGACCCATTTGCCGTCGATAGCAACACAATTTCACCGGATGCTTCGCGACAATATCGACGTGGCCCTTTGTACGTTCCAATCCATCTGGGATGTCGCGACGCTACCTGTGCTTAGGTACGGCTCGAACTCGTTTCGTGCTGATTCTTCACGATGCGGTCTTCCATCCAGGCGATAGCTATTTGTTCCGCCACACGATCCTGAGTCGACAAATTCACCAAACGGACGCTCTGATTGTTTTGTCGGATCATGTCAAGCAGCAAGTCATGCAACTCTTCAACTACCCGTCTGATCGCATTTGGTCTATGCCGCACGCTGCCTTCAAGTTTGGCTCCAAGGCGATAATACCGGCCACCCATCCCCGTGGTAGCCGACCATTGCGACTGCTGTTTTTCGGTCGCATCGTCGCCTACAAAGGTCTGGATCGTCTGCTTCAGGCATATCGACTGTTAGTGCGACAATATGCTATCGATCTTACCATCGCTGGCTCGGGCAATCTGGAACCCTTTGCCGGACTCTTAGATTTGGCAGTCAACGTCGTTAATCGATGGCTCCGCGAGGACGACGTTGCGGCGCTGATCGCAGCCTCAGACATCGTAGTACTGCCCTATGATGAGGCGAGTCAGTCTGGCGTGGCTGCCAGCGCCTATGCAGCCGGGCGGCCGGTCGTCGTCACGCCTATTGGCGGTTTGGTCGAACAGGTTCAGGACACTACTGGGATCATCGCCAAGGACATGTCCGTTGAGGCATTTGCCGCTGCGATAGCGAAATTTGCAGATGAGCCATGCTTACTCGATTGCTGTGCCGAGGGTGCTTTGGCCTACGCTCAAAATTCGCTGAGCTGGGAACGAAGCGCCCAGGTCGTCGATGAGGTATGCAGCGCCGTGGTAACAATGCCACGGCGCTCAAAATAGCAACATGGATACACAGAAGCCATTGATCCACGCGCTGACAGGCATTTGCATGCTGTCACGCTATGCTATGGGATTATCTAGCGGTCAGAAGAATGTGTGGCTGACTTTTGATGATGGTCCCCATCCGCTGCATACCAAGAGCATTCTCGACACCCTAAAGCGACGACATATTCCGGCAACGTTCTTCATGATCGGCAAGAGCATGGAGCGCTTTCCCGATCTCGTGCGACGTGCCGTAGATGAAGGGCATGTGATCGGGAATCACAGTTATACCCATGCGCGACTTACTACGCTGGATCGCATCTCGATCCAGCAAGAAATCGAACGAACCGCTGATGTTTTGCAACGGTACTGCCAAGGTGGTAAGCTGTTTCGCCCGCCACATGGCGCACACAACAGACTGATAGATGAGATAGTATCGGAGTGTGGCTACCGCACGATGTTATGGAACGCCAGTACTCGCGATTGGCATCCACGCTATCAGCCAGAGCGATGGGTAAATTTTGGGACGATGCTGGTTCGACTGCAAGATAAATCAGTCGTGTTGCTTCATGACTTGGCGAGCACCGCAGACCATCTAGATCGATTTCTCGACCGGCTCGCCTCCTTTGCACCTCACTGGAGATTGCCATGAAAGTGGCCAGACGCGCCATGATGATTGGACTCGCCACCTATCCACTTCCATCACTGGCACAGCCCATCGAGGACAGAGTAACCCACTATGGTATCACACCACCGCCCCAAAAACCCGTAGGATGGCGGGTGACCTTCTTTGACGATTTCGCCGCCTTCAACCAGGGGCGCGGGACGGACTTGTACGGCAATTCCACGGGGATTGCCACAACCGGCGCTCAGTATCCCATCGGCAGTGGCCACCTTGCGAAGTGGAACACAGGTTTCCTTGGCACGACACATCTCAATGGCACGAAAGAATTGCAATGCTATTGCAATCCGACGCGCAATGGCATCGACCCTTTCAGCCGCTCAGACAGCATCCTCTCGATCACTGCTCGGGTGCCGAACGAGGCTGAGGTCAATTCCTTGTTCGGACAATCCTTGATTTCTGGCGCTCTATCATCCGAACTGTTCATGAGCGACGCAATGGACGGTTACTATGAGGCAAGTATCAAGTTTGCTCGTGGCGCCAACGGTTATAGTGGTGGATTATGGGGAGCTTGGTGGCTCAGCGCACCAGATTGGCCGCCAGAATTGGACATAGTTGAACAGTGGGGCGCGGTTCCCACAGCAACCACAGGTCATATTCACTACGGTCTAAATGGTTTGCAGATAGCGGGTACTGGTGTGTATCCGGTCGGCGTCGATATCACCCAGGACTTACACACCTATGGTGGACTGATTACTCCGAACTATATTGCGTGGTACTTTGATGGCGCGCTGATCGGGTCAACACAGCGAGGTCGTGGCGCAGATACTCACTCTTTCAATAACACGACCGGAAACTCGCTAAGGTTGCTTCTCAATTTTGCTTTAGGTCCTGGCGAAGATGGAGTGACGCCAACGGCGGCACAACTACCTGCTGTGATGCAGATCGATTGGGTCAAGGTCTCGGCACTCGGGCCACAATAGTCCGCCAGCGTGGCCTCGACAGTATCCGCCGCGTGCTGAGACCTGGCGGGACGCTGGTGTTTGTCGAGCATGGTCGCGCGCCGGAGCCGCTATCCCGCCCTTGCCGCCCGCCTGCGCCCTGCCGCAGTGCCTGAGACATTCCCATAACACGGCATCGCCAGGACCGATGCGGAAATCAGGCTCGACGGAGCGCAATCGGAGCGGCCGGACGGTAGTTCCTCGCGTAGTCAAGGGTGCTCCGATGCGTTCGGTGAAGGGAGCATGGGCCGCGCCAGAACTCATCGGGAAATCTCTCGTCGCCCCGGAGACGAAGTTCATGGTCAGAGGCGGACGATGCGTGGTGGTTATGAAAATAGCCAAGCCGCATAGACAATGAAAAAAGGGGCTAAATACCCCCTTGTTGTTTTGGTCAACGATCAACGGCCATAACCGGAGTTGTTGCCGTAACTCAGGAATCCCCGCATTTTTTAAACTGGTCCGAAAACGTCCGCGAACAGGGGCTGCTCGTCTAGCATTTGGGAGAAACGCTGCATCAATGGCCCAAGCCAGTTGTCACGCATGGTTGGGATGAGATCGTAGAGCATGCAGCCCTGGCGGAACAACGAGTGGACACGGCGTTTAGCGGTGTTGGTCTTGAGCATCCTATCATAGCCGAGCGCTTCTCCAGCAGCACCGAGCCGCGTCAACAGCACCACGGCAAAGGCATTGATGAGCCACAGCCGATCACGCCGCTCGGGCGATTTGACACGGATCGTTCCCAGACCCATGCCGAAGCGCAGATCTTTGCTGTGGCGCAGACTGCACTCAATTGCCCAGCGGCGACCGTAGTAGCCGGTCAGCTGCTTCGCGCTGGTATCGGCGCTGCTGGCGGCCAGACACCAGGCTTGCTTCATCTCCGGATCCTGAACGCAGACCACGGTTCCCACCCGGTAGCGATCGGCTGTGACCTCGGCACCGCGCAACACTCGTGCCCGTCCGCCAGCTTGGACCCATTCAGCTGCGGTGCGGGTCTCCCCGGCGGTGCTGGTTACGGTGATGTTGCCACGGAAGCGAATGACGTAGTCGAAATACAGTTCTTCGGTTAGCATCCGGTAGAGTTTCTGATCGCCGAAGCCACGGTCGGCGACGATGCACACCTTGATCCCGGCCGGCAGCAACTCGGCAAGCCGTACCAGCACCCGATGTTCGTAGAAGTTGCGGTGATCCTTGAGCGTGCTCTTGTCGACGGTCAGCCACACCAGAGGTGTCGAGCGGCCATGATCGCTGATCAGGGCCAGCATGATGGTGGCCTGGTTGTCGGCATCGAAGTCGGTCCAGTCCATGGCCACCATGATCGAGCTTCGGGCGCCGACGACGAAGGGCACCCAGCGCACCAGAATGTCGTCGACATTTATGGCGGCGTTAGAGAGCAGCCGGTCGACCTGCTTGGTGGCATGCTTAGGCTTCAAGCTGCGCGCCGCGGCGAGGCCCTGACCGATCGCACAGATCGCCAGCGACCCGCTGTGCAACACGCCAAGGGTCGCGTCGCATAGCGAGTTCACGCGCTTTGCATGCAGGTCGTGCTCGAGCAGACAGCCAAGCACGTTGCGAATGCCCTGGTATGAAAAACGCTCCCGGACGACCATAGTGCTTCCCGAATCGACATCGGGAGGCAAACTCGCTGGTCTGTCGGGAGCGCGGAATCTCCCCCGCCACTTCGCAAGCATCTGCCATCCAAGGTGTTCCCACGGTTCTTTTCAGAACTGCCCCTTCGGCTGATCGATTCTTTTATGTCGCGTGAGAAATGCGGGGATGCCTCAGGTTCGCATTGCCAGCCGTTGCAGGCAAGAAAGTCACCGCGGCATTCGATGGCGGACGGATCACGTCAGATGGCGGCGTCATCTTGCTGGCGCGGGCCGAACGACGTCTGGGCATCTGTGATCGACTGGCGGCGGAGATTGCCGATCATCGCGATCCAGGCCGGATCGTGCATCAGCTGAGTGACATCCTGCGTGCGCGCATTCTGGCGATCGCCTGCGGCTACGAGGACGCCGACGACCTCGATCACCTGCGCCGCGACCCGGCCTTCAAACTGCTTGCGGCAAGCTGCCCGACAGCGGCCGCGATTTGTGCTCGCAGCCGACCATGTCGCGGTGGGAGAACGCCCCCAGCCTGCGCGAGATCATCCGAATGATGCGGGCGATGATTGGCCTCTACTGCGCCAGCTATGCAGTGCCGCCAGAGGCGGTCACGCTTGATATCGACGACACCGTGGACGTGGTGCATGGATATCAGCAGCTGTCGTTGTTCAATGCCCATTACAACGAGCGCTGCTTTCTACCGATCCATATCTATGACACTGCCACGGCGCGGCCGGTGGCGGTGCTGCTGCGGCCCGGCAAAACCCCATCGGGGAAGGAAGTCCGCCGTCACCTGCGGCGCCTGCTGCGCGAGATCAGACGGCATTGGCCGAACACGCGCATCACCATCCGCGGTGACAGTCATTACGGCCGACCAGAGGTGATGGACTGGTGCGAAGCCGAAGATATTCGCTACGTGTTCGGCCTGTCCGGCAACGACGTGCTGCGCAGCCTGGTCGAGCCGGCAGCTGACGACGTTTGTGTCCGTCGCGCCGAAGCCGATGCCCCGCTGCTGCGGCGCTACACCGAAACACAGTATCGGGCCAAATCCTGGTCGCGTTCGCGTCGTATCGCGGCCCGCATCGAGGCGTCCACTCTCGGCCTCGACATCCGCTTCGTGGTCAGCAACATCACCACGGGCAGCACTGAGTGGCTGTATGATACGCTTTATTGTGAGCGCGGCCAGGCGGAAAACCTGATCAAACTTCACAAGAGCCAACTTGCCTCCGACCGCACCTCATGTCGGGCACCGCTTGCCAATCAGATGCGGCTCATCCTTCACACCGCAGCTTATTGGCTGTTACTCAACGTGCGCGACGGCATCCCCAAGGCACACGCGCTGACCACCGCCGAGTTCACCACCATTCGGCTGCGGCTGATGAAGGTCGCTGCACGGGTAATCGAGACCGCTTCCCGTGTGCGCGTCGCTTTCGCTGCCTCCTGCCCTGAGGCAGCATTGTTCCGCGACCTCGCCCACAGCTTGGTGCCGGCCGCTCCATTGACCGCGGGGCAGGCGCCCCGTCGAACCCGTTTCCCATCAACCCCAACCAACAATCCGATCCGATCGCGATGAAACAGGCGCAACGGCCGAGGCTGCCCGAATTCGCGGCGGTGCGACTCAGCCATTTTTCACAGCGCTTGGTGAATAGGAGCGGCTAGGGTCCATATGGCGTTTGCCCATGCATTGGTGCAACCTCCCCCACGCTGCCCTTGCTGTCAGAGCGGTTACGTCGCGCAGGTGACCGAGCGGCCAGCAACAAGGCCATCGTCGGTTCCGCTGCCGGGACTGCGGCAAGCAGTTCAAACGAGCGCAGCGACGGCGTCCTCAATCGTGCATCGCTACCGAGCGACATCATCGCCTTCGTGGTATTCTGCCGGCTGCGCTACCGTCTGACACTGCGCGATCTCAGCGAGATCATGCTGTTGCGCGAGTTCACCGTCAGCCATGAGTGCATCCGGCGGTGGGAGGCGAAGCCGCTGCCGGTCATGGGCGAGGTGTTGCGCAAGCGGCGCCGCGGCACGGGGCGCAGCTCCGGCCAGAGTTGGTATGTCGATGAAACCTACCTGAAGGTCCACGGCCGCTGCAAATGGCGCGAGATGTAACAGAACCCATCACGCCATCCCGCTTCAGCTCCTCCTTGTTCAACCCACTTTATCACTGGCGGCCTGCTGCTCAGCCGATAGCCGGGGCGGTGGTCCATTGCGGCGCGGCCGGTCATGCCGACCGTCCAAGCCAGACAACGGCGTTCCATACACGATTTCACCGACAATCAGATCGGAAACAGAACACTATGGCACAGGGCGGCAGCGTGATTTTCGCGAACACGCTCTGCGGGCAGCCTCCTGCCCGAAGGCATCCCACGAACCACGGTTTGGCCGCCGCGGCTCTCGCGCAGAGGCCATGGAGACGGTGCAGGGCAGCGCTTGCTTATCGGATCCGGCGTGCCGAGTGTGCAAAGCGCTGGCAGCGGTTAATGCGCATGCTCACTCATCGCGTTCGTCCACCCCTAATGTTGCCCAGGGTCGCCTCTGGTTCAACGGCTTTACCCTCTGCTCTTGCGCCGAGGTCCCAAAACATCCCGCGTATGAACCCAGGCGCCAACGCGGTCAGCGGATTAACACGCACCACCGGATCATCCAACTGCCCGCTGACGGAGTAGCTCGCCGCGATCAGTCCCCTGCCGCGCTCCGCACTGAACAACCGCCCGATCACCGGCACCCGCCCCAGCAGCGAGTTGAAAATATACGCCGGCACAATCGTTCCGTTCACATTGACCGCACCGTTATCGAAATCGATATTGCCCACGGCGGTCAGCCCCAGTGATGCGCCGAAGACACGCGCATCCGAAACGTTCAGCACGCCGTCGCGCCACTCGAATGGTGCCACCAGCCGGGTGAACGACACCCCCGGCCCCTTTACCACATCGGCCAGCCCGTAAACGGTCAGCGCCTGCAGCAGCTTGCCGAAACCGGCGCCCTTTAGCACCCGGAAGTCGTTCATTTCCACCAGGCCGGACAGCGGCCGTCCCCCGGCCGAATCAACGTCGCCATCGAGATACTGTCCGGACACGCTCAGCCGCCCGCCCTCGATGGTGTCCGCCACGTCCAGGGCCCGCAGCAGGGCCCCCGCGTCCGCCGCCGTCAGCCTTACGCTGCGCCCGGCCGCTTTCGGCGTGATCACTGCCAGGACTGGACGATCCCGCCCGGTCAGGGCTTGCAGGCGCACGTCGCGCAGCACCTCACCGTCGTCCTGCGCGTAGCCGGCGAACGTATGCAGCGCCTCACCATGCGCCAGGATCACCGTGTCGAACCGCACGTGGGCCTGCCAGGACGGGCCGCGCTCCGTCGCGCCACGCTCCGGCGGTCGTGACGAAGCCGGCTGTCCGAATCGTCCCGACAGATCCAGTACCGCCCCCGAGATGTTAGCCTCCATCGCCCCTCCGGCGGAAGGGATCACCAGAACTCGCTTGCGCCTCCGTCCGGCCCAGTCTCACCCTTTCAGCCCGAAAGGCCACGAGCCGCCTATCCTGAAATCGAGCGTAACCTTCAAACAGCAGGTTTCTCCCGTTCACCCGGATCGGGTTAATCCCCTCCAGCCGGTCGTGGTTCAAAAGCAGGTCGAAATCCGCAGCCGTTGGCACTCCCTGGGGCTTGTGCCACCCTAGTGCGGCGATACTCAGCCCCGCTCCGCGCAGATCGACATGCGCCGCTACATGCCCTACCCCGTTGCGCTGCTCGGTCGCGGTAGCCGATACTGGTAACGGTCCCGTGACAAACTCACCGGCATCGAGCCCGTACGACGCAAGCCGCCCGGCATCCGTCAGCGCCGACAGCTTGATCGTCCGCACCACCTGCGTCGGCGGGCCGGTTCGGAAGTCCATGACCGCATCCAGCCGCGCCGGCAAATCCGCCAGCGTGAACTGCCCGTCCACCGTCATCCCCTCATTGTCGGCAGTGAGATTAAAATTCCCCCCGCGCAGCGTCTGCCCGGCTAGCGCGTCATTGAGCCGCAGCCGGGTGACATGGGCTTGCGCCCCGATTCGCACCTGATCCATCGAGACCTGCGCCCGGAGCGGCACCGTCACGTGCACCCGCCCCTCGAACTGTCCCGCCGGATCGCGCGGCACCGTCCCGCCCCGCGACAGCAAGTTGACCTTCGGGTCATTCAGCAGCGCCACCAGCGCCGGCACACCACCCGCAATACTCAAATCCAGAAACGCCGTCTGGTCTTGCTCCTCGATCCCCGTGATCCGCACGTTCGAGCCCCGGTAAAGGAGCCCCGGCCCGCCCGGCACCTCTGGCGCCTGGCGCGCGGACGCGATGGTGATCTCCAGCGCGTCCGGGCTGAGCACCCGCAGAGATCCATTCGCATCGACGGCGGGCGGCACCGGCCGCAGCCAGTGCACGGTCAACCCGTCCCCGCGAACGGTCCCGGAGGCCCGGGTGATCCGCACGTCGGCGAGCCCCGGATCGGCCGACAGACCGAACTCGAAATGCCCCTCCTGGGCCACGCCATCGGTAATGTTTGCAGCCACCCACCGGCGCGCGTTATAGGCAAGCCCAGGCGGCCACAACGTCGCAAGGTCGGCAAACCGTGCCGCATCCACGTTCAGGCTGAACTCTGCCCCCAAACGCTCCCTCCCGCGCCGCACGCTCCCTGCCGCCGTCACCCTCACCGGCGGCGCAAAACCCGGCGGCGTCAGCACCACTTGCGCCTCATCCACCGCCGCATCGCTCGGCGTGCCATGCAGCCGCATCGAAGCCGACGCCACCGGAAGCCGGAGGCCATTGATCTCCGCGTCGCCCGCCCCCGCCTGCACCGCCAGATCGAATCCGCTCACCCCTAGATCAGGACCGAAACTCACCCGCCCCCCGCCGCTCAGAACCACATGAACCTTGCCCAGGAACTTGAGCTCGGGGCGCAGACCGGCCAGCGCCGCTGGCTGCACAGCGCCGATCCGGAATGCTGCCTCCGCGCCGTGCCGTCCGGGCGGAATTGTCGCCGTGCCGCTGATCGGCACCAACCCGTCACCCAGACGCAGCTCCACCTCCGCTCGCGCCTGCACGCCACCCTGCGTCGCCCGTACCAGATCGAAATTCCCCTCCGGCACATGCCAGGTGGTGTGCGCGGGATCGTCCTGGATCGTCAGTTCCGCATCACGGACGCGAATTTCCTCTAGCTCGCGTAAGACCACGACCGGACCGCCCGCCTGGCGCGCCGGGCGGCCCAGTTCCTCGATAATGGCGGCCAGCATCGGGCCGGCATCACCTGGCCCGCCCCCGGTCTGACCCACGAACACATTCGGCAGCCCAGTGCCGGTCTGACGCACCGTAATGCGCGGTTGTTCAATCTCCACGCGTCGCAGCTCGATCCGCCCCACCAACAATGGCAACAAAGCCACCGTCACGCGTGCGCTGCGAACAGTAATACCGCTGGCCGGCCGGGCCAGATCAGACAGTGCAACGCCCGTCAGACGAAGGTCGAACGGCGAGCCAAGCCCCTTGTCGAACCCCTCCCACACCAGCGCGGCCGATTGAATCCCCACCCGGCCTGGCGCAATCTCCTGATTCAACCGCGCCTGAAGCTGCACCGCCAATGCCGGCAAATCGAGCGGTCCCTGCGATAGCCGCCATGACAGCGCCCCCGCCCCTAGCGCCAAAATGAGCGCCAGGCCCACCAAGCCTCCCACGAGACCATAGATAACTCGGTGGATATGCCGCCAGATTCGCAGTTGCGATTACCCCCTCCCGCAACCTACCCTACGGCGCTTCAACGCGCGAGTGTCCGGATCAGAGGCGCGTGAGACACGAAGCGGCCACGCTACGGCGCGTGAATCTAAGACTAAGACAGACTACGCCCCAAACCCCGGCGCGTGCTCGGCGCCGACGTTATCTTCCTCGGGCTCGACCTACATGCTAAAGGCGCCCGATGACGTCGGTGCTCGCCGGAAGCCGGGGCCGACTCTCGCAGGGCGTTGAGAGCACGGAACAAACTATCCATCCGCCCGGCCGGCCAGTCCGCTGGCGAAGACGAGGGCTGCGACGACGAGCGGAAGAAACATGTCCTGGCTCATCGGTATGGTCCAGGACGGCATGCACATCACGTCTTGACTTTAGGGGCAGTCGAGCGAGTCGGACGCGTACGGGCCGACGTGAGATGCGTTCGTGATTTGAATGCTCACCGTCATTTTTCATTTCAGGGTTTCGGAACCCCTTCGCGGATTCGGGCCGAGAAGTTGGGATCCGCGTCGGCCCGAATTGCCTTATCGTGGATCCTAGAGAGGTCGCGTAGCCTCTCGAAGGGCATACTCGAATCAGTGGCGCCGAGACTGTACGCGTAGTTGGGCAGATATCCGGAAAGAAGGACGCGGTAGTCCATTGGCAGCGCAGGATGGACAACGCGAACCATCTTGAACACCAGGGTGGTGCAGTTGGTGGTGAGCGTGTTGTAGAAACGTGGGGTGCGCGCAAGGTCGTCGGCTTCCTCCACGTACTCGCGCAACAGCACGCGGACGTTCGCGGGTGTCATCCGCAGGCGATAGATCCGCACATCCTCCCCGCGGACATTGCTGCGCACCCGCACGATATCCCGTTCATCAGCCGCGACAATCGCCAGCTCGTATTGCTTGAAGAACCCGGCAATCGTCGAATACAACTCGCCGCGCTCCTTGCGTGTTTCGGTCGAAAATGCAAGCCGAGAGCCATCATCAAATCCAAAGCTCAAAATCGTGTGGGCAATCGCCTCATTGCCCCAGTAGGACATGATCAGATCCAAGTTCGTGAGATGTGACAGGTTGTAGGTCCGCTGTTCCCATCGCTGATCGAAGTTGGTATCGCTGCGCCAGGTGAAATCGCGCACGTTGCTGACCACCAGGCGGTCGCCGTCGATCGTCGCCGTGACACTGTGGGCTACATCGGGGGTCCAGTCCCGATCGTTCGATGGAAGTAGGGTTGACCACCAGACGAGAATGACAGCGATCAACGCGCCATAGGCCGCGAAGGCACGCCATCGCCAGGACGTCGCAAGGCAGCCCACGGTCACCAAAGCCGGTACGAAGATTGCGCCGGCCAGCAGATCGCGCGCCGACTCATCGCCGATGCCTTTGAACCAGACCGCGAGCGAACACCAACCCCCGATCAGCAGGATAGCGGCCGCCAGTAGACCTAAGCCGATCCACCGGGCGAGCCGCCCGACGACCCGCTTTACCTCGCGGCCTCCCCTGCATGGCTGACTGCGAGCGCACTTTGCCGCTGGCCCAAGGTGTTGCCGGCCGGCGCGGCAGCGATGGGCAGGCCATCAGTGCTGCCCATGGGCAAACAGCCCGCCGGACAGGCCTCCGCGAGGTGGAGCAAGAGGATGCGGCGGACCTCCACTACGGTTTGCGGATCGCCTTGCACGGAATGGCCGGAGCGTACGACGAGCTCGGATTCAACCCCGTCGATGTGGGCGCTTTGATAGGTTACGACACCATCGTTGCCGGTTTTGACCGGACCATCACCCTGCACGGCGATGATCGAGTTGGCTGCAATATGCGGAGAGATGGGAATTGCAGCGAGCGCCGTCGAAAGGGGGCTACCGGGCGTCATGAACGACACACTGCCGAACTGCAGCGGCCCGGGAGGAAACTTCATAGCATTGGGGTTGTCTTCGGTAATGTCGCGCAAAACCGTCGTCAAGCGCGACGGCGGCGTGACAAAGCTCGCCAGGAGCCGGCCCATCGTTGAACCGGCGACGAAGCTCCCGCGCTGCGGCGTCGCGATGAAGATCACGCGCCGTACCTCTGGCACTGGGGTGACGAAGAACGCTCGGTGCAGCAGGTCGCGGGTCTCGGGAGATATGCGCAGTTGATCCAGCGGTTCCCTGCTCAGCGCGTCCCAGAGTCGCGACCCGCTGTCGATCACGAGCAGCTTGGCTATGAGGCCACCCTGGCTATGCCCGATCAGGACCATTTGCCTCAGCGCGGGATCATTGCCTTGCGGATCGAGCTTGTGGACAGCATCTTCGATCGCTGTCCGCAGTTGCAGGGCAGAGAAGGCGGTGGGGCTGCCCGACGCGTAGGAGAACGACCAGAACTGATAATGCTCGCGGATCACGCGATCGCTTTGCAGGTCGTTGATCAAGTCGGCCCAACGGCCGGGGCTGGATGCTGTCCCGTGGATGAACACAACCGGCATCTGATCCGGCCGATACGGCTCAAGGCTGACGAGCTGCGAGGCCGTTTGCTTGAAGAAGTCGCCGTGGAGGAACCCGGCAAATTCGCCCTCCCAGACCTTTGGATCGCTGAGGCTGTATGCGAACGCCGCGCTTATATCGGCCTCAAGCGGCACCGATTCGCCGTCAATCTCAACGGCGCTCGGTTCAAAGGCCGGATAGACGTCGATCCTGCCCTGCAGGCTTCCATCAGCCAACCCGGGTCCGGCGAGATCGACTCGAAGCAGCGCCGTCACCGGCACCTTTACGCTAGGCTCGATCTGAAAGCCTGTCTCGTTAACGCTGGAAGTGGTTTCCGCTGCCAGTGGAGCCCCGAGACCGTGCTGGGTGTAGTCGCTGCGCAGCCCGCGGACACGCAGCTCCTCGGCCGGCGTGAAATCCGACAAAACAAGATTCCCCCAGCGGGCGCCTTGATGATTGAACGTGATATGGATCGTGCCGAACGGAAGGGTGAACGTGCCTGACTGCAATGTAACAAGCGAGCTCCCGGGTGCTTCGAACGCCGAGGTAAGGCTGCGATTATAGATATCGCTGGCGGTTCGGACGCGCGGATCGAACTCATTGGGCCGCTGCGCCGGGTTGCTCGGAAACAAAAACGCGAAAGCATAAATGGTGGCCGCTAGATAATCGGGCTGACCTCCGGTATCCTGGGCACGACGAAACGACATCTCGGCCAGCGCGAACAGGACATCCGGGTCGGGCGGGCCCGTTGTGATACTGCGGTGCAGAAGAGCGATCGCCGCCTCCGGGTTACTTTGATAGAACTGCCATAGCCCCCGCTGCTGCAGGACAATCTGGGAGTCGGGACTGATTTCTCCCGTGGAGATCACGTTGCTTGACAGCTCGCGTTGCACCTCGCGCGCCCCAACGCGATCGACCTGGATCGGCGTCGCGCATCCGGCCAGGAGCAACAAAAGCAACGGCGTTGACAAGGTGGTCAGCGCTCCACGCCACGGCATCGGCTGGCAAGAAGCCGCTTGTCTAACCTGGCTGCAGCTTACTTTAGCCATCACGAACCCCTGCGCCCGGCTTACGTCAATCTCCGGCTTACGTCAATCTCCTGTCTCCTGTGCTTTTCTCTCGTTACTCATCATCGCCTCAGCAGCCGACGCTCGGTCGATCGGGCTCGAAGTCTCATGCAATTCGGGGCTCGAAGTCTCATGCAATACCGTCGGCACCGGCTAGGCAGCACTCAAAAAGCGCACGCAGACCGGACGCGTTCAGCGAGCCGGGCGCACCGATGGAGACGATGCGCGTGCGCGCCTCGTTGATGCCAAAGCCGATAGCCTTGATCACTTTCTCCGAGCGCAATTTGTCGAGTGCAACGTAAGCGCCCTCCATCGCTTCCTTGAAGCGCTTCGGGGCACCCTCCTCACCATGCGTCCATCGATCGCAGTCGTGGATCATGACAATGTCAAGCCGATCCATTCCGAGCCGCAAGAGCGAGTGTTCGATTGAACGCATCGCTCCGTCGTAAGCGTAGTCGAAGCGGGGCGCGTGCGGATAGCCCCCGGCCAAAGACACGACGCCGGGCACGGGCTTGGGCTTCTCCCCCCTCGGGTCCATGATGCGGCCGATTTTCGTGGACAGGACGAAGTCGTCGCGCGGAGCCCGGCGCAACCCGGCGCCGAGACGCGATTCCCCGAGGCCGCGGCCGTAGTTCGGCGATGTGTCAAACAAGCGAACTCCTCGGGCGAAGGCTTCTTCGACCGTGGCAATTGAGGTCTTCTCGTCGAGCTTGCTGAACATTTCGCCGAGCGGAGCAGTGCCGAGGCCCACCGAAGTGAAAACGATTTCCAAGCCATTGCGGGTGGCAAATTTGCGCGTATTCACGAAAGTCTCCCCGTTTCGAGGTCACCCGCGATGGCGGCAAGCGCCACAGCCTTGAATGATTGTGCCAACAGGCGGCGGCGGTTCAAAGTGGCGCGGAAGTGTTTCGCTCATCGGGCAAAAAGTCGGGCGGGGCCTGTGTCATTCGTTCGGCTCGTTGCCCGGCTTGGCTTGCGAGAAAAATTCTTCGCCAAGCGGCGGAACGTCCGAATAGTCGATAGCGGTTTTGCCAAGCCGCGACTCCTCCTCTGGAGTTAACCGCTGGGGTTTTTCCGGGTCAAGTCGGTAACGCTTCATACTAGAGCCGCGCGCTACGTCGCGGGCTGAATAGCCCTGTTCCAAGACTTTCTGCCTTGCGGTGTCCCCCGGAAAATCGGCGGCGAGATTGACAACAACCCCGTGCGCGTAGGCTTCCGCTATCGCTGCTTCGGGCGTGGAATGGGCCTTGCTGACCTGTCTGCCGTCTTTGAACGGTGCGTAGCGTAGTGCTGGTCGTTCACTCATTCGTCCGGCTCGTTCTCGTCACCGATGTTAACTGATGACCGCTTGATCGGCGGGTCCAAGCCGCGCAGGATTTCCAGCGCCTTCGGGCCATAACCCGGACGTTCCCCGTTGCCGTTCAAGCAGCGCGTGGCCTTCGGGCGTCACCGTGGCGAAGATGCACCCGCCAAATTCCCCGGCGATCTCGATCTCGCCGCCACCTTCTTCGGTGATGAAGGTCATAAGATCGGCGATGAACGGCACGCCGCCGCTGTCCAAGTCGCCGCCCGGTGTGCCGCAATGCTTGCACAGCAGCGCCAGCAGGATTCCTCCTCATACAGCCCCGGCGTCGGAAGATCGTCAAGCGCGGATCGCGGTTAGTCGGTCATGTCCTCAACCTCGAAATCGTCGCCCGCCCGACATTGTAACTCTTTGCCAGTTCTTTAAGGGTCGCGCCCTGCGCCCGCCGCCGCCGTACTTCTCTCTGCTGCTGCGGTGTGAGCTTCGGCGGTCGGCCCATATGCTGCCCGCCTTCGCCCGGCTGCGCCCTTCCGCGGTGCGCGTCCTGATAAGGTCGCGCTCCACGTCCGCCAGCCCGCCGAGAACGGCAATCATCAATCGCCCGGTGCTGGCGCCGGTGTCGGCCCACGGTTCCGCCAGTGACCGGAATTGCGCCTTGGCGTCCACGATCTGCTTGACGATGGCGAACAGGTCGAAGGTCGAGCGGGCAAGCCGGTCGACGCGCGTCACCGTCACCACGTCGCCGGGGGCAAGGACGGCAAGCATCCGCAAAAGTTCCCGCCGGTCCGCCCGTGCGCCCGTCACCTTCTCACGGAAAATCTTGGTGCAACCTGCCGCGCGTAGCTGGTCAAGCTGCGCCCCAAGCGTCTGCCCGTAGGTGCTGACGCGGGCATAGCCGAGGCGGCGGTTTTGCGGTTTACTTTCGGTCATATCTTACGGAACGCGCAACCCCTTGAAATGTCAAGGGCGCGCAAGGTGCCCGAAAGTAATGGGACCACACGGACATAAAGCCGCCGGGGGATAGCCGGAACCTAAACCATCGTGTTGAAGACGCTGAACACGGAAAACCCGCATCGTCGCCGCGCAAGCGGCAAAGCCTTTCGCAAGAAAGGCCGATGACGGTGCGGGCAGAAGATGCCGGAGAAAGCAAACGCCGTTCTGTAACGGGGCGGATAGGCAGACTTCCGGTTGGTCTTTCTTGACGAGAGAGTTTGAAGAACTTGCAAGGGAGGAAAAGCAAATGAACGCGATCCTTGGATCACGTGTGCGTCCTCCGACGAGTCAATCACATTGGAACGGCAATGGCCGCGCCAACTGTGAACGAACCGCCCGCAAGCTGCAAGCGCGTATTGTCAAGCTGAAGTTGGACACCGCGAATCGCGAACCTATTGATTTCGAAGCGGAATCTGGAAAATTCAGGGACGCGTGGCACCACGCTGCGGGCGCCCGCGGCGTGGCGGCGGCTCCGCGGCGACAGAAGGCGGCGGCGTAGCAGACGACGGCAGTCGGCTCACCAGCGACGGTAAGGCCACCCCGACGGCTTTGAACACGCTGCCAGCGCAACCTGGTGCGTCTGGTCGCAAGCGAAAGCACTTGGCGTTTTGCTCGATAGTGACCTGCTCGACGCGATCGAGATCGGGACGACGTCGTCCCACTCGACCGTGACGCCCGACGCGCTCAGTCGTTCATCCAGTTCCTTGCGCAGCAGCAGGGCAAGGAATGAGCAAAACAGGTGACCGGCGATGGCGGCATCGGATTGATGGTAAATCGGCCGCGTTTCCAGAATCGATTTCGCGGTTCTGAAAATGGCTTCAACTTTCCAGAGCTGCCGGTATGCGAGGGCCACCGACAGAACCGGAAGCTTGCTGTTGGTACGCAGCACATAAATCCCGTCAAAGCGTGCGTCTTCGGTGACGCGTGCGGGGTCGATTTCGAAATGCCCATCCTTGGGCGTGGCGAGGAATCGCCGATACCCGGCGTTGCCGACCAGGCCTTTGTCACCTTGCTGCAGCTTTGTGCGCAAGCTGTCGAGGATTGCCTCTCGCACGGCGGCGTCGCGCTTGGCTTCCTCGGGATTGAAGCACACCACGTAGCGGCGGGGGTGGCTCCCGGGCCCCCAGTCGCCAACCACCACTTCCTTTACCTCCAGGGCTGTCTCCGCCCCGCGCGTCCATGGGATGACCAGCGGCACCATCGGCTTTCCATCGGCCAGCACCACCTTGCGCACTTCGACGCTGTTGCGTTCGCGCGCACCAAGGATGTACTCGACACCGTGCGCTTCCAGCTCGTCGATGTCTCCGCACTGATCATGCCCCGATCAGCGACCACGCACATCCGCGCGATGCCGAAGCGTTCGCGCAGACGCCTGACAACCGGGAGCAGGGCCTTCACATCCGCTGCATTCCCGGGCCAGGTCTCCGAACAAATCGGCCGCCCCGCCTCATCGAGCACCACACCGACCACCACCTGCTTCAGGTCCGGACGATGATCTTTCGATTTGCCACGCTGGCCGAGGCTCTCACCGCCGGCACCATAGAACATCAGCGATGTGGTATCAAACAACACCACCGACAAATCGCTGAACAGGCTGCGCCCGCGTTGAAACAGCGCTTCCTCGAGGAGATCCTTGATGCGCCGCGGCGCCCGCGTTGCGCCGCTCTGATCGGCCAGCTCTTCCCCCAGCCAGGCCATCGCCCGATACAGCTGATGCAGCTCCAGACCGTCGGCGCCATCGATCTGATAGCCATCCAGCCATTTCTCGCAGGCCCGGTCGGAGCCGGAAACCATGAGCCGATGTAGCACGCTGACAAAGATCGCGCGTTCCAGCGGAAGGCCAAAATCACGCCCCGCCGCGAGTCGCTCAATCACCGCGCGACAGCCGGCCTGTTCCCACAGTCTGCCGAACACCATCGGGGGACCGATGCGCAGACTGCCGGCGCCCTCAAGGGTGCCAGCCCGCAGGCTGGAGATCAGCATCGCAGTCTCGCAGAAGCGGGCGCCCGAGCGCAGCAGGGTATCGAGCTTGCCATCAGCTTCGAGATCCTCGATGCGGCCGAGCGTGGCAAGCACACGCTGAACCGTGCGGCGCCCGTGGCGCTTGTTCTCGACGATCTGCAGGTAGCGGCGTTCGCCAGCGGGTTTGATGCGGAAGAACATGGGCGGGTTCGAATGACACCGCCCGCATGCCCACGTTTACGGCGATTCGCAAGATATATTTGGGTGCCTATGGGGCCCTACGTGGCACCGCAAACCAGCAAAAATTTCCGGACGCGCCGCGCTAACTTCTTGAAATGACTCGCATCATTCTTCCGAAGGCTGGGACGACTGTCCAACTTAAGCCAAGGCCACGACGATCGGTCGGGGCCGAGTCTCGAACAAAGGCTTTTGAAAGGCTTGAGCCGTGTGCGGGGAAACTCGCATGCACGGTTCTGAGAGGGACGGGTGGCAGCGATGCCAACCGTCTACTCGATACACCTGACCTTCAACGGTATCGGAGTTGATTATGGCTGGCACTTGACTGAGAGGCCCGAGAGACCCGGGATCACTAGGCCAGAATACCGCCATCGATCGCCAGAGCATGACCAATCACGAAACTCGCGGCCGGGCTACACAACCACAATACAGCAGCGGCGATCTCTTCAGGCCCGCCCAACCGTCCGATCGGCTCGGCAGCCACAAAGGCTTTGATGATGTCAGGATCGTAGTTCTTGGTGACCCTCCTGGACATTGGTGTGTTACCGATGATCCCCGGGCACACGGCGTTGATGCGGATGCCCTTGTCGGCATAATCGAGGGCCGAGGCGCGAGTGAGACCGATTACCCCGAATTTGCTGGCCGAGTAGGCGGCACGCCCTTTCGAGCCCCTCATGCCGCCAATCGACGAACAGTTGACGATCGCACCACTCCCCTGCGCCATCATCTGGCGAAGCTCTGCCTTCATGCAGTTCCACACACCGCGCAGGTTGACGTTGACGATGTTGTCAAACTCATCGTCCTCCGTTTCGATCATCGGCGCGCCATCGCAGTTTATGCCGGCATTGTTGAAGGCCGCATCGAGCCGGCCATAGGTTCTGACCGCCTGCTCGATCATTGCTTTGACTTGGCCCGGGTCCGTCACGTCGCCGGTGACGGCAAGGGCCTGATGGTCCGCCGAGCGCAGCCCGTCGGCTGCCGTTTCGAGCAAGGCTGCGTTGCTATCCGCAACGATCAGACGCACCTGCTTCGGCAAAGGCGCTGGCTGTAGCGAGACCAATGCCCCCGCCAGCTCCGGTAACAAGCGCAACCTGTCCTTCCAAAAATTTCATGGATTATCCTTCCGCGCTAGGCGGCGAAAGACATGTTCGGGCGGTAGAGACAACATTTTAGCAATTTAACGCATCAGGCATTGCGCGATTAGGCACTAAAATGTGCATGAACTTATAAGCTCAGTCTCTAAATAGGCTGGCGACTTTTGCACCACCCCGGCCTGGGCCAATACCGGCGACTGCCTTGACTGCCATGTGCATTTGCACCTCATCGACTTTATGCGGCTTATGGCGGCGTATAGAGGAGCCGCATCGCGATAGCCGCCGCCCCAAGCACCACTATCGCGCCCGCGAGGAACACCGAACCCAAACCGGCCCAAATCGCGATCAAGCCCAATACGGGGCTGCCAAATCCGAGCGCTACATCGAGGAAAGCGGTGTAAGCTCCCATGGCAAGGCCGCGGCTCCGCGGCGGTGCACGACGGACGGCTTCGACCCCGAGACCCGGATAGACCAGCGCAAAGCCAAGGCCGGTGAGCAGAGCTCCTGCTGCAGCCAAACCCTGGCCGGGCGCCAGCCAAATCAGAGCCAAGCCCGTCGCCTCGATGAACACGGAGATCAGAGCTACTCTGGCCCCGCCGAGCCTGTCGGGAAGGTGGCCAAGGAATAAGCGGGCCGCGACCAGCGATATCGCAAACGCGCTGAACAGGAGCCATACAGGATTCCAGCTGCGCTCCGCCGACAGCAGCGAGCTGAAAGCGATCATCGTTCCGAAGCCGATGCTGCTGAGCGCCGAACCCAACCCCGGCATCCAGACTGCGCGGGCAACCTTGAGAAGGTGAGAACGCACACCGCGATGCGGCGGCATAGGGGCCAAAGGAGCGACGACCAACATCGTGACAAGGGGGATCAGCGCCGTCGCAACCGCGATGCTGGCGAAGCCGCCAAAATTGTAAAGCATGGTGCCAACAGGAGCTCCGGATGCCAGAGCGGCAAACATCGCCATTCCAACCCAGGCGATGACTTTTCCCGCATTCGCAGGCCCGGCAAGAGCTAATCCCCAGGTGACGCCACCGGTGATGATAAAGCTCTCAGCCTGCGCCGAGAGTCGCGCGGCCAAGCAGAAGGATGGCGACGGACAGCCAGGGCGCACCGACAAAGCGGAGGGACAAGAGATAAAGCAGCCCGCCTGCGACGGCTGCCAGTAAGCCGGCAATGACGGCACGCTTGGCACCTGACCACACACGCGATCCGAGCGCGGCCACAAACTGACTACCGGCAACAAGGCCAACCACGAAGGTACTTAGGCGAAGGCCCTGATGCACATGCAACGGCAGCACCGGCAACGCCATGCCAATGATGAGGAAACCGATGAATACGACGGTCATGATCGGCAGCAGTGCGACGGCCACGGAACTAGCCGCCGGCGCTTGCAAAGAAGCGATGGACATCTCGGCGTGTCCTGCATCTGGGACCGGGAGAACGCGGCCAAAATTTGCTGTCATATCCTAGCTTCTCGCACATGCCCCCGACCTGCCGCGGAGCATTGATCACGCGGCAGAATTCACCAGTGAAAATCGGGAGGGCCGTTAAAGGGGGTTGTATCCGGGTTTCTTGTACAGCGTGTCCGATTTGCCAATAATGTCCGGCTTGTAGACTTTCTCGACCCAGTCGTCGGGTTCAACGTCTTCAATGCTGACTGAGACGGACGCCTCTGCGCATTGCGCACCGGCCATAACGGCCTGCGTGATCTGCTCGGCCAGCTTCGCTTTTTGCTCCTCGGATCGTCCGGAGCGGAGTTTTATGACGACGTGGGGCATCACAACTCCTAACTCGTGGGTCGGAACACGATCTCGTTGATATCCACGTCTTCGGGTTGGCTGATGGCGAAGGCGACTACCCGAGCGAAGGAATCCGCCGGGATCGCGGCTTCCGCATAGAACCTGCGAACCCTTTCTGCAGCATCCGGATCGGTCACGCTGTTTGGCAGTTCGGTTGGCACCGCGCCCGGTGAGATCACCGTTGTGCGGATGTTGTAGGGCTTCACTTCCTGGCGTAGCCCTTCGGAGAGAACCCGCACAGCGTGCTTGGTCCCTGCGTAGACAGCGAAGCCGGGGGCGACCTTATGGCCAGCCACAGAAGAAACATTGATAAAATGCCCGGCCTTCTGTTGCTTCATATACGGAAGCGCTGCGGCGATGCCGTACAGCACACCCTTAATGTTCACGTCGATCATGCGGTCCCATTCGTCAATCTGGAGGCGCTCCAGAAGCGCTTGCGGCATCAATCCGGCATTGTTGATGATGACGTCGACGCGTCCATGAGACTGCACTGCGTGATCGACGAGGCGCTTGACCTGGTCCAGCGTGGTGACATCGGTCTGGATCACCGCGTCATCGCCAAGCGAAAGCTCCTTGGCGAGCGCCTGCAGGCGCTCGAGGCGCCGGGCTCCCAGTACCAGTTTGGCGCCACCCTGGGCGAGATGCCGTGCCGCGGCCTCTCCGAGGCCACTGCTGGCGCCAGTGATGACAACCACTTTGTCCTTGATGCCCTGTGTCATGGTTTATCCTTTCATGCTCCTCTTGTTTGCGCTGGCGTCGATTGCGCGTCAGCGTCCCACTATCTGTTGCATCCACTCCGGATACCGCGCGCCATGAACCGTGATCCCGGAGACGGCACTGTCGATGTCGCGCAGATCCTCGGGCGTGAGCTCTAAGTCCGCCGCCGCGAGTTCTCTTCGAGGCGATGCAGTTTCCTCGTGCCCGGGATTGGAACGATGCACGGCTTCTGAGCGAGCAGCCAGGCGAGAGCGATCTGGGCGGATGTTGCCTTTTTCCGCGCGGCGATCTGGCCAATCACATTGACCAGGGCCTGGTTTGCCTTGAGTGCCTCCGGCGCGAAGCGAGGAACGGAGGCCCGGAAATCAGAGGTGTCGAATTTCGTGGCCTCACTGATCGTGCCCGTCAGGAAGCCTTTGCCGAGTGGGGAGAAAGGAACGAAGCCGATTCCCAGTTCCTCAAGGGTCGGCAACACCTCCTCTTCAGGCTGGCGCCACCAGAGCGAATATTCAGTCTGCACCGCTGTGATAGGCTGGACGGCGTGAGCGCGGCGGATCGTCGGCCCACCCGCTTCGGAAAGCCCGAAGTGCCTGACCTTGCCTTCGGCAATGAGATCTTTCACCGCACCGGCCACGTCTTCGATCGGGACGTCAGGATCGACGCGGTGCTGATAGAACAGGTCGATGACATCCGTTCTGAGCCGCCGGAGCGAGGCTTCGGCCACCTGCTTGATGTGAGCCGACGGCTGTTCAGGCCGCGCCCGCGCATGGGCGCTTGCGGATCGAGCTCCCAGCCAAACTTGGTGGCAATCACCACCTGGTCCCTCACCGGCGCGAGCGCCTCGCCTACCAATTCCTCGTTGGTGAATGGTCCGTAGCTCTCCGCAGTGTCGAACAACGTTACACCGCGCTCGACTGCGGTCTGGATGAGGCCGATCATCTCCTGACGGTCGCCAGGTGGCCCTTGGTTCGCGCTCATGCCCATGCAGCCAAGCCCGAGCGCGGATACCTTGAGATTGCTGTTTCCCAGCGTGCGTGTCTGCACTGCGTCCTCCATCAGTCCGAGGCGGGTAACTCATCGCCGGTATTGCACGTCGGTTACGTGTTCCATCCAGTCGACGGGCGAGCCGTTGAGCTTTTCCTGGATCGCGATATGGCTCATGGCCGTGGTGGGCGTGGCCCCGTGCCAGTGCTTCTCGCCAGGCGCGATCCAGACCACATCACCTGGCCGGATCTCCTCGATCGGACCGCCCTCGCGCTGAACCCAGCCGCAGCCGGACATGACGATCAGGGTCTGACCGAGCGGGTGCGTGTGCCATGCCGTGCGTGCGCCAGGCTCGAAGGTAACCAGCGCGCCGGCCACGCGGGCTGGATCGGGCGGGCTGAACAGCGGATCGATGCGCACTGTGCCGGTGAAATTGTCGGCTGGCCCTTTGCCGGAAGGCTGTGAGCCGCTTTGCCTTATCTCCATTATTGTTCTCCTTTTTGGATGGACGTTTGGCCATTCTGTTGGTGGGTAATCTAGCATCTGGATTGGGTCCGGTTAGCGGGTATTATCTGCATGGAGTGATAAGATAGGCTTATGAATGGTTGGGGAGAGCTTCAACGACCTGGCCGCTTTTGTCGCAGTCGCGGAGGAGCGGAGTTTTACCCGGGCAGCGACAAAGCTCGGCGTGTCGCAGTCAGCGCTGAGCCAGACTATCCGCAGCCTTGAGGCAAGGCTGGGCATCCGGCTGCTGACGCGCACCACCCGCAGCGTTGCACCCAATCAGGCGGGTGAACGCTTGCTCCGGACCGTGCACCCCCGCTTGCGGAGATCAATGCCGAGCTGGCGGCGCTGAGCGAGTTGAGGGAGAAGCCTGCTGGCACCATCCGTATTACGTCCACGGAGAACGCGGCCGAGGCGGTTCTCTGGCCCGCTCTCAAAACGCTTCTGCCGAACTACCAGGATATCAAGGTAGAGATCGTCATTGATTATGGCCTGACCAATATCGTGGCCGAGCAGGTCGATGCCGGCGTGCGCCCAGGCGAGACTGTAGCCAAGGACATGATCGCTGTTCCGATCGGGCCGGACTTGCGCATGGCGGTCGTTGGATCGCCCGCCTATTTTGCGAAGCGCCCCCCGCCACGGACGCCGCAAGACCTCACAGCCCACCAATGCATTAATCTCCGGCTGCCGATCCACGGCCTAGAGTTTCAGCTCTGACATGGCTGCCAGGATCGCGGCTCGCTCCATCACGTGGCGCTCCTCAGTCTGTCATAGCGGGCGCAGTCGGCCACTGGCACGACCCGCAACTGCAATGCATCCGGCGTCACGACGGCGATCGACGCGGGCGGCTCGCGGCGACGGGCCAGGATGTTGAGAATGACATCGGCAGAGTGCACGCCTTCCCGCAGCGCCTCCAGACAGGCCGCTTCCACCGCCGGAAGCCCGTCGCTCAGCACCGCGGATAGAAGAGCGACTATCTGCCGGTCGCCGTCCCCTGAACCAGTGAGCTTGCGGCGGATCCGCTCCAGGCCGGCGGGCAACACCCAGTTCTTGAACGGCGCTCCATTCCTCAGCGCACCCGGCTTGCGCGCCAGAACCGGCACGTAATGCCAGGGATCGAACACCGTCTGGTCCCGCCCGAAGCAACGCCGGTGCTCGCCGACAATACGCCCGGCCTGACGGATTTCGATTCGCTCGGCATAAGCACGCACCTCGACCGGCCGACCAACCGCACTGGCTGATACGGAATATTTGTTCTTGTCGAAACGAACCAGACAGGTTTTCGATACTGACGCGGGCGCAGCGTGGAACCCGTCAAACCGTCCAGCGTACGGCACAAGGCTCGGCCGCTCCGCCTCGAACATCTGCCAGATCGTCCGCTCGCGCAGCTCCGGATGCGGGTGTGCCCGTGCATACGCGACACATTGATCGAGCAGCCAGGCATTGAGTTCGTCGTAGCTCTTCACCCGCAGCCGCGGCGTGAAGAACCGCTCGCGCACCAGCCCAACCTGGTTCTCGATCTGCCCCTTTTCCCAGCCTGAAGCCGGTGTGCAGGCCACCGGTTCGACCAGGTAGTGGCTGCACATCTGGAGGAATCGCCGATTATACGCGCGCTCGCGACCAACAAAGACCGTCTCCACCGCGGTCTTCATGTTATGGGATGGACGCCTCCCGCTTCCCGGCGACGATGCGGTCGCAAACCAAGGAGGGGAGCATGGCACTGGAGTTACTGGCGATCGATCTCGGCAAGCGCTCGTTTCATTTGTATGGCATCGACAGCGATGGGGTGATCCTGTCCCGGAAGGTCAACCGGGCAAAGCTGGCCGAGGTGATCGACGAGATTGCGCCGGCGACAATAGCGATGGAGGCGTGTGCCAGCGCACATTACTGGGCTCGCTGCTGGCTCGCGGCCGGCTGCAAAGTGCGCCTTATCAATCCGCGCTTTGTGAAGCCCTTCGTCAAGGGCTCGAAGAATGACGCGGTCGATGCCGAGGCGATCTTCGAGGCGGCGATGCGCCCGACGATGCGCTTTGTGCCGGTGAAGTCGACAGACCAGCAGGACCTGCAGTCACTGCATCGTGCCCGCGACCGGCTGATCTGCCAACGCACGGCGCTGATCAATCATACCCGCGGCCTGCTCGCCGAGTATGGCATCGTGCTGCCACAAGGCCCGTGGCGTTTTACGGCTCGGGCACCGGCTGCCGTCGCTGCGGCCGAGCTGTCGGACTTGGCGCGGGCGATCTTCGGCGAGCTCCTGGATCAACTCGACGAGCTCAACCGCCGGATCAAGAAGCTCGATGAGATTACCGTTACCCTGTGTCGCACGCATGAAGCTTGCCGCAGGCTGGCGAAGCTACCCGGCGTCGGGCCGATCGTCGCGACGGCGATCGTCGCCGCTGTAGACCAGGGCCGGCAGTTTCGCTCCGGCCGCGAGATGGCCGCCTGGATCGGCTTGG
>CAWIDE010000008.1:0-57236 GCA_963834715.1 uncultured Pseudomonadota bacterium | reverse complement strand
GCCGTGTCTTGGATGCGCCTGATTGTGAAGCCTGCACGGCTTTAGTCGGTACCGGGTACAGACCTCTGATCGCTGTTTATTTCCGACAGTGGAATTGTGCCATCCGATTTTGCTGCTTCCGCAGTTTTTAGCAAAGCCCGCCTTTCGCTTGCGGATGGCGAAGTTTGCCAAGCGGGAGCAGCTCCCACGGAGGGCAATGGGGTTGGCCGTCCACCAACAGCCGTTTGTTCGGGGCCAACTTCGGGCGATAGTGTGGTGTTGGAAGGTTCCGGCTGCGCGGCTTGTGTGCCATTGCTGAGCGGCGTTATCCGGGAGGGTAAGCTCGTAGCGATAGTTGCTGATGGGCCGGCTTTATCGGTTCCGGGAGTACCGGGTAAAGCCGGACTGGCAGCAGGCTTTGTTTCCGGGATTGTCTCTTGACGTGGGCTGACGCTTTCCGAGAACGGCATACCCGGTGAAAGTGCATCGGCACTTTCGGGGGTATCTGTCTGGTTTGCGTGTTCTTTGGAAGCCAGCAGCGAGCTTACCAGTTTGGCGAATACCAGGAAGTCCATCTGCGTCTCCGGGCGCTGGCTGGCGGCTTCGGTCTCGGCGCGTTGTTTCAGTGCGAGCGGGAAGTTTGCCATCATGTTCGCCCCGTCGGGAGAAGCAAGGGGCAAGAGAGCTAGCCGCTCCTATTCACCAAGCGCTGTGAAAAATGGCTGAGTTGCACCGCCGCGAATTCGGGCAGCCTCGGCCGTTGCGCCTGTTTCATCGCGATCGGACCGGATTGTTGGTTGGGGTTGATGGGAAACGGGTTCGACGGGGCGCCTGCCCCGCGGTCTATGGAGCGGCCGGCACCAAGCTGTGGGCGAGGTCGCGGAACAATGCTGCCTCAGGGCAGGAGGCAGCGAAAGCGACGCGCACACGGGAAGCGGTCTCGATTACCCGTGCAGCGACCTTCATCAGCCGCAGCCGAATGGTGGTGAACTCGGCGGTGGTCAGCGCGTGTGCCTTGGGGATGCCGTCGCGCACGTTGAGTAACAGCCAATAAGCTGCGGTGTGAAGGATGAGCCGCATCTGATTGGCAAGCGGTGCCCGACATGAGGTGCGGTCGGAGGCAAGTTGGCTCTTGTGAAGTTTGATCAGGTTTTCCGCCTGGCCGCGCTCACAATAAAGCGTATCATACAGCCACTCAGCGCTGCCCGTGGTGATGTTGCTGACCACGAAGCGGATGTCGAGGCCGAGAGTGGACGCCTCGATGCGGGCCGCGATACGACGCGAACGCGACCAGGATTTGGCCCGATACTGTGTTTCGGTGTAGCGCCGCAGCAGCGGGGAATCGGCTTCGGCGCGACGGACACGAACGTCGTCAGCTGCCGGCTCGACCAGGCGGTGCAGCACGTCGTTGCCGGACAGGCCGAAGACGTAGCGAATACCCTCCGCTTCGCACCAGTCCATCACCTCTGGTCGGCCGTAATGGCTGTCACCGCGGATGGTGATGCGCGTGTTCGGCCAATGCCGTCTGATCTCGCGCAGCAGGCGCCGCAGGTGACGGCGGACTTCCTTCCCCGATGGGGTTTTGCCGGGCCGCAGCAGCACCGCCACCGGCCGCGCCGTGGCAGTGTCATAGATATGGATCGGTAGAAAGCAGCGCTCGTTGTAATGGGCATTGAACAACGACAGCTGCTGATATCCATGCACCACGTCCACGGTGTCGTCGATATCAAGCGTGACCGCCTCTGGCGGCACTGCATAGCTGGCGCAGTAGAGGCCAATCATCGCCCGCATCATTCGGATGATCTCGCGCAGGCTGGGGGCGTTCTCCCACCGCGACATGGTCGGCTGCGAGCACAAATCGCGGCCGCTGGCGGGCAGCTTGCCGCAAGCCAGTTTGAAGGCCGGGTCGCGGCGCAGGTGATCGAGGTCGTCGGCGTCCTCGTAGCCGCAGGCGATCGCCAGAATGCGCGCACGCAGGATGTCACTCAGCTGATGCACGATCCGGCCTGGATCGCGATGATCGGCAATCTCCGCCGCCAGTCGATTACAGATGCCCAGACGTCGTTCCGCCCGCGCCAGCAAGATGACGCCGCCATCTGACGTGATCCGTCCGCCATCGAATGCCGCGGTGACTTTCTTGCCTGCAACGGCTGGCAATGCGAACGGCTCGGTCGTATCCTCGTGCATGGCGGGTGTGGCACCGGTGAGATTGCGATTCGGATGGCGTCAGGCACCCAATTCGTAAGTCACAATCACCACCTTACGCGACACCCGCCGACGAATCCCTGCTATGCGATGAATAAGACAGGCTAGAGCTAAAGAAAGCATCTCAACAGCACTGCCGCTCGCTGGGGCAGCCGTGTGGCCGGTCTCGATTGCGGTTACCATCTGCTGCAGCAAGCCGCGTATTTTGGCATCTGCATCGTTGGGGCTGATCAATGGCTTAGACTGCTGAATGGGAAGCCTTTCCGTTGATGGCGCCTGGGTTTGCGCCAAAGCGATCGCTGGCCTTACAGCGCAAATTTCCACTATGATCACCAAAGATACGAATATCTGAGCGCAATAATGTCTGATAGCGTTACGTTCCGCGCCCATGTCCCATCCCCGTTGTGCAATGGATTTTCTTACTTGCGATCTAAACGGCTGGGGCGAGGTCAAGAGTTTCTCTTACGCACCCAGAGGTTTATACACCCAACCCAAGACGGTGCTGGGAAAAAGAGGCTTTTGAAAAGCCGTCACAATGCAGGTTCGCGGACTTGTGATCACGATCGGCCGCAAAAGAAGCATGCGGCGCTCGTGATGGCTGATGCATCTTATTCTGTAGAATGGGAGCTTGCCTAAATGTAGGGCACCTGTTGCGGAACTAATCGTGGGGGAAACATGTTTTCCGCAGTTTCAAGCCTTGCGGGGAAGCATTAAGTTAGATCGGATATTAACGACGGCGCGGCTATGTGAGATGCTTCTCAGCGCGGGTTGTTGCGCAGCAAGTATCTCAGAGCCTGATTGCCCACGCGAACCAGGGCACTGTCGTCAGGTACCGCTGAATCAGACTTTGTTTCAGACTTATCTGCCAACCGAGCTGTCTCAAAGAGGCGCTGTTCCGCCAATTCCTACAATGGGAGCAGCGCTCAGGAACCCGATAGTTGCAATGTAAAATTATGGGCTGATCGGTTCAGTTTGGACTGGTCAGGCGTGCGCGCAGCTGCCGGTAGCGCCGGGGCTCGGGGAGCCTCTGCCAAGAGACCCCAAAAGGCGGACGATGGTCCGGCGGGAGGCCAACACGCTTCCGGCTGGCCGACGGCCATTGTCCGAGCGATATGATCCGGCGGTTGCCCTGACCCCGTTCACTCAGGACACGGCTTGGGGTATCAATTCATAGATCAGTCGTACGTCGGCCGGCGGCTGACGCCCTGATTTGCCAGTTCCGCGAGATGCGGGGCTAAGGTGGAAGCCTGCTAGGAGGAGTATCAGGATGGATAGGGACGAGATGATGACGCAAATGTCGGGGAAGCCCGGCTTCATTGCCGCTCTCGACCAGAGCGGCGGATCCACCCCGGGCGCCCTGCGGCTCTACGGCATTCCTGACAACCCCTACAGCGGCGACGAAGAGATGTTCAGGCTCATGCACGAGATGCGCGTGCGCATCATCACTGCGCCAGCATTCACCGGGACCAAGATTATTGGCGTCATCCTGTTCGAGCGCACGATGGACGGGGAAGCGCGAGGCAGGCCGGTTCCTAGCTTTTTATGGGAGGACCGCGGCATCGTGCCGTTCTTGAAGGTAGATAAGGGGCTGGAGGCTGAGAGCAACGGTGTCCGGTTGATGAAGCCGATACCAGACCTCGATGTGCTGCTTTCCCGGGCAGTGAGGCTCGGCATCTTTGGCACTAAGGCGCGCTCCACCATCGACCTGGCGTCGAAAGAGGGGATTGCCGCCGTGGTGGAACAACAGTTCAAACTCGCGGCCCAGATTGCGACACATGGACTGGTGCCGATTATCGAGCCTGAAGTCTTGATCAACAGCCCGGAGAAAGCCGGCGCGGAAGCCATCCTGCTCGATGAGCTGAGCAGAAAGGTGGACGCGTTGCCAGATGGGCCTGGCGTAATGCTGAAGCTGACGATCCCGGAGGTTCCGGATCTTTATGCACCACTGGTGAGCCATAAGCGCGTGGTCAGGGTTGTTGCACTCTCCGGCGGTTACACTCGGGCAGACGCATGCGGACGCCTCAGCCGCAATCACGGCATGATTGCGAGTTTCTCGCGAGCGCTGGTGGAAGACCTGAGGTATTCGATGGACGATGAGACATTCAACGCGACGCTGGCGAAATCCATTGATGAAATCTATCAAGCCTCGACCGTGAAGGTCTGAACGTAGGCGCGCTGCCGTCAAACCGGAAAGTGATGCCCGCCGGGGGACTCGAACCCCCACGCCAAAAGGCTGCGGATTTTAAGTCTCGGGTTGTCCGCATACGCACCCTTCCGCAATCGTCCGCAATGTAGCGCAAACTCAAGGATAGCCGCCGGAAACAGAGTGGATAGTTTCCGCTCGGTTCCGCAATCTCCCGTTGATGTCCGCAGAGAACGCCCGTAGAATGTCCGCAGAGGATGAGGGGGGCGGCCGGCATGCGTTACGTGAGTGAGGGGCCAGTCAAGATCACCCGTGCAACCATCGAAGCCGCATGGCGGAAGCACAAGGCTGGTGTCTGCCTCACCATCCGCGATGCCCAATGCCGGGGGCTTGCCTTGGTGGTTGAACCCCACCGGCATGGCATGGCGCTACTCCTACAAGCCGCGCGGCATCGATCCGGCGACCGGTGGGCGCCCGGCGAGCCGGACCTTCACGCTTGGCAAGCCCGAAACGCACTCGCCAGAAGCGGCGCGGACCGAAGCAGGCAAGCTCAAGGGCGAGGTGCAGGCTGGGGGCAGTCCGGCAGAAAAGCGCAAAGCCGCAATCGCAGCCAATCGGGCGGCGGAGGCGGAAGCGGCCAAGGCGCTCACCTTTGGCGAGCTAATAAACGCTTGGGCCACCGCGCGCACGGCGGACCGGCGGCCGTCATATCTGCGGGAAGCTGGTAACTGCCTCCGACGCAACCTCTCGCAATGGCTGGACCGGCCAGCCAAGAGCATTACCCTGGCGGAGGCCGTCCATGCTTTGGACGAGATCAAAGCCGAGAAAGGCACCGTCGCAGCTAACCGGACCCAAGCCTACGCCCGGGCGGCCTACAGTTGGGCGCTGAAACGTCAGATGCTCACCGCCAATCCCTTTCGCGGGATCGAGCGACCCGGCCGCGAAACGGCCCGTGAGCGGGTGCTGACAGCGGAGGAGATGGGCGCCATCTGGCAGGCTTGTGACGCGCTGCCTCCGGTGCGCGCGGCTTTCGTGCGGGTGCTCATGCTGACAATGCAGAGGCGCGACGAAGTGGCGTCGATGCGCTGGGCGGAGCTGGATCTGGATAAAGCGATATGGACGCTGCCAGGGGAGCGAGCCAAGAACCGCCGGACGCATGTGGTGCATCTAGCCGATCCGGCCCGTGCCATCCTTGCCGGATCGCCTGTGCAACGAGACAATCCTTGCGTTTTTGCCGGCAGGGGACGAGCTGGCGCCATCGGCGCATTCAGTAAGACGAAAGCGATACTGGATACAGCGTTGGCCGAGGCGGGGCATAAGCTTGGCGACTGGCGGTTCCACGACTTCCGCCGTTCTGGCGTAACTGAGCTGGCCCGTATTGGGTTCCCGCCGCATGTCTGTGACCGGATCCTTAACCACGTGACGGGCGCGATCCAGGGGGTCGCCGCGGTCTATCAGCGGTTTGAGTTCCTGGACCAACGCAAGGCGGCGCTGGACGCCTGGGCGGCGCAGGTTATCGCCGCGGCGGAGGGGCGCCAACCTACAAGCAACGTCGTACCGATCCGTGCTGACGCGGCTTGAGCAAGGGGCGAGAGCGACATGAGCCCCCCACGTGACCCCAAAGCGCTGGCCCTCGCCATCTTCAATGATGATCGTATCAGCGGGCTCGCCGCCATAGCGAAGATGCCGGAGGACTATGACCGTGCTCGGTTCGCCTCCGGTATCAGGTGGGCAGTAGAAAATTACATCGAGGCGCGCGCCAAACCTTCGCCAAACAAACTGCGACGGGAGATCGAGGCGCTGCACGCTATCGCTTACCGCATCCTCCAACGGAATGAGATCAACGAACGGGATTACCAGGCGCTCGCGAATCTGGTGGAGACGATGACGCCTGAGTGTCGGCGGCAACTTGCCGGAAGCGCCACTCCCTGGCGCCTTCTGGAACCAGAGGAGTTAACAGTTACGCACGCCTTAGGCGCCAGTGGATATACTGCCAAGAAATATGCGAAGCTGATGGCCGAGGTTCCGCCTGCATCCGGGCGGCGCGTTCCTGACCCAGCCGAGCTGCGCGATCCTGCCATTCGGAAGCGCGTGGTCGAGGAGCTGCGGACACTGCTTTCATTCGGCGGCACCTGGAAGGTGCGGAAGCGCCCCAAGGGGGTCCCCCCAACCCAAAAATGGGTGCCATTGCTCTATGCTCCGCCCCCAACACGCGCCGAGCCGAGGCGCGAGGCTGAACGGGAGTTCGTTATGTGGCTGCGCGTTGCAGTGGTCGAGGCAGGTGCCGTTATTCCTCATGCATTCGATCATCGGAAGCCTGGCCCGCTGGCCCGTATGGTAGCGGAATGCCTCGTGGCTGTTGGCGCGGCCGATGCGGCACATGCGACCGGCCTCGCAGTTCAGCTTCTGAATGATGTTCATAAAGCTGCCAAGGGGGCGCCAGTTTGCGCGGAGGGGCCCGCGCGTTCTTCGCAGCCAAGATGAGCCTGACGCACGGCGAGCAGGCTTAACCACTTGTAACGCCTTGTCAGGATGTTCTCCTGAGCTACAGCACCTTTAGCCCTCATTAGGTTCCGCTCCATCGCGAACTCACTCGCTATGGAGAATTTAATGCCTCGGCCGCCTTATCGCCCGAAACCGCCGCTGGTTCTTCCTGCCGAGCCGGATCCCGACAAGATGCCGGTCCGGAACGCGGACCGCAGACAGCTCAGGGAAATCCATGAGCGTTATTACGGCCCGATCTCCGAGAGAACATTTGAGAGATGGCCGCTGCAATGGAGGATCGTCAACGGTCGCGCCGTATCGGGTGTCCGGGAGTTCCTCGCCGAAGCCGAACGCCGCTTTAATGAGGCGCTAGTGATTCGTGGAGGCCGGAACCCGTCTCCGCCAAACGCCCCGCACGAGCACGCCGCCGCATAACGAGGTCCTGAATGCAAAGCCCCCGCGAAGGTCCGGGGCCTGGCTCGCAGGGGCTCCACATGTCCGGTCTGGCGGCGGGACTGGGGCTGTCCGTAGCGATCCGTGCCCCAAATTTCAAGCCAGCGAGCATCGGCGCAATGCGGCAGCGGTGCTTGCCGCAATCGCCAGGCGTTCGGGCTGAGGCGCGGGAGGTGCGGCGGCGATGACCGGCCTCCCATCGCGCCCACACGGGCGGCCTAGCGCGGCCACCTCGGCGCAATACAACGAGCAACTCGCCGCCTTCGCCTCCCGTATTCTGAAACTCCGATCTCGATTGAGTTTTGCTCCGTCGAGCCGTGGCTGGTGCTACGTCCTGGAAAACGAAGGGGTCATCACCAAGGGCGAATTCGATAAGGCGCAGGCCCTCATCAATCAGTGCCGTAAGGACGGCAACCTGCCGCTCGATATCTGTTCCGAGGACAACCGCCGTGCCGCCAACGGCATCGAGCATCTCGATGATGCCGGCATAGACTCCGAGATCGAGTGGCGGATTGCATCGCTCCTCGACCTGCCCGCCCGTTACACGCCGACCTCGTTTTGGGAGGGGCAGTCCTGCTACATCGAGGTCGCGGTCGAAAAAATCGATCTCAAGCACCTGTTCGAGCCAGTCTGCCGCCCGTTCCGCATTCCGATCCAGAATATCGCTGGATGGGCGGATCTGCATTGCCGCGTCGCCATGATGCAGCGGTTTGCCGCGCACGAGCGCGCCGGGCAAAAGCCGGTGCTGCTTTATTGCGGTGATCACGACCCCGGCGGCCTCAACATCTCCAGCTTCCTCCGCGCCAACCTCGAAGAGATGGCAGCCGCCGCCGGATGGCATCCCGACAACCTTATCATCGACCGCTTCGGGCTCGATTACGATTTCATCCAACAGCTCGGACTAGTTTGGATCGACAACCTGGAAACAGGGAGCGGCAGGCGTCTTGACGATCCAAAACACCCCGACCACCGCAAGCCTTACGTCCAGAACTACCTGTGCCGCTTTGGCGCACGGAAGGTCGAGGCGAATGCGCTAATCGTCCGGCCGGAGGAAGGCCGCGAGCTGTGTCGCCAGGTCATTTTAAAATACCTGCCTGAGACGGCGCCGCGAGATTATGAGAAGCGCCTGAAGCCCCACCGCGCTGCCATGAAGGAAGCGCTCACGAAGCGCATTGCAGAGGGGCTCTGATGACGACGCCCACCACCGCTGCACGATCCGTCCGCATCGTCAATTGGAAGCCGATGCAACGAAATAGCCTGCGCGGGTTCGCAACTGTTGAGTTTCCCCTCAAGGTGATACTTTCGGATGTTTCCATTCAGACACTGAACGACTCCTGGTGGGCCTCGCCGCCTTCGCGACGATGGTTGGCAGCGACGGGACCGTGCTGCGGGATGCAAACGGGAAAATTCGCTACCAGGCAATTATTAATTTCCGTGCCAGGCACACTCGCGGCCGGTGGTCAGCGGCGGTCATCGAAGCGATGCGGGCTGCATGCCCGGAGGTATTCGGATGAGCGTTCCTGTCTACATTAGCCACCCACCAGCAATGGGTCATGTGGAGGAACGAATTGCGCGGCGACAAACTAACAAAGGTGCCCTACTACAAAGCACCGCGCTCGCTGCGATGTTGCACGAAGGGCTTGCGATGAGCGCCACCAACCCCACGCTGACGGCCCGCGACCTCATCAGCCGGATGCGAGTAAAGCGGTATTCACACTCCTGGCGTGGCGATTGTCCTGTTTGCAACTATCGCGGCACGTTCTCCATCCGCGAGGGCAAGGACGGCCGCGCATTGCTGTGGTGCGCGAACGGTTGCAGCCGTGATGATATCAACGATGCTGTCGGCCGCGTCACGGGCGGGAGCTGGCGGCCTGCGGTGCGCCCGGATGCAAAGGACGAGGCCGCAATTCGTGAGCGCAAACAGGCCGCCGCGCTGGGGTTATGGAATGGCGAGGCGAGGGGCGCGAGGTGCGGATTGCCTTGCCGGAGCGCGACGGTTGCGATTTCAACGATCTATTGATTGCGCGGGAGACCGCACATGCCTGATCCCAAAACGAAGTGGCCCCCTGAGGCGCTCAAACTGGCGCAGAAGCTCGGAGTTTCGCTCCGCAACGGCGACGGCGCCGAAAAGGACGCGGCCGATCAGGGCCTGGCCGAACCTGATGGCGAGACAGCGGACGGCGCCAATCTTAGTGGCCAAGACAAGCCCGAAGCCACATCGGACACCCAGGCCGATGATGAGCCGGCAGGCGCGCCTAAGCCGCCGGGAAACGGTGGGTTCACGATCAACGACGAGCCGCAGGAAACGCTGTACGACACTGTGGAGCGGCTCGCGAAACTAAGCCAGCTTGATTATGACCTGGTGCGCAAAGCCGAGGCTGAACGGCTGAGCGTGCGCGTCACGACGCTGGATGCCGAAGTGGCAAAGACCCGCGGCAATGATCCATCGGAGGTGATCGGCCAGGGGCGGAAACTAACTATCGCCCGGCCGCAGCCATGGCCCGATGCAGTGGACGGAGCTGCCCTACTGGGTAGGATCGCGCGATACTTGACCCGGCATGTATTCCTGCCGGCTGGCGCGGCCGATGGGACCGCTGTCTGGGTGGTGCATACCTACTGCTTCGACCGCTTCCGGCACACGCCGCGCCTGGCCTTCACATCCTCGGATAAGCGGTGCGGTAAGACTACGGCGCTGGACTGCATCGACCGGCTCGCCTGCTGCCCGCTGACCACCGCGAACATCACGGCGGCGGCGTTGTTCCGCACAATAGAACTCGCGAAGCCAACGCTCCTGATAGATGAGGCGGACACCTTCCTGAAGGACAATGAGGATCTGCGCGGCGCAATCAACGCCGGACACAAGCGCGGCGGGCAGGTGATTCGGTGCGTGGGTGATGACGCCGAGCCGCGGGCGTTTTCTGTATTCGCCCCGGCGGCCATCGCCGCCATTGGCGCGCTCCCGGGCACCATCGCGGATCGGGCACTGCGGGTGCGAATGCAGCGCACAACACGCGCTGAGCGGCCGGAGCCGGTAGATGCCAAAGCCGAGGCCGAGGGTGCCACGCTGGCACGGATGGCAGCGCGGTGGGTGCAGGACCATGCGGCAAAACTGCCAGAAGCGCCCACGCTTCCGCCCGCCCTGTTCAACCGGGCGGCCGATAACTGGCGCCCGTTGTTCGCGATTGCCGAGCTGGTTGGCGGCGGTTGGCCGGAGCGGCTGACCGCCGCCTCGGCACTGCTGATGCCGGATGATGACGATGAGGGGCGCGGCATCCGCCTGCTGGGGGACATCCGGGCGATCTTCGCCGCACGGCGGGTGGACCGGATCGCGTCCGTGGACCTCATCGCCGCACTGGTGGAGATGGAGGACGCGCCATGGGGCGAACTGAACCATGGCCGGCCTCTCACCCCACACACGCTCGCGCGAATGCTCCGCGCCTACGGCATCGTCCGGGGCACCCGCCGGGACGGCAAGGACACGTTCAAGGGTTATCTCCGGGAGGCGTTCGCGGAAGCGTGGCGCCGTTACCTATCCGAGCCCGTCCCCGAAGGGGGTGAGGATCGGTCACACGGTCACAACGTGCAGAAACCCTCGGTTTCAGCGGGATCGGAACGGTCACACGCCCCGGATGATGTGACCGTTGCTGAATTGGTGAACCCAGCCGCAAAGGCGGAGTGTGACCGTGTGACCGATCCTCACCCTCTTCCCGAAGGCCCAGCACCGATGTGGGAGGTTGACCTTGGGTGATGCCTATCTGGCGATGGCCCGGCTTGAGGCCGCCGGGGTAACGCTGATCCTGTTACCCGATGGCCGCATGCGCTGGCGCGCCCAACGCCTGCCGCCCGATGAGCTGGTTGCCGAGGCACGGCAGTACCCGAGACGACATCCGCGAGCTGCTCCGCATCCGCTTGGCTGAACCACACCGGCTCCTTGAACCGGAGACGCTGTCATGAGTGCCGCAGCGGTTCTATCCCGCATCCAAGCCGCTGGTGGCGAAGCCCTAGTCATTGATGGCCGGCTCAAGCTGCGGGCTGCCCGGCCGCTGCCTGACGCTCTGGTGGCCGAGGTGCGCGCCCACAAGCCCGAGCTGCTGGCCCTGTTGGCGGCCAACGACACAGCGCCCGATCCCGAACCCACCACCGTTTGCCCGACCTGCGGCTGCGGCCTGTATTGGCGGGTGTCCGCTATCGAGCCGGGCGGCCCGGGCCCCTGGCAGTGCGTCGCCTGCGTCGATGCGCCGCGCGACGTGTGGCAGGATGGCTGCTGCATCCTGCCGCCCGATCCGCTCCCACCGGGGCGCTTCATGCCGAAGCTCCCGCAGCTCCGCACTCAGGATGTGCAGGTCGAGGCGCCAGCCAGGACCACATCGCCCATTCCGTGCGATCCCTGCCCTGATCCTGCTACGTGTGCCTTGGCGGGCAGGTGCCGGCGCATTATCGACGCCCGGGTTACCGAACTGCTCGCAGAGCACGAGCGTAACCCGGCCGTCAGGATCACGGACCGCGATAAGGCGCTAGGTTACTTCCGTGCCCGTGCCGCCGGGGCAGGTGGGTGAAGATGAGAACCATGACGAGCAAGTCCAGACCCCAAGCGGGTGACTCCACGGTAAGCGAAGCTCCGTGGCCGTTCTTCTGTTGAGCCGGTGAATATGCTGGGTGGGCCGGAGGTGAAGAGCTTCGAGCTGTCGTTATGGTTGACGTTAATGATGACGCGAAGGCCAGCTTCCGGCGCATTGAGGTCCTGACCGGGCCTGGACGACGGCGGCGTTGGTCGGCGGAAGAGAAGGCACGGATCGTCGCTGAGACGCTGGTGCCAGGTGCCCAGTATCGGACGTAGCCCGGCGGTGGCAGGTCTGTTCGCAACAGGTGTTTGGGTGGCGACGGCAGGCTCGGCTGGGAACACTTGAGGGGCCACCAAGGTCGGCAAATGACGGGTCGCCACTGGCATTCGTACCGATCGTCGCAGATGCGGCACCGACGGAAGGGCCTGCAATCGGATCGCGGACATCGGTAATTGAGATCGAGCTTGCCGAGGCTGTGGTGCGCGTCGGACCGGGCACAGATGCAGCAGTGCTGGGCACGGTGCTGCGCGCGGTGCGATCCTCGGTAGCGCCGAGATGATCAGTCTGCCGGCGGGAGCACGCGTGCTGGTGGCGACGCGTCCAGTGGATTTTCGAAAAGGCGCCCATGCATTAGCAGCGATGGCGTCAACAGTATTGGGCGAAGACCTGTTCTCTGGCGCGGTGGTCGTGTTCCGCTGCAAGCGACGCTGCCGCTTGAGGCAAACGCGTAAGGCGGCGTCGCGCCGCGCGGGAGGCGATGAGCCTGGAGGAACTCGAGCGCTGGATCGACCAGCTCGATCCGCCCCCTTTGGCATCCATCGCGTGAGAACCTCGATGCTGGCAGCGATTGCGCACGGGCCGCCTCGAGGACCTCGGCCCGAGCATCTGCGCTTCGTCCAACACCTCAGCTTCGCTCATTCCGTCGTCTCCCCCGGCAGCGGCAGCCCAGCCTTTCGATAAAACCCAATCAGCATCCTTAGCTCGCTGATATCCAGCCGCTTCATCGCCTCGACCATCGCCTCGGTCTCCGCGCGCTGGGCGTTTATGTCCAACGATCCAGCCATGTTCATCGTCTGCTCCGGCTTGCCCCAGGCGCGGTCTAGCAGCGCGTTACAAGCTGCAAGCCGGATGGCCGAGCTGCGGTCGTTCAGCAACTCCACCAGCGTTTGCACAGCGGGCAGCGAATATGCACGGCATGCGTCAAGAACCTCCGCCGGAACCGCCGGCTTACCGCCGCCGCCATTCCTGCCATTCGGATTGGCGATCTGCCCGGGTTTGAACGATGTACGGGTTGCATGTTGCGGCATCGGAACGCTTCCCTAGCTCCTGCCATCCTGAAATGGCATCATCGCGACCGATTGCACAAGAACCTCCGCCGGAACCGCCGGCTTACCGCCGCCGCCATTCCTGCCATTCGGATTGGCGATCTGCCCGGGTTTGAACGATGTACGGGTTGCATGTTGCGGCATCGGAACGCTTCCCTAGCTCCTGCCATCCTGAAATGGCATCATCGCGACCGATTGCACAACCGACATCGCCAGTCCGATCCGCGCCATTCTCAGGCGCAATATGCACGGCATGCGTCTAGCACCTCCGCCGGAACCGCCGGCTTACCGCCGCCGCCATTCCTGCCATTCGGATTGGCGATCTGCCCGGGTTTGAACGATGTACGGGTTGCATGTTGCGGCATCGGAACGCTTCCCTAGCTCCTGCCATCCTGAAATGGCATCATCGCGACCGATTGCACAACCGACATCGCCAGTCCGATCCGCGCCATTCTCAGGCGCAATATGCACGGCATGCGTCTAGCACCTCCGCCGGAACCGCCGGCTTACCGCCGCCGCCATTCCTGCCATTCGGATTGGCGATCTGCCCGGGTTTGAACGATGTACGGGTTGCATGTTGCGGCATCGGAACGCTTCCCTAGCTCCTGCCATCCTGAAATGGCATCATCGCAGCGCCTCCGCGACCTTACATGCGGCCTCCACCACCAGCCCGCGTGACTTGCTCGGCGCCGTCACGGCCGATCACCTCCAGCGCCAGCAACGCCTTATGACGAGCGCCCTGCTGCCGGCCCGCGGGGTTGCCCGAGACGCCCGGCGGCCAGCGCCCCTGCCACAAAACAGGCCTCCGCTCTCGCCGCCCTAGGCGTTGCCCTGCTCGGCTCCGTCTCATCCTCAATTGGCTAAGGTGATCGTAGGGGTGATGAGCGGATGGCCGAAACCATCAGCCCGATCCCCCGGTAGCTCATGTGGCCTGAGCCGTGGGGTTCACGTTCGCCTTGGCTAATTCAGTCAGCTTAGTGTCTGCCTTTTTCTCCTGCTCAAGAATTCTCGTGCAGGGTTCGCAGGTCCTCTTGGAGTCCGAGCTGCTTGGCCCAGGTTGCGAGCGTGCCGTAGATGGCTATCTCGTAGTGCTCGACCCGCTGTGCTGAAGCGACAAGGCCGGCATCACGCAATGTCGGTTGCTGCACCATCCCGGCCCACTTGCCGGCCTCATTGATCATTGCCTGCATCGACTGGTCAGTATGTTCGCGGGTTCCAACCCCATGGGCGCGCAACAGCCCTTCGACGCGTTGCTGATGTCCACGCGTCTCTTCTAAGTGCATGCGGAGTGCTTGCTTCAGCTCACTACCGTTGGCTGTCTCTGCCATCTTAGGCAGCGCTTCGACAAGTTGCGCTTCGACGCTGCATGCCTCCTGCAGCTCCGCCGTGTACATCGCCCGAAAGTCCTTGACATCCATTGCAGTGCTCCCGTCGGGTTTGTGCCCTTTGCTGAACTCCCAAGTTCTTATGGCGTTCCCGTTCCCGCCCGAGGAGAAGAGATCAAGGTTGCGTCCACCTGCCCGCCCGTGCCCTTGCCGCGGCGGGATTGCCGCTCGCGGATGCCGTGCACCAGATCGAGCGCATCGAGCAGGGCCGCGGGGACTGGTCGGCGAAGCGGTGCGGCCGCCCTATCGCCGGGAGTCGGGCCGCGGCCGCCGTCGTCCGCCGGCCCGCCGCCGCTCAACCCGATCGAGCGACGCGCCTTGGACTACTGCGACCTGGAGCACCCGCATGGCGCATCCGGACCTGATGATCGGCAAAAGCGGTGGGTTCTCGACTGCCTCGCACTCGGGCAAAGTGCGCTCGGCAGGAGCTGTCGTGGCCGCAAGTCGCCAATCAACCGACGAGCAATTCGCAAATAAGATCACGCGTAGGTGCGTCCAATGGCGGTTACCGAACGCGCCGCAGTAGGAGAGGCATGCTCACCACCTCGCAAACCGTCTTGCTGCTTGCGCTCGCAGGCCTCGCCGGCGTCATCATGCAGAACCGGGCCCTTGTGCTCGTGGCGCTATGCGGCCTGCCACTGGTGCTGGCCCTGCATCTCGTCAGGCTACGTCGGAGCGCGGCCGACTACTGCTTGCGGCGGATCCAGAAGGCGCGGAAGGCAGTAGCGGCGTTGAGCGCCGTGATCAACACAGCCGCGCCCCGGCAGCCGAGATCGAACGCGGATCGCGCTCTCGCCCTGGCGCATATCGATGATGCCTTGAACGCCCTCGCGAACGCAGAGTCCGCGGTTGGCTCCCGACATTACCTGACGCATCTGGAAGCGTTGGCCGAGGTGGAGAAGAGGCGCGAGGAGCGAGAGCGCGACCTGTTATTGCGGATCGAGTACCTGGAGGACGCCCTGTCACAGGCGCAGGCGCACGCGGCATTCGCCGGACATGCTGCACCCCGGCAGCATGGGGACCATGGACTGGCGCAAAGAGTGCGCCGGGCTGTTATGAGCAGCGTTCATCCTGACAATGCGGCCGATCCTGTCGAACGGGAATGGCGGACCCGGCTTTGCCAGGACCTGTTCCCCGAGATCGACCGCATCATGAATGAGGCCAAGAGTTCATGACCGTCCCTCGGGCCTTTTTTGCGGGCCGCACATTCCTTTCCCGAATTGTCACCTGGCTGTCTAGCCGCTCCTATTCACCAAGCACTGTGAAGAATGGCTGAGTCCCACCGCCGCGAATTCGGGCAAACCTCGGCCGTTGCGCCTGTTTCATCGCGATCGGACCGGGTTGGGGTTGATCGGAAACGGGTTCGACGGGGCGCCTGCCCCGCGGTCTATGGAGCAGCCGGCACCAAGCTGTGGGCGAGGTCGCGGAACAAGGCTGCCTCAGAGCAGGCGGCAGCGAAAGCGACGTGCACACGGGAAGCGGTCTCGATTACCCGTGCAGCGACCTTCATCAGGCGCAGCCGAATGGTGGTGAACTCGGCGGTGGTCAGCGCGTGTGCCTTGGGGATGCCGTCGTGCACGTTGAGCAACAGCCAATAAGCTGCGGTGTGAAGGATGAGCCGCATCTGATTGGCAAGCGGTGCCCGACATGAGGTGCGGTCGGAGGCAAGTTGGCTCTTGGTAAGCGTTGCGGCGAGACCCTGCCCGATTTTCCTTGACGGCAGCCGTGCGGCGTATCAGAGGCCGGCCCATCCTCTGTGCTGGGGTGGATTACGCCGGCTGCCGCTGGATGCGTTTCACGCGGTGCTTCTGGTAGGCGATAATCTCACGGGCGAGAGGCAGACGAGCATCGAAACGCAGGTGCGTGATGGAGACAAACGCGGCGTTCTTGGCCTCGTCTCCAAAATCGAGGCGGCACACAATGCCTCCCTCGTCACCGGCGTAGCTGATCCAGGTGATTGAGCAGGCGGCGGAGGTTTGGCTCGCAGCGTTCTTCGCGACGAGAGCGGCGAGCAGCTCGGGTGTGGGGCGCGCGGGCAGTGGCAGAGCCTGTTGCAGCTTCCCCATCAGGCGGTCAACCTGGGTTGGATTATCGATCATGCAGTCGCCGCCAATTCCGTGAGTTCAGTCGGATGCCAATTCCACGGCAGCAGCGCCTCCAGTGCGTTCGCCTTAGTCTTGCCTGAGACGATGCGCTCGAGCACATCAGTAAGCCAAGCCATCGGCTCGACACTATTCAGCTTGGCGGTCTCGATCAGCGTCATCGCGATGGCCCAATGCCGGGCTCCGCCGTCCGATCCGGCGAACAAGGCGTTCTTGCGTGTGAGGGTCACCGGTCTGATCGAGCGCTCGACCACGTTCGTGTCCATCTCGATCCTCCCGTCATCGAGGAATGCCACCAACCCCGGCCAGTGCCGGATCGCATAGCGCATCGCTTTCGCCAGCTCGGAGACGGCGGATATACGAGGCAGCTGCTCCTGCAACCAAGCATGCAACGCCTCCACGATCGGCCGACTTCGCGCCTGGCGCATGCGCTCCCGATGATCGGCAGAATGCCCGCGAATTCTCGGCCTCGATCGTATAGAGTTCGCGAATGCGCGCCAGCACATGCCCGGCCAGCGGCGACTTCGTCGCCTGATAGAAATCGAAGAACGGCCGCCGCATATGCGCCCAGCAGAACGCCAGCTTGACCGAATTGTCGCTGCGGTCCCCGGCCAGTCGCTTGAACCCGGCGTAGCCGTCCACCTGCAGCACACCGCGAAACGCTGCCAGGTGCGCTGACGGATGCGCGCCCTTACGATCCTCGGAATATACATACGCCGCCGCCGGGTGCGTCGGACCGGACCACGGTCGGTCATCCACCGCATAGCACCACAATCGCCCGGTTTTGGTTCGGCCGCGGCCCGGATCCAGCACCGGCAATGTCGTGTCATCCGCAAAGACCTTCTCAGACGACAGCACCGTGCTGACCACCAGGTCATAAAGCGGCTTCAGCCACCAGCAGGCTCGGCCAACCCAGTTGCTCAGCGTCGAGCGATCCAGATCGATGCCCTGCCGCGCCAGCATCTTGGACTGTCGATGCAGCGGCAGCGAGTTCGCAATACTTGCTGACCAGCACATGCACCACCATGGCCTCGGTCGCCAGGCCGCCATCGATCGGGCGCTCCGGCGCTGGCGCCTGCACCACGGTTCCCTCGCACGCCCGGCAGGCGTAACGCGGCCGGCGCGTGACCCGCACCCGAAGCTGCGCGGGCACGATATCGAGCTGTTGGCTGCGCGTTTCGCCGATCACATGCAGCGCGCCACCACAGCAGGGGCACTCGCGGTGCTCGATGTCCACCACCACCTCGTAGCGCGGCAAGTGTGCCGGCAGATCGCCGAGATTGCGCTGCGCCGGTGCCGCTCGGCGCTTCTGCTCCTTCGGCTCTGGTGCAATAGTGTCCTGTGCCGCCTGGTTCGCGGCGACCGTTTGCTCCAGATCCTCGAGCCCCAATTGCAACTGGTCATCGGTGAGTTGCTCGGAGCGGCGGCCGAACCGATGGCGCACCAGCCGATGAATGAGCAGGCGCAGCTTGTCATTCTCGGTATCGAGCTCTCGCACGACGTCGCGCAGCATTTGCTGCAGCGTCGCGGGATCGTCAGGCAGGTTGTCCAGATCGATTTGCACGCTGCGATTCTGAACGACGCCGCCGAATCGGTGCCAGCCGATTTTTATCGGCGACGCGGGTTTTTATCCCGCCAGTTCCGGTGCTCGTCGCGGCTGCGCTGCGCGCCATTCACAGCCATCCAGCAGCGCCGCCAATTGCGCGCTCGAGAGCATGATCCGGCCAGTCGTCTCGGATGACGGCCAAACAAACTGCCCATGCTCCAGCCGCTTGGTCAGCATGCACAGGCCGGCGCCATCATGCCATATCAGCTTGATCAGTCCTGCGCGACGCCCGCGGAAGGCATACACAGCGCCATCGAACGGGTTGTCGCGCAGCGACTGCTGCACCAGCATTGCCAGCCCCACCATACCCTTGCGCATATCGGTCACGCCGCAGGCGAGATACACGCGCAGGCCGGGTGCGAGTGTGATCATCGGCCTTGCAGCATGCCCAGGACTCGCCGCAATGCCCGATCATCTACCTGCCCATCAACGCGCACCAATATGCCGCCCGGCAGCACGATCTCGATTATTCCCAGCGGCCGGGGCGATTGCGGGATCGTTACTGGCGGGGCGGGCGGCTCAGCCGGTAGCTGGCCGGCCAGCCGCGTCGGCGCCAGCTCCACTTGCGCAAACCGTGTCGGCCGCCTCATCCGCTCCGTCGGAGCCGGCAACAGTTCTCGACGCCAGGTATAAAGCTGCCCCGTACCGATCGCGTATTTGCGCGCCACCTCGCTCGGGGTCAGTTCGGGCCCGAGGCTCTCAGCCACAATCTCGCGCTTTTGCTCCAGCGTCCAACTCCGCCGGCGCTCGCCCCGCGTGATAACCTCCACTCGGACGTTGTGTGCGCTCTTACGATCTGTCGTATGAGCGCTCTCATCAGGGCCGGATCCGTTTAGCGTCTCATCCATGCGGCCCTTCGATCACACGAATGCCGCGCGCCGCCCATGTGGTGCCGCCAAATCGCTTACGGCTCTTGTGAAGTTTGATCAGGTTTTCCGCCTGGCCGCGCTCACAATAAAGCGTATCATACAGCCACTCAGCGCTGCCCGTGGTGATGTTGCTGACCACGAAGCGGATGTCGAGGCCGAGAGTGGACGCCTCGATGCGGGCCGCGATACGACGCGAACGCGACCAGGATTTGGCCCGATACTGTGTTTCGGTGTAGCGCCGCAGCAGCGGGGAATCGGTTTCGGCGCGACGGACACGAACGTCGTCAGCTGCCGGCTCGACCAGGCGGTGCAGCACGTCGTTGCCGGACAGGCCGAAGACGTAGCGAATACCCTCCGCTTCGCACCAGTCCATCACCTCTGGTCGGCCGTAATGGCTGTCACCGCGGATGGTGATGCGCGTGTTCGGCCAATGCCGTCTGATCTCGCGCAGCAGGCGCCGCAGGTGACGGCGGACTTCCTTCCCCGATGGGGTTTTGCCGGGCCGCAGCAGCACCGCCACCGGCCGCGCCGTGGCAGTGTCATAGATATGGATCGGTAGAAAGCAGCGCTCGTTGTAATGGGCATTGAACAACGACAGTCTGCTGATATCCATGCACCACGTCCACGGTGTCGTCGATATCAAGCGTGACCGCCTCTGGCGGCACTGCATAGCTGGCGCAGTAGAGGCCAATCATCGCCCGCATCATTCGGATGATCTCGCGCAGGCTGGGGGCGTTCTCCCGCCGCGACATGGTCGGCTGCGAGCACAAATCGCGGCCGCTGGCGGGCAGCTTGCCGCAAGCCAGTTTGAAGGCCGGGTCGCGGCGCAGGTGATCGAGGTCGTCGGCGTCCTCGTAGCCGCAGGCGATCGCCAGAATGCGCGCACGCAGGATGTCACTCAGCTGATGCACGATCCGGCCTGGATCGCGATAATCGGCAATCTCCGCCGCCAGTCGATCACAGATGCCCAGACGTCGTTCCGCCCGCGCCAGCAAGATGACGCCGCCATCTGACGTGATCCGTCCGCCATCGAATGCCGCGGTGACTTTCTTGCCTGCAACGGCTGGCAATGCGAACGGCTCGGTCGTATCCTCGTGCATGGCGGGTGTGGCACCGGTGAGATTGCGATTCGGATGGCGTCAGGCACCCAATTCGTAAGTCACAATCACCACCTTACGCGACACCCGCCGACGAATCCCTGCTATGCGATGAATAAGACAGGCTAGCAACGAGCAGAAGTAAACGGCAGCTATTCAGGAACGCAAACGTCAGTGCTGGCGTAACCGGCTAATCTGTTGCGTGTAATACTCTGGCGATATCAACGCCAGTACGGTAGGGCTGGGCACCATCCAGTTTCTCGGCTGGTCTGACATCATCCCCGAATACCACCTCAATGGCGCTTCGGGGCCGGGGCAACTTACGAATTTGGTGGCGTCACGTCCAGCGGCATTGGCAGCGTGGCAGACGTCGCCAACCCAGCGACATTCCAGTCCACTGTTGACTTCGGCGGCCTCGACCGACCCGCCACCATGCTGACCCGAGCGCTCCTTATGCTTAACGGTTTGTCCGCGACAAGCTATGATATTAAGAATGATCTGTTGACGCTCTATCAAGGCGGCAAACCGGTCTATTCTCTGCACGCCAAGAACCTCTCGTCAGATTTCTTCGTCGCCGGGGGGCAGGGCGGGGTAGAAATGGGCACGCCATTCTACAACCACTTGGTGCCTCCCACTGGCTTTGGTTTTGGTTTCCCCTCGGCTACAGTGCTACCGCTGCATTCGGGTGTCGCATGACCAGCGAGGGCCGGCACGACGATCAGCAACTTCGCCCACGGCCCCGTCGGCTCCCACGATCTTACAGGATAGTCCCTATGCACAAGACAGAAGAACAGCTCTGGGCTTCCAACTCCGGGATACCGACCGACACGACGTTTGCGGGGCCCGGCTGGCCATCCAACGGCTCGAAGAACACGTTGTGCAGTTCCGACACGCCATAGCCGGCGAGCAGCTCAGGCTCGACCTTGGTGCGCCAGGGCACCGATTGCGGCGGCCGGGCGTCTCCTCCCATTTTTCGGCGACGTCGTGCCTCACCCATTTTGGATTGCCACCATTGACCTCCAGCCCTTCCAACGCCTCCTCATCCAGTTGACCGCCGATACGACATCGTGCTGGATGTGCATGCCTGGCATCCGAACTATATCCTCCTGTTCTGGTTGGCCAGGATTCCCGTCAGGGCTGGATACGGCCGCATCGGATACGCGCCGACGCTGACACACCTCGTGCCTTTTCGTTACGATCGGCGCCACGAATTGGAGCATCAGCTCGATGTTGTGCGTGCGCTCGGAATAGGTGCACGCCACATCGCTCTTGCACAGCCTAATCTTGCGCCGATTCCCGCAGAAAGCAGGGTGAAAGCCCGGGCCTTGCCGAGACTGCCGGCAAATACGACGCGTTACCACGTTTTGCACCCCACCGCGAGCATTGCCACGCGAGATTGGGTGCCCGAGGCGTGGGCTGATCTGGCCCGGCAGCTCGCAGCGGCGGGGATAGTGCCCGTCATCACCGGCTTGGGTGAACGCGCCCTGGCAACGGCTCAGGTGATTTGCGCACGAGAAGCGGGTGCGATCTCGACGATTGACAAACTGTCCTGGAGCGAGCTGCTGGCGGTTCTGGAATCCGCGGAACTCATTTATAGTGTGGAAACTTCCGCGGGGCATGCCGCGCGCGCTTTGGGTCGTCCAGTGGTCGCCATTTACGGAGGCATGGGCGACCCTCGCCACTGGGCGCCGCTTGGATCAATCGTCGCAACCCACGCTGCGTCCTGCTCGCCCTGCTTCAACAAGTATGGCTGCGTCCCGGGTTGCCTAACTAAATTGAGGGCGGGCGAGGTTCGGCTTGCAGCCGATACGGCACTGTCAACATCAACAACGTGATCCCTTGCGGGCATAACGTGGGACGGGCAGATGGCTAATCACGGCGTCGCATTACAATGTCCACGGTGCATGGCAGTAGTCGCTGCAACACCGGCAACATGTGCAACATGCTGTAGTATATCGTTTCGAATGGGCCTCTATTCGTCAAGCTGGGTGATCGCAGTGCCTTGGCTTCGAGCCCAGCCTCTCGCGCAAGAGCCTCGATTTCCCGATATCGCAGCACATCCTCGGGTACCTCTGGGCGCTTTCGGTTGACACGGTATTTGGCGACCGCATGAAGGAAGGCGAGGCAACTAGGCTCATACAGATACAAAGCAGAGCCGCCAGGCCGCAGCAGCCGCCTGATCTCCTGCAAGGTACGACGATGCCGGACGAAATGGTGCGCGGCCGAAAACGCGAAAATCAAATCGAACGAAGCGTCCGGGAATGGCGTTTCATAGCTGCGGCATGCCCGCGCATCTTCAATTTTGGTCCCAAAAACCCGCTCCCAGATGTCCACGGAAGCTATGGCGGCTGAACTGATGTCAGTCAGGGTCAACCGGGCACTGGGATAGCTGCGCTTGACGATGCAGGATGCCCAGCCCTGGCCGCCGCCAAGTTCAAGAATGTCACAAGCACCCGCAAAAAGTGAGTTGAAGGTCCTGAGTTTTTCCATAAACACCCGCGCCTCGGCCACCTTCATCAGCACATTTTCGAGTGAGTTGCTGCCCGGGCGTTCTACGGGTGAGGTCTCCCAGAATCGGATTTCGATCGCTTCTTTTGCCGCCAAATCCATTCTGGCCACGTCCACCCACTACCAGGATTTTGCCCTATGCGACCGCCCGGGGCAAGCAAGCCCAGTTCAACAGAGGGTGACTTTCTGTCAGTTCCTGCCATGGCAGCAGCGCCCTATTTGAGCTTGGCGGCGATTTTGCGTATGAGTACCAAACCTTGCTGGGGCCGTTTGCGGGCCAGGGTTCTCTTTGTCTTGGAAGATCTGGAGCGGTGGCATCGGACGACCTTCAGCGATTACTTGAGCAAGAGCGCAGCCCGACATAGCCGGTTTCCGCGTCCCCTCCCCGTCACCGCGCTTGCGGAACGATGCGGGCCGCGCCAGCTATTCTAACCGAAATGCCGCTAGCTCGACGATCAGGCGACAAACGCAAGATACTCGGTCCGTACCTCGCGGACCCTCCGGCGCGGCGCCATCCGTGACAACATCGACGGGCGCAGCATCGAGGGCCGGCTAATCCGCGATCTGGAGGCGCAGCTTATCGCCCATCTCGGCGGCGCGCCCTCCATCGTGCAACGGCTGCGTTCGCGGGATTTTCGCGGAACGCGCAAACCGGGGCACGCTCGGTTCGCGCATGTCAGGCCCCCGCTCGCGTTCAATGTCTGCCCGGGCACGCCGTGAAGGGCGCGGCGCCGATTGGCAAGCGCCGGGCGCGCAAGCTGGCGAGAGAGGCCATCATCGCCAAGGCCGCGGGCAAGCATGCGCCGGATTTCCGGGGCGACGCGCTGGGGTATATGCAGGCGGTCTATTCCGGGCGGATCCTGGGCGATCCGCTGCGGATGTCGGCTGCGGCACAAGCGCTACGGTTTGAGCGGCCGGCGCTCGCCGCGACCCTGCAGGCGAACATCAACGCCTCGGGCGACAGTGCGATGGCCCAGCAGGAAATGCTGGTCCGGTTAGCCGCGCTGGATGAGGCGGCGTTGGAAGGACTGGAACTCGTGGCCGACAAGCTTGGGCTGCTGGAGCCGGCGGAACCTGGCCTGAAGCTGATCGAGGTGGAGGCGGCCGAAGTGGAAGCGCCTGAGGCCGAGGTGAAAGTGCCTGAGGGCGGCCGCGAGTAGTTCCAATAGACCCCGCCCTTGACGGATTTTGCGCGACGCAGCTTTTGTGTTCCACACACATCGCTCTTGCGCTTTTGGCGCCGCGGGCAAGGCTCTGGCGCGATCGTCAACTGCTCGTCGCTCGGTGGGCTGGTTGGGCTGCCCGAGCGCGCATCCTATCACGGCACCAAGCATGCGGTCATCGGGATGACGAAGAGCGCGGGCGTCGAATATGCGCCTCGCGGGATCCGCATCAACGCGATCTGTCCCGGCACGATCGACACGCCGATGGTGCAGGAGATGCTGGCAGGCCAGTCTGACGCCATGGCCGAAATCATGAGGCAGCAGTCGATCGGCCGTCTTGGTCGGCCGGAGGAAGTCGCCGCCGCCGTGCTCTGGCTATGCAATCCGGCAGCGAGTTTTGTTATCGGGGTCGCGCTGCCGGTCGATGGCGGCTTCACCGCGCACTGATCCAGGGCAGGTGGAAAACCATTTCAGATGACAGCCATCGACCGGTCACTCTATCAACGCCGCAGCGTTTGTCGGCCTTCAAATCGGCCGAGTTACCTGATGGATGGCGGCAACTCATCGCGAACTGCCGACCACGCTATGCCTACCCGCGCCGAGGAATTAGCGGAAATCATGAGTTTCGCGGAAACTGCTCGGCATAGTTCTCCCTCCGATAAATTCCCGACCTGCATATCGACACGATCAAGGTGAAAGCTGGAACTTTCACTTCGCGGAAAGCAAACTGACATCGCCGTTGAAGTGCAAACCGGTTGCTCGCCTCCTATTGTCACACGACCGCCTTACAGGGCACCCGTGCAACGCCGGGAGCTTTACGATGACCGAAGTCAAGCTGTCGGCGACGCCCAAGGGCAATGGCTATCAGGCGACGGTGAGCTTTCCGAACGGAGTTTCCATCAGCTCGACCGAGACCTATCCCACGATCGCGGAAGCCGTAGCCGCCGCCGCGCTAAAGCTGCTCGACATGACCTACCGCCTGGAGGCGCTCGATCGGGCCGGCGCGCCGGCGCGGACCGACAAGAGCTGAATGGCGCACAATCCGAAGAAACCGGGCAAATCGGCCGGCGGCCATCCGCCGACTTGGATCGAGCCGCAACTGACCCGCCTCGTGGACGAAGCGCCGGACGGTCCGGGCTGGCTCCACGAGATCAAGTACGATGGCTACCGCATACACGCCCGCGTCGATGGCAGCGACATCCGCTTGCTGACCCGTACCGGCCTCGACTGGAGCCATCGCTATGCATTTGGCATCGCGACGTCCTCCGCGCTCACAGCACGCAGAACTTCGTCCTTCCTCCCGCGTCGGCCCAGGTGGGGCACTCGCAACGGTTACTCCTCGGCGGTGCCCCCGGGGTAATCTGTGCAATCAATTGCACACGGGGGTTATAGAAACGCCCCTCCGAAACCCCCAAACCCCCCACTGGCTCGGGATTAATCTCGCCGCGCTATTGGCAGTTTTTGACCCGCTCAGACGGCTAGATAGCGGGCGCTGCTGTCATTGGGCCGTGCGTGCGCGTAGCGACTGGTGGTGGCGAGGCTGGCGTGACCCACGGTGGACTGGCTAGGGAAGACACCGAGGCGTCAAACTCCGAAAGTGTGCTGCGGGAGCGCTGTGTGCCCATTGCCCCAGTTGGGATTGTTGCTCACCAGCATGCCGGCTGGCTGGTAAGGTCCAGAGCTATGTCCAGAGCTCTGATATACGCCAATCCCGCTGCCCGTCAGATTGAGCCGAGCAGCCACGTGGTTGCCATTCCACAACGTCAGCACGTCATTGGAATAGTCGTAAGACGTCCCGGCCAGTCCGACCAGATCGACGACGCCGCCGAGCAGATAAGCACTGCTGTCGTAGGCCGATAGATTGACGTGGCCAAAGAACTGGCCTGGATCTCCGATATTGAGATTGCCGCCGCCTTCGGCAGTAAAGGTCTGACCGCCGCCAACCATACCATTCACCGTCATGTCACCATTGATAAATTCCATGCCGGTGCCGCCAAGTATCTTTGTGTTAATGGTGACCCCGACCCCCGGCTCAGACCCGACTCCGATGGTGCCGTTGTTGTTTAGAATATCGCCGTTCAGCGTTACGCTATCGTTATAGCCGGTCGATAGAGTACCAGTCAGATTCATGATATTGAAGTTGAGAATCTGGCCTGCGTGCTCGTGATTGCCATCACCGTTGACCGTATCGTTGTCAATGGTGACTGGCAAGGTGAAGCCCAGAGTCACATTGGTGTTCGAACCGTAAACAGGCGGATAGGGGGAATCCTCACTGATATTGTAGTCAGTCCCGCCCCGCAGCGTTTCCGTTGTGGTGCCGGGATCAAAGCTGAGATCAGTAGTCATTTCGACTGGCCCTCCCTGGCCTTGTTAGTGATCCAGAGTGCCACAGGTGGAGGACCATTTGCAGTTAAAAACAAGCTAATGCCGGGGCGCCGCTGGCCATCCGCTTAGTTCTCATGCGGCCACCCCTTTTCTCCGCTTTCGGCGAAGCTGTGGATGGCTTCCTCGATGCGTACGAGGCCAGCTTTGCGGGCGCGCTCCTCAGCCCGGCGTTGTTGACGATTTTGTCGATTTCTTCCCGTCGCCTGATCTGTGCACATCGGCCGAGTGCACGCCTTCCCGCAGCGCCTCCAGACAGGCCGCTTTTCAATAGGGGCTTTGGTTAGCAGCAGCCTCGCCTGGTCCCGCCGGAGGACGCAAATTCGTCCCGGCCTTTGGCAATGATCTGCCGCTTCTCGTCGAACTCCGCCTTGTCAATCTCACCCTTCGCGAAGCGCTCCTCCAAGATCTCCAGCGCTGGCGACCGTTCGCGCTCCGCCACCCCCGCTTACCTGGGACCACAGCAGCCTTCCCGTCGATGGTCTTGTGCTCCACCACGAAGTTCATCTCTCGGTGGGGTGGTTGAGCTGCGGGGGATGAGGTGGAAGGCATTGCCGCGGAAGTGCCGGCCCAATCTGGCGCGACTGGGTGGTAAGCACGTTGCGTGTCATAGGAACGCCCCCGCGTGGTCGCGGAACATATTCGCGCGCGCGCCGGCATGACAGGAAGCGGGCAGGAAATGGGCGAGAGGCGAGCTGGACGGTGCCATCCCACATGTCGATCGCGCCGTCGTGAATCCCGCCGTGCGGTTTCTGCCTTCCCGAACTGTCCGACTTATGCCCCATTCTCGGACAGTCAGTTAGCAACGGGTGCGGTTTCCGTGGGGTTGGCGTTGTTCTGTCAACCATCCCGAAGATCGAAAATCGGACAGTGACAGGCTTGCCTCACCTTGCCAGCGGGGCGGCGGGCTGGCATTTGGCGGAGCAAGCCGAACCGACTGAGAGCGCCGAACCAAATGAGCGAGAATGCCCACGCCTTCACCGTCCACGTCGGTGGCATCGACCAAAGCTCCGTTGACGCGCTCTATGAGGCTGGCTGCGATGACGCCACCATCGCCATCATCGAAGGCGAGATGCAGTTGGACTTTGAGCGCGAGGCCGCGTCATTCGGCGCTGCGGCGGGGTCAGCCATGCATGACATTGAGAAGGCCGGCGGCCGCATCCTTCGCGTGGAGCGTATCGAAGACTGACATGCGCGCCAGCACCAGCTTCGCCGCCAACCACCACCACGCCGGCCGCGGAGCAAGCGCCACCCGAACCGCCGCTCCCGGACCCGGTGGCCCTGGCGATCGAGATTTTGGCGGCCATCGCGGAGGAGCAACTCCCGCCCGCCAAGTTCCGCGTGGCAGCCCGACGTTACATTCGCAAATTGCAGGCCGCGGCCGACGTGGCAGCGGAAGCCCCGCCCTCACACCGGATATAGTGCCCGGCTTTTGGGTTTATACCGCGACATAAACGCCTCGTCGGCAAACGGCGCGCGCCTCGGCGCCCATGTCAGGGATCGCAACGGGTAGGTTACGGCAGTGCACACACCTGACTTAGCCACGGGCGGCTTCAAGCGCGGCAATCCAGCCTTCTCCGACCCAGACGCGATCCCTGGCAAAGCCACGCGATTCAAGCCCGGGAATCCCGGCAAACCGAAGGGCGCGGCGCCGATTGGCAAGCGTCGGGCGCGTAAGCTGGCGAAACTGGCCATCATCGCCAAGGCCGGGCAAGCATGCGCCGGACTTCGACGGCGATGCGCTGGCGTATATGCAGGCAGTCTACTAATCTTACTGTGTCATAAGAATTCCCTTGTACGATTCGATTCTCGCTGTGTACGGATGGAGATTCTCGCTCGCGGAGGCGGAGTGTGGGTCTCGAATCCGGCAGACACGGCAGCGAATCACGATTCGCGGCCTATGTCGAGGCACTGACAGCGACGCTGCACGTTATCATTCACAAGATCGCCGGGAGGGGGTAGGGGTGGCACCTCGATATCCGCCTCCTCAAGGAGTGGGATCTATCCCTGGGGGAGTTCTCCGGGCTCAGGTCAGATGCATTCAGGATGGCGTCAAGCTCGACTAGAGAGGCCGGGAAAATTGCTGGTTAACTCTTATAAGCATACAAGCCCCATCTGTTCGCCGGCCACGGTCACCGTGAGGCGAGCATCTGACAGATCGATCATCACCCGCAGGCGATTCAATCTGGATCCAAACATTGTCATGGCGTGCGCTATCGTTGAATGGAGGAAAAATTTAATCTGAGCTAGAGAGGATCGCCTGACGGGCGAGGTAGTCATCCCAAATCGACTGCATTTCTCTATCCAGGGACGCTGGGTCGTCCCGCAGGCGATTCTTCACGTCTCGAACTCCGGTCGTCTGCCAAGACCTCCGTCTCGCCGCGTTCGAGCGCCGCAAGCGTCGCGGAAACAACGTCCTCAGGCGTGGTTTTCTTAATTGCCAGGTTCGCCGTCATGTCGGTGTCAATGTACCCGGCGTGAACGCCGATAACGAGTGTGCCTTGCGCTCCAAGTTCGACGCGGATGCCATTCGTCATCGCGAGCTCCGCGGCCTTAGAGACGCAGTAGGAGCCGCTGGTGGGTACGGTGATCCAGCTAACGACGGACAAGACATTGACGATGGCGCCACCCCCATTCGCGGCGAGGACGGGCGCAAACGCACGACACATGGCAAGCGTGCCAAGGTAGTTCACTGCGATTTCGTCGCGAGCCGCGTCCATGGACGGCGCGCCGATGAGCGGTGTAAATTTAGCGATGCCGGCGTTGTTAACCAGCACCGTGACGTCGTGGCACGCGTCAGCCGCAGCCGCGATATCGTGATCATTGCGGATGTCGAGCTCGACGGGCGTCGCGCCGCTCTCGATCACACTGCTCGCATCGCGCGCGGCCGCATAGACTTTCGCAGCGCCAGCATCCAACAGGGCGCGAACGAAGGCTTTGCCCAGGCCGCGGTTGCTACCGGTTACCAATGCTACTGCGCCCTCGATCTTCGCACCTTGGCGTGTTCCAATCATCTCAACGCCTATCCTTTAAATAAGATGGCATAGGCCGCAAGTGCGGCAGCCGCGATCCACGATACCAGTAACCTTGTCGCGGAACGGGTAGCGTCCGCGCCTGCCTGCCGCCTCGATCAGCCGGTTGGCTTCGTCCGGCCGCAGAAACCGGCGCCTTCCAACTCTCGGCTTTTCCTCGCCCGAACCGGCGTCGCGCATGGCTCGCAACTCCTACTGCTTTTCGTGGGAGAGGCTAGCACACTCTCGGCATAAACCTCGACCGCTTTCCACCTCGGCCTCGACCGCCTCTGCCTCGATCAGGCGCGGTTCGCCCTCAACGGCCAGCCCGAGCTGCGCGGCCACAGCTTCCAACGCCTCCAACGCCGCCTCATCCAGCTCGGCTAACCGGACCAGCATTTCCTGCTCGGCCATGGCACTGTCGCCCGAGCCATTGATGTTCGCATTCAATGTCGCAGCCAATGCCGGGCGCTCAAACCGTAGCGCTTGTGCCGCGGCCGACATCCGCAGCGGGTCGCCCAGGATCTGCCCGGAATAGACTGCCTGCATATACGCCAGCGCGTCGCCGTCGAAGTCCGCCGTTTTCTTGCCTGCGGCTTCGGCGATGATCGCCACTTTCGCCAGCTCACGCGCCCGGCGCTTGCCAATCGGCGCCGCGCCCTTCCGCTTGCCGGGGTTCCCGGGCCTGAATTGCGTGGCTTTGCCGGGGTGCGTCTCTGGGTTGGAGAAGGCTGGATTGCCGCGCTTGAACCCGCCAATCCGGTGGTTCGTGTCTAAGTCAGGGGAGGGCACAAACCGTAATCCGCCGTTGCGTTACCGCATATATATAGGCGCCGAGGGGATCCCGTTCTGATCATCACAGAGGGACAGCCACCGTCCGGTAGTCCGTTGCCGTCCGCGGTCCCATTACCGCATCTAGGGCTGCACCAGAATGATGTTTGACACGCTCGGCACGCCTTGGGCATCTAGCGCAAACAGCATCCAGTAGCCGGGGACCACAATCCCAGGATCGGCGGGCAGAGCCAGATTATAGGCATAGGTCGAAATGCCGGGCGTGAAGCTAAGCGGCACCCGCCGCTGATCCGTATTGACGGTATGCGTCGTGGTCGAGAGGCGGATTAGATCAAATGCGGCGACCGGCCCGCTTGTAGTCACCGCGATGGTCGTGCCGACGCGTGCGGTTGGGGAGGCCGCCACCAGCGCAGGGCGTGGCGCTGGGGTGACGCCGTCCGCCAGGAACAGATAAGGCGGCGAGAAAATGGCACCATCCGGATGATTGTCACAGGGGCTCATGCCTTCCGGACATAGGCCGCCTCCACCAGAAAACACTCGGCCATCCGGCAAGAGAAGCGCCACGCTGTGGTAGTTGCGCGGCGTGGCCATGGGGGCCAAGGGTGTGAACGTCTCAGTAACGGGGCTCCAGAGTTCTGGCACCAGAACCGAATTGTCGTCGAAAAACTGGTGTTCGTGGCTCTGGCCACCAACAATGAGCACGCCACCCCCCGGCAGCACCACGCCATTGGCATAGCCGCGGGGGTACGCCATAGGCTGGAGCTTCTTTACTGTTGCGGTATTGACCGCTGGATTGGCGAGACCGGCAGTAATGTCGATCTCATAGGTGCTCGCCGTGGCGTCCGCATCGGTATAGGCAGGAGCGCCGCCAGCCTTGAGAATCTTGCCTGGTGCGTACATGGCGGCAATGCCGTTAACGCTGTAGTCGTCATCCCCGCGCAATCCTGCCGACGTGATGCTGCCTTGACCGGTTGTGTTGATCCAGTCCATTTGTGACATGGGACCCGCAACGAAGATCCGGCTATTCGGGGCAACAAACAACCAAGGATGGCGGTCACTCTCGATATCGAATTCAGTGGAGGGATCGTTGACAATAAAACTGCTGTCCGAGATGGCGGTCTTGGTCCAGCCGGACCCCTGTTCCCATATCTCGCCGATTTTGGGGACGTTGAGGTCGCCGGCCCAGGTACCTCCGATCGTGAACGCGCGGCCGTCCGGAAGCGCGGCAGTGCTGTTATAGCCGCGGGCAACGTTCATTGGGGCGTCCGAACTCCAGCTATCGACCAGCGGGTTGTAGATGGCGGTATGGCTACTGCTACTGCCGCCATTGACGATGATGCGGCCGTCGGTCAGATAGGCGGCGCCGGGGCAGAACATGTCCGCCATCGTGCTGGTTACTACGGTTTCCTGAACGCTATTGGTGGCCGGATCGTAAAGGGACGTGTAGGTTTGACTCGGGTCCATTCCAATGTCGGTCTCAAAGGACATGGCGTGGTTTGAAGACCACGTCAGAAGTTTGCCACTCGGCAGCACAGCAGCCGCAGACTGGCACGTTGGGGAACTGTATGGTGTCGCTCCACTGTCCCAGGTTAGTCGTTTGTGCGCTTGCCCCAATTGAACCCAGAGAAGCGCCAATTACCGCAACGCCCGATAAAACCCATCTCTTCACCTTCGGCTCCCGCTTAATTGATATATATCAATAGAAGGCGTACTATAACTCAGCTTATTGAGATGAACAAGTTGTTGAATGTGATTTCTTCGACTCCAACCGAACAACGGGTGACAGATCACGTCCTTGATCGACCAGCCGCCGCGCTGAGTTCCCGTAGGCGCAGGTACATGGGCGCTGTCGAGGCGAGCATCGATAAGATTTGCTAGCCCGAGGTTTGCTTCGCGGAGGTCCGCCCGCCGAGCCTTGCGCGGGAGGTGCGCCTCACACAAGTCCACGTGGCTGAGGTTCGACTGAGATTGCCCCGGCTGAGATACGCCCCTCCGAGGTTGGCCTGCCGGACAGGCCCGACTGGGGGCTCTTTCGTCCTCGAGGCAGTCCGATGCATCGTAAGCGGAGTTCACTGGCCCTGAATTTTCCGCCTTGACGGTCAGGCGGCTCTGGCGTCAGCCCAGCACCAGGGCATCAGCTCGTCGATGCGGGCCTGGCGCCAGCCGTCAACCAGGCGGGTCAGCAAGTCGGTGAAGTAGCGCTGTGGATCGACCCTGTTCAGCTTACAGGTTTCGATCAGCGAGGCTATGGAGGCCCAGTTTTCCGCCCCCTCGTTGCTGCCCGCGAACAGTGCGTTCTTTCTGCTGAGGGCAACCGGCCGCATGCTCCGTTCCACACAATTCGAATCGATCTCGATGCGTCCGTCATCGAGGAACTGCACGAGCCCATCCCAGTGGTTCAGCGCGTAACCGATTGCCTCAGCGGTCGGAGCGCGGCCGGGCAGCTTGGCCATCTGCATTCCGAACCACGTGCGGAGCTGCTCAAGCAGCGGACGGCTATGGTCCTGACGTGCAATGCGGCGTTCGGATGCACTCTGGCCGCGGATCTCGGTCTCGATCCTACGGAATCGCTGGACGACTATGTTGGCCCGGAGAACCCGGTTCGGTTTATTGAGGCTTTTGTTGACGGGCTTGATCTCGCGGGCCGCGACGTCATGGGTCCGCGACTCATCGCATTCGATTTGGCCGGTGTGGCCGAAGGCGTTGGGCGAGCAGATGCCGATGCAGCGGCAATGACGATGACAACCCCGTTTTTTCGGCGCCTGTGCCGTTAGTGCATCTGGAGGTATGGTGCGGTAGCGCCCCGCGCCTGCGCCAGTGTCTACGGCCTTCTATGTGGCTTTCGATCGCGGAGGCGTGAGTGTCCGTGCCCCGTCATTCCCCCGGCAGCGCGAGCCCAGCCTTTTTGTAAAACCCAATCAACAATCTTAGCTCGCTGATATCCAGCCGCTTCATCGCCTGCACCAGCGCTTCGGTCTCGGCGCGCTGCTCGTTGATATCGATACCGCCCGCCAAGTTCATGGTTTGCTCCGGCTTGCCCCAGGCGCGGTCTAGCAGCGAGTTACAAGCTCCCAATCTCACGGCATGGTTTGGAGAAGTCATCAACCGCTTTAGCGTTTCTAGCGCCGGCATGGATAACGCTCGCGCAGCCTCAAGTACCTCGGCCGGCACGGCCGGACGGTGATGGCCACCGTTGTAGCCGGTTGGATTGGCGTTATTCCCTGGCCGGAACGACGTGCGAGTTGCATGTTGTGGCATGTGCAGACCTTAAAGCCCTCGGCGAGATGAAGCCGCCGATATTTCCCAGCGAGTTGACGAGCGGGATGCCTGGGACGGCCACGATACCGCCGAAACAGGTGGTCAAGGTTTTGCCAGAAGATCGGCTGCACCGCCCCACAACCCTGCGACTGAGGCAAAGCGAGATGACCGCGAGTAACGGGCTCGACGATTAGAGGCGGCGCGACTATTCTGCGGCCGTGGCTCCCACCGTTTCCGAAATTAGCCGTCCCGGCCGCTCCGCTTCCCGCCACAGCACCAGCTTGCGGTCGTGGAATTCCGCTACGGGCGGCCGATGCGCGATTGATATAATCGTGACATGCGGCAGCCGTTCTTTGATGATGCGATAAAGGTCCGTTTCCGAGTCCGGATCTAGGCTCGCCGTCGCCTCATCGAGGAACAGCCAATCCGGCTTGGCCAGTAGCGCCCGCGCCAGAGCGACCCGCTGCTGTTCGCCGCCCGAAAGCACCTGCGGCCAGTTCCGGTCAAGATCAAGCTGATCCACCAGCCCTGGGAGCACCACGTCCTCCAGGACCTGCTTCACCTCGGCATCCGAATACTCCTCAGACGCCTTTGGATAGGTAATCACGTGCCGCAAGGTGCCGAGCGGGATATATGGCCGCTGTGGCAGGAACAGGCACCGCTCCATGGGGGCGTGCGCCATGCCCTGGCAGAACGGCCAGATCCCCGCGATCGCGCGGAACAGCGTCGATTTGCCTGAGCCCGTTCGGCCGGTGACCACCACAAATTCCCCATTCCTGAAGCGCAAATCCGTCCCGTCTAGCAGCTTTTGCCCGTTCGGCAGCTCTAGCGTCAGGTTGGCCAGCCTGACCTCGTCCTTGTCAAAGGTATCCGAGACCAGGCCCCGCCCGCTTGCCGCCCGCGCTACCACGATCGCGCGGTGGAAAGTGGTCAGTCGCTCGACGATGGCGGTCCATTGCGCCAAGGAGGCATATGCGTTGACGAACCAGGACAAGGCGTCTTGCACTTGACCGAATGCGTCGGCGGTTTGGATCAGCCCTCCAAGCTCGAGCTGCCCGCTGAAATATCGGGGCGCCGCTACCACGATGGGGAAAATCATCGCGATCTGGTTATAGCCGGATACGAGGGCATTCAGCCTCTTGGTCCGCACCATGATGCCCCACCAGTTGGTAATCACGTTGCGGAAGCGGTGAATTAGCTCTCTTTTCTCCTCCATCTCTCCACCGTAGAGTGCGACGCCTTCCATGTTTTCCCGCAGGCGGACCAGGGCATAGCGGAAGTCGGCCTCGACGCGCTGTTGTTGGAATCGCAGGCCGATTAAAGGCCGGCCGACCAGATGAGTGAGCCAGGTCCCGGCCACGGCATAGACGAGTGCTACGAATACCATATAACCCGGGATAGTGAGGCCCATAACGGTGATATTGCCCGACAACACCCAAAGGATCCCCACAAAACTAGCGAACGAAACAATATTCGACAGAAAATCGACGCTTAGCGATAGTGTCGTTGCGACGAAGTCGCGCAGATCCTCGGCAATTCGCTGGTCGGGGTTGTCCGTGCCGATTGCTGCGGCATCCGTGGTGAGGCTGATGCGGTAGTACGCGCGGTCGGCCAGCCATTCATCCAGGAAGCGTGTTGTGAGCCATCGCCGCCATCTGATCTGCAGCCACTGGTTCAGGTACGTGGCATAGACGTATACGAAAATATAAACCGTTACCACCTCGCAGAAACCGGGCATGATTCCCTCGTCCGGGGTTCGGCGCCAAGTGAATAGTAATTGCAAAAAAGCTTTCCAGTCCTTGGCTTGTAGGGAATTGTAGAACTGCCGGTTCCAGAAATTGAGCACTACACTCATTCCGACCATCAACAGGTTCAGCACGACGATCGATATCAGTAGTACCCAGGCCGACCACTTCTCCTCCGATAGGAAATAGGGACGGGAGAGCCGCCAGACGTCATGGATAAACGAGCCAACTGACTTCATGAACTTTCGCTCTTGCGGTGGCAGGGGAAGTCACGGAGAGCAAACTAGGCGGCTGGCTGCCGCCGGCTCACTCTGACCTTCCCCATAGCCTCAAATGCTGCCGGAACACAGCCGAGCCGGTAGCACGGCGGCGCTCAGGCGGGGAAAACGGCGGCTTCGGCACAGTGTTCGGTGCCGTCAATGCGGTGCCGTATCAGGACTGGTGGAAATTCACGGTGGTGTAGTCTCTGGCTGATGCAACAAGCCGAATCGGATCCGCGATGACCAGCGGCAGACGAAACCGAGTGCCTCCGCGCCGCGCTGCGCGAGATCCTGCGATGAATCCGCTCAATGGCGACACGCCTCGAGCACTTTGCCATATCGACCGCGCCAGCCCCGCCTTTCGATAGAACCCAATCAGCACCCTTAGCTCGCCGATATCCAGCCGCTTCATCGCCTCGACCATCGCCTCGGTCTCGGCGCGTTGCGCGTTTACATCCAGCGATCCGGCCAGGTTCATCGTCTGCTCCGGCCCCTCGCTGCCCGACTGATCGGGCAGAACGTGCCCGCCGGCAGCGCCGCGGAGCTGCTGCGCGGCCTCATGCTTGCCTCGCTCGGTCCGCGCGACGAGCGCTGGACCGACCGCTACTACTCGATCGATGAACTGATCACCAGCGCCGCGCGCAAATACGCGACCGACGCTGCAATCCGCCGCGACAACGACAAAAAGCTCTGTGCCTACGCCATGGAGCTGTGCCGGCGAAGGCTGCCCAGCACCGAAGTCCGTGATCTCGTATTCGCCAGAGCCGACGCGATGGGCATCAGCGAGGCCCGTGCATGGGCCGTCGCAGAATGGGCCTTCCGAACCACCTGCGAGCGGGAGGGCGCCCGTCATGCGTGATGCCAACGGCGGGGCTGCCTATGACGCGTTGAACGCCGAAGCAATCAGCAGCGCGCTGTGGATTGATGACGATGACTGGATCGAGGCCGATATCCCGCTCCGCCCCTGGGTTGCCCAGGGCTACGCCTTGCGTGGCGCAGTCACCCTGGTGTGCGGGCCACCGTCATCACTAAAATCCAGCCTGATGCTGGGATGGGCCAGCAGCATCTGTCTGCGGCTGGATTACGGAGACTTCCATCCCGCCTGCTGCGGCCCCGTCATTGTCTACAACGTCGAGGATGATGAGAAAGAACAGCGCCGTCGCCTGTCAGCCGTGCTGCGTCAGTTCGGAGCCACGCCCGCAGACATAAAGGGCAAAGTAATCCGCACCGGCCCCGGCAACGTCGGCACCCTCATCGAATATGAGACCGATAATCGACAGATCGTATCCACGCACGCGCTGTGGCGGCTGGAACAGGTCATCATCGAACGCAAACCGTCCACCCTGATTGTTGACCCATTCAGCGAACTGCATAACGCGGAGGAAAACGACAATACCGCCATTCGCGCCGTCATCGCCGCGTTTCGCGCCCTCGCCGTCAAATACAATATCGCCGTCATCATCCTTCACCATACGCGCAAGGGCAGCAGCACATCCCCAGGCGACCCCGATATCGCCCGCGGCGCTTCCGCCATCATCGGCGCCGTGCGCATCGCACTCACCGTCATTGGCATGTCAGAAGATGACGCCAAGGCTTTCGGCATGGCCACCGAGCACGAGGCACGCAGCCACTACGTCAGGGTCGATGATGCCAAGCAGAACTACGCCCCGATCCGAGAGGCGGAATGGTTCGAGAAGGTCGTGCACCGGCTGGACAATGGCGAATACGTCCCCGCCGCTACGCCCTGGACGCCACCCGAGGCCAAGACCGCAAGCCAAACCGACCTTGCCGCATTAGCAACCGCCATCGCGCGGGGCACCCCTAGTGGCGAACCGTGGTCCCCCCAACTCTCGACACAGACGTCCCGCTCGGTTCGCGCACTCCTCGAACAGCACGGCTTCCACGGCGCCGACGCGCAGAAAGCCACGCTCCTCCGGCTACACCAGCTAGGTCTGGTCCTAACAGCCAACTATAAACAGCCTGGTCGGCGGCATCCTGCCAAGGGGCTGCGCTTCGGTGACAGGCCACAAGCAGGATGGCTCCCCGAGGAGGACAACACATGAGACTGACCCGCGCAGAACCCGCGCAGAACCCGCGCGGCAACCCCCTCTCTGGGCGCAACCTGCGGGCGAGTGGTTGGTTACGCCTACGAAATGCGCGCGCGGGTGCACCCCCCTACCGGGTGACCCGCGCAGGGCAAACCCGCGCGTTATCGTAGGTTGCACCTCGACGGAAACGAATCTCAATCGGGGGGCAGCGCGGCTCCGTGCACCACCCGCGCAAAACCCGCGCAACTTCCGTGCTGCACGAGACCGCGAAGCAAGGCTAAGGCCCGTCCCGGTCCCTGCAGGACCCGGGACCGGGGCTCCCGCTTGGAGCTCCCGCCCCAGCCCCTCGGGCCGGACCAAACCTTGCGTAGCGACCGAGAGCGCGGGATTCGTGACCGCTACACGCGCGAGCGAACCAGCGACGGTGGCGACATTTGCGACATCCCGAGGATGGCTGCCCGCGGGGATTACGGCGACGGAAAGATACGGCCGAGCAAAGCGTGCAACGCCTCCCTGCACGCTTGCTTGTCGTTGACTGCCTCCGGACGCAGCAGCCCTTGCTGCACCAACTTTGCCCGCTCATGGGCGTGGATCTCTACCCGGATTGCGAGCAGGCCGCGCTGCTTGCGCGCCCGGGTGTTGGCCGTGCGTATCCATCAGAGTACCTCTGCACAACGAGTCAAAATGCCTGTGCAGAGGTCTAGCACCTTGCGGTTGTCTTACGGTGGTGCCGCCCAGGCTCTCAGCCGATCGAAACAGCCGTCTGCCCTGATGCGTTCAACCACTCTCGTATCCCCGCGCATCAGCTCGAATTTCGTCTCCTCGCCGTCGCGCCAGAATCTGATATCAAACCGTTGCTTGCCAACACGCAGACCCAACAAGGCGATGTCGGGCAGCCACGGCGGCAGCAACGGATCGAGGTAAAGCTTGTCGCGTGGTGCGTCCGGCACGATCCCAAGGATCGCCTGCATCAGGGAGAAGACAGACCCCGCTGCCCAGGCCTGTGGCACGTTGGCGCCGACATACTGGACGGGAAACGTGGTCTCGTCTCGCTCCAGCGTTGTGTAGAGCTCGGGAAGCTGATTGGCCAGGAAATGGCTGCCGGCATCGCTGATATCGCGGGCGATCCGTCCGGCTTCGGCGCCGAATCCGTATCGCTTGAAGCCGAGCGCGATGATGGCGTTGTCGTGCGGCCACACGGACCCCGTCTGATAGTTGTACGGGTTGAAAGCTGGATGCTGCGCCGACAGAGTGCGGATTCCCCAGCCGCTCCACATGTCAGGTGCCATCAGCCGCTCGACCACTTTGCGCGCCCGCTCCGGCGGCACGATGCCCGACCACAGGCAGTGGCCGGCGTTCGACGCCACGGTCAGCACCTTGCGCTTCTCGGCATCCAGAGCATAGGCGTAGAAGCCAAAATCATCGTCCCAGAACCCGTCATTAAATCGCTGGAACAGCGCTGCCGCCTTGTCGCGCAGTGCCGCGGCCCGCTCCGGTCTGTCGAGCGCGTCGAACACCTGCGCCATGCGCAGCCAAGCGTCGTACACATAGCCTTGTAGTTCGCATAGCGCCTTCGGCCCCCTCACCAGCGAGCCGTCGGGATACATGACGGAATCGCCGGCATCCTTCCAGGCCATGTTCTCATAGCCGTCCGGCGAGCGCGTCTGATACTCCTGGAAACCGTCGCCGTCGCGGTCGCCCCAGTTATCGATCCAGTTCAGGCAGCCTTCGGCGGTTTCCAGGTGCCGCTCCAGCAACGCGTGATCGCCAGTCGCTCGCCAGGTCGCGTGAAGCGCAATCAGATAAAGCGGCGTGGCGTCAGCGGTCCCGTAATACGGCGTGTGCGGGATCAGCTTGAAATGCGCTAGCTCACCATAGCGCATCTCGTGCAGGATCTTGCCAGGCTCGGCATCGCGATAGGCGTCCTCCTGCTTGGCTTGCAACGAGCCAAGTATGTCAAGCGTGCCGCGCGCGAACTCCGGATAGATCAGCAGGTTTTGCAGCGACACGATCAGACTGTCGCGACCAAACGGAGCGACGAACCACGGCAGCCCGGCCGCCGGCAGGAACACCATGTGGTCGGTTCCGGCCATCGGCAGTCGCAGGGCTGCCATATCCTCCAGCGCCTGCCGATACAGTCGATAGAATTCCTCGTTGCTGGTGCGAACGTTCAGGACCCTCCGCAGCCAGTCGGCAAGCGTCTCAGCGTGGTGCGACTTGTGCACCTGACCGATACACGTGCGCGGCCCGGTGACCTGCTGATCGCCGTCAGTCAGGGTGTAGAGAAGGCAGCAATGCCAGGCGGCGCCCGGTTCCAATTCCACCTCGAAGCTCATCCGCCCGTTCGTGTACACGGCCTTCTGTTGCAGTGGTCTTACGCTGAAAGCGCGCGTGAAGTCGCCGTTACGATAGGTCGTGCGGAGCTGATGGTGCGCCTCGGACCAATCCGTCGTAATGCGCCCGCGGCGCACGATCCGGCCGGACTTCACCTCGAATATGTCGGCGAAATCGCTTCGGGACGCAATCTCTAGCTGAAAGCGTCCCCGCTTCGGCCCGTTATTGGTGATGTCCAGATCCTCATGGACGCCGCCGTTGATTGTGCGGCTGATCGTCAAACCGAGCGTGCGTGGAGGGATGCTGCCATCCTCGGTGGCGATCGTGCGATTGGTCAGATATACTCGAGCAGCGTCATAGCTAATGGCACCGCCGTTCAGCAAGTCCCATGGCTCCCCGTTGGCATAGATCGCCCAGGCACTGAGCACGCGGGTGTCCAGGAAATACAAACCGCGATCGCTCGGCCACGGGATCTGCCCGTCCGGGTCGCTGATCAATACAGTCTGCCCCTGATGGATAGAAATCTGCGGCGGCCCGACTTGTACTTTGAACGGCATGACGTCTCCTTCCGGTTACGATAGGCGTCAGGCAAGACCTGACGCGAGCGCGGCCCGCGGGCAGCGCCATCAGCCAGGGCGCCGCTGCGTCGCAGCCGGCCAACAATGGGTCTCCACGACAGACACGCGCAACCCTCGCCTCTAAGGCCATCCTCGGAATGTCGGATGCCGAGTTGCCGCACATCTGGCCAAGATTGCGAAAGATCCGACGGCCATGTGACGGCTTGCGAAAGAAGCGACAGAGGTGTTCTGATGATCGATCCGCTGGCCGCTGCGCTTCACCCAACGTGTTCAAGCAGTTCCCGCCATTGCGTCGCTACCCGGCCAAGCAGGTCACGCGCCTCGCGCTCGGTGTGCGAACGGCCCTCATGAATGATATGAGTTCGCGCCATCCCTGTGTCGTCGAGCGCCACTCCGTGGCGGGCGCCATTGCGAAGTCCGTAGAACCTCCCAGCGCGGCGCTCGAGCACCGTAAAGTCCGCGCCATCGGTCACCAGCAGATAGTTTTCCTACTCGTCCATGATCTCGATCACGGGCCAAACCCCTGCCAACAGCTTGGCGTCAGGCGACCTGCGCAGTGGTCCCGGCGTCGTTCGCCATCGCCATCGCCTCAGGCGGCGGCGCGAACACGGCCGCGGCGATGGGGATGTTGCGGAGCTTCAGCGCCTCGGGCACCACGCGGTTCAGGCCAACGTGCAGAAGACCGTTCTGCAGGTCCGCGCCCTCCACCACGATGTGGTCGGCCAGCACGAAGCGGCGCTCGAAGTGCCGCCCTGCGATACCGCGATGGAGAAACTCCGACTTTGGGACCTGGCCGCTGACCCGGCCGGCGACGATCAGTGTGTTGTCCTGAACGGTCAGCGTCAGGTCATCGCGGCTGAAGCCCGCCAGCGCCATGGTGAGGCGATACGAGTCCTCACCAGCTGCGAGTGCCGCGACGATGGTCCGGTTCCAGCGCGCTTTCGCGTCGGCAGTTTGGAATGAAATTGCCGGCTGGTAGACACGCTTACCGTTGCGGGTTTTGACCTTGCCTTCAGCGTCGATCTCCGGGATCGACGGGACGCCAGCCGTCAGCTCGCCATCACCGGTCCGGAAGACGGGAACCTTCGCCACAACCCAGCCGCCGCTGAACGCAACGGCGGCGTGGCCGATCAGGCTTGGGTTATCGAAGGGCCACGGTCGCCACACTACGATGCGGGCGGCCGGATCAGGCGGTCGGGGCCTGGCAACCGCATGGTCTGTGCCCCGGCTCATCGCCGCTTGCCCTGGATGATGGCCGCCAGTTCTATAAACTCATCGAAATAATACGGCGGGACAACTCCTAGCTGCAAGCGACTCGTTCGTCGAGGCGTCGCGGGAGGTAACGATCTCGTTACTCATTATTGGCCTTTCTTCGGCTTTCGTTACCGAAACCCGGCCTTTTTGCGGGAGGCCCCAAGCGAATCGCTCTTGCGAAAGAGCTTGCCAGAGCGCGGAAAGTCAGGCAGATTAGGCCCGCTGAAGTTTCTGCCTGGCGTCGCCACGCCCAGGTTCGTTGAGGCCCGCCCCGCGAAGGCGGGCTTCATCATTTTTGAGGCTACCTCAGCAGCCCCGATTCGGACAGGATGATTTCACGTGGGACGAATCCCAACGCGCGCTACCGCGTCACCGTATCGGTGATACTTCCGGACAGCGGGGGCACCCCCACGCCGCATACCAGCTTGACAATTTCTAGCAGCAAGTTGTCTCGAACGGCAAGCGGCATGATTTGTGAGCGTTCACCGAAATGGTGTGATTGCTTTGGGCGCTGCCGTTGTCATAATGCCAATGACGCAGGAGTTGTCAAAGTGCCAACAGACGCAGAAGAACTTTTACTAAGGCATGAGATGGACGAGGTCGATCCGAACCACGCTATGCGTGTTGAGGCTTATCATAAATTCATAAACGACCTCAAAAGCGCTGCGCGCGCTGGTCTCATAGACATGGATCCAGACCTACCGCACACCATGACCAGCGGCTTCTCGCCCGAGTTCATAGCGCAGTGCAACAAAGCTGCCGAGGTGACCGGATATCCGGCCCGGATTATAGCCGCGGCATTCTTAATTCTGACTAACGATGACCGGAAGCTGCATGGAACTATCGGCGGATGCCCACCGCCGATCCCGGACAGCGGCGTTGCTGCTTTACCGCGGCGATTGCCATGCGCCACATCCGCCAAAATAGACAGAGCGGCACAGCAATTAGGTGATCGTTTTGTTACCGAGGCTGCAAAAATCCGCGCTCGCACGCCGCCCGAAATGGTGCGACAACTGGTCGAGATTCAACTACTTCCCCCTGAGGCGGTGCAGGCTCTGGAGCTTTTTAACACGGTCACGGTTACGACGCGCCCCTAAGCCTCGCGGCGGGGGCCACAGGGAAGTTCGGGTGATGGTTAGGATTATCCAGGGACTCTCGCCCAGCTGGGAGGCGGGATACAATGCCGGCATGAGCGGCCAGAATCCGCGGAGATGCCCGCGGGAGGTGCCCGACTGCCTCGCTTTTTGGTCGGGTGTATTCGAAGGCAAAGCTGCCCGCGAGCGCGCGCAACGCCTCAAGAACCGCGGCGCTAGCTTCGATTCCGCCGAATCTGCCAACGGCCTCGTCACACATCCAACTGTTGACCCGCCAAGCTAAGGTGCTGATCTGATTGTCGGTTTGAACCGATCTCGCCGAGTTCGGTTCGTGGCTTTCGCAAAGTTCGAGGGCCGGGATCGGACGGGCCGGGAAAAATGTAATCTAAGGCCCGTTGGACTAAACCGCTTCGCGGTAGTTTTTCGCGTGATCTATATAGTTTCTGATTGAGAGTCATTGCCGAGGGGCGACGTTACGTCGCCCTTCCCTGGTCTGAGGGTCCGTCTGCGAGACCATGGCGCGGCGCCACGTGGTGCCTTCATCTCGCAGAGGAGCTGTCCATGACCCCGCTTCGTCAACGCATGATCGAGGACATGCAGGTTCGCAACCTCGCGCCCGATACGCAACACACTTACCTCCACCAAGTATCGCTGTTTGTGCGGTACTTCGGCAAGTCGCCGGAACTGCTGGGCCCTGCCGACATCCGTGCCTATCAGATCTATTTGGTCCGGGACCGACGACTTGCCGCCGGCTCGGTCGTCGTCGCGGTATCCGCCCTTCGCTTTCTCTACAAGATTACCCTCAAGCGCGATTGGAACCTCGAGAAGACCATCCCCACTTGCCGCACGCCGCAACGACTTCCGACCGTACTTAGCCCCGAGGAGGTCCGTCGTTTCCTCGATGCGGTCGACATGCTGAAGCATCGTGTCATCTTGACAGCCTGCTATGCGGCTGGGTTGCGGGTCTCGGAAGCAGTTCGTCTGAAGCCGGCCGCGATCGACAGTCAGCGCATGGTCATTCGCGTGGAGGCCGGTAAGGGACGCAAGGACCGTTACGTCATGCTGTCGCCCAGGCTGCTGGATATCCTTCGCAACTACTGGCGCGCAGCTCGCCCTAAGGAGTGGCTGTTTACAGGTTACGTGGATGGGGAGCCGATCTCCACGTTCGCCGTGGAACATGCGTGCAGGAAGGCGCGGCATGACGCGGGCATCACCAAGCCGGTTACACCTCACTCGTTGCGCCATGCCTTCGCTGTCCACCTGCTGGAAGCAGGCACTGATTTGCGCACGATCCAGTTGCTTCTCGGCCATCGAAACCTAAGCACCACGTCGCGCTACCTGCGCCTCGCCACAAGCAAGGTCTGCGCTACGGTCAGCCCATTTGACGCGATGGAGATGGTATCTCGCGCCACATCGGGTTCCGCTCCGGCAACTGGCTGAACGATCGCGGCCATGCCCGGCCACGGGCCGGAACTGGCGGACGTGTTCCGCCGGTATGGCAACGCCTATCGTCGACAGCACGGCGCGTCACTCTCCACCGCGCAACGCCAAGCCATGGCGGCGATCGAAAGCTGCCGCACCGCCGCGCTTGGTGGCCATGTCGAGCGGTGCGACGGCTGTGGCCATCAGCGCATCGCTTACAACTCCTGCCGCAACCGGAACTGCCCCAAATGCCAGGGGCTCGCGCGCGCTCAGTGGCTCGAGGACCGCCAGGCCGAACTGCTCGACACGCCATACTTCCACGTGGTCTTCACCGTGCCGGAAGAGATCGCCACCATCGCGTTCCAGAACAACGTTGTCGTCTACGATATCCTGTTTCGGGCGGCGGCGGAGACGCTGCGCACCATCGCCACCGACCCGGCGCATCTGGGGGCGGAGATCGGCTTCCTGGCAGTGTTGCACACCTGGGGTCAGAACCTCCTCCATCATCCGCACCTGCACTGCCTTGTGCCAGGTGGCGGGATCGCCGCGGACGGCAGCCGCTGGATCGCTTGCCGCCCCGGCTTTTTTCTCCCGGTCAGGGTTCTGTCCCGGTTGTTCCGCGGTTTGTTCCTGCACTACCTGGAGAAGACGTTCGCTGCCGGCAAGCTGAACTTCGTCTCCACGCTGCGCCATCTGCATGAGGCCGCGGCATTTCGCCGCCATCTCGCGGCGACCCGCGACACCGAGTGGGTGGTCTACGCCAAGCGGCCGTTCGCCGGACCGAAGCAAGTCCTCGACTATATCGGCGGGTACACCCATCGTGTCGCTATCTCCAACCACCGCCTGCTGTCCGTCGACGAGGGCAAGGTCCGGTTCCGTTGGAGGGACTACCGGCACGGCAATCAGCACAAGAGTATGACACTGGATGTGGATGAGTTCATCCGCCGCTTCCTGATCCATGTGTTGCCGAGCGGGTTTCAACGCATCCGCTACTTCGGTTTTCTGGGAAACTGCCACCGTGCCCGGAAGCTGACACTCTGCCGTGAACTCCTCGGGATGGCGCACGCCGAGCAAGACAAGCTGGCCCCACCTGAAGACTATCGCGACCGACATGAGGCGCTGACTGGCATATCCTTGCGGGTTTGCCCCCACTGCCACCTCGGCAGCATGCTCGTCGTCGAGGTCCTCCCGAGAACCTCACTCCGTCTACCAGTCCCGGAAAATACCTCATGATGGCCGCTCGCCTGCTCACCCGGCCGCCCCACAACCGCGCTGCTACAAAGCCAGCAGGAACCACCGCATCCCAAACCCGCCACTACCTCGGGTTCGCTTCCTCGCAATGCCTCATTCGTGACGTTCGTCAGGGCTGCTCGCCGTCCCCACCCCGCAAACCCACCCCGGCGTCTCCTTCGGCGAAGGACAGATCGCGGTCGGCTCCAGCCCCACCAGGGGTTCAATGCCCATAGTCCGGCGGTGGTGCCAGCGGTTTAGTCCAATCCGTTTTTGCCTCACCGGCGCGGCCCTGACAGCGGCGCCACACGGGCGGCCCTTTGCGCCGCGCCGCTAAGGCAAAAACGCTCTTTATTATATTACATTTCGCGCGGAGCCAGGCAGAACGGGTGCCCTGTGTTTACGGGCCGTGCTCCGATGCCCGGATCCACTCGGCTGGCGTCCGAAAACTTGCTCCATCTCGCTAGTCTAAGCAGGTAGAGGAAATTCTCCGTTGCTGTCGCAAGTGCTCGAGCGGGCTGGACCTCTGCCTATCCGCCCTGCCCTACCCACGCACTCCGTTGGATTCGGAAATGACAGCAAGGAAGATGCCCCGTGGCCGAATAAAATCGGCTGCCGCCAGCAGACTACAAAAGACCACCACTCCAGCGCGCCAAGCCACGCAGGCCCATATGCAACGTAAGCTGGCGACCACTGATCGGCTTCCAGGAAGAGAATCAGGAAATCGGACAATCCCCCTGCATTCTGGCTCATGGACGAAACAGGAGCAGCTATTTGGACCGTTGCTTGGAAGGTAGCGTGGCTGACATGGTAGTGGTCAATGTGGACGGGCAGGTCCTGCGAGACGGCGGACGAGAGTGTAGAACACTGGGGTGAAAAGCAGGCCAAAAAGAGTGACGCCGACCATTCCCGCGAAGACGGCAGTGCCGAGGGACTGGCGCATCTCGGACCCGGCGCCAGTAGCAACTGCCAGAGGGATCACTCCGAAGATGAAAGCCAGCGACGTCATGAGGATCGGGCGCAAGCGGGTCCGTGCCGCGGAGACGGCTGCTTCAAAGCGCGTCATCCCCTGTTCCTCTGCCTGCCTGGCGAATTCGACAATCAGGATGGCGTTCTTCGCAGCCAAACCGACCAGCACGATCAGGCCAACCTCGACGAGGATGTTGCGGTCGAAAGCGCGGACATTCACGCCGATCATGGCGGCGAGGATGCACATCGGCACGATCAGCACTACGGCGAGCGGAAGAAGCCAGCTCTCGTAAAGCGCCGCCAGGAGCAGGAAGACAAAGACGACCGCAAGGCCGAAGGCAATGAAGGCGGTATTGCCTGCGAGTTTCTCCTGGAGGGCGATCTCGGTCCATTCAAACCCGAGGCCGGGAGGAAGGCGCTCTCGGGCTATTTTTTCGACGGCGGCGATGGCTTGGCCGGTCGAGAAGCCTCGGTTGAGGTTGAGCTGGACCTCGGCGGCGGGGAACAGGTTGTAGCGGGGGACCCGGAAGGGGCCGGTTATGCTCCGAAACGTGGCGACCGCATTGAGTGGAACCATATCGCCATAGATGTTCCGCGTCTTTAGATTCTCGACGTCACGCGGGGTGAGGCGGAACTGATTATCGGCCTGGGCATAGACCCGGAACGTCCGGCCGAGCAGGTTGAAATCGTTGATGTAGGCGGAGCCCATATAGACCGAGAGGGCATCGAATACGTTGTCGATCGGGACGCCGAGCTGCTCGGATTTTGTGCGGTCGATATCAGCATAGAGCTGCGGCGTGTGTGTGTTGAACAGGGTGAAGGCCTGGCTGAAGCCAGGATTTCGAGCGGCCGATCCGGCAACAATCCACGTGCCTTGCTCCAGGGCGGCAAGGCCATGACCGGCTCTGTCCTCGACATAGCCTTTAAGGCCGCCGCCAGTGCCGATGCCGGGTACTGAGGGCGGATCAAGCACGAAAGCGAAGGCGTCCGTGAGCTGAGCAAGTTGCTGCTGGACGTCAGCGTGGATGCGGGCGGCCGTTAGGCCGCGGGGCACCCGGTATTCGAAAGGTTTGAGCGATACGAAAATAACGCCGGCATTTGGTGCATTGGTGAACGTGCCGCCATCGAAGCCGGCGAAGGCTACCGAATTCTGCACCCCCGGGCGTTTGAGAATGATATCGGAAGCGCGTCGTATCACCTCGTCCGTGCGCTCCAGAGAGGCGCCCGGTGGAAGCTGAAAAGCCGCGATCAAATATCCTCGGTCCAGCTGCGGGATCAGCCCCGTGGGTGTGGTGGCGAGGCGGTTGTAAGCGAGGAAGATCAGGCCGCCGTAGATGACCAGCATGACCGCCCCGATGCGGATCAGGCGGTGCGTGAGAGCTGCGTAGCCGTTTGAGAGCCGGTCGAAGCCCCAGTTGAAACCGGCGAAGAACCAGCGCAGCGGGGCACCGACCCAGCGTAGCACGCCTTTGCTGGAGCGAGCGTGGTGCGGCTTCAGGAAGATTGCGGCAAGCGCAGGGGAGAGTGTCAGGGAGACAAAGCAGGAGAGCAGCGTCGCAGCAGCGATGGTGATGGCGAACTGGCGGTAGAACGAGCCCTGCAGGCCGGTGATGAAGGCGGTGGGCAGGAAGACGGCGCAAAGCACCAGGGCGATGGCAAGCAGAGCGCCTCCGACCTCGTCCATCGTCTTGTGTGCGGCATCTTTGGGTGAGAGGCCCTGGGCGATGTAGCGCTCCACGTTCTCCACCACCACGATTGCATCATCCACGACGATGCCGATGGCGAGAACGAGGCCGAACAGGGAAAGCGTGTTGAAGGTGATCCCGGCGGCGGCCATGATCACGAAGCAGCCTATCAGCGATACAGGGATGGCGACGACCGGGATAATGGCGGCTCGCCAGGTCTGCAGGAAAAGGATTACCACAATGACGACGAGGCCGATCGCCTCGTAGAGCGTGCGGGTGACCTCATCGATGGATTGCTGGATGAACTCCGTGGGGTTGTAGACGACGGTGTAGTCGAGACCAGGCGGAAAGCTTCGCTTCGCGTCTTCCATGGCGGCTTTCACGGCCGCTGCGGTTGCAAGAGCGTTGGAGCCGGGGCGCTGGTAGAGAACGATAGCGGTGGCAACAGCACGGTTCAGGTAGGCATTGACGGTGTAGTCCTGGCTGCCGAGCTCGACCCGGCCGATGTCGCGCACGCGGATGTAACTGCCGTCGGGGTCGGCGCGGATGACTATGGCACCAAACTGGCTGGTGTCGGTCAGGCGGCCGAGCGTCTGGACAGCGATCTGGAAGCCTTCCGGCGATTTGGCGGGAGGCTGGTTCAGGGACCCGGCCGCTACCTGAAGGTTTGCAGCTTGCAGGGCGCGCACGACGTCTTCGACGTCCAGCCCGCGAGCAGCCATGCGACCGGGGTCGAGCCAGATGCGCATGGCATAGTCGCGGGCACCAAAGATTTGCACGTCACCAACGCCGTCGACGCGGGCGAGCATGTCTTTGATGTAGAGGGTCGCATAATTGGAAATGTATTGCTGTGTGCGGCTGCCATCGGGGGAGATCATGTGCACGACCATCATCAGGTCGGGCGAAGCCTTGGGTACGGTGACGCCGAGATGCTGCACGTCCTGGGGCAGGCGGGGTGTTGCGACGGAGACCCGGTTCTGAACCAGAACCTGAGCGGTATCGATGTTGGTGCCCGGCTTGAAGACTACGTTGATGGAGAGCGTACCATCTCCCACCGACTGGGAGACGATGTACAGCATATCGTCGACGCCGTTCACCTCTTGCTCAATGGGCGTGGCGACGGTTTCCGCCAGCACCTGGGCGGAAGCTCCGGGATAGGTCGCTCGGATGTTGACGGTGGGTGGAGCGATCTCCGGGTATTCGGAGACGGGCAGGTTCATCTCCACGATCGCGCCGGCGATCGTCAGCAGAAGCGAGAGGACGGTGGCGAAGATCGGCCGATCGATGAAGAAGTGCGACAGGCGCATGGGATCGGGCTATTTCGAAGCTGTCTCGGGTTCCTGCGGCTTGATCGTGCCAGGTTGGGGCTTGACCGTCGCGCCCGGCCGTACGAAGGGATTAGCAAGACCGCCTATGATAATCCTGTCGTCCGGGGACAATCCGTCAGTTATGGCACGAAGACCAAGTGCCATGCCTCCCAAAGTGACGGACCTGGCGATGATCTTGTTATCGGAGCCGACAACGTAAACGATCTTCTGGGCTTGATCGGAGACGATGGACGGGTCGGGGATGAGCAGGACGTTCTGGAATCCGCCGAAGAGGCGTAGGCGGCCGAAAACACCGGGGAGGAAGATGTAATCCTTGTTATCGAACACGGCGCGGCCGCGGATGGTGCCGGAGTGCGCGCTCACCTCATTGTCCACGAAATTCATCCGACCGTTGTGCGTCCAGTCGGTTTCATCGATAAGCTTGACCTGCACCGGATTGGGGGCATCACGCGACGACTTGCGAGTCCCCTCTGCATTCATGCGAGCATAGCGGATGTAGTCGGCTTCGGATGCTTCGAAGACGAAATAGATCGGATCGAGGCTGATGATTGTAGTGAGCAGGGTGGCATCACCGATGCCGGAAACGAGGTTGCCGACGTCAATCTTGCGATCTGAAACGCGGCCGGAGATCGGGGCTGTGACCCTGGTCCATTCCAGGTTGAGTTGAGCGTTGCGGAGCGCAGCCTCAGCCGACATTTCCTGAGCGCGATCCACGTCCAGGGTCAGCCGCCGCTGATCGAGGTCCCGAACGGTGGTGGCGGAAGTCTTCACCAACTCCTGCGCGCGGCCGAAGTCCGTTGTCGCCTCCGCTACCTGGGCCTGCGTGCGGACGACATCGGCTTGGGCCTGAGCCACAGCGATCTCGTAGGGGCGCGGATCGATCGTGAAAAGCAGGTCACCCTTCTGGACGATGGCACCGTCTGTGAAGTTGATAGAAGCGATATAGCCAGAAACGCGGGGGCGGACTTCCACACGCTGTACGGCTTCGAAACGGCCGGTATATTCGTCCCATTGGACGATGCGCTTGGGGATAGCCGTGGCGACGATCACGGCTGGCGGCCCGAGCTGGGCGCGCGCGTTTTGTAGGGGCGGTAACACGGCGGCAAGCAGAACGAGGACCCCTGCCAGCCTACGCAGCTGCGGTTTCATGTGAGCACGGTAACACGGTTCACTGAAATCGTCGCTGCCGGTCAATCGACCGGGTTGCTCCGGCCGCGGCTGGCCAGGGTTGTGAATCAGCATCTGGGTGCCTCGCTGCTGGCGGGCTTCGTGGAATCGCTTTGCCGTCGCGAGGCCTATGCCGCTGCTGCCGCCGGTAACGAGCGCTATCTTTCCATCCAGCTTGCCCACGTGCTTCTCCTGGGCGGGTCGGTTCGCGTCAGAATGTTTCCTTGAACGGCCGCAGGTCGATTTCCTGTGTCCAGGCCGAGCGCGGCTGACGATGGATATGCCAGTAGGTTTCGGCGATCGCATCGATACCGAGCAGTCCGTCCTCGCCGCGTTCATCGACGATCTTCGGAGCCCGCGTGCGTAGGCGGTCGCCATCAATACCGCCATCAATCACGACATGCGCAACGTGTAAGCCGAGCGGTCCGTACTCCCGTGCCATGCTCTGCGAGATCATGCGAAGGCCTGCTTTGGCTGCCGAAAAATGCGCAAAACCCGGCTTACCGCGCAGGCTGGCGGAGGCGCCGGTGAAGATGATTGTGCCCCGACCGAGCGGAGCCAGTCTCCGGGCTGCCTCACGACCCACCAGAAATCCGCCAAAGCAGCCGACGCGCCAGAAATCGTCGAACTGCTGCGCGGTCAGCGCACGGAAATCGATCCGCTGATTGTTGCCCGCATTGAAGACGACAAGGTCGGCCGGCTCACGGCCGGAGGCCGGCGAGATCGCCATATCGAAAAGCCGAGCGACGTCGTTCTCGCGCGTGGTGTCCAACGCCACGGGCTCGGCTCTGCCGCCGGCGCCGCGGATTGTCTGGACGACCTGCTCGAGTTTCTCCAATGTCCGCCCAGCAACCAAGGTATAGCAACCTGCCGCGGCAAACCGCCGGCACAGCGCGGCGCCGAGCCCACGCTCGGCACCAACGCCCACAACTACGGCGGTGGGCTGGCTTGTTGCCTCACCATGGCCCATCGTCTCCATCATAAACATTCTCCTGACGCAATCTCACTCCGTGATCCGATGCGCGCGTCATTTCCGGCGAGGGACAACGAGGTTCGCGACCAGGACCTGCACAGCTTCGCCCCGCTGGTTCAGGGTGGTCGTCCGGACCTTGATCAGTCCCTGCGTCGGCCGCGATTTCGACGGTCGCACCTCGAGCACCTCGCTCTCGATGCGCAGCTCGTCACCGGGGCGCACCGGCAGAGGCCAGCGGAACTCGTCGAACCCGGCGCCGACGATGCCACCCGCAGGCTTGAGCTCGCTGTCGACCACCAACCGCATTGTCAGCGCCGCGGTGTGCCAGCCGCTCACGACCAAGCCGCCGAAAATCGAGTTGCGCGCCGCCTCCTCATCGAGGTGAAAGGGCTGCGGATCGAACTCGGCAGCGAACGCCGTGGCCTGCTCTTCATCAATCCGCAGCCGCCCGGAGCCGAAGGTCTGCCCCACCACAAAGTCCTCAAGATAACGCTCGCTCATCTCAGCAGCCCGCTATGCGATGGTTTCAAGCGCAAGTGCGATGCCCTGGCCGCCGCCGATACACAAGGTGACGATGCCGCGCTTGAGACCATCGCGGCGCATCGAGTGAATGAGCCGGGTGGTTAGCACAGCGCCAGTTGCACCGATTGGGTGGCCATGCGCGATGGCGCCGCCCTCGATATTGACGATGTCTTCAGGCAGGCCGAGCTCCCGGGTCACCGCGATGGCGATGGCGGCGAACGCCTCGTTGATCTCCACCCGCTCGACGTCGCTGAGGCGCCACGCGGCGCGCTCCAGTGCCAGCTTGACTGCCGGAATCGGGCCCAGGCCGAACATGCCGGGTTCGACAGCGGCGATGCCGTACCAGACGAGCCGGGCCACCGGCGTGAGGCCGCGCCGCTCGGCCCATGTTTCGTCGCTCAGCACCATCGCAGCGGCCCCGCTGTTCACCCCCGGCGAATTCCCAGCCGTGATGGTACCGTCCTCCCGGAACGCTGGCTTAAGCGCGGCTAGGGTCCTGAGAATGGTGCCGGGCCGGTTGTGCTCGTCTACCTCGAACACCGTCGGGCCCTTTCGCCCCGACAGCTCTACTGGAACGATCTCGGCCTTGAAGTGGCCGAAGGCCTGGGCCTCGCTGAAACGCTGCCGTGAGCGCAGCGCCCACTGATCCTGTGCTTCGCGATCACAAATTTACCTGCGAGATCTTCTGTGTGCCAGCCCGAAGGCTGTTCGGAGAAGGCGTCGTTCAGACCGTCACGCAATACGCTGTCGTAAAGCTGTCCATGACCCAGGCGATAGCCCCAGCGGCCGCGCGCCACCAAGAAGGGCGCTAGATCCATATTTTCCATGCCGCCGGCCACCGCGACGTCTGCTCCACCGAGTAGAATCTCATGTGCTGCTGAGACGATGGCCTGCGCCCCGGAGCCGCATACGCGGTTCACGGTCATTGCTGGGACGTAACCGGAAGCCCGGCATGGATTACCGCCTGACGCGCCGGATTTATCTTGGCGCCAGCCTGAACGACGTTGCCCATGACAGCGGTATTGATGTCCTCGGGCTCGAGGCCAGCGCGCGCTGTAGCCGCCTTAATGGCAACCGCGCCAAGTTCAGTTGCCGGAACATCCTTGAGGCTGCCGCCGAACGTTCCGATTGCTGTGCGTACCAGACCGGTGAGAACGACCGAGCGCTGCGCTGTCATGGCAGTGTCCTCCGGTGAATCAGATCAGCGGGCACGACCTCGACCGTGACCCCGGTTTGTTGTGCAGGCGCGCGGCAATCGAGTCCAGCCGCTCCCTGTTCCACGCGACCCGCATCAGGTGGTTGCCGAGGCGGGCGAGGCGATCCGCATAGGTCGTGCCTATGCCGGACGACACAGCCGTGACGAGAGCGCCGCCGAACGAGGAATTGCGCATGTTGGCCTCCGTCGATAGATGACGATAGTCATGTATGGCCAAACATGATGGTGGTCATATTCCTGTCAAGGTGTGCCGGAAGAAGGAAAGGAAGACGAGGGTAAGCCGGGAAAAGGCGGCCGAAAACCGGGACCGCATCGTGGAAACCGCTTCGCGGATGTTCCGAGAGCATGGGTTCGACGGTGTCGGCGTCGATGCGCTTATGCACGGTGCCGGCCTCACACATGGCGGATTTTACGGCCACTTTAAATCAAAGGACGATCTTGCCGCCGCGGCGATAACGCGCGCATGGAGCGCAGCATCGAGACACAGAGCCGCTAACCAATCTGGAGGATCTCGTCTCCGGGTACTTGTCGGAGCGACACTGCGCCGATCGCGCGAATGGCTGTGCTGTTGCCGCGTTAGGAACCGAATAGGACGCGAAGGCAAGGGCGTTCGCCGGGGCTGACGGCGTATGTGCGAGCTCAGCTGGACCTTTTCACTCGCCTGCTCAGGGGGGGCAGTGCGGCAAACCGACGGAAGCGCGCGATTGTGACGCTCGCTGGAATGGTTGGGGCGCTGACCCTCGCGCGAGCTGTCGACGATCCTGGGTTGTCAAAGGAAATCCTTGTGGCGACGCGAGAGATCTTTCAAGGCAAGCAACTGGGAGATCTGAGGAGTCGCGAAGACACCCGAAGCGAGTTTGGTCGGGGACATTAGGTGGACCGGCCGGATTGGATGTTCACGATCATCGGAGAATTGCAATACCTCGCAGAGCGTAGCCGCGATTTGGTCGAGCGCCAGCTCACGATACGCGACCAGAAGTCGCTCGAGAGCCGCAGGCAAATCGTGCGCGACGATGACCTCTTCATCGACCTCGAACATGAAGCGTTCAATGCGGTCCGAGGCTACGCTCGTGAACAGGTCCGTCGTGGCGGGGGTCAGGCGATACAGGGTCTTGGGTGGATGTGCCGGCGCGCCGTGCCACCGAACGGCATGCTGGTCGCCGCAGAACATCTCTCTCACACTTTCAACAGGAACGCAAGCGTCCCTACAGAGCCGCCACAGCCTCCAACTTTGCCGCGCCCATCGGCTCTTTGCGCAAATTTGCCTTAGATGGTGGCAAGCGGGTGTGAAGCGTTGCGTATAGCCTGGGGCGTCTGCCCGAAGGTGCGCAGGAAGCTGCGGCGCTTCCGCTCCCGGTCGCCGAACCCGGTCTCGCGAGCAATTTCTTCAACCGGCAGACGACTTTGCTCCAGCAACATCTCGCGGCTTCGAGTTCGACGATTTTAATCGCCTTGGCGGGCGACTGGCCAGTTTCCGTGCGGAACACCCGGCTGAACTGGCGGGGAATGAGTTCGCGCAGCTTCGGGAAACCGTTCCACCGTTAGGGATTTTGCAGGTTCTTCTGGCGAGGCAAACCCATTTTGGATTCGGCCTATTTCGCATTGAGCTCGGAGCATTGCCGAATCCTGGGATTGGCCTCCAGTGCGCCGATTATGGACGACCACGTCCTAGCAGTTGCTCGGGCCCCATCTGCGCCCATGTCGCGTTCGATTAGCCCGAGCGCCATTCGATGCCGGCCGTTATCCCCGCCAATGTCCAGACGGAACCGTCGGCGATGAATGCGATCCATTTCGACTCTGACTTTTGGAAACTGCCGTTGAAGCTCCTGTGCATACGCCCAATCGCGTACGCGTTGCCGATCCAGGACACCGGCCTCTGCGAGGATGAATGAGCTGATGCGGACCAGGTGATGCGGCTCGTGGTGATCTTACGGCCTCCGGAAAAAAAGCCACCAGCCTGGGCGTCGGCGGCTCAAAAGCGAGTCGAGCGCCCACCGATCAAAGTATCAAAGGGTTTGGTGTCCAGGAACTCTGTGTCGATTGCGATGCCAAAAGAATTGGGACGCGCCGCCGATCCTCGGAGACGATGCTAACCTCATATATTTGCTCACCGGATATGGTTTCGCTGTCTCGAAGGCGCCGAGCGCCGCATAGCTCATCACATGGAAGCCGACGGACAGAATCAAGCGGACACGAAGTATTGCTATCTTCTTTGCGAGTGCAACGCGCATCGTTCGCGCGCCCCCCGAACCAGTGAACCATAGAAAGCGCAGGTCGTCGGCTATCCGGCCAAAGCGGGTGTATCATGGCACACAACTGGCCATGCTGGCGATAGCAGCCAGGTCCGATCTCATAAGGTGGTCGGTTCAGTAGGGACGCATGGCCGAAAACATCGCCTTTTCGACCTTTCGGCATCAGCTTAGGCGTGGTATAGGATGTCACCGCCGGTTTCTTAGACGGAGTCCATATCTTCTCCTACATTAAGAAGTGTATTCCGGGAGCATGCGATGAACACGTATAGCCAGATCGTTCTCGGCGTCACGACCCAATCGGATACCCAGACCTAACGATTTTCGTTTAGTAACCGGACCGATGCCGGGACCCGCCGATGGCAGCTTCTGGCCGCTCACCCGTTACTTGTCACTGGATCCCTACATGCGCGGCCGGATGAACGACGCCCAAGTCTCACGCACTGCCGGTTGGATCGGTGAGGTGATGGAAGGGGAGGCGGGCCGAGGTCCTCCGAATCGCGGCACTCCTCATACTGTCTCGGTGACATGGTCGAAAGTCGATTGGCTGGCGGACGCATGCAGTGGTCGCACCCAAGGAGGTGAGGAAGGTCCAGACGGCTGGCAACGCGCCCACGACAACGTTGGGTGTCCTCGGCATGCCCGGCTTCACGGCATACTCGGGCATGAAGGTCATCGGCAGCCAAAGCCGGGCGACACGGTGGTCGTGGAGAGCAGCAAGCGGGCCGTCGCACGGCTCGTGGGTCAGGCTCGCCCAGCTCGCAGGCGCACGAGCCGTCGGCATCGCCGGCGGCGTTGCCAAATGCGCCTACGTCCGCGATCAGCTTCGGTTCGATGCCGTCGTCGATCACAAAGCCAAGGGCCTTCCCAAGGCTGGTGACAGTATGCCCGGACGGCATCGACGTCTATTTCGAAAACGTCGGGGGCCCGAGCTGGGATGCCGTCTTGCCGCTGCTCAACCGCTACGCCCGGATCCCGATCTGCGGGCTCGTCGCTGACGATAACGGGGAGAGGGCTTAGGCCGGAACTCGCTCGCTCAGACGACGCCGACGGTTCTCAGGCGCAGCCTTCTGATCCGAGGTTTCATCAATAGCGAGTTCGTCATTGACCACTACGAGTGTTTTCTTGAGGAACTGAGTTCGTCGCTCGCCGCCGGCCAAAATCCGCTATCGCGAAGATATTGTTGAACGGCCGTCAGGGGCAGCGCCGGCCTCCCATCGGCATGCTGATGGGCCTAAAACTTCGGCAACACGCTTGTTTGCGCTTCGTGATGCCGACTCTCCATCCAGACCCCGGACTTCGGCTGCCGAAGGGCCGCGGCGCCTGCACGACGGCGTAGGGGATGCGCGGTCTGGCCCGCTGACTTGTCCTGGGAGCATCGGCTGCTGGTCGGCGGAGCGGCAAGAAGCCGTCCGAGCTCGCGGACCCGCATCGCCTTCGCTCCCCGCCGATGCCGCTCCCGCCGAACTGGCCGGTGTGGCCGGTCTCCGCTGGACCATCGAGACCTGCTTTTTCACTGAAGAGGGATCACAAAAACGAAATAATTTGAGAAGTTGTTGCCGCTTGCCGGGTCGCGTTCAGCGGCTTTGAGAAGAATGATCGCACGGAACTCGTCCGGCTGCTCGATGAAGACGTGATATTCGACTTCCCGGATTTCCGGATCGGCGGTAGATATGAGGGGAAGCAGGAGTCTCCTGGTGTTCTGGCGCCATGTCGGGCAAGGAATGGCAATACTTCTACTACTATACGCGGTCCTGGAAGACGGCGACCACGTTATTGTCCCCGTCGCCACCCGGGCACTTTCCAAGGGTATCGTGATGGAGAACGAGCACCTGTTT
>CAWIDE010000007.1:0-199513 GCA_963834715.1 uncultured Pseudomonadota bacterium | reverse complement strand
AGCAAAGTCAATGCGCAACTCCAACAATGCCCGAAAATCCCGAAAGATTTCGCGGTGCCCTATTGTCGCGGCGGCCGTCATCGTTCTTACAAGTGGCGAGGCGGGGCTGAGTTGTAGGGTCGGCAGCAGACCGCGGTTGGCCAACCGTATGGAGCCGACCACGAATTCGTTGAACCCCTGCTCGAGCCAACTCTGCGCCGTATTGCCTTTCCAGAACCCCATTAAGCGGCCCCACAGAGGGGTCTCATTTTTCTCAAGGGCGAACCACAGCAGAGCGGCACAAACGGCCCCGCCGGAAGTCCCGCTTATGCTGACGAGCTCGAATTCCTCGTCGATCTTCGCCTCGCACAAAGCCTTCAGTGCTCCGGCCGTAAATGCCGTCTGACTTCCTCCGCCCTGGCAGGCGATGGCGATCTTTGTCTTTGCCATAGCGGCTTGCCTTCTAGCTGTCCCGGTGGGACACTCCGCACACTGCGAGAAGCGTCACCACGGCACCGTTGTGGGGCAGGCTGTCGAGTGTACCCGAGCTGATGACCGCGACGCGGTGCATCAGGACCGGACTGATGTCAGTCTCATGCGCCAAGTGCAGATGCCTGTTTCACGAAATCGTGTAATTGTCCAAAAAAGCTGTGTCAAGCTTTGGAGCGCGCTAGCCTGCGCCAACAGCGCGTGCGCCGTTGGATCCGCTGCGACACATCATCGCTCGATTTGCGCAGAGGGAACGGTTTGCTCGGGTTATTACCAAACCTCGGGAGGAAGTCAGCCGTGGAAAGGCGAATGGTTCTGGCGGGCGCGGCGGCCGCTGCCGCGGGACTGGTTTCGAGCACAGCAACGGCCGAAGACTCGCCAAACGCCGATCTCGCGGCTGCGCTGGACCGCTTTCGCGCATCGATACCGAGTAATTTCGATCGTACCTATGTCGAGAACGTGGTCATTCCATTCTTTTTGACAAGCATCTATGAGGGCGAACGCCCCGCCCTGCCGATGATCGACGTGACGCTCAGCAGGGAGAACGCCTTGCCGCACGATCTCTGGGGTCTGATCTACCAAGGCTGGCAGCCCACGCCGGAGGAAGGCGTGACGGTGTTCTTGCAAGGCCTGGAGAAGCGTGGCGAGAACAACCTTCGCAAGCAAATCTACATGTCTGCGCTCACCCCCGATCTGTATCCGCCGATGTACGGCGGCAAGGTGGTGGGGTTCTTCGACTTTCTGCTGGCTCCGCAGTTCGCTGGCAGACCTTTCATGCGGCATTACCTCGACTACTACTGGGACATTTATTGGGACCTGCACCTGGGGATCAAGGGCGATGCAATTCCACCCCAGGTCCGCACGGTTGGCGAGAGCTTTAACACCGTTCTGGCGTTTCGTGACCCAATGCAGCCGATCGTCTATGACAACTATATGACCGTGCGGGCGCTCCTGGATTTCCTCAAGAGCTGGATCAACGAGCGGCTGGACGACATCGCGAACGGGCGCATCCCCAATCCGGAGAAAACGATAGCCTGGTACTGGCTGAAGAATGCTGGCGACGGTGCACATTTCAGCAAGAAGGATGTCGTCTTCGAGTGCTTCCACAACTTCGTCGCGTTCAGCCAGTGGGGCAATACAATCTTCGGCATCATGTCGCGCCTCATCCAGGATGCCGGTGATCCCGAGGTGCGGGCGGCGTTCGAGAGGACGATGTCGGGGAATCCGGATACAGCGAACGGCGCACCCTATACACCGCTCGATACACCGCTCGAGATGTTCGTCATGGAGCTTTTCCGCACGATCTCGCCCAATGGCGGAAGCATCTCGGCGATCGCGGATGCGCGTGAGCAGCAAAGCGACAATTACGGTGACAGCGTATCGCCTTATGTCAGGTTCGGATTGCCATACGAGCGGTACGGCTACATCATCACACCGCACGTTCCGACCAGCTTCGATCCGGTGCACTGGAGCAATCCGCAGCAGTTCGACCCTGATCGTTACCGTGATGTGCCAAGCAGCGCCCAAGTGGACGAGGCGAAGTGTAAGCAGATCGGCTTTGCCAGATGCCCATTCGACCTTATGGCAATGAAGGTCAACGATGGTCGCAACGCGACCATGGCCAACAGCGGGTTCGGCACCGTGTTCGGGGTCGTCGACGGCAATCCGCTGCCGGTCTGTGATTACGCCGGGTTCGCGCCATTCGGCTTCGGGTATCGCCGCTGCCCCGGCGAGCAGCTTACGGTCCTGGTATTCGAGGACTTCCTGCGCAAGGTGTGGCGCGACAAGATCGTCTTCCGGAGCCTCAACCTGCCCAATCCGGGACGGGTTCCGATTGGCCCGAACGCCGTGATTGACGACAACATCGGTTTCACCAGGTCAGCTTGACCGGGAGATCATGCTGAAATTATCCGTTCTCGATAGGCAATTCCGGCCGGCCCTTCGCAACGCTCCGTGATTTCGTCCGTCGCGTAGCGAGGCAAGGCCTGCGGCCCCAACTCTTCGATATAGCGCGGCAGGAACCAGCCGTTGGTGATGATGGCGGGCTGAATGCCGGCGTCGGTAACGTCCGACACAATTCGCACAATTTCGGGATGCACCAGCGGCTCGCCGCCCTGCAGGGTGATATACCGAATGCTGCGGCGGTACAGGACTGGTAGTGCCTGTGCAAAGGCGTCCGCATCCAGATATCGCTTTGGACCGGCGAGATTCTTGTCCCGGGCGAAGCCGCAAAAATCGCACGCAGCATTGCAGACATTCGTCACGGATACATAGCAGACCGCGGGAAGCCGGCGCGCGCGTTCGTCCTTGAACACGCTGGTCATGCACCCGCTCCTCCTCCCGCGGTCACCGGCCAACTCCTACCCGGTTCGAGAGCCGCTGTAAGCCGGTTCCCGCGCCAGATCCGCCACTGCATGCTGCGCCGCAGCACCTGCTGCATGCCGCTGGACAGCTCCACCACATCGGGCGTGTTGCCGCCCAGTGTCATGATGGTGAGCTTATACCAGCGGGCCTATCCGATGACCGGTTTGGGTGGAAAGCGGACCTCCGGAGAGGCCGTCCCTGGTTCGGTTGTTGACCCACAGCGGCCGTGGCGAACCATGATACCAGGTTGCAGCAGCAGCGGCTTGGCCGGGCTGCTCGATATGGAAGCCGCGCACCAGGTGCAGACCGGCCGCACCGAGGACCACCGGAGGCAGCCAAGGCGTTTGTCGAGAAGCGCGCGCCCATTTTCACCGGCCGGTGAACCGGCAATCGATATCCTAAGGTCGATACAGATCGTGCGGTCGGGATATTCACTCAGCCTTGTCCCCAGTCTCAGACCGAGCCATCCCCGCAGGTTGGCCTCACTGTCGAAGGAGACCGCAAGGCTTGGCGAGCAAGACAGGATTTTCGGCTCTTCCCTGGATCACATGCGGTCCTTGATAAATAAGCTCGTGAATGTCCCGATCACCTCGTTGGCCACCTGTCTTTGCCGCGCCCGAGGAATCCCGACTGTACGCGCAAGGGTTCCTTCTAGGATGAGTGTCGCCAAGCCGTGCACCATCGCCCAGCAAGCGATGGAGATTGTTAGTCTGACCGCGGACGGTTGATCGGCAAACGCCTTGCCGATCACCTCGACCAGCTTGCCAAACGCTTCATCTTCGCGTTTGCGCACGTCGGGGTAGCGATCGAGCGGGACCGCGTCGGCCCGAAACATTGCCTGAAAATAGGCGGGATGGCGGAGGGCAAACCCGACATAAGCGCGGCCGATAGCTTCCAGGGCCTTGGCCGGTTCGGACCCACCTCGATCGACCGCGCGCAGGAACGACTGTCCGAGCGTTGAGAAGCCTTCCCCCGCGATGGCGGCGAGAATGGCCTCACGGTCGCCGAAATAATAGTAGGGCGCCTGATGGCTCACGCCGGATTTGCGTGCCACCTCGCGCATACTGAGCCGGTCGAGCCCGCCCTCTTCAATCAGGGCCAGGCTCGCCTGCAGCACCTTTTGGCGGAGATCGGTGGCGTTTCGCATGGCCAGAAATTTTTGCCAGCGCCACTTGACACTGTCAAGCCCCTGGCTTACTCTAGACAGTGTCAAGTTATCCTGCTGCGAAAGGGAGGCCCCCATGAGCGCTACCGGAGCGAGATCTGCAACAAAGAGAACCAGCAAGATAGTCCTATCCGCCGCCGCTCTGACGGCAGCGGTCAGCCTCGGCACCGCCGCGGTGATCTACGGTCCGGCAGCGGCCATCAGCCGTGAGCGGGATCGGGCGGCGCAGCTCGATCCTCGTCAAGGATCCCAGCTCGTCCGCATCGTAGATGTCCAGCCGGCTGCCACCTCGGAGCGCGGCTTCACCGGTGTTGTCGCCGCGCGGGTGCAGAGCAATCTCGGCTTCCGCGTCGGGGCCAAGGTCATCGAGCGTCTGGTCGATGTGGGCCAGACGGTGCAAGCCGGTCAGCCCCTCATGCGCCTCGATCGCACCGACTTCGTACATGCGGTCACGGCGCAGGTCGGGAATGTCGCCGCCGGGGAGGCGCGGCTGATCCAAGCCGCTGAGGACGAGGCGCGATACAGAAATCTCGCGGCCGACGGCTGGGCCACACATCAAAGATACGAGCAGGCCAAATCGGCATTCGATAGCGCGCGGGCGCTGCTGGACGCCGAACAGGCCCAGCTCAAAGTCGCGCAGGACGATGCCTCTTATTCTGACCTGCTCGCTGACGCCGATGGCACTGTCGTCGAGACCCTGGCCGAACCCGGGCAGGTGGTCGCCGCCGGCCAGGTGGTCGTGCGGCTCGCCCATGCCGGACCACGGGAGGCCTCCATCGACTTGCCGGAGACGGTAAGGCCCGCGATCGGATCCGCCGCGCAAGCCAGCCTCTATGGGGACGATGCGAAGTTTCCCGCCCGCCTCAGGCAATTGTCGGACGCCGCCGACCCGCTCACACGAACCTACGAAGCCCGCTACGTCCTGGGCGGAGCCGGGGCGCAAGCGCCTCTCGGAGCCACCGTCACGGTCTACCTGCCGACCGGCGAGCCCGCCACCGCCACCTCGATTCCGCTCAGCGCCCTCGACGACGAAGGCAAGGGGCCTGGCGTCTGGATACTGGACGTCAAAAAGTCTCAGGTCTCCTTCCATCCGGTGCAGGTCGCCCAAATCGGAAAGGAGACCGCCATTCTAAGCGGTGGGCTAACCGTCGGGGAACAGATCGTGGCCCTTGGCGGCCACTTTCTTCACCAAGGAGAGCATGTCCGCGTCGCCCAAAGCATGGTCGCAGCGCAATGACCGGCTTCAACCTCTCCGCCCTCGCCGTACGAGAGCGCGCCATCACGCTCTTCGTCCTCGTGGCCATCACGCTTGCTGGCGTGTACTCCTTCCTACAGATCGGTCGCGCCGAGGATCCAGCCTTCGCAATCAAGGTGCTGACTGTCTCCGCAATATGGCCGGGCGCCACCGCCGAGGAGATGCAGAACCTCGTCGCTGAGCCGCTTGAGAAGCGTCTCCAGGAGTTACGCTGGTACGATCACGTGGATACGTTCACGCGTCCAGGCTTGGTCCTGATGACCCTGTCGCTCAAGGATTCGATGCCGCCGGCGGACGTGCAGGAAGAATTCTATCAGGCGCGCAAAAAGCTAGGCGACGAAGCCTCCAAGCTGCCTGCCGGTGCACTCGGGCCGTTCATCAACGATGAATATTCCGATGTGGATTTCGCGCTCTACGCCGTGAAGGCCAAGGGCATGCCGCCGCGGCAGTTGACGCGCGAAGCGGAGGCGCTGCGGCAACGACTGCTGCACGTCGCAGGCGTCAAGAAAGTCGACATTTTAGGCGAACGCCCGGAGCGCATCTTCGTCAACTTCTCCTACGCAAGGCTGGCGACGCTGGGGATTGCCCCGCGCGATATCTTCAACGCGCTCCAGCAGCAGAATGTCGTCACCCCCGCCGGATCGGTCGATACCGACGGTCCGCAAGTCTTTGTTCGCCTCGACGGCGCCTATGACGACCTTCAGAAGGTTCGTGACACCCCGATCGTCGCCGGCGGCCGAACCCTTAAGCTGTCCGATGTCGCAGATGTCGAACGCGGCTATGAGGACCCCGCCACCTTCCTGATCCGCCACAATGGCGATCCGGCGATGGCGCTGGGCGTGGTCATGAAAGAGGGATGGAACGGCCTTGTGCTCGGCAAATCGCTCGATGCTGAGGAGAAGAAGATCGCCGCTCAACTTCCAGCCGGACTGAGTTTCACAAAAATCACGGATCAGGCCGTCAACATCCGCGAAGCGGTCGACGAGTTCATGCTCAAGTTCTTCGTGGCGTTGGGCGTGGTCATGCTCGTCAGCCTGATCAGCCTCGGCTGGCGCGTCGGCGTCGTAGTGGCGGCCGCGGTCCCACTGACACTCGCGGCCGTCTTCGTCATCATGATGATAACCGGGCGGGTGTTCGATCGCATCACCCTCGGCGCGCTGATCATCTCGCTCGGCCTGCTCGTCGATGACGCGATCATCGCCATCGAGATCATGGTGGTGAAGCTGGAGGAAGGATGGGACCGCGTAAAAGCGGCATCCTATGCCTGGAGCCATACCGCCGCTCCGATGCTGTCGGGTACACTCGTCACCATCATCGGCTTCACGCCAGTCGGCTTCGCGCGATCGACCGCCGGAGAATACGCCGGCAACATCTTCTGGATTGTCGGCTACGCGCTGATCACGTCATGGATCGTGGCGGTCGCATTCACGCCTTATCTTGGCGTGAAACTGCTGCCCAACATCAAGCCAATCGAGGGCGGGCACGCGGCGATCTATGCGACGCCACGTTACCGCAAACTCCGCCGGATCGTGGTGTGGTCGGTAAACCGAAAATTTCTGGTCGCCGGTGTCGTGGTCGGACTGTTCCTCCTCGCCGGTGCCGGCATGGCCGTCATCAAGCAGCAGTTCTTCCCGACGTCAGACCGCCCGGAATTGCTGGTCGAGGTGCAGATGCCCGAAGGCACAAGCATCGAGGCGACCAGCAGGGCGGCAACGAAAGTCGAAGCCTGGCTGAAGCAGCAGCCGGAAGCGAAGATCGTCACGACCTATATCGGTCAAGGGGCGCCTCGCTTCTTCTTCTCTTACAATCCCGAGCTACCGGACCCCTCCTTCACGAAACTGATCGTTCTGACACCCGATGAGGATGCGCGCGAGCGCCTCAAGCTTCGTCTCTGGGAACGGATCGCGGAGGGGCTGGCACCGGAAGCTCGCGTGCGGGCCGCACAGCTCGTCTTCGGCCCGTATTCGCACTTCCCCGTCACATTCCGTGTGATGGGACCCGATCCGACGAAGCTTCGGGCGATCGCCGACCAGGTTCAGGACGTGATGCGCGCCAACCCGCATACGCGGCAGGTAAACCAGGATTGGGGTGAACGCGTGCCCACGGTTCATTTCGTCCTGGATCAGGACCGGCTCCGCCTGATGGGGCTGACCTCAAGTGACGCAGCCGAGCAATTGCAGTTTCTGCTCACTGGTGCGCCGGTTACCGCGGTTCGCGAAGACATCCGCACGGTGGAGGTGGTCGCGCGGACCGCGGGACCCGAACGCCTCGACCCCGCGAAGCTCGGTGATCTGACACTGACCAACCATGAGGGGCGGCTCATCCCGCTCAGCCAGATCGGCCACATCGAAATTCGGCCAGAGGACCCAATCCTGAGACGACGTGACCGCACCCCGACCATCACGGTTCAGTGCGACATCGACGAATCCCTTCAGCCGCCTCAGGTCTCGATGGAGGTTGAGAAGGCTCTGGCGCCCGTCATCGCGCAGCTTCCTGAAGGCTATCGCATCGAGATGGGCGGCAATATCGAAGAATCGGCAAAAGCCAATGCGGCGCTGGTTCCGATCTTCCCGATCATGATCCTGCTGACCTTGCTGGTCATCGTCGGGCAGGTCCGCTCGATCGCTGCGATGACGATGGTCTTCCTAACCGCTCCGCTAGGATTGGTGGGCGCCGTGCCGACTCTGCTGCTGTTCCATCAGCCCTTCGGCTTCAACGCGATCCTTGGGCTCATCGGTCTCTCCGGCATCTTAATGCGCAATACCCTGATCCTGATCGGTCAGATCCGCACCAATCAGCAAGAAGGTCTCGACATCTATAACGCTGTGATCGAGGCGACCGTGCAGCGCGCCAGACCGGTGATCCTGACAGCGCTTGCCGCGGTGCTCGCCTTCATTCCGCTAACCCAATCGGTGTTCTGGGGATCGATGGCCTACACGCTGATCGGTGGCACCGCCGGTGGCACCTTGCTTATCCTCATCTTCCTGCCGGCGCTCTACTCGATCTGGTTCCGCGTGAGGCCGCCGCCGGCAGGGAATCTGGACTCCGCGGAACAGCCGACGGGGAATGAGGCGCCGCTGAGCGCCAGTCCCTCCGTTGCAACCTCGGCGGTCTCGCAGCACGCCGCCGAGTGAACTTCCCGCCGCTGCTACTCAAGGTCCAAAGAGAGGAGTGATTTCTATGAACAAGACCAATCTTGGCGTCGCTCTGGTGACAGGGGCATCCTCCGGCATCGGGCACGCAACGGCCAAAGCCTTGGGCCAAGCGACGAGTGCTTACGCCGGACAAGCGCAGTCATCGCGCGGTTGTTCGTTGAGGTTGACCTTCATCGCTGATGGTCGTTGGGGACAACCGGCGATCACGATCACGAAACAGGCCTCTTCGCATAAGTGAGGAGAAGTCAAATGCTATATAGTTACATGGTCAAGAAACAAATCCAAAAGACCTTCGACCACGTCAACAACCATCGCTGGGATGAGGTGCTGAAACCAGTCGCGTCGAATGTCCATCACCGCTTTGCCGGCGCCCACTCGCTTGGTGGTGAGCGCCACGACAAAGAATCCCTGCGCCGCTGGTTTGAACGCCTCGGCCGCGTCCTGCCCAATGTCCATCTCAAGGTCAACAACATCTGGGTGAATGGCTGGCCGTGGCATACCACCGTGTTTGCGCAGTGGGACGGCACCGCAACGCTGCTCAACGGCGACGCTTCGGTACTTCAACCATGGTCTCCACGCGTTCACCCTGCGGTGGGGCAAGCTATATGCGCTCGATATGTTTGAAGATACGCAAGAAGTGGCCCGCGGTCTTGCCGCCCAAGCGGCAGCTGGCCTCGAGGAAGCCGTCGCCGAACAAATTGTAAGCTAGCAGAAGCGCAGTCAGAGGAAGCCAGAGGACAAGCATCTTTGCAATACCGGGTGAGTCAGTGGCGGCGATCCTGGGCCTGGTGCCGCTGGCGTTCTCGGCGTTCTGGGGGCCGATGGCGGATTGTGCAATCCAGCACAAAGAGAGGAGTGATTTCTATGAACAAGACCAATCCTGGCGTCGCCCTCGTCACGGGGGCATCCAGCGGCATCGGGCGGGCAACGGCTCAGGCGCTGAAACGCGCTGGTTACCGTGTGTTCGGGACCAGCCGTAGAGCGGTACCGGAAACTTCCGAGGGTATAACGATGCTGATCTGCGACGTGGCGGACGATGCTTCCGTGCAGAAAATGGCTGACGAGGTTCTAAGCAAGGCTGGACGCATCGACCTGCTCGTCAATAACGCCGGCGTTGGTTTGCTTGGCGGTGCAGAAGAGTCCTCTATCACGCAGGCTCAGGCGGTGTTCGATGTGAACGTTTTCGGCGTTCTACGCGTGACCAACGCGGTGTTGCCGACAATGCGACGTCAACGGAAGGGGCGGATCATCAATATAAGTTCCATCATGGGCCTGATCCCGTCCCCCTACAATGCTCTCTATGCATCGACCAAGCATGCTATCGAAGGTTATTCTGAATCGCTCGATCACGAACTGCGCACATTCGGCATTCGGGTTGCGCTGGTCGAGCCCGGCTTTACCCGCACGTCGTTCGAAGAAAATTTGACGAAGCCCGATCGGTCGCTTGCGGCCTACGCCTCAGTGCGTGCTGGCATGGAAATGCACATGCGGAACGGTGTGGAAGCAGGCGACGCTCCCGAGGTGGTGGCAGAGACGGTTGTGAAGGCGGCAACGGCCGCAGTGCCGAGAAGACGCTACACCGCGGGAAGGCTGGCGCGCCAGGTAAGAATCATGCGCCGTTTCGTTCCTGAATCCGCTTTCGACAAGAGCTTGCGGAAGCACAACAATCTGCCGGTCTGACATCGACATCCATAAGATCCCGTTTCGCCCGGCGGGCTGGAGCTGTGAGCGGGTTCCAGGAGTTGACACTCTTGGCACTGCGCGAAGGAGGGGGCGCATCGACGAGGTGCCTGATCCATTGTGGTGCAGGGCCAAGCGTCTAAGCGCACCTGCGGGCCCCTCTCTAGTCAATTTGTATGTCCGCTATCGAGAAGCGCGCGCAATGTCGGCTCTGGCACGAGACCGGTCATCGGACAGGCCGGCTGGTATTACTCACTGTTTCGGCAAACGGGATCGAGATGACCTTCACCGTGATGTAGGGATTGGCATGCTCGAACGCGGCAATGGCGGTGCTGACTTCCTTTTGGGTGGCCGCCTCAGCCGATGCCCAGTTGGCGAACGAGATCGTCTGTTGCGAGCCACTGCACGCGCCCGCCGCCAATACAGGCCGTGCACCGGCCACTGTAGCTATACCGAACGCTATCGCGCCGATGATGCCCCGGAAACTGCCCATGGTTACGTCTCCCGGTTGGCTCTGCTTTGCGCAGAACCTGCTCTGCTCGAGGTCGGCTTTACGGGGGGTCCGCAGGGCCGGCAGGGCTGCCCGGCCGCGGCTCCCCTGGCTTTGACCGGCGGCGCGGTAGTAGAAACCGCCACTTCATGGCGATTTCACCCACCCCTCCGACGCCGCTCGGCGAAAGCCCCGCCTTCCTGGAGATGCTCGCCCACGTCTCGCGCCTGGCCCCGGTGGACCGGCCCGTGCTGGTGGTGGGCGAGCGCGGCACCGGCAAGGAGCTGATTGCCAACCGGCTGGCCTATCTGTCCACCCGCTGGGACCGGCCGTTCGTGAAGCTCAACTGCGCCGCGCTACCGGAGACACTGCTGGATTCCGAGCTGTTCGGGCATGAGGCGGGCGCGTTCACCGGCGCCGCCCGCCGGCGCGCCGGGCGATTCGAGTTGGCGGACGGCGGCACCTTGTTTCTGGACGAGATCGCGACCGCGTCGCTGGCCGTACAGGAAAAGGTGCTGCGGGTGATCGAGTATGGTGCGTTCGAGCGTGTCGGAGGAAACGAAACGCTGCAGGTCGATGTGCGGGTGATCGCGGCGACTAATGCCGACCTTCCGGCCCTGGCTGCGGACGGTAAGTTTCGGGCTGATCTACTCGATCGGCTGGCGTTCGATGTGATCGCACTGCCGCCACTGCGGGAGCGTCGCGACGACATTCCTCTGCTGGCCGAGCACTTCGCTACGCGCATGACTGCGGAGCTGGGCCGGCCGTACTTCGCGGGATTTACGAGTAGGGCAATGGGGGCGCTGCTCGGCTATTCCTGGCCTGGGAATGTCCGCGAGCTACGGAACGTCGTGGAACGCAGCGTTTGCCGGCTGACCCGGGCGGAGGAGAGACTTGATGCAGTCGTGCTCAATCCGTTTCCCGTCGCCGCCGGGGCGGCGGAGGGCGGCGACATTCAGCCTGAGCAGGTCGGGAGTTTCCAGACCCAGATCAAGCGGCACGAGGCGCACTTGCTGCAGCACGCCCTGCATGCGGCCCGGTTCAACCAAAAGCGCGCAGCGGCTTCGTTGGGACTTAGCTACGATCAGTTCCGGCGCTTGTTGCGGGCACACAATCTGCTTCGCTCATCGGAGGCGGTTTCGTAGGGATTGTTTAAGTCCGATACCGGAGCCCAGGCTCGCGCACCCCCGCGCGAGGCGGACGCGGGCGCGCGCACAGCTCAGCCGCCTGTTATTGAGCCGACGGGAGCTTCACGGCGTATGCGGTGAACGGTGGAGGGGTCTTCCCCTTGTAGTCTGGGTTAAGCAGGTATTTGAGCGGCGTGTCCATCACATAGGCGATGTTCCCGACTGGGGTCACCGAGACCGGGCCAAGAAATCCGCCCCTTACCACATCGATCTTGGCGTCGTTGCCGGAGACAGTGATGAGATCGAGCCGTCCGACGCCCTCGCCTTCGACCATCAGCAGCTTGTCGCCTCCGTACGGCCGGAGCCCATCGGAATGATACAGCGGTAGTGACGTATTCAGCTTCGTGACCGTTCCCGCACTGCCATCCGGGCGCATCTGGACACGATAGAGTCCGTTGCCCTCGAAAATGTTGGCATAGACATGCCATCGTTGAGCACGGCGATTCCGTCGAGTTGTGGGCCCTTTACCTTCCAGCGATCATCAGTCGCCCACACCTCAAGTTCCTTCGCGCCTGGTTTCAGGCGTAGGATCTGCGCGTTAAACGAGTCGGTGACGTAGGCCGACCCGTCGGGCCCAACAGCGATGTCGTTGCACAGCGAGGTTTGGCCCAACAAATGTGGGTCGGGCAACGGAAAGCTAGCTTTGGGTGCTCCTGTTTTCAGGTCGAAGGTCTTCAGTGCTCCCGGCGGCTGGCCCATTGAAATCTTTATACCCGCCCAACTCATATCGGGCGAGCAGGCGTAGAGCGTGGTTGTCTTTTCGTCTGCGAGCACGCCGAGCACCGAAAGCAGGCCGTTGGTACCGGGCTTGATCCACTCGGCCGCTTGCATCGCTCCCGGCGCGGCACGGAAGATCCGGCCCCCAGCCATGGAGCTCATGAACAGCGTGCCGTCGGCAGTGGATGTGATGCTCTCAGGAAAATCACGGCTGCCCGGCACGATCACGTTGTGTTGTGCTCGTGCGACACTGCCGCTGGTGATGGCTGCGGCAACGGCAACGCGAGCCAGCCAAAGGAACTTGCGGCTAAGATTCATCCTGGCCTCCTCCCTCTGTCCCCATTAGGGCCTCGTTATGTCCAGATGAGCATAACGCCGACCCACCGGCTTGTCGAGATTGCTGCAATCAATCCGACAACTCACCCGCGATCTAGCGCCGTGCTTCCGCTAGCGCCAAGTGCCGATCCGGCGTTTAGCGCGCGATTAACCGATCTGTGTTCTGAATTGCATGTGTGTCTATCCGCGCAACCCCAAAACTTAGTCCACCTCACTGACCAGGAGTTACTCGGCTGCCGGTTCGCGCTGGCACGCCGCGCCGTGTCGCTTGCCCGCCGCATTAGCGGCGGCGAGCATGAGCAGGCACGGATTGAACTTGAAGCGTGTGAGGCGGAGTGCCGGCGGCGGGGCCTTCTTAGCTCCTGAACCCTTATTCCCAGGCCTTGACCGGCCGGTTGCCATGACTCTCCTGCGGCACGCCTCGGTTCAGCGACATATGCGAGTGGACGCATAGCCAACGCCCGTTGACCCGCTGAAACACCATCGTTGCCCGGCCAGGTCTGTCGAAACCGGTGCCCTCGGCATGGTATCCGGTGCTGGTCCACGGTGCGATAACCACCGCCATCCCGCCATCCGCTGCCGCCAGCACACTGGTCGACCCAAGATCAAACCGGAAATCCGACGTGTGCGGCCAGACATTGTCCCACTGCGCACGCACCCACGTATCCAGCCCGGGGATGACATCCCGATGTGTGCCGAAGGCCAGAATATCGGGGTGAAATAAGGGCCGTGCCGAGGCGTAATCGACCTCGCGCACATAGCGGGCAAATCTGTCGAGCCACCCCAGCAGCTCCGTGCGAACGGTTGGATCAGCGTATGGCAGCTCGGTCATAGTCTGCTCCGCGGCAAGCACGCCGCTCCAAGGGGTCGCCATGTCTGACCGTTTTCCCAGGCCCGGACTCCTGATACCTCGGTACGGAACATGTCATCCGACCTCCCCAACCATCCTGCGCTTCTCCCCGCAGGGCTCCGTGACCTGCTGCCGCCGGACGCGGAGACCGAAGCAGCCGCCGTCGAGGCATTGATGGACGTTTTCGGCTCCCATGGATACCAGCGGGTCAAGCCACCGCTGCTTGAATTCGAGGACACCTTATTTGCCGGCTCCGGGGCCGCCGTTGCCGAGCAGACGTTCCGGCTGATGGACCCCGATTCCCAGCGCATGATGGGCCTGCGCGCCGATACCACGCCCCAGGTCGCCCGTATCGCTACGACACGGCTCGCGAAGGCCCCGCGCCCGCTGCGCCTCTCTTATGCCGGTCAGTGCCTGCGCGTCCGCGGATCGCAGCTTGCACCCGACCGCCAGATCGCCCAGGCCGGGATCGAGTTGATTGGTATCAACTCCCCGGTGGCGGATGCCGAAATTGTCCTGGTGGGTGCCGAGGCCTTGCTCGGCGCCGGACTCCACAGGTTCAGTTTCGATCTGACCCTCCCTACCCTTACCCTCACCCTGATGGACGCCGCAGGCATCACCAGCGAGGCCCGCGCCATGCTGTCCCACGCCCTGGACCGGAAGGACGCGACCGCCGTGCGCCGCTACGGCGGCCCCCTCGCCACTATACTGACCGACCTGCTCCTGGCCGCCGGCCCGGCCGACCGGGCTCTTGAGGCGCTGCAGGCCGCCAACCTTGCCCCGGCCGCGCGGGCGCTGGCCGACCGGCTATCGGAGACCGTCGTCACCATTCATGCCAGCGCACCCGCGCTTCGGCTGACCATCGATCCCGTGGAGTTCCGAGGCCTGAGATACCATACCGGCGTGGCCATCACGATTTTTGCCCCAAACCGGCACGAGGAATTGGGTCGGGGCGGGCGGTACCTCTGTGGCGAAACGGAACCCGCCACAGGCCTGACGCTCTACCCGGATGCGATTTTGCGAGCCTCATCTCCGCGAACGCCTCGCCCCAGGCTGTATCTTCCGGCCGGGTATGATCCCGGCGAGGCCGCCGAGTTCCGCCGCCTGGGTTATGCCACCGTCGCGGATTTGAACGGTGCTGCCGAGCCGGAAGCTGAGGCCCGGCGGCTTGGTTGCTCGCATCTGCTACGCAACGGGCAGGCCGTTCAGTTGGAAGCACGCCGGGACTAACAGGTCGCGCTTCTGCAGCCTGTCTTCGTCTATCCCCTTCGTCCGATGTTCCGCGCGACCGTTGCGACCGGAACCAGCATGCCGGCCATGACCTGCACGAACTCGGTTTGAAGGCTTGGCCGGCCAGGGCGGAGCCGTGTGAATCGCTTCATAGACCGATGCCGGAAGTACGCTTACCCGGGGGCTCCGTTAAGTGACGGGCGCTTACGCGAAAGCTGCTCTTGGCACTGCGGAGGGTAAGGCCGATGCACCGAAAGAGGAGATAAGGAAGATGTCCGGACTTGCATCCCTTTTTAAAAGAGACAAAATCTCACGACCTCAATACATCGACACCGCGGATAATCAGCAGCACGTATTTCCGGGCACCAACATCAAAGTGCAATCGCAGCGTATTGCGGCGACCGGGGGCGACTACAAAGCAATCGTCTTTCAGCATCTGTCAGATATCAACGCGTTTCCTATTGGACGGCACTTCCTGCAGGCGCTGACCGCGGCCGGCAAGAACGTCCTGATCGTTTATAGGGGTCCGAACGTCAATCAGGCCCGCGGCTCCCCTCTCGGTTACGTGCAACTCAGGCGATATCACGACGCGAAGGACAACGCTAACTTCGCCGCCGAGCTGCTGCAGACGCTGACAAATGCAGGTCTTTCGACACAGCAACTGGCGCAGCAACTGTTGAATACACAGCTTCACAACTGGGCCGGCGGCATTACGCCGAATCCGCTCCACAACCTGCCGATCCTGCCTCCACCCCAACTGCGACCGGGCCTAGCGGCGGTTGGACCGAAACCCCTTTCCCTGAAGGTGGAAGTGCTCATCCGCCAATGGCTCGCCGGAACCAGCCTGCCGACCCTCGATCAGATGGATGTTCTTGTGTTGACCCTGCCCCGCCGGCATATCAGGCCCGGGAACGGGATCGGGACATGCATCAATTACGATCCTCATAAGACCACCGTTGGCAACACGACCAGGCCGCCGCAGGTGGCCCTGTTCCACGAACTGATGCATGCTTATTACAACGCGAAGGGGGCGCAGCTAGGGCGCGAGGACAGCATCAAGGAAAGCAACGGAGGGCGCCTTTTCGAATTGATGGCTGTCGGGATGCGCCCCTTTGATATCCGGCCGTACAGTGAAAACCGGTTTCGGTGGGCGTTGGGGGTTACACAGCGGCTGCACTATCCCTAGGAGTGCCCGAATTCCCCGAACCGACTGACCACTCTCAGCAGTTGCGGGATGCGGCCGTTCCACCCGCCTGCCTTTGCTCTCCGCGCCAATACGATGCTACCGCACAGCTCCAGTGGCCCGCACTCGGCTGAATGCAGGGCGTTTTCGGAGGCCAGACAATGGCGAACGTCGCGGTGATCGGCGCTCAATGGGGCGATGAGGGCAAGGGCAAGGTCGTGGACTGGCTCGCCAGCCGCGCCGAGATCGTCGTGCGGTTCCAGGGCGGCCACAATGCGGGCCATACCCTGGTGGTCGGCAACCAGACATACAAGCTCTCGCTGCTCCCCGCCGGCCTCGTCCGCGGCAAGTTGGGCATTATCGGCAACGGTGTCGTCATCGACCCGGACGCGCTGCTTACTGAAATCGACAAGGTTCGCTCTCAGGGCCTGGAAGTCACTCCCGATACGCTGCGGATTGCGGACAATGCGCCGCTGATCCTGCCGCTTCATGGCGCGATCGACCGGGCGCGCGAGATCGCCCGGGGAGAGCGCAGGATCGGCACCACCGGCCGCGGCATTGGTCCGGCCTACGAGGACAAAGTCGCCCGCCGCGCCATCCGCGTTGCAGATTTGGCGGAACCCGACACTATCGGCGCGAAGCTCGACGAGCTTTTACTCCATCATAATACGTTGCTCGCCGGGCTCGGGGCGCCGACGTTCGAGAAAGCCGCCCTGCGGGACCATTTGTTGAACCTTGCGCCCCGCATCCTGCCGTTCGCGGAGCCGGTGTGGGAGCGCCTGGATGAAGCGCGGCGGGCCGGAACGCGTATTCTATTCGAGGGCGCGCAGGCGGTGATGCTGGATGTGGACCACGGCACCTATCCGTTCGTCACCAGCAGCAACACGGTTGCTGCGACCGCCGCATCAGGTTCCGGGATGGGGCCCGGCGCAGTTGGCTTCGTGCTGGGTATTGCCAAGGCTTACACGACGCGCGTGGGCGCCGGTCCCTTCCCCACTGAGCTCAGCGACGCCACCGGGCAACTGCTAGGCGACCGCGGGCACGAATTCGGCACTGTTACCGGCCGGCGCCGACGCTGCGGCTGGTTCGATGCCGTGCTGGTGCGCCAGTCGGTGAAGGTTGGCGGCATTCAGGGTCTCGTGCTGACCAAGCTCGACGTGCTGGATGGCCTGCCGGAGCTCAAGATCTGCACCGGCTATCGTCTCGATGGCGAATATCTGCGCCGCTTGCCTGCCTCGCCTCGCGCCCAGGCCTCCGTAGTCCCGGAGTACGAAACTATTGAGGGCTGGACTGGCTCCACCCACGGCGCGCGGTCCTGGGCGGAATTACCCGCCCAGGCGGTGAAGTATGTCCGGCGCATCGAGGAACTCGTCGAAGCTCCGGTTACGTTGGTAACCACAAGCCCGGAGCGAGATGATACCATTCTCGTTCGCGACCCGTTCGAAGGTTGAAGCGGTTACCGTTTCAGCGGGGCTTTCCTTTCAACGTTTCCAGATACGCAATCACGTCCTTCCGGCTCAACTCATCCGGCAGACGGAACGGCATCGCCGACCCCGGCACCATTTCACTTGGTCCTGCCAACCAGCGGTCCAGCGTTGTTCCGTCCCAAGTAATATGGGTGCTCGCTAAAGCCGGTGTGTATGGATACCCTGCAACCGTGCCGGATGCCCGACCCACCACATTATCGAGCATCGGCCCTACCTTGTTGCGGTCGAGTTCGTGACAATCAGCACAGGACGTGGCGAACAGCTTTTGGCCGGCGGTCGCGTCTGGTGGCCGATCCTCGAACCGGGCCAGATCCTGGGCTCCTTTCGGACGCAACAACTCGAAGAACGTGTAGGAGAGCGTCAGATAGCCCACTTCCGCCGTGTTGGGGTTCGTCGCCATACGTGGATCGATGTAAAAATCGACGGGCATCTCTACGCTTTGATGCGGCCCCAGGCGTTCCTCGGTAAAGCAGAAGCATTCGATTTTTTTGAAATACTGCCCCACTTTCAGCGGGGTTATGTTGAACGTGGCGTGCCCAACCATCTCGTGATCGGTCAGGTTTTCCGCGCGGAAAAACACCAGCGTATCCTGACCCAGGTGCACCCGCACCTGGCTCTGGACGGGCTCGAACCGCCAATTCATCCCGGGCGCCACGTTCGTGTCGAACGAAACGGTCACCATCCGGCTGGTTTCCTGAACGCGGTCTGCACTCGTCCGCTGAGTTGTGCCGTATGCCCCGGTAACCTGGCAGAACAGCCGGTACAGCGTGACCGAGTATGACACCAGGGTTGTCATGACGCCTACGGCACACAGCAGCCCAAAAAGTGTTATGTACTTGCCGTACCTGGAATGAAGGTTGGACATGTGAGCGAGCAACTACTGCACGATTTGCGGTCCATCAATATGCGGCGGAACATACCACGCTTGATGCCTCGCGGCGTCCCCGCTCTCGTCCCACTTCGCCGGTACTGTAACCCTCGCCGCCCGCGAACCATACCATCTTGGCCGCCGGGTCGGAAAACGCCCGGACCACGCGCCGTGCTGGAACCGGATAACGCGCTTGAGCCGGAAATATCCATGCACCAGCGACCGCCCTTCCGACAGAGTGCAAATCGAGAATGACTAGCAAATTCGGCGAAAGGCCCTGCGGCGAACTCGTGTATCTGTTCAGCGCGGAACATTGCCGAGAGGGATCCTCAGCACAATTCCCGGCACTGGCTCGATCGGATGGGTACCCTTTGTCATAAAGTAAAACAGGTTGCTGTGCGGCTGCGTCCGGCAAAGTCCGCCGGGGCACGGATCGAGACCCACGCGCCCGAGCGAGAGGCTTGGACCCGAATCGATCTGCGCTTTCGGCGGGTTCGCCGATAGATAAAGTGGGGTTCCGGCGACCGCGGGTGCGATCGTTAGAATCGCCGTGACGGCGAATGCCAGGGTCTGAACGCAGTTCTGGATCAAGCGGGCGGTTCCTCCAGACGGCGAACAAAAACAACGATGGCAGGCGTTGGGCTCGGGGGTCCACGCGCACAGCTCTACGTGATGATACCCGCGCGGGCCACAGCTTCAAGGTGCGCCCGTTGGCGAGACCGGGAACCGGAGTGGCTCGGCGCCCATCTGCCGGCTGTGGCAGCCTGACACCCCGACCGACCAATGCCGGAGTTCCTGTGTAGCCAACGCTCCTACACCACGGCCGGGAACACGATCTCGTAGCTGACTTCGACTCGGGCTTCTCCGCTACCCGGGGCTCGTTACATGCCTTTTCGTCGGCCCGCGCGAAAGGTTGTAGCCGCCCGCCGCCCCCATCGGCGGCGCAGCAGTGCTGCCAGTTGACGGGGTCAAACCCGAGGACATGGCCCGGCCATCACGGGAAGGTCTGCGCCGTGCCTGGCGCTCGGCTTCCCATCATGCTCGCCGCTCGGCATGATGAGCACCCAACAGACGACCTCTCCCGGGGGAAACCGAAATGGCCGACGGTGGCACCGATACCCGTACTGCCCGCATTTCCGCCGAGGAAGCGCTCGCCCTGCATGCGTCCGGGCGCCCGGGCAAGCTGGAGACGCGTATCACCAAGCCGATTACCACTGCGCAACACCTCGCCCTGGCCTATTCCCCAGGCGTCGCTGAACCCTGCCTGCACATCGCGCGCGACACGAACCTCGCCTACGACTACACGACCAAGGGTAACATGGTGGCGGTCATTTCCAACGGCACCGCCGTGCTCGGCCTCGGTAATCTCGGCGCTATTGCGGCCAAGCCTGTGATGGAAGGTAAGGTCGCGTTGTTCAAACGCTTTGCCGACGTGGATGGCATCGATCTCGAAATCGGCACCGAGGACGTGGACGAGTTCATCAATGCGGTCCGCTATCTCGGCCCCGGGTTCGGCGGCATCAACCTCGAGGACATCAGGGCTCCGGAATGCTTCGTGATCGAGCAGCGCCTGCGCGAGCTGATGGATATTCCGGTATTTCACGACGACCAGCACGGCACCGCCATCGTTGCGGCCGCCGGGCTGATCAATGCCTGCTACCTGACCAACCGCAACCTGAGGGAAACCAGGCTGGTGGTCAACGGCGCCGGCGCAGCCGCCATTGCTTGTGTCGAGCTGCTGAAAGCCATGGGCATGCACCCCGACAACGTCATTCTCTGCGACACTAAGGGCGTGGTCTATCAGGGGCGCACCCAAGGCATGAACCAGTGGAAATCAGCCCATGCTGCCCGGACCAGGGCCCGGACATTGGCGGAGGCAATCGAGGGGTCAGACGTCTTTTTTGGCCTGTCGGTAAAAGGCGCGTTGACCCAGGAGATGGTCCGCTCGATGGCCGAGCAGCCGATCATTTTCGCCATGGCAAACCCGGATCCGGAAATTACGCCGGAGGATGCGCGTGCCGCGCGACTACGCTCGATCATCGCCACTGGGCGCAGCGACTATCCCAACCAGGTCAACAACGTCCTCGGCTTCCCTTATATCTTTCGCGGCGCGCTCGATGTCCGGGCGAGCACTATTAACGAGGCGATGAAGATTGCCGCCGCGCAAGCTTTGGCGGAGCTGGCCCGTGAGGACGTTCCCGATGAGGTGCACACTGCCTCCGCACGGAAGCTCTCCTTCGGTCCCGAGTATATTATCCCGAATGTCTTCGATCCGCGCCTGATTTCGCGCGTTGCCCCCGCGGTCGCGAAGGCCGCCATGGATTCGGGGGTCGCGCGCAAGCCATGCCAGGACCTACGGTTTTATGCGCGTACGCTGAGCGGACGGCTTGATCCTACCGCCGGCGCTCTCGACCGCATCATGGAAAGCGTCCGGGCCAACCCCAAGCGAGTGGTCTTTGCGGAAGGCGAGGAGGAAAAGGTCGTTCGCGCCGCCGTCGCCTTCCGTAACGCTGGTTACGGCCGGCCAATCCTGATCGGGCGCGAGGACCGCGTGCGCACCACCATGGACGGGCTCGGCCTCGGCGAGGTCGAGGGCATCGAAATCCACAACGCGCGCCTGTCCGGCAACAATCCGAAATATGTGCAGTTCCTCTATAATCGCCTGCAACGCCGCGGTTATCTGCAGCGGGACTGTCAACGCATGGTCAACCAGGACCGCAACGTGTTCGGCGCTTGCATGGTCGCGATCGGCGATGCCGATGCGATGGTGACCGGCCTGACGCGTTCCACCCAGGTCTGCCTCGAAGACATCGCCCACGCTATCGACCCTGCGCCCGGCGGCACCGCCTTTGGCCTCACGCTGCTGGTCGGCCCGCGCGGCACCACGTTGTTCGTCGCCGATACCTTGATCACATTCCGGCCCAACGCCGAGCAGTTGGCGGACATCTCCTGCGGCGCGGCGCGTGCCGCCCGGGGTCTCGGCCACGAGCCGCGGGTCGCGCTGCTTTCACATACAACGTTCGGTGCCGAGATGCATCCGGCTGCGGCGGTGATGCGCGACGCCATCGAGCTTTTGGACCTACGCGGAGTAGATTTCGAATACGATGGAGAAATGAGTCCCGATGTCGCCCTCGATCCGGAGCTGCGTGCGCTATATCCGTTCTGCCGACTGACCGGACCGGCCAACATCCTGATCATGCCCGGCCTGCATTCTGCCCATATTATCTCACGCCTGACGCCACACATGGTCGGTGGCAGCGCGATCGGCCCACTGCTGATCGGGCTTACGCACCCGGTGCAGATCATGCAGATGGACGCTTCCTCCAGCCAGATCGTCGATATGGCGTGCCTCGCCGCCCATCAGGCGGCAATGCGGTGAGCGCCATCAAGCCACGAGACTCCTAACGCATACGGCCATCGATACCAGGACTACGATGGCGGTCACGAAGAACGGCCAGGAGACGTGTTCGCCGAGCAACAAGGCCGACCACCCGAGGGCCAGGATAGGCTGTATCAGATTGAGCTGACCGATCCGCGCAATGCCACCGGCTGCTAGCCCCTGGTACCAGGCCACAGAGCCGACAAACATGCTGATGATCCCTGCATACCAGAAGCCAAGCCATGCTTGCCAGGATGGCAATGACCAGGTTCGGTCTACGGTGGCCAGCATCAATATGACGGTTGCAAACGGTACCAGGATGATCATCGCCCAACAAAGCGTTGCAACGCCACCAAGCTCGCGTGCGACACGGCCGCCTTCGACGTAACCAACGCCGACACTCAGGATCGCTGCAACAAGCCAGCCATCTGCCAACGTGACACGCCCCCCTCCCTGCCAGAGGGCAAAGAGCGCCACCGCGGCGACACCCGTCCCGCAGGCCAGCCAAAAATAAGCCGGTTGCCGCTCGCCCATGCGAATTGCGGCCAAAATGGCGGTGGCAGCGGGGGCGGGACCCACGACCACCGCCCCGTGCGATGCGGGAGCGTGTTGCATTGCCAGGGCCAGGAAGAGAGGAAAGCCCACGCCAGGCCAAGCCCGGTCCCGGTGATGCCGATCAGGTGGTGACGATGGGGAATCCGCTTACCCGACAAGAACAGAAGAGTAATCGCGCCCAGGACGGAGGCTATGAGAATACGGCTGAACGTAAGTACAATCGGGCCGAAGCTGGGCACTGCAACGCGTGTCGCTGGCAATGGGCCACTGAACGCTAACACCCCGAGCGCACCAGGAACCAATCCCTTCCACCATTGCATCGGCCGAACAGTCATTTTCTTGGTGAGGCAAAATCGCGTGTACCGAACATCTCGGAGTGGGCGGATGTGTTGTCCAATGCATAGTGTCGTCGCTCGTGATCAGGAAAACTGATCGATGGATATCGATGAGATCCAAACCTTCGTCACCATCGCTGAGCTCGGCGGCTTTATCAGTGCCGCCCGACGACTGCACCGCTCACAGCCTGCGATCAGCCGTCGCCTCGGGATTCTTGAGCATGAACTTGGCGCGCCCTTGTTCGAGCGTTTGCGTGGTCGCGCGCGCCTGACGGCTGCCGGCCAGGCGTTCCTACCCTACGCCGAGGCGGCGCTGGCGTCCCTGAAAGACGGGCGCGAGGCGGTGCTCGGTCTGCATTCTGGCCTTGCGGGTGTCGTCTCGCTCGCCCTCGTCGGCACGTTGGCCGATACGCACATCGTGGACGCTCTGCACCGGTTCGCCGCGCAAGCCAAGAACGTTCGGCTTGAACTCCGCACGGCGTCGAGCCGCGATGTCACGAACCTGGTGCGGCGTGGCGAGGCGACGCTGGGCTTGCGTTATTACACCGCAGGCCGCCCAGATCTCGTTTCGCTGGATGCCGGGAGCGAGGCCATGCTGGTGGTGGCGGCGCCGGGGCATCGTCTGGCCCGCCGCCGGGTTGACGACGCGCGATTGCTTGCCGGCGAACGTTGGATCGGGTTCCCGGCACCACCCGGCGAACAAGGTTCCGGTCGGACCCTGGCCCGGCAACTGATTCGTGCCGGACTCGCCGACGCCGATGTCACTCTGATCGACAGCCTGACCGCGCAAAAGCGCATGACCCAGGCCGGGTTCGGTCTCGCGCTGGTCCCGGAAAGCAGTGTGCGCGACGAGCTTCGCCAGGGGACGTTGTTGGTGCTCGACATCCCCCCAATGCGCACAACGATACCGATCACCGCGATTCACCGCCGCAACGGCTATCTCAGCGCCGCTGCAAAAACGCTTTTGGCGCTGCTGACGGCGGAAGACGTTTAGTTTTCCTGATGATGATCCATCACACTATGCATTGGACACCGCATGCGGGGATCACAAATCCACGACGATGGCGCGACAGCAAAGGGCGCTTAAGATGCCAAGCAATCAGCATTACCCGGACAACAAATTTTTCCCAGGATTCAGGACAGAGAAAATCAAGACGTCGGAGGCAGCCATACACACCGTTTACGGTGGTAATCGCGACGGGCCGCCGTTGCTTCTGTTGCATGGCATCCCAGAAACTCATGTACTCTGGCGCAAGGTCGCGCCGGCGCTGGCGCACAACTATTTTGTCGTGGTGACGGATCTTCGTGGCTATGGGGACAGCAGCAAGCCGCATGGCGGCGACGGTCACGCTGCGTACTCAAAGCGGGCGATGGCGCAGGACCAGATAGAAGTCAAGCAGCATCTGGGGTTTGCGCAGTTCGCCCTCGTGGGCCACGACCGCGGCGGGCGTGTTGCGCATCGCCTGGCTCTCGATCATCCGGAGGTGCTAACGAAGCTCGCTATTCTTGATATTGTGCCGACTTATCAGCTATATCAGCATATTACACAGGAATTCGCGACGACCTTTTATCACTGGTTTCTGCTGGTCCAGCCGTCGCCGTTTCCCGAAACCATGATCCGGAAATGTGCTGAATACTTTCTGAAGTGCACTCTGCTGTGGCTTGGCGGGAGCAGGCTGACAGACAAGCTGCCTGATTGGATCGGCCCAGCCGTTTTTCAGGAGTATCTACGCACGTTTCGCCAGTCCGACACGATCCACGCCATCTGCGAGGATTATCGCGCGGCGGCTTCGATTGACCTTGTGCACGACAAGGCCGACCTCGACAGAAAAATCGAATGCCCACTACTGGTGCTATGGTCGGAAAACGGACCGTTCCATCGGATGTATAATGTTCTGCAGACCTGGGAGGCGCGTGCGGTGCGGGCACAGGGCAGGGCAATGCCGACGGGACATTTCCTGCCGGAGCAGATGCCGCACGAACTGGTCCAGGAGATTACGACATTTCTATCTTATACCGGGCAGCATGAGACTTGACTCATGTGGAGTGGTATCGCGCGCAGGGTTGATGTAGCGGCTGGGCGCGAATCATGCCCCGCAAGGGCGCTGAGCCCGCGGCCCTCTGGGGATCGGACTTGTCGGTCGCTGGAATCAGATCAAAGTTCTCTATCTGTTCTTGACGTCCTATGTGCCATCGGGCAAGACTTACTCTGAACGGAACGGGAACGCGCCAATGCCCTCCAGACCCGCGCAACGCATCGAGGACGTCGAGCAACTCGCGGCCCTCAGAATGGCTGGGATGCCGGAACCGCCGCCCGCCGGCCCGCAACCCAGTGTCGTCCGCCGGGGCCGGGGCGCCACCCTCAATCCCCCGGTGCGCTACGAATCGACGGCAGTCAGCCCGTTCGACGATGGCTGGAATACAATCGCCGAACTGGCCGATCTGCCTGCGCTGAAGACCGACCTGATCCGGGACAGTTCGCGCTCGGTCATAAGCTGGAACAGTTCGCCTGATCTTGGGTTCGACCGCGCCGTGAATCCCTATCGGGGCTGCGAGCATGGCTGCGTCTACTGCTATGCGCGTCCCAGCCACGCCTATCTTGGGTACTCGCCCGGCCTGGATTTCGAGACCAAGCTTCTGTTCAAGCCCGACGTCGCCGAGCTGCTGGGGAAGGAGCTTCGCAAGCCGGGGTACCGGCCCCGCACCCTAGCCCTCGGGTCCAACACCGATCCCTATCAGCCGGTGGAACGCACGCTGAAGCTTACCCGCGCCGTGCTGCAGGTGCTGGATCGTTTCAATCACCCGGTCAGCATCGTGACAAAATCCGCGGGAGTGCTGCGAGATCTGGACATACTGCAAGGGATGGCGCGCCGCAGGCTGGCGCGTGTGTACGTGTCGGTTACCACGCTTGATGCTGCGCTTGCGCGCCGGATGGAGCCGCGCGCCGCCACTCCACCGCGGCGCTTGCAGGCAATCGAGGAACTCACCCGGGCCGGCGTGCCGACCGGGGTGATGGTCGCGCCAATGATTCCTGGCCTGAACGACGCCGAGATGGAAAACATCATTGCGGCCGCCGCTCGAGCCGGTGCCCGCTACGCGGGCTATGTGTTGCTGCGGCTGCCGCATGAACTACGCCAGATCTTCGAGGATTGGTTGAACACGCATTTCCCAGACCGCGCTCGCCATATCCTGAACCTGATCCGGGAAACGCGGGCGGGTGCCCTCTCCGATGCCCGTTTCCATCATCGGTTCTCCGGCCAGGGGGTGTATGCGGATCTGCTGTTGCAGCGGTTCGCCCGCGCCACGAAGCAATGGGGCCTGGACGAGGCCCGCGAGGGGCTGGATTGCGCGGCTTTCCGGGTTCCGCAAGGAGGGCTGGCGGAGGAGCAGGCGCAGCTCGCCTTGTTTTAGGATCCTTAGTTTTATTGGTTACTGCACTGAGGTAATCGAACTGAACGGCACTGTAAGCGCACCCATCTCAAGCTGCACCCCGTTAGTGCTGCTGGATGTGACCCCGGTCGCCGTGCCTGTGACCGAGAACGTCAGTGGCGACGTGCTGCCGTCCGAGTTCACTGCGTTGACGCTTATCCCGTAGGCGCCGTCCGGCAGGCTGGTGCCGTTGTCTGACTCGCCGTTCCAGGTCCAGGTATTCTGGCCCTTGCTTGCGCTGACCACCGCGCTGCGGACAGTTTGGCCGCTGGAATTGGTGATCGTGATCGCCGCTGTCTCGGCCGAGGGTGCGGTAAAGGTCACGCTGCCCGATCCGTTCTGCAGCGGAATTTGGTTCGCGGTGACGCTAACCTGTTTACCGGCCATCGCCGACCCCTGCATCACCTCGCCGGCCTGGGTGAGTTGAATGAGCTGGGTCAGGCTGTTGTTCGTGTTGATCTGCTGTTCGACGCCGGAGAATTCGACGAGTTCGCTCGTGAACTGATTGGTGTCCAGGGGACTGGTGGGATCCTGGTTCTGAAGCTGCGTCATTAGCATGTTGAGGAAGTCGGAAAAGTTGCCCGACAGTTGCGAGAGCGCATTCTGGCCGCTGCTCTGGGAGGATTGGTTGCTGGCGGCATTAGCTGCTGCCTGCTGGGCCGCAACCGACGCTATCGAGCCACTCATTGCATTTCTCCTACGCGGTAATGTCGAGGCCCTGGCGCCAGGTGACCTGCACCAGGATCGGCCTGTTGCTCTGCTCCGTTTCCGGGCCAGGGTCGACGCTGTTGTTCTGATCGTTCCTATCGGACCCGGACGCTCGCCGGTGACTTCCGCCGGGTGAGTTCTGTCCGGCATCATCCAGGGACAGGGTGATGTGGCGACCGTCGGCGGGAATGCCGGCCTGATCGAGCGCCTGATGGAGCCTCGGCTGGTCGTGCAGGAGCAGGTCCAGGGTCTGGGCATGTTCTACTTTGATCTCGATCCTGGGTGGGGCACCGGCCGGTTGATCGATGCGGATTTGAAGGCTGCCGAGCTCGGGCGGCGTCAGGCGGATGGTGAGGTGTTGTGGTCCCGAGGAGTGCGCGACCACTGCTGCTGAAGGCACCTGCTGAACCTGGGAAGGAGGTGCCGCTGCAGCGGGCGGCGATGCTGGTGCTGAGGGTGCCGGAGCCTGCGATTCCCGGGTGTCTGGAGAGGGCTGCGTCGGGGCCGCGGCGGTTGCATGCGTGGGATCGATGGCCTGGATCGTCGGCGATCCGGCCGAAGGGGTCGCGCCTGAGCCGGCGATATGTGCATCGGCAACCGGCGTGGACTGGAGCAACGCCGTGGCTGCATCCTGTGGGCTCGCGATCTTACCCATACCCGCCGAATTGGCCGGCGCTACCGGCATTGGCTCCTTGCCCTGTGGCACGTGGTGCTCCGTCGTCGTGGCATGAGTGGCCTGGTTGATCCCCTGCGCAACCCCGGCGGGTGGGGCCTCGGCTACGACGAGGGGCGTCCGGGCATGCGTTTCATCTGTGACAGGCGGCGGAAGGTTGGGCGGGGACGCCGACGGTTGGTTCGGAGGAGGCGTATCGGTTCGGGTTGCGGCGGGGTGACTCTTGTCTGTACCGACATCCGGCCGCTTGCGGCTGTTGGCGGCAGCGGACTTCGTCTCATCGTTCGACGGCGCAGCGGGCTCATTGGCCACTGGGGCTGTCTGGTCTTCAACGACCGATGCCCGCGTTGGATCGGCGGAGATCGCCTGCAGCATCTGTTTTTGCCCCGGTAACTGCAGGGGGACGCCATTTGGCGGATTGGCGGGATCGGCGACCGGTTCGGATGTTGCCCAGAAAGAGTCGAAGCTCGCGCTTGCCTGCGGCCGCGTGCCTACTAAACCCAAGCCAGCCGGCGAGGCTTTGGCTGATGCCACACGCAGGTCACAGGATACCATGCTGGCGCTTCAGCAAAACCTCTGCCACTGCTTGGCCGGGCTTTAGCGCCATTTAGCGGGACGAATCAGCCGGCACTGGGGGTAGCCGGGCACATTGTGCCCGGTTGAAACTGCCGGCGCCCTACCCGCGTGCAAGGATTCTGCGCCTTTTGGCTTGGCACAATTCCTGCCAGGACCGGCGCAGTTGCAATTACCGGGACTTAGTCATGTCGATTTTTGGCGCGCTCAATACCGCAGTCAGCGGCCTGACCGCCCAGTCCGCGGCGTTCGGAAACATCAGTGATAACGTCGCGAACAGCCAGACCGACGGCTACAAGGAGGTAGATACCAGCTTCGTCGATTACCTGACGACGAGCACCAGCTCCACCAACGAGCCCGGCGCGGTCACGACGCTCCCCGATTATACCAACAATGTGCAGGGCACGATCAGTCAAAGCTCCAATCCGTTGGCGCTTGCCATTACCGGGCAAGGGTTCTTTGCAGTCTCAGAGGCCGCGGGTACCTCGACAGCCAATAACGCGCCAACCTTCAGTACACAAACCTATTACACTCGCGACGGCAACTTCCAGATGGATCAGAACGGCTACCTGGTGAATGATGCCGGGGAGTATCTGCAGGGTTGGTCGGTCGATCCGACGACCGGCATGGCCAACCAATCCAAGCTGGGGCCGATCCAGATCACGCAGAGCCAGTTCAACCCGATCCAGACTACCAATATCGACCTTTCGGCCAACCTGCCGGCCGGGAGCTCCACATCAGGTACCAACCCGTCCTCTCAGGTCGATGTCTATGATTCACAAGGCGTTTCGCACAGCTTCACGCTGACCTGGACCCCCACGACGGGCACAGCGAATTCCTGGAACCTGAGTGTCACGGACGAGACCGGTGCGACGATCGGCAGCGGCACTATAAGTTTCGCAGGCAACGGCCCGACCGCCGGCACTATCAATGCGATTAATGGCACCGCAGGAACCGCCGGGACGGCAGCAACTATCTCGCTGTCGCCGAGCTGGGCCAGCTCGCCCATTACGTTGAACCTCGGAAACTATGACCAGTCCAACGGTGTGACCCAGTTTGCTGCCAGCAGCTACAGCCTGCGCAACGTGAACCAGAATGGTGTGCCGCCAGGGTCTTTCACCGGCATTACCATCAACGATACCGGCGAGGTGCAGGCCAACTACAATAACGGCCAGTCGCTGCCGGTCGCGCAGGTTCCCGTAATTACCTTCGGAGCACCCGACGCGCTGCAGCGGCAGAACGGGCAAGCCTTCACGCCGACGACGGATTCCGGCAATCCGATTGCCCAGGCGTCCAACACCAACGGCGCGGGAAGTCTCGTCACCGGCGCGGTGGAGGCCTCGAATGTCGATATCGCCACCGAGTTCAGCAAGCTGATCGTGGCACAGCAGGCCTATAGCGCGAACGCCAAGATGATCACCACGGCTGACACCATGATGCAGACCACCATCAATATGAAGACCTGATGGACCTCGGCGCTTCCCTATCCATCGCTAACAGCGGCATTGCCAGCATCAATGCGCAGCTCGCGGTGGTTTCCCACAACGTCGCCAATATCGGCACGCCGGGCTATATCGAGGAGACGGTTCCACTTACCGCGCTCGACGCCGGCGGGGTCGGCATGGGCGTGGCAACTGGCCCTACGGCGCTCAGTGTTAGCGACAGCTCCCTGCGGAGCGCCGTGCTGAGCCAAAACGCTACCGTCGGCCAGTTTCAGACCACAGCGAATGCGCTGTCGTCACTCGAGTCTATCGACGGCACACCGGGTCAGGGGAATGATCTGGCAAGCCTGGTTGGTAATCTCCAGGATGCGTTCAGCACATTGCTGAATGATCCATCGAACCCGACACAGCAGTCAGCGGTGGTAAGTGCCGCGCAGACATTGGCACAGGGGATCAACACACGGTCCCAGGCCATCACTGCCCAGAGCCAGGCGGCGCAGAACGACATCGTCAACTGTGTCAATACAATCAATACTACGCTTTCGACCATCGGCTCGCTCAGCAACCAGATTATTCAGGCCCAGGCGGCCGGATCCAGTACCGCAGACCTGGAGAACCAGCGTCAGTCTGAGGTTGACACCTTGTCTCAATACTTAAGCATCAATGTCCTGCCGCAGACCAATGGCGACGTGCTGATCACCACCAGCTCGGGCCAGGAATTGCCGACCCGCAGCACGAGCGGGCCGCTCAGCACTTCGGGGGCAACGGTGGGACCGACCTCTTACTATCCCGGCGGCGGCCTGCCGGCGGTCACCCTGAACGGCCGGGATGTCACGGCCGCACTCACTGGTGGGCAGTTGGGTGCGGACCTAAGCCTGCGCGACAGCGTGTTGCCGACCCAGCAGGCGGCGCTCGATGAGTTCTCCGCAAACCTTGCGAGCCGCTTCGGCGACCAGGGGCTAGCATTGTTTACCGACGGGACCGGCAAGATCCCGTCATTGACCGGACCTTACACGCAGAGCGGTTATGTCGGTTTTGCGGCGACGATCCAGGTCAATCCGTTGGTGCAAAACACGCCTTCCTTGGTCCGCGATGGAACGCCTTCGACCAACACAACGGGCGCGGCGGGCTATAACACGGTGATCACGAAGGTGCTCAACGGCACTTTCGGAACGGTAGGGCCGACCCCCTCGACGACCGGTCTTGGCCCTGCGGGGAATCTTAATCTCGGCTACAACCCGCCCGCCACGCTCCAGCAGTTTGCAAGCGACATCAGCAGCAGCCTCGCGACCGCCAGCGGCAACGCCACGAATCAGGTGCAGACCGAGCAGGGCGTGCAAACGACGCTACAGAGCAAGCTGTCATCCGAGACCGGCGTCAGCCTGGATTCCGAAATGTCGCAAATGATCGCGTTGCAGAATGCGTACGACGCCAATGCGCATGTCCTGACCACGATCCAGAGCATGATTGCCCAGCTCTTCTCTATTCCGACAACAGCAGCATGAGCGGCATCAGCCCCCTCTCCACCTCCGACTACGGCTCGCTGACCACGCTGGTAGCGGATTCCGCATCCATCAGCCGGAAGCTGGATCAACTGACCGAGCAGGCGAGCACAGGTGACGTCGCCAGCACGTACGCCGGCCTGGGTGCGAGCGCTTCGGCGTCGCTCGATCTGAACCCGCAGCTCGCCAATGTCGCGACGTGGCAGAACAACATCAACGCGGCGACCGGCGACATGCAGGTGACGCAGACAGCAATGACGCAGATCCAGTCGATCGCATCCGATCTGCTGGGCCAGCTTAATAGTCTGGAAGGCGCGGACGGATCAGCGATCGACACGGTTGCCGCGACGGCGCGCGATCAGTTAGCGCAAGTCGCTAATCTGCTGGACAGCACCAACGGCAGTACCTACGTGTTCGCCGGCACCGATAGCTCTAATCCGCCGGTTCCGAATCCGGATTCCATTAGCTCCTCGGGGTTCTACACGCAGATAGCGGCCGCGGTTGCCAATCTGGGCACAAACGGTGCCAGCGCCACGGCCGCCGCGACCCTCGCGATTGCGTCATCTAATGCGACGGGGACCACGCCTTTTTCCTCTACAATCGGCTCGGTTCCCGTGATCCAGACCGGCAACGACCAGATGCAGCACACTGGTTTGGTGGCCAATGCCAACAGCTATGTGGCATCTACGGGCGGCTCCACGACCGGTTCCTATATGCGCGATCTGATGCGGTCGCTCGCGACGGTCGGCTCGCTCTCCGACTCGCAGCAGAATGACCCCAATCTGTCGGCGCTGATCCAGGATACGCGGACCAGCCTGACGGGTGCGATCAACGCCATGGCCGAGGATACAGGTGTACTCGGCAACCAACAGAGCGCCTTAAGTACAGAGTTCAGACCATGCAGCAGACCTCCACGGCGCTGAGCGCGCAGCTTTCGTCGGTGCAGGACGTCGATATGGCCCAGACGCTATCGACTATCACGCAGGTCCAGACCCAGCTACAGGCCTCCTACCAGCTCATTTCCAACGTCAGCGGCCTGTCGCTGGCAAAATTTCTTCCGTCCTGATGATGCCGCAGCTTCGGTTTTCACCAGACGTTAAGAAAAATGCGGCAATATGCCGTAATCCCTGCAAAAAGCGGGAACGTCATAACCTCTTTGGGCAAGGGAAGACACCATGTCCGGAACACTGAATTCCGTTAACACCAATGTCGGTGCGATGATCGCGCTAGAAGCGCTCAACAGCACCAATACGCAGCTTAATGCCGTGCAGAAGCAGATTTCGACCGGCTACCGAGTTGCAGATGCCACTGATGACGGCGCTGCTTATGCAGTGGCGCAAGGGGTCAGGGCTGATGTCAGTGCGCTGACCACGGCCAATCAGCAACTCGGCGGGGTGCAGGGTTTGCTGAGCACCACGTCCTCGAGTTTGAACGAAATCTCAACTACACTCAGCAGCATGCGTGACGTGCTGCTCGAGCTGGGCAACAGCCAAACCAACGGTGACCAGCGGACGGAGTACGCCGATCAGTATAAGTCGTTGCTAGCTAACGTGCAGGGGTTCATTCAAGACGCCGATTATAGCGGAAAGACGCTGATCGGGAACCTCACTGGCAGCAACGGCGCCTTCGCGAACATAAGCGTGGTCCGCAATGAAGTGGGATCCACGTACAGCATCGCTACTTTCAGTGGAGCAGCCTTGTATAATGCCATAACGTTCACCAGTCTTCTGGGTGCGTCGACTTCGACTGCGGCCGCGAGTATTGCCGGAAAGATTACCGCAAGCGGTGCATTCATTACTCAGTTCAACAGCGTCAGCGAGGCGTTGAACACTTATGGTGCAGTCACCAATTACGTGAACAACCAGATCACATACAACAACGACAAGATCACGGCACTAAACTCCGGCGTGGGCGCTCTCGTGGATGCCGACATGGCCCAGGAATTGGCCATGTTGCAGTCGCTACAGATTCGACAGCAGCTCGGCACGCAGGCGCTGACCCTGGCGGACCAGGCGCCGCAGACTCTGCTGAGTCTCGTTAAGAACGCCTGATATACACGTAAGGGCCGGCGTCGTGCCGGCCCTTTCACTCTGGAACGGCGGCGCCATGTCGAATCTGGTTCTAGAACTGCGGCAGGGCGACCTGATGGTGGTCAACGGCGCGCCCATCCGCTTCCGCACAAAAAGCCGAATCGAGCTGACCGCTAAGGCCCGCTTCCTGTTCGGCAAGCAGATCATGCCGCCCGATCAGGCAGACAGCCCGGCACGGCGGATCTACTTCGCCTTGCAGACCGTTTATATCGGGAACGACGGAGAGCGTGCACAAGGGCTCGAAGTGGCGCGTGGCCTGATCCAGGAGTTTCAGGCGGTCACCACGTCACGGCTGGCGCGCGAAATGCTTAGCGAGGCTTTGGCCTTTGCCGAGGCCGATGAATGCTATCGCGCGCTCAAGCTCGTCCGCCAGATCATCCGTCATGAGGACGCTGTGCTTGGCCGAACATCGGCGGACTCCCCCTGCCCTCCAGAAAGGAGACACCCCTCATCATGCAAAACGTAGCCCAAGCCGCGCGCGCCTATGAGACAGGCGCGTCCCACCGCAGTATGCGAGAACAGCAGGCCGACGTGTTTCGCTGGGCCAATTCTTTGCTGCGTCAGGGACGCGACGGTGACGCCCTGAGCCACGCCCGCGCGCTTGCTAACAACCGCCGTCTCTGGGGTACGGTCATTAACCTCATGCAGGATCCGGCAAACCCGCTGCCAGCCCCGCTTCGCGGGTCTATCATTTCTCTTGGTATGGCTGTGCAACGGAATATGGACCGGGACCGGCCGGACTTCGACTTCCTGATCCAGACGAATGAGAACATGGCGGCCGGGTTATCCGGTCAGCCGTAAGGCCCCGGGCCTGTCATGAGCTCCTCGATCACCTCGTTGCTGTCTGCCGCCATGGGGTCGTCCTCGACCTCGATCACGACGCTGATGCTTGAGGAGGCCACCGGCGGGACGGTTAGCGGAATTACTGAAAACCCTGTAACCGCCCTGAGCAACGCAGAGCAGGACGAAACGCAGGAGATCACCGCGACATCACAGGAGCCGCAGGTTGCCAGGGCAATACAGGCGTTCACAACGGCGGTTCAGAACGCCACGACTCCCCAGCAGCTGCTCTCCAACCCCCAGGCGCTGCAGGTGCTACTGACAGCGAACGGGCTCGGCGATCAGACGTCCTATACAGCCCTGGCTACGCAGACTCTGCTTTCTAATATCAATGACCCAAACTCATTGGTTAATAAGCTCAGCGATACGCGTTGGCAGAGCGTGGTGCAGACCTATGACTTCGCTAACAAGGGACTCTCCATCATCCAAAATCCGCAAGTCATCCAGACGATTGCCAACGGCTATGCGGAAGTCACCTGGATGAACTCGCTGGATGCCACGACACCCGGTCTGTCGGACGCACTGGCGTTTCGGAAGGAAGCTTCCTCGATCACGTCGGTAGATCAGATACTTGGGGATCCAGTAATGCGTACTGTCGTGACGACAGCGCTCGGGATTCCGGAGCAGATTGCCTTTCAGGACTTGTCCGCGCAGGAGCAGGCGATCACGTCGCGGCTGGATATAAGCAAGTTCCAAGATCCGAATTTTGTCGAACAGTTTACGCAACGCTACCTGATCGCCGCGGCGCAGGCTGCTTCCTCTTCGTCCAGCTCCACGTCCTCATCCAGTCTGGAGGCACTCGCGGTGCGAGCACAGGGACTCATCGCCTGAAAACGCACAGGAACTTGCAAAATGCAAGCGCAACTCACCCCCGATAATTTAGTCGCCCGGATCAACGACTACATAGCGGCCGGCCGTACCGGTCCGGCAAAGGCGTTGTTGTCGGCGCTGCGTCGGCTCGCTGCGGGAGCTCCGTTCATTTCCGAAGTGGCCGCGCGCCTGGCCATAGTCCAGGGAGATTTACAAGCTGCGCAGATGGAGCTCGACACTGCGCTGTCCTCCCATCCCGATGACGCGGCTCTGCGTCGATGCCGCGCGGATGTGCGACACCGACGCGGCGACCTGATCGGGGCGGCTCAGGATGCTGCCGAGGCGGTGATCGCCGCCCCCAAAGAACCGGCCGGCAAGGCCATTCTCGGCATCCTTATGATGGAGCTAGGCCGGACGCACGACGCGGTCACCTGTCTGCGCGAGGCACTGGCCGCGAACCCTGCTGCAGCCGCGATTCGCGAGGCGCTTGCATGCGCTCTGGTCGCACACGATGACCCGGACGCGGGCGCGGCTATCCTTGCCGAAGGAATTACCCTCACCCCGGACCATGCCGGGCTGCGCAACGGTGCCGTTCTGCTGGCGTGCCAGCGCGGGCGGTTCGAAGAGGCGCTGCGGCTGGCGGAGGAAGCACGCCGGCGCGGACACGCCAATGCCTGCCTCTTTGGCCTCAAGGCTCGCGCACTATCCGGTCTGGATCGCATGGAGGAAGCCCGGGAGGCTTACGCCGAGGCGCTCAAGCTCGGTCCAGCCGCGAGCCTGGATCACTATGCCTCGTTTCTCCGGATCAAGTCCGGGGCAGGCGCGGAGTCCGCGACGACGGCATGAGCACCACGCTGGAACAACTGCCGCACGCAGAAGCGCTTGAGGCGCTGCGGGCTGTCTGCGCCGCCGGCGACCGCTCGCCGGCAACCCTGCTCAACCTGGCAATTGCCCGGGACCGTCTCGGAGAGACGGACTGCGCCCGAGAGATGATGCAGCGTATCGCCGAGGCGCTGCCGGACTGGGACGAACCACAAATCCGGCTGGCCGAAAGCTACCGCCGGGAGGGCCGGCTCGCCGACGCGCTGGACGCTTACAAGGCCGCGCTGGAACTAAACCCGCGCCGCGAAGAAGCGCTGGTGTCGCGCGCCGCCCTGCTGATTTAAACCGGCAATCCGGAGGCCGCACGGGCGCCGCTGCTGCAATGTGTCGGCATTAACCCCGATAACGGCGAGGCATGGGATGCGCTCGGCATCGCTCTCACTCAGGCCGGCGATCATAAAATGGCAGAACGGGCCTTCGAGGAGGCGACCCGCATCGCGCCGAACAGGCTGAATTTTGCCCTGCATCGCGTAGAAGCCGCGGCTCGGTCCGGCCAGATCGATGAGCAGGTCGCACGTCTGCAGAGTGCGGTTGACGCCGACCCGCTGGATACCGTGGCCCTGACCGCGCTGGCGCTCGCGTTTGATCGTGCAGGACGATGGTCGGAAGCCGTCGATGTAGCAGAAGCGGCCGCATTGCTCGCCCCCGAGCAGGTGGAGACGCTTGCGCTGGCCGGTGCCCTGTTGGCGCGCGCGGACTGGCCGCGGGAGGCCGAACGGATGCTTCGGCGTGCCCGGTCGCTCGCACCGGACAATCCCGAGATCGGAAACGATTATGCGGCGGTTCTGCTGCGCCTGCAGCGGCACGCGGAGGCGCGTGAGGTGCTGACCGAGGCGCTTGCACGGCAGGGCCCGACGCTGAACGTCCTCGGCAATCTCGCGACGGCAGAAGTATCGCTCGGTCTGCAGGACCAAGCCGCGAGCACCGCCCGCCGTGCAGTCCAGTTCTACCCGAAGGACGTGTACGCTCATCGCACCCTGCTGAACACGATTCCCTACCGGTACGGCACAAGCGGTGCCGAAGTGCTGGCTGTCGCGCGAGAGCTGAGCGCACTCTTGCCGCGGTCGCCCGCCCGGGTGTTTGCCAACGCCCCCGACCCGGACCGCAGGCTCCGTGTGGGTCTGCTCTCTGGCTCGCTGCGGGCCCACCCCGTGGGTTGGCTGACCATTGCCGGGTTCGAAAACCTCGATCCAGCGCTTTTCGAGATGGTCTGCCTGACGCAGACATCCAGCACGGACCATCTTGCTCATCGTTTCCGCGCAATCGCGTCGGAGTGGCACGATATCGGTGCGATCGACGATGCGTCCGCCGCCTTGCTGGCCCGCGATCGGGGTGTCGATATCCTGATCGATCTTGGCGGCCACGGCGATTCCGGCCGGATGATCGTCTGCGCCCACCGCGCTGCACCGGTGCAGATCAAATGGGTCGGCATGCAGAACCATTCCACCGGCCTATCGGAGATGGACTGGATCGTCGCCGACCGGTGGCAGATCCCGCCAGAGCAGGAGGGTCTGTATAGCGAGCGCGTGCTGCGGCTTGCAGATGGCTATGTTTGTTATAGCCCGCCGGTGTACGCGGCGGATGTCGGGCCGCTCCCCGGGCAGCGGAATGGCTACATCACTTTCGGCTGCTTCAACAATCTGGCGAAAATTACGCCCCGGACCATTGAGGTCTGGGCCAACATTCTGCGTCGGTTGCCGGAGTCTCGCCTGGTCCTGAAGACACACCAGTTCTCGGAAGCCGAACCGCGCACGCGCATCCATGAGGCTTTTGGTCAGCACGGCATTCCCACCGCCCGCATCGAACTGCGCGGCTCTTCGCCGCATCGCGAGTTCATGGGTCAGTACAACGACATCGACCTGGTCTTGGATCCGTTTCCCTACTCCGGCGGACTGACCACGTGCGAGGCGCTGTGGATGGGCGTGCCCACGGTGACGCTGCCGGGGGATACGTTCACCCCAGAGTATCGGTTTGTAGATGTTCGCCATCATTCACATGGGTTCAGAGAAGCATTTACCCCTCAACTAGTTAGCGTTCATTGTTGTTCGTGGACAGTTGACAACATTCATTGACATCTGGCAGTCTTTTGTGGATTAGGATGTGGATGGGTTATCTCGATAATGGCACAACGCGAGGACACTTCTCGGAGTCGGAAGCGTCTCGACAGTCCGATCGTCAAGTCACTCACCAAGCGTGGCATGTACCCTGATGGCAACGGCCTTTATCTTCAGGTCACCGCCAGCGGGGGAAAGTCCTGGGTGTTCCGCTACCAGCGGGACGGTCGAGCACACTGGCTTGGCCTCGGGCCATTGCGTTTAGTTGGTCTGGCCGAGGCCCGTGGCAAAGCTTTAAAGCTCCAAAAGGACCTACTCGACAGTATTGATCCGGCCGAGGCACGGAAGGCCAGGGCCGGGCGAACCTTCGGTGAAGTCGCTGCTTTATACATAAAGGAGCACACCCCAGGTTGGCGGAGCCCGATCCATCTGCGACAGTGGCGAAGCTCCCTGGAAAACCACGTCCTGCCCAAGATTGGCAGCAAGCCCGTCGCTGAGGTCAACGTTGAAGACGTGCTGGCCTGCATCAGACCGATCTGGTCGAACATGCCTACCACGGCTGACAGGGTGCGAAACAGGATCGAGCTGGTTATCGCATACAGCATGGCTAGGGGCTGGAGACTGACAGGTCCGAACCCAGCAGCGTGGCGTGGCCACATGGAAAAATTACTACCCGCAAAAGGCAAGGTCGCCGGGGTAAAGCATTTAACCTCCCTCCCTTACCAGCTGATTCCGGCACTAATGCAGCGCTTGGCTGAGATCGATTCCCCCTCTGCCCGTGCTCTTCAGGTCACCATCTTAACCGGAACCAGAACCAGCGAAGCACTGGGTATGATGTGGTGCGAGCTCGACCTCGACGCCGGTCTGTGGGTAATCCCGCCCAGCCGGACTAAGAATGGCAAGGAACATCGCGTCCCACTCGCACCAGCGACGGTCGCCATCCTTCGTCAGCAGCGAGAGATTACCGGCGATCAGGAGCTCATCTTTGCCGGAGAGAGGCGCGGGCGCTCTCTGTCTGTAGACACCATGCACAGACTGCTGCGTTGGCTGAAGGTGCCAGGGACGGTACATGGCATGAGGTCTAGTTTCCGGCAGTGGATAGCGGAATGCACTGATGCGCCCCACGAGATCGCAGAAATGGCCCTCGGGCATGTAGTAGGAGACGCAGTGGTTCGAGCCTACCAGCGTTCAGACCTTATCGCCCGTCGCCGTAAGCTAGCTCAAGACTGGGCCGCATTTGCCTTAACCGGCCATTGGTCGTGCAATTGATTGCACAGTCACCCTCCGCATAGCGATAGCATCCCCCACCACGGAGGGTGGGGAATGACTCACCAGATCCCTGATAGCCTCACTGAGAAGCCGCGACCAAGCGGCTTTTTTTGCTTGCGGAACGACACCGGCTCGGCGGGGAGACCACCCTTTGATTTAACAGCAGCGCTGCGATTTTTGCCCGCTATATGAAGTCTCGCGAACTACGAAGGAGTATTGCGAGATGGCAGCGCCCAGTGAACGACCGAGGTGGCAGCGGCGAAAAGACGTCGTGCAAAACTTCCCAATCGGGTTAACCTTCTTGTGGCAGTTGGGCAAGCAGCATCCCGACCTTTGTAAAAAGCTGAGCCGGCGTCTCGTTCTCATCGATACTTGGAAGCTAGCGAGTCTCATTGAGACCGCGCCCTCAACACACACCCTCATGTCCGGAAAGGAGGGCTGACATGCTGCCCGTTCGTCGCGATATTGCATGCAATCAATTGCACAACCCGGCGAAGGCACCTCACGGTCGAGGATATCGACTCTTCACCGGCTTCGAGACGCCGGGGCGGCAGGTCCGTGGACAGATTCGATGCTCGTCTGGCTGCACCTTCATTGGCAGCCCGCAAAGGGAGGTCGAGCAGTCGCAAGATCTTGGCTCGGGAAGCGGGAGACATGCGATGGAACCGTTATTGCGCATTCTCGTTCCGCGCTCCTCATTGGAACAAATGCTGGCTCGATCACCGCCTTCGACCAAAAAGGAATACTGACGCAACCACCCCCAGCACGGTAGAAGACAGCGACTGAGGGTGGAGGGAAAAACTTCGAAACGTCAGTTGGCACTAGCGTTCTATCGAAGCCCTTCAGCTGAGTTCAATAACGTTTCGGCGTCGCTGGCCACCTTTCAAGGAGGTCGCCATGTTGGCCGACGAAAATGCCCCTGACTCAAGCTCTTTGACCGTGGCGGATTTGGCAGGGCCGTTAAGCCCTCTGGATCATCCGATTACGGTCACTCTGTTCCCCGATACGTTCGCTAAGAGCAAGGAGCAAGTGCAGATCTCACTGCGAGATCTGTCAGAGGTGATTTGTGAGACCAGTAAGCCAGCAAAACCCAACCTCCCGCTTTTGAAGCTGGCGAGATTTGGCGAACTGACTACCGATAAAGGCTGCCTCCGCACCGATAAGAACGTGCTTGCGATCACCGGCATCGAAGCCGACTATGACGGAGAGAAGGTTGCACTTAAGCAAGCCGCCGAAGCTCTGGCTGAAGCCAAGATTGCGGCGCTCCTCTACACGTCGCCTAACCACACCCCTGAAAAACCACGCTGGCGAGTGCTCTGTCCAGTATCGAAGGAACCGCCGCCAGATCAGCGGCGGCATCTCGTCTCGCGATTGAATGGCGTGTTGGACTACATCCTGGCGAAAGAGAGCTGGAAGCTCTCACAGTCCTATTACTACGGCAGCATCGACGGTGAGCCCGTCTGTCAGGTCGAACTGATCGACGGCGACTACATCGACCAGCGTGCTGACCTGGATGCTGGTGCCGCCGAAAACCTAGCACCTACCTCCACACACACCGAGGCAACCAACTTTCCAAGTAAGACGCCGCAGTATGGCAAGGCCGCCCTGGAGTACGAATGCCTTGCGATCCTAGACGCTGAGTGGGGTGAGCAGGAACTGACACTGAATAACGCCGCCCTCAAGATGGGCAAGCAGGTAGCGCACGGTAACCTGGATCTGGAAGTCGCCCGCCAAAAGCTGATCGCTGCGGGTTTAAAGATGAAGAACCAGCCGGGCAAGGCCAAGTGGAGCGAGACAGAAATAGCAAAGAAAGTCGATCACGGTCTTCAAGACGGCATCAAGAAAGCGACCAGACAAAAACTTGATTCCTCGATGCAAAAGGCCGAGGATTGGGCTGACGAGTTCGCGGACGGTGATTCTCCGAAAACCTACAGCGAATGGGAAGATCCGGTGGACTTCCTAGACGATTCCGATATGACAGGCTCACCAGCGTTAACCGAAGACCATATCCCCGAACCTATTGCGCCTTTTGTGTTCGACACCGCCGAACGCATGGGCGTTGATCCTGCAGCTGTGGCCCTATGCGCTATCGTCTCCTGCGCTTCAGTCATGAGCGATGAGTGGCGCATTCAGCCCAAGGTGCACGATATCACCTGGACCGAGCAGCCACGGCTCTGGGGCGCAATCGTCGGCAATCCTTCGATCAAGAAATCCCCCGTCATTGGTGCATGCACGAAACCGATCGATAAACTGGAAACGAAAGCCCTCAGGCAATACCAAGACGAGCTACGAAACTACAAGGTTCGACACGCCAAATGGAAGAAGGCAAAAAACGACAGCCCAGAGCCGAACCACCCTGTGCGTGACCGTTACATGGTCGAGAGCCTCACTATAGAGGCGCTGAGTGAAGTGCTGCGAGATGACCTAGACGCCAAACACAAGGCGCCGGCGAGCAAAGTGCTGGTGCGCAGCGACGAGCTATCCGAGCTGTTGGGCAACTTGGATCGGTATAACGCTGGTGGCCGAGGAGGCGGAGACCGCGGGGCCTATCTCCGACTGTTCAATGGGGGGCGTCACTCCGTTGACAGAATAGGTCGCGGCAGCTTCTCCTGCCCGAACTGGTCCGCTTGCATCCTCGGAGGGATTCAACCCGAGCCAATCCAGCGTGTCGCCAGTGAGGCTGCTGACGACGGCTTGCTCCAACGCTTCTTATATTGCGTGCCGACGCAGCAAGGCAGGGGAATTGACCGTCCCCCTGATCATGAAGCGCTGGAGCAATATGACGAGCTGTTCCACGTCCTATCCTCAATGACGCCAGAGGTGGGTCCGCACGGCCACCCAAAAGTGGTGCGCCTGCATCCCGATGGCCAACGGCATCGTAAGGCCGTGGAGGAGCTTGTAATGGTCCTCACGGCGTGGCCAGACACTACATCTCGCATGATAGCCTCGCTTGACAAGCTGCCCGGCACATTCGCTCGGTTGTGCCTCACCTTCCATCTGATCGAGTGCGCAGCAAATCCCGAAAAAGCACACCGTAGGCATCGTGTCTGAAACAACCGCCGGTCGAGCAGCACTCTACATGAAGGATATCCTAATCCCTCATGTACGGCGGACCAACGGCTTGATGTATCGTACCACTCAAACCGGGCATGCTCGTTGGATTGCCGGCTTTATCCTGTCCCGCCCCTTCGAACGCATCACCCGACGCGACATCACCCGCGCCTATGGCGAGTTGCGAGCCCCTGAGTGTGCGAACCAGCTTACCAGTGTTATGAGCGGGTTGGCTGCAATGGCGTGGGTGCGAGAAGAGACACGTGATAATCAAGCGCGCGGACCGGCTGCATGGATCGTCAACCCGAAGGTGCATACCACGTTCGCTATCCGCAGTGAGGAAGAACGGCAGAAGAGAAAGCAAGAGCGGGACGAGATCCTCAGAAAAGTCAAACCATGAAGGGTATGTCGCATTTGTCGCTCGCGCGCGTATGCATATAAAAAAACAATCCAGGGTTTAGAGAGAGGAGGTGGAAGGCAATTTACGCCTATACGTGCGCGAGCGACATTTGCGACATGTCTGTGTAGGGGCAACAGGTCGCCTCTCTAACCGGGAGCGGCCAGCACCCCGTGCAATTCGTGCAAAACATGCTTACCGATCTCGCAGGTTCTGATGACGGCATCAATTGACCGCACCCCACCCAAAAGACTGCCCAGGCTCGCGGTAAGGGGCCAAGGTTCAGGGTGACCAGCGGTCCGTTCGCGGGTCTTGGCGGCATTGTGCCATCGAGCAAGACAGGCGCGTTAGGCTCCTCCTGGCCGGGAGAAGCGCATTGAGGTTCAAAAGTACATCGTGCAATCAATTGCACAGTGTGGAAGGGCCTAGCCCAGTCAGGTCCCAGCAGGTTCGGCAGTGTGGTACCTGCATTGGGCACTCCGGCATCGACGACTACGCCCGCGTGCGTCTGAGAGATAACCGGGCTCTTCTCCGGTGCTGAGACAGCCAGTCGCGACGATCTTTTGTGCAGAATAGCCATCGTTTGGCCCCGCCGGGCAAACCTCCTGGTCGGTCGAGTACAGCACTTAGATTGTGCGTGAGGCGGTGGACCAGTTCCCCTATAAGCCCGTCGAGCTATTCGATCAGTTCCCCCCTTTGCCCGTGCAATTGATTGCACCAGCACCTAAGCTGTCGGGACAAGGGACACGCGCGTGCAGGCCACCATTCCAGCACTTGGCCTCGTATCGTTGCTGCCTCCCCCCGCATGATGAGATCTGTAGAACACGACCGACGGACGCGCGCTGCAGGGTGGCGATGAACCATGGCTGTCCTTCATCAGGACTTCAGCCTGGCAGTCAAGAAAGGTGGGCTTGACGCCCCCTCGGTGCACGTAGCGGACGACGTAAGGCGATTCGCTCTCGCCGGCAACCTCATTGCCGGGCTACGCGGCGACAGGACATTTGCAGTAAAGTCGGACCCCTCTTGTTCTCATTTTGTCCAACAAAAAAGGCCGCCTCTCGCCGCGAAGTGCTGCCGGGCTTGACTTGACCTCGGAACGAGACTAGATCGCTGGCACTCCCTAACCGGGAGTGCTAGCAACGTGCCACCCATTCAGTCCGCGGCCGGCACGCCCGCTGGCAAACCATTCATCCAAAATAGGCATCACCAGGAGCGACCTGTATGAAGTTTCGTCCCCTCCACGACCGGGTCGTGGTTCGGCGCATCGAAGCCGAGGAAAAGACCTCCGGCGGCATCATCATCCCCGATACCGCCAAGGAAAAGCCCATCGAGGGTGAGGTCATCGCGGTTGGTCCCGGCGCTCGCAATGAGCAGGGCCAGATCGTCGCGCTCGACGTTAAGGAAGGCGACCGCATTCTGTTCGGCAAGTGGTCGGGCACCGAAGTCAAGATCGACGGCGAAGAGCTGCTGATCATGAAAGAGTCCGACATCATGGGCGTGGTCGAGCAAGGTGCCGCCCGCCGCAAGGCTGCCTGACCGCACATCTCCATTCATTTGACAAACTAAGGGAAGAGAAACACCAATGGCTGCAAAAGACGTCAAGTTCGGCAGTGATGCCCGGACCCGCATGATGCGGGGGGTGGACATCCTGGCTGAGGCAGTGAAGGTCACGCTCGGGCCCAAGGGCCGCAACGTGGTGCTCGACAAAAGCTTCGGCGCCCCGCGCATCAGCAAGGACGGCGTGACCGTCGCCAAGGAGATCGAGCTCGCCGACAAGTTCGAGAATATGGGCGCGCAGATGGTGCGCGAGGTTGCCACCAAGACAAGCGATATCGCCGGTGACGGCACCACGACCGCTACCGTGTTGGCACAGGCGATTGTACGGGAGGGCGCCAAGGCCGTGGCGGCCGGGATGAACCCGATGGACCTCAAGCGCGGCATCGACAGGGCCGTGAACGCCGTGGTCGAGGAGCTGAAGAAGCACTCGAAGAAGATCACCACCCCGGGGGAGACCGCACAGGTTGGTGCCGTCGCCGCGAACGGTGATACCGAAATCGGCAAGATGATCTCCGAGGCGATGCAGAAGGTCGGCAACGAAGGCGTCATCACCGTTGAGGAGGCCAAGAGCATCGAGACCGAGCTCGAGGTTGTCGAGGGGATGCAGTTCGACCGCGGCTACGTCTCGCCGTATTTCATCACCAACGCCGACAAGATGACCGCGGAACTGCTCGAACCCTACATCCTGATCCACGAGAAGAAGCTTTCCGGCTTGCAGCCTATGTTGCCATTGCTCGAATTGGTGGTGCAGTCCGGTAAGCCGTTGCTGATCGTGGCCGAGGACGTGGAGGGCGAGGCTCTGGCCACCCTGGTGGTGAACAAGCTGCGCGGTGGTCTGAAGGTCGCGGCCGTGAAGGCGCCGGGCTTCGGTGATCGCCGCAAGGCAATGCTCGAAGACATCGCCATCCTCACCGGCGGTCAAGTCATCAGCGAGGATCTCGGCATCAAGCTCGAGAATGTCACCCTGAAAATGCTCGGCAAGGCGAAGCGTGTGCTGGTGGAGAAGGAAAACACCACCATCGTCGAGGGCGCGGGCAAGAAGGACGACATCAAGGGCCGCTGCAACCAGATCCGCGCCCAGATCGAGGAAACCACCTCCGACTACGACCGTGAGAAGCTGCAGGAGCGACTGGCGAAGCTCGCCGGTGGCGTTGCGGTTATTCGCGTTGGTGGCGCGTCCGAGGTCGAGGTGAAGGAGCGAAAGGACCGCGTCGATGACGCCCTTCATGCGACCCGCGCGGCAGTCGAGGAAGGCATCGTGCCGGGCGGTGGTGTCGCGCTGGCCCGTGCCAGCCTGATCCTGTCCCAGCTCAAGGGCGACAACGACGACCAGCGCTTCGGCGTCGACATCGTCCGCAAGGCCATCCAGGCGCCGCTGCGCCAGATCGCCGAGAACGCCGGCGAGGACGGCGCCGTGGTGGCCGGCAAGGTGCTCGACAAGAGCGAGTATTCCTGGGGCTTCGACGCGCAGAGCGGCGATTTTAAGGATCTCGTGAAGTCCGGCATCATTGACCCGACCAAGGTCGTCCGCACGGCGCTCCAGGATGCCTCCTCTGTCGCCGGTCTGCTCGTCACCACCGAAGCCATGGTGGCCGAGAAGCCGGAGAAGAAGGCTCCGTCGATGCCTCCGGGAGGCGGCGGTATGGGCGATATGGATTTCTGATTTAGATCGCTTGAGACGTCACCAATCGGGCGGGCTACATGGCCCGCCCTTTTTTGTTGGCTCGCCATGCGCTCCGCTCTCGGTGGGACGAAGCAATCTCGCTTACGCAGGCGCACGATAAGCCACACGGGGTCAGCCTCAAGTTGCGGTCGCACTAATCAGGATCGTACCGGGATACTTCGTCGCTGTGCAATTGATTGCACAAGTTCGATCCTACTGTGAGCCGTGCTCGCCCCCCGTGCTCCAGGACCATCTGGACGTTCGCGCACGGACCTCGGACGGGTATCGAACCGATGACTTGGGCTTCTCCATCTCTCCATCCCTCAAGGATTGGAGCCTCCGGGAAACCGGTACGGCTCAGCGCGCGAGCCGCAGTTGGTTTAATGATATTGCAGAATGGCACTCTATATGACTCATATCTGCGGGCAGATGAAACAGCAAGACCGCAGAAGGGATTTGCCATGCCGGTATATGTCGAGCAAGCCTCGCGAACAAAGAGCCAGTTGACGCGCGCGCAAGCGGCCGATTACCTCACGGCTGCTGGGTTCAAAATCAGCAAGAGCCGACTGAGCAAGCTGGCGATGGACGGAACAGGACCTTTGTATACGCTGTGGGGCTCTCGCACACTCTATAGTCCGGACACTCTCCTTTCCTGGGCCATCGCTCGCCAACGCCTTCCCGCCAAACAAGAGGCCGGGGGACCAGCTATGTCGCTACTAAAGCCGGCCGAAAGCACTCAATCGGAATAGAGTGGAATAGAACAGAGCAGTGCAACTGATTGCAAGTTGAGATGAGACATTGAAGCGATGGCGATGGGGTTGGCAAAGAACGCGACAAAGCAAGCAACGTCGCATGTAGGCGATCTACTGGACCGTATCGCTGAGGCACATAAGGCTGGGAAGCGAAAGAAAGTCTGTACTGCCCGCGGTTGCTGAGACATCTGGTTGAAGCCTATGCAGCGAGAGCCGCGGGTTCAAGCTGCTGCCGACGAAAGGCGGCAGGCGGGATGAACCCGTGTCGCTCGATGAGCCAGGTGGTGTTGTAGGCCTCGCGGAAGTCGAGCAGCGCCAGGCGCAATTGCTCGATGGTTTCGAAGGAGCGCACCCACAAGAGGTTCTCCTTCACGGTGCGGATGAAACGTTCGGCGCAGCCGTTGCCTTCCGGGGCGCGCACAAAGGCGGGCGAGCTTTCGATGCCGAGAAAGGCGAGCTCGTTCTGGAAGGCGTCGGACAGATATTGCGATCCATGGTCATGCCGCACGGCAAGGCCGCGAGCGAGGCCTTTGGCGAAGCCGCCGAAATGCTCACGAACGCCCTGGCGGATCGGTTCGAGCGCCTCGAAGCGGGTGGCCTGAGCGGCGGCATGAATCCCGACGCACTCGGCCGAGCAGTGATCGACGGCGACGAACACCGCGGCCTGCCCCTCGCCGGTGATGGTGGTCGTGAGATCAGTGCCCCACATGGCGTCGAGGGCATCCGGGATGATGGTTCCGTCGTGGCTACGCGGCCCGCGTGGTGCGCCGACACGGGCGGGCGCAAGGAGGTTATGTTCGCGCATCAGGCGCAGCACACGCCGCCGCGAAGTGCGGATTCCGGCGATCCGCAGCCGGGCCCAGACCTTGCGGTGGCCTTCGCCATGGAACGGGCTGGCGGCGAGGACGGCGCGGATGTGCTCCAGCAGCGCCGCATCGGGCATCGGCCCGACCGGCCCCGGACGCCGCGGCGCGGAGGCTTGTTGCGGGACCCGGTGCCGATAAACGGTGGCACGCGGCACCAGCCAGGTCCGACACACCAAGGCAAGGCCGTACGGCTTGCGGCTCAGCGGGGAGATGGTGCGGCTCATGGCGTCGGCCGCCGCCGGACCAAAGGGCGATTGGCCTCCAACGCGGCGATCTTCTCGTGCAGCAGCTCGCGTTCGATCATGACTTCGCCGAGTTTGGCCTTGAGGCGCTGGCTCTCCAGCTCCTCGCCATCGCCGGGCCGGCTCGCCAACGCGGCTTGTCCCGCCGCCAGAAAGGCATCACGCCAGCTCGTCAGGGTGGCGGCGGTCACGCCGAGCGCGCGGGATACCGTCTCGAGATCCTCACCGCGCAGCAGCCGCAGCACCGCTGTGGTCTTGCGTTGCCGTGACATCCGTCCGCCCCGGCCGGGCCCGGCAACGTCACTCTCTAGTACGCGCCCGCCAACGTCCGGCCGCGCTGTCCTGACTTGCTTCACCGATCCATCCTCCTGCGGATGCCGTCCGCTTACAGGATGTCTCACTCAACTGTGGAGCGGGGGAAGTCTTATATGAGACTCAGCGCTACCTCCAGTCATTCGATGCTCATTACCTGGCCTGCGTTGCAGCGTATAAGGGTCTCAGACCCCATCGCCGTCCACCCATCAGTCAGCTCCCTGCAATAGCCGAAAGGCTCAATGCTTGGGCGAGCAGCACGGAACCCGTGACCCTGTATCTCAAAGAGAAAGAACCGCTGCCCCTTAATCAGGCTGAAGTGAGAATCGTGTTCGATTTCGGGTTCGAGAACCGGGCACTTCAACAACTCGTCCTACCCGCCCTGAAAGCCCAGGCCGATGATCTCATTCACCCGAACCAATACCTCATGCGAGGCACTCAAGCCGCCATCAAACGGGTAGCCGACCTCATAAGGGAAGGTTACGCATGGGCTATCGAACTGGATATCGATGACTGCTACCCAAGTTTCGATGGACAGAAGGTCGCAGACCTACTCCCATTACCAGAGCAGGTCACAAGGAGTGTCCTCCTAGGACAGTACCTCAACCTGAGGATCAACCCTGATCTATCGTTCGAGTCGGGCGACTCTACCTCATTCAATTCAGCAAGTCATCTCAGCCCAGGTCATCTCAGCACCCTCACCCACCTAAGCACATCACATCAGAGCACCCCATCAAACCATCCTACCTCTCACCTACTACAGGAGACAAACAACTCATTCAGCCTTGCAGATTCAGGGGTGGACGAATTCATGTTCGCCACTGAATTTGCAGTGGCCCGGCGGGGCCTTCCACAAGGGTCGGCCACATCGCCTTTGGTTGTCGAAATGCTGCTGGCCCCTGTCCTCGCAAGTTTGCCTTGCGAGGATTGGGTCGGATATGCGGATAACCTTCTGACGCTTGGGAAAAGCAAAGGCGACGTGGTGTCGATATTTACAGCCTGTGGCAGTGCCGTCACGGCACATCCCGCCGGGCCGCTTCGACTGAATCCGCCTAAGGTTTACAAACCCGGAACTCCGATAGATTTTCTGGGTCATCGGCTTCGATGCTTCGGTGGCCAAATCCGGATAGAACCTACCCCTGATAACCTAGCGAAGTTCAAAACCAAATTGCAACGCGGGCTCAAGCAGGTCAAAAAAGGCAATAACAAAGCCGCAGAACGCCTCAGAAAATATGTGCTCGGCTGGGTGGCCGCATTCAAGCAATGCACCGATATCCCGCAAATACGGGCGGCAGCTCTTAGCCAGATCGCTAAGGCTGTCAAATAGTGCTTTTAACTGCGATCCTCTGTATCAGGCATGTTCTAAACCGCCCGCTAGCTGACTGGCCTCGCGCACTGCACGAAGGTCTGGTCGCGGCCTACTTCGGGCTACCGCCAGCATGATCCGGGCCTTGCGCGAGCACGGCGAGTTCCCGGCGCTCGTGCCCCTGACGAAAGGGCGCCAGGTATGGCTCCGAGAACAGCTTCTGATATCGGAGCGTGCGTTTCCGCTGCCGCAGGGTTCACCAAGAAGCTGGTTACCGATCTCCCAGGTCTTGGTAACGGCATTATTGACCGCACCCCGCCCCAAAAGACTGCCCACTCGCGGTAAGGGGCCAAGGTTCAGGTGACCAGCGGTGCGCTCGCGGGTCTTGGCGGCATTGTGTCATCGAGCCATCGAGCTGCACAGGCGCGTTAAGCTCCTCCGGGCGTGGCGAAGGGCATCGAGGTTCAAAACACCTCGTGCAATCAATTGCACAGTCTGTGTGGCCCAGTCAGCTCCCAGCAGACTGGTTCGGCAGCGCGGTACCTGCACTGGGCATTCCGGCATCGATGACTACGCCCGCGTGCGTCTGAGATATAACCCGGGCTCTTCTCCGCTGCTGAGACAGTCAGTCGCGATGATCTTTTGTGCAGAATAGCCATCGTTTGGCCCCGCCAGGCAAACCTCCTGGTCGGTCGGGTACAGCCCTTGATTGTGCGTGAGGCGGTGGACCAGTTCCCCTATAAGCCCGTAGAGCTATTCGATCAGTTGGCGCTGCGCCGTGCAATTGATTGCACAAGCCCCTAAGCGGTGAGACCCCAGCGACTCTCCGGGAGAGGGACACGGCAGGCCACCATTCGTCCAGTGGTAGGACAGTCGAGCGGCAGACGGAGGTTCGACCTCAGCTGCGGGCACCACTCCCCCCTGCATCTTGCGGCGACCACATCTGCACAGCGACGACCAGGATGGATGTGTATCGTCTCATCCGGAGCTGGTTTGCCGCGGTAGCGCAACGATTTTGTAATTCGCTGCGCCCGGCGGATTTCCGCCATCTCGCTCAACTTTTTTTGGGGCAAAGGACGGCTACTTCTTATGCGCAGTTGAATCGGTTTCGTGCGAACTTAACAACATTAGGCCGGCGATCGAAAGGAAGGCGTCACGTCCTGCGGAACGATAGCACTTGGCGCCGGATCGTTGCTGCCTCTCCCTCTCGCATGCTGAAATCTGCAGGAACGACTGGTGTCACCCACCCGGGTGATCGTCCGGGCCAAGGTTTTCTGCCAGTAGGTGCCTGCGGCTCATCCTGAAGGTCCGAAGAGTTGCCTCACCTCATGGTCATCATCTGCTGACGGTGCTTGGGGAATCATCCGTGCCGTTCTTGCGAGCCTCTCACTTTGGCGACACGGGTTCGAATCGCGTACGGGACGGGGATCGTTCCCTCCGCTCCCGCCAGCCGCTGTCCATCGCGCGTCTCAGCCGTGCTGACCGACAACCCACATATCGTGATCGCCCGCCCCGCGATGGATCAGGAAGTCGAGACAGCCCGAAGATCACCCACGTGATCGCCGGTCCTCACGAGCCGGCGTCACTGCCTCCTTGCCGATTAGCGTGCTTCGGCGGAGGCGATTTCGTCGCACAACACGGCGAGGAAGGTGCGACCACGCGGGGCGCCGATGCTCGAAGCGTGGATCCCGATCGCCACCCCATTCCGCAATTTGATGGAATCCGCCAGCTCGTTCTCGATCTGCTCGGCGAGCAGCGGCACAGCGTGCAGCAAACCGCTGATGTAGTTGAAGATGACGCGCGCCTGCTTCCGATCGGCGGCGATCACCGCGATGACTGGCGTTTCTCCGGAGCGAGGATCTTCTTATGGTCTGCAACCACCGCGAGATAGACCGCAATCAGGGCCAGCAGGCGGGATTTGCCACCTCTCCTTCCAACGACCAGGCACGCCTCTCTGAAAGGCTTCTGCGGGGCTGTGGTGCGCCCTGTGTGGCGTTGGAACACCTCCAGCTCGTCCCGGCTCCAGCGGCAGGGCGAACAGGGCCTTGAGGAACACGATCCAGGGGCGCCAGGACGTGCGTCGAGCAGGCCCTTGAACAGGCGCTTGTCGTTCAGCGCTTCGATGATATTGGGTGCCTTCACGCCGCCGCTTCCTCGCTCCCCAGATCCTGCAAGGCTTCCAACACCGATCGCGGCTTCCGAGGTTCTGCCTGGTGCAAGCCTAGCTGCGTGAGTGCCGATCGCAGCGCGATCTCGGCATTGACCCAGGCGCGCAGCATTGGCTCGTCCAACCCATCCGCAAGCCGGTTCTCCATCGCGGCGATCAACCACTCCAGGCTTGCGGCGCGTTTGGCTGCGATCACCTGAAGCGCCGTCGCGTCCGGCCCTAGGTAGTCCAGATACAGTCGGGCGCGCGACGCCATAATCCTGCAAGCAATCTGTATGACAGCCTGCCGGATGCCGCGGGCATCGGCCATCCCAGCCGCGGGATTGCTGGGCTCCAGCGCTAAGGAGGGTGGCGAATTTAATCCGACCGGAGTCGCGTAGGCGCTCCCTACTGCTGTATACCGTTGACTGCAACGATGGCGAACCTGGCGTATTTCTCGCCGACCTTATGTGCTGATTTATACTCCGGCGATTCCCGCAGGCCCTTTAGCTGCTCTAGGCTCTCCCATCGTATAATGGCAAAGCGCGTTCCGGGCGGCGATCCCTCAAGCACTGTACCCGGCCCTACTGCCTCATACGCTCCACCATGCGCTTTGATCAACGCTTGGGCGGTCGGCACATACTCTTTGGCGTAAGCATCGGCGTTAGTAACGTCAATCATTGCGACTCGTATACGGGCGGTTTGGGCTGAGCCCTGAGGCCGTACATGCCCGCTGCCCCAATTCCGAAACCTGCAAGCGTTGCTAATGCAACGGCGCTACCTGTCCTCATAGGTTTCCTCCTTTGTTTTATAGATTTTATCCTTCAGCGGCTTTATTGGGCGGGTTTGTCGCCCCGCGCATAGTCAATCATACCCTGGAAATCGACCACAACTGCGGCCTCGTCTCCGATCACCCAAGCGTCATGTCCACTGGGTAGCAGCGAGACATCACCCGGTCGGCAATCAAGCTCCTGCCCATCATCCATTTTGATGTGAAGCACCCCCGCTACATGATACTGAAAATGCGGCGCCTCGCAGCTTTTCGTTTGGACAGTAGCTTATACGGATTCTGCCCACCGCCATCCTGGCTCGAATACGGCGCGACCAATGGGGGCGCCGCCGACCGTAATCAGTTCCAAACGACCTTTGGGAAATTCCCGCACGTCGTCGGGTTTGTCGAAGCTCTTCAACTCGGCCTTTCGTGCCGTCGCGACTGCTGGCTGAGACATGCTGTACCTCCCTGTGGTTAGACCTCAGCTACCTTACCGAGTAAACCTCATACTTGTTCCTAACGTCCGGCTCCCTTGTTTTTGTTTCTAACGCAGTTTTCGTCTTGAGGCGTGGGAGCAATTTACTTGTAATAGCCGACGCCACAGGGGAGGAATGTGATGAAGCAGTATCGTTTTGGCTGTACTCGCTACGCTGCTTGCCTCGCCCGCAATTGCAGTCCCCCCATCGGCAGTAACATCGTCCCAAGCCAAAGCTCGCGCCGAATTCGTGACATTTGGCGGCTCTACCTTCGGAGCAACACGCACGTCCGACCCATGCACAATTTACCCAGGGAGTTCACTAGCGGTGACTTCCGTGAACCGCACCGCCCCTGGGGAGTATACCGTTAACTTCGCGACGGACACCTTTGCGCAACCTCCTACCAAACTGAATCATATTGCGCGTCCAGCTTGCTGAGGGTGGCAAGAGCATTTTGCTGCTGCGCTTGGGCGCCCGGAGCCGGTGAGGATCGCAGGCTGGAACCACCCTGGTTTTACGGGGACGATAGTCGGTACCAGGCGAATACGCGTGATTTTGTTGGGGTGCTGGTCCACATTACCCTCCCTTTGTGAAACAGGTGGACGGGCGGAAGGTAATACTTGTTCGGTTTTACAAGTCAAGCCGGAAATTCTTAAAAACTCGCGCGGTCACTCTCTCGGCATTGGTTGATTACCCCCTTGCAATAGTCCTCTCCTCATGTTTTAACTGGCTCGGGGTCTGAACCACTAAAAGCCATGGAGGGCATACAACAAATGACCACCACCAGCCTTAATCACGCCATTGAGACGCTGCGATTGGGAGCAGACAATACTCTCGACCTCGACACCGGCAACATCGTCACCGTGCAGACCGGGCGGGAGGGGCAGGCGGGCGGCGGCACCATTAATATCGGCACCGGCAACATCGTCACTCTCGCCAGCCCATGTGGTGGTGGTGCGGGATTCAATATCAATGTCACTGGCAGCGGGGATATCCTCAAAGGTCATGCCGCAGCCGACCTCGCTCAGATCAACCTGAGCATTGCACCGGCCAAATCCTTGCTGTTCACCGGCAGTATCGACGAAACGGATGGCAGCATTACCGGCGGCGGCACTTTGGTCAACGATGGCAGCATCGAGATCAATTTCAGCGCCGGCATCAATGTCAATGTGCTGGGACTGGGCACGATCGAATTTGGCGGCTGGCACGATACCCAAGGTGGCTACAGCGTCAATGGGGCATCGGGGCCGGGACAAACTTACCTGCTCAACGCGGCCGATGGGAATACTATGCTCATCGCCCACCCGGACACGTTCCAGTCCACCGTCGAGTTCCTGGGTGACTATGCCCAGACCGTCAACCTAGCGGGTGTGGGTGCCACCAGCTATGACATCAAAAAACGAGCTGCTCACGCTCTATCAGGGCAACAAGCCGGTCTACGATCTGCACCTGAAAGGCGTGCCGCAGAATCTCTATGTGGCAAGCAGCGGTGGCAGCACCACGATAGGCACCCCGGCGCCCTGGCCTCACCCCAACCCGCTGCCGATGCACACGGGCGTCTGACACAAAGCCACGGGAGGACTACAGCAAATGACTACCCTGACATTCAACAGCGACGCTACGGAAACGCTTCCGGGCGGCGAATACAGCATCAACGAGGGACCGGTCTCAGGCCCGTTTCACGATGTAACTGTGGGTTTGACTTTCACCGGGCCAACGACAATCGTTGATGACACGAACGGCGCCGGCTACCAGAGCGAAAACACTCAGAACATCAACTTCGGCATCCTGACCATCGACAAGTTGGGTGATTCCGGCACCGCCACAACCAACCTGAACGGGCGGATCCTCACCAGCAACGGCGATATCGTGGTCAGTGGCTACTATGGCAGCAATCTCAATATCGACACCGACATTTTTAACAATAACGGCACCCTAGATCCAATTCCCTACGGCACGGTCAAGATCGACACCAATGTGATGAACAACAATGGCACGATAGACGGGATTGGTAGCTTCACTATCGATGCCAAAGTGCTCGGCGGCACGGGTATGGATTTTATGCAGTATCAAACGATGACGCTCAAGGGTGGCGTCGTGGGTGCTGGCCAGACCTTCAACGTCGGATACTTCAGCAATCTCAATATCGATGAACCAGGGCAGTTCCATGGGTCGGTGAACGTCAGTCCGGAGGCTAGCACAGGCGGCAGCGCTTTCACGGTGAGCCTCGCCGATCTAACCGCAACGTCCTACAGCTTCGTCAACAAGTCCCTGTCGCTGTATGACGGCAATCATCTCGTCGATAATCTGCGGTTTGCCGACTCCAGTGCGTTCGGTGTGTATCAATCCGGCGGCAGTGTGATCGTCAGCAACACGTCGCATGGGATAGCGCTCCCGCTCCATGCTATGAGCTGACGCCCGGTGCCTTCCACACTCCACCAGGGCTAGAGCTAAGCTAGCCCACCTCAAAAGTCCCCGATACTCGTGCCAGCAATTGCACAGTTCCTCGGGGATTTTTCATGTGGATGTTCTACACGCCGCTCAAGACCGAGCTGGTCCGTGAGCGGTTGCAGAAGAAGATCACCATCTCGCACGACCAGATCGGGGATAAGATCAAGCTTCTTGAAGGCGAGGGCAAGCCGCACGATCAGGCGGTCGCTATCGCCTTGAGCATGGCCGGCGAAGGTCGCAGCAACACGAAGAAAGGCTTTCCTCGTACCCAGGACGGCAAGTACGCGACCACGGGCAATGACAGCGGGATCGACTACAAGGGCATCGGCTCCCTCGATCTGTCTGACCTGCTGGCCGATCCTGGCGACAACCTGCGGGCTGGGTTGCCCAACTCCAGGCTGGCGGGCACGTCGTTTGAGGCCACACCTGCAGCGGTGACACGGACGCATGAGGCGAGTACCAACCAACAGCCTGTAGTCAGGGCTTCATTGGTGGTCCAATAGTTACCTACGATACTGCCCCCATCGTTAGCGCCAGTGACGACAGTGTTGGACGCGCCGGGCACAGCAACCGTTGAGAAGACGCCATCATCACCATAGGCGAGCATGGATTCCTCTACGAGAATGGACAGTATCAGACCTTCGACGTCCCGAATGCGGCGGAAACCTTCCCCATCGCCATAAACAGCAGCGGCGACCTGTATCACGACGGGACGTTCATCACGCTCGATCCGCTGGCCCAACTGACCCCTAATTCACTGAACGCTAGAGGTGATGTCGCCGGGACCGCTGTCTTCGGCACCCAAAGCTACCTCTACGACAGTAGGGCGGGGAGCGTGACGAGCGTCGGCCCGACCACCCCACATACCTTCGAGCGCGGCATTAGCGTGCAGCATCACCGCATTGCGGGCGTCCGGCTCGAGATGGATCAGGCGCAGCACGGCTGACTCATCCATGATGCGCAGTCCCCGAGGCATTCCTACGGGCACCCCGCCAGGGCAGCCCCGGGGCAACCAGGGAGGAGTTATCCCATCAAAACACGGCCCTACAGGCCAAACTAGAGGCAGTCACTTGTGCCAGCCCTGGCGGACCAGCTCCGCCAGTATCTCGGCGGACCCGCCCTCCGGCCTGACCAGGGTTTTATCCGTTACCGCCCTGTAGTAATCGGCCCTCAAATTGGTCGAACATGGCGCGCAAGTCTTCCGGCAGCTCGTCCCGGGCGCATTCGGCGCCTCCACGGCATTCTGGCATAGGGCACTAACCCGCTCACTATATCGGTCAGCGCCACCTTGGGGGCCGTGAAATCCCGCAGCACCTCAAAGCCGGGACCCGAGCTATACTCCTGGGTGATATCATATATGCGGTGCCCGACAGAGTTTCGTTCGCATACTCGGTAAACGTTAGCGGTGTTGGTGTTGTGGTCATAGCGAAGTACCTCCCGTGGTGTTATGGTGTAGTTAGTTACGGTTGTTTTGCCGCTTCGCTCACGTAAATACTGATACGGCCATCATGATTGCGACCAGCAATGCGACGGTGACCCACGCCGCAGCACTATCCACCGACAGCGTCTCCTGCTGGTTGGTGATTGTTGTCATTATAGCCTCCCCTCGCTCTCGCAGCACTGTTCTCTCTACAACGCCGGCTAGTTCCGTATCCAGCCGTTTACTCAGTCAGCAGCACCTTGGCGGTTTCCGCGCGCTACGGTCAGCCCCAGCAGCCTGCGCTGAGGCCCGGTCATGACACCCCTAGCGCCGCGTGGTGAAGCTGTCGGTGTTGGCACATCAGTGTGGTTCAGTATGTTACCGAGCTGGCTGCTAACGAAGGATAACGTCGCGAGGTCTGCCCACTCCGGTGCTTGCGGATCCGCGTCGAAATGCCGCTCGGCCAGTTTGGTAACCTGCTCCAACATTTTCGTAACTGTAATGAAGCCGGCGAGCCACCGGGTGGCGCCGAGGTTCGGTTCGTCGGTGATGTCGTCCATGGTTCCTCCCGTTGCTTTTCTTTGACGTGACCGGAGCGGGTTGGCGCGACGACCACGGGAAATCGCACCGTTGCGTTTGCGAGGCGTTGGCCCGCCCGGGCGTTGCGGGGCGGAGCCATCATAAGCCTTGCTTGGGACGAAAAGCAACCCATATTTACCGCTCAAATTTGGTATTAGACGAATCGAGGGGTTTTCGGTAAATATGAGCCATATGGGACGACCGCCGACCGTTAAGCAGCACGATACGTGAGCGTCGGGTTGGGCGCCGAACTCCACGCGATGTTGGAAGAGTTCCGGAAGCAGAATGGAATCTCCAATCAGGCGGAGGCGGTCAGGGTTATCCTATTTCGCTACTTAGGACCCGCCGAGAAACAAACGAATCGGGACGGTGCAAACAACGCAGGAATAGAATCGTAAATTTGGCTAGGCGCGACGCGGCGCAGAAAGTCAGTCTGCCTGGGTGATCGACATTGATGACATCCGTTCGCGCTGGCAGCAGGCGGAGAAATTTCTCGACGAACGGGGACGGCGGCTGTTTGCGGCGAACGAGGCGATGGCGCAGGGCCATGGCGGGGTGACGGCGACGGCGGCGGCAACGGGTCTGGCCCGCAGCACGATCAATCGCGGCATCGCGGAGTTTCGATCCGGGCCCAACGAGATCGGCGAGCGGGTGCGCCGTCCTGGCGGCGGACGCAGGAGCGCGGTGGCACATCAGCCGGGCTTGCCGGCAGCGCTGGAAGCGCTGATCGAGGATGCCATCCGTGGCGATCCCTGTTCGCCGCTGCGTTGGGTCAGCCGGAGCCTGCGCCACCTGGTCAAGGCCCTGGCAGCGCAGGGGTTCCAGGCCAGCCAACGCGTGGTGGCGAACCTGCTGCGCGAGATGAAATACAGCTGTCAGGCCAACCGCAAGACGCGCGAAGGCGCGAACCATCCCGATCGCGATGCGCAATTCGCTCACATCAATGCGACGGTAAAAGCGGCGATTGTGGCCGGGGAACCCGCGATCTCAGTGGACACGAAGAAGAAAGAGCTGGTGGGCGATTTCAAGAACGCCGGTCGCGAGCTTTGCCGTCAGGGAGATCCCGAAAAAGTCCGCATGACTTTGAGCTGCCTGAGCTTGGCAAAGTCGCCCCCTATGGGGTCTATGACATTGCCGCCAATCACGGCTGGGTCAGCGTTGGCATTGACGCCGATACCGGGGCCTTTGCCGTCGAGAGCATCCGGCGCTGGTGGCAGAAGCTCGGCCAGGCGCGTTACCCAAACGCCAGCCGTTTGGTGATCACCGCTGATTGTGGTGGCAGCAACGGCCCGCGGGTGAAGCTATGGAAGCGCGAACTGCAGCGTTTCGCCAACGAGAGCGGTCTGACAATAACCGTGACCCACCTGCCACCCGGTGCCAGCAAGTGGAACAAGATTGAACACCGGCTGTTCGCCTTCATCACCCAGAACTGGCGTGGAAAGCCGTTGGTCAGCCATCAGGTGATCGTGCAGTTCATCGGCGCCACGACGACGGAGACCGGCCTCCAAGTCTGCTGCGAGATTGAGGGCAACCTTTACCTCAAAGGCGTGAAGGTCAGCGAGCAGGAGATGAAAGCGATTAACATCGCACGTGATGAATTTCATGGTGATTGGAACTACACCATATCACCTAACCAACAACCACCATGACGCGGTTGTTTCCCGGCGAGCCCTTAAGTGCCGAAGGTTTCCGATCGAAGCCAGAGAAGGGCGAGGGCGACCATGGCGGCTGATCCACGCACACACTACGCCGTCACCCAGGTTGCTGTCAGATCGAGCTGCCGTTGTGGTGAGTGATCAGCCCAATCCAGCCGAAACCGTCCTGGCTGCAACCGCCATGCCCGGATGCTCCCGGCTCTGGTGTCTGCGCGGACAAACTAAGTTTGGTTTAAGCGTCAAGACGTGTGTCGGTTTGCCCGTTCCTTCTACTAAGATTGCCGTCCGCGTAGCCAATGCTGCTGCCAACGCAGCGCAGCTTGTAGGTTAGGAACAATCCGCCGCAGCCAGGGTGTGTATGGAAGCAGTCTGGCCGTAACCGCACGTTTAGGTGCCGGTCGAGTAGCTAGGCCATTCGGCTTCGCCCTCACAGATCCGGGCATGCGGCTTTCCCGCACCCGGCTCTTCCCGGGAGTTACCCACATCGCGCCGTGCCTGCCACCCAAGGATGAGTGATACGAGGTTGCGGCAAGGGAAAGCGCTCGGTCAGGGCTTGGAACTGGTCCCAGGTCATACGCCGGCCCTTCTGGCTTCGCCGCCGGAGGCAGGTGATCCAGATTCGTCGGACTTCCTGATGGAACCCGCTCATAGCGCGCCAGTTGTGCGGCACCCCGTAGTAGCCGTAGTGACCTCGTAGCACGCTGGATAGCCAGCAATGCTGATCGGCCACTGGCGCGTGCATGTGCCGCCACGCGTTCTGGCGCAGCGCCTTCAACTTACGCGTCAGGCGCTTGCCCTGAGTTCTTCTGCTTCACGATGAACCTGCCATCCCGGGTCCACCCGCAGTAGTGGGTGAAGCCAAGAAAGGCGAAGGTTTCTGGGCGCCGCTCGTGGCGTTGCTGCCGAGTCAAGGCCGGCAATCGGCCAAACTCGATCAGGCGCGTCTTGTCCTCGTGCAACGACAGGCCAAACTTCGCCAGTCGCTCCTTGAGGTTCGCCAGCATCTGCTGCGCATCGGCCGATTTCTCGAAGCCCATCACGAAATCGTCGGCATAACGCACGATCGACACGCGACCGTGTGCATGGCGACGGCGCCATTGGTGGACCCAGAGATCGAGCACATAGTGCAGAAAGATGTTGGCGAGCAGCGGGCTGATGCCCGCGCCTTGCGGCGTTCCCTCGTCCGTCTGGTGCCACTCATCGCCCTCCAGGACGCCCGCCTCAAGCCACATCCGGATCAGTCGGATGATTCGTGGATCGGCGATCCTGTGCGCTACCATCCGCAACAACCACTCGTGGTCGACCGAGCCAAAGAAGTTACGGATGTCGGCATCGAGCACCCAATTCACGTGCTGGCTCATGATCGCCGTGTGAAGCGCCGACAGAGCGTGGTGTGAATTCCGCCCCGGCCGAAAGCCATAGGAGAAACCAAGGAAGTCGACTTCGTAGATGGCGCTCAGCACCTCGGCGACCGCACCCTGGACGATCTTATCCTCCAGGGTTGGAATACCGAGCGGGCGCTGCCCGCCATCTGCTTTCGGGATGTAGACACGCCTGACCGGCTGTGGCCGGTAGCGCCCGGTGTGGACGCGCGTGCAGAGGTCCTGGAGGTTGGCTTCCAGGTTCTGCTCGTAGTCCGCCACCGTGACCCCATCGACTCCCGCGCTCGCCCGCTGCTTCTGACGTCGAAACGCTCGTTCGAGCGCAGCGACGTCGACGTGATGCAGCAGGGCGGTGAACCGGGTCTGGGCGGCCTTGCGAGCCGCTGCGTTCACCCGTGCGAGGATGGATGGCCAGGTGACCCGGCTCTGTGTCCGGACCTCGCCCCTCTCGCCAGGGCTCCTCCCGGGCTGGCTCCTTCCCGCGGCGCGCTTCGTTTCCTTCGACGGCGTCATCGGTACTATGCGCCAGTCCGACTCCCGACCTCAGCTCGGATGTCGGCTCCGGTTGTCCCTTGCCTCCATCCCCCGCCGGAGACCAATCCGGCGGACCCGGTCGGGCCTCTCATGTTCCAATGCTTGCTTTCCATACGTGATGCGGCCTTCGACCCCGGCGGAGCGACGTCATCTCGCCTAGCGATGACGCACGTGCTGCCTTCGTGTACGCGAACACACTCGGCCTCCGCGATCTTCACCTTTCGTGGCTCAACCCCGCACCCCGCATGGCCCCTGTCTACACTTCGAACCCCGCGTTACCGCGGCGCCCGCAAGACTCGGTCCCGACCTGCCCGCTACGACTTTGGCCGGATGAGACTTTCACCCACAGGCAATCATTAGCTTTCATGACGTACTCGCGAGAGTGGTGGAAATTCACGGCGGTGTAGTCTCCGGCTGATGCAACCCAGCCGATTCGGCGGTGAGACGCCGAAGGAGACCACACCATGGAGAAGCATAGCAGAAACCCCACGGCGGCGTCGCCAGCCTTGCTCGGCGAGACGTGGTTCGACCCCATTGAGATAGCCGTCCGGGATCACATTCGCGGCTTCATCGAAGCGCTGATCGACGAGGAGCTGGATCAGGCGCTGGGGCGACCACGCTACCAGCGGCCGAGGCAAGCACACAGCAGCGACCCGGCACCGAGGGTCGGGTATCGTCATGGTCGACGGCAACGCCAGCTGCTCGGCTCATTTGGGCCGGTAGCCGGGAGGCGGCCATCGGATCGGTCGTGGTCGAGCAGCACAGGCGCGTTAAGTCCCTCCTGGCCTGGAGAAGCGCATCGAGGTTTCAAAGCACATCGTGCAATCAATTGCACCGCCAGTGTGGAAGGGCCTAGCGCAGTCAGGTCCCAGCAGACTGGTTCGACCTGCATTGGGCACTCCGGCATCGATGACTACGCCCGCGTGCGTCTGAGAGATAACCGGGCTCTTCTCCGCTGGAGAGACAGTCAGCCGCGATGATCTTTTGTGCAGAATAGCCATCATTTGGCCCCGCCAGGCAAACCTCCTGGTCGGTCGGGTACAGCCCTTAGAGTGTGCGTAATACCAGCCGCCGGGACCGTTGACTCGAATGTGAATTGGCCCGACGCGGAGCGGTATGATTCGCCATCCCCGGCCAAATGAAGGGGATGACGATGACAGTAGCAGTCACACGGGCTGGACCTGACGGCGGCTGATCTGCGTGAGGCGGCGAGGCAGACACAGGATGCAAACGCCTCGCGCCGGATGCTGGCGATCGCGCTGTTACTGGAGGGCTGGTCGCGCGAAGCCGCAGCGGAGGCGTGTGCCATGGATCGTCAGACACTGCGCGATTGGGTGCATCGATACAATGCGTCTGGGCTGGAGGGGTTGTACAATCGGCCCCGTCGCAACGGCCCACCGCCGCGCCTGTCCGAGGAACAGCAGGCCACGGTTGCAGAATGGGTCGAACAAGGCCCTGATCTTGAGCGGGACGGCGTGGTCAGCTGGCGCTGCGTCGATCTACAGAAGCGGATCCGGGAGGCATTTGCTGTCGAGCTGCACGAGCGCACGGTGGGCAAGCTGTTACGCAAGCTGTCGTTCCGACGGATCTCGGTACGGCCGCAACATCCGCAAAGCGAGCCGGACGAGCAGGCGGTTTTCAAAGCCGGTTTGCTGATCTCGTAACCGCCGCGCTGCCACCGGAGGCGGCCAATAAACCGGTGGAAGTATGGTTCACCGATGAAGCCCGCGTCGGTCAGCAGGGGACCATCACCCGTGTGTGGGCGAAACGTGGTTCCCGCCCGCGTGCACTGCGCGACCGACGCTACGAATGGGCCTATCTGTTTGGCGCCATCTGCCCGGAGCGCCGCACAGGTGCGGCGATCATCATGCCAGAGGTTAACATCGCGGCGATGAATGAGCACCTTGGCGGAAATCAGCCGACACGTCTCGGTCGGAGCTATCGCCGTGCTGGTTCTGGATGCTGCCGGTTGGCATACCTCGCCCCGTGTCAAGCTGCCGGACAATATCGTCCTGCTGCCGCTGCCGGCCTATTCACCCGAATTGAACCCAGTGGAGAACGTCTCGGAGTATCTGCGTGCCAATTTTCTCAGTCACCGTGTCTGGGACACCTACGAAGCGATCCTCGATGCGTGCCAAAGCGCGTGGAACAAGCTCATGCAAATGCCCGAGCGCATCGCCTCCATCACCAAGCGTGCCTGGGCAAAGCCGGTCACTGGATAGGGCGGTTGGACTTCCTACCCGTAGTCAATGGGAAAGTGCGGCCGCCAAAATGGGTTTTTCAGGCATTCGGAAATCTACCGCGATGAATGATTATCGCCGTTGCCCTCGTAACGCATGAGGCCGGCATGCACGCGCACGTCGGCCTCATGACTCCATCACGGTGAGTTTCCGCCGGTTATTCCTCGGCGGGTTGCTCCCCCAGCAGAGCCCGCGTCCGCTTCACCGGCTGAACCCGACAATGGGCCGTCACACCAAACCCCGCAATATCTGCAGGCCTTAAAACCCATCACCACCCGGGCAAGTCATGTCCACAGTTGCGCGCCCGGGGGCCCGAACTGAGAAACTGAACCGGGGTTCCGCGTCGAACGGCGTGGATTTTACCCGGCCCGAGCGAAGTGCGGATCAAACAGCGTCTGTCGCTGCAGCAGCAGGCAAGCCAGGGCAAGCAGTCGGTCCGCGACGCCGCGCAGGGCGCGGCCGTGCGAGTGACCGCGCTGGCGAAGCGCAGCATACCTGGCACGACACTTGGAATCACGCTGGCTGGCGACACGCGCCCAGTGATAGACCGTATTGCGCAATCGAACATGCGCAGCGTAGCGCATGACGACGATGCGCGACTTGCCGCTGCGCCTGGTGACTGGCGCGGCACCACACAACGTCCGGAGGGCTTGATAGTCGCGGCTGCGGAGAGGCCCGGAAGCTTCACAGAGCAGCGCCGCGAGGTTGATCCTGCCGATACCGGGCATGGATCTGAGGATCAGAATGTCCTGTCGTCGAAGACATTCTCCCGATGCGGCTTCGGTCTCGCCAAAGCTCATGCAGAGCTTTTCGAGTTGGCTCTCGGCCGCCCGCAGTTCGCGATTGACAACGCGCAGGCGAGCGACCAGCGAGCGCAGGTGAATGCTGGCCGCTTCAGCAACGCCGTCCGCGACTTTGATGACAGGTTCGCGCAATGTGGCGAGAATGGTGTCCGCATCCACGCGACGGATGCGATGCTGCCTGAGTAACCGCTCGACCGTCGGCTTGCGAAGCTGGCGTGCTTTGGCCGGCGTAGGGGCGATGGTCCAGAGCTCGAGAAACCACAGCGCGGCAAGGTCGTCGGTGAGCTTTTGCATCTGCGGATAATACCGCCAGAGTTGCTGACCAACGCGGTTGCTCAGCCGGCGATGTTCCTCCTTCAGCTCCTCGGCAAGGCGCGACCACGCGCGCAATTCGATGAGCCGCGGATCAGCAACATGGAGGCGACGCAACAGACGCCGATCGGTACGCACACCGTCAGCCAGGACATAAGCGTCCCGGCGATCATCCTTGGCGCCAGCGACGCTGAACCGATCGCGTAAGCGGTCGAGTTGATTGGGATTGATCGAGTGCACGACGAAGCCGCGGTCAGCCAACGAGGCGACAACCGGTCCGTGCGGCACTTCGATAGCCACAGCGACAGTGTCGGCCGCCCCGGCAACCGAGAGCAGCCAATCTCCCAGCTCCGCCAGACCTACACCGCTATGCGGAAACTCGCGTTCGGCGACAATGTTGCCTTGCGCATCGAGAAGGCATGCCTGGTGCCTTTCCGAGCCCCAATCGACGCCGGCAAACCATGTCAAAGTCTCCTCCGCCATCGCGCTTCCCCCCTGCTGCGACACCCGCGAGCCTGTCACGACGCCTGCCGATCCCTGTACTGGCGCTCGAGGGCGCAACGTCCTACTGGGCATCCGTCGTGGCCAACCCGCCGGGGCACATGTCCAACCGTGGTGTTTCCAGCACGGGTATAAGTCCGGTAGCTCCCGGCGGGCCGGCCCGCCCAATCAGGCTACAACAATCCCCAATCAGGCGCCCTTAGGGGTACAGGTATTATGCGTTTGCCGGGATGTGCTTCTCTCGCCAGGTTAACCGCTGCCAAAAGCCCCCCTTTTTGAAACGCCTCCTGTGCCGCTGGGTCCGAACAGGGATGGCGCTGGCGCGCCTTCTGTCGCGAGAAACCCGCCCGGCGCAGCACGCGCGAGAGACTCGCGGGGGGCAGACGCTTATTGAAACGCGTTTCGATAAGGCGGCAGAGTTCTGGCAGCGTCCACGCCGACAACCCGAGCCCGGGATCGGGGCCAGCCAGAATGATCTGCTCCAAGTCCTGCAGCTCTGCCGCCGTCAATTTGCCTGGCCGTGGCGGCGGGCGGCGGTTGTAGAGACCTGCCAAACCCTCTGCATTGTAGCGCACCACCGCGTCATGCAGCGCTTGGCGTTCCATGCCCGCCAGCCGCGCCGCCTCCGCCCGTGTCATGCCTTCGAGCGCATTGGCGATGGCATACATCCGCCGCGCCGCCGCCGGATCGCGCTCGCGGCGGGCCAATTGTCGGAGCTCGCTCGACGATACATCACCTCGGATCGGCAGACCTCGCCCGCCCATGTTGGTCCTCCCTCGCGGTCGGACCGAACCAGAATCAGATTACGTCGCGTCGCTCCTAATGTAAGCGTAAGGCGAGCACCAGTATTGACGCCGTGAGCCCCTGCCCAGACGTTCTTGGCCTGGGCCGATTTGAGCCCGCCGAGAGGAAGCACGTGACTGGTGGTTCAGTGTTGGCGCTGCGGTTCCGGCTGGCGGCAATGCCGTCAGGCCGCAGCTGCCATTGGCGGTTGGAAGTTCCAGGGGAGAAGCTCGTCGATTCGGTTGATCGGATGACCTCGAGCCAACCGATCAAGGACTGAAGCGAGATAAGCCTCAGGATCGAGCTTGTTGAGTTTTGCTGAACTCGACGATCGTGTAAATCGCTGCTGCCCTTTGGCCTCCCCGGTCGGAACCAAGGAACAGAAAGTTTTTCCTCGACACCGCAATCCCTCTCAGGAGACGCTCAGAGAGGTTGTTATCGATGCTAAGACGTCCGTCCTCGACATATCGGGTCAGGGCATCCCAGCGGCTCAGCGTGTACTGGAAGGCTTTGCCGAGTGGTGCCTTGCCGGACAACCGCCGGCGTTGCCCTTCTGCCCATTCGCGGAATGCATCCAGCAATGGCTTGCTGCGAGCCTGACGCTCCCTCTGGCGCTGCTCGGCGGGCTTGCCCTTGATATCCGCTTCAATGGCGTAGAGTTCCTGAATCCGGCGCAGGGCTTCCTCGGCAATGGGGGACTTTGTCGTCTCGAATACCTCGAACAGCTTGCGCCGAGCATGAGCGAAGCAGGCAACATGGATGATCCGGGGAGGCTTCGATCCGCTTCCCCGATAGAGCGCCTCGTAGCCGGCGAAGGCATCCGAATGCAGGTAACCGCTAAAGCCCTCGAGATGTCCACGTGGCCGCTCGCCTTTGCGATCGGCGCTATAGCGATAGAACACCGCCGGATGTCCCGGACCGGCATAGGGCCGCGGATCGACGGCGTAACACCAAAGCCGCGCGATGCGCGTTTTCCCGGTTCCCGGCGCCAGGGTTCGAATCGGTGTGTCGTCGGTCCAGAGGACCTCTTGTGCCATGACGTATTGTCCGATGCGCTCGGCCAGGGGTTGCACCCACCACGCGACATGTCCCATCCAGTCCGCCATGATGGCGCGGTCGATGTCGATGCCCTCGCGCTCGAGAATCGCAGACTGCCGATAGAGAGGGATGCCATCGCAATACTTGGAGACGGCGACATTGGCCAGCAGTCCGGCTCCCGGCCGTCCCTTTTCGATCGGCAGCTCCGGTGCCGGCGCCTGGAAGATGGTCTCGCATACCCGACACGCATATTTCGGCCGCAGATGGCGGATCACCTTCATTCTGGCGGGGATCTTGTCCATCACTTCGGTTGCCGTCTCGCCAAGCTTGACCAGGCGCGCGGGATCGCAGTTGTTGCACTGACAGGCAATTTCGGGCTCATGCACCACAATCTCGCGCGGCAAATGGGCCGGCAATGGCTTGCGGCCGGGCGGTTTCGGACGGAACCTGGCGGCCGGCCGTTCTTTGGGTTCCGCGGTGGACTGTTTGGCCTGCGCCGCGGTCGTCTCAGCGACGTTCTCCTCCAGCTCTTCCAGCCGCATCTCCAATTGCGCGATCTCACGGTCGAGCTTTTCGGAAGATTGGCCATAACGTTGCCGCAGCAGCGTGGCCAGTCGCAGTTTCATTTGCTCGATTTCGAGCCGGGCCGTCTTCAGCTCGTCGTTGACCGCCGCCAGCCTGGCGTCACGCTCCGCCACCATGGCGCGCAGCGTCGCGTTCTCCACGCGCAGCGATTCGAGCTCGGACATGCGACAGGCTTAGCGAATCCACGATTCCCGTACAAGCCACATCCGCCGCGTCGGATTAAAAATTCCGCTCAGACCACGACTTCCGGTCTGGCTGTCCAGGCTGTATTTCTCCAATCAATTGCTTCGACAAGCATGGAGAACTGGGCCATGGTCAGAGATACCACGCCGTCCTTGGCTTGTGGCCAAACAAACCGGCCACGATCCAGCTTCTTCGCATAGAGGCACATGCCTTGCCGGTCATAATAGAGGCATTTGATCAGATCGCCTCTACGTCCACGGAACACAAAAATTGCCCCCTCATGAGGATCATGCTGAAGCACGGTCTGGACCCGCGCAGCAAGAGAATGGAACCCAGCCCGCATGTCGGTAACGCCGCAGGCGAGGTAAATGCGGACTTCTCCGGCCGGCCACATCAGCGATCGTCGAGCGTCGCCAGCACACCGCGCAGCACGGCATCATCAACCTCGCCATCGACCCGAACCCGTACCCCGTTCGGGAACTCGATTTCGATCCGCCCAGACGGCGGCTTTCTGCCTGGGGTCGGTGTTTTCGGAGGCGCTGGCGGTGGGCTATCAGCCTCCAAGGCGGGTTGCACTTCCACCGGAGCAAACCCGCTCACCATTGAGGCCAGCATTGCCTTCCGCCACGTGTAGAGCAGGCCGGTGCCAATGCCATGTCGGCGCGCCACGTCCGCGATAACCGTCCCGGGGAGAAGTGTCTCGCGGACAATCCGAAGTTTCTCCTCAGGTCCCCATCGGCGGTGCCGCTCACGCCGAACCCGCAGCTCGATCTGTTCCGTTCGAGCGCTCGAACGAGCCTCGTTCGCACGCTCGTTCGAACGCTCAACCTCTGCCGTGATCACCGCTTCGCCCATGCAGGCCAGTGTCCAACAGCAGCCCGTGCTCCGGGAAGGTGTCGATCAGACGACGCTTACACCACAACCCCAACCCGCTTATCCAGCAAAAACCGGACTTGACCGCAAAATCAGGCTATGTCCCCCGATCTCGGCGCAAACTTCGGTTTATGCGGGCGAGCAGGTAGGCGGCGTAGACCTTGTTGGGTTGCACCGGGGCGACGATCCGCAGGCAAGGAGGAATGAATAATGCGCGATCTCACCGAAACCGAGCTTGACCTGTGTCAGTGACGGGCAGGCCGCTAACAGCGCTACCGGCTTCATCAGCCAGGATTCCGCGACGGTGGACATCGGGAACAACAACTCGGTTAGCAGCTCGGGCAGCAGTCCCGATCCTCACCCCCCACTCAACACAAGAGGGGATAAAGCCGCAACAATCTGGCGCTCCGACTAACAAGGTCGTGGCGCCGGGACCTGGCGGACTACACTCTTCGTGATATTCGGCGGAACATTGGCGGATTCCGCGGCCTTCACTCCTGGCATCAGCGCTGGCCCACAATGCGCGGGATGGCATCGGAGGTCAAAAAAAGCCGCCCTGGGGGCGGCTAAGGTGCAGTCTTAAGGAGGAAAGCCTGCAATCCCCTTTGCAGGGAGAAGGTTGATCAGGTTTCCACCCTTCATTTAGCAAGAGCTTTTCCAGAAGTCGAGATCGTCCGGGCAACATGTGATCGCCCGGATCGGTTCGCGCCTGTTCATGACGGAGAGCTCCCCGACTGGCTGCCGGGGAGCACCAGGTGCAACGTCAGCTGTTCGTTGCAGTCACAGCACCAGAGTTGGAGTTCGAACTCGTCGATAGAGACCCAGTTGGCGTCCCCAATAGCCACATCGCCGCTGCCATTGGTCACTGAGTTACCATTGCCAATAGCGACGCGGGCGCTATTCGACTGCTTGACGAAGGCCGTAGCGCGGCCGCCGGCGACAATGTCGAGCTCGCTAGTTGTCAGCTCGACCGGGTTCTTTAGTTCACTCAAGGCTTTCCTCCTCTTTCGGGTTCTCGCGAGCGCACGCCTAGCGGCCCGGCTTAGTGGAAGCGTGACCCGGTAGATCATGCCTCGCGTTTCTTACGCTATGCGGACATGAACGGATTGTCAATCAAGAAGATGGACCTGCCCGCCACACCCCTGGGAGGCGAGCATTCCGGGGGGTGTCGGGTTCATGGTTCGTCCTCAATGCTTCCGGCGCCCTGCCGGATGCCCCGAAACTGCCGCCCAGCGGTTGCTAACCGCTGGCTAGTAGAGGGGCCATCCGCACTACGGCTTATTGTCCGGGTGCTGCGACAGTTACCGCGTTGGCAGAACGCGGCTGTTTTCTTCTCAACATGGGTACTGTTACCGATTGTGCTCGGCACTGTCGGCGAGCGCATTCTTTCCTCCACCGGCAGTGCCGCCGGGGGCGGAAGCACTGCGCGGGACGTGGGTGGCGCGGTTGGCGCCCCGTCTTGCTTAGACGCCCAAGTCGATACCGAGCATGTGCTCGATGTCAGAACCGCGTGGGATATGGCGGTTAATCTCCACTACGTCATACAGCACGTCATCTTGCAGCTTATCGGCGTGCGTGTGCTGTGCAACGATCCCGCGCACTCGGTAGTCTCCGAACATTCTCGCATCGCAACAACCAACCGCATGCCGGCGCTACCCGTGCTTCCGCTGCCGCCAGCCGGGCTTGCGGCGAATCGGAGCGGCTTTTTATCGGGTCGGTCCCGCTCCCAACCATCGGGGGAGCGGATGTTTCCTCCCTGACAAACAACTTCGGGCCTTTGCCAACCAGCGGAGGCCCATTTTGTTTATCAGCATGCACAGAGGCTCAACAGCCACGCCCTTCGCGTGCCATGGTTCCGCGACCGCAGCCGGCCTTGCTCCGAATCGGCGTGAGCCGCTAGCGAATTCGCTTGGTCGCTCGCGGAGCCGGGTGACTGCGACCGTATTCCGGTTGGCTCCAGCTTTTCAACATCTCTTGGCCGCGGTGCGGAAGCACGGCCTGCGGAACGCGTGCGGCGATGAACACCGTGGCTGAGGCCCAAGTTTGCTTAGAATTTCACGAAAAAGAGAGCGCCGAAGAGTGCTTCCGCCCGCCGCCAGCCGGACTTGAGCCGAATTGGCGCGAGCCTCTATCCGGGGGGTCCTTCACCTGACAAACAGGCTTGGTGCCAAAGCTACTTCACTGGCCGTCGCTTTGCCGCAGTCTGGGAATTGACTGCGCCCTGAACGGAGACACGCCGACAACGAGGGATCACATGAAGTCCCGCTTTGCAAACTCAATCCAGGGTCCACTTCGATGTTCCGTTACCCTCACTCTAGTCCGCGGAATCGCAATGGTATCGCTTCTACAGGCGTTCGGCTCGCCTTCTAAAGCATCTGCGAGCGACGCCGAAGGAACAGTTATTTCGACTCCTCCAGCCGAACCTGTAGATGGCCGTGAAATCGATAACCCCACGCCACCGAGCTCGCCACTGGAGCGGGTAATTGCCAACTTGCTGCGGACTATCAAAGATCCAACCACCGGACCAAACCATACGGCGGAGAGCCTGACGGAACTGTCCGGGCTGCTATCGCGGGCGCCGCCCACCGATTTTGAGCAAGCTATAAATGTAAAATTACAATTGTATGAACTCGCACGGGCGCTTGCACAAATTGACAACTTCGATGAGTTCGAATAAGGCCTTGGTGCTCGCGACCAAAGTGGTCCTACATCCGACAGAGCCACTTGCCAGCGCCGCCGCCAATTCAACAACTCGCGAGGGAGTGGTGGGACGCACTTCTGGAAGTGCTTTACCCCGAAAGGCGGATGCAGTCGGCATGACCGGAGGCTCGATGCTCGGTGGCGGCCATCAGGAGCAGGTCGCAGCGGCTACTCCTCCGGCTCCCGCTCCGGCGCCTGCACCGGCACCTCCGCCCCCAGCGCAAAACGTCGAGCTCACGCACAGCATGGTGCGGCGCGTCCAGACCGTGCTGAAACATCATCATCTATATCCTGGCCGGATCGATGGGGTGTACGGCCCGGAGGCCGAGCGCGGAGTCATTCGGTTCCAGCAACAGAAAAATCTGCAAGCCACCGGCAAGATCGACGTGCCGACCCTACGGGCGATGAACCTCGGCAATCTGGTGCAGAGCTTCGGCGGGATGAGCGGCGGGGCGCGCGACCCACGTCACGGCGGCTAACCAGATCAAGCTGCCAATTGGCGCGTTGATACCCGGTAATGCGCAGGGAGCGAAGCCCCGCACATGCGGCCGGTTGACCAATACTTCGCATCGAATTCCGCATCGGGAACCGACCAGCCGCTAACCCCCGAATTAGCAGCTCGGCGAAGATGGTTTCCGCTGAGACACGCAATCGCCGCACACGCTCCGCGTCGTGCTTCCCGCCGCTGCCGTGGCGAGCTGGTGCGACCGCCATTAATGCAGATATGCATGAATGGTCGCCGCCTGGTCTGCTCTTCGGTATGGACTGAACGACGCCGTTTAATTTCTCCGCCGTGCTTTCGCCGTCGCGCTCGCCGCGCAGGGGTGGCGCCCCCATGTAATGCGCCATGAGCCGCCTTACGCTGGCGCTCGCCATGCTGGCCCTGGTCGCATGTGCCGGATGCGCTGGCTTGCACATTTTATGCTATAGAGCCGCAAACAGCGGCCGGTTAAACATGCACCGACGCTCCCCGACTGGCTGTCGGGGAGCACTAGGTACAACGTCAACTGGCCATTACGGGTGTGCCGCTTGTAGCAGTGACGTTCCCAGAGTTGGTGTTCGATTGGGTAATAAAGACCATATTACCGGTCCCAATAACCACATCGCCAGTGCCTCCGTTGGTTACTGAGTTATTGTTGCCGATAGAGACGCGGGCCCTATTCCGCTGCTTCACGAAGCCGGTGGCTTGGCCGCCGGCAACAAAGCTGAGTTGGCTATCAGTCAGCACAACTGGCTCGGGCAAGGCGCCCAATTTCGGTTCCTTCAAGATGTTCCTCCTAACGGCTATTAGCTTCGCGCGAGTGCACCCCGGCTGGGCTGTCGGGGTGCATCAGATACGACGTCAGCCAGGTCACACGGACGGCGGCGGGCTGCTTGTAGCAGTGACGTTCCCAGAGTTGGTATTTGATTGGGTAATCATCACAAGGTTGTTGTCCCCAATATACACGTCGCCGCCGCTGTTGCTCGCTGTGTTGCCGTTGCCGATGGCTACGTGGGCCCTATTCCGCTGCTTCACAAAGGCGGTAGCTTGGCCGCCGGCGACAATGTCGAGCTGGCTATCGCTCAGCTCCACTGGTTCTGGCAAGGCGCCGGATTTCAGTTCTTTCAAAATTCTCCTCCTAACGGTTATTAGCTTCACGCGAGTGCAGACCGTACGGGCTCACGAAGACGCGACCTGTAAGCTGACTTCGCATTCTTATGCTATAGAGCCGCAAACGACTGAGTCAAAAGAGAAATATAGGCGCAAAGCCATTCGGGAAGGCTTATGTAACCTAATTACCACACTCGGGGAGTGCAGACATGCTGAGGAGTTATCTGCCAGGCACCGGCCGCCTCGATATGATGGCGTATCTCGCTTCGCCGATGCGCCGGCAGGTTATATAAGCCGTAGAGCTATTGAGTCAGTTCGTTCCTTTGTCCGTGCAATTGATTGCACGAGCGGCCAAAGGAGATCCCCAGCGACTGTCTGGACGAGGAACACGCGCGTGCAGGCCACCATTCGTGCTGTGGCAGGGCAGTTAGCGGCAGATGGGGGTTCGATCTAATCTGCGGGCAACACTCTCCCCTGCGCATCTCGCGGCGACTACTTCTGAAGAACCGCGAAAAGCGTGGTGCGCGTCCGGTTGCTTCGCCGTCTCTACCTCGACATATTCCTGCGCCACCGCGAAGCGCTGCGCGGCCCGCGTATTCCTTTTTAGGAGCTTCAACGGAGCGGGTATCGAGAACTCCTCCTTCTCCTGTTCCTACGAGGAACGCGGGCATAGACCACGGCTGCTTCAGTGCAGGATCAGGTAAAGGGAGAGGAAGCGCAATCTTTCTCATCGCCGTTACTGCGCTGCGATTCAGATGCTACTCGTTCCACGGCTCGGCGGCGAGCGGCAACTCATTGAGTTCGGTACGGACTTCACGCCATGTCGGGTAGTGTTCCGAAAGGATCGCGACAAATCGGTTGCTGTGCGTCGGTTCGATCAGGTGCACCATTTCGTGGACGACCACGTACTCCAGCAAGTCCCTTGGTTTCTTAACTAGCTCAGTGTTCAAGCGGATGTGGCCGGCACGATGATTGCAGCTTCCCCATTTAGTTTTCATCCGCTGGAGGAAGTAGCCCCGGACCTCAACCTGAAGCTTGCGTTCCCACTTCCTGATAAGCCGAGGTACCGCATCGTGCAACAACGACTTGTGCCAGGCATGCAGGACCCTGCCGCGGCCACCAGTGTCACTACCTGGACGCACTGTCAGGATGATCCGCTTGTGGTCGATCGTCACGAACGGCCGCGCGTCCCGGTAGATCACCGTCATCAGGTGCCGCCGACCCCACAGGTAATGGCTCTCGCGTGTGACAAATCGACGCGGGGTCTCCCGCGCCTGTGCCGCCAGCTTCTCTTGCTGCGTCCTGATCCAGCCGAGCTTGGAAATTGCATAGGCGCGCGCCACCTCCAGGCGGGTCTGCCGTGGCGCCGACAGCGTTACGCGGCCATCGGGCGGGTGGACGGAAAGGTGGACGTGCTTGATGTCCTTGCGCGTGACGGCGATGGAAACGTCGCCAAGTTCTATCGTCTCGGTCATCCATAGCCTGGCTGGTTCTTGATGATGTCGAAGATCGCCTTGGTCGCGATCCTGTCGCGCGTTATCAATGGAAACAAAGCATTCAATACCTGCTTTTCCCGAGCATCGTCACCCTTCCAACCGGCAGGCGCATGCTCCCGCATGACGAGATCAAGCTTCAGTGCCAGTTCCGCGATGCCGTCATCATCTGCCGGGCAGTGGAACGTTGTTGCGGGCACGCTCGGCAAATTCCTGAACAACACCATCGCCTCCGGCTTGCCGTGCAACACCGCTGGTACGCCCACATCCGGTTGCTTCCGCGCCAGCCGCTTTACCAGCGCCTCGGCCCGTTCCAGGAACTTCTCATAGCTTTCGGTATCATCCCGCCTTTGCCGAATTAGATCGTCGAGCAGCTTCGACATCTCGTCGTAGAATCTTGGATCGGTGAGCTGTTCCCGGACGATGGTCTTACGGACGTTGTTGATGATCCCTTCCGCAATTGCGTTCCGCGACAGCTTGCCCTTGTCGTTCAGCTTTCGTGCGATGGCATCATGGATGCCGGTGTCGATGATCAACTCGGTCAGGGACAGTGAACTTATATTGCCCAGATCTGTCGCCGGGTCAGCCTGGATATAGGTGTTGATGAGGTGGCGCATGTCCGCCTCGTAGGGCTTGATGTCCAGCTCCTCGCCGGAGTGCTTTTTGACCGCCGATCGGACGTCGGCGTAGAATTGCGTCTCCTTCTCCAACGCAGCGCTCTCGGCATCGGAGTATCCCGCCTCGGCGGGTTTGCCGGCGATCGCCGCGTAGGTTCGCAGGAACGTCACCACCGCTTTATAAAAGGCGATCCGCAGCGGCTCTGTGGTGGTCAGCGCGGTCGGATCGTTGGCATCGCCGCAGAAATAGTGCAGGTACTGCTCCATCTCGCGCGGCAGCGGCACCGGTTCGCACAGATACCGCAGCGCTTCGCGTGCCTCATCGAGTTTGGCCTTGCCCTCGGTCCGCCAGTCCTTGACGATGACGTTGCCGTCGCTGCCGTCCGCCGGATCAATCTCCAGCTCGTCCGAACTGTAGACGGCGATGGAGTTCTGCACCTGAGCGAACAGTTCCTTGTAATCGACGATGTGGCCGTAATCCTTGTCGTCGCCGTCCAAGCGGTTGGTCCGACAGATCGCCTGGAACAGCGTGTGGTCACGCATCTCGTTGTCGAGATAGATATAAGTGCAGGAGGGTGCATCGAATCCGGTTAACAGCTTGCTGACGACGATCAGCAATTTGCAGTTTGCTGGCTCCTCGATGAAGCGCCGCTTGGCCTCCTCCTCATACTTTTCCGTCGTTTGGCCAGATTGCAGCACATGCTTCGTGTAGGTATCGTATTTGTAGCGTTCGTCGCTGTTCGCCGGCTCCCTGGAAATCGCGTTGGTGTTCGGCTCGAACGACGTGACGATGGCGCAGTACTGGCCGAACTGCGTGTTCTGGAACAGTCGGAAATAGTGGCAGGCGTCGTAGATCGAGGCGGTGACCAGGATGGAGGTGCCGCGATCATTGTTCAGGCGTGGCTGCACCATGAAATCGTGGATGATGTCGGCGATGATGCGCTGCTTGCGTTCCCCTGCGCTCATCAGCTCCTCCAACGTCGCCCACCGCTTGCGCAACACGGCACGCTGGAAGTTGTTCAGCCCCTTGGTCGCATGGTCGAACCACGCATCGATCGCCGCTTTCGACGTGAGGCGCTGTGGCACGTCGCGTGCCTCGTACTTCAGATCCAGCACCACCTTGTCCACCACCGCCTGATGGAACTTGTACGTGTGGATGTAAGTGCCGAACACGTCCTGGGTGGTTTGCCGATCGCGACGCAGCAGCGGCGTGCCGGTGAAGCCAATGAACATCGCGCCTTCCAGCCACCGCTTCATCTGCTTGTTCATGTCGCCGCCTTGGGTGCGGTGGCATTCATCGACGAAGACGTAGAACCGACCGTGTGGTTTCACCGTGAAGTCGAGGTCGAACTTGTGGATCAGCGCACATAGCAGTCGCGGCGTCGTAGCCGAGAGTTTCTGCGCGAACTCCGCCCGTGCGGTCATGCGCGGCGAGGGCTGGTCCTCGCCGATCACGCCCGCGTTGCGCATGACACGCTCGATCTGCTTGTCCAGCTCGTCGCGGTCGGTGATGATCAGGATGCGCGCCTCGGGGTCGTGCTCCAGCAGCCACTTGGCGATCAGCACCATAACGATGCTCTTGCCGCTGCCCTGGGTGTGCCAAATGACGCCACCCTCGCGCCGGCGGATGCGTTCGCATGCCGCCTGAACACCAGCGAACTGATGTGGCCTGGGCACCTTCTTTCGGCCGGCGTCGAAGATGATGAAGTCGCGGATGAAGTCGAGCAGCCGGCGCTTCTCGCACAACTCGGCCAGCGGACGGTCAAGCAGCGCACCTGGCAGCAGCGCAGTGCCGATCGCTGCCTGCGCCTTCCACTCCACGAAATACTTCTCTTCGGTCGTGACGGTCCCGTAGCGCAGCCCCTGCGAGTCGTTGCCGGCGAACACAAGTTGCACCGTGCTGAAGAAGGGCTTGTTGAAAATCTCCTCCTGGTTGGTGATCAACTGGCGCACACCTTCGGCGATTTCGATCGAGCCGCGCTTGAACTCGATCACCGCGACGGCGATGCCGTTGAGGTACAACACGACGTCCGGCCGCCGTTCATGCCCGCCGCGCAGCGTCACCTCCTGGGCGAGGGCGAAGTCGTTGCGTTCCGGATTGGCCCAGTCGATCAGATGCACCGTCTCGTGCGGGCGTCCAGGCGCCAGAGCCACCTGCACGCCGTAGCGCAGCAACTGGTAGGCGCGGAGGTTTGCCTGATACAGCGTGATGCCGGTGGAATTGGCGGCGGCCTCCAGCCGTTGCAGCGCGGCAGCGATGTGGGCGTCGGAATACCCGCGCGTGGCAAGGTTGGCGCGCAGCAGGTCGCGTTCGATCGGGCGGTTGTTGGCGCGGTCGTGCCAGTCGCCGAGATAGCGGTAGCCCAGATAACCAGGGCGCGCTGGGTCGGTGAACAGCGCGACGACGCGGTTCTGCGTCACCCGTTCAGGGCGGGGTAGCTCTGGCATGGTCGGCCTTCCGGGCGAACGAGGCGGGTTTTACCGGTCAGCAGTTCCTGCATCACGGCCTGTTTGAGCGCGCGTGTCTTGTCGCGGCGTTGCTCCAGGGCGCAGAGTTCGGCGTCCATGTCGGAGAGGATGGCAGCTATGGCGGTTTGTTCACTTTTTGTCGGAGGAGTTGCCACTTCCAGGATAAGCAGTTTGGAAACGGACAAGCCGGGTTGAGCGGACGATTTAGAGTGCCGGTTGAGATTCATCCGGCCTAGAATGGCGGTTAGCCACCGAATGTCCGTGGTAGCCAAAGGGGTTACAACGATCGCATGTTCCGAGGCAAAGAATTGTCCTTCGACGCCTGTCACGTTTCCGCAAAGCGCGCCCTGCCGCCCAATCAGCGCATATTGACCGTCGTGTGTGAATTGCGTAGTGAACCCACGGATGCCGTTGCCGCCGTAACAGGGATACTTTGAAGAGTGATCTATGCTTGCACTTGTGATGGACTCGCCGCTCTTCATAGAGCAGAGCGTGGCGAGGCGCTTCACCTCCCATTCGCCCGCAAAGCCGGGCAGGCGAGTTTGACCGGTCAGGAGTTGCTGCATAGCGGCCTGCCTGAGGTCGCGCTTCTTGGTGATCACCCGCTCTAGCGCCGTCAGCAGAGCATCCACTTCGCTCAACGCTTCGGCGATAGCGCGCTGTTCGTGGCGAGGCGGCAGAGGAAGACGAATTGAACGCACTTGCTCGAAATTAAGTCCCTGCCGATTCCCGCCGGCTTGAAAGCTGTCGATCTGCTTTTGTCCAGCTTCCGAAAGCAAAAAGTGATTTAGGAAGACCGATGACAGCTTCGCGGGATTTGGTCGAATAATGCAAACATGCTGGTTAACATTGCCGCCCTGCAGGCGATCATCAGCAACGGCACTTCGTCCGATGGACGCTCCCGTTATATTGAGGAAAACATCGCCAGCGTGGATTTCTGTTGCCGGAAACTTTGAGTGTGTCGCCTCATCGATGTATGTGATATCGTCCAGTAGTAGTGTTCCCCATCCAACATTTTGGCTTCTTACAAATGGCCGACCGAAGGCTTTGTAAACGCGACTGCCCCCAGTCGGCGTGATGCCGCTTCCGACCTTTTCAGTCTGTTCACCAAGCTCCGCGACATCCCACTCTTGCGGGATGGTATCGATCTCGTTGGCCTGAGAACTAATCTTCACGCAATGGGTGCCCTCATTTTCTGAAGGTGCGCATCCACTCGCATCCACAGCGACGCCGCCTCCTCAGTTAGAGCCGCAAGCGGAACTTCGTAACGCTCCGCCAGTTGCCGAACACGCCCTGTCAGGCTCTGGGACACTCGGTCCAGCGCCCCATGCACATCGGCTTCAATCGTCGCCAGCCACCGATCATCCACCACCAGCGTCTTGACCTCATCCTCGGTCAGCGCCCGATATTTCGCTTCCAGCTTCGCCTCAAGTTCATCCTCCGCCACCTTCAGCCGCTTCTTCGTACCATCCTGCTGTTCCAGCAGCGCCCCGTACGCCGCCAGCGCCTGCCGCTCATCCGCATAGTCCGGGTCCTTGCCAATCTCCTTCAGCCGCGCCTTGATCGCCTTGGCAGTGATCTTCTGCTTCTCCCCCTCCCCCTCGATCACCTCGCTCAGCAGCCCGTCCTCGCCGCCCTGCTCCTCGCGCGCCTCGTCCATCTGCTGCTCGATTGTCGCCAGCTCGCTCTCGATCGCTTCCATCGCATCGCGCTCGGCCACGAAGTAGCGCGTGATCATCACCGCCCGGGGCACGAGGTCGGATTTGAACCGCCGCCGCCCCTTTCGGAAATCTTCGGTCTCCGGCCAGACCAGCTTGCCGTCGCGGTTTTTCACCTGTACCAGCTCGCGCGGCCGCGCGCCGGCGCGCCAGCCGTCGGCGCTGATAAGGTAGCAGTCGTCCTGCAATTCACCCGCCCACAGATCCATCAGGTGCTGATAGACATCATAGGCGTCCAACAGTGGTGCAGCGCGGAACCTGGCGAGCAGGTCCTCGCTCAGCGCCTCGATCAGCGGCTTCGGATGGCCATCCTTGCCAAAGCCTTTCAAGCGTTGGATGTTCGCCGCCAGCCACTGCTCGACCAGCGCCATCGCCAGCGCGTTGAACTCGGCGAACTCGGCATGGCCGAAGATCGCCGGCTTCACCTCGGCGATTGGCACGCGCAGCCGCGCATAGCCGGGCCGCTCCGGCTCGAATAGTGCCGCGCGCACGCCCGGGATCACCTGCCAATAACGATCCAGCGCGTCTAGGTCGGGTTGCGGGATGCCGCCGCGGAGATGGCCGTCGATGTCCTGGATGTCCTCCGGTTCGCTGCTGTCGATGTAGCGCGGCAGATTGAGGTTGTAGTCGTTGCGCGGATCGGCGATCTCGGCGAACGGCACCATGCGGGCGTAGCGCGGGATGTCGATCTGGCGGTTGAACGTGTCCACGATGCGGTGGATGTCCTGCTCGCGGAGGCGGTTCTTGTTGCCGTCCTTGATGAAGCCCTTCGAGGCATCGATCATGAAGATGCCGGTGCGGGCGACGGCGTTCTCCTTATCCAGCACCAGGATGCAGGCGCGAATGCCGGTGCCATAGAAGAGGTTGGCCGGCAGGCCGATGATGCCTTTCAGGATGCCGGATCGGACCAACTCCTCGCGGATCACCGCTTCGGCGTTGCCGCGGAACAGCACGCCGTGTGGCAGGATGCAGGCCGCCTTGCCGGTGCTGCGCACCGAACGGATGATGTGCTGCAGATAGGCGTAGTCGCCCTGCTTCTTCGGCGCCCCAGGCGAAACGCTTGTGCGGGTCCTCCGAGGGGATCAGGCCGGTGCTCCAGGTCTTGTCGGAGAACGGGGGATTGGCGACGACGTAGTCGTAGGTGCGGAGCTGCTCACCGTTCTTGAACTTCGGCGCAGCCAGGGTGTTGCCGGTCAGGATGTTGGCGGTGGGGAAGTCGTGCAGGATCATGTTCATGCGGGCGAGACCAGCGGTGGTCACGTCCTTCTCCTGGCCTTCCAGCGTGATGTGCTTGCCCGCCTCGGCTGCGACCTTCAGCAGCAGCGAGCCTGACCCGCAGGTGGGGTCATAGGCGGTGGTGGCGGCCACGCTGTTCCCGGGCGAAATGCCGATCACCTTGGCGATCACCCGGCTGACCTCCGCCGGGGTGTAGAACTGGCCCTTGCTCTTGCCGCTTTCGGTGGCGAAGTGCCGCATTAGGTATTCGTAGGCATCGCCCAGGATGTCGTCGTGCTCGGCGCGGTTCCTGGAAAAGTCGAGCGCGGGGTTTTCAAAGATGGCGATCAGGTTGGACAGGCGCTCGACCATTGCCGAGCCTTCACCGAGCTTGTTGGGGTCGTTGAAGTCCGGGAAGTCGGTGCGGGCGAGGCTTGTGTTCGCGTCGATCAGCGGCTGGATCACGTCGGTGTTGATCCGCTGTCCGATGTCAATTTTGCCCTTGAGCGCGACCATGTCCTTGAAGCTGGCGCCTAGCGGAATCACCACCGATGGGGCGAAGTCATCAGAGTCCCCGTATTTGTCGGAGACATATTTGATGAACAGCATGAATAGGACGTAGTCCTTGTACTGGCTGGCATCCATGCCGCCGCGGAGTTCATCGCAAGAGGCCCAGAGCGACGAGTAGAGGTCGGACTTCTTGATCGCCATGATCAGGCGCGGCCCCGCGCGGGGGTAGCGATACGGCTACCAACATGGCGCGCGGCCGGCGCGGGCGGTGTGCTGGTCGGCCTTTTAGCCGCGATCATCTCCATCCGAAGCCCCTTCTCCGGTTCCGCAGACTGTTTAGCTGCTTTGGGGCGCCTGCCAATGTCTCTGGCCGGTCGGCCTGCCCAACGGACGGCGCCGTAGATCCTGGAGCCGCAGCCGCATCGACAGGGTCCGTTCAGGCTTGCGACCGAGGTGGACCTCGTAACGACACAATCACTCCAGCTTGTCAGGGTCTAGGGCCTCGCCGAAGTTCCCGGGAGAAGAGAGGACGGTTGGCCTATTCCTTCTGCCGCGCCGCAAACCAGGGTAGGACCTCAGCTTCGAGAAAAACGCCGCATGCCCGGTAGGCTAAGGCTCCCCCGAGCCGGCGCACATCCGCTTGTACATCGCCTGTCTGCTGATGCATGCGGATTGGACCCGTCAGCCTTGACGGAGTTCTCGCCCTCCCATGTCTCACGATAGCAAGCTTCCCCAGGCATTTGGTGCGTGCCCTCCAGATCTGGCGCGCTGCCGCCTCCGTCGCGAAGATTTGCCCGTGGATTTTGGGTGGCCTCGCGCCTCCTTCCGACGCTAGCCTCAAGTTTCATCTTCGATCCGCTCCCCTCCCCTACGCTCGTCTTCACAGAGCACTCGACTCTGCTCGGCAAGAATGGGCTGCTTAAGCTGTCTAAGATCGGCACACCTCAAGATCCACCCGTGTCACATGAATCCTCAGCGTTGCCGAATTTGTCCATAAGGGCGCTCCGCGACGCGGATGGGGTGTCCCTGTGAACTTTAAAGCTCAAGTCCCGCCGGGCAAAGTACTCAACCAGGCGCTCCAGCTACTCAGGCTGAAGGAAGTCGCAAAGTTTTTAGGCGTTTCAGAGATCACGATCCGCCGGCGTATACGCGAGGGCAGTTTGCCTCACATCCGCATCAAGGGGCAAGTTTATTTTCGACCGCACGAGGTCAAGGCATACATTGACCGTCATGCCGAGCCCACGTGGGAACCATGACGCGCTGTGCCGGAATGACAGCTTCTGCTATCGTCTGATCAGGCGCTCATCAATACATACCCTCAATTCAACAAAGGTAAACACAGATAACATTCTTATTGTTGATCGACAATGAGCAAAAGTGACCGAGGGTGATCGCAAATGAGCAGCACGAGAGGCACCGAGAGGGGCGCTCCCATCAATCCCGAGACCCAGGAGGCAGCACCTATTATCACGTTCGCCGACGTGGTGAGGGCTGTCGAAGCCGCCCCCGACCTCACCAAGGGCGTACGAGCCAATATGCGGACAGCGGTCATCCGGTGCGCTAACCTAGTCGGTCATCAGGGTCTTCATGCAGCGGTCGACGTGCAATTGATTACACGAAAGCTGGAGAAGGTAACCCCCGCCAAGCTTGGCTTCGCCCACCCCGGCTCCCTCGCCGCTTTCCAGTCAAATCTGCGACGCGCGCTGCGTCTTGCAGGTATCAGGGTTATGCCTGGCAGGCACCAGGAACCCCTGCGGCCGCCATGGTCCGACTTCGCCGACCGAGCCCGCGCACAAGACGACGGGTTTCTCTGGCCCGCCATATCGCGCTTTGTGCATTACCTCTCGGCCCGGGGTGTCGATCCGCACGATGTCGATGAGCATGTGTTCGCCCGATTTGCGGAGGACCTGCGTAGGACCTGTCTCGGCAGCAAGGTTAATCAAGTGGTACGCAACACCGCGCGAGCATGGAAAAAGGCGCAACAGGTCATCCCCACGTGGCCGGAGGCGACACTTGGCTATCGACCCCGAAAGGGCACTATCCCGCTCCTGCCTTGGTCCGATTTCCCGGCCACACTGGAGCAGGACGCTCAAGCCTTCCTCAAACGGGACGATAATTGGTTGTCCTTGGATGACCTGCAAGCTTGCGATCAGAAGCGACCGCTGCGTCCAACTACCAAGATGGGCTACCTCGACGGCCTGCACCGTATCGCCTCAATGCTCGTTGCGCTTGGAACTCCCCGCACCGACCTGCGCTCCCTCGCCGACTTGGTGCAAGTCGAACGGGTGCGAGCCGTGCTACAGCATGTTAGCGCGCGCACGGGTCGGACGAAGGGCGGACACGTCATGTTTCTTGCTCTTCTGCTTTTTATCGCTGCACGTGATCACGTCGGGGTCACCGGAGCTCCGCTCAAGAAGCTGGAAGCCTTTTTCAAGAAGACGCGGCCAGACACGATCGGTATGAGCGATCGGACCCTCGTTCGCTATACGCAGTTCCAAGACCATACCATTTTGGATCGGCTCATCCGGCTGCCAAGGCAGCTCATGGCGAGGGCCGACAAGTCTGTCGTGCCAGACATCTCCAGCGCCAAGCGAGCACGCCTTGCCCTTTATCTGGCGCTGCTATCGGAGACCTGCGCGCGCTCAGGTAACATCGTGGGTCTCAATCTCCAGACCCACGTTGTCGCCATCGGAAGCAACAAGGCGGAAGAAGTGTTTCTTGTAATTCCGGCCCATGAGGTAAAAAACGGCCAGGAGATCCGAGTCCGGCTCAGCAAGATGACGATCCGCATGCTCCGTCACTACGTCGACCGCTACCGCCCACTCCACTGCAGCCAACCTTCTCCGTGGCTATTCCCGCGGCAGGACGGGAGCCATTGGACCACCGCACAGGCGTGCATGGACCTCAAAGATATCGTTGCCCGAGAGCTTGGAGTGGACATAACGCCGCATCTGATGCGATCTCTCGGGGGGAAGATTATCCTCGACGCCCACCCGGGTGCTATCGCCACCGTTCAGCAGCTCCTTGGGCACAAGCGGCTGGACACGACGCTTCGCTTTTACGCCCGCCTCGATGCCCAAAAGGCACGCGCCGAATACCAGCGATTGCTTGAGGCACGGGGGAACTGAGGTGACGACAACGAGCTTCCCTGGGAAAAACCCTCGGTTCCCACTATGGCCGATCCGGGATCGCGTGGCCTGGGCAGCTACGACCAGTGCACCGATCGACTTTCTCGACGACTGCCCTCCGTTGGCCGGATGGGCTCGTGGAACACAAGAGAACGCGCGCCGGGTCATAAGCGCGCTTCTGTGCTGGCTGGAAACTAGACACCTCATTCCGCCTGACGGAAGTCTGGCGGATGTCATCACCCCAGACGTCCTGCTGCAATACGTTCGCGAGCTGCTGCCGAGGCAGGCGCCCGGAACTGTTGAGCATTCGGTCTGGCTAATCGATGGAGTCCTCCGAGTACTTGCACCCGATCAGGATTGGGAATGGATCAGACCAATCAGACGCCGGCTTCGGGCTAGAGCTCGCTGGCAAACCCCGTCTCCTCGCCCTGTCATTCACTCGCTGACCGCCTTTACCCTTGGGCTCGGGATGTTCCAAGAAGGCTGGAGTGCAGAGGGGGTGGTTGATCCCTCGGCTTGCCGGACTGGGTTGGCCATCGCCTTCCTAGCCGCCGCACCGATGCGCATCGCGAACTTTGGCTCGCTCGAAATTGGCCGGCATCTGTGTCGCAACGGCGACCGTTGGACCGTTCGCTTGGCAGCCAGTGAGACTAAAACGCGCCGTGCTGACGTTTGGCCTTTGTCCCCTGTACTCGGTGGATATCTTGACGACTACCTGCGGGTGGTTCGGCCGATGCTGTTAAGATGTGCGCGGCATTCGCCGGCTACTCCCCGCCTGTGGATCGGCGACAGCGGTCGACCGATCGGCGATCAAGTCCTACGCCGCATCATAGGGCGCGTGACCCAGGAGCGCCTGGGCATCCGGCTCAATCCCCATGCTTTCCGTCATTGTGCGGCGACCACCTTTGCACTTGAGCTGCCTCATGACGCTCTGCAGAGTGCTGCATTGCTGGGACATTCATCGCCCCAGACGACCGAACAGCATTACATCGTCCAGCAACGTCAGCTCATTCAGGAAGGGTATCTTGAGCTCCTGCAGCGCAGACGCGAGTCCCGCCACAATGAGTGAACATCTATCTACGAGACCGCGGCCCACAGATCCGTAAGCATCCGCCGAGCACCGCACGTTGGGCCAGCAGCACGTGGCTCGATTGATCTATCATCGCCAGTCACCTTTTGAGGTCGTCGAGGAGTTCCCTGAGGTTCTCGATACCGCCGCCGCGAGGATAGTGGCCTCGACAGCATGGTCCGAGACTGTCTCAAGACACTGCAGCTTGTCGGGCGACAATCAGAAACTGTTGGGGCGGACGGCCACTGCGGGCACATGTTCATGGGCATCGAGTTGCCAGCGGCTCCGTCGCGGTGTGCTGGATTATCGCTGCTCCGTTGCGGGACTTGTCCTTCAGCATTTGGCACAGTTCGCCGCTGGAAAATCCCTGCCACATCATCGATACCGGCGCGAGCTGCCACGACCCCGGCTTCACCCCCAGCGCATCCGACGTATCGTTGCTACCGTTCGGATTATGACCATTGCCGCACCGCATTGCGCTGACGCCGTCGTTGTCCAGCCCGCGTACCACAAGCGGAATATGCACGCGCCCCATGTCGCCCTGCAGCGGCACGTTCTCCTGATGACAATTCAGGCAGCGCGGAAACTCAATAACGCTCTCGATCTTACCCCAGGCCGCCAGCCCCAGCGCATTGCTTGTTGTCTGCGCATGCGCCGCCAGGGAAAGCCCACCAGTCCCGGCAAGCCCAGCCCCGGCGCGAAGGAGCATGCTCCTTCCTCCCGAACCTGGAAAATCTCACTCCCGCGGCAGCGGCACCGCATACGCACGGAATGGCAAATGCGGCGGCCCGTTCTTCTTCGGATCGAATAGGCTGCCCAACTGACCTTCAAGCACCCAGCCGACGTTGCCTACCTGCACCACCGAAACGGGCACGCGAAACCCACTCTTGATCACCTTAACGTCCGCCTTGTCTCCGGTGGGCGTGATGACATCCAAGCTTCCGGTCCCCTCAATCATCAAGAGCGAGTTGTTGCCGAATTTACGCATGCCATCGCACAACGCGATCGGCTTGGACGGTTGCAGCTCAGTGATCTTACCCGCACTGCCGTCCTGGTTCACGTCGATGCGGAACAGCGCATTTCCGTTGTAGAGATTGACATAAAGATTGCCGTCGCCACCGAACGCGATCCCATCCAGACCGGCACCGTTTTTGACCAGAAAGCGGTCATCCGTCGCCCAGATCTCGAACTCCTTAGCGCCGGGCTTCAGGCGCAGCACATGCGGCTGAAAGGAATCCGTGACATATGCAGAACCATCCGGACCAATGGCGATATCGTTGCAAAGCGTCCGGTTCCCCGGCAGCAGGTAGCTCGCCTTCACCTTGCCGCTGTTCATGTCAAGCGCCTTGAGCTGGGTCGGCTTGTCGCCCGGAATCGACACCCCCATCGAGGAGAAGTCGGTCGAGCACACCCACAGTGTCCCGGATTTCTCGTCTGCCAGCACCCCCAGAACCGAGAGGAAGCTCGCGTCGGCCTGCTTGACCCACAGCTTCGCCTCGCCGGTGTCTGGTGCGGCGCGATAAATGTTGCCTTCCCCGAGGCTGCCGATGATGAGGGTGCCATCCGAGGTGGCGGTGAGGCTCTCCGGATAGACGCGGTCGCCGGGAAGCGCCACCGCCGATGGCGCCGCTGCTCTCGCTGCACCGATGTTACATGTCAGAGCAACGACGCCGACGGCAAACAACTTCGCTACCGCGCCAAGCGGCCGTATTAGGTTGCTCTCCATCGCTCCCTCCCCACAAGTGCTTTGCGAGGAGCACAGGGACGAAGCAATCCCGTCCCCGCTCCTCGCAAGCAGGCTCCCTTATCCCAGGCTCCTCAATTCACCGCCGCACCCGGCTGGGGGACCGCGAAGATCATCAGCGAGTCACCAAACGCCAGCCCTGTTTTCCTCATCAGGATGTTGTTGCCGTTGGCCGCGTTACCGCCCGCCGCCACCGCAACATACTGCCGGCCGTTCACCATGTACGTGACCGGTGAAGCGTTCACCCCGGCACCCATCTGGTAATGCCACAGCTTCTCCCCGGTCGTCGCATTGAACGCGTCGAAGTTGCCGTCGAACTCGCCCGCGAACACCAGGTTACCACCCGTCACCAGCACGCCGCCAAGCATCGGCCAGTCCGAATGGTACTGCCATTCTATCTTCCCGGTGTTCGGATCGATCGCCGACAGCGTGCCCGACGGGTTGATCGCCCCCTGCGTCGTATTCTCCGCCGCATGTCCGACATCCGGCTCGCCCAGCTCCGTCGAGGGGATTAGCGGCCCCTCTGGGGTAGTCGGCTGCAACACACCGCCAAGCCGCAGATGCCCCGTTACCGTTTCGTCAGTATGCGCCGTATACTCCCAGGACTCGTTCGTGCCCTGCACATAGAACAGCCCGCTCTTGGGCGAATACGCCTCCGGCGACCACTCGTTGCCCCCCTGCGCACCCGGGTACACGTTAACGTACGCATTGGTCGGAGGCGGCGTCCACATATTCGGGCTCTGCATCACGAACGGCTTGGACTTGCGGATTAGCTGGCCAGTATCCCGGTTGACGAAAAAGACCTGCCCTTCCTTGCCTGCTTCTGCTGCCGCCGGAACTATCCGGCCCTGATCATCCTTCACGTCCAGCAATACCACTGGCGACATCGCGTCATAGTCCCACACGTCGTGCGGAACCTGTTGGTACCACCATGCGATCTTGCCGGTATCGATGCGCACCGCAACAATCGAATCGGTGTACGCGTTGGCGCCCATCCGCACCGAGCCGTCATTGTCCGGATTGGGGTTGCCCGTTGCAAAAATCGCCAGCCCCCTGGCCGGATCGATCGCCGGCGTGTTCCACATGGAGCCGCCGCCTGTCTGCCAGGAATTGCCGCTCCACGTATCGCCGCCCGGCTCTCCGGGAGCAGGAATGGTGTAGAACTTCCAGAGCTGCTTGCCGGTGTTGGCATCGTGGGCGGCGACGAAGTTCCGGGTCGGGAACTCGGCCCCCGACGTCCCGATGATTACCTAGCCGTTATAGACCTGGGGCGCCATCGTAATGGAGTACGCGGCCCGTGAGTCGTCAACCTCGGTGTTCCACACCTCCTTGCCCGTGTAAGCATCCAGCGCGATCAGGTGTGCATCGAGCGTCGCGAGAAACACCTTCCCATCGGCCACCCCCACGCCTCTGCTCTCGGGGCCGCAGCACAACTGCGTATATCCCAGCTTGGCGGTATAACTCCATAGCGGCTTGCCATTGCTCGCGTCGTAAGCCATCACGTGGTCATACGGGGTCGAGATGAACATGACCCCGTTATCGACAATCGGGCTGACCTCGAAACTCGCGGCAACTCCGGTCTGAATGGTGGCCACCGGCATCAGCGAGTTGACGTTTCTCGTATTGATCTGATCGAGTGGCGAATAGCGCTGATTGTCATACGTCCGACCGTACAGCATCCAATTGTTCGGATTCTGGTCCGCACCCAGCAACTGCTGATAGGTGATATCCACGTTCACGGGTACCGGAGCACCAACTCCTTGCACCTGACCGGCGGGATGCGGAGGTTGTGCTGATGTTTGTGCATAAGCTACCCCTGCTCCCAGGCACAGGGCCAGCAAACTGCTGCCCGCCAGCATTTTCGCTGCGAAGCTCATGTCCGTTTCCTCTTCCTTCCCTACGCTTACGATATTATCTCTCAACAGACCCGCACGCAGGCGAATTGTCCCTCATCTACTCGACGAAGGCCAGCATGCCCATCAGTGCTGGGGTTCGATCTTGATCGCTTCCAACTCCTCCTTGTTATCTGTCAGTTCGTGTGAACCGGCTGGGTAGCCGTTCACCTGGAGCATATACGCCATGATGTCCAGGGTACTGCTGCTTGGTCAAGCTACCCGGATCCGTCAGCGGCATGTGGGTCGACATAAAATTGTAGAAATACTCTGCAGAAATCTTCTGAAACTGCGACACGCTGAGGAACTGATCCCCTGCCAGCGCGGGACCAGCCCCGCCCTGCAGGTGATCGCCATGGCACACCGCACACGTCTTATCGAAAACGTCTTTCCCCGCCGTGGCCTGCTCTTTTGTGTAGTCCCCAGCCGCACCTGACTGTGAAAGCGGAGCGGCAATCGACATAAAAATGAGCATGCATCCCACGATTAGCCTCTTCCCCCAACTCGTGTTATTTTTTTTGCTCATTGCAATCCTTTATAGACAAGCCCTCGGAAGGGCGGCCCAGGCAATTTCGCGCAACCCGTCGGGCAACCCGCACCCTTATTGCGCAACGTGGAGCAATGACCGATCACGACCCCCCGTGCCGCACAAGAGCCGCGAAGCCACCGAATCATCCAGGCGTACTGTCACGAACTCGTCTGCGACGCGCGCACCCAGGAGATGGTCCGCTTTCTGCTGCTCCCGCCCCGCTGCCACCCTCCTATCCAACCCGCTCAGGCGCTTACTGTCCACGCCGCCGTGGATCCGCTACCGGCTTGCGAGCGCCACATGCACGGTCTTCCCAACGCGTTCATCACCCTCCCCTTCGTCCGAGCCGGCACCTTCGGCCTCGCCCAAACCGTCGTCCGCTGAAGTGAGCCCTTCACTCCACCCAAAACGCCCAAGTGACCCCTTCGCCTGCCCGAAGATCGTCCAGGTAAACGTTTCGCAACTCGCCAAACCGCTCAAGCGTACGGTTCCTCCCGAGACTGACGCGAAACACCAATGTAATAAGCCTTGATCCCCCAGCGGATGCTGATCGCGAAGCTGCTCGGTCTTACTGGAGATTTCCGAGACCTGACCGACGCTGATCAAACGAGGGCGGAAGCGCTCCTATCAGCAGCCGAAGCGGTGATTGAGGCGGTCGAAAGTTCGGTGAAGCCGTGCCTGTGAGAAATGCCATGAGACGGAGCTTACGGATGGTGCTGCTTCTTCCCACAACCCGCTCCCGTTCCAACTCAGGTGCGCCCGAAGACTTGAACGTCTGGCCGTGCAATTGATTGCACAGCTTAAGGTTCCTTGATAAGATCTTTCCCTTTACCCACGATGTGCTGGAGGTAGGCTAAGCTTAGTAGCCCAACATATGCGGCAGGGTTGTGGTGATGGGGAAAACGAATGCAATCGGCAGCACGCAAATTAAGAGCGCGCCCAGATAGCCCAAGATTGGCTAGCGGCCGGGGAGGAATTGAGGTGTCCGCTCGCCTGCCTGTCGTCCTCGGACTCCAACCTGACTCGGGTACATTGTCTTGCACGGATACGGGACCGGACTACCGAGAGTGACAAGCGGCCCCGGGTCCGCGATACTCATGGAGGTGACAATCCTTTAGGAGGATCAACCAGTGGAACTGCGCAACCTCGGCGGTTCTGGCCTGCGCGTCTCGACGATCGGTTTAGGTTGCAACAATTTCGGCGGACGCATAGACCTCGAAGCGGCGCGCAAGGTCATCCACAAGGCGCTCGATGTCGGCGTAACGCTGTTCGACACCGCCGATGCCTACGGCGAGCGCGGCGGATCGGAGACCTGCATGGGGCAGGTCCTCGGCGAGGCGCGAAAACGTATCGTGCTGGCCACCAAGTTCGGCCTTCCAATGGACGACACGGGAGAGAGCGAGGGCGGCTCGCGCCGCTACATCTTTGCCGCCGTCGAGCCGAGCCTGCGGCGTCTCAAGACCGAGTGGATCGACCTCTACCAGCTGCACCGCCCTGATCCGCGCACGCCAATCGAGGAGACACTGCGTGCGCTCGAAGATCTCTCACGCGCTGGCAAGATCCTGTACTACAGCTGCTCGAACCTGCCGGCGTGGCAGGTGGTTGAGGCTCAATGGACCGCGAAAACGCTGAACTTCGCCGGTTTCATTTCGTGCCAGGACGAATATTCGGTGGTCGTGCGCGATGCCGAGCGCGATCTGATGCCTGCCATGCGCGCCTACGGGCTCGGCCTCCTGCCCTATTTCCCGCTCGCCAGCGGACTTCTCACGGGCAAGTACCGACGCAACATGCCGCTTCCCGAGGAGGCGGGGCTGACCAAGACGAAGCGCCTCGCCGACCGCTATCTCACCGAGACGAATTGGGCGAAGTCGGAAAAACTGATCGATTTTGCCGAGGCGCGTGGGCGCACTCCTCTGGAGCTTGCGTTCAGCTGGCGCCTCGCCAGGACGCCTGTCGCGAGCGTGATCGCGGGGGCGACCAAGCCGGAGCAAATCGAGCAGAACGCTAAGGCTGGGGCGTGGAAAATGACCGAGGACAACCTCGCAGAGGTCGACCGGATTACGCTGAACTAAGCGCAAATGGAGCACCGAACGAAGACGTTCAACCACAAGGCCCTTCGCTAGACCGGGCCGCATTCGCCTCATTCGCCTGCCCACCGGAGGCGGTGAGCCGCCGGTTCGCCATGAATTCCTGAAACGTCAGCTCTTCGCCTGAAACACGTCGGTCCGCTACCGGCCCAGGTACCCGGGCCTCTCTTGACACATGCGGACCTCCCCATTGGTCGGGAGGGGTCATCCAATTCTACGGCGAATAATAAGCAGAGGCCGGAGGGAGCGCCTTCGGTTCTCCTGTTGCTGCGCAACTAACAGTCGGGCTGCGCCGTCCATGCTATTGGGGGGTGTGCGAGACGGCGCGCGCCGCTGGGCGCCAGGGTGCGGTCGTGGCGACACGGGCGCCCATGAGGTAACCTGCCTGGGGACTCCGGCGGGCGGACGTTCTCGCGAGGTGTCATGTCGAAGATCAAAGCCATCGAACTGATCCCCCTGGTCGCTCCGCTCTCAGGGCGGCCCTACGGCATGGCACGTGGGCTCATCAACGCGCGGCAAGCAAACATCCTCCAGGTGCAGACAGAAGACGGCATTAAGGGGCTCGGCGAAGCCTGGGGGCCGGCTGCTGGTGTCCGTGCATGCCTCGACATCCTGCGCCCCTATGTGGTCGGCCGCGAACTATACGATTTCGAACATGTGATGAGCCTGGTGCTGTCCAAACATTATCATTTCGGGATCCAGAACCAGTTCATCTCCTGCCTCAGCGGCCTGGATATCGCCCTGCTGGACGCGATGGGAAAGCGGCACGACGTTCCCGTTGCGAAATTGCTGGGGGGCATAGGGACGCAGCGGCCTGCGGTCTATGCCTCGGGCGGTTATCTCACCGAACAGCCGGATGTCGATTTCCCGCAGCAGCTCGAATCGCTGCGTACGGCCGGGGCACCGGCGGCCAAGATCAAAATCGGTCTCGGTCCTCGTAGCGACGCGGCCCGGGTGCTGACGGCGCGGCGCGCGCTGGGGGACGACGTCCTGCTGATGGTGGATGCCAACGGCAACTATACCGTGGACGAGGCGCTGGACAGCATGCGCCGCATCTCCGAATACGATATCCACTGGTACGAGGAGCCGCTGCCGCCTCAGGACCTCGCGGGATATGCCGAGCTGCGGCGACATGCGCTAATGCCGATCGCCGCTGGCGAGGCGCTGTATACCGCCTGGGACTTCAAGCGCCTGCTGGATATGGCCGGCGTCGATGTGGTGCAGCCGGATATCTCGCTGTGCGGTGGACTGCATTCCGCGCGCGACATTTCCTTGCTGGCGCGGCTCTACCATGTCCGCCTATCACCGCATGTGTGGGGCGGTGCGGTTGGACTCGCCGCCGCGTGCCACTTTGTCGCGAGCCTGCCTGCCTATCCCCACCAGGGGAACGCGCCTTATCCAGTGTTCATCGAGTACAACGTCGGGGAAAATCCGCTGCGCGACGGGATCCTGACCGAGCCGATCGTACTTTCACAGGGCAGCCTGGTGCTTCCAGACAAGCCCGGACTTGGCGTAACCCTCAACCAGTCGGCACTGGCGCGGTATCGCGCCGACGCTTAGTCATGCCGCCCCTTCATGCTTTGGGAACACCGAGTGACCGTAACTTGGCCAAGCACTGGCGGACGTTTCCACTGGCCCACGAATTTTCGAAAGAGCTGGCAAAGACGACACGCATGCTGAATGACGCCAACATCCAGGGTCTTGGCGTGATCAGCGGCCATGGGCGGAATGCGTGCTGACAATGGGAACTGAGATGGGCTTCGCGCTATTCGAGAATGGTCGCCTGACACCGCACCTGGAAATGAGCAGCATCTGGTGAAGATGGGCAAGACATGAAGAGTATGTCAGCCATGCGGCGCTGCACGTTATCGCGCGCGCCCACTGGAACCGGCGCATGCGCAAAGTGGTCGGCATCATGGAGGTGTTGGTTGCCTATGACATGCGCAACGCCCATTCGCACAAACCGCTGCCGGAGCGCGTCAAGCTGGTTCCGAGCGAAGCCGGGATCACCGGCGGCGTGCGCCTTGGGACAAGCGGATGGAAGTTGTGTTCGAGGGGGCGCGTGTTGCCCGGCCCCGACGAGAGGGTCGGCTTTTCTTGACCTGTGCTGGCATGGGTGCATCGTTGCTTTCCCTAAAAGGGAGGGTCGGCGCCATGACGGAATACGAGTTTGTCCATCACCAAGGCTGGCGGGAGATCGGAAACGAAACCCGCCTCGATCTGGGTAATGGATGCATTGCGATCGTTGTCCGCGATGCGGAAGGCTACTGGCCCGATTACCACGAACGCGACAGCGACCGCATGGCGCTGCGCGGACCATACCCCACGGAGGAGGGCGCCCGGCGCTTTCTCTACAATCTAGGGGCGGTCCAGGACGCATTGGAAACCACGCCATAGCATGGTGAGAGGCGGTCGGGGCACTAATCCGGTCAAGCCAGTATGAACCCTCTGATCGCGTGCCGCGATTGTGCGGCGATATGGCGGCTGCCACCCCTACCCGAGAAGGGGAGGTTGGAATGCTGGAACTGTGCACGGATTCTGGAGCGGAGCACGGGGTGTAATCTCGACGGACCGCTGGCTTGCTCATTAACGACCTTCCTACTGCTGTTTCCAGCCAACTGCCTCAGCCTAATGACCGTCCATATCGGCAGCATTTTGCAATCGACCCACCTTTTCTCCGGAATCGTTATTTCATGGCAGCAAGGGCTGCAGTTTGCGGCGGTCGTCCTGGCCCTGTGCGGCATCATTCTTCCTTTTATCCGTTTCGGGCTGCTGTCAATCACGCTCACAGCCATGCGATGGGGAGTGCGAGAAGGCTGGGTCGGCACGGCGTTCCGTTACACTGAACAGCTCGATCTGTGGGCGATGTCCGACGTGCTGCTGGTCGGAGCCGGGATCGGTTATGGACGGGTCGCATCGCAAACCCAGGTCGATATTGATGCCGGCGGATGGTGCGTCGTTGGGGCCGCGTTTATGACCATGATCACGCGGGCGAGCCTTGATCGTCAAGCGGTCTGGCGCTGCCTGGAGACTCCGCCTAGGGACGCAGGGACGGAGGCTGTCGCCTGTACGAGCTGCGATCTTGTTTTATCGGCCGAACTGGAGGGGCAATGTTGTCCACGCTGCACGGCTCGCATTCATCGGCGCCGTCCCCATGCTGTGGAGCAATGCGCGGCAATTACCGCGGCAGCGGTGGTGCTGGCACCCATTGCGTACCTCTACCCGATGAGCCAGTTCTGGAAGGCCGGCACACCAATGACGAGCAATATCATGGACGGAATCAAAATGCTGTTCGGCCACGGGTACTGGTATTTCGGAGTTATGATATTGCTTGTTTCGGTGATACTACCGCTAACTAAACTGCTCGGGTTGACGTGGTTCCTGCTGTCAATTCGTTTCGGCTGGTCTCAGCACCTGCGCTTTAAGACGGGGTTCTATAAATTCATTGATGAGGTTGGGCGTTGGTCCCTGCTGGATCCGTTCACGGTCATGATCTTCACTCCAATGATCACCTTAGGTCAGCTCGCGCATTTTAATGCGATGATCGGGACGGACGCCTTTTTGGCGATGGTGGTGCTCTCAATGTTCGCATCGCAGGCGCTTGATCCGCGTTTGATGTGGGACGTGGCCCTGGTGCGAGCCGGCAGGTCAAAGCGTGCTTTGGCCCGGCCGACATAGGAAGGCACTACCGAACCTGTGTCAGGTATTCAGGTATCGCCTCCCGCGATCTTTCTATTTGCGGGCGTCGGCCGGCGCGGATTGGTCAGGCTGAAAGCTGTGCGATCAGCTCGTTGGTCGTGAGTATCGCATCCGCGAAGGTCGGCCCATTGATGGGGTGTGCGGTGTGCATGGCCTCCTGGCGGAAGGCGGCGGTCGCATCCTTCACCAGGGTGACGTAGTAGCCGAGCTCGGCGGCAAATCGGCCGGTCACCTCGATGCAGGTATTGGCGATCATGAATAATGATCACGCGGCTTATGCCGAACTGCTTCAACTACTGCTCGATCCGCTTGACGGAGACTAAGCGCAGGTCATCGGCGAGTTGCCGGCTATTTCATGTGATACCAACCGTCACGCCGTTCACGGCCCGGGGCTGGAATCGCCCGGGTCCGAAAACATCAAGACCATGTGGTCGCTGCGTGAGCGAGGTGCCCCGTCAATAGTGGTCAAGTGCCGGGCTTGTTTGGTTTGATCAGCACCACCCGCCAGCCGTAGCCGCCCATTCGATCCTGGGCTGTTGCCGCCGCATCTTCCTCCAGCGCAACCCGGATCGGGCGCTGGCCGCACTTCGCACACCGCAGTTGCACCAGGACGTCGGCAATGGTTTGGCGGGCCAGCTCGCGGTGCATCGCCATCTGTCGCAATGGCAAATGCACAACATGGCAGGGGCAGCGCACGTCCAGCCACCAACGCCGGAGGCGTCGGACAGAGCAGGCGAGGATCAGGGCGCGGTCACCGGGTGGCTGGGAGGATGGCGTGGCGTTCAGCATCCCGGAATAGAAGCACGGAGAACGGACAGGGAACACCCAGGTATGTTCGATTGCCGGCCCATATGACTGGCCAGACCCGGAGCGTTCCATCAGTCGAGGCGAGCTATGGCGATTTCTGAGATCCCGCCGTAACCAAGCGTTTCAGACCCTTGTAATGCTGCCATATTTGGTGTCAAATGCTTGCGGTATCGACGGCGATCCTCGAACAGTCTCAGGAGGGCAAAATGCCGAGCGCATCCACAGATACGGGGTGGGGTGACGACGCCGTTTCCCGACTCCGACGCCTCTGGGAGGAGGGGCACTCAACTTCGGAAATCGCCCGCCAGCTCGGCGTCTCAAAGAATGCGGTGATTGGCAAGGCGCACCGTTTAAAGCTGTCGCGCCGACCGTCTCCCATACTGCCGGTCGGCTCTGGAGGCCCGCGGCTGTCACGCCGCCGGTCGCTGCTGCCAAAGCTTGCGGAGATTGCGCCCGTGCCCAGCGCGACCCCGAAGACCGGGCTGGCGGATGCGGCAGCTCCGCCGCCAACACGCGCAGTTTCGGTTCCTTCGGTGGCGGCGGTTCAAGCCGCGGCACCGCAACCATTTCTGCGCCGCGGAACAATCAGCTGCTGCTGGCCCATTGGCGAACCCGGTACGCAGAGCTTTCGCTTCTGCGATGCGCCAGCCCGTACGGGCAAGCCCTACTGTGAAGAGCACTGTGCCCTGGCCTATCAGGTAGCTGACCGACGCGATCAAACAGCCTGATCATCCCGTGCAGCTGAGGCGATTAGCGCACGTTGGAAGGACAACTCATATTTGGACGTGGTTGGTCTCATCCCGCGAATATTGCCTACCAGGCCGCCGTGCTATCGCACTGCCGCTGCAAACAGTGGCAGCTGCTCCGGCTTCCCAGAAGCGGCTGGTTGCGCTGCAGCAAGGCCATCCCGAATGTACGTGACCAGCGCGCGCACCGCCCCTTGCGCTGCATCGGCTGCAGCGCGTGCGGCTATCGCTCGACCCCGCCAGTCGGCGCGGGCGCGTTGCACGTCCCGTTTCATCTGTCCGCTCAGGCGTTCTGCACGAGCAGCCTTGATTTCCAACCCAATAAGCCGATCGGCGCTCTCCTGGTAGTTCAGGCAAATTTCGGCCGCATGCGCAATTTGCGCATCGACTAGCGCCCGCAGCTTGATGATCACCGTGTCACGATCATAGCCCGCGTCCATCGCCCTGGCCTGGTATGTGAATTCCGCTGCCATGCCCGCTGCCGCATCCCATGTTGCCAGACCCGCTTCGGCTATGAGCGAATCCACGAGCGAGCGCGAGGGCGCGAGGCGTGTCACCATCTCGATACTCGCGCGCTGTGCTCTCTGCGTCGGAAACGGCAGGATCACCCCACCTCTTGCATCGCCCATTCAGGCCTCTCCTGCGCCTATGAGTAGAAATGGTACGAGGCACACTCGGCCGGAAGTGGCGCGGCACCACAGATTACCTCAGATAAACTCCCAGCCCCATCAGGCGCACTACATATCACGCCTCTGCACCTGCTGCAGGGCCGGACCTGGACCTATACCCCAAGCCATCTGCCTTGAATTCGCACATCGACCGCATCCCAATTCGGTATGGCTGCATAGGTCCATCGGAGGAATGGTTCCAACAAGAATCGGAGCAGCTCGAATTCGGAATGCCATAGCGTGGCTTTCGCAGCACTATGAACGAACCCAGAACGATCGGTATCAGAAACCATATTGGGCGGCCAGCGCGACGCGCTCAGGCCAATTTGTCGCAGGAAAAGCACCCAGCCGAATGCCTGAAGACTGTTTCTTGTTGATAATATTATAAACAACAAGCCGCGGAGCCCATTGCTTTTGAAGTCGTAATGTCTATCTTCTCGCAGGCACTCATCTACAAAGTGCCTGGTCCTAAACTTCCGATGGGTACTTGAATGAAGCGTCCGATTCGATCTGGCAGCCTCCAGTTCCTGTTTGAACTTGAACTGGAGATTAGCAGTGCGCTCGGGTTCTCGGCAGGAGAGCTGTGTGAGTTGGTTATCGACGGCTTGTTTGCCCTTGATGACGAGGGCAGGCTGTTTCCCGGTATCACCACACCCAATGCCGAGAACCGGCTGATGCGCGTGACCATGGGGGCGACGGGGTATGCTCAGAGCGGCAGGTACCACCCGGTGCACAACAGATATCGCCCGTTGATGCATCGGGCGAGACGGGTCACCAAGATCGTAGATCGCCTTGAAGACGCAGCATGCATACTGATGATGAACTTGATCCCCCAGCGGATGCTGATCGCAAAGCTGCTCGGTCTCACGGGCGAATTCCGAGGGCGGTCTGCAGCGACCGACGCTGATCAAACGAGGGCGGAAGCCCTCCTCTCAGCCGCCGAAGCGGTGATTGAGGCGGTCGAGACCTCAGTGATGCCGTGCCTGTGAGAAAGTACTGGGTCAATCATAAGGGAACTGATGCTCGAACCTGGTGCAATCAATTGCATAAGCCTGGCGATCTTGCGGATCGCCTTGATCAATGCCTTCGAGCCATCCACGATGAACAGCCGACAGACCTTCGGGTCAAGCCCGCGCTCGGACCAGATTGTCGAGCAACGCCTGCACCACGGCAGCGTTCTCGGTCGGTCCCTCCAGTAGTCCGAGCGGATGCTTCACCCCGTCGCTCCCCACACGGTCCGCGCTACCCGCCGGTTACGGCGTGACGTCAGTGGGCAGGCAGTGGGGCTGCTGGAACCCGGTGAAGGGCGGCCCATATTCTATATTGTCGTTCCCGGAAGAGTTGGGACCGGCCGGGATCTTATCCAGACCGGCGGCGGCGCGCATCCGGTAAGCGATGGCGTGGTCGGCGCAGGATGTATCGCCGCTGACGCCAAGCCCGCCGATCACCTGACCGTTGGAGTAGAGCGCGACGCCGCCGCCGAAGGTGATAATGCCTCCCGCTACGAACCCGATCCCGACGTTATCTGGCAGAAAAAAGGGATTGAACGGGTTTGAGTTGTTAAGTCCGTACAATGACCCGCCAGGCTGCGTCGGTGCATAAAGGTTGGCAGTCGATATTGCCAGCTTATCATTGCTGAACCCATTGGCGGTGAAGCCTTTTGCTATCGCGATTGCACGGCTGCCAGGCCAGGCGTCGCCCGTCTTGATAACCGAACAGAGCGTGCCGGACCTATCAACCACTGCCGACCACATCAGGTTCGGCTTGAAGAGACCGCCGTTCCCGGACTGCACGACCGGAGCGAGCTGGGCTTGCACGGCGTTGACAGTATCGGCCGGGATACTGCACGGCTTTGGCCCCTCGAAAGCCGACGAATCATCGGCATATGCCACAGTGCTGAGTGAGAGCCCGAGCAGGAGCGAAAGGACTAGTTTAAGCATCGGTTCCCTCCCGTGTAGATAACTGCAAGAACATCTAGCCCATCTGTGGTTAGCCTTGCAACAAAAATCTGCCCCATTGAGGTGTTTGGGGTCTGATCGCAAAATTTGCCGGAGTGATATTTTTCAAGGTGCTCCGTATGCATCTTGGTACGTCATCTTAAATTGGTCTTGGCCGCAACTGGCCGGACTGCCCGGCGGGGTGGGAGCTGGCGCAGGTGATCCGAGCTGGCCGCCTGATGGTGTGAAGCATTTCAGTGCTGACGACGGCCTCTGCGATGGAAAATCCGCTTCTGGCGAATTACTGTGGCCAGTAGCGGACCGAGGGCCGTATCTGCAGCGACCTCCGCCTGCCGGTTGTTCTCCAGGGGCAGGTCGCGCCTGGCATCAGTGTAAAAAGGAAACGAGAAGATCCTCTATGAAAATGTCGCCGGCCGGGGCTAGCGCAGCCGCAGCTGGGGGAGAGTTAACTCGGATGACCGCCTCTGAAAATCGCGCCCCATCCGGCGTGGTGCAAGCCAGCAATGCAACCACTTTTGCCCGGGTTTGGGCCGGTGTTGCCGGGGCGTTCGCTCATGGGCTGTTGTGGCGGCTTAAGGACTGGGCGCAGTCAGACACGGTTGGGTCAGAACTGGCCGGTATGAGCGACAGGGAGTTGCGCGATCTTGGCATCAATCGATCAGACATCGCCGCGCTCCGCGCGGGCACCAAAAAGGGTGGCGCGACGGACGACCAGCGATAAACAGTTATGCGTCATGACAGGGGCAAAAACGAACTCCACACGTCGAGGCCGGGCTATAAGCTTCGTCCCGATCGCCATTCTGCCCCTCGCGGCGCCGGCAATCGCCCGCCCTCCGCCAGGGGCTGATCTGCACAGCCCCGAACACGCGTGGTGGGAATGTCACCTCCAGCCAATGACGAAGCAGATCTGCTGCGATGAAGCGGACGGTTATACTCTTGACGACCGTGAGTGGCGAATCGCCCAGAAATCCGATGCGACATGGGTGTACCAGGTTCGTGTTCACCAGAGGTGGTTCGATATCCCTCAACAGGCAATCGTCAACGATATGCGTCACTGCGGGGTTGAACCTGATCCGGTGAAGCGATCCATGGCAAAGGTATGGTATTACCCAATCTGGGACACCAATGGCCTTGTGGACATTAGGATCCGCTGCTTCATTGTCGGCACGATGTACTAACTTCCGGATACGCAAACTCCGTCAGCCTCGCGGTTCCCTCGTGCTGCCTGGCCCGAAATCCAAATTGGACGTGGTTGTCGTACGGGGTATCTCTCTGCTTGTAATAGTTGTTTGACGCCACAGGGATTTTGGCGCCGGCGCGATCAGAACGATCAATGCACGACCGCGTGGTAACGTACTTACGTTCAAGGCGAACGGATTACGCCTTGATGGTTGCTAAGACCTTCTCAGCCTCACTGACCCAGTGGAGTGGTGTGAAGCTGAGCATCGATGTGATGCATCGTGCATTGAAGCTGCTGATCGAGCCGAGCGTTATCTGGAATGGATTAGTAACCTGCAATGACACAAGATAAGAAGCTCCGCCCAGAAAAACAGCATCGGCGGTTTGTGAAGACTGCCCGAGAGCTTGGCTGCGACGAGGACGAAGCCGCCTTTGATCAGGCGTTGAAGAAGGTGGCGGAGAACAAGCCAGCGCCGAAGCATGAGCCGAAGAAGCGCCAGCCGGACAGGCGCACTACAGGCGCACTAACAGATAGCTCCTATCCTTCGACTCCCATACTGACATGCACGAGCGCCGGAGGAAATCCGCGCTTTGGCCGAACAGATGAACGCCGCGGACGCCAACTGGCGGATGCTGCGGATCGTCAACGATTACGACAAAGGTCGCTAATCGCGCCGCGGCGGCGGCGAATGGGAATCAGCCGCCGATGCTGATACGAGACCCCGAGCAGCGTGGACAAGAGCTTCCGACGAATAGGGCTTGTGAACAACAGCGCTAAGCGCACCACTTGATCGCGCGCGCTCCGCCGATTCTGGCCGGCCGGTGACGAAAAGGATCGGAATCCCTGACTGCTTGCTCCGGGCGTGTGCTGCGAGGTCAATGCCGTCGAGGTGGCCCGGCATGTTTATGTCCGTCAGAATGAGGCCGTAGCCGTCGGCGTCGATCAGCTTGGCAGCCTGATCTGCCGACTCGGCTTGATCCACCTGAAAACCTGCCTCGGTCAGCACCTCGACCATGATCTCGCGGACAAGATTTTCATCCTCAACCACCAGAACACGAGGGTTCACCACGGCCCATGCCTTCCAAACAGGTCCAGCTCAGGGTTTGCCGTTCCTGTAGCGTGAGCGGGCCGTCCGCGGTTCCAGTAACAGACGCGAGCGCCTCTTCCGCGGCGGCCCGGCGAAAGAGCCAGCGTGGCGGGCGCGGACATGGGGCTCTGGAAAGCCGGAACGGCTGAGGCCGTGACCCTAGCCCTTGAAGGGCCTGCTGCACCGCAGCAAGGGTTGCGGGTATCAGCGTGGTGGCATGGCACAAAAAATCCCCGCTCGGGGTGTTGGGGGTCAAAAAACGCCGCCCTCTTCAGGCGGCTCAGTAGAGGAAAGCTCAATGGAAGTGTGCTCTGTTCAGAGCACCGCCTATCTTTAAACAAAACCCGTCGCGAGATGTCGAGACCGTTTGAGAGTTTTTTGATCAACCATTGATTGCAGTAGAGGCGCCGGGGTCACTCCTCAGGCGGCTTTTTGTTGCACCCCTGACTGTGAACATCCTGGGAATCACGTGTCAATAGCGTGCCAGCAGTTGACTCGAAAAGCGCCCGGTTCACTCTATGTTCACCTTGCTTAGGCTTGCCGAGATCGGCCAAATAGGCGAGGAAACCGCCAACTTGCTGCTGTAGCTCAGTGGTAGAGCACTCCCTTGGTAAGGGAGAGGTCGACAGTTCAATCCTGTCCAGCAGCACCAGCCAAAACCGCAGAATTTTGAGGTGCCGACACCGCAGGTAGTGGAGGCGGGATTGGAGGTGGAGATTTAGCCGGCGCGCCGTCAATCGTAAGGATGGTGCCGGAGGTGTAGGCGGAGCGAGGGCTGGCAAGGAAAGCGACGGCGTTGGCGATTTCCTCGGGCGTGGCCGCCCGGCCGAAGGGCATTCCGGCGAGCAGTTCCTGCCAGCGGTTGGGATCGCCGAGTTCCTTCGCGGCGCGGTCGCGCTGGAGCATGACCATGCGGTCGGTGGCGACGGGGCCGGGATTGATGCCGACGACGCGGAGGCCGGCGCTCGGGGCTTGGCGGCCGAGGGCGCGGGTGAAGGCCATCAGCGCGGCGTTGCCGGCGGCGCCGCAGATGTAGCCGGGCGGGAATTTCTCGCCAGCGGAGCCGATGACGTTGATGATGACGCCGGAACGGCGGGCGGCCATCTGCGGATAGACGGCGCGGCAGAGGGAGATGAAGCCGAAGACCTTGAGATCCCAGGCGCGTCGCCAGGTCTCGTTATCGACCGAAAGCAGGTCGCCGGGCGGGATTGCGCCGGCGTTATTGACGAGAATGTCGATGGGGCCGGCCTGGGCGGCAAGGCGGCGGACGGCTTCGTCGGAGGAGAGGTCGGTGGTGATGGTGCTTACGTTGACCTGGCGCCGGGCGCGAATGGCGGCGGCGGCTTGGTCGAGAGTGGCGGGGGTGCGGGCGACGATGGTGATGTCGCACCCTTCCTCGGCGAGGATGTCGGCGGAAGCGCGGCCAATGCCTTTGGAGCCGCCGGTAATGAGCGCGTGCTTGCCGGCTAAGCCAAGATCCATTGGTCAGGCGGCCTTGCGCAGCGCGGGTTTGCCGGCCCGGCAGGCGTCGCCGAACGCTTTGAAGATGGCCATGCTGCCCGGGCGTTCTTCGTAGCACCATTCGGGATGCCATTGGACGCCCAAGGCGAAGCCCGGAGCGGAGGCGACCCAGACGGCTTCGATGGTGCCGTCGGGGGCGAGGGCTTCGACCTCCATGCCGGGGGCGGGGCGGTCAATGGCCTGGCCGTGGAGAGAGTTCACCATGATCTCGGTCGCGCCGATCAGGCGCGCGAGGCGGCCGGAAAGTTTGACCGGGTGCTTGAGGCCGTATTTGTCCTCGATCGTGCGGGGGCCGGAGCGGTGATCGAAACGGCCAGGGACGTTGGGAACACTCTGGTGCAGGGTGCCACCGAGCGCGACGTTCAGCTCCTGTATGCCGCGGCAGATGGCAAGGACAGGGATGCTTCGGGCGATGGCCGCTCGGACTAGCGGCATAGCAGTGGCATCGCGCTCATGGTCATGGCAGTCGGGGGTGAGGCTCTCGCCGCCCTGGTAGAGACTGGGATGAACGTTGCTGGGGCTACCAGGAAGAAGCAGGCCATCCAGGCGGTCGAGGAGCTCGGTCTGCGCGGAGCCCATGGGCGGGACCATCACGGGCAGGACGCCGGAGGCGTGGAAGAGGGCTTCGGCGTAGCGGGCTGGGGTCTCGTGCCAGAGGATATCGATGTCTTTGTGGGTACGGGCGCAGGCGGGGATGCCGACGACGGGGGTCATGGTTCTTCTGCCGAATCCTTTCGTGGCCTGATTATCTTGGCTGCACTGCGTATTTATAGGCAAGCGCCATCCCAAGCGCGCGGAGAAACATCAGGGCAGCCATGCCGGGTCAGCCGGGGGACCGGATATGCTCCGGCAGAAATCCGAGCCGATCAGCCGGGCCGTCACGTGCCGCGTCGGGGCGCAAGCCGGCGGACCTCAAGCTATCGAAGCCACCCTTAGGCCCCAGGTAAGCGCATTGCCAGTAATCGCCGCAATCAATGGCGATGAACAGGCGCCCGGGGCCGCCGGTGCCGAGCGGGTTCGCGCGATCGCTGGATGTCCGCGACAGGCGCAGCCAGAGAACGCCCATCGGGGCGCCGAGGTCGGAAGTTTGAAACCGCCCTCGGCCCGGAGCGTAGAATGGCGACCGTCGGCGGCTACGACCAGGTCCGCGCGGATGGTCAGTTCGCCGTCCCGGGGCGCGGACGCCGCGCACAGTGTCTGCTTCTGTGATGGTGCCGGTTGCCTCGGCGCAGGAAGTTAGCGTGTTGTTCTAGCACTGTGACGTCGATACCAGCCCGGTGAGGGTCATCACGGGCAGAAGTCTGGCACAGCCCGCTTACGGACGCGGTTGCGGACGGCGGCTGCCTGGTCGAGAAGCTTCGGGGATGGAAAGCGTGAAGCATCCAGAGCGAGTTCGGCCCAGACCGCAAGGCGCACGGCCTCGGCAACGGTACGCACCCCGAGCCGTGCCATAAGGCGCGTTCTGTGGACCTCGACCGTTCGGACGCTGATTCCGAGTGCGTGGGCAATTGCCTTATTCTGTCGGCCTTCCATTACCATCTGCAGGACTTCACGCTCTCGCTGGGTAAGCAACTCGATAAGGGTCCGCGCCGCGGCAAGTCGCGTGTCGATGGCGGTTCCAAAACTGGGTATTTCCGATCTGTCGAGGGTGCGCCTGACCACACTTGGCAGAGCCTCGGCCAGAAAAGGCCGTTCGATGACCTCGAAAGCCCCTGCTTTCATTGCCGCCACCGCAGACGAGACGTCACCATGCGCGATCAGGGCGATGACGGGGTAGCGGGGCTCATGCCGCGGGAGCTGATCGAAAACTTGCAGAGTATCGGCTTCTGACAGCCGGAAATCGGTCAGAACGCACCCTCGGGGCTCGAGGGTGGGAAGGTTTTGTAGGAAGGAGGACGCGGAATGATACGTCCTGACGTCAAACCCGGCCGATATCAGCGACCCCTGAGTGATCCGGCGGGCATCATCGTTGTCGCTGATGACGTGCACGAGCTGTTGCGGGTGCAAACCTCCCCCCGGCTCGCTCGTACATTCCAGGGCGATCATGCTTTCTTCCCCAGGGATCGCTTGCCCGCAGTCCACACGGACAGACGAGGTACACCCCTAAGGCTATTCCGCCCGAGCTTTGACTTCCCCCCATGTCGTATCTCTACTGTTATGCGAATTTTGCATGAAGATAGACTGCTTTGGGTAGATTTGCAACACTTGGAGTAGGCCCTCGGGGTGAGACATCGGATCGTTCACGTGCAAGCTCATGTAAAGGTTCGTCTATTTGGCGGTGGTATTCAGCCGTTTGGTTTCGGCGAGCCGGCCGCCGCATCGGTTCGCATATCATTTTCGGAAAACTGTCTAATTTTTTGAAGAATCAGTCCGGGTGACAAACGCATAAGGAAGCGGTTTTTGAACCGGTATTGTATTCGATCCCAGCGGCAGCGGCATGATCGGGCGCAACTTACAGCTTACGACGATCCGGGAAGCAATTGGCCGATCGGACGCGGCGCCGTCATCGGTGCGTAGATGGCCTGCTCCGGGAGGGCGATGACGGGAAGGATCCGGGCACGTGTTTCAGCCACGCCGGGTCGGACGAGGGTCGGTGCGGAATTCGCGTCAGCTCGAGATGTTGCTTTTCCGAACGGGTCTCAACTGATGTATTCGCTGGTGTGCCGAGCCTTGCCGCCGGCGAGGCGCTCTCGCCACCAGGACAGGGTTCTGGCGAGCCCCTCCTCCAGACGCACCTGCGGCCGCCAACCGACCTCCGCGGCGATGCGGCCACTGTCGGCAAGCAAAGTGCGCACCTCGGAACCGGGCGGGCGCATGCGCTGCTCCTCGGTCTCAACCGGTTTGGTGATGCCGGTGATACGGGTGAGCGTCTCGATCAGTGCGGCAATGGTTATCCCAACACCACTGCCGGCATTATAGGGGCGCCCGAAGGCGACACCGGGTGCGGCCCCCATCGCCAGAAACGCCGCCACGGTATCGGCAACAAAGGTGAAGTCCCGTGAGGTCGTGGGATCGCCGATCCGCAGCGTGGGGCACGATGGGTCCAATAGCTGGCGGATCACAGTGGGGATTACCGCGCGCTCACTCTGGCGTGGACCGAAGGTGTTGAAGGGCCGCAGGATGCACACCGGCAGGTCGAAGGACCGCGCGTATGCCTCGGCCATCATGTCGGCGCCGATTTTCGAAGCGGAGTATGGCGACTGTCCCTGCAACGGATGATCTTCCGAGATAGGGATGGAGATAGCTGTCCCGTACACCTCACTGGTGGAGGTGTGGACAATACGCTCGGTGCCGCAGGCGCGGGCTGCTTCCAGCACATGCACCGTGCCGCGCACGTTTGTGTCCACGTAGCTTTCGGGCGCGACATAGGAATGCGGGATAGCGATCAGCGCGGCGAGGTGGAACACAATCTGCTGGCCTTCGAGCAAGCAATGGACGAAGCCTGGGTCGCGCACATCGCCGCGCGTCAATTTCAGTCTCCGGCGGGTATTTTCCGGCAGATCGTCCAGCCAGCCATGCGAATCGAACGAGTTGTACTGGGCGAGGGCGGTTACGTCGGCTCCCTCGGCAATCAGGCGCTCTGTGAGATGCGAGCCGATGAAGCCATCGGCGCCGGTGACCAATACCCTTACGCCACAATAGCGCATTCCAGGCTCCTGTTCATGGCGGCGGCGGTCAGATCGGCATATCCCTCCCGGTCTTTTCCCGCGCGGCTCGTCCAGATGTAACGCGCATCGCGGGTGATCAGATCGCGAACGTGATCCAGCGGCAATTCCTGGCGCGATGCGCAGATCACCTCCGCGCCTTTCAGCGAAGTGATCAGGTCCAGGACCTTGACCACGTGCGCGTCCTCGAAGCGGATGTCGTTGGCGACGCTTACGAGCCCCAGCCCCGCGGCCATCGCTCGAAGGGCATTGATGCTCCATCCTGTTCCTATGCTTGCGATTAAGATGGGGCCGAACAATGCGCCGTCGCGCGCCGTGCGCTCGGGCGCCAGCCCCGAGACCACGCCGCCAAATCCGCGCGGGGATCGGCACGGCGATTCGCTTGAGGGCAAGGGCCTAGTGCCCTGAGTCGCTCATATTGCCGGGTATAACCGCTTCAGTTTGATGCGGGCATCGACAGTGGTGAAGTGCCAGTCTGCCTTCGTGTGGTTCTTGTTTCGATCTTTCTGCCACGCGGCGACTTCCTCGATCAGGGTCTGCCTGTCCGGGATTCGCCGATCGAGGCACTGCACCGACAGGACGCTGAGTTCTGATTCGGCCATATCCAGCCAACTGCCATGCTTGGGCGTGTAATGCCACTCGAACCGCTCGACGAGGCGGCGCGCCTCGGCGGGCGGAAAGGCTTCGTAGAGCGAGGCCGGCTTGTGGGTGTTGAGATTGTCCTGCACCAGGACGATCTTGCTCGCGGCGCGAAAGTGCGTGTCGGACAAAGCCTTGAGCAGTTGGGCATAGTCCAGCGCGGCGTGGCGGTCGGTTATCTCGACATGGCGCCAGCCTTCCAGCGGCGCGAATAGCATGAACAGATTGACGGTGCCGTTGCGCTCATACTCGCAGTCGTACCGTGCTGGCTGTCCAGGCTTTGCCGGAACTGGCACGCGGGTTTCCTTGACGAGCTGTTTCGTTGTCTCGTCCAGGCAGACGACGGGTCGGTCTGGATCATGCGGCCGCTGGTAGACCTCCAGCACATCCTCCATGCCGGCTACGAAGGCAGCGCTGGCTTCTGGCGGGATGACCCATTGCTTCTGGAGATGAGGTTTGAGCGAATTTTTTTGAGCGTCCGTCCGATGGTGTTATCGCTGGCGCGATCGACGATGTTCAGCTCCACCACGGCGGTTTCCAACAGCATCAGCGTCCACCGCTTCCGTCCTTTGGGTGGCGGAGAACAAGCGAGCGCGATCAGCTTGGCCTCGGCGGCGCCGTCGAAGATGGGCTTTCGAGCTGAGTTGGGCGAGTGTTTGCGGGTCAAGGCCTGAGGCATCCCCGCATTTCTCACGCGACATAAAAGGATCGATCAGCCGAAGGGGCAGTTCTGAAAAGAATCGTGGGAACACCTTGGATGGCAGATGCTTGCGAAGTGGCGGGGGAGATTCCGCGCTCCCGACAGACCAGCGAGTCTGCCTCCCGATGTCGAATTCGGGAAGCACTATGGTCGTCCGGGAGCGTTTTTCATACCAGGGCATTCGCAACGTGCTTGGCTGTCTGCTCGAGCACGACCTGCATGCAAAGCGCGTGAACTCGCTATGCGACGCGACCCTTGGCGTGTTGCACAGCGGGTCGCTGGCGATCTGTGCGATCGGTCAGGGCCTCGCCGCGGCGCGCAGCTTGAAGCCTAAGCATGCCACCAAGCAGGTCGACCGGCTGCTCTCTAACGCCGCCATAAATGTCGACGACATTCTGGTGCGCTGGGTGCCCTTCGTCGTCGGCGCCCGAAGCTCGATCATGGTGGCCATGGACTGGACCGACTTCGATGCCGACAACCAGGCCACCATCATGCTGGCCCTGATCAGCGATCATGGCCGCTCGACACCTCTGGTGTGGCTGACCGTCGACAAGAGCACGCTCAAGGATCACCGCAACTTCTACGAACATCGGGTGCTGGTACGGCTTGCCGAGTTGCTGCCGGCCGGGATCAAGGTGTGCATCGTCGCCGACCGTGGCTTCGGCGATCAGAAACTCTACCGGATGCTAACCGAAGAACTGTATTTCGACTACGTCATTCGCTTCCGTGGCAACATCACCGTAACCAGCACCGCCGGGGAGACCCGCACCGCAGCTGAATGGGTCCAAGCTGGCGGACGGGCACGAGTGTTGCGCGGTGCCGAGGTCACAGCCGATCGCTACCGGGTGGGAACCGTGGTCTGCGTTCAGGATCCGGAGATGAAGCAAGCCTGGTGTCTGGCCGCCAGCAGCGCCGATACCAGCGCGAAGCAGCTGACCGGCTACTACGGTCGCCGCTGGGCAATTGAGTGCAGTCTGCGCGACAGCAAAGATCTGCGCTTCGGCATGGGTCTGGGAACGATCGGTGTCAAATCGCCCGAGCGGCGTGATCGGCTGTGGCTCATCAATGCCTTTGCCGTGGTCCTGTTGACGCTGCTCGGTGCTGCTGGAGAAGCGCTCGGCTATGATCGGATGCTCAAGACCAACACCGCCAAACGCCGTGTCCACTCGTTGTTCCGCCAGGGCTGCATGCTCTACGATCTCATCCCAACCATGCGTGACAACTGGCTTGGGCCATTGATGCAGCGTTTCTCCCAAATGCTAGACGAGCAGCCCCTGTTCGCGGACGTTTTCGGACCAGTTTAAAAAATGCGGGGATTCCTGAGGGTCAAGGCGGCATCAACTCCGCCCTCCACCAATTGCTGACGTGTGCGGGCGACGGTGTCGACGCTGGTATCCAACGCCTCGGCAATTTCGCCGTCACTCCATGCATCGCCGGCCTCGGAGGCGTCGGCCTTCAGCAGGATGCGTGCCTTCAGTAGCTGGCGGGCCGGGGCTTTGCCCTTTTGGATCAGCACATTGAGCCGTTCACGCTCATCGCTACTGAGCTTTACGATGTACTTCTTCACGACAGGTTGTTTCGCGGTCACGACACATCTCCGGGTTACCGGAGATATCGACTCAGAAATCACCCGCAGAATCAACGACGTGGGGTATTAGTGGGCATTGCGTTCACCAAAGACGCCTTCCCGAAGCGAAAAATCGTCGCACAGCCGGCGCATCCGGCCAGTGGTAGTAGGAACCCGCAGCAAGGTCGAGGGCCTGTCGTTCGACAGTACCCTGCTCCAATGCGTCGATTGTGCGCAATAACAAGCCAGCGGCAATCCCTTTGGAGCGCCAAATGAACCTATCTAAAGGTTCGTTAGGATCAATGGAGAAGACCTCCTGCCCGCACAGCTCTCCTGCGTCAATTTTTTCATTTACGAAATAGATTGACACACCGGCTTGCTTCTCCCCATTGGCCAGCATCCAAAAGCTCGGCATGACACCGCGGTATTGTGGGAGAATTGCGCCATGGATGTTTAGAATGCCTCGTCGCGGCAGTTCAATCAGCGCTTTTCGGAAGATCTGTGGGCAGCTCACTGAAACCAGAAGTTCGGTGGCTTCCTGGCGCAGGCGGTTAAGAAACTCCGGTGCGTTGACATCAGAAACCACTTGGTGCGTGATGCCTTCGCGGCGACAAACTGAGTTGATCGACTGTTTGGCTATCTTGGCGCGAAGCAAGCGTTTCGTCAGCTGAAGCGTAGCTAGGATGCCGAAGCTTGCTAAGTACCGCCGTGCTGCCTGCGTCGAGCTTTGATTTTTGTAGAGTGGGGGCACCGAAAACACACGCACTACGTGCCGTGGTGCTAATACTGGCAGCACAAGCTCGAAAAACATTGGGAGGTAAAGCGGGTCTTCGGTGGTAAGGAAAGAGATATTCATATGATGCTCCAGTTCGCAAGGACCGAATCCATCCGTCCGAAGGGCAAGGAATTGAATAGATGCTTAATCCGTGCCGCGAAGTGCTGCCTACCCAAGCGCTGAGACCGCAGGAACAACGGTGACACCCGACCTCGGAATTCGTCGATTTCCTCGGGAGCAATTTCATAGGGATGGCAATAAACGATCGCCGGGCGGCCGGTCGCAGTTATGGAAGCCAAGGCCCACGCCAGGAAAGCCTGTGGAAGAAGACGGAAGTAGCCGCCGCCAGCCACCGGCAGCCATACTGCACCGCACCGCAGTACTGCCACCGGCACCTCAAGGAGAACCGCTCCGCTCTGCAATCGCGCCCGAGTAGGTCCAGCTGGCCAGCCGGCGATCCCGTAACGCTTGGTCCGTATGGGAAAGATTGACGAATCAACTTTAAATCCGGCCGCCGCCACTAGTTCTAATGCCCAGATATTATCCCGGACGATGGAGAAATCCTGCGCCCGAAACATCGTAATTTCCACTCCGGTAGCGTCCTCGACAGTCTTGCGAGCAAACTCCAGTTCACGTTGCAGTTCCAGACGGCTCATCGCAAATAGCGGTCGGTGACTGTATCCATGCGACTGAACTTCGTGGCCCTGTTTGAGGAACATTCGCACAAGGCCAGGGAAGGTTTCCGCTACCAGCCCCTGGACAAAAAAAGTCGCTTTGACGCCGCACTGGTCTAAGAGTCCCAGCAAACGGTCGCAGTTTCGCAGCACCCGTTCAGAAATAGGCGCGTCAAAATCCACGCTGGACTGATACCAATCCTCCACGTCCACCGTGAAGGCGCACAGTGGGCCTGGCCACCTTGGCTCACATGGGGCGTAAGTTTCGATAGACATTGCAAGGTCGTTCATAGTGGGCGCTCAGGCCCGAAGTGGTGGTACTGACTTGAATGCGCAGGATCTTCAATCTTGTGAAAGCCTCTCCCTGCTGCTTCGGTCATCGTAGACGAAGGAGGTCGCGTCCCTGTTGTCACGGTGATTTGTCGGCGCGGTAAGGGTGCTCCGCGGGCGCTATCTACGCCACCGGCGATGCCCAAGCTTCTGCACTGATAACAGCGGTCGAACACCTCCAAATGCCGGTGTGCGAGCATTGTTAACCGGACAATCGCTTCGAGTAGCCGAACCGCCGGCGGGCGTCTCATTCCGAGGCGTCCCGCGGGGCAATCTGCGGCGCTTTTATCGGGCCCGTCTGCGAGCACGCCGGGGAACAATCGCAGATGCCGCGGGATGGAAAGCCCCATTGCCATGTTCCAGCCGATCAGCGCCGCTATAGCCGCGAGCGCCGCGCCCGCGGGGCCACGGCGACTGACGAGCACGGCCCCAAGGGCGGCATTGACCGCGATGCTTGCCACCGGCTGCACGACCGCGCTCCGCTGTTGCCCAGGCACAGCGGGCTCATGGAACGCGGCCTCGTAAGGGATGGATAAGCGGAAGGCTCATATCGGCACCGAGCGGTTCGCTACAGTGGCGGATGAAGTTTGCGGTCTCATTGACCACCACAGCGAGTCGGCGTGGTCGCGGCACATAACCGACAACGATCAGGCTGGTGTAAAACACCCAGGCAAAGTCGCTCCGCAGCGTGCGGTGCGGATAATAGGCGAGGTCGATGCGCGCTTTGGCGGGAAACAGCACGGCGCGGTAGAATGCCACCGGGTCCCAGTCCGGCCGATAGAGCAGCTTCTCGTTGCGGAACAGCGCTTGGCTCGGGCCAACAATGCCGGGGGCATAGTCCAGCACGGCCTGAAACCCGCTCTCGAAGCAGTCGCGGAACTCCACTGAACTCCGGGCGCGGGCCGACGATCGCCATCTCGCCCCTGATAACATTCCACAACTGCGGCAACTCATCGAGCTTGCTGCGCTCCAGGAACCTGCCAACTCGTGTGAGGCGCGGATCATCGCGCATGGTCAACGGCAGCTGGCGCGACCCAGGATCGCGATGGAACTTACGGAACTTGAGCAGGCGAAACGGCTTGCCGTGTTTGCCGATCCGGGTTTGCCGGAAGAATACCGGCCGCCCGGTCTCTATGATGATCGCTGCGGCGATTAGCGCTATGAACGGCGCCATAACGAGGAGGATGAGACCCGCCACGCAGGCCTCGATGATGCGGCGCCGCGCCATCCGCATGACCTCAGATTCCCAGGTGCCAGGCAAGCGACGCGACCACATGCTCGACGTCGGCCGGGGTCATCTTGGGGTGCAGTGGCAAGGTGAGGTCGCGCTCGGCAAACGCCTCCGTATTCGGTAAGCGGATGTCCGGGAACCGCTCGCGGTACCAGGACAACGTATGGATGGGCGGGTAATGAAACGAGGTCTGCACCCCATCATCGCGCAGGCCGCCCATTACCCCCATGCGATCGGCATAAGCCGGCAGCAGCGCAGCCATGATGTGCGGGGTCGCCGACGCATTGGACAAGGGAACCATCACGTCGGGACAGAGGCGAGCGACCGCATTGGCGTACGCGGTCATCAGGTGGCGCCGTGCGCGATTCCAATCGGGGAGTTTCGCAAGCTGCTGCAACCCGATGGCGGCATTCAGCTCGGTCATCCGATAATTATAGCCGAGCATCGTCACGTCGTATGACCCCGCCCGCAACCCGAGGCGCTGGTATGTACCACTGGTCATACCGGCGCCGCGCTTGCGCCTGATCCGCTCGGTAACAGCCGGATCGTGGGAGATCACCATGCCGCCTTCGCCGGTGGTGATATTCTTGTTGCCATAAAAACTGAATGCGGCAACGTCGCCGAAGATCTCGCCGCGTTCGGCGCCGACGGCGTGCGCCGAATCCTCGACGATCATGAGCCCGTGCCGGCCGGCGAAGTCGCGCCAGGCGGCGGGGTCACAGAGCGTGCCGGCGTAATGCATGAGGACCACCGCGCGCGTGCGCGAGCTGAGTTTGCCGGCGGCGTCGGCGGGGTCCATCAACGGGCGGTCGGGCAATTCGATATCGACGAAGACCGGCTTCGCGCCGCAATAGATCACGCAGTTGGCGGTGGCGACGAACGACAGTGAAGGAACCAGGACTTCGTCGCCGGGACCGATATCGAGGGCATCGAGCGCCAGATGCAATCCGGCGGTGCATGAGTTCACGGCGACCGCATCCTCGGCCCCATGCATGGCGGCAAACGCCTGCTCGAACTCATGCACGCGGCCGCCCATGGTGATCCAGTTGCTGTCGATGACTTCGGCGAGCGCCGCCTTTTCGTCCTCGCCCAGGTTCGGTTCAGATACCAGCAGCATATGTTCGCGCCTGACTTCTTGTGGTGAATCAGATCAATTGAACTCAGGCGGCCTCGAAGCTCATCGGCGCGGTATCGAACGCCGGGGCTTCGTCATCCCAGCCCAGTTCCTGCGCCTTCTGGAAGTCTTCGACGCGACCGATGTCGAGCCAGAACCCGCTGTGCAGGAACGTGTGGGCCGGCAGCCCGCTCTCCAGCATGTGGAACATCAGATCGTCGAAGCCGAACGGCACGCCGCTGGGGACGTGGTCGAGGATGGCCGGTTCCATGCAGTAGATGCCCATGCTGACCAGATGTTGCAGGTTGGGCTTTTCACGGAAACAGATCACGCGGCCGCAGCTTTGTTCGATGACGCCGAAATCGCTGCGCACCGAACGCCGCGCGGTGGCAATGGTCAGCGGTCCGCCATGGCGGCGATGGGTGGCGAGGAAGGCGCTGATATTGAGATCGGTCAGCACGTCGCCGTTGATGACGAGAAAGGTGCTGTGATCGAGCTGATCACGCAGCAGGCTCAGGGGACCGAGGGTGCCAAGCGGTTCGCGCTCTTCGGTGTAGGTGATGCGCATATCCCATTGCCGGCCGTCGCCGCAGAAACTGCGGATCAGATGGCCGAGATAGCCGGTGGTGATAAACACCTCGCGCATGCCGTTGCGGCGCAGCCACTTCAAGAGAAGTTCGAGCACCGGCTTGGATCCGACCGGCATCAGCGGTTTCGGCAGGATGGTAGTATATGGGCGGAGCCGCAGACCTTTACCGCCGCACTGGATGACAGCCTTCATAATTTCCCCCACGATCTTTGCGCTCGACGGCTTTTTAGCTCGGCACCCTGAACCCCGGGGGCACCAGGACTGTAATCGTTTTGCAATCAGCGGGGGATCGCGGTCAACCGGCCAAACGGCCGTACGGTTCGGTTACGTAACCTAACCTCATGGTCTATATCGTTTGATCTAGGCCCTGATCGTTCGGCGAAAGCACCCCGTCTTTTGGACAGGTGGTCACACCGTCAAGAAAATGTAATGAAATTGGCGGCTCAAGCGAACAGGTGGTCCGCGCCTGCGTGCGAACCCGAGGGGAGGATTATGACGCCGCATATACTCTACATCGGCGGGGAAGATCATCATCTTCGCATTCCGGCGATGTGCGCACTGCAGGAACACGGCTTCCGCATCACCGCCGCTGGTTCCGGTGCGGAAGCGCCGTTCCAGGCAGCGGGGATTCAGTTCCGTTATTTTCCATTGTCCCGATTTGTCGCGCCCCTGGCCGACTGGCAGACATGCGGGGCGCTTGTCCGGCTGCTTAATGAGGTCCAGCCCGACGTCGCCCATTGCTTTGACTCGAAGCTTGGCATGTTATTTCCGAACGTGGCCCGCTTCGCTCATGGCTCCCGCCGTACTGCAATCATTCGCACAATCAACGGACTAGCCTATATTTTCTCCTCCCGCTCGCCGCTGGCGGTAATGCTGCGCCCGGTCTATCGGACCCTGCATCGACTTGGCGCCGCGTCCACTGCGGCCACCATGTTCGAAATCAGGGAGGACAAGGCCTACTTTGAGGCCAAACGCCTGCTGGGGCGGAGCCGATCTTTCTTGGTGCCGGGGGCAGGAGTTGACGTCGAGGGCTTTGCCGAGGCGTTGGCCGCCGCACCGCCACCGGACAAGCTGCGGCAGCAATTCGGTATTGGTGATGCGCCGGTCGTCATGACCGTGACCCGAATGACCAGGCAAAAAGGGATTCCGACGCTGTTACGCGCAGCGGAGCTGGTGCATCGGAACTGTCCGAAGGTGCGGTTCGTGCTGGTTGGACCGCGCGAGAGCGAAGGACCGCTTGCCGTTTCGGAGGCGGAAATTGCGCGACACGCGCCATATGTCATTGCTACCGGGCCGCGCGCGGACGTGCCGGCGCTGCTGCGCATGGCCGATGTCTTTGCCTTTCCGACCGAATATCGCGAGGGCGTGCCGCGGGTTCTGCTGGAGGCCGCACTGGCGCGGTTGGCGATTGTCACCACCAGCATCGGCGGATGCCGCGACGTCATTCAGGACCGCTGCAATGGATTGGTGGTTCCCACCCGGGCTCCGCGGGTGCTGGCGGACAAAATTTTGTGGATGTTGGATCATCGGGAGGAAGCGGCGGCAATGGCAGCGCGTGCCGAGGAGGTGGTACGGCGCGAATTCAGCCTGCGGGTTGTGGTGGCCCATCAGGTTGCGATGTACCGCTCGCTGCTGGGCGCCAGCGCGAGCCGTCCGCCGGCCTTGACCGGGGCGGCGCTGGTCAGCGAGCGGGAGGCCATGTAATGGCCAGCGCCGCGGAAGCCCGCATCGCCGATATAGGCGATGTTGTCAGCCTGCTGCGCCGCCGGCGTGGGCTGATCCTTAGCATTGCGGTCCTCGGGACGGCGTTGGTCGGCTCTGCCGCATTTTTAATCCCGCCACGCTACACCGCGAAGTCGCAAATCGTCGTCGAACCGCAGGCGTTGAACCTGATCGGCGGCCAACCGGCGGTGATCAATCAGCAGCCCGACGAGGCGACGTTGATGACCGAGCTCACGGCCGTCAAGTCGCATGACATGTTGGAACGCGTGCTCGACAGTCTGGCCAAGGATCCCGCGTTCCGGAATTCCGTCTCGCCTGCGCGCGGGCGCACCGCAGAGATCAGGCAGCAGGTTTGGGCGCGGCTGTCTGACTGGATGCCGCGGGCGGTGGTAAAGTGGCTGAACGGTCCGGCCTGGCTGACGCTACCGCTATTGGAACGTCATCTTAACGTATTTCAGGAACTCGGTTCACACGTTATTGCGATCGCTTACACGTCGAGCAACCCGCAGGAAGCGGCGGCTATCGCCAACCGGATCACCCAGATTTACCTGGCACAACGCTTTGCCCAGCAGCGTGCGAACATCGACAATGCCCTGGCGTGGTTTGACCGGCGCATTCCTGAGCTTGGCAAGCAAGTGCAGCAGCTCGATGCCAAACTCTGCGCAGGTTCAGAACGCGCAGGGGCTCGGCGACACAACCCGAGGCAATCTGGTGGATGAGCTTCTGTCGGATTTGAACCATCAGCTTAGCAGCGCGGAGGCAGATCTGGCGGCGCGCAAGGCGCGCTATGATTCCATCCGGGCGTTGCAGTCTCACGGGGAAGACGTTGCCAAATACCTTGATACGCCGGCGCTCAATGAGCTGCGGCGTAACGAGGCCGAATTGCTGCAGGCATATGCCCGCATGTCAACCGGCTATCGCGGCGCGGACCCGGTGTTGAACCCGCTCCGCGGTCAGTTGCAGTCGATACGCCAGGAGATGGCCCGCGCTGCGCAGGCGGCAATTGCCGGCCTGGCAAGCGAAGTGCAGGCGATGACCGCACAGGTGAACTCCCTGCGACAGCAGGTAACGGCGCTGCAGCAGGCCAGTACCGATGACAAGCTGCACGCGCTGCAGCGCGAGGCGACGACGACCCGTCAACTTTACGACGTGCTTGAGCAGCGGCGTGAGGAGTTGCGCGAGCAGCGCGAAGGTCTCTCACCGACCGTGCAGCTGCTCTCCATGGCGGCGCCACCGCAGCACCCGAGCTCGATCAGTCCGATCCTATTCATTCCACCGGCCGCCGGTACTATTCGCGACGTTCGGTGCGTTCGTAGCCGTGCTGTTGGACCGCCTCGATACCACGCTGCGCAGCGCGCGCGATGTCGCCGCGCATTCCGGCTTACCGTGTGTGGGGCTGGTGCCCCGGCTGGAGGGCCGTGGTCTGCCTCATCTCTGTCTGCTCGAGCGGCCGTTCGCGCCATATAGCGAAGCGATTCGCTCGGTGGCGGCTGGGCTGCGGCTGACCTCGCCCCCGAGTGCCGCCAACGTGATTTTGGTGACGTCGAGCCTGCCGGGCGAGGGCAAGACGACGCTGGCGGTGAGTCTCGCCGTATATGTGGCGCAGCTCCGGCGGCGGGTCCTGTTGATCGACATGGATTTCCGGCATCCCGCCGTGCTGCGCGAGCTGGGCGGGACCGCCGAAGCCGGTGCTGCGGACCTGTTTCTGAGCGGCCGCCCCGCCTCGGAATATATTCGCCACTTGCCGGATTACAAACTTGATTGCCTGCCGCTGCGGCGCGGCCTGGGGGTCGATCCGGTCAAGCTGTTCGCTACCGAGCAGTTGCCACGCCTGTTGGAGCATTTGCGCACCCGCTACGATTGCATCGTGATCGACAGCGCGCCGCTGATGGCGGTGACCGAGACCAGGTTGCTGGCTCCCTTGGCGGATACGGTGCTGATGGCGATCCGCTGGGCCAACACGCATCGCGAAGTGGTGCGCAATGCTGTCGCGATGCTCGCGGACCCGCTGTCGTATCAAGGCAAGCCGCCCGCCCGCGTGGTCGCGGCGCTCACTCAGGTCGATCTGAAGCGCCATGCACGGTATGGCTATGGCGATAGCGGCGAGTTCCTGGTCGAGTACTCCGGTTATTACAGCAGCGGCGAGACGCGAACGCTTCCGGCCACAATGCGTCGCGAGCCCACGATTGAAGATGAGCAGCAAGGCTGGGGGCACGACCGATGAGGGACGCCGGCGCGGAAACGGTTGCCGTGACCGGGACGGTGCTGGATTTGCTGCTGGACGTGCTGGTGTCGTTGCAGCGGGCGGGCATTAATTACTGCTGCTGGCGCAGCAGCCGGCGCCTTGAAGTGGCGCTGGCCGGACTCTCGGACCTCGATCTCCTGGTGGCTCGCGGAGACCGCGAGCAGGTGGTCGCGTTGCTGCTGGATCGGGGGTTCAAGCTGTTGTCATCGGTTCCGGCGCACGACGAACCGATGCTGATGGACTTAATCGGCTATGACGCAGCGAGCGGGCGCATTGTTCACGCGCATCTGCATTTTCGGTTGGTGCTGGGATCCAGTCTGCTCAAACTGTGGCGCCCGCCGTGGGAGAGCACCCTGCTGGCGCATGCCGTGTGGCATCCGTCACTGCCGGTCCGGGTGTTGGATGCGTCGACCGAGGCGATCCTTGGTCTCGCCCGCGCCTGTGTGGAGTTTGACCTGCTCGACGTTGTAGCGGTTCGGCAGTGGCGGGCGATGACGGCGAAATTTGCCGCCGATCGCAAAGCGTTGGCGCCGCAGCTAGACCGGAACGAGGTCTGCCAGCGGGCGGCGGAGTTGCTGGGCGAAGCGTTGGCTGAGAGCGTTGCAGACACCGTTTGTCGCGGCGACCCGCCGTCGTCCGGCTTGCGCCGGCGGCTGCGTGCCCAATTGGCGGCGTATCGCAGCGCGGGGCGGTTGCAGGGGCGTCTGCGTGTGGCCGCAAGATCGGTGCTGTTCCTCGGGCGGGCCGTCAACAAGCGGCTTGTCCATGCACCGCGCCCTTGGAGCCATCGCATCGTGGGCGGCGGCGTGGTGGTGGCGGTTCTCGGCGTGGATGGCAGCGGGAAGAGCACGCTGACCCGTGCGCTGCGGGAGTGGGCCGGGACGGAGACGGACGTGCTGCCGCTGTATTTCGGCACGGGCGACGGCCGGCCGTCATTGCTGCTGCTGCCCCTGAAGCTGATGGTTCCGTTCGTACAGAAGATGCGGCGGCGGAAGCCCGCCTGGGCATCACACGGGCCAGTCTCTGATCGGCCGCCGGGATTGGTTTACAGCATACTTATGACTGTGTGGGCGAGTGCGCTTGCTGTCGAGAAGCGGCGGAAGCTTACCGCCGCACGACGCGCTGCGGATCGCGGCATGCTGGTCATTGGAGATCGGTTTCCCCAGAACCAGCTATCCGAGTTCAACGACGGACCGTTGCTGCCGCGCTTGAAGTATATTCCGCGATGGTTGCGCGCGTTCGAGGCGGAGGCTTACGAGCTAGCCAATCGCTTGCCCCCCGACCTGGTGATCAAGCTGCAGGCCAGCCCGGCGCTGATCGCCCAGCGTGAGCCTGACATGCGGCCAGATGTGGTGCGGCAACGCACAGAGGAGCTGATGCAGCTCAGCTTTCCTTGCTCCCGTGTCGTGGTGCTGGACGCGTCGCAGCCGTTAGCTACGGTGATCGCCGAGGCCAAGCGCGCAGTGTGGGATGTGTTATGATCATCGAGCTGTGCGGGATGCCGGCTGCCGGCAAGACCACGATGGCACGCCGGCTCGCCGACGGGCTGCGTGAGTGTGGGCACGAGGTCGAGCTGATATCGAGTTATCGCCCGATGGAAGCCGACAAGAATGTTGGTCCGGTGGCGAGCGGCGTCCGACGACTGGCCCGTCCGCTACGGGAGACGCTGGCGGCTATCGGCGAGGTGATGAGCGGGGAGCGGCACGATCATTTCATCGGCGAGTTGCTGCGATTGCTGCCACCCCCCAACGTGTTCTCCTCCGTGCGCATCAAGCAATATTTGCTGCGGCTGCTGATGTCCTGGGAACGTGCCAGCGGGTCGCGGCACATCGCGCTGTTCGATCAAGGGTTTATACAGGGGCTGGCATCCCTGATGGTGATGACCAAAAGCGTTGACCCGACCGCCATCGAGCAAGCCGTATCGCGCATTCCGAAGCCCGACCTGCTGATCCGTATCCACGCTTCCGAGGAGCTTCTCAAGGCAAGGTTGCATAAGCGCCGGCAACTGCAAAGCCGCTTTGAGCGGCTGCTTGAGCTCGATCTCCGCAGCAATTTGCGCTTCGGCCCGGCACTGGATGTTTTATGCGCGAGCTTCAACCGGCAGGTTGCTCCCGTCATCGCTATCCAGACGGGTGACACAGTTTCTTATGCTGCGGCGCTCGCCAGGATTCGACGAGAGGCGGAGCGTGGGCGGCTGACGATTGCCGATAACGCTGAGGTGACCGACAGTGTACATCTCAGCCAAGCTTAACGTGCGACGCCCGTTCGGAGGGAAGGGCACCCTGACCGAGCGGTTGAGGTGGGGCAGTTTTGTGGCGCTGGTTATTTATGCCGGCGGCTTCGGCATGAGTTACCTCGTGCAGCTCGCGGTCGCGCGTGCCGTCGGTCTCTATGGATATGGTAATTACGCCTTCGTCGTTGCTTGGGTGTCGCCGTTGGCGTACCTTGCCGCGCTCGGGTTCGATGTCTCGGTGCTACGTTTTGTGTCCGCCTACGGCGCCCAACAGCAATGGGGCCTGGTGCGGGGCGTCATCCGTTATGCCAATGTCCACGCAAGCGGGATGGGCTTGGCAATCACAGGGGCTGGGCTCCTGGCACTTTCCGTGGTTCGCTGGGACGTCCCCTCCGAACTGCGCGTTACTTTCATCGTCGGTCTCCCATTGGTACCGTTATGGGCGCTGATCTGGATCCGGTGCGCGGCGGTGCGGGCTTTGGGGGGCGTCATCACGGCTCTCGCTCCCGACCGGGTAGTGCGCGAGGGTTGCTTGTTGCTTCTGATCGGCGTTCTAGCCCTGGCAGGTTGGCTGATCGATGCCCCCATAGCGATGGCAGCTACTGTGCTCAGCGGAGTAGTCGCGTTCGCGGCCACGAGTCTCGCCCTGCATTGGCAGCGCCCTACCGAGCTCGCGCGAGCAACCATCGCGTATGAGGCGGTGCGGTGGCGGAAGACAGTGTTGCCTTTGGTGGTGCTTGCGGCAACCGAGACGTTCATGAATCGGGTCGGCGTGATAGCACTCGGTTGGAGCGGGATGATCCGCGATGCCGGGATCTATTCGCTTGCCTTCAACCTCTCGATGCTGGTCCTGTTGCCGCGCATCGCAGTAAATGCCTTGCTTGCACCGTTTGTTGCTGACCTCTTTGCCCGTAACGACCGGGCTGGTTTGAACGCTCTAATCTCCCGGACCGCGTGGTGGAACTTGCTCGGTGCCGGCGGTATAGCTCTGGCGATCGGATTATTGGCTCAACCGATTCTGCGGTTGCTCGGCCCAGGTTTCTTACAGGGCGTTCATGTTCTACGCATCCTGCTGCTCGGCCAGGTCGTGGCTTCTGCGGCTGGCGCGCAGCTTTTCCTATTGACGATGACAGGCCACGAGCGCAGTGCCGCTGTAGTACATACTGTGGCGGTGATAATCAACATAGTGGTTGCGGTGGTGTTCATCCGCGCCAGCGGACTTAGCGGAGCGGCCTGGGCAGCGATGCTCGCGCAGTTGGTTCTGACCGCCAGCCTTGCTTTGCTGCTGTGGCGCAAGCTCCGGCTTAGACCCGGACCATTTATGCTGTTGGGATTACTCCACCGATATATCACCACGCGCGTTCCAGCGGCGACCGCCGCGCAGCATTCCGTGGACGCGTGATGAATCGGCAGCGAATAAATGGGCCCTCCCTCGGTATCGACATCTTCTACGTTCTGGGGATGCTGTTAACCACTGCCTCGCAGCTCCGCTTTGGCGGCAGCCCCGTCGGATGGGGTGAACTATCCCTGATCCTGTGGGTGGGCCTGTTGGCTTTGCACTATTTGCTGGCGCGTGAGATCGCGATGGGTCCCGCCTTTGTCAGTCTGTTATGCTTTTGGGGCCTGATGACAATCGCCCTTAGTCTTGGCACGTTGGTTGCCTTTACGACTGGGGAGGATTTCGATCCGACCTGGTTTCTGCATGATATGTTGGCGTACCCACTGGTCGCCGTCGTGAGCTGCGCGAGCGTAATTGAGCCGGGGGCGGCGGCCCGGTTGGGCCGCGCGGCTTGGCCGCTGGTCGTGCTCGGTGCCATCGCGATGAGCATTCTGATTGCCGGCGGATTCGGGATAATGCCGCTGCCGTTTGATGTATGGTTTTGGGAACGCTTTCGCGGCTGGTCGCAAAATCCCAATCAGCTAGCACTGCTCTGCTGCATCCTTGCTCTGGTCGCTCTCCATCTGGCGGACACGGCAAAGACTGCCGGTAGCCGCATGGTTGCGCTGCTATGCATGGCAGTGATCACCGTAGCGGGGCGAATGACACAAAGCGACTTCTTCTCCTACGCACTGGCGTTGGCAGTGCCCGTGTACATCTGTTTGAAGCTGCGCATCTGGATGAGCTCGCGGGGGCTGCGGGCGGCAGCGGCAACTTTACTAATGATCGGCACACCAGCGATGGTTGTATCATTGCTTCCGGTTACGCTTTCCCCTGGTTCCGACGCCACCGTGCTCGTCAACGTGCTATCCAAAAACGGGGGCAAGGAAGCGAAACACGAAGCGGATTTGCGTTTTTCGTTGTGGCGGGAGGCGATTGGCCGCGGCATCCGGAGCGGGTTTCTCGGGCTGGGTCCGGGGCCGCACCTGATCATCCCGCCAGAAATGGTTGTCGACCACACGGAAGGGGATCAGCCGGGCGACGTGACGCACCCGACACCGAACGGGACTGCCAATTTCGAATCGCATAACACCTTCCTCGACCTGTTCACGCAGGGTGGCGCGCTTGCGCTTGGCGCCTTCGCGTGGCTGGTCGTGGAGGCCAGCCGGCGCGCCTACCGCAGCAGCGCGGCGGGGCTCTTTGCTCTGATGGCCGGTTTGGCGCTTTCTGTTATGACTGCCGACATGATACGAATGCCTATTGTGTGGTTTGGGCTCGCCCTGTGTCTTGCCGCTGAGTTGGGGACAGAGGGAGTGCCACAGGTTGAAAGGAGGCAGGTGCTATGCGGCCAATTGAACGGCTGATTATCTCGAAACGTCACCTGAGCGAGCGTCGCCAGGGACGAAGCTCAAAATATATGCTTCCGATATCGGGGGTGCTGATTGCCAGCATTGTCCTTTTGATCGTTGCCTACTTTTCACCGATTCTTTGGGCAAACAGTGGCGACGCCGACCAAGCTGCGGGTGATCCGGACTTCTCGCGATCGCTGCACTTCGCAGCCCAAAATAACTTTGATAACAATTGGAAGTTTACCCCGGCGATTGCAGGTTTCAATGTTGCGGATGTCTCTGATCCGCAGCGTCTTAAAGAGCTGCCTGATGGGGTCCGGGCACTCGTGTGGGTTGGCATGTGCGAGGGGATCACCCTGCGATTTGTTGAACGGATGAAGCCGTTCATCGGCGATCAGCGGGTATTCGGGTTCTATCTGATGGACGATCCAGACCCGCGGCGGCAGCTTGGCGGCAAGCAGCCGGCGCCCTGCGAAGCGGACAAACTGCGCGCCGAATTGGACTGGCTGCACGCGCAGATGCCGGGAACCCGGACGTTCATCGTTCTGATGAATCTTGGCACGGGGCGGCGGCCTTTCTACGATGTCACCTATCGGCCGGAGGCGACGCACATCGATCTGTTCGGCCTGGCTGCATATCCTTGCCGCTCAGAGTGGAATGGCTGCGACTTCAAGGCGGTGGACCGCTATGTTGTTGCGGCGGAGGGCGGGGGAATTCCGCGCAGCCGCATGGTCCCGATGTACCAGGCCTTCGGCAGCGGTCAGTGGCACGACGATGAAGAGGGCCATTACCTCATGCCCACGCCCCCTCAGGAGGAGAAGATCGTGCGCGGGTGGCACGCCCTGGTGCCGCGCCCGGTGTTCGATTATGCCTACAGTTGGGGAGTACAACGAGGCGATTATTCCCTGCAAGATGACGCGGCACTGCAACGCTTCTTTGCCGAGTTGCATCGTCAGCGTTCAGAGGAGCGGACGAAATAATTAATGAACCGGGAGGGATAATCGAATACGATCTTTTTTGGTGAGTAGGAATTTCGGGTTACAGCTTTGCTGCTAAGCAGGGAGGCTGTGCTGCGATGTGTGTCCGCGCTGCTGCCGGCGGTTGCACGCGCTCCGGCGGCGCCGTGGTGGTTCCAACTATCGCGTGTGGGTTAAGGAGCAGCACTAAATGATGCCGATCGTTGGATAATACGCGAAAATTAAGTGGCAGAACTCGCCGAACTTCGTTATACTAATTCTAACCATTGGTGACGCAAGGCGCACGAAGCCGTCTGTGGGGAGAAGCACGGGATGTCAGGGACCATCAGCAATCTTACCAGCACCACCATACTGCGCGGCATGACGGGTCCGTTCGCCTCGATACGACCCATTCCGGTATCTCCACCGCTTAAGCCCGGGCCGGGACCTGCAGCGCCGAAGCCTTCCCCGCCGCAGCCGCCTCATCATCCTCCGCCTCCACCGGGGCATCCGACGCTGATTGCGCCTGTGTCGTCTCCTCTAGCGGCCACAGGAGCCATAAGCCCGCTCTCACCAAGTGGACGAACCATCAGCACCAGCGTCACGGGCCCTGTTGTACTCGCCCCGACGGACAACCCGCTTACGATCACCACCACAGGCAAGGTGGCCTCGACGGGGACCGGGAATGACGGCGTGGACGGGCCGACCGGAACTACCTGGACCATCAGCAATGCCGGCGTGGTTACCTCTGCCAGCGCTTATGGCATCCGCTTATCCGGGGCGGGCAGCATTACCAATTCAGGCTCAATCTCAGGCAATACCGGTGTCGGGCTGGATGCCGGCGGCAGTGTAACCAACAATGCAGGCGGATCCATTGTGGGCACCGGCACTGTTGGAGGTGGACCGCATATCGGGTCGGGCGTGTACATTACCGGCGCTGCCGGCACGTTCACGAACAATGGCACCATCCAGGGCGGAGGTTATGCCGTAGCACTAGCCAAAGGCGGTAGCATCACCAATACGGGCGCGCTGCTGGGCGGCGAGGACGGAGCGCTCATTCAAGGCGGCTTAGGGACGGTGGTGAACTCCGGCAGAATTATTGTCTCCGTGGATGATGGTGTCGCACTGTTCGCCGGGGGGAGCGTGACCAATACGGCGAGTGGAACCATCCAGGCCGCCGGGACAACTGGAGCTGGCGTTTTTATCACGGGCGCGGCCGGCTCGGTTTCGAACAGCGGCAGTATCGCCGGACCGGTTTTCAATGGTGTGGATTTCAGTGCCGGCGGCCTGGTAACTAATGCTGCAAAAGCAACGATTAGCGGAAAGACCGCTGGCGTTTTCATCATCGGCGGAGCTGGGACAGTCGTCAATTCCGGCATCATCAGTGCGACGGGGCCGGCGGGTACCGATATCGAAGCCGGCGGGACTGTGACCAACAACACGTCCGGCTCCATCTCCGGCAACCAGTTCGGCATCTTCATCACTGGCGCAAGTGGGACGGTTACGAACTCCGGCAGCATTACGGCAGCGGTTTACGCCGGTGTTGAGATCGCGCGCGGCGGTAGCGTCACGAACAACAGTGGCGGCTCCATCCTGGGCGGCAGCATCGGCGTCTATTCCGGGTCCGGAGGGGCGGGGGCCATCACAAACTCAGGCAGCATTAATGCGACGGGCACCGCGAGCGCCGGGGTTGATCTTGCGGGTGGCGGGAGCGTCACCAACGCTTCAGGTGGATCGATCTCGGGCGTTGGTTTTGGCATTTTTGCAAGCGGCGCTCCGATCTCCATTAATAACTACGCTAAGATCTCCGGGACGAACAGCTCGGGCATAGACCTGGGAGCAGGGGGCAGTATCACGAATTACGCATCGGCTTCGATTTCCGGCGGCACTTCCGGTGTGTTTTCAAACGGCAAGCCGATCACGGTTTCCAACTCCGGCAGCATCAATGGCAGCAACGGCGCCGGAGCCGATCTCGAGGCTGGGGGGACGGTTACGAACGCCGCGGGCGCATCCCTGACAGGCACTCAGTTCGGTGTCTTCGTAACGGGAGCCTCCGGCAGTGTTACCAATACCGGCCTCATCTCAGGGAACCACGGTGTGGCTCTCCAGGGTGGCGGGAGCGTTATTAACAACGCCGGAGGGTCTATCAGCGGCCCGAGTTCCGCAGTCGCTTTCGCTGGGGCTGCGGGAACGCTCACCAATTCGGGCGTCATCAGCTCCGCGACGTCGGGCGGCACGGGTGCCGATCTAGAAGTCGGAGGCAGCGTTACCAATAACTCGGGTGGCTCTATTTCGGGGGCCTCGTTCGGCGTTTTTGTGGCTGGCGGGGCCGGGACCGTCACGAACTCGGGCAGCATTGCCGGAACCAACAACATCGGCGTCGACCTGACGCAAGGCGGGAGCATCACAAACGCCGCCGGGGGGAACATTTCCGCCGCGGGGTTTGCCGTCGCGATCTACAACAGTGCAGGAACGGTAACGAATGCCGGCACCCTCTCCGGTGGTGTCGACTCGGTCAGGTTCGGCAACAGTGGTGCCGATCGTCTGATCGTGGACGCAGGCGCAGTATTCAACGGCGCCGCGGTCGGCGGGACCGGCACGAACACACTGGAACTCGCGGGGGGCGGTACGGGCAGTATCGGCGGAGTTGGGACCGGCACATTCGTCAATTTCGGCACCGTCGTCGTGGATTCCGGGGCGAACTGGACACTGACCGGAGCGGATGTTGCTCCCACAGTGGTGGACAACGGCACCCTGAACGTGGCAGGGTCGCTCGACATCAGCACTGCGATCGATCCGAGCAGTACCGGGATTTTCGATCTCGCCAGCTCCGCCAGTCTGGAAGTGGCGGCCGCGCTTGGGACGAAAACCCAGATTGGCTTTGCCGGGAGCAGCGAGCTCATTATCGACAACCCCGGTTCGTTTGGTACCAATGTAGGATCGTCCTCTTATGCCGGTCCGCTCCTTGAGAACTTTGGCACCGCCGCAAGCGTCGATATCAGAAACTTCTCAGCGACCGGGCGCGATCCTGAACTTCAATACCACCACAGGACTTTTGCAGATTACCAATGGTTCGGAACAGTCAGCGACCTTGAGCTTCCAAACCGCAAGCCTTGGCAGCGGAGCCTTCCACATCAATCCCGACACCGGGGGGACCGGGGTGTTAGTGACGCACAGCTAAGCAGGCATAGCATGTTGCGCGCGCGGCTGCCGAGCAGCCGCGCTTTTTTTTGGAATGCAAGGAGCGAAACTCAACACCGCCCGATCGAAAGCGTGTGGCACGCTCCAGCTACAAGTCGGGCGAGCATGTGGCCCCGACCAAATCTAGCGGCAGTCGTGTTCGGGCGTTTACTACCGGCGGTTGTTCCGCTGCCGGCTGGCCGCAGGGAGATCGGAGCGATGATTTAGCCTGGCGTTACGTGATTCTACTAAGTTGCATTTTTCTTACAGCGAGAGGAACATGTTCTCCTCGCTGTTGGGGGACACTGATTATGGACGGGTCGGCGGAGCCCAGTGTCGCATCACAGGAATTCGGCTCTCCGCCTGATCCCCAATGTTTACGCTCAGAGCCCGGGGCAAATATCTCCCACAAGTCGTCGTTGATTCCAGGCCTGCGGGATTTAGCTGGCGGCGCTCTGATTTCTCCCGTATTGGCGGTCGTGGAGAATAGAGAATTGCTGCGCCATTGCCTGACATCGTGGCTGGCGAAGGCGTGCCCGGAGTTCCAAACGATACCCTTGCCCTCGTTGAACTGCGCTGAGGCTAACGCAGTCATTGGTCATGCCGACATCGTTGTGCTTGTCGCCAGTGACGGAATTGGAACTGATCCCGTTCTCGGAGGGCAAATTCGTTTGATTCGGACGGTGCGGGAGGTAGTTCCGATCGCGGTGATCGGGGACCCTGATGTCCGGACCGCCGAGGATTTCATCCAGAGGTTCCGAGTTTCCGGATACATTTCGGTAACGAGCACCAGCGAGGTCGCTGCAGCCGCCCTTCGGCTGATGGCGGCTGGGGGGCGTTACATACCTTTTAGGGCTGACGCCGCACCTATTAATGGGCGCTCGGACGATGGGCGGGATCTTCCGGCAATCAGCCAGGAGGGCGAAGTGCTGCTTACCAGGAGGGAAAAAGCCGTCCTGGAGTGCCTGCGGCGAGGGCTTCCGAACAAGCTGATTGCATACGATCTTGGAATATCCATTGGCACGGTAAAGATGCACGTGCACAACCTAATGGCTAAGCTTAGAGTGCATAACAGAACGGAGGCCGCCGTAACTCATGGTGAGTCCAACGGGCGGATATGCGGCATTCTAGACCGGGACGACATTTCGTTCCAAATCCACGGATAACGTTCGTCCAACTTCGCGCGGTGGACCGAGCGTATAAGAGTTTGCGGCGCGCTGGTGATGCCCGGAACCTGATCACAGGTTAGGCTACGCAGGAGAATTCAGATGGCCTAGCTTGCGTCGGCCAGTGGTCATTGTAGTGGGATTTTTAAGGGCATAGGTGGTGATCAGCGAGCAGGGATAATCAGTGGCGGGAGAGATGCAGTTGTGCGGGTGCGGCAGCGGACTGCGGTGGCAGCGATGCTGCGGCTTTGATCCGCATAACTGGGGGCCTTTCGTCGGCGCGGCGCCACTTGAGCCGTTGATTCGACAGGCGGTGGAAGCTGCCGGGCATGCCGACAGAGAAGCAGCGATTCGGTTGTGCCTGGACGTTCTGGAGCTTCTGCCATGGCACGAAGCATGTCTTGCCCTGCTCGCGCGGCTTCATCTTTCGGCGGACAACCGGCCAGCGGCGGAGGCGCTGTTGCGGCGTGCGGTGACGATCAATCCGAATGATCTGCTGGCAACGCAAAATCTCTGTATGCTGCTGTTCAACAACGGCGCGCTGGACGAAGCGGAGGTTCATGCGCGCAATGCCGTGCGGATCGCGCCGGATAATCCGCAGTCGCACAATATGATGGGGATGGTCCTGACCGAGGCGAACCGGCCGCAGATTGGGGAGTACCACTATCGCAAGGTGCTGGAGCTGATCGATCGGCCGGATGCGATCGTGCTAGCGAATCTGGCGTGGAATCTGAAGCAGCAAGGACGGATGGAGGAAGCGCGGGTACTGTATCGGCAGTCGGTGGCGTCGCGACCCAGCGAACTTAAGACGCTATTAGGCTGGGCGCGGCTGGAGGAAGCGGATCGGCAGTTTGCGGCCGCGGAGCGGCTGCTGGAGCAGGCGGAGCGGGTGGCGCCCGGTGAAGCGGGGGTGAGACTGACGCGAGCTGCGGTGGCCGCCCGGCAGGGGCACACAGATGCCGCCCTCATGGAGCTCGATGCCTTAGAACGGGCGAATGGTGCAGGATTGGGCCCGATGGAGTTATCGGAAAAGGGGCGGCTGCTGGACCGGATGGGGAGGTATGCGGAGGCGTTTGCGGCGTTTGCTCAAGCAAAGAAGCGGGCGCTCGATTTTGGAGCGCCTCGTTATATGGCGGAGGCGGCAGAGGACCTGACGCAGCGCCTCAAGCACTTTTTCATCGCTGGGCGGCTAACCATGCTGCCACGGGCCGGGGTGCGGGAAGACACCGCGCAACCGATTTTCATTCTTGGTTTCCCACGATCCGGGACCACGCTGGCGGAGCAGATGTTGAGCGCGCATCCGCGCATCGCAGCCGGCGATGAGCTGCCGTTCATCGGCGATGTGGCGCAGGCGATGCCGCGCATTCTGGCCAGCCCACTGAATTATCCCGAGGCCCTGTGCGAGTTGTGGATGGGTGATCAGCGGGAGGGATTGGACGTTCTGCGGGATTACTATTTGCAACGGGTCCGGCAGACGGGGGCGATGCAGGCTGGTGCCGAGTGGTTCACGGACAAGATGCCGTTGAACGAGATGCATCTTGGGTTGATTACACTATTATTTCCGGTTGCGCCATTGATTCACATGGTGCGTCATCCGCTGGACGTGGTGCTGTCGGTCTTCTCCAACCATTTGACGCATGGATATTATTGCGCGGCGGAGCTGGAGAGCGCGGCGCGGCATTATGTTCTGATTGCCGAGCTGGTCGAGGCGTACCGGACGGAGATGGAGCTGAGGTATCTGCAGGTTCGCTACGAGGACTTGGTAATGGCCCAGGAAACCACAGTGCGGGGCATCCTGGATTTCATCCGGGCCGAGTTTGATCCGGCGTGTCTGGCCTTTCATGAGAACCGGCGTTATGCGCGTACTGCGAGTTATGCGCAGGTGACCGAGCAACTGTATGAGCGGTCATGCTATCGATACAAAAACTATAGGCAAGAGCTGCAGGTTGTGGTGCCGATCTTGGCGCCCACTATGGCGAAGTTGGGGTACGAGTATTGATGGCGGTGTATCGGTAAACTCGTTCCAGTTTCGCCCAAGTACGCTTCGCGCCGGCTCCGCCAGTCGCCTGCGGCTGTGAGCAAAAATACCTCAACGTGTGCAACACGCTCAGGGCGGCGCGGCACCGGGAAGAAGCGCTACTTCGCCGGGTGAAGCAGACTGCTCAAGTCCATGCCGTTCACCGTAATGTGGCCATCTTGTCCTGCATGAATGGCCCAGACCAGGTGATTGCCGTTCTGTTTTGCGAGGCCGCGGACTAGTGCCAGGACGGGGGCGATCTGATTCAATGATGGGTTCTGCGTAGTTTGTTCTGTCAGTGCGTCGAAGCCGGTTGCGGTCACAAGCGCCTCGGCTTCGCGGGTGGTAGCGGAGGGAAATGAAATGGCCCCCGCACCGGAGAATTCGGCGGGACCAATCTCGAAGGAAAAGGCATCGATCCCGATTGCCATGCTGCCTCGGGCGAGCAGGGCAGACGAATAGGTGTTGCGGGTTGCTGTGTCAGGCTGTTCGGTTCCGGCGAGTAAGAGGTGTCTCAACGCGTCCGCTGGAACGCCCTTTACGGACGGGCGCAATGAAACGCGCGTAGGGACGAGCGCTGAGAGGCCGTTCGGCAGGCCAGTGATGGTTAAGCCATCCAGTGCGAGGTCGACCCATGCGCGCAGCAGGCCTCCCGTGGATTCTTCGCCAAAACCTAAGTGCGCGTGGTCGATTGCGGCACGTCCGATGCCGGCGAGCTCGATCTGGAGCCCCCGTAGGGACTCGTTCAGACGGGCTGACCCGGCCAGCCCATCCAGCGCCAGCACGAGTTCGCGCATTGCTGCACGGGATCGGGGGCTGAGCTCGGATGAGTTACGCTCCGGCGTGGTGACGATCAGGCCGATCAAGGCCCGGATCGCCGGTGCCACATGGTCGGGCGCGACTGCCTTCAGGGTTAGCTCGGCTTGGCCGCTTCTGATTCCCGTTCCGACTGCGATGCCGTTTGGGCCGAGGGCGCCTGATTGCCAGTTCTCGAAGTGGCTGCGTTCGGTGAGATCCAGCGTTCTGTTCTGAGCTGGGGTGAGGGTGGCATCCAAGGCGGCCTGGCCGATCCGCTGTTCGGTCCGTTGCAGGGCCGGTGTGCTTGTGGTGCGAACGTCGGCGGCTTCGGCGTGCAGCGTGGAAGAGGCATGCAGGGAGGGGTCGATAATGCCTGTAATGGCTTGGCGGCCGATGCTGACATGGGTTTCGCCGTCGGCGGCCGGGAGCGCAAACCGGGTTGGGATGCTGGCGCTCTCAACACGCCAGGTAGCATCGGGCTGTTCCCGCACATCGGCGCTAAGTTCCGGTGGTTCGCCGGCGGTTCGCAAACCGATCAGCGGGACGGTAAGCCGGTAATGGTCGCCTTGGGCCTCGGCGCGGACAGGTAGATCGGGGGCAGTGGGCCCCAAGATGTGGCTGAGCCAGTCGTGGACGGAAGCGGCGATGTGTTGGGCGCTGTGTGGTGTGAGCGCGGTGGCGAGCGTGACCGCGCCGGCTAACAGCAGGGCGCGCACGTGGTCAATCCTCTTCCTGGGCGGCGGCGAGGCCAAGTTTCCGCAGCAGGTAGTCGAGTTCGTTTAGCTCTTCCCCGTTCAACCCGCTCATGGCGCGGGCGATGTTGCGGGCGTGAGTCGGGAAGAAACCGCTGATGACCTCGTGCCCGGCTGGGGTGAGCTCGACGCGGACGGCGCGCCGGTCGCTTGGCTGGCGGCCGCGCGTCACCAGGCCACGAGCCGCCAGTTTATCGATGACATCGGTCATGTTGCCGGCACTGGTCAGCACTTTGCGGCTGAGCTCGCGCTGTGTGAGCGGGCCCTTGTGCAGGATGGCTTCCAGCACGCCGAGCTGGGTGAGGGTCAGACCAGCCTCTGCCGCCACAGGCTCCAGGCGACCGAGGATGGCTTTGCCGGCGCGGAACAGCTTGACGTAGGCGCGCAGAGCCTGGGTCACCGGAAGGCCGGAGTTGGCGGGGTCGGTCACGAGGGTCTCGAGGTTTTCGATCAGCGGCTCATCATCACCGGTAAGTCGGCGTGTTCCAAGACGTGACGGGTGACGCCGCCGAGGATGAGTTGGCGCAGGCGGGAGTGCGAGTAGGCGCCCATGGCAAGCAGGTCGCAGCCGAATTCGCGGGCGGCGGCGAGGAGACCGGCGGCGACGACTCCTCCGACCGCCTGGAAGGTCTTGATTTCGGCGTGAATGTCATGAAGGGCGAGGTACGACGCCAGCTCGGGCGCGGCGGGTCCGCGGCGCTGGTAGCCCTCGGCGGTGAGGATGCGGACGGCCTCAGCGCGTTCCAGCCAGGGCAGGACGGAGGCGACAGCCGAGGCCGATTCGGCGGTGCCGTTCCAGCCGAGGCAGATGCGGGTGCCGATGGACGCCGGCTCCTTCCGGGGCGAGATCAGCACAGGACGGCCGGAATCGAACAGCACGGCATGGAGGGCATCGGAGGAGGAGACGTCCTCTCCCGCTTCGGGGTGCGGCACGATCGTGAGGTCGGCCAGACGTGCCTGCTGGGCGACGAGATCCTCCTCGCGGCCGGTGACCGAGGCGAAGCTGGCGGTAGCTCCCACGAAGCCACCATGGGGCTCCCCGAGCGTCACGTCGTGCTCGGTCACGAAGCGATCGAACAGCGCGTGGACGGCTCTGGCCCGTTCGTTGCTTTCACGCTCCGTGGCGGTCATCATTTCCTCGATCATCGCGCCGGACAGGCCCTCGCCGGCCAGGGGCGCGACGTCGCGGCTATCGACCCGGACGTGCAGCGCCAGCAGGTGGGCGTTCCACATACGGGCGATGGAGAGGGCGGTGTGGAGCGCGGCTTCCCCGGCGGCGGTACCGGTAAGCGGCAGGAGCAGTTTGCGGATGGCCATGATCGGCCCTCTTGTTTCAATTTGCCGGTCTGGTTTGCATTTCTAGCACAACTTTGCGAGCGGCTGCGAGTGCGGACTCGAAATCAGTCGCATCGACGCGGGTCCAGTTGCGGGGCGGGATAGTGCTGGATTTGGCGGCGGCCCGAAGGACGGAAATCGTAGCGTCGGACGCGTCCCTCTGGCGGGCGGTGATCCGGGAGGCAAGGACATCGAGCGGGGCTTCCAGCCACAGGCCGCGGAAGGACACTGCGGCTTGCTGTGCGGCCGTCGCGATCATTCGGCGATGGCCGGGATCGATGAAGGTGGCATCAGCGATGACCGCATGACCGCCGCCGGCGGCATCTCCGAGCTCGTTGGCGAGTTCGGCGAAGACGGCGAGGCTTTCAGCTTCGGTGTAGGCGGATTTGGGGAGCCGGTTCTCCGGCGCGAACCCATTGCGGCGTTTACGGATTTCGTCGCTGCGTAGGATCAGGGCACCGGGGGCGCGGCCGAACTCGGGCGCGAGCGCGCGGGCGAGGGTCGATTTGCCGCTGCCTTGCAGGCCGCCAATGGCGAGGGCGGTTGGTGACACGGGGGCGAGGTAGGCGAGGGAGGCTTGCAGGTAGTGCGCGGCTCGGACCGGATCGCCGCGGGTCTGGCGGACATGGGCCAGGACCATTGCCCGCAGGGAAAGGAACAGCGGGAGAAGGGCGGTCAGGCCAGCATCGCCGATGCGCGCGATGTAGCGGTTCATGACGCGGTTGGCGGCCGCCCGGTCGACCCGGACATCGAGGTCCATGAGCAGGAAGGCGAGATCATAGGCGATGTCGATGGTGGCGAGGGCTTCGTCGAACTCCAGGGCATCGAAGGGGGCAGGGAGGCCGTTCCAAATGCAGATGTTGCTGAGGTGGAGGTCGCCGTGGCCGCGGCGCACCAAGCCGGCGGCGGCACGGGCATGGAGCCGGAGAGCGGACGCTTCGAGAATGACGGTAACCTGGCGGCCCCATTCTGCTGTGGGCTCGGGTGGCAACCCGGCGGCAGCAGCAGCCCGCAGGTTGCCCTCGATGATGGAGCGCATGTCGGCCACCGGTTCGATGTCGGCGACGGGTGCGTGGGCATGATAGGCGGCGATCGCATCGGCGAGTTGGTCGAGGAGCGACGGTTCCAGGGGACCGTTCGCGGCGCGGGCACCCAGCAGATCGCCCTCTGGAATCCGGGCCATGCGAAGGACCCAGTCGAGGGCGTTGGGTGCATCGGGGGCGGCCAGGGCGAGCGAACCGTCGGGTCCGCGGATGACGGCGGCCACGTCGCGGTAGAGACCAGGGGCGGCGGGGGCGTTCAGTTCGAGCTCGCGTTGCGTGAGGCGGCGCCGGGTTTCGGGATCGGTGAAATCCAGGAACGAAAGCTTCACCGCTTTTTTCAGCTTCCAGACCGTGTCATCACCCACGAACACAAGCGAGATGTGGGTTTCGACCGGGTCGCGGCCCGAGAGATGATGCAAGAAGGCCGCAGTTTCCGCCTGTGCCGAGGGGATGGTCATGCCCAACCCGTCATGGCCGGCGCAGGCCGGCCATCCACGACTTGGTGCGCCCCAGTCAATCGGCCTATCTCTCTCCCTAAGGGAACAGCTTATGCGACCGCCACTCGCCGTTGGGGCCGCGGGTGAACACGGTGCGATCGTGCAGGCGGAACGGCATGTCCTGCCAGAATTCGAAGCTCTGGGGCTTCAGGCGGTAGCCGGACCAGTAGGATGGGCGGGGCACGCTCTCATCGGGAAAGCGCGCCTCGGCCTCCGCGAGACGGCGTTCCAGCGTTGTCCGGCTGTCGAGGCGCCGCGACTGATCGGAAGCCCAGGCGCCCAGACGGGAGATGCGATGGCGGGTGACGAAATAGGCGTCGGCCTCAGCTTCGGTGGCGGGCTCGATGGCTCCCTCGATCCGGATCTGACGGCCGAGCGACTTCCAGTAGAACAGCAACGCGGCACGGGGATTGGCGGCGAGTTCCTCGCCCTTGCGGGACTGGGTGTTGGTGTAGAAGACGAAGCCGCGCGGATCGACGCCCTTGAGTAGCACGACCCGCGCCGAGGGACGCCCGTCCGGAGCGGCCGTGGCGAGGGTCATGGCGTTGGCATCGCGTGGTTCGGTCTGCTCGGCCTCGTGCATCCAGGCGGAGAACCAGGCGAAGGGGTCGGTCAGGTAGGTCATGGCGGGCAGGATAAGCCGCTGCTCTTGCCGCGCAACGAGGGCTTGTGCGACCACACCCTCACCCGGCGCGCTGTCGCGCGCCGACCTCTTCCGCCAGGCGGGAGAGGTCTGAAGACTGGAGAGCCATGCATGGCAGATCTACCAACTCAAGGCGCGCTGCTGAAAGAGCGGCGCGGATTGATCATGGGGGTGGCGAACGAGCGGTCGCTGGCGTGGGGGATTGCGGCTGCCTGTGCGGCCCAAGGGGCGGAGCTTGCCTTCACGTTCCAGGGGGAGGCGCTTGAGCGGCGGGTCCGGCCGCTGGCGGCCTCGGTGGAGTTGGAACTGGTGATGCCGTGCGACGTGACGGACGACACGACGGTTGATGCCGTGTTCGACACCTTGCGGAGCAGGTGGGAGCGGCTGGACTTTGTGGTCCATGCCATTGGGTTTGCTGATAAGGCGTACCTGCGCGGGCGGTATCTCGATACGCCGCGGACAGCGTTCCTGCAGGCGCTGGACGTTTCGTGCTATTCGTTTACAGCGGTAGCGCAGCGAGCGGTGCCGCTGATGGAAACGGGCGGCAGTCTGCTGACGCTGACCTATTTTGGCGCGGAGAAATGGACGCCGCACTATAACGTCATGGGTGTGGCGAAAGCGGCGCTGGAGGCCTCGGTGCGGTACCTGGCGGCTGACCTGGGAACGACGGGCATCCGCGTGAACGCGATCAGCGCCGGGCCGATCAAGACGCTGGCGGCCTCCGGAATTGGAGATTTTCGTTATATCCTAAAATGGAACCAGTTGAATTCGCCGATGCGGCGAAACGTGACGATCGAAGAGGTCGGCGGTGCGGGGGTCTATCTGGTTTCGGACCTCTCGGCCGGAGTGACCGGGGAGGTGCACCACGTGGATTGCGGGTACCATATCGTCGGCATGAAGCATCCAGAGGCGCCGGATATTGCGGTGGTGGAGGGATCATGAGCGAACAGCTCATCGTGCATTTGCGGCGGCTGGAGGAGAAGCTGGACCGTGTCCTGGTGAGTCTCGATGATATCGAGAAGGTGCTGAACTCGATAGAATCCAAAATGTCGCTGCTGCACTACGATTTCGGTAGCCTGGTCGATCGGGTTGAGGGGCTGGAGCGGCGGGTGGATCAGCTCGAGCGCCGGTTCGAGGCGGAATGAGGGTGTGAGCCACAACAGTTTCGGACATCTGTTTCGGGTTACGACCTGGGGGGAGAGCCACGGGCCGGCGATCGGTTGCGTGGTCGATGGTTGCCCGCCACGGATTACATTGAGCGAGGCGGATATTCAGCCGTGGCTGGATCGCCGGCGGCCAGGCCAGTCGAAGTTTACAACGCAACGACAGGAGCCGGACGCGGTGCGGATCCTGTCGGGGGTGTTCGAAGGGGTTACGACGGGTACGCCGATCGCCCTGCTGATCGAGAATGTGGACCAACGATCGCGGGACTACAGCGATATCGCGGCGAAGTTCCGGCCTGGCCATGCCGACCTGACGTATGAGCTGAAATACGGCATTCGCGATTATCGCGGCGGGGGGCGCAGCTCGGCGCGGGAGACGGCGATGCGGGTGGCGGCGGGGGCGGTCGCGCGCAAGGTGTTAGGGTCGAACGTAACTATTCGCGGCGCGTTGGCGCAGATGGGGCCGCACGTGGTCGACCGCACGCGGTGGGACTGGGCGCAAGTGGATGAGAACCCGTTCTTTTGCCCCGATGCGGTTGCCGCGACCGAATGGGAGGCGGTGCTGCTGGCAGCGCGCAAGGCGGGTTCGTCGCTGGGCGCGGTGATCGAGGTGATGGCGGAGGGAGTTCCTCCAGGGTTGGGCGCGCCGGTGTACGGGAAGCTGGATGCGGAGTTGGCAGCGGCGCTGATGTCGATCAATGCGGTGAAGGGGGTGGAGATCGGAGAGGGATTCGCCGCCGCTCGCCTGCGGGGCGAAGACAATGCCGACGAAATGTGGATGGAGGACGGTCTGGTTCGTTTCGCTTCAAACCATGCCGGGGGGATTTTGGGAGGAATTTCCACCGGACAGCCGGTGGTGGCCCGATTCGTGGTGAAGCCGACCAGTTCCATCCTCTCCCCACGCCGGACGGTGAACCGGTTCGGTGAGGATACCGAAATCGTTACCAAGGGCCGGCACGATCCGTGTGTGGGGATTCGCGCGGTGCCGGTCGGGGAAGCGATGATGGCCTGCGTGCTGGCGGATCACCTGTTGCGGCACAAGGCGCAAAATCCGGATGCGCCGGTTACGGCGCGGCTGCCCGCTTACCCCGGCCCTCTCCCCCGACGCGGGGGAAAGGGGGTGTAACGCCAACCGGGGTTTCTGGCGGAAGGAGCGCGCCCGGTGAATCGGGAGGGGTGGGTCCGGAAGGCTGAGTGGGTTGATCTCAGCGACGTGGAGATTGCCACGCTGCTGCGTCCGGCGTTTGGGCCGGTCCGCATCGTCGCGGCAACACGAGTTAGTGGCGGCCTCGTCAATACCAACCTAGGGATCACCCTTGACGGACCGCTCGGCCGCGTTCTGCTGAGGATATTTCAGCGCGATCCTGTCCAGGCGAGGAAGGAAGCTGCGATCGATCGGCTGATCGCGGACAAGGTTCCCACCGCGCGTTTCCTGTATTTCAGCCCGACCAATCCGATTACGGGGGGTCCTTACGCGGTGTTGCAATGGGTCGATGGCATCCGGCTTGACCACGCGGCGCGGGACGCCGGCGAGTTGATGCGCGGGGAACTCGGTACTGCAGCAGGCGAGGCGCTGGCGCGCATTCATTCGTTCCGCTTTCCCCGGTTCGGTTTCTTTGTGGATGATTTGCAGGTGCCGGCCCCGATTGACCTGGATCGCGACGGCCTGCTTTGGTTCATGCGCCGCTGCCTGATCGAAGGTCCGGGCGGGGAACGCCTCGGCGCCGCGCTGACCGAGCGCCTGTTTGCCTTCGTGGAGCGGGAAGGACATCGGCTCGATGCCTGGCTCGGACAGCCGAGGCTGACCCATGCCGATTTCAATCCGAGCAACATCCTTGTGCGCCGGGATGAGAGTGGCTGGCTGGTTGCCGCCGTGCTGGATTGGGAATTCGCCCTTAGTGCCACTCCAGCGTTCGATGTTGGCAACCTGCTCCGCCCGCCGTTCGGCGATTGGCCTAAGTTTGTCGCCGGTTTTGAGGATGGTTACCGTGCTGCGGGAGGTGAGTTGCCGGAGCATTGGCGGCTGATCGCCCAGATCGCCGACATTTTCGCCTGGGCCGACCTACTTGGTCAGCGCAGCGACGACGCGGCTCTGGCGGCAGATGCGCGGCGGGTTCTTGCTGCGACGGTCGGGATCGGAGGGTGACCTGAGCCGGTTGGGACCATTGTAAGGGCGACACTGAGTGCTGGCGAGTAGAGACAGAGGGCGCAACAATAGCGGCTGCCAAGCGATAGCCTGGCAGCCGTTGGGTCGTTCAGGTCAGCATCGGGTCTCGGTGGTTGGTACCCGCCCACCCTTATGCAGTCTCGCGATTGCCGAGTTGCTGTGCGGTGTGGCGATCGCGGAGATCGACGCTGCCATCGCCCGCAGCCCACTGCTGAACGTTGCTGGCGAACAGGATGCTGGTTCCACGCGAAACGCTGTGTCCGGCGGCGGAGACGACCAGGACCGCGACTGCGGCGAGCAAAAAGTGCTGCATTGTTGGAGCCCCCATGACGTTCCGGTTGTCGGAGCAACCACTGCTCCGAGGGTGCGGAGATGTAGTGCCTCGGTGGGCTGTCCGCGACTGAAGTATTTCAGGTGCCGGTTAGCTGATGGCGTCCGTGATCGCGGCTCGCAGACGCGCCAGATTGGTATCGAAATACCGGCCGCCCACGCTTAGAAAACCTGGACCCACTACCGAGTTGAGAAATTCCAGATCGGCGCTCGGAGAAAGCCGAGAACCGGTTTCATGTTCAAATCGTAACGTCTGGATTTGATGCCACTGCGGGGTGAGACCGGCGGAGGATAGCAGGTCGGCATCGGACAGTATCGCCGCAAGTTCCGTGACGTCGGGGCGGGCGGCAATTGGTTCGAGACCATCCGGCAAGGCTTTTAGAAAAGCCCTGCCGTTGAATTTCGAACGGAGCTCAGACCGGAAGCTCGGTTCGGTTGCCAGGATCAACGATGTCATGATCGCCCGATCCTGCGGATGAACCCCACATTGTTCGGCGATGGCGTCGAGGGCTCGGGCTGAAACGGCTTCGAGATGGAAGGGCTCGGCGTCGGCACGGGAGGGGTCGTAGTAGAGGTCGTGCGCGAGGCTTGCGGCCAGCAGCATACTGCGATCATGAGGGGGCAGCGGCTTGTTCAGCCGCGCAGAAATCTCGGCGATTACCATTGCGTTGGTAGCAACCTCCGCATGGTGGCACACCGAGTGATATGGATGACCGCGCCATTTCATTACCGCCTCCGCGACCTGGCGGCATGCCTGGCAGATGGGGCTATCGAAAACCGTTCCGCCACGATTGAATGCATCGGCCAGGGTTACGAGGTCGATGGCTGACGAGCTCAGCCATTGGGCGTATTCCGCGGTAAGGACGATGGCGATGGAATCGGCGCCGGGTAGCGGCTCGCTGCGGCAGTGGGCAATTATGCGGTCGAGGTTCAAAACGCGAATTCCGTGCGATGGTGCGGCTAGGGTATTCATAGCCGCATGGCTCACGGCAAGCACGTAATTTATCGGGGCAAAACGTTGCTGCATTGCAGAAGAGGTGAGGGGGGCCAATGGGATTGTGGCGATGTGGGGTTAGCGCTGGAGGCATAGGAATTTTTGCTTGGATAGGTTGAGAGACCGCGCGGGTGAGTCCCTGTTCCATTGCCCTTGCGAGAGGACTGCCAGCGATGCAACGCTAACGCGTGGGATTGGAACAAGCTAAAGCGCCTTACTCAATCACCTGCGTACCCCCAACTCGGATCGGACCTTGCAATGCGACCGCTCGAAACCGCCGTCCTACCGACAGGCATCCGCTCGCGCTTCCTAGACGATATCAACGGCCTCAGAGTCCACTTCCTCGAAGCCGGTTTTGGGACTCCGGGGTGCCCGCTTGTGGTGATGCTGCACGGGATTCCAGAGATTGCCTATTCCTGGCGCAAGGTGATGCCGCCGCTCGCCGCTGCCGGCTACCAAGTCGTAGCGCCGGACCTGCGCGGCTACGGCCGTACGACCGGGTGGAGCCCCGATTACGATGCCGACCTTCGGCCGTTCCGTTTGCTGAACGCGGTGCGCGACACGCTGGGTCTTGTGTTCGCGCTCGGCTACCGCAATGCCGCGGCGGTCGTCGGACACGATTTCGGCGCATCGGTCGCGGCGTGGTGTGCGCTGGTGCGGCCTGACGTGTTCGCCTCGATGGTATTGATGAGCGCACCGTTCGCCGGCCCGCCGGAACTGCCGTTCGATACCGATGGGAAGCCCCCAGCGGTGCCTGCGAGCCCGAATATCCACGAGGCGCTGGCAGGCCTGCCCCGCGCAAGCATTACCAGTGGTACTATTCCACCCGGCAGGCGAACGCGCAGATGTGCCACTGTAGGCAAGGCATCTACGACTTTCTGCGTGCCTATTTTCATCACAAGAGCGCCGATTGGACGGAGAACCGGCCGCATCGGCTGGACTCATGGAGCGCAGAAGAACTGGCGAAGGTGCCGACGTACTACATCATGGATCTGGCGGAAGATATGCCGGGAACAGTCGCGAAGGAGATGCCCTCGGCCGACCAGATCGCCGCCTGCCAGTGGTTGCCCGATAGCGAGCTGGGGGTCTACGCGGCCGAATACCGCCGCACTGGTTTCCAGGGTGGGCTTAACTGGTATCGCTCGCGCACCGGCGGTGCCTTTGACTCGGAATTGCAGGTGTTTTCGGGGCGGACCATCGACGTGCCGTCGATGTTCGTCTCAGGCAAAAGCGATTGGGGGGTCTACCAGCGACCGGGCGCCTTCGAGCACATGCAAGAGACTGCCTGCACGCAGATGGTGGGCTGTCATCTTGTTGAGGGAGCCGGGCACTGGGTACAGCAGGAGCAGGCGGAAGTGGTCAGTTCCCTGCTGATCGAATTCTTGGGTGGACAGGCTGCCGGCTAATCTAGCGCGTGATCGTCGGAGGCGGAAGCGCCGGAGACGTGAATCACGCGCTCGAACAAAGCCTTCCAGAGGATGATCGGATCAACTTGATCCGATCATGCTCTAGGGCAGCCTGTCTCATGATGCTGTTAAGCTCCAGCAGAGTGGAGCGGCAGCGCCACGCCTCCGGCTGGGGTTGTGTTGCTGATCACCACGCTGTGGCCGACCTGATATACACCAAACGTGTCGGCATCGGTAAACGCCAACCGGTCAACAACGTTCTGTCCACTATATAGCGCGAGCGTCGAGCCGTTGAAATCGAAGCTGTGGCGTCCACCTTAGTCACCAGCACCGAGAAATCCACCACGCCGGGCTGGATGTTGATATTCCCGTCGAAATGATGCCGGTCATTCACGGTGACAGATCCTGAGGTGCTGATGCTGAAAGTCTGTCCCGATCCCACTTTGCCGTTGAGCGTCACAGAGCCAAACCACAAATTCCACTCACCGGTGCCCACAACATTTGCGTCGATTGCCACGTTAGCGTGCGTCGTGATGTTGCCGGTTGCATCGAGGGTGTGGCCTTTGAGGGTCAGATTGGCGTCCCAAATATAGTAATTGTCCAGGGTGAGGTTATTGAAGTTCAGCGTTTGATCGGCTGGGTACGCCCATGGGTTATCCGCCCAGCCTCCGGCGAGTTCTCCGCTCAAAGAGACATTGTGAGCGGTGAAGTCGAGCGTGACCTGCGGACTGTTTGGACCTTGATCACGGTTATAAAATTCGTCGATGACATACGAGCGGCCTGTTAACGTCTCCTGTATAGTGGTATCGTTATCTAAAACTAACCCGGTTGGTGTTGTCATTATTGCCGTCCTCCTAACGGCGTTCTTATTCTGCCACCGCAAGTAGGGGGTAGGTCAAATCACCTGGACGTGGTAACTGGTTTGACGTAACTGTTGACGGAAGGGCCGAATTGAAACGCAAGGCTGTCGAGCGGATTGGCTGATACCGCGGAGCATGAGGCTTGACCTCATGCGGAGTGGTATCGCGCGCGGGGTTGGTGGGGCGGCCGCGCGCGAAATCAAGACTCAATACCGGTCAGCCGAAAGGCTGGCCGGTATGAAAGGTACGCGCAAGCCGGAAGCGCCGCACACGCTATGATTCATGCTCTTGTTTAGTCGTCGGTTGCGACCCAGACTTACAGGTCTACAGGGAGATAGTCCGCCGGGCCAAAGCCGCTTTCCATACCCGCCCGCGGTCCATGTCGAAGACCAGGTCCGGCGATTCCTGCACCGTCACCCAGACCTGCCGCGACAGCTCGTCTTCAAGCTGCTTGGGTCCCCAACCGGCATAACCCACAGTCAGCAAGCGCTTGCGCGGGCCGCGACCGGCAGCGATGTCGCGCAGCACCTGCCGTGGCGGGGAAACCGCGAGATTGGCGTCCAGTGCTAAGGTCGCGGGCAGGTGATATTCACTGCTGTGGACGACGAAGCCGACCGATGGCTGCAGGGGACCGCCCGCAAGTACGGTAAGGCTCCCTTTGGCCTGCCCTGGGTTTTCGCCCATCCCCCGGAGCAGCTCGGCGACTGGCTCGTCGCCGATGGGCCGGTTAATGGTGACGCCAAACGCGCCGGTGATGTCGTGCTGGACCATCAAGATGACGGTGTGAGCAAAACGGGGGTCGTCCATGCCAGGCAGGGCCACGAGGAGCTGTCCTGGCGCCGGATTGGCAACAGGCGCCCCCTGCTGGGGGTCAGCCAGCGCCGGCAACGGACCGGCGGCGAGCAGGCAGGCCAGGGCAAAACGACGCCGGGAAAGTGTCATCGCGGTCAACTCCGGCCCCAGTCAAACACGGGCGGTCGCAGCGAGGAAGCACTAGCGCCGAATGATGCGAACCCGTGACTACTGCGCCTGCTGCGCGGGGGTAACGTAAACGCTATAGTTCAGGAAACAAACTCAGCGATCATATGGCTGCCGGGCACGGGATTGCTGGTATTGCTGCTCGATGACACGAACCGACCGCCTCACCATCGACGTCCCCGGCAGTTCCGCGGTATCCGCGGTCCTAGTGGCACCCGAAGAGTCGCGCGCCCTCTATGTGATGGCCCACGGCGCCGGAGCAGGGATGGACCACCCGTTCATGCGGACTGTCGCTTCTGGTCTCGCTAACCGCGGCATTGCTACCCTCCGCTACCAGTTCCCATACATGCAGGCCGGATCGAAGCGGCCGGACCGGCCGCCGGTCGCGCATGCGACGGTTCGCGCCGCGGCGGTGGCCGCCACCCGTGTGTTTCCCGGGGTGCCGCTGGTCGCCGGCGGAAAATCGTTCGGAGCCCGGATGACCAGTCAGGCGCAGGCTGAACGGCCGTTGCCCGGGGTCGCCGGCCTGATCTTCTTCGGTTTTCCGCTCCATCCGGCTGGTAAGCCATCCGACGAACGCGCCCGTCATCTGGCGGATGTCACGACACCGATGCTGTTTCTACAGGGCGATCGTGATGCTTTGGCCGATACTGGGCTACTTTTGCCGGTCATCGAGCGGTTGGGACAACGGGGAACGCTGCACATGTTGGCCGGAGCCGATCACTCGTTCCGTGTGTTGCGTGGATCCGGGAACACCGATGCCGAAGTGTTGGCCAAAGCACTCGATGCTATGGCCGATTGGCTCCCTCGCCTGGTCGTCGTCTCCATGGAAGCCCGTTAAGCACGGTGGCACGGGGCGCTCGGAGCACGGCCGCGAAGACCATTACAATCGCGACCTTCAACATCAACAACGTCAACAAGCGATTGTCGAACATACTCTCCTGGCTTGCACACGCGAGTCCGGACGTCGTCTGTCTCCAGGAGCTGAAGTCGACTGACGCTGATTTCCCCGTGGCCGCTATCCGTGAGGCCGGATATAGTGCCGTCTGGTGCGGACAGAAAACCTGGAACGGGGTCGCAATCCTTGCGCGCGGAGCCGAGCCGGTGCTTACCAGGACCGAGCTCCCCGGCGACCCGAGCGACCGCCAGAGCCGGTATATCGAAGCCGCCGTGCAGGGAATCCTGATCGGCTGCGTCTATCTTCCGAACGGGAATCCACAGCCCGGCCCCAAATTTGATTACAAGCTTGCCTGGTTCGAGCGGCTGATAGCGCATGCCGCCGAGCTGAGGGCGGCAAACATCCCGGTGGTGCTTGCGGGCGACTACAATGTCGTGCCCACCGACGAGGACATTTATCCCGAACTTCCTTCTTTCGGAGAGTGTGAAGTGGCAGGAACAGTAGGGACAGAAGCACGAGACTGGTCCCAAACGTAGCCATGTAATCCGGAAATTTGGACTTGTCTCGCGGCGGTGTTGTGCCAATGCGTTGCCATGTATATCGAAGCTGTTCCGAATCGGAACTCGCCTCCCGCCATTCTGCTGCGCGAGAGTTACCGCCAGGATGGCAAGGTCCGTAAGCGCACGATCTGCAACCTCTCCGATTGGCCCGCCGAGCACGTTGAAGGCCTGCGCGGTGTTCTCAAAGGCGGCGTTGTCATTCCGGCCGAGCGGGATGCGTTCACCATCACCCGCAGTCTGCCGCACGGGCACGTTGCAGCAGCGCTCGGGACTGCCCGCAAGATAGGGCTTGATCGGATGCTCGGCGATCGCGAGCGATACCGTGATCTTGCCCTCGCGCTGATGATCGGGCGCATTATCGAGCCGGCATCCAAGCTCGCCACCGCTCGTGCACTTTCCTCCGCCACGGCTGCATCGAGCCTTGGCGAAATGCTTGGCCTCGGTGAGGTCGACGAGGACGAACTCTATGCCGCACTGGACTGGCTGCTGGAACGCCAGCCTGCCATCGAGACAGCCTTAGCCAAGCGCCATCTCAGCGATGGCACACTGGTGTTATATGATGTCTCGTCAAGCTACATGGAAGGCCGCTGCTGCCCGCTCGCCCAGCGTGGCTACAGCCGCGACGGCAAGAAGGGCACGCTGCAAATCATATACGGCCTACTCTGCGCTCCCGATGGCTGTCCGATCGCCATCGAGGTGTTTGAGGGCGATACCGCCGATCCGATTACGCTTGCCAATCAGATCGAAAAGCTGAAGCGGCGGTTCCATCTCGACCACGTGGTCATGGTCGGTGACCGTGGCATGATCACCCAAGCACGCATCACCAATGACGTTAAATCGGCAGGCTTCGACTGGATCACGGCACTGCGCGCGCCGGCGATCAAGGCGTTGATGGAAACCGGCGCTTTGCAACTCTCGCTGTTCGATCAGCGCGACTTGGCCAGTATCACGGCGCCCGAATTTCCGGGTGAGCGCCTGATCGTTTGCCGTAATCCCGATCTCGCCGTCGAGCGCGCCCGCAAGCGGGAGGATCTGCTGGCCGCCACCGAACGTGACCTCTCCCGTATCCAGATCGCGGTCGCTCGCAAGCGCAATCCCCTCCGGGGCGCTGCGCGGATCGCACTCGCGGTTGGCGCGGTGATCAACAAGCACAAGGTAGGCAAGCATTTTGTCATCGAGATCACCGATACCGTCTTCAGCTTCGCCCGCAAGACCGCCGAGATCGTCGCTGAAGCAGCAACCGATGGCGTCTATGTCGTGCGCACCAGCCTGCCGGAAAGCGCGCTCGATGACACCACGACCGTGCGAAGCTACAAGTCGCTTGCGCTTGTGGAGCGGGCCTTTCGCTGCATCAAAACCGTCGATCTGCAGATCAGGCCTGTCCATCATTGGCTGGCAGACCGCGTGCGGGCCCACGTCTTCCTGTGCATGTTAGCCTACTACCTCGAATGGCATATGCGGACCTGCCTGGCGCCAATGCTGTTCGATGACGCCGATAGGGAAGCGGCCGAAGCCTTGCGAGACAGCGTGGTGTCGGAAGCGCAACGTTCCCCGGCTGCCATCGCCAAGCAGACCACAGGGCTCACCACGGACGGCCTGCCGGTGCATAGCTTCCGTTCATTGCTCGGCGATCTGGCAACCGTAGTGCGCAACACCATCACCACCGCGATCACACCGGACTATCGCCTTACCGTCGTCACAAGGCCAACACCGCTGCAGCAGAAGGCATTCAATCTCCTCGGCGTCAACTGTAGCCAGTAATCCACAGGTCGCGAGACAGAATGTATAGATGCTTCAGTAACTTGCGTGTCTCGAGGCTAGGAAGTTCGGTTTATCCGACCAAGTCGTGGTCGCAGGATGCGCTGCTGCAGCCCGCGCCGAGGGCGGCATTCCGGCGCCTGATCAGCCAAGGCTGGACAGACGCAATCCGAGCTGTCCACCCCTCCGAACGGATTTATACGTTCTGGGATTACAAGCGAAATCGCTGGGCGCACGATGCGGGCCTCCGGATAGACCATTTGCTGCTGTCTCCGGATTTGGCGGCGCGCCTGCGAGATGCTGGGGTGGATCGGGAGATTCGTGGTGTGCCGGACGCCAGCGACCACGCTCCGGCGTGGGTAAGACTGAGTGCCTGACTGGCGCGGCCGGGCGGTGCGCTACGTCGTTGCCTGGTACAGCTCTACCTCCCACCCCGCGGCGGTCAGCGGGAATGTCTTCAGCGTGTTCCGTACCGCGAACTGGTAGATCGGTTGGAACAGGATCAACAGACTCGCCTGGTCGATGATCGCCTTCTCATATTCCACATACAGCTCATTCTTCTTCGCGATATCCTGCTCGGCCGCCGCGGCGTTCACCGTGGCGATCAGCTTCGGATCGGGCTTCCAGTGAATCCGCTTCGCTACCCGTCGCACGCTGGCCTGCGACCACTGGTCCGTTTCCACACCAGATGGGTTCCAGAACGTCAGCACCCCGCCCTGTGATTTCCCAGTGGTGTATTGCGTGCGCAGATTCACCTGGTCGACCGGGTCCAGCACGATCTTGATGCCCACCCGCGCCAGGTCCGATTGCAGCTTCTGCCCCAGCACCGCGTAGCTCAGGCCCGACACCGCTGCGTCGCCATAGCTTAGCTTGAACTCGAACCCGTTCGGGAACCCGGCCTGCTGGAGTAGCTGTTTCGATCGATCCAGATCCTGATGCCAGCCGATTTGTTTCGTCGTTTCCTCGGTCGATCCATACAGCCCGATCGGAATGAAGCTGGCGCAGCGCATCGCTTTGCCGCCGAGCAGGTTGTTAATGATACCGTCGTAGTCGATGGCGCAGGCGATCGCCTGCCGCGTCTCTTTCACGGCCAATGCCTTGTTGAATGCCGGCTCATTCGTCAGCGCCATATACACGTAATCCAGGCTGCGCAGCCCCTCCACGCGGATGTCTTTGTTGTCTTTCAACGTAGCGATCTGCTCAGGGATCAGGTTGAACGCTGCCCCGATATCCCCGCGCTTGATCGCCAGAAGCTGCGTCGCGCTGTCCCCCATGTGGCGCACGATCACGTGCCGGAACTCCATGGGACCGCGGAAATAGTGATCGTTCCGTGTTAGCAGGATCTGCGCGTTGCGCGTCCATCCCACCAGCGAATACGGTCCTGCTCCGGCGGAATGTTGGTTCAGCCAGTTCGTCGCCCTATCAGCGCTGGGCGCATCAGTGCCCGCGGTACCGCCCTGCGCCTCTATGGCTTTGCGCTCCATCACGCCGAAATTCGGCCCCGAGAGGATGGCCAGGATCGGCTGCGTCGGATCGTTCAACATGATATCGACGGTCTTCGCATCGACCGCGTTGATGGCGGAAACATTCGTCACGTATTGCGAGGGCTGGTCCTTCAGGTTGATCAGCCGCTCGAAAGTCCATTTTACGTCCTCGGTGGTGACTGGGTTGCCGCTGTTGAATTTCGCGTCCGCCAGGTTGAACCGCCAGCCCTTGCCGTCCGGGGTGCGCGCCCAGGTCTTGGCCAGCGCCGGCTTCACGTTCAGGTAATCGCCGGGCGACAGGGTTACCAGCGATTCATAGGCCGCGCGCAAGCTTAGTGGAGCGGTGTATTGCGCCTCACGGGCTGGGTCGAAGGTGATGGAATCGCTGATGTCGATGCCCAGCACCAACGTGCCGTTACCGGCCGCTGCGTGTACCCGGTCAGGCAGCCCCGTCGCCAGTGCCGCGCCGCCCACACCCAGCAGACGCAGCACGTCGCGCCGGCTGATCAAGCCAAGGTTGTGCACCGTTTCCTCCCGGTCGTTTTGTTTGCCTTGAGGATCATACCGCCGGCCCCGGACAACACAACTTGGCACCCCGCCGCCCATCGTCTAATACCAGCCCGCCAGTCCGATGACCGCTTCCGGGGGCGGGCGGACATAAGGGCGGTTCGCGCTGAGGTCCCCTCTGCGCCCTTGTCGGACGGCCGCGGGGGTTCTCGACGCCACCAAAAAGCGGACACTGGCTGTTGACAACTCCTTGATGGTCGGAAGGTTGCCTCATGGGACAAACTTGCCGTTCCGCGACTGCGCCTCGAATTGCCGCTATCCCCACAAATGCCGGGATAAGGATCGCGGGCGGTTACCTGCGGCTATTCGGCGATCGTCTGCCGCGGAACGGCCTCATAGGGGTCAATTTGCTCACGTTCGGCGACAGGTTTTGTGCCGGGCGTGATTTCGAAGCGTGGATCAAACTCGACGATAGTCGCCGCCAGCTTCTGCAGCACGCTCATATCAGCGTCGATCTTCGCGGTCCCGTCCGCGATCTGAGCGTCGAGCGTCTTCCTTCCCGTCATGACCTGTTCGAGATCAGATCGGTTGATCGTAATCGTCAGGTCGGGATTCTTGGCAAGAAAACCCTTGATATTGGTGAGCGTCGCATTTTCGAGTTCGACCAGGAATTTTTCATCGTTGTCCGGCGTAATCAGGTTGATCGTAAGCCGCAATCCTTCGGCCTTGCGGCTATCCATCCGAATGCCGAGGAAATCGAGGAACAGCTCGGTTGACATTGCCCGAATGACGTCCGGGCCGCTCGATTTGCCGGCATTACCCTCGGGGATCCCTGTTCGCAGTTCATAGGTGGCGTTGAGAAAGCTGTTGCGCAGGCCTGGATTCTCCTGCTGATAGCCAAGCTGCTCGAAAATATCGGCCAGCAAATCCTTGGCGGCCTGATTTTGCGGCTCCGCTTGCACCAGCTTGTTGACGATTTCCTGCGCGTGCAGATAACGGCCTTCATTGTATAGCTCTCGGCCACGAGCGATGATCTTGCCGGCGCCGCCCATCATTTCAACGTAGAGTGGTGCGGAGTCCCTTGGCGAAAGGGGAATAAGGGCTGCCGGATTGCAGTCCCAGAATCCGAGATAGCGCTGCACGACGCCGCGGCTGTTGTGTTGCGGAGAGCCGTGATAGCCGCGGCAGAACCATTTGCTCTGCAAGCTCTTCGGCAATTCATAGACGTTATGAATTTCATTGATCGTGACACCTTGGTTGGCAAGGTGCAGAACCTGATTATTCATGTGGGCGTACAGGTCGCGCTGCCCGCGCAGAACCTCCTGAATCCGATCGTTGCCCCAGCGCGGCCAATGATGGGATGCGAACATGACCTCGGCCTCGACGCCGAATCGGTAGAGGGCTTGAGCAATATGTTTAGACCAGTTCAGGGGATCGCGGATTTGTGCGCCGCGCAGCGTGTAGATGTTGTGCAGCGTCGCCGTCACGTTCTCGGCCATCCACAATGCCTTCAGGTCACGAATGTACGTGTTCATTTCCGTGGGCGCTTCGGTGTGCGGTGTGTATTGGAACACCATACCGACGCCATCGACCTCGAATTCCTTTTCGACCAGCTTCGTCGGTGCAATCAAGCCGACTGAGCCCGCGGACACGGCCTGGCCGAGTCCCTGTCCGACATAGCCATAAGGACTGGCAGGCAACAGCAGTCCGTACTGATAGAACAACCGGCGGTTCATCGCGTTACCGGCGAACACATTTTCGGAAACCGTGTACTCCATGAAGTCGACTGGCGCGATGACAGGAATTTTTCCGGCCTTCACATCCGCCTCGTCGACGATGCCGCGTACGCCGCCCCAATGGTCCCCATGAGTGTGGGAATAAATGACCGCCGAGACTGGCAGCCCGGCGCCAACGTGATCCTGGAAGAGCTTCCACGCGGCGCGAGCCGTTTCGGCGCTGACCATCGTGTCGAACACGATCCAGCCGGTCTTGCCGCGTACAAAGGTGATGTTGGCGAGGTCGAAACCGCGAACCTGATAGATATGGCCCGCACTCACCTCATACAGGCCATAGTTGTTGTTCAATTTCGACTGGCGATGCAGCGAAGGATGAATGGTACCGAATTCATCCTGTGAGTCCAGAAACTGAAACCGTTCCATGTCCCACGCGACGTGGCCGGCGTCGGCCATGATCTGGGGATCTTTCATCGGAGCGATGAGACCCTTCTTCTGCTCCTCGAAATCCCGCTGGTCGGCGAATGGTAGCGCATTCCTGGCCTGCTCGAGTATTTTCGATGTAAACTTCGATGGCGGCTTACCCTTGGGACTAAAATGCCCCTTCAAGGGATCAATCTGTTGGCCCCATGCCGTCCCTTCGTTCGCGATCAAACTGCCTACGACGGCGAATGCCGTACCTGCAGCGGAAAGCCCCTGAATGAATTCTCGCCGAGTTGACATGACGTGCCCCGTTCGTTCCCGGCGGCGATAGTATGCCCATGTTGCTTGGCTTCAAATCCCGTGTCCACGACCAGGATTGGCCGAGAACTGTCGCCAGGGGTAGTACGAACGGACGACAGCTATCCCCGCTCTGTGCCTGAAACCTGGCGGTCTCCTTCCGGCCAAGACTGGACGTTCAGTCCGCCCCGACACCAAAGTCTAAGCTTAGGCTAGGGTCGAAAGCTGTCATCGGACTGGAGGACTGGTATAAGCGCAGAAACGGGGGGGACCACGCCGAGTGCTGCGCTACATAGCCTCGCATCTCGTGATCGCCGCGGCGATGGTGCTTGCGGCGACGCTGATCATTTTCCTCATCGCAAACACCGTCCCCGGCGATCCGGTCCTGACGCAGCTCGGTGACGTCGCCGCCAACAATCCCGCCATCGTCGCCGCCTACCGGCACAAATGGGGCCTCGATCTGCCGCTGTGGGACCGCTACTGGACCTTTCTGCGCGGGCTGGCGCACGGCGATCTGGGCATCTCCATCTCCTCGCAGCGGCCGGTGATCGAGGACATCGCGCAATACGCGCCGGCCACGATCGAGCTCTCCACCTGCGCCTTCCTGCTGTCGGTGATCTGCGGTCTGCCGCTCGGGGTGCTCGCGGCCATGAAGCGAGATTCCTGGATCGATCACCTCGCACGCGGAGTGTCGCTGATCGGGGTGTCGGCGCCGACCTTCTGGCTCGCGTTCATTATGCTGGCCGTGTTCTATGGCTGGTTGGGTTGGGCACCCGGGCCCGGCCAGATCGGCGCTGATCAGTTTCCCCCGCCGGACGTGACCGGATTCATGCTGATTGACGCGCCGCTGGCCGGGCAGTGGGACACATTCTGGGACGCTTGCGCGCATCTGATTTTGCCGTCGATCGTGCTGGCGTCGGCAACCATCGGGCTGATCACCCGCACCACCCGCGCCGCTATGCTGGAGGCATTGTCGCAGGACTATATACGCGTCGCGCGTGCCAAGGGCCTGCTGCGACGCGTGATCATGCTCGGTCACGCGCTGCCGAACGCGCTGCTGCCGGTGGTGACGCTGGGCGGACTGGCCTATGCGCAGCTTCTTACCGGCACGGTGCTGACGGAAACGATCTTCTCCTGGCCCGGCCTGGGACGCTACACGTTCCAGAGCGCAGTGATTCTCGATTTCCCGGCCATTATGGGCGTCACTCTCGTGGTTGCGATCGTCTACGTGTTCGTCAACCTGGTTGTTGATGTATCTTATGCGCTGCTCGATCCTCGGGTGATGCGGCGGTGACCGATGCCACTGCCGCAACGATTGCGGCGGAGGCGGCGGCGTCCGGCACCGGCCGCCGCCGGCGCTGGCTGCGTCGCTATGGGCTGGCGGCATTGGGAGGCGTGGTGATCCTGGCTTGGATCGTTGGTGCCTTGCTGGCGTCGATTATCTCGCCGTACGCTCCCGATACGGTCAATGTGGCGGGACGGTTGGCGGCACCGTCGGCGGCGCACTGGCTCGGCACGGATGAGCTGGGCCGGGACGTGTTGACGCGCGTTATTTATGGCGCGCGCACCTCGCTGATGGTCGGCTTCACTGTGGTGCTAATCGGGGGCGCCATCGGTACGTTGATCGGCGCCATCGCCGCCTATGCAGAGGGCTTAGCGGAGGAGGCGCTGATGCGCGCCACCGACCTGATGTTCTGCTTCCCACCGATCATCCTGGCGATGGCGATCGCGGCAGCACTCGGCATCGGCACGCGCAACACGGTGATCGCGATGCTGGTTGTGTGGTGGCCAAAATTTGCGCGGCTCGCGCGCAGCCTGGTGCTGGGACAGCGCTCGCAGGAATACGTCGCCGCCGCACAGATCATCGGTTTTTCGCCGGCGCATATCCTGTTCCGCCAGATCTTGCCCAACGCGGTCGGGCCGCTGGTGGTGCTGGTAACGCTCGATCTCGGCAATGCAATCCTGGTGTTCGCCGGCCTGTCGTTTCTGGGGCTCGGTGTCGTGCCGCCGACACCGGAGTGGGGGTCAATGGTCTCAGAAGGACGCGAACTTGTCTCACAGTGGTGGGTCGCCACCTTCCCCGGCCTTGCCATCCTGACGGTGGTCATCGGTTTCAACTTCGTGGGCGACGGCCTGCGCGACTGGCTCGATCCGCATGCACGGCGTCGTTGACGGCGAGGAACCCGAACCGCTGCTGCGGGTCAGCGACCTGCGCACCTGGTTCTTCACCGATGCTGGCGTGGTGCGCGCGGTGGACGGCGTCAGTTTCACGCTGGGCCGCGGGGAGACGCTGGGCATCGTCGGCGAGTTCGGCTCGGGCAAGAGTGTCGCCGCCAAGTCCATTATGAATTTGCTGGAGGAACCTGCACGCATCGTTGCCGGCTCCATCCGCTTCCGGGGCCGCGAAATCACAGCGCTGTCGGAAAAGGCGCTGCGGGAGATCCGGGGCGCCGAAATAGCAATGGTGTTCCAGGACCCGATGACCTCGCTCAATCCGGTGCTGCGGATCTCGCATCAGTTGATCGAAACCATGACGGCACATGGCCGGTTCACCGCCACGGCGGCGCGGCATCGCGCGGCATCTCTGCTGGGGCGCATGGGCATCCCCGCGCCTGATCGCGTCCTCGATGCTTGGCCCCACCAGTTCTCAGGCGGCATGAGACAGCGCGTGATGCTGGCGATGGGCTTCGCCAACGAACCGTCCCTGATCCTCGCGGACGAGCCCACCACCGCGCTGGACGTCACGATCCAGGCACAGATCCTGGATCTATTGCGGGCGCTGAACAAGGATATGGGCACGGCGGTGATCCTGATCAGCCACGACCTTGGCGTGATCGCCGCCATCTGCTCGCGCGTGCTGGTGATGTACGCTGGTGAGGTGGTGGAGGAAGGCCGGCCGGAGGATCTGCTGACCGATCCGCGCCATCCTTACACCTGGGCACTGCTGCATGCCGCCCCGCGGTTGGATAGCGAAGTGGGTGGCGACCGGCGGCTAGCGACAATCGAGGGCCAGCCGCCCGATGCGCGGGCCTGGCCGGAGGGATGCCGTTTCCGCGCCCGCTGCCCGTTTGCGATCGAAGCATGCGCGCAACATCCGACGCTGTTGCCGGCCGGGAACGGCAGGCTGGCGCGCTGCTGGGTGACGCAGGGCGGGGCCACGCTGCACCCGCCGCGCCCGCGCGCCAGCGCCAATGCCGTCCGCCACGATGCCGCGCCCACGCCGTTACTGCGCGTCGAAGCATTGGTGAAGCATTTCGAAATGCCGCGCGAGAACTTTCTCGAGAAGCGCCGGGTACTGCGCGCGATCGACGGCGTGGAGCTGGAGGTGTTTTCGGGTGAAACGGTCGGGCTGGTGGGCGAGTCCGGCTGCGGTAAGTCCACCTTCGCGCGCGTGGTGATGCGGTTGGAGGAGCCGACCGCGGGCCGCATCGTGTTCGATGGTAGCGACATCTCGCATGCAAGTCAGGCGGAGATCAGGCCGCTGCGCCGGCGCATGCAGATGATTTTCCAGGACCCGTATGCCTCGCTGAACCCGCGCATGACAGTGGGCCAGATCCTGGCCGGTCCGTTGCGGCTCCACCGGTTGGCGAAGGGCGCGGCGGAGGCGCGGAGGCGCGTCGGGGAACTGCTAAATCTTGTGGGACTGGCCCAGTCCACCGGGGCGCGCTTCCCGCACGAGTTCTCCGGTGGCCAGCGTCAGCGCATCTCAATCGCGCGGGCGTTGGCTGTCGAGCCGGTGTTCGTGATAGCTGATGAGCCGATCTCAGCGCTCGACGTAAACATCCAGGCGCAGATCATCAATCTGATGATCGGCCTGCAGGAGCAGCTGCGGCTGACCTACCTGTTCATCGCGCATGACCTGGCTGTCGTGCGCCATATATCGGACCGCATCGTGGTGCTTTATCTCGGGCGCGTGGTGGAAACCGCACCGGCGGCAGAGCTGTTCCGCCGCCCGCTGCATCCTTACACGGCCAGTCTGATCTCGGCAGTACCGCACCCGGAGGCCGGGAGGACACGGCAGCGGATTACGTTAAGCGGCGAGGTGCCGAGCGCGCTAGATCCGCCTTCAGGCTGCCGCTTCCGCACGCGCTGCCCGGCCGCGACGGCGCGATGTGCCGAAGAGGTCCCGGAATTGGCGGAGGTGGCGGGAGGACATCGCGTGGCGTGCCATTTCCCGGGGTCGGTGGTTGCGGCCTGAATGAAGCGAAAATATGCGGACCATTCCGCCGTGGCTCAGGCAGCCAAGTCGCCCTGCAAATTAAGACGAACCGGCTCAGCCTGCTCGGGCAGCCACCGCCGTAAACGGACCTCGCCCCGGCCTTCTTCGAGGCAGACCTCACAGAAAAATTCATCATCGACAGCCAGGTAATCAAGCTCTTCGTGGCCAAAGCCACATTCCGGGCATTGGAAGCACCAAAATCCTTCAGCCATTAACTCTCCCGATGATCGAAACGGTTCTCCTTAAGTGCCGGCACCCGAGTCGGACAAGAGAAAAATGGGGGTGGGGAAGAAGCCGGGCCGGCCCGCGGCGGTGTTGCGCTGGGCGGGGACTACCAAAGAAGATCAGGCATAGCGCAAGGACTTAACGAGCGATTGTCGTGGATCGCCCAGGCAGGCGCAGCGGGCTTATCCGGTATCGTGTTGCCTCATGCGGGATGGTGAGTAATGCCGTGGCTGAATGAGAACGTTTTGCCGGGCAGAACTTAGCCAAGGCAATCGGACGGCTGACCGGCGTCGTACGCAAGAGTTTAACTTCATAATGTACGCGGATCGAAGATCAAAACCGTCATGGACGAATCTCGCCCCAGCGTCCGAAGACGCGTTGCGTGGGCCAGAGTCAGTGTAGCATTCGCCCGTCGCGCCGGGTACCTGTTGTGGCAGGTCGGTAACGCAAAACCCTGTAACTCATCGCCATCTCGCCGCCGATCCTCTGCCTAGCTTTCGCCCCATTGCAATCTCAGTGTCGCACTCGAAGGGCGGGGCGCAATGCTCCGCGAAAACAAGAGGTGCTGCTTGTGATTCGCTCGCTAGTTCTGATCCTGGGATTGCTGTTCGCCACCGCCGCGCTCTCAGGATGCATCATCGTGCCACCAGAATACCATCACCATGACTGGTGGGCGTGGCACCATGATTGATCAGATCGCCGTTAGAGCTCGTTGCGGTCTTGTCGTAGCGAGTAACACCCTAAAGCTCTGGCATCTTCTACCAAGTCGGTAACCGGCCTATGAAGCACTTCAGTTGCAATCCACAAGAATTTTAAAAAACTAGCTCCTCGGCCAAGATCGAAACCGGATCGTGGGGGCGCGCAGGGCAGGGCGAGCGCAAGCAATCACCGTAATATTTGCCGAAATCCGAGGGTTCGGCACCAATCTCCCTCATCTCATTTTTGAGCAACTTGACGGCGGGCGTGGGGTTGGTGAAAATTTACACTTCAGGCTTCTAACGGCCCCGGGCGAAAGGGTCGGTTTCAATGGTGAGGATTTCAAAATGACCTCCGAGGCAAAGTGGGGCTCCTCGACAGGGCCTGGGACCGACAGTCCATGGAGTGGTTATCCAGGTTTCTGGCCGCCACCGCCCATACCACCTTGGATGGGGCCGTATCGCGAGGCTTACGCCCGAATGATGGGGGCGCAGACGACCGCTCCGCCAGCCAGCGCAAGTGCCGCCGCGCCGATGATGATGGAGGCGTTGCGGCAATGGATAGTGTCGCGCGCCGACTTCTGGTCGCGGACAATGGAGGCGGTCGGGCATATCGCGTTTCAGGCGGCAACGATCGCAACGGAGGCGCGGAAGGCTGCCGATCAGATGGGCCCCGGCTGTGCCAACTTCTTCCCACCGGGTGTACCCTGGGCAGTGCCCACCGCACCGAGCGTCGACATCGACAAACTGAAGGAAAACCTGAAAGGGATGGACCAGGCCGAGGCCGAGAAGATCATCTACGCGGTGCAACTCGTTCAATCCATGGACGCCGCGCGGAAGTCTGCTCCAGGCGGAAACCAGGGGCGGAAGGAAGAGGACTGGTAGGTCAAAAGGCACCCGGGCCCCCTGGCCGCCTGACCCCCACATGATCGGCGCGGTTGCCCAAAAGCCCGTAGCCATCATCGGCATAGCCTGCAGGCTGCCCGGTGCGAACGACTACGGCACATTCTGGCGCAACCTGTTGGATGGTGCCTGCTTGATCACCCGCTTCTCCGCGGATGAGTTGCTCGCCGCCGGCACTCCCCGCGCGCTGCTGGAGCGACCCGACTACGTGCGGGCGAGTCCTGTGATCGCGGATCCCTACGGGTTTGACGCCGAATTGTTCGGCTTCTCCCCGCGGGAGGCCGCGCTGCTGGACCCGCAACATCGGCATTTGCTGGAAGTTGCGTGGGAAGCCTTCGAGGACGCCGGAACCGTCCCGCAGCAATATTCCGGGCGTGTCGGCGTATTCGTTGGGGCCGGCGGCGTAGTTACCAGCTATCTTTTGGATCGGGTTGCAGTGTCCTCATCGCTGCCCGGGCCGACCGCAGGGCTCGCTCACCTCGCCAACGACAAGGACTTCATCGCCACCCGCGTTTCCTACAAGCTCGGGCTAACGGGCCCGAGCATTAACGTTCAAACAGCCTGTTCCACGGCGCTTGTTGCCGTTCATCTGGCCTGCCAGTCCATCCGATCCGGCGAATGCGAAGCCGCTCTGGCCGGCGCGAGTGTCGTGCGTGTCCCCCACATCGCTGGATATCTGGGCCAAAAAGGAGGCGTCGCCTCGCCCGACGGCACTGTGCGCGCGTTCGATGCAGATGCGCACGGAACTGTCTTTGGTAGCGGCGTCGGCCTTGTCTTGTTAAAGGACCTGGAAGCCGCGCTCGCGGACGGCGACCACATCCATGCTGTCCTCCGCGGGTCAGCGGTCAACAACGACGGCGCCGAGGGCAAGGCCAGTTACTCTGGCCCCAACGCTCGCGGTCAGGCTCGGGCCATGTTGGACGCTATGGAAGCCGCCGGGATTGGGCCGGAGGAGATCGGCTACGTCGAGTGCCACGGCACCGGCACAGTCGTCGGAGACCCAGTCGAGATCGAAGCCCTGACGCTCGCCTTTCAGGGCCGCGGCATCGGCCCCCGATCCTGCGCCGTCGGATCAGTGAAGCCGAATATCGGGCATGGAGAGCAGGTGGCCAGCCTCGCCTCGGTGATCAAGGCAACACTTGCGCTGCAGCACGGGGTCGTTCCGCCGACCATCAACTTCCGCACGCCGAACCCGAAGATCGGCTTCACCGGGTCCCCGTTCTTCGTAAATACGGAACCTTGGGCGCTTCCGGCGCGAAACGGCCGACGGATCGCCGCAGTGAATGCCCTCGGAATGGGCGGCACTAACGCATTTGCGGTTCTGGAGGAGGCGCCGCCCCGCCCTACGGAGTTGCGGCACAACCGGTCGGTGCAGGTGTTGGCGATGTCGGCACGGTCGGCAGAAGGGCTTCGCGCTGCGGTCCTGGCGCACGTTTCCGCTGCCGCCCGGCACGACCTTTCGGACGTTGCCGCAACGCTCAACACAGGCCGCCTGCATGGGCCCTTCCGGCGTGCCCTGGTTCTCCCGGGTGATCGCGGCCCGCCGCCCGCAGACGTTGCGGAAGCCTCGGTGCGGCGTGCGCAACCCGAGGGGCTCGCCTTCCTGTTCACCGGCCAAGGCTCGCAATACCCGGGGATGGGCCGCGCACTGTACGAGACGGAACCTGTGTTCCGCGACGCGATCGACCGGTGCGATGCTGTCGCCGAAGGCTTGCTGCCACGACCGATCTCCGACGTGCTCTTCCAGCGCGATGGGACTGAGCGCCTGATCGATCAGACTGCGTGGACGCAGCCTGCCATCTTTTCGCTGCAAGTGGCCCTGACGGAGCTATGGCGCTCCCTGGGCATCGTCCCGGATGCAGTGTTGGGTCACAGTATCGGCGAGTTTGCTGCTGCGTGGTGTTCCGGCGCGCTGGACTTTGAGGACGCGCTGCGGCTCGTCATCCGGCGCGGCGCACTGATGCAGAGGCTGCCGGTCGACGGAGCGATGGCGTCGGTGTTTCTGAACGCCGAACGCCTCGCAAACGAAGTGTCGGGATATGAAGGGCTCGTCGTCGCGGCGCTCAATGCGCCGGAAAGCAACACCGTATCCGGCCGCGCCGATAGCTTGCGTACACTGCTCTCGCGGCTTTCAGCGGAGGGGGTCCGCTGCCAAGAGCTCCCGGTGTCGCACGCGTTCCACTCCCCGCTGATGGAGCCAGTAGTCGAAGAATTGCGCGCCGTCGCTCAACAGGCCGCGCCGCGCACACCGACACTGCCGGTTGTGTCCACACTCACCGGCGCATTGCTGGACCGTGCTCCGGATGCAGATTACTGGGTTGAGCATGCACTGAGGCCCGTGCGTTTCGCGGCCGGGATGGGGGCGCTCTCCGGGCTCGGAGCCTCCGTTTTCCTCGAGGTCGGGCCGGGCTCTGCCCTGCAGGCGCTCGGTCGCCAGACGCTGCGCGACCCCGGGGTTGGGTGGCTGGGCAGTATCGCGCGCGACCGCGACGAGGCATTGTCCGTGGCTGCCAGTCTGGCGACTCTCTACGAGCGGGGCAGGGACATCGACTGGCGAGCATGGCACCAAGGCCGCGCCGGGCGCACTGTTCCTATGCCGGCGACGCCCTTCGAGCATCAGAGGTACTGGCTGGAGGACGACCGAAGCCCGCAAACGGTCACCGGGTCCCCGGAGCCGGGATCGGCGGGCGTACGGGTGCGCTCGGCTTTGCCATCGGTGCAGTACGAGGCTGCCTACAGCCTTGCGTCTCAAACCTGGCTTGCCGACCACCGGATCTACGGCCGTGTCGTGCTGCCTACCACCGTTGGTGCAGCCGCAGTGTTGGACGGGGCGCGGCAGCACCTGGGAGATGTCGCGATCGAGATCGCCAGTTTGCAGCACCGCGAGGCGCTTGTACTGCCCGAGAGCGGTGAGATCATCGTGCACACCGTACCTGACACCGCTCGAAACCGGGGACCTTCAGTTCACAATAGCCAGCACGACCGACGGTGGCGCGAAATGGCGTACGCACACGGTCGGCCGCGTCGCTTCAGCGCCCGCCACCGCGCAAGCCCCAACGATTATGCTGCGGGAGATCCGTAGCCGGTGTTGCGAAGTATCGGTGGGGGCATTTTACGACGAGCTTGATGCAGCCGGACTGAGTTACGGACCTTGCTTCCGAGGCATACAGCAGATGTGGCTCGGATCGAGCGAGGCGCTGACTTACTTGGTCTTGCCGCCTTTGCTGGACCCCGGCGTGCGGTTGCATCCCGCATTGCTCGACGCCTGCCTGCACGTGTATCCGGCGCTGACGGAGAACGGCAGCCAAAGTTTCGCAGCGATACGCGAAAGCGGTAATCTGCTGCTTCCCAGCGGGATTGAGCGCATCGCGATCCGGGAAGGCGCCGAGAGTACCGTTTGGGCGCATGTGGTCCGGCGCCCAGGCGGAAGCGATAGTGCCTTCGTTGTAGATGTCCGCGTGTTTGATCCGGCAGGGCGAGCTTTGGCGTCGATCGAAGGCCTGTCAGTACGGTGGATCCCCCGCGATAAGATCGTTTCCAGCGACAATAAGCATGCTACCTCGGAGTGGCTGTACAAGGTCGAATGGAGGCGATGTGGAGACCTGCCCGATCCGCCTGATGGCGAACGGCGGGCGGGCACCTGGCTGATTTTTACTGATCGGGGTGGCGTCGGGACGGCGCTCGCACGGCGGTTAGAGCAGGCAGGGCAGGAAGTGGTGGTAATGCCGCTGACGACGCCGGACGGCATGTCCACCATCCCCGAGTTGCCGGACTTCGAAGCGCGCATCGCCTCGCTGGTGCGGGATGCGGCTGCGCGCACTGACGCGCCGCTGGTAGGTGCAGTACACATGTGGGCGGCGGGCGAGGGCAATCACGCCGATGACTGGCCCTTCGAACGCGCGCAACGCATCATTACCGGAGGTGGTCTGGAAGTCGCGAAGGCGATTGCCGGCGTTCGGCGCGTGGCCGGCCCGCTACCGCGTTTGTGGTTGGTAACGCGCGGAGCGCAGGAGGCCTCCAGTGGCGATCGCCCGCCCGACCCCGTTCAGGCGACATTATGGGGACTGGGACGCAGCTTCGCGCTGGAGCATCCGCGGGCCTGGGGCGGCCTGATCGACCTCGGGCCCGAGGCGAATGCCCAGGCAGAGGCCGGGTTGCTGCTTAGGGAACTGTTGTGCGGTGATGCCGAACAGCAGGTGGCCCTGCGTGGCGACTTGCGGATCGCGGCGAGGCTGGTGCGAAGAGAGGCATCGCAGCAGGGTGGCGCAGCGTTCGATCCCGATGGGTGCTACCTCGTCACGGGCGGGCTTGGCGCACTCGGGAGGCGGCTCTCGCGCTGGATGGCAGAGCGTGGGGCGCGTCATCTTGTTCTGACCAGCCGGCGCGGCAATGCTGATCCGGAGGCGGAACCGTTGCGCTCCACGCTCGCAGAGCTGGGCGCCAAGGCGGAGATCCTTGCGGCTGACGTTTCAAGCGAAACTGATGTGGCGCGGCTGCTTGACCATATCGCCGGGTCGGGAAGCCCATTGCGGGGCGTGTTCCATTGCGTGGGCATACTGGAAGATGGCGTGCTGCTGCAGATGACGTGGCCGCGGATGCGGCGCGTGCTCGCGGCGAAGCTGACCGGAGCGTGGCGGCTGCACATGGCGACACGCAACGACCGGTTGGATCAGTTCGTGCTGTTCTCGTCTGTGCTTGGCGTGATCGGTGCGGCCGGCCAGGCGAACTACACAGCGGCAAACGCGGAACTCGACGCACTGGCGAGCTACCGCCGCGCGTTGGGATTGCCGGCGCAATCGTTGTGCTGGGGACCATGGGCCGAGGGTGGAATGGCCGCCCGGACCGGGGAGCGGGGTGAGGCAGTCTGGCGGGCGCAAGGGATCGGCTTGATTCCGGTCGAAACTGGGCTGCGCGCACTCGACGCGCTGATCGGCACGCCTGGGGACGCGGTTATTACCCTGACCGACTGGCCGGTCTTCCTGCGCCAATATCCAGACCCGCCGGCGTTCTACCAGCGCCTCGCTACTCCATCTCAGGTTAGTCGGCGCGATCCTGCTCCAATCCGCGCGCGTCTTTCCGCCGCTTCGCCCGATGCTCGCGGCGCTCTGCTCGCTGCTTTCATCGGCGAGTTGGCCGCTGAAACAATGGGGCTGCGCGATCGGGTCGACCCGGAGCGACCGTTGCGCGAGTATGGACTCGATTCATTGATGTCCGTCGCATTGGTCAATCGTTTGGAGACGGCGCTGGAAACTCCGGTTTTCATCGAAGCGCTGATCGGCGGGCCGAGCGCCAGCACGCTGGCAGATTATCTGCTGCCGCAGATCGATAAGGCAGCGGCCGATACTAAGGTTGAGACGTTTGGAGAAGACCAAACGACTGCCGCGCGTCCGGTGCCATTGGAGGGCCAATCGCGCTGGCTGGTAGCCGTCGCGCCGCGTCCGTCGCCGCGGATGCGGCTATTCTGCTTTCCGTTCGCTGGAGGCGGCTCCGCTGTGTTCCGCGGCTGGGGCGGTCGGATGAGTCCCGCCATTGAGGTCGTCGCAGTCGAACCTCCGGGGCGGCTCGGGCGCATGCGCGAGAAGCCAGTGAGCGAAATCGGCACCTTTGTTGACGGTGTCATGACCGAAATGGCGGAGCTGCTGGATCGCCCCTTTGCATTCTTCGGGCACTGTCTCGGAGGCCTGACCGCATACGAGACCGCGCGCCGACTGATCCGCGACGGCGGCCCGCGGCCGTGCCATCTTTTCGTCTCCGGGGCCCGGCCGCCTGATGAATTACAGGACAGCGGATCGTTCGAGGAGCGGCTGGTCAATGACCTTTTGGTCATGCCTGATTTTCGGTTGACCTTGCCGCCGCACCTTCAGGCGGACAACGTCTTTATCGAGATCATCAGGCACTTCGAGATCCCGATGAGTGAGCAGTTGCTGCAAGCCGGCGATCTACGGGACCTGATGTTACCGGCGGTCCGGGCCGAGTTCGCGATGGTCGCCGGCTATCGCTATCAACCCGAGCCCCCCTGGGACATCCCGATCACCTGTTTCGCGGCCAGGGGCGACCCTTATATTGCGCGGCGTCACGCCCTGGGGTGGGGCCGTTTTACGAATACGCGACTTCAACTCCATATCCGCGAAGGCAACCACTTTCTGATCTCCGACGACCGGGACTTCATACAGGACGTCGTGGATCAAGAAATGTTGGCCGTCCTGTGATGTTTATGCGTTGGGCAGTCGCAGCGTGAACGGCTTGCCAACCGTATCGATCGAAGAGTGGCTGAAACAGCACGGCCTCGGCCAGTTCGCTGAAATGTTCGCATCCAATGGCATCGACTTCGACGTGTTGCCTGATCTGACCGATGCGGAACTGGAACAACTTGGCCTCCCGATCGGTCATCGGAAGCGATTGATGCGCGCGCTCGGCACACTCGGCGCTCGTTCCGCTGATCGACCGCCCGGACCGGCTGTGCCCACGAGCCAGCCCGCCGAGCAAACGGCGGAGCCGATGCGGCGTCATCTCACCGCGATGTTCTGCGATGTCATTGGCTCGACCGCGCTCTCAGCCGCGATGGACCCAGAGGATTACCGGGTCCTCATGGGGCGAGTGCAGAACGCAGCCAAGGCCGCGATCCTGTCGCAAGGGGGAAGTATCGGGCAATATCAGGGCGACGGAATCCTTGCCTATTTCGGCTACCCCGTTGCACACGAGGACAACGCCGCGCGTGCCGCCCGAGCCGGACTAGAGCTCGCGGCGCGGGTTGCGGGCACTGCGCTATCCTCCGGCGAGCGGCTTGCGATCCGCATCGGCATCGCGACTGGCCTGGTCGTCATCGGCTGCGGCGAGGGTGAGGACCAAAACCAGGCATTCGGTGATGCGTTGAACCTTGCTGCTCGTATCCAGACGCTTGCCCCTGAAAACGGCGTGCTCGTCGCCGACGCTACGCGCCAGCTGCTGGGTCACTCGTTCGAATTGGACGACTTCGGCAAGCATGCGTTGAAGGGCATCCCGAATGAGGTGCGAGTGTGGCGCGTGCGGTCCGAGCGTCTGATCGAGTTGAGGTTCGACGCGGCGCATGGATCTCAGCTTACGCCGCTCGTCGATCGCGAGGAGGAACGCGCGAAACTGCTCTCGCTGTGGGCCTTGGCAAAACGTGGACATGGTCAGGTGGCGATGCTGTCCGGCGAGGCCGGGATCGGCAAGTCGCGCGTCAGTAGTGCATTACTGCGCGAATTCGCGGGTGAGGCACATCTTGTCATGCGCTACCAGTGCTCGCCCAACCACGTCGACAGCCCATTCTATCCTGTAGTTGCACACCTGACGTTCGCCGCCGGGCTGAGTGACCAAGACCCCCCGGACATCAAGCTGAACAAGTTAGAAACGTTGCTGCGAGCCGGCAACATTTCCGAGCAGGATCTGCACTTGCTGGCGCAACTGGTGTCAATTCCCATGGGCCCTCAGGCAAGGCTCGAAGAAATGACACCAATGCGTCGCAAGGAGCGCACCATCGCGGCCCTGCTCACACACTTGCGGGAGTTGAGCGACACTCTTCCGGTTCTAGTGTTCATCGAGGACCTGCACTGGGCTGATGCCTCGACTCTCGATCTGCTCAACCGCGTGGTGCATGAAATTCGCCGGATGAACGTTCTGGTGCTGGCAACCTTCCGGGCGGATTTCGCGCCGGCCTGGATTGGCTTCGACCATACGACGATGATCCGCCTTAATCGGTTGAGCCCCGCGCACACCGCCGACATGCTGGCGGAGTTGACGCTTGGAAAGAGCCTGCCGCGCGAGATCTACGACCAGATCCAAAGCCGCACGGACGGCGTGCCTTTGTTCGTAGAGGAGCTGACTAAAGCCGTGCTGGAATCCGGCCTGCTAAAGGAAGAGGACGACCACTTTTCCGCGCTCGCGCCGCTGCAGTCGCTGGCGATTCCCGGCACGCTGCGTGATTCGCTGACAGCGCGCCTGGACCGGCTCGCAACGGTGCGTGACATTGCGCAGATCGGCTCGGTCCTCGGAAGGGAGTTCAGTTACCATCTACTTGCCGTGGTATCTGGAATGCCCGCCGAGCGGTTGCAGACCGGGCTTGCGCAGCTTATCGCGGCTGAACTGATTTTCGCCCGCGGCCAGCCGCCGCACGCCGTCTACAGCTTCAAGCACGCCCTTGTGCAGGATGTTGCTTATGAGAGCATGCTGCGCAGCCGCTGCAGCGCACTGCACGCGCGCGCAGCCGAAGCGATAATTGAGGTTTTTCCAGAAACCGCGGAAACGCAGCCGGAACTGGTGGCGATGCACCTGGGGCGGTCCGGCCAAGTGGAGCGCGCGATCGAATATCTGCTGCGTGCTGGGCGCCGCGCGATCGAGCGGTCTGCCAACACGGAGGCGATCGGCCAACTGCGTCATGCTATCGACCTGCTGCAAAGCTTGCCGGAGAGCCCAGAGCGGGCAGCGCGTGCTTTACGGCTGGAGGTGGCATTAGGTCAGGCGATGATCGCGAGCTACGGCTACGCCCACCCCGGCACGCGGGAGGTACTGTGGCGCGCCTCGACGCACATCAGCAGCGGGACCGATGATGACCAGAAGTTCGCGATCCTTTACCAGCTTTGGGCATCGTATTACGTCAGCGGCGACGTCAAAATGCAGCGCGAGGCGTCATCCAATTATCTGCGGCTTGCGTCGGAGTTGGGCGATGATGGCATGCTGTGCGTTGCGCATCGCATCGTCGGCACCACGTTGATGAACATGGGCCAGTTCGCGTTCGCCCGGGTGCATCTGGAAAAGGCGCGCGATCTTTACGATCCAGCAAAACATGCTGCATTGCGCTTCCAATTCGGGCAAGACATCGGCGCGACAGCCTCATGTTACCTGGCGTGGACGTTGTGGCACTTGGGACATCCGGTACAAAGCCGCTGCTGCGCTCGCATGGCAGTGGCTATCGCACGGGAGCTGAAGCACCCGCATACGCTGGCTTACACGCTTTGCCACGTCGAGGGGATGCTTGATATCTTCCGGCATGACGATTCTGCAACCCGCGTTCACGCCCGTTCGGTGATAGCACTGGCGGACGAGCATGGGTTTCCTTTCTGGGCCGCCGGCGGGCGTGTGATTGATGGCTGGGCAGCAGCGCGCCAGGGCAAAGCGGATGAAGGGCTGCAACTGCTGCGCGAGGGAATTGCCGCATGGCGCACGACCGGCTCCAAGGTATGGCTGCCGTTCTTCCTGGCGCTGGAGGCACAGGCGCATAGCGAAGCGGAGCGAATCACCGCCGCCCGCCAAACAATTGAGGAAGCGCTGGCACTCGCCGCCGAGACGGGCGAGACCTGGGCGGTTCCCGAGATGTTGCGGATCAGTGCGGCGATCATGCTGCGCATGGGAGAAACGCGGACAGCGCGTGCCCGGCTTGAGGAGGCGCTGATTTCTGCCCGCGGGCAAGAGGCGCGATGGTGGGAGCTGCTAATCGCGACGGACCTCGCGGCGTTGCTGCATAAAGGCGGGAATGCCGGTGGAGCGGAAGCGCGGCTCGCGCCGGCGTTGGACCCCTGGCAGGGACTTGCGGGGGAGCGGGCGGTGCAGCGTGCTGAGCGCCTGCTAACAAAGATCAGGGGCGCGCTCAGATGAGATAATTTAGGAACATTGAACAGGGGAGCGTATGGGGAAGACGGTTCTGGCTTTCGGTGGCGGGGCGCCAAATTTCACCTTGATGGCCGGCGCGCTGCTTTGCCTTCATGAGCATGGCCTTAAGCCGGACGTGGTATCCATGGCCGGCGGCGGGTCGGTCCTCGGGCTAGTTTATCTCGCGCCGAAGGGGATGACTCGTGAGCAGGCGCTGCGGAATACGGTAAACTTCGGCGTTTCTGATTTTATCTATGCGATGTTACCCATCAACTATAAAATTTTTCAGAAGCCAGGACTTCGTGCCGATCGCTTTCGTCAGCGTCTCGCGGCGAACCCTTTCATCAGTCCGTGGCTGAACCAGTATTACATGACCGACACACAAAAGCTGTTCAGCGATTGGCTACAGTTTATCGCGGCATTCATGTCCCCCAGCGATCTGGGAGTGCAGAGTACCGGACTGTGCGCGCACGCGCCGTTCATTGAGAATGTAGTGGACTTCGATAAGTTGAAGAAGCTCAAGATCGATGCCCACATTAACGCATATTGTATCGAGGATGGGAAGCCGCGAATCTTCGAGAAGGATGAGATCACGGTCGAGCATTTCCGCGCCGGCCTGTCCTTCCCTTTCTTCTATCCCTCATTCGAGATCGAGGGGAAGCACTACTTCGAGGGCGCTGCCTTCCAGGCGTTGAATTTAAAGAGTGTGGTCGAGGAGCTCATAAAAGCCAGCAAAAATGAAAGGGAGGCCGATGAAAACCCGAATTACTTAAGCGATGAGAAGGTCCGGATTCTGGTGTTCGATGTGCTGCGCGCCGGTCTGATCACGAACCCGCGAAACATGTGGGAGGCATACGGGCAATCGATCATGCTGCCGCTTATTGCACTAGCCGATCGTGAACTAGGCATCTTCGAGGCCTGGATCTATCATGGCATCTTCGTCGATACCATGCCGTACCTCAGCGGCACATCAACGAAGATCGATGAGCATGTTCGCGCGCAGAATGTCGGCAGACCGAACGCTGGTATGTATCAGGTCAGGTTGGCGGTTCCAGAGGCACATGCCCGAGCCGCGCTGACTTGGGCCAAGTCCAGCCTGGAGTATCTGTTTGATCTTGGCTACCGCCGCGCATGCCGTTTCATCAGCAAGCTTGAGGAGGAAAACCGGGCTGACCGGGAGGCGCTCTTCCCGCGCCTTTCCAAAGACGAGCTAGCCAGGTTGAAGCGACTGCAGATCTGACGGGCATCGACATGCCAACCGCGAGCCTTTCGCATGCCCGCGGAGACTGGTCGGAGCCTGTCCTCGAACGCACGATCGGCGATGCGCTGCGCGCCGCCGCGGCGGAATGGGGCGAACGCACGGCCCTCGTTGACGGCTGCGCCAACGCCGACCCGCGACGGAGGTGGAGCTACCCCTCCCTGCTCCGGGCCGCCGAGCAGGCTGCCTGTGTGCTGCTCGAGCACTTCGCGCCCGGCGATCATGTCGCCATTTGCGCGGCGAACAGCCCTGAGTGGGTGCTTGCCGAATTTGGCGCCGCGCTGGCAGGCATGGTTCTCGTCACCGCCAACCCGACCCTCCAGAGCAGGGAACTTAGGCACCTCCTGAGCCACTCCAAAGCGAGCGGTGTCCTGGTTCAGCCCGAGCACCGCGGCCGCGATCTGCTCGCGATGATTGCTGATATTCGCTCCGGCTTGCCTCGCTTGCGCGAAGTTATCTCCCTCGCTGAGTGGCGTGGCCTCGTGGCGTCCGCCCCGCACGACCCCCGGCTACCGCCAGTGTCGCCGGGAGACGTGGCGCAGATCCAGTATACATCCGGCACCACGGGCCTGCCGAAGGGCGCATTGCTGACGCATCGCGGCCTCAGCAATAACGCACGCTTCTACGCCCGCACGATCGGGACCGGACCGGATGACGTGTGGATCAACCCGATGCCGCTGTTTCACACGGCTGGTTGCGGCTTAGCCACTCTGGGCGCGCTGCAGACGGGCGGCACCCATGTGCTGGCTGAAGGCGCTGAGCCCGCCACGCTCTTGGAGCTGATGCAATCTGAGCGCGGAACGCACCTTTTATGCGTGCCTACGATGCTGCTGCGTATGCTCGACCACCCTGACATGTCCTCACGCGATCTGTCTTCCTGGCGCCTCTGCACTTTGGGCGGAGCGCCCGTCGCCCCCGAACTGGTTCGGCGCGCGCGGGAACGGACCGGCGTCGAGGTGGCGATAGGCTATGGTCAGACCGAGGCGTCGCCCTACCTGACGCACACGCTACCCAAGGACCCGAATCCGGAGTGGATATCTACGGTCGGCCGACCTCTGCCGCGGACCGAGATACGGATCGCCGAACCACTGAGCGGGGGCATCCTGCCCCTCGAATTTGTCGGCGAAATCCAGGTCCGTAGCTATGGCGTGATGCGCGGTTACTTCGAGGACGCGGCCGCGACCGCAGCCGCGCTGGACCACGAAGGCTGGCTTAGGACCGGTGACCTCGGCAGTATGGACCAGCATGGCTACGTGCGGCTGCAGGGCCGGCTGAAGGACATGATCATTCGCGGCGGGGAAAACATCTATCCGCGCGAGATCGAGGACGTGCTGTTCACCCACCCCGACGTGGCGAATGTCGCGGTAATCGGCGTGCCCGATCCGGAGTGGGGCGAGGCCGTCGCCGCCTTCGTCCAGGCTCGGCCTGGCACGGACCCAGACGGCCCGACGCTGGAAGCTTTTTGCCGCCTGCACATGGCTCCGTACAAGGTACCGCGTCACTGGCATTTCGTGGCGCGGCTTCCGCAGACGGCCTCCGGCAAGATACAGAAGTTTCTCTTGCGTGAGGAGGCGTCCCGAACACCTGATACTGCATGAAGGGCGTCTGCTTTCGGTCCGCGGAGCCGCTCAGCCGCGTTTGCCTCTCCGTCTGGGTCTCCCGCCACCCCCCACCGCCTCCGCCATCCCCACCAGCACCCCCACACAGTCCGCCCGCACCGCAGCATCCTCCCCCGGCAACAGCAACGCCCAGTGCTCGATCAGCACCAACAGCGACCTGGCCAGCAGCTCGCGCCCGGGCCCCAGCGCATCCGCCAGCTCGCTCCGCAACCACGCATCCGCATTCCTCACCTCGTAAGCGATCCCGCGATACGCCGCGACCACCACCGTCGCCGCCCGGTGCCAATCACCCGCCTCGACCAGCGCCTCTAGCACCGCTGCAACTAACCCCCGCAACCGTTCCGTGCCCGTCAACTCGCGCGAAGCCAGAATTGGATCGGCCAAAACCTCCCCCAACGCTGAGTGATGCGTCCGCACCACATCCAGCAGCAGCGCTTGGTTCGTGCGGTAATGATGCCGCGCGATATCAAACTTCATCCCCGCCTCGGCCGCCAGCGTATGCAAATTCAGACTACCAACCCCCTCCCGCGCCACATGAGCGACCGCCGCCTCGCGCAGCCGCGCCCGACGCTCCAGCGGCCCCCGCCAGTGCCGCGGCATCGTCACGCCACACTCTCGTCGCCGGGCGCCTCGTCCGCGCCGGCCTCACCACCCTCCGGCCACGCCCCCAACCCCTCCGCGATCGCCGCCCGCGCCCCCGCCGTCACCATATGCCACAGCAAACCCTCCAGCTCGTCCCTGCTCAGCGCGCCCCGGTCGCGGAACCACAACACGTGCCAGCAGGCCATCGCCATCAGATTCATCGCAAGCGGCGTCGCCAGCTCCGTCTGGCTCTGAGTCTCCGGCACTGCGGCGGCAATCAGCCCGGCGTAGTAATGAACCAAATGCCGCTGCCGCAGCTTCAACAACCGCACCAGGTGAGGCGAAGCCCCGGAAACCGCCGCCACATGCACCCGCTGCCCATGCCGGTATGCGTAAAGCATACTCAGCAGATGCTGGATTGCCTGGCGCAGCCGCTCCTCGGGCTCCAACTCGGTGGTGAACCGCTCCCAATCACCGATCCGGTCAATCAGCCGGTCCAGATGCCGGTCGAGCACCGCCTCGATCACCATATCCCGGTTCCCGTACTGCGCCCGCACCGCATACGGCGCCAGCCCCAGCCGCGAACCGATCTCCTGCAACCCGGTCTGCAGGATGCCCTTATCGGCCATCATCGTCTCGGCAACATCCAGCAGCGCGTCGCGCCGCTCGTCCTCACGCTCCGAGCGGAAAATCGGCTTCTCGCCGTCGCGAAGCATGTAAGAGCGGGAAAGCCGGTCGGGAAAAGCGCGATGCGTCATGCTGTCTGCCGAGGTTAGTCACTATAACTAACACAACGTTGTTAGCATTTCGTTAACCCCAAACGATACGCGAACAGCGCCGCCACACCACCGCGAGCCGCAAGGCAGGAAGCTGCCCCACCTCGCTATGCCGACCCCCGCGGGGCACGAAACTGCCCACCTCGTCATGGCCGGCGAAGGCCGGCCATCCACGACTTCGCGCGCCCCCGGCATGGCTTCCGCTCAAGCCGGCCATCCACCCACGGACGCGCCAGACGGACGGCCGCCCGGCAGCCGTTTGTTCACAGTATCGCAAGCGAAGTACTTACGCAGATGCACGCAGATAAACACGGATGCACGCAGATAAGAACGACCGACAGCTTGCGGCCTACAATCGGTCTGCTCGGCAACCCCGGCAGTGAGCGCCGCGCAGCCGCCGCATGAATGGTCCACCTCTCCCTATGGGAGAGGTCGGGCCGCGAAGCGGGCCGGGTGAGGGGCTCCCTCCGGGAGAGGTCGCGGCGAAGCCGAACTTGCTTCTGTCTCCATGGACGTGCGGGACCGACGCTCGCTTGGCAGCCGTTTGTTCGCAAGCATCGCAAGCAAAGTGCTTACGCAAATGCAAGCAGATAAACGCGGATGCACGCAGATAAGAATGCCACAAGCCGACCGTTCTATCGGCAGCCACCCACCAGCCCCGCTAACTGCACACCGTGATTGAAAAGAGCACGGTCCGGGGTCACCTCCGGCGCCGCTGGCGCTCGATTGTTTATTGAAGCTCACGCACATCATTGTCACGATTTCAACTTTTCCCGACTGCTTCGGGCAGAGCTCAACTAACTGCCCTGAGAGTTGTTTCGTCCCTATGCAGCACTTCTCACGCTCCAGACCGTCCAAGTCCTGCGTTCCGGTCCTCACCCATATGCGTCGTCTTTCGCTGAGCCTTCTGGCTGTCGCTTTACTCGGCGGCTGTGCCTCGCATGGGTGGCGTCGCACAGCCGAAGGTGCGGGTATAGGCGGCGGAGGTGCGGCTCTGGCGGCGGAGATCCTGACGGGACCAGTCGGGTTGGCTGCGGGGGCTTTGGCTGGCTCCGGTGCGGGCGCGGTTATCGCTTCTAAAACGCAAACAACTCATGCTAGTGAGCATCACTACCATAACTATGTACCCGTTTACGCCCCGTAAGCTATGCGTGTCTCCAGGGGTATGTTCCCCGGAAATCCTGCTCGGTGCTGATCAGATACGTTAGTCCCCGGTGACGAATAGCACCCCCGGCGCGAGTATCGAACCTGCTCGCTGCCGGGCTGAGGTATATGCCATCGTTTTAGCTTCACCTTTGATCTGCTCAGTGGCTTTTCCTGCCTATCGGAGCTACGGTCTGGCCACTGCGCGTTCGGGTGAACCGATGAATTCGCTGAAATTATCAATTTTCATATTGCTTGGTGGGACTGCTGTCGCCCGGGCTGAACCATCCATGGAAGCGGACCTCGCCATCAAGGCTGATCTGGCGAAGGCGCAGCAGGCCCTGGCGCAGCACAATATCTCCGCTGCGGTTAATACCCTTGATGATACGATGAAGTACCTGCCCAATGCTGACGAGCAGACTTTGCAGGCGCTGATTAACGTCCAGGATCGGGTCCGAGAAACCCTGGCCGCGAGGCCTGCTCAGCCCGATGTTCCGTCACCCGCTTTGCCGGGCTCTGCCGCGGCCCCGCCAGACCAGGCCGCCACTCCTGATGAATCCGCTTCTGGTTCTCTCGCGAAACCGGTGCCCGCCCTAGCCCCTGTTGCCTTGCCCCCAGGTCCGGAACTTTCCGAAGATGCTACGCCCTTACCAACGCCCGGCGCAGCACGGGAACACACATCCGAACCCAAGGTCACGGTGCCCTGGACCCGGCGCCGAGCCCAGCAGCCACCCGGTCTGGCACTGGGCGCGAGACCCTCACTTGCGCACGCGGTGGTGGCTCCCGGCCCTGAGCCGCTGCCTGATGTTCAAACCGCGCCGAGACCACCGGTTCGGGCCGAGGCTAGCCTGAAGCTTCTTGGTTATTACGCGCAGGATGAGAACGGGAAGTGGGTCTGGCTACCGGCTGGTTCCCGCGACGGTCCGCCGCGGTGATTTTCAGCGGGCCGCGAGTCGCGTTCCTCGGGCGTACCGCAATCCCTCGTCATGGCCGGCCTTGAGCCGGCCATCTACGCACGGCAGAGCCCCTCTTCCTTCCTTCGCTTGGAACCGCTAGCCAGCTTCCGTCGCTTCCACCGTGGCCGTCCAATGGATCTGCGTGCTGGCAGCGCCCACCACTGTAACGGCCAAGCCAAGGTTAGTGCTGTCGGCAGCGACGCTTATGGTCCAGTTAGCGCCCGTCCCGATCGACTTATTCGGCGCGATACCTGTTCCGCCTCCGACCAGCGTGACGCCCGCAGAACCAGAGTGCAGTAGGAGGCCGTCCAGGAGCCATGTTGCCGCATCCTCGCTCTGAGGATGGCGAGCAACCACAAACAGGCGAACTCCATACAGGCTCCAACTCGGCAGATTGACAGTGTTCGAAGCGCTCGGGCTCTGGCTGTCTGCCGTAAGGCGGGTCGGGGTGGCATCGGCCGTTGCCGCGCCAAGAATTTGTTTCGAATATTGGCGCAATCCGGAGGACGCGCTCGGTCCGAGGACCACACAAGAGTTCCGACCCGCCCCCGGTCATATGCATTCGCGCCGCCCGGCGCTGCGGACACGCTCCCCAGCACCGTATTGGCAAAACCGAACGCTGTCCCGCTCGTGGCAGATACCGTGTTGGAGTTGCCCCCAACGACGCAGTGATCGGCCGAGGCGGCGTTCCCCGTCCCGCCAACGATAGCGGCAGCGTAGCCGGATGCTACTTGGGTAGCCGCTGTACGGCTCATCTGCAGGTCCACTGCTCCGGCGCCACGCGCCGCACCACCCGTCAGTCCACCGTCTGGTATCGCTGTAACCAGTGCGCCACCGCCCGGAACCAGCATGATGTCCGAGCCCGACGCGGTCGCGGTCAGCGCTACTCCGCTACAGTTGGCATTGCCTGAAGGCAATGTTTGGAGCGCACCGCACTCGGCCCCAGAGCGAAGAAGCGAGAGGTTACGGATCGCGCCGGTTCCCGCAGTCGTTGCCTCCAGCGCAAGGGTCGCCTGCGGACTGCCATCCACAGTCGCCACCGAAGGGTCCGTTGTGATCCACAGCTTCTCGTGGAGATGGCTCTCCACCGCCTTCGGGCTGAAGCCGTTCGTGTCGCGCACGTGCAGCAGGTCCACCGACCCGACCGAACTTGGATCGATCGAGATCCACGGGCTCACTGTGCCATTGTCGATAAATGGGGCGATTATCTTCCAGCGCACAACACTCGGCTGCACCACGATCGGAGTGGCAGGACCGGCCTCATTGATCATTGCGTTATATACCGCGCTGTAGCTTCCGGTCCCTAACCGGTAGTGGGCAATCCCGGTGCCATCCGTGGATCCGACCGTTGACATGGCGGAGAGCTGGACCTCGCCAGAGTGCTGCATGTCCAGGCCGACCCCTGCGCCAGTAACGTAGCCGTCCATGCATTGGGACGAAGCTTCATGTCCCTGCCACAGGAACCCAGTTGTCCCGGTCCAACCGTCCTGGATTTTCTCATAGCCGCAGCGAATGAGCGTAACCGCACCCACGTTGCTTAGTTGATAACCCGTCTGCCAATGCAGAGCGAAGAAATCGCACAAGGTCCAGCCATCGGTCTGGTCATGCAGATAGAACGCGGGACCTGGCCGCCGCCAGCAGTTTGAGTTGTTGCCCTGCGCAATGCCGTAATAGGGCACACAGTGAAACTCTCTCAGATACGCGTTGTCGCCAGCCCACGTGCCTTCAAGCACGGTGATGCAATCCGCCTGCACGCGATTTGCGAAGAACTCCCCTGCCATGGCCAGGATGCCAGTGCGGAAACCGATAATCTGCAGGTCCTCCAGCACATTGTTCCCCATATTGACGGGAATGACGATCCCAATGCTTGCCCCAAACCGAAATGCCATACCAGGAGAAACGGCAACTGCGACAGGCTGCGACAGCGTGACTGTTGTGGACGTAACCGAGGTCACCGTAGTGCCAGGTTGGACTCCCTTGCCACACACAGCCATACCGGCGGAGACCCCAGCGGTAGAATTGAAGCTCAGAACGCTGGCCCCCACCGCGGCATTCCCTGCGGAAACCAGGTTGAATGCCTCGGCAGCCCACGTGCCCACCGCTTGGTTGACCTGTGATGCGGTTGGATTGCTCAGAAGCCCGGCCCTCAGCACTTTCAAACTCTTTAGCTGCGAGGCATAGTTCATAACGACGCTGAACGCCGGATTCAGAAGAAATCCGCACCCGCCGAAAAGGCCGGAATGCGCCGGGTTGGCGAAGGGAGAAGCCCCCTCAACGCATATTCCAGTCGGGACTGACAAATTTGCACTATTTATCAAATAGAAACGACCGGCTGGAATGCGCACCAACGAACCGGTCGGCAAACTCGCGAGAAAAGCATTGACTGCGACGGTATCATCCGTCACCGAATCCCCTTTCGCGCCCGATGCTTCCAGGGAATAGCAAAGCCCATCGACGTATTGCTTTGTCGTCGAATGAAGAGAGCTTATCGGATCTGCCGCCAGTGTAAGCGGCCCCGTGAGCGTTCCGCCGCTCTGCATTAGTGCGTTCGCTGCGAACGAACCCAGGGACATCTGTGTGTTGCTCCCGGTCGGCGTGACCGTCATCCCGGAAGCGTTGACGCCGGACAGTTCCGACAGGCCGCTCATAAACTGGCTGTAAGAGACCGCGACGTTTTGTCCGGATTGCCCGAGCGGTACTAGATCCGATGCACCCGGGACCGAACCCGGCGTCAGATTAGCGACGACATAGGGTGCAGCCGTGGCAGATAAAGTTCCTTGATTGAGGACGAGGTTAGCGCCCACTGTGAAAAGCGGCTCAGCACTCGCGACGAACTGAGATTGCGTGGCCTTGTATATCGTCCCGTTCTGGCTGATCATAATCTCATCGGTGGGGTTGACCGTGGGAGCCGGTGGCAGCTGGTCAATAGTAGGCATTCGAAATTAATCTCCTACGAGTTGTTATTTCCAAAGGAGGTAGCTTCATGGCCCGATATGCGTGGTCTTCGGCGTACCTGCTGTAAACCCGCAGGTTTCGGGATGATCGAAGGGGTTCCCGCGTCAATGCTCAAACGCGCGGAATGGCGGCGACCGAAAAGCCGCCAGAACTTCATCCGTAGATTTGCGGAGGCAACCCAGCGCTCTCACCCACGTGGGCGGTTGCGGCGATTTTCGCGGCACTTTCACCTACTGCCGCGATGGATCGGGCCGGACCCCCCGGCATGGTGGCGACCCGCGCTGGGTCACTCACCCGCCGCCGTGGGCCGCGCGCCCAGTCAGCGACCAAAGCGCGCGCGCATGCAGTCCCCGAACCGGATGCGGCCATTATCGGCCACGCTGGCCGGAACCCTGCCGGGGATCTGCGACGCGGCGACCCGCATGCAATCACCCATGCGGATCCGACCGGTATCAGCGATAAAAGGCAGAGCGGGGGTGGGACGGCGAGCGTGGATATTCATCTACAATCCCTTTTCAGGTTGCTAAGTTCCGGCAGTCCTGCAGCGCCGCGCAAACGAAAAGGCGCGCTGATCCCTGATCAGCGCGCCTGTCGCCCACGTTACGCCTGCAGAGCAGCGGGCACAGGTCGCCCGCCGACAGGCGAACGGTTACACAACAACCCGAATTCTGTCAAGGAAAAATTCCTAACTACGCCTTCTCCCTAGCCCGCTTCGAGGTGATCACTCCATCACCACAGCCACCAAATGATCACCCCAACGACGGTGTAGAACGGCACTGCAAGCGCGAGTGTGGAGATCAAGCCCTTTCGGAGCGCCATCGGGTCGGCCAGGAGCAACTCCTCATCAAGCGAGGCCTCTTGTGACGCTTGCCGGGCTGCGCACGCGGCACCAGCCTCGAAAAAGCTCATTAAAGAAAACCTCGACTGGAAGCCCAATACTTGCCGCGGGAAACTTAAGGAAGCGCTAATCCCCCGCTCCAAGCTGCGCATTGGCCCGTCCTCCGCGATCTTAACCTCCCATTCACGACCCGCTGCTAGGAAAAGAGCCAACGAACCGCCGATGGCGGCAGGGCCGCCCAAAAAGGGCCTTTTTGAACGAGCGGCGCGTGTCCCGATCAGATGACGAATTCCAGTACACCGTCCGACAGCAATCCCCTGTTCGACGGCCTAGCCTTGGCAGTTGAGGTCGCCGCTGACGACGCCCGGACGTTTGCCGACAGTCTCGCTGACTGGGGGTGGGCGGACATAAGCGCCGCCCACGCGCTGCGCCTATTCAGCTTCCGGCTATGGAATATGAGCGGCGAGGTGCGACGCACGGGCCTCTCGGTTTTCTTTTGTGCTCCGGTGAGCTACCCGGGGGGCGGCGAGACTATTCACTGAGCTTGATATCGATCAGTCGGAGCGTAGCATATAGAACAGTGCCTCAAGAGCCGCGTTCACATCGGGAAGCACGGCTCGTGCGCGTCGACGATCCCCTCGCCATGAACGTCCCGCAGTGCGAGCCGCACTAGTCCGTCTCGCCGTGAAAACCCAAAGGAAGGGCACACGGTTCCGGGTCCGTACAACCTGAACCACACTCGGTCTTCGCCGGAGCGTCGCTTGCCCTCGAGCGCAACTGTAAAACCAGCCGCAGCCATCCTTACTCCATCAAGTATCTTGAAAGTCTCCCATTTCGAGAACTGAAGTGGACCCCGAATTTGGGACCACCCGCTAAGCCGAACTTCCTTCTTTCGGAGAGTGTGAAGTGGCAGGAACAGTAGGGACAGAAGCACGAGACTGGTCCCAAACGTAGCCATGTAATCCGGAAATTTGGACTTGTACTCGCGGCGGTGTTGTGCCAATGCGTTGCCATGTATATCGAAGCTGTTCCGAATCGGAACTCGCCTCCCGCCATTCTGCTGCGCGAGAGTTACCGCCAGGATGGCAAGGTCCGTAAGCGCACGATCTGCAACCTCTCCGATTGGCCCGCCGAGCACGTTGAAGGCCTGCGCGGTGTTCTCAAAGGCGGCGTTGTCATTCCGGCCGAGCGGGATGCGTTCACCATCACCCGCAGTCTGCCGCACGGGCACGTTGCAGCAGCGCTCGGGACTGCCCGCAAGATAGGGCTTGATCGGATGCTCGGCGATCGCGAGCGATACCGTGATCTTGCCCTCGCGCTGATGATCGGGCGCATTATCGAGCCGGCATCCAAGCTCGCCACCGCTCGTGCACTTTCCTCCGCCACGGCTGCATCGAGCCTTGGCGAAATGCTTGGCCTCGGTGAGGTCGACGAGGACGAACTCTATGCCGCACTGGACTGGCTGCTGGAACGCCAGCCTGCCATCGAGACAGCCTTAGCCAAGCGCCATCTCAGCGATGGCACACTGGTGTTATATGATGTCTCGTCAAGCTACATGGAAGGCCGCTGCTGCCCGCTCGCCCAGCGTGGCTACAGCCGCGACGGCAAGAAGGGCACGCTGCAAATCATATACGGCCTACTCTGCGCTCCCGATGGCTGTCCGATCGCCATCGAGGTGTTTGAGGGCGATACCGCCGATCCGATTACGCTTGCCAATCAGATCGAAAAGCTGAAGCGGCGGTTCCATCTCGACCACGTGGTCATGGTCGGTGACCGTGGCATGATCACCCAAGCACGCATCACCAATGACGTTAAATCGGCAGGCTTCGACTGGATCACGGCACTGCGCGCGCCGGCGATCAAGGCGTTGATGGAAACCGGCGCTTTGCAACTCTCGCTGTTCGATCAGCGCGACTTGGCCAGTATCACGGCGCCCGAATTTCCGGGTGAGCGCCTGATCGTTTGCCGTAATCCCGATCTCGCCGTCGAGCGCGCCCGCAAGCGGGAGGATCTGCTGGCCGCCACCGAACGTGACCTCTCCCGTATCCAGATCGCGGTCGCTCGCAAGCGCAATCCCCTCCGGGGCGCTGCGCGGATCGCACTCGCGGTTGGCGCGGTGATCAACAAGCACAAGGTAGGCAAGCATTTTGTCATCGAGATCACCGATACCGTCTTCAGCTTCGCCCGCAAGACCGCCGAGATCGTCGCTGAAGCAGCAACCGATGGCGTCTATGTCGTGCGCACCAGCCTGCCGGAAAGCGCGCTCGATGACACCACGACCGTGCGAAGCTACAAGTCGCTTGCGCTTGTGGAGCGGGCCTTTCGCTGCATCAAAACCGTCGATCTGCAGATCAGGCCTGTCCATCATTGGCTGGCAGACCGCGTGCGGGCCCACGTCTTCCTGTGCATGTTAGCCTACTACCTCGAATGGCATATGCGGACCTGCCTGGCGCCAATGCTGTTCGATGACGCCGATAGGGAAGCGGCCGAAGCCTTGCGAGACAGCGTAGTGTCGGAAGCGCAACGTTCCCCGGCTGCCATCGCCAAGCAGACCACAGGGCTCACCACGGACGGCCTGCCGGTGCATAGCTTCCGTTCATTGCTCGGCGATCTGGCAACCGTAGTGCGCAACACCATCACCACCGCGATCACACCGGACTATCGCCTTACCGTCGTCACAAGGCCAACACCGCTGCAGCAGAAGGCATTCAATCTCCTCGGCGTCAACTGTAGCCAGTAATCCACAGGTCGCGAGACAGAATGTATAGATGCTTCAGTAACTTGCGTGTCTCGAGGCTAGGAAGTTCGGGCTAAGCTATAAACCGAACCGGTTCCGTCCATGCTACACGGAGCGGAACATGAGCAGAACCCGACGCAGGATCGATGCCGCGCTGAAGGCGAAGATCGCCCTGGAAGCACTGAGGGAAGACGCGACAGTGGCCGAGCTGGCGGTGCGTTACCAGGTGCATCCGACACAGATCTACGCCTGGAAGAAGCAGCTGCTAGAACATGCCGAACGGGTTTTCCGGACCGGGACAGACGACGGGCAGTCGGCGAAGGAAATCGCCCAACTGCACGCCAAGATCGGCGCGCTGGTAGTGGAGCGGGATTTTTTAGCGCGGAGGTCCGGCAGATGAGCGCGGCGGGCCGGAGAGCGATGCTCGATCGCGGCCACGGACAGCTCTCAGTGCGGCGACAATGCGCGTTGCTTGGGCTGGCGCGCTCGGGTGTTTATCGGGCGAAGCCGGAGCATGACGCGGATGAGCTGTTACTGATGCGACGGATTGACGCGGTGTTCGTCGCGTGGCCGTTCTATGGCTCGCGGCGGATCGCGGCGACGCTGAGCACGGGCGGGGAGAAGGTAAACCGCAAGCGGGTGCAGCGGCTGATGCGGGTGATGGGGATCGCGGCGCTGGGGCCGAAGCCGCGCACCAGCAAGCCAGGGCCTGGACACAAAATCTACCCGTATCTGCTGCGGGACGTGCGGATCGAGCGAGTGAACCAGGTATGGTGCGCGGACATCACCTACATTCCGATGCGGCGTGGGTTCCTGTATCTGGTGACAGTGATGGATTGGTGGAGCCGCGCGGCGCTGTCGTGGCGGCTGTCGAACACGATGGATGCGGGGTTTTGCGTGGACGCACTAGAGGACGCCCTGCGACGACACGGCCGGCCGGAGGTGTTCAACACGGACCAGGGCAGCCAATTCACCGGTGACGCATTTGTCGGCACGCTGCTTGGGGCCGGGATTGCAGTGTCGATGGATGGCCGAGGTCGGTGGATGGACAACGTGTTCATCGAGCGGCTGTGGCGCTCGCTCAAGCATGAGGAGGTTTACTTGAAGGACTATGCGGACGCGCGCGAAGCGCGGCTGCGGATCGGCGCGTGGATGGAGTTCTACAACGAGCTGCGCCCGCATCAGGCGCTGAGACATCACATGCCGATGGCGGTGTGGCGGGCCGGCCTGGCGGGCACGGCTGTGGATATGCCGCCTCGCTTGGACAACGCTGGCGCGTTGCCCACATATCCACAGCCGCCACAACAGCAGGAAGAGGTTTATGCTTAGCTTGAAAGAAGGGAGGACGAGAGCCGGACGGGGGCTGTAGCTAAGCAGCGGGCCAAATTGGTCCCATAGGTGGGGTCCACCTCAAACCCCGCGGTGTACGCCTCGTGAGATGGTGCGGTCATTTGTTTATCCAGACTCCACGGAACTTAATCTCTAGCCTCGACCTGTAGGGGGTTCTAGTCTTACTGTGTCATAAGTTCCTGCGCGACGTGACGCGCTGGCAGCAAGGGCAGCGCGGAAGAGTTTGCACCAATGCATGAGCGATCGCGATCCGGACCGTAGCGATGGAGTTGGAGACATGGCGCTCAGGTCTGATTGGGGGATCCGCGGGGTCGGTAACTGCGGGGTAGGCGAGGCGTTTTGAAGGTTGGGGCTCGAGGTTCTGCTGAGGGGGGAATCGCACTCCGTTCGGAGATCAGGAATCCGTAAGCCGCGATCGCCAGCGTGGCGTGATGATGAAAGCCACGCCAGCCGCGCCCTTCATAGTGGCCGAGCCCAAGTTCCTGCTTCAATTCCTGATAGTCGCGCTCAATCCGCCAGCGCAGTTTGGCCAGATTGACCAGATTCCGCAGCGGCATATCGGCCGAGAGCGTCGACAACCAATATTTAGTTGGCTCTGTTTCTGCCTTCGGCCATTCGATCAAGCACCATTCTTCCGGTCTCGGGCTGGTGCGATAATAGTCACGGTGCGCGGGCCGCACCCGTACCGCAGCAAAACGAGACGTCAGCTTGGCGTTGCTGCCTTCGCGCCAAGTGACGCTGTGCCACTGCTGTTTCGGCAACCTCCGTGCCAATTCCTTGACAGACACCGGCTTATGCTTCGCATCGCGTCGCACCAGCTTCGGCGGGCGCCCATTTCCGCTCCAGCGTTTCGGTCGCTTCGGCGCCGTGCCCGGAGCCCAGAGGCTGGTCGAAGATGGGATACCAGCGACATAGCGCAAGCCAAGTTCGGTGATGCCATCGCGGAACTCGGTATCGACGCCATAGCCTGCATCCATCAGCACAGTCGCCGGTGGCACGCCAGCCAGCAGCGCCGATTGGATCTGCCCCAGGGCGATTTGTGGTTTGGTCTGGAACGCAATGTCATCGGGAATGCCTGCCTTGGCGCGTCGGGCCGCGTCATTGGCCCACACCTCCGGCAGATACAGCCGGTACGCGATCGGCAGGCTGGCGTGGCCGTTGGCGACTGACAGACTCACCGCGACCTGGCAGTTTTCCTGTTTGCCGAGCTGACCACAATACTGCCTCGCGACGCCAACCGAATGCGTCCCCTTCTTGGGAAATGCGGTATCGTCGATAATCCATGCACGGATCGCGCCGTGCTGTTCGATGGAGGGCAACACTTGCTGACGCACGACGTTGAGCACCGGCTCGTCCGACCAGTCGGCTTTGGCGACAAGATGATGCAGCGATTGGTGCGTCGCCTGCACCCGTGCGGGTGCTACACGGGCGGCCATCGGTTCGATGCTCTTCCGCGGGCCGGGCAACACCAAACCAGTACAGTAGGAATGGAACGGTGCCGCTCGGTCGGCGTGTCCAAGCGTCGCTGTCAGTGCCTCAACATAGGCCGCGAATCGTGATTCGCCGCCTTGTCTGTCGGATTCGAGACCCACACTCCGCCTCCGCGAGTGAGAATCTCCATCCGTACACACCGAGAATTGAATCGTACAAGGGGATTTTTATGACACAGTAAGACTAGTTAACTGAGAGTTAACCGGGCGAGTCCCGCTCGCACTCCAACGCATCAGCAAGGCCGTTTATTGCCTTGACCACCGCCTGGACTGCGTCCAGCGCGGCTGAAATAGTGTCGAATTCCGGCTCCTGGAGCTCCAGGAGCCCCAGCGCGTCCAATCCCTGAATGGCCACACGAATGCGCCCCTTACAGCGGCTGAATCCGAATGACACCGACATGCACCCAGCTCGGTAGTAGCGCAACCAGAAGCGGTCCTCGGTTTTGTGCCGGGTCCCGTCGACCAGAACGAAATTGCCATGCTGTCCACCCGCCAGACCGTTCACCAGCGCCACGATCTCCACTGCGCTCAGACCGCCGACCGGACATCCCGAAAACGGCAACACGTTCATAAAGCTCGGGACCTTGGACGTGGGTTAGGCACTGTCGCGGCCGGTTCGTGCTACGACGTGTGCACGGCAATTTTGTCAGAACCGAGTTTATGGTTGGTGAAGACGTTGCCCTCGGGCTAGCCGCACAGCTCGGTTAGCTCTCTGCACCTCGCATCCGGTCCCAACGCATCCTCCAATTCCCCCCGCAGCCACACACGAACCTCTGCATCAGGATGCTGCGGGAACGGGCCGCCAGGATTGCGCATGCGCTTTAATGAGGAAGCCGACAGCTTGTGCATCTCTACAGTCGTGCTGATGGAACTTCTGTATGGGGCCGAACGGTCCGCCCGGCCCGCGCATCATCGTCAGGAGGTCGAACGCTTCGCGGCCAGGCTCGCGGTCCTTGCTTTTGATCCGCCGGCGGCATCCCACGCAGCGGAGATCCGCTCATCCCTTGCCCGTCAAGGGCAGCTCATCGGATCGTACGGACCTGCTCATTGCCGGACACGCGCGCAGTCAGGGTCTTATCGTCGTGACCGGCAACCTGAAGGAATTCACACGCGTGGAGGGCCTTCGAGCCGAGGACTGGCCGTCGGCTCAGCGCAGCTAACTACGACCCGCGCTCCCGCCGCGCCTCCGTAACGCCCGCAGCACCGCATTCATCCGCGCCTAATGCTCCGGCCCCTGCGACTTGAACCAATCCACCACATCCGCATCCAGCCGGATATGCACGCCCCGCTTCCGCGGCGGCAGCCCCATGATACCGTCTCCTCCCACCCTCCGGCAGCGGTTCCTCTTCTTCATCCGCCACCCGCTCCACTTCGTCCTGTGACATGGCATCCACCCGCGCCCAATCCGTCACGCTCTCGCCGCGCGCCAGCATCTCGAACGATATTGCCTTTCCTCTCCATCCCTCGCCCTCCGCAGAGAGATCACCCGAACCGGCACCCCGCCTGGGTCCAGCCCAACGCCACAAACCGTCCATCCAGCATCCCCGACCGAAACCAAACCGCTCCTCCGTGCCACCTCCGTGCCTCCGCGCCTCCGTGGTGAATCTTCTCCGTGTCCTCCCTCCCCTCCGTCCCCCTTCCCCTCCGCCCCCCTCCATCCCCGCCCCCATTAACCCTCCCTCAACCACACCCGCGCCACACTCTCGCCCGTGCTCATCCATGCCGCACTCACCGAGCAGGTCATCGGCCTCGCGATCGAAGTCCACCGAGCCCTCGGCCCCGGTCTGCTCGAATCCGCCTATCACGAATGCCTCTGTTACGAGCTCGCGCAGGCCAAAATCCCCCACGCCAGTCAGCAGATCCTGCCGCTCACCTACAAAGAAATCCGGCTCGATGCCGCGTATAGAATGGACATCGTCGTCGATAATCAGCTCGTCCTGGAAATAAAATCGGTGGACCACATTCTCCCGGTCCACCAATCTCAGCTACTAACTTATCTCCGCCTCAGCGGTCACCGCGTCGGCCTGATCCTCAACTTCAACGTGCCCGCCCTCAAGCAGGGGCTGCGCCGCCTGGTCATCTAAACCAGCCGACCTCAACCGAACCCCCTCCTCCGTGCCACCTCCGTGCCTCTGCGTCTCCGTGGTGAATCTTCTCCGCGTCCTCCTGCCTCCCTCCCAACCACGCTCCAACCACGCTACTCCACCACCTCCTGCTCTCGATCCAGACTCCCGTCCCCATCCCCCTCATCCGGCTTCGGCAACGCCGGCAACGCCGCCTCTATAATATCGAAATCCAGCTTCCCATCCCGCAGCGTCACCTTGATCGACCCGCCGCGGACCAGCCGCCCGAATAGCAGTTCCTCCGCCAGCGGCTTCTTCACATGCTCCTGGATCACCCGCGCCAGCGGCCGAGCGCCATACAGCCGGTCGTAGCCCCGCTCCGCCAGCCACTCCTTCGCCGCCGAGGACAGCTCGATGGTCACGTTCCGGTCCGCCAACTGCGCCTCGAGCTGCATGACGAACTTCTCCACCACCCGCGCCACGATCTCCGGCGTCAGGCCGCTGAACGCGATCACCGCATCCAGCCGGTTGCGGAATTCCGGCGTGAACATGCGCTTGATCGCGTCCTCGTCCTCGCCCTCCCGCGCCTCGCGGCCGAACCCGATCGCCTCCCGCGCCATGTCGGAGGCGCCGGCATTGGTCGTCATGATCAAAATAACGTTACGGAAATCGACCGTCTTCCCGTTATGGTCGGTCAGCTTCCCGTGGTCCATCACCTGCAGCAGGATGTTGAACAGGTCGATGTGCGCCTTCTCGATCTCGTCCAGCAGCAGCACGGAGTGCGGGTGCTGGTCGATCGCATCCGTCAGCAGGCCCCCTTGATCGAACCCCACATACCCAGGAGGCGCCCCGATCAGCCGCGACACGGAGTGCCGCTCCATGTATTCCGACATATCGAAGCGGATCAGCTCGATCCCCATGGTCGCCGCCAACTGCCGCGCCACCTCGGTCTTGCCCACCCCGGTCGGCCCCGAGAACAAGTAATTCCCGATCGGCTTCTCCGGCTCCCGCAGCCCGGCCCGAGCCAGCTTGATCGCCGCCGCCAGCGCCTCGATCGCCTTGTCCTGCCCGAACACCATGGACTTCAGGTCGCGCTCCAGGTTCTTGAGCGTCTCCTTGTCGTCCGAGGACACGCTCTTCGGCGGGATCCGCGCGATCTTCGCCACGATATCCTCGACGTCCTTCAGCGTGACCATCTTCCGCCGCTTGTTCTCCGGCAGCAGCATGCGCGACGCGCCCACCTCGTCGATCACGTCGATCGCCTTGTCCGGCAGCTTCCGGTCATTGATGTATTTCGCGGACAGCTCCACCGCCGCCCGGATCGCCTCGTCCGTGTACCGCACCTTGTGGTGCTTCTCGTAATTCGCCTTGAGCCCCTTCAGGATCTTCACCGAGTCCTCGATCGTCGGCTCATTCACGTCGATCTTCTGGAACCGCCGCACCAGCGCCCGGTCCTTTTCGAAATAGTTCCGGAACTCCTTATAGGTCGTGGACCCGATGCACCGCAGCGTCCCCGAGGCCAGCGCCGGCTTCAGCAGGTTAGAGGCATCCATCGCCCCCCCTGAGGTCGCCCCCGCCCCGATCACCGTATGGATCTCATCGATGAACAGGATCGCCCCCTGGTAATTCTCGAGCTCGGTCACGACCGCCTTCAGCCGCTCCTCGAAATCCCCCCGGTACCGCGTCCCCGCCAGCAGCGCCCCCATATCGAGGGCAAAGATGGTCGACTTCGCCAGCACCTCCGGCACGTCGCCTTCAACGATTTGCTTGGCTAACCCCTCGGCAATGGCCGTCTTCCCCACCCCCGGGTCACCCACGTAGAGCGGATTATTCTTGGTCCGGCGACACAAAATCTGGATCGTCCGCTCGATCTCCAGCTCCCGCCCGATCAGTGGGTCGATCTTCCCCGCCATCGCTTTTTTGTTCAGGTTCACACAATAATTACTCAGTGCGTCCTGATTCCTCCTCCCCGGCTTCTCCTCCCTCTCCTGCTCATGGTGCTCCTGGGCGCCCTGTACAGGCCAACTCGTGGACTTGCCTGGCGCCTTCGCTATCCCATGGCTGATAAAGTTCACCGCATCCAACCGGGTCATATCCTGCATCTGCAGGAAATAGACGGCATGGCTCTCCCGCTCCGAGAACAGAGCCACCAGCACATTCGCCCCGGTCACCTCATCCCGCCCCGAGGACTGCACATGGATGGCCGCCCGCTGCACGACCCGCTGGAACCCCGCGGTCGGCTTCGGATCCCCCGGTCGGTCAGTCGCCAACCCCGCCAGGTCTTTGTCAAGAAACTCACACAAATCCGCCCGGAGCTTTTCAAGATCCAACCCGCAGGCCCGCAGCACCGTCGCCGCATCGGCATCTTCCGTCAGCCCCAGCAGCAGGTGTTCCAGGGTCGCGTACTCATGCCGCCGTTCCGCGGCGAGGGCCAAGGCGCGGTGAAGCGTCTGTTCAAGGTTACGAGATAGCATTCAGCGACGCTCCTGGGGCAGTCTCGACTAGCATACATGGGTTCACCCCGCCCCTACGAGCACCCACAGCCATAATCATTCCTTCTCTATCGTACATTGCAGAGGATGCTGGTTCTGTCGCGCCAAATCCATGACCTGGGTCACTTTGGTCTCGGCCACCTCATACGTATACACACCGCACACGCCGACCCCCCTACGATGCACATGCAGCATGATCCTAGTCGCTTCCTCTCGGGTTTTCTGAAAAAACCTTTCCAAAACATGAACGACGAACTCCATAGGCGTATAATCGTCGTTCAACATCAACACCTTGTACATAGCGGGCTTGCGGGTCTTGGGCCGCGCCTTGACGACGACGCCAGTGTTTGGTCCGTCTGTGCTGCCTCGTCTATCGTGATCGCTCATGATGCTCGTACTTCCGCGCCCGTCCGATGGACCGACCGATCTCCAGGGACGCAGCATATCGGAACCTAGGGACCGGATAAAAGGGTCGAAGCGACTCAGTTACGCCAATCCTAGCATGTAGATCCTTGCGGGAACGCACGAAAATAAAGAAGGCCCGGCACTTGGCCGGGCCTTCGCTATCATCACCGGGTGATGTGGGATCAGGCCCGGGCTGAGAACTTCTCGACGGCCAGGCTAACGCGGGCGGCGAGGGGTGCGATCGTCTGCTCAGTGAGCTTGATCGACGCGTCAGTCAGCTTGCTGGACTCGGATAGCGTCTTCTCGATCGCGGAGCGGGTCAAGGTGGACTGCAACTCCATCGCCTCCTTGAGCGACTTCACCGTCGTCAGCGCCTTGAAGTTGGCCAGACCTTGCTCGAAAGAGGCCTGGGCCGTGGCAGCAACCTGACGCGACAGATCCTGAACGCCGGCGAACCAAATCTGGCCGGACTTCACAACAGCCTCTAGATTGCCCTGGTTGAAAGCCACGAACTCTTCAGTTGTCTTCATCACTTTCTGTACTCCTTCCTTGATGCTGGCCTGGGTGGCCTCGAAACGATGGGTAGCCTCGGTCACACCGCTCTTCAGAGCCGCAACAGTCTGCTCGAATCCTGGGGGTGGCTCGGCGGTGATGGCACCGGCCGCGTCCGGCGGCGGCAGGGCGGCTGGTTCGTCTGATTTCGGCTTGATAGCCATAGTCACTGCTCCTCTCCTTGGAACCGGCCATGGAAAAGCCAAGACGGCGCCCCATGGACCGTGTTTGCTGCACTGCAGCGCTACCGACAAGTAGTCGAGCCGGCGCGAGCGATCAAGAGATTTTTTTGTGCAGTGCACAAATTCTCAAGGCCGGCGAGCGTGATGCGAGGTGCAGAACGCCGTGTAAAGCATTCAGGCGTTTACCGAATCGGTTCGAAATCCGCTGGACGCGAAAACGGAACTGCTACTATGGTTGCGCCCCAGCCAGGGAGATCGAACGAAATGCCGGCTTGGCGTCCTGCATGGGAGAACATTCTGTGGCTTATGATGCTCTACATCGGCCTGCTGCCTCCCTGGTTTGCAAGCGCCCGCGGGCGGGATGCGCTGCCGGATCGATATTCCTCAATCGTGATTGACGCAGCCAGCGGGCGGGTGTTGTCGGGACAGGATGCGGATACTCTCCGACGCCCGGCGAGCCTGACCAAGCTGATGACCTTGTACGTGACCTTCGAGGCGTTGCGCGACCACCGCATCGCACTGGATGAGCAGGTACCCTTCTCCGCGCATGCGGCATCTGTGGAGCCGGTGAAGCTTGGGGTCCCCCCAAATGGGTCGATCACTGTCCAGGATGCGATCCTGGCGATGGTAACGCTATCGGCGAACGACGCCGCCTCGGCGATGGGGGAACTGCTGGGGGGCAGCGAGGAGCGGTTTGCTCAATTGATGACGTTGCGCGCGCGGGCTCTGGGGATGACGCAGACGGCATTTGTGAACGCATCGGGCTTGCCTGCCGATGGCCAATGGACAACCGCCCGCGACATGGCCCTGCTGGCACGCCATCTGATCACCGATTTCCCGGACGATTATCATTATTTCAGCACGCCAAGCTTTGACTTTCACGGGCGCATCATCATGAACCATGACACGGAGCTGCGGGTCTATCCCGGCGCGGACGGAATGAAGACCGGGTACACCATTGCCTCCGGCCATAATCTCGTGACCAGCGCAAACCGAGATGGCGTGCGCCTGATCGGGGTGGAGTTGGGCGCCCCGAGCAATGGCGTGAGAGATCAGCGCATGACCGCGATGCTGAATGCGGGTTATGAGTTGATGGGGATCGATGTTGGTCACCCGGTCATGGTGGTGTCACGAAACCCGGCGCTGATCGCCTCGGCCCACGCCGCCGAGGTGCGGACGGTGGTGCGCGTCTCGCGTCCGGGCACCGAGCCTGCGCTTTATGTGATCCTGCTCGGTACCTTCCGCTCTAGATGGGCCGCCGAGGCTGCCGCGCGCAAGGCGCACACCGCTGCGGAGGCCGGGGATGTTCGTTTGATTCCGGCCTGGATTAAGCGCCACGAGACGTGGCGTGCGCAGGTGGTGGGACTCACGAACGACGCCGCCCACGATGCATGCTCGGCCCTGGCGCGTCGGGGGAGACCCTGTGTGGTACTGCGTTCGGCGGCCATCGAAGGCTTGTCTCAGGGGTGATTTACCTCAACGGCTCGTGTTGCACCCCGATGACCTCCATGCTAGAGGCCGCGGCGCCGGTGGGGGAGCCGGAACCTAGCTAGCGCCGCGCTCTTCGCGGCCTCAACCATTTTTTGGGATTGCGCTCGTGGCCTCAGCCGATGGGACGACCGTCGCATCCGGGGGCGGACTGGTTGACCGTTATGCCGCCGCACTGTATGCGTTTGCGGATGATGGCGGTCAGCTAGACGCCGTCGTGGGCCAAATGCAGCAGCTTGGACGGCTGATCAACGAGAGCGCAGATTTTCGCAGGCTGATCCAATCGCCTCTGATCGACGTTTCCCAAGGTTGCAGGGCGGCACTTGCTGTCCTGGCGCAGGAGGGCTTTTCCAAGCCGGTGCAGGATTTCGTGGGCGTGGTGGCGAATAATCGCCGGCTGCGAAACCTACCGCAGATTGTGTCGGCGTTTGCCGCGCTGGTTGCCGAAAAGCGGGGTGTGGTGACAGCACATGTTGCGTCGGCGCATAAATTGAACGACGTCCAACGCCAGCAACTCCGCGCTCGGCTGATCGAGGCTGGATTCGGCAACGTAAACATCATCGAGCGGCTGGAGCCGGACCTGCTCGGCGGTCTGGTAGTGCGCGTGGGCGCGCGGCTCTATGATACATCGTTGAAATCCCGCCTGCAGCGGCTGCAGCATGCGATGAGGGGAGCACAATAAATGTTGGAGATCCGTCCTGCCGAGATCTCGGAGATTCTGAAGAAGCAGATCGCGGCGTTTGATACCGAGGCGAACGTCGCCGAGACAGGACAGGTGCTGAGCGTTGGTGACGGCATTGCCCGCATTTTCGGCCTGCAGAACGTCATGGCCGGGGAGATGGTGGAGTTTCCGGGACCCGGACTGCGGGGAATGGCACTGAACCTGGAGACTGACAACGTCGGCGTCGTAATCTTCGGTGAAGACCGGCAGATTCGTGAAGGTGATACGGTGGCGCGGACCGGAGCCATCGTGGAAGTGCCGGTTGGCGACGCACTGCTGGGTCGCGTGGTGGATGCCCTCGGCAACCCGATTGATGGCAAGGGTCCGATCAACGCCACGGAACGCCGGCGTGCCGAGGTCAAAGCTCCGGGGATCATCCCCCGTAAGTCCGTGCATGAGCCGATGCAGACCGGGCTGAAGGCAATCGACGCTCTGATCCCGATCGGCCGCGGGCAGCGGGAGCTGATTATCGGTGACCGGCAGACCGGTAAGACGGCGGTGATAGTGGATACGATGATCAACCAAAAGTCGATCAACGCCGGCAACGACGAGAAGCGCAAGCTGCACTGTGTCTACGTCGCTATCGGGCAGAAGCGCTCGACCGTCGCACAGTTGGTGCAGACGCTCGAGGAGTATGGTGCGATGGAGTACACGATCGTGGTTGCGGCTACGGCCTCCGATCCCGCGCCAATGCAGTTCCTGGCGCCTTATTCCGGCTGCACGATGGGCGAGTTTTTCCGCGACAATGGCCGGCACGCAGTGATCTTCTACGACGATTTATCGAAGCAGGCAGTCGCATACCGCCAAATGTCGCTGCTACTCCGGCGGCCGCCCGGACGTGAGGCCTATCCCGGCGACGTGTTCTATCTTCACTCGCGGCTGCTGGAGCGCGCCGCGAAAATGAGTGATGAATATGGCGCAGGATCGCTGACCGCATTGCCGGTGATCGAAACTCAGGCCGGGGACGTGTCGGCGTATATTCCGACCAATGTCATATCGATTACCGACGGGCAGATCTTCCTCGAGACGGAGCTATTTTTCCGGGGTATCCGGCCGGCAGTGAATGTGGGCATCTCGGTATCGCGGGTAGGGTCGGCGGCGCAGATCAAGGCGATGAAACAGGTTGCCGGGCGCATCAAGCTGGAGCTGGCGCAGTATCGCGAGATGGCAGCCTTCGCGCAGTTTGCCTCTGATCTGGATGCCTCAACGCAAGCGCTGTTGGCGCGCGGTGCGCGGTTAACAGAGATTTTGAAGCAACCGCAGTTTAGCCCGATGCCGGTGGAAGAGCAGGTGGCGGCAATCTTTGCAGGCGTGCGGGGATACCTCGACAAGGTGGATGTTGGGAAAGTAACAACTTTCGAGGCGCAGTACCTCTCTGAACTGAAGGCCCGTGAGCCAGGGATTTTGCAGGCGATCCGGGCGGATCTTGAGATCAAGCCCGAAACGGACAAGAAGCTAACAGCGTTTTTGGATGGATTTGTGAGAACGTTTGCCTAGGTGCGGGTAGGGGCTCGTTATGCCTAGCTTGAAGGCACTCCGAACGCGGATCAACAGCGTCAAATCAACGCAGAAGATAACCTCTGCGATGAAAATGGTGGCGGCATCGAAGCTGCGGCGCGCGCAAGCGCAGGCCGAAGCGGCGCGGCCATATGCAGAGCGGATGCAGCGGATATTGAGCGCGTTGGCGGCTTCCGTGGCAGGCAGCCCGACAGCTCCGGCCATGCTGGTGGGGACCGGCAAGGACCAGACGCATCTGCTTGTGGCGGTAACGGGCGACCGCGGGCTGGCTGGTGCATTCAATGCGAGTATCGGACGGGCAACGCGAACGCTTGCCTACCGGCTGGAGAGTGAGGGAAAGACCGTCAAAATACTGGCCGTGGGACGGAAGGGGCGTGACTATCTGCGGCGGGAACTTGCCAGCCGGTTTGTCGGCGACATTAATTTTGTTGGCAAGAGACGAATTGAGTTTTCGGATGCCGAGTCAATTTCCCAACGAGTTATCGCGATGGTAGGGGCGGGTGAGATTGATGTTTGCACAGTGATTTACAACCGGTTCCGATCGGTGATTTCGCAGGTGGTGACGGAACAGCAGTTGATCCCCGCGCCGATTCCGGAGGGCGGGACGGATCAGGAGGCTCTCGGGGGGGCCATTTATGATTTTGAGCCGGACGAGGAGACGATCCTGTCACGGCTACTGCCGCAGAACGCGGCAATTCAGATCTATCGCGCATTACTGGAAAGTAACGCCGGCTTCTTTGCCGCGCAGATGACTGCGATGGACAATGCCACGCGAAATGCGGGCGACATGATCAAACGCCTCACACTGAACTATAACCGCGCGCGGCAGGCGAACATCACGAAGGAACTGATCGAGATCATCTCTGGCGCGGAAGCCCTGTGATCACGGTCCAATGAGCAGAGGTAGCAAATGGCAAGTAATATCGTTGGCCGTGTAACCCAGGTCATGGGGGCTGTCGTGGACGTGCAGTTCGATGGCGAACTGCCTTTTATTCAGAACGCGCTGCACGCAAAAGTGCAGGATCGCTTGCTGGTGCTGGAGGTCGCGCAGGAGCTAGGCGAGCGCACTGTGCGGACGATCGCGATGGATAGTACCGACGGGCTCGTGCGTGGCCAGGAAGTGGTAGATACGGGAGGACCCATCACCGTGCCGGTTGGGCCGGGGACGCTGGGACGGATTATGAATGTTATAGGCGACCCAGTGGATGAACGGGGTTCGATTCCAGCGAAGGAGCGGTTGCCAATTCATCGCGAAGCGCCAGCGTTCGAAGACCAGGCGACGACGGCTGAGATTTTGGTCACGGGTATCAAGGTCGTGGACCTGCTGGCCCCGTATCTTAAGGGGGGTAAAACCGGACTATTCGGCGGCGCGGGCGTCGGTAAGACGGTGCTGATTCAGGAACTAATCAACAACATCGCAAAGGCGCATGGCGGCGTTTCGGTGTTCGCGGGAGTGGGCGAGCGAACACGTGAGGGAAACGACCTGTATCACGAAATGATCGGCGCGGGTGTTATCAAGCTTGGTGAGAATACGACCGAGGGCTCGAAGGTGGCCCTTATTTATGGACAGATGAACGAGCCGCCGGGGGCGCGTGCCCGAGTTGGCCTGTCCGGCCTGACAGTGGCGGAGTATTTCCGCGACGAAGAGGGCCAGGACGTGCTCTTCTTCGTGGATAACATTTTCCGGTTCACCCAGGCCGGTGCCGAGGTCTCGGCGCTGTTGGGACGCATTCCGTCGGCCGTGGGATATCAGCCAACGTTGGCTACGGATATGGGCGCGCTGCAGGAACGGATCACCTCGACAAACAAGGGCTCGATTACTTCGGTGCAGGCGATTTATGTGCCCGCGGACGACTTGACTGATCCCGCCCCGGCGACATCGTTTGCCCACCTGGATGCGACGACGGTGCTTTCCCGGCAAATCGCGGAACTGGGAATCTATCCGGCGGTCGATCCATTGGACTCGACATCTCGCTCACTTGATCCGCGAGTGGTTGGTGAAGAGCATTATGAAGTCGCGCGCGAAACGCAGCGGATTTTGCAGACCTATAAGAGCCTGCAGGACATTATCGCCATTCTTGGCATGGACGAGCTGTCGGAGGACGATAAGCTGATCGTGGCGCGTGCCCGCAAGATCCAGCGCTTTCTTTCTCAGCCGTTCCATGTGGCGGAGGTGTTTACCGGCTTCCCCGGAGTCTTCGTGCCGGTCGAGGATACGGTGCGCAGCTTCAAGGCGATCTGCGCCGGCGAGTATGACCATTTGCCGGAGGCCGCGTTCTATATGGTCGGCACAATCGAAGAGGCCGTGAAGAAGGCTGAGTTGTTGAAGGTCGCTGCCTGACATGGCAGTTGGACTGGAAATCGTCAGCCCGGCAAAGCTGCTGCTATCGCGGCACGTGGATATGGTGGTGATCCCCGGGAGCGAGGGTGACATGGGCGTGTTGGAGGGGCACACGCCCATGATCGTGCTGCTACGGGGTGGGGTGATCGCTCTGTACGACGGCGATCAAGTGACAGAGCGGTTGTTTGTTGGCGGCGGGTTTGCTGAGGTGACACCCGAGCGTTGTACCGTTCTGGCGAATGAGGCGGTGCCGGTTACGGAGCTGTCGAAGCCGGAGGCGGAGCAACGGCTGGCCGACGCTGAGGCGGCATATCAGGAGGGGGATAAATCGACGGTCGAGGCCGAGGACGCGCTACTGGATCGCGTGCAGTCGGCGCGTGCGATGGTCGAGGCGACCGAGGCGGTCTGAAGCTACGGCTGGGAAACCTCCCGAGCCTATCACCGAGGGGCATTACCTCGTCGGCTCTACATCCAACCGCATGACGATCCCCTCAAGTCCCGGTGCCGCGGCAGGGTATCGCGACGTTACCAGCGGGTCGTGTCCGGGGATGATGTTATCCGGCTTGCTCGCGAGCTTACAAAGGGTCTCATATCCTTCTAGTGTTTCTTCCAGATTGTGCAGGATCGGGAAAGCGCGGCCCTCCTGCATATTGGCATAGAAATGGCTAGCATCAGCCGCGAGTACAACCCAGCCGCGGCGAGTCCAGGCGCGGACTACCTGCAGCCCCTTGCTGTGGCCGCCAACGTAATGCACTGAAAGACCCGGCGCGATCTCCTCCGCGCCTTCGTGGAATTGCATACGGCCGGCGAACAGCTTGCGGACCATGGCGACAACGTCGTCCTCCTCGAACGCCACGCGCAAGCCCGCGTGGCACATGCAGCGCCCAGTGCAGAACGCCATTTCGCGATCCTGCAGGTGGTAGCGCGCACGGGGGAACAGGTCGTAATTGCCGCAATGATCGTAGTGCATGTGGGAGATCAGCACATCTTCGATCTGCTCTGGATCGATGCCTATAGCTTTGAGGCCGATGCCGGGTGATCGCAGGTGCTCGCGATTGCGTCTGCGGGCCATATCCGGGTCGAAGCCGGTATCGAGAATGAAGGTCCGGTCAGGACCTTTGATCGCCCAGACGAAGTAGTCGAGCGGCATGGGCGAGTCGTGCGGATCGCCGCCAAGGAAGTTGGTGGAGCGTTTCGCCAGGGCGTTATGCGCGTAGCGGACGGCGTAGAGTTCGTGAATTGGCGTTTCAGGCATGGGACGTTCCCTCATAGATAACCGGTTCCCATTTCCTCGGCGAAGCGACCCGGATCGCCTTCCCAAACGATGCGGGTGTGTTCCAGCACGTAAACCCGGTCGGCGTGGGGCAGGGCGAAGGTGACGTTCTGCTCCCCGAGCAGGACGGTGATTTTGGTGCTGTCGCGCAGCCGGCCGAGCGCTTTCGATAACTGCTCCAGAATAACGGGGGCCAGGCCGAGGCTGGGCTCGTCGAGGATCAGCAAACGGGGCCGCATCATCAGGGCGCGGGCGATGGTCAGCATTTGCTGCTCACCGCCGGAGAGGGTGCGAGCAGGCTGACGTTCGCGCTCGCGTAGAATCGGGAACAGGTCGAGCAGCCACTTCAACTGGGCACCGCGTGTGTCGAGGGCGAGATGCTGCCCACCAAGATCGAGGTTCTCGCGCACCGTCAGGTCGCTGAAAAGCTCGCGCGTTTCCGGGCATTGCACAATGCCGCCGCGGGCGATCGAAGCCGCGGTGCGGCCGCGGAGGGAGGCGCCATCCCACTCGATTTCGCCATCATACGGCACAAGCCCGGAGATCGCGTTGAACAGCGTGGTCTTGCCGGCGCCGTTCAGGCCGACGACCGAGACAAATTCCCCTTCGTTGACGTGGATCGAGACCTGCTGCAGTGCCTGCGCTTTCCCGTAGCGCACATCCACATTGCGGATCGCGAGCAGCGGTTCGGCCGCGCGGGCGTCGAGTTCCTTGCGCGGGTGGGCCTCTATCCGGCCGCCAAGATAGACGCGACGTACGGTTTCATTCTTCATTACCTGCTCAGTGGTGCCCTCGGCGACATATTCCCCGAGGTACATGGCGAGTACGCGGTCAACCAGAGCCGCCACACTCTTCACGTTGTGGTCCACCAGCAGCACGGCGCGCCCCTCGCGTCGGAAACCGTCAATGATTTCCGAGAACGTGGCGATCTCGGCCGAGGTGAGGCCGGCGAAGGGTTCGTCCACCAGCACGATCTTGGGATCACGTGCGAGCACCTTGGCGATCTCCAGGCGGCGAAGGTCGGCGAACGGCAGGGTTGGCGGGCGGCGGTCCATGACAGCCTCGAGGCCGACCTGAATGGCAATGTCGCGGGCGCGGCGGTCCACATGCGGCTCGGCGACGAGCTTGAACAATGAGTTGGGGAGCAACGCGAGCTTGATATTTTCGAGAACCGTTTGCCGATGCAGCGGTCGCGAGTGCTGAAACACGATGCCGATGCCCTGCTGAGCGATGCGATGCGTGGGCCAGCCGGCGATATCGGTGCCTTCGAGCATGATGCGGCCGGCGGTGGGACGCTCCACGCCCATGATAAGTTTCATCACGGTCGATTTGCCGGAGCCATTAGGTCCGATCAGGCCGAGAATCTCGCCGGAATGTATCTCGAAGCCGAGATTCCTCACCGCAATCAGGCCGCCGAACCGCTTGGTGAGGCCCGCGACCTTGAGCCGCGGCTCGGCGTTTCGCATCAGCATCAGGCGCGCCTCTCCATCAGGCGCAGCGCATAACCGAGGACGCCATCCGGAAACAAGATGATGACCAGCAGCGCGATGCCGGAGACGATAAACGTGTTGAGCTGTCCGAGCGGGAGCAGGAGCTGCTGGAACAGGATGAGGAACAGGGCGCCAAGAATGCCGCCAAGAATAGTGCGGCGTCCACCGAACACCACCGCGATGATGATCTGCACGGCGATGGAGAGATCGACCATCTGATCGACCGAAGCGGTGCCCTGATAGAAGGTGAGCATGGCGCCCGCCAGGCCGGAGAACAGGGCGCTGATGCAGAAGGCAGCGAGCTTGAATTTGGTAACGTTGAAGCCGAGCGCCGCGGCCTCGATACGATCCTGGCCGGTGGCCTGCAGTATCAGGCCGAGCGGGGAGCGGGACAGAAGGAACAGAATAATCGCCGAGATTACCAGGAAGCCGAGTGCATACCAGTAGTTTGTGACAGCGCTGACGGACAGGACCGAAGGCACCATCATACCGATCTCTCCGCCCGTGATCCCGGCGAAAATAACAATGGCGTCGAGCAGCAGCAGAACTGCGACCAAGGTGACCAACCCGAAATAGGGGCCACGCAGGCGCAGGGCAGGAAGCGCGAGAAGCACGCCCCCGACTATAGCGGTGAGGGCGCCGCCGACCAGACAGAGCGGGATACCGAGACCGGCATTGTTCATCAATCCGGCAGAGTAGGCGCCAAGACCGATAAGGAAGGTAGGGCCGAAATTCACCTCGCCGGCGAACCCGAACAGCAGGTCCCAGCTCATGGCAAAGACGCCGAAATAGAACGCGACGGTAAGGATGCCGAGCCAGTAATTGCCGACCCAAAAAGGTGCGCTGAGGCCGATCGCAACGACCACAAGCGCAAGGGTGGAGCCGGTCGGCTTTCTCATCAGCGGCGCCCCAGGATGCCCTGTGGGCGGATATAGAGAGCGATGACGAGGATCAGCAGCGCGGGGATGGGCCGCAGCGTAGGCGCAATCAGATAGGCGGTGATTGTTTCAGCATAGCCTACGACATAGGCGGCGATCAGCGAGCCTGGCACGCTCCCCAGGCCGCCCAAAATAACGATTGTAAAAGCGCTGGCGGTGAGCGAACCGGCGTTGGCAGAACTGACGCCGAAGAAGGTCGCCAGCAGCACCCCGGCAAGACCCGCCAGCAATCCGTAGATGGTCCAGACGATCAGGTATATGCGGGAGAGTTCAAAGCCGAGCAGTGTCAGGCCGCGCGGGTTGATGGAAGCGGCAAGCAATTGCTTACCAACCGGGGTCTTGTTGACCAGCAGATAAAGGGCGCCAATTGCAGCCCAGCAGACGACCGCGATCAGGCCCTCGTTACGCGGGGTGCGGACGCCGAAGATGTGCATCACACCGGGTATCAGTGCCTGCATCGTGACAGGATTGTTGGTGAATAGGTAATCCAGCCCGATCTGGATCATGATGCCCCACAGTAGCGTCCCCGTCAGGATGAAGATCTCCTGTTCCTCCGGCGGGATTGCTCGGGATTTTTGCAGCGGCCGCACGACGGCGAAATACGTGACATACGAAGCGATCAGGCCAGCCAGGATGCCGATGACGGCGCCGCCGTAGGGACCGGCGCCATGGTTCACCGCGGCCCACCAGCCGATCAGCCCGGCAATCACCATGATGCCGCCGTGCGCCAGGTTGAGCACGCCGCAGACGCCAAACATCAGAGTGAAACCGATGGCCGCCACCCCGTAGAGCGAACTGATGGCGAAGCCGTCGATCAGGATCTGCAGTCCGATCATCTATGGGCGGCGACCGGTGGCCGGGCGGAGCACTACTGCGGCAGTTTCACGAAGCTGGGGAACTCAAGCTTGTTGGTGCACTTGTCGGTCGGCCAGATGCAGACCTGTTTGCCATTCTGCCATTGAACGAAGATGCCGGTGGCGTAGCCAGGTCCGTATTTCAGCGCATGGGTAAACTCGTCATTGCGGCCATAGAATTCATAGTGGCCGACAGAGCCCTCCATGTTGGTCTTTTCCATCTCGGCGACAACCTTGTCCGGATCGGTGGAGTTGGCGCGCTTCATCGCTTCGGCAAACGCCATCGTGCCGTCATAGGCTGTGAAACCGGTAAACGCCGGGAAGTTGTGGTACTTATCCACATATGCCTTCTGGACCGCGAGCGTGGTGGAGCTGAGTGCGACGCCCGGCGCCGACCCCGTCTGGGTAATCACGCCTTCGGTGGCACCGTTGGTGTCCTTCCAGAATGTATTATTGCTAGCCTGAGCGTTGATGCCCGCCATCGCTATGGGCACACGCTGGGAATACCACTGCGCGGTCGGTTGCACCCCGACATGCGCAATGCCCATAATCATGACGTTTGGGTTCTTGCCTTCGATATGGTTGAATATGGGAGTGAAGTCGGTCGTATCCGGATTGAAATTGACGAAATCTACAACCTTTAGCCCCGCCTTGGGCAGGCATTTCTCATACGTGACGTCCAGGGGCTTGGTCCAGTCGGCATCCTCGCTGACAATGGCAGCAGTGGACATATGCAACTCCCTAACCAACGTGTCGCGCGAAGAATCGCAAACCGACTGCGCAAGTATGGGCGAAGGAAACCAGCCCTCGAACATGTATTTGTATTGACTGTAGTGGTCATGAACCTGCTTGCTGATCAGGTTGCTGGCGGCAGCCGGGGTTAACGTGGGTATGTGCAGCCGGGCAGCCCAGGGCTCCACGGCCAGCGCCACCTCGCTGATGAACGTCGTGATTACCGCGGAAACATGATCCTGCTCCGCCAGGCGCTGGAAGTCGCGAACAGCCTCGGCGGCGGAGGAGTGATCGTCGTACGCGACAATCTCCAACTTGCGGCCGTTGATGCCACCATGCGCATTGATGTTGTCGGCCGCGAGTTCGGCACCCTTGGCGATCGGCTCGCCGACGACGGCGGCAAATTCGCTGACAACACCGATCTTGATCGGACCGTTATCGCCTTGCGCAAGGGCTGATTGCGGCCCGAGCCAGGCGAGGCACGCCGCGATCGAGGCAAGCAGCAGCAGACGGTGGGTGAAGGGGTGGTGCATGGACGAACTCCCAGACGTGCGCCGCCAGTGTTCGGACTTCACCAGGCCAGCGATTGCGGGCAGTCTGCGGGAAAGCCCGCACGCGCGTCAATTCAGGGCGGGATAATCGTCCCGTGCGCTGAAACGTGGAGATAAGGCAA
>CAWIDE010000006.1:315000-1325859 GCA_963834715.1 uncultured Pseudomonadota bacterium | reverse complement strand
GCATCACCCAGTGCACCAGGGTCGAGCGATCAAGTTCGATGCCGTAGCCGCGGAAGATCTTCGTCTGCCGGTTCAGCGGCACGTGCCATGCGAACTTCGCCACCGCAACCGAGGCGACCAGCGCGACTGTCGGTAGGCCATTGTCGACGATCCGCGCCGGCGCCTTCGCCTGCACCACCGCGCCCTCGCAGCCGCGACAGCCGTAGCGCGGCCGGCGGATGCGCTTGACCTGAAGGATTGCCGGAATGACGTCGAGCTGCTCGGTCACATCCTCGCCGATCGGATGCAGCGCGCCCTGACAACATGGGCACGTCTTGCTCTCCGGCTCGATCACCACCTCGCAGCGCGGCAGGTGCTTCGGCAGCACACCGATGTTGCGCACCGGCTTCCGGCGCGCCGACACCGCCTTCGCCGTCCGAGCCGCGGGGTCATCATCGTTTGCTGCCGGAACGGCGCTGACGATCTCGACATCCGGCAGCACAAGCTCAAGCTGCGCCGGATCGACCGCCAGCTTCTCGGAGCGTGGCCCAAACACCATGCACTGCAGCGCTGCTACCTGGCCCTGCAGGTTCTCATTGCTCTCCTGCAGGTCCATGATGATCGCGATCAGCCGGTCGGGATCGCGCGGCAGTGATGCCGGATCGAACGCCATGCCCGCTTGGTAGCGAATCAGCATCCGATTCGTACAACGGAAACTATTGTCTCAGGCGGAGGCCTGCCGCGCCAACACCGCGGTGCGCGGAACCACCTGCGACCAGTCAAGTCCGGAAAACAGCAAGCTAAGCTGCGCCGGGCTTAGCATCACCGCGCCGTCCTGCACCGGCGGCCAGGTGAAGCGGCCACGCTCCAGCCGCTTACTCAACAGCACCAACCCCGATCCATCCCATACTAAAATTTTCAGGCGATCCGCGCGTTTCGCCCGAAAGACGAAGACATCCCCAGCGAAGGGATCAATGGCAAGGGTCTGCTTCACCAAGCTCGACAAGCCGTCCATGCCGCGGCGAAAATCAACCGGCCGAGCGGTCACCAGAATTCGCAGACCCGGCCGCACCGGCAGATCGATAATCATGGCCGATGGAAATGCCTGAGAACCTGCCGCAGCACCGCCGCATCGACCGAGCCGCTGATGCGCACGCGCGCATCCCCAATCTCAACCTCGATCCGGCCCGCCGCACCTTCGTCACAGCCTCGAGGCGCCGAAGCTGTGCTCGGCGGCAGATCCGGTGGCGCAGATACCGCCGGAGATATTCGGCTCGCCCCGTCCTCTTCGAGAACGCGCAGCGGCACGAACGCCGGCGCGCCAACCGCTGCTCGCTTCCGCGCCTGACGGCGCCAGGTCCACAACAGACCGCGGTTCACACCGTGTCGCAGGGCCACCTCCGATACCTTGGCTCCGGGTGCAAAGCTCTCGGCGAGAATCCGAGCCTTCTCTTCCGCCGACCAGCGCCGGCGGCAGGGCTCCCCGGTTATCAATTCGATCCGACGGTAGCTGCCGGCTTGGTGCCTGTCGTGAGGCCTGGCATCAAGACTTGCATCTGACATAGCGACATCCTCCGCGCTCACAGCGCGACAAACGTCGGCCCTTCCGCCGCCAATGCCCAGGTGGGCCACTCGCAGCGGTTACCTTTATGATGGCGGCAGCCAGCTTGCGATTGATGGAATCGCGGCGAAGGCTGCCGGCCACGACGGCTACCTCGTAGTTAGTAATACGGATCTCCCTTGCTCAATAAGATCGTTGGAAGCGGGACGACAAAGTCACGCCGCACCGTCTTCCCGAAGCCTCTTTACAGGTCTGCTACGCCTCGCACGCGGATGGAGTTGTGGATGTCAGGTGCGCGGGCAGCGGGTAGCGCCGTCTAGCTCGGTTGCGGTCCGGCATGGCTCGCCTCGTAGAGGAACCAAGCGCGCCGCTCGGTTTCATCAATGAACACCTCCAGCAGGCTGGCGGTGGCCACGTCGTTGTGCTCCTCGATTATACCGTGTGCCTCGCGCAGCCGCTTGGCCAGCACGCCGTTGTCCTCGCGCAGTTCGGCCAGCATGTCTTGCGGTGTGACATAGGGAGCGTCGTTGTCGGCGATTCGCTGATTGCGCGATATTTCACCGATGGAGTGCAGCGTAAGATGGCCCACTTTACGCACTCGCTCAGCGAGCACATCGGTCATCGCGAAAATCTGGTCGGAATGCTCGTCGAGCATCAGGTGGTAGTCACGAAAATGCACGCCGCTCATGTGCCAGTGGAAGTTCTTGGTCTTTAGGTAGAGCGCGAAGACATCGGCCAGCAGCCCATTCAGGGCGGCCGCGATGTCGCGCGTGGCATTGGCGCCGAGGTCGGTGGGCGTGGCGAGAGCCGGTGGCACGCCGTGCGCTTGCGGATGCTTGGTCATGGGTAGACTCCTTGGGTTAGAATTTGAGCGACGGGTGGCGGATCGGCGAAACCAGACGAGACTTTCCCTGCTTACGGCTTGGTCCAGCGCCAGTCCTGCACCTCCGGCATGTCCTCGCCGTGTTCGCTAACGTAAAGCTTATGGCGCTGCATCGCGCTCCAGTAGCGCTCGGTCGCGTCCTTGATCCTATCAGCGAGACGCGGGACTCGGCTGACCGCATTGAGCGCCAGGCGGTAGCGGTCGAGCCCATTGAGTACGACCATGTCGAATGGCGTCGTTGTGGTTCCCTCGCCCACATAGCCGTGCACGTGAAGGTTGTCATGATTGGCCCGCTTATAGGTCAGTCGGTGGATCAGTGTCGGGTAGCCATGGAAAGCAAAGATTACTGGCCGGTCCCGAGTGAAGAGCTCGTCAAAGTCGCGCTCCGTCAACCCGTGCGGGTGCTCGGTCTCCGACTGCAGGCACATCAGGTCCACTACGTTCACAACCCGAACGCGAATATCCGGCACGTAGCTGCGCAGCAGGGTGACGGCGGCTAAAACCTCGAGCGTCGGCACGTCGCCGGCGCAGGCCATGACCACGTCTGGATCGCCTTCGTCGTTGCTGGCCCACTGCCAGATCCCTGCGCCGGCCGCGCAGTGCCGGACCGCGGCGTCGATGTCGAGCCATTGCCATTCCGGCTGTTTGCCGGCCACGATCAGATTGATGTAATTGCGGCTGCGTAGGCAGTGATCCGCAACCGAGAGCAGACAGTTCGCGTCCGGCGGCAGATAGATGCGCGCAACTGCCGCTGTCTTGTTGGCGATGTGGTCTATGAAGCCGGGATCCTGGTGCGACGCGCCGTTGTGGTCCTGGCGCCAGACATGCGACGTTAATAGATAGTTCAGCGATGCGATCGGCTCCCGCCATGGCAGCGTCTCGCAGGTTTTCAGCCATTTAGCGTGCTGATTGCTCATCGAATTGATGATGTGTGCGAACGCCTCGTAGCAGGAGAACAGGCCGTGCCGGCCGGTGAGCAGATAGCCTTCCAGCCACCCTTGGCAAAGATGCTCGCTTAGCACCTCCATGACATGACCGTTTGGACGCTCAGGTTCGATATCGACGTTCTCGACCTCCGCCATCCAGGCCTTGCCGGTCGCCTGGTAAATGTCCTGGAGACGGTTCGACGCGGTTTCGTCAGGGCCGAACACGCGGAAATTGCGCGAGTCCAGATTCAGCTTCATCACGTCGCGCAGAAAGCCGCCCAGAACGCGCGTTGACTCCGCCTGGACGCTGCCCGGCGACGTGACCGCAACCGCGTGGGTGCGGAAATGCGGCATGGCCAGAGGCTGCAGCAAAATGCCGCCGTTGGCGTGCGGATTGGCGCTCATCCGGCTGTGCCCGGTCGGGGCCAGCGCCGCGAATTCCTCGCGGAACTTCCCGTGATCGTCGAACAGCTCCTGCGGACGGTAGCTTCGCATCCAATCCTCGAGTTGGCGAAGATGTTCGGGATGCTTGAAATCCGCGATCGGCACCTGGTGTGCCCGCCAGGTGCCCTCGACAGGCTGGCCATCAACGAATTTCGGCCCTGTCCAGCCCTTTGGCGTGCGCAGCACGATCATCGGCCAGCGCGGCCGCTCCAGGTGCTCGGGGTCCGGTGCAGCGCGCGCCTTGGTCTGGATTGCACGTAACTTGGCGAGCACCGAGTTGAGCGCGGAGGCCATGAGCTGGTGAACGATTGTCGGATCATGGCCTTCGACGAAAAGGGGCTCATGGCCGTAGCCGTGCAGCAGCTCAGTCAGCTCCTCGCGGCCAATCCGCGCCAGGATTGTGGGGTTGGCGATCTTGAAGCCGTTGAGATGCAGGATCGGCAGCACCGCCCCATCGCACGCGGGATTGAGGAACTTGTTGGAATGCCAGCTTGTGGCCAGCGGGCCGGTCTCTGCCTCGCCGTCGCCCACGATGCAGGCCACGATCAAGTCAGGGTTGTCGAAGGCAGCGCCGTAAGCATGGCCCAGCGAGTAGCCCAGCTCGCCGCCTTCGTGGATCGACCCAGGCGTCTGCGGTGCTACATGGCTTGGCACACCATATGGCCAGGAGAATTGCCGAAAGAGGCGCTGCAGCCCTTCCCGACTGCGCTCGATATCCGGATAGATCTCGGTATAGGAGCCTTCCAGGTAGGAATGCGCCACCAGCCCGGGACCGCCATGCCCCGGGCCGATCACATAGATCATGTTCAGATCGTTCTCGGTGATTAGCCGATTGAGGTGTACGTAGATGAAATTGAGGCCGGTGGTCGTGCCCCAATGTCCGAGCAAGCGCGGCTTGATGTGGGCCAGGGTGAGTGGGGTCTCAAGCAGCGCATTACCGCGCAGGTAGATCTGCCCAACCGAAAGATAGTTCGCCGCACGCCAGTAGGCGTCCATCTTCCGGAGGAGATCGGGAGCCAACGGTCCATCCGTGTTCGGAGGTATACCGGAACGTAGGTTGTCCACCATCGTTTCCTCCTCGACTATGGGTCAGTGATGTCAGGCCGCGGGTCAATCTCCCCGGTCGGTGCAACAACAATCCATGGTAGCCCGTAAGGCACGGTGTCGCCAAACCGCCCGTCGCGTGCCAGAACAGGCGCTGGGCTTCCGTAACGGCCGCAGTTCTGCTGCATGAACCCAGACCGGTAGGGCATCGGGTCAGCCCGATGATCCCGTGCAACACGCTTGCCTGGTGCGGAAGTCGGGTTTGAGATACTTGTCGCGGACATGAAGCCAAAGGACGGAACTAGCCTGTCTTATTCATCGCATAGCAGGGATTTGTCGGCGGGTGTCGCGTAAGGTGGTGATTGTGACTTACGAATTGGGTGCCTGACGCCATCCGAATCGCAATCTCACCGGTGCCACACCCGCCATGCACGAGGATACGACCGAGCCGTTCGCATTGCCAGCCGTTGCAGGCAAGAAAGTCACCGCGGCATTCGATGGCGGACGGATCACGTCAGATGGCGGCGTCATCTTGCTGGCGCGGGCGGAACGACGTCTGGGCATCTGTAATCGACTGGCGGCGGAGATTGCCGATCATCGCGATCCAGGCCGGATCGTGCATCAGCTGAGTGACATCCTGCGTGCGCGCATTCTGGCGATCGCCTGCGGCTACGAGGACGCCGACGACCTCGATCACCTGCGCCGCGACCCGGCCTTCAAACTGGCTTGCGGCAAGCTGCCCGCCAGCGGCCGCGATTTGTGCTCGCAGCCGACCATGTCGCGGTGGGAGAACGCCCCCAGCCTGCGCGAGATCATCCGAATGATGCGGGCGATGATTGGCCTCTACTGCGCCAGCTATGCAGTGCCGCCAGAGGCGGTCACGCTTGATATCGACGACACCGTGGACGTGGTGCATGGATATCAGCAGCTGTCGTTGTTCAATGCCCATTACAACGAGCGCTGCTTTCTACCGATCCATATCTATGACACTGCCACGGCGCGGCCGGTGGCGGTGCTGCTGCGGCCCGGCAAAACCCCATCGGGGAAGGAAGTCCGCCGTCACCTGCGGCGCCTGCTGCGCGAGATCAGACGGCATTGGCCGAACACGCGCATCACCATCCGCGGTGACAGCCATTACGGCCGACCAGAGGTGATGGACTGGTGCGAAGCGGAGGGTATTCGCTACGTCTTCGGCCTGTCCGGCAACGACGTGCTGCACCGCCTGGTCGAGCCGGCAGTCTGACGACGTTCGTGTCCGTCGCGCCGAAGCCGATTCCCCGCTGCTGCGGCGCTACACCGAAACACAGTATCGGGCCAAATCCTGGTCGCGTTCGCGTCGTATCGCGGCCCGCATCGAGGCGTCCACTCTCGGCCTCGACATCCGCTTCGTGGTCAGCAACATCACCACGGGCAGCGCTGAGTGGCTGTATGATACGCTTTATTGTGAGCGCGGCCAGGCGGAAAACCTGATCAAACTTCACAAGAGCCAACTTGCCTCCGACCGCACCTCATGTCGGGCACCGCTTGCCAATCAGATGCGGCTCATCCTTCACACCGCAGCTTATTGGCTGTTACTCAACGTGCGCGACGGCATCCCCAAGGCACACGCGCTGACCACCGCCGAGTTCACCACCATTCGGCTGCGGCTGATGAAGGTCGCTGCACGGGTAATCGAGACCGCTTCCCGTGTGCGCGTCGCTTTCGCTGCCTCCTGCCCTGAGGCAGCATTGTTCCGCGACCTCGCCCACAGCTTGGTGCCGGCCGCTCCATAGACCGCGGGGCAGGCGCCCCGTCGAACCCGTTTCCCATCAACCCCAACCAACAATCCGGTCCGATCGCGATGAAACAGGCGCAACGGCCGAGGCTGCCCGAATTCGCGGCGGTGCGACTCAGCCATTTTTCACAGCGCTTGGTGAATAGGAGCGGCTAGCGATGTTGCGCGTAACCATAGACATCTTTTCCGGCCGCCCCAATCCATCATGGATCGTCGGCGGGGACCAGTCTGCGTCGATCTTACGTGAGATCGCGCTGCACCGGTCCACAATCGGGGATCCCGCGAAACAGATGACCAAGCTCGGGTATCGGGGTGTGATACTCGAGCTCATCCAAGATCATATGCCTACAGAGTACAATCTACCGCATGTCCTTTCGATCGCCTGTGGAACGTCAGGCCATGAAGCAAAGGGCATCGAAATCGCCCAAAAACTCATTGATAGAGCACCATTCGAGGATCCCAATGTGGGCGCTCTTCCTGTCGGGGCCGATGCCGCGGCGGTGAAAGGCGCCCGCGAATTCTTTGTTGGGCAGATAGCGAGCGTCAACTCACCCGTTGTGACGACGACCTCGCAAGCAGATCAGCTCCCCGCCGAGACCATGCTTCCAGTGCTGTCGCCTCACGAGACAACACCCTTCGCCCCCGAATTCTGGAACGCCCCGTCGCAAGTCACTCGCAACAACTGCTATGCTTACGCGACCAACCGGCGCACCGATACCTTTCCTCAGCCGGGCCGCGCTTCGGGGCGTGCGGCGGCCTCGTTTTCGTTCGAAGAGATCGCTGAAGCTGCCATGAGCGACGGCGCGGTTAGCGCCGCCGACAAGGTGGACCCGAGCGAAGCTCCGCGCTACTTGGCGGCGTTATTCGTCTGGTCCGGTCGCGACTATCATTGGTATCGATTGCACTCGGATAGGTCTTGGGGACACAAGCCCGGCCCGGCACCTGCGCGAATAGTCGATAATGCCGGCACGTGGATCCGTGACCCTCGCGTCTGTAGCTGTGCGGACTATTCGGACTTCTGCGGATTCTTCCTTATTCCGAGGAATTGCACGATACGATAAGTCGCGAGACCGGATGTGCCAATCGCCTTGGAGAGATGACCGCCATTTAAGATCCGTTAGCACCCTAGCTGACGTGTCGCTATCAGCAAGATGTGTAGCAGTCGCTTGGAAGTCGGAATCCGGCAGCTCGGCAAACCCGTCATGTACCAACGCGGACATCGCAGTCGCCGCAGCAGACAGCTGAAGAGATCTGCCTGCGACCGGGGTACCGTAGTCGGGTTCGCATCGGTCAGCGCCGGGGCGATCCAGCCGTCGATCACGGCGCCGGCGTACGTTGCGGGGGACTTCTTAGCCCCACGAAGATTGTGCAGCGTATGGCAGCCGCAACAATGACTTACGCCTTCGGCGAGATAAGCGCCGCGATTTTACCCGGTGCCCTTTGTGACATCGCGAGCTTCCATCGGGCCTGCAGCGCTCGGATGGCGCACGGGAAGGGCAAGGTGTTCGATTTCGGTGGCGCGCGGATCAGCGGTCGGCCTTTGGCGATCAGTTCCCTGGCCGGCAGGGCGATCAGGGGGAAGGCTGCCAAAGAGAATCCAGTCGGGTGTGGTGGGCGAAGTGCCGAAGCTGATGGCGATCCGGCCCGCCGTGCAGTCGACCGCCCGGACCCTCGATAGCCTCTTGCCGGTCCTGTCTGGACTTCCGCGTGGGGAGCAGATCGGGGATGTTTTGCAGCTGTTATTAGACATATGTTGGACGGATGGATCAGGTCGCCTCGACAGCTGAAGCGAGTTTATAGGCTTGTTCAGTGGTGGTGGTTTCGTTTACCGCTGTGTATGGGCGGCTACTCAGCCGCAAGGCCGCCGCAACGGGCAAGCGGAAGCATTCGTGGCGGAGGTGTTGATGGTCGCGCCGCTTCTCGGTGGCGCTGCTGCCGCACTCACCCCGACGGCGAGGCGGACGCGGAGAGCGTCTATCAGTAATGCAACAGGGTCGCGAGCTGGTCGGTTACCCTAGGTAATGAAGTGCTTAGATCGCCCGCCGCCCCTGTTGCCGCGACGTTCGCGGTTGGCACAAGATCGGCAGAACCACTAGGACCAAAGGGAAGCGGGTGAAGGTTCTCAGGCACACCGACTAGCCGGTTCAGCTCGCCATTGATGGCATCACCAATCGCACCCCTGATAGCTCCGCCGACACTACCACCCGCGAAGCCTCCGAGCACCGATAGAGTATCCCTAAAAAGCGCTTGAGCGTCATGGAATTGCATGTCAATAGGAGCGCCATTAATGACGTCCCTATCAAGCTGAACAAGATCAACAATCACATCGCCAATCGCCTGATTAGGGATTCCCGGCAAATCAATCGGAGTGATGGGCAGTTCGTTCGGGGGCGGAATCTGCGAAGGAGTCCCGGTATTCTCCGATGGCGTTGTAGTCGCCGCAGGGGTTGTTGTCGGCGTGGTCTCCGGGGGCGGAGTGGTCGTTGTGCTTGTCGGCGGCGGTTTCAATCGTTGTTGCTGGCGGACTCGGGGTCGTCTCCGGAGGTGGTGTGGCCGTCGTTTCCGGAGGCGTGGAGGGCGTGGTCGTTGCCGGGCTTTCGACAACCGTTGTTCCCGTTGTGCCATGCTCCACCGCAAGGTCCATGGGTGCGGTCGACGCGAAGCTGAGCGTGGCAACCGGCTGCCCGGCGGAATACAGCGTTGCCACATCACCGCTTTCGGATATCGAGTTGGCGTTGACGTTCAGCAGGTTGATGAAATCGCCCGCAGCGAAATGACCGATAGTGCCACTGAAGCCTTTGGGATCGCCGGAAAACAGTGCCTCGCCGGTATCGGAATCGCTAAAATCAACGGTGATGTTGGACACGGCCCCGTCAAACTCCGCCGACGAGTTCGCCCCGGATAAGTCGAATGTGCCTCGGTGCGGCGCTTGATCTCGCCGTTGAGCCGCTCGATCGGGTTAGTGGAATGCAGCTTCAGCCGATGTGCCGCAGGGAATCCCATGTAGGCGAGCACGTCGGCTTCCGCTTCATCCATCATGGCGGCAAGTTTCGGCACCCGCGGGCGGAGCTGATCGGCGACCTGCCGCCATTGGGCTTGGGCGGCCTTGGCATCGTTCTGCGCGAATGCGGTGGCGATGAAGGCGGAGACCACACGGCGGCCTTGCTTGCCGGCATGGGCCAGCACGTTGCGCATGAAGTGCACGCGGCAGCGCTGCCAGGTGGCATTAAGCACGCGAGTGACGGCGGCTTTCAGCCCTTCGTGGGCATCCGAGACCACGAGCCTCACGCCGCGTAAGCCGCGCCTGGCCAGTTTGCGCAGGAACTCCACCCAGAAAGTCTCAGCCTCCGAGGGGCCGATATCGAGACCAAGCACCTCGCGGCGACCATCGCTGTTCACGCCGACCGCGATGATCGTGGCGACCGAGACTATGCGGCCATTCTGCCGAACTTTCAGGTAGGTCGCATCAAGCCACAGGTAGGGCCAGTCGCCTTCCAGCGGCCGATTAAGGAAGCTGGCGACCTTCTCAACAATCTCGCTGCACAGGCGGCTCACCTGGCTCTTGGAGATGCCGCTTATCCCGAGCGCCTTGACCAGCTCATCGACCGAGCGGGTGGAAATGCCGCCCAGGTAGGCCTCCTGGATCACCGCCGTGAGGGCCTTCTCGGCCATCCGGCGCGGTTCCAGGAAGCTTGGAAAATAGCTGCCCTTGCGCAGTTTCGGGATGCGCAGTTCGACGGTGCCGACGCGGGTCTCCCAGTCGCGTTCGCGGTAGCCGTTCCGGTGATTGATGCGCTCCGGGCTGCGCTCGCCGTGCGCGGCGCCGGTCAACGCCGCGATTTCCAGCTCCATCAACCGCTGCGCCCCAAAGCTCAGCATCTCGCGCACCATGTCGGCGTCGGCGGTCTTTTCCAGTAGCGCGCGCAGGCTCATCATCTCGTCGGTCATCGCTCGGGTTCTCCGTTCTGGTTCTGGTTCGGCGACCGAACCTTACCGGAGACCGGCGATGACCACCGCTGTGGATAACTGGCCGGCCTATGCCAGACTCTTGGGGGTCGCTTCGGCGGGCCAGTTACCCACAGCTCCTACACCACTTGCGGGGACACAACCCTGATGCTGGTCTGCGACGTAGCACCGAGCGGTTGTCTAATGCCAGCATTCTGCCCAATTTGTGCGGGGACTACCGAGCGGTTACCTTGCCCGAGGATAGGATGGCTCTTGAATGCAGACCCCTTATGGAGTTGAAGAGGTCAAACCTCAATGGATCCTGGAATGGGAGTCACTGGGTAGCAAAGAGAAGTTTTGGTATCATAATCCCACCGACCAGGCGAGATGGCTGTTCAAATTCCCTCAGGCCGATACCGGACAGGATTGGGCGGAGAAGATTGCGGCCGAAATTGCAGCGTCTATGGACGTACAGCATGCCATTGTCGAGCTTGCTCTGTATCAGGAGAAGCGTGGTTCCACCACTAAATCGTTTGCGCAGCCAGGTACGGAGCTTTGGCATGGTAATTCCATATTAGCTGGACTTGTCACGGGCTATGACCCGCATAGGAAATTCGAGCAATCGGACCATGCTTTGCCCAATATCTGGCATGCTCTAGAAAGGATTTTTGTGGTGCCTGAGGCCGTAATCGATGCTAAGATCCGATTTGCGGGGTATCTCGTGCTTGACGCGGTCGTTGGGAATACTGACCGTCATCATGAAAATTGGGGCGTTCTAAGGGAGAGACGGGGCGATAGCTGGTACGGTTTCCTGGCTCCAAGTTTCGATCACGCGTCATCACTTGGACGGGAGCTGCTTGACCAGAGGCGGGAGCGGTTAATGGCTGAGCGGCGGATTGGGTGGTATGTGGAGAGGGGCAGAGGGGCAGTGTATCTACCAAGCGAGGCAAGACCTCCGAGCCCCCTAGCTTTGGTTCGCTGGGGTGCTACACATCAACCGGCAGTATTCATGCCGGCGCTCGATGCAATCCGGTCGCTATCTGACTCAAGAAGAGCTTCTATTATCGCGCGAATTCCAGAGGGATGGATGATGGAAATCGGTCGGCAATTTGCAGGGCTACTAATCCAATATAACCTTGCGCAACTTCGTGGGCTGCTGGCATGAAACCACGGACCCTCTTTTTGGCTTGGCAGGATAGCAGGACGCGTCGATGGTTCCCGGTGGGCCGTTTGGACGTTGATCTGTCAAAGCCCCTTTACGTGTTTCGATACATTCGCGGAGCGAAAGAGGCAGAAGAGCAAGCCGGTTTCGAGCCGCTCTTCGACTTCCCTGAATTCACTGAGCAATACCAATCGCGCGAACTATTCCCCTTCTTCCAGAACAGGGTGATTGCGCCAGGCAGGCCGGATTTTTCCGAGTATTTGCGGCAGCTAAATTTACCAGCCTATGCCGACCCGATCGATGTTCTTTCCGTTGGAGGTGGCACTCGCGCAACGGACGCATTTGAAATCTTCCCCAAACTTGAGCTAAAGCTCGATGGCTCGTTCTCTTGCCGATTTTTCCTACACGGGTGGCGATACACCAGCGAACATTCTCAGAAGCGGCTAGATCAACTTCAGCCTGGCGAAGACTTGAGAATTGCGTTCGAGGTCAATAATCCAGCGACGCGATTCGCGCTTCAGATCCAGACGGCCGATTACTATATTCTCGGCTGGACACCGCACTATCTTGTTTGGGATTTCCTTCAAATTTTGATGAATGCCTCAAGCAAATGCTGCGCCAAAGTGGTGCAGGTGAACCCCGTTCCGGCGCCGTCACGCCAACGCCTACTGATTGAGCTGCTGGGCACGTGTACGGGATGCAAGCTAATGGAGACACTTGGATTTGAACCGCTCGTTGACTAGGTCCCGTAGACCACGGGCTAGCTCGAACTCGGTGCTCGCCAAGTTACGTGCAATCCAGACCAAGGCGCGCGCTGCACCGGACCCCGAGCACCTGGAGCGGCCGCGCTGGCCGATGATCGTGCTGCGCACGCCAAAGGGCTGGACAGGGCCGAAATTCGTTGATGGCCAGCCTGTCGAGGGCACCTGGCGGGCACACCAGGTGCCGATCGCGGATTTCAAGCATCCCGAACATCTTCGCCAACTCGAGGATTGGATGCGAAGCTACCGTCCGCAGGAGCTGTTCGACGATCACGGGAAGTTCCGCGAGGAACTCGCGGCGCTGGCCCCGACCGGGCACAGCCGGATGAGCGCCAATCCGCACGCCAACGGCGGCATTTTGCTGCAGCCTCTGGCCATGCCGCATTTCCGCACCCACGCGGTTGCGGTCACGTCGCCGGGCAGCGTCCAGGCGGAGTCAACGCGCGTTCTGGGCGGCTTTCTGCGCGACGTGATGAAGCTGAATCTGGACTCGCGCAATTTCCGCGTGTTCGGCCCTGACGAAACCGCGTCGAACCGTCTCCAGGACATTTACCAGGCGACCGGCAAGGCCTGGATGGCGGAGGTCGAGAACGTCGATATCGACCTGAGTCCAAACGGTCATGTCATGGAGGTGCTAAGCGAGCATCTTTGCCAAGGGTGGCTGGAAGGCTATCTGCTCACCGGCCGGCACGGCCTGTTCTCCTGCTACGAGGCGTTCGCACACATCATCGATTCGATGAGCAATCAGCACGCTAAATGGCTGAAAACCTGCGAGACGCTGCCATGGCGGGAGCCGATCGCATCGCTGAACTATCTATTAACGTCGCATGTCTGGCGCCAGGACCACAACGGCGCGTCGCACCAGGATCCCGGCTTCATAGACCACATCGCCAACAAGACAGCGGCAGTTGCGCGCATCTATCTGCCGCCGGACGCGAACTGTCTGCTCTCGGTTGCGGATCACTGCCTACGCAGCCGCAATTACATCAATCTGATTGTGGCCGGCAAACAGCTGGAATGGCAATGGCTCGACATCGACGCCGCGGTCCGGCACTGCGCGGCCCACTCGCGGAGGCGGAGTGTGGGTCTCGAATCCGACAGACACGGCGGCGAATCACGATTTGCGGCCTATGTCGAGGCACTGACAGCGACGCTCGGACACGCCGACCGAGCGGCGCCGTTCCACTCTTACTGTACTGGTTTGGTGTTGCCTGGCCGGCGGAAGAGCATCGAACCGATGGCCGCCCGTGTGGCACCGGCACGAGTGCAGGCGACGCACCAATCGCTGCATCATCTTGTCGCCAAAGCCGATTGGTCAGACGAGGCGGTGCTCAACGTCGTGCGTCAGCAAGTGTTACCCTCCATCGAGCAGCACGACGCGATCCGTGCATGGATTATCGACGATACCGCATTTCCCAAGAAGGGGACGCATTCGGTTGGCGTCGCGAGGCAGTATTGTGGTCAGCTCGGCAAGCAGGAAAACTGCCAGGTCGCGGTGAGTTTGTCAGTCGCCAACGACCACGCCAGCCTGCCGATCGCATACCGGCTGTATCTGCCGGAGGTGTGCGCCAATGACGCGGCCAGACGCGCCAAGACAGGCATTCCCGATGACATTGCGTTCCAGACCAAACCACAGATCGCCCTGGGGCAGATCCAATCGGCGCTGCTGGCTGGCGTTCCACCGGCGACTGTGCTGATGGATGCAGGCTATGGCGTCGATACCGAGTTCCGCGATGGCATCACCGAACTTGGCTTGCGCTATGTCGCTGGCATTCCATCTTCGACCAGCCTCTGGGCTCCGGGCACGGTGCCGAAGCGACCGAAACGCTGGAGTGGAAATGGGCGCCCGCCGAAGCTGGTGCGACGCGATGCGAAGCATAAGCCGGTGTCTGTCAAGGAATTGGCACTGAGGTTGCCGAAACAGCAGTGGCACAGCGTCACTTGGCGCGAAGGCAGCAACGCCAGGCTGACGTCTCGTTTTGCTGCGGTACGGGTGCGGCCCGCGCATCGTGACTATTATCGCACCAGCCCGAGACCGGAAGAATGTTGCTTGATCGAATGGCCGAAGGGAGAGACAGAGCCAACTAAATATTGGTTGTCGACGCTCTCGGCCGATATGCCGCTGCGGAATCTGGTCAATCTGGCCAAACTGCGCTGGCGGATTGAGCGCGACTATCAGGAATTGAAGCAGGAGCTTGGGCTCGGCCACTATGAAGGACGCGGCTGGCGTGGCTTTCATCATCACGCCACGCTGACGATCGCAGCCTACGGATTCCTGATCTCGGAACGGAGTGCGATTCCCCCCTCAGGAGAATCTCGAGCCTCGATCTTCCAAATGCCTCGTCTACCCCGCAGTTACCGACCCCGTGGATCCCCCAATCAGACCTGAGCGCCATGTCTCCAACTCTATTGCCACGGTCCGGGTCGCGATCGCTCATGCATTGGTGCAAACTCTCCCGCGCTGCCCTTGTTGCCAGCGCGTTACATCGCGCAGGAATTTATGACACAGTAAGACTAGGGCCCTGTGGACAAACCTGATCCAGAGGTGAATACAGCTGAGAAGGACGAAGCCAAGAAAGCTGGTTGCGGTCTTATCGTAGCGCGTGGCGACCCGGCGCTGTTCCTTAAAATAGCCGATGACGCACTCGATATCGTGACCGCAGTCTGTAAACACGCTTTCGAACCGAGTGCTGCACCTTGCGGTTGCGTGTGCTTGGGATCTCGGCCGCAGCACCACGATCGTGCAGATCTGGCGGATCGCATCGCTGTCATAGCCTTTTTTCGCGAGCATCAGCCCGCTTGTAAAGCGCTCCAGATCGGTCTGCACCAATGCCGCTGCAGGATTTTATCCAGGCCGGCGCCACGGCGGTCCACCCGCGCGCCCAGACCCGTCTACGCCGCGCGAATCTCCGCCAGCAGCACAACAGGATCACTTCCAATCCGATAGCCTGGAGTTTCTTCTTGTCCGTTTTACAACACGAGCACCAATCCGCGTCTTCGATTTCAATTTGAACGATAGCTGGAAGAGGTTCGCATGCAGTCGCGCACTCGCATATAACCGAGCCAATGCTTGCGCCGATGCCACCCCCCTCGAACCGTCCATAACCAACCAACCGACGAACAATCGCCCCGTTCTTTTGCTCAACCCACGCCTGGTCGTTCTTTCGGTGAGCCCGCGCCCGGGTTACCTCCAGGCCGTTCGCCTGGCACAGGCAACCACGGCATGAGAACGCTGTCGCTGTCGAAGTCCATACCCCGCAAGGGAACGGCAACAGCCCTCGCGCCTGCCCGAGCGCCTCGATCACCAAACCGTTCTCGCGCAGAGCCAGTGGATGCACTCGGTCCAGCTGCTCGCCACATCGCTCAGCACCAAAGTCCGCACAAAGCTGCCCGAGGTCGATGTGCCGCCATCCACCACTAGGTCAACTTCCACATGTCCGGGAGCTGGGTTGTTCCAATCGGCGAAGGTGCGCACCGGAACTGACCGACGTACTGCTGAACCCGATCTCGCGCGACGCCCGCCGGCCACCCGCCGCTGAAATGCGACGTCCGACACCAGGCGGTCCATCGTGGCCGGGCTGATCGCCTCCAACTGCGCGCGCACCGCTGGCTCGACCGCAACCTTTCCGTGCCGCTCCAGCGCAGGCAGCAGAACCGCAATCAGCGGCTTCAGGCGTTTCGAGCAAACCCGGTCGGAAGCCTCCCACAGCACAATCAGCGCCGTCCGCACCGCCTCGCCATAGCGGCGATGCGGAACACGCTTGTTCTCCGGCAGTTCTCGCCTAATCGGCCGCAGCAGCCGAATGGCATGCTAGCGGTGATAGCCGGGGACCGACACAAACTCGTCCAGGATCCGTCGCTTCTCGGCTCGCGCGCTCGCCCGATATCGTTCCCCAATCGCGCCCACCAGCTCCGCCCGCCTCGCCATGCTTACCCGTCTCGCCATGCCTCGCCCCGCCGGCACCGTGCCGCCGGTAGCATTCTGGATGAGGCAACGACCTCACTCGGTAGCATTCAGGCTGAGGCAATGCGATCACCGCTGCCGAGGCCATCGGACCAACGCCCAAAGGCCGAACCGCGCGGCAGCGCAATCCACATCCGCAGGGCAGCCTGTCCGGGCTGAGCTGGATTGTGGCTCGGCTGGGCGGATGGAATTGCTATTACAAGCCGCCTGGCCCCCATCATGGCTCAGGGCTTCTCGCTCAGGTTCGCTCTCACCAAGGGCGGCGGATAAATGTGCGAATCCCGTAGCGCGACGGCCCACGGGGTTCTAAAACGCGCCGAGGCGCTTCCGAACCTCGAAAAGACACACGGCGTGCTCATCGAGAAAGATGCCCATGAGGCGCTGCGCCGCGGGCTGGGCGGCAGCAGCAATATCCGCTCCACAAAGTTCGGTCGCGGGCACGCGCGTTGCGGTGGAGCTGGCTCACACGAACGCGCTGCAGATGGAGGCAATGAAGGCACTCGGGGTGCGCGGAGTTGTGCCGATCGGCGACGACTGGATTTACCTCGTTATCGGGCCACCGCCAGAGCCTGTGCCGCTGCCTTGCAGGAGCACGTGGCTCAGCCGGCCTGAGAAGGTCTGCGGCAAAAAAGGAGGACCTGGTCGGCAACGAAAACTGAGGGAGGAGGGTCATGAAGTCCGTATTCGCCGCCAGGTTCGCAGCTTGTCTCTTTGGCACCGCAGCGTTTGCGGGCGCTGGCGGTTCGGTCGCGGCGCAGCAATCTGGGGGCGCCGGCACCCGGCCTAGTCTGCAAGAGGCTCAGCCGAACGTTCCGCCACCACCTCCACCACCACCTATGCTAGACCAACATCTGTTCGGCGACTGGGGTGGCCTGCGGCCATATCTTAGCAATCTCGGCATCGACGTTAATCTCGACTACACGACCGAATCCGCAGGCAACTTCTCGGGCGGATTGCGACAAGGCGCCGCCTACGCGGGCCAGATAGGCCTCCAGGTCGATATGGACTGGGAGAAAATCGCCGGCATCCCGGGATTTTCCACCCACTTTGCTGCGGTGAATCGGCAAGGCCGCAACCTCAGCAGCGAGTACATCGGCGACAATGTCATTCAGGCGCAGGAAATTTATGGCGCCGGCTTCAGCATGGCGTTGCACGGTGTCTGGTTCTACGGAGAGGAGAAACTGCTCGATGGGCGTATCGACGCGGTGCTCGGCCGCATCTTCCCCGGAATGGACTTTGCCGCATCGCCGCTCTACTGCAATTTCATGACGCTGACGATCTGCGGCCATCCTCGTGCGCTGACCGCTGAGCAAGGTTTCATCGACTGGCCGTCGAATACATGGGGCGGCCGCGTGCGCGTGCGGCCCACGCCCGATACCTATGTGATGGCCGGGATCTATGCGTCACAACCCTTCCCCGGCGGCGGGACCAGTGGTTTCGATTGGTTCGGGTCCTCAGACAGAATAACCGGAGCGGTCTATGCCCTCGAGGTGGCCTGGGAGCCGGTGTTCGGACCCGATCGCCTGCCGGGCCATTACAAGGTCGGCTTTGCCTACGATACCACCAATTTTCCTGACAATTTTTTCGATGTTTTCGAGACTTCCTACGTCCTGAGCGGGTTGCCACCGCGCCAGGACCACGGCCGCACGCAGATCTGGCTCACATTCGACCAGTTGGTGTTCCGCAACGGGCCGTTACCGAACAATGGCCTCACCCTGCTGGGCGCCTATGCGCACGACACCCCCCGCAACTCGCTCTACCAGAATTTCGTCTGGGGGGGCATGCTGTATTCGGGGTTCTGGCGGAAGCGCCCTGCCGATCAGATCGGGCTCGGCATCACTTACTACCAGATCAGTCCCAGCCTGTCGCAGACGGAGAGCGTAGAGCAGGCGTTCGATTTGCCGCCGACCTATCCCTTCGGCGTGCAGAACCACGCCATGGTCTTTGAGTTGAATTACCAGATTGCCGCTTATCCGGGCGTCATAGTTCAGCCTGAGTTCGAGTTCTTCCTGCGTCCCGGCGGGGTGTCGTCCTCCAGCGTCCCCAACGCAGCCGTGCTAGGCGTGAAGACGCACGTGCTGTTCTAGGGAATGGTTCGCACCGGCGCGAAGCCTCCTGTCAACCTGGCGCATGAGCAGGCTGGCTACCGTCTCAACGTGAGGGCCACGGGCTTTGCGCCCATGCGGTCGGATGCCGCCCGAAGCCGGCAACGTTGGCCGAGCGCCAATTCAACCCTGAGACCCCGCCGCCGGGCGCGGAGAGCCTACCCGCCACACACGACCATCCCCTATGCGGCGACCAGCGCTGCCAGAGGCGTCTGCTATGGCTCGGTGCCCTGGTTTACAGATTCCGGTTCAGAGTTAAAGTCCCAGTTGCGCCCGGTGAGGGTGACGTTCATGCCACCCAGGCCTAGCGTCAACCCCAGGCCTTGCGCAGTAGAAATGCCCTCGATGATGACGCCGTTTTGGTTGCGGAGGGTCCTGACACCGCCGCCGACGACGATTGCTGCACCCGCGCGAACAATGACGTAGTGGCCATTGAAATCGGCCACATTATGCAGGTTTCGCACCGTGCCGGAGACAATGTACCGGGCTGCGCCGATTTCCGGCACTGAAAAGCCGTGCGCGCTGAAGGGATACCGATGCCCGCGGAATGTGAGAATGCCACTACCCCAATGGAGTCCGACGCCGAGGGCAACCGCGCCGCCGGTAAAAGTAACGGTCCCCTCGGCCGATGTCTGATCAGGCGGAGTCACAGCTCCAGGCGCCGCGGCCTTCTGCGGTGCGCAACTGACCAGGACGCCGGTTGCCATTCCCATCATTGCCAAGCCGAAAGCCGAGCCACGGAGTAGTTCCTGCGAGGTCATCAGTTTATCCTTTCCGGAACAGCAGACTTCAGGCATACTTTGTCAGACGACACCCCCCAGAACTAGGGTATGACCTTAGGGTGACTCTCAAGGTTTTCTCTCAGGGGCTTCTCCCAGCGTTACCCCAAGATTCCCTTACAATATAAGAGATAACCAGGTGTGGCGGCTTTACATGCAGCAGCGAGCACAGCCGCTCGCACCCTGCGGAATTACTTATACCTGTACCCCTAAGGGCGCCTGATTGGGGATTGTTGTAGCCTGATTGGGCGGGCCGGCCCGCCGGGAGCTACCGGACTTATACCCGTGCTGGAAACACCACGGTTGGACATGTGCCCCGGCGGGTTGGCCACGACGGATGCCCAGTAGGAAGTTGCGCCCTCGAGCGCCAGTACAGACGCTATGGGACAGGCGGCGAGGGTGGCACCATCCGTCGCTGCAACCCGATGATGGAGTGGCCCCAATGCCTCAGCCAAAAGATGACCTCAGCCGGTCCCTCGTCGCCTTGGACCAGCATAAGATTCTAATTGCCGTAGTTGAACTCAGTTCCTCGACTTGGTTGGTGGGTGGAATGGTTCCTGGTATTGAGCGCGAGCCACTGAAGAAGCTCGTACCCGACGAGGAAGCCCTTCTCAAGCTGCTGCATCGCTGGCGTGATGAAGCCGTCAGGGCCGGCCGCAGGATCACGCGCGTTGCCATTGCCTTCGAGGCCGGTCGCGACGGCTTCTGGCTGGCGCGTTGGCTACGCACGCGAGGGATCGAGGCGTATGTCATTCATCCAACCAGTATCCTAGTCTCGCGCGAGCAACGGCGGGCAAAAACCGACCGGCTGGACATCGGGCTTCTCAAACGCTCCTTCCTCGGCTGGCTGCGCGGCGAGAGGAAGCACTGTACCATGAGCGCGATCCCAACGTTGGAGGAAGAGGATGCGAAACGCCCGACCCGTGAGCGCGAACAACTGGTTGGCAAGCGTACCGGCATCGTCAATCGAATGAAAGCCGCGCTGGCGCTTCTCGGCATCCGCGGCTTCAACCCGAAATTGCGCAAAGCACCAGAACGGCTTGCAGCGCTGCGCACGCCGGAGGGCAGTCCACTTCCACCCAACACGCTGGCCGAGCTTGAGCGCGAGATGGCGCATCTGCGTTTCATTGACGAGCAGATCAAGCAGATCGAGGCGGCGCGTCTGAGCCGGCTGAAACAAGCGCCACAGTAACGGTCAAATGCCAAGGTTCTTCAGTTGCAACAGATCAACGGCCTCGGCCTGGAGACGGCGGACATGCTCACGCATGAAGTGCTCTCGCGCGACTTACGTGATCAACGCGCGGTTGCTCGGTATGCCGGGCTCACGGGCTCACCCGACGAGAGTGGTCGGCGCCGACGAGAAAAGGGCCTCGCCAAGGCGGGCAGCGCACAAGTACGTCGCGGCATGATCCAGTTCGCCTGGCGCTTCTTGATCCACCAAAAGGACAGCGCCTTGGCACAGTGGTATCAGGCAAGCGTCGCCGGCGGCGGTAAGAAACGTAAGACCATGGTGGTCGCGCTCGCCCGCAAACTGCTGATCGCGCTGTGGCGGTTCGTTACGACTGGCGAGGTGCCGCTGGGCGTGGTCCTGCGCCCGGCGGGATAAACCGGCGCGATCAAGGAGATAAGCAACGCAGTTTCGGTACTCGTCTGCTGCGGGCGACGGGCCGCCGATAACGATCCTGTACCGTCCAGAGACGCTCAAGCGGCTTGCATTGTAGGCTGTCTGGGCGGGCCGGCCCGCCGGGAGCGACCGATGACGATCCCGCGCTTTGAGCGCCAACCTCGGACGTGTGCCCCGGCGGGTTGGCCACGACGGATGCCCAGTAGGAAGCTGCGCCCTCGAGCGCCAGGTACAGGATCGGCAAAGCGTCGTGACAGGCTCGCATATGTCACAGAAGGGGAAAACGCGATGACGGAAGAAACTTTGGCATGGTTTGCCGGCGTCGATTGGGGCTCGGAAAAGCACCAGGCCTGTCTTCTCGATGGTCAAGGCAACATCACAGCCGAACGCGAGTTTCTGCATAGTGGTGCCGGTCTGACGGAGCTCGGCGATTGGCTGCTCTCGGTCGCCAATGTGGCAAGTACCGTTGGTGTGGCTATCGAAGTACCGCATGGACCCGTTGTCGACTCGTTGGTTGATCGCGGCTTTGTCATCCACGCAATCAATCCTAAGCAACTCGAACGCTTACGCGACCGGTTCAGCATCGCCGGTGCTAAGGACGATCGCCGGGACGCCTATGTCCTGGCCGACGGTCTGCGTACCGATCGCCGTCTGTTCCGCCGCCTCCATGTTGCTGACCCGCGGCTCATCGAGTTACGCGCGTGGTCGCGCCTTGCCGAGGAACTGAAGGAGGAACGGGTTCGGCTCAGCAACCGCGTTGGTCAGCAACTCTGGCGGTATTATCCGCAGATGCAGAAGCTCACCGACGACCTTGCTGCTCCGTGGTTCCTTGAGCTCTGGAGCATCGCCCCCACACCGGCCAAGGCACGCCAGCTTCGCAAGTCGACGATTGAGCGGTTACTCAGGCAGCATCGCATCCGTCGCTTGGATGCCGAGACCGTTCTCTGCAGATTGCGAGAACCCGCCCTCAAAGTTGCGGACGGCGTTGCTGAAGCGGCCAGCATTCACCTGCGCTCGCTGGTTGCTCGCCTGCGCGTTGTCAATCGCGAGCTACGGGAGGCCGAGGACCAACTCGACAAACTCTGCTTGGCCGTTGGTGAGACCAAAGCCGCATCGGGAGAATGCCTTCAACGACAGGACATCCTGATCCTCAGATCGATGCCCGGTATCGGCAGGATCAACCTCGCGGCACTGCTCTGCGAAGCTTCCGGGCCTCTTGGCAGCCGGGACTATCAGGCACTGCGGACGCTGTGTGGTGCCGCGCCGGTCACCAGGCGGAGCGGCAAGTCGCACATTGTCGTCATGCGCTACGCCGCGCACGTTCGATTGCGCAATACGGTCTACCACTGGGCACGTGTCGCCACTCAGCTCGACCCCAAGTGTCGTACCAGGTACGCTGCTCTGCGCCAACGCGGCCACTCGCACGGCCGCGCCCTGCGCGGCGTCGCAGACAGACTGCTTGCCCTGGCTTGCGTCCTTCTGCAGCGACAAACGCTATTTGATCCGCACTTCGGTCAGGCCGGGTAAAATCCACGCCAATCCGCCGCGCACCCAGCCCAATCCGGTTTCTCAGTTCGGCTGGAGCGCCGTTTCTCCGTCCCGGCCTGCGTAAGCTGTAACGCGCCTCGCGCAGCGGCGGTCAAGACTGGCCAAGGCCACCGCGAAGCGGCGCGAAAGCGGTCTTGACGGTCGCGAGCACGGCGCGAGGCTGGGTCAGGTCGGAAGCGCTGCCGCATGTCTGCTACGTGTCACACCATATGAACATACGATCCACATAAGAAACAGACATCGCAAGCGGGGTTACCGCCCCGCCGTGTACTTTTCTCTTGACTATCGGTAGGAAGCCCGAGGTAGCGGTTCCCCGCCCGTCCCTATGGACCCTGCGCCGCAGTACAGATTGGGTCCGCTGCCCGGAGCTTCGCCGCCGATGCGCATGGCTGCATCATGGTTCGGGATCCCGTTGGGCCCACCGAATGCAAGGTTGTGGTGCGTTGTTCGCTCCTGATCTGAGGCGAGCTCCTCCTCTGATCGTCCTTACTTAACGGACAGGAGTACAACGTGTGACATAATTGTTCTTGACATCGACAGCCCCCATGCAAGGGATCGGCAGGCGTCGTGACAGGCTCGCGGGTGTCGCAGCAGGGGGGAAGCGCGATGGCGGAGGAGACTTTGACATGGTTTGCCGGCGTCGATTGGGGCTCGGAAAGGCACCAGGCATGCCTTCTCGATGCGCAAGGCAACATTGTCGCCGAACGCGAGTTTCCGCATAGCGGTGTAGGTCTGGCGGAGCTGGGAGATTGGCTGCTCTCGGTTGCCGGGGCGGCCGACACTGTCGCTGTGGCTATCGAAGTGCCGCACGGACCGGTTGCGACTCGTTGGCTGACCGCGGCTTCGTCGTGCACTCGATCAATCCCAAGCAACTCGACCGCTTACGCGATCGGTTCAGCGTCGCTGGCGCCAAGGATGATCGCCGGGACGCTTATGTCCTGGCTGACGGTGTGCGTACCGATCGGCGTCTGTTGCGTCGCCTCCATGTTGCTGATCCGCGGCTCATCGAATTGCGCGCGTGGTCGCGCCTTGCCGAGGAGCTGAAGGAGGAACAGCGCCGGCTGAGCAACCGCGTTGGTCAGCAACTCTGGCGGTATTATCCGCAGATGCAAAAGCTCACCGACGACCTTGCCGCGCCGTGGTTTCTCGAGCTCTGGACCATCGCCCCTAGGCCGGCCAAAGCACGCCAGCTTCGCAAGCCGACGGTCGAGCGGTTACTCAGGCAGCATCGCATCCGTCGCGTGGATGCGGACACCATTCTCGCCACATTGCGCGAACCTGTCATCAAAGTCGCGGACGGCGTTGCTGAAGCGGCCAGCATTCACCTGCGCTCGCTGGTCGCTCGCCTGCGCGTTGTCAATCGCGAGCTGCGGGCGGCCGAGAGCCAACTCGAAAAGCTCTGCATGAGCTTTGGCGAGACCGAAGCCGCATCGGGAGAATGTCTTCGACGACAGGACATTCTGATCCTCAGATCCATGCCCGGTATCGGCAGGATCAACCTCGCGGCGCTGCTCTGTGAAGCTTCCGTGCTCTCCGCAGCCGCGACTATCAAGCCCTCCGGACGTTGTGTGGTGCCGCGCCGGTCACCAGGCGCAGCGGCAAGTCGCGCATCGTCGTCATGCGCTACGCTGCGCATGTTCGATTGCGCAATACGGTCTATCACTGGGCGCGTGTCGCCAGCCAGCGTGATTCCAAGTGTCGTGCCAGGTATGCTGCGCTTCGCCAGCGCGGTCACTCGCACGGCCGCGCCCTGCGCGGCGTCGCGGACCGACTGCTTGCCCTGGCTTGCCTGCTGCTGCAGCGACAGACGCTGTTTGATCCGCACTTCGCTCGGGCCGGGTAAGATCCACGCCGTTCGACGCGGAACCCCGGTTCAGTTTCTCAGTTCGGGCCCCCGGGCGCGCAACTGTGGACATGACTTGCCCGGATGGTGATGGGTTTTAAGGCCCGCAGATATTGCGGGGTTTGGTGTGACGGCCCATTGTCGGGTTCAGCCGGTGAAGCGGACGCGGGCTCTGCTGGGGAGCAACCCGCCGAGGAATAACCGGCGGAAACTCACCGTGATGGAGTCATGAGGCCGACGTGCGCGTGCATGCCGGCCTCATGCGTTACGAGGGCAACGGCGATAATCATTCATCGCGGTAGATTTCCGAATGCCTGAAAAACCCATTTTGGCGGCCGCACTTTCCCATTGACTACGGGTAGGAAGCTCCAGCCGCCCGGATCGTTGACTCGAATGTGAATTGGCCCGACGCGGAGCGGTGTGATTCTGTCGTCACCGGCAGCTGAAGGGGATGATGATGACCGTGGCGATCACATGGCTGGAGCTGACGGAGTCCGATTTGCGCAAGGCGGCGAGGCAGACAGATGACGCAAACGCCGCGCGCCGGATGCTGGCGATCGCGTTTTTGCTGGAGGGCTGGTCGCGCGAGGCGGCGGCCGAGGCGTGCGGCATGGAGCGCCAGACGCTGTGCGATTGGGTGCACCGGTACAATGCGTCTGGACTGAATGGGTTGTACAATCGGCCCCGCCGCAACGGGCCGCTGCCGCAGCTGTCGGAAGAACAGCAGGCGCAGATTGCAAAATGGGTTGACGAGGGCCCTGATCTTGAGCGGGATGGGGTAGGTACGCTGGCGATGCACCGATCTGCAGACGCGGATCCGGGAGGAGTTTGCTGTCGAGCTGCACGAGCGCACCGTGGGCAAGCTGTTACGCAAGTTGTCGTTCCGACGGATCTCCGTGCGACCGCAACATCCACAAAGCGAGCCCGAGGCACAGGCGGTTTTCAAAGTCGGTTTGCTGATCTCGTAACCGCCGCGTTGCCCTCGGAGGCGACTGGCCAATCGGTGGAAGTATGGTTCACCGATGAAGCTCGCATCGGTCAGCAGGGAACCATCACTCGGGTGTGGGCCAAACGTGGTTCCCGCCCGCGCGCACCGCGCGATCGACGCTATATTAGCCGGCCCTGGCTGGCGGAGGTGGAGGCGGACCTGTCCGCGCTGCTCCATCCATCGACCGCAGGGACGCTGCAGGTGTGGCCCGTGTCGCGCGCCGTGAATTCACCCCAATAACAACGGTGGTGGACCCGGTTTCGGACTGAGAGCGAGCTTAAGTTTCGTCGGATACGATTGCTCTACTATGAAGGCCATGGAACGGATCAGGGCTCAGGATCGTCGGGATCGACCATCTTGATCGCAGATTCCTTCGTCGCCGGCTTCGATGATCTGTGCCTGACCCGAACGCCGCCAGCAGCGCAGCGCCCAATAGCCCGACCGCGGCCGCAGCTTCACGATAAGATCTGGTGCAGTCCAATCTACGAATCAGCTTACCGGCAGGTTCATTGCGCCCGCCGGCCTGAAAGGGGCCAGAACTTCCCGCCCATCCCAAGCAGCCCGAGCGCCAGCGCAAGGATCAGGATTATGCCCGTGGCAAGATACTGCCAGTAGGAGTTGACGCCCAGCAGAATCAGTCCATTGTTGACGACCGCGAACAACCAGCTCGCCAGCACCGTTCCCAGAAGCGTGCCCTCTCCGCCAGAGAGGCTGGTGCCGCCGACGACCACGGCGGCAATGGTGTTCAGATTATAGTTCGGCGCCTGCGTGGCGACGGCGGAGGCCAGATATCCGGTGAGGATGATTCCGGCGAGCCCAGTGAGCGCGCCGGAAATGACAAAGATCGCGAGATAGATCGCGCGCAGGTCGATGCCGCTGACATGCGCCGCACGGAGATTGCTGCCCGCAGCCCGGATCCAGCGTCCCATATGCAGCCGGCGCAACAGGATGTAGCAGAAGCCGCAGGCACCGAGCATAATGAGGAAGCTGTAAGGGACAATATCGGAGACCGCTCCGGTCCCGAGCTGCAAGAGCAGGTCATTTGTTGCCGCCAGGGCGTTGCCATTCGAGATGATCGCGCCGATCGAGCCGAACACGAACAGCGTGCCCAGGGTTGCTACAAATGGTGCCACACGGCCCCGGGTAACGATGAGCCCGTTGACCAGGCCCAGCACCGCGCCGGTAATTACGGAAATCAGGACAACAAGCAGGCCGCTGTCATTTCCGGCTACCGTAAGACCCACGATTGGTGCGAGCCCCATAATAGCAGTGACCGAGAGGTCAAACGCACCGGCGATGATCAGGATCGTCATGCCGGCCGCGCCGATGCCGAGGATCGCCGTATCGTTCAACACCGCTTCGATGTTTCCCAGGCCGAAGAAATTGGGGGCGGCGAATGCGAGGAAGACCAGGATCGCAACATTGAGGATCCATACACCGCTGCGGTCGCGGCGGATGCGAATGCCGGCCGTCACCCATGAGGCTATGCCGCCATGTTCAACTGCTTTCGCGCTGCTCATACCACGAGCATTCCCTTCCGTCGTGTGCCGCGGCGAAGGCCATCCATCATCAGCGCAATGATCAGGATGCTGCCGAAGATCAGGTCCTCGTAGAGAGAGGAGACATTTGCCACATTCAGTCCCGCCTTGATTGACGCGAGCAGAACGGCGGCGCAGACAGTGCCGAACAGGTTGCCGCGTCCGCCCATGAGGCTGGTGCCGCCGATCACCACTACGGCAATGGCCGTCAGCTCTGATCCCGCGCCGATCGTCGAGTTGGCATTCTGCAGCTCCGCACCTGTCATGAGGCCCGAGAGCGCTGCGCATGAGCCAATAAGTGTGAACACGCCGAGCGTAACGCGGCTGACATTGATGCCAGCGCCGACCGCCGCCCGGATGTCGCCACCGATCGCGGCGACATGGCGGCCGAACGGCATTCGGTAAAAGATGATCCAGATAATCGCGAACACCACCAGCGCGATGAGAGCGGCTGCCGGGATGTAGCCCAGGACATTGCCGATAACCAGGTGGCTGAACACCGGGTTATGGATGGTCACCGTCTCGCCATGCGTTATGAGCAATTCGCCGCCCAGAATCATCGACAATGTTGCCAGAGTGGCGACAAAGGAGGGCAGGCCGAGCACGATGATCAAAAGCCCATTGCCGAGACCCAGCCCGGCCCCGATGAGCAAACCAAGAACGATCACAAGCCAAAGCGGCAAGCCGCCTGCCAACAGTTGCGCGGCGACAATGGCGGAGAACCCCATGATCGACCCAACGGACAGGTCGAGTGCCCGCATGGCGATGATAAGCGTCATGCCGAGGCCGGTAATTGTTGAAATCGAACCGCTGACGACGATTCCCTTGATGTTCAGACCGGTAAGAAATCTCGGGTTGAGCAGAGTGAAAATTGCGAACACGGCGATCAAGGCGATCACGGAAGCTGCTGAGTCGGCGGCCAACATTCGTTTGATCGTCGCAGGGACAGTCACCTCACTACTATCCCGCCATCAGCTTGAGGATGTCGCCCTCGGTAGCCTCCGCGGCAGCGACCTCCGCCACCAGGCGACCAGCCCGCAGCACATAGATGCGAGATGCCAGGCGGAGCAGTTCACTTAGCTCCGAAGAGCTGATCAGGATCGCGATTCGGCGCGCGGCGAAAGTCTCGATGGCGGTATAGATCTCCTCCTTCGCACCGATATCGACGCCGCGCGTTGGTTCGGAGAGGAGCAGCACGCGTGGATGCGCCAGCGCCGCTCGCGCGAACAGCGCCTTTTGCTGATTGCCACCGCTGAGCGAGGCGATGCGATCGCGGGGGCCGGAGCAACGAATGCGCAGTGTCGCTCGTATCTGGTCGAAAGCGGTCCGCTCCGCAGAGAAGGAGATCGGTCGCAGGCCTCGCTGTCGCGGCGGTGCCTCGGGATTGGGTGCCGGGTCGTATCCCAGGATCACGTTTTCGCGCACATCAAGATGTCCGAAGATTCCTTCCAGCTTGCGATCTTCCGGAAGCAGGAACACTCCGTGCCGGAGTGCCTGCTTCGGCTCGGGCGTCTCGGCCGGAACGCCATTAAGCCGCAGTGCGCCGGCGTCGATATTGCGAAGCCCGTAAACGGCTTCGGTCAGTTCCGTGCGCCCGGAACCCAGCACGCCCGCGAGCCCGACGATTTCCCCCGGGTACACGGAGAGGCAAATTCCCTGCAGCACGCCGGAGCAAGTCACTTTCTCCAGTTCCAGCGCCGGAGGGCCCTCGGTCACGGCTGCCGGGACCACGCGCTGCGGCGCGTGCGCATGTGGTGCAAGCGAGCTCTTGCTTCCCAACATGGCGCCGATCACCGTATCCAAATCAGTCCGGGCGACCTCGTCGGTCATGATGCGCGTGCCATCACGCAGTACGGTGACCCGATCGGCGAGATCGAAGACTTCCCACAGGCGGTGGGAAACATAGAGGATCGCAACACCGTCCGCGCGCAGACGCCGGACGATTTTAAACAGCCGCTCGGTTTCCTCGAGGCTCAACGCGGATGTTGGCTCGTCCATGATCAGGACGCGGAACCGTCCGACAATTGCCTTGGCAATCTCTACCAGTTGTTGGTCGGCAACGCTCATTGTACCGACGATGCGATCCAGATCCGTGGTGACGCCAAGCTCCCGAAGCACGGCGACGACCTGGCGGCGTGCCTCTCCCCAGCGGATCAGGCCGTAGCTTGTCGGCTCGGCACCGAGGAAGATGTTCTCGACGATCGTCAGCGTGGGCACAACCTCGAGTTCTTGAGCGATAACCGACACTCCGGCCCGCCGTGCGCTCATCGGATTGCGGAAGGACACCGGCTGACCAAGCAATTCGATGTGGCCGCCGTCGGGGCGCAACCGTCCGCTAAGGAGATTGATAATCGTGCTCTTCCCGGCGCCGTTTTCGCCCAAAAGCGCATGCACCTCGTCTGCCTGCAGTTCCAGATCGACGCCGTGGAGCACTTCGACGCCATCGAACTGCCTGCGCATTCCGGTGGCACGCATTGCCACGGCAGAAGCATCACCCGCTATGCGCGAAGGTTGGTCGGAATCGTTCACCAGCCGGCCATTCTGCGGTTCGGCGGCGCTCAGTAGGCCTTGCCTGCCTTTACCCGCTCCATGAACTCGGCCAGGGTTTGCGGCGTTACCAGTTCGACTGGTACGCTGACAATCTTCTTGGCGGGATCGGTAAATTTGGGCGTCTTTCCGTCCAGGTAAGCCCAAGCCATATCAACCGCAACAATCCCCTGTTCATAAGGGTTCTGCGCAACATCGGCGGCGAGCTTGCCATCCTGCATCAGCTTCAGGGCAATTGGGTCGCCATTGAAGCCGACCAGCACCGGATTTGTCAGCGGGTTGCGCCCCCCTGCCTGCTCGATCGCCTGCTCGGCACCGGCGGCCATTGAATCGTTTTCGCAATACAGCGCCGCCACTTTCGGGTTGGCAGCAAGGATTGCCTGTGCCGCCTTGAACCCGCCTTCGAGCGTCTGATGGCCGGAGATGTCGGCCACCACTTTGAAATTCGGGTTCTTTGCAATCGTCTGTGTGAAGCCGTCAGTGCGCGGGCCGTTCACCGACGTGGTGGGATTGAGCGAGATAGCGCCGACCTCCTGTAGCCCGCTTCGGCCGGCAAGTGTCTTTTCGATGAACTGAGCGGCAAGCTCTCCGCCATGATAATTGTCCGATAGGACGAAACCGTCATAGTCCCCGGCCGCGCCGACATCGCCGACGATCATCGGGATGTGAGCCCGGTGCGCAGCCGCTTCGGTGGCCACAAGGGCGCTCGGCTCCTGCGGCGAGATGACCAGCGCGCTGATCCCATCGTGAATCAGGGCCAAACTGCCGGAGACCTGCTTCTGAGCGGATGCCTGGCTGTCCTGCGTCAGCAGACGGGTAAAGCCATATTTCTTCATCTCGTCCTGAATGCCGTGGATGTAGCCCTGCCAGTACGGGTCCTGCGCCGACTGGATGCTGTATCCGATGGTCAAGGGAGATTTTTTTTCAAACTTCGGCGCTGCGCTGTGTGTCGGAGCAGCCAGTGCAGCGAGTCCCACCAGCATCGCTGCCGAGAGAGCTGCTACATCCCATCTGCGAAGTTGGACACGCCGCAAGGCAACCTCCCTTGTGTTCGTTGCTACCCTAGTGTCTGTCAGATCCTGGATATCCTGACTCGTCCAGGGACTGCACGCAACAGCCGCGCTGCGGCGCTACGCGGGCACTTTCACCCAGGCCCGTTCGGCGTGTGATCGCTGGCAGGCCGCCACGACTTCCTGCACACGCTGGCCGAAGCGGAAGTCTGGGTACGCGGGACGGCCGGAAGCGACCGCTTCGATTATTTCGCGAGCTTCCATTGCCTTGTAGTCGTTATATCCCAGTCCGAGTGCAGATACAGGTAGCAAGGCAGCATAGCGTGGGTCGGTCGGACCCATGCGCATCCGGATAAAGCCGCGCTCCTCGATGGGACCGGTATCGCGGTAGAGGTCCAGATCGTTGATGCGCTCGTAGTTGTAACGAAGCATGCCTTGCGTGCCGATAATGTCGTAGCCGATATCAAAACGGATTCCGGTTGAGACGCGGCTCATTTCCATATGTCCTGTGCCGCCGCCGTGAGTGGTGTTCGGGACGCGTCGGTTCGGGTCGCCCTGTGCGCCGCTCCGAAACGCGCCGGCTGATAGGGGTGCCGGATGATCCGGTATGATGAATCGTAGATCGCAGAGCACCTCTTCGACCTGACGATCAAGCATGTGATAGAAGTAGCTGAGGCAATGGGCGCCTATGTCGCCGATCACCCCGGATCCGGCACGGTTGATATCATTGCGCCAGGTGTGCTGCAGACTGCGATCGGCCATGAAGTCGGAATTGAAAAACAATTGAACGTAAACAACGTCGCCAAGATCGCCCCGGGCGACTGCTGCGCGGCCAAGCTTATGAATCGGATTTTGAATGTAGTTGAATCCGACCATCGTGATGACACCACGCCGGTCCGCCGCCTGTGCCATCTGTCGCGCCTGGTCGATGTTGTGAGACAGCGGCTTTTCGCAATAAACGTGCTTGCCCGCGGCGATGGCAGCCATTGCAATATCAAAATGCATGTCATTGGGTGTGCAAATGTCAACAATGTCGATGTGCGGATCATCAACAACGGAGCGCCAATCCGCGGCAGCTTTTTCGATGCCACACTCACGGGCAGCGGCTTCTGCAAGCTCACTGTTGATATCTGCGAGGACCGCGACAACCGGGATTGCGGGCTCCGGTCCGAAGGCGCTGTGGGCAGTGCGGTAGGACATAGCATGGACTTTTCCCATCCACCCGCCGCCAATGATGCCGATTTGCAGCTTGCGCAATGTTCCCTCTCCCCTGGTTGAAGGCTGCCACGGACGCGCCGTGGGCGCTAGCTACTTTCCGGCGCAAAATTCGCTGTCCCGGTGGAAGGGCGGTGCGGCTTGAACGAGAACGTTGGGGTCTGCCCGGAACAGCTCGACAGGTCACCGCAAGGTGCTGCAGTCTTATGGCGTCAGAGGCCGATCAGACCTGCTGCCTGCCGATCGCGTGGCCGATATTGATCAAATTGTCGGCAATTACCCCGAGGCCGACCCAGCGCTGTCATGGGCCGAGGTCGCGGCGCGCATGACGCTGCCGAGCGCCGACGCTGCGCGCAGACTCGCGGCCCGCTCATGACCAAAACCGGACACTGTGTGCGCCCTAGTATATCTGTCTGTAGCGATCAAGAGGGGGCAGGGGACGAGATGCTCTATCTGTTCCTTGTGGAGGGTTGGAGGTCTTTTGTGTGCTTGGGTTCAATGGACCGATTTGTTCACACTGCACTCTAAACCGGCGTTCAGCGCAGGAGCGAAGGCGGCGCGCCAGGTAGTGGTTTGGGTTCATCAGCCCTGCGCCCGGGGTGACTACGCCGTGCCGATCCGCGTCCGGGTCGTTGGCAAAGGCCACGCGGTAATGATCTCTGAGCCCTACCAGCCGCGCCATCTCGTAGGGGCTCGAGCAATCCATGCGGATTTGACCGTCATGATCGACCGTCATGAACGCAAAAGTTGGGTCGACCCGTGGATTGACCACCTCGATGTCGAGCTCGTAGATGCTGTTGATCGGCTCCCAGTAATGGACCGCGGCGCCGCCGAGCGGATCGACTGCGAGCTTGAGCCCGGCGCCACGGATCGCGTCAATATCGACGACGTTGCGCAGATCGTTGACGTAGGGAAGGACGAAATCTTCCTGGTGCGTCGTGTCGGCCTTGAGGGCAGCATCGAACGCCATCCGCTTTACCGCTGCATTGCTGTTTCGCAGTAGCTCGTTGGCCCGGTTCTCGACCCATTGTGTCACGTCAATGTCGGCCGGCCCGCCATTGGTCGGATTGTACTTAAACCCACCGTCCTCCGGCGGGTTGTGCGAGGGAGTGACGACAATGCCGTCTGCGAGATGGGCGGCGCGCCCACGGTTGTAGACGAGGATCGCATGCGAAATGACCGGGGTGGGTGTCACGCCGGCGGCTTGCTGAATGATGGTTTCGACCCCGTTGGCCGCGAGGACTTCTAGTGCTGTGCGCTGCGCCGGCCCGGAAAGCGCATGTGTGTCCTTGCCCATGAAGAGCGGGCCGCTGCTGCCGTGGGCCTTTCGGTAGTCGCATATGGCTTGGGTGATCGCGAGGATGTGGGCTTCGGTGAAGGACCCGTGCAGCGGTGAGCCGCGATGCCCGCTGGTGCCGGAACCTCACTAGCTGGCTCGGCTCGTCGAGATCGGGCAGACTCTCGAAATATTCGCGTTCGAGCCGGGCTGGATCGATCAGCATCTCCTTTGGCGCCGGCTTGCCGGCGAGCGTGGAAATCGACATGTGCTAGATCCCTCCTATGGCACTGGACAGGGCTTCGCATCCAGATCTCAGCCGCGTACTGAGCGATCGTGCGGTCGCTGGAAAACTTCCCTGAGCCAGCAATATTAAGAATCGCCCTGCGCGCCCATCCGTCGCGGTCGGTGTGAAGTTGGCAGAGCCTCTCATCCGCATCGAGATATGATTTGAGGTCCGCCAGATGCGTCGCCCGCTCGCGACTGACGATCCCGCCATGCTAGGCCTCATACCGCTCGGCCCGGGTCGAGAGCTGCAGGTAATTGCCCTTGAGATCATAGGCGCGGCCGGTTTCGGGATTGATCTTCGAGGCCACGATGTGGATGTCTTTCAAAGGGCGAATTCGATCGAGGCGATGCAGACTTGTCCCAATGCGAAGCGGGTGGTAGGATGAGTGCCAGTGGAGGATCGTCATTATGAATCCCATCAGCGTCGGATTGAGCGCGGTAGCGATCACTCTGGGACTGGGCAGTGCAGCGCCCTACAGCGCCCGCGCAGCCGATGCTGAGAATGTCATCAAGATCGGAGTCAACGCAGCCGAGTTGGGGTCATTCGTCTCCGCGGGAAATACGATTCCCGCGGCCGTCAAGTTGGCGGTCAAGGAAATCAATGACGCCGGCGGCATCAATGTCGGCGGCAAGATGTACAAGTTCAAAGCGTACTACCTCGATGACCGCACGGACATTAACACGGCCATCGCGAATGCGCGCGAACTCGTGCATGATGACGGTGTCCAGGCTATCTGGGGCACCGAGTCCCGATGATTTCTCGGTAGCAATGACCAAGATCACCGGGCCCGCCAAGGTGATCCAGTTTACGGGCAACAGTTCGATGGGCGGGATTTTGACCAAGAAAGACACCGCGCCGGACGGGTCCCTTCACTACGCCTTCCAGACCGAGCCTCCCGAGTTTCAGCGGAGCGGCAGCACGGCAAACGGCGTGTTCGAGCTCCTGAAGGGCGTTCTCACGCCACCGCCCACGCGCTCGACGATCTTGGTCGCCAATGATCTGGGCGGTCAGTATCTCACTAAGCATTACATCAAGGCGCTCGAAGCGCACGGGCAGTCGGTGGACCGCGTGTTCTATCCGCCGGACACCAAGGACTTCGCCCCCCTGCTGACGCGCATCAAGGGGGAACATCCCGACATCCTCCACATCTGGTACAACCCGGACGAAACGCTGGTTGCCCTGCCGCAGGCCATCCAGCTCGACGTGGCGCGGGCCTATTTCGTGATCGGCGTCGACCCGGGCGTGTGGCGGGACCGGCATCTCAAGGCTTCGATGCCGGTGACCATAAGCTGTATCGCGCTGTGCTGGGGCGAACCGCCCTCAGCGAAGGTCAAGGACTATTTCGACCGCTATTTCGCTCTGGCAGGACAGCGCGGGCCGCAGGCTTCGGTGTCCCTGCTTTATTACGATTACGTCCACTGGTACGCCAAGGCGCTGGAAGCCGTGGGCAAAGTCGACGATGCCGACGCCGTCGTGGAGTTTCTCGAGACTTCGACCTATGACGGCGTTCTTGCCAAGGTGCCGCTGAAATTCGATTATCGGCACCGCGTCGTGAATGTCGCGACCGAGGTCTGCCTCGTGGAACCCAACAGCTCCGACAAATTCAAGTGCGCGGTCGTGCAGCCGCCAACCCATCCGCCCGCAGGAGACGATGACGGTTAGGCGTCAGCCGACAACCGCGTCGTGTTGAGGGCGCGTTCCGCGATCGGGAGCGCGCCCGCTTCTCGCAGGGACACGATTGCAAGCCGGGTTGGCCGGCGCGACCGCCGTTCTGCGCCGTGCGATCGGCGCGGTCCGCTAGTTGCGATGCCAGGCTAGGTGCCGTGGCCACGTCGCTTTGGAAAGGCAAGAACGAAACGATGGACATATTCCTCCAGCAACTGGTGAATGGCCTCTCCGGGGCGAGCGTCATCATTCTGATCGGCATCGGCATCACCATCATCTTCGGCCTTACCGGGATCATCAATTTCGCGCACGGCGAATTCCTCATGGTGGGCGGGATGCTGACCTGGTTCCTGGTGAGCCACGGCACCAACTACGTGGTCGCGACGCTGGCGGCCGCCGTGGCGGTTGGATTGCTCGGGATCGTTACCGAACGCGGTCTGTTCAGGTTCACGCTCGAGCGGCCGATGAACGGATTTATCGTCTCGCTCGGCCTGATCGTGATCTTGCAGCACGTCGTGATTCGCATCTGGAATTCGAACCAGAAGAGCATTCCCGACCCGATCGGAGCGGTGTGGCAGACCGGCGATGTTCGCATCGTCGTGATGCGTGCAGTCGTGGTTGCGGTCACCACGGTCGTGGTCGTGCTGACCTTCTTCGCCATCTCCAAGAGCCGATACGGTCTTGCGCTGCGCGCCAGCATCGCCGACCAGCCGACCGCTGCGCTGATGGGGATTCCGGTGCGGCGCTACATAATCGCGGTGTTCGCCTATGGCAGCTTCCTTGCCGGATTGGGTGGCGCGTTGCTGATTGCACTGTATCCGATCACGCCCTTCATCGGCAGCATCGTTGTCATCAAGGGCTTCGCCGTGGCGCTGATGGGCGGTCTGGGCAATGTAGCAGGAGCGGTCGTGGCGGGATTGATCCTAGGATTGCTCGACGGGTTGAGCGCCGGCTACGGCGCGCCGCAATGGATCGATGCCTATGCCTTCGGAATGATGATCCTCGTGCTTGTGATTCGCCCGCAAGGATTGCTCGGCGGGACGGAGGGTCCGAAGAGTGTCTGACCGGGCCGCTGCCGGAACCGCGCGAGCTTTGGGCGACGCTTTCGTCACGCGGGACGGCATCGTTCGGCCCAAGTCGCGCGCGGGGCTGGCGATGGCGCTGGTCGTCACGGCCGGCCTCCTGGTGATTCCGTGGCTGGGACCGAGCTATCGTTTTCTCTCGATCTTGATCTCGACCGAGATCGCGGCCATCGCCCTCTACGGCCTGAGCATCCTGTTCGGCCAGGGCGGAATGCTGTCGCTCGCGCACGCTGCTCTAATGGGTGTCGGCGGCTACACCGCGGCAATTCTTTCCTTAAGGCTCGGCCTTGGTTTTTGGGCGGCTTTTCCTTTCGCGATGGCAGTGACGGCAGCGGTCGCCGGCCTGCTGGGTGTCTCGTCGCTGCGCGTGGCGGGGCACCACTTCATAATTGTTACGTTTGCATTCGGTTCGCTGTTCAGCATCGTCCTTACCAACGGCGGTCGCTTCACCGGGGCCGCGACGGGGCTTGATCTCGGAACCACCGGCAAGCTTTTTGGGCACGATCTCGACGAGATCCACAACTACTACGTGCTCGTGACGGTGGTCCTGCTCCTCAGCATGCTAGCGGCGTACTTGGTGTCGATTTCCTCGTACGGACGAATCCTGCGTTCGATCCGGGAAAACGAACCGCTGGCCAGGGCGGTCGGCATCAACACTGGCTTTCACAAGATCGGCGCGTTCATGCTCAGCGGCGTGTTCGCCGCCGTGGCGGGTGAGCTGCAGGCCTATTTCCTGCAGCATATCTCGCCAACACTATACGGTGGCTTCCCCAGCGTCTATCTGGCGCTGATGGTCATGGTGGGCGGACCGCGCATGCTCTACGGCCCCCTGGTCGGTGCCATCATCGTCAACTTCCTTCCCGAGGTGCTGCACCTCGATCCGATCGATTCGCGGATCGCGTATGGGACCGGGCTAATCGCCGTGATCATGCTGCTACCGGGAGGCGTGGTGGCGGGCCTGGCAAGTCTGAGCCGCTGGGCAGTGTCGCGCGCCTCGCATCGGCGTGGCGCGGAGGCGGCTTCGACGGGATCGTTACTCGAGTAGACACGGGCCGGATTCGCATGGACTTACTCAGAGTGACCGGGCTGCGCAAGGAATTCGGAGGCGTCGTCGCGCTGGCGGGTCTCGACTTGACGGTTTCCTGCGACGAGGTTCTCGGCCTGGTCGGGCCTAACGGATCGGGGAAGACGACGTTCTTCAATATCGTTACGGGAACGTTCCCGCCTACCGCCGGCCGGGTGGAATGGTTGGGCAGGGACATCACCGGCAAGCCACCGTTCGAGATTGCGCGCCTCGGCATTGCGCGCAGCTTCCAGCAGGCGATGGCGTTCCCGGGCCTTTCCGTTCATGAGAACGTGCACATCGCCTGGGAGCACGGCAATCGCGCCGGTCATGCCGACGCGCGATGGCAATCGCCGGAGGAGATCCTCGACTTCGTTGGGCTCGGTAATTTCTGCACTGCGATCGCCGGCTCGCTGCCGTTTGGCAACCTGCGTCGCCTCGGCATCGCAGTTGCCCTGGCCACGCATCCCCGGCTCGTTCTGCTCGATGAGCCCGCGGCCGGGCTCAGCGACACCGAGACCGAGGAGCTCACCGAGCTGATCACCCGCCTGCCGAACATGGGAATTGGCGTCTGCGTGATCGATCACGATATGAACCTGATCGCCTCGCTGTGCGGCCGCCTGATCGTTCTCGATTTCGGCACCAAGATCGCCGAGGGCCTGCCAGCCGAGGTGCTCAGGGACCGGAAAGTCCTCGAGGTGTATTTGGGTACCGAGACGTGAGGCTGCTTGAGGTCGAAAATCTGCACACGGCCTATGGCCGGATCGTCGTCAACCGCGGCGTCTCGCTCACGGTCGAGGACGGCGAGATCGTGACCATTCTCGGACCTAACGGTGCCGGAAAGAGTACCCTGCTGCGCGCGATCGCCGGCCTCGTGAAGCCCACCGGCGGGGCGATCCGCTTCCGCGGCGAGGAACTGGCCGGCCGGCCGCCGGACGAAATGGCAAGGCGCGGCATCGTCATGGTTCCGGAGGGCCGTCGCATCTTCGCCTCGTTGACCGTGCGCGACAATCTGCGCCTTGGCAGTTACGTCCGCAAGGACCGCGAAGCGGTGGAGCGCGACGTCGAACGGATGGAGGCTTACTTCCCGGTGCTGGCCGAGCGCCGGTCTACGAAGGGCGGCCTGCTCAGCGGCGGGCAGCAGCAGATGCTGGCGATCGCGCGCGGATTGATGGCGCGTCCGCGCGTCCTGCTGCTCGACGAGCCGTCGCTTGGCCTGTCGCCGCTGTTTGTCAGGGAGTTTCGCAAGGTGATCCTCGAGGTCCGCGGCCAGTTCGACGCGGCCGTGCTGCTGGTCGAACAGAATGCCGGCCTTGCGTTCGCCGTGGCCCAGCGCGGCTACCTGATGAACAACGGCAGAATCGCCGCGTCAGGTGCGGTCGCGGACCTGCGCAACATGCGGCTCGTGCAGGAACTCTATCTGGGCGGCCGCAGGCGTGGTGGTATCGATCCGTCGGCCGTCATGCACTCGTCCATGTGACTGCAAACTGAGCTAGGGAAGGCCTAATTAAGCCCACATCCAGGTCGGATTGAGTCAGTTGGTAACGGCACGAGCCGAACTGAATGTTGCGATGTCGGCGTCATTGGCCATCTGAGCTGCGCTGGCCTGCCGCCACGTTCCAGAGATCCGGCGCCTCGTGCCAGGCACGCTCGTTCACCCGCACCTGCAGCGTGCTTGTCGAGCCGGAGGCGGTCGGCGCGGAGAGGTAGGTGAGCGGCGTCTGCCGTAGCACAAAGGGCGCAAAGGGCTGCGTGGCGTCACCGTCGCCCAGCACCTCGCCCGTGCTCTGGCCATGCGTGGCATCGGCCACGTTGCCGTAAATCGTGACAGTGCCGCTATACCGATGAGCCAGCGCGTTGGCGAGCGTAATGCTGGTGTGGAGCTTCGGGGTGGCGATGCGCCACGCGAACAAGCCCGCGGCACGCTGCTCGGGCGCAATCAGGCCGCGGAGGAACGGTACGCCGGAGTTGGGGTCAACCAGCATGCCGACAAAGGATTTGTAAAAGCCGAACCGTTCGTGCTGGGTCGGCACAAAGGCCGTGGCATAAACCGGCTCGTCCTTCGCATCGGGGCCGAGCTTCACCTGCTCGCAATATTGCTGGTCGGGATATTGCGGCGCCACCCCAGTCGGGGAGTGCCCCGAAATCGTTGCTGGCGGTGCCAGGAGGATCCGGGCGCAGCGTCCCAACCACGATCCGGTCGCCCGCCGCGTCGGCATCGGTGATGTAGTGGATCACCTCAAAGGGCGGATCGCCAGCGGGAAACGTGGCGCAGAGATCTGTTTCCACCGACTCGGTCGCTTGTAATACGTATCCATCCTGTTTGTCGCTGTGCAAAAGCCCCGGCCATTGCTGGCTTTTCTCGCGATTGGCCTGGCTAGCTATTGGATACGGGGGAGCGGCGCATCGAGCAAGCTGAAAGCCTTCTCCTGAAGGGCTGTAGATTTGGCGGCGAGCACAAAGGTGACGTTCGGAGCCTGCGGCGAGGCGGCGACATTGAGTGTCAGCGTCGCGAGGTGATCGAGCAGGCCGGAGAAGCTGGTGATCGGCACGCCGTCGTCACTGCGGCGGCTGGTTCGCTTGCGTTTGGCGGCATCCGAAACTTGCGCGGCAGCGACCGGTGAAGCCCGTGCTTGCTGGGCCGCCGCGCGGTCATGGTCGTGGAACAGGATCGGCGCCCACGCCTCGCGCAGGTGCCATTCGACATAATAGGCGAGCATGCAGAGAAAGACATGGGCGCGCACTCGTGGCTCGAGCCAATGGTGCACAGGGCGGATCTGGAGATCGATCGATTTCAGCGAACGGAACGCCCGCTCGACCCGCGCCAAGTCCTTGTAGGCGCGTACGGTTTCATCGGCGCTCATCGTCTCCACCGGCAGGCTGGTGCGGATGACGTGGAGACCATCGAGCGTCGCTTCGCCGTTGATACTGTCTTGTTTCCGGCGGTAGGTGAAGCTGTCGTCGGTGATGGTGAGCGCGAAGTGCTTGCCCATCTTGTAACGATTGATGACGGCGCCTGCCGCCAGCCCGATCTCAGCTTGCCCGCGGAGTGGTTCACGACGCCGGCGCACCTGTGTGGCGATGCGTGCGAGCTCCCGCTCGGTGGCAGCCAGCAGTTCGTCGCGCTTGCGCGCGCGTTCGGCGGCGAGCTCAGGATTGCGGCAGACGATCAGCCGTTCACCTGGATAATCCTCCGGGGCGGTGATTTCGGCGAGATTGCGTTCATCGAACAGGGACGGCTGGAATGACCCAGTATCGGCCAATCCCTGGATCTGGGGCGCGCGCAGGGTGGTGATCCAATCCAGGCCCGCCGGTTTGACATCCTCGCGGATGCGGGCCGCGGTGATCATGCCACGATCACCCACCAGCACCACATGCTTGAGCGCGAAAGCGTTGTTTGAGCCTGGCAACCTGTGCCGAGAGGGTGCTGGGATCGCCAGTATCGCCGGCAAACACTTCGATCGCGATCGGCCGGCCATCGCGGTCACACAGCAGCCCGTAGACAATTTGCAATCGGTCGGACCGGTGATCGCGGCTATAGCCGTACTGCGCGAGTTTGCAGCACCGACCTTCAAGGTAAGACGAGCTGACATCGTACAGCACCAGCGTGCCGTCCTTGAGGCGCCTCCGCGCCAAGGTCCGTTCGACATGGTCCTGCTGTGCGCCCAGCCAGTCCAACGCGGTGTAGATCTCGCGTTCTTCGATAGGACCCGAGCCCGAGCACACGACCGAGGCTGGAGTCCGCCGTCTCCGGCGACAGGGCGCGGATCGTTGCTAACTTCGACCCCGGCGCGATGATCCGGCTGGCGATCAGCGCCAGTGCTAAGTCCCGCTCGCGCGACGGCGTGCGCGACAGCAGCCGCGGCAGGTCGAGTTTGCGCATCATGCCAATCACGGCCGCCACGTGCCCATGCGGCAAGGCGCGCTGGATCTCAAACACCTCCTCCGGCCGCACCGCAGCCACCCGCGAGCAGCACGCTCAGGCCATCCAGCACCGCCGCCGGCACCTGGCTCAGGTTGGCCAGGTGCGCTTCGTGACCTTCCTGCCTTCGCGGTAGCTCTCGCGCAGCAGCACGGCGGCGCAGACCGATCGTTCGGCACCACGTCTATGAGCATTGGGCCAGCGAATCACACCGAGTCGCGCCGATGCAAGCACTTTTGTATGGACACATCCGGCCAGCCTGTCGCCTCGTCGGCCGAGCAAAATCAGGCCATTTCCGCCGATCTCAGTGCAAACTTCGGTCTAATTCACAGATCGAACGAGTAAAATTTAGTCCTAGCGGTTGGCATTCTTCGGGAAACCGGGACGCTGTATCCGTACGACGCAAAAGCGTTGGCCGGTGGGCGCCTGCATGACCACCCAACGCTCCAGGCGGTCCACAACCTTGGCGCCCAGCTTTTCCAGGCGTCCCACTTCGGCAGGGATATCGTCAGTCTCGATGTCTATGTGGACACCGCTCTCATGCTCCACGCGCTGGATCTCCACGATGGGCTCGTCCGGTGGGGTCGCCAGCATGCGGTAATTGCCGCGGCTGCTCGGATGATCGGGGTCAAGGGGACGCCCCAGCGCTTGGCTCCAGAAACGGGCAGCCTCGTCCACATCGGGGGCCTTACAGTCGATCAGGACGGCACATAGGCGGGAATGGTGCATCGCGGTACTCCTCGTGGGAACCGGTTGAAATTCACAAGAGGATTCCCACCGATCCTGCGGCAAACAACCGGGTACCCGCAGCGGGCGCCTTTGGCGTTATCGGCTTTTCTTCGGCGTCGGCGAGACGGCCCGTGAGCTCTCCGGGGTCAATCATGGGTTGGCCTTTGGATGCACGAAGCACCGCTGAGCAGCGCCCTGGCCTCGATGCGGTCCGGTAAGTCAAAGCCCTCGGTAAATTGAGGCGTAGATCGGCGCGAGCAGGCCATGCGCTTCCGTCGCGCGCCCCTGGGTGTGCCACAGCCGGGCAAGGCTGGTAGCGGCGCGTAGCTCCCATAGGCGCGCCCCCTGTTGGCGGGCAATGTCCAGGGCTTCACGCAAATGGCGTTCGATTTCCGGTCCCGGAGCGCCTTGACGTCATCGCAGTTCGACAGCTACCTGCCGGGAGGTTCAGCGCCGATTTCGGAAACGACGCGGGGAGCGCGCTCTGAGCGAGAATGGCCGAATGCGCGGGCAGTAACGCCGGGGAAAGAAATCATGGCTGTTGAATGGCGACTCAGAGCGACTGAACTGGTGAACTGCAATTGCGCGTACGGATGTCCGTGCCAGTTCAACGCCTTGCCGACGCACGGCAACTGCCGCGCGGCGGTCGGCTACGCAATCGAGGAGGGGCATTTCGCCAACGTGCCGCTTGACGGTCTGCGCTCGGTGTTGCTGGTCAGCTGGCCAGGGCCAATCCACGAGGGCGACGGCACGATGCAAGTTATCATAGACGAGCGCGCGAACGAGGCCCAGCGCGAAGCGCTGGTCAAGATCATGACCGGTCAGGAAACCGACGAAATGGCAACCATGTGGTGGGTTTTCGCCGCGATGGCGCCCAATAAGCTGGAGCCGCTGTTCCGGCCGATCGAGGTCGAGATTGATGTCGATGCCCGGCGCGGGCGCTTCGCGGTACCGGGGATCGTTGAGACGATCGGCGAGCCGATCCACAATCCCGTAACGGGGGCTGAACACCGCGCCCGCATCAATCTGCCGCACGGCTTCGAATACCGTGTCGCCGAGATGGGCAGCGCCACCACGCGGGCGAACGGCGCCATCCCGCTGCCTGGCCTAGAAAACACCTATGCTCAGTTCGCGCAGCTGCATCTCAGCAACAAGGGTGTCGTCGAAGACTCGAGGCTCTAGCGCAAAATACTATCGGGACGAAGCCGGGCCGGGCGCGGTCGACATCGACTCCGCAGTGGATCGGACGAAACAGTGGGTCATGAGTGATGGGGCAGATGGCGCTAACCCACGCACCGCGGCCATTCCTTCGGTTTCCGCCTAGGGGGGACACCGGTACTACGCGCCCATTGGTTGGGCTGCGCCAGCGTGTTGTGGTTTCGGCTCACTTGGCGTCGTAAATGATCTTGCCGGTGATTGGACCGACCTCCCCTTGTACCTTCGCAGTGAGAATTAGCTCCCACTTTCCGGGCATACCTGTCTCCATCAAAAAGCGATAAACCCCGGGCTGCTCAGATGTTGCAGGCACCACGGTACCGGACATTGCGGCCATTCCGCTCGGACCCATGTCCGTCTTGGTTCCGATGATAACAGCATCGCTGACGAGCTTTTTGTCATGCAGGTTGACAAGACGGACCAAGAGCGTGGTTTTGCCGGGTCCGGAGGCCCGGACCTCGGCAGCCTTAAAACGGTAGTCATTGGGGGCAGCGACCGTGAGCGTCGTTGTTACGAACATCACGATGCCCCACGCAGCCACACCGAAGCCAATAATCCGTCCGATCCAAGAGCCCATCGGAATAGTCTTCTCCAACAGAATGAAGATAGCCAAACCCATGATCCAAAACAGGTTCATGATGCCGCCAAAAAACAGCAGCCCCATCAGGAACCAGCAGCATCCCAAGCAATAGCTGCCGTGCTCAAGCCCCATTCTGAAGGCGCCCAGCCGACCCGGCCGCCAGCGCTGGACGAGGAAACCCATCGGCGAACGGCAATGTCTTAGGCAGATGCTTTTTATGGGGGTCAACTGCCACACACCAGCGGCGAGGAGGATTGCACTGCCGAGCCAGTAGCTTGTCGTCGCCATCATCGGGGACAACAGGCCAAGCTGCTCCAATTCCCACTGCAACCCAACTGCAAGTGCGCTAAACCCGCCCCAGGCTACCAAATAGCCGCTGGCAAAGATGCCCGTCGGAACATAAGGACGATGGCCAGCTGTCTTGGTGCGGTTTACCTGAGCGAATAAGAGCAGTACCTGGCGCTGCGCTCGGCAGCATCATGGCTGCCATCATCACCCACCACATCACGAACATCAGGCCGGCGTACCCGAGAGTCCACGCCACTGGCATCATCACATCCGGCACTTTGGCCATATCCGACCCGAGCACCATGCCCATCGCGGTCATGCCGGTGCCCGCGCCGAGGAGGATGTAAATCCAGGCAAGCGCGATGACGCCGACGAGAACGGCAACCACCACCGCACGGTCTCGTCGCAGCACGGCTTCGAGGACGGTCATGTTGGTCGTGGGCATCCCAAGCATCTTCCGATGGAGGATATGGCGCGAAGGTCAGGGTCCGGCCCAGTCGAACGGAATGTGCTTGGCCGAATGCAACGTGTACTCGAACTTGAAGCCGTGCGCGCCGACCGAGAGGATGGTTGCTTTCCCCCACGTGACGAGTTGCGGTCCGGGCCCGGTCTCGCTGCCAGGTGCGTTTATCAGCTGCGGATATTTCCCGGGCGGGCTGGCCGGTCCGCTGATCGCTTTGGCCCAGGCCTTGACCTTGCCCATGATCTCAACTCCCCAATAGCCAAGGTCGGGTGCAATCTCATAGGTGATTTTGGCCCGCTCGATGCCGCGGCTTTGCCGCCCTCCGGCGAAGCACTCATTGACCCAGCCTGGGAACCCGCCAGCGCGGCCCCCGATAATTGCCGGCAACGCCTCCATCTGCCGGTCGTCCGCATGAGCATCGATAAAGAGACCGGCGACCCCCGTGGCCTGTCTCGCCCAGAGGTCGCCTTCCCACCGGCCGACCCGCACCAAGCTGAGATTATCGAGGTTGATATCGCCGTGGTGGCCGGCACGAACGTGCCAGAATAGCACTGATTCACAAAAGCCGTTATCCGGCGCCTGGGCAAAGGTGCAAGGGCAGGGAACCGCGCAGCTGCAGTTGTCGAACCAGTCGCCGGCGATACGCCAGCTCGGAATGTCGCTCATCCGGGCTCTCTGATCCGATTGGACGCCGCAGACTATAGCTGGTCTTGCCGGTACTGTCCTAGCCTGTCTTATTCATCGCATAGCAGGGATTCGTCGGCGGGTGTCGCGTAAGGTGGTGATTGTGACTTACGAATTGGGTGCCTGACGCCATCCGAATCGCAATCTCACCGGTGCCACACCCGCCATGCACGAGGATACGACCGAGCCGTTCGCATTGCCAGCCGTTGAGAAAGTCACCGCGGCATTCGATGGCGGACGGATCACGTCAGATGGCGGCGTCATCTTGCTGGCGCGGGCGGAACGACGTCTGGGCATCTGTGATCGACTGGCGGCGGAGATTGCCGATCATCGCGATCCAGGCCGGATCGTGCATCAGCTGAGTGACATCCTGCGTGCGCGCATTCTGGCGATCGCCTGCGGCTACGAGGACGCCGATGAGCTCGATCACCTGCGCCGCGACCCGGCCTTCAAACTGGCTTGCGGCAAGCTGCCCGCCAGCGGCCGCGATTTGTGCTCGCAGCCGACCATGTCGCGGTGGGAGAACGCCCCCAGCCTGCGCGAGATCATCCGAATGATGCGGGCGATGATTGGCCTCTACTGCGCCAGCTATGCAGTGCCGCCAGAGGCGGTCACGCTTGATATCGACGACACCGTGGACGTGGTGCATGGATATCAGCAGCTGTCGTTGTTCAATGCCCATTACAACGAGCGCTGCTTTCTACCGATCCATATCTATGATACTGCCACGGCGCGGCCGGTGGCGGTGCTGCTGCGGCCCGGCAAAACCCCATCGGGGAAGGAAGTCCGCCGTCACCTGCGGCGCCTGCTGCGCGAGATCAGACGGCATGGCCGAACACGCGCATCACCATCCGCGGTGACAGCCATTACGGCCGACCAGAGGTGATGGACTGGTGCGAAGCGGAGGGTATTCGCTACGTCTTCGGCCTGTCCGGCAACGACGTGCTGCGCAGCCTGGTCGAGCCGGCAGCTGACGACGTTCGGGTCCGTCGCGCCGAAGCCGATGCCCCGCTGCTGCGGCGCTACACCGAAACACAGTATCGGGCCAAATCCTGGTCGCGTTCGCGTTGTATCGCGGCCCGCATCGAGGCGTCCACTCTCGGCCTCGACATCCGCTTCGTGGTCAGCAACATCACCACGGGCAGCGCTGAGTGGCTGTATGATACGCTTTATTGTGAGCGCGGCCAGGCGGAAAACCTGATCAAACTTCACAAGAGCCAACTTGCCTCCGACCGCACCTCATGTCGGGCACCGCTTGCCAATCAGATGCGGCTCATCCTTCACACCGCAGCTTATTGGCTGTTACTCAACGTGCGCGACGGCATCCCCAAGGCACACGCGCTGACCACCGCCGAGTTCACCACCATTCGGCTGCGGCTGATGAAGGTCGCTGCACGGGTAATCGAGACCGCTTCCCGTGTGCGCGTCGCTTTCGCTGCCTCCTGCCCTGAGGCAGCATTGTTCCGCGACCTCGCCCACAGCTTGGTGCCGGCTGCTCCATAGACCGGTTCCGTCAGATCTTGCGCCGACTGGCAGGCCTGCTCTTTTTTGGTGTGCTGCTCATGACGAGGCCATCACGCGGAGGACGATGCGGCTTGCTTGAAGGAAGCGACGGCGACGAACGGTGACTGGTGAGGTTTGACGGAAGCGGTAATTGGCGTGCAGGAGGTTTCGGAGTTCATCATGACATCGGCAAAAGCGAGCCGCCGAGTCAACGGCACCGAAGCCACGCATTGGCCCATATCGGCTCTTGATCCCTAGATGATCCTGTTCAATGCGATTGTTGAGATACTGGCTGTTCCGGTGGTGGACATCCGCGCCAAGCTGGCTTCGAATCGCACGAGGGTAACTGTCATGCCCGTCGGTGGTTACCCGAGCCGGAGTGACGCCAGTCACCGCCTTGGCAGATCGAAAGAACTTCTCTGCCGCGGCCATATCGCGGGTCTCGCTCAGCATCGCGTCCACCAGCGCGCCGGTGCGGTCAATCGCCCGGTACAGATAGCACCATCGGCCATTGACTTTGATATAGGTTTCGTCGACGTACCACGAGCGGTGGACCCGGCTGCCACCACCCCGGCGGCGGCGAAGATTATCGATCAGCAACGGCGTAAGTTTCGCCTCCCAATCCCGAACCGCCTCGTAGGTGAATTCGATGCCGCGGAGAAGGAACATCTCCGGCAGATCGCGTAGGCTCAGCTTGTACCGCAGTCGCCAGAAGACAACGAGCGCGATGACGTCGGACGGATAATGGGTGCGATTCAGGGACCCACCAGTTCGTTCGTTGAACTGCTTGCCACAATCGCGGCAACGGAACCGCCGGTAGCCCTGCGCGGTGCGCTCAGGCCGCTCCGAAATCGCTGCCCCACCGCATGCGACGCATTCCACCCGCCGTGCTCCCCGTCCAGGAGCTATCATGCCCGAACAGAACCGTCCCCGGAATTGCGATCTGGCGTGAACGCTGACGGAACCGTCCGAGAAGCCTCGATGGAGGAAACCGCGGGGAGGTTCGCAACTCTGTCGACGCCAGCCTATGGTGATTTGAGGGTCGCGAGTGGCGGGAAGCCGGTTGTTTGCGGTTCGGCGCGGCCAGGACTGGCAATGGTCTGATTGGCAAGAAAAGCGTGTGGCGGCGATTTGTGCCCGATATTGGCGGGAGCAGGTGCGCGACAGATGGCGGCATGATGATCGCGCACCAAGCGCGGCGTTGGTAGGCCAGGGAGGCAACCGCAACTATCAGCAGGATGGCAACGTGGTGCGCGTATGTCCGTCATGAGCTATCGATCCAGAGCCGCTGCGTGCCCGGCTCTATGCCGACACGATAGCCCACCAGGCCAAGTTGTCACCGATTTTCGGTCCTGCGTCCACCACCCCGCACCTGATTCAGAGGCCCCGGAATCCAGGTTGTTGCGCGGTCCTTACCCGTGTGCCCCTTCGGCCGGCGCTCAGAAGCTCGGTGTCACACCGCACCTCGCCGATCAATCGCAGGGTGAACTGCTGGCCTGATGATTCCGCCGGCCCCGAGGTTTCTGCATTCGCCGCCATCTTCTCTTGATGTCGGAGCACTCGAAGTCGATGCGCAAGGGCCTGTTCCGAGAGTGGCATTGGAACCTCCTGGACCAAACCGAGTGAGCGACAGCACCGCCCGCGTCGTCAATCCCACCCGGCTTGGTGGCAGGGGCGACACTCCTTCCGTTGGGAACCGGCCGAGGCTAGGCTCGATCCAGCCCCATGGAGGCAAAAGACCGTTAATGGCTCAGCGACCGATCTGGCGTGGTCATCTGCGTCTTGCACTCGTCTCCTGCCCCGTGGCGCTCTACAGCGCCAAGCATGAGCGCGGGTCAATCCGGTTCAATCTGATCAATCCCGATACCGGCAATCGCATCCGGATGGTCACCCAGGACGCCGTGACCGGAACAGAGCTGTCACGCCGTGATCTGTCAAAGGATACGAGTTCAAGAAGGACACTTACCTGCTCCTGACGGATGTCGACCTGGACAGCGTCAAGGTCGAAAGCTCGTCCGTGATGACGATACAGAAGTTTGTGGATGCCAGCTCGATCGACCCGATCCATTACGATGCAGCCTACTACTTATCACCCGATGGCGAAGCCGGACGCGATGTCTATGCGGTTTTGCGGCAAGCCATCGCCGAAACCGGGCGTGTTGCGCTTTCGCGGGTGGTAATCGGCCAGCGGGAAAAGACCATTGCACTTCGAGCGGTTGAGGGTGGCATAGTCGCGCACACGCTCGACGAGCAGCGCGACATCAACGACGCGAGGCCTGTGTTTGGGGATGCGGCCGATATCGCCGTTGATCGCGAGATGGTGCAACTCGCGAAGGAGCTGATTAATCGGCAGACCTCCAATTACGATCCCTCAGACCTGGAGGGATCGCTACGAAACCCGGCTGCATGATTGAAGCCAAGCTGAAGGGAGAGGGGATTGAAACCGGCGCTGCTGCCGAGCCCGACCGCGGTAACGTGGTTGATTTGATGGCTGCTCTGAAGAAGAGCCTTGCCCAAGCCGAGCCAAAAGCAGAAGCCGAGACTGCCCCGGCCACCACGCCACCTGCAAAAGCAGAAGCGTGCGGCTGGTCAGGTACCCAAGGCGCCGCGCAAGCGAGCCTGAACGTGCGGAGTCCTGTAGGACCGGGCACCTCCCGATGAACAAGTCAGCAATGCGTGTTGGGAGCGCGCTCAACGTCCTGGTATACCGGCTGAGCCAGGGCAAATTGCTCAGCCGCTTCCCGTCTGGCGCACCCGTTTGCTTGCTCACGACCAAGGGCCGCAAATCCTGTCGGTGGCGAACGGTGCCACTCCTATATCTCGCTCCGACATCGCCGTCAGGATTTCCGCACGGTCCATCACGCGGCGCTCCTGAGACTGTCGTAACGGCCGCAATCGGCGACGGGCGTGACTTGCAGCCGCAAAGCATCCGGCGTCACGACGGCGATCGACGCGGGCGGCTCGCGGCGACGGGCCAGGATGTTGAGGATGACATCGGCCGAGTGCACGCCTTCCTGCAGCGCCTCCAGACAGGCCGCTTCCACCGCCGGAAGCCCGTCGCTCAGCACCGCGGATAGAAGAGCGACTGTCTGCCGGTCGCCGTCCCCTGAACCAGTGAGCTTGCGGCGGATCCGCTCCAGGCCGGCGGGCAACACCCAGTTCTTGAACGGCGCTCCATTCCTCAGCGCACCCGGCTTGCGCGCCAGAACCGGCACGTAATGCCAGGGATCGAACACCGTCTGGTCCCGCCCGAAGCAACGCCGGTGCTCGCCAACAATACGCCCGGCCTGACGGATTTCGATTCGCTCGGCATAAGCACGCACCTCGACCGGCCGACCAACCGCACTGGCTGATACGGAATATTTGTTCTTGTCGAAACGAACCAGACAGGTTTTCGATACTGACGCGGGCGCAGCGTGGAACCCGTCAAACCGTCCAGCGTACGGCACAAGGCTCGGCCGCTCCGCCTCGAACATCTGCCAGATCGTCCGCTCGCGCAGCTCCGGATGCGGGTGTGCCCGTGCATACGCGACACATTGATCGAGCAGCCAGGCATTGAGTTCGTCGTAGCTCTTTACCCGCAGCCGCGGCGTGAAGAACCGCTCGCGCACCAGCCCAACCTGGTTCTCGATCTGCCCCTTTTCCCAGCCTAAAGCCGGTGTGCAGGCCACCGGTTCGACCAGGTAGTGGCTGCACATCTGGAGGAATTGCCGATTATACGCGCGCTCGCGACCAACAAAGACCGTCTCCACCGCGGTCTTCATGTTATGGGATGGACGCCTCCCGCCTCCCGGCGACGATGCCGTCGCAAACCAAGGAGGGGAGCATGGCACTGGAGTTACTGGCGATCGATCTCGGCAAGCGCTCGTTTCATTTGTATGGCATCGACAGCGATGGGGTGATCCTGTCCCGGAAGGTCAACCGGGCAAAGCTGGCCGAGGTGATCGACGAGATTGCGCCGGCGACAATAGCGATGGAGGCGTGTGCCAGCGCACATTACTGGGCTCACTGCTGGCTCGCGGCCGGCTGCAAAGTGCGCCTTATCAATCCGCGCTTTGTGAAGCCCTTCGTCAAGGGCTCGAAGAATGACGCGGTCGATGCCGAGGCGACTTCGAGGCGGCGATGCGCCCGACGATGCGCTTTGTGCCGGTGAAGTCGACAGACCAGCAGGACCTGCAGTCACTGCATCGTGCCCGCGACCGGCTGATCTGCCAACGCACGGCGCTGATCAATCATACCCGCGGCCTGCTCGCCGAGTATGGCATCGTGCTGCCACAAGGCCCGTGGCGTTTTACGGCTCGGGCACCGGCTGCCGTCGCTGCGGCCGAGCTGTCGGACCTGGCGCGGGCGATCTTCGGCGAGCTCCTGGATCAACTCGACGAGCTCAACCGCCGGATCAAGAAGCTCGATGAGATTACCGTTACCCTGTGTCGCACGCATGAAGCTTGCCGTAGGCTGGCGACGCTACCCGGCGTCGGGCCGATCGTCGCGACGGCGATCGTCGCCGCTGTAGACCAGGGCCGGCAGTTTCGCTCCGGCCGCGAGATGGCCGCCTGGATCGGCTTGGTGCCGCGGCAATATACGACCGGCGGCAAGCCGCGGCTGGGTGGCATCGGGCGCCGCGCCAACCATTACCTCAGGCGTCAGATGATCCACGGCGCTCGTGCCGTCGTCACTCGACTGGCTAAGCATCAGGACCGGCGATCAACCTGGCTGAAGGCGCTTATCGCCAGACGCGGCTTTAATCGGACGGTCGTCGCTCTCGCGAACAAAACGGCGCGGACCGCCTGGGCTTTGCTTAACCGGAACGAGGAGTATGCGGCTCGCTGAAGAAGCGCCTCTGCTCTACGCGAAGCCGCGATCGAATGCGAGGTGATCACTGATGGCTCGTCGGCAAGGACCGCAGCCTCGAAGCCTGATCTACGACAAGGCCCGCGTGGCCGGTCATGTTATGAGGCCAGAGGCAGCGAACTCCCATCAAGGCCAGGAGCGTGAAGGCTCCAGCAATAGGCCGGATAGATTCGCGCATTCCACGCCGCCGATACCAGAAGAATCATCTTGCGGCGGGAGACGTCCATAGATTGTCGTAGATGCCCCGCGTGCAGGCGCCCTTGAAGAAGGCAAATGCCCGGTCGTGGGCGTCGAATACCATCTCCTGTGACTCGCGCGGATACGCCCGCACAAACAGCATCCGACTGTGGCATAGCCGGACCTGCGCCACTTTCACCGTCACCGTCGCGCCGGCAATCACCACCACCTCGTGGCTCCAGTCGAACTGATACGCTTCACCAGGCGCGAAGCTCAGCGGCACAAACGCATCCCTCGCGGCAACTGCATGGTCGCGCTGCCAACCGCGCGCATAACGCCGTACGGCATCGTAACCGCCCTCGTAACCGAGCGCCCGGAGTTGCTCGAATAGCCGGATCAGCGTCAGGCGCTCGCGGCTCGCCTTCGCCGCGTTCTCCGTCAGCCGCCGATCCAGGCTCTCCTTCCACGGCCCAATGCGCGGGAAGGGCTGCTCCTCACGTTCGTAGTGAAACTCCGTCGCCTCCGAGCGCAGCACTTTTCGCACCACTTTGCGCGATACCCGCAGCTCGCGGCAGATCGCCTTGATCGACTTGCCCTGCACGAAATACGCCCGCCGGATCTTTGCGATCGTCTCCACAACCAGCATCCCAATCCAGGCCCCGAATTGTTCCGGGAGCCATCGTGAACCCCATCTTCAGAGGGGTCCCTTTTTGGACGCCGATCACCCCTCCAGCGGGGTCCTTTTTCCATACGTTGCGTAATCGCGGGTGCCGCCTCACCGCAGGTGTAGTGCCTATTGAGCGTGGTTCGGAATTCGCTGTGGATAAGTCGCCCGCCTACGCCAAACTCTTGGCGGTCGCTTCGGCGGGCGACTTACCCACAGCGAAGGAGAGCAGGGTGAAGCAATATGTCGGACTGGATGTGTCACAGAAAGAAACGGCTCTTTGCGTCGTCGACCAAGGCGGAAAAGTGCTCTTCGAGAGCAAGATCCCGACCGATCCTGGCGTGCTCGCCCGCGTCATTCGCAAGCGAGCCCCCGCGGCAGAACGGATCGGATTCGAGACCGGTACCATGTCATTTTGGCTCTGGCATGAGCTCAAACGGATAGGCTTGCCGGTGGTGTGCGTTGATGCCCGACACGCCCATGCGGCTCTCTCTGTTCGTATGAACAAAAGCGATCCGAACGATGCTCGCGGGCTGGCCGAGTTGATCCGGGTAGGTTGGTATCGCGAGGTCCGCATCAAAAGTAACGACAGCCAGGCGGTCCGTTCACTGCTCATGGGTAAGCGGAGTTCAGTGGCCCTGAATGTTCGGCCTTGACGTCAGGCGGTTTTGGCGTTGGCCCAACACCAGGGCATGAGCTCGTCGATGCGGGCCTGGCGCCAGCCGTCAACCAGGCGGGTCAGCAGGTCGGTGAAGTAGCGCTGCGGATCGACCCTGTTCAGCTTACAGGTTTCGATCAGCGAGGCTATGGAGGCCCAGTTTTCCGCCCCCTCGTTGCTGCCCGCGAACAGTGCGTTCTTTCTGCTGAGGGCAACCGGCCGCATGCTCCGTTCCACACAATTCGAATCGATCTCGATGCGTCCGTCATCGAGGAACTGCACGAGCCCATCCCAGTGATTCAGCGCGTAGCCAATTGCCTCAGCGGTCGGAGCGCGGCCGGGCAGCTTCGCCATCTGCATTCCGAACCACGTTCGGAGCTGCTCAAGCAGCGGACGGCTATGGTCCTGACGTGCAATGCGGCGTTCGGATGCACTCTGGCCGCGGATCTCGGTCTCGATCCTATACAGTGCGGCGATGCGCGCCAGCGCCTCGGTGGCGATTGGCGCGGCACCGCCTCTGGCTAGATCGTAGAAGTTGCGCCGGACATGGCTCCAGCAGAACGCCAGTTTGCTTGGGCCACGCCTGCCCAAGGGGTCGATCAGGCTCTTGTAGGCGGCATAGCCATCACATTGCAGGATACCGCGGTAGTTACCGAGTAGCGCGCGTGCATGCTCGTGCTGCCGCCCGGGCGCATAGGTGTAGACCACCGCAGGTGGATCGGGACCACCCCAGGGTCGATCGTCACGTGCGATCGTCCAGAAATATCCCTGCTTGGTACGGCCACGGCCGGGATCGAGCACCGGCACGACGGTTTCGTCATCGAACAATCGCGCCGAGCCGAGCACGATCTCTTTCAGGCGGCGCGCGATCGGGGCGATCTCGGCAGCGGCGTAGCCAACCCAGAACGCCAGCGTGGAGCGGTCGATCGTCAATCCTTGGCGCGCCATCATCTGCGCCTGGCGATACAAAGGCTGATGGTCGGCAAAGCGGCTGACCACCACATCTGCTACCATTGCCTCGGTGGGCAGGCCGCCTTCGATCAGGCGTGGTGACGCGGGCTGCTGCACCACCACGCCGGCACAGCTGCGGCAGGCAAATTTGGGTCGCCGCGTCACCAGCACGCGGTATTGCGCCGGGATCACGTCGAGCCGCTCGGAGCGATCCTCCCCGATCTCCACCATAGCCGCTTTGCAGCAGGGGCAGGCGATGTCGGGCGGCATCAGCACCACCTCGATGCGCGGCAGATGGGCGGGCAGCACGCGGCTGGCACGCCGTTTTTTGGCCCGTTCGCGCCGCAATGCAGGATCGCCTCTCTCGGCTTCGGCCTCGATCTCGGCGATTGCCGTTTCAAGATCTTCCAGAGCGAGCGTAAGCTGCTCCGCGGGCAGCCGCTCCGACTTCCGCCCGAACTGCATCCGGCGGAGCTTCAGGAGCAAGGCGTGCAGCCGCTCGTTGCGTGTCGCAAGCTCATCGCGCTCGGCAATCGCTGTGTCGCGCTCGGCAATGGCCGCATTGCGCTCCGCCATCATCGTCAGCACCAAGGCGCGCAGCGCTTCGGGCTCGGCAGGTAAATCCTCGGTTGCCGTGGAAACGACGCGAATCACGTCGCGATTCTATGCGGCCGCGCTCGGCGTGGGAATCCGTTTCGTCGCTTGTACGCGAGTCCAGTCCAGACCATCGAATAGCGCCGCGAACTCCAGCGCCGAAAGCTTCATTACCCCATCCACCACTGGCGGCCAACGAAACGCGCCAGCCGACAATCGCTTCCACACCAGCACCAGGCCGCTCCCGTCCCAGACCAGGATCTTAATTCTGTCGGCACGCTTGGAACGGAACACGATGACCGCGCCGGAAAACGGGTCTTCGCCGAGCACCTCGGCAGCAAGTGCTGCCAGGCCATGCGACCCCTTGCGGAAGTCCACGGGACGCGTTGCCAGTAGAACGCGAACGCCCGCGGGGATCGAGATCACGCTGCCGATTTCCGCAGTGCGCGCAACACGTCCGTCAACAGCGCTGCATCGGTGCCGGCTATCACGCGTACCACTGCACCGGCCAGGCGGATTTCGATGCTTGGCTTCGGGGCAAGCCTGGCGACGTCGTCCGTGCTCGGATTATCGCGCTCCGCGTCGGACGCGACAGTCGGCGCGTCCGTGACGATCGGCACGAAACTCGTCTTACCCTTTGTTACTGCCTCCACAGGCAAGCCCAAGTGTCCAGCCCGCGCTTCGCGCCTCCACGTGAAAACCTGCTGAGAACACACTTGCCAGCGCCGTGCCACTTCGCTGACCGACGCTCCCGGCAACAGCGTCTCGGCTACAATCTGCGCCTTCTCCGCCGCCGACCAGTGCCGGCGGCGCCCTGGTCCCGTCAGAACCTCAATCCGCCGAAAGCCATCCTTCGCGTCAGCATTAAAGTCATCCATAATGTTAGCTCGAAGCCGTTGCCCCGTATCTGCGAGCACATCCGCGCCTCCAGCGAAAGAAGGGCCTCAGCACTTCGCTTACGCTCATGGCGCGGTCTCGCCTGGTAAAAATCCGCCGCGATCTCGAGAATCAGGTTCGTAGCTTACTCAAGGAGGTTGGTCTCGTGCTCCCACGAGCGGTTGGCAGTCGCTTCCGAAAGCAGGTACTCAGCTTGCTTGATGAGAGACATCTGCTGCGGTCGCTTATTGAAGGGCTGCTGTCCATTCACGAGCAGGTCGAAGGGCAGCAGGCCACGCTCGATAAGCGTGTCCGGACGGCGGCCAGATCCGACGAAACAACACGCCGGCTCATGAGCGTGCCCGGCGTCGGCGTGGTGACCGCGCTGGCGTTCCGTCACACGATCGATGATCCAACCAGGTTTCGATCGGCCCAGACGGTTGGGGCTTATCTCGGCCTGACGCCGCGGCGAACGCAATCTGGCGAGTTGGACTTCAACGGCCGCATCTCCAAGTGGGGCGACCGAATGTTGCGAACATATCTGTTCGAGGCGGCAACCGTTCTGCTGCATCGAACCCAGCGCTGGTCGACCCTGAAGGCTTGGGGCACACGCCTAATGAAGCGGGTCGGTGCAAAGAAGGCCACGGTCGCAGTCGCCCGCAAGATTGCAGTCTTCCTGCACTGCATCTGGACTGACGGCACCAGCTTCGAGTGGGGGGTGCAAAAGCCGGCCTAGCTCATTCAAGATTACGGCCTGCGGATTAGCAGCGCCGGTTCGTGTCCCTGCCGGGACGGTGGTGTCGGTGACCTCGGTGTTTCGGCGGAAGGCGAGCCCCTCGCACTTCGTTCCACACGTTGAGGCACCCACCCCGAACACCATCATGAGGCTCTGACCTCGGAAAGGACCCTGACCCCGGCAAGGTGCAAAAACGGACTTGACAAGCACCCGCGATTAAAGGGCCGAAACACAACTCGGTGCTTACCGCGGTATCCTACAATGCGACGGCTATGCTGCCTACAAGAGCCTGATCGACCCCTTGGGCAGGCGCGGCCCAAGCAAACTGGCGTTCTGCTGGAGCCATGTCCGGCGCAACTTCTACGATCTAGCCAGAGGCGGTGCCGCGCCAATCGCCACCGAGGCGCTGGCGCGCATCGCCGCACTGTATAGGATCGAGACCGAGATCCGCGGCCAGAGTGCATCCGAACGCCGCATTGCACGTCAGGACCATAGCCGTCCGCTGCTTGAGCAGCTCCGAACGTGGTTCGGAATGCAGATGGCGAAGCTGCCCGGCCGCGCTCCGACCGCTGATGCCAAGGCGAGCCAGCAGTGGGTCTTTTCGACAAAAGTCCCGCCTTAGTATCGCTCAGGCTCCCCTACCTACGCAATCCCACTCAAATCGGTCGGTGAGGTTGCGAAACTCATATGTGGACGACCCCCGCGTGCAAGGGCTTTCGAAGCGGTTCTGGCGGAATGGTCAGGTGCAGTCATATGTCCGGCCCTTCGGTGCGGTGCATATGACCGCTGGCCCTGATGGAGTTCGCTGATCGGGTCCCAATCAAGACTACGCGCTACGTTGCGCTTTGAATTACCCGGGTCTTCCTGATCTGCGGCTCGACCGCTCGCCATCGCGTCTCCTTCACCCTCGCATGCGGTGCAGGCCTGCGGCTGTTATGCCCCAGGTCGAACTCTGGCTGGTACCCATGAAGGGCGGTGAGGCTCGCCTGAGGGTCTAGATCCACCGCCAGGACGCGGTAGCCGCGGAGCGCCAAGTACCTGGGCAAGATGCGCCGAGGTCGTGGTTTTCGCGGAGCCCCCCTTGAAATTCGCGACACACATGATTTGGAGATGCTGATCCACTCTCCGGTGCGGCAGGTATCGCCGATCCCCCTTCCCTACTTCGTCGAGGAACTGACGAAGCGCGCGAATGTCAGCGAAGGAGTATGATCGCCGCCCGTGCGCTGTCGTTTCCGGCGTAGGGCCTTTGCCCTCGAGGGTGAGCTGCCGTAGGTAGCTATCGGCTACACCGATGATCTTCGCAGTCTCACCTCCGGCTCATCCAGCATATTCACCGGCTCAACAGAAGAACGGCCACGCAGCTTCGCTGACGATTGACCAGAGTGGGCGAAAATTCGGATCCAGCGCTTTCAGCGAGCTGCCCTGATTTATGACATATGAGGTGGTCCATGCCGGGCCACAATAACTGGGGTGGTCCTCGGCCTGGGGGTGGTCGGCCGAAGGGCAGCCGGAGCAACCCCATGGGCCGCGTCAGGCCCTCAAAAGGAGGCATGCGAGGCCGTGCTTACGGCAGCCGCGGCTGAGTTGCAGTCGGGTGAGCTGACCTGTCTGGACATCAGCCTTTGTACATAATGTACGCCAGCACGTAGTAGGGGGGCCGATTGTCAAAGGGTTTACCGCCTCCGGCCGCAAGCACCTTTGCACTATGGGTATGTGCTCCCGCGTTTTCGGTATAGGCTTGCCCCCTCCACCCCCCATTTCTCGGATCGCCGCTTTGGACAGCGTCTATATCCCAGCCGTGTGTTGTCCGAGCTATCGCATGCCGGTGCTCGCCGGCCGAGTCTATCCGGATGTCATGGCTATGACTTGGCATTTCATCAACCATCAGCGTGTGCCTCGCTTCTCCGCCTCTATTGCCGAGGCTGTTGTACTCAGCGCTGTTGACGTCGTAGCCAACGATGAAGCGTCCGGCGAGATCGGGCGTGCCGTTGCGACCGTCGCACAACACCCAGCCGTCCGGAAGTTGCGTGGTCGATCCCGACCACATCAGGATCGCGCCCACCGGCACCGCGCCCTTTCCGGAATACGATGCAGCGCGCACGTCGCCGCCAGCCTGCAGGCCCTTATCTATCTTGACCGTGCCGTCCTTCTCAATAATGAGCGAGTTGGTTTGCGCCTTCGCCGTGGACGCGCCCTGCGCGAGCGCCGCGAGAACAAGGGGGCCAAGCCACCGGCGTTCCCGATCGACGTGAGCGGACTGGCCTTTACTGACTGAAGGGTTCGGATTGTTCCTCGGGAGCAGGATGGCGCAGATTCTTTTTAGCATTGATCGGGTTCCCTTATTCGCTGTGCCGGCACCGTCTGATCTCCGATGCTGATCCGGCTGGCGTCACGTTGCCCGTGGCCTGATGCCGACTGCCGTCATGATCGTCATATATCCTCACCTGCCTGCGATCTACCTGTCCAGAGCTGTTGCCGACAACGATAAGAGCCTTGCAGGTACCGGTATCGTTCGATATCTCAAAGCGGCGCAAGGAATATCGGCGTCTGAGCGACGTCGCTCAGGACTATAATATCAGGGTTATGTCCACGACTTGGTATACGCCAGAAAGCTGGCGGGTGCGGGAAGCCGACTTGTCGGAGATAAAAAGGAGAATGGCCTGGTGTGCAGCGGAGCGGCTGCTCCGATGCCAACGGGCCAGCTTCGCGTGCCAGGAATCTTCGCCACCCGCCGGACCGTGAACCCTCGCTGAGTCGCCTCACGGGCTCCTCCAGCTCGCGAACCCGCCGCCACAAATCCGGGGCCTCATCAGCGCGATCGGCGCTGATGGACCCGACCCGCCTTCTCTATTGCTGCTCATCTGCGGATCCGGGAGGGTGGCGCCGTCCTCCCTTGGGCGGCTCCCCTAGCTGAAGGTCTCTTGAGCAGCGGCACACCCGCCACTCTGGCATATTTGGGCATAACCAACGCGCAGATGTCAATCTCATTTCTCACTAAACCGTGCCGGAAAGCAGATCTATCGGGCGACATTCTGCAAGCGGAATGCGCGCTGCCGATCAGTTTGCCCGAACCCTCCAGCTATTCACTCGACATTGTCCATCACATGATTGAGCAATCCATGCAGTAGTCCAAGGTCGCGCCAGGGAAAATTGAACCCTAGCAACTCCCCGCACTGATCCGAGCCTCGCCATCGAGACGGGTCCCAGGCCACAGAATAACGCGCTGCTCGGACGTGATGTTTGCGCCCCCCTGTCCCGTAACGGATAGAGGCGATTTGACGCAAGCTTTGGCAGGTAGCACCACTTGCAGCAGAAGCCTGTAGGGTGTGCGGCTCGCCTGGAACAGGGCGTACAGGGCTCCGTCGGGTCCAATCATAAGCCGCTCAGGTCCTTGTATCGCCGCGCCGGTTTCGTCGCGGACCGCGAGGAAGCGCTCCGGATCCCGTGTCAAAGCGAGAGAGGCGAGCAGCGCGCTCAAGCCCTGGGTCGCGGCATAGGCCGAGGAAAAGTGGACGGGAGAATAGAACGTGCCGGCGCCGCCGATCGTGGGGACCGAGGAGGCGGCCATCTGAGTCCGGTCAACGCCATTGCCATAAAGGGGCCAGCTCGCCTCTGTGCCGTCGATCCATTCGATCGACATAATTTGCTCTCCAGCCGAGAGTCCCTTCTCGGCCCTGAGGGCGATGATTTGCCATCCGGTTTGGGTGTGGCGTGCGAGCGGCTGGCCCCAAAGTCCGGGCTTTTCCCAGCGAGGTTGCAGCGTGAACTCTTCGGGCGTTCTGTCGAACAGCGCCAATGAACCTTCCGTCGCTGAATCCGCGGCGACGTAGACCTTCTCCGTCCCATCGGAATGCAACAACACGACTGGCGCATGCAGCGCCGGCTTGTCGAAGCTCTGCACGTCGACTTGGTTGGGCAGAGGGGCTTCGACCTTATCTCCCGTAGCGGCGTCGACCGCCAGCAGCCCCTTGGGGGCATTTTCGTTGGTCAGGGCCGAGACTAAATAAGCGTTGCAGCCGGTAGGCCCGATCGTAATCGCACTCACCCTCTCGCCGCCGAGCGGGATTGACCAGAGTGGGCGAAAATTCGGATCCAGCGCTATCAGCGAGCTGCCCTGATTTATGACATAGAGGCTGCCGTCAGGCCCAAGCGCGGGTGCCTGACTTGGCTGCAATCGATTGACGGGGACATCTTCTCGCGCTGGAGCGCTGGCAGTGTTCGGATTAATCCGGAAGCGATGAACCGCGTTGTTTCCAACTACATACAAACGTCCGAGAGAATCGGCCAGGACATACGGACTGGGGTCCTGCACTGGCACGGACCAGATTACGGCGCCGGTGAGCGCAGATCGCGCCTCAAGCGCGGTGGAGTTATTGCTGTTATTTTTGGCGATAATGTAGAAGAGACCGTCGCCGAGCGTCGGCGTCTGCGAGAAAACGGCACCCTGGCCAGCAAGCGGATAGGCGACTATCCCGAATTCTCTGCTTTTCTCGCCAAGGTGGTCCAACCGCGGCGACAGCGGAAAAGCACTCAAGTCGACGCCGACTGGCGCAGCGCTGACGGCCCCCGGAATCCCCACCGCCTGTTGCGGCTGGGGGCCGGGTACCCTATAGGCGACGATCAGCCTGGGCCGCAGCGCCGCCTCGGCGGCGTTGGGGCCATGCCACATTGGGGTTCTCACGTCCGCATTTATTTCCGGCGCTTTGAGCTTTAGCCGTATGTCGCCGCCAAGCGTCAGCGCTTTAACAGCCCTGTCGTTGGCGGGCCAGCTCATTGCCTGCCTGACCTGTAGTCTGCTGAGATTCCGAGTCCCGAAAAGTTGGCCTGAGTTTTCGACCTGAAGCGTGAAGCTCGGGTTGCCTCTCGGGTCGCTCACGCGCAGCCAAAGTTCGGCGCCTGTAACCGCTGCGCCGGGAGGCAAAGCGGGAACTGCAAAAGTAAGAGTGACCTCCTGATCCTTATTGGTGCTGAAGGCCGCCTCCAAGCCGCTCGCCATGAAGGCTGCGCGGATGAGTGTTGCCGAGGGATCAGGATGAGCAGCTGCCGGGCATTCCGGCGGCGCCGCAAGCGTCGGCCCCGCCGCGCCGAGCAGCAGCAGCAGCAGCAGCAGCAGCAGAAGGCTAGCCAGTGGCCCGAAAGCCGCAACAGTCCCCGCATCAGGCCGCTCATGGCGACACCAGCACGTTGAGCCGCGGGGCTCGTTCAATATCGCGATGCAGCGTCCATACGAACAGAAAGCCGTTGAACGAGATGGCCTGCATGCCGAAGGCGGCGCCTGCGAATCGCTCCCAGCCGGCCCCGACCTCCTCCGCTTCCCAGATCGCATTTCCGTCCTGCCACTTCAGAATGCGCGAGGCGGTGACATTGTCACTGTTTGGCAGAAGGAAGGTCCCAAGCATCGTGATCCCGCTGTCGTCGCCATTGTGCAGTTGCGGCGCGGTCGTCAGCGCCACCGCCTTGCCCTGACCTGGCGACGGCTGAGGACCGCGGATTGAAGACCAGTTGCCGCCGGCATGCATCCAGAGATCGGATAAGGCCGCGTGATCATCCCCAAGGCCGCCGTAAACCCAAACATCGGCGTCGCTCACCCGCCGACGAACGGCAGCAGCGTGCTTGAACCGCGCGGGCCAGGCCGGCTCGGCGGCCCGACTCCATTTAGCTCCGTCGCAAATCCAGACGTCTTTGTAGCAAATGCCGTTATCATAGCCGCCGAGCAGCCAAATCGCCTCCTTGCCTTGCGCCGGCGCCGTTATGCACGCGTGGCAAGCCCGCTTTCCGACGCTATTCGCGCCGAGGCCCAGCTGCGCTTTTTTCTCCCACTCCCAGTTGTTGGTGTCCGCGCGCTTCTCGTAACACCAGACCTCATCTCCGACCGCGTCTTCGTCAAAGCTGCTACCGCCAATCAGCCAGAGTTTGCCATCGAAAACGACCCCGGGGCTGTTCTTCATGCGGTTCGGCACGGCGCCTTCCTCTTGCGCCCAATTGTCGACCCCCGTCGCCGACGAATGCAGGGTCGCCTTGCCGTCCGGATCGATGAAGATGCCGTAAAGCCGCTGGCCGCCCTGGCCCAGGTCCGCCACGAACAACCAGGCGGGATAGCCCTGCGGCAGCGCCAGTCTGTTCCAACCCGGCGAAATGACCTGCACGGTCCGGTAGACGTCTTGGCTGCTTCCCTTCTGGCTCGCCGCGCCCTTGGTCAGTTCAAGGTGGTAAACCGTTGTAATCGAAGGCCGATCTTTGAACTTCGCCGGTTCCCCCTTGGCAAGCTTCTGGCATTCGTCCCCCCAGGCGGACACTTCCTCATTATTGCGCGTTAGCTTCACTTTGCTGAAGCCGGTGGCACAAATCTCGATCCACACATCCGTGGCGCCCGCCTGCAACACGAAATCGGGGGAGATCGCGAAGTAGAGGAGCGTCGGCTCTTGCGGTGTTGCTTTCGGGACCGACAACTTCCGCGGGTCGAATTTCGTCCAGATGTCAGCAGAGGCTGCTTTGGCGCCGATCGCCACCTCGATTTCCGCGTCCCCCGGCGGCGTTCTGCACCGGAAGCCGGCCAGGGTCAGCTTGAGCTGCTTGCGATCCTTGGTCAGCGTGATCCCGGCCGACTTGGTTTGCCATGCAGTCTTGTTGGCATCCTTGACGTCTTGCTTGGAAAGGTTGCGGGCGTCGGGGTGATCGCTTGTCACCGTGACGTTTTCGTTCTTGCCTTCAAGCAGCGCATTTGGTTCTCGGCCGCAAGTCGCCGTTATTGTCAGCCGAACAAGGGGCTCATCGTCACCTGTGTAGTTGACCTTTATGACAATCTTGTTTTGCGGTTGCTCGTTGATTTGCACAGCCGCGGTATCGACTACGACCTCGAAGCTCCCCTTGAGCTCGGGTTGATTGGCCATTATTGCACCTGCACAACTAGTTGCAAACTGCGCTCTACGTCGCCGACGGTCGCTTTGAGCTCAAACGTCGTTGGCTCTTGCACCTCCACCGCATAGGCGCTGGGGAATGGAGGCTTCTCCCATAGCTTCACGGCCTTCTTCCGCGGCGAAACAATGTTCAGCTCGAGACGCTCCGCACCTTGTTGCGCCCAGGCGAGCCGCGGCCGACTGCCGCGCGCCACCGGCTTATCGGCGTCCTGAATCCAAAAGCTGAGCAGCTTCAGCGGCTCGATCCGAAGCTTGAGCCATCCTTCGGAAATGCACGGCCAGCGGTCATCAAATCCGCCCCGCTCGGCGGCCTCGACCAAATGGTCCGCAGCCTTCCAAGAGGTCACGCTGGGGCGCCAGAGCCAGGACCACTCGCCGTAATCGTCGGAGGGCCGCGGCATTTCGGGTTCCTCCGCAAACCCCAAAACCGGTGTCGTTTGGAAGAATGCTTCGCGCGCCCGGTGGCGGCCCTCGGACATGTCGGGCGGCAGCCTGAACGTCGCCACCGGCAACACCCCGGTCGCCAGGCGCAGCACGGCTCCGGGGTCCATGAGCACAAGAAGCGGCAGCGACTGGGACGAGTCGATCGACAGCTCCGCCTGGTCCCGGAAGCGCTCCTTCAGACCCTCGCTCATCGGTGCCATCGTCGGCCGCCAGGCGGGGAAGAAGGCGTCCTTGTCGAAGCCACCGTCCTTCGGGAGGAAGAACCCGATAAGCCCGTCATCGGTCGCGCGACGATCGCCAAGGCGAACCGGCAAACGCACATGTTCAAGCCCGCGGCTGTCCCGCGTTTCCGGCGGGTGCGCCGTGGGTCCCGCAAGTTGCAGGCGCAAAGAACCTAGGGCTAGCGCAAACGGGCGTCCGATCACAATGGAAAGCAAAGCGTCGGCTTCAGGTATGCGCTGATCCGCAACGTCGATCTGCTCGTTGATGAGCGAGAACAGCATGGCGCCGGCATCCGGATTGAGGTCGAGCGCCCAGGCGCAGAAAGCGCGCAAGTGCGGATCTGGGATAGTGTCGGGACTCTTTGTTTCGGCGCCGGGCGCGCTGGCCCAGTAGAACGCGGCCCGGTCGGCCGTGCCCGCGCGCTGCTCCATCCTTTTCTGGAGTAGCCCGACCGCCCGACCCTCGGCGTCGTGCACAGTAAAACTCTGGTCGAGATGGTTGGGAACGATCCAGCCGCAAATCGGATCGGCCCAGTCGAACTGAAGACGTGCCGGCTGCAGCAGCCGCGGCGGCAACACGATCTCCTCGTCAGCCGCGCCGCGACAGGAATGGGCCGCCCGGAGCTTGAAGTCGGCCGCGCGCGTATCCGGGGTCTTCAGCTGGATCGTTTGTCCGAAGGCGTCGATGATGCTGAGGCGCAGTAACTTCAGATTGCCGACGCGCACAGGTTGGAACGGCGGAAAGTCTTCTCGGCACTCCGGGGCAAACCGGAGCGCGGCTTCGTCTGCGGCAAGCTCTTTTTGAATCGGATCGATAACCAGTCCCTCGCCCTTGCTGTAGCGGCTCCAATCGAGCGCGGGCAGCAGCACGGCCCACTGCCGCTTGACCAGGGACGCATTGAACCCGCTGAGGCTTTGAACCGCCGCATCCCAGTTAACGAGTTCGGACGCGAGCGGCGCTGTTTCCGCCGCCTCCTTCAGACGATCCCGAAGCGCTGCGACCGCTCCAGAGAGAAGCAATGTCTGGCCTCGGATACGGTAGTCGCCACTAGGCTCTATGTCCGCCGCGCCTGGGCGCAGCTCGGCGTCGTCCCCGATCGACCAGCGCTTGCAGATGGCCTCCGCCGGGGCAGGTTTGGCGGCGCCTGAGTCCTTATCGGGCTGCCACTGGACCTCCCAGGCCAGCATCAAAGGAATCCAGGGATTCTCTCCCGATCGGTCGAACTGGGAGATCCAGTCTGGGAGCCGTCCGGCAAATTTGTCGGTCTTCCAAAACTCTCTTTCCCCAAACCCGCCCGCTCCCTTCGGAACTTTGGCGAGGCCGGCGATTCGCTCGGCATTGTCCGGATCGAGCAGCAGCGCCTCGCTAAGCAGAGACAGGTGCAATGAATCAAGCGTCGCCGGCGCCGCTCCGAATACGGCCTGCATCACTTGTTCGCCTGTCACTATCGCCTCGTTTCCGCCGCGAACAGGCAAGCGCACACTCTTCAGTACCCCGGTCTCGGGCCGGCATTCAATCTCGGCGCGCTCGGCCGTGCCCCGGCGCGCCACAACTGGGCCGGCGAGGGCGAAGGCAGGTTCGCGCGGGCTATAGAAAGCCGCCGCTGGCGTGCGCGTGACGCGGAACTTGGCTGTCGTGCCCGGGTCGGATTCCGTCCATATCTTTTCATCAGCCCTAGGCGGGAGAAGTGCGTTCGTCTCTGCAGCCGCCTTGTTCAGCGCCTCCTCAGCCTTCTTGACTTCATCGCGCACCGTTTCGAGTTGTTGGCGCAGGGCTTTGATTCTGTCCGCATCTTCGCCCCGCTTGAGCTCGTTCGTCAGCAGAAACCACGTCATGTAGCACTGGAGGCGGCATTCTTCGAAAGCTCTCGCTGCCCTATCTTGTTCCGCCTGTTTGCGGTTCAGGTCGTTGAGCCTACGGGAAAGTTCGGCGGGCAACGTGGAGGGCGTGTGTGCCACCTGTTTCTGATCAGAAACAGTCTCGGCTTCTGGGGCCAGAGCAAATGCCGCCCCGCCGAGCGCCGCATCGAAGCGGCGCGCATGCAGATCGCAGCGCAGCTTGGCGACCGTCAAGCCACCCTCAAACAAACCCTCCTGCAATGCGGCAAGAAGGTCTTGCTCGACCTCACCGTCCCGCAACATGGCTGCAAGCGCCTCTGCCGGCGTCTCGCCGATCGCCGCATCCGCCGGCTTCCCGGCTGCACTCACCGGCGGCGGGCGGGAAGGACGCAAAATGTTCAGGAGCGGCCGGAAATAATCGTAGTCGGCGCCCTTCCATTGGAGTCCGCGCACGAAGCCATGGCAGAGCATCCGCCGAGGCGCAATTTCGTCCTTGCTTTCAACGCACATCCATTTTCGTTCCTCAAGCCATGTTTGAACGTCGTTCCATCGTGCAGGATTGTGCTTTTGTACCTCGAGCCACAAGGGATCGTCTTCGGCATGGGAGAACCAGCCGGTCACGAGATAGGAAAGCTGCGAGCCGGCTTTGACGTTGGCGAGCTCGTCGTGGAATCCGAGAACCGTCCGGCTTGCATAATAGTGGGCGCTGAACAGTAGATTACGTGTTTGCACTTTGGCCCCAGCTCTTCCGACCCCCACCGCCGTTACCCGCAAATCGGAGCTCGCGTCCTCCGGGCCCGGCGGTGCGTTCAGCTCATCGGCTGCGCCGATTCGGATTACTGAGACAGCGCCATCCGTAAAGCTGGGCCAAGCGACGCCTTGTTCAGAACCCCGCTGGTCGCTGCGGATCAACCAAGCGTGGTGCGATGCGCGCGGGCCGGCGTCGGCGATGATGCGCTGAACCAACCAACGGTTCGGGATGATTGGAAAGGTCAGCGAGCTCCCTTCGCTCTGCCGGCCCTGCGAAAAAACGGGCGGTGGCCTGAAGTGTAAATGGACTCCGGAAAGAAGCGGCGGCGCCTGGTCGAACGGGTCACCCGCCAGTTCCGGCCCGAGGAAGAAATCGTCCTCGAGCTTTTCATAGCTCGGCGACAAGCGAGTCCATTGGAAGCTTTCGTCGCTGGGCTGCGCACCAACCGCGAGCGCATCCACATGGATCGGAACGAGCAGGGCTGGTTCGGCGAAAATGCTCATTGCAAGGCGGGATGAGTGCGGTCGAAAATCAGTCGGCCCGGCCGCTCGACCATGTGCATGGCGAGGTCGCTCGAGGCGAGGGACGACGCCAACTGCAGCGCGTCCGCTATTTTCTTTGCAAAGGATGCGACGTCGAGCACGTCCGGGGCATGGTTCCGCATCGTCGCCATGACATGATTCTCCTTGAGAACACCCGCGGCATTCCGAAAATGCGTCTTGCCGAAGCCGTCACCCAACTTGGCGAGGCCGAAATGCAACCCTTCCGGCGGTTGCTTGATCTCGATCCACCCGACCCTGCCGTTGAAGATGCAAAGCAGAATGTCAGGCGCGATTCTGTCGATCCGGAGCGGCGCCAGCGGAATGCTCGCCTTGTCGCCGCTGTCCTCCCAGGCGCGCATCTCAAGCCCCTGCCAGCCCTCGACGATCGGCGAGCGCATCAGAAAGCCGGTGAGTGGCCATTTCGGCTGCACCGGCGACGCCGTCTCTTCCCCGGGCGCAGGCTCCGGCCGGGCCTCGCGGCGCACATTCATTGCCTGCTCCAGCGCGAGATTCATAAAATTCCTGCGCAACCGAGCATCGGCGAGTTCATCGCGCGACGTGTTGCGCCCCACACTGCACGCCCCTTCCAGCAAATGCTTGATCCAATTCCGGTCGAGGTAAAAGAAGCGGATCCAGTCCTGCTCCAGCATGCCCTGATCTGGAACCAAATAAACGAAGGGAACGCGATAGAGCAGAACAAGGCGCGCCAACCATCGCGATACGGCTTCTGGAACTTCGATGTCGAAATCATCAGCGAGGGACAGTCCTTTTTCGTCATCTTTGAGCGCGACCGAGCGCGCGGCTGCGAGGCTCCAACTCGCTCCGTCCCCTGACCGGCCAGGGACGAAAACCTCTTGCAAAAGAGCGGAGGCGTCGACGTTCTTTACGCTGAGCGCATCCCTGATGCTGAACGTGTCCTTAAGGCGATAACGCTCCAGAACCTGATTGATGCGACTGCGCATTTGGCGACGGAACAGCTGCAGCGACTGGCCGAAGTGCCGGCTCTGCAAACCGAGCAGCCGCCCGAGCTGGAAGGCTGCCGCGTGCGAGACCTCGAACATGCCATCTTCCGGCACATAGCCCAACGCCGCGTCAGCGGTTGGGCAGAAAGCGTCAACCGGTTCTCCGGGCGGGACAGGAATCAGCGGTCCGCGATACCAGGAGACCGTCCTCTCCCCAAGGCGTGTGGCGTGGTTCAGCGCAATATAGCCCATCCGCAGCGCGCGCTGCGCGCGCTCCATGGCCTTGTCATCGCCGCCACCCGTCTCGTCCCACTGCAGACGCAAGGCGTCAGGCTGCAAATTGGCTGCCGCATCTTTGAAGCCTTGCCGCTCGCGCGTGCGGAACCCCCAACTCGAGAGCACGGCTAGCCGCACCGCTGTCTTCGGGTTTTCAAAAGGCGGCAGGGCATATGCCATTCCTTCGAGCGAAACCAAATACACGCGGTTTTCCGCCTCGCCACCTGGGTCGGTCCGCGGCAATCGGTTGCCGACCACCACGGAATGCCAGCCGTCACCCAGGTAAGCGGCAGTTTCCTTAGCGCCGGTATTCACTTCGCGCACGTGGGCCAGCAGCGCGAGATCGCTCAGGCTCGGAGCGATGGCGCTGAACACGCTCGTCGGCAAGTCGATCGTGGTGCAGAGATGTTGCGGGTCTTCGTGCGGCGAAAGCTTGATGCCCGTTGGCCCGGCAATCTCTGCGCTTGGTTCAAGCAGCTCGCTGATCATGCGCGTTGCGAGCTCAGGGAAGATGCCGCCGAAATCGGCAGCCGAGACAGTGAGCAGCGCCAGCCACGGAGTTGTTTCGCCTGGTCCCCGCGGGCTCCCCGGCTCCAGCGTGCGCTCCCACGGCAACGTACGCCGCGACAGCACGATGTGCGGGAAGGTCCCGCCGAAGTCGCCCGCCTGTCCCTTCGGAGGATAGACGCTATAGACGTCGGTCGGCAGGAGCGCGAAGCGCGGCGCGTCCACTACGAAATCGAGCGCGGTCGCGAATTCTGCCTCGAGTTCGGGCGAACTCTGCACGGCCTCGAGACGATACCGCCCAGCCACAAGCGGCGGTTCGCACCATTGGTGAAACCGCATCTCGCCGGGCGCAACGGAGGTCGTGCTCATGCGGCCTCCAATTCGCCGAGCCTCCAAGGTTTGGGCTCGGCGCGGAAGCACTCTTCGTGGCGCTTGGCGGTCTCCGTTAGATCAATGGCTTGTAGCGAAGGCCAGCGCTGCCTGAGCACGCGCAGAATTCCGTCGCGCTGATCTGATGTCGGTTTCGTCATCGCCTGTTCCACCCCGGCGTTGCTCGTGCGCGGCAGCGCGTCGACGCGCTCAAGCGCCGGGATAAGCTTTTCGAAATCGTCGTATTCCTCCTTGTCGATGCGAATGATCGCGGAGGCGCCGACGGGCGGGATCGGGTCAAGCGCGAGCCGAACTCCGGTCGTCGCACTCATGGTCTCAGCACTCGCTCTGGTCTCGGGGAGCTGGCCCTCCTCTTTGGCCGGGCGCCACAACGCTTCAGGCGTGCCGGTTTCAACAAACTCGCACCTCGCTGAGGGCAACGAAATTGGCCCTCCCACCTCGATCGATATAATCGACAGCTTCAGCGGCGCATGCAGCGCCGTCTTCGCCATTGGGCTGACGCCGAGCGTCGCCGAAGGAAGCGGCTCGGGCACGCCATTTTTCTGGGGCACGCGATTTTTGACGAAATCGAGCCCCGTCAGGGGCACGGTGGATTCGACCGACAGCCTGAGCGCGTGAGCGCTGACCACAAATAGCGGAGCTTGGCCCTCTCGCGTGTCCTGGAGCAAAAGGCCGCTTTCCACCCTAGCGGTCACCACGTCGGACTGCTTGGGCAGGAAGGATTTTTTGAATTGATCAGCCGTCAGCGGCTTCGGTGCCTGGTACGTCTCCCCAAAGTCGATGGTGACGGCGGCAACGCCTAAATCGACGTGCAGCTGCCCGGCGAAAGGCGGTCCCCACAGCCGCAGCTCGGCCTGGAGATAAATCCGCAGCGCCGAGCCACCCACATCCACCTCGAAGCCGATCCCAAGGCTCGCCGTAACGCTGTAGCGCAGCGGCTGCCAGGCGATCAGGAAATTGGTGGAAACGATGAACCAGGCCCGAACCGAGGAGGACGAATAGATGGCCGCGAGCCGCCCGCCGGCCATGATGCAGCTTGGGGTCAGCGCGAAATACAACTCCGCGGCGACCGAAAGCTCGTTCGTGATTTGCCACTGCACACCGAGCCGGGGAACCAGCGGATAGTGCTTTGGCCTGGCGAAGGCGGGGTGATACCCCCCGAGTGTAACAACAAAGTCTCCCTTGTGCTCACCGGAGAACCAGAAGCAGAAGGCGAAGCCTCCGGTGAGCCGGCAATCTTTCGAGAGAATGTACGAGGCATCGGTCAGCCGCCCTTCGACGATCACCGTTCCCTCGGCCGGCTTGATCGAGCACCGCAGCGCGAGTTCGACGTAGGCGAGTTCCTGGTCCTTCGGCGCCCCGCGCGGCAGGCTCATCTCGGCGAGCCCAAGCAGCCCGATCTCGACGTCGTGGCCAAACGACACCGATATCAAAGCGACGGCGGTGATCATCTCGAACGAATTGAACTTGATCCCCGCGGCGAGCCAGTACTCGCCAGGCATCGGCGGAATGTAATTGACCAAATGCTGCAGGGCGGTCTGCGCCGGTGTTTGCGCGCCCTTGCCCGCACCCGCGCCAGCCCCCGCCCCGAGGGATTTCAGGAACGATGCGTCGATCGCCGCGCGCACAAGCGGGAAGGCATGCACAGATTCGATCGGCGGGAGGATCAGGCGGCGATTGTAACCGAAGCCTCCCGCTATTCCTTGCAGGCGGAACGCCGGTGGACCCCCGAGTTCCGCCTGCAGCGCGGCGAAAATAAAAACCGAGACGTCGCGCCCGACCGTTGTGATCGAGCCCATGCCGGCGATCGAGAACGTGGGCGCCTTGATCAGGGCAAGCCCGTCGTAACTGTCCGGCTGGTCTTCGATGTGGCGCCGCAACAGCGCGCCGGCTACTTCGATCGCTCCGCCTGCGTAAGCAAGGTCCAGTCCATCGAGCCCTATGCTTGGAGCCTCTCCCTCACGCAACGGAATGTGCACGGCGAATCCGCTCAGCCCGATATGCAGCCCCGCGAGATCGACCGCCGCATCAAGCAGCAGCCCGATTTTTCCGCTGGAGTACTGCCCGCCCACGCGGCCGATGCGCAACGGTCCGAGAGACTTGTTGATGTCGATCCATTTCGCCTCAGATGTTTCGGGTTTCGGTTCGGCCCCGCTCGCGGCCGGCACCGACGCGGAGCCGGCCCCGTCCGGTTTGGGCGTGGCCATCGGCAGCATCAGCGGGGTCGGCTTCTGGCCGCCGAACTTCAGCGAGCCCGAGGCCTGGAACCCCTTGCGCAGCTCGATTTGCTTCGTATCGGGATCTGCCACGGACGGAAGTGGCGCCAATTCCAGGGCGGCAATATGCGCGTTGAGGTTCTCCAGATCAGCCTTGGCCAGAGTGGTCGTCGTATATAGCACGCGCAGGTTGTCGACGCCGATCTCTGGCTCGCCGAGCAGCGCCTTCAGCGCCCCCGGCAGCATCTTCCCAAGCGAGAGATCGAGATCGAGCGTCGCGCCCACCACCGTCGCCCCCCGGTAGGCCAACAGCGCGTCCTTCAACCCGATCCCGATCGACGGGGCCGGGAGATCGCCGGGCAACAGCTTGCCCAAGACGTCTGTCACCGCCAGGTTCTTCTCGGGTTTGAAAACGAGGATGATCGTCTTCTCGTCGGCGCCGACGACAACGTTGCCCTTGAACGTCAGGTCGGTGTCCAACGTCACGTCCTCATTGTTAATAGCCAGCGTGCCCCCGAACGTGACCAGTTGCTCGTTCTCGTCTGCTTTTTGTATCTGGACATTAAGCGTCGCCGCGAGGGCTGGATCAGCTAGGTGGCCTGTGCCTTTGAAGAGGATGTCGTATGTCAGCGGGTTACCGGGTGCGCGGGCGAGATGAAGCGCGATATCGCCGCTGAACTGCCCGTCTATGCCTAGAGAGCGGGATGACCAATTTATCTCACACACGGCGTCAAACTTGAAGGCCCCGGTGCTTGGGGTCACCTCCAATTTGACAAACGGCAGCTCTATCTCGGGAAGGACGGATTTTAGTTGTTCAACGTTTGGCAGAAGATTCAGTATCTCGTTCAAGCGGATGTCGTAGGCGGCTCCACTGACTGTCCAGTGGGCGGAGTTGTATTTCGCCCCGACGCTGATGGTCACGTCGCCAATAGCCAGCGATCCCCCCAATTCAAAAAAAAGCTCTTTGGTATACTCTAGGGAGAGAGAGACCTGTTTAATTGCCAGTCGTGTGTCGGCACCGAGGTCAAAACCCCAATCAAAATCAGTTACTATTTCGAGTGAGTAGCTCTTCGCGACGGGATCGCCAGTGATCTCAAACCACGTGATATCGAACTTGTCTTGAGTCTCCCTGAGGGGACACGAGGGCGGAACGCTAAGCGTGTCGATCGCTAGCAATTTCGTCGCGTCGATTTTCGATCCTTCAGCAAGAACGCAGCTGAATGACCGGCCAAGCGGATCGACCCTGGCGGACAGCGTTCCCCCAGCAACTGCTAAATCCGCCGTCAGACAGGGCAGTAAGTCCCAACCATCATCACCTCGGGTAAGAAAGATCTCAAGCGCCGCTTCTTCGAACGAGATAAGGTCCTTTATGATCTCCCATTGCAGCTGCACTTGGAGCCGCGCGTACGCCGCGGTTATTTGCAGCGGATCGGGACGGACAATTGCGCAGAAATCCGACAGTTCGACGACGGAAAGCGCACTTTTTAGCTCGGGAAAGCTATCCAATGGTTGACTGATCCCGGGTAAGTCGCCGGGTATCAAACCCCCCAGGTCCCATAGTGAGAGCCCAGCCTTTCTGTTGGGTTCGTCACGCTTCGTGACAGTCGGTCTCCCCGCTATCGTGACCCCATCCTCGGTCGCGTTCGGCTTGAACGTGGCGGAGAGAGGAATCTTAACGACTTTGTTGTTGTGCTCGTACGTGAGCGTTGCGGTGAGCCTTTCCCTTATTGAAACTTGGGCGCTTGCGACCGTAGTTGACGCTAGTAGAAATTCATAGGTCAGCTGCGCGCTCAATTGGCCGAGCTGCAGGGGAGAACCGACCTGTGCACCCAGCCGCATCCGCCACCCGGGATTCCCTCCCCAAGCAGGGTCCCGTCCGGCAGCCGCGGGCCTATCTCCGATAAGCTCGACAGGGCCGGTTACGCGCACCCGCGAGTCGGAACCAAAATCGAGAACATCGCTTAGTGCCCTATCGATACTAGACAGTACTACGTCCGCCGCCAGCTGCAGCCCTCGCTTTCGGGCGTTCGGATCGGGTGTGTCGGCCCCGTTATCGAACAGCTCGTCGAAATCCTTCCCCAAGGATGGGGAGGAACGGGAATCCAGCGTAAACACACAGTCATGGAGCTCGACACCGTCCGCGATCGGCCACGCGTCAGCAACGAGCGTGAGAACGACCTCGGCGTAGCCATCGTCGACGAAAAATGATCCATCGACAGTCCATCCCGACCGGCCAAGAAACACGCTGGGAGGCGCGAGCCGCCCGCTGACCCGGATCGCGTCATTGCCTTGATATTTCGACGCTTCCGGCTGTTTCTCAGCCCCTGCGAGATGAAACGCGCCACCGAAAAAGTCGTTGACCAGGCGGCTGATGCTTTCGGATTTCAGGTCGACGGCGCTCAACTCCAGACCACGCGTACTGCCTGGCGGCGTCAACGCTCTATGTAGTTCCTGGAAATCCATTTCTACGACACCATTGGTCACAACGACTCAGCTCGGCGCGTCTTCGGGCGGCCTCGATCAGACTAAACATTTGCTAGTTTATCGAGCTCGATTTGTTCCGGGCGCTTTGTCTTCGATTTTTCAGATAGCGGCACAACACGGACCCAGGAGCGGATAAATGCTCTCTTGGGGTTGTCTTCTCGAGCAGTTTTCAGCGCCTGAGACGGAGTGCTGTTGGCGCGTTTTCTACTTCCGACATTTGTCGGTTCTTGGATCTGGTCCTCTTCTTTAATTGTTGGTCCGTACTTGTCTCCATGATCTTTGGAAATAGCCATTCCTAGATCCAAAAAAGCCTGAGCAGTGCTCTTGTTTAACCTGAGCGATTTGAAGCATTTTGGACACTTCTGAGGGGTAAACTCAATTACCTCTGGATGATTCCGGCAGCCGTAGTAAAATCTGGAGAGCGGGACTCCGCATTTTTGGAGCCGTTTCTTGCACGCGCGCCGCGCCCCCGTTCGGGGATCGACGTCGAACCTCGGGCATGTCTCATTAATAAGCCCAGTGAACTCGGGATGATCCGGGCAGCAGTAAACTGAGCAGACCCCAGGACTCTGAAAATACGTCCCTGGATGATACAGGCAGGTGAAGATATGTGCCTCACTGCGAGATCCAACGAACGGAGTGCAATGCCATATGAGTTCGTCTACCCATGACATGAAAGCAAACGCTTGGGCAACTCCACCTTCGATAGTTTGAGTTCCCATTACCTTCTCCTCATTTTTCTTGATCAGCTCTCGTGCTCTCTCAATTTCCTGAAGCATTTCACTAGGCATGTGCTTCTCCAAATGATCCTTCTTCGGCCCCGCGACGGGCTCCAGGTCCAGCGTCCACTCCGTACCGGGCAACGGTAAGGAATTGTTGAACACTAAGTTGACGAAGAGGTTCTGCCCTTGAGTGTCCTTGTGCATCCCAAGCGCCTGGTCGTAGGGTCTGTTGCCATAATAATTAACGTCGACCAGAACAGCATACTCTCGGCTCTGGAACCAACGCTGACTCGCGATATAACGAAGTTGCCCATTGTAAACCATCAATGGTAGCAATAACTTTTCCCAAACAGCCTTCAACCTTTCCAGCGCTTCGAGTTTAGCCCTATATTCCTGCAACCTTCTTGTCGCTTCGAGCGACGCTTCGCGCAAGCTTGCCTGCGCTTCGAGTTTAGCCCCAAGATTGGGAAGGGCCGCAGACGAGCTGGGTATAGCTCCTCGTTCAAAATCCTGGAGCCACGCCCTAAACATGTCGGTTCTCAGGCGCGCCGAGGCAACCGCGGCGCGCCCCGTCAACAGCGCCTCATCCGCCCGGTTTAGTCCTGATTTTTCAGCATTAGTGTCAAGATAGGCAAAACCAAGTTTTCCAGGTGAGCCCTTCCTCGTCAGTAGCACCTTGCCCATATATACAGCGTCTTGGTCTTCGTTAGTGAGTCGTTCGAAGTAATTTTTTACCTCTCTCGGCCATATGCTACGCGATTTATATGCGCCCAACGCCACGGCCGCCTGCGGTCGCGCAGCATTAGGTACCGCTTCTAGAAAAGATCCCGCCACCATCGCGAGATCAGCCAGGCCAGCTATGACATTTTGTATATCGGGATCGCTCTTGCCGGTGAGATCGTTGAAGTAAAGCACGCCTTCGGATGTTGTAGTTGTAGTTGTAGTTGTAGTTGTAGTTGTACCGGGTTCGCGGGTTCCAGGTGTCCCCGGCCGCACGGATACCCAACCAGCATTCAACATCCGCCTATAATGCTCTCTCTGTACTTCATCCCCACCTGCCTGAAGATCTAAATTCAAAAGATCTATCGGTAGAACTTTAGCGTTGTCGGGTTTCAGCACCCAGATCGTTCGTTGTATCGTATGAAAATTATCCCTTGCCCGACCTCTTGCTCCAGGCATTCTTTTCCTACTAACTGCGCGCAACCATAAAGTGGCGGCGAGCAGACCAAATCGATCAGCTTCCACCTCTAGTGCCCGGTCGTTCACCACGACCATCCGGTCGCCCAGTGGGTTCCGCACACGCCCCTGCCTCTGCTGTACCACGTGCGCTAGTTCGTGCCCGAGCAAGCGTCGACCAGCTGCTGTCCCCGGCTGATACCGTCCAGGCGCGAAGTAGATATCAGCGCCAACGGCGAACGCGACAGCACCTAACCGCCGCGGCTGTGGGCCGATGTGGATGCGAACGGCAGAGAGGTCCGCGCCCAGTGCCGCCTCCATCCGGGTGCGCAACCGATCCGGCAGCCGCCGGCCACGACCCGAGCCAAGGTCAAGGCGGGCGGGGTCGACGGGGAAGGCATTGCTAGCCGGGCGCTGCGAGCGGTTGCCGGCAAGCATCATGGCTGTGCGGTGTTCGGTATCATTCGATATCTCGGCGGCCGTTCCGATGCTAACGGGCCGGCTGTACGCATTCCGGAACTTTCGCATAATGCGGGGCGGCGTGCCTTGGCTCAGCCGCCTCACGGCTTCTTCCAGCTCGCAGGGCCCGCCGCTAATGCTGTACCTCTTCGGCGCCGATCGGCGCGGATGGATCGGCAGTGTGCTTTGTTTATTTCTCATGCCTATGCCGGCCCGACGACGATGAATGACCATGTGGGTGCTGAACATTCTGGGTATGAGGAGTCGCTGGTGTCGACCTGCATTCCCGACTCAGTCACAGACACTAATGAGGCCGTGGCGGTGCCGGTTGGCTTCGTTGGGATCGCTGTAAGGGCAATTACCGCCGGCGTACTGGGGAACGGGGTCGTGAACGTGATCTGGAAACTATCCCTGAGAGGGCCGCAGGGGGAATATTTATCCATACGCGTGACAGAGTAGCCCGGCCCTGATGCAGTGGCTCCGTTTTTGATCGGGCCGGTGTGGGACGGACCAGCCTTGATGGGACCGCTAACAAGGAAACGCACTGGCGCGTTTGTCAGCGGGACCGTATCGCCGCCGATCGTGACGCTCTTGGTCGTTAAGGTCAGGCTCTTGGCGGTTACATCCCCATTCGGCACTTTAAGATCGTCATAGATCTGCACCTGCCTGCGATTTGCTTGCGCTGAGCTGTTGCCCACGACCATCAGAGCCTTAAATGAACTGGTATCGTTCGATATCTCGGCGGTATTTGTCCGATGGTAGTCAGAAAAGCCGCTCCATTGAGGGGTGAACCGAATGGGGTTCGCGCCGCCCATCTCGACCGAACCGCTCACGCGCAGCTTGTTGTCGCCCGGCTCGGCGGTGCCTACGCCGACATTGCCGTTCTTGTCGACAAACAATCCCTGAAACCCGGTTTGCGCGACAACCATGGAACCGCCGGCGAGAGCAAGCATCAGAGCCGCCGCTCCGATGCCAACAAGCCGGCTGCGCGCACTGCGGAATTTTCGCGTGGCGCCGGACCGTGGAGCTTCGCTGAGCCGCCTCACGGTCTCTTCCAGCTCTTGAACCCGTCGCCGCAAATCCTGCGCCTCATCCGCGTCGACTGTTGCCAACGGATTGGAAGCGCCTTCCGTATGGCTGCCCATCTCCCTCCTTTTTTATTGCTTCTCATTATTTCACCGTTCGCACTTCGTTATTGCGGCGGCACGGCATGTCACAGAGCTATCGCCTGAACGTTCACTACCGGACGATCTGACATATGCCAAGCATGAGCAACCGCTGTCAAGTTAATTTCGACGGCTACCGAATAGCTGCTTCCAGCAGTGGCACAGGGTGCTCCCGCAGTGCTCTCCAAACACCTCGTCAAGGATAACGCGGTCCTCCCAGAGACTCCCCTGCTCATCCGTCAGGTATCTCGTCCTCAGATATGTTGAAGCGCGACCCCGAAGTAACGATCCCGCCGCAGCGCCCGGCATCCCTGCGGATCATCGCGGGCGGCCTGCCCGCTGCGACACACGTAGCCATCCTGGGGACGAAACCGCCAGGCATTGGCCTGGCTGGGGAAAATGAGCCAGGGAGGCAAGGCCGTTTGGGGCATGCAGGGCATTAGCGGAATCCATTGCGCCGAGCTTTGGCTTTTGGAGACGTGAACTTCGGCTTCGTGAACGACCGGAGCCGCGCCTGGGGCGACTGGCCTGTCCAGGCTCGATTGGAAGCCCTTGCCAGCCCGCATCGTGAGGACGGGCGCTCATTAGGCCCTGGAACATCGCGCGCTTCCATTAATTGCGCTCGCATGGCTCGAACCTCCTCGACCCTCCACCTCAATGCCGTCGTCGTTGCCGAGGACTACGCGCTGCTCTCTCTTGCAGTTTATGTGGAGCTGACGTTTCATAGCACACTGCTGCTAGAGACAACCGCCGAAAAAGAGGGCGCGCGGAACTGAAGTGGACCCCGAATTTGGGACCACCCGCTAAGCTATAAACCGAACCGGTTCCGTCCATGCTACACGGAGCGGAACATGAGCAGAACCCGACGCAGGATCGATGCCGCGCTGAAGGCGAAGATCGCCCTGGAAGCGCTGAGGGAAGACGCGACAGTGGCCGAGCTGGCGGTGCGTTACCAGGTGCATCCGACACAGATCTACGCCTGGAAGAAGCAGCTGCTAGAACATGCCGAACGGGTTTTCCGGACCGGGACAGACGACGGGCAGTCGGCCAAGGAAATCGCCCACCTGCACGCCAAGATCGGCGAGCTGGTAGTGGAGCGGGATTTTTTAGCGCGGAGGTCCGGCAGATGAGCGCGGCGGGCCGGAGAGCGATGCTCGATCGCGGCCACGGACAGCTCTCAGTACGGCGACAATGCAATCACAAAACGCCACACAAAACAGCCGAACGCATCCGGTCTGGCGTTGCTCGAACGCAACGGCTCCGAAACATACTGACTCGCCGGTAGGTTCCCTACCGGCCTGCTAATCTTACTGTGTCATAAATTCCTGCGCGATGTAACGCGCTGGCAACAAGGGCAGCGCGGGAGAGTTTGCACCAATGCATGAGCGATCGCGACCCGGACCGTGGCAATAGAGTTGGAGACATGGCGCTCAGGTCTCATTGGGGATCCACGGGGTCGGTAACTGCGGGGTAGACGAGGCATTTGGAAGATCGAGGCTCAAGATTCGCCTGAGGGGGGAAGCGCACTCCGTTCCGAGATCAGGAATCCGTAGGCTGCGATCGTCAGCGTGGCGTGATGATGAAAGCCACGCCAGCCGCGTCCTTCATAGTGGCCGAGCCCAAGCTCCTGCTTCAATTCCTGATAGTCGCGCTCAATCCGCCAGCGCAGTTTGGCCAGATTGACCAAATTCCGCAGCGGCATATCGGCCGAGAGCGTCGACAACCAATATTTAGTTGGCTCTGTCTCTCCCTTCGGCCATTCGATCAAGCAACATTCTTCCGGTCTCGGGCTGGTGCGATAATAGTCACGATGCGCGGGCCGCACCCGTACCGCAGCAAAACGAGACGTCAGCCTGGCGTTGCTGCCTTCGCGCCAAGTGACGCTGTGCCACTGCTGTTTCGGCAACCTCAGTGCCAATTCCTTGACAGACACCGGCTTATGCTTCGCATCGCGTCGCACCAGCTTCGGCGGGCGCCCATTTCCACTCCAGCGTTTCGGTCGCTTCGGCACCGTGCCCGCTTCGAGGCGTTCGAACCGATCCGCCAAGGTGTGCAGGAGCATTTCGGCGGCTTTGCAAAACACGCCGCCCGCGGCCTCGCCGTGCGGCACGACCACGGATCGCAATATCTTTCCGATACCTTCCAGCACGAGCTCGCGTTTCTCGGCATCGAAAGCTCACCCGCCTTCGTGCGCGCCCCGGAAGGCAATGGCTGCGCCATCCGCACCTTGAAGGAGAACCTTTTATGGGTGCGCTCCTTCGAAACCATCGAGCAACTGCGCCAGGCGCTGCTCACATTCCGCGAGACCTACAACACCACCTGGCTCATCGAGCGACACGGGTTCATCTCGCCAGCCGCCTTTCGTCAGCAACAAGTTGAACCCGCGGCTCTCGCCGCATAGCCTTCAGTCCGATGTCTCAGCAACCGCGGGCTGTACAAGAGAATGCTGGTTTGGTAGGTTTTTTTGCGGATCTATCGCATCGAAAACGATTTCAGCGTCTCCGGGCGATAAGGCCATGCCCGAACCATTTGCATCCACTACATGAAAGCTGGTCATAACCACAAGTTCGCTCGCAGGCTCTAATCCGAGGTCACCCGCCCTTACGAGAAAACCACTGCCATGTCGCTGGCCAACCTTCCGACGGATCGCCGCGACGGACATTGCCCGCTGAAGCCCCGTTTGCCACCACCGATAAGTTTGCGGTCCCTCGGTCCCGAGAATTGCTTCCAGCTGGGGTTCTGGGGGTGCCGCTCCCCGCTGTAACTCGGCGACCGTAGGCGCCTGGAGCGTCAGTTCGCCCTGGTCAGCTGCTATCAGTCCGGCGCGAAGCGTATCGATGATGCCTCGGCCACGTCTGGACATTCCCGCGGCGTTCCAGATCTGCTCGAACTGCCTCAGCGTGCTGGCGATGAGAAACGCCTTGGCGCGGCGCGGTGCAATATAGGCATTAAGATGGCTCTCGACTGCGTCCCAGTCGTCGAGCCCTAGCTACTTTCCGGCGCAAAATACCTGGTGATTTTGGGCTAACGGCGCCTCTTTGACGTCCCGCAAGCTGCATGGGCGTACAGAATCAACGGCGACATGAAAGAATCGAAAAAGCATAAAAAACGCAACTATCGAATCAGTGCTTCTGCTAGGCGCGACGCGGCGACGAGATGCAAACCTCGCAGCTGATCGATGGCGAGTGGATCTCACCGCGGAGGCAAGCGAGGTGATTAAGACCAGGCGCCTGCAGCGCAGCTTCGGCGATGGATTGATTGCCGCAGAGGTCGAGGATCTATATGAAACCTGGATGAAGCACGTCGATGCGGCGCTGGAAGACGAAGCAATCGTCTCGACGGTCTACCACGCCCTGTCACAGCGTCACCCCAATAGTTGCCGGCGTGGCCGCCAGGGTTTTCCAGCCGAGGTAGTCGTCCGGTTGCTGATCCTGAAACACCTGCGCAACTGGAGCTATGAGGAGCTGGAGCGTGAAGTCCGCGCCAATCTGGTGTACCGCGATTTCACGCGCGTCGGTGGCGGCAAGATGCCGGATGCTAAGACGATGGGCCGCTGGGGCGTGGCGCTGGGGCCGGCGGTCGTCGCGCAGATCCACCAACGAATTATCCAAATCGCTCACGCCAAAGATGTTGTGCAGGGGCGAAGAATGCGCGTTGATACCACGGTGGTTGAAAGCAATATCCACTACCCCACCGACAGCAGCCTGTTGGGTGACGGGTCCGCGTACTGACCCGCACCATGAAGAAGATCAGTCGGCTGACGGGCGCGGTCGGCGCCAAGCTGCGCGACCGGAGCCGGAGCGCAAAGTTGCGGATGCTGGAGATTGCTCGGGCTGCACGCGGCAAAGTGCCACCGAGTTGGGACAACCTGAAGCAGGCCTACGGCAAATTGCTGGATGTGGCCGGTCGGGTGGTGGGACAGGCGAAGCGCTTCTCCACGGAGATCGGCGAGGGCGTAAAGCGGTGCAAAGGGATGGTTCAGCAAGCCATGCTGGAAGGTCAGCGCCAGGCGCTGGACGCGATGGTGCCGCGGCTGCAGCAGGTCATGCGCCAGACCAAGGCGCGTATCCTCCTGGGTGACACCCGGAGCGAAAACAAAATCGTCAGCTTGTTCGAGCCTTCGACCGAGGTGATCCGCAAAGGCAAGGCCAGCAAACCTACCGAGTTTGGCAAGCTGGTGAAACTACAGGAAGCGGAGAATCAGATCGTCATCGACTATGAGGTCTATGCTCAGCGACCCAATGATGCAGATCTGCTAATCCCTGCTATCGCCGCCCACCAGGCGAAGCTGGGACGCATACCGAGGCTAGTCGCCGCCGATGCCGGCTTTTATTCCACCGAGAACGAGATCGCAGCGCACGCCAGAGGTGTCAAACGGGTCTGCATTCCCAATCGCTCCAACAAGAGCCGTAAACGTGAGCAGAAGAAGCGCTGGTTCCGCAACGGGCAGCGATGGCGCACCGGGTGCGAGGGGCGCATCAGCGTGAGCAAGCGACGGCACGGCCTGAACCGTTGTCGATATCGCGGTGATGACGGGATGAAGCGCTGGGTCGGCCTCGGGGTAATTGCCGACAATTTGATCAATATCGGCCACGCGATCGGCAGGCAGCAGGTCTGATCGGCCTCTGACGCCATAAGACTGCAGCACCTTGCGGTGACCTGTCGAGCTGTTCCGGGCAGACCCCAACGTTCTCGTTCAAGCCGCACCGCCCTTCCACCGGGACAGCGAATTTTGCGCCGGAAAGTAGCTAGCGCCACTTCTGCGACAGTAGCGTGGTACCACTCGTCACGGCTGCCGAGCGGGACCGAATTCAATGTCGTCATCAGCTGCTAAGTCGGCCGCTGAGACTTTTAACCGGAAAGGGATACAGAGCTGCTGTGCTTGAGTCTGAAGCGCGAGCACGTTCACGCCGTGCCACGTCTTGGATTGATCACGCTGGTATTCCCTATAGTAAAAATCCAGAGCCTTTTGTAAGGCTACGATCCGGCATGCGGGCCGTGCACTGGCGACCGCGCCAAGCCGCGCCGGTTTGTATGGTCCGCAGCACGCGCCAACGGCGGGCACCTAACGCGCGCCGTCCGGTGCGCGGCGACGTGCGCCGTCCGGGGTGAACACCCCAGGCGATCGTACAAGGAAAAGCCCGCGGCATCATCGCGGGCATTGTGGCGTCCGCCAGGAACGGCGTCAGGCTGCCTTAGCGTCCTCGACCAGGCCAAGTGCACGGTAAACGGACGTCCGGCCTATCCCAAGCTGGCGGGCGATTTCGGACTTACCCAGCCCCTGATCCGCTAGCCGGCGTATTTCTGCCGCATCGATGGATGGCGGCCGGCCCTTGTAGATACCTTCGGCCTTCGCAGCGGCGATACCCTCCATCTGGCGTTCGCGTCGCAGGTTGGTTTCGAACTCCGCGAAGACGCCCAGCATATCGAGGAACGCCTTGCCCGCCGCGGTGCTGGTATCGACGGGCTGTTCCGTCGCGCGCAGCGACACGCCACGGTCCTTCAGCGTGTAGACGATACTCTGCAGGTCACGCATGGAACGGGCGAGGCGGTCAATCCGCGTCACCACTAGCTCGTCGCCAGCGCGAAGGAACTGCAACAACGTCTCCAGTTCCGGCCGCCCATCCATCTTCGCGCCGGAAGCCTTTTCAGATCGGACGACCATGCAGCCAGCGGCCTTGAGCGCGGCAAGTTGGATGCTGAGGTCCTGGTCGGCAGTGGAAACCCGTGCGTATCCGTAGCTGGCCATCGAAACGCCCCCCCTTGTTCCGTTTGGGTGTGCCATGGACATGTAGCGTTCCGAAATGCCGATGGCAACCCTATTGGAACAGGTTTGTGTGTTCCTACCACATGCGCCGTCAGGGATTACCCAAACGGCACAGCAAGGAAGCCCCGTTATCCCAGGTCATCACCACCTTTATCACGCGGCGGCAGTCCCGAGATCACAGCGAACCTGGCACCAATCATCCGTGCCTCGGCCAGCACGCGCCCTTCAAAATCCTCGAAGTCCTCGCCGTCATCCTGTACCAGCACAGTGCCGTTGATCTCGCATTCAGGCTTGCCGCTGGCGGTCGGTAGCCCACCGCGAATACAGATGAGCTGGATGGCGCCACCGCGTCCGCTGCCCCGCAGCTCGGCAATGTCCTGCGTCAGCCGCGCCACATCGGCCTTAAGGCTCATCGGCGGTCCTCCGTATGCTGGCAACTTCCGCCTTCAGTTCGTCCACTTGCCGCGCCAGCTCGACCGTCTCGATGGCCCGGCGCTGACCTTCCAACATCGCGGCGATGCCCTGGCCTTCCTCGATCGTCAGCTCGCCACGCGCTACGGAGGCAGCGATGCTGGAAAGCGCGGCCACCAGGTCGGATGGAGTGCCGAGCGTCGGTAGCTCGAATTTTATCAGCCGGCCGCGGCGCATTGGCATGATGCGGTCGAGGCAGAGTTTCAATGCCACAGTGTCGCCAGCCAGGGCCAGGTCGACGGCCTTGCGGGCGAGTTTCTCGACCTCGCCCTCCAGCAATGCCTCCGCCGCCAGCGTGACTCGATGTTTGCTGCCGCGTCGCGTGCCGGCTGGATTGCCGGACTGCCCCGGCTGAAACCGCCCCATTCTGCTTTCCGCCTGCTTTGGCAGGGATATATAACGTTGCGGCATAAATTCGAGCATCCGCAAACCGGCCGCCACGTTTTCGGGGCACCAGCGCTTGTCGAGCGGACGAGGCGTCTTCGGTGGGATCCGACATCACCCGTGTTCCTAGGGGCGACGCGGCGCGGGAAGCCAGTCTACCTGGGTGATCGACGTTGATGACATTCGTTCGCGCTGGCACCAGGGAGAGAAGTTTCTCGATGAACGGGGACGGCGGCTGTTTGCGGCGAACGAGGCGATGGCGCAGGGCCGTGGCGGGGCAACAGCGACGGCGGCGGCAACGGGTCTGGCCCACAACGTCACGCCGAACAGCCGAGGCAGCTCCGGGAAATGGCTCTCGCGCAGCAGGTTCGCCACCACGCGTTGGCTGGCCTGGAACCCCCGCGCTGCCAGTGCCTTGACCAGGTGGCGCAGGCTCCGGCTGACCCAACGCAGCGGCGAACAGGGATCGCCACGGATGGCGTCCTCGATCAGCGCCTCCAACGCTGCCGGCAAGCCCGGCTGATGCGCCACCGCGCTCTTGCGTCCGCCGCCAGGACGGCGCACCCGCTCGCCGATGTCGTTGTGCCCGGATCGAAGCTCCGCGATGCCGCGATTGATCGTGCTGCGGGCCAGACCCGTTGCCGCCGCCGTCGTCGTCACCCCGCCATAGCCCTGCGCCATCGCCTCGTTCGCCGCAAACAGCCGCCGTCCCCGTTCGTCGAGAAATCTCTCCGCCTGCTGCCAGCGCGCGCGGATGTCATCAATATCGATCACCCAGGCAGACTGACTTCCTGCGCCGCGTCGCGCCTAGCCACATTTACGATTCTATTCCTGCGTTGTTCTCGCCATCCCGATTCGTTTGTTTCTCGGCGGGTCCTTAGATTAGGCGATGAGGGACTACTACTTTTGCGTACTTCCAGACTCGGGTACGCCTGTTGATAGTGGCCCTGCTGCTGAACCGAGCACGAAGCGTTCCGGTATTGTAGCAGGGCGCCGGCTGATTTCCTCACCAGGGGTCTCCGGCGCTTCTTTATAGGACATAAACCCGGCCGGCAATCGATGGCGAAGATTTAAGTCGGTCTGTGGTCGGCCGGCCGTTCCATCGTATGCCTACGCATAGGGCCAGGACCCCACACCGGCCTAGGGGCGCCATACCGTATCCCTGCAACCGGCCTTCCACCGCCCACCCAAACCACGGGGCCGAATTTGGCCCCGTCCGCCGATCTCTAACGCGCGCACGGATTTCTTAGGGAGTCCGGTGAACGGCGGAACGGCGGGCGGAAACGCCGTTGTTGACAGACCTAACCTGGACGACTGCAGCATCACGGAACATCCTGGCCTGATGCGATGGTTATGGCTCCTGCTTCCAATCCAACTCGGCGGTTGCTTCTATTACAGCAGCAGCTACTATCCTTATCCATATCCGTACGGCTACCCGCTACCGCCATTGCCACCTCCGCCGTCGTCGGTGTCGCCCCCACCTGCGCCAACAGCGCCGGGCGGGAATGGTCCCCTCAATCTACTGCCGCCAACTCCGCCGTCGTGATGGCCGAGCCGGCAGTTCCAGGTCACTTATTGGAAGTGAGCTGGGGTGTCCGTTGCCTTCGATCGCCGCGGCTGTCGGCAGGGCGGCGGAGCGCAGCCTGGTGAATGACCGACCGTGACCTCGCGCTTGATCGCCTGCCCCACGACCAGGAAGGAAATCGTCAGCAGCCCCTCATTGATCCAATCGAGCAATCACATGCGGAAGTGGCCGACCTGGCCGGACGGCTCCGTGCGGCTGGTTACACGGTGACCGCGCCGGCAGCCGCGGACTGATCGGCCGCCGCCGTCGGGTCGAAGCCCGGATGACTCCACTGCGTCCAGTCGCCGCCGGCGACCGCGGGGCACGGTATCCCCATAGTCACGAGCAACTCGACAACCTGCTCCTGAGCCGCCGAGGCCGCGAGCTCGTACACCTGCTTCGCATCGACGCGGCTCATGCCGGCCCCCAGCGCATGGGCCGCGACACTCGCCGGCATGCGGCTCGCCAACCACACCAGCGCCATGATCAGGCCGCGCTCAACCACGTTGTCTTCGGCCGGTGCCGGCGGTTGCGTTCGGCGAGACATCGGGCGCGGCGTGCAGCACAACCTGGCCGTCTCCCGCCACCCCGTGCAGCTGAAATACGTGCTTCGCAAGGTCAAGACCGATCGTGATAGGCTGCATGGTATAGCTGTGCACTTCTTCCTCTGAGTGCCACACGTTCTAAAGTCCAAATACCATGCCTGTCTCTGCCATCGACGACGTAGCCGAGATCAACCGGCGGATGCAGGAAATCCAGCGCGAGGAAGGCCGCAACTGCCAGTGCAATGGCATTGGCTTGGATGCCGTTCTTCGGCGGCTGGACCGCCTGCAGCGCTTGCGGCAATCCGCGGCAATTGCCGATGCCGGCGGCCACGACCGGTCCATGGCATCGGCGGCATTGGCGACGAGTTCGCGGAGGAAAATTTCGCGTTCGGTGTAGAGGGAGTGAACGACGAGATCGAGCAGACGGCCGACCTCGGCCGCGAACTGGTGGGTTTCAGGGGTGGTTGTGGCGGTGTCGCTCATTGTCGCTCCCGGTTGCGCGGGGCGATATGCGGGAAGCGGGGCGGGGTTTCAATGGTGGGGCGGGTGGATCGGGTACGGATTGTTTCAAGCGGACAACAGGCTCTCCGGCCGGATCGGCAAGTGACGCACGCGTTTCCCCGTGGCGTTATAGACGGCGGAGGCAATGGCCGGTGCCACGCCGCACAGCGCGATCTCAGCCAGCCCCTTCACGCCAAGCGGATTGAAATTGGTGTCGTTGCCCTCGATGAAGCTGACATCGATACCTGGGATATCCGCGTTGACCGGCACGAGGTATTCCGCCAGGTTCGCGTTCATGACACGGCCCAGCCGGTCATCCCATTCCGCGATTTCGTGCAGCGCCATTCCGATGCCCCCAACGATCCCCCCGATGCACTGGCTGCGGGCGATCTTGGGATTGACGATGCGGCCAGCATCGTAAACACCCACCACGCGGGGCACCCGGACCGTACCAAACGCGGGGTCAACACGAACCTCGACAAAGATCGCGCCAAAGTCCCGGCGCTGCTTGCAGTGCTGGCGGCAAATCCTGCGGTCCCGCCTGTCGCGCGGGAGATGTTTGCCGAGATGGGCCGGCACATTGCGGATCTCGACAGCAAACTCAAAGCTTTGGAGCACCAGTTAATGGCGCAGCACAAGGCCAATCCGGTCAGCCGGCTGCTCACCGAGATCCCGGGTGTGGGACCAACTACCTGCCAAGCGCTCGGCCGCGGCGCCGGCGTCGCGCGCCGCAGCACAATCAAAGGGGCCGTCAAAGCGCTACCCGGAACGGTAGCCAACAAACTCCGCCACAGTCGGCTGGTCTATGGCCGCTTGCCGCTACCCTGCAAATCTACACCAGCTTGACGGAGGTGACCCCAGGTGTGACGGGGTCCGTTCTCGTGCAGTAGTCGGGTATGGTAACCTTGTCACCTTTCAAGGACGGTGCTCCCGCAGTTGACTTGCCGCAGCTGACTGCGCGCCGATCCATGGAAACCCAGGATGGCGCCGGCACGACCTTCGGGGAGGCACTGAATGGCGCGCCTAGTGATCGTCTCCAATCGCGTCCCGGTTCCAGGACAGCGCGGTCAAGCGGCCGGCGGCTTGGCGGTGGCACTGCACAATGCCGTCCGCCAACGCGATTGCCTGTGGTTTGGCTGGTCCGGCAACGTCGTGAGCGAGGAGCCCCCGCGCGCACCGCGAATAGTGCAAGCTGGCCGCATGACCTTTGCCACGCTCGAACTGGCGGAAGCCGACTACCGCGGGTACTATCGCGGCTTCGCCAACGGCATGTTATGGCCGCTGCTGCACAGCCGTGTTGGCCTTTCCGAATTCCACCGGAATGAGTTCGCCGCATATCTGGCGGTGAACCGAGCGTTTGCCGAAGCACTGGTGCCGCTGCTCCGCCCAGATGACGTGATCTGGGTTCACGATTACCACCTATTTCCACTCGGTCAGGCCTTGCGTGATGGCGGCGTACTCGCCCCGGTGGGCTTCTTCCTGCATGTCCCGTTTCCACCGGCATCGCTATTCGAATGCCTTCCGGCGGCGGACAAATTGCTGCGCACCCTCGCGGCCTACGACCTGGTCGGCGTGCAGGTGCATGACGACGCGGAGAACATGAACACCCTGCTGCACAAACTCGGTGTTGCAATTCGTGCTTCCGCTTTCCCCGTCGGCATCGATCCTGATGTTTTTGCCAAGGCGGCAGCTCGTGCGCAAACCGGGCCCGAGGCAAGCCGTCTGGCGGAGAGCCTGGCGGGCCGTGCGCTTATCCTGGGCGTAGACCGTTTGGATTACACCAAGGGCTTGCCCCATCGGTTCCGAGGGTTTGCCCAGTTGCTGAAACGGTTCCCCGAGCACCGCAAGCGTGTGCGGTTCCTGCAAATTGCCCCAGTGTCACGCGGTGACGTAATCGAGTACCGTGCGCTCAGACGCGAACTCGACGGATTAGTCGGTGTGATCGACGGTGAGTACGCGGACTTCGACTGGACACCGCTACGGTATCTGACTCGCTCTGTGGGGCGCACCACTCTTGCGGGTTTTTACCGCACGCACGTGTCGGTCTGGTCACGCCGCTTCGTGACGGCATGAACCTGGTGGCCAAGGAATATGTTGCAGCCCAACGGCCGGAGAATCCGGGTGCGCTGGTGCTTTCGTGTTTTGCCGGTGCAGCGCAGGAGCTGGATAGCGCCGTCCTGGTCAACCCCTATGACCCCGATGAAATTGCCGAGGCGCTGCACGTGGCCCTAACCATGCCTCTCGCTGAGCGGCAGCAGCGCTGGCATGCCATGAAAGGCGCGGTATGGCGCAGCACAGCGATCACGTGGTCAAATCGGTTTCTCTCCGAGCTCGAACAAGCTGCATCAGAACACCAGGCTTGACGAGACAACCGCAAACTGACCCATCCATCGCGCCCGTAGTTCCGCTCCGCTACCACCGGCTGGCTTCGATCGGAATCGGTGGCTGGCTTCGATCGGAACAGGCGGCTAATATTTAGCCGCTCCTATTCACCAAGCGCTGTGAAAAATGGCTGAGTCGCACCGCCGCGAATTCGGGCAGCCTCGGCCGTTGCGCCTGTTTCATCGCGATCTGGACCGGATTGTTGGTTGGGGTTGATGGGAAACGGGTTCGACGGGGCGCCTGCCCCGCGGTCTATGGAGCGGCCGGCACCAAGCTGTGGGCGAGGTCGCGGAACAATGCTGCCTCAGGGCAGGAGGCAGCGAAAGCGACGCGCACACGGGAAGCGGTCTCGATTACCCGTGCAGCGACCTTCATCAGCCGCAGCCGAATGGTGGTGAACTCGGCGGTGGTCAGCGCGTGTGCCTTGGGGATGCCGTCGCGCACGTTGAGTAACAGCCAATAAGCTGCGGTGTGAAGGATGAGCCGCATCTGATTGGCAAGCGGTGCCCGACATGAGGTGCGGTCGGAGGCAAGTTGGCTCTTGTGAAGTTTGATCAGGTTTTCCGCCTGGCCGCGCTCACAATAAAGCGTATCATACAGCCACTCAGCGCTGCCCGTGGTGATGTTGCTGACCACGAAGCGGATGTCGAGGCCGAGAGTGGACGCCTCGATGCGGGCCGCGATACGACGCGAACGCGACCAGGATTTGGCCCGATACTGTGTTTCGGTGTAGCGCCGCAGCAGCGGGGAATTGGCTTCGGCGCGACGGACACGAACGTCGTCAGCTGCCGGCTCGACCAGGCGGTGCAGCACGTCGTTGCCGGACAGGCCGAAGACGTAGCGAATACCCTCCGCTTCGCACCAGTCCATCACCTCTGGTCGGCCGTAATGGCTGTCACCGCGGATGGTGATGCGCGTGTTCGGCCAATGCCGTCTGATCTCGCGCAGCAGGCGCCGCAGGTGACGGCGGACTTCCTTCCCCGATGGGGTTTTGCCGGGCCGCAGCAGCACCGCCACCGGCCGCGCCGTGGCAGTGTCATAGATATGGATCGGTAGAAAGCAGCGCTCGTTGTAATGGGCATTGAACAACGACAGCTGCTGATATCCATGCACCACGTCCACGGTGTCGTCGATATCAAGCGTGACCGCCTCTGGCGGCACTGCATAGCTGGCGCAGTAGAGGCCAATCATCGCCCGCATCATTCGGATGATCTCGCGCAGGCTGGGGGCGTTCTCCCACCGCGACATGGTCGGCTGCGAGCACAAATCGCGGCCGCTGGCGGGCAGCTTGCCGCAAGCCAGTTTGAAGGCCGGGTCGCGGCGCAGGTGATCGAGGTCGTCGGCGTCCTCGTAGCCGCAGGCGATCGCCAGAATGCGCGCACGCAGGATGTCACTCAGCTGATGCACGATCCGGCCTGGATCGCGATGATCGGCAATCTCCGCCGCCAGTCGATTACAGATGCCCAGACGTCGTTCCGCCCGCGCCAGCAAGATGACGCCGCCATCTGACGTGATCCGTCCGCCATCGAATGCCGCGGTGACTTTCTTGCCTGCAACGGCTGGCAATGCGAACGGCTCGGTCGTATCCTCGTGCATGGCGGGTGTGGCACCGGTGAGATTGCGATTCGGATGGCGTCAGGCACCCAATTCGTAAGTCACAATCACCACCTTACGCGACACCCGCCGACGAATCCCTGCTATGCGATGAATAAGACAGGTTAGAGGGTGCGCCCCCGCCACCTCCAGCAGGGGCGTTGGCCTTGAATGCTCGGACCTCAGCGACAAGCACGGCAGTCACAGCCTTCTGAATCGCATGTGCGCCTGCGACAGTTTGTGGGCTGCAGGTTGAGGGCAGCCGACCGATACGGGATCGCTGCTGTCTCGCTGCGACGAATAAAGAAGCGGCCTCTGCGATATGCGGCGATGGCTGCGCAAGGAAACAACCTGATCATTGATAAAGTTATGTTGGGGCAGAAGCAACGCGAATATGCTCAGCTCCTCTCCCTTCGAAGTCCTCCCGGTCGGGGTGTTCGCTCCGCTTGACGTTCTTGAAGCGCGAGAGCGCCAGCGCGGCGATCGACTGATCGGACCGGCTAGTACCCGCTGCACAGTCATTATGACTCCTTGGTTGGAGCCGAATAGGCACGCGCCAGTTTGGTGCGTGCGTGCTCCACGGTGAACATCCATTCAAGATGTGCGTACGAAAATTTGGGCGTGAACTAGGCCGCTATAGCGAAGCCATTGCTGATTTCGACACGTCACTGCAGCTTATGCCGTCGGAAATCGCGTATAATGACCGGGAATTGCATACTCCGAAATAGGACGGACTAGCCAGCTATCGAAGACTACAGTCAGGCTATCAGATTGAACCCTCACTACCTGCCTGCATATAATAATCGCGGGCTCGCTTATGAAAGCCTGGGCAGATTTGATCTAGCAATATCAGACTTTGACGAGGTGATCCGAGTTGATCCCGGAAAATTTTAAACGAACCTACTGTTTCGGGGCGATGCATATCATAAGATTGGCGAAGGAGATCGAGCTTTGTCCGACTATAGCTCTGGGGGGTGTACTAGATAAAGGTAATCGGTGCGTAGTCCTGCTCTGAGACGATCAGGCGCTGCCGCTTAGCCATCAGCCTTTTTTCCTTCGGTGGATCCGCCGCAAGCCCCGCGGCGGGGCCTCAGTTAAGCCTCCCCTGCCGACGCGCCTCGGCGGCTAGCAGATGCGGAGGCGGATCAAGCGCGAACTCTATGTCATCCATGGCCGCGTCCGGCGGCAGGAGGCGTATTCTCGCTACGACTTCGGGCGGTAGGTCGTCGAAGTCGTCCCGGCCTGTCACGCGCTCGTAGAGCTGATCTCGTCAATCGGCTTGGATGCGTAGATCGCTTCGATCAAAGCCAACAGGCTCATGACTTCTTCCTTTAGTGATAAGTCGGCGGCAGCGCCGCAGCGTGGTCGGGATTGGGTGTTTGGTCCCTGAGAACGGCCCACTCATGCCGGGCCGCCTCAACCTCGCCTTCCTGCCAGTAGAGCCAGTCGCACACGCCTTCTCGGGCAGTGTGATCGTCACGGAGCGCCACGACCGTAGTCGCGCGGACCTCGACGACCGTGGCCTCACTCTGCCAGCCGTCCGGTGCCCGGGTTTTCAGGCGCACGCGCGTGCCGCGTTTAAGCTGTCTCATGGTTGGTGCGTATTCCGGTGATCGTGAACATCGGTCCGGCCGATCATGAACACCGGATCCGGTGATCATGAACGCGCACTCGCCTGCGGCTGAGCAGGCCGCGAACGGCGCAATGGTCGGGTGGCATGGCGATGCCACTGACGGTTGAACAGATCTCATTTCTCCTTGGTGTTGGTCAAGCTGTCGCGGGTGCTTGCGCTCAATCGGCCGCGCAGCCGGGTAGCAGTGCTCGCACAGCTCCGTCAGTGACGAACGCCAGATCAGGATTGGCGTCGAACAGCTCGCGGATCGCACGCTCCGCCCCGGGCTCCTTGCTCATTGCTGATCAGCCTTAAGTGTTTCGATGCGGATAACGGCAGCGGCTTGGCAACACTTATGCAGTGCGGCCCGAACCGCGCGACCGGTTGTTGGCACTCGATCTTTGCCTTTCATCAAGCGCAATGTGCAACCTGTGCAAACTGTGCAACCTCAGCCCTGGTTGACTTCGGGAGACCTGTATTTCTGGGAAAAAATCGCGCGCGCGCGTATAAGGAGGCGGGAAAGGTTGCACATATTGCACAGGTTGCACATTTGCTTTTCCTTTCGTCAAATTTCACTCGCCTTCCGCACGACGAACGTCCCGCCATGTCCGCGCTCCGCGAGGTAGCGGAGCACGAGAACTTCGTTCCCAACCTGGACCGGCGCGTCCACCATGGCTTTGAGCGTCCAGGTGACGACGCGGGACGTCACCACCTTGATTGCCTTACCGCTCGCGGCTTCCAGTGAGGCCTTGAACTCGCCGGCCTCCGCCGCGGCGCTACCAGCATAGGCGGCGATATCAGCCGCTCGGCAGCCATACGGCCATTTATTCCAGATCACATCGAGCACGGTGGCGAGGCTGCCGCTCTGTTCCTCTTCAAATTCACCCTCAACGAATAGGCTCCTGAAGCTGATCGCGACGGGCCGGCAGGTTGGCGGGTCTGCGACCATCGCTTCCACTGCCTCAGCCACAAGTTCGACGTGTCGTTTAGCGGCATATTCTACTGTCGAGCCGACTAGGTGCCACCAATCCTTGAACCGAGTTTCGGCTGCTGCGCTCTTCTCGGTGGATTGCAACCGTGGATTGCCAAGCAAAATACAATAGAGCGCGACGAGGATCTGGCCGCGGTGTGCTTCGGTCCAGCCGTCAGGGTCGGGGTGCTTGAACGGGCGATTTTCAGGGTCCGGCCGATCAACAGACAGGCGCGCGATTAGTGAGCGCGACGCCAGATCGCCGCGAGGGGCGATGTTGTTGCCGGTGAACCCCATGACGGAGGTGGCATTGACGTTGCGGGTTTTGGACTCGCCCAGCACGCGGTCGCTGTAATGTGCGGTGGTAAGTGCCTTCTCTATCGATGGGCAGGAGATAGCAGCGCCTCTCGGGATGTTATCCCACATCAGGAGCGGAATACCTGTACTAAGATAGCTGAACAGGGCCTTTCGGCGTTCCTCTTCGTCATTCGACCACGCTGCCGCCGCGGCACGCGCGCCGAGAGCGGTCATAGAAATCATGTTGACCGCCGTTGTCTTGCCTCCGCCTCTCTGACCGGCGGTGATGAAGAAAGCGGGCCGCTCCGCCAAAAGGAGACGCTCCAGGATGGTCATGGTCATGGCGACCAGGATGCACTTGCCCTGGTAATTCGTGGCGACATCGCATAGCCATTCATCGGTAAGGAACCGCATGGCCTCTGCGACGGCTGTTGCCGCGCAAGCCTCTCGCGGCAGAAGATCCTCTAATTCGCGCGGCACCCGAAACACTACGCCGCAGCGGCGATCCAGCCCGTGCCCTGACAATATGGTGCCGTCCGGCAGTACCATAGGCATGGTTGCGACGGCGAACACCGTCGGTAGGGCGTCGTCGTCACGCTTTAGGTAATGCATGACGAACGAGCCTGCTAAATGGACGGGCTTGTCGCTTTTTAGATCATAATATTCGATGTGTCGCTCGATCAGCTCGGCGAGTTGGACGTCGTTGAGAGGCATTAGCAGCGGGTGTTCGGGCGCCGGCAGCCGCGTCTCGGCAGTCTCATCACCATTCGAGCCGGCGGCGCCCAGAGTGTGCAGCAATGGCACACGCTGTCGCTGTATAACTGTGACAACCCCCTCAGAGTTCCGCATCGGCGGCTCGGGCAAACAAACCCTGCCTAGGACGTCGTTGAGCACCTGCATTTGCGGCAACCACTCGGCGTTGTATTTTGGGGCTGGTATGAGCGGGCGCGGATCTAACCTCTCGGCCGCCCGACGTTCTTCCGCCTCCCGTTGTTGTTCCTGTCTTTGTTGGTCACGGGCGGCTTTCAGCTTGCGGTCTATAGCGCGCTTCCCGACGCCCGCACGTTCGGCGGTCAGGTTACGGAGAGCTTCGAGCTCATCGTGGTCAAGCTCGGCCCGCAGCGCCATTTGCACGAAGGTGCTTGCCGCCTCATCCTTGCGTGCTTTTTCTATGGCAGCACGGACCGTGGCGGCATCAAGCTTTAGTTCGTAGATCGTGCGACCGTGTGCGAAGCTGTGTATCCACGGCGTTCCCTCCGCGCGGCGCATTATCTTCGCTTTGCAGCGCCCGTATGGGACGCCTTCCAAGGGGTCGGCCAGGGTTGCCCCCTCAAATCGCGCCGGGTCAGCCAGCACATCCCGGACGGTGGTGCCGGCGAGGTCGTCATCGTCCATCGGCAGAACCACGTCGGGCAGGAGAATCCCCCTTGCCCAGTGGACGCTCAGCAGCCGGGCGAACCCTTCCGATTTGCCGGCGCGGGTAAACTCGGCAGTGCGCTCAGTGACGAAGGTTTCAAACGCCCTTTCCCGTTCCGGCGCCAACAGGTGGGCCGCCTTGGCTAGGGCCTCCCTAAATGCGGCCTGCTCCACGATTGTAAGCGGCGGGCAGGCGGCTAGGGTATTCAGCGCGGTGCCATCGCGGACAATTGGCTTCCGGCTTTCCTGATCTTGGGCGAGCGGTGGTTGGAGAACCGGCGCGCCCTCGAACACGAGGCGTTCGGGGGAACCAACCATCTGGTCAATGATGCTGCGCTCCAGGAGCTGACCGGCCTTCCCGACCATTATCCAGCCGAGGCCAGCCAGCCAACAGCGGGCGTGCAGCGTCTTCAGGAAGCGCTCGGCATCGGCGGCGTCAGCGACCTCGACGTAGACATGCAGACCGTTGGACCCCGCGAATTGTTCGGCGGTGTCGGTCCTGTAAAGCGCAGCGCTGGTAGAGCGGCGCAGCACCCGGGCGACGTTCTTAAGCTCCGGGACGACTGAAACTACGGCGCCCCAGAAGCCGCTCAGGTCAGTAATACGAGCCGCGACATCCACGGGCATTCCCTTAGTGTCATAGTCCAGGAGCACCAGGCCAGGCTGTTTCGGCCGGTAGGTGATTTCTCCGGCCATCCGTGCGACGACGTTTGGTCCCGCCGCGCCGTTCAGCCCTTGCAGCTTCTCCTTGGTGACGATGTTCACCTGATCGGGGAGACCGGGCCGTAGCGCGCCGAGTGCAATGGCCTCATGCGGTTCGAGTGCGCCGATGCAATCGGCAAGTTCAGCGATGCTCTCAAACCGGAGCCGGCAGGCCCGACCAGAGCCCATGATGCAGGCGGAGCCGTCGCTGACCGGCTTGCCGTCTTCACCAAGCGATATGCGCTTCGTGAGCGGGCCGTTGGCCTTTGCGAAACCGGTGATCTCGATCATCGGCTCGTCCTCCGCCGCTTCGGTGCCTTCTGTTCCCGCGGCTCCCACGTCCGCAGCTCCGCATCGGCGCTGGGGAGGGTTACGCCCAGCGCCTTAGCGGCGACGCTGGCTAGGTCGAATGCGGCGGCTCTGGGCCGTCCGACGAGCCGCTCGCCGACGATGATTGCCGCGCCGCGCTGAACGATTTCGGCGAGGGCGCCGTGCGGATCGGGGGTCATTACCGTTCTCCTGCGACCGCCTCGACCCCTGCTTCCCAGGGCTCTGTCGGATTGTCCTTCAGGTAGGCGGCAACCCGTTCAGGGAGATCATCGGGGGTGGGGATCTCGCCCAGCTCATCCTCTGCTTTTCGGATTGCCTCCTCTATGGCTTCCGACACCTCGCGGTACTTGATCTGCTTTCGATAGGTCTCAGCGAGCGTATTTGCATCAGGGACGACCTTCCGAACGCCGTGCCTGCTCAGTGCGCTTTCGACCATCTCCAGCAGTTGCGGGGTGGACATGGCATTGAGTTCGACCCGCCGCTTGCGGTCGATCAGGAAAGAGATCTCGGCTTCGGTGGCGCCGTACTTCTGCAGATTATTCCGCAGTGCATTCGCACTCTTCTCGTACGCCACAGGTTCAGATTCCAGGCTCAGCCGCTGCACGTCGGCGAGGCGGAGGCCGATAGCTATGACCTTGGGCCGATGCTTGAATTGATAGCGCCGAGTGTCCTGGTGGAGGGTCGCGGCGATTTCGAAACCGTTGTAATCGAAATCGTGCAGACAGAAGATCGGAATGCTAAGGAGAGCCGAAAGCTCGAACAGCTCCCGGGCCGCGGTGACGCTCGTGCCTTTAGTCGAGGCGAGCATGAGGTCAAAGCGCTCTGGCAGGCGGGCCGCCTGGAATAGCTCGGTGAAACCTTCCTTTTCGCAGAACAGGATCGCACCGTAACGGCCAATGGGTCCGCAGGTGCTTACTGTTGGTGGAGATAGCTCAAAGCCGGAGATGATTGGTTTCCACCATGAGCGATGATAATCCCGGACATTCCTGGTTCCGAGCCCGATGACCTTCCCAGTATGCGGTTCAATCGCATGCCCGCGGTCGTCATAAAAGACACTCCAGCCTGCACACAGTTCCGGGTTCTCGGCGATGAAATCAGGAATTAGTTGCTGCTCGATATACGGACTATCGAGAGTGCCCCTGCCGGTATCTTCCAGCACGAGTGGTCTGAGCTGGTAGAAGATCTGCCGGCTGCGCGCCCCTATATCGCCGCTGGCCTTCTTATATGCTTCCGGCAGGTGCCGGTAGACTGATTCCTTGATCGTGACCTTGCGGGCGCGCTCCAGTGCGTCTTGCCGCTTGATCTCGGCCCTTCTGTCCTTCTCCTCTTGCTGGCGCTGCCTGTGCCAACCGGCGGTGATCCTTTCGATAAGCTTCTGCAGGTCATCAGCGACCGCCCGGGGAAGTGTTACCTGCGTCTTACCGAGATCGGTGAAGGTCAGGCGGGGGTGCGTGACATGGAGGAACACAACTAGCGGTTCTCGTGCCCCGGCATGACGCTGCTCTAGTACGGTCCCGGCACTTTCCCAGGGATTGAACTTAAGCAACAGGCCTGGGGATGACGCGAAGTTCGCCCCGACAATCAGTCGTCGCCCGGTACTGCCGGGGTTCCATGCAAACGCGCCCTCTACGACGTATGGGAACCCGTTTTCATCTGCGCCTGAACTCTTGGCCCATTTGAAAGCCTTGACGTTGCCGAGCGCCTCAATCAGGTGGCGTATATGTGTCTCACCGATAATCCCTAACCGAGCGGGTTTGACTGGCTTGGTTTCGGCCTGCATCGCCTGAAGCAAGGCGACGATAGTTTCCTGAGCGGGCTGGTCATCACGCACCAGGTTATCAAGGCGGGCACCGCTGAGCGCGGTGGTGGCAAGAACCCTGCTCCGTCTGGTCGTACTGCTGAGGTTGTCGAACTCCTCAAGGAAGTCCCGCAGGAGACGTCGCCGGCCCGTCTCCTGATCCTTCTGGATGTATGCCCGGACCAGCCGGTTGAACGTCTCTGGTGTGTACCAGTGGGGCGAGGTCGGGTCACAAGCCCGCCATTTGGTCCAGACGGGATTGGTGGCTTCGGTGGTCCACTTGCCCTCCGGCGTGCACAGGGTCAGGGAGAGGTGAGGGTTCGCGAGAACGTATGCCTGGGCGAGTGGTAAAAAATCGGATGTAGCTTCCGTCAGGATTGTGCTTGGACAATCGACGGAGATCCGGGTCCCGATTTTTACCGATCCGGCTGTGACCTCGTGGGCAAGGCGGGGTTCTTCGGTGAGGGGATGGACATGAACAGCGATCCGGTGTGTCGCGCCATGCGCCTCAATGGTAACTCCCGCCCTGCTTCGCGGAGCGAGTGTATATGGCATGACCAGGATGGTTGAGAGTGCCTGCCCCTGCGCTCCCCGGGTCGGCGACACGTACCGAGAGCGCCCCGAGGTCCGACTGCTGAGGTCGAGCAGACGCTCGACAATCTGGGCAGCGATGCCGGGGCCATTGTCGGCTACCGTGATCCGGTCAGTGCCGATCTCAATCTCGACCTTCGGCGCGACGCCGCCCTCTTCGGCAGCGTCTAGCGCATTGTCGAGCAGTTCCCTGACTGTGTACACCGGCCAGTCATCGGTTGAATGGCCGGTCTGTTTTTCCAGTTCGCGGCGGGTGCAGAACTCGGCGAGGCGGCTGGTAGTGAAGACCTCGCGCGCCAATGCATGGGTTTGGCCGCCGCACGCGGGCTGCACGGTTTGATTTGGGCGGGCCGGATCGCTATGAGCATTCGTGTCCCAGCCGCCAAGCGAGACACGTGAAGCCCCTGCGACATCGGCCCCCGGTTCGCGGGGGCTTTGCATTTGGGGGCTCCTTTTTATGCTGCGTTCTTGCGGGGCGGGCCGCCCATAATTTCAGGCGCGGCCGTCAGCCTCGCGTGTGCCTCACGGAACAATGCGGCCGTCCGTGTGACCGCCCGGCCGTTGACGCGCTGCCAAGGCAGCGGCCAGCGCTCCAGCGTCCGATGCGATGTCGGGAAGAAGACCTTTGTGACCAGTTCAGCCCCGGTTCGGCGGTCAACACGGGCAGGCAGAGTTGCCAGCAAGTCTACAAGCTCAGAGGGGAGATCGGGCTCAGTGCCGGCGGTCTGCCTGTCGTGTGTCATCAATACTCTCCGCAGGTTGTCGTGTCGCGACGCTACGGAGGTAATCGCTGATTTCGTTCGTACCTAACTGTTTATAGTCCCGAGACTATAAAGACTTTCGGTACTTTCTGGCGGGGCTTTCAGGACTTTTTTAGGCGTTCGGCGTAGCGAGGCCGCAGTGGCCACCCTGATACTGGTGGCCGATGTGGTTGCGTCTCATAAACCTCTCTATACGCGGCCTGAAAATCTCCCTCGGTGAAAGTGGCTAGCTCGGGGGTATTGCGCGCCCGTTCAAGCAGCTTCTCGAACGTCAACCGATCGGGACGCTGGAGGAAAATCCATTCCGCAAGGTCGGTCTGAGGCGGGGATCGGACCGGCAGAGCGGAAGATTCTTCTGCTGTTTCCGGCTCTGTTCCATGATCCAAATCCAACTTGGGGAATTGCGCCGGCCCCAGCATGAACGGCCTCATCCAATCGGGGGCGTCATCGCGAGGGGGCGCACAGATCTCCTCCGGGCGTATCTCAGCCAACTTGACTTGGTCCGCACGCTGCGCTGCCCGCGCCTTTTTCGTCTCTTTGAAGTTTGCCCGCAATTCCTGGATAGCCTCCTCGCAAGTCCCCGCAGCGATATGGCCTTCTGCCCAGCTTTTCATCTTGGGGTGGTAGGAGAAATACACATCGACTACCTGACTCTCGGTCAGACCGGCGATCTCATCCATCCTGCGTTTCGCGTCCTTGGCATTATAGGCTTCGTCCAGAGCTACGAGCCAAAGTTCATGCCATAGGCCATTTTCGGCCTGGAGCGCAGCAAGAGAGCCTTTAGGTAGGCTCATGCTACCCTCGCTGCCCGCAGCGTTTCCAGATTAGTGACATTTGCTGTGCATCCTTCGAGCGCCGCCGCGAGCATTTCGCCCCACAGCTTCATTGCTCTGACCTGCTCGGGCCATCGGCTAGCGCGCTGATAGACGCCCAGCACGCCGCCACGCGTCGCGGCCTGCCGATGGTTCAGCACCGCGTCGGCAATCGTCTCGACCACGCCAGCCTCGCCCAGCGCCGTCGCGAACGAGCGGCGGAAATCATGCCAGCGCCAGTCGGTCAGACCGGAGGCCTCGACCAGCATGACCTTTAAGCTTCCCCAGTTCAGGACTTGGCCCCGGCCCCGCGGTCCAGGAAATACCAGTCCGCTCCGTGGATTGCCGGCGGCCTCATGCCGCCTGATCAGGATATCGAGCGCCAGGGGATGCAGATACAGCCGATGGTTATCACCGTTCTTGGTGACCTGTCCCGGCTGGTGCCATTCGGCCGAAACCATATTTAGATGCGACCAATCGAGACTAGCGGCCTCGCCCCGCCGGCACGGTTCTGCAATCAGGAATTGGGCAATATCCCGCCAGACGGGCTCCCGGAGAGCTTCCGCCGCATGCCAGAGCACCGCCAGCTTATCGACGGTCAGGTACTCCTTCCGCGCTCTCGGCGGCCGGGGGCGGCGTTCGCGCGAAATCTGAGTGCACGGGTTGACCTGGACGTACTTCCGCTCCCGGCACCAATCCATGAAGCGCGATACCGCACCGAACCGCCCCCGGGCGTTACCCTCCTCCCCACCTTCTGCCTTATCTAGAATGGCGCGCACGTCGTCATCCGTTAGATCGCTAACCGGCTTGTCCTCGGCGTCGAGGGACTTAAGTGCCAGTTGAACTTGCCGGACTTCGGCCGCCACGTACGCAGCCGACAGTTTGCCATCGCCACGCATCTTCTGTCGCTGCTGGAGTGCCTTGCCATATTCCTCGATCAGCCGGCGAAGCGTCAGGCTGCGTTTGTATTGCTCTGCCTTGGCCGCAGCCTTCCGTTCCGCCGCGGGATCACCGCCAGTCTGCACTTGTCCCTTCACCGCGTTGGCGGCTGCCCGTGCATCATCAGGCGACATGGTTTTGGGATTGCCCAGCGTTACGGTCTGGTTCGGCCACCTCTTATTTGTGTGCAGATCGATCCCCCGCAGGCGATAGCTGTACTCCCACCGCATTGCCGTAGCGTTGACGATCAGCGCGAGGCCGCGGCAGTCCCGGTCCCGGATGATCAGGCGCCGGTCCGCACTGCGCCGGCGCCAGGCGGCCTCAATGGTCCCCTTGGTGATTTTGATCGGACCTTCGCTGGTGACTTGCATGTGTGTCCTGTTGGCGTCCTGTCAGAGCTGGGGACAACCCGAATAGTCGTCCCCGAACAGGACATTGACAGGACACCAACAGCGTTGTCCAGCGGAAAGTTGCGAAGGCTTGCGGGAAGCCCTTCTTCAGAAAGGCCTTGCTGATTTGGATACTTGCGGATCATTTCGGGGCCTTGCGTGACCCCGCGGAAGTTGCAACATCGTGATCAGTTGTAGTAGTGCCAGCGATGATGGTCGCGATCCCAATCGCGATGATGCCAGTGATGGTGGTTCCAGTAGTAATCAACAGGTTGCATCGTCGGACCGGACGTCCCGTGAAAGGCACCGAAGTGCGTCTCCACCGGAGCAGCCTGGGCGACCATCTGCACGGCAGCCGCAATCCCGGCCAGCGCGGTCAGAAGAATCAAAAATTTGTGCATGTCTTTACCTCCATGGCGCTGTCCAACATGGCCAAGTTTGCCAACGGGATTGCGTTCGGAAAACGCCGGTTTTGCGGCGTATTGTATCGGTCCGTTACCCGGCCGCGGCGCGTCGACGCCGGGGCGCCGGAATACGGGGGGCCTCGTCGTCCGGACTTTGCAGCGCCTGCATCAACGCTTCCCGGACCGCCCGCAGTTTGCGTTCATTCTCGACCTTCAAACCGAATACGTCCTTCACGTAAAATACGTCCACCGCCCGCATTCCATAGGTCGTGACATGCGCCGATGCGATTTGCAGACCCTGTTCACTGATTGCCGCCGTCACATCATGCAGTAAACCAGGGCGGTCGCGCCCGTTCACCTCAATAACCGTGTACGTGTTCGATGCCCGGTTGTCGATCACCACGCGCGGCGGAACATGAATCACCCGCATCCGTTGACCCAACAGCGCCGTCTGCGCCTTTTGGATCGCGCGCGCCAGATTCAACTGGCCCGATAACGCCTGCTCGATCAGTGCAGCAATTCGCGCCAGCCGGTGCGGTGCATCGCAGGCGCCGCCCGTAGCATCCTGAATCCAGAAGGTGTCAAGCGCCATCCCGTTGGTCAGCGTGTGAATGCGAGCATCTACGATCGAAGTGCCGGCCACCGCCAATGCCCCGGAAATCTGGCTGAACAGCCCGGCATGATCCGCCACGTACACCGTCACCTCGGTCACCGCCCGCGCCAGAAGCGGCTTGGTGTCCACGGTTAGCGGAGCCTGACGGTGCTCCGCATCCCGAATCAGGCGTGCGTGCCGGCTATGCGTCTCCGGATCGAATCCCAGCCAGTAGCCGGGGTAACCCAGCGCCAGAAAGTGGTCGATCTCCTGCTGCGGCCAATCGCGCAACAGCGCCGTCACCGCCCCCTTCGCGCGATTGACGCGTACATCGCGCTCTGTAGTGGCGAGGGCCCCCTCCAGGACCTCGGCTACCCGGGAATAAAGCTCACGTAACAGAGTCGCCTTCCAGCCGTTCCATACCTTGGGGGATACCGCGCGCATGTCGGCAACCGTCAGCACCAACAGCAATCGCAGCCGCTCCGGCGACTGGATAGTATCCGCCAGATCAAGGATCGTCTTGGGATCATCGATATCCCGCTTGAACGCGGTCTCGCTCAGCAACAGGTGATGCAGCACCAACCACGAAACCGTCTCGGTCTCCTCCGCGCTCAGTCCCAGCTCCGGCCCCACTTGCAGGGCGATCTCGGCGCCCAGAGCCGAATGATCCCCGCCACGCCCCTTGGCAATGTCGTGCAGCAGCATCGCCACGTACAACGCGCGGCGTGACTGAATTTGTTCCATTAAGGCGGAAGCAATCGGCGCGATCTCCGCGAGCTCCCCCCGCTCGATCGCGTTGAGCACCCGGATCGCGGCGATAGTGTGCTCATCCACCGTAAACACATGATAGGTGTCGAACTGCATCTGCCCGACCACCCGCGCCCAATCCGGCAGGTAGCGGCCGAGAAATCCGCTTTCGTTCAGCAAGGAAAGCCATTTGGCGCCATCAGCCCGACGCTCGCTGCCGCCAACCAGCAGATCCATAAACAGCTCTGCCGCGCGAGGATTGCCTCGCAGCTTGACTACCGCACGCTCGGTTTGAATCATGTCGCGAAACGCGAGGGGGTGCAGAGCCAGACCCCGGTCACGTGCGATCTTCAGAATTCGCAGCATCTGCATCGGTTCAGAGCCGAAGTCGCGCCCCGGCATGGCCAGCAACTTGCCATCAGCCAGCATAAACCCGGCTGCTATGAGACCGCGATCAGTCTCCTTGGCTACCGCCGGCGGACCCAGCGCGCCCCGCAGGAAAGCGGGCTCCAGTACGTGAGTGAGGCGCACCACATCACGCGCGGTAAGAAAATAGTGGCGCATGAAACGTTCGACGCCGTCCTGCCGCCCATGCCGGGTATATCCCATGCGTGCCCCGACCACCGGCTGCAGGTCGAAGGTCAGCCGCTCCTCGGCGCGCCCGGCGACGTAGTGCAGATGAAACCGCACCGTCCACAGAAATTCCCAGGACCGGCGCGCGTGTCGCGCCTCCGCCGCCGACAGCATGCCGGATGCCTCGGCCAGTTCGGCCATTGTCATGGTACCGTACACGTAACGTGCGATCCAATAAAGCGTCTGCAAATCGCGCAGCCCCCCACGTCCTTCCTTGATATTGGGCTCCACCACGAACGGCGAATCTCCGAACCGGCGGTGCCGAAGATCGCGCTCGGCCTGCTTCTCCAGAATAAAATCAGCCGCGCCTGTCTCCTGGCAGGCCGCCTTGAACCGCTCCTGAAACCGCGCGAACAGCCCGGCATCGCCGGCGAGATGACGCGCATCCAACAGTGCCGTACGTATCGTGCTGTCCTTCTCGGCCGCCGCCAGGCATTCCTCGATCGAGCGTGTCGCATGACCGACCTTGAGCCCGAGGTCCCACAAAAAGTACAGCATGTACTCCACGACCTGGAAGGTATGGCCTGCGGCCGCTGAAGGTGTCAGAAACAACAGGTCGATGTCGCTGAACGGCGCCAGCGTTCCGCGCCCGTATCCGCCGGTCGCCGCGATGCTCAGAATTTCCGGCGCTCCCTGCACAGCGGTTGCGTGCTGGAACAGGGCCGCGATCACGCCATCCACCAGCCCCGAAAGCATACGCGCCGCCTGTAGGCCGCTGATATGCTCATGTTCGAAGGTTCGCTGCACATGCGCCTGAATGCGCGCCAGATGCCGGCGGAATGCCGCCAGAGCCACCGCTCGCGGTGCGCGCGCCAGCGCGTTAAGCGCCGTCAGCGCGTCGGGCAGCGGATCGGTCTCAACAGGGCGCACCATCGGCATGAGTTTGAGCGTACTATGTCGTGTGATCGGCGGGAACTGGCATCAGCGATTTCAGCCGGTACAGTGTTGCCAATGCATCAAGCGGCGAGAGCTTGTCCGGTTCTATTTCCGCCAAGGCAAGCATTACCTCCTCTGTCCAGTTATCAGATGGCAACGCTGGCCCCTCACCGGAAGCACTCGCCGCGAATAGCGGCAGCGCGTCCAGTGATCCTCCTAATCCCAGCGGCCCCCCTTGTTTCTCCAGCGCAGCAAGCAGGGCTGCTGCCCGCCGCACCACCGGAGCAGGCACGCCGGCCAGCTCGGCAACGTGGACGCCCCAGGAGCGGCGCCCGGCGCCCTCCGCAACCTCGTGCAGAAACACTACCGAGCCGCGCCACTCCTTTACCCGCATCGTGTGCGGCCGCAGCCGCTTCAGCCGGTCGGCGAGGCCCGCCAGCTCGTGGAAGTGCGTGGCGAAGATGGTCCGGCAACCGATAGTCCCGTGCAGCGCCTCCAGTACCGCCCAGGCAATCGCCAGGCCGTCGAGGGTGGATGTGCCGCGGCCGATTTCATCCACTACCACCAGCGACCGCGGTCCTGCCTGATGCAGGATGGCCGCGGTTTCGGTCATTTCCACCATGAAAGTGGAGCGTCCCCGCGCCAGCTCATCCGACGCGCCCACGCGGCTGAACAGCCGGTCCACGATCCCGATCCGCATGCTTTCAGCCGGAACCGGCAGCCCTGCCTGAGCCAGGATCGTCAGGAGCGCGTTCTGTCGCAGGAATGTCGATTTTCCAGCCATGTTGGGGCCAGTAAGCAGAAGCAGGCGCCGATCCGGCGCGAGATCGCAGTCGTTGGGTACGAATGCATGCGCTCCGCCCTGCGATGCCAGCGCTGCCTCCACTACCGGATGGCGTCCCGCCCGCACCAGAAAACTCTGGTCGTCCGCGATCTCCGGTCGGCACCAGCGGCCGCCTCGCGCAAGCTGAGCCGCCGACAGCAGGACATCAAGTAAGGCCAGCGCCTGGGAGCATGCTCTCAGCGCGTCCGCCTGAGCCAGCGCCGTCTGCACCAGATGCGCGAACACCGCGCGTTCCCGCTGCGCGGCTCGTTCTCCGGCCTCGCTGATCCGCCGGTCCAGGTCCGCCAGCTCCGCCGTGCTGAACCGGGCGCCGTTGGCCATACTCTGGCGTAGCGTCAGGTCCGGATGCTGGCGCAGGCGCTCGGCCGCCGAAGCCGGCGCCTCAATCACGTAGCCAAGCTGTGCGTGATGCCGAATCTTCAGGCTGGCGACGCCGTATCGCTGCGCGTACCCCAGTTGCAGCTCGGCCAGCGTCTTGCGGCTGTCGTCGCGCAGCGCGCGCTCGGCGTCCAGTTCGCCGTCGAAGCCGGGCTTGATCACCGCGCCTTCGTCCAGCCGCAGCGGCACAGGATCCTTCAAGGCTGCAGCCAGCATGGTCTCCAACAATGCATCCATCGCCAGGCAGGCCAGGGCTTCCGCCAGAACCGCGGGCAGCGGCCCGGCCAGCAGCCGCATCACCTGCCGCGCCACCAGCAACCCATCACGCAGCGCCCCGAGGTCACGAGGTCCGCCGCGGTTCAGCGACACCCGGCTGAGCGCCCGCGCTATGTCAGGCACACCTCGCAGCGCCGCGCGCAGTGCATCGGCGCTTCCCGAACTGGCCACCAGCCACGACCATCCGTCTTGTCGTGCAACGATCTGCCCATGCTCGGTGAGCGGCGCCGAGAGCCACGCGGCCAGCAGGCGAGCGCCGCCGGCCGTAACGGTTCGCTGTACCGCGGCGCGCAAGGTCAGCTCGGTGCTGCCGTCGCGCGCCCGCAGGATCTCCAGGCTGGTGCGGGTGGCCGCATCCATCGCCAGCACGCCGCGCTGTCCCTGCGGCTCCGGCCGGCACAGGTGGGGCATTGTTCCCGCTTGCGTGGCCCGCACATAGTCCAGCACCAGCGCCGCCGCGACCGCCTCGCCATCGCTGAACGTGCCGAAGGCCTCCAGGCTGGCCACCCTGAACGCTTCAACGAGCCGCTTTCGCGCCGTCCCCGCCGGTGAGGCCACTTGCTCCGGCGCGCGCTTCGCCTCGTAATCTCCGAGTTTCAGGCTCGCCGGCGCCAGGATCTCCGCCGGTTCCAGACGCCCCAACAGCGCCGGCAGGTCGCGGGGATGGCAGGCCACCGTGGCGAACAGTCCGGTTGAGACATCAACCCAGGCAGCACCCAAGGAGTCTCCGTCCACCGCCAGGGCCAGCAGCAGATTGGCTCGCCCGGACTCGAGCAGCGCATCCTCGGTCAGCGTCCCGGGCGTGATCAGCCGTACGATATCCCGCCGGATCGGCGCCTTGCCGGTACGGGCCCTGGGATCCTCCATCTGCTCGGCCACCGCGACCCGGAAACCCCGCCGGATCAGCCGGGCCAGATAGGCCTCCGCCGCGTGAACCGGCACACCGCACATCGGGATCGGCGCCCTGGCATGTTCCCCCCGGGCCGTCAGCGCGATGTCCAGTGCCGCCGCCGCTGCTTCCGCGTCAGTGAAGAACAGCTCGTAGAAATCCCCCATCCGGAAGAACAGCAGCGCGTCGGGATACTCCGCCTTCAGCGCGAACCATTGTGCCATGGCTGGGGAGGCGCCCTCGGCGGGGGGAAGCAGCGAAGCCGTCATCCTGTCTTGTTTACACGGGCGGGGCGTGCGAGCGAGAGCATTGATCCGCCGCTTCAGGTTCGCGAAAGGTCATCCAGCAGCAAGTAGCCAGCGAGTTTTGCGGGTACCAGTGACCAGCATACTGATCCGAAACGTCGATGAGGCCCTTCACGCCCGACTTAAGGCGCGAGCGGCAGCCCACCGGCGCTCTCTGGAAGACGAGATTAAGGAACTGCTGCGCGGCGCTGTAGCCAGGCAGGATGCACCGGCGCGGGAGAATCTGGCCACCCTCGCCCTGCGGCTTTTCGGCCCAAGAGCATGGTGCCGTTCTGGACATCCCGCCACGTGGCCTTGCGCTGCGGAGCAATCCACCAGACTTCCCGGCCCCTGAGTACGATCCGACAGCCCGGTCGCGATTGTACTTGATACCAACGTCATCTCGAGCTGGTCAGAGTGAGGCCGAATCCAGCCGTCCTGGATTAAGTTCGCGGCTAGCGCCCGAAACCGTCTTCGTCATAGTGGCGTCCTAACCCAGCCGAGATCGGATCAGGCAACTGTGGCTGAGGCCTTCGGCTCTGGAATAGGACGACCAAGCTCTTGGGCCTCCTCGATCCATGCCTCAATTGCTGATTTCACGTTGCGCGCAGCCTCCTCCCGCGTTGCTCCATCCGACATGCAGCCGGGCAACTCGGGTACCGTGGCGATATAACCGCCTCCGTCAGCGGCGGACAGGGCGGAGATCACCACCGTGTATTCACGCTCCTGCATCGCGTCCTCCTGCCTGGATGATGAACCGCACGAGCCTGCGAATGTAAATGGGCTTGATTGGCCGGCGCGCCGGGATGGTTAGAATTTCTGGCACCGAGGGGTGTGAAATCTTCCAGTGATCACCACGCTTCGGTGGCCGACATCGGACGCCGTGCCGGGAGCAGACGGTGGCAACATTGGCGATGTCCCAGTCTGCTGCCGGATTCCGGCGCATCCCCTCAAGAATGTCATCTGCTGGCATGAGATAAGCGCGCCCTGACTGAGCCTGTCTTACGAAAAAAGGGTGACTGGACCGTTTAGTCCGCGCCTAATTCCGTCCAGGTCCTCACCCCGCCGGCGCCACTACCCGCGGCTGTTGGGCACCTGGCGGGCCGGACCGCGCCACCGCCACACAGGCTTCCTCCGCTTCCCGCAAAGAGGCGACATACAGATCCGCCCCCATCTGCGCTCGGGCTCCCCGGTCTCGCAAAAACGTATCCTCCGGCGCCCAGAACCCCACTAAGATCCGCGAATCCGGCATCTGGTTATGCAGTCGCCGCACCAGGGTCCGCAGGTGCACAGGATTGCCGGTGATCTCCACCCTGATGATGCAGACGATGGCCACCGTGGCCTGATCGACCGTGTCGATCTCCGATTGCGAGGCCATCCGGTACAGGTACAATCCGCGCCCCTATCCCGTGTTTACCCAGAAGCTGCACCAACATCGCTGCCGCCGCCTCGTCCAGGATGCCCCGGCCCGGAACGCATAAAACCGGCGTCCCCTCGCCCCATTCCGGCGAGAGCTCGCGTCCGGCGACCTCTTGCCGGCGCCCTAACCGCCGATGGAACGGGTTGTATCCGCCCGGCTCCGCCTCTCGGCGCAGCCCCGGCTCCGCGTCGGGGTTATCCGCGAGGTCGTGGACGAGTTCCGTTACCACGTCACGCATCCGTTCCAGCCGCGCCGCAGACAGAGCCCCGCGTCGCGCATCCGCCGCCGCCATCCGCAGCCCCTTCAGCGCGACCTCGTCGTAATACTCCGTCAATGAATGGTCGGCCAAAAACCGCTCCGCATGCTCTTCCGCTTCGTTCGGATCGCCTGCCAGCAGCCGTTGGTAAAAATTCTCGATTGGGGTGAGCGCCGGCCGGTCGCCGAGCAGCACCTCCAGGAACTCCAATGACTCTACATGCCGGCCCAGCACCACGAGGCAAACCGTCATCGGCGTTGATAAAATGAGCCCGATCGGCCCCCAGATCCATGCCCAGAAGATCGCCGCAACAATCACCGAAAACGGTGAGAGCCCGGTGCTGTGCCCATAAAGCGTGGGCTCGACCGCCTGGCTGATAAACACGTCCGTTAATACGTACAGCAGGAGAGTCCACAGCGCCATGCTCCAGCCGTAGCCCACTGCTGCGGCCAGCATCACCGGCAGCGCCGCCGCAAGATACACCCCGATATACGGCACGAACCGCAGCAACCCGGCCAGGATGCCCCACAACAACGGGCCTGGAACGCCGAGGATGAACAGCCCCATGCCGATAGTCAGCCCAAAGCCGCAATTGACACAAAGCTGCGACAGAAAATATCGGGTCAGGCGCCGGCCGGCATCATCCATAGCCAGCGTCGCGCGATGCAAGTCGTCCGCACCGAACAACCGGATCAGCCGGTCACGCAGATCCTCCTTCTGCAGCAGAATGAAGATCGCCACCACCAGAATGATGCCGAGCGTGGCCAGCGGGTGCAGAACCGGGCGCAAAACGCGCTCCGCCAGATCGAGTGCGGAACTGGTCGGGGACTGGGTGATTATCACCGGCACCGGTTTCTGGGCAGGGGCAGGAGCCCCGCTTGCGGCGGCCGCAGGATGCTGCGGCGCCTGCACTGGCCGCGAGGCGGCCAAGCCGCCGAGGTTTTGCAGATGGCTGGTGATGAAGCTGATCCGGCTCTCCAGTTGGTTGGCGATTAACTCCTGTACCGCGCTTACCTTCCGCTCGATTGTGTACTGATACTGCGGCACCTGCCCTGCCAGGCCGGCAATCTGGGTGCCGATCAGGCCGCCCAGCGCCAGGATGATCCCGATTGCGATTACCACCGCCAGCAGAGCCGCCAGAACCCGCGGCACCCATATCCGCCGCAGCACCTCCATCAGGGGTGAGAGAACGAAGCTCAGCAGCACCGCGAGGGTCATGGGAATGAGGATCTCGCTGGCGAAGTACAGCGCGGTGATTACCACTGCCGCCGCGATCACCCCCGTCACCGCCGACCGCGATGGCGCCCGGGGGGGCGGGACGCTGGCCGGCCCCTGCAACGGATCGATCGGTTCCACCAGCGGCTCAGCCATGGTTCTTGATTCTCGCTGCTTTAGAAGGAGCGCCGTGCCTGTCTACTCGGTTGGCTTGCGCACCCAACATTGTCAAATCCTGCCCTTCGCCCCGTAGCGTCCCAGACGCATTCCGGTCATAAAGCCGCAACGGAGCATACCATGACCTCGACCCCTCCCGGCTGGACCCCCAATTCCTGGCGCAAGCGCCCGATCCGCCAAGCCCCCGGATATCCCGATCCGTCCGAACTGGAGGCTATCGAGGCCCGGCTACGGCGGTACCCGCCGCTGGTGTTCGCTGGCGAGGCCCGGCGCCTCAAGGCCGCCCTGGCCACCGCCGCCGAAGGCAAGGCCTTTGTGCTGCTCGGCGGCGACTGCGCCGAAAGCTTTTCTGACTTCACCGCCAACATTCTGCGCGACACTTTCCGCGTGCTGCTGCAAATGTCGGTTGTCCTGACCTTTGGTGCCAGTCTGCCGGTGGCGAAGATGGGGCGCATGGCCGGCCAGTTCGCAAAGCCCCGTAGTTCCGATAGCGAGACTCAGAGCGGCGTCACGCTGCCGGCCTACCGCGGCGATATCATCAACGGCCCGGACTTCACCCCCGAAGCCCGCCGCCCAGACCCCGGCCGGATGGAGCTCGCCTACTTCCAGTCAGCCAGCAAGCTCAACCTGCTCCGCGCCTTCGCTTCCGGCGGCTACGCCGACCTGCATGAGGTCCACCGCTGGAACCTTGGCTTCGTCGAGCGCTCGCCCCTCTCTGAGCGCTACCGCGATCTTGCTCAGCGGATCGATGAGACGCTGTCTTTCATGGCCGCCTGCGGCATGACCAGCGCGACCACCCGCGATATGCGGGAAACCGACTTCTACGTCGCCCACGAAGCCCTGCTCCTGCCGTATGAGCAGGCACTGACCCGCGTCGATTCGACGACCGGGGATTGGTACGGCTGCTCTGCCCACTTTCTCTGGTGTGGCGACCGCACCCGCCAGGCGGATGGCGCCCATGTGGAGTACCTGCGCGGCATCAACAACCCGGTGGGTATGAAAGTCGGCCCGACACAGGAAGCCGACGACCTCCTGCGCATCGTTGATCTCCTTAACCCCCGCAACGAACCCGGCCGCCTGACCCTGATCAGCCGTATGGGCGCTGGCAAGATCGCCACCAGGCTCCCGCCCCTGATCCGCGCTATCGAACGGGAGGGCCGCAAAGTCGTTTGGATTTGCGATCCGATGCATGGCAATACCGTCTCCACCGCCGCCAACATCAAGACCCGCAGCTTCGACGACATCCTCTCTGAGGTCCGCAGCTTCTTCGATATCCATGCGGCCGAGGGAACCTGGGCCGGCGGTGTCCATGTGGAAATGACCGGCCAGGAAGTGACCGAATGCACCGGCGGCGCCCATCGCCTGACCGAGGCCGATCTGTCCGAACGCTACGAAACCTTCTGTGATCCGCGCCTGAATGCGGAACAATCGCTCGAGCTCGCTTTCCTTGTCGCCGAGGAGCTCAAGCAGCGCCGTGGCTTCAGCGCCGCAACCCAGGCCATTGCCGCCCAATAGGGCTGCCATGGATACCCTCGCAGCCGACATCGCGGCACGCACGGACGCATATTTCAACCACACCCGGCAGGTGGTCGCCCGGTTTGGGGACAAGCGCGTGACCTACGCCGTGTTCCTGCGCCGCCCGGTGGTCAGCGCTCCGCGCCTTATGACCGACTGGCTGCACCGCGTGGCCAAGGACCGAAGGACCGAATTCGACATCGATCTGATTTACCCGGAGGGCTCCTGGGTTGGCGCCGGTGAGCCTATTCTCTACCTCACCGGCAGCTTCACACAATTGTCTGACCTCGAAACGATTTTGCTGCAGCAGCTCGGGCCAGCCTGCGTCGCCGCCCACAACGCCTATCAGATGTGCCTGGCTTTGCCCGAAGTCGGCTTCCTCGCCATGGAGGCGCGGCACTGCGCCGGCGCCGAGATGCAGGAGATGATGGCCTATGCCGCCAGTGTCGGCAGCGAGGCTGCGAAACGCGAGGGCGCCAAGGGGTTTATCGGAAACGCCAACGATTCCACGGCGCACTGGTTCGCCCAGCGCCACGGCATGGGCACCATGCCCCATTCCCTCATCGGTTACGCCGGCTCCACGGTCCGAGCCGCGGAGATGTTCCACGAAACCTTTCCCGAGACGCCCCTTACCGTCCTCGTGGACTACTTCGGCCGGGAAATCACTGACAGCCTCGCCGTGTGCCGCCGCTTTCCCAATCTCGCGGCCGAAGGGAAGCTCGCGCTCCGGCTCGACACGCACGGCGGGCGCTTTTTGGAGGGGCTCGACCCTCCGGAAAGCTACGCCGTACTGGAGCGCCATACCCCCGGCGCCATCCGCCGTTATCGGAGCGACCTCGAGTTGCGCTACCTGATCGGCACCGGCGTCTCCGCCGCCGCCATCTGGCGCACGCGCGAGGCCTTGGACGACGCCGGGTTCCCCTCTGTCCGGATCGTCGTCTCCTCCGGCTTCGGTGTGGACAAGTGCAGCGTGATGGCCGATGCCAAAGCACCCATCGATGTTGTTGGCACCGGCAGCTTTATACCGAATGCGTGGCACGAAACCTTCGCCACTGCCGACATCGTCGAATACGATGGTGTGCCGATGGTGAAGGTTGGCCGGGAGTTTCTGCTTCGCCGCAACGCCGCCCGGCGGAATGGGCGGTAAGCGCATCGGCTTTGCCGCCTGCCAGTTTCTCATGGTATCTGTGCACGAATGGGTTATTGGGGGAAAATTATCGGCGGAGTGGCCGGTTTTGCTGTCGGCGGGCCGGTAGGGGCCATGTTCGGCGCTGCCCTGGGCCACGCCGCGGACTCGGGTGGCGCCTCCAACTTCCGCCTGCCCTTCGGCGCCGACCCGTTGCTCAGTCCCGCCCGTGTTGCCGCGCTGCTTGGCCGCAAGGACCAGTTGTTCGCTATCACGGTCGTCGTGTTGGCCGCCAAGCTCGCCAAGTGCGACGGCCCGGTCAAGCGAGAGGAGATCGCCGCATTCCGCCGCCAGTTCCGCATCCCGCCTGAACTCGCTCAAGGAGGTTGGGCGGATTTTTGATCTCGCCCGCGACAGCTCGGAAGGATTCGCGGCTCACGCCGAGCAGCTCGGCAACGCCTTTGCCGACAATAAAGGCACGCTGGAAGACGTGCTCGTTATGCTGTTTCAGGTCGCCCGCGCCGACGGCCCGATTAACAAGGCCGAGTATCAGTTCCTCTCCGCTGTGCATCGCGCTTTCGGCCTCGACCAGGCGGGATGGGATCGGGCCCGCGGAACCTCTCCACGCCGTCCCATCGCCGAAGAGCAGGAGGACGCGTACAGCGTGCTGGGGGTGCGGCGCGAAATCACGAACGATGAGCTGCGCGCCGTCTGGAAGAAACTGATGCGCGAACATCACCCCGACGTTCTGGCATCCCGAGGCGTGCCAAAGGAATTCATCGAAAAAGCCGCGGCGAAGGTGGCGCGCATCAACGCCGCCTGGGACCGTATCAAGCGCGAACGCGGGATTTAGCCCGTTGCAGTTCCAGGATCTGCCAAGCCCGAATCAGGACATGCGTCCGTCGGGCACCCCGATCGATATGATCATCCTCCACTACACCGGGATGCGTACTGCGCAGGAGGCGATTGATCGCCTGCGTGATCCTGCCGCTCGGGTGTCGTCACATTACGTGGTCGATGAAGATGGCTTCGTGCTGCGGTTGGTGGCGGAAGAACGTCGTGCCTGGCACGCCGGAACTTCGTATTGGCGGGGCCATCGCGGACTGAACGACCGCTCGATCGGCATCGAGATCGTCAATCCCGGCCACGAATGGGGTTATCGCGATTTTCCCGTCCTCCAGCTCGCCGGAGTCTGCGATCTCTGCCTCGCACTTCTCTCACGTCACCCGGTTTCCGCCCGCAACATCGTCGGGCACAGCGACGTTGCCCCGGAGCGCAAGGAAGATCCCGGCGAACGGTTCGATTGGGAGCAACTGGCTCGGAACGGGGTGGGACTGTTTCCGCGTGACGTGCCGGATCTCGGCACCGGCGATCCAATGCGCGACGCCACATCGCTGCGGCCTGTGCGAGCGGGACTGATCGAGATCGGCTATGACGTCGCGCCGGAGGGCGCGCTGGATCCGGCTTTGTCCAGCGTGTTGCGTGCCTTCCAGCGCCATTGGCGGCACGAGGCAGTTACCGGCCAGGCTGATGCCGGCACGATGGCGCGGCTTGGGGCGGTGGTGCAGCTTGTGATGTCGGGGTGATTACGGCGACTGCGACCCGCTCCTACTGGGCAATACCGGCTGCTCTGCCTCGTACAGCTCCGCGTCACGCACTGGCGACCGAACGCTTTCCCGCTCGAAGTCCAGGTAGCGCAACGGCGATCGGGATAGCAGGGCATGCAAACATGGCTGTGCTGCCCAACACACGCGATCATAATCCCTTTTCGACATCGCCCCAGACAAAACCCCTGCCGTCATCGCGCGGTGCTCAGTAACCTACGGCGCCAAACTCCCCGTTGCTACACTGCACCGAGCATCGCGTCCAGCTTGCGCTCGGCGGCGAGCAGTTACATGCTTGCTGATCAAAATAAGGAACCAGCATGGGCCCGCCCGTCGATCCGGTTGCAACAGATACCACACTCCCTGCCCGCGTCGATGTCGTGGTCATCGGTGGCGGCATTATCGGCACCTCCACCGCCCTGTTTCTTGCGCTCAAGGGCATTTCCGTTGCCCTGTGTGAAAAGGGCCACATCGCCGGCGAGCAATCGAGCCGGAATTGGGGCTGGTGCCGCAAGATGGGCCGCGATCCGCGTGAAGTCGCCCTCGCTATCGAGGCGCTTCGCCTCTGGCGCGAAATAAACACGCTCACAGAGGCGGAAACCGGCTTCCGCCAGTGCGGCATTGTCTATCTCTGCAACACCGACGCCGACCTGGAAAAGCGTCAAGCCTGGCTCGATCAGGTCGGCCGCCCCCATCAACTCGACAGCCGCATGCTTACAGAGGAGGAAGCGAAGCAGGTCCTCCCCGGCCTCAGCGGCAAATGGAAAGGCGGCTTGTTCACCCCCAGTGATGGCCGCGCCGAACCGCAGAAAGCCGCACCCGCCATTGCCGCTGCCGCCCGCCGTGCAGGCGCGACGATCCTGACAAATTGCGCCGTACGCGGCGTCGAGCGGAAAGCCGGTCAGATCTCCGGCGTAATAACGGAAAAAGGCCCGATCACCTGCGATAGCGTCGTGCTCGCCGGCGGCGTCTGGTCGCGGCTGTTCTGCGGCAACCTCGGCATCAACCTACCACAGCAGAAAGTCACATCCTCGGTCATGCGCACCGAACCGCTCGAGGGCGGGCCTGAGGTGTCCTCCGCCGGCTACGGCTTCGGACTGCGCAAAAGGCTGGACGGCGGGTACACCGTGGCGAGCTGGAGCGGCAACGTTTTCGATATCACCCCCGATGCGTTCCGGCTGTTTCCCGACTTCCTGCCCAGCTACCGCCTGGAATGGCGCCGTCTCCGCCTGCGGATCGGCCGCAAATTCATCGAGGAATGGCGCACGCCCAAGCACTGGGAACCGGATAAGAAATCACCCTTTGAGGACGTGCGTGTCCTCGATCCCAAACCTCACCAGGCCATCCTTCGCCAGGCGCGGGAATATGCGTCTGCGGCGTTTCCGGCGCTGCGTAACATGAAGGTGGCGCAAAGCTGGGGCGGAGCCATCGACGTTACCCCCGATGGCGTGCCCGTCATTTCCAGCGTCGAGGGCCAGCCAGGCTTCTACATCGCTACCGGCTTCACTGGGCACGGGTTCGGAATCGGGCCCGGGGCAGGCAAGTTGGTGGCCGATATCGTTGCCGGGGATGCACCCGTCGTCGATCCCACGCCTTTCCGCTTCTCGCGGTTTACCGATGGTTCGCGGCCGAGGCCGTCTCCGCTGGTGTAGTTGCCGCATAGCTTGCCGCCAGCTCCGCTAGCTCTGCGCGCAATTCCGGGATCCCGTCTCCGGTTTCGCTGCTTGTCAGCATCACCTCCGGGTGTGCCGCGGTGTGCGCCCGTGCCAGCTTTCGTGCGTCAGCGAGCCGCGCCGCAAGCGCCGGTGCCTTCACCCCATCGGCCTTGGTCAGAGCGAGCTGGAAGGAGACCGCGGCGCGATCCAATAGCTCCATCACCGCAATATCGGCGGCCTTGGTTTCGATTCGGGCGTCCATGAGCAACATTACGCGGACCAGGTTCGGCCGCCCACGCAGGTAGTCGAACATCAGCCCCTGCCAGTCGGCTTTTACTTTCTTCGGCGCCTGCGCGTAGCCGTAGCCGGGCATATCGACCAGCATCAGCCGGCCCCCGAGAGCGAAGAAGTTCAATTGCCGCGTCCGGCCCGGGGTGACCGAAACGCGGGCCAGGGCGCGGCGCCCGGTCAGCGCATTCAGGAGCGACGATTTCCCGACGTTGGACCGGCCGGCAAACGCCACCTCGGGCAACCCTGGCGGCAGCAGTTGGTCCAGCGCCTGAGCGGCGTGCACGAAGCGGCACTCGGCGGCAAACAGTCGCCGGCCGGCTTCGAGCGCGTCGCCCTCACCCGGCGCGGCTTGCTCTGCGCCAACCTCTCCCGCCGAGCGGGAGAGGTAATCTGTGGCCGCTAAGCCCGTCCGCATAATCGACCTAACTCGGCCAAAAAGCAGTCTGCCGCAACCGTTGGAGGCCACGGTTCCCACGACTGTATCCCGGCCGGGCGCGGGGTCGGATCGCTCGCCAGCGGGCGGAGTGTGATCCCCAGCGTGGCCCGTACTTCCTCCCGGGACCAGCCCACGACGTGGACCGCCTCGGAGGCCGCCGCTAGCCGGTCCACCCGTTTGTGCGCCAACCGCTCGTCCTCGGTCCATGGTGGCAGTCCGTATCGCCGCGCGATGGCCTGCCACAAACGCTCGGCCAGGTTCGCGTACCCGGTGCCCAGGAACGGCTTCAGCGGAGAAATGGGGTCGAAGCCGAGGAGCCCTTCGTCGGCGTCGTGCAGCAGTTCGCGTAACTCCCGCACGGGATCAGGGCGCTCCAGACCGCGCCGGTAAAGGGCCAGCACCGTCAGGCTGTGCTGCGCTACCGAGAGCGGCAGCGGCCAGGCCGAGTGCCCGCCCCAGCGATAGGTCCGTGCCAGTCCCAGTGCGAGGTCCCGATCCTCCCAATCGAATGGCGTCGGGTCTAGCAGATCCAGCCGCTTGCCGGAGGGCTGCAGCACCCAGGCACGCGTGGCACGCTCTGTCATTCACAAGCCGGCCCTGACATCCAGCGCCCGCGCGGCGGGGTCGCGCTGCGCGGGGTCGCCATATCCGCCGCCGCCGCCGGAAAGCACGTGGAACACGCTGCCCGGCGGCACTGCGATCCCGACTTCCTTACTGCGGAGCTTCCGGGGCAGCGCCCCCGGCGCGAGCAGGGTATAATCGTGGGGCGCTCCATCGCGGCCGCCTAATATGCCCCTCGCGCCGTGGATCACGCCTTCGCCCGCAGTGTTGGCCACTGCCTGCTCCGCCGTCTCGACCCTGAGGCGCATATCGCCGCCATAACCGCCCCGGAACTTCCCGTCGCCCGCCGATCCCGGCTGGTACTCGTGGCTTTCGAAGAACAGCGGAAAGCGGGTCTCTGCCACCTCGATGCTACCGAACTTGATCCCGCCGGCCGAGTGCCACTCTCCAATCGTGGACCAGCCGTCTCCGGCCGCCGAGCCGCCTCCGCCGGGGCGGGCGTGGAACATATGCCAGATGAACTGTCGGCCGCTGCGCGGGTCGCGGCCCGTGATCGCGATGCGAAGGCGCCGGCCCCAGCCGCCCATGACCCGCTCTGGACAGGCCGCCGACAAGGCGACGATGACTGCCTCGATGATTTCGTTAGAGCAGTGGCTGGTGCACATCGTGACCGGCGCACCCTCCTCGGCCCAGACTACAGTGCCGGCGCGGGCAAGCACTTTCAGCGGCCGGAAGGCTCCGTCATTGCGCGCCTGGTCGGGGTCGAGCAGGAAGGCGAAGGCCATGGTGACGGCCGACTGCATGTTGGCGTGGGACGAGTTCACAAACCCTGTCACCTGCGGGTCGGAGCCGGTCAGATCCACCGTCACGTCGCTGCCTGCCACGGTGCAGCGTGCGTGGATGCGAATGTCGGTCTTGCCGAACCCGTCATCGTCAAGAAATGCTTCACCCTCATAGACGCCGTCCTGCCAGGCGGAGACGATCTGCCGGGTTCGCCGTTCGGCCGCGTCCAGCATCGCCTCGACAGCCTCGGTGAGCGCCGCTCCGCCGACCTCGGCGATTACTGCGCGCAGCCGCTGCTCGCCGAGCCGCGCGGCGCCGATCTGGGCGGCTAGGTCGCCCCGGAAATCCCGTGGATGCCGCACGTTTAGCGCCAGCATAGAAAGCAGGTCCTCGCGAAGGGTGGCGTGTTGGGTCAGGCGGATAGGGGGGACGCGCAGGCCCTCCTGCCAGATCTCCGTGGCGGCGGGGTTGTAGGCGCCGTGGGTGGCGCCGCCGATATCGCTGTGATGGGCGCGAACGACGGACCAGAACACGAGGCGAGCGCCATCGAAGACGGGGACGAAGACCGTCAGGTCGGGTAAATGGCTGCCACCCCGGTAGGGATCGTTCAGGGCATAAACCTCGCCCGGCTCGGGCTGGGGGAACTCCTCCATCAGCGCCTTCGTCGCCCAGGACATGGCGCCCACATGCACCGGTATATGATCAGCCTGGGCCACCAGCCGGCACTGTGCATCGATCAGCGCGATCGAAAAATCGCGGGACGAGTTCAGGATCTGTGAGTAGGCCGTCCGCAGCATTGCCTCGCCCATTTCCTCGGCGATAGCGTTCAGCCGGTTCTGCAGCACGGCGACGGTCACGGGATCGGTCATCCGCCAATAATGGCAGATCGGGCGGACAACGGAAACCAGCACTCCTTGCGGGTTCACAATTTCCGCACTATAATACGCACAATGCCGGAATGCCCGCACGTTCTGGTCGTAGAAGACGAGCCTCTAGTGGCGGAATCGCTCGCCAACGCACTCGATGATGCGTATTCCGTCACTATTGCCAACACAACCGCCGCCGCCCTCCTCCATCTCCAGCAGATTCCCTTCGCCGCCGTCCTGCTGGACTGCCTGCTTCCTCAGGGCAATGCGGCGGAGATCATCGCATCCGCCAAAGCCCGCGGTATTTCGGTGATCCTGATGTCCGGCGACCCTGAGCAGATCGCAACCTTCTCGGCGGAGGGGTACCCGTTCCTCGCCAAGCCTTTCAGTATCGAGAGGTTGCAGAAGACGTTGCGCGCGGTGCTGGGCTAAGCCACACGTCCCGCGTGCGCCGCCTCTCTTTTGTTCTCCTGCTGCTCAGCAGCATTCCTGCTCTCGCCTGCCAGGTTACGCCGCGGACCACAGCGCCATTGGTCATGCACGACGGCGTTCCCACGCTTCGGCTGATGGTCAATGGCCAGCCGGCCCGGTTCGTTCTGGACACGGGGGCCGGGCGGACCGTCGTCTCCCCGGATGCGGTCCGCCGCCTCGGCCTTCCGCTCGATCCCTGGGTTGGCACGACTTTGGAGGGAGTGGGCGGGTTGCAACGGCACCAGAACGCGGTGCCCCAATCGATTGACCTGAACGGTGTGCCCCTGCGTCAGGCATATCTCCGTGCCGGCTTCAGCCTGGCGGTCGCAGTCCTGCCGGTCTCGGCGCCGGTTGATGGCTTGCTCGGCCGCGACCTGCTGGATCGCTTCGATCTCGATATCGACCTCCCGAAGCTGCGCCTGACGCTTTAGACCGTTCAGGGCTGTGCCGGCGCGTTCCTTCCCTGGTCCCACCGCTACCGTGGCGCGCCGGCCATCAGCAGCTACCGCGACGCCCTGGTTTTCCTGTCGTTCCTCGATGCGCATCCTCTGCGCACGGTTGTGGATACCGGCGCCGCTGCGTCTTTATTAACCGCTTCCGGCGCCGTTCGCGCCGGATTTCCGGCGGTTGCGCGCGACCCTTACGCCCGCTTGTTGGGAGTGGGGCCGCGCAGGGTGGCGGCCCGCCTGCACCAATTCGATACTCTGTCGGTGGCCGGGGTTATTTCTCCCGCGCCGAGGCTACTGGTGACAGATCTGCTGCTCGCTCCTCTGGTCGATCTCGTGCTGGGCGACGAGTGGTTGCACGGTCACCGGGTATGGCTTTCTTTCGCCACCCGGCAGGTGTTTTTTGCCTCGCCGTAATCGCCTATAAGGCCGCCGAGCAACAAGCCGGATCCCCGAGATGGATGCCCAAGCCTTCGATTTCGCGGAAGCCCGCAACCGGATGGTCGATAGCCAGATCCGTCCGAACAAGGTGGCGGACCCGCGGATTATCGGCGCGATGCGGGAGATTCCGCGCGAAATCTTCGTTCCGGCGGCTCAGCGGAGCATCGCATATATCGACGAGGATATCCCCATCGGGCACGGCCGGGTGCTGATCGAGCCGATGGTGATCGCCCGATTGGTGCAGCTTTTAGCGCCCGCCGAGGGTGATAATGTCCTCGTTATCGCTGCTGCGCCGGGCTACGGCTCGGCCCTCCTCGCGGCCTGCGGCCCACGTGTGACGGCCCTGGAGGAGAACCTGGAGCTGGCCGACGGGATGCGCAGCGTTCTCAATCACCTCGCGCCGAGTGTTACTGTGGTGACCGGTCCGCTGGAGGCCGGCTGGCCGAATGGGGCGCCGTACGATGCGATCCTGCTTGAGGGGGCAGTCGAGCAAATTCCGCCGGCGCTGAATGGGCAGCTCCGGGCCGAGGGCGGGCGGCTGGCCACGGTTCTGAAGCCAGCTCCGGGCATGGGCCAGGCGGTGGTTGCGGAGCCGACACCGGTGGGTCTGCGGCCGTATCCGGTGTTTGACTGCGGGACGCCGGTTATCCCGTCGCTGAAGCGCAAACCGGGGTTTGTTTTTTAGGTTGGGGCTTCGGGTCGCGGGTCCCGGTGGTTGAAATGAAGGGCGGGGCAAGATAAAACGGATCTGGAACAAGCACGGGTCCGGGGCTAGTCGGTGGTGGCCGGGGATCGGTACCGATGGCGGGTTTTGGGGGGGTTGACAACGGTACCGTTGAGGGATTCGGGGGGCTTGACAACGGTACCGATGGCCGGTTTGGGGATCTTGACAACGGTACCGTTGGAGGTTTTGGGGGGCTTGACAACGGTACGGATGGACGGTTTGGTGCGAAAGCGGATTGAGTAAAATACTGCGATGGATAACAATTTTGAACCGCTTGCCACGTTTTCAAAACGAAGTCCAATAGGGGTCAGTCATAACAGCTCGAAAATGCTGTAGATTGGGCCCCCGGAGAACCGGTGGCCGATCCCAATTGCAACGATACCATTGAGCCAACCATATTTTTCAGCGGCGGTCTCGAACATGGGACTGATCCGGAAGTAATAGCTCGTTGGCTCGACGGTCTCGCCACTCTCGAGCTGTTCGATTATCTCGCGTGGGCCATGGCGGATCCCTTTATATGTCATGCAGATCAGCGCGCCATCATCGGTTTCGAGATTAAGCCGAACGTCGAGACGCGTGCTGCCGTCGCTCCGCACCGACTGCCAATCGCTACCACCATCGAGCACCTTGCCGGATAGTCGTTCACCCTCAAAGGTGCCGCCAGAAACAATTGCGACGCGGCGAGTGGTTGTGGGAGTTGCGCCGATAATCAGCAGTTTAGTATCAAGCCGCATAACGAACAGAGGACGCGTGCGTACGGTACGCTGAACGTCATGAAGTTGGTCTTGTAAGCCGGGCGACGTGGACGAAGTCATTCGAGATCAGGCTTAAAGCTTGGAACCGCCATCAACGCGGATGGTGTGGCCGGTGATCCAGCGTGCCTCGTCCGAGGCAAGGAAGGCGATGACTTCCCCAATATCATCAGGCTGGGCGATGCGCTTGAGCGCCTGCATGGCTAGCGTAAAGTCGCGGCCGGCATCGGTCTTGGTAAAGTTCGACATGTCGGTCTCGACCACGCCCGGGGCGACAGCATTGACGCGGATGCCACGCTCGCCGAGCACTAAGGCAAAATGCTTCACCAGGGTGTCGATTGCGCCCTTTGTCGCAGCATAAGCCGAGAGATTTGCGACGGATGCGCGTGCAGCAAGCGAGGAAAGAAGGACGACACTACTGCCGCTGCGTAGGATCGGAAGCAGTTGTTGCACGAGGAAGTAGGGCGCACGGACATTGACTGCGAACAGTTCGTCGAAGTCATCGACCGTCGTCTCTTCGATAGACGCGGCCTTGGAAATACCAGCGTTTGCGACGAGGATGTCCAGTCGGTTGCCGATGACGTTGCGAACCTGCCTGGCGAGAGCGTGGGGGGGCCATCAGGCGCAGCAAGATCGGCTGCCACGGCGTCGGCGCGGCCGCCTGACTTGCGGATTTCGGCCGCAACACCCTCCGCCTCCTTTGTGCCGCGTGCGCGGTGTATGAGGACCTGTGCGCCGCCACGAGCGAGCGCGAGCGCACTGGCCCGGCCGATGCCGCGCGAGGCGCCGGTGACGAGCGCGGTTTTTCCGGCAAGGTTACGCATGGAGGTTCACTCCTGTTTGCTGTCAGCCTGCGGTTTTGCCGCCATCCGCGGTCAGAATCTGACCGGTTACAAACGAAGCCTCGTGAGAAGCCAGAAAAACGATTGTGTGGGCGATCTCCTCGGGCTGACCGATGCGTCCGAGCGGAACGCCAGACAGCAGCGCCGTCTTCCGCTCCGCGGTGCTGGTAAAGCGGTTGAGCATTTCTGTCTCAGTCGGGCCAGGCGCCACTGCATTGACCCGCACACAGAACGGGGCCGCTTCGAGCGCAGCCGACTTCGTCATACCTTCCACGGCATGCTTGCTCGCCGCGTAGATTGAGGCACCGCGAGCGCCCTCGTGACCGTAGGTGGAGGAGATATTGACAATGCTGCCGCTACCCTGGGCTTGCATAACCCGCAGCTCGTGCTTCATACTCAGCAATGTGCCAAGCACGTTGGTATCGAACGTTGCGGCATAACTTTCCGCGGTCTGCTCGGTTACCGGGCCCGGCTTGCCTTCTGTACCGGCGTTGTTGACCGCAACATCCAGCCGGCCGAAGCGTGCGACGGTCTGATCAATCAGGCGGCGCACATCGTCGTCGTTGCGGGCGTCAGCATGTAGAAAGACTGCCGACCCGCTGAGCGCGTTGAGTTCACCGGCCAGCACCTCACCCGTGTCGTCTTGGCGGCCGGAGATCACAACGTGGGCGCCCCTACGGGCAAAAGCGAACGCAGTCGCGCGACCGATGCCGGTCAGCGCGCCTGTGACAAGGACGACCGGTTGGCTCATGGTTTCTGTCCCCGATAACGCCGGGGTATCGCCCATTATGGGCGATCTGGCCGGCATGGTGTCGGAGGGGCTATTTAAGTCACGCTTGGTAGTCAAAAAAAGACTTTGTAGGATTGTGGCCATACCCAACAGGCATGGATTGGAACGATGGAGCTGCGACATCTTCGCTATTTCGTTGCTGTGGCCGAGGAGGGCAGCTTCACAGTTGCTGCCGAACGCAGGCTTCACACTGCGCAGCCGTCGTTGAGCCGGCAAATTCGCGATTTGGAGATGGAAGTCGGCGCAGAACTTATGATCCGCAGTGCTCGCGGGATCGAGCTGACTGCCGCCGGCCGCATCTTTCTCGACCATGCGCGGCTGGCGCTGGCACAAGTTGAGGCTGGAATCTCGGCTGCCCGGCGCGCTGCTTTTCCGGAACATAGGACGTTGGCGCTGGGGTTTCTCAGCGGTTGCGAGCCGGAATGGCTACCTGCGGCGATGCACGTGCTGAGAGAGGAACTGCCGAAGATCGAGGTTAGTATATCCAGCAAGCATTCGCCGCAACTCGCAGAGGGACTTGCCACCGGGAAACTGGATGCAGCTTTCATGCGGGCCGAGGCAGGCTACCCTGATCTCGTCTATAAGGTTCTTATTTCGGAACCATTGATCGTCGTTCTGCCGAGCGATCATCGCCTTGCGTCGCGCGAAGAAATCAGCCCGCTGGATCTGGTGGGCGAGACCTTCATCGGTATGGCCGATCAGGCGCCGGTCTTACGCTCGCTGACAGAAGATTACTTTCGACGCTCGGGAGTCGACGTGAAGCCGGCGCACCGGGTGGAATATCTTTCCATGGCGATGTCGATCGTCGCCTCAACCCGCGGAGTGGTGCTGCTGCCAAATTACGCCCGCAATTTCCTCACCTGGTCAGTTGTCAGCCGGCCGTTGAAGGGTGAGGTTCCGACTATTGACCTGGTGTTGGGCTATCACAAGGCCAACAGTTCACCGTTGCTAAGACTGCTTCTCTCGCGGGCCGAGGAGATGATCAGCCGAGTGCTGAATGCCCGAGTTAAGGGAGCAACTTAATCTCCAAGCGGTCGTGCAGCGCGGCTCGGCGTGTGGCAGGGGGGGCCCTATGGCGTCTTGGCGACGATGGCGACTATTGCCGCGCCGGCTGAGGATGACCTCACCACCGGTCGCGACGTAGTCGAGCGGGTTATGGAAGTGAGTGCGGGCCTGTCTGCAGGGGATGGCTCGCTGGCCGCGGGGGCCAACACCGAGGGGAGGAGCGAATCCGGGCCAGTGGCTGGTGCCCTCAGCAGCAGTGCTGATGGTGATCAGTATGGGTATGCGCAGATTGGGTTTGCAGGCACTCTTCTCCAGCATGGCGCCGCCCCGGCGAGAGCACCCTCCCAGCTAACTTTCCACATGCCGGATTGTCCAAAAAGACGCAATGCGTTCCTGCCGAGGGACAAAAGTTCATTCAAGTGTCACACGCGCTCGGAAATAAAAGGCTTGAGAATAGCCGCCGCGCCGAGCGCCCGAACTCGCAACAAAGTGACGCAAGCTTAACAGTGCCAAATCATGCTTTTGCCGACGTGTCGTCGTAGAAGAAGCACAAAACTTCGGAAAGCGTTCCTACGCAGTGTCCACCGATCTGCTAACAGCATCGCTAAGCCGCCGCATTCGCCCTTCGCCACGGGCGGCACCTGCCTTGACCGTTGTCATTCCTACTATAAATCGGCCGCGTTACATCATCAACACCATCCGCCAAGCCCTGGAACAATCGTTCCAGAATTTCGCTCTCCTCGTAGTGGACCAATCCGAATCCGTCGCATCTCGCGAAATCGCCACCTTTATCGCCGCGCTTCAGGATCCGCGTGTCAGCTATCTCCATCTCACCTGTGCCGGTGTGGCCAACGCACGAAATGAGGGCGTATGCCGCAGCCTCAGCGAAATCATCCTTTTCCTTGATGATGACGTCATCCTGCTCACTCCGGATTTCTTCACAGCCCATATCAGCCGCTTCACGGACCCTAGCATCGGCGCCGTCAGCGGACGCATCATCGAACGGCGCAACCTGCCAAACACGCGGCGCACGGTCTGCCGCGTATCGCTCGGTGGCCGCACGATCGACAACATGTCCGGCACAGAACGCGTCGTTCTTGAAGGCCTCAAGGGCGGAAACATGAGCATCCGCACCGAGATCTTCGGTACCATAGGCGGTTTTGACAGAAACTTTTCCGGCACCGGCCTGCTTGAGGAAGCCGATTTCTCCACCCGAGTCCGTGCCGCGGGCTGGAAGCTCGCGTTTGAACCAGAGGCCGAACTCCTGCATCTCTCCGCGCCGGCTGGTGGGAACCGAGTCACCTCGGAACAAGAGAGGGAGTGGTGGCGATTCCGATCCACCGCATATTATATCATGAAGCACCGCGGGCCGATCGGGATGCTGCCTTTTCTTGCCACCTTCGGTTTCATCGCAGCCCACCGCGCGGTTCGCTGGCGCAGCCCGCGTGCCTTGTTTTTCCTGCTCAGGGGCATCACCACCGGCCTCGACGCACTCCAACATGGTGCCGACGAAACGCTACCCGCGAATATAGGCGCGATAGCGCGGAACCTGCTTAGCGGCTGATACAACTTCGGTCCGTAATCCCGCTGACCGCACCTGCTCCAGCAACATCCGGGTCAGCATCGGCGCCACAACCGGACTGAGCGCCGCCGTTACATCGAATGGGTCTTCATGGAGCAGGAAGACCGCGCCCGCGGGGTTTGTCCGGCGCAGCGTCCGATGGATCGCGCGTTTACATGCCGCCTCCAGATCCTCCTCCGTCTCGCACCTGTCCGCTAGCGTCCAGTCCAAAAACGAATCAGCCCAGTGCGCGAACTGCACCTGCGGGTCCCACCGCCGAAGCAACTCGTGCACCCACGTCTCCGCCAGGCCCGCCGCATAAGGCAGCCGCACCAGATACGGCCGCGGCGTTGGCCGAACCCGGCGCAACTCCGTTTCGGTACGGTCGAGATCGCCCAGCAACCGTTCCGGCGTCTCCCGGTCATATCGCACATGCTCCCAGCCATGCGCGTATATCGCGTGACCGTCCGCGCAGATCTGACGCGCCAGTTCGGGTGATGCTGCCACGCGCACGCCGGTCAGAAAAAACGTGGCCTTCGCATCGAAGGCACGTAACACCTCGAGCAGGGCCGGAGTCGTGCGTTCGCTCGGGCCATCGTCGTAAGTCAGTGCGACTGCCGCGGTGTCATCCGTTCGCCGGATCACCGGTAGCCAGACACCGCGGCGCGAAAACCGTCCCATCACGCGCCGCAACACATTCGCCAACCGATCAACCATGCTTACAACCTGCCTGTTGCGCGCTGCCACAGGATCAACATCCCGTCGTACGGCAAAGCAGGAATTTCACGGAGGCGCCAGTAACATCGGCGGAGGAATGGGGTAGTGGATGGCTGCCGCGGCACCGCGCATGCCTGAACATCGAGCCCGGCCACTCGCAGCAGCAGCAGGCAGCGCGGCAAATGGTAGCGGCTGGTCGCGACGAACACCGGTCGCAGCTCGGGCATTGCGAGCAGGATCCGCCGCACGGCGCGGACTGAGGAAAGGGTGTCCGTTCCAGTGGACTCCGGCAGGATGCGATTGTCCGGCACCCCGGCAGCGATCAGGATGTCCCGCATCACCGTGGCCTCGGACGGTCCGAACCGGCCGACCCCGCCGGTCGGGATGAAGACCGGTTGCTCGAGCTGCGCCGCGCACGCGAGTGCCGCTGCCACGCGCCGTTGCAGGGTCCCGCTCGGCCGCCCATCGGGGCGGATCGCCGCACCGAAGATGACGATTACCGGCTTCATGGCTTCAGGGGTTTTCAGCTGACCGTTGTTGGCTCAGGCCTCATGCTCGGCGGCATCACGACCGGAAGTCTCTTCGATGACCGCCTCTACGATAACTTCAGGCTCCAGCAGGCTGATCCGCGTCAGATCGGCGATCGGATGGCCGTTCGCGTCAATGGAAACCGCTTCCGCATAGCGCATCCCGACCACGATCGCCTCCGGCCCGTAGCTGTAAAACTCATGAACGTCCGTCGCCAGCACCGGGTCGCGCGCTTGGAGCGTCAAAACCAGCCGGACATCGTTCTCCCTGATCCACGCTGCATCGCACCCGTATAGCGGGCTTTTTTCGTTCAGCACGTGCATGATCGTCCAGGAGAGCGCGAACAGCGGCAGCCGGTCCAGCGTCAGCTCAAGCTCGTGCACCGTCCGATATAACTGCCCTTCCGGCGTGGTGTCCGCCATAATTACCGCGAGCCGCCCTGTCGCATCGGTCAGCGGGGTCAGCCGGGCATTGGCGATACGGATCATCAGCGTGCGCCGCCCGCGATGCCGCGCGACGACCGCCTTATCGGCATACATAATCTTCGGCCGTGGGCGAGAGAACCGCACAAACGCCAGCCCGGTCACCAGGGCTGTCAGTCCCATGCCGACAATCACCTCGGCCGATGAAATGATATGCCCATACACTGTTGCCGGCGCCATCACGCCGTAGCCCACCGTTGCCAATGTCTCGATACTGAAAAAGAAGTGGTCGCCAAAAGAGCCCGGGTGCGCGTTCGCCACCGAGCCCGGCTGGATCATGTACAGAGCCGCGAATATCCCGTTCAGCGTCAGCTCCAGCGCCAGAACCAGCAGCAGGAACCACGGCCAGCTCAGCGCCACCGCGAGATAATACGGATCGCGAAAATCGTAGCGCGCGACTCCACGCTTGCTTAGCTCATAGGCGCCGATGCGCACCCGCATCGTGCCGTCGCGGCGGTTGCGCGTTACCCTGACGCGGCGTTTAGGCGCGATGTTCCGCACGGCCGCACCTGTTATGGTCGGAGTGAGAGGATTTGAAGCTCCGGCCCTGGCGTGCCGGACTCTGGAGCAGCCGTCTCATGGCTTCATTTTGTGGCATTTCCAATCCTTGGAGGGCAGGCGATTGGAAAATACAGCGAAAAAACACAGGAAACCGGGCACAAATGAACCTCTGAGCGCTGTGTACCTGAGGGGCTAAGTATTCTCTAAATGTTCAGCAAGAAGTTGCTACAGAGGAGCAGGAGGTTCAAGCTGCCGGTCTTCCAGGGCGGAAGCCGCGTTCCTCGGATGCTGCGGAATTGGCAATGTCCCTGGAGCCGTCTGAGGCCGGTGGCCCGCTCCGTGCCCCTGCCCTCCCTGCGGGCCGGGTGAGCCTAATGAGGCTAGTGCCCTGAGTCGCTCATATTGCCGGGTATAACCGCTTCAGTTTGATGCGGGCATCGACAGTGGTGAAGTGCCAGTCTGCCTTCGTGTGGTTCTTGTTTCGATCTTTCTGCCACGCGGCGACTTCCTCGATCAGGGTCTGCCTGTCCGGGATTCGCCGATCGAGGCACTGCACCGACAGGACGCTGAGTTCTGATTCGGCCATATCCAGCCAACTGCCATGCTTGGGCGTGTAATGCCACTCGAACCGCTCGACGAGGCGGCGCGCCTCGGCGGGCGGAAAGGCTTCGTAGAGTGAGGCCGGCTTGTGGGTGTTGAGATTGTCCTGCACCAGGACGATCTTGCTCGCGGCGCGAAAGTGCGTGTCGGACAAAGCCTTGAGCAGTTGGGCATAGTCCAGCGCGGCGTGGCGGTCGGTTATCTCGACATGGCGCCAGCCTTCCAGCGGCGCGAATAGCATGAACAGATTGACGGTGCCGTTGCGCTCATACTCGCAGTCGTACCGTGCTGGCTGTCCAGGCTTTGCCGGAACTGGCACGCGGGTTTCCTTGACGAGCTGTTTCGTTGTCTCGTCCAGGCAGACGACGGGTCGGTCTGGATCATGCGGCCGCTGGTAGACCTCCAGCACATCCTCCATGCCGGCTACGAAGGCAGCGCTGGCTTCTGGCGGGATGACCCATTGCTTCTGGAGATGAGGTTTGAGCGAATTTTTTTGAGCGTCCGTCCGATGGTGTTATCGCTGGCGCGATCGACGATGTTCAGCTCCACCACGGCGGTTTCCAACAGCATCAGCGTCCACCGCTTCCGTCCTTTGGGTGGCGGAGAACAAGCGAGCGCGATCAGCTTGGCCTCGGCGGCGCCGTCGAAGATGGGCTTTCGAGCTGAGTTGGGCGAGTGTTTGCGGGTCAAGGCGGCATCAACTCCGCCCTCCACCAATTGCTGACGTGTGCGGGCGACGGTGTCGACGCTGGTATCCAACGCCTCGGCAATTTCGCCGTCACTCCACGCATCGCCGGCCTCGGAGGCGTCGGCCTTCAGCAGGATGCGTGCCTTCAGTAGCTGGCGGGCCGGGGCTTTGCCCTTTTGGATCAGCACATTGAGCCGTTCACGCTCATCGCTACTGAGCTTTACGATGTACTTCTTCACGACAGGTTGTTTCGCGGTCACGACACATCTCCGGGTTACCGGAGATATCGACTCAGAAATCACCCGCAGAATCAACGACGTGGGGTACTAGTGTCGAGGCGGGATTGAATTGTTATAAGGGCGCCGGAACTTTTCGCTCAGTTCCTGAGCCGACTTCTTCGCCCTACGGGGCGGGGACCCGGTAAATTTTCTTGACAAAGGAAAATTTTGGTAGAAGCGTGCTGATAACGAGCGCCACCCGACCGACGGAGCCGGGGCGGTAGCCTAAAGAGGCGCCGTCACACCAAAGATCCGACGCAGATGCGAAGATTGAGCGACGGCGAGCCTGACCGAGCGACAAATCGTTATGAATAACCAACAAGCAAGAGGGAGAACGGCAATGGCAACAATCGGGCGCCGATCAATGCTTTCCGCGTCTCTAGTCCGAACTTCCTAGCCTCGAGACACGCAAGTTACTGAAGCATCTATACATTCTGTCTCGCGACCTGTGGATTACTGGCTACAGTTGACGCCGAGGAGATTGAATGCCTTCTGCTGCAGCGGTGTTGGCCTTGTGACGACGGTAAGGCGATAGTCCGGTGTGATCGCGGTGGTGATGGTGTTGCGCACTACGGTTGCCAGATCGCCGAGCAATGAACGGAAGCTATGCACCGGCAGGCCGTCCGTGGTGAGCCCTGTGGTCTGCTTGGCGATGGCAGCCGGGGAACGTTGCGCTTCCGACACTACGCTGTCTCGCAAGGCTTCGGCCGCTTCCCTATCGGCGTCATCGAACAGCATTGGCGCCAGGCAGGTCCGCATATGCCATTCGAGGTAGTAGGCTAACATGCACAGGAAGACGTGGGCCCGCACGCGGTCTGCCAGCCAATGATGGACAGGCCTGATCTGCAGATCGACGGTTTTGATGCAGCGAAAGGCCCGCTCCACAAGCGCAAGCGACTTGTAGCTTCGCACGGTCGTGGTGTCATCGAGCGCGCTTTCCGGCAGGCTGGTGCGCACGACATAGACGCCATCGGTTGCTGCTTCAGCGACGATCTCGGCGGTCTTGCGGGCGAAGCTGAAGACGGTATCGGTGATCTCGATGACAAAATGCTTGCCTACCTTGTGCTTGTTGATCACCGCGCCAACCGCGAGTGCGATCCGCGCAGCGCCCCGGAGGGGATTGCGCTTGCGAGCGACCGCGATCTGGATACGGGAGAGGTCACGTTCGGTGGCGGCCAGCAGATCCTCCCGCTTGCGGGCGCGCTCGACGGCGAGATCGGGATTACGGCAAACGATCAGGCGCTCACCCGGAAATTCGGGCGCCGTGATACTGGCCAAGTCGCGCTGATCGAACAGCGAGAGTTGCAAAGCGCCGGTTTCCATCAACGCCTTGATTGCCGGCGCGCGCAGTGCCGTGATCCAGTCGAAGCCTGCCGATTTAACGTCATTGGTGATGCGTGCTTGGGTGATCATGCCACGGTCACCGACCATGACCACGTGGTCGAGATGGAACCGCCGCTTCAGCTTTTCGATCTGATTGGCAAGCGTAATCGGATCGGCGGTATCGCCCTCAAACACCTCGATGGCGATCGGACAGCCATCGGGAGCGCAGAGTAGGCCGTATATGATTTGCAGCGTGCCCTTCTTGCCGTCGCGGCTGTAGCCACGCTGGGCGAGCGGGCAGCAGCGGCCTTCCATGTAGCTTGACGAGACATCATATAACACCAGTGTGCCATCGCTGAGATGGCGCTTGGCTAAGGCTGTCTCGATGGCAGGCTGGCGTTCCAGCAGCCAGTCCAGTGCGGCATAGAGTTCGTCCTCGTCGACCTCACCGAGGCCAAGCATTTCGCCAAGGCTCGATGCAGCCGTGGCGGAGGAAAGTGCACGAGCGGTGGCGAGCTTGGATGCCGGCTCGATAATGCGCCCGATCATCAGCGCGAGGGCAAGATCACGGTATCGCTCGCGATCGCCGAGCATCCGATCAAGCCCTATCTTGCGGGCAGTCCCGAGCGCTGCTGCAACGTGCCCGTGCGGCAGACTGCGGGTGATGGTGAACGCATCCCGCTCGGCCGGAATGACAACGCCGCCTTTGAGAACACCGCGCAGGCCTTCAACGTGCTCGGCGGGCCAATCGGAGAGGTTGCAGATCGTGCGCTTACGGACCTTGCCATCCTGGCGGTAACTCTCGCGCAGCAGAATGGCGGGAGGCGAGTTCCGATTCGGAACAGCTTCGATATACATGGCAACGCATTGGCACAACACCGCCGCGAGTACAAGTCCAAATTTCCGGATTACATGGCTACGTTTGGGACCAGTCTCGTGCTTCTGTCCCTACTGTTCCTGCCACTTCACACTCTCCGAAAGAAGGAAGTTCGGTCTATACCCCGAGTCGATCATACTGTGGGGTAGAGCCGGTGCAACTTAATGCGGGCCTCTTCGGTGGTGAACTGCCAATTCGCTTTAACGTGAGCTTTGTTGCGGCTCGCCCGCCAAGCGGCGACTTCGTCGGCCAGAGTTTGCTTGTCGGAGATGCGCGCGTCGAGACACTGCGTTGACAGCACGCTGAGTTCGGATTCCGCTAAGTTGAGCCAGCTGCCGTGTTTGGGGGTGTAGTGCCACTCAAACCTTTCGACCAGGCGGCGTGCCTCGGCAGCAGGGAAGGCCTCGTAGAGAGCGGCCTGTCTGTGAGTGTTGAGATTATCCTGCACGAGCACGATTTTCTCTGCCTTGGGAAAGTGCGTGTCGGATAATTCTTTGAGTACCTGGGCGTAGTCCACCGCGGTATGGTGGTCGGTCACCTTGACCTCACGCCAACCTTCCAGGGGGGCGAACACCATGAACAGGTTGGCCGTCCCGTTGCGCTCATACTCATAGTCATAGCGTGCGGGGCACCCTGGCTTAGCGGGGATCGGCAGGCGTGTTTCGGCAACCAGCTGCTTGGACGATTTGTCGAGGCATACCACGGGGCGGGTCGGATCATGCGGCCGATGGTAAACCTCCAGCACATCTTCCATACCGGCTACGAAGGCGGCGTTGGCATCCGGCGGGATGACCCATTGTTTTTGTAGGTGCGGCTTGAGGATGTTTTTTTTAGCACACGCCCGATCGTGTTATCGCTGGCACGCTCAACAATGTTGAGTTCTACCACTGCTTCCTCGAGCAGTTTGAGCGTCCACCTTTTCCGGCCCTTGGGCGGTTCGGAGCAGGCCAAGGCGATCAGCTTGGCCTCCGAGGCTCCATCGAAGATGCAGGGCCTCGCCGAGGCGGGCGAGTGCTTACGCTCCAGCACTGCCTCGAACCCCTCCTCCACCAGCTGCTGGCGGATCCGGGCGACCGTCGCTGCGCTGATATCCAGCGCCGCGGCGATCTGACTGTCACTCCACCCGTCGCTGCCTTCGGCAGCATCCGCCTTCAACAAGATCCGCGCCCTGGTCAACCGCCATGCCGGGTGCTTGCCGGCACGGATCATGGTCTCCAGCCGCTCACGTTCGTCATGGCTGAGCCTGACCACGTACTTCTTTACAGCGATTTGTTTCGCGGTCACGATGCGACTCCGTCGTTACGGAGTCATCGATTCAGAGACTCTCCACAAAATCAAGGACGTAGAGTACTAGGAGTGGCCGCAGCCGCGGCCCTGCCGCGACCGCATATCGCCAAAGCAGCCGCCACCACGGCAACCGTCTGGTGGACCCAGGGATTTATCCGTGAGGAGGACGTGGCCTTCCGCCGGTTGGTTGCGGACTACGAGAAAGCGAGCGGCAACAAGATTGATTACAGTATCATGCCGTTCATGGCCCTGGGCCAGAAGGCCGTCGCCGCTCTCACCAGCGGTGACGTCCCCGATATCGTGTCTTACGACAACGCACCCCTCGCGCCACAGAATGCCTGGGATGACAAGCTGACCGACGTCAACGATGTCGTGGAGATCCAGAAGTCGCAGTTCAGCCAGACCGCCCTGCTCGCCTCGCATTTCTACAACAACGTCAGACGGAGGCGGGACTTCTACCTTGTGCCCTATAAGGCCATCACCGTCCCCTTCCATGTGTGGCGCAGCCTTGTCGAGCAGGCTGGCCACAGGATCGAAGACGCCCCAGCGACCTGGGATGCCTACTGGGACTTCTTCAAGCAGGTGCAGAACGGCCTGCGCGCGAAGGGCAATCGCAAAGTCTATGGCCTCGGCTTACAGATGACCACAGTCGGGCCCGGCGACGGTAACGGCCTGTTCGTACAATTTCTGATCGCAAACGGAGGCAAGGACATTGTGACAGGAGACGGCACTCTGCACACCGGCGATCCGAACGTGCGAGAGGCGGCGATCAAATCGGTTACCTATATGACGACCGCATACAAGGAAGGTTATGTACCCCAAGAGGCGCTGAGCTGGAACGACGCCGACGACAACAACGCATTTCATGCAAGGCGGATCGTGATGGACTTCGACGGCACGATTTCTACCGAGCTCGCGGTCATCCACAACCGCAGCGAGTATGATGATATCGTGACTCGGGGGGTGCCTCTTGGCAACGATAATCAGCCAATGCCCGCACTGTCCTTTATCTTCGGCGGCTTCATCCCCAAGGAGGCCAGGAATATCACCGTGGCAAAGGACTTCCTGCAATACCTGATCCAGCCTCACGTTATGAATGAGTATCTGAAGAACGGTCTGGGCCGCTCCGTGCCGGCGATACCCGCGCTGGTCCGACAGGATCCATTCTGGCTCGATCCCAGTGACCCGCACAGATCGGCTTATGTTCGCGAACTATTGGGCCCGACCGTTACCCCCTACATCGCGTTCAACCCGGGCTGGGCCCAGGTAGAGGCCGAGCAACTCTGGGGTCAGGCCCACGCCGATGTCATCAAGAACGGCCTATCACCCGCGGCAGCGGTGGATAAGGCGTTCCGCCGGGCTGAAGCAATCTTCGCGCGGTATCCGATAGCGCAAAGCTGAACCCAAGCTCCCGGCGCTGCGTATTACTTCAAGCCATCCGGGGCGGATTTGGTGTGGACGCAAGCGCCAGCGGGGAAATCCCCTGCTGGCGCCGAGTTGCATCGGAGGCTCTCAGTTAACTTCCGGAGTCATTACTCGTGTGATAATAAGAGCGTTTTTCGCTTGGCGGCGCGGCGCACGAACGTTGGCGCGTGTCCGCCGGAGCTGGAAGCCGCACCGGTGAGCGAAAAACGTGTTGGACTAAACCGCTCCCCCGACGGGCTATGGGGGTTGAATGCCAGCAGCAGCCCTGACGGCGCCGGGACCGGGACGTTTGGGCCGCTGAACCGCCCGGGCGGGTAAGCTGTCGTGGATTGGCAGTGCGGATTTCGATGGGTATCGGAGTGCTGACGGTTGCCCGGGCGCCGCCAACGTCGCTGTAGCGAGGCTCATGGCCGCAGGGTCCCGCCGCCGTCTTGGCGAGTGTTCTCGGCGTCGCGGGTCTGGGACGCCGCTGCCCATCGTCAGGTGTCCGGAGCCGGCTGGCAGACCCTGGGTCGTTCGATGCAACCGATCACCACCATGGTACCGGTGAGGCAGTGCGGGCATTGGCGCAGCGACGTCCCCGTCAGCATCTCGTATCGGTTGCGGTAGTCGGCTGGCGATTCAGCCGGGGCGGCCGGCGTCATGTGGAGCAGTTCCCGGCACAGCGCCAGCTTTTGCGTCCGGTGGCAGTTGCTGAGGAAACCGAAGTAGCGGATACGATGGAACCCGTCCGGCAGCACATGGATCAGGAAGCGGCGGATGAACTCCCCGCCTTGCAGGCTCATGGTCTTCTGCCAGTTGCCATCCCGATAATCCTTCCAGCGGAAGCGGACCTGCTCCCCGTCGATGGAGATCAGGCGGTTGTTGGAGATGGCGACGCGATGGGTGTACCGCCCGACATAATCGAGGACCTGAGCTGGCCCTGCGAACGGCCGCTTGGCATAGACCACCCACTCGGCATCGCGGACTGGCCGCAGGTAGCGGCGGAACGCCGCGGGCTCGTGCAGAGGGCGGTGTTCGGCGAAGAACTTCAGCTCGCCCATTGCGAAAGCCTTTTCCAGATGATGCAGAAACAGGCCGCGGAACATCCGTGACAGCACCCTGACCGGCAGGAAGAACCCGGAGCGGCAGGCGATCCAGCTCTGACCGTCCGGTGCGATGCCGCCGCCCGGCACCAGGCAATGCAGATGCGGGTGGTGCAGCAGGTTCTGTCCCCAGGTGTGCAGCACGGCCAGGAAGCCGATCTCGGCTCCCAAAAACTTGGGGTCAGCGGCGACGGTGCGCAGCGTCTCCGAGGCGGCCCGAAACAGAATGTCGTAGACCGCGGTCTGGTTCTGGAACGCGATGGTGGCGATCGGCTCCGGCACCGTGAACACCACGTGGAAGTACGGCACATCGAGCAATTCCGCCTGCCGGTCCGCCAGCCACTGGGCGCGGGCCAGGCCCTGGCACTTCGGGCAGTTCCGGTTGCGGCAGGAGTTGTAGGCGATGCGCCGGTGGCCACAGTCGCCGCAGCGCTCGACATGACCGCCGAGGGCGGCGGTGCGACAGCGTTCGATCGCCAGCATGGCGCGCCGCCGTGCAGAGGAGAGCGACGCGTTGTGCTGGTCACGGAAAGCTTGGCCGAAGCGGCGGAACACGTCCGCCACTTCCAGCCCGTTGCCGACCACGGCAGCGGTGCTTCAGGCAGGTACGAGGTCCGGGGCGGTTGGCGGGACGGTATGCAGGGACTCGAACGGACTGGTAGTGGCGCACACCCTGCTGGTCGCGATCATCAGATAGCGAGCCGTGGTGCTCAGGTTGCGATGCCCGAGCAGCAACTGGATGGTACGCAGATCGGTGCCTGCCTCCAGCAGGTGAACGGCGAAGGCGTGGCGCAGGGCATGCGGCGCGATTGGCTTGTTGATGCCGCACTGTGCGCGCACTTCCCGGCACGTGTGGTTGATGGTGAGCGGAGAAATTGGTCGGTCCGGCCGGTCGCCGGGAAACAGCCAGACGCCGGGACGAGTATGCTTCCAATAGTCCCGCAGCAGTTCGAGCAACCTCGGCGGCAGCATGACGTAGCGGTCCTTGCGACCCTTGCCCTGCGCCACCCGGATCACCATGCGCTTGCTGTCGATTGCATCCGGGGTGAGCCGGACGGCCTCCGAGATGCGCAGGCCGGTCGCATAACAGACGGTCAGGATCACGCGATGCTTCAGATTGTTGACGGTGGCCAGTAAGCGCGCCACCTCGTCCTGGCTCATCACGATAGGCAGCCTCTTGCCTTGCTTGCCGGCGGGAATGTCGTCCTCGATCACCCAGGGGCGCTTGAGCGTGATGGTGTAGAGGAACCGCAGGGCAGAAACCGTGACGATGATGGAACTGGCGGCGAGGCGCCGCTCATTGGCAAGGTGCAGCAAGTAGGTCCGGATCTCGGCTGGTCCGAGACGCTCGGGTGACTTGTGGAAGTGACGAGCAAACCGTCCGACCTGCTCGCGGTACACGCGTTGCGTGTTCGGGGTCAGGTTGCGGATTTGCATGTCCTCGATCATGCGACGACGCAGCGGACTCATCGGCGGCTCCTGTGCGAGATGGCCGGCGCCACATGGCGCCGCTGCATCGTCACACAGCCGCGTTGTCAGATCAGGAAGAGATGGTTACGAACGTTGGCCAGATCGGATGTTAGAAATTCAACGAACTTGGACTCAGTAGGTCACGCCTCTAAATTACCGCGAAGCGGTTTAGTCCAATACCCGTTAGCATTCGAGGCATTGGCCCAGCCGTTCCCGGCAAATGCTGCCGGACCGAAGGCCAGAGCAATCATCAAACCAACTGCGGCGATAGCGTAACGCATATGGGTCTCCTCTTTGTCCTATTGGACGAACAGGAGATAGTTGCCCAACCTTGGCCGCTATTCGCAGGAACTATACGCTTTGGAATGATTTCGTTCGCTTTGTGTTCGCGCTGGCTGGGCACTTACCGGCCACCGTGACCTCCTCCCCCGTGTCCGCCACTGAATCCGCCGTGCCCCCCAGCGAATTCCCCAAAGCCTCCATGCCCGTCGAAGCCTTGGTGCCCGGCAAGCCCGCCGAGGTGGTCATCATAGGCCATACGAAAGCGCCGCGGTCGAAATGAGCAGGAGCGCTGGGCGAGTGATGATGCCACCAGCCGGACCAGTAATAGTCATCGGGGACATAGTATCCGTAGTCTGGGGAATAGTAGCCAGCGGGGGCCGCATCCGCGTAATTTTGAACGGGAAGATTTGCGCACCCCGCTAACGCGAGCGCCACCGCTACCACTCCCGCATAACGGACGAATGTATTGATCTGGTGCATCGATGCTGTTCCCTTACTTGTGTCATCGATGCCCTCATATCGGCACTCCCGTCAGCTTTTTAGAATGCGTGGCCGTTATCTTGACATGCCGATTTATACCGGCCACCCTTCGGCTGACTCTTCTCGTCTTTTTGTGTCGAGCTGGTTGCGCACATCCTCCTGGAGCTCAGATGGCATAGCCAGATTTGAGCGTCAGCCACCGCAGCACGACCAACATGGTTACCGAAGCCATCAGCAGGAACAGATTTAATGGCCCCTGATCGGGCTTCATGGCAGTCCGCCAGTCATCCGCGCCATTTGCGCCATGATCGCCCTCACGGCCAGATTGAGCGCTCGGGCCCTTAGTTCTGGGGTCATTGGTTGTCTCCTACCTGGGATAACGCCCAGCCCAGATGGAGCGGATCACCACGGGCGCCATCACAGCATTCCCGCATATCGAAATGCGTAGTGGTTATGGGCGCGCCCCGCGTTGTCCCTGGACCTGCCAAGGGGAAGGGGAGCGGCCCGGAGCCCAACGCCAAGCTCAGCACCGAGCCTCTCTAGCGGGCCGGGGATGAGTTTTGCAGACGCGACTGAATTTGCCAGGAAATTTCTGGTCGGAGTGAGAGGATTTGAACCTCCGGCCCCTGCGTCCCGAACACTGTTTCGGCCTCCTGATAGTGGGATTTTTGGCGATTTTCCGTGCTCTGGCCATCGTGTAAACCCGTGAACAAATGGTGAATCGCAGGCAAAAAGGTTCAAATGAACCTCCGATCACTATGTGTTTCGGCCCTTGATTTGCCAAGGCTTTTCTCTGCATGCGGTGCACATGGTTCGGAGGTTCATCCCTGTGCAGACGCCGCTCGTCGCAAGTATTGAGGGCTGTAGCGGGCATAGATCCTCTCGGTAATCCGGCTGTCGGTGTGACCGAGGTATTGCGCGATCTCGGACATTGGAATGCCGGCCTCGGCCATCCACACGGCCGCCGAATGCCTTAACACGTGTGGGGTGCACCACGGCATCTCGGCCCGCTCTCCAGTTCGGCGGAACGCCTTTACCACCCTGCCAACCTTCTGGCTGTCATACTCTATAACGTAATCGCAGGTCCGGGCTTTCGCCGCTTCCTCCAACGCTAGCCGGGCTTTATCCGTCATAGGCACCGTGGCCCTTCCCTTCCGCCGTTTCTCGCCAGTTCCCAGGCGGATAACGCCGCGTCTGAAATCAATCCGATCCCAGGTGAGATCCAAGATTGCGGCCATGCGGCCAGCGGTCGCCAGGGCCAGGATAATGAACAACCGGATATGGTCCGTCTCGGCTGCGGCCAACAGGTGTTCGTATTGCTCTCGTGACAGGTACAGATCCTTTGGGGGCGGCTTGCTGGGCAGTTCCACAACGGCCGGGGTGTTTCTGTCGTGCCAGCGGAGGGCAGCCCGTAAAAAAGTCAGCTCGCTATGGATTGTTCCATCCCCGACCCCAGCTTGCCGACGGTTCCCTATATAAGTGCGGCAGCAGCGGCGGTCGATCTGATCAGGGCGGAGAGAACCGAAATGCGGAGCCAACCTGACCCACGCTGATCTGGCCCGGTCTGTGCCCTTGTCGGCAAGGTAGGCAGCATAGATGCTGGAGACCGCATCGGTCGGTTGGGCAAGTGCCCGTTGGTGATCAGCTAGGGCCTGCTCGGCAATCGCACGATCCGTGGTGCGGAGGGATGCACGTTTGGTCTCGCCGTTCTCTCGCCACACGGCGCACCAGACACCTCGGTAGAGCTTAAGCCGCATGTCCTCCTCTCATACACCACGACTGCTTCCTGGGGCACACGATACAGCCCTTTGCCGACTTTGAAATGCCCCAGGCGTCCTTGTCGGCATAGCTGGCGCACTTTGTCGGGGGAGCAGTTCCAGCGTTCGGCGAGAGTTTCAGGAGTGAAGGGGACAGGCGGTAGATCCATATCCTCCCCATGCAATGACGCGAGCCGGCCCGTCAACAAACTGGAAACAGGCCGAAACGAATCCTCACCTTGGGTCATGAAATTTCACTTGACGCCAAGCACGCATTGAAAGCGCTTGTTTGTCGGCTGCAACACCCCGGCTCCTGATGTCAAGCGACATCTTTTCTTGCACCTCAGTGTGCAAGCCCCTATGTGGGCGCGGCGTGCGCACGCGGCTGGTGACGGATAGGGTAGTCAGCGATTAGAACGGTAGCTGCCTACTGCCCTACTGAGATAGCGACGGGAAGGATGGGTTTCTGACAGGAGTTACCCAGGAAACCTCCCAAAACTCCTGTCAGGGCGAGCACTACGGACGTAGCTACTTTCCGGCGCAAAATACCTGGTGATTTTGGGCTAACGGCGCCTCTTTGAGGTCCCGCAAGCTGCATGGGCGTACAGAATCAACGGCGACATGAAAGAATTGAAAAAGCATAAAAAACGCAACTATCGAATCAGTGCTTCTGCTAGGCGCGACGCGGCGACGAGATGCAAACCTCGCAGCTGATCGATGGCGGGTGCATCTCACCGCGGAGGCAAGCGAGGTGATTAAGACCAGGCGCCTGCAGCGCAGCTTCGGCGATGGATTGATTGCCGCAGAGGTCGAGGATCTATATGAAACCTGGAATGAAGCACGTCGATGCGGCGCTGGAAGACGAAGCAAGCGTCTCGACGGTCTACCACGCCCTGTCACAGCGTCACCCCAATAGTTGCCGGCGTGGCCGCCAGGGTTTTCCAGCCGAGGTAGTCGTCCGGTTGCTGATCCTGAAACACCTGCGCAACTGGAGCTATGAGGAGCTGGAGCGTGAAGTCCGCGCCAATCTGGTGTACCGCGATTTCACGCGCGTCGGTGGCGGCAAGATGCCGGATGCTAAGACGATGGGCCGCTGGGGCGTGGCGCTGGGGCCGGCGGTCGTCGCGCAGATCCACCAACGAATTATCCAAATCGCTCACGCCAAAGATGTTGTGCAGGGGCGAAGAATGCGCGTTGATACGACGGTGGTTGAAAGCAATATCCACTACCCCACCGACAGCAGCCTGTTGGGTGACGGGGTCCGCGTACTGACCCGCACCATGAAGAAGATCAGTCGGCTGACGGGCGCGGTCGGCGCCAAGCTGCGCGACCGGAGCCGGAGCGCAAAGTTGCGGATGCTGGAGATTGCTCGGGCTGCGCGCGGCAAAGTGCCACCGAGTTGGGACAACCTGAAGCAGGCCTACGGCAAATTGCTGGATGTGGCCGGTCGGGTGGTGGGACAGGCGAAGCGCTTCTCCACGGAGATCGGCGAGGGCGTAAAGCGGTGCAAAGGGATGGTTCAGCAAGCCATGCTGGAAGGTCAGCGCCAGGCGCTGGACGCGATAGTGCCGCGGCTGCAGCAGGTCATGCGCCAGACCAAGGCGCGTATCCTCCTGGGTGACACCCGGAGCGAAAACAAAATCGTCAGCTTGTTCGAGCCTTCCGAGGTGATCCGCAAAGGCAAGGCCAGCAAACCTACCGAGTTTGGCAAGCTGGTGAAACTACAGGAAGCGGAGAATCAGAGTAAGCGATTTGGCGGCACCACATGGGCGGCGCGCGGCATTCGTGTGATCGAAGGGCCGCATGGATGAGACGCTAAACGGATCCGGCCCTGATGAGAGCGCTCATACGACAGATCGTAAGAGCGCACACAACGTCCGAGTGGAGGTTATCACGCGGGGCGAGCGCCGGCGGAGTTGGACGCTGGAGCAAAAGCGCGAGATTGTGGCTGAGAGCCTCGGGCCCGAACTGACCCCGAGCGAGGTGGCGCGCAAATACGCGATCGGTACGGGGCAGCTTTATACCTGGCGTCGAGAACTGTTGCCGGCTCCGACGGAGCGGATGAGGCGGCCGACACGGTTTGCGCAAGTGGAGCTGGCGCCGACGCGGCTGGCCGGCCAGCTACCGGCTGAGCCGCCCGCCCCGCCAGTAACGATCCCGCAATCGCCCCGGCCGCTGGGAATAATCGAGATCGTGCTGCCGGGCGGCATATTGGTGCGCGTTGATGGGCAGGTAGATGATCGGGCATTGCGGCGAGTTCCTGGGCATGCTGCAAGGCCGATGATCACACTCGCACCCGGCCTGCGCGTGTATCTCGCCTGCGGCGTGACCGATATGCGCAAGGGTATGGTGGGGCTGGCAATGCTGGTGCAGCAGTCGCTGCGCGACAACCCGTTCGATGGCGCTGTGTATGCCTTCCGCGGGCGTCGCGCAGGACTGATCAAGCTGATATGGCATGATGGCGCCGGCCTGTGCATGCTGACCAAGCGGCTGGAGCATGGGCAGTTTGTTTGGCCGTCATCCGAGACGACTGGCCGGATCATGCTCTCGAGCGCGCAATTGGCGGCGCTGCTGGATGGCTGTGAATGGCGCGCAGCGCAGCCGCGACGAGCACCGGAACTGGCGGGATAAAAACCCGCGTCGCCGATAAAAATCGGCTGGCACCGATTCGGCGGCGTCGTTCAGAATCGCAGCGTGCGAATTGATCTGGACAACCTGCCTGACGATCCCGCGACGCTGCAGCAAATGCTGCGCGACGTCGTGCGAGAGCTCAATACCGAGAATGACAAGCTGCGCCTGCTCATTCATCGGCTGGTGCGCCATCGGTTCGGCCGCCGCTCCGAGCAACTCACCGATGACCAGTTGCAATTGGGGCTCGAGGATCTGGAGCAAACGGTCGCCGCGAACCAGGCGGCACAGGACACTATTGCACCAGAGCCGAAGGAGCAGAAGCGCCGAGCGGCACCGGCGCAGCGCAATCTCGGCGATCTGCCGGCACACTTGCCGCGCTACGAGGTGGTGGTGGACATCGAGCACCGCGAGTGCCCCTGCTGTGGTGGCGCGCTGCATGTGATCGGCGAAACGCGCAGCCAACAGCTCGATATCGTGCCCGCGCAGCTTCGGGTGCGGGTCACGCGCCGGCCGCGTTACGCCTGCCGGGCGTGCGAGGGAACCGTGGTGCAGGCGCCAGCGCCGGAGCGCCCGATCGATGGCGGCCTGGCGACCGAGGCCATGGTGGTGCATGTGCTGGTCAGCAAGTATTGCGACTCTGCTGCCGCTGCATCGACAGTCCAAGATGCTGGCGCGGCAGGGCATCGATCTGGATCGCTCGACGCTGAGCAACTGGGTTGGCCGAGCCTGCTGGTGGCTGAAGCCGCTTTATGACCTGGTGGTCAGCACGGTGCTGTCGTCTGAGAAGGTCTTTGCGGATGACACGACATTGCCGGTGCTGGATCCGGGCCGCGGCCGAACCAAAACCGCATTGTGGTGCTATGCGGTGGATGACCGACCGTGGTCCGGTCCGACGCACCCGGCGGCGGCGTATGTATATTCCGAGGATCGTAAGGGCGCGCATCCGTCAGCGCACCTGGCAGCGTTTCGCGGTGTGCTGCAGGTGGACGGCTACGCCGGGTTCAAGCGACTGGCCGGGGACCGCAGCGACGATTTGGTCAAGCTGGCGTTCTGCTGGGCGCATATGCGGCGGCCGTTCTTCGATTTCTATCAGGCGACGAAGTCGCCGCTGGCCGGGCATGTGCTGGCGCGCATTCGCGAACTCTATACGATCGAGGCCGAGATTCGCGGGCATTCTGCCGATCATCGGGAGCGCATGCGCCAGGCGCGAAGTCGGCCGATCGTGGAGGCGTTGCATGCTTGGTTGCAGGAGCAGCTGCCTCGTATATCCGCCGTCTCCGAGCTGGCGAAAGCGATGCGCTATGCGATCCGGCACTGGCCGGGGTTGGTGGCATTCCTCGATGACGGGAGGATCGAGATGGACACGAACGTGGTCGAGCGCTCGATCAGACCGGTGACCCTCACACGCAAGAACGCCTTGTTCGCCGGATCGGACGGCGGAGCCCGGCATTGGGCCATCGCGATGACGCTGATCGAGACCGCCAAGCTGAATAGTGTCGAGCCGATGGCTTGGCTTACTGATGTGCTCGAGCGCATCGTCTCAGGCAAGACTAAGGCGAACGCACTGGAGGCGCTGCTGCCGTGGAATTGGCATCCGACTGAACTCACGGAATTGGCGGCAGCTGCATGATCGATAATCCAACCCAGGTTGACCGCCTGATGGGGAAGCTGCAACAGGCTCTGCCACTGCCCGCGCGCCCCACACCCGAGCTGCTCGCCGCTCTCGTCGCGAAGAACGCTGCGAGCCAAACCTCCGCCGCCTGCTCAATCACCTGGATCAGCTACGCCGGTGACGAGGGAGGCATTGTGTGCCGCCTCGATTTTGGAGACGAGGCCAAGAACGCCGCGTTTGTCTCCATCACGCACCTGCGTTTCGATGCTCGTCTGCCTCTCGCCCGTGAGATTATCGCCTACCAGAAGCACCGCGTGAAACGCATCCAGCGGCAGCCGGCGTAATCCACCCCAGCACAGAGGATGGGCCGGCCTCTGATACGCCGCACGGCTGCCGTCAAGGAAAATCGGGCAGGGTCTCGCCGCAACGCTTACGAATCAGATCGTCATCGACTATGAGGTCTATGCTCAGCGACCCAATGATGCAGATCTGCTAATCCCTGCTATCGCCGCCCACCAGGCGAAGCTGGGACGCATACCGAGGCTAGTCGCCGCCGATGCCGGCTTTTATTCCACCGAGAACGAGATCGCAGCGCACGCCAGAGGTGTCAAACGGGTCTGCATTCCCAATCGCTCCAACAAGAGCGCCGTCCGTAAACGTGAGCAGAAGAAGCGCTGGTTCCGCAACGGGCAGCGATGGCGCACCGGGTGCGAGGGGCGCATCAGCGTGAGCAAGCGACGGCACGGCCTGAACCGTTGTCGATATCGCGGTGATGACGGGATGAAGCGCTGGGTCGGCCTCGGGGTAATTGCCGACAATTTGATCAATATCGGCCACGCGATCGGCAGGCAGCAGGTCTGATCGGCCTCTGACGCCATAAGACTGCAGCACCTTGCGGTGACCTGTCGAGCTGTTCCGGGCAGACCCCAACGTTCTCGTTCAAGCCGCACCGCCCTTCCACCGGGACAGCGAATTTTGCGCCGGAAAGTAGCTAGGTTCAGCCGCTTTGAGTTGGTAAGCCGGGTTGATCAAATTGGCCGAAAGGTAAACGGTAGGATCGAAGTAGCAACAACAAGTCGTGCAATTGATTTCACTTCTTCTACTTACCTTGGTGCAGCAGAAGCTGCCGGGCTGCAGTTATGCCAACTGATATACCTTGGGCCGCAGCTCCGATCATCAGGCGTAGAAATGACGAACCCCGCCGCTGGTCTGAACAGCGAACGGGGCTCTGACCACTACTCCCGGAGAACGAGCAATGGCTTGTGCCCTAGTTAGCAGACGAATACGCACCGACAAGGGATATTCTATCCGCGCGAGTCAGCCCCCCCTGATCGGCAGGTCGTCGGACAACTCCGCACGAGCAGCGGATGCACCCTCGTCGGCCGCCACCACGCGGTCATCGAGGCTGAAGTTAAGGCTCGTGTCCTGACGAGGACGCGGCTGCCGAGTGGAAGCCTCATGGCGCGTTAATCGAACTGTTGCCTGAGGGCAGATACACCAGCCGAATCAGCCGCGTCGAACTCAAACGGAATTACGCTGGAGAGCTCTGGTTCGTACTTATCAGCGGGTGGATTGCCGAAGGCGAGTTCAAAGGCGAGCATTGGATCGATCTGCTGCATCTCGACCATCCCGTCCAGGTAATACGTGTCTGCAGCAAGCGGAAGCTGGAAGAACTACTCAAAGCCAGGAACGTGGAAGATCCCAAGGATGCCAAGGCAAGACCGTGGTCGTGAGCCTTGGCGTGCGTCAGTCGGATCGTGGGGGCGAAAGCTACGTCTTTGGTTTTAGACAACCGCCGACAAACCAGCAGCCGACCGTGTCTCATGTTGAGAAGCCGGGACAAAATGGATCTGCAATGGCATGCTATGGAGGCCATGGCGATTTAGCAACGAAAATAGCGAGTTCGTGCGCTCTATACGACTGGTGAGCGAAGCACGGAGCCACTGCATGCAGTCCCATAGTGAATCCGGCCGATGGATGAGGCCGAAAGAAGTAGTTGCGCGTTACCCACTGGGATTGACCGCCTTACGCGACCTGGGCAGGAAGCACCCTGGTCTATATCGCAAGGTCGCTCATCGGCTGGCCATCGTTGATCGGCAGATGCTGGATGAGATCCTGGCTAACTCGCCACCTATAGCGCCTACAAAGAACTGAACCATAACCCCCCAGCTCGCCGGAAGAAAACCAGCGAACTGAGGGAAGGGCCGATAACGTCCACTGCACCGACGTTGGTATCGGTTCTTCCGGTTCAGGTCAAGGTAATTCCTCGGCGTGCTGGTCTTTGTAATGAGAGGACCAGTTGAAATGATAACTATCTCCGAACTCGCTGAGCGCCTTGACCTTAAAAACTATTCAGGGTCATGGCGTGGGCGTTGCCCTTGTTGTGGGTACGCCAACGGGGCCTTTTCTCTTCGGCAGACCGACAGCGGGCGCATTTCCTTGTGGTGTGCGAACGGCTGCGACCGAGGCTCCATTAACCAAGCGGCAAGCAAGATCCTGGGAGGAAATTGGACACCGCCGAAATGCCATAAGAGTGAACAGGAAAACGCTGCCCAGCGGGAGCATAAGATTAAGATTGCCCAAGAGTGGTGGGATTACTGTCAGCCGGCCGCAGGCACATATGCCGACGTATACCTGACCAGACGCGGGCTGCCCGGGCTTGCCGCATCGCAAGTGCTGCGGTTCGTGCAACTTGTTCCCCACCCAACCTACATGTGTTTTCCCGCTATGGTAGCGCTTGTGACCGATGCGGCGGATAATTTGGTCGCAGTCCATCGAACCTACTTAGCCGGCTGGGGCCTCGGCAAAGCTAACATCACCCCATCCAAAGCAAGCTTAGGCCGTACGTTCGGAGGGGCTATCCGACTTGATCCTGTGGCGCCCGAAATCGTGGTGGGCGAGGGCATCGAGACCGCTGCCAGTGCTGGTCGTCTGCTTGGGCTGCCAGCCTGGGCGGCAATCTGTGCTGGCAACTTGGGCAAACGATTAGTTCTACCTCCTGAGGTGCGGAAAGTGTGGATAGCCGCCGACCCTGACCCCACAGGTCTCAAGGGTGCGGAGGAAGCGCGGGTCCGCTGGAGAGCGGAGGGTCGCAAGGTGCGGATCGCGACGCCGGACCGCGAGGATCAGGATTTCAATGATGTCTTGCAAGCGCGGCAAGCAAAGGAGGCGGTGTGATGTTGGATACCGCCGGCTTCACAATTTCGCCCGAAGATGAACAGCCCGAGAAACGCGATCAGAAAAGTTGGATGGCCAACGTTCAACGTTCCAAGAATGGCGAGCCACGACCGAACCTGCACAACGTCATGCTTGTACTGCGCACCGATCCGCAGCTCGCCGACATTTTAGGCTACGACGCGATGCGATTGACGACCATCCTCCTCCGTCCTGTCCCTGGAAGCCCCACCAATGAAACGTTCTTGCCTCGTCCAGCTACGGATGCCGACGTGGCCGCCCTTCAAGAACTTTTGCAAACAGCAGGGCTGGAGACTATCGGCAAGGAGGTGGTGCATCAAGCAGTCGATCTGCGCGCGACGGAGAGGAGTTTCCATCCGGTCCGCGATTACCTCGATAACCTCGTGTGGGATGGCAAGCCAAGGCTTGAGAAATGGACAACGACCTACCTTGGTGGCAAGGACACTGCATATCACAGTTCTGTCGGCAGCATGTTCCTAATCAGCATGCTAGCCCGCATCTACAAGCCTGGTTGCCAGGTGGACTACATGTTGGTGTTGGAGGGGGAGCAGGGGGAGTTAAAGTCATCGCTGTGCCGCGCTCTGGCCGGTGACGAGTACTTCAGCGACTCGCTACCGCCGATTGGTAATGACCAGGTGTGACTGTCACAGCACCTGCGCGGCAAATGGCTTATCGAGATCGCGGAGATGTCCGCTATGACCAAGGCCGAAAGCGAGGACCTCAAGGCATTCATTACGCGCCGCGTAGAGGTGTATATCGGGAAGTACGGTCGGAAGGAAGTTTGTGAGCCCCGGCAATGCATATTCATCGGGAGCACGAACAGAGCTGCTTATCTTCGGGATGAGACCGGCGGTCGGCGATTCTGGCCGATCAAGATCGGGCAGATTAACCTCACGGCCCTGAAAAAGGTTCGTGATCAGCTCTTCGCCGAAGCGGTTCACGCTTACAAACAGGGGTCGAAATGGTGGCCTGACCGCGACTTCGAACACAAGCACATCGCACCCATGCAGGAAGCGAGATTCGAGACCGATGCATGGGAGGAATTTATTACCGACTGGCTGCCAACGAAAGAGCGCACCACGATTATGAAGCTGGCGCTCGGCGCGCTTGGTATCGACGCTGGAAAGTTGAACCTAACCGATCAACGCCGAATCAAAGGGGTGCTGACCCGTCTCGGGTGGAAAGAGGGCGAGCGCACCAAAGACGGTCGCTGGTGGGTTCCGACGAAGCCTTCCACCGCGTCGAAAAAGAAGGCGGAGCCCGTGGCGCAAGGGCTGTGCGCGCCTGTCACCGAGGAGGAGGCTCAGAAGATCATGGCGTGCCTGTGAGTGTAGTCGTTGCGGCGATAAGACGGAAGTTTGTCCTGTCATCGACACAAATTCAGCGAAAGTGGCCTTCTAGGCTGGATACAGCCTCATTCAATCGTTTCTATGACAGGACAGACGGTTTTTCCATTCCCTACGGATACTACTACGCTCCCCCTAGGAGGGGGTTCGGAAACTCCCAGGGATCTATAGAAAAAGCTGTCACTTACTGTTGTCCTGTTACCAGAACGATTGCCCTGGCTTGCTAGGCTGGTGAAAAAGATGTCGTATCGACGACAATACTAAATTCCAGAGTTCTTTGTCCTGTCATCGCAATCGTTCCTGTCAGGGCGTCAGTTTCATGGCTCGGCCGGTATCCGGCGGCACTCATTCAGAACTCCAGGCAATCGCCACGTGTGCTCGCAACATGAGGTGGAACCCTTATCCAGTGCCGCACTGGCCCTCCGGTGAGACAGTCAGTCGCGATAACCTTGTGCCGGATAGCCATCGTTTGGCCTCGCTAGGCAAACACCTTGGTCGATCGAGTAGAGCCTGGATATGCGGGAGGCAGTGGACCAGATCCCTATCAACCGTAGAGTTATTGGTAAGCGTTGCGGCGAGACCCTGCCCGATTTTCCTTGACGGCAGCCGTGCGGCGTATCAGAGGCCGGCCCATCCTCTGTGCTGGGGTGGATTACGCCGGCTGCCGCTGGATGCGTTTCACGCGGTGCTTCTGGTAGGCGATAATCTCACGGGCGAGAGGCAGACGAGCATCGAAACGCAGGTGCGTGATGGAGACAAACGCGGCGTTCTTGGCCTCGTCTCCAAAATCGAGGCGGCACACAATGCCTCCCTCGTCACCGGCGTAGCTGATCCAGGTGATTGAGCAGGCGGCGGAGGTTTGGCTCGCAGCGTTCTTCGCGACGAGAGCGGCGAGCAGCTCGGGTGTGGGGCGCGCGGGCAGTGGCAGAGCCTGTTGCAGCTTCCCCATCAGGCGGTCAACCTGAGTTGGATTATCGATCATGCAGCTGCCGCCAATTCCGTGAGTTCAGTCGGATGCCAATTCCACGGCAGCAGCGCCTCCAGTGCGTTCGCCTTAGTCTTGCCTGAGACGATGCGCTCGAGCACATCAGTAAGCCAAGCCATCGGCTCGACACTATTCAGCTTGGCGGTCTCGATCAGCGTCATCGCGATGGCCCAATGCCGGGCTCCGCCGTCCGATCCGGCGAACAAGGCGTTCTTGCGTGTGAGGGTCACCGGTCTGATCGAGCGCTCGACCACGTTCGTGTCCATCTCGATCCTCCCGTCATCGAGGAATGCCACCAACCCCGGCCAGTGCCGGATCGCATAGCGCATCGCTTTCGCCAGCTCGGAGACGGCGGATATACGAGGCAGCTGCTCCTGCAACCAAGCATGCAACGCCTCCACGATCGGCCGACTTCGCGCCTGGCGCATGCGCTCCCGATGATCGGCAGAATGCCCGCGAATCTCGGCCTCGATCGTATAGAGTTCGCGAATGCGCGCCAGCACATGCCCGGCCAGCGGCGACTTCGTCGCCTGATAGAAATCGAAGAACGGCCGCCGCATATGCGCCCAGCAGAACGCCAGCTTGACCGAATTGTCGCTGCGGTCCCCGGCCAGTCGCTTGAACCCGGCGTAGCCGTCCACCTGCAGCACACCGCGAAACGCTGCCAGGTGCGCTGACGGATGCGCGCCCTTACGATCCTCGGAATATACATACGCCGCCGCCGGGTGCGTCGGACCGGACCACGGTCGGTCATCCACCGCATAGCACCACAATCGCCCGGTTTTGGTTCGGCCGCGGCCCGGATCCAGCACCGGCAATGTCGTGTCATCCGCAAAGACCTTCTCAGACGACAGCACCGTGCTGACCACCAGGTCATAAAGCGGCTTCAGCCACCAGCAGGCTCGGCCAACCCAGTTGCTCAGCGTCGAGCGATCCAGATCGATGCCCTGCCGCGCCAGCATCTTGGACTGTCGATGCAGCGGCAGCGAGTCGCAATACTTGCTGACCAGCACATGCACCACCATGGCCTCGGTCGCCAGGCCGCCATCGATCGGGCGCTCCGGCGCTGGCGCCTGCACCACGGTTCCCTCGCACGCCCGGCAGGCGTAACGCGGCCGGCGCGTGACCCGCACCCGAAGCTGCGCGGGCACGATATCGAGCTGTTGGCTGCGCGTTTCGCCGATCACATGCAGCGCGCCACCACAGCAGGGGCACTCGCGGTGCTCGATGTCCACCACCACCTCGTAGCGCAGCAAGTGTGCCGGCAGATCGCCGAGATTGCGCTGCGCCGGTGCCGCTCGGCGCTTCTGCTCCTTCGGCTCTGGTGCAATAGTGTCCTGTGCCGCCTGGTTCGCGGCGACCGTTTGCTCCAGATCCTCGAGCCCCAATTGCAACTGGTCATCGGTGAGTTGCTCGGAGCGGCGGCCGAACCGATGGCGCACCAGCCGATGAATGAGCAGGCGCAGCTTGTCATTCTCGGTATTGAGCTCTCGCACGACGTCGCGCAGCATTTGCTGCAGCGTCGCGGGATCGTCAGGCAGGTTGTCCAGATCGATTTGCACGCTGCGATTTTGAACGACGCCGCCGAATTCGGCGCCAGCCGATTTTTATCGGCGACGCGGGTTTTTATCCCGCCAGTTCCGGTGCTCGTCGCGGCTGCGCTGCGCGCCATTCACAGCCATCCAGCAGCGCCGCCAATTGCGCGCTCGAGAGCATGATCCGGCCAGTCGTCTCGGATGACGGCCAAACAAACTGCCCATGCTCCAGCCGCTTGGTCAGCATGCACAGGCCGGCGCCATCATGCCATATCAGCTTGATCAGTCCTGCGCGACGCCCGCGGAAGGCATACACAGCGCCATCGAACGGGTTGTCGCGCAGCGACTGCTGCACCAGCATTGCCAGCCCCACCATACCCTTGCGCATATCGGTCACGCCGCAGGCGAGATACACGCGCAGGCCGGGTGCGAGTGTGATCATCGGCCTTGCAGCATGCCCAGGACTCGCCGCAATGCCCGATCATCTACCTGCCCATCAACGCGCACCAATATGCCGCCCGGCAGCACGATCTCGATTATTCCCAGCGGCCGGGGCGATTGCGGGATCGTTACTGGCGGGGCGGGCGGCTCAGCCGGTAGCTGGCCGGCCAGCCGCGTCGGCGCCAGCTCCACTTGCGCAAACCGTGTCGGCCGCCTCATCCGCTCCGTCGGAGCCGGCAACAGTTCTCGACGCCAGGTATAAAGCTGCCCCGTACCGATCGCGTATTTGCGCGCCACCTCGCTCGGGGTCAGTTCGGGCCCGAGGCTCTCAGCCACAATCTCGCGCTTTTGCTCCAGCGTCCAACTCCGCCGGCGCTCGCCCCGCGTGATAACCTCCACTCGGACGTTGTGTGCGCTCTTACGATCTGTCGTATGAGCGCTCTCATCAGGGCCGGATCCGTTTAGCGTCTCATCCATGCGGCCCTTCGATCACACGAATGCCGCGCGCCGCCCATGTGGTGCCGCCGAATCGCTTACAGTTATTGATCAGTCCTCCCCTTTGCTCGTGCAATTGATTGCGCGGCCGCCTAGGTGGTGATACCCCCAAAGCGACTGTCCGGGACGAGGAACACGCGCGTGCAGGCCACAATTCCAGCGCTTGGCGCCGTATCATTGCTGACTTCCCCGCCTACATGCTGAGATCTGTAGAACACGAATCAATTGCACAGGACAGCAGTGTGCGCGAAATAGCGATTTGGTGGACCCGACGCGCCATTGATGCGGCGCCGAAGGTGGAGGGACCACCTAACCGGTGGGCCAGCTTCATCTTGCCGCCCGCGTCAGCTTCGCTCTGCCGATGACAGTGCTCGTATGAGTGCTCACACAGAGCGCATCGAGGTGATCACTGGCGGCGAGCGGCGGCGGCGCTGGCAAGAAGGAGCCTCGGTTATTCCCATCAATTTGACCTTGACCCCAGCAGACGATGGCCTGCCGATCGCGGAGCATTGGGCCTTTTCAACGCTGATCGACCGATCTGCCAGAGGCGCGCCGCCAACAGACCGCGGAGTAGATACAGCCCCAAAACACATACCAAGGCAGCCGCACCTCCTCGATACCTCCGGCGAGCGCGGCAGCAGAGTTAGCATCCATTTATGCTTACCTTCGGTGTGCAATTGATTGCAAACTTACCTTAACGCGAATGGCCGCCTCACGCACGTGGGCTCAAACGCATAGCCGGGGAGCCTCTGGAGCATCCTGCTTTTCATCAGAGCTACCCTGATCGACGACTTCGGGTGCTTGGTGCAATAATGGCCGATCCATATATCGATGCTGCTTGCCTCACCTGCGTCTGCAGGCCCATCCCATTTCGGATTGGAGGCAGCGAGAAACCCTTCTAGCCAGTAATCTAGTTGCGCTTCGGAGAAGCGGGTGGTGTCGTTGTCGCTGTTATGGACAAGCACCCAGCTCGAACACCGGCCGCCTGTGTCAGCGACATATGCCGGCGCTGCACTGAATGCCACGCCTAGATCTTTTCACCCCCGTGTCGCGGCTTTCACCAGCGACTCGATGTTCTGGCGCTGAATGGCGATGATGCTCTGTTGGACGCGTTGGATCTGAAGGTTGGCGCTCTGCTCGAAGAGCAGAACCCGCAGGGACAGCCGGGCATCCTCAGCCGCCCAAGACCACAGCAGCCACACTCCGACGAGCACAGCGGCGATCTGGATCGCGACTGCAAAACCTGATCATCTACTGGTCCTCCTTGCGGCGAAGCCGGACCCGAGGCCCATCGCCGTTAAAGAACTCGATGCCCGCCTCCTCCAGAGCTCGCTCAAGGGCGGCAAGGTTCTGGGGGACTGGCGTGGTTTTGCCAGTCTCGAACGTCTGCACGGTCGTCATCGAGACGCCCACAGCCTTGGCTATTGTTGTCTATCTGCGACGGAGCGGAGTTCTGCTGTACCGGGTTCAATCGAACCGCGGACCACTGTGTAAAATCAGAATAAGCCCCTGATTTTATTGGTCGGAGTGAGAGGATTTGAACCTCCGGCCCCTGCGTCCCGAACACAGTGCTCTACCAGGCTGAGCTACACTCCGGCCGAGGGTGGGCATATAGCGGACCCCCTCGCTGGCAACAAGCGGCCCACTTCATCCCGCGCCCGGGTTGACACCGGTTGCGCGCACACGCTAGGTCGCGAATTGCGAATGCGTCGCAATATCGACAGCTCCGCCGGAGATTCGCCCGATTATCACCACGCTCCGCGAGCCGCGCGCCCGAGTCCGCCTGGCACGCACTCTCGCCGTCTTCGGCCCCGGTGTGGTCGTGATGCTTGCCGATACCGCGGTCGCGCTGCTCGCTATCGTGGCCACCGGCTCGTATCGCCGGGTCGAGCGTGCGGCCATTGCGATCGGTCTGTTCGAGTTCGCGTTCTTTTCGTCGCCTATGCAGCCCATCCAAATATCGCTGCCATGGCGCGCGGTGCCGTGGACATTCCCTTCGCCAACAAAGATTACGTCTATCTTGCCGCGGCCAATATCGGCGCAGTCATTATGCCGTGGATGATCTTCTACCAGCAGTCTGCCATTGCCGATAAACGCCTGCGTCCGGAGCACTTCACTGCCGCCCGGCTGGATACCGCAATTGGTGCGATCATCACCCAGCTTGTAATGGCCGCCGTGCTGATCGCCTGTGCCGCGACCATCGGAGCCAAATCCCCCAATGCTTCACTGAATTCGGTGGGCGACATGGCCCAGGCGCTCACGCCGTTTCTAGGCACCGCGATGGGTAACACGGTGTTCGGCGCGGGTGTAATTGGCGCCGGCATGGTAGCCGCCATCGTCGCCTCGCTGGCGTTCGCCTGGGGACTGGGCGAGGTGACGGACTACCGCCGCTCGCTCGAACACCATCCGCTGGAGGCTCGCTGGTTCTATGGCGTTTATGCGCTCTGCGTTATCGGCGGGTGCCTTATCGTCGGGTTCTGGCGCAACCTTGTCTCGCTGAATGTCGGTGTGCAGGTCATGAACGCGCTGATGCTGCCGCTGGTGCTCGGGTTCCTGATCGCTCTCGCCCGCCGCGCGCTGCCGCCAAGCCAGCGGCTGCGCGGGTGGTATATGTGGTTGGTCCTGGCGGTTACGGTGGTTACGTGTGCGCTGGGCGTGTTCGGCGGGTTCCAGGGCGCTGGGCTGCTGGGGTAGGATGCGTGACTATGAGCGATCCTGTGCGGGGCTTTTCATCGCGAGCCCGGTGAAGTGGACCGAGACGTGGACTGAGACAATGCCAGACCGAACTCGCGGTGACCGGAAACGCAGCCCCACGGATCAATCTCTCTCGCTTTGCGGGACAGGTCGGCGCGCGGAAGCGTATTGGGTGAGTGTGCGGCACCTCGCCGCCACATCGCTCCAATCAAACCTGCCGCGGCAGCAGCCAGAATGATTAGCGACGAGGGCTCAGGCACCGCTGCAATCAAGGAAACATCGGTCACTTCATTGCCGTACGATGCGTATCCCGTCCCCGGCTGGCCGGCGAAGGTCAGCACGTAGGAATTCGCTGTCGCTACAAAATGGTAGCTGTTAGCGTCCCAGGTTCCCGACCCGTCGTCGCTGTTTGTCGCCACGACCGTGCTGTTCAGCAGCACGTTCATGGATTCAGTGCCGTTTGCGCCGGGCCGGTTTCCGTACTCCCAGGACAAAGTGTAGCTCTTACCTAACGTCAGACCGGTAACGGTCTGGCTTATCGCATCCGGCTGGTTCCCGTTGGTCTCCATGCTTTGGCAGGCCGGCGCACTTACGCACGAGTTCATGCCGACTGCGGTGTAGTAATCGATTTCGATCTCGTTGTTATTTGAGGTCCAGCCCGGGACCCCTCCGTTGGAGTATAGACCCCAGCCGGCACCGACGCTCGGCGCCGCGAAGTCGCCGTTGGTGATGAGCTGTGTTGCGCCGGCGGACCCTAGTCCAGCCAGGAAAAATCCAGCGACCAGTAGTGCGTGACGCATCTTGCGTCTCCCTCTCTCCTGGATGACGTATGGCTTAGGCGATGCTTATATGCAATAGTTAATTTCTCGCCAATTCAACCGCCAGATGTAGCAGGAGCGAGGGAGGCCGATGGCCCGGATCTACGCGACCGCGGCCGCGTTTGCGGCGAAAGCGGCCCGGATCGTCGCCAATCGGGCGGCACCCATCGAGAGCCGGCGAATGCCGGAGTCGACAAGCAGCCGGGCCGTGGGCGAGTTGCCGGCGGCCTCGCCGCATACGGATACCGGGCGCCCGGCGGCATCGCGCACGACGCGGGCGCAGAGTTCGATGACGGCCGGATGAGCAGCGCCCGCGAAGTCGCCGGCGTCGGCATTCCCGCGCTCCGCCGCGAGCATGTACTGCGACAGATCGTTGGTGCCGATCGAAAAGAAGTCGCACACCGGCAGCAGATCCGAGATGGTCAGCGCGGCGGCGGGAACCTCGATCATCGCGCCGAGCGGCGGCGCGGGACGACGCAACTCGGCCGCCACGGCCGCCACCAGCGCGGCGGTCTCGGCCATCTCCGCGGCCGCCGTCACCATCGGCACCATGATGCGCAGGTCGAGGCCCTCGCCCGCGCGCATGATCGCGCGCAAATGCCGGACGAAGAAGTCGCGGCGGCGGAGCAGCGCGCGGATGCCGCGCACGCCGAGCGCCGGGTTCTCCTCGTGGCCGAGGTCGAGGAACGGCATCGGCTTGTCGGCCCCGGCATCAAGCACGCGAACGGTCACCGGCCTTTCAGCGAACGGGGCGAGCATCGCGGCGATTCGCGCCTGTTGCTCAGCCTCGCTCGGTGCATGCTCGCGGCCGAGGAACAGGATTTCCGTCCGTGCCAGCCCAATACCATACGCCCCGGCGCGCGCGGCGGCCGCCGAATCGGCGGGGCCGGAGACGTTCGCCCACAGTTCGAGCGTGCTGCCGTCAGGCAGCGCGATCGTCGGCGCGATGCTTTCGATCGAAACCGCCGGCGCGAAGTTGCGCTCGGTCGCGGGATCAGGGTCCGGCACGACCTCGCCTGTCGATCCGTCGAAGGCGACATGGCGCGGCGGCGGGTCGAGCGCGACGTTGGCGAGCGCGGGTATGCCCGCCGCGCGCAGCAGGATGGCGGCGTGGCTGGTGCGCCCGCCTCGCCGGTCGAGCACGCCAATGACCTGGGCCGGCAGCGACACCGCCTCGGCGGCGGTGAGTTCATCGACGAGCAGGATCGCAGGAGACTGCGGGAGTGAGAGCCCGCCGCGGCCGAGCAGCACACGTAGCACCGCGTCGCCCGCTTCGCGCACATCGCGCGCGCGGACGCGCAGATACGGATCGTCCACGGCGGCGGTCGCTGCCTGCGCGGCAGCGATCGCCATCTCCCATGCGGCCGCTTCGTTGCGCCCCTCGCGCTCGATCGCCGCACGCGCCGGGCCGACGATCGCGGGATCGGACAGGATCGCGGCCTGGGCGATCAGGATCGGATCGCCGGCCAGCGCGGCCTTAACCGTCTCGATCGCCGCATCGAGCTTCGCGATTGCGTCGTTGTCCGCAGGGCGATCAGGGATGGTTGGATGCGCGCGCGTGGCGACGAACAACGGGCCCGCGGCGCGGCCGGGAGAGACCGGCACCGCCCCGTGCTGCGGGCGATCGGACGCCTGCTCCGGCGCCTCGGTGACCTCCTCGGCGAGCAGCGCCGCGAGGGCATCAGTAGCTCGCGCGGCGTCCCGGCCGCTCGCCTCGATCGCCGCCGTGCCGCCTCCCCTAAGCCCCAGCGCCATCAGGGCCGTCAGACTGTCGGCGGCGGCCGCGCGGTCGCCGTTGCGCAACCGGACTGTCGCGTTGAACCGCGACGCGAGTTCCACGACGCGCGCGGCGGGACGCAGGTGTAGGCCATTGGGATCGGCGACGGCGGCGATGCGCGTGACCTCCGCGTCGGAGCCGGGTGCCGCAGCCGAAGGATGCTCCAGTCCCGATTGTTTCGGAACGAGGCCGTCGCGGGCTTCGGCCAGGACGCGCGCGACCGGCAGACCGGCTGCGGCGGCCACACCCGCGGCAAGCGCACCCTCGACGAAAGCCGCGGGCGAGAGATGGATGCGCTGGCGCAGCTCCTCGCCCGCCAGGTCGCGCGCGAGTTCAGCACTGAGCACCGCGCTGCCGATATCCATCAGCACGACGATCTCAGCGGTCCTCGGCAGTGCCTGGAAGGCGGCGAGGATCGCCGTCGGATCGGTGCCGAGATCTGTGCCGTTTGCACCGATGCCAGCCGCGCGCGCAATCGGCAGGCGGTCGCCCGCCATCTGCCGCACCAGCCGCTCGGTCGCCTCGGCGAGCATGCGGCTGTGCGAGACCAGAACGAGACCGACCGCGGTATCCGCCTCCATGCCGTGCATCGCTGCGCCTCAGCGTGCGGCGTCGGCGAGTGCGGCGAGGATCATCGCCGAGGACGCCGCACCAGGATCGAGATGTCCCGCCGATCGTTCGCCGAGATAGGAGGCGCGGCCCTTGCGCGCGACCATGGGGACCGTCGCGTCCGCGCCCTGCTGCGCCGCCTGGGCGGAGGCCGCGAGCCCGGTGGGCAGAGCCAAAACGCCGTCGAGTGCGGCGACAGCCGGAGTGAGCGCGTCGATCATGGTCTTGTCGCCCGGCTGCGCCTTGCCGCGCGCGACGACGCCGGCGACACCCGCGCCGAGCACGCGCGCCCAGGCGTTGGCGTCGAGCATGGCGACACCCTGCGCTGCCTTGCCCATTTCGATGAAGAGCGATCCGTAGAGCGGTCCGGATGCGCCGCCGACGGTCCCGATCAGCGTCATGCCGACCGACTTCAATAAGGCAGCCGGATCGGCCGGCTTGCCGAGCTTGGCGATCACGGCGGTGAAGCCGCGGGCGAGGTTCGCGCCGTGATCGCCGTCGCCGATCGCCGCGTCCAGGTCGGACAGATAGCCCTGGCTCGCGGTGATCACGGACGCCGTCCGCTTCATCCAGTCGGCCAGCACCGCCACGTCGAGAACCTCCGCCATCAGTCCTCCTCCTTCGTCGCTCAGGCGCCCCAGCGCAGCGCGGGGGTCACGACCGGCGCGTCCCAGTGGGTGATCATCGCATCGGTCATGCGCAGCAGCGTGATCGACGTGCCCGCCATCTCCAGGCTGGTGATGTAGGAGCCGACTAGCGTGCGCGCGACCGTCAGCCCGTGCTGCACGGCGATCTCGTGGGCGCGCCGGTAAAGCACGTACAGCTCGATCAGCGGCGTGCCGCCCATGCCGTTAACGAACAGCAGCACGCGCTCGCCCGCCTTGAACGGCAGATCGGCGAGGATCGGCTCCATCAGCATTTCGGCAATGCGGTCAGCGCGTTCGATCTTGATGCGCTTGCGGCCCGGCTCGCCATGAATGCCGATGCCGAACTCCATCTCGTCCTCGGCGAGCGTGAAGCTCGGCTTGCCCGCGTGCGGTACCGTGCAGGACGTGAGTGCGAGGCCCATTGAGCGGACCGAGGCGTTCACCTCGGTGCAGAGCTTGGTCACCGTGCCGAGATCGGCGCCGGCCTCCGCCGCCCCGCCGCAGATCTTCTCGGCGAGCACGGTGCCGCCGACGCCGCGCCGGCCGGCGGTGTACAGGCTGTCCTGCACGGCGACGTCGTCGTCGATGACGACGGCGTTGACCTTCAGCCCCTCGTCCTTGGCGAGATCGGCGGCCATTTCGAAGTTCAGCACGTCGCCGGTGTAGTTCTTGACGATGTGCAGCACGCCGGCGCCGCCATCGACGACCTTGGTGGCTTCCCACATCTGATCGGGCGTGGGGCTGGTGAACACCGCACCGGGGGAGGCGGCATCCAGCATACCGCGGCCGACGAAGCCGCCGTGCATCGGCTCGTGGCCCGAGCCGCCGCCGGACACCAGCGCCACCTTGTACTTCACGGGCGCGTCGGCGCGGGTGATGAAGTTCGGACCGGTGTGCACGCGGATCAGGCCGGGATGCGCCGCCGCCATGCCGGCGAGGGCTTCGTCGACGACGTTATCGGGCGCGTTGATGAGCTTCTTCACCGTGTTCTCCTGTAAGCAACGGGACCAATGAGAAGGCGTTGCGCGAGGGCTGTTGTCATCAGTCGGCTCTGCCGGTACGGCCGGCCGGGTGCGGTTCCGGAGTCCGCGCGATCAGCGTCTCCGAGATGAACCAGCGGTACGCTGGCACAGCGAGCGCGCCACCCGCCAACGGGCTCAGGATCGGCACCCACTAGTAGCCGCCGGCCGGGAAAGCGTTCGGACCCCAGCCTGCGATCCACGCCAGCAGGCGTGGTCCGAAGTCGCGTGCCGGGTTGATCGCATAACCCGCCCCGGTGCCGAACGACATGCCGATCGCCGCCACGCCCATGCCGATCAGGAACGGCGCCATGTTCGAGCCCGGCCCCGTGTTGGTGGCGTCGATGATCGCAAGCACGAACAGCATAAGGAAGAACGTGCCGATCACCTGGTCGATGAACGGCCCGAGCGTGTCTCCACCATAATACGCGGCGGCGGTCGTGGCGAAGATGCTGAACGTGACCACGCCCTTGTCCGCCGCGCGGTCGGCGACGTGGTTGGCGAGATTCCAGGCATTGATCGCGCCGAAGTAGTTGAGCAGCACCAGTGCGCCGCCGGTGAAGCAGCCCGCAACCTGCGCCGCCCAGTAGGGCACGAGCTTCTTCCACGGGAAGTCGCCCTTGATGGTACGGCCGGACTGCGTCAGCCCGGCGGCGACCACGCCGTCGCCGAAGCAGATCAGGACGAAGCAGCCGAGATATTCGGCCAGCATTTCCGCTAGGATCGATTTCGCGCGCCACCCTTGCTTGATGCCGTACCGGCGATGGGTGCGGCTGGCGCATCTTGCGTGGTCGAATATTCTGTTACGTTCGACATGGTTTTTCTCCTCGGTCGCTTTGGTTTGGTCGTCCTCCGTTTCAGTCCACCCAGTCGAAGGACCGCTGCTCGGCCTTCTTCCAGGACCGGTAGTAGCTCCCAGGAAATGTTGCGGCGTGGTTAGGGCGTGAGCGCAGTCCGCCGTGGATCAGCTTGGTTCTGGCCGAGGAGGGATGCGTAGCGAGGTCGTCCTGTTCGACGAGAACCGCCGACAGGCCCCTGCCGGCCGCGTCCCGGGCGATGCCCGCGCCGTTCGCGGCTGCGCCGATGATGAGGTCGAACGACTCCCTATGCTCGGACTGCGCCATCGCCGCTGGCCGCGCCCTCCCTTTCCGCCGACTTCGTGACTTTCCATATGCACGCTAATCGGGCTAGAGAATGTTCGCAAGAGAAAATTTGGTGGGTATCTATCGAGCGGTTTCGCATCAGCACAACGCGGAATTTTTTTCGCTCTGCACCGCGGGAGGGCTGCGATGGCATCCACGCGGATCCCGGTGGCGCGCATTTCCCGGCGCAAATCTGGCGACGCGTGGCGTCCGCCCGTTATGTTCGCAAGCGAGCAGGAGGACAGGGGGCCAGTGTCGGAACGGCAAAGGAATGATGTCCGCCAGGCGCGGATCGTGGATCTGGTCAGCAAGCACGGTTTCCAGACGATCGAGGCGCTCGCGCAGAACTTCGGCGTGACCGTCCAGACGATACGGCGTGACGTGAACCTGCTTGCCGCCGAGGGCCGGATCTCGCGGCACCGCGGCGGTGCGGGGCTGCCGTCGTCGATCGAGAACATGGAGTACGAGCGCCGGCAGGTCGCCAATCTCGGCGCCAAGCAGCGCATCGCGGCGATGGTCGCGCAGGATGTGCCGGATCAATCCTCGCTCTTTATCAACATCGGCACGACGACTGAACAGGCGGCGCGGGCGCTGCTGTCGCACCAGAGCCTTCGCGTGATCACGAATAACCTCAACGTCGCGCGCCTCATGAGCGGCAACCCTCAGTTCGCGATTTTCATCGCGGGCGGCAAGGTGCGTAACCGCGACGGCGCCATCACAGGGCAGGCGACGGTGGAAATGTTCGAACGCTTCCGCGCCGATATCGGCCTGATCGGCATCTCCGGCATCGACAGGGACGGCGGGCTGTTCGACCACGATGTGGAGGAGGCGCTGTGCGCGCAGGCGATCATGCGGAACTCGCGTCGCGTCTTCCTGCTCGCCGACCACTCCAAATTCGGCCGGCCGGGGCTGGTGAAGGTCGGCTCGATGGGCCAGGTTGCCGCACTTTACACTGACGAGCCTCCGCCCGAAGACATCGCCGTCCTACTGAACGAAGCAGGAGCGACGCTGGAGATATCCGATTGAGGGCGCGTGCCCTGCGGGTCGGCAAAGTCGAGGACGATAGGGGAGGATACTCAGGCCGGCTTCTCCACCCGTACCAGCACCTCCCCAATCTCCTCGGTCACCGCATCGATATCCGCCATGCCATCGACGCTGTAGAACCGCCCCTGCGCCTGGTAATGCGGAATGATCGGCGCTGTCTGGCGGTGATACGCGTCCAGCCGCGCGATCACGGTATCCCGGTTGTCGTCCGCGCGCCGCACGAACTCCGTGCCGCCGCACACATCGCAGACGCCGGGTTTGGCCGGCAGCTTGAACTTCTCATGGTATCCGGTGCCGCATTTCGCGCAGGTGAACCGGCCGGAGATCCGCTCCACCAGGGCGGCGTCATCGACTTTCAGCTCGATCATCGCGTCCAGCTTCAGGCCCTTCTCTGCAAGCAGCCGGTCCAGCGCCTCGGCCTGGGGCACGGTCCGCGGAAATCCGTCCAGAATGAACCCGCGGGCGCAATCCGGCCGGTCGATGCGCGCCCCCAGCATGCGGATGATGATATCGTCCGACACGAGCTGGCCGGACTCCATTACGGCCTTCGCCTCGCGGCCAATCGGAGATTCCGCCGCAACCTCGGCCCGCAGCATGTCCCCGGTGCTGATTTGCGCGATCCCATAGCGGTCTTCCAACCGCTTCGCCTGCGTACCTTTGCCCGCCCCGGGCGGGCCGAGCAGGATCAGGATCACCGGCGCATCCGCACCCGGGCCTTTTTGATCAGGCCCTCATACTGGTGGGCGAGCAGGTGGGACTGGATTTGCGTGACGGTGTCCATGGTGACGGAGACGACGATCAGAATGGACGTGCCGCCGAAATAGAACGGCAGCCCGTAGTCGCTGATCAGAAACTCCGGCAACAGGCACACTGCCGCGAGGTAGAGTGCGCCGATGGTAGTCAGCCGTGTCAGCACGTAATCGAAGTACTGCGCGGTCGCTGTCCCCGGCCGGATGCCGGGCACGAACCCGCCGTACTTCTTCAGATTGTCCGCTGTTTCCTCGGGGTTGAAGACCACCGCGGTGTAAAAGTACCAGAAGAAAATGATCATTGCCGCATACAGGATCATGTAGAGCGGCGTGCCATGCCCGAGCTGCGCTGAGAGGAACGCGAGCCAACCGCCTCCGGCCCCGGAGAACCCAGCGATGGTGGCCGGGATCAGCAGAATGGAACTGGCGAAGATCGGCGGAATAACGCCCGAGGTGTTGATCTTCAGCGGGATATGTGTGGAGTCCCCGCCGAACATCCGGTTTCCGACCTGCCGTTTCGGGTATTGCACCGGCACCCGACGGTAGGCGCGCTCCATGAATACAATGAACGCGATCACCGCGATGGCGAGCACGAAAAACCCGATGATGAACACCGTGGATAGAGCGCCAGTGCGTCCGAGTTCCAGCAGCGAGGCCAACGCGCTCGGTAGGTTGGCGACAATCCCGGACATGATGATCAGACTGGTCCCGTTGCCCACGCCACGCGCTGTGATCTGCTCACCCAGCCACATGAGGAACATCGTCCCGCCAACCAATGTCACCACCGCGGTGAACAGGAAGGTAAAGCCGGGATGGACCACGGCGGCGCCCGCGGCTCCGCGCATGTTCTCGAGCCCGATGGAGATGCCGTACGACTGCACCATCGCGATCGCCACCGTCAGGTACCTTGTATATTGATTAAGCTTGATCCGCCCCTGCTCTCCTTCCTTTTTGAGAGCTTCCAGCGAGGGCACAGCCGCGGTCATCAACTGGATGATGATGCTGGCGCTGATGTACGGCATGATGTTCAGCGCAAACACTGTCATCCGGCGCAGCGCTCCGCCCGTGAACATGTCGAACATGCCGAGGATGCCGCCGCCGTGCTGTTGCATCAATTGCGCCATGACGGCTGCATCGACGCCCGGCACCGGGATGTACGTTCCCAAGCGGTAAATGATCAGCGCGCCCAGCGTAAACCAGATACGCTTGCGTAGTTCCGTCGCCTTCGACAGAACTCCAAGGTTCAGATTCGCCGCAAGCTGTTCGGCCGTCGAGGCCATGGGCACCTATCCGTCTGGAACCAGGGTTTTACGGCGCACCTACCTCACCGATCAATAGACGAGAGGGAACCCCAGACCTTGCCGTCATGGCCGGGCCATATCCTCGGGCTTGACCCGAGGATCACCCGGCCATCTACGCACCAAAGCACGGAGCGCGATGGGTCGCCACTAGTCTCCGCCCGCCGCCGCTTCCCGCACCACCGTTATGGTCACCGTTCCGCCCGCCTTCTGCACTGCCTCCACCGCCGCGGCCGAGGCGCCGGAAACCGTGATCGTCAGCGCCCGCGTGATCTCGCCTTTGGCCAGCAGCCGCACGCCCGCGATCTTCCCGCCGCGCACGAGTTCCCGCCGCCCGAAGACTTTCCTCGGTGATCGGCTGGGTTGCGTCGATCCGTCCCGCGGCAATGGCCGCCTCCAGCACGCCCAGGTTGACCGGCGCGTACTCCTTGCGAAACAGGTTCTTAAACCCGCGCTTGGGCAGCCGGCGATAGATCGGCATCTGCCCGCCCTCGAACCCGTTCAGCGACACCCCAGTCCGGGCCTTCTGACCCTTCACGCCCTTGCCGGACGTCTTGCCCTTACCGGACCCGATGCCGCGCCCCAGCCGCTTGCTCTTGTGCCGTGCACCCGGGTTGTCGCGCAATTCGTTCAGCTTCATCCCGTCACATCCTCCACCCGTAGCAGGTGGGCCACCTTCCGGATCATGCCGCGCACCGCCGGCGTATCCGGCAATTCGCGGGTCCGGTGCATCTTATTCAGCCCCAGCCCGATCAGCGTTTCTCTCTGGCCGGGCTTGCGCCCGGCTGGGGACCCTGTCTGCGTTACCCGCACGCGCTTGACGTCCTCAGGCATTGGGCTGTTGTTCCTCCGGGTGCGCTTCCGGAGCAGGAGCAGGAGCCGGGGCCGGAGCAGCCACCGCCGCCTCACGCCGCGGCCCGAAAATTTCCGACACCTTCTTCCCACGCCTGCTCGCCACGGAGCGCGGTGATGCGCACCTATGGAGCGCAGCGAAGGTGGCTTTCACCATGTTATGCGGATTCCGGCTGCCGAGCGACTTGGCCACTACGTCGCCCACGCCCAGCAACTCGAACACCGCCCGCAACGGTCCACCCGCGATGATCCCGGTTCCGGCCGCGGCCGTACGCAGCACTACCGCCCCTGCACCGTAGCGGCCTTCCACATCGTGATGCAGCGTGCGGCCTTCCTTCATCGGCACCCGGATCATGCCGCGCTTAGCCTTGTCGGTTGCCTTGCGGATCGCCTCCGGCACCTCGCGCGCCTTGCCGGCGCCGTAGCCGACCCGGCCCTTCTGATCGCCAACCACAACCAGCGCGGCAAAGGAGAACCGGCGTCCGCCTTTCACCACCTTCGCGACGCGGTTGATGCTGACCAGCTTATCAACGAGGCCTTCTTCCTCGCGATCTTCCCGCTCGCGCTCGCGGTCCCGGCGCCGTCCGCCTTCCCTCGGTTCACGTGCCATCGTTCAGATTCCTCAAAAGTCCAGCCCGCCCTCGCGGGCGGCATCGGCCAGTGCCTTGACGCAGCCGTGGTAAAGGTAAGCACCCCGGTCGAACACCACCTGCTTCACCCCGGCAGCCACAGCCCGCTCCGCGATCAGCTTGCCGACCGCGGAGGCTGCCGATTTATCCGCCCCGGTCTTCAGCGAGTCGCGCAGTGACTCGTCGAGCGACGACGCCGCAGCCAGTGTCCGCCCCTGATCGTCGTCGATCACCTGCGCATAGATGTGCTTCGACGACCGGAATACCGAAAGCCGCGGCCGTCCGCCGCCCTTCTGCCGCAGCGAAAAGCGCAGCCGCGCCCGCCGCCGTGCCCGCAGATCCTGGATGCGGCTCATTTCTTCTTGCCTTCCTTCCGCCGGATGACCTCGTCCACGTAGCGCACGCCCTTACCCTTGTAAGGCTCCGGCAACCGAAACTGCCGGATCTGAGAAGCAACTTCGCCGACCAGGCGCTTGTCCACGCCTTCGACCCTCACGGCCGTCGGCCGTTCGCAGGTGATTTTGATCCCTTCGGGGATCGGAAACACCACGTCGTGCGAATAACCCAGGTTCATCACCAGGTTTTTCCCCTGCACCGCGGCGCGATACCCCGTTCCGGTGATCTCCATGGATCTCGAAAACCCGGTGGAAACCCCCCTCACCATGTTCGCAACGTGCGCGCGCGTGGTGCCCCACATCATCCGCGCCTGCCGTTCGTTGCCGCGCGGGCGCACCACGAACTTGTCGCCTTCCACCTTGGCATCGACCTTATCGGTCAGCGGCAATTTCAGCTCCCCGAGCTTCCCCTTCACCGTCACCCGGCCTCCGGCCACAGCGACCTGCACGCCTTGGGGAATCTCCACCGGGTACTTACCGACGCGAGACATCTCTCAATCCCTCAGAACACGCGGCACAGAACTTCGCCGCCCACATTTGCCACCCGCGCCTCCGAGTCGCTCATCACACCCCGCGGCGTGGAGAGGATCGAAACACCCAGGCCGGCATAAACCCGCGGCAATTCCTTGATTCGCGAATAAATCCGGCGTCCCGGCTTGGAGACGCGGTAAATCTCCTTAATCACCGGTTCTCCGTCGTTGTACTTCAGCTCGATGCGAAGCTGCCTGACGCCCGGGCGCAGCTCCTCCGCCGTGAAGCCGCGGATGTAACCCTCCCGCTTCAGCACATCCAGCACATTGGCGCGCAGCTTCGATGCCGGCGCGACGCACGACGTATGCCGCGCGCGCTGCGCATTGCGGATCCGGGTCAGCATGTCACCCAACGGATCAGAGACTGCCATCGGCGCCCCCTTACCAGCTCGCCTTGACCATGCCGGGAATCTGCCCCGCGGACGCGAGGTCCCGCAGCTTGATCCGGCACAGCTTGAACTTGCGATAGTTGCCGCGTGAACGACCGGTCAGCTCGCACCGCAGCCGCACCCGCACCTTCGCCCCGTTGCGCGGGAACTGCGCGAATTTGAGCGACGCGGTGAAGCGGTCTTCCACCGGCAAGCTGCGATCCATCACAATCTGCTTCAGCGCCGCCCGCTTCGCCCGGTCGCGCGTTGCCATGCGCTCCCGCTTCTTGTTGCGATAGACCTGTGAGGTCTTAGACATTGACTCTTACCCTCTCAACCCGCGAACGGCAGATCGAACGCCTGCAGCAGTGCCTTGGCCTCTGCATCCGTCCTCGCCGTCGTCACGAATACGACGTCCATGCCGCGCACCTCATCCACCCGGTCATAGTTGATTTCCGGGAAAACGATCTGCTCACGCAATCCCATGGCAAAATTGCCGCGCCCGTCGAAGCCCTTGCCCTGAATGCCCCGGAAATCCCGCACGCGCGGCAGAGCGATGTTGATCAGCCTGTCCATAAACTCGTACATCCGCGCTTTGCGCAGCGTGACCTTGCAGCCGATCGGCAACCCCTTGCGGATCTTGAACCCGGCGATGGCCTTCTTCGCAATCGTCTTCACCGCGCGCTGGCCGCTAATCACCGTGAGTTCCTGAACCGCGTTGTCCAACTTCTTCTGATCACCGGTCGCCTCGCCGACCCCCATGTTGATGACGATCTTCTCCAGCTTCGGCACCTGCATGGGATTCTTGTAACCAAACTGCGCCTGCAGCTTGCCCCGCACTTCCTCGAGGTAGCGCTTCTGCAGCCGTGGCATCTCAGTGGGCGCGGCGCGCGCCTTCTCCACGCCCGTCCCAACCTCAGCCGCCTGCTTCCGCGGCGCCTGCTGCGGCGGACCGCCGCCGCCACGCTTCTTTGGTGCCGCCCCCTTCTTCGAGGGGGCCGTTTTTGACCCGCTCATCTTAGCCCTCGATTACCTGACCCGTGGCCTTCGCCACGCGCACCTTCCGCCCGTCATCCAGAATGCGGAACCCGACCTTGGTCCGCTTCTCCGCCTTCGGATCGACCAGCATCAGGTTGGACAAATGGATCGGCGCCTCTTCCGTGATCCGCCCGGACTGACGCCCGAACGCGGTCGGCTTAACGTGCTTTGTCACCACGCGCACGCCTTGCACCAGCGCGCGGTTGGCCTTTGGAAATATCTTCAGCACCTCGCCGCGCCGGCCTTTCTCGGTGCCGGAGATCACCTCGACCACGTCACCCTTGCGTATGCGTGCCGCCATCATCGCGTCTCCGACGCGTGGAAGCTGATCGTCTCCGACGCGTGGAACATCATATTACCTCTGGCGCCAGCGAAATGATCTTCATGAACTTCCGCCCGCGCAACTCGCGCACCACCGGGCCGAAAATGCGCGTCCCGATCGGCTCCTGCTGCCGGTTGATCAACACCGCCGCGTTGCGATCGAAGCGGATCGCGCTGCCGTCCTGCCGGCGCACCGGAAACGCCGTGCGCACGATCACCGCATGATGGACGTCACCCTTCTTTACCTTGCCGCGGGGGATCGCTTCCTTCACCGAGACCACGATCACATCCCCGACCGAGGCGGTCTTCCGCTTCGACCCGCCCAGCACCTTAATGCACTGAACCCGCCGCGCGCCGGAGTTATCGGCAACATCCAGGTTCGTCTCGGGCTGAATCATTGCGCCGCTCCTTCACTCATTGCCGGCTCCGCCGGCGGGGCATTAACCGCCGGCTGGGCCGGCCTCGCCCCGCGCAACGGCTCGCCATTGCGCTCGATCACCAGCCACGTCTTGCGCTTGCTGATCGGCGGACACTCCTCGATCCGCACCAAGTCGCCGACGTGACAGAGGTTCGCCTCGTCATGCGCCGCATACTTCTTCGAGCGCCGGATGAACTTCTTGTAGATCGGATGCATCACCCGCCGATCGACAAGCACCGTCACCGTCTTGTCCATCTTGTCGCTGGTGACCCGGCCGGTCAGCACGCGCTTCGGCATTCTTCCTTTACCCCTGGCTCGCGTGAGCGGACCCGCGCCGGCGCTCGGCCATAACCGTTTTCACCCGTGCAACCTCCCGCCGCGCCGAGCGTATCCGCGCGGTACCTTCCATTTGTCCCGTCGCCCGCTGAAACCGCAGATTGAACTGCTCGCGCCGCAGATCGATCAGCATCTGCTTCAGCTCGTCGGGCGTTTTCTGCCGAACATCGCCGATCTTCATCTCCGGATTCTTCGCCATCACGCATCTCCCATGCGTTGGACGATCTTGGTCTTGACCGGCAGCTTGGCCGCGCCGAGCGTCAGAGCCTCACGCGCCACCACCTCGGTCACACCATCCAGCTCGAACATGATCCGTCCGGGATGCACGCGGCAGACCCAAAACTCCGGGCTGCCTTTGCCCGATCCCATGCGTACTTCCGCCGGCTTCTTGGAAACCGGAACGTCGGGGAAGATCCGGATCCACACTCGCCCCGTGCGTCGCATGGCACGCGTAATCGCGCGTCGCGCCGCCTCGATCTGCCGCGCGGTCACGCGGTCCGGCTCCAGCGCCTTCAATCCGAACGCACCGAAATTAAGCGTGGTGCCGCCCTTCGCCGCACCGTGAATGCGCCCCTTATGCGCCTTTCGAAACTTAGTCCGCTTTGGTTGCAGCATTCCTCTTACCTCTGCGGCGCCTGCTCGATCGCCCGGCGATCCTGCGCCGTCGGATCATGTGCAAGGATCTCGCCCTTGAAGACCCACACCTTCACCCCGCACGTCCCGTAGGTCGTCTTCGCCGTGGCATGGCCGTAATCCAGATCCGCCCGCAGCGTGTGGAGCGGCACCCGGCCTTCGCGATACCACTCCGCCCGAGCAATCTCCGCCCCACCCAGGCGCCCGCCGCAGTTGATCCTGATGCCCTGCGCCCCCAGCCGCATCGCCGACTGCACCGCGCGCTTCATCGCCCGACGGAACGCCACGCGTCGCTCCAACTGCTGTGCAATGTTCTCCGCCACAAGCTGCGCATCGATCTCCGGTTTGCGGATCTCCACGATGTTCAGCGCCACCTCGGCATTGGCCATCTTCGAGAGGTCCTTCTTCAGAACCTCAATGTCCTGACCCTTCTTGCCGATCACAACACCCGGCCGCGCCGCATAAATCGTCACCCGCGGCTTCTTCGCCGGGCGCTCGATCACGACGCGCGAGACCCCCGCGCTCCGCAGCTTGTGCCGCAGATGATCCCGGAGCTTTAGATCCTCATGCAGCAACGCCGAATAATCATCGCCGGCAAACCACCGCGAATCCCACGTCCGGTTGATTCCCAGCCGGAGCCCGATCGGATTGACCTTATGCCCCATTAGGCCGCCTCCTCACTCGCCCGCTCCTGCTCTCGCTCGGCGACGACGATCTTTAGGTGACTGAACCACTTCTCGACCTTTGACGCGCGTCCGCGCCCGCGTGCATGAAACCGCCGCATGGCAAGCGATCGCCCGACCTCCGCCCGAGTCACGATCAGCCGGTCCACATCCAACTGATGGTTGTTCTCGGCATTGGCGATCGCGCTCTCCAGCGCCTTCCGCACCTGCCCCGCAATCCGCCGCTTGCTGAACGTCAGTGTCGCAACCGCCTTTTCTGCCGGCAGATTGCGAATCATCGCCGCTACCAGGTTGAGCTTGCGCGGACTGACCCGGATGTTGCTGACAATCGCCTGCGCCTCATTGTCCGCAAGACCCCGCGGATGACTCTGCTTGCCCATGTCAGGTCCGCCTTGCCCGCTTGTCGCCCGCGTGCCCGGTGAAGGTGCGGGTCGGTGAAAACTCGCCGAACTTGTGTCCGACCATGTTCTCGGTCACCTGCACCGGCAGGAACTTATGTCCGTTGTAAACCCCGAACGTCAGCCCGACGAACTGCGGCAGAATGGTCGATCGCCGCGACCAGATCCGGATGATCTCGTTGCGCCCCGAAGCACGTGCCACTTCGGCCTTCTGCAGCAGATAACCGTCGACGAACGGGCCTTTCCAAACCGAACGAGCCATCGTTACTTACCTTTGTTCCGCCGGCGGATAATCAGCGGATCGGTCCGCTTGTTCCCCCGCGTCTTGTAACCTTTGGTCGGCTTCCCCCACGGCGTGACTGGATGCCGCCCACCGGAAGACCGCCCCTCACCGCCACCCAGCGGGTGATCCACCGGGTTCATCACCACGCCGCGGTTATGCGGCCGCCACCCCATCCACCGCGACCGGCCCGCCTTCCCGATCTTCTGGTTCATGTTGTCCGGGTTCGACACCGCACCAATCGAGGCCATGCATTCCGCCCGCACCACGCGAAGCTCGCCCGAGTTCAGTTTCAACTGCGCGTAACCTGCGTCCTTGCCGACGAGCTGCACATACGTCCCTGCGGACCGCGCGATCTTGCCGCCCGCGCCCGGCTTCATCTCCACGTTGTGCACAATGGTTCCGACCGGAATCACCGAGAGCGGCATCGCGTTTCCTGGCTTAATGTCCGCGCGCGGACCGGAGACCACCGTATCTCCCGCCTTCAGTCGCTGTGGCGCCAGGATGTAGGCGAGCTCCCCGTCCGCATACTTCACCAGCGCGATGAACGCCGTACAATTCGGATCATACTCCAGCCGCTCCACCGTCCCCGGCACGTTGAACTTGCGCCGCTTGAAATCGACGTAACGATACGCCTGCTTGTGCCCGCCGCCGCGGAACCGGGTCGTGATATGCCCGTGGTTGTTGCGCCCGCCGGTGCCGATTTTGCCTTCGGTCAGGCGCTTCACCGGTTTGCCCTTCCACAGCTCGGAACGCTCGATCAGCACCGTCCCGCGAAGGCTCGCCGTAACAGGATTGAAATTTCTCAATGGCATCGCATTCGCCTCATGCCAGCCCGGTGGTGAAATCGATCTGCTGGCCAGGCGCGAGCTGCACAAACGCCTTCTTCACGTCCGAACGCTTGCCAACCCGTCCGCGAAACCGCTTCACCTTGCCCTTCTGAACCATCGTGTTCACGTCCACGACCTGGACGTTGAACAGCGTCTCCACGGCCTGCTTGATCTCCGGCTTCTTCGCATCCATCGACACCCGAAACACGTATTGCCCATGCTCCGTGATCCGCGTCGATTTCTCGGTAATCACCGGGCCCTTGACCAACTGATACATCGCCTCTCGCGAAAGCTGCGGCTTGCGCTTACCCTGAGCCTCACTCATCCCGCCTGCTCCTCCAGAGCGCGATCGCTGGACGCGGAACCGCCGGAAGCGTAAATCGCGCTCTCAGACAATCCGCTATCCGAGGTCGTGTCGTTCGCAACCGTTTCCGGCGCACCGCCGCCAAGCCGCGCCTTCAGCCCTTCGACGCCGGCGACCGTAATCGCCAGCACATCGTGCCGCAGAATGTCGTACACGTTCGCTCCGATGGTCGGCAGCACGTCGACCCCCGGAATGTTGCGGCTCACCCGCAGGAAAGCCTGATCAACCGTTCCATCCACGATCAGCGCCGAGGACCACCCCAGCGCCTTCAGCTTGCGCACCAGCTCCTTCGTCTTCGCAACGCCATCACCGGCGGCCACATCCACCACCACCAGCTTGCCGTCCGCCTGCTTCTGCGACAGCGCCGAGATCAGCCCCAGCCGCCGCACCTTCTTGTTCAGGCTATACTCGTGGCTCCGCACGACCGGTCCATGCACGATACCGCCCGTGCGAAACTGCGGCGCGCGCAAACTGCCCTGCCGTGCCCGGCCCGTCCCCTTCTGCCGCCAGGGCTTCTTGGTCGTGCCGGAAACCTCCGACATGCCCTTGGTCTTGTGCGTCCCCGCCCGCCTCTTTGCCAACTGCCAGTGCACCACGCGCGCCATCATATCAGGGCGCGGTGTCGCCGCGAAAATGTCGTCCGGCAGCTCGGCGGTGCCGGCCTCAGTATTGTCCAACGTCCGTATCGCGACTTGCATTGTCGTGCCCTCAGCCCGCCGCTTCGACCAACGCCGCCGGATACGGAGCCTCCGCTGGGCGTTTCCGCTTCACCGCATCGCGCACCAGCACGAATCCACCCTTCGCTCCCGGCACCGCGCCGCACACCATAATCAAACCCTTCTCGGCATCCACGGCGGCCACCTGGAGGTTCAGCGTCGTCACCTTCTCCTGCCCCAGGTGGCCGGCCATCTTTTTGTTCTTGAACACCTTACCGGGATCCTGACGGTTTCCCGTGGAACCGTGGCTCCTGTGGCTGATAGAAACCCCGTGGCTCGCCTCCAGCCCCCCAAAGTTCCAGCGCTTCATCGCGCCAGCAAACCCCTTGCCCTTGCTGATCCCGCTCACATCCACAAACTGGCCCGCGACAAAATGCGCGGCCGACAGCCGTGCACCGGTTTCCAGCAAGGCATCTGGCGCCACGCGAAACTCCACGAGCTTCGCCTTGGGCTCCACCTTCTGCTTAGCGAAATGCCCGCGGTTCGGCCGCGAGACGTTCTTTACTTTAGCCTTGCCCCAGCCGAGCTGCACCGCGGTGTAGCCGTCCTTCTCCTCGGTCCGCGCGGTAACTACCTGCACGTCATCCAGATGCAGCACCGTTACTGGCACATGCGTCCCATCATCGCGGAAAATCCGCGTCATCCCCAGTTTCTTCGCCAACAACCCGGTCCGCATTAGGTTGTCTCCCTGTTCACCTCTCCCGCTTGCGGGAGAGGTCGCCGCGCGCAGCACGGCGGGTGAGGGTCATCATATCTTGATTTCGACATCCACGCCGGCGGCCAGGTCGAGCTTCATCAGCGCATCAACTGTCTGCGGCGTGGGTTCCACGATGTCCAAAAGGCGCCTATGCGTCCGGATTTCGAACTGTTCACGGCTCTTCTTGTCCACGTGTGGCGACCGGTTCACCGTGAACCGCTCAATATGCGTGGGCAGCGGAATCGGTCCGCGAACCCGCGCGCCCGTCCGCTTGGCGGTGTTGACGATCTCCTTGGTGCTGTTGTCCAGCACCCGGTGATCGTACGCCTTCAGGCGTATGCGGATATTCTGGTTGTCCATGGTCCCGATTCTCGTTCACCCAAACGAAACCGGCGCCCCATTGCGGAGCGCCGGATCCGCACAAGACACCTCTACTGTACGATCTTCGCGACGACGCCGGCGCCCACCGTCCGGCCACCCTCACGAATCGCGAACCGCAGTCCTTCATCCATGGCGATCGGCGCGATCAGCTCGACATCCATCGAGATATTGTCGCCCGGCATCACCATCTCCGTCCCTTCCGGCAACTGCACAACGCCGGTGACATCAGTGGTCCGGAAATAGAACTGCGGCCGATAGTTAGTGAAAAACGGAGTGTGACGCCCGCCTTCCTCCTTGGTCAGAATATACGCCTCGGCCTTGAACTTAGTATGCGGCGTGATCGAACCTGGCTTTGCCAGCACCTGACCACGCTCCACTTCCTCACGCTTGGTGCCCCGCAGCAGCGCGCCGATATTGTCGCCCGCCTCGCCCTGATCCAGCAATTTGCGGAACATCTCGACGCCGGTGACCACGGTCTTCGCCGTCGGACGCAGACCGACGATCTCCACTTCGTCGCCGACTTTGACGATACCGCGCTCGATACGGCCCGTCACCACCGTGCCGCGTCCGGAGATCGAGAACACGTCTTCAATCGGCATCAGGAACGGCCGATCCTTCGGGCGGTCAGGCTGAGGAATGTAATCATCCACCGCATCCATCAGCTTCAGCACCGATTCCTCGCCCATCTCCGGGTCGCGGCCTTCCAGCGCGCAGAGTGCAGAACCGCGAACGATCGGAATGTCGTCGCCGGGGAACTGATACGACGACAGTAGCTCCCGCACCTCGAGCTCGACCAGCTCCAGAAGCTCGGGGTCGTCGACCATATCGACCTTGTTCAGGTACACCACCAGCGCCGGCACGCCGACCTGCCGTGCTAGCAGAATGTGTTCCCGTGTCTGCGGCATCGGACCGTCAGCCGCCGAAACCACCAGGATCGCGCCATCCATCTGCGCCGCTCCGGTGATCATGTTTTTCACATAGTCCGCGTGCCCCGGGCAATCGACATGCGCGTAGTGGCGCTTCTTCGTCTCATACTCGACGTGCGCGGTGGCGATGGTGATGCCGCGCGCCTTCTCCTCCGGCGCCTTGTCGATCTGATCATACGCGGTGAACGTGGCACCACCGCTCTTTGCCAGCACCTTGGTGATCGCCGCCGTCAGCGTCGTCTTGCCATGGTCCACATGGCCGATCGTGCCAATGTTGCAGTGCGGCTTCGTCCGCTCGAATTTCGCCTTGGCCATACTCTACGTCTCCGTGGACTTGCAGTCCCCTGGTTGATGCCCCTCTACCACCGGTAATGACTGAACGCCTTGTTGGCGTCCGCCATGCGATGGGTATCCTCCCGCTTCTTCACCGCCGCACCGCGGTTGTTGACCGCGTCCAGCAGCTCGTTCGACAGCCGGTCTTCCATTGTGTGCTCGCCACGTTTGCGTGCCGCGTCGATGATCCACCGGATCGCCAGCGCCTGCCGCCGCTCTGCCCGGACTTCCACCGGTACCTGATATGTCGCACCGCCGACGCGTCGGGAGCGCACCTCCACCACCGGTTTCACGTTGTCCATCGCCTCATGGAACATCCGCACGGGATCGGCCTGCGCACCGCCACGCCGGCGCAACACGTCCAGCGCCGAATACACGATGCTCTCCGCAACCGACTTCTTGCCGTCATACATCAGCGCATTCATGAAGCGCGTGATGACAACATCGCCGAATTTTGCATCCGGCAGGATTTCGCGTTTGACCGCTCTGTGCCGACGGGACATTCGAACCTCCTCCCGCTACTTCGGCCTCTTTGCGCCATACAGCGAACGCCGTTGGCGCCGCTTGGCGATCCCCTGCGTGTCCAACACGCCGCGAAGAATGTGGTAGCGCACTCCCGGCAGATCCTTCACGCGCCCACCCCGGATCAGCACCACCGAGTGTTCCTGTAGGTTGTGCCCCTCACCAGGAATGTAGCTCACCACCTCATAGCCGTTAGTCAGACGCACCTTCGCCACCTTTCGCAGCGCCGAGTTCGGCTTCTTCGGCGTGGTGGTGTAAACGCGCGTGCACACGCCCCGCTTCTGGGGGCAGCCCTGTAATGCAGGCACCTTGTTCCGGCTCTTCTGTGGCTCCCGCCCCTTGGCGATGAGCTGGTTGATCGTCGGCATGAACCCTCGTTTTAACCCATCCTTTGCCCCGCCCGCCCTCAGGTGGCCATCGTCGCAGTGCTAAAAGACGCACAAAACCCGCGCGCGTGGCTCTCCCACGGTTGCGGGTCCAGGGCCTGCCTGCGGCCTAGGCCTCGGTCTTGTTGCCGGGGCGGCGCCGCCTGCGTGCTTGCCTGCGATACGACAGCCACCCGAAAGCCAAAGGAGCGGCCGAGGGCGCGGAACCTAGTAGCGGGTCAGAATAGTGTCAAGCGCGCTACTCGCCGTAGTGGTAGCGGCAAGTCACAATCTCCAGCCGCTGATCATCGACCTGACCCGACGCGCAATAGACCAGCCGATGTGCGCCCGTTATGCGTCGTGACCACCACCCCTTCAGGTCACCCTTCAGGGCTTCCGGCTTGCCGAGCCCTGTGAACGGATGCCGCCGCGTGTCTTCGATCAACGCATTCAACCGAACCAGCGTAGCCGGATCCGTCTCCACCCAGTACCGATAATCGTCCCAGCCATCCCGGGTGAAGAGGACCTTCACCCCTCGGAGGCGGCTGCCGGTGTCGCCAATTCCCGCGGCTCCGCCTCACCCGCTTCGGCCGACCGGACCGACCGCAGGAGACGGCGCGCATTCGCCGGGCTACTCAGGAGATGCACGGTCTCCACCCACCCTTGAAACTCAGCCTCGGAGATCATGACCACGTTGTCCTTGCCACCTTGCCGCGTCACCACCAGCGGTGCCCGCGAGTCAGTCACTTCATCCAGGTACCTAGCGAGGTTCTGCCGCAGATCTGTGTAGGAAACGTTAAGCATGGTGCGCACCTATTTCCGTACAGCAATCTGTACCACCGATCCAAAATTGTCAATGAGTCCTTAACCGTGTGCCCGCTTCTGACCCCTGACAACTGATCGACAGGGTTGCGAACCGCTCCGCTTTCCTGCATGTTGCCCCATCCTGGCCAAGGTGCCGGGGGACCGGCGGCAGAGCCGCCTCCCCCAGGTCGTGCGGACGCGACAGCCCACGGGATTATGCTGACCGCCGCGCCGGCACCGATACCAGGGGTGACCACACCGACTGGCTCCGCCAGCCACCATCAGGGACCAATGACCGCCGCAGTTCGGCCTGCCAGACCCAATCTCGCCTCACCGAATGGCATGGTGCCTGCCCAGCGGTCCCCCTTTATCCATCACATTCGCCGCATGACGGCTCGCCCACGATTCCAAACGAGCTCGCCCCTGCCGGCGTATCGGAGTTTTGCTCTTCATGACCAAGCGTATGCTCATCGATGCCAGCCACGCGGAAGAAACCCGCGTGGTGGTGCTGGACGGTAACCGCCTCGAGGACTTCGATTTCGAAACCGCCACCCGGCGGCAGCTCAAAGGCAATATCTACCTCGCCAAGGTTGTCCGGGTCGAACCCAGCCTGCAGGCCGCTTTCGTCGAGTATGGCGGCAATCGCCACGGCTTTCTTGCCTTCAGCGAAATCCACCCCGACTATTACCAGATCCCTATCGCCGACCGGCAGCGGCTGCTCGAAATGCAGGCTGAGGAAGCCCGCCGCGAGCGGGAGGAGGAGGATCGGGAGGCTGAGGCGGAAGCGAGCGGGGGACCCGCCGAACCTCGCAGGGCGAAAGAGCGTTTGCCCCTCGAAACCCGAACGGTGCACGAGGGTGAGGGAGACGCGTCGGAATCGCTTCCCGAGCCCGCCGGACCGCCAGCCGCCGAATACCCAGCCGAGCCAGATAACCCACACGCTCAGCCGCTGGAAATCCGACCTGAAGCGGTCTCAGGGCCGGTGCCTTCCGAACCGGCCACCGAGGCGGACCCACCTCAACAGCCCGCGCCCTCACCCGAGCTCGCTCAGGCCGAAAGCGCAGATGAGTCTGGCGGCACCCTAGAGCTCATCGAGGACCGCGCTCCGGAGTTCACACCCGAAGCGGCCGCATCTCCAGACCATACCGAACGAGCGACCCCCCAATACCCGCTGGCCGAGGCCGCAGCACCCGAACAGTCCGCGCCCTCCGCGGGGTTTGCTCAGGCCGAAACCGAAAATGAGTCTGGGGGTACCCCGGAACTGATCCAGGACCGTGCCTCCGAAGCCCCGATAATCAAGGATGACAACGGCCTCGACGAAGAGCAGGCCGAGACGGAAGAGCCGCTTCCTGAAACTATTGGGGGGGAAGCCGAAACGGAATATCGTCCCGAACGACGCATTCCGCCCCGTTTCCTCCGCCAATATAAAATCCAGGAAGTCATCCACCGCCGCCAGATCCTGCTCGTCCAGGTCGTCAAGGAAGAGCGCGGCACCAAAGGCGCCGCCCTCACCACCTACATCTCACTGGCAGGGCGGTACTGCGTGCTCATGCCCAACTCGCCCCACGGCGGCGGCATCTCTCGCAAGATCACCTCGCCGGCCGACCGCCGGCGTCTCAAGGAGGTCATTGCCGACCTCGACCTTCCCCCAACCATGGGCTTGATCATCCGCACCGCCGGCGCCAACCGCCCGAAGTCCGAAATCAAGCGCGACTGCGAATATCTGCTCCGCCTTTGGGATGACATTCGCGAACACACGCTGCGTTCGATTGCCCCCGCGCTAATCTATGAGGAGGCCAACCTCATCAAGCGCGCCCTCCGCGACCTTTATTCCCGCGACCTGGAAGAAGTCATCGTCGATGGCGAGACAGGCTGGAAGGCCGCGCGCGATTTCATGCGCATGATCATGCCGAGCCACGCCAGCAGAGTGCAGCTTTGGCGCGATCCACACGGCCAGCCCCTGTTCGCGCGCTATCAGGTTGATGCCCAGCTCGATGCCATCCTCAGTCCGGTCGTGCAGCTTCGGTCCGGCGGCTACCTCGTCATCAATCAAGCCGAGGCTCTGGTCGCAATCGACGTCAACTCCGGCCGCTCTACGCGTGAACGCAACATCGAGGAAACCGCGTTGCGCACCAATCTGGAAGCGGCCGAAGAAGTCGCCCGCCAGCTCCGGTTGCGCGACCTCGCGGGGCTGATCGTCATCGACTTCATCGACATGGAATCCCGCAGGCACAACGGGATGGTCGAGCGCCGCCTGAAGGACGCGCTGAAAGCGGATCGCGCCCGCATTCAGGTAGGCTACATCAGCCATTTTGGGCTGCTGGAAATGAGCCGCCAGCGTCTGCGGCCCAGTTTCGCCGAAACGAGCCTTGTGCTCTGTCCGCATTGCGGCGGCACTGGTCACATTCGCACGGTTGAAAGCGCGGCCATCCATGTACTGCGTGCGATCGAGGAAGAAGGCGGCAAACGCCGCGCTGCCGAGATCGCGGTCCACACCACGCCGGCCATCGCGCTTTACATCTTCAATCACAAGCGCCAGCGCCTCGCGGAAACCGAAAGCCGCTACGCCATGGGGGTGGCCTTCCTGACGCAGGATGATCTGGTTTCCCCGCCCTATCGCATTGAGCGGATCCGGGCCCAGACGGCCGAGCAGCCCGCCTTCATCACCCCCGAATCCGCCCAGCCCGAGGCCGAAGCCGAGGAAGACGAGGAAGCCGAAAGCGAGCCGGCAGAAGAGGTCGCTGGAGGCGAGGAGCCCGACAAAAACCGTCGGCGTCGTAGACGCCGGCGCCGCGGCCACCGCGAGGAGCAGACGGGCGAAGTCGCTCCAGTTGCGCAAGAGCAGGAGGGGATGTTGCCGGAACCGATGGAGGGCGTCCCTGAGCTAGCCGAGGCTGTGGAGCCGGAGGCGGCTGGGGCAGTGGAGCCAGGGGCGACCGGGGCAGTGAAGCCAGGGGCGACCGGGGCAACGGAGCCGGAGGCGATGGCGGAGATGGAGCTGGAGGCGGCCGAGGCTATGGCGGAATCGGTCTCCCGCGACTCCGACGAACGCCGCCGACGCCGACGCCGGCGGCGCGGACGCCGCGAGCAGGGCGGGACACCCGATGTCACGATTCCCGGCGCCGCCCAGCCCGACCTGCCACCCCTTTACGCCGGTCCCACCCCGGCCGATCCGTACGGCGGTCAGGTATTCGATATATTCGATGCGATCGAAGAGGCCGAATCCGCAGTCCCCCCTCCCCCGCCGCGACGCGCGCCAGAGCCCGCCCTCCCGGTGATTGAACAGCCTCCCCCCTCGCCCGAGCCGATCACCGACGTAGAGCCCGAGCCGGCTATGGCCGAAACTGTGCCGTCACCCGAGCTTGAACAGCCGGAGCCGCCGCCGGCGGCGGCAAACAACTCCGAACCGGTCATCAAGCCGATCATTGTCGGCGCGGAGGAGGAACCGGTCGAAAAGAAGCGGGGCTGGTGGCGACGTTGACTCTTCGCCTGACGTTCTCGTCATGGCCGGGCCATGTCCTCGGGCTAGACCCGAGGATCACCCGGCCATCTACGCAAGGATAGCGGGCCCCCATGCCGGTTCGCGCTTTCATCTTCCCGGGGCAGGGCAGCCAAGCCGTCGGTATGGGCCGCGATCTGGCCGAAGCCTTTCCCGTCGCCCGCGAGGTGTTCGAGGAAATCGACGACACCCTGCATCAGAAACTCTCACGCCTGATGTTCGAGGGGCCGCTCGATGAGCTGACGCTGACCGAGAACACCCAGCCGGCACTGATGACAGTCTCTCTTGCCGTCGTGCGTGTCCTGGAAACCGAGGGCGGGTTTCGCCTGCGGGAAAAAGCCGTGGTCGTGGCGGGCCATTCGCTTGGCGAATACAGCGCGCTAGCCGCCGCCGGGAGCCTTCCCCTGGCGGAAACCGCCCGACTTTTGAAACTCCGCGGCCAGGCCATGCAAAAAGCGGTTTCCCCTGGCGACGGGGCCATGGCCGCCCTGCTGGGTGCCGAGATGGACGAAGTCAAAGGGATCTGCGCCGAGGCGGCTCCCGTGCCGGAAACCGACGACAAGGAGGTCGTCGAACCCGCCAACGATAACGGCGGTGGCCAGATTGTTATCTCCGGCCAACGCGGCGCGGTCGAGCGGGCGATCGAGATCGCAAAGGCCAGAGGGGTGCGTCGCGCCATGCTGCTGCCGGTTTCCGCCCCATTCCATTGTTCGCTAATGGCCCCGGCAGCCGACGCCATGGCCGAGGCACTGCAATCGGTAACCTTCACTCCCCCGGTTCCCCCAGTTGTCGCCAACGTCTCCGCCATCAAAGCAACCGATCCTGAAGAAATCCGCGACCTCCTCGTTCGGCAGGTCACCACCATGGTGCGCTGGCGCGAAAGCATGCAGGCGATAACCGCCATCGGCGTGGACACCTTCGTGGAGGTTGGCGCCGGTAGGGTGCTCACCGGCTTGGTGCGGCGGATTGTCCCTGAGGCGATTACACTCTCGGCGGCTTCACCGGCCGAGATCGAAGCGGTGCTCAAAACGTTCTAAAGGGATGATTGTGACTGGGAAAGAAAGCTTCACCTGGGAGGCACGGAGATACGGAGATAATATTGGAGATCCCTCCGTGCGTCCCTCCGTGCCTCCGTGTCTCGGTGGTGAATCTTCTCCGCGCCCTCTCGCCGCCTCCAAAAGCCTCCCATGTTCCGGCTAGACGGCAAAACCGCCCTTATCACCGGCGCATCCGGCGGTATTGGTGCCGCCATCGCCCGCGCGCTTCACGGTCAGGGCGCCACGGTCGTCCTCTCTGGCACGCGCCTCGACCTACTCAACGCCCTCCGGTCCGAGCTCGGAGAGCATGCCCATGTCTGCCCCGCCGACCTCCGCGACCCCAAAGCCCCCGACAGGCTCGCCGAGGGCGCCGAAACCGCCGCTGGCCCACTCGCCATCCTGGTGAACAATGCCGGCTTCACCCGCGACCGGCTCGCCCTCCGCATGGAGGACGAGGATTGGCAATCCGTGCTCGATCTCGACCTGGCCGCACCCTTCCGTCTGATCCGGGCGACGCTGCGCGGCATGCTCCGCCGCCGCGCCGGGCGCATCATCAACATCGCCAGCATCGTCGGGGTTACCGGTAACGCCGGCCAATCGAACTATGCCGCAGCCAAGGCTGGCCTGATCGGCATGAGCAAGGCGCTGGCCCAGGAAGTCGCCTCCCGCAGCGTCACCGTGAACGTAGTGGCCCCTGGCTTCGTTGTGACCCCGATGACCGACGTCCTCGCACCCCAGGCCAAAGAACGCGCCCTGCAGGCCATTCCGCTCGGCCGTTTCGGCCAGCCGGCCGATATCGCTGCGGCTGTCGCCTATCTCGCCTCCGACGAGGCTGCCTGGGTTACTGGCGCCACACTGCATGTGAATGGCGGCATGGTTATGATTTAGCCGCCACGCCCGGATTGGCGTCGGTTAATAAACCATGCTAAGCGCCCGCCACGCCATTTTCAGGCCGTCGCCGGCCGCCACCATTTGGACCCGCCGCTCGGGTCCCACCGCACAACTCAGGAGTAGCGAAGCCGATGAGCGAGATTGCCGATAAGGTCAAAAAGATCGTCGTGGAGCATTTGGGCGTGGAAGAATCCAAGGTGACGCCGGAGGCCTCGTTCATTGACGATCTGGGAGCGGATAGCCTCGATACCGTCGAGCTGGTCATGGCGTTCGAGGAAGCGTTCGGCGTGGAAATCCCCGAAGACGCCGCAGAGAAGATCAGCACCGTCAAAGACGCGATCGACTATATCGAAAAGCAGAAGGCGGCCTGACCACGTCCACTTTCGGGAATCCATCCATGCGGCGTGTCGTGGTTACCGGCATGGGGATCATCTGCCCGTTAGGACTTGGCGTGGAGCATGTCTGGCGGCGCCTGATCGACAGCGAATCCGGCATCACCGCCATCCAGGCGTTCGATACCTGGGATCTGCCCTGCAAGGTGGCCGGCCAGGTTCCGCACGGCTCCAAAGCGGAAGGCCGGCTTGATGTGACCGAGTGGATCCCGCCCAAAGACCAGAAAAAGATGGATCGCTTCATCCATCTCGCCCTGGTCGCGGCAACCGAAGCGGTCGAGGACGGCGGGTGGCTCCCGGAGAATGAGGACGACCGTGACGCCACTGGCGTGATGATCGGCTCCGGCATCGGCGGCCTGCAGACGATCTACGAGGCTTCCGTCACCGTTTCCCAAGGCCGGGCGCGGCGCCTGTCGCCGTTCTTCATCCCCTCTGCGCTGGCCAACCTCGCTTCAGGCCACGTCTCGATCAAATACGGCTTCAAGGGTCCCAATCACTGCGTCGTCACCGCCTGCGCCACCGGCGTGCACGCGATCGGCGACGCCGCCCGCCTGATTGCTACCGGCGATGCCGACGTGATGATCGCAGGCGGCGCCGAGGCCACCGTAAACGAACTCGGGATCGCTGGTTTTTGCGCTTCGCGCGCGCTATCCACCGCGTTCAACGATAATCCTCCCGCCGCTTCCCGCCCCTGGGACAAGGACCGCGACGGCTTCGTGATGGGCGAAGGGGCCGGCATGCTGATCCTGGAGGAGTACGACCACGCCGTGCGGCGTGGCGCGAAGATCTACGCCGAGATCGCCGGCTACGGCCTGTCGGGCGACGCGCACCACATCACCGCCCCGGCCGAGGGCCACGACGGCGCCTTGCGCGCCATGAAAGCCGCCCTGCGCAACGGCGGCGTCGCGCCATCCGAGATCCAGTACATCAATGCCCATGGCACCTCCACCCCGCTTGGCGATGATCTGGAGTTGCAGGCGGTGGAGCGGTTGTTCGGCGAGTCCGCGAGGGGATTGGCGATGTCCTCCACCAAGTCGGCCATCGGCCATCTGTTGGGTGCCGCCGGGGCTGTGGAGGCGGTGTTCTCGATCCTCGCGATCCGCGACGGCGTTGCGCCGCCCACGTTGAACCTGGATGAGCCGAGCAGGGAGAGCGTGATCGACCGGGTTGCGCAAATCGCGCAGGAGCGGCGGATCGATGTCGCACTGTCGAACAGTTTCGGGTTTGGCGGGACTAACGCGTGCATTATTTTCCGGCGGGCGGATTAAAGCTCTACCGCATCACTGCGGCTTGCAGCCTTTCGGTCACTGGGCAATTCCGAGTCTCATGAGAGGTGTTTGCCGATAGCGCCGTTATTGGCCGTAAGACCAATTGTGTGAACGGAGCTCTTGCCGGACTGGCTAGCTCGAAGCGCCGCTGCACGAAGCGGATGTCATGAGCTCAATTCATGGGGACCCAGTCCCGACTTTATCGGTGCATTCGATCCAATCAAAGATGTTGGTCGTGTTACGCAATCCCCACTGTTGCCCTTCCCAATGTCTTGCCTCCCCACTTGCGCTAATGTTGCCAACCTTCGTAGCTCGTCCAAGCCCATATTGCATGCAGACCTTTGTCCCAGCCGTTAACTGTCCCCTCTCTGAACAGTCGTGGCCGGCACAAATATCGACAGGCCGACCATCGATTTGTGGATTTTGAATCATTTGTTTCCCAGGTATCGGTCGCGGGACAGGATTTGGGGCCAAACGAAAAAAGCTTACTGTAACGGCGAGGCAAGTCACCGTCCCTACGACTACCGCAACATATTTTCGCGGCACTCGGTTTCCCGCTAGCTTGAGGTTTGCGACGATACCCCATCGGCGGCGAAGAATAGGTATGAGTCGGGGTGGTGGTGGTGACGGTGGCGGTGGTTCGTCACCGAAAGCAGCGTTGCGAAAGAGCGGCACGAGCTCAATCCGTCCCCGAGGCATCAGGAGTGGCCGCAATTCAGGCATAGCGGCATCCGAAAAACGCCGCGGTAGTATTCGCTGAATCAGCGAGTGCAAGTCGCTCAGAGAAAGATAGCGAGGAAGTGTCTCGCCGCCGTGATGCAGCGCCTCCAGCAGCGCTCCGGTGAATGCAGTGTAGGGCCAATTAGGTGGCGCAAGGGCCGGGTCGTTTAGACCGGCTGCTGCAAGGAGCGCCACCCCGGACGCCGGAATCTCTCTCTCATTGTCATCAGCCGACAGAGGCAAGTCGGGCAACACTGCTTTGAGCTTGAGCTCTGCTACTGCAAGCGGGGTCGTCATAAAGCCATGCTGCAATGCCGCCGCGAAGCAGCAGTCGACGATCAAATAGCTACGCAAGCCATGAGCTGTGCGACGCACCCACTTGCCAAGCTCATGGGCAGTTATACTGGTCAGTAATGGCGTTTCTTCACGAGTTCGCCGGATGGAGAGATAGAAATTCTTTGCCTCGCCATCGAAATCGCCATGGCCGATATAGAAGAGCAACAGGTCGCTAATAATTCGGCCTTCTTCCTCGCCTTCATGACGTCGTCGCTCTACAAATTCACGTGCTAACCGCAATTGCTCGGAAACATCATCGAACGAGTCAAATAGGAACTTTATGTTCCGAAACGGGAGATCAGAAGGATCGCGCAGAAGCTTAGTGAGCTCGTCCGCGGATCGCGCAAACGAAGGCGCTTCCTGGAACTTTGGGCAGTCTGGCCACCGGCTCGCACCAAATATCAGCGCGAGCGTCGTTTCGCGCTGTGGCAGATTTTTAGGCACGATCCCGCATCTGCTGGAAGACAGCTATCAGCTCCGAGACGTTGTGAGCCGAGACGTTCTTCGTCACCACTATGCCCTTTGGGTCGGTGATGATGATCTCCGAGGACCGGTACCGCTCCAGGAACGCGCGGAGCGACTGCGCTAGCGCCAGCAGAACAGGTGAGGCCAGTATTACTGCCAGCGTAGCTCCGCCGTCCATCGTGGTCTGGTCAGTTCTCACGCGGCGGATTTCCGCCGGGGGGCCCTTTTCCAGCAGCAGACGTTCGAGGGCCTGCGCTTGGCGTGTGGAGGTACCGACGTCTTCTGCCCGTAAAGTGAGGCGAAGCTCCAGCGTGTCGCTCATATCTGCCCCCTTATGCGGCATTCTGGTTTGAGTTTCAGGCGAGCTACATGCGTCGTGAAACATTGGTCTTGCGGCCGCGTACCATAGCTTCCGCAGTTGGCACGCGGGCCGACTGCAGAAGTCGGCCACGAGTTGATGCACCGGGCGCGCGCCTACTTGCTGAACCGGACGCCCTCGATTGGCATGAAGCCCGGCAGCAGCACCTCCACCTCAGTGGCACCTACAGGCGGCCCTGCGAACCGAGCCCAAAGCCGAACCTCGCCGCCCGGGTTTATGTCGCCATCGAAGCTCGAGTAAAGATCGTTAACGACACGGTAGCGCTGGAGATTGCGTGGGTCGAGAAGGTTGATATTACCGGTCCACAAAATTCTACTAACGTTAAAAGCCTCGTTCGAAACGTTCTTCGCTGAAAACCGAAGCTCTGAGGTCCCCTCTCGCCGGCGGGTGAGGGTCGTGATCGTCGCTTGCGCACGGCCGTTGTCGCTCGTTTCCGTGATCGGCACCGCGGCGCCTGCCTCCGCCGCAACGGCGGGCCTGACGCGGTGCCCTGGGCGAGGGCGGGTCCTGGGCTGCAGCCAACCAGCGCCACGGCGAACAAGCGGCCTAATTTCCGGCCCATACCTGGTCCCCCACTGGTTCGCGCGGCCCGGCGAATGCTGCCAACTGGCGCGAGGCTAAGGTAATCGAACGGACAACTCACTTGCAACTATACTCGAGCGAAGCGCCCCGTGGACTATGAAACACTTCAGAGCGCGCCCCTCTTTAGCACGTGTTCGCAGGTGCTTCGGCCTGCAACGGTTCGATATTGTCGCAACAACGAATTGGCCCTCCAAAGCTGGCCCGAACTCAATGGAGCGACCAATCGTGCGGTCTACCCCTCCCCCCGCACGTTCCGCACTGCCGCCTCCGCCGCCGGCCTCGAAACCGCATGCTCCTGTAACCACGTTGCAATCTTCGCCACCTCACCTTCCGTAATCTGGTGGCCAGCCCGCACCCACTCCAAATCGACAGCCGTCCCTGCTCGGCCGAGCAACGAAGCCAGCTCAGCCGGTTGCTCCTGTGGCACGATCGGATCGGACCGGCCTGATAGAAGAAGCACCGACCGACCCTGCAGGCCACCTGGTTCGCTGTTCCCGATCGGAACCATCATCGGCCGCAACAGCACCGCCCCTGCAAACACCTCCGGGCGCAGCAGCATTGTCGCGCTGGCGATGTTAGCGCCATTCGAATAGCCGAGCGCAAACAGCCGCGACCGGTCCATCTTATATCGCTCCGCCGCCCGCAGCACGAAATCCGCAAGCTCGTCCGCGCGCCCGTGCAGATCCTCCACATCGAATACACCCTCGGCTAGCCGCCGAAAGAACCTCGGACTGCCACCCTCGAGCACGCGCCCGCGCGGACTCAAAAGCGCGGCGCCGGACGCAACCGCTTCGCCCAAAGGAACTAAATCATTCTCATCGCCCCCGGTCCCATGCAGCAACACCAGCCCGAACGGCGGTCCCCCGACACCCGCCGGCACGAAGCGGTAGGCGAATGCATCCTCCTGCGCCTGTCCTAGCGAAGGCAGAACACGCTCGATAGTTTCACGGCGCCCTTCCAGCCACGATGGCAGCTTCAGTGTCGTCCCCAAGCTCGCAAGCGGCTCATCGACCGCAAAGCCGGGCGGATCGGTGGCAATTTCGAACAGCACACCGCCGGGCTCGCGGAAGTAAACCGAGTGGAAGTAATTGCGATCCAACACAGGCGTGACATCCAACCCCTCGGCAATCAGCCCCTCGCGCATCTCCCCTTGATCGCCATCATCCGCCGCACGGAACGCCACGTGGTGAACGGTCCCGCCCCCCATTGCGCCGGACCAGAAACCGGGAATGCAGCGGATATCGACCACTCCGCCCGGCGCATCGCCGCCCGGAACCGCGAAGCGGAACCGGCTTTCCTCCTGCCCAACAGACACAAAGCCAAGATGCTCCGACAACAGCTTCGCAGTCCGTTCATACCCCTGCTCCCAGAGCGTCACACTATGAAAGCCACGCAGTGCGTACTCGGCCTCAATACCCGCGCCCTTCCAGCCCTCACGGCAAACAGCTTTTTCGTCCGTAATCAGCTCGAGCTGCAAGCCCTCCGGGTCTTTGAAGCGAACCACGCGTTCACCGAAACGGTCGAACGGACCTTCGAACTCTATGCGCTTCTCCGTCAGCCGCCCCAACCAGTAACCCAGCGCTGGACGCGGGATCGCAAAACCAATCTCGACCGCCTGCCCCGTCCCGTGCCGGCCGGCACGAATACCCGGAAACGGAAAGAAGGTAAGGATCGTGCCCGGCCGGCCCGCCTCGTCGCCGTAATAAAGGTGCCAGGTTCCAGGGTCATCGAAATTGACCGTCCGTTTGACCAGCCGAAGCCCGAGCGTACCCGTATAGAAAGCAACGTTCTCCGCCGGGTCATCAGCGAGCGCCGTGATGTGATGGATGCCACGCGACGGCTTCATGACGCGCGCTCCAGAGCTGCCCGGTCCCAGCCCCCGAGATTTGCAGCCGCTTCGTACGTGCTCTGCAGGAACTCCAGCAGCATCGCATCCGGGCCGTCTGATTGGCGGATCGCTTCGTATGGCAGGATGAACTCGCCCATCTCTTGGCTGTAGAACGCTGCGCCCGGCCGAACCGGCGCCTCGGCAAACCCCGCCGGCTGCGGAGCCGCATAGGAGTAGAACGCCGGTTCTTTTATCCACCTGTCCCCCGGCCAGAACCCGCAACTACTGACCTCATGCGAATAAGCTTCGCGCGTCACACGATCGGCGTTCGGCTGCACAGGCGCGGGACGTCCAGAAAAGCGCGTCACCGCCATGTCGAAGCTGCCCCAGAAGAAATGCACCGGGCTGACCTTACCGATGAAGCGCGCCCGAAATGCCGTGAATACACGATCAAGCTGTACCAGGATGCGCCAGAAGCGGTGGACAGAATCCGGGTCATAAGCACCATGCTCGTGATCCGCCTCGAACCGGATCGGATTCTCGATCTCGACCGGCATACTCCAGATGCGGATTTCCAGCCCAAGTGACCGCAATCGGCCGATGACTTCCGCATGAAAGTCGGCGACGGTTTGCGGCCGTAGCTGCAACGACTCCGTCGTGCCATCGCTTGTCTGGATCAGCAAGCGATGATCGGTGAAATCGAAATCGATCTGGAAAGCATGTGATCCATAAGGGATCGGCGAGGTCGTCAATCCGCGACACGTGACATAAAGCGGCACCTGCCACCAGTGATTGATAAGCGGCGCCTGAGCCAGCCGAACCTTCCCGACTACCTGCGTCCACATATGCAGCGTTGCGTATGTGTCCCGCCATTCGTCGAGCGGTAACCGAGGCCACGCATCTACCCGGGCGATTTCGGTCATAACCACCTCCTCGAGAAGGGGTGCTCCGCCGATCCCCTTTGCACCCCACGAGCAGCCGGCGCAATCTCCCCGCAAAAGGAACGTCCAATGTCCTCGCTCTACACCTCCGCCTCCACCGCCGCCCTCCACGACCCCAACTCCTTCTGGGCCAACAAAGCCGAGGGCATCACCTGGACCCGCCGCTGGGACCGCGTGTTCGACCCCTCCCGCGGCCCCTTCGGCCATTGGTTCCCCGGCGCCGCCCTCAACACCTGCGCCAACTGCCTCGACCGCCACGTCGCCGCCGGCCGCGCCGACCAGCCCGCCCTGATCTGGGACAGCGCTATGACCAACCGGATCGAGCGCTTCACCTACGCCCAGCTTCTCGCGCGCACCGCCAAACTCGCCGGCGCTCTCACCGCCCGGGGCGTCCGCCGCGACGACCGCGTGATCATCTACATGCCCATGGTGCCGGAAGCCGCCATTGCCATGCTCGCCTGCGCCCGGATCGGCGCCATCCACTCCGTCGTGTTCGGAGGCTTCGCCGCCGCCGAGCTTGCCTCCCGCATCGCCGACGCCAAACCCAAGCTGATCCTCTCCGCCTCCTGCGGCCTCGAGCCCGGCCGCGTCGTCCCCTACAAGCCCCTGCTCGACGCCGCCATCGGCATCTCCCCCCACAAGCCGGAACGCTGCCTGATCCTCCAGCGCGAGGCCGCCCGCGCCGACCTCACCCCCGGCCGCGACGAAGACTTCGCCGAGGCCGAAGCTGCCGCCACCCCCGCCGATCCGGTCTCGGTCGCCGCCACCGATCCGCTCTATATTCTCTACACCTCCGGCACGACGGGCCGCCCAAAAGGTATCGTTCGTGACAATGGCGGCCACGCCGTCGCCCTGTGGAACTCCATGAAGATGATCTACGGACTGGATGCCGGCGACATCTTCTGGACTGCCTCCGACGTCGGCTGGGTCGTCGGACATTCCTACATCGTCTATGCCCCGCTGCTCCGCGGCTGCACCAGCATCATGTACGAAGGCAAGCCCGTCGGCACCCCTGACGCCGGAGCCTTCTGGCGCGTCATCGCAACCCACCGCCCGAAGGTCCTGTTCACCGCCCCCACCGCATTTCGCGCCATCAAGCAGCAGGACCCCGAGGGTAATTTCATACGCAAACACGATATCTCCGCGCTCGAAGCCCTCTATCTCGCCGGCGAGCGCTGCGATCCTCCCACCGCCATCTGGGCCTCCGAACACCTCCGCATCCCCATCGTCGATCACTGGTGGCAGACCGAAACCGGCTGGCCGATCACGGCCGGCTGCCGCGAATATGGCCTGTTCCCGTTCAAGCCGGGCTCTGGTGGCCGCCCGGCTCCCGGCTACGACCTGCACGCCGTCGATGACGCCGGCCATGCTCTGCCCCCCGGCGAGATTGGCAATCTCGCCCTTCGCCTGCCTCTGCCCCCCGGCTGCGCCCCCACCCTCTGGGAGGACGACGAAGGCTACCGACGTGCGTACCTCGCCGACTTCCCCGGGTGGTATCGCACCGGCGATGCCGGCAGTATCGATGCCGACGGTGACGTCTGGGTCATGGGCCGCACCGACGACATCATCAACACCGCCGGCCACCGCCTTTCCACCGGCGCCATGGAGGAGGTTCTCGCCTCCCACCCCGATGTCGCCGAATGTGCCGTGCTCGGCGTGCGCGACGAATTGAAGGGCGAGGTGCCGATCGGCCTCGCAGTGCTCAAGGCCGGCGTTACCCGCCCCGCGCCCGACATCAGCGCCGAGCTTGTCGACCTGATCCGTGACCGCGTCGGCCCTGTCGCGTCCTTCAAGCAGGCCCTGATCGTCCCGCGCCTGCCCAAAACCCGCTCCGGCAAGATCCTCCGCGGCACCATCCGCCGCATCGCCAACGGCGAGACCCCGCCGGTTCCCGCCACCATCGAGGACCCCGCGGCCCTCGACGAAGTGCGGGATATCCTCTCGGTGGCTGACTAAAGAAACCTCTTCCGCTTGCGGGAGAGGTCGGCGCAAAGCGCCGGGTGAGGGTTCAAGCCCCGAATTTCGTCGCTTTTCGCATAGGGGTTGTGCCAGGCGCCGTGATTATCGACCCGCCCTCCCAGGCCCATCTGCGGACCCAACAGAAGGCCCCGACGATGGGTCTTCGACAACGCATAGGAGGCGCATCATGCGTTACTTTATCGCTGCAGCCAGTCTGGCCTTCGCTCTGGCTTTCGGCTCCGCCGCATTTGCTGCCGATAACGGCTGGGGCAATGCCCAGAATGGTTACGGCTATTACCACGAGGCCAACAACTAACACCACACCATCGTTTGGCAGAAGGGTGCGGGGTCGCACGACCCCGGCCTTCTACGCCTGCTCAGGCTATGAAATTCCTCTGCAGCCCTTTGTGTCGGCCCTAAAACGGGGCCGATTCTCCACACCCATGTGAGACCTCGACTCCCAACCACCGCCTGAACTAAACTTCCGGGAACCAACCGGGAGACGTCATGATCCGCAGCCTGTTGCTGGCGCTCGCGCTTGCCGCGCTCAGCACCATCGGCGCTGCTTCCGCCGCTGACATCCGCGTGATGTGCTACCAGGACGGAAACGAGTGCGAGGTGTACAAAGACCTCGCCGGGCAGTTCATGAAGGCCCACCCGGACATCCACATCGGGATCGAGATCGTCCCCTACATCGCCGTCATGCAGAGCTTGCCGGTGCAGCTCGCGGCTGGAAACGGGCCCGACATCGCGCGCGTGACGGACTTCGGCGACATCGGCAAATATCTGCTGAACCTGCGGCCGTATCTCAAGGAACCACAAATGTGGGACAGTGAGTTCGGCCAGGTGCTCGACTGGATGCGGCCGGATCCCCAGAATAACGGCATCTACGGACTGCTGACACAACTTTCGGTCAACGGACCATTCATCGACAAAACATTGTTTGATCAGGCTGGCGTGCCGCTGCCCGGCCCCAAAGCGACCTGGGATGACTGGGCGGCCGCCGTGGATAAAGTAGCAAAAGCAACCAACACCCCATACGGGATGGCCTGGGATCGCTCTGGTCATCGCTTCGCTGGACCGGCGATTTCCTACGGCGCGAAATACCTCGCCCCCAATGGAGAGCCCCAGGTGATCGATCCCGGCTTCAAGACGATGGCCACCCGGTTCGTCAAATGGAACAACGACGACACGATGAACAAGGATATCTGGGCGGCGGTCGGTGGTTCCGGATACAGGGACGCGTTCGCCCCGTTCTCCAACGGTCAGATCGTGCTCTACCTATCCGGAAGTTGGCAGATCCGCCGTATGGATTCCCAGATTGGCAACGCCTTCGACTGGCAGGCAATACTAAATCCTTGCGGCCCTGCCGCCTGCACCGGTCTGCCCGGCGGGGCGGCGCTGGTCGGCTTCAAGCAGACCAAAACTCCGCAGAGCGTGGCCGAATTCCTCGATTACCTCGCGCAGCCGGCAATCTACAAGGAAACCATGGAACGTGCGGATTTCATCCCGGCGGAAGCCTCCGTGCTGAAACAGGATCTGCACTATCAGAATCTCTCTCCGGCCGGACAGGCAGCGATGAAGGTGTTCCTGCAAAATGCCAAAACCCTGGCGCCACTCTCATACAAGCTGCAAGGTTACAAACATAACCGGGTGATCTTCGACGCTACCGTAATCCGGCTCAGCCAGGCGATCGTTGGTCAACTCACGCTGGATCAGGCCTATACGCGAATCACCCTGGACATCAAGCAGGCGCTCGCCGCCATAAGGCAGTAACACCCATGTCCGGCGCCCTTCACCCCGCTCCGGCCGGCCGGCTTCGCAACGCGCTCTGGAGCGGATTCGCCCTCCTGATGAACCTGCCGGAGCGCCCGATGGCCTGGGCGCAATCGCGGCTGAAAGACGGTCGCCTGGGCTGGCTGTTCGTCGCTCCCAACCTTGCGGTCTTCAGCCTCTTCACCTTCCTGCCCATCGCCATCGACATCTACTACGCCCTGACCGGCGGAACCGACCTGCTCCCCCAGCAACGGCCGTTCACTGGCACGCAAAACCTCGCGCAACTGCTCGCCTGCCAAAACCACTTCGACCCCAACACCTGCGTCAACGACCAGTTCTGGTACGGCGTCTGGAACACACTCTGGTTCGTCGTCTGCCAGGTCGGACTGATGGTGGTGTTCAGCCTGATCACCGCACTGGTTCTCAACCGGCGCATCATCGGCCGCGGTTTCTTCCGTGCCATCTTCTTCTATCCCGTGCTGCTCTCCCCCGTCGTGGTGGCGCTGATCTGGAAATGGATCCTGCAGCGCTTCGGCCTGCTGAACGCCGGCCTCGCGGGAATTGGCGCGCACCCCATCGACTGGCTGCTGAACGCACACTGGGCGTTCTTCTGGACCATCTTCGTCAGCATCTGGGCCCATATGGGGTTCTACACACTTATTCTACTCGCCGGCCTCCAGGCAATCCCGCGCGACATCTACGAAGCCGCCTCGATGGACGCGGCGCCCCCGAGCCGTGTGTTCTGGCGCATCACGCTCCCGCTGCTGATGCCCAGCGTGCTCGTCGTCCTGGTGCTGGCGCTGATCCGTGCCGTGCAGATCTTTGACGAAGTGTGGATCCTGACCGGCGGAGGACCCGGGACAGCGACGACCTACATGGTGGAATTCATCTACAACACCGGTTTCGCCAACGCTGTCTGCCAATACGGATTGGCGGCCGCTGCCTCGCTGCTGTTGGCGGTGGTGCTGCTGGTGCTCACAATATTGCAACTGTTCCTGATGCGGAGGAGCGCAAAACTTGGCTGACCGTAGGCAGGGATTACGCTGGCTGACTGCGACCCGCGGACGCGGGCAGATGGACTGGACCGACTACGCCACATACGCCTACTTGGTACTCGGCGTGCTGCTGATGTTCGGCCCGGTGCTGTGGCTCGCGGTAAGCTCGCTCAAGTCCCAGGCCGGGATCGACATGTTCCCGCCCCGCTTTCTGCCGTGGGAACGCGCCGAAATCACCGTGCCGGGCTACAACCACCCGCTGCCGCTGATGCGGGTGACGGCCGGCGACCACGCGGGGCGGGAGTTGGCCGAGGTCCGGCGCATCGGCCTGGTTGCCCAGCTTATCAATCCCGCGCAGCCGAAGACGCTGATCCGGGTGCCCGCGCGCGACGTAAAGCCGGTGATGCGGGTCCACGCGGAATGGAGCAACTACGCCAACCTGCTGACCCAGTTCAACTTCCCACTCTACCTATGGAATACCGTCTTCATCACCGTCGTCGCCACCGTAATCACGCTGCTGGTCAATTCCATGGCGGCATTCGCCCTCAGCAAATACCGGTTCTCCGGCCGGGACACCCTCTTCCTGGTCATGTTGGCGACGCTGATGATCCCGCCCACCATCGTGCTGGTTCCAAATTACCTGATCGCGACCCAGCTCGGCCTCGCCAACAGCCTTTGGGGCGTCATCTGGCCCGGCGTCGCCACACCCACCGGCGTCTTCCTGCTCCGCCAGTATATGCTGACCTTGCCGGACGACCTGATCGAGGCCGCGCGCATGGATAACGCCAGCGAATGGCGGATTTACTGGCGGATCGTCCTCCCGCTCTCCGCGCCCGCCCTCGCGGTGCTCGCGATCTTCTCGGTAATGTGGCGCTGGAACGAGTTCCTGTGGCCCTTGGTAGTACTCAACCGAAGCAGCAAGTTCACACTGCAGCTCGCGCTCAACTCATTCCAGGGTTCGCTGGCGACGCAATGGAATTACGTGCTGGCGATGACCGTGCTGACACTGTTGCCGGTCACCATCGCTTTCCTGTTCCTGCAACGTCAGATCACGCAGGGTATTGCCTCGGCGGGGGTGAAATAACATGGCCGCACTGATACTCCGGCGCATCATCAAACGCTTTGGCGAGATTGAAGTCATCAAGCGCGTCAGCTTCGAGGTCGCCAACGGAGAATTCGTCGTCTTCGTCGGCCCCTCGGGCTGCGGCAAATCGACGCTGCTCAGGATCGTCTGCGGGCTGGAAAGCGCGAGCGAAGGCGATGTCCTGATCGACAACCAGCGCGTCAACGACATTCCAGCGGCGCGGCGCGGACTGGCCCTGGTGTTCCAGTCCTACGCACTTTACCCGCACATGACGGTGTATCAGAACATGGCGTTCGGGCTGGAGAATCTGCGCACCCCGAGGCGAGAGATCGAAACCCGGGTCAAAGAAGCCTCCCGCATGTTGCAACTGGAACCCTTCCTGCAGCGTCGCCCGACGGCACTCTCCGGCGGCCAGCGCCAACGGGTGGCGATCGGCCGGGCCATCGTCCGGGAACCGAAGATCTTCCTGTTCGACGAGCCGCTGTCGAACCTCGATGCCGAGCTGCGCGTGGCCATGCGCAACGAGCTGGAGCACCTTCACCACCGCCTGGGCACGACCATGATCTATGTGACACACGATCAGGTCGAGGCCATGACCATGGCCGACAAGATCGTGGTGCTGCGCGCCGGCGCGGTGGAACAGGTCGGCTCTCCGCTCGGACTGTACAATGCACCCGTTAATCAATTTGTCGCCGGGTTCATCGGCTCGCCGCGCATGAACTTCCTGCAGGGGCGTGCCACCGGGCCCTGCGCCGAGGGCACGCTGGTGGAAGTCCCGCAAGTCGGCACGATCCACGCCCCCGCCCAGTTGCCCACCGGCGCCCAGGTAACGCTCGGTATCCGTCCGGAGCACATCACCGTCGGCGCCGCATCGCTGAACGTCATCACCAGCGACGTCGCCAACGTCGAGCAGCTCGGCGGCCTTAGTTACATCCGCCTCGCAACGCCCGAGCTGACCGTGCAGCTTCCGGGTCAAACCCGCCTCGACTATGGCCACCGAGCCGAGGTCAATCTGCCGCCTGCCGCAATCCACGTGTTCGATGCCGACGGCAAGGCCGTGCCGCGGCTGGTTTCAGTAGACAAGATGGCGGGCATGACTGTATGACCGGTTGAACTTCTGTCATGATCCCACTCCGCAACGCGACTCAAATCGAACGCACGGAACGCGGCGCCCTCGTGCACCTCGATGCGCACAACATGACCACGCGCATCAGCGCGCTGACCCCGGACGTACTCCGCGTGCTGTTCCTGCCCGAAACTGGACCGCGGCTCGACCGCACCTGGACCGTCCTCGCGCATGGCGCCACCGATGTGCCCTGGGAGGGGCGGGATCGGCTGGATGAGTCATCGTGGCCGGTGCCCGCGTTCGAACTGCGGCAGTCAGATGGGCGCGCCGAGCTCACCACGGAGGCGCTTACGCTCGAAATCAATCTCTCGCCGTTCCGCCTGATCTGGCGTCTGCCGGATCGCCGGGTCTTTGCCTCCGACCGGGCGGCTCATCCCTATAGGCTCGGGACCGACGGCGAACACCTCCACGCCCAGACCCGCGATCCAAACGACTTTTACTGCGGCCTCGGGGACAAGACCGGGCCGCTGAACCTGCATGGGCGCCGGCTGCGGATCGCCATGCAGGACAGCCTCGGGTTCGATCCCAAATCAGGAGACCCGCTCTACAAGCATTGGCCGTTTCTCCTGATCCGCGATGCGACCGGGTACGGCATATATTATGACAACTGCGCGCAGAGCGTGCTCGATCTTGGCTGCGAACGGGACAATTACTACGGCCCATACCGTAGCTATCAGGCGCGGGATGGCGACCTCGACTACTACCTCATTCTCGGCCCGGAACTCCACCAGGCCACCCCCAAGTTCCTGCAACTGACCGGGCGCCCCGCGCTGCCGCCCCGCTGGTCGCTTGGATTCGCCCAAACCGCCATGGCAATCGCTGATGCACCGGATGCCCAGGCGCAGATCGAAACGCTGATCGAGCGGTGCAGGACAGAAGACATCCCACTCGGCGCGTTCCATTTCGGCTCCGGCTACACGATGCGAGAAGGTCGCCGTTACGTTTTCACCTGGAATAACGAGAAGTATCCCGATCGCCAGCGCCTGACGTCGCGCGCACACAACGCCGGAGCGAAGCTCGTTGCCAACATCAAGCCATGCCTGCTGGATGATCACCCCGCGTTCGGGCAAGTGGCGGCAGCCGGCGGGTTCATCTGCGATGCCTCAGGCGCACCCGTCATGGCGCAGTTCTGGGACGGCGAAGGCGCACATATCGACTTCACCAGCCGCGGCGGCTTCTCCGGCCCAGTGCCCGATGCCGAATTGCTGACCCGCTGGACTCAGGCAGGCTTGCTGCATCCGCGGTTCATCATGAACTCCTGGAAACCGGACGGCGTGTTTACCACCCCCTGGCTACACCCGGAGGCGCTTCCCGCGATACGCAAGGCGATCCGGTTGCGCCTGCAACTGATACCGACGATCTACAGCCTGATCCATCGCGCGGCCTCCTACGGAGAGCCAGTCATCCGGCCGACCTTCGCGGCGTTCGGCGCGGACGCCCGCACCTGGGAGGATTGCGACGAGCTGATGCTCGGCCCGTTTATTCTCGCGGCTCCAGTCGTAGTTTCGGGACAGCGCGCGCGCACGGTTTATCTTCCCTGTGGGCCGGAGTGCTGGTTCGACTTCTGGACCGAGGAGCGGCTGCCACCCGGCAACCAGGCGGTGCTCGCCGCGCCGCTCGACCGGTTGCCACTTCTCGTCCCGGCAGGCGCCATCGTCCCAACGACAACGCAGGTTTCCGATCACAACGAACCATCCCGTTGCATCCGCGTTTACCCAGGCCCGGGAGCAGGGGACTCCTCGTTCGTGCTGGTAGAGGATGATGGCATCAGCGCGAACGGGCCGGTGACCGAGATCCGTGTGACGTTATCATGGACCCCGCGCGAGGTGCTGGTCACAATTGATACGTCAGGCGATTTTGCCCTGCCTTACGATCAGATCGACGTGCGGCTGCCGGAGGCGGAGCGCCGTGGGCTTCAGCTCCGGTCGGGAAACCATGCCGTCCGGCTGGTCCGGCGCACCGGCGAGTGAAGCGCTGAGTCCCCACACCCCTTGCCCGGCTCGGGCGTTAAGAGCAGGTTGAGGTTAGGGTAGGGGAAAGTCGATGTGGCCAGAGCTGCGTTTTTCGCGCCGCAACATCTTGCAATGGTCCGCCGCCGTGCCGATAGGCGCGGTGATTGCGAAAACCGCCCGCGCGGCCACGGAGTCCGGCGTGCTCGGCCAGCAAGGAAAGCAATACACCATCAAGCTCGGCTCCTCCCAGCCCACCCACACCCAGAACGCCCATACCGTATTCTTCGAAAAATTCGTCGAAGTGCTAATCAGCAAGACCAATGGCGATGTGGGCGCGATTTTCTATGGCGACAGCCAGCTCGGGCCCGAAGCCAAGTATCCCAACCAAATCAACTTCGGCACACTGGATATGATGATGGCGATCTCCGACTTTTCGCCCATCGTTCCCGACATTGCCGTGCTGACCATGGGCTTCCTGTTCAACTCGCTAAGCGAGCTCGGCCAGGTGATGGACGGCGATGCCGGAGCTATTCTTGCGGGCATCTTCAAGAAAAAAACCAGGGCCGAGATCCTCGGCTGGTGCTTCAATTTTGGCGGCCGCAACGTGCTCAGCAAGACGCCGATCACCACCCCCGCGGAGTTCCATGGCAAGAAGCTCCGTGTCCTTCCCTCCCCCACCTTCGTGCAAACTTTCAAGCTGCTTCGCGCCGATCCTGTGCCGATGCCGTTCAATGAGGTTTATGTCTCCCTCCAGACCGGCGTCATCGACGGGCTGGAGCATGATTCGCCGACGATCCTCCAGTTCAAGTTTTACGAAGTGGCCAAGAACCTGACCCTGACCAGGCATATCTTCGACCCGCTCGCACCTGTGATCTCGGATGCCACCATGAAAAAACTCTCACCGGCGGACCAGGCCGCGGTACGTGAGGCTGCCAAGGCAGGCATCGAATACCAGCGGCCCAAAGCCGCCGCGGCGGCACAAGCAGCCCTGAATGACCTGAAGCAAAACGGTGTCCGTCTGATCGACATCGATCGTGCGAAGCTCCGGGACGAGGTCAAACCGCTTTGGAAAAGCTTCACCAACCAGCACCCCGATACCAAACCCGTGCTGCAAGCGATCCTGAAGGTGACCGGGAACACGATCTGACCCCCGCCCCGTCGCGCCGCCCCCTTATCGAGCGTATCGCTGCTGCCATTATCGGCTCGATCTCTGCGCTCGTCCTCGCCGGAGGCGTGTGCGTCGTCTTTGCCGACGTCATCTTCCGCTACTTCCTCTCAAGCCCGCTGCAATGGGGAGATGAAGTCGCAATCGCCGTACTCATCGCCATCACCTTCCTGGGCGGTGCGCTAACCCTCTACCGCTCCGAACATCTCGGGGTGCGCGTGTTCCGCAACATACTGACCGGGCGGCACGGCGAACGTGCCGACGGGTTTGCTGCCTGGGTTGTTCTGATTGTTTCGGTCTGCCTGACCTGGGCTTCTGTGCCGCTGCTCCAAAGCGTCGCCGGCCAGACAACGCTCAGCGGCAGTCTCCCGGCAAGCATCGATTATTGGCCGCTTCTGATCGGCGGCGCGGCCATGACCTTCTTCGCACTGTTTCACCTCTGGCGTGTGCCGCTCGTCCCGCTGCTCGAGTCAGGCTGTGTGGTTCTTATAATCGTGACAGCCTTTCTGATCTGGGGCGCTGTCGCGCCAGCGTCTGCCAACACCGGAATCTGGATCATGCTGGCAATCGACGCAGCCTGCCTGATCGGCGCGGTTCCGGTCGCTTATGCCCTAGCGGCCGGCAGCCTTGGCTATATCGCCGTCACCGGCACATTGCCTATCCTGCAGTTCTCCCAGGAAATGCAGTCCGGCGTGGATAGCTTTGTGCTTCTTTCGATTCCCTTTTTCGTGCTCGCCGGCCTGGTGATGGGTGTGAACGGAATGTCGCGGCGATTGATTACCTTCCTGGATCTGGTGATCGGCGGCGTCCGCGGCGGGCTGAGCGTGGTGATGATCGCCGCTATGGCTGTGTTCTCCGGCATCTCCGGCTCCAAAAGCGCCGACGTCGCCGCGGTCGGTTCCATCATGCTGCCCGCCATGCGGCAATCCGGTTACGACGAAAACGATGCCGTCGCCCTGCTCGGCGCCACTGCGGTCATGGGCGAGACGATACCGCCCTGCATCAACATGATTATCCTCGGCTACGTGGCAAATGTCTCGATCGCCGGGCTGTTCATCGCGGGCCTGCTGCCCGCGGGCGTCATGGCGATCGGGCTTATCATCGTGGCCGTTTTCTCTGCAAGAGGCCGCAAGCGGCCAGCGTCTGCCGGCCCCCACACCATCGGCCACCTGCTCGACATAAGCTTCGGCGCGCTCAGCGGCTTCATTCTGATAGTAATTATCGTCGGCGGCATTGTCGGCGGAATCGCCACACCGACCGAGGTCTCCTCGGTCGCCGTGCTCTACGCGCTGCTTGCGGGTGGTCTCGCCTTTCGGGAAATGACCTGGCGTTCTTTTGCGGACTTTCTGGTACGCTCCGCCTCGCTTTCCGGGATGATCCTATTCATCGTCGCTTCAGCCGAGCTGCTCAGCTATCTGCTGACCCTGAATCTTATTCCCCAGCATATGGCTGCCGGCCTCGCCGGTATCGGCTCCTCCTCGGGGACCTGGGCCTTCCTGCTGATCGCTATCGCCATGCTGATCGTCATGGGTTCCGTGCTGGAGGGCGCTCCCGCCCTCATCATCTTCGCTCCACTATTGCTGCCGGCGGCGCAAAAGCTCGGTGTCAATCCGCTGCATTTCGGGATCCTGCTGATCATCTCGATGGGCATCGGGCTGTTCGCACCGCCGCTTGGGGTTGGTCTCTACACCGCCTGTGCTGTCGGCCAAGTGCCGGTTGAACGTGCCGCGATCCCTATCCTCAAATATCTCGCGATCGTGCTCCTGGCTCTCCTGTTGATCGCCTTCGTCCCTGCCATCACCTTGGCTGTGCCACGGTGGATCGGTATGGCGTGACGCGAAAACGCCGCGCCGCTCGCCCGGAACCATCCTGCGGCTGGTTCCCAACGCCGGTGACGAACCGAACCGACCTCCTCAGTTTGCGCGAACACGTGGCGGACTCACCGCAACCTCTTCAGGTGGTCGGACATCCCTGAACCGCCTGAGCAGCGCCAGATCGTAGGCAATCTTCAATGTGCCTGCACAAATAAGCGGCCAACCAAATGACGTGGCGGTCAGCGCCAAACCGGCTAGCATCGGGGACAGTGCTGCCGCCAGGCTGCGGGGCACGGCCGTCACGCTGGCCGCGGCGGGACGCTCCGCGGGCTGCACCACGGCCATGACGTACGAAGAACGCGTCGGGACATCCATCTGCGAAAGTAAACTCCGCGCCACCAGAAGAGTGATGGTAAGCGGCAAAGTGGCTGCCAGCGCAGCCAGGATCAGGAAAACGTTGGACGGGAGATGCGTAAACACCATGGTGTTGATCAACCCGAAACGCGCCGCAAGCCGCTCAGCGGCGAAGAATGAGATCGAGGCGCAGAGACCGGTGACAAAGAAGATCGTCCCGGCGGTAGCAGCGGATAACCCGAATCTCTCGAACAGCCATAACGCCAGCATAGCGTTTGCTATGAACCCGCCCCCAAAGGCATCCACCGCAAACAGGGCGGCAAGGCCATATACTCGCCTGCGGGACGGCCCCAATCCGGCAGCCGTTCCCGAGGGTGAACTCCCGGTATCGGGCAGCCCGATATAGAGCAGTAGCGTCGCCAGGCCGATTACCCCGTAGAGCAGAAACAGGATGCGCCCCGCGGTTGCGGAAGGAACAATTGCCTGCATCCAATCGTAGGCGCCTGCCGCAAGTGATCCAGTTGCACCCCCCACCGCGCCGATAAAACTGTAGCGCGCGTAGGCTGGCGTACGCGCACGATCCGGCACCGATAACGCAAGCAGGCTGTTTTCCAGCGGCAGAAACACGCTGACATCGCCACCAGTAGGATTGAGCGTGCCAACGAACGCGATCAGCAGAAGCGGCCAGAACGCTTGCAGCGAAGCGAAGCCAAGGCCCGTCGCTACCATCAGCCCCGCCGCCGCGAGCAGTCCCCGGCGCAGGCGAAGCCGGTGCGCTGTGAACCCGAGCCCCAACGTAAGCAGCGCTGACCCGAGAAGCGTCGCTGTGGCGATCGCGCCGATCGCAACAGCGCGATAGCCCAGTTGTCCCAGATAGACTGGCAGCAGTATGGCGACAAGGCCGTCTGCGAAGGCCCGCATTCCACGCCCGACGACAATCCGGCCAACCGGCGTCATTGCTCCGCGCCATGCATCATCTTTCATGGCACCGGCCGATACACCAGAATGGCGGCCGCCGAGGCCCTCGGCCCTGCGTGCTTCGCAACGAACAGGCGATCGAGCGCCGGAACGAACAGAGATGTCCTGCTCCCGATAGCTGTGTAGACAGAAGCCAGTGGCCGGATGCTCCCGCCCTCCATCTGCCCAACTGCCACCTCGCCCGCTCCGCAACTGATGTAGATCCGCTTGCGCTGCTCATCGAAGAACAGGTCGTCCGCATCACCGCAGATTTTCCCTTCACTGACTATACGGCCCGCGGTGTTCAGCAGTACCAGCAGTGGCGGACCTCGAAAGACCACGGCCAGCAGACCAGAGGCGGCGTTCAGCGCCATGGGAAAGTTGCCGCTGAGACCACGCATCGTCCAGTTGGCCACCGTTCGGCCGGCATTCAGATCGACAACCGCGATTTGCTCGGCGTCGGGGACATTGACGAACGCGCGATCAGTCCGCGCGTCGATGCGGAAGCTCTCCGGATGGCCGGGAAGCTGAACGGCCGCCACCTTGGCGCGGTTTTGTGGGTCAATCACCGCGAGGCCACCTTCGCCGAAACCCACCACGACGAACCCAGTGCGCGGGTCAACCCGGACGTTGTCGGCATCCTGACCGAGCGAAATGGTGCCGGCGGGGGTAAAATCGGCACCGCGGAACAGGCGAACCGTACCATCACCCCCGTTTGCCACAAACAGGAGATCAGCCTCCTCAGAGTACCCTACGCCCTGCGGTTCCGATAGCCCGGAAATGCGGTGAACTACCGATTTCGCCACCAGATCGACGACATCCAGGCTGTTATTCCCAAGCTCGGCGACAAACAATCGACGCCGCCCGAGGTCCACCGCCATATGATCAATGCGTCCACTGACGCGTGGCAATTGGATAATCACCTCCAGCATGAGCGGCGCTTTATCGTCAGCCGCGAAACCGTGCCCCGAAAGCAGCGCCAGGCCGAAGGTGGCTAAGCAAGTCGATGTGATCGCGCGAAGAACTCTCCGCATAGGGCCTCACCATGAAAATACGAAAGATCCCGTGAGCGGCACCAGCTACACTGGATCATTGCGACGAAAAAGGCGACGAAGCCATCGGGGGCCAGCGTCGCGGCATTCGTCTTAGCGGTGGCGGAAGCCATCGAAATGCTGAAAATGATCGAAGCGATGGAAATCATCAGAATGGTGGAAATGATGGAAGTGGTCGAAGTGATGCAACCGGCGATCGCCGAACACAAAAATCCCGCCGCCGAAGAACGGCGGTCCGGCTAAGGCAAACGGCGGATAAGGATAGGGATAGAGATCGGCGTACTGATAAGGCGACCCCAGGGCGTAACTCGTTGGTGGTGAGCTCACGGTATTGCCATGAGCGTACATGCACTGCGTGTAAGCGGTGTCATAGATCTGCTGTAACGAATATCCCTCGGTTGTCGCCTGAGACGCCGCCTGCTGGCCGGCGTAGGTTCGGCACAAGCGGTCGTCGTCTTGAAACAACCCCAGGCGTTTTCCCGCGGCGGGAAGTGCCATCACGGTCGGTCCGGAGGGAGCTTGCGTTGCGCACCCACCCAACAAGCTGACTGCGCTGATCGCGCCAGCGGCTAGCATTACTCTGATCTGCCTGGGCACAGCTCGTCCCCTTCGACCCGGGGCTGACATTGCGGCGATCCGGGCTACGCGAATAGACGAGCAGCGGACGTGACATATTCCCGCGGGCCTCCTCGCAAATCCGCGACGACGCAGTGCCGGCACCCCGATTGCAGATTGGCGGACGCTCCCTTGCCCCCACACATCAGCGCGTCGCGGGAATAATTCGTAGCGCGGGGCGTCTGTCGTTACACAGGCCCTTAGATCTATTTGCAACAACAGAGGAGTCGAAGCTATGAAACTGGTGGCCATCATGGCATCTGCCGCGCTGGGCTTTGCCGTTCCCACGATCGCAATCGCGCAGAACTCCGACCCCACGATCCGGACAACCGAGAAGCAGCCATATGGGCAATATCTGGTGGGTCCGAACGGACACGCGCTCTATATGTTCACGTCCGACAAGAACGGAATGAGCAAGTGCTACGGCGCGTGTGCAAAGGCGTGGCCGCCGTTGGCGACGACGGATAAGCCAAACCCGGGACAAAACGTGAGCGCCTCGATGCTGGGGGCCACTAGGCGGACAGACGGAGCTACCCAAATCACCTATAATGGCAGGCCTCTTTACTATTTCACTCGAGACCAAACTCCGGGAGCAACAGCCGGCGAGGGGATTAACGCTATGGGTGGCGAATGGTACTTGGTCTCCCCGAAGGGCGACAAAATTGACAACGACTGATGCGGCGCCCCCGCTCCTACGGTCCAGGCAGGCGTCCAGAGCAGCGTTGAGGGGAACACTCCCGCCCACCCCCTCCCTTGAACCCCCAACCCCGCCTCGCTACCTCCCCTCCATGCGCTACCGCTACCGCGTCCCGCCGCACATCGACGTGACCGTGGACGGGCGCTTCGTCACCCCGCAGCGCCCGAACTGGCCGATGCGCGTCGCCACTGCTGCCATCCTGGTCGCCCTTGTGGCCGGGGCCCTTGCCATCGCCCTGCTGGCGCTCTGGATCCTTGCGACCCTGCTCCCCATCGCCATCATCGCTGCGGCGGTCGCCTGGGTCGCCTACAAGTTCCAGGCTTGGCGCGGAGGCTACGGCCCCACCCGCGATCCGCGCGACATCTACCGCCCCTAGCCGGTGCCCCAACCCCCGACGCTCCGCGTCGCCCGCCCAACCGACAACCTCGAAGCTCTGCTCCCCTTCTATCAGCAGGGCCTTGGCATGGGCGTGCTCTTCCGTTTCCAGGACCACGATGGCTTCGACGGGATCATGCTCGGCCAGCCCAGGGCGCCCTACCACCTGGAGTTCACCCGCGCCCATGCCCATCCTGCCGGCCGAGCCCCAACCCAGGACAACCTCCTGGTCTTCTACCTGCCTGACCGCACCGAATGGCAGGCCGCGGTCGAACGCATGCGCTCCGCCGGCTTCGACCCCGTCCCCTCTTTCAACCCATACTGGGACCGCAACGGCCTGACGTTCGAGGACCCGGACGGCTACCGCATCGTCCTGCAAAATGCCGGCTGGGAACTCTGATATCGATCCCAATGCGCAACGGCATCACGGTTTGTACAATTCCCGCACTGCACAAACCGGGGTTCAGTACAAAACCTACCCGCCAGTAACCCCGTTTTGTACGTTTCCGCAATGCACAAAACCGGGTTTTGTACGTTTGCTGCACCGCACTAACCCCCGTTTTGTACAGCCTCCGCCAGCAGCGCATACGAACGCCGCCGCGCCGCCGCATCATGCACCGTCGTCAGCACCGCCACCTCGGAAACCCCCAACCCCTCTGCCAACCCCCTCAGCCGCTCCCCGACCATCGCCCCCGTCCCGTAAATCCCCCGTTCCCTCACCCTCTCCACCCGCGTCTGCTCCTCCTCGGTAAACTCCCGCGCCATCGCCTCCTCAGGTGAAGGCAGAGGCAGAAACATCCCCCGGTCCCGTCCCAGCCGCCACATCACCCGGGACATAAACAACCGCTCGGCCTCCGCCTCGCTCTCCGCCGCCAAGGCCCACACGCAAACCCCCGCGTAAGGCTCCGGAAACTGCGCACTCGGCCGATACTGCGCCCGATACAGCGCCAACGCCTCCGCCGCGCCCCGCCCGTCCGTAATGAAATGCGCAAAGCAGTAGGGCAGCCCGAAATACGCCGCCACCTGCGCCCCATAGCCCGAGCTCCCCAGTATCCACACCTCCGGCGCCGTCGGCCCCAGCGGCTGAGCCACCACGTCCCGGAACGGATGCCCTTCCGCAAGCTTCTCCCCGGCCACCCATGCCAGCAAATCCCGCACCTGCGCCGGAAACTGCTCCGCCGCCGTATCCGCCAGAGGGTTCAGCGCGAAAGCCGTCCGCCCATCCGACCCCGGCGCCCGCCCCAGTCCCAGGTCGATCCGCCCCGGCGCAATCGCCTCGAGCATCCGGAACTGCTCCGCCACCTTCAGGGCTGAATAATGCGGCAGCATCACCCCCGCGCTGCCGACCCGGATGCGGCTCGTCGTCGCCGCAATCGCCGCAATCAGCACCTCCGGCGCTGTCCCCGCCTGGCTCCCCGAGTTATGGTGCTCCGCCAGCCAATACCGGGAATACCCCAGCTCCTCGCAATACCGCGCCAGAGCCAGGCTCTCCCGGATCGATTCCGCCGGCGTCCGCCCGGTCACGATCGTGGACTGATCAAGCACGGAAAGCCGCAACATCCCCAACACATCAGGTTGTCACCCCACCCCCGCAAGCACCTACCCTTGTCCCCCTCCCCCCCTGAGGTTAGCTCTCCGCCCAAGATCATAGCCGGAGGGGACCCAGTGGCGCAGACAGCGGAAAAAACCAGACGCACCAAATCGCCCGAACCTGCCCTCGACAAAGACCGCCTGCTCAAGGCCTACCGCGACATGCTGACCATCCGCCGGTTCGAGGAACGGGCCGGTCAGCTCTACGGGATGGGCCTGATCGGCGGCTTCTGTCACCTTTACATCGGTCAGGAAGCCGTCGTCGTCGGCATGCAAATGACGCTGGAGCCCGGCGACCAGGTCATCACCACCTACCGCGACCACGGGCACATGATCGCCACCGGCATGGACCCCAAGGGCGTCATGGCCGAGCTCACCGGCCGCGCCGCCGGCTACTCCAAGGGCAAGGGCGGCTCCATGCACATGTTCAGCAAGGAAAAGAGCTTCTTCGGCGGCCACGGTATCGTCGGCGCTCCCGTCAGCCTCGGCACCGGCATCGCCTTCAGCAACTGGTACCGGGAAAACGACCGCGTCTGCCTGACTTACTTCGGCGAGGGCGCCGCCAACCAGGGCCAGGTCTACGAAAGCTTCAACCTCGCCGCCCTCATGAAACTGCCCGTAGTCTACATCATCGAAAACAATCGCTACGGCATGGGCACCAGCATCGACCGGGCCACCGCCTCGCAGAACCTCTCCCAGAACGGCACCCCTTGGTGCATCCCCGGAAACCGCGCCGACGGCATGGACGTCACCGCCGTCTATGAAGCCGGCAAGGAGGCCGTCGCCCACTGCCGCGCCGGCAACGGCCCGTACATCCTGGAAATGCTGACCTACCGCTACCGCGGTCACTCCATGTCCGATCCCGCGCGCTATCGCACGCGCGAAGAAGTGCAGCAGATGCGCACCCAGCACGACCCGATCGAGGGCGCCCGCCACAAGCTGGAAGAAATGGGCGTTGACGAAGCCACCCTCAAACAAATCGACGAATTGGCCCGCGCCACCATCCAGGGAGCCGCCGAGTTCGCCCAATCCTCCCCCGAACCCGACCCCTCCGAACTCTGGACCGACGTCCTGCTCGAGGCCTGAGCCCCATGTCCACCCAAATTCTGATGCCGGCCCTCTCTCCCACCATGACCGAGGGCAAGCTCGCCAAATGGCTGAAGAAGGTCGGCGACGAAGTGAAGTCCGGCGACGTTGTCGCCGAAATCGAGACTGATAAAGCCACCATGGAGGTGGAAGCTATCGACGATGGGAAACTCGCCCGCATTCTGGTGGACGAAGGCACCGATGGCGTCGCGGTCAACACCCCCATCGCCGTGCTGGCCTCCAACGGCGAAGATGTCTCCGACGTCCAAGCCCCGGCCCCGCCGCCCAAAACCACCACCCCCGCCGAACCCAAAGTGGCCGCCGAGGCCGAGGACAACCGCGCCATCGCCGCTCGCGGCGCCCAGGGCCAGCGCGCCCCCGAGGCCCAGGCCGTCCCCGAACCCTCGCCCGAGAAAGACTGGGGCCCGACCAAGCCCATCACCGTCCGCGAGGCACTGCGCGACGCCATGGCCCTGGAAATGCGCCGGGACAAGAACGTGTTCCTGATCGGCGAGGAAGTCGCCCAGTACCAGGGCGCCTACAAAATCAGCCAGGGTCTGCTCGATGAATTCGGTCCTCGCCGGGTCATCGACACCCCCATCACCGAGCATGGCTTCACCGGCCTCGCCATCGGCGCCGCCTTCAACGGCCTGCGCCCGATCCTCGAGTTCATGACCTTCAACTTCGCCATGCAGGCGATGGACCAGATCATCAACTCGGCAGCCAAGACCCTCTACATGTCTGGCGGCCAGATGGGCTGCCCCATCGTCTTCCGCGGCCCCAACGGAGCCGCCGCCCGCGTCGCGGCCCAGCACTCCCAATGCTACGCAAGCTGGTACGCCCACGTCCCCGGCCATAAAGTCGTCGCCCCCTGGTCCTCGGCCGATGCCAAGGGGCTGCTCCGTGCCGCCATCCGCGACCCCAACCCGGTGATCGTCCTGGAGAACGAAATCCTCTACGGCCACACCTTCGACTGCCCCACCGACGACGACTTCATCCTCCCCATCGGCAAGGCCAAAATCGAGCGCCCCGGAGATCGCGTCACCATCGTCGCCTTCAGCCTGATGGTCGGCGTCGCCATGAAAGCCGCCGAAGAGCTGGCGAAGGACGGCATCGAAGCCGAAGTCATCAACCTCCGCACCCTCCGCCCGTTCGATACCGCCACCATCATCGACAGTGTCAAGAAGACCAATCGCATCGTATCCGTCGAGGAAGGCTGGCCTTTCGCCGGCATCGGCGCGGAGATCGCCATGCAGGTGATCGAACACGCCTTTGATTGGCTGGACGCGCCCCCGGTCCGCGTCCACGGCGCCGACGTGCCCCTGCCCTACGCCGCCAACCTGGAACGCCTCGCCCTACCCCAGCCCGATTGGGTCGTCGACGCCGTGCGGAAGATCGTTTGATGGCAACCAACATCCTCATGCCCGCCCTGTCCCCGACCATGACCGAGGGGACGCTCGCCCGATGGCTCAAAAAAGAAGGCGAGGACGTCAAATCCGGCGATGTCATCGCGGAGATCGAGACCGACAAGGCCACGATGGAGGTCGAGGCCGTCGATGAAGGCGTGCTCGGCAAGATCCTGGTCGGCGACGGCACTCAGGGCGTTCAGGTGAACCAGCCGATCGCCGTGCTGGTCGAACCCGGCGAAAAGGTCCCCGAAGCCGCACCACCCGCCGCTCCGGCGCCCGCACAAACCTCCCCATCACCCTCACCGGCCGCCGAGCACGCCGCACCCACGCCCAAACCCGCTCCCACCGCGCCATCCCGCGGCAACGGCCAGGACGTGCACGCCGGTCGCATCTTCGCCTCCCCGCTCGCCCGCCGCATGGCGCAGCAAGCCGGCATCGATCTGTCGCGTCTCAAGGGCAGCGGCCCCAACGGCCGGATCGTCAAGACCGACATCGAAGCGGCACTCGCAAAGCCCACCGCGCCTCCCCCCGCAGTGGAAGCGCCCCCGCCGGAAGCACCCCGCGCCCCAACCCCCGCGCCGGCCATCACCGCGCCCCACCGCCTTGTCCCCAACAGCACCATGCGCAAGGTGATTGCCCGCCGCCTGACCGAGGCAAAGCAAACCGTCCCGCACTTCTACGTCTCGATGGAGATCGAGATCGATGCGCTGCTGAAGGTGCGGGAGGATCTCAACGCCAAATCCCCCAAGGAAGGCCCTGCCGCCTTCCGCCTCTCGGTCAACGATCTGCTCATCAAGGCTGCCGCCGTCACCCTCCGCCGCATCCCCCGCGTCAACGCCAGCTACACTGAGGACAACATCGTCCTCTACGACGACGTCGATATCAGCGTGGCGGTCGCCATCCCCGACGGCCTGATCACCCCAATCGTCCGCAAGGCCGACCAGAAGGGGCTCGCCGCGATCAGCAACGAGATGAAGGACCTGATCGCCCGCGCCAAAGCGGGCAAACTAAAACCCGAGGAGTACCAGGGCGGCGGCTTCTCCATCTCCAACATGGGAATGTACGGCGTCTCCGAGTTCGCCGCCATCATCAACCCGCCCCAGGCCGCGATCCTCGCCATCGGTGCCGGCCAGCAGCGCCCGATCGTCAGGAACGGTCAGATCGCGGTAGCGACGATGATGACCTGCACTCTTTCCATCGATCATCGGGTGGTCGACGGTGCGCTCGGCGCCGAGTGGCTCGCCGCGTTCAAGACGGTCGTCGAAGACCCGCTGAGTTTGATGCTATGACGCTATGCTTAACCTCTCCCGCTCGCGGGAGAGGCCTGTCCCGGACCCCGATCCGGGATCGGCGCCCGCAGGGCGCCGGGTGAGGGCCGGCCATGATCACCCTCCGCCCCGCCCGCCCCGGCGACGAACCCCATATCCTCCGCCTCGTGCGCGGTCTCGCCGAGTACGAACGCCTGCTCGATCGCATGACCGCAACCGAAGCCGACTTCCACCGCCTCCTCTTTGGCCCCCACCCGCTCGCCCGAGCCGTGCTCGCAGACACTGGTGGCCCACCAGTCGGCATCGCGATCTACTATTACGTCCTCAGCACCTTCACCGCCCGCCCCGTGCTCTTCCTGGAAGACATCTTCGTCGAGCCCTCGCATCGCGGCCAGGGCATCGGCCTTGCTCTGCTCCGGCATCTGGCCGGCATTGCGCGCGCCGAGAACTGCTTGTCCATGGAATGGAACGTGCTCAACTGGAACCAGCCCGCGATTGATCTTTATCGCCGTATCGGCGCTCGCCCGGTGTCCGACTGGACCGTTTACCGCCTAGACTCCGACGCAATCGCCGCTCTCGCAACCGAACCCGGATGAGCAATGCCTGATCAGACCTTCGACATCGTCATCGTGGGCGGCGGCCCCGGCGGCTACGTCGCCGCCATCCGCGCCGCTCAGCTCGGCATGAAAACCGCTGTCGCCGAACGCGAGCACCTCGGCGGCATCTGCCTCAACTGGGGCTGTATTCCCACCAAGGCGCTGCTCCGCACTTCCGAGATCAACCACCTGCTCCATCACCTGCCAGACTACGGGTTCGCCGCCGACAACCCTCGCTTCGACCTGGACAAGGTCGTCAAACGCTCCCGCGCCGTCGCCCAGCAGCTCTCGTCCGGCGTCGCCCACCTGCTCCGCAAGAACAAGGTGACCGTCTTCGATGGCCACGGCCGCCTTGCCGGGAAGAACACGCTCGCCGTCGAAAAAGACGGCAAGCCTGTCGCCACCCTGAAATCCCCCCACATCGTGCTCGCGACCGGCGCCCGAGCCCGGCAGCTTCCCGGCATCGAGGCCGATGGCAAGCTGATCTGGGCTTACAAGGAGGCGATGGTCCCGCCCGCCATGCCGAAATCCCTCGTGGTCATCGGCTCCGGCGCGATCGGCATCGAGTTCGCCAGCTTCTACCGCAACATGGGCGCCGAGGTGACCGTGGTCGAAGTTCTCGACCGCATCCTGCCCGTCGAGGATGAGGAAATCAGTGCCTTCGCCCACAAAGCCTTCGAGCGCCAGGGCATCAAGATCTTCACCAGCGCCAAAGTCAGCAGCGCCAGCAAGAACGGCAGCGATGTCACTGTCAGCATCGAAGCCAATGGCAAGTCCCAGCAGATGACCGTGGACCGCGTGATCTCCGCCGTCGGCATCGTGGGCAACGTGGAAGACCTTGGGCTTGAAGACACCGGCGTGAAAGTGGACCGCGCCCACGTCGTCGTGGATGAATACGGCCGCACCGGCGAGCCCGGCGTCTACGCCATCGGAGACCTCGTCGGCCCGCCCTGGCTCGCCCACAAGGCCAGCCACGAGGGGGTCATCTGCGTCGAAAAAATCGCCGGCCTGAACGACGTTCATCCTATGGATGTCAACAACATTCCAGGCTGCACCTACTGCCGCCCGCAGGTCGCCTCCGTAGGCCTGACCGAGGCCAAAGCTAAGGCCGCTGGCCACGAGGTCCGCGTCGGCCGCTTCCCGTTCATCGGCAACGGCAAGGCTATCGCCATGGGCGAGCCCGAGGGCATGGTGAAGACGGTGTTCGACGGCAAAACCGGCGAGTTGCTCGGCGCCCACATGGTCGGTGCCGAAGTGACCGAGATGATCCAGGGCTACGTCATCGCCCGCACCCTGGAAAGCACCGAAGCCGAGTTGATCATCACGGTCTTCCCGCACCCCACCGTCAGCGAAACCATGCGCGAGGCGGTCCTCGATGCCTACAAACGCGCCATCCACTACTGAGCCGGTCATGGGAAGTGATCTCTACGAACAGGACTTCGCCCTGTGGTCCGCCGCACAGGCCCGCGCCATCAGGGAAGCCGGGGCTGCCCGCCTCAACACGCCCGCCCCGATCGACTGGGAAAACGTCGCGGAGGAAATCGAGAGCTTGGGGATCTCGCAAAAGACTGCCTTACGCAGCCGCATTGCCATCATTATCCAACACTTGATGAAGCTTCAGGCCTCGCCCGCTAGTGAGCCCCGCGCAGGCTGGTCGGAAACCGTCCGGATCCAACGCCACGAGGTGGAGGACCTGCTGGCGGACAGTCCCAGCTAACAGCGAAACCCCCGCTCCGCGCTCTGCTGGACTGATCACGTCTGCAACCGAAGACCTCAGCCGATGGTCATCAGGCTGGCATTGCCATCCGCTGCCGCCGTGTTGATGCTGACGGACCGCTCGGAGAGCAGGAATTCCAGCGGGTAATCTGAGGTATCCGAGCGGCCCTGCGGCAAGCTGTACACAGGCACCACCGCATGGGGAAGCTCCGCCAGCTCCCTCTGGAACGCAGGCAGGCCGCTGACATCTCCATCATACAGCGCAGCATCCAGGCGGGCATCCTTACCCGCGGCGCGGATGTGGCGACTAAGCGCGGCGGGCAGCAGCGCCAGCAGTGCCGAAGCCGGCGGCCCAGCCAACAGGGCAACATTGCCGGTTGCAAGCACAGCGCCGATCTGCCGCAGCAGCCTGTCCTGAGTCTCGGAGTGGCACAGAACCTGCCCTCGCGGGGCTAGCATATATTCGTTTTGTTCACCCACTGGGCCGGGCAGCAATTTAGTTTGCCGTGCTGGGACGCCGGTCAGGTAGCGCTGCATCGGGCTGGTATCCACGCCGCGCGCGCGAAGCGCTGCGATGGTCTCGGTCAGGGCCGTTGGCGCCTCTTTCATCGACAAGCTTATAGGTGCGCCACCTGACGCCACCAGCCGGTGCAGATAAAGCGGTCCTCCCGCCTTCGGCCCGGTCCCAGAGAGTCCATGTCCGCCAAAGGGCTGAACGCCAACCACAGCGCCCATGATGTTGCGGTTGACATAGATATTGCCGGCGCTGATCCGAGAGCTGGCGTGAGCGATCGCTTCATCGATCCGGCTGTGGACGCCGAACGTCAGGCCGTAGCCAAGGGCGTTAACCGCGTCGATCGCAGCGTCCAACTCATCCCGCTTGTATCGGGCCACATGCAGCACCGGGCCGAATACCTCCCGCCCGAGCACATCAACGGCGGGAATCTCGATTACTGTTGGCGGCACAAAATAACCGACCTCGGCATCCTTCGACAGCGTGGCAGCAGTAACAGGATAGCCGCGTGCCCGCATGGCCTCGATATGATCGAGAATATTGTGTCGTGCCTCGCCGCTGATCACAGGCCCGACGTCGGTGGAGAGCCGGTCCGGCGAACCGATGCGTAGCTCGGCAAGCGCACCCTTCAGCATCTGCAGCACGCGCGGAGCAACATCCTCCTGCACCAGCAGGATGCGCAGCGCGGAGCAGCGCTGCCCGGCGGAATCGAAAGCGGATGTAACGATATCCGCCACGGCCTGCTCCGGCAGGGCCGAGGAGTCCACGACCATGGCGTTTTGGCCGCCGGTTTCGGCAATTAGAGGGATCGGCAGGCCCCGCTCATCAACCCGATCGGCAAGCTGCGCCTGGATCAGCCGAGCAACCTCGGTGGAACCGGTGAACACGACACCGCGCACCCCCGCATCTGCCACCAGCGCCGCGCCGACGCGACCATCACCGGGCAGCAACTGTAGCGCTCCAGGCGGCACACCGGCTTCCAGCAGGATATTTACCGCGGCTGCCGCGATCAGCGGCGTTTCCTCCGCCGGTTTGGCCAGCACGACATTACCCGCGGCGAGTGCCGCCGTGACCTGACCGGTAAAAATGGCCAGCGGGAAGTTCCACGGGCTGATGCATACCACCGGGCCAAGCGGTGGCGGCGGCGCGTTACCGAAATCGGCGGCGGCCCTCGCAGAATAATAGCGTAGAAAATCGACGGCCTCGCGCACCTCGCCGACCGCCGTGGGCAAAGACTTGCCAGCCTCGCGAACGACCAGACCCACCAGCGTAGGCAATCGGTCCTCCAGCATGCTGGCGGCGCGGCGAAGGATCGCGGCGCGGTCGGATACTGGGGTGCCCCGCCAGCCTGGAGCCGCCTGCAGCGCGAGCGGAAAAGCAGTGGCCACCAGGGAGGGATCGGCTTCCGTTACCATCCCGACTTTGTCGCGCGTGTCCGCCGGGTTGAGGACCGGGCGCCCGGGGCCGTCTACCGGTCCGGAGGCCAGCAGCGGCTGCGCCCGCCATTCTGCGTCCACACCGGCGCGGCAGGCGGAGGCCAGCGAAGCAAGGCGCTCTTCGTTGCTGAGATCGAGGCCCGCGGAATTCTCTCGCTCCGAGCCGAACAGCGCACCCGGCAGCACGATCTTCTCATGCGGCGCGCCCAGTGGCTCGATTTGCCGAGCCATCGCCACAGGGTCAGCGATAATCTCGTCCAGGCTAACCCTCTGGTCGTTGATCTTGTGAACGAATGAGGTATTGGCGCCGTTCTCCAGAAGGCGGCGGACAAGATAGGCTAGCAATGTCTCGTGCGTACCCACGGGCGCATAGATTCGGCAGGGACGCCCAAGCTTGGTGGGGCCGACAACTTCCTCGTAGAGGGGTTCGCCCATGCCATGCAGGCACTGGAACTCATATTGCCCGGTGTGGAAGTTCTCCCTCGCCATGGCGTAAATCGCCGCCAGGGTCTGCGCGTTGTGCGTGGCGAATTGTGGGAAAATGGCATCGGGCGCCGCAGCATTTTGCGTGCGCAGGCCAGGTAACAAACATCCGTATGCACCTTGCGGGTGAACACGGGGAATCCTTCCAGCCCGTCAACCTGGGCGCGTTTGATCTCCGAATCCCAATAGGCACCTTTCACCAAGCGGACCATCAGCCGGCGCCGGGAGCGGCGCGCGAGGTCGATAAGAAAATTCAGAACGAAGGGCGCACGCTTCTGGTAAGCTTGCACCACAAAACCAATGCCGTTCCACCCTTCAAGAGTTGGGTCGAAGCACAGCCGATCGAGCAGATCGAGCGAGAGATCCAGACGGTCGGCTTCCTCGGCGTCGATGTTCACGCCGATCTCGTACGCACGTGCCAGGCGAGCGAGCCCAGCCACGCGCGGCAGCAGCTCGGTCATGACGCGATCACGTTGGGCCCGCGAATAACGCGTATGCAACGCGGAAAACTTGATGGAAATACCCGGGCCTTCATAAATTCCGCGACGCTGCGCCGCTGTGCCGATTGCATCGATCGCCTGTTCGTAGTCGCTCAGGTAGCGGGCGGCGTCGGCGGCGGTCATGGCCGCCTCGCCCAGCATATCGTAGGAATAGCGGAAGCCCTTTGCCTCCCATTTACGGCTGCGGGCCAGCGCCTCCTCGATGTTCCGGCCGAGCACGAACTGCTCGCCCAGGAGGCGCATGGTAAGGTTGACCGCCGCGCGCACAACCGGCTCGCCGCACGGCCGATCAGCCGTGTCAGCGCCGAGGAGAGATGATGCTCGCTATGCGTGGCAGTGAGTTTACCGGTAAGCAGCAGCCCCCAGGTGGCGGCGTTGACGAATAGCGAATGACTACCGCCAAGGTGGCTTTGCCAATCTCCGGTGCCGATTTTGTCTCGGATCAACGCGTCCCGCGTGGCCGTGTCGGGAATCCGCAACAAAGCCTCGGCGAGGCACATCAGGGCCACTCCCTCATGGCTGGAGAGGGCGTATTCCCGCAACAGTGCCTCCACGATGCCCCGGCGGTGCTTGCCGCGCAGCTTTGTCGCCAGAGTGCGAGCCAAGTGCTGTGCGGCGGTGCTTAGCTTCGGCGGTAGCGTTGCCTCGGCAGTCAGCGGCGGAACGCATTCCGTCTCCGGGCGGCGATAGGCGGCCGTGATGGCCGCACGCAGTGCGGTCTGCGGCTGCACGTCATGGACCAGCTCCATGAACGGCTTGACCACCGCCGCATTATCCTGCTCCGAGCCGATCTGAGAATCCGGTGTGTCTGACATGGCTTTTCGCTTTTTCAGGTCCTCAGGTGGGCGAGGAGACGCCATTCGCCTTCCTGAAGCATGCGACAAGAGTGAAGGACACCGCGAGATAAATGAGCGCGGCGAGGCCGAAGGAATCGAACGGGTCGTAGGTCGCGGGATAGGCATTGTTGGCGATTTGAGGATATCGGGCACGGTGGCAGTGAAGGCCAGGCACGTCGCGTGGAGCACCAGGATCACTTCGTTGCTATTGGCTGGTAGGGCGCGGCGCAGCGGGGCCGGGATGATGATGTGCCGAAAGACTGTGATCGCCCCGCATGAAGAGGCACATGCCGTCTTCGCCGGCGATGTAGGCAATGTCGGCCACTTCTCTGATCCAGCAGCAACCTGCTCGAGCTTCTTCAGCGCTGGGTTGGGGTGGCGCGCTATCCACACGCCAAATGGCCGCTGAGATCTGGTAATCGAACTGGGGACCGACACGCTGGTGGACTTCGATGCCGTGCTGCGGCGCATCCGCCTGAGACGCAGCATCACAGCGACACGCATCTGCTCCTGGCGACGCCACCGTTTTCTAGCGCGAGGCTGTGAGCCGGGATCCGGCGCGCGATGCCTTCCGCAGGCGGGTGCTGTCTCAGCAGACGCCGCCGCGGCTTCCCGTTACTCCGCAGCCATCCTGTGCGCCTGTGTGCGCGACGCGGGGCGCTTGTGGAATTCGCCGTCCTTCATGATGCCCAGAAGCCGGTTCGCATCCTGCAGAATGCGGACCTCCGCCAGCGGATCGCCATCAACCAGCAGCAGGTCGGCGAGATACCCCGCCTTCACCTGCCCCAGCTCGTCGCCCCGCATCATGAGCTGGCCGCCATACATCGTGGCCGCGACGATCGCCTCCATCGGAGTGAAACCGAACAGGTTGACGAAATGCTCTAGATCGCGGGCATTGCGGCCGATCGGGTTCCAGGCAAAGCCGTAATCACCGCCCGGCAGCACGCGAAGGCCGCGCTTTCTATACTCGTTCATCCGCTTGCACGCATGGTCAAGCTCGCGGCGCATGCCGAGCCCCTCCGCCACGGCGGTGGTGAGGCCCCAGTCCGCGGCTTCATAGAGTGCCGTGTAGATCACGCCGATCGCCGGCATGACGAAGATGCGGTCTTTCTTCGCCTCCATCATGTCCGCGGCTTCGTCATCGGTGAACGTTGCGTGGTTGATCAGGTCGATGCCATGCCGCAGGCACATCTTCACCGATTCGGCCGAGCGTGCGTGCGCCATGATGCGCTTGTTGCGTGAGTTGGCGACCTCCACAACCGCGCCCACTTCCGCCTCGTTCATCACGGTCATCTCGGCGCGGGCAACGGGCACGAATTCGTCACCCGAGGGGTTAATCTTGATAGTATCCACCCCTTCGCGGCACATCAGCCGGGCGTATTTGCGGAATTCGTCCGGCCCATCAAGCACGACCGCGAATGTGTCGCGATGCATATGCATCATGCTGGGATCGCCGAGGCCGCCGGTTGTGGTGAGCTCCGGTGTGGCGGCGAGCATGCGCGGACCGGGAATCTCGCCGGCGTTGATCGCGTTGCGGATGACGATATCCAGCCGCGGCTTGCCGGATGCCGCGCTGTTGAGGCTCGTGAAACCCTGATCGAGCATCAGCTTCGCATTACGCGCGGTGATCAGCGTGTGCTCCTCAGGCGGTATCTCACCGAGCGCGTGCAGGCTGGCAATGTTGGCGAAGCTTGGGTGCGCGTGCGCCTCCGTGAGGCCGGGCATAAGCGTGCAGCCGGTGCCGTCGATTACGTCGGAGTCCGGGCCGGCCGGCAGCGCAGCCTCTATCGACAGCACCTCGACAACCCGATTGCCTTGAATCCGCACGTGGCCGGTGAACGGAGCTTTGCGGGTGCCATCCAGCACGCGGACATTGGTAAAGGTGACAGAAGCCATGGATGTTCCTCCCTCATATTAATAAGAAGTAGCGTTCGTTCAAAGTATCGAACGCTTTTTGGAAGACGTCGTTGTGCACCGTGGGGAGAAGTTGCAGATCGTCGTTGGGGGATGCAACCCAATCCGCGGTCCAGACCGCAAATGTGGTGTTATCGCTGGTAATCGGGTAGAGCCGCGCGCCGGCGTGGTAATTGAGCCACTGCATTTCGCTGCGGGTGATCCTGTAGCGGAAAGCATGCCTGGTATCGCACAGCATGGTAAGCTGCTCGTTCAGTCGGCCTTTGCCGAAATAGAAGTCCCGCACGGCGGATACCTTGTCCGGCCGCGCGCCATCGACCATCGACATCTTGGTGATGTCGGGGTGCCAGTCAGGCATGGCGGAAAAGTCGCGGATGCGGTCCCAGACCCTGTCTAGTGCGCCATTAATGATCGAGGAGCAGAACACCTTGGCCGGGCGAAAGCCTTGCCAACGCACCACCCCCTCGGGCGCCTTGCGGCCGCGCACGTGGTCCGACAATGCCCGCAGCCCGGCGGCGAACACGTCGTTGGAGACGATCCGCACGTACTTGCCTGCGTCCCCGGGCGCCTCTTCGAACGTGGCGCTCCATTGCGCGAAGGTGCGGTCGCCGTTGGTGACCGGGATCAGCTCGAAATGTGCCTGATAGTCGCGAACCGGGAAGGCGGGCGTTTCGAAATTATAGGCGAACGAATAGCGGCTGTCGTCGAGCATGAGCAGCCGCTCGCGGACATTCTGTTCACCGAGGTACATGGAACGGATGCAACCGACCACATCGGAGGCGAGATCCCCCTCGATGGTGCTGCGCGAAATTGCCGGGAGCCAGACGGGAAGCGCGTTGAAGTCGCGCACTACGTCCCAGGCGGCCTCGACTGGAGCATCGATGATGCGGCTTGCGTAAGCCTGTGCCATGTCGCCTCCTAGCGTCGGATGGATTTGAAGCGTTTGGTCTGTTCGGTCAGCGCGGTTTCGGTGGGCAGCCGTTCCATGCTTGATGCGCCGTAGAACCCATGAATACCGCGGCACCGCGAGAGGATGAAGCGGGCATCTTCCGGGTGCGCGATCGGGCCACCATGACAGAGCAGGATGATATCGGGGTTTACGGAGCGGGCGGCGTTTGCGATGGCGTCGATTCGTGGCACGCAGTCCTCCAGCGTAAGAGCGGTGCCGGCGCCGATTGTACCACCGGTCGTCAGGCCCATATGCGCCACAATGATATCGGCGCCGGCCCCTGCCATCAGGCGCGATTCCTCCGGGTTGAACACGTAAGGCGTTGTAAAAAGATCCTTCGCACGAGCATGGCGGATAAGGTCCACTTCCAGCGCGTAGCCCATACCGGTTTCTTCCAGGTTCGCGCGAAACACGCCGTCGATCAGCCCCACCGTGGGGAAATTCTGCACACCGGAGAAACCAATCGCCGCCAGTTCGTCGAGGTACGAGTCGAACAGGCAGAACGGGTCGGTGCCGTTGACCCCGGCAAGCACCGGCGTGCGCCTGACGACCGGCAGCACCTCATACGCCATGTCTTTAACGATCTGATTGGCGTTACCGTACGCAAGCAGCCCGGCAAGCGAACCGCGCCCTGCCATGCGGTAACGGCCGGAATTATAGATCACGATCAGGTCGATGCCGCCGGCTTCCTCGCACTTCGCAGAGAGACCGGTGCCCGCGCCGCCACCGATAATCGGCTCGTTGCGGGCGATCATCTCACGGAAGCGCTGGAGCAGTTTGGCGCGAGCGACACGGGGCATGTCAGGCGGTTCCGATGATTTCGAGGAACTGGGCGACGAGTGCGTGCGCAAAGCCGGGATCGTTGATGTTTTCCGGTCGGCGGATGAGGCGGTGGCGGTCGGTCTGCTGCACCGTGCTCTCCAGGGAGCTGAACAGCGCGGCGTCTGCTTCCGGATCATGGAACGGCTGACCCGGGGCATCGATGGCGGAAACGCCGCCCTCGGGGAGCAGGAAGCGGATGATGCCTTGGCAGAGGTTGAGTTTTTCGCCGATCCAGCGGCCAATGCGCGCGCATTCCTCCGGCGTGGTGCGCATCAGGGTTACCTGCGGATTGTGCACATACAGGCGGCGATCGCGGTACTGCGGCGGGACGGTCTCCATTGCGCCGAAATTCACCATATCCAGCGCGCCGCAGGAGCCGACATAAGGCAAGCCCGAACGGGCAATGGCGCCGAGCCGGTCCTCCGTGCAGGGGAACACGCCGCCCATCAGCAGATCGCAGACTTCGGTTGTGGTGATATCGAGCACGCCGGCCAGAAGATGGGAGTCGGCGAGTTTTTCCATCGACTGGCCGCCCGTGCCGGTAGCATGGAACACCAGGCAGTCATAATCGTCACGCAGCAAGGAGACGACCTGGTTAACGCAGGGCGTGGTGACGCCGAACATCGTCAGGCCGATCGCGGGCTTGTCGTCCCGCGCCGGCGGGATTGTGCCACGCACCATGCCGGTGATTGCGTGGGCGGCGTTGGCGAGAATGACGCGCGAGATGCGGTTCAACCCGGCGATATCGGTGACCGAATACATCATGGCGATATCACTCGGGCCAACGTACGGCGCGACATTGCTGGAGGCGACGGTTGAAACCATCAGCTTCGGCACCCCGATGGGGAGCGCGCGCATGGCGGGCGTGATCAGTGCGGTGCCACCGGAGCCACCAATCCCGATCACACCGGCCACATCCTGCCGCGCGAGGATAAAGTGCTGAAATGCCACCGCCATGGCGGAGACCGCCGTTCCGCGATCACCGGTGAACACGGCGCTGGCGCCACCGGGATGAGAGGCGGCTACCTCCTGCGGCGAAATATCGGCAGTCCCGGATTTGCCGGAGGTGGATAGATCCACCAGCACGGCCGGCACGCCCGCTTGTGCGACCAGCCGGGCCAGATAAACCAGCTCAGCACCCTTGGTATCGGCCGTGCCCGCGACATAGATGCGGCCCTTGGCCATCGTTTCCTCCATCTGCACAGTCAAGCCTAAACGCCGCCAAAGCGGAAGACCGAAAGCCTCGCTTGACGCCTCTCAAGCCAGCATGGATGCTTGAAGCCATAAATTGGGCTACCGAAGCCCTGAGGGGAGACGATCGATGGCGAAAATCACGAGTGCGTTACCGACTACTGGCCGGCTCAGCCGGCGGCGGGTTCTGCAAGGATCGGCCGCACTCGGCGCCACCGCTCTCGCCTGCCCTAACCTTGCTCTGGCGCAGAAGAGCCCGTTGGCTGGCAAGTCCATTCACATGCAAATCCTTGGCGTTGCCGGTTGGCTGCCGAGCAAGCTCGGCGTGGATATGTCGCCGGAGTTCGCCAAGTACGCCAAGGCTAAGTACGGCTACGACGTCAGCTTCTCCTTCGCAGATGCACCTTTCGGCGCCCTTTTCCAGAAAGCGGCTACGTCGCTCGCCACACGCAGCCAGGAATACAACATCATTATCAGCGACAGTCAGTGGCTGGGTGCGCTGGCAACGCCGAAGTGGATCGTTCAGCTCAACGACATTATCACCAGGAACCCGGAGCTGAACATCAAGTGGTGGTCCCCCTCGATCCGTTCCAGCTACCAGGTTTACCCCGACGGCACCAACAAGCTCTGGGGCTTTCCCCAGGTGGGGGACATCATCGGCATCTTCGTCCGCAAGGACATTCTGGAGGGACCGGGAGAGGCGGAGGCGTTCAAGGCTAAGTACGGTCGCGCGCTTCCGACCACCTGGGAAGATTTCGACAAAATGGATTTCGACCAGTGGATCGACCTTATCGCCTTCTTTAATCGCCCGGAGAAGGGCTATTACGGTTTTGCGGCACAATACTCGCGCGAGTACCGATGCTGCGAGCTGCCCGACCATGTCGTTCATGCGCTCGCTCGGCGGCGACATCTGGGACCCGAAGACCGGTAAGGTGCAGGGCATCTACGACACCCCCTCCAACGCCCATGCGATGGAGCTCTACAAATCCTGGCTGAAATATCAGCCGCCGGGAGCAACCAACTACTTCATCGCCGAAGTAATCGATGCATTCACCCAAGGCAAGGTGTTCGCCGCCTGGCAATGGGTAGCGACCGGCAAGACCATGATCCCGCCCAACCTTGAGGGTAAGGTGATGGTCGTGAACCCGCCTGCGTTCAAGAAGCCAGACGGAACTCTATATCGCAATTACATCATCGGCGGGCAGCCCTGGGTGATCAACGCGTTCAATGACCCAGCGCACATGCAGGTGGCTATCGACTTCATGAAATGGTGGTACCTGCCAGAGACCTCGCACGATTACCTGACGCGCGGCGGCATGCCGTGCGATTACGCAACCTGCTCGCGGCCGGATTTCGACGGCATCAACCCGTGGAACCGGACCTACAAGGATATGCTGCTACACAGCTCCGATTTCTGGCACGATCCGAAATACTCGGAGATGCTGTCCGACCAGCAGGAGGCTTTCACGGGATACTACACCGGGCAGATCAAAGATCCGCTGCATGCCCTGCAGTGGGTCGCCTGCCAGCAGCAGAAGATCCTGTACGACGAGGGCACGGCGGAAAAAGAGCCGACCTCCGCCTGCAGCGGAATTACGTTGTAATCTGATGGCGGGAGGGGCCATCGGCTCTGTCGCGGTATCCTCCCGCGACTATAAATCGGCGGGCCGGCCGAGCAGGCTCGCCGTTTTCTTTGCCCGGCGGGACGTTCTGGTACTTCTGCTCATCGCGCCCGTGCTGCTGTTTTTCATCATCTGGAACACGATCCCTACACTTTGGCTGCTAGGCCTGAGCTTCTACCGGTTCTCGCTGACCAGCGGCCGGCCGCCGATCTATTCCGGCTTCTATAACTTCACCAGTATCCTGAACGATGCCGCAACCTGGTTCGATCTGAGCCGAACCTTCATCTTCGTGGTGCTGGCAGTCGGAATCGAAACCGTTTTGGGGTTTTTCCTCGGCCTGCTGTTCTGGCGCAGCGACAAGCTGCCGGGACGGCGCCTGGCACTCACGCTGCTGTTCGCGCCGATGGTGGTCACCCCCGTGGCGGCGGGTACCTTCTGGCGGCTAATCTACGACCCGACATTCGGGGTGCTGAACTGGTTCTTGCGTCTCGCCGGCATCGGCACGGTGCGGTTTCTGAGCGACGCGCACGTCGCCTTCGGCGCCGTGCTTGCGGTCGATGTGTGGATGTGGACGCCGTTCATGGTGCTGATGACACTCGCCGCGCTGGCATCGGTACCAAAAGCCGAGCTGGAAGCCGCAGAGATCGACCGCCTGAGCTGGTGGAACCGCTTCCGCCTGATCATCCTCTACCACGGCAAATTCATCCTGATGCTCGGTCTGCTGTTGCGCACGATCGATGCGTTCAAAACGATGGACCTGATTTTCGATATGACTTACGGCGGCCCGGGCACGGCGACGCAGCTTATCGCCATGACTCTGTTCCGCCACGCCTTCGAAGCCTTCAACATGGGCAGTTCCTCAGCCCTTGCGGTGATCCTGCTGTTGATCTCCATCGCATTCACGGCAACCTTCCTTTACGTGCTATATCTTCGCGAACGAAAGGCCGCGCTCGCCTGATGGATCGCTTACGCCAAAGCCTGTACCATCTGCTGCTGTGGCTCGTGGCGCTGCTGTTCTTTGCGCCGGTATTCTGGATCGTACTGTCGTCGTTCAAAACCGCACCGCAGATCCTCGCGGTACCTCCGCTCTTGTTCTTCCATCCGACGCTTGATAATTATGCTAGACTGTTCGCTCAGCCGGCGTTCCAGCATCATTTCTTCAACAGCGCCTTGCTGTCGGTCGCAGCGGTTCTGATCGCGGTTGCGGTCTCGTTCCTTGCCGCCTTCGCCTTTTCCCGTTTCAAGCCCGCCGCCACAAACTTTCTCATGTTCCTGCTCTTGTCGATCCGCATGTTGCCGGGATCCGCGGCAATCCTGCCGGTTTATCTGATGTACGTCGCATTCGGCTGGAAAGACAGCTATATCGCAATGACGCTGTTCTACGCGATGTTCTCTATTCCGTTCTCGGTCTGGATTCTTAAAGGATTCATCGACGGGGTCTCACCACGCTTCGACGAAACCGGGCTGGTAAATGGGGCATCGTGGTTCAGTATTATCACACGCTTGACTCTGCCGCAGGCGTTTCCTGGCGTCATCGCGGCGCTGATCTTTAACTTCATCTTTGTCTGGAACGAATTTCTGTTCAATTACATCATCGGCGGTATCAACACGTCAAACATTCCTGTTCTGCTCGCCACCAATCTCTCGAACGGCGGTGGCATCGACTGGACGTTTCTCTCGTCGCTGACGACTATCTACATCCTTCCACCCATCCTCGTCGTCTATTTCTTCCAACGCTTCCTGCTTGTCGGCATGACCTTCGGCACTGTCCGCGGCGAGGTCTGAGCGATGCCAAGCCGCCTGCTGGCCCGCGCCGAAACCACGCTGATCGTTCTGATGATCGCAGGCTTCCTGCTGATCACCCAGCAATGGGTCTTCGGCCTCTATCGGCTTGGGCTGCTGGTGGTCATCGGGGCGACCATCCTGAACATCGCCGTCAGCAACGTGCCCAAATCAGCGCGCGGCTGGGGCGCAGCACGCGCCCTGGTGATTATCCTTGCGGTAGTCGCCGCGGTGTTCGTCCTCGGCATCATGTTAGTGCCGTATCTCGCCAGGCTCGGCCAGTGAAATGAGCCATATCCGGATTGAGCGCCTCAGCAAATCCTATCGGAACGTCGCCGCGTTGACCGATGTCGACCTGGACATAGAGCCGCGCAGCTTCACCGTGTTCTGCGGACCGCCCGGCTGCGGCAAGTCCGTGCTGATGCGCATTATCATCGGGCTGGAGTTGCCAACCTCGGGCCAAATCTACGTGGATGGGGATAACGTTACCGATCTGCCCGCGGCGGCACGCCGCATGGGATACGTGCCGCAATCATTCGCGCTGTTCCCGCACATGAGTGTGTTTGACAACGTCGCCTACCCAATGGCGCTGCAACGCATTCCTCGCGCTGAAATCACCGCGCGCGTTGGCCAGGCGGCAGAGATGCTCCATATCAGCCAATTGCTGCAGAAGCGGCCCAGTCAGCTTTCCGGCGGCGAAAAGCAGCGGGCCGCCATTGCGCGGGGAATCCTCAAGAACGCCGACATTTTCATTCTCGACGATCCGCTAGTGGGCCTCGATTTCAAGCTGCGCGAGAGCCTGATGGATGATCTTAAGGACCTGCAGGCCGAGCTGAATGCGACATTTCTTTATATTACGTCGGACTCGCTGGAAGCGCTGATGATGGCGGAAAATCTCATGATACTGGACCAGGGACGCGTTGTCCAATCCGGACCGGTCGAGAACGTCTATTACCACCCCGCAGTCCTGCGCTCCGCCGAGCTGGTCGGATTTCCCCGCTGCAACGTGCTACGCGGCCACATCGAGGGCGCTCACTGTGCCACCAGCGTCGCACGCTTTTCCGCCATGCTCGATCACGATGCGGCCGATGTGTCGGTCATGATCCGCCCGGAAAGCATCAGCCACGACAGAGGCGATGCGACCGCCGCGGGCGAAATCCGGCTGATCGAAAACCTCGGTGCCGAGAGCGTGATCTATTTCGATGCAGGCGGTGAAACCCTGGTGACCACCGCCCCCAGCCCCACCGTCGCCATGCTCGACATCGGCGCCCCATTCCCCTTCACCCTGCGGCCCGCCAACATCCTGCTCTACGACAGCCAATCCGGCACCTTGGTCGGACGCGGGAGGGAGACAGCGCGTGCCTGATATCCGCCTTGATGCGCTGAGCAAGCGCTTTGGCCACATGACGGCGGTTGCGGATATCACGATGACCTTCGCAGAGGGCACGGTGACCTGTCTGCTCGGCCCCTCGGGGTGCGGCAAAACCACCCTCCTACGCATGATAGCGGGGCTCGAAACGCCGTCGAGCGGCAGCATCCACTTCGGCGCCTGGAACGTGACCCGCCTGCCGCCGCGCCACCGCGATATCGGCATGGTGTTCCAATACCCGGTTATGTACCGCCCGCTCAGCGTGCAGGAGAATATCATGCTCGCTTTGCGTAACGAGCGCCGGCTATCGGCAGAGCAGCAGCACGACCGCCTGAACACGGTGCTGGAGATCCTCCAGCTTACGGAACATCGCAACCGGCACATCGGCGATCTTGATAGCGGCACACGCCAGAAGGTCGCGGTCGGCCGCGCCATCGCGCGAAGCTGCGACGTTATTCTGTTCGACGAACCGACGACCAACGTAGAAGTCAACGCCAAGCTGCAGCTTATCCGCGCGTTCAAACAATTCCGTCAGCGGTTCCGACAGACGATTATTTATGTAACGCACGACCAGACCGAAGCGATGACGCTCGCCGATCGGATCGCGTTGATGCAAGATGGCCGGATCTCTCAATGCACCGAACCGCGCCGGCTATACGAACAGCCGGATACCGAGTTCGGCGGCTGGTTCCTCGGCAATCCGGGGATGAACTTCGTCTCGCCCCGTGGCGAACGCGAAGATGGACTGATTTTCGACGTGCTGCCGATGCCCCTCGCGAAGCCGGCGGGCCCCGGCATTGATGTCCGGCTCGGCATCCGTCCTGAGTACGTCCGGGTGCTTCCATCGGGAACGAGTGGTGCGGTGAAGGCTCGCATCCTCCGACGCGCCATCACCATCGGCGGACAATTGCTGCTCACGCTCGCGGTCGGCGAGACACGCCTGAAGGCGAAGCTCGCACCGGACCGGGCTCACGTGTCCGGCAACGAGGTGGCGATCGAATGCCCCTTGCAGCATGCCGTGTTTTTTCGCGCCGGCGTGCGCCTCCCGGATACGCCCCGCGCACTCACCGCCGTTTCGGTTCACGCCTGAGGCGCTAATGAAAAAACTTATCAACTCACCCCGCCAGGTCGTCCCCGAAATGCTGGAGGGGCTGGTCGCCATCACTCCCGGCCTCGCCCTGCTTGAAAACGAAACCGTGGTGATGCGCGCCGATGTCCCCCTGCGCGACTCCGTGGCACTGATCTCCGGCGGCGGCAGCGGCCACGAACCGGCCCATGCGGGGTATGTCGGTCCGGGTATGCTGACCGCAGCTGTCGCCGGGGACGTGTTTACCTCCCCCAGCACCGACGCGGTACTTGCCGCCATCCGCGCCGTTGCCGGTCCGCCCGGGGCACTGCTGATCGTCAAGAACTACACCGGCGACCGGCTGAATTTCGGCCTCGCCGCGGAGCTGGCTAAGGCCGAGGGCATTCCGGTTGAGATGATCGTGGTGGATGACGACGTGGCCCTTGCCGCCAGCGGCAGCCACGCGGGACGGCGCGGTATTGCTGGCACGGTGCTGATTCACAAGATCGCCGGGGCTGCCGCCGCCAAAGGGCTGGCGTTGGCCGAAGTGAAGCGCGCCGCGGAAGCTGGCATTGCCGATCTGGGCACCATGGGCGTCGCACTGACGCCGTGCACCGTCCCCGCCGCCGGCCGCCCCGGTTTCTCTCTGGACGCAGAGGAGATCGAGCTCGGCCTTGGCATTCATGGCGAAGCCGGCGTCCGCCGCGAGCGGATCGTCCCGGCCAATGACCTGGTGGACCAAATGCTGAGCCGCATCGTCGAGGACCGGGGGATCGCCGCACGGGAGAGCGTCGCGCTGCTGGTCAACGGTCTCGGCGGCACGCCTGCGATGGAGTTGTCCATCGTGGCGCGCAGCGCGGTCGCGTGGCTGGAGCAGCGCGACATCACTGTTGCGCGGGCCTGGAGCGGCACCTTCCTGAGCGCGGTCGAAATGGCGGGCTGCTCGCTTTCATTGCTGCGGGTGGATGCCGACCGGCTGGCGCTGCTGGATGCCCCCGCCTCGGCACTTGCGTGGCCCACGGTGCCGGCGGGCACGATAAGCCTACGAAAACCACGAGTAACAGTTCCCGGTGCCGATGAAACCGCGAAGCCGGCAGGCAGACCGGGGCCATTCGGCCCCGTGCTTCGCGCCGTCTGCGCTGCCCTCCGGAGAGAGGAGCACCGTCTGACAACGCTCGATCAGGCGGTGGGGGATGGCGACCTTGGCATCGCCTCGCCCGCGGCGCCGCGACGATTGAGCGCGACCTGCCCGGATACGACCTGGTGGATGCGCCAGCGACCCTCCGGAGCCTCTCCGCAACGCTGATGCGTTCCCTCGGCGGCACGTCGGGCCGCATTCTTGCTGCGGGCCGCTGCCACGCTGGACGGCCGTTCCGTGCCGGGGCCGCCCGACTGGGCCCTCGCCCTGCAGGCGGGGATCGCCGCGATCTGCGACCTGGGCGGGGCGGAGCCGGGCGATCGCACGATGCTCGATGCGCTGCACCCGGCATCGGCTGCGCTGCAGGAGGCGCTTGCCGCCCGCGAGCCGCCGGGCGAGGGGCTGTTCCGTGCAGTCAGCGCGGCGCGCGAAGGTGCGGAACGCACTGCCACGATGACTGCTCGCCGCGGGCGCTCCAGTTATCTGGGCGAGCGCGCTGTCGGCCATCCCGACCCGGGCGCCCAGGCTGCCGTGGTGTGGCTCGATGCGGTGCGGCACGCGCTCGGATAGGGCGCACGCCTTATAGGGACTCGAACATGGTGTCTACGCCGTTCACCCTTGCAGCCTGCGCTGAAATGCTTTGGCAGGATAAACCTATGGAATGGCGCCTCCGGCGCCTGATGGACATGGGGTTTGAGTGCGCCATCTGGAACTGGACGAACCACGATCTCCGTATGCTCGAAAAGCCGGGGGCGACGTTCTCGTCTATAACCGGCTACGTGCGAGGCCGTCTCACAGACGACAGCGGTACGGTTTGCATGGAGGCCTTCGCCTCCGGCGACGTGGAGACAGCGCTTGGGGCCTTTCGCACCGCCTTCACTGTTTAACGGCAATGAAAATTTCCCATATCAGCACCCACGTCCTTAGCGCCAGACTGTCGCAGCCATTCGCCTACTTCGCGCGCGTGGTACGATAGCCGCATGGCGATGATCGTCGAGACCGAGACCGACGCTGGTCTGGTCGGGTGGGGTGAGAGCTATGGTCCCGCCCATATAACATCCGCCGTCGTGCAGAGCATCGCACCCTGGCTCATCGGCGAAGACCCACTGCGGACCGACTACCTGTGGCAGGAGATCTACGCCCGCCTGCGCGACCATGGGCAGAAGGGCGCCGTGATCCAGGGACTGAGCGCCATCGATATCGCGTTGTGGGACATCAAGGGCAAGCACTTCGGCGTCTCAGTCTATCGCCTCCTGGGGGGACCGTTGCGCAACCAAGTGCAGGCGTACGCGACGGGACTTTATCGACGCAAATCAGGCAAGCCGCTCGAGTACCTGGCGGAAGAGGCCGCCGGATACGTCGCGGAAGGATTTAAGGCGGTTAACCAGTCTGCGGCACGAGGTCGGTAACATGACCGCCGCCCCGATCCCTCGGCTGCGCAAACAAGTCGCCGCGACGCTTGCCGATCATGGCGAGAAACCCGCGATCGATCTCAACCAGCTTACCTATACGGAGGATCAGGTGGTAGGCGACTGGTTCCCCAGTACCAGCAACTCATGAGCAAGACGCTTTACGAGCAGGACTTCGTCCTCTGGTCTGCAGAGCAAGGTCGCGCAATCCGCGAAGCCGCAGCAGCATGCCTCAATACCCCCGCCCAGTTTTTATCGTCCATAGCGAGCGAGGCCAACCGGCTGCTCGGGCCCTACGCGCGCGGCCTGCTCGCGTAACCCTGCCGACCCGGACTTGGGACCATCGCAGCAGCCGCTACCCCGGATTTCGCAACTCGCTCCGATTCGCAAGAATTTTGCGTCCTGCGGTCGCTCTGAAGGGTGCGGATAAGGCGGGGTTTGCCGGACGATTGGCCGAAAACCGGCTGCGGTGCCGACCAACTATCGTGCGCTGGGGCCAGCCGGTTTGGAACTGTGCCGGCATGTTTCTGCGCCACAAGACTCGCCACAAGGACGGCAAGAAGCACAGATACTGGAGCATCGTGGAAAACCGCCGCGTCAGTGGCGGCCGTACGGTGCAGCGTCACGTGCTGTATCTCGGCGAAATCAACGATGCGCAGAAGGCGGCCTGGTGCCAGACGATCGAAGCATTTGACGAGGACAGCCGTTGCGCCAGGCAGATTGCGCTGTTCCCTGAAGATCGGACGGCGCCGGCGCTGGACTGCGATGTGGTGCACGTGCGTCTGAACGAACTACGGCTGTGCCGGCCACGGCAATGGGGTGCCTGCTGGTTGGCCGGCGAACTGTGGGAGCAATTGCACCTGGACGAATTCTGGTCGGCACGGTTGCCGCCGTCGCGCCAGGGGACGCGTTGGCTGAATGTGCTGAAAACGTTGGTGTCATATCGGCTGATCGATCCCGGCAGCGAATGGCGGCTGCACCGGCAGTGGTACCAGCACACCGCGATGAGCGACCTGCTCGGCGAGGACTTTGCTCTGGTCAGCAAGGACAAGCTGTACCGGTGCCTGGACAAACTGCTCGCGCACAAAGCGGAGTTGTTCAGCTTTCTGCAGCAACGCTGGAAGGCGCTGTTCCAGGCCAAATTCGACGTTCTCCTCTACGATCTCACCAGCACGTATTTCGAATCGGACCCGCCGGATGATGGCGGCAAGCGGCGCTTCGGCTACAGCCGCGACAAGCGGCCCGACTGCGTGCAGGTGGCCATCGCCCTGGTGATCACGCCCGACGGGTTCCCGCTGGCCTATGAGGTGATGCCGGGCAACACCGCGGATAAAACCACCCTGCGTGACTTCCTCCACCGGATCGAAGCTCAGTGAAGCTCAGTATGGCAAGACCGGACGTATCTGGGTGATGGACCGCGGCATTCCCACCGAAGAGGTGCTGGCGGAGATGCGGCAGTCGGCCGCGCCAGTTTATTATCTGGTTGGCACGCCACGCGGACGGCTTGGCCAAATGGCGAAGCAGTTTTTACCCCAGCCGTGGAGCGCGGTGCGCGACACGGTCCAGGTCAAGCTCGTTGAGCAGGACGGCGAGCTCTATGTGCTCGCCCGCAGCGGCATGCGTCGTGACAAGGAACAGGCGATGCGGCGCCGGCGGCTGAACAAACTGGTGAAGCGGCTGCACGAGCTGCGCCAGCAAAAGCTGACCCGGGATCAGTTGCTGCTCAAGCTGGGCGCCGCCAAAAAGGAAGCTGGTGCTGCGATCTGGCGGATCCTCGAGATCGAGCTGCCGGACAAGGACCAGCCAGTCACATCGGAAACTCTCAGCTTCCGCCTGAACTGGCAAAGATTGCGCGAAGCACGCCGCCGAGAGGGCAGCTATCTGCTGCGGTCCAACCTGACCGACCGCGATCCGGCGCAGCTCTGGGCATTCTATCTGCAATTGGTGGAAGTGGAGCAGGCCTTCAAAGAGCTGAAGAACGATCTGGCGGTCCGGCCGATCTACACCAGACCGAGGCGCGCATCGAAGCGCACATCTTTGTCGCCCTCCTCGCGTATTGCCTGCAGGTCACGCGGAAGAAGCGGTTGAAGGCTTTGGCGGCGGGACGGACGCCGCGCGCAGTGCTGGAGAAGATGGCAGCCATCCAGATGGTCGATGTGCACCTGCCCACGACTGATGGACGAACCGTCGTGCTCGCCCGCTACACCGAGCCCGAACCGGACCAGGCCATCCTGTTGCAGCAGCGCTTCGATGAAGCCGCGAATCTGATCCCGGATGCCTCTCTCAATGGGGTCGAACCACGTCTCGCCGAGCAAGGCTGGCGACGTCGCCGTGGGGTTTCTGCTATGCTTCTCCATGGTGTGGTCTCCTTCGGCGTCTCACCGCCGAATCGGCTGGGTTGCATCAGCCGGAGACTACACCGCCCCGAATTTCAACCACTCTCGCGACGGCACCGCTGATTTCGACCTCAGCCAGCTCACCTACACGGAGGCCCACGTCCTCGGGAATTGGTTCCCTGGTTCCCGGATCACCCGCCTATTAGCTATGCGGACGGTCCTTGTTTCGACCTTCGCGCCCTCCGCAACAGGCCCGCAGCAGAGAGGGAGGGGTTAGCTAAGCCGCCTCCGCCCGCTTTAACCGGTTCTGATACTGCTTGCGGAACTTCGCTACCTTCGGCGCAATTACCGCCTGGCAGTAGCCGGCCCACGGGTTGCGTGCGAAATAGTCGTGGTGCTCCGGTTCCGCTGAGTAGAACGCATCCAGCGGCTGTACCTCTGTTGTTAGCGGGTTCGGCCATAGCTTCTGGTCCGTGATCTCCTTCATCACTGCCTCAGCCGTGGCCCGCTGCTCTGGCGAATGCGTTAGAATAATCGACCGATACTGGCGCCCGACATCGTTGCCCTGGCGGTCCTTCGTCGTCGGATCATGAATTGTAAAGAACACCCGCAGTAAGTCCGCGTACGACACCTGGGCCGGGTCAAATGCGATCTGAACAACCTCGGCATGGCCGGTCGTGTCTGTGCACACCTGCTTGTAAGTCGGATTGGGCACATGACCCCCCGCGTAACCGGAGGTCACGCGTTCCACCCCGCGCAGGTCTTTGAACACCGCCTCCAGGCACCAAAAGCAGCCGCCCCCAAGCGTCGCGAGTTCCGTCGTCATTATTATCCCTCCTTCATTCCTCACCGCCGGAAGAACCACGCAACCGCCATCAGCGCCAGCGACAGCACGACCGAGATCAGAATGCTGGAACCCAGCGGAAAATAGAACGCGAACCCGGGTCGCCGCACACTGATATCGCCCGGCAGATGACCCAGGCCGATCCTTCCCAGCCAGGGCCAGACGATCCCGAGCACCAGCAAAACCAACCCAGCGTAAATCAACAACTGCCGCATCAATCCGTGCGGAAGCGTGGTTCCGGCAAGCCCGCGACACCAGGACGAACTGCGAATAGCCCCCCTGACAGCGGCGCCTTGCCCACGACCTCCGCGTCCAGCCCATGCCGCGCCGTGGTGATGAACAACGTGCCTAGGTCCGGCCCGCCGAATGCGCAGCACGTAACACGCGGAGCCGCCACGTGCACCGAGCGATCCAGCTTGCCGTCCGGGGTAAAGCGCGAGACGCGGCCTCCCTCCCAATGCGCCACCCACAACCCGCCGTCGGCATCGACGGTCGCGCCGTCCGGCAAACCGGGGAGCCCGCCAAAACTCGCGAATTCGCGTTCCCCGCTGAATTCCCCCGTTTCGGGTTCGAGGTCGAACGCCCGTACAACCCTGGTAGGCGTGTCGGTGAAATACATCCGGTGACCGTCCGGGCTGAACGCTGTGCAGTTGGGCACTTGGATCCCGGTCCGAACCGGAATCGCGGCCTGCGCGGTGCATCGATACAGCACACCAACCGGTTCCAGCGTGCCGCGCGACATGGAGCCGACCCACAGGCGCCCCTGATGGTCGCATCGTCCGTCATTCAGCCGGGTGTCAGACCGGTCGGCCTCGATTGGCAAAAACTGGTCGAGCCGGTCGGTTTCCGGGTCGAACCATGCCAATCCGGAGGCCAGCGCGACAACTACCTGCCGATCTGGCCCCAGCGCGACCGTGCCCACGGGCTCGGGCATCAGCCAGGCGCGGTCCTTGCCGCTGGCCGGGTCATAGCGGTGCAGGGCAGGGGCAAGAATATCCACCCAATAGAGTGCCTGCGTCCGGTCGCACCAGACCGCGCCCTCGCCGAGGGTCGCCTTGCAGTCCAGGACGCATTCGGCGTCGCTTACCATTGGCGGTCCTGGATGAAAGCCTCGGTGTTCTCGACCAGCCTGCGCGCGCCCAGCGCAGCTTCGGTGGCCAGACGCTGCTCCGGCGTCGCCTGAGGCGTGAACCGGTCCATCGGCACATACCCGATGGCCGCCCGTGTCGGCTCAAGATCCCAGCGCATGCCTTCGTTCCGCGACATCAGGTTCAGCACCGCGAACCGCAGGCTGGCGGGCGCCGTGACCGCCTTCTCGTATCCCTGGCAGAAGTCGCGATTAGAGAGCCACATTTGCTGGCCCCACAGGCCCCAGCCCATTTGCGGACCGGGTTCATTGTTATCGCGTTGACAATAGCCGATCCGGAAGCAGATCACCGACATTCCCCAGCGCTCGCTATAGGACTTGCCCAGCCGCTCCCCGACCAGCTTCGATATGCCGTACGGGTTCACCGGATACGGCGACACATCAGGCGTCAGTTTCCAATCCTCGAACCGGTGGCCCGCGACTACCCAATTAGAGCTGGCAAAGATGAGCCGCCTCGCCCCGCCTCTCGCCGCTGCCTCGAACACATTCAGCGTCAGGTCGAAATTCAGCCGGACCGTGCTCTCCCACGTCGACCGCGGGCTCGGGTCTGCGGCCAGATGCACGACCGCGTCCGCGTCGCGAAACTGTCCGGCCCAGGCGTCCGACCACTCGGACAAATCTGCTTGCCGGATCGCCGGATCGTCCGACCGCGCGTCCAGCAACCGCAACGTCCACCCCAGCCCCTGGAAATGCCGGCGCAGCTTGGTCCCAAGGTTACCACCCGCCCCCGTAATCACGACCGTCGTCATGTGCCCAGTTTCCCCGCCATATCCTCAATATCCTCCGCCACGATGTCCCACTCCTGCTCTGCCTTGAAGTCCCGCGACTGATGTGGTCCGTACTCCTTCGGGCGAGCGAAGAACGCGGTCATCAGGCCCAGCTTCCGCGCCGCTGCCAGATCGTAATTATGCGCCGCCGCCATCATCACCTGCCCCGGCTCCAGGTCGAGCAGCCGGCATACCCCCAGATACGTCTCTGGGTCCGGCTTGTAGTGACCGAACAGGTCGGTCCCGAACACAACGTCCCACGGCACCCCGGCCCGCTTGGCCATGTTGGTCAGCAGCGCCACGTTGCCGTTGGATAGCGGCCCGATAATGAACCGCGCCTTCAGACGGGTTAGCCCCGGCACCGAGTCCGGCCACGGCTTCAGCCGATGCCAGCCCAGGTTGATATGCCGCCGGTCTTGCTCGGTCAGACCACCAATCCCAAACTGCTCGATCAGACGGTCAAGCGACATCCGGTGCAGGCCGTCCAGCTTGGTCCACGGCAGCTCGCCGCTGCGCACCCGTTCTATAGACGGCTGGTAGGCGCCCCGCCACGCATCCACGAAGGCCGCCCAATCCACATGGATGCCGCGCTCCTTGCCGAAGCCCGTCAACTCGGCAATCAGACTGCCGCGCCAATCCACAACGGTGCCAAAGGTGTCGAACACGATGGCCACGGGCTCTTTGGGCATGGAGCACCTCATTCCGGAGGTCTGGACTGAGCTTGGCCGGGCTTTTACGCCCGAGGGGGACGAGTTGCTACTCCGCCGCCGCGGCCGCGCGCAAAGCAAAGGCTCGATACCGGTCAGCCGCGAGGCTGACCGGTACGAATTCGAGCTTCGTATGAACGGCCAGGAACTTATGGCCAGCCGTGCACACGGATCAGAGGAGGCAATGGCCCGCTGGGCATGCGCCGAGTTGGCCGATCCTCATTCCGCCCAAGTGCTGATCGGCGGGCTCGGCTTCGGCTACACGTTGCGCGCCGCGCTGGACGCACTCCCGCCAACCGCCCGGGTTACGGTGGCCGAGCTGATTCCCGCCGTGGTCGACTGGGTCCGTGGGCCAGCCGCAGGTCTCGCCGGCGATCCGCTGCGTGATCCGCGCGTGGAGGTGAGGCTCGAAGATGCATCCCTCGGTACTGCGCGCCAGCCCGGAAGAGTTCGGCGCCGTGATCCTGGACGTGGACAACAACCCCGAAGAGCTGGTCAGGCCGGCAAACGCGCGGTTCTTCAGCGTGGAGGGGCTATTGCGCATCAAGCGGGCCCTGGCTCGCGACGGAGTGTTAGCGATTTGGTCAGCCAACCCGGCACCAGCCTTCGAGGAACGCCTGTGCCGGGCGGAGTTTGTATTCGCTGCGCGAGAGGATCGCGATTTGGGCCACATAGTTTACCTGGCTCACGCGAACTACCCCACCGCTACCTGAAGCAGGTGAACCGAGAACAGCTCCGCGGCATCGGTCCAGAGCTTGATCCATCGCCACCCGGCGGACTCCGCCAGCCTGGCAATGCCGTCCCGGCTATACTTGTAGCTGTTCTCTGTATGGATCGTCTCGCCGCGCCGGAACCGGACCGCGTGCCCCGCCAGATGAACCACCTGCGCCCGCATGCTCACCAGATGCATCTCGATCCGGCTTTGCTCGTCGTTCCACAACGCACGATGCGCAAAGGTCTTCGGATCAAAGTTGGCACCGGCTTCCCGGTTCAGCCGGACCAGGACGTTGCGGTTGAACGCGGCAGTAACCCCGGCGGGGTCGTTATATGCCGCAATCAGAACCGCCGGGTCCTTGCGCAAATCCGCCCCGATCAGCATCGACGCTCCCGGCCCAAGGGTCGTTCGCGCCCGTCGCAGAAAGATCTGCGCCTCGCGGGGTTCGAGATTGCCTATCGTCGAGCCCGGAAAAAATCCGAACCGGGCAAGCCCATCCACTGCTGCCGGTAAGACCATTGGGGCGGTGAAATCCGCGACCAGCGGCAGCACCTGAGGACCGCCAGGCTTGCGCAAGCGCCGAACCATTCGCGCCACCGTACCGGCCGCAATATCCACGGGCACGTATGCCGCAAACTGCCCCTGTTCCAGCAAAAGACTGGCCTTTGTCTCGTCGGAGGCCCCGTATTCCACCAGAACTGCGGGAGCTGGCGTCAGTACCGAAAGCGACGGCATCAGGTCACGCAACAACGCCAGCTCGGTTCGCGTCAGGTAGTACTCGGGAAGCTCCGTTATCCGGTAGAACAGCTCGCAGCCAGTTTGGTCATAGAACAGCTTCGGCGGGAGGGTCTTGGGCTCGCCGGTCAGCCCCACCAGCGCAAGTGAGACGATCTCTTCCTCCGCTGCCCGAAGCAGGCTGTCATCAGGCATTCCCAAGTGCTCCAAAATGGGGGGTCAGGCGTCGTGGGCTAGCCGGAGACCGGAAAACTGCCACCGCTTTTCCGGATGGAAGAAGTTGCGATAGGTCGGCCGCGTGTGGCTCTGTGGAGTGGCCACGGACCCACCGCGCAGTACCATTTGGCCGATCATGAACTTGCCGTTGTACTCACCCACGGCGCCCGGAGCAGGGTCATAGCCTGGGTAGGGGAGATACGCGCTGCCGGTCCATTGCCATACACAGCCGGTGGTCTGCGCGAGTTGCGGATCGCTGGACGCCGCTTCCCATTCGGCTTCCGTCGGCAGCCTGGCCCCCGCCCAGCGAGCAAAGGCATCCGCCTCATACCAACTGATGTGGCGCACCGGAGCGTCCGGTCTGAGCGGCGCAAGGCCGCCTGGTCCCATCTGCCACCAACCGTTGTTCCGCTCTCGCCAATAAAGCGGTGCCGACCACCCTTCCGCCTGCACCCGCGCCCAGCCATCCGACATCCACAGCGTAGCGGTCCGGTAGCCACCATCCCGCATGAATTCCAGCCAGTCCGCGTTCCGAACGAGATGCATGGCGAGCCGGTAGGGCTGCAGAAACACGCGATGCCGAGGCGCCTCGTTATCAAAACGGAACTCCCGTCCTGTGTGACCGATCTCCGTGAGGCCGCCGGGGAATTGGACGTAATCCCCGCCATCCGGTGGGCCGGTCGGCTCGGTCCAGCCCGGGATCGCCGCGGGATATAGCGGCGATTGCGCGAACGCGTGCAGGATATCCGTGATCAGCAGCTCCTGGTGCTGTTGCTCGTGCTGCAGCCCCAGCTCGATCAACTCCACCGCGCCCGGCGGCGGGTTTGCGAGCAGGCGATCCATCGCCCTATCCACGTGGGCGCGATAATCGCCGACCCGGTCCGCACCGGGCCGCGTCAGCATGCCCCGCATTGGCCGCGGATGCCGCGGTCCGACCGCCTCGTAATAGGAATTGAACAGAAAGCGAAACGCCGGATCAAACGCACGATATCCGGTGAGAAAAGGACCGAGCACAAACTCCTCAAAGAACCAGCTGGTATGGGCACGGTGCCATTTCGCCGGACTGGCGTCGGGCATCGATTGGACACACTGGTCCTCTGGGGTCAGGCTGGAGGTCAATCGTTCGGTCAACTCGCGAACCAGGTGATAATGCGCGGCTAAATCAATCGCCGCGCCGGCCGGACCAGCGTCATTCATGATGTGTCCCTCCGGATCCCCGAGCGCCAGCGGGAAGCTAACGCGACAGGTCGGGCAGGTTGCCAACCCCTTTAGGGACGGGCTCCCGCTATTGTCATCGGAAAGATCCACAAGGAGCGGCGCTCAGAGACTGGACCACCTCGGTGAATGGCATCGGCATCTCTCGGCGTAGCACCGCCGCGATGGACCCCAGGCACCGCGGAACGCTTCGCGGCTCGGTGCTGCCCCTAGCGAGACACACACGGTCTCGGGGAGCCACCGGTCCGTGCCGGTCGAAGGCGCCGCTTGGCACCAACGCTAGGCCGCGCTGCAGCCGGAGCTGGGCCACGCAATCGCGGCGGTCCCACAGTGGCGGCAACCGGAGCCACACTCGAGGCTCTCCGGGTGGGCATCAAGGGACTCTGCCGGCAGCATCTCCGGGGCAATGGTCTGGCGCGTTGCGCTCTCGCGCCGGATCGCCGCGGCAACCGCACCAGCGGTGCCGTCGTGGATCCACGCGGTCAACAGCCCGGTAAGGAGCGGTGAAGCCATCAGCACACTTGCCGGCGCATAGCTGTGACCCCGGCGGGGCTCGGGGCCACAAGGTACGCCACGCGCAGGGAAGGGGAGAGCTCCTTGGAGACAATCGCGACGTGGAAGCTGATGTCGGGCGCCAAGGAGGCGATTGCGGGCAGCGGGAACGACGGCACCAGCCCATAAGCACTATTCACTCCTCTATGAATACAGTAGAGCGCCTTCGGAAGAAACTCCCGGCAAGCCCTATTTACGGCGTCAGGCTGCCAGGGCCCGGTGTGTCGGCGACCGGTCACCCGCCTTCGCTTCGCCTGCCCTGATCGCGGGGGTCAGTATCGCCGCACTGCCCTATATCAAGGGGCGCGGTCATCGGCTACGCGTGGGCAACTGGCGTGACCAGCCAGGCCGCTAGGCAGTAATCACGGGCGTGCGTCACGGTGGGTGCGCACGCATCGTGGCTTCGGGTGCGAAAATGGCCGGGTCAAGCCCGGCCATAACGACGGACTAAGGGCTGTGACGGCAACGCCAGAGGGTGCCCTCAATCAGCGTGGCTTGGGCTCGCCAACTCGGCCGACACATGCTCCAGCCGCCGGTCGTGCCCCAGGATGAATACCACGATGCCCGACAACCAGCGCGCCGGCTGACAGCGCCAGCAGCGCCAGACTAAAATTGCCGGTGGTATTGCGGATCAGCCCAACTACGTACGGGCCGAAGAAGCCGCCCAGATTGCCGAGAGAATTAATCAGGGCGATGGCTCCGGCTGCCGCGGTGCCGGACAGCATCGCGGTAGGCAGCGGCCAGAAATTATTGCCGATCGAGTTCTGGCCTAGTGCGGCAAACATAAGCAGTCCAAACAGGACCAGCGGATCGCCCGTCACCGCGCACAAAGCGAGCCCAGCAAACGATACCAGGCATGCGGTGCCCAGGGTCAGCACCCGGTTGCCCGAGTGATCCGCGTACCGGGCCGAAAGCAGCATAGCGACGAGGCCGAAAACCGACGGAATTGCGGTGACCCAACCAACCATCGCCAGGCTGACGCCGAGGCGACGAATAATCTGGGGCAGGAATAGCCCCAGCCCGTAGCCGGTGAAATTCTGCCCGAAATACACGAGCGTAAACGCCCACATGCGCGGATTCCGCAGAGCTTGTCCGAGCTCGAAATGCCGGATTGCCTCCTGTTGCCGCCGCTCGAGCGCGAGCCGGCTGGTGAGCCATTCGCGCTCGTCTTCATGCAGCCAGTGCGCCTGAGCAGGGAGTTGGTCAGCGCGAAATAGACGACGAAGCCCAGGATAACCGCCGGCACCGCTTCGAGAATAAACAGCCATTGCCAGCCGCCGAGGCCCCAGATGCCGTCCAGTTTCAAGAGCTCGCCGGAAATTATCGAACCGACGATCTGCGAACCGGCGATAGCGGTCATAAACAACCCGATTGCACGTGCGCGATAGCGCTTTGGAAACCACCAGGTTAGAAACAGAATGATTCCCGGATAGAAGCCAGATTCGGCGACGCCGAGCAGAAACCGAATGCCGTAAAACGAGTAGGCGCTCCAGACCAACGCTGTGAGGCCCGAAATAATACCCCAGGTGATCAGGATCCTTGCGATCCACACGCGCGCCCCGACCCGCGCCAGAATGAGGTTGCTGGGAATTTCAAACAGGCAATAGCCCCAGAAGAAAATCCCTGCTCCCAGCCCGTACACGGCGCTGGAAAAGCCCAGCTCCTTGTTCATCAACAACCCGGCAAAGCTCACATTCGTGCGGTCAACGAACGCCACAAAGTAACAGATGATCAGGATCGGAATGAGCCGCCACATGACCTTACGCATGGTGCGGCGCTCGATCTCGCTCAGCGCTCCAGGTTGTGTGACGGTTTGCGCGAAATCAGATGCCACTTGGACTTTTTCCCCAATGCTCGTGACTTTGCAGCAGGCAGCAACAAAGCTGTCAATTTGCGTCTGGTGCAAAACACGTATACCCGTGCTCGGGTTTACTTTCAAAAACCCGAATAGGAACGCGTAACCGGGCGCATCGATTTGCGATCAACACGGAGGATGGATATCAGTACCTTGCAAGAACTATTCGGCTGCATTTGCGAAGCACTCGCATTATTGCGCCGTCAGCTTGACTACTTACGTTCCTGCCGCACATTAGACACGTATGCGCGACTTCTCCGAACTCTCCGAGCGTGAGGTCCTGGCCCTCGCCATCGCGAATGAGGAGGAAGACGGGCGCATCTACGCCGACGTCGCTGAAGGCCTGCGGGATGACTATCCGGCCTCCGCTAAGGTGTTCGAAGAGATGGTGGCTGAGGAAGGCGACCATCGCCGCCAGTTGCTCGAACTCTATCGCACCAAATTCGGTGAGCACATTCCCCTGATCCGCCGCCAGGATATCCGCGGCTTCATCCGCCGTAAGCCGGTCTGGCAAATCCGCCCGCTTAGCCTCGATAAGGTGCGTAACCTTGCCGAGAGCATGGAGGCCGAGGTCCAGCAATTTTATCGCCGGGCCGCCGCTCGCAGCACGGACACTTCGATCCGCAAGCTGCTCGGCGATCTCGCCGATGCCGAGATCGAGCACGAGCACATGGCCGAGCGCCTCGTCGCCGAAAACCTTCCCGAGAATGTGCGTGAGGAAGAGGACCGGTCGGCGCGCCGGCGCTTCGTTCTACAGGTGGTACAGCCCGGTCTCGCCGGCCTGATGGATGGCTCGGTCTCTACCCTGGCGCCGGTGTTCGCGACGGCGTTCGCCACCCACAATACGTTCGATGCGTTCCTGGTCGGCATGGCTGCCTCTATCGGGGCCGGCATCTCGATGGGCTTTGCCGAGGCGTTGTCCGATAACGGCAGCCTAACCGGGCGCGGCACACCGCTGGTGCGGGGCGCCATTACCGGCCTGATGACGACTGTGGGCGGCGTCGGCCACACCATTCCGTTCCTGATCCCGAACTGGTACACCGCATTTCTCGTCGCGGTCGTCGTCGTGGTGTTCGAACTCGCGGCCATCAGTTGGATCCGGTGGAAGTACATGGAGACGCCACCGGTTTCGGCCGTAACCCAGGTCGCCCTGGGCGGCGCGCTGGTGTTCGCGTGCGGGATCTTGATCGGAAACAGTTAGCTGGGCCGTTCCTCCCACATCACGTGATCATAGCCCAGTTCCCGGGCGAATTTTTCCACGAACGCTTTTACGGCCTCCGGGCTGTCTCCCACATGGGCATCGGGCCAAACCTGGGCTGCCGCCGCATCCTCCGGGTTCGACTCGCCCGCATAAACCGCCCGGTACATGTTGGGTTCCACCTCTTCCAATCGTGCGCGGAACGTACCTCGTGAAACCGGAGACCTTACTTTCAGCATTTTGCGCCTCTCGTTTTAGCTACGCCGTAACGCCCGCCGCCAGCCCCGGTTGAAGCAACCGGCTTGCTTCGCGCCTGTTAAGCGCAGCATGACAGCACGAGAGAGCCGGAATGTCCGCGACGATCCCGTCGCGGAGTTCATGCGCAAAACTGACGGGCTACCGAATGAACGTGCCGCCCTGCCTCCGGGCTCCCTGCCCGGAGTTTTCGACCAACCGCAGGGGGACGAACATCGTGACCCGCCCTGTCCGCCCACCATCCCGCTCAATCCCGATCTTGCCGGGGCACTTACTCAAGGAGGACCCGAAGTGAGCAGCACAAATACCAAGGCGCGCGACATCTTCATTGTCGGCCTGCGCAATCAACACGCCGTCGAGAACCAGGCCATCGAGCTTCTGGAACGGCAGATCGGCCGGCTGGAGAACTATCCCGAAATGGTGGAGCGCATGCGCCAACATCTGGCGGAGAGCAAGGAGCAGGCGCGGCGGATAGAAGATTTGCTGTCGGGTTTGGGGACCAGTGCTTCTACTTTAAAGGATACCGGTCTGGCATTGTTCGGGAACATGCTGGCGCTCGGCCACACCGTAGCGCCGGACGAGGTCATCAAGAATAGCCTCGCCAACTACGCTTTCGAGCACTACGAAATCGCGGGCTATCTGTCCTTGCTCAGCCTGGCGGACGCGATCGGGCAGAGTTCGGCGAAGACCGCGCTGAACCAGTCGCTCCGAGAGGAGGAGAGCATGGCGCAGTGGATAGCCGATCATATCGGCCCCACCACCCTACGTTACGTGGAGCGCACTGAAGCGGGTCAAACCGCAGGCATCTGATTGCGTTTGGCGGTCAGCCCGCATTCGCAAGGAGACGATCATGAGCAGTGCGACGACGACTACGAATCATGATGAGATTCGGAAATGGATCGAGGAGCGGGATGGCCGGCCCGCCAAGGTGAAGGGAACGGAGTCTCGCGACGGCGAGGGCATTCTTCGCGTCGATTTCCGCGACCCTGATGACAAATTGGAGCCGATCTCCTGGGAGGAGTTCTTCGAGACGTTCGAGGACCGGAAGCTCGCCTTCCTGCACCAGGACCAGCAGCGCAAGGGCACCAGCCGGTTTTTCAAGTTTGTCCGGCGAGAAGGCCGCGACAATGAGTGATATCCCTAGGCCTGCGGGCGCAGGTGCGGGTTCGGCCCATCTGGGGGCCTTGATGCCGACCAGCGCCCAACTGGACCTCGCCATCAAAGAGTTGGAGGAGGCAGGTTTCGACCGCGCCGACCTCAGCCTTCCGGAGATCGATCCGCCTCCCGAGCGCGCTACCCCGGAGGCGGGGGCCGAAGAGCCGGACACCGATGTCGAGGCGCAACAATCGCGTCTCATGCACAGCGGGGTCGGGGGTGCCGTTGGGGCCATGGTCGCGGCCACGGCCGCAGCTGCCGCTACGGGAGGGGCTGCCATTCCGGTTGCCGCGGCCGCGATCGGCGCCGGGTTGGCGGTAGGCGCCGCAGCGAATGCGGTCAGCCGGCATGTCAGCACCGAGGAACAGCAGAGACGGGATAAACGAGCCGCGGAGGGCAAGCTGGTGCTCGAAGTCCGTTTGGCCGATCCGCAGCACCGGATCCGCGCAGAGGAGATCCTTCGGGCGGCAGGCGCGACCCGGATCTGGTAGCCTGGTGCCGACGGCAGATCGCAATATGGCGCGCGACTTCTGCGCGTGGCGTTCCTCGCTGATGGGACAACCGCGGAATTCAATTAGTTTGATATGACTGGTCCAGGAACTCAACCCGAGCGTCAGGCCGGGACAACGCATTGATTGGTGTCCGATGCACGTGGCCTGACCTGCTTATCTCCTCCGCGGAGGCTAACGCAGCGGCAGTCAACGTGGTCTCAGGCGGTGTGCGCGTCGAACTTCATCCGGGTGAGACGCTACGGGGCTGGCCCACGCTAACGGAGGGCTGACGGAAATGTGGCAGCACATCCCGCGCATAAAATTCGATCACGCGCTCCTGGTCAGGTTGACCTGAATGCACGTTCACGATGCTGGCGCCGCTATCAAATAGGGATTGCAGCTTCCTGATATGGGCCTCGGGATCGGTGCCGACTGCCCAGGATTTAACAACCTCTGAGATCGGGATCTGCTGTTCGGCCAGGTGTTGGATCCCCGCGGGGCTTGGGTTGTCATAATAAGTTTTGAACGCTTTCGGGCCGAACCGCCAGAGCTCGGCGGCGTTCTCTGCTACTTGCTGATCGCCTACCACGACGTATTGCTCGACCAGTACGGGCATATCGGCGGGGTTCTTGCCGGCCGACCGGGCACCGTCCTCCCATTGAGCTCTGTGCTGCTGCCAGGTCTTTGGATCAGTAATCAAGCCGTCGCCGTGAATCCCGGCCAGGCGCATCGATTTCACGCCATTCGCGGCGGTCAGCAGCGGGATGGGCTGGCGGGGCAAATCCCACAATTTGGCATGTACGTTGTAGGACCTGCCCTGATAAGCCAGCTCCTCCCCCGCCCATAACCGCCGGATGATGCCGATCGCTTCGATCAGCCGGTCCCATCTCTCCGGCCATTTCGGCCACATACCCGTTGCCGCCTGCTCATTGATTGCCTCGCCCGAACCGACGCCGAGAAAAATCCGCTCTGGATACAGATCGCTCAGAGAGGCGAACGCCTCGGCTACGACGGCAGGATTATAGCGCATGGTTGGGCATGTAACCGTGGTCCCCATCCAGCTCTGTGTTGTGTGCCCGCCGAGCGCCGCGAGTGTTACCCAGGCCTCCCCGGCATGGCCTTCATTCGCCTGCCATGGCTGCAGATGATCGCTGGTAGCGAGCAGATGAAAACCGGCCTGCGAGGCCATTGCGCCGTGGCGAATCAATTGCGGAATCGGAAACTGCTCATGGGGCAGCATGTAGCCGATAAGACCCCTCCGCAGCGGCCCGGTTTGCGCATTGGCCGCGCTGCTGGCCGCTTGGGTGCCTGTGTTCTGTCGCGCGTATGTTCGCCCGGCCAGTATTGATGCGCCGGCGACAGCTGTTGCCATGCCCAAAAGCTGGCGCCGGCCGGCGGAAGCGAACGTGGCGGTGGTCTCTGGTGTAAGCTGCATTCCAGGCTCCAGGTCAGGCTCCGCACAGCAACGGCGGGCCCGGGGGCTGGTTCCTTGTCAACGCCGGCGGGACGGAATGATCGGAAGCGGTACGATTGACTTGCTGTTTTCAGGTTTTTCCACCGGCAGCAGCCGATTCCATCCGCCGGATATTTCAGTAATTCCGATCAGCATGCTGGAAACACGGCGTGCCTCGCGCTGGCGTGCCCACTGCCCCATCGGCTTTGGCCGGGTCGCGGTGGCATTCAACATCGCGGCAGTTGGCCCCAGGAGGCCGTCTATCAAATCGCCGAGGCCAGGGACAACGGCGCGGATCGCGTCGCGAATGACATCCAGCGCCTGGAAGTAACCTGCTCGCACCTGGCTGCGATATGGTTCCCTTAGGTTCCCGCCGCAGACCATAAATATGCGGTGCTCCTCGGGCTTGGCTGCGATGAAATCCAGCCAGGCTTTGGTGACCGACTCCAACCGTTGCTCCGGACCTGCGGAAGTGCTGGCGTCCAGGGCCCCGGACACTGCATCGGTCAAGCCACGCACGTGCTTGCTGAGGATGTCACCGAACAGCCCTTCGGCTGAAGGGGGCAGCCGCTTTGGACTGCGAGCTGCCCGGCTGAAGTTTTTCGTTCTAAAATACCCGGTCAGTATCGGACCGCTTTTGACTAATACGCAGGCGGTCGTCTTAGTCTGTTTCCGGCCGTTGCGGAAATGGCGTGGCGGACCCGGAAAATGGCTGCCAGCCATTGGTATCCCCTTCGCCGGAAGTTAGCACAACTAACATAAGCAGAGGCGCATTGCAACCCCTTTGCGGCGTACCGGTGATGCTCCGCTGTCCATGCGTGCATGGCCGGGCCAAGCCTGGCCATAACGGGACGGGCTGGGCGCGCCCGGCTATGCCCCGGCCAGTTCCACCACAACAGGCACATGGTCGGAGGGCTGCGGGCGCCCGCGTTCGTTTTTGTCAGGCTCAGCGCTGACCATCTGCTCCGCGAGAGTGGGCGAGAGCAGCACATGATCGATCCGCAGACCCAGGTCACGTTGCCATGCGCCAGCCTGGTAGTCCCAGAAAGTGTAAGCTGGCCCATGTGGGTGCACTGTGCGAACCGCGTCGGTCATCCCCATCCAGATTAGACGCCTGAACCGCGCACGTGTTTCGGGGCGCACCAGTGCGTCGGTGGGAGGCAGCGTGCCGGGGGCGGCGTCCTCCGGCGCCGGGCAGACGTTGAAGTCGCCCGCGATCATGGTTGGCTTGTCTGCCTCCAGCAGGGCCGACGCACGGTCCGCGAGACGATCCATCCATTCCAGTTTATAGGCGAAGCCCGCCTCGCCCCCGGAATTACCGTTCGGGAGGTATATCCCAGCGATGCTTATCCCGTTGGCCTCGATTTCGATATACCTGGCCTGCGTATCATCTTCCGCCAGGCCGGGCAGGCGCCGGTGCGTTACAGTGAACGGAACCCGCGCCAGGGCGGCTACTCCGTTGTATACCTTCTGACCAACGGCTTCCGCTGTGTAGCCCAGGCCCTGAAACATCAGACCGGGAAAACCAGCCGCCTCGCACTTGGTCTCCTGCAACAGCAGCACATCCGGCTGCGCGGCTTCGAGCCAGCGGCAGACGTGCTTTTCCCGCTGGCGGATGGAGTTAATGTTCCAGGTTGCGATTTTCACCGGTGCAGCATCAGTTACCGGACCTTGGTAGCCCATCCCGAGCTGATCGGACAGGGTCGGCGGCATGCGACCCAAGCTTCTTCGTCAGGATGAAGACGCCGGATAGAATACGAGCCACAAGGCCGATTAAGGCACCCGCTTAACGGCGGTGACATCGATCATCACATCGGTATGGCCACCACGTGTCGAAGTGCTGACCCATCCCGTATGCCAGTTGCAGGGTCGAAACCATGGAAACGTTCACATCCTCTGAGTTCGGCTTGCCACCTGAAACACAGAATGGACTGTCCGTGGTGAGTAGGACGTACGGCTCTTTGGCATCATGAACGGGGTCTTCGCCGAAACCGGGTGGCCCGTAACCTAATGCCCTTTGAGCGGTTCCCGTCACCGTCACCAGGGCTGGTTCATACGGCAAACAGCCGGCAGCCATTCCTAATGGTGTCGCCGCTTCGAGCGTGACAATGCTGGCCAGGACCAACACCACTTGCATCGGCAGCGCCGATGCCGAACTAACCGCAACGCGAACAGTCCCGTCATGCGTAGATGGCCCGGCCATGACGGGACGGGTACGGGCGTCCGCTTCATCTACGGCCGGGTCGGCCGCAGCCATGACGCCGGTCGAGCTTATCGCGTAGGGCGCGGGGGGTCCCGGGTGTAGTCGTAAAAGCCGCGGCCTGTCTTGCGGCCGAGCCATCCGGCTTCGACATACTTCACCAGCAGCGGGCATGGCCGGTACTTGCTGTCCGATAACCCCTCGTAGAGCACCTGCATGATCGACAGGCAGGTATCGAGCCCAATGAAGTCCGCAAGCTCCAGCGGTCCCATCGGGTGATTGGCGCCCAGTTTCATCGAGGTATCGATGGCGCTGACCGAACCGACTCCTTCGTAAAGCGCGTACACCGCTTCGTTAATCATCGGCACCAGGATGCGGTTGACGATGAAGGCCGGGAAATCCTCCGCAACCGCAGTCGTCTTGCCCAGCCGGTGAGCAAGGCTCACAACCGCCTGGAAGGTCGGCTCGTCGGTTGCGATGCCACGGATAATCTCGACCAGCTTCATGACCGGGACCGGGTTCATGAAGTGCATGCCGATAAACTTCTCCGGCCGGTCGGTTGCAGCGGCCAGCCGGGTGATCGAGATCGACGAGGTATTGGAGGCCAGCATACAATCCGGCTTCAAATGCGGCGTAAGGGCGCGGAAGACTGCGTGCTTGACGTCTTCCTTCTCGGTTGCCGCCTCAATCACCAGATCCGCGTCGCCGAAGCTGGCGTAATTGCTGGAGGTGGCAATCCGACCCAGGGCGTCGTGCTTTTCTTCGTCAGTAATCAGCTTGCGATTGACCTGACGGTCCATGTTGTGCGCGATGGTCGCCATGGCCTTTTTCAGGGCCTCCGCCCTCACGTCAAGCATGGTGACCGACAGCCCGGCCAGGGCGCAGACATGGGCGATCCCGTTGCCCATCTGCCCGGCGCCGACCACGCCGACCCGGGCGATCTCGGTCTGTGCGGGAATAAGATCCGCCGGATTGACTTCGACATTCATCAGGAGCGCTCCAGTTCCGCTGCCAATTCGGGCAGCGCGTTAAAGAGATCGGCCACCAACCCGTAGTCGGCGACCTGGAAGATGGGCGCTTCCTCATCTTTGTTGATGGCGACGATCACCTTGCTGTCCTTCATCCCGGCCAGATGCTGGATCGCGCCGGAGATGCCGACCGCAACGTAGAGATCGGGCGCCACGACTTTGCCGGTCTGACCCACCTGGTAATCGTTGGGCACAAAGCCGGCATCCACCGCAGCTCGGGAAGCGCCGATGGCGGCCCCGAGTTTATCGGCGATTGGTTCAAGAAGTTTAAAGTTATCCCCGCTTTGCATGCCTCGCCCACCGGAAATTACCACGCGGGCGGCTGTCAGTTCCGGCCGCTCGCTCTTGGAGAGCTCGGCGGAGACAAAGCGTGAAACATCCTTCGCGTCGGGTGGACTGATTTGCTCGATGGGAGCCGATCCGCCCTCAGCGGGCACCGGATCGAAGCTGGCGGCGCGGACCGTGATCACCTTGATAGCATCGGATGACTTTACGGTGGCCAAAGCATTACCGGCATAGATCGGGCGGATGAAGGTATCGGCGTCCTCAATGCCCGAGATGTCGCTGATCGGCTGCACGTCGAGCAGCGCGGCGACCCGGGGCATGGTGTTCTTGCCAACAGCGGTAGCCGCCGCGAACAGATGGGAGTAGCCAGGGGCGAGCTGGACCAGGAGTTCGGCAACCGGCTCCGCGAGCAGGTGAGCGAAAAGCGGCGAGTTGCAGGCGAGGACTTTGCTGAGGCCCGGCAGCCGGGCGGCAGCTTGTGCCGCGGCCCCGATCCCCTCGCCCAGAACCAGACCATGCACATCCCCAAGCTTAGCCGCGGCGGCGACGGCCGAGCGCGACGGCTGCTTGATGCCCGCGGCGTCATGCTCGAGCAGCACCAGCGCAGCCACCTCAGATCACCTTCGCTTCGGTCTTCAACTTGGCGACCAGGTCCGCCACCGAGGCGACCTTCTGGCCTGCCTTGCGCTTTGGCGGGTCGGACACTTTGACGATTCGCAACCGTGGCGCGGGATCAACGCCGAGATCGGCCGGCTTGAGGTTTTCGATGGGTTTTTTGCGGGCCTTCATGATGTTGGGCAAAGACGCATACCGAGGCTCGTTGAGCCGAAGATCGGTCGTGACCACCGCCGGCAGCTTCACGGCTACGGTCTCCAGACCGCCATCGACTTCCCGGGTTACGGTCATCTGTTCTCCCTCGACAATGACTTTGCTGGCGAAGGTGCCCTGGGGCCAGCCGAGCAGGGCAGCAAGCATCTGGCCGGTGGCATTCATGTCATCGTCGATGGCCTGCTTGCCCATGATGATCAGGTTCGGCTGTTCCTTCTCCGCGATGGCTTTCAGCAGCTTGGCAACCGCCAGGGGCTGGAGCTCGGCATCGGTCTCCACCAGGATGCCGCGGTCCGCACCCATAGCCAGCGCCGTGCGTATCGTTTCGGAGCACTGGGCAACGCCCAGGGAGACGGCGACGATTTCTTTGGCGATGCCCTTTTCCTTGAGGCGAACCGCCTCCTCGACAGCGATTTCGTCGAACGGGTTCATCGACATCTTGACGCCCGATGTCTCGACGCCAGAGCCGTCTGACTTCACCCGCACCTTGACATTGAAGTCCACCACTCGCTTGACGGGGACGAGGAGTTTCATGGCGCCTGTGCCTCTATGCTGTCACTAACCGGCTGCTTGGACGACGGCCTGTTCGCACCTGCAACATGCGGGCGGACCATAGGCAACGGCTCGTGTCGCTGTCAAATATAGGGGTCGGGCGCCCGTCAGTGGTGCATGAGGCCCATGACGAGTAGGAACAGCAGAAGGGCGCCGGCCTGGAGGATAACGCGCCAGCGCATCAACTGATTGGACCGGACCGGGTCGCCACCACCCCGGGCCAGGCTGATGACCCCGGCCAGCAGGACCCCGAGGGTCGCAAACATCAGCAATGCGACAGGGATTAAGAGAAACACCATGGAGGTTCACATCGGGTCAGACGTGGTAGCGTAAACGATGTTGAACGCAATTTCACGTCAGATTGGCCATCTGCTCGCCAGTGTGATCCTGGGGCTGGCGCTCGCCGGGGTCGCTCAGGCGGCAGCGCCCGCGACCCCGGCGGCCAGCACACCGGCCCTGACCTCGGCGCAGGCGGCGCAAGCGCTGGATGTACTGGAAAGCCCCCAGAAGCGGGACGAACTGATCGCGACCCTTAAGGCAATAGCCCAGAGCAGCGCCGCCAAGCCTGCCGGCCCGGCCGCGACCCAGGCGGCACCGGCCTCAGCCAAGCCGGCCGCGGCACCGGCCCAGGGGGCAGTGGCCTCGGCAAAACCCGCCACGGCACCGGCTGGCGCCAAACCCGCGCCGCCGGCCGCAGACAAGAAGATCACCCTGGAGCCGAACAGTCTCGGGGCCACGGTGCTGGTATCGTTTTCGGGGTTTGGCGCCCGGCTTTGGGCACAGGCCCTCCGTTCCGCCCAATCGATCCAGAGTTTCCCGCTTCTGTGGGGGTGGATAGTGGTGATGGCCACCAATCCGCTGGCTTACGCCTTGTTACGCGCAGCGGTCTGGCGGGTGGCCCTCGCTTTTGCGTGCGGCTTGGCGCTGCAGCTCCTGGTGAAGCGGATGGTTGACCGTCCGATTCAGGCCATGGAGGGGCGTGCGGAACCAAGTGCGCCGGCACCCGGCGCCGAAAACGGCGGGACGGCTGAGGAGGAGACAGAAGCGGAAATACTCCGGCCCAGCCGGAAAGTGGCCGCCGCCGCCCTGCTGCGTCGAGTCCCCTCCGTCTTCGCCCGGTTCCTGCTGGATCTTCTGCCGATCATCGCGTTTGCGATTGGCGGCCATATCCTGGCGGCCACGCCGCTCGGCGGGTCCGACCAGACGCGACTGATCGTGCTGGCAATGGTCGATGGCTTCGCGGTAGCGCTGGCGGTTATCGCGTTCACGCGGGCGCTGGTGTCACCGCGCGTACGCCACCTGAGGCTGTTCCAGGTCTCGGATGCCATGGCGGCGTGGATCATAGGCTGGGTGACCCGGCTCGCCGTGAACTCGACATTCGGCTACGCGATCGCGGAAGTGGGGCTGCTCCTGGGCATGAGCATGCCGGCATATGAGGGCGTCCTCAAGGTTACGGGGTTGATCAACCACACCATGCTGGCAATCATGGTCCTGCAGAAGCGCCGGGCGGTGCGGAACTGGCTGCGGGCTCCAGCGGGTTCGACCGGGATGTCCGCGCGACTGCGCAACGCCTTCGCGGCGTATTGGCACTGGTACGCATTGTTCCTTCTGGTGGCGGTCTGGTTCGCCTGGGCGGTCGAGATCCGCAACGGCACCGCGAAGGTGTTCCACATTTTTGTGGTGCTCGTGGTGGTCGCGCTGATCAGCCGTCTGCTGCGGATCGTGTTGCTGGGGGCTATGGAAAAGGCGCTGACGCCCTCGGCTGAGCTCCTGGACCGGTATCCCGGTCTGGAAGCACGGATGCGCTTCTATCACCCCATTACTGCAGGAACGATTCGAATCCTGATCTATGTCTTCGGGACGATCGTGCTCCTGGAGTTCTGGGGCGTGCCGCTGGTCGCGTGGTTCGCGAGCAGCCTGGTTGGGGTCCGGGTGGCCGCGGGCCTGGGAACCATGGTGCTGACTGTGATCCTGGCACTTGCGGTCTGGGAGGCGGCGAACGCCTCGATGGAATCGCATCTGGCGCGGCTTTCCCGCGAGCAGCAGCTCGCGAAAGCCGCCCGGATGCGAACGCTCATGCCCCTGTTGCGCAGCTCGCTGTTCACTGGGATGGTGGTCGTGGCGGGATTGACCATTCTTTCCGAGGTCGGCATCAATATTGCGCCCTTGCTCGCCGGCGCAGGGATTATTGGCGTTGCAATCGGCTTCGGCTCGCAAAAGCTGGTTCAAGACCTGATCACCGGCATGTTCCTGCTCTTGGAGAACGCCATGCAGGTAGGGGACGTGGTGACGGTTTCAGGCCTATCCGGGACGGTGGAGAATCTATCTGTGCGGACGATCCGGCTGCGTGCTGCGGACGGGTCGGTGCACATCATCCCGTTCAGCGCGGTGACCAGCGTAACTAATACCAACCGGGGGCTAGGGAACGCCGCCGTGAGCGTCACGGTCGCGTTCGATGAGGATACCGATCGGGTATTGGAGGTTCTGAAGCAGATCGCATCCGAGATGCGGAAGGAGCCTGACTATGCCTCCAAAATGCTCAGCGATATTCAACTATGGGGAGTGGACAAGGTCGACGGTGCCTCGGCGACGATCAGCGGCCAGATCCCCTGCACGGATACCGGGCGCTGGCCGGTCCAGCGGGAGTTCAATCGGCGGGTTAAAAAGCGGTTCCAGGAGATGGGGATCGCCATTTTCAACCCGTTGCAGACCTATGTTGTGCCCAGTCTGCAGGGGGTGCGACGGGCACGTCTGCCTGCGCAGGAGGAGGCAGCGGAGTGAGTAATCTGGAGCCAATTGTCCGGCGGGAAGGGTTTGCCTTTGTGCGGGGTCCGGAGATGCGGGGCATCCTAGAGCAGTACGGATCCTTGTCTGACTGGACGGAATTTGCCCGGAGCTGGAACGATCTCGGGCTGGATACGTACATGGCCGATGGGGGTCGCTACCGAAAGCGGCGCCACGCCTCCTTTTCGGTCAGCGCGGCCGGGATTGTGCGCAAGCCGCACCAGCCGCATTACCAAAGCCGCGATTACAACCCACTACACGGCGGGATCGCCCGGTGGTTCGAGCCGGTGAAGGACGAGATCGGGTCCGGGGCAACGATGCTGACGATCCTGCGGTTCTGTCAGAACCTGTTCGACCGGCTGACGCCGGTGCCCGCCTGGCATGTCGAGGTGCACCAGTTTCGGATCGAAGCGAGGCCGGGGCAGCAGGGCAAACCGACCCCAGAGGGCACGCACCAGGATGGGGTGGATCACGTGCTCGTGCTGCTGATCGGGCGGGAGAACGTGCGGAGCGGCGAGACTACGGTGACGGACTTGGCTCGGAAGCCGTTAGGCAGCTTCACCCTGACGGAGCCATTCGATAGTGCGCTGGTGGATGATAACCGGGTGATGCACGGAGTGACGGCCATCGAGCCGGTTGATCCCTCCCAGTTGGGGCATCGGGATGTACTGGTGGTGACGTTCCGGCGGGCTTGAGGATCATTGGTGGAGCTTGGCGGGGGCGCCGCCTGGTGGCCCCGCCTGGCGAGGCGACCCGGCCTACCGCCGATCGGGTGCGGCAGGCGCTTTTCGATATGCTGATTCATGCGGCCTGGGGTGGGCGTGAGGCGATCGATGGAGCTCGGGTGTTAGATGCGTTTGCCGGCACCGGTGCGCTGGGGCTGGAGGCGCTGTCCCGCGGCGCCGGGTTCGCGACATTCATTGAGAATGACCGCGCTGCGTTGGCGGCGCTGCGGGCGAATATAGCGGCGTGCAAGGTGGAGGGGCGGACGAAAGTTCTGACGGCCGACGTACTAAGTATCCCGTATGGGGAGCCGAGCCGGATCGTGTTTCTGGACCCGCCTTACAGTCAGGGGCTGCTGGTTCGGACGATCGAGGTACTGGCGGCACGAGGCTGGCTGGAACCCGGCACATTGATGGTGGCTGAGACCGGTGAGCGCGAGGCGGTGGAGGTGCCGGCTGCCGAGAAGCTGGCCGAGCGCCTGCACGGGGCGGCTCGGATTACCGTTTGGCGAGCAGGGCGGTGACCCGTTCCGAGAGGGCGGCTGCATCGACCGGGGCTCGGACTTTCGCGTCGTTGTCGAAATACACAAAGACGTCGCGTGGGCGCGGGCGCGCCGCGGAACCGACACGTTCGGCGTCCTTCGGTTCGCGCCCGCTGGCCCAGGCGGTCACGCGCGCTGCCCAGGCACCCAACGCGGGTGGGTCGTAACCGCTGGTGTAAAGCTCCTCTGAGCCATGCAAGCGGCAGTAGACGAAGTCGGAGGTGACGTCCATCAGTCGCGGCCACCCGACGGCATCGGCGCAGACGAGGGAGATACTGCAGGCACGCAGCAGATCGAGGAAACGTGGGTCACGGAAGCTGGTGTGGCGGATTTCGACGGCATGGCGCAGCGGCCGGCGCCGATCGGTTTCGGTGTGAGCGCGGCCGGTCAGCCGGGAGTCATGGCGGCGGGCGAGGGCGGCGGCGGTTTCGGTATCGTGCGGAAGCAGGCGGAGGAAGGATTCCAGACGGTCGGGGTCGAAGCGAAAGTTAGGCGGGAACTGCCAGAGGATGGGGCCGAGCTTTGGGCCAAGGCAGAGCAGGCCGCTGGCGAGGAAGTTGGCGAGCGGGGTCTCGGGGTTCCGGAGCTTGAGCATGTGGGTGATGTACCGCGATCCCTTGACGGCGAAGACGAAGTCCTCGGGGGTGCTGGCTGCCCAGTCGGCGAAGCTTTCGGGACGTTGCAGGCCGTAGAAGGTGCCGTTGATCTCGATGGTGCGGAAGCGGGAGGCGGCGAACTCAAGCTCTTTGGCGTGCGGCAGGTTCTTTGGGTAGAAGACGCCGCGCCAGGGGGCGTAGGTCCAGCCAGAAATGCCAATGCGGATGTCACCGCGGCGGCTGCGTGGCGGGATGGTCATGGAGGGACTTGCAACTGTCCAGGCCCGGAGACGCGAAGGACCTGGATTTCGCCGCGTGAGGAGGTAGGCGATAGGGACAGCTGGCAGATGATAGTGTGACCCTCGACAGTTAACCGCCGCGTATCAGCAAACTCGCTGGGTGCTCCGATATAGGGGTGGCGTGGTAAGCTGCGTATCACCGCGCGAATGTGCTGAACCAACGACGAGCACCCGGTCCAAAACCTGGCTGAAATTTCCCGCCGGTGATGGCCTCCGAATAGGATAGCGCGGCCGAGGCGATGAACAGTCGCCAGGCACCTTTCGCTATTTGCGCGGCTTCGGAGGAGTTAGCCCGTTCGCAGTGCTCAAGCTATCAAGCCAGTCTTCCACTTCCTCAAACCAAATGGTGCCTTCGCCGGCCGTTCATGGCTAAGCCACAACATCAGGGATGCTTGTGTATCGGATCGACCCAGTGGACCTTCTCAGGCCGCTCGACTGGTTCGATATCCAGGTTGACCACCACGGCCTCGTTGTCGCTACGGACAAGAACGCACTCCAGTGGCTCGTCGGTGCTGGCGTTGATCTCCTGATGCGGGACATAGGGCGGGACAAAGATGAAGTCGCCCGGTTCGGCCTCAGCGACGAATTCCAGATGGTCGCCCCAGCGCATGCGGGCGCGGCCGCGAACTACGAAGATCACGCTTTCCAGCTCGCCATGGTGGTGAGCGCCGGTCTTGGCGTTCGGCTGGATCGTGACTGTGCCGGCCCAGATTTTCTGTGCGCCAACCCGGGCGGCGTTGATTGCGGCGGCACGGTTCATGCCCGGAGTCCGGGCGGTATTCGGGTCGAGCTGATTGGCCTTGATGACCCGGACGCCGTTTTCACGCCAATTGGGGTGGGAGTGGGTGGCGCTGCTGTCAGTCATGGAAAGCTGGCTAGTCCCTTTTGGTTGGGTTCGGGTGAGTCCTATCGAGCCGGGGCTTTCGCGGCTATATAAGTTGCCAAGGGCGGGTTCGCCTTGTGCAGGTAGCGGGAAACTGACTGCCGGGGCTCTGCGCCCGTTTTTAGGCTGCACGAGCGGGTGCCGCATGGCCGACGATATCCTTCCGGACCGACGCGCGATGGACGGCGTGGAGCAGGTGATTCGGCGGGTGGGCCTTCAGGAAGTGCGGGAGGCGCTCGCCCTTGGTTTAGAGGATTTCCGCGCTAACCCTGTGCACCGCATGTTCGTCGCCCTGACCTTTCCGATCTCGGGTCTGGGATTGGGATGGGTGGTCGCGGCCACGGGATCGTTCCCGCTGCTCTACCCCATCGCGGGAGGGTTTGCGCTGATCGGGCCGTTCGCCAGTATTGGCCTCTACGAGATCAGCCGACGGCGGGAACTCGGGGTTGCGTCGTCCTGGTTGAGCGAGCTCGCTGTGTTCCGCTCGAAGCGGATCGGCCCAGTCCTGGAACTCGGGGTGCTTCTTGCGGTGATTTTCGTACTGTGGCTGGCGACGGCGAATGTCCTTTACGAGCACTTACTTGGCGATGCTGGAAGGGAGTCGCTGGGGACTTTGTTCCGGCATGTGGTCGGCACCCGGCCCGGCTGGATACTATGTTCGGCGGGAACGGGCGCCGGGTTCATTTTTGCGGCGATGGTGTTCTGCCTGGGGGTGCTCTCGTTTCCGCTGTTGCTGGACCGTGATCTGGGCGGTTCGACGGAGGAACAAGTGGCCTCGGCGGTGGAGACGTCAGTGCGAGCGGTGATTGCCAACCCGCTGGCGATGGGAGCATGGGCTTTCATCCTGGCCGGTGGTGTGGTGATCGGATTCCTGACCGCGCTGGTGGGGTTCGTGGTGGTAATACCGGTTCTCGGCCATGCCACCTGGCATTTGTATCGCAGCGTGGTGGCGTGACCCTCACCCGGATCGCCGCGCAGCGGCGATCCGACCTCTCCCGCAAAAGCGAGAGGTGTACATCTAAGTTGAATAATCGCTGAATGCCGCGCCCTGGTACCGTGCCCGGTAGTCGGTCTTGATGTTGACCAGCGCGACCATGCCCTCATCGACCTTGCCCTGGGCGCGTTCCAGAGCAGGACGGATGTCCTCGGGGCGTTCGACGTATTCGCCGTAGCAGCCGAGGGCCTCGGCCATCTTGTCGAAGCGTGTGTAGCCAAGGTCACGGCCGGGTTTGTCGCGCTTCGGGTCCGCGGTCCAGCCGCCGTTCAGGCTGATCACCACGAGGATCGGCACTTTATGGCGGACAGCGGTGTCCAGTTCCATGGCATTCAAGCCGAAGGAGCCGTCGCCGTGGACAACTATCACCTGCTTGTCCGGCTTGGCGATCTTGGCGCCGATCCCGAATGGCAGGCCGACCCCCATGGTGCCGAAGGGGCCGGAATTAAGGCGGTGACCGGGGGCAAAGGTCGGCATGGTCTGGCGGCCGTAGTTCAGGACCTCCTGGCCATCGACGCACAGGATGGCGTCGCGCTGGGCGAAGTTCCTGATCTCTTCCAGCATCCGGACTGGGTGGATGTCTCCGTCTTCAGCGTATTTGTTCGCCCCGGCCCTAGTGCGCTTAACGGTTTCGCCCTCAGCCAGCTTCTGTCGCCAGGGTTTGTAGGTATCGGTGGTGATGCGGGTGCCGATGCCGTCGATGAGTTGCTGCAGGACCATCTTGCAGTCGCCAACGACGGGGATGTCTACAAAGCGGACGGCGCCGGCGATTTCCTCGGGGTCGATGTCGACGCGAGCGATGATGGCGTTGGCTGCGAAGCGGGGCGCGGCGGCGTGGCCGATGACGTAGTTCATGCGGGTGCCAAGGACGATGATCAGATCGGCCTCGCGGAACGCCGTGCTGCGCATGGACAGGTATGAGCAGGGGTGGTCGTCGGGGACGACCCCCCTGCCCTGCGGCGTGGTGTAGAACGGGATGCCGATTTTGTCGACGAGCGCCTGCATCTCGTCCCAGGCACGGGACCAGATAACGCCGGAACCGGAGACCAGGATCGGCTGCCTGGCGTTGGCCAGGGCGTCGAGCAGTTTCGCGATCTGATCGGGGTTACCGAGCGGGCGGGCGTCCAGGAGCGGGCGGCCGGCGAAGCTCCAATCCACCAGGCTTTCGTCGATCTTCTGGTAGAGGACATCGCCGGGGAAATCGAGATAGACCGGCCCGGGCTTGCCGGAGAGCGACTTCTGGAAAGCGAAATTCACCTGCTGGGGAATGCGCTTCAGGTTATGGACGCGGTCGGCGTATTTCACGCAGCCACGCATGATCGCCATCTGATCGATTTCCTGGAACACTTGCCGGCCGAACTGGCTGACCGGGGACGAGCCGCCTATAGCGACGACGGGGCAGCAGTCGATCAGGGCATTGGCAACCCCGGTGACGAGGTTGGTGGTGCCCGGCCCGCTGGCGGCCATGCAGGCGGCGGGTTTCTGCAGCAGCCGCGAGTACGCCTGCGCCATGAAGGCCGCCGCCTGCTCGTGGCGGACGTCGATCATACGGATGCCTTCCTTGATGCACGTGGCCTCGGTCAGCAGCATCGGGCCGCCCATAAGGAAAAACAGGTGCTCGACGCCTTCCCTTTTCAGGCATTTGGCGAGGATCTCGGAGCCGGTGAATTCGGCCATGGAACGTCTCTCCTTGCTTATCCGATGATGTTCTGGTGGCGCAGGGTGCCGATGGCGTCGGCGTCCAACCCGAGCCAGGCGTGCAGCACCTGGTCGGTATGCTGGCCCAGCAGCGGGGCGGGTTTGAGGGTCGGCGGGCGGCCCGAGAAGCGGACGGGCCAGGCGGGCATCTTATAGGGGCCGGCTTTGGGGTGCTGGACGGTCTGCATGATGCCGCGTTCTTCGAAGGTGGGGTCGTTCAGCAGCTCGGCGGTATCGAGGACGGCCCCGGCGGGAATGCCGGCCGCGCCGACAATGCGCATAGCCTCATGCTTGTCATGCTGCCGGGTCCAGGTGGCGACCATTTCGTTGACCTCGGCCTCGTGTTCGCGGCGGGCCTCGGGGGTGTCGAAGCGGGGGTCGCCGATCAGGTCCTCGCGGCCAATCACGCCAAGCAGGCGTCGCCAGTGCTCGGGATTGGCGCGGGAGGTATAGACATAGACGTAGTCGTTAGGGCCCCCGGGCTTGCAGGGAAAGATGCCCATCGGGGGATTGCGGGAGAGCACACTGCCGGAACCGGCGCGCGGGGCGGGCTTGCCGGTGCGGGTCTGGGTCGCGAAGGCACCACGGATGTACTGGAACTGGGCGTCCTGCATCGCGACCTGAATGTGCTCGCCTTCGCCGGTGCGGGTGCGGCGATACAGGGCGCCCAGGATGGAGATCGCGAGCAACATGCCGGTGCCGGTATCCCCGATTGTAGGCCCGGGCTTCAGCGGCGGCCCGTCGGGAGTGCCGGTGATGGACATGTTGCCGCCGCAGGCCTGGGCGATCATGTCGAAGGCTAGGTTGTTCTCGAACGGGGAGCCGGCGCCGAAACCCTTGACCTGAGCGTAGATGAGGCCGGGGTTGACGGCGCGGAGGACGTCGGGGCCGAGGCCGAGGCGTTCGATGGCGCCGGGGGCGAAGTTTTCGGTGAAGATGTCGGCCCTACGGGCGAGGTTTTTCACCAGTTCGAGGCCGGCGGGGTCCTTCACGTTGACGGTGATGGACTTCTTGTTGGCGTTGTACTGGAAGAAATAATGGGCGTCGGAGGCTTCCGGTGGGTTGAGGGTCCGCCCGGGGTCGCCGGAACGGGGGTTTTCGACCTTGACGACCTCGGCGCCGAGCCAAGCGAGCGCTTCCGTGCAGGAGGGGCCGGCTTCGAATTGCGTCAGGTCGAGCACACGGACGCCGGAGAGGCAGTTTTCTCCGCTCATGGACGTTGTTCCTCCGGATAGATGCGACCAGCTTAGGGGGGTGGGCGATGCGCGTCGAGCGTGCCTTGCGGGCAAATGACTGCTCTGCTAGAGGGCGCGGCTTCCACAATTTTGCAGTATCGTGACCGCTCATCCAACCCGCCCGATTGCATGTTCCGGGCCGCGCGGGCGGTACTAAGACCGGAAAGGCGGATTCCAATGGCTGTTCCCAAGAGAAAGAAGTCGCCCTCGCGGCGCGGAATGCGGCGAAGTCACGAGGCATTGCCGCGCGAAGCGTATGCCGAGTGCCCGAACTGCGGGGAGCTGAAGCGTCCGCACCATGTCTGCAGCCATTGCGGGCACTATGACGGGCGCGAAGTGGTAGCCGCAGGAAAGGCTCTGAAGGGCGCGGTTCGCGCCTGATCTCTGGCGGGCTGATGAAGAGGTGACGGCAAACTTCACTCTGGCCGTGGACGCCATGGGCGGTGACCGCGCCCCGGAGATGGTGATTGCGGGCGTGGAGATTGCGGCCGAACGGCATCCCGAGGCTCGATTTCTGCTGGTAGGGGACGAGACGAGGATCGCGCCGCTGCTTAGGCGAAGATGGCGGGCGCAGGCGGCCTCAGTGATCCGGCACGCACCGGAAGTGATCGGAAACGAAATGAAGGCGACGGCGGCGCTGCGGATGCGCCATGCCTCTATGCGTGTGGCGATCGACGCAGTCGCGGCGGGAGAGGCGGCAGGAGTAGTCTCGGCTGGGAATACGGGGGCGTTGTTGGCCTTGGCCAAGATCGTGATCAAGACCCTGCCGGGGATTGACCGGCCGGCCATGGCGGGAATCGGGCCCTCGGCGCGGGGCGACGTGGTGATGCTGGATCTGGGGGCAAACCTGACCTGCGATGCGCGGAATCTGGTGGAATTCGCGGTCATGGGGGACGTCTTCGCGCGGACTGTGCTGGGACTGACTTCGCCGACCATCGGGCTGCTGAACGTCGGCTCCGAGGAGCAGAAGGGCAACGAGCGAGTGCGCGAAGCCGCCGACGTGCTACGGCAAAGCCCGTTGGCACCGCAGTTTCATGGATTCGTTGAGGGTCACGATATTGCCGCAGGCACGACCGACGTGATTGTGACGGATGGGTTTACGGGGAATGTGGCGTTGAAGACCGGCGAAGGTGCGCTACGGCTGATTGCGGACCTCCTGCGGCTGGTCTTCCGGTCGAGCTGGTCGGCGCGGATCGCTTATCTGCTGGCGCGGCCGGCGCTGGAGCGGTTACGGGAGTGGCTGGACCCGCGCCGGTACAATGGAGCGGTGATGCTGGGCCTGAACGGGGTAGTGGTGAAGTCGCATGGCGGAACGGACGCCCAGGGGTTCGCTCACGCGATGGACGTGGCGATGGACATGGTGGTGCACCGCTTCAATGACCGGATTCGCGAGGGCCTCGGCCGCATAATGCCTGCTCCGGCGGCTGAGACCGGGGGCGGCGCGCGGCTGGCGACGGCGCGCTAAGCAAATGCCGATTCGCTCGATTTTGGCCGGCGTCGGCGCGTACCTGCCTGAGCGGGTCATGCCGAACGACGAGTTGGCCCGGCTGGTGGAAACTTCCGACCAATGGATCAGGGAGCGGACGGGGATCCGGCAACGGTATATCGCGGGGCCGCACGAGACGTGCGCGTTCATGGGCACCCAGGCGGCGGCAGCGGCTTTGAAGCAGGCGGGAGCCGGGCCGGAAGGCGTGGATGCGATCATCCTGGCAACGAGCACTCCGGACCAGGCGTTTCCGGCCACGGCGCTGCGGGTGCAGGCGGCGCTGGGGGTGGACCGGGGGTTCGGGTTCGATCTGTCGGCGGCCTGCGCCGGGTTTGTTTACGCCCTGGCGGTGGCGGACGGGATGATCCGGGCGGGGCAGGCCTCGGGCGTGCTAGTGATCGGCAGCGAGGTGTATTCGCGGATCCTGGACTGGCGGGACCGGGGGACGTGCGTGCTGTTCGGCGACGGGGCTGGGGCGGTTTTCCTGCGGCGGGGCGAGGGGAGCGGGTCGATCGACCGGGGTGTGTTGTCAACGCATATGCATGCTCAGGGTGGGCTGGGCGATATCTTGTATGTTGACGGATCAGTGGGACAGCCGGACCGGCCCGGGACGCTGGTGATGAACGGACGGGAAGTGTTCCGGCATGCGGTGATTCGGCTGACCGAGGCTGTGGATGAGGCGCTGGCGGCGAACGGGCTGGAGCGGCGTGAGGTCGATTGGCTAGTGCCGCATCAGGCGAATTTGCGGATCATCGATGCGATGGGGAAGCGGCTGGGGCTACGGTCGGAGCAAGTGGTGGTGACGGTGGACCGGCATGCGAATACTTCGGCAGCCTCGGTGCCGTTGGCATTGGCGGAGGCGGTTGCGGACGGGCGGATCAGGCGAGGGGACTTGGTGCTGATGGAGGCGCTGGGGGGCGGGCTGACCTGGGGCTCGGCGCTGGTGAGGATGTAGGTCGGGGCACGATACAACCGGGTGGGGCCGAGCGAAGGCGATCGGTACCCATCGGGTACGGAGACGTTTGCGCGATTTTTTTGTGACGCCTGGGAATCGCCTAGCACTCGGTGCATGGTTAGCTGGTCAGTTATGCGCCTACCGCGGGCGTAGCTAGTCGTTTTGTACGAGACTTATTACTGTGAATAGTCACAGCAACTCAGTCTATCACATGACCAGGTAGATAAGGGACCTGCAATGTTGGGTTGAGCGGCGCTGTGGCGAGTTTTCCCGATGCTCGGCAATAGCACGAGACTAAGCATGGCACGCGCGACTGCGCGCTGCTGCTAAACCCGCGCTTGCTGCTGCTGGATGAACCGTCGCAGCGGCGGCACCGCTGATTGTCCAGGAAGTGATGCGGTCGGTGCGCGCGATGTGCGGCTAAGGGACGTCGATTCTACTGGTTGAGCAGAATGCATTTTTCCAGCACTGGACATTGCCAACCATACTTACCGTGATGAGCGACGGCCGGATCGTGCATGAGGGCAGCGGCAGAACTGCTTCGCGATACCGAGCGGGTGGTGGCGCTGGTGGGTGCGCGGGCGAGCCGTGCGGTGGCAGGGGCCGGTTCGGGTTAGGTCCGTTTGTTCTGGACCATCAGAAGCCGATTTTTTCGGCGATTTCGTCCCGCCAGCGCTTCGAGGCGCACAGCATACTGGCTCGGCCGGTACGCTGATCGATAATTTCGGGGTCGCAGTCCGGATCGAGAACCACGGCCACTTTGGCCCGGGTGAGCGCTTCCTCTAACTTTTCGTAGAGTCCGCTCAGGCGTCCGTTAAGACGCAACTCGTAATAGTGCAACATCGGCAAATCCTTTCCCGAAGTTGGCGCAATGGTCTTACGCGCAAGCGGGAGTTGCTGGCAATAGTGTAAGCGTGCGGTGCGGCAAAGGAGCTAGGGCGCACCGAACCTGGAGTGCGTTCTCCGCACGAGATTGTTTCGTCAGTGCGCTCCTAGGAAGAAACTGGCCAATCGGACGGACGCACGAAGGCGTGGATGCCACCCTCGTCATGACGGCTTGGGGAGTTCGTGCCCTGCGGGTCCGCCCTGGCCGATGAGGAACTCGCAATGACGCGGTGGGTTGGCGTTACCCGGCGGGCGTGCCGCCGACCGGGCGCCAGGCGCGGCCCTCGCGATTGAGCAGGTGGAAAGCTGATTCCGGGCCGTCGTGGCCGGCGGGGTAATTAGGAAAATGCGGCGCGGGGTTGGTGGCCCAGTAATCGAGGAGAGGTTGGACGACCTCCCAGGTGGCTTCGACCATGTCGGCCCGGTTGAACAGGGTCTGGTCACCGATCATGACGTCGTAGATCAGAGTTTCGTAGCCAACGTTTGGTTCTTTAGGAAACCACTCGTTGTAGCGGAAATTCATCTGCACCGCGGCGAGATCGACGACCGGGCCGGGGCGTTTGACCTCGAACTGCATAGAGATGGCTTCTTCCGGCTGGATCTTGAGCACGAGCCAGTTAGGGGGCAACTGCGCGACGTTGGTATCTTCGAACGGGGCGTAGGGGGCGGATTTGAAGCGGATGGCGACCTCTGTGTAGCGGCTCGTCATCCGTTTGCCGGTGCGCAGGTAGAAGGGCACGCCGGCCCAACGCCAGTTATCGATGCCAAGGCGGAGTGCGACGAAGGTCTCGATGTTGGAGTGGGGATCAACGTTGGGCTCCTGGCGGTAGCCGGGGACCAACTCGCCGCGGATCATGCCTGGGCCGTATTGGCCGCGGATGGCGTCTTCGGGCCGGACGGGGTGAATGGCTTGGAACAGATCGGCCTTGCGGCTGCGGATAGCGGGAGCGTCGAAGCCGGAGGGCGGTTCCATGGCGACCATGGCGAGGATCTGGAAAACATGGTTGGGAACCATGTCGCGCAGCGCGCCGGTTTGTTCGTAGAACCGGCCGCGGCGTTCGACGCCCAAGGTTTCGGCAACGGTGATCTGGACGTGATCGATGCGGTCGCGGTTCCATATTGGCTCGAAGAAACCGTTGGCGAAACGGAAAGCCATGATGTTCTGGACGGTTTCTTTGCCGAGAAAATGATCGATCCGGTAGATTTGATCTTCCATCAACACGCGACGCACTTCGGTGTTGAGGCCGCGGGCGGAGGCGAGGTCGTGGCCGAAGGGTTTTTCGATGACGACGCGGCGCCAGTGCTCGGCGTCTCCGGCATGGGCCTCATCATGGTTGAGGCCAGCGCGGCCGAGCTCCCGAATGACCGGGGCGAAGAAGCGGTCGGCGACCGCCAGGTAGAACAGGACATTGCCCCGGGTGTTGCGGGTGCGGGCGACGTCATCGAGGTGGGACCGTAGCTTTTGGTACAGTCCGGGGTCGGTGAGGTCACCACGGAGGTAGGACAGGCCGCCCGCGAGGCGATTCCAGGCGGCGGGATCGATGGCGTCGATGCGGCTTTCGCTGGCGGCGTTGCCGACGAAGCTTTGCAGCATGTCGTGCAGGCTCTGGCCCCAGCGTTCGGCGGTGAGGTCGGCGATGTCAACGCCGATAATCGCGAAATTTTCCGGAATCAGGCCGGTGTGGGACAGGTTGTATAGGGCCGGGATGAGGAGCCGTTTCGTGAGGTCGCCACCGGCGCCGAAGATGACCATGGCGCAAGGACCGGGAAGCTTGGCCTGACGGCGCGGGGGCGCTTCGAGGAGTTCGAATTTGGAGGTGGGTTGGTCCATGCCCGGCATGATACCTCAGAATCGCGGAAGGGCGAGTCGGCCGGGGCAGTTTGATGCGTTGGCTGGACTGAGGGGTTCTATTCCAGCGCCGGGGGCGATGACCCCCGATGCTCGGGGCTCTTTCAGCGCGCCTGTAGTCGCGCCGCCATCGCCCGGTTCACGGCGCACGCCGACCCCTCGGTTCGCAGCCCGAGGGCATGCTTTTCCCGCAGATAGCAGGAGAGGTGAACTAAGGTGGGGCGTTGGTCAGGCGCGCCGGCGGCGTATGAGGCCGAACATAGCCAGGCTGGCCCCAAGGACCGCGATGCTGCCGGGTTCAGGGGCAGGAATAAACTGCGACGGGTGCGCCAAGGTTCCTTCCCAACTGAGAGCTGCACCTGATCCGCCGGTTTGATTCCAGGTGAAGGTTGCCGAGGCAGTATCCGGGTTCGGTGTTACGAGACCGGTGACGTTGCCGATGAAGGTGATGCTCAGGACTGAGGATTCGGCCGCACCAGTGCCAATATGGCTATTCGTCGTCACTTCCTGTTCGCCGAATGAGAAAGTGTCCTTTCCCACGATGACGGTGAAGGGTGTTATTGGGTCGAGAAGGCCAGTGCTTGTAACATTCCACGTTGAGGCGGAGAAGGCAGCCTGCCCGCTGATGCCGCTCAAGTCTCCCTGTCCGAGACCGGAAATGTACACCGGAAGGGAGACCCCGACGCTGGTTGCGGTCGTAAGATCCTGAGGAGCTGGCACAGCGCTCGCCCCGAGGAGCGTCACGAGAGCAGTGGATCCGGTGGGGGTGGCGCTGGCGATGGCCGGTGGGGCCAGAACAGCCGCCGCGATCGCGGCACCTCGGGTCCAGGAAGAAAGCGAAAGAGCCATGCGTTTTGCCCTCTGTCGGTATGTGCTCAGCCCGAGAAGATCTTGGGTTTACGGATGATTTATATACGGCGCCGCATGTTTAAGGAACTGAAATGAGAAGCCATTCCGAACATCCCTGGCCAGCGCGGGGAGCAATCGACTGATTTTAAAGTGAGCAACTTTTTATAGCTGAGCAGGACTGCTGTCTTATAATTTGTATTTTTGCTTGGGTTTCCGGGCCAAAAGTATAACATCCTAGATTCTTGTGCTTTCTGTAGACCAACAGGTTCACGAAAATGTGGCCTGTCCGTAGATTGTGAGCTGGTGGGCATGCCCGCCGCCCGGGGCGGGAAGCCGCGAACGCGGATTAGAGGCCAGTCGTGACTGCGGTTGAACCTGGGAGGTTGCGTGTGATGGATTCCTCCTTCGGATCTTCGCCGGGAAGATAGGAAACAGTGGCATCAGATAATTTCTCAATCGCATCATATGTGGAGCTGTAAGGGATTTCGCCTGCTCTGGGTGTCATATCCCTGGAAGGGAATATCCGTTTCCGGTAAAGCATGATATTCGATTTAGGGATCTCTTCTTAATGTCTGAAGTGCCAGGTGGATTGTTTGCTCCCGAAGGAGGATGGCGCGTGCGCATCCTGGACCTCTCCGGAGGATCGGAGGGTAACGTGGTGGAGGAAATCGGCGGATTTAGCACGGTGATGCAGGCAAACGCGTTTGCCAGGCGTTACGTCCGCGATTCGATAGAGCGCTGCCGGACGTCTGGCATGCTGCCGAAGGACGTGCTGGAGGCGTGGTTTGCCTTCGGAGAGGATGCCGAGGTGGTGAACGCACAGGACGGCTGGCGGAGCGCGCAGGAGCTCGGGGATTTTGTCGACCGTCCGGCGAGCGAGGAGGAGCGAGACTGGCGATCACTCGATCCGCGCCGGATCAGAGATGAGGAGGAGGACGGGCCGGCCGGTGAGGAGTGATGCGGGTGCTGGTTCGGTTCGCTCCCAGTCCGACGGGGCTGTTGCATGTCGGGAATGCCAGCATCGCGTTGGCCAATTCCCTGTTTGCACGACACAACGGTGGGCAGTTTCTGCTGCGGCTGGATGACACTGACCGCGAGCGGTCGCGGCCGGAGCACGCCGCGGCGATCGAGCAAGACCTGCGGTGGCTGGGGATCGAGTGGGACGAGTTCCTGCGACAGTCCGATCGCATGGAACTATATAAAGCGGCAGCAGAACGATTGAAGGCGGCTGGGCGGCTCTATCCGTGCTTCGAGAGCGAGGAGGAGCTGAAGGCCAAGCGGGAGCGCCAGATCAAGCGTCATCAGCCGCCCGTATATGACCGGGCGATGCTGAAACTGACGCCGGAGCACCGGGCGGCAGCGGAGGCGGGTGGAAAGAAGCCGTATTGGCGCTTTCTGCTTTCGGATCGCGAGGCGCGGTGGGATGATCTGGTGCGTGGTCCGCGTGGAGTCAAACTGCCGACGATTTCCGATCCCGTAGTTTTACGCTCCGACGGAACGCCGCTTTACACTTTTACCTCCGTGGTGGATGACCTTGAAACTGGGGTGACACATGTGATCCGGGGCGAGGATCATGTAACGAATACCGCGGTGCAGATCGACATTGCGGAAGCGCTCGGGGCCACGCAGGGGCAGATTGCGTTCGGGCATTTGTCCTTGCTGGTGGGCGCGGAGGGCGAGAAGCTTTCAAAGCGTATCGAGAGTCTGACGTTGCGGGGCTTGCGTAATGATGGCGTAGAAGCGAGCGCGCTGGCGGCCTATCTGGCCCGGCTGGGCACGTCGGATGATCCGGCGGTGTTGAGCATGCACGAGTTGGCGGAGCAGTACGACATAAGGCGGGCGTCGCATTCGCCGCCCCGGTTCGATCCGCGGCAGTTACTGGCGCTGAACAGGCGGGTGCTGCACGGCTTGCCGTTCGCCGCCGTGGCGGACCGGCTGCCAGCGGGGGCGACGGAACGGTTCTGGCTGGCAATCCGGGGCAATATCGACCTGTTGAGCGAGGCGCGCGGTTGGTGGGACGTGGTGGCCGGAACCATTGTGCCGCCGGTGATCGAGGGCGCCGACGATCTGCTGCGAGAGGCATTGGAGACTCTGCCGCCGGAGCCGTGGGATGATTCGGTATGGGCGACATGGACCCGCAGTCTGCGGGAGCGGACGGGGCGAAGCGGGCGGGCACTGTTTATGCCGCTTCGGCTGGCGCTGACGGGCGAGGAGCATGGGCCGGAGATGCGGGATCTGTTGCCGTTGATGGGACGGGCGCGGGCGGTGCACCGGTTACAGACGGCGGGGGGTTGATCCTGAGATCCGCGGCGCCACCGCGGGTCAGTACAGCTCTGTTGAAACGAAGCAGCGAATATGCCCCAGTGAGTTGCCCTTCTTAAATAGCTCGTGTGGGCTCCACCAGGCGCGGCATGGCCGGTCGGGTTATGCATACGCAAAATGGCTTTGTCAGAGACGGGATAGTACGCCCCAGGATCAGGTTTGACGTCGTACGTGATGGTTTCGGCATGCAGGAATTTGACCTCGTAATGGCCCTATAGATACGCACATCTACTACGCGCCCATCCCCAAGCTCGCAACACGAGCCGATTGGACCGTCCTGAGCCTGAAACCACCGCCAGAAACTTCCCTAGCACCCGCGCCTCATAGCGGGCACAGGGGAGAAAAAAAAACGAGGAAGAGCTTGCGCAGGATGGACCACCGCGTTGAATCTGGTCCGTTAAGCATCAGTGGAACGTTCCCTGTTGACATGCTCTGCTCCTGCAACCGCAGACAAGCCCTCCTCGTCAAATCGGCGGTGTTGCTGGGACAGTGTTTTGCACCACCGTCGTAAGATATCCTGTCCAAGTCGGCGCAGTCTATAGGTACTTATACCCTGTTAGCAAGCGTATCTATCTCAATTGGGACGAGCGCGGGTGGCTGATGATGCTTTCACGGAGGTCCGAGTACGGGTCTGTTGAAACGAAGCAACGGATATACCCCAAGGGGTTGTCTTTTAAACAGCCTGAGCGGGCTCCACCAGGCGATGGCACGGCCGGTCGGGTTGTGCACACGCAAAGTAGGCTGGTCGGAGACGGGATAGTAGATGCCCGCATCAGGTGTCGTGATCGCCTCGCGATGTGGGAGATACGCACGTCAACCACGCGTCCATCGCCAAGTTCGCGACGCGGGCCTAGTGGACCAGCCTGCGCCTGAAACCATCCCCGGAACCGCCCGAGGTCCTGCGCCGCATAGCAGGCCGCAGGCGGCGGATGCGCGTGGGCGAAGGGGAGAATAGTCATGACGCCAAAGGTGGCGAGGAGGAGCTTGTGCATAACGGGGGCCTTACCTGGATTTCGTCCCTTGATGATCTGTGCGGCGTTGCCGATTGTCACGCTTCGCTCCAGGCGCGGAAACAACTCCTCTTCGCCGATTTGGAATGTTCGCCGGGCCGTGCCGGCCGCTTTTTACCGGCGGTCCTTAAGCACGATGGCCGATCCGAAAACCGTTACGGAGCTCGTCCAGTGTGCGGACCGGCCACCTTTAGGACCGTCGTTGCGATCGTTCCTTACCGGCAACCGCAGGAGAATCCGCTCTGAAAGTCGTCAATTGCGGCCGAGCCGTGGCCCTCAGCCATTGCTCTCATGATAATAGCCGTAACCATTGTGGGCATTGCCCCAGCCCGTCTGCCCAGCAAGCGCGGCCGGGCCGAAGGCCAGAGTAAGCGCCAGGATGACTGCGGCGACAGAGTAACGCATGATAAACCTCCCTTTGGGTTGACGGAGTCCTCATATGCCTGAGGCCTCCACCGTGGCTCCGATACTGTACGCAAGTCTGACAGTCTATTGGTACTTGTACCCTGAGCAGATGGCATTTCGTTCGAGACGATAGCAACCGGGAACGGTACACCTAGGCGACAGCCCACACTTCGCTGATTGAGACCTGCTAGCGAACAAGCGACATTACTGGCCTGCTTCGCTTTCAGGCGCGCTCATTGCTTTGGATGGAACTGGCGAGCCATGAGCATCAATTTGATGAGCTGCCCAAGGGAACGCGCTCCCATCTTCTCAAAGATGTGCGCACGATGGTGCTCGACAGTACGGGTGCTCGTACCAAGCGTGGCCGCTATCGCCTTATTAGGGTGAGCTTCTACCAACAGTTGAAGAATCTCCGTCTCGCGCGGCGTCAGGGTCGCTTGCCGCGCTTCGATGTCAGCAGCCCGCAACTTGCGCTCCTGACTGGCCGCAGTACGCTGCCAGGCTTCGCGCACACTCTCTAACAGCAGTGCCGGATCGAAAGGTTTTTCGACAAAGTCGACGACCCCTTCCTTCAGGGCAGCCACCGCCACAGGGACATCACCATGAGCGGTGATGACCACGGTCGCCGGGTCCACCCCAAGCTCGACCAAGTGGCGGTACAGCGCGATCCCGTCCATGTCGGGCAACCGCACGTCGGCGAGGAGGCAGATGGGCTGCGACCGATCGAGCTCAGCCAGAAAAGCCTCGGCGCTCGGATAGCTGCGAACGCCAAAGCCTTCGCCCTGCAGCAGCAAAATCAGCGCATCCCGCATTGCGGGATCATCCTCCACAACGTGAACTGTGGCGGCGGTCATGGGTACCCAACTTTGTCGCAGGGCAACCGCAAAACGAACCGCGCGCCTGGACTGCTTGTTGCGTCCCACCAAAGCTTTCCACCATGCGCCTTCACAATCTCACGGCTCCGACGCCGAAAGAGCGCGCGGTGTCGGAGGGCGGCGACCACCCTGCGGGTTATGTCGGTGAGATCGAGCGGAGACCATCGCGGTTCGCTCCTGCCTAAGAAGTCGCGGAGATGATCGACAATGTCTCCCGCGCGTCGCACTTCAGCTTCCAGTTTAGCCAGGGTCTCGCGCAATGCCGGTACCGGAATATCCATGGGACTTGCTACCAGGAGGCGGCGGCAAACATGGGCATAGGTGGCAAGGGTGGCGAGCGGCTGCCCGATCTCATGCACCACGGCGGCGCCGAGCGCTCCGGCGGTGGTGAGCCTTGCGGTCCGGGAGAGCTCCGCCTGTTGCTGGCGTAGCTGAAGCTCGGCCCGCTGACGTTCCGTAACGACGGCACCCAGGATCAGCCCGCTCGCCGCCACCGCCAGAGAAAGCGTCTGATAACCCAGAAAGTCGGCGCTTTGATAATCAAGGATGCCAACTGTTGATATGAGCGCCAGTTGAGTGACCGCAATCGCGATCGGACACCAGGCGAGACCATGGCGCACGGCGATCCAGGCGACAGGAAGCAGCAGGAGGTAGAAGAACTGCAATTCTTTCGATATCGCCACGCCGAATATCATGAATAGCGCGAACACGAGTCCCGCCGCGAAAACCCCACAGTCGAACGCCCGAACCGACGGCGGCACCTCTTTCCAACGTTCCCGTGCCTGCGGAATGGTCAGCACGGCGGGAAGCAGGCCAACGATGCCCGTAAGATCGCCGATGAAATAATGCCAGACGGAGGGGTATGCCAGGTCCGGTAGCAGCCCGTTCATTATTACCAGGGCGGACACCGCGAAGCCCGCGACCACAAAGGTTCCTGCGCCAACGATCAGCAGCAGATATACAACGTCCGCGACCCGCGACAGACCCTGATCGGGATGAGCGAAACGACGCAGCGCAGCAGCAACCCCGGTATAACCAGCGGCCATGATCGCATTCGCGGTGATGGTGGCCACAATACCGGACGTGCAACCGACAACTACGAGATCCGAGAAGACGCCCGCGACGAAGAGCGCGGGTGCGAACCGCAACCCCTTGAGGAGAAGAAGAGCCAGGCTAATGGCCGGTGGAGGGTTCCAGGGCCCGAAGCAGGTTCCCGGGACCACGTGAAAGAAACTGATCCGGTCTAATGCAACGTATATTGCCATATAGGCGCAGACGATGCTCGCAGTATCGAAGGCCCGGTTGTGGAACCCTGGCTTAAACCTGATCGAAGGAGCGAGAGATCCTATTGCCATTTCGTTGAGAAGCCTCCTCCTGGACTCAGTTTAGCTGATCACGTTTCGCCTTTCCAGAACCGAGGGAGGTATCCGTATTGGCAGGGTAGAAGTACCCATGGACGGCGTCGAACTGTATCAATAGGATGGCTTGGCGTAGGCTGGCAGCTCGGGATCTGGCCCGGTTGCTAATGTATCGAACGGAAACCCGATAAGGGTGTTGGAAGCGGCAAGGAAACAGGGCGCGGTCGGGGAGAAACGGCATGGATGTAGCACTTCGAACCTATTGGGGAAATGCCAAACGAGTCACCGGGGCCGAGCTTTCGGCGCTACGTGGGGCTTTGCGCGAAACAATGTGCCTGCCGGATGATGCGGACTACGATACCGCCCGCCGCGTCTGGAATGCGATGATAGACCGTCGTCCGGTGATGATGGTCCAGGCAGCCAGTGCCGCCGACGTAATCCAAACAGTAAAATTTGCGCGTGAACACGGCTCTGCGCTGGCTGTCCGCGGGGGCGGACACAACATCGCCGGGAAGCAGTTTGCGACGGGGAGATCATGCTCGATCTCTCACGCATGCGCTCGGTGCACGTCGATCCTGTTGCGCGGTGCGTCCGTGTTGAGGGCGGCGCACTTTCAGGCGATGTGGATAAGGAGACGTTGCCTTTCGGACTGACGGTGCGCGTTGAAATCAATTCCACGACAGGCTCGCCGGTCTCAGGTTGGGCGGCGGTTTCGGATGGACGAGCCGCAAAGTTGGCCCGAGCATTGATAGCCTGATGTTTGTTGACGTCGTCACTGCTGATGGCCGGCTGCGGCGCGCAGACGCGAACCACCATGCCGGCCTGTATTGGGCCGTTCGCGGCGGGGGCGGCAATTTCGGTGTAGTGACGCTTTGGTTTCAGGTTGTATGAGTTGGGGCCGGCGGTCGTTGCAGGTTTATTTGATTCATCCGCTCGATGCAGCACCGGAGCAGCCGTTTGTCGGCTGGCCGGCAGCGTTCGATCCTTTGCTGACCGCAGGTGGCCGCAATCATTGGAAGACCCACGATTTCACCACCTTCAGTGATGCTGCAGCTTCCATAATCGTCGAGGCAGCCCGTCGGTTCCCATCTGATGAATGCGACCTGTTTATCGCGCATCTCGGCGGGCAGGTCAGGCCGATCGCGCGTGATGCGACTGCCTTTTCTCACCGTCATGTCGAGTTCCTTATCAATGTGCACACGCGGTGGCGCGAGCCAGCGCAAGATAAGGCGTGTATAGCCTGGGCGCGCGCACCGTTCAGTGCTCTGACCCCGCACGCCGGGTCGGTCTATGTAAACTTCGTGCCGGAGGACGAGGTTGATCGCGCACCCGGTGCGTACGGGGCCAACTATGACCGACTGCTAGCCATCAAGAAGCGCTGACCGCAACCGCTACTTCACAGGCGCCACTCCGGCCTTGCACACCGCCTCGTCCTGCGAGCCGGTGCCGCCCGAACAGCCGATCGCGCCGATGATCTTGCCGTCCGCGATCAGGGGAATCCCACCGCGCGAGCCGACCATGTCATCCAGCGTCATCAGGTATTTGTAATCCAGCTTTTGGATTGCCTCCTCGAAGGCTTTGGTCGGACGCCGGTACTCCACGGCCGTCCGCGCCTTGTGTTGCGCGACCTTGATCGAGGCGAGCTGCGCACCGCCATGCGGATGAACGCGACGAGATTGCCACCCGAGTCCACCACGGCGACGTTCATCGACCAGCCGCGTTTCGTCGCCTCAGCGATCACCGCCTGGATTACCGCCTGTGCCTGCGCAAATCCGATCGGTGGGCCGTATGGAGTGGCGAACGGCATCTTCTCGGGGATCGTGTCCACGGATAGGCGGGCTTCTGTTGTTGCTGGGCGCTCGACCGGCTTGCCGTCAGCAGAACGGTGCCGAGCGCGAGCGCAAGTGGTATGCGAGACCGCATCTTCATCTTCGTTGTTCCTCCCTGTCTGGTACACGCCCCTTGGGGGGCTGGCAGCAGGGTAGGGCGGATGGAGCGCCAGCGACACCCACGGCTGTAAGGCGCAACATGTGGCATGGCGTGGCGTCGCCCTGGTATCCATCCAGTGAGTACATTAGGCTTGGGCGTGTTTGGCCAGGAGAGCTGACCCGATATGCCGCCGAGAGACACCGACGCTGACCAGCGCCCTCGCGATCCCGAGCGTACCCAGACAGAGATCCTCGCCGTCGCGCGGGCGGAGTTTGCCGCCCACGGCCTGAGTGGCGCGCGCGTGGACGCCATGGCAGCACACACGCGCACGACGAAGCGGATGATTTACTACTATTTCGGCAGCAAGGAGGGGCTCTATCTCGCGGTCCTGGAGCAGGCCTATGCCGAGATTCGCGCGATTGAGCGGGAGCTCGATCTGGCGCCGCTTGCCCCGGCGCAGGCGATCCAGCGTATGATCGAGTTTACTTTCGATTATCACGAGGCGCACCCCGATTTTATTCGGCTGGTGAGCATCGAGAACATCCATCAGGGCCGGTACATCTCGCAGTCCGAGGCGATTCGGAATCTGAATACTGCGGTGACTGACACGCTGGCCGCAATCTTGAGATGCGGGCAACAGGAAGGGGCCTTCCGCGCTGATATCGACGCGGTCGATGTTCACATGTTGATCAGCGCGTTCTGCTTCTTTCGCGTTTCCAACAGGCACACGTTCGGCACCCTGTTCCAGCGCGACTTGTCCGAACCGGCGCTGCGCAAGCGCCACCAAGCGCTGATCGTTGATGCCGTGCTGCGGTCGCTGGACCCTCACCCGGCGCGCTGCCGCGCGCCGGCCTCTCCCGCAAGCGGGGGAGGCCAACGTGCGGCCTAGCGCTACGACGTGACCAGGCGCACGCCGGCCAGGGTCTGTGCGCGCAGCCGGTCGTATTCTTACTTGTCAACGGGCACTGCGCCGGTGTGGCCGAGATCGTTCAGGTGGATGCGGTAGGTCTCGCGCGCGCTCATGGCTGCGATCGCCGAGATCGCGGTGATCGCGCCGACCGTCAACGGGACGTGGGCCGAGCCGGGGGGAGCCGCGAGGGCGAAGAGCGCGGGCAGCAGCGCGGTGATGGTGGTGCCGATATTCTGCGCGATAGCCATGGCCGAAACCCGGATGCGCGTCTGGAACAGCTCCGGGTAGAAGCTCGGGAACATGGCGTTGTAGCCTTGATAGACGGCGCCCCACATCAGCAACGAGAGAATGATCGCCAGCGGCACGCTGTGGATGCTGATGGCGTAGAGATAGGCAAATGAGAGCAACCCGGAACCGAGTGAGCCGATGATAATGGGAAGCCGGCGGCCGATCCGGTCGGAAAGGTCTCCGACGTAGGGAATAACGGACACCGCCAGAATATTGCCCAGCACGGGGATCCAAAGATAGACGCCCGGGTGGACGCCGATCCCATAGGCGGGCTGAACGGCGTAAGCGGCGCCGAAAATCGTGGCGACCACCGGGATTACGTTCATCAGGGCCATGCAGACGACGCGAAGCATGTCCTGCCAGCCGAGCTCGAAGGCCTGACGATCGGGGCCTTTGGTACCCCGCCGTGTTGGCTTTCTTCGGCGAAGGCCGGGGTTTCCTCGACCTCGCGGCGGATGATGTAGCCGGCGATGACCACGAAGACGCTGGGCAGGAAGGGGATTCGCTAGCCCCAAGCGGCGAAGGAATGGGCGGGGAGAAAGTGGGCGAGGGGCAGGAAGACCGCGGCGGCCAGAATCTGGCCTGCTTGCACACCCTGCAGGGTGATGCTGGCGAAGTAGCCGCGCCGTCCGAACGGGGCGTGTTCAAGGATCATGGAGCTGGCGCCCGAGATTTCGCCAGCGACGGCGAACCCCTGGATGAGGCGCAGGACCACCAGCAACACCGGCGCGAGAATGCCGACCTGCTGGTAGGTGGGCAGGAGTCCGACCGCCATGGTGGCGAAGCCCATCAGGAACATGCACAGGAGCAGCACTCGCTTGCGGCCGTGCGTGTCGCCCCAGTGCCCAAGCACGAAGGCGCCGATGGGTCGGGCGACGCAGCCGACACCGTAAGTCGCCAGCGATGCGACGATGGCGATCGTGGGGTTCCCTTTGGGGAAGAAGATCTGCGGGAAGATCAGCGACGCCGTCGTGGCGTAGACAAAGAAGTCATAGTACTCCAAATCGGAGCCGATCCAGCCGCTGGTAAATGAATGAGTTCAGCGTTCGAAACGATTCCCTTCCGCGAGTCCGTTCCCGGTACTCAGCCGGCCAATAACAGCCCGGAATATGGCAGCACGCATAAGCGGCATCCCAAGCAGCCGCCGCTGCGTACCCCGCACGGCCTGACGGAGATCGCCGGGCCCCGGTTTTTGGAATCGCAATTTCCGTCGATCATCGATATTTCCGGCAATGGGTCGCACGAGGCGATGGGCGAGCGGATTATTGTGCGTGGCCGCGTGGTCGATGAGGACAATCGGCCGGTGCCGCATACGATGATCGAGATCTGGCAGGCGAACGCCGCCGGCCGGTACAATCACCCGGGTGATACCCACGAAGCGCCGATCGACCCGAATTTTCGGGGCGAGGGCCGCGTGTTCAGCGATGCCGAGGGCTGGTATCAGTTCGTGACCGTCAAGCCGGGGGCGTATCCCTGGCGCAACCACTATAATGCGTGGCGGCCAAACCACATCCATTTCTCGCTGTTCGGTCCAGGGTTCGCAACCCGGCTGGTCACTCAGATGTACTTCCCCGGCGATCCGCTGCTGGCCCTCGACCCGATTTACAACTGCATCCCCGATCCTCAGGCGCGTGCGCAGCTGATTGCCTCGTTCGATATTGGGGTGACGCGGCCGGAGTGGGCGCTGGGATACCGGTTTGATTTCGTGCTGCGCGGGCGCGATAGCACGATGGAACGGGAGTGAGCGTTATGCCGGTCGCAACCGCATTTCAGACGATCGGGCCTTACTGGGCGCTAATCCAGCATCCCGAGATGGCAGACCTCACGCGGTTTGGGGCGGACGGAGAAGTGATCGTGTTGACCGGGCGCATAACCGATGGCGACGGGGCGCCGGTCACCGATGCCGCTGTCGAGTTGTGGCAGGCGAGCCCTGCGGCGGACGAGCGGTTTCCTGGTTGGGGCCGGTCGCGGACCGACGAGCAGGGGCGGTTCCGGTTCACCACGATCCGGCCCGGGTCATTGCCGCCTGCGGTCGGTGCGCGTGTCAATACGCAGCAGGCGCCGCATGTCGCGCTGAATATCTTCGCCCGCGGTATCCTGACGCGCCTGGTGACGCGGGCCTATTTCGCCGGCGATCCGCTGAACGAGCAGGACGCGGTGCTGAGGATGATCGATGAGCCGAGGCGCAGGGCGACGCTGATCGCGCAGCCGGCCGGCGAACGGACCTGGAATCTCGATGTTCGCCTGCAGGGCGAGGGCGAAACCGTGTTTATGGAGTTCTAACCATGGCTGATCCGTGCATAATTTCCGTGGCGATTACCGGCTCTGTGCCGCGGAAGAAGGATAATCCCGCGGTGCCGATAACGGTGCCCGAGCAGATCGACAGCACGCATGCGGCCTATGAGGCGGGTGCTGCGCTGGTGCATGTTCATGTGCGCAATGACGATGAGACGCCGAGCAGCGACCCAGAGAAGTTCGCCCGGTTGCAGGAGGGCATTCGCCGGTATTGCCCGGACATTATTATCCAGTTCTCGACCGGTGGGCGGGGGCGCGCCTTGGATCAACGGGGGGCGATGCTGCATCTGAAGCCGGATATGGCCTCGCTGGCCACCGGGTCGGTGAACTTCCCGACCATCGTGTACGAGAATCCTCCGGATTTCGTCCGGTCTCTTGCCAAGACGATGCTCGATGATGGGATCAAGCCGGAGATCGAGGTGTTCGATCTGGCAATGTTATATAATACCGCCGATCTGGTCGCGGAGGGGCTGATTGCCCCACCACCGCATGTGCAGTTCGTATTCGGGGTCAAACACGCGCTGCCGGCGCGGCGCGAGATCCTGGAGTTTGAGGTGGCGCAGTTGCGGGCGTTGCTGCCGGACGCGACCTGGACGGCGGCGGGAATCGGCCGCAACCAGCTTGAGGTGAACCGGTGGTCGCTGGCGCTGGGCGGGCACTGCCGCACGGGGCTGGAGGACAACGTTCGCTGGGACAAGACGACGCTGGCCTCCAGCAATGCGCAGTTGGTTAGCCGGGTGGCGGAGCTGTGTGCCGAGTACGGGCGGCCGGTTGCGAGCGCGGCGGAGGCGCGGCAGATTCTTGGGCTACGCCCTCACCCGGCGCGCTGACCCCTTCGCCCGACGCGCCCCGGCAGGCCTACCCGTGGTCCGCGGGCGTTTGGCATTGCGTTGGGCTGCAGCGGCGGCTTCCGTCGCCCAGGCCAGCAGTTCCTCCTGCTGGTCGTAGAGGTCCGGCGGGACGGCGTAATAGCTTGCCATGACGACGTCCCGGCCGGCACGGTTGTACCCGAAAGGGGAGCAGCCGGCGGCTTCGAAGCGGGGGCGGGTGATGTCGTCCACGCGGAAATAGAGCTCGTCGCGCCAGAGCAGGGCGAACATGATGCCGTGGTGCATGATGCCGAAGCCGCCGAATATGCGTTTGGCGGTGGGGCGCAGCGGGGCCAGCAGGTCGAGGACGTAGTCGCGGAAGGCGGGGGTGACGGCCATGCCCGCTTTACCAGGACCGCGGCCAATAGCCGAAATCCGGCGCGGCGAGCAGCGTCTGCCCGAACCCGCCGGACCCCGGTACTGAGTGCGGTGCGGACACCGACGTCGCCGAAGCCAACGATGTCCGCCCGCTGGGGCGTCGCGACGCCGGCGAGAAAGCGCGGATTCCTGTCGACCCGCCAGCCGCCTGCGTCGAATCCGAAGTCCGGGATCACCGGAACCGGCGAATAGCTGAACGCGCCGCTACCCAGGCTGACCGCCACATAGACCCAGCGTCGCCGAAACCGACAATGTCGGCTTTTCCGTCGCCTGTCACATCGGCAAGCAGGCGCGGGTGCTTCTCGACACGCCAGCCCTGATCGTAGCCGAAGTCGGGGATCACAAGCTTTAGGTCCTGGTGGAAGGTGCCGTCGCCCCAGCCGCGTGCGACCCAGACTTCGGCATCGCCGAAGCCTACGATATCCAGACCGCCGGTCCCGGAGAGGTCTGCGAGGAACCGAGGATGTTTGTCGACCCGCCATCCGCCCGCATTGTAGCCGAAGTTGGGGACCACACGGTTGGGCGGTTGAAGCCGCCCATCCCGTTGCCGCGGGCGACGTATACGCCGTCATCAAAGAAGCCGATGATGTCCGCGGTGCCCTGTCCGGTGAGGTCGACCACGTAGCGCAGATGCCGGTCGGTGCACCAACCAGAGTTGTAGCCGAAATCGGGAAGGACCGGGATAGGCGTGTAGGAGAACGTGCCGTTCCCGTTGCTGAGCGCCACGTAGACGCCCGCGTCGCCGAAGCCGATGATGTCCTTGTGGCCCTTCTTGCGAAGGTCCGCGAGGACGCGCGCCTGTCAACACGCCAGCCCTGATCGTAGCCGAGGTCGGGACCGCAGGTTGCGTCGCGCCGAAGGCACCTCCGCCTATCGCGAGTGCGACATAAACGCCGGCATCTCCGAAGCCGACCACGTCCTGGCGTGCGTCGCCGGTCACGTCGCCAATGAAGCGGACATGCTTTTCGACCCGCCAGCCTCCGGCGTTGTAGCCGAAGTCCGGCGTCCCGAGCTGCGGCCAGTCGAAAGTGCCATCGCCCTTGCCGAGCGCAGTCCGGACGCCGTCAGCGGCAAAGGCCACGACGTCGGCGAGGCCGTCGCCGTCGACGTCCTGGACGAACTGCGGGTTCGAGGCCAGCGGCCCCCAGGAGAGATCGATGACGACGTGCCGGATCCCCCCGAGCAGGTACGCGGAAGGTCCGTCGAGCGCCTTAACCGTCTCCCCTGCGCTCGTCGAGAGGTTGTTCGTGTGCCAGCCGTCGTTGTCGCGGTCGACCTCGATGATGCTGCCATCGCGGGCAATGTAGTCCACATGTATGGTGTTCTGGTCGGCGAAGTAGTAGCCGGCCAAACCGGTGAACTGGTAAAGCAACGGTGCGCCGATGCCGGCGGAGGTGAACTCCTCCCCATAGCACCAACGGTTAGCCAAAGACAAGCAACCCGTGGCGGTAAAGAAGCACCGCCATCCGGTAGGAGGTGGTCTAAACTTCTACCACGATGTAGCGGCCTTCGAGCCGGACTGGCACGGTCTCGGCCATGAAGGGGCCTTTGGCCAGTTGGTCGCCGGGTTCGACGGTGACGTTGTAGGTGCGGGCGCGGACGCTATCGGGTTCGCACCAGGACTGGCCGGTCCGGATGTCGAACTCCCAACCATGCCAGGGGCAACGGAGCATCTCGTCCTTGCGTTCCAGGCGGTATTGGCCGGGGCGGTCGGCGACGGTCAGGCTGAACAGGCGGCCGCGGCAGAGCGGGGCGCCCTCGTGCGGGCAGCGGTTGATCAGGGCGAAGTATTCGCCGTTGACGAAGAACACGCCGATTTCCCGGCCGCCGGCTTTGACGATCTTGCAGGAGCGGGGCGGGATTTCGCCCGCCTCGGCCACCACGTGGCGCGTCATTCCAGGCCGTAGAAGGCCAGCGCGTTGTTGCGGAAGATCATGCGGCGGGCGTCATCCGGCAGGCGGACCTTGAAAGCGAAGCGGGGGTCGTCCTGATCCCAGTGCGGGTAGTCGGTGGAGAACATGACGCGGTCCCAGCCGATCCATTCGAGGGTGGAGAGCAGGTCCTCGGGGTGCTCGGGCTCTTCGATGGGTTGGGTGGTGACCCAGATGTGGTCGCGGATGTACTCCGAGGGCAGGCGCTTGAGGTGGGGCACCTCCTCGCGCAGGCGCTTGTAGTGCTTGTCGAGCCGCCAGGTGAGCGCGGGCAGCCAGGCGAAGCCGCCTTCGACCAGGACGACGCGGAGGTTGGGGATGCGCTCGAAGACGCCCTCACAAACCAGGCTGGTGACCAGAACTTCCATGCTCTGGCAATAGGACGGGTGTTCCTCGTGGTAGAAGGAGGGCCAGCCGCCTCCGGTCGAGGGATGACCGCTGGTGCCGCCGAGATGGAGCGCGATGGGGAAGCCGTTGGCGGCGCAGGCCTCCAGGATCGGCCAGTAACGGCGGCGGCCCAGCGGTTCGAGGCCGCGGGGCGGGATCTGGACCTGTGCGAAGCGGCGGTCGCCGGCGCGCTTTTCGATCTCGGCGATGGCGGCCTCGGTGTATTCGATGGGGATCTGGACGGAGGCTTTCAGGCGCGGCTCAGGGTCGGACCACTTGGCCACCTGCCAGTCGTTGACGGCGGTGCACATGGCGGCACCGAATTCGACGTTGCGTTCATCGGAGCAGCGGCCGACGAGGGGAAGCATGATGGCGTGGATGGCGCCGAAGGCGTCCAGGAGCTGCTCGCGGAGGAAGCCGAGGTCGGAGCCGGGGACACCGCCGGTGGGAGGCCAGGCGTCGAGGCGCATGCCGACTTGCGGGGAGATGCGGGGATACTGCGCGGTATAGCCGAAGGGCTGGCGAAGGCGGCCGCCGATGGTGGCGGCGTGTTGGCGCCAGCGCTCGGGGAGGAAGTCGCGCAATTCCTCCGGCTTGGCGGGGTAGATGTGGACGTCGCAGTCGATATAGCCGAGGTCGGTTTGGACTGAGCGGTCGGGGCTGCGGTCAAGGACGGTGACGTTCATGCACGTTGCTCCTTGAGGCGGGGATAGGTCTCTATTGGGTTTTCGAACAGCATTTTGCGGGTGAGGGTTTCCGGGAGGCCGTCGGGGACGGCGTCGGTGCCGTCGAAGTGCCAGTGCGGGTAGTCGGTGGAGAAGAGAAAGAGGTCCTCGCAGTCGATTTCCTCGATGATTTTGCGGGTCTGGTCGGAGGTGGGCGGGGCGTCGAAGGGCTGGATGGTGACGCGGACGTGGTCCCGGAGCATCTCGCCGGGGGCGATTTTGTTCCAGGGGACCTCGGGGCGGAGGGCGCGCCAGGTTTTGTTGACGCGCCAGATCCAGGCGGGGAGCCAGGTCACGCCGGATTCCATCAGGACGACTTTGAGGTGGGGAAATTCGATGAAGACACCCTCGGTGATGAGGGAGTTCAGGACGCCGGCGAAGCCGGCGGACTGGGCGACGTAATCTTCGAGCAGGTAGGAGGGCCAGCCGAGGGAGGTGGGCGGGTGGCGGAAAGAGCTGCCGGCGTGGATGTTGATGGGGAGGCCGTGTTTCTCGGCGGCGCGGTAGATGGGCCAGTTCTGGCGGCGGCCGAGGGGGAGTTCCTGCATGGCGAGGAGCAGGACGCCGACAAAGCGGAAGTTGGGGGCGCAGCGGTCGATTTCCTCGGCGGCGCGCTCGGGGCCGTGGCCGGGCACGACGATGGAGGCGCGCAGGCGGGGCTCGTGGTCGAGGAATTCGGCGCGGACCCAGTCGTTGATGGCGGCGCAGAAGGCGGCGGAGAGGTCCTCGCTGAGCATCGCCTGGGCGCCGTGGATGACGTTGCAGATGGCGTAGCTGGTCGCGAAGCGGTCGAGAAGATTGGTGCGGATCTGATCGAGGGTTGAGGCGGGTTTGGCGTCGGGCGGGCGCCAGTCGGGGCGGGCGGAGATAGGGGCGTTGATGGGGTAGTTGTGGGTTTCGAAGTTGTCGCGGTCGAGGCCGCGCATGGTGACGATTTCGCACCAGTAGTCGTTGAAGTAGGGGAGCAGAACCTGGGTCGTGGGCAGGTTGAGGTGGATGTCGCAGTCGATGGCGCCGGGGGGTGGGGTGGTCACGAATGAGGAGGATAGGGCGGGGGTGGGTGCGGGTCCAGGGTTGGGGGTGGTGGTCCGGGGGGGTGGGGAGGGGGGTGGAGGGCGCGGAGAAGGTTCACCACGGAGGCGCAGAGACGCGGAGGGGTCACGGAGGGGGTTTGGTGGTCGCCCTGGAAGTGGGGGCCTGGTGGGTTGTGGTGTGTGTTGGGGGGTGGGCGGTTTACACTCGGTTGGGCTGCGACGCAGGTGTCCGAAAGGGTCACTTGGAGGGTTTTGACGGAGCCGAAAGGATCACTTCCCAGGTTTTGGGACGGTCGGAAGGGTCACTTGGGCGGTTTTCGGGGGAGCCAAAGGGTCACTTTAGGGGTTTTTGACGGGGCGAAGGGGTCGCCTGGGGTGGTGTGTTGCCGTTTTTCCGCGCCCGCGTGGGGCTGCGGATGCAGCTCGCATGTGCCATCCTGCAAGCCCTGACATCGGCGGCCGTGAAGCTGTGTTCTACGGCAAATTCGAGAACAGCCCCGCGACGCGGATTTAGGGATGCCCTGCAGCGTTTCTTTGCAACAGTTCGAGCGTGAGCCGGTCTGGCTCGCCTTGAAAGTACTTACTCAGCGCCTCCCGAAACACTTCGTTCCCAGTTGTAGCCTCTGCGAACAACGTCATCGACGATCGAAACTTCAAACGATCGATGTATCCAAAAACTTCTTCTGCGGAGCGATTAGCAATGCCATTGACTAAGGTAGTGCACTCGATCAGGCGAGCGCCGAGCACTGGGTGTTGCATATAAGCCTTGGCTTCCACCAGTGAAGCGATCCCGTACCTACCCGCCATCTCGCTGTGACCCAGGCCTTTCAACTGGGGGAAGACGAACCACATCCAGTGGCCAACCTTGAAACCTCGCCGCAGTTCGTCGATTACGCGCGTATAATACGGATTTTGCGCCTCGACAAAGCGCTCGAGATCGAATGGATCCTTCATGTTCTCCAGCCACGCAGGTTTGGGTCAAGAGGAGATCAACGCGAGTGCACGATGTACGACCACCTGGTCCACCAAACCGTTGCTCTCAGCCTCCTTCTTGAATACGACGATGGTCAATCTCGATGGTTTGCGACCGCGAAAAGTCCGAACCGCTTCTGCTACAGCAATAAGCAGGCCCACTAGCGCACGGGGTGGCGATATTCCCCCATAGTCAGAACCCATCAACGGCATGACGGTTTCGCTGAGGCGGCCGTGTGGTAATCCTCAATGCGCCCGTTCACGACCCGGATCTGGCATTGCCCTATCTCGGTCCAAAGGATATCCCCGTCCTCCCGAACTTGCGACGTGTCAAGTCCCGCCGAAACCGCAGAGGGGGTTTCCCGCAACAGGGCATAGCCGACGAGAGCTGCCGAGATCAGCACCAGTCCGACTCCCGCCAATATCGGGGTAGTCGCCGTCGGCGCGTGAGAGGAGATGGTCCAGCCCTTTTGGATATCAATGCAAGGCGCAAGGACCAGTACAGCGCCGATGAGCAGCGCTAACGGCGCGTACGGCAAATCCAGCAGCTTCGATACCAGAGCTGTGGGGTTCATTTCAGCACGCCTGATGACGCCAAAAAGGACGAGCTCACCTTAACATACAAGCAACTTCGTTGTGCGACAGCTTTCAGCGTTTTCGGATCAGGCCGGGCGCCGGCTACGGCCGGCCTCCAGGCGCGCTTGAAAGCGCCCGCGGGGTGACAACGTTTCAGCTCAGATTTAATTTCCTCTCAGGCAATCTGCCAGCGCGCCTTGCGTTTGCGGAACTACGGGCGAATGTTGTCCTCGCTGATGCGAAAGCCGCTAGGGGGTAAGGCGATGGAGCAAAACGACAGGCCCGGACAGGCACCACAATTCAACACCGCGGAAATCGGGGCGCTTGCCCATCTCTATCGTGGCGAGCTTTACCGCAGCACGGTGTGGCGAACGCGGCTTGATACCACCACGAACTGGGCTGTCGTCACCACTGGGCTTGCGCTATCGCTTACATTCAGCAGCGCGGCCGCATCACCGTTGCCGTTGGTGCTGGTCGGGCTGCTCGTGGCGGTGTTCCTTCATATCGAGGCGCGGCGCTATCGCTTCTTCGATTTTTGGCGCGTTCGCGCGCATATCCTGGAAACGCAATACTTCGGACCAATCCTGCTCGGGAAGGGCGTGCGGGTGGACAATGGGTGGAACGAGATCCTGTATCAGGACTATCGCCACCCACGGCTACATATCACATACCCGGACGCCCTCGGACGCCGGCTGCGCAAGAACTATAGCTGGATTTTTGGGATTCAGTTGGTTGCCTATGTTGGCAAGTTGATTATTCACCCGGTGCCGCCTGTTTCCATCAACGAAGTGTGGACGCGGGCAATCATCGGTCCAGTGCCGGGGCAAGTCGTGCTGCTTGCGGGGCTGTTGTTCCATGGCGGGTGGGTGGCGGTGGCGTTCCTTACGCTTCGGGCGCGGCGCGGCAGAGGGCAGACACGCGCGTCGCCGCAGGTGGACGCGGTGCTGGAGCTCGCGCGACAGGCGGCGTAGGTGCCACCAAGCGACCCTGTAACAGCCCCGAGCAGGAAGGGGCACGCCGCAGGCGGTTCGCGGGTGCGGATTTTGGTGACGCGGCCGGTTTTGAGTCCGTGGCAAGCGTTGTGCAGGGTGATCGAGATCAGCGGAGGGAACGATGACCGAGAATGCAGCTCCTCAACCCGGCGATACCTATCTCGCCTTCAACGGGCTCAACGCCTATGTCGAAGTCCAGAGTATCCCCGACTATAGCGTTACCACGACCGGGGAACTTACAGTCTCTGCCTGGGTTAGGCCAGACACGCTGAACTTCCCGCGGGTGGAAACCAACTCCGCTTACATTCACTGGCTAGGAAAGGGCCAACAATCCGGCGATGCAGGGAATCAGGAATGGACCTTCCGTATGTACAACCTGGACGATCCATTCGATGACCCCTCTCGGCCAAATCGCACCAGCTTCTACTTGTTCAACCCGCAGGGCGGGTTGGGTGTTGGCAGCTATGTGCCAGGGCCGATCCAAGTGGGGCAGTGGATTCACGTAGTCGGTGCTGCAGACACATCTCGGACCTTCTTCTACAAGGATGGTCTCTATATCCGCTGTGACACGTATCGGGGCCCTGCGCAGGGAAATTGCCCGATACACTATCAAGATCCCCCGACGGATAGCATTCAACTGGTGATCGAGCCTCAGGCGGGCCAGGCGCCGCTGCGTCTGGGAACAAAGGATTGTGGCAGTTTCCTCCAGGGAGGTTTAACCCGCGTGAGGCTCTGGAACCGGGTTCTGGAAGAGGCTGAAATCGCGGCTCTCTATGCGGCAGATACGGTTCCCCAATTGGGCCTCATAGCGGAGTTCCTGCTGAATTCCGACACAGGCACAACCGCCTTTGACACCACGCAGGGAAACAATGGGCAGATCGTAAATGCTGCTTGGGCACAGCAAAGCTAAGGCTGTTAACCCCCCGCCGTGAACGCGTTGAACGTAATCAGCGTATACGTATCCCTCACCCCCGCCAGCGTCTGGATCCGGTCCGTCACGAACCGCCCGATATCCCTCCCCGGGTCCAGATAAAACTTCCCCAACAAGTCGTATTGCCCCGATGTCGAATACATCTCCGACATCTCCTCAATCGAGTCAGCCGCCTCCTGCGCCACCTTGTACGCCTGCCCCATCTCGCACTTGATCATCACGTAGATTGCCCGCACGCTCTGTCTCCCCCTCCGCCCGGCGAGGCCAGGAAACCCTGTAGCGCCGCCCGCACGCTACGGCCCATCACAACGATACCATCACCCGCCTCGATGCGCGAACTCTCCCGCGCGCGTTCCCGTGCGCGCGTCGCGGCCCGTTCCAACTCCTCGATGAAGAAGGGAACCGCCGCTGCTGCCTCGATCTCCTCCACGGTCCGCCCGACCTACGGCTGTTGGCCTCCGCCACCGCCGTATCCACCGTGATCCCCAGCTCCCGCAGGTCCTGCTCTGCCCTTTGCAACCCCACTGGAGCCGCTGCCTCCGGAAACAACAGGATTTCGGCCATCCGCTCGGCGCCGATGCCCGCGGGCAGCACCACGCGATCGGCCCCTGCGTACACCAGTTTGGCCTCAGTTGCCGGTGCCTCCCCGCGCGCAATGATTTGCAGCGTCTTGTTCAGCCTCCGCGCGCTCAGTGTAATAAATACGTTCGTCGCATCGTCCGGAAGGACCGTCACTAGCGCCCGAGCCCGCTCGATTCCAGCCAGCAGAAGGTCGGCTTCTTCGGTGGCATCTCCGTGGAGGCACAGATACTCCCGGCCGTGCGCCTCCGCGCAACGCGCCTCGTCCCGCTCCAGGATGACGAACGCCGCGCCGGCGGTATCCAGGGACCGCGCAAGCTGCTGGCCGATTTGCCCGAAGCCGCAGACAATCACGTGGTCCTTCAGTTTCTCGATCCGGCTGCTCATGAGTTTGACACCCAGTATCTCCGAAAACTGCGTCGCCGTGATGAACTGCACCAGTGCGCCGGTCAGAAAGATGATCCCGGTGCAGCCGAACCAGATCAAACCTATCGTGACCGCCCGTAATTCCGGCGTGTTGATCGGGTGCACCTCGCCATAGCCAACGGTGAACACCGTCAGCACCACCATGTATAGCGCGTCGCCCCAGCTCCAGCCGAGATGCACATACCCGGCGACCGCCAGGGCCATGACCAGCAGAACGAAAGCCGCGCCGCCGATCAGGTTGCGGATCGGCGAGGCGAGTGCCCGGTTCATGCCGGCCATGCTGCGGATCGGTCGTGCCATAAGCGGAAATAATACGGCCGCCACCCCTCATCAGGCCAGCCCGGGCATTTCAGCCCCGATACAGCCCGATGGTCATCGCCACGCTGTCGGCAATCTGTTCCTTTGTAATCACCCCAAGAACTCGCTCGGGGGTCGTATAGCCAGTACGCGGGATTACCAAGGCGATTGCCGCATTTTTGCGCCGCATCCTGGCGATCACGTCGAACATAGCGGCATTCTCCCTTACCACCGTGAAATCGCGCCGCGCCAGGATCCCAAGTTGTGCCGACTCCCCAGCGGTACCAACGGCGCGGTGTAGATCGACGCCGGCACGTACGACACCGAAGATGCCCCCGCCCCGCGTGACCACAATATGCTGCGGGCCAGCGGCGCACTTCGATGCCGACATATACGAGGCAAACGAGGTTGATTCGTCCAGAACCGTCAGGTCCTTCACCATCACGTCACGAGCACTGCGTACAAGAAACAGATTGGCGTGAAGGGCGCGCGGCGTCGCGTGGCCGCGACCCACCAGTTTCATCGTATAGATGCTTTCCCGCGACAAAATCCGGCGAACTCCAAGGCTAAGCGCGACAGCAACTATCATCGGTAGCACGATATTGTAGTCGCGGGTCATCTCAAAAATCATGGTTACGGCTGTCATCGCAGCGCCTGTGCCGCCGCCGACCATTGCCCCCATGCCAACCATGGCAAACGCCGGCACGCTAACGGGCACACCGGGGAGCACCGCACCAACAAGGCCGGCGAAGGCAGAACCGAGCGAGGCACCTATAAAAAGGGAGGGGGAGAAAATCCCGCCGGACGAGCCGGACCCAAGACTGACAGAAGTGGCAAGCAGTTTGCAGGCGCAAAGAAGCAGCAGAAACATACCGCCGGTGAGCTGGCTTGCTAAAATCGCCTGGATCGTTGCATAGCCGACTCCTTCAACATAGTAGTGGCCACGGGTAACCAAGAGAAAATAGATCAGCGCGCCGACCAGGAGCATACCAATCGCGTGGCGCAGGTAGCTGCCTGGAATGTGGTCGAAGATCTCCTCGGCCCACTGTAGTGAGCGAACGAACAGCGCCGCGGCTACACCCGTGATGACACCGAGTACCGGCGTACAGCACAAGCGTGACAATGCTGACTGGCTCGTTGGTCATCGCTACCAACCGCTCCGGCACGGCAAATGCGGGATGGGTCCCGAAGTAGATCCGGCCGATCACGGTCGCCGTGCCAGTGGCAAGTGCGACCGGAAGGAACGTGTTGACGCTGACCTCCGGCATCATCAGCTCGGTTGCGAACAAAACACCGCCGATCGGCGTGTTGAACGTTGCTGCGATGCCGGCCCCGGCGCCCGCAGCGACCAGCGTGATACGCTGCGCGATTGGCATAGCGATAATCTGGCCCAGCGTTGAGCCCATGGCCGAACCGATCTGGATGATTGGGCCTTCCCGGCCCACCGCCGCTCCGCTCCCGATCGCCAAAGCCGAAGCGACTGATTTGGCCGCGGCGACGATGGGGCGGATCAGCCCACGTTGATAGTAAATCGCGTCCATCACCTCCGGCACGCCGTGTCCCCGAGCTTCCGGCGCGAAGGTGTTGACAATGAACGTAACGCCAAGCGAGCCGATAACCGGTACGAGGATGACCAAAGCGCCCCACGGTGACGGTGCCGTGAACAAACTGGCATCATAGGGAATTGAGAGACGGCCGAGGAATAGCAGGTTGTGCACAAGCCCGATCAATCCGCGGAAAAACACGGCGCCGTAGCCCCCAACGATACCTACGATCAGCGCCAGACCGCAGAGCGACCACAGGCTCCGTGGCCGAGGCTCCCGCCCGCCGGCAATTCCGGCAGTACCTGCCGGATCTTTGCTGGCGGTTTTCGAAGCTGACGTTAAGAGGACGTCATCTGTCATCGCTGCCAGTGGCCCTAACGAGCGCTAGGCAACTTGTGAAGTCTGGCTTCGGGTCCAAGGTAACAAGCCTACCGGACAGCAAGGCGTTTCCGAAATGTCAATTCCTTGCCCGCCGATTTAGTGGCCCAGCATGTTGGTAGAGAAAGGCCCTCCAGCGGATCCGGCTGTGCTGCTGTCGGGAACGGCTGCTGTCGGTTCCATCCCATTTCGTATTACTGCCATCCGAGTGGAGCCCCGTCTTAAATTTACGCCCGATTGCCGATCGGGCAATATCGATCCCGCCTATCGTGCAAGGCTTGAGTGCCTGCTCGAGGAGTTGGCAGAGGTTGCGGATAGCGATCATCCTCAGACAGTCGAGCTCGAAGCAGGCTCTTACGTTTTGTGGATGACATCGGCTTTGGAAGCCGCCGTCGCCGGGTCCTGAATTTATGGGGTGACGTCGCGGACCTGACGCACGGCAGCCGCGCTGGACCTGCATCGGTCAAATCAGTATCGGCCTTGCCAGCGGGTCCATGCGCCGGCATGGCATGGCCCCATGGAGGAACTCAGAATTCAGTCCGGCCAGGTGGTCGCGCTGCGGCTGTTCGACCTCGCCTATGAGATTGATCTGCGCCGCGCCGAGGAGATTTGGGCGCGCCGGGCCGAAACCCCCAGCACGCGTGGGCGTCTTTCCGGAACGCCGCCCAAAGCCGTTTCCTTCGGCGTGCCTCCGCTCGCGCTCGACCTCGGGGCAATGCCGCTCGAAATGGCCGGCCGCGAACACTCTGCGGCGGCGTCGGTCCGTTTGTACGATTTCGGCATCGCCGCGCTTGCCGTGCGCCTGCCGGCCGAGGAGCTCAGTTGGGCCGCCTTTACCCGCCTGGTGAACGAGACCGATCGCGCCATTGGGCCGATGGTCATCACGGACATGTGGACTGTTCTGTTGCGCCGGCTTCGCGAGCTGTTGGCCGACGCACTCGACCGGCCGACGCCCGCGCCGTTGCAGGAGGATTACCTGATTGCCCTGGTGAATGCCTTCAACGCCACGCCGACCACCGACGAGTTGCAGCAGCGGCTGGACCTTATACCGCTGCTAGCCGGCGAAGACCGGCCCCTTTCCGAACCCTCCCGCCGCGACCTGCTCCGGCAGCGCTTCTCGTACTATCAGGACGATATGGTGGTCCTCACCTGGGACCGCGCATTTATTTACGAGCCGCGCCGCGAGACCGACGTCGCCGACGTGATCGAAATGGCCAACGCCCAGCTTCTGGAAATGCGTACCTACGACGAAATGCTGGACGAAGAGCTGCCGCGCGTGCGGCGTCTGGTGGAAGCCACGCGGCGTGGGCCCAGCATCTTTGCGGCGCGGCGCTATGGCCGGGTCGCGCGGCAGCTCCGCGCGGTGGTGGCCGAGGTTACCGAATCCGCCGAACGTGTGGATAATGCGCTCCAGGTGACCGAGGATGTTTACCTCGCCCGTGTGTACGCCGCGGCAATGGAGCTGTTCCGCGTTGCCAGCGTCAACGCGGCGATCGAACGCAAGCTGGCGATCATCCGCGAGACCTATACGGCGCTGCACGACGAAGCGGCGGCAGCTCGGGCGGAGTTGCTGGAAATTGCGGTGGTGCTGCTGATCGTGGCGGAAGTGGTGCTGTCGCTCCGGCGTTAGCAACTCGCACCATACTCACCTCTCGCTGACGCTCGATTGGTCCGTTTCAGGCGTAACCGACCCGCTCCGAGCGCGGTGGGACGGCTCGGGTGCGATCTGGCCTCGTCTGCAACCCGAACAGGGCGTCCACCTCAGGCGAACGTGCAACCGTCCCGTGGTGAACGAAGGCCTCGTGGTTTGCCTCGATCGTGTCCGGGTCGTACAGATAGTTGACCATGAAACCGTAGGATTCCTCAATCCCGCGTGGAGCCACGTTGCCGAGCCAGTTGATCCGTTCGAGGCGGGCGCCGTTGCCGAGATGAAAGCGCGCCACCGGATCGGCGGGGCCTTTCGGACCCGATCGCTCGGTCAGGTAGCTTGCGCACAGGCGCGAGAGCGGCTGGCGCAGCGCCTCGCTGGTGGCCGTATCCTGCCACCAACCATCCGTCTTCAGAGCCGCAAACGACGGGGCATCTGTTTCGTCAGCCGCAAGCCGCTTTTCCAGCCAGCGACGGAATCCAGGGACCGGCGACAGCGTCGAGAAGCGGGTCAGGTGAGGAAGCTCCGCCTTCAGCTCCTCGACAACTTGTTTGATCAGGAAATTGCCGAACGAGAACTCCGCGCAGTCCATCCTGGCAATTTGAAATGGAATAGAAGATCGCGGTGTCGGCACGCGCAGCCCGCATGGTCGCCGCCTCCTCATCCTGGTCGCGCGCCAGGAGCGGCTGCACCGAAGCCGCCAGCCCTTGGACGAGAGCCACCTCGACGAAGATCAACGGCTCGCCCGGTAACGCCGGATGGAAGAAGCCGAAGCAACGACGGTCGGGCGCGAGCCGGCGCCTGAGATCCTCCCAGCCCTGGATCTCGTGCACCGCCTCGTAGGCGATGAGTTTCTCCAGCACCGCGGCTTGGGTTTGCCAGTCGATGCGGCGCAATTCGAGGAAGCCGCGGTTGAACCAAGAGGCGAAGAGATGCCTCAGGTCGGCATCGAGCAACCTCAGCTCCGGTGCATCGCGCAAATGGGCCAACAGCTCCTTGCGCATGGCCACCAGCGCACTCGTGCCGCCCAGTGACATGTTCATCCGGCGCAGCAACTCCTGCCGCGGCGGGTCGGCTGCCTCCGCGAGCCGTGCCGCCGCTTCCGGAGTAGGTTCCGCGAGATAGGCCTCGGCGGCCGCACACAGCGGCTTCGCATCGGGCGCAAAGCTCGTTGCCAGGAAGCGATGGAAGGCCAGGCGATCATCTGCGCCCAGGGCACGCAGGCTGTCGTGCAGTTCGTGAGCGACCACGGCACCTGACGCCTCGCCGCGTTCGGATAGCAGCGCTTCGGCGAGGCGCTTTGCCCGGTCGAGCGGCGGCACCGTCGCGCCGGACCGCGCCGTTTCCGCACTGCCGCGCATCGGCAGCGAGGCCCAGAGCCGCTCCAACCATGAGCGCGGATTCGAAGACTTCGAAGAGTCAGCTTTTCGCGTAGAAGGCGTCACGTCTACTTCCTTTGCAATGAGCCTGAGGGCGGGGCGCAACGTCACTCGCTGCTCACGGCCATGATAGTCTGGACACCGCCCTGGCGGAACCGCGCGGGCGGTTCGTGGAGACCGAGCGGCGCAGCGCAGCGAGCAGCTCCCGACTCGCGGCATTCGGGGGTGGTAGCGCTCGGCTCGCTGGCCCAGGTTTCGAGCTCATCTTAGGGTGCCACGCGGCGGCCCGAAAATTTTCTTGCGAGAATGTCGATTCCGGTGTCGTCCGCTCGACGTGTCCGCGGAACCAGGGAGTTCCCCGGCTTCCAGCAAGGAGACAAGAACATGCGTTTTATGATGATAATGATCCCGGATGTTTACAGAAAGCCCGTACCCCCTGACTTCGTGCCGCCCGCGGATGCGGTTGAGAAAATGGGCAGGTTCAACGAGGAATTGCAGAAAGCGGGGGTACTTCTGGCACTCGATGGCTTGCATCCGCCGGAGAAGGCCGCTCGCGTGTCCTTTGATGCGACCGGCAAACCCACGGTGACCGACGGCCCGTTTGCGGAGGCGAAGGAAGCGGTCGGCGGATACTGGATGATACAGGTGAAATCGCGCGAGGAAGCTATCGAATGGGCGCGCCGTTGCCCCGCCCAGCCCGGTGACGTGATCGAGATACGCAGGGTGTTCGAGCGGGAGGATTTCGGGCCCGATGTGGCGCGGCAGGAACGCGAGCTGATCGAGAAGATCGGCAAGACCAAGTAATCGGATTGGCTAGGCACACACGGCATGGTGTCATGCGGCCATGCCGCGCGAACTTTCTCGCACAATCGACGCCGTGTGGAGGATGGAGTCCGCGCGGGTGATCGCGGCGCTGGCGCGCATGGTGCGCGACGTAGGGTTCGCCGAGGAGTTGGCGCAGGAGGCGCTGGTGGCAGCGCTCGCCCAGTGGCCGAAGGACGGTGTTCCCGACAAGCCGGGCGCCTGGCTTATTGCCGTGGGTAAGCGCCGTGCCATCGATATGCTCCGTCGCAACCGGCTCCTGGCAGAAAAGCAGCATCTGCTTGCAGACGATCCCCTCGAAGAAGCACATGAGCCCTCTAACCGAGATGACATCGACGACGACCTGCTGCGCCTGATCTTTATCGCCTGCCATCCGCTGCTGTCGAAGGAAGCGCGCGTGGCGCTTTCCTTGCGGCTGTTGGGTGGACTGACCACCGAAGAAATTGCGCGCGCGTTCCTGGTGCCGGAACCCACCATCGCCCAGCGCATCGTACGCGCCAAACGTACGCTGTCGGAAGCGGGCGTGCCCTTCGAAGCGCCACGTGGCGAAGAGCGCGCGAGCCGTCTGCCTTCGGTGCTGGAAGTAGTCTATTTAATCTTCAACGAAGGCTATGCGGCAACCGGCGGCGAGCAATGGATGCGCCCGCTTCTGTGCCAGGAGTTGATGCGGCTTGGGCGCATCCTTTCGCATCTCGCACCCGAGCAACCCGAAGTGCACGGCCTCGTCGCGTTGATGGAGCTGCAGGCCTCCCGCTTCGGCGCGCGAACGGGATCGGAGGGCGAACCAATCCTGCTGCTTGACCAGAACCGCACCCAATGGGATTACGTCCTGATCCGGCACGGACTGGAAGCCCTCGCCAAAGCCGAGGCGTTGGGAAAGCCGGGAACTTATACGCTACAGGCGCAAATAGCGGCGTGTCATGCGCGCGCCCGCACTGCGGACCAAACCGATTGGGTGCGTATCGCCGCACTTTATACCGCGCTCGGACAACGGATGCCCTCGCCCGTGGTGCAATTGAACCGCGCCGTGGCAATGGGCATGGCGTTCGGACCGCAAGCGGGTCTCGACATCGCCGATCCACTTCTGCAAGAAGCCAGCCTCAAATACTACCACCTGCTGCCCGCGGTGCGCGGTGACCTGCTCGAGAAACTCGGTCGCTGCGACGAGGCGCGCGCCGAGTTCGAACGCGCCGCGACCCTTACCCAGAACAGCCGCGAACGCGAACTCATGCGCAAACGCGCCCGTGCAATTCCTACCCTGTAGGCTGATTGCCGTACCGAGGAGAACCGATCATGGAACTATTCGAGGCAATCCATACCGCGCGTGCCATGCGCCGGTTCAAGCCCGACCCGGTGCCCGAGGAACTGATCAACCGCATCCTGGACGCGGCCATTCGCGCGCCATCCGGTGGAAATGCACAGAACTGGGTCTTCGTCGTGGTCCGGGACGCGGAATTGCGCGGCAAGCTTGGTGCGATTTACCGCAAGGCATCGAACATCGCGAGCGCCATTTACGCCGCCCGCGAACGTCCTGCGCATCTTACCGAAGCGCAGTATCAACGGATGATGACCGGCGGCGCTTATCTCTCGCAGCATATAGCAGAGGCGCCCGTCCTTCTTATTCCGTGCCTGCGCCCACGACCGGTGCCACCACCCGAGGTGCTGCCCCCGGCAATCCAAGCGCGCTACGGCGAAGAGCTCGCTTATATGGATCGGATTTACGGCGCCAGCATCTACCCCGCGGTGCAAAATATCATTCTGGCCTGCCGCGCCCTCGGTCTCGGAACCGTCCTTACAACCAATCATATCCGCTGCGAGGGTGAGGCGAAAGCGGTCCTCGGCTTGCCCGAGGATGTGGATACTTTCGGCATGATGCCAATCGGCTATCCGCTCGACGGCTTTGGGCCGCTTACCCGCCGGCCGGTCAACGAGGTCGTGTGCGCCGACCGCTGGGGCACACCTTGGGCGGTATCAGCAACACCCGCATCAACCAACTTTGGCGCGCATGAGAGTACAATGCTGTACAAGGTCGGGTCGAACTCGCGACAAAGGCTTTTAGCTGGGTCTCGATATCGTAAAAATAGATGTTGGCTATAAATCCATAGAGGCCCGCGTCGGCGCTCCTTGGCTCCCGGCCAAAGAGGTAGGGACTGTCGCGGAGCAGGCTTGAGATCGCTTCCAGATCGGCGATTCCGCGCTGATATACCTCTCCGGGTTCGTACCGGCCAATCCCCTGGTAGTAGTAGCGCTGGAAATTGTACTGTTGTGCCGCCGCAAGCCCCTGCTCCGTGAGCTTCGGATGCTGACGCAGCAACGCATCCCGGAACGACGGCCAGAACTGCGGATCCTTCCAGCGCGAATAGGACATCACCCAATAGAGATCATCGAGTGTCCGCTTCACCAGATGATCTGTCACGCGTTCAGCCGGCGTGAGCGTACGGTCAATCGTGAGTGTGTGCCTTTGCGTTAAATGGGCTATTATTGCGTCGCTATCGCCGATCCGTTCGCCCTCGTCCTCAATGTAAGGAAGCTGAACTCCGCGGAGCCTCGGATGCGTCGAAGAGGTGCCTGTGCTGGAACGGTAGACCGGTCAGCTTGAGAAAGGCGAATACCTTCAGCCCGTATGGGTTATTGTCAGCGAGGCCAAACAGTTCCGGGTAGGAGAACAGGGTTAGCATCTGAGATGTCCTCCAGGTGCGGCAGCTTTTGGGCTCGCAACCATAGCGGATTATTGCGGTCCGCGCCAGCAGTCCCCGATTTATCTCCGTGATCCTCCTGTGGCCCTCCGCCTTCTCCGTGTTGGATCAAACCACCCGCACGTTCCGGAACTGCCAGGGGTCAGCCGCATCCACATCCTCCGGGAACAACCGGCCGCGATCTTTGAGCGGCGTCCAGTCGGCATACGCCCCCCCCATCTCACCAAGATACGGCAGCGCGATCTCCATCACCCGCGCATGGTCGATATCGTCGGCTTCGACAATCCCTGCCTGCGGGTTCTCCAGAGCCCAAACCATGCCGCCCAGGACCGCCGCGGTCACTTGCAGGCTGGTCGCGTTGTTATGCGGTGCAACCCGGCGCGCCTCTTCGATCGTCAGGCGCGAGCCGTACCAGTAAGCCCCCTTGGCATGACCCAGCAGCAGCACCCCAAGCTCATCCATGCCGCGCCCGATCTCGTCCATCATCAGCCGCTTTTCGGCTTGCAGCTCCCAGTTCTTCCCCACCAGCTCATGCAAAGAGAGCACTGCATCGTCGCACGGGTGATAAGCGTAATGCACCGTCGGCCGGTAACGCACGCTGCCGTCATCCCGCACTGTGAAATAGTCGAGCGATCGAAATTGACTCGTTGTGCGTGATCAGAAACCCGAGGAACGGTCCCTCCAGCGGGGTCCAGCTTCGGACGCGTGTGGAAGCACCCGGCCGCATCAGATAAATCGCTGCGCCGCAGCCAAATTCGTGCCATCTTCCGTCACCCGGCAGTTCCTTTTCATGCGTGCCCCAGCCGAGTTCCGCAGGCTGGCAGCCCTCACCTACGAAACCATCAATCGACCAGGTATTCACGAACTCACCACGCCGCTTGGCAAGGTCAGCGGTTTGGGTATCACGCTCCGCAATGTGGATGGCCTTAATGCCCAGGCGCTCGGCCAGTGTTGCCCAGCCCTCGCGGCCTGTGGGAACGCCTGCAGCCACGCCCGTATCGCGCGCGACATGCAACAGCGCCTCTTTTACGAAGTGCGACACCAGGCCAGGGTTCGCACCATGGGTCAGCACCGCCGTCGGCGCAGCCGCGTCAGTGCGCAAGGCGAGCGCGCTTTCCCGCAGCGCATAGTTGGAGCGCTGGGAAGGCGTAAGCGACGGATCGGTGTAGCCGCCGGCCCACGGCTCGATGCAAGTATCGAGGTAAAGAGCTCCTTGCGCCCGCGCGAACATGATCAGCGCGACCGAGGACACATCAACCGACAGGTTGAGCAGGAAATCACCCTTCCCAAGCAACGGACCCAGCAGGGAGTGATAGTTTTCGCGCGTGACCGGCTGCTGGACGAAGCGGATCCCATATTCGGCAGCGACATCCGCCCCCCGCTCCTCTGCGGTGACGATGGTGATGCTTTCCCGCGGCATATCGATGTGCCGAAGAATCAGCGGCAGAACGCCCTGGCCGATGCTGCCGAAGCCAACCATTACCAGACGCCCGGCGAACGCGGCGTGTTTCATCTCGTGGTCTCCTGTCTGTTAGCTACGCAGCTAACCGCAGTGCGTTATCCGCGGGATAGCCGGGGGTATGCAGCAGCGGCGGATCACGCACCTCGACCATCCGCGCCCGGTCGAAGCCGTTGAACGCGGTCCGCAGCGCCGCGCCGTAAGCGCCAAGCTGGCCCACCTCGATCCAATCCCCCTCGTTCACATCCGCGGGGAGCAGGAACGGGCCGCGCATGGAGTCAGCGCTGTCGCAGGTAGGGCCGAAGAACGTGAACCCCTGATCGACCGCAGCCGAGCTGCGCCCGACCAGCCGGACCGGAAAGCGAAACCCCGGGCCGCCCGCATCGGACAGACTGCCATAGACCCCGTCGTTCACATACAGCGCTTCGTCGGGGCGAAGCTGCACTTGCAGGACGACTGAGGCGCCACCGGCCACCAGAGCACGGCCCGGCTCGGCCCACAGCTCCGTCCCCTCCGGCAGCTCCAGGCTCCGGAATGCCGCCCCGATCTCAGCCATGAAGGCCTCGAGCGGCGGCGGAGTCACACCCGGATAGCTGACCGGAAACCCGCCACCGATATCGATGACCTCAACGGGCACGCCGGCCTGGCGGATGGCCTCGCCGGCGAGAGCCAGTGCGCGCGCATAGGCAGCCGGCTCCATGCACTGCGAGCCGACGTGGAAATGCACGCCCAGGCGGCTGGCATGTGGCCGCGCGGCCTGCAACAGCCGCACCGCTTCCTCGACCGGCGCACCGAACTTTCCCGACAGGTCGTAAAGCGCGTTGCCCTTAGGCAGCGCCAGCCGCACGAACAGCCCGAGTTCCGGGCCTCCGCCGGTTTCCCGCAGGACCTTCGCCAGCTCATCCGCGCTATCCAGCACGAAGTCGCGCACCCCGTGCCGCTGCCATGCTTCGCGGATTGCCGGACGCGCCTTCACCGGGTGCATGAAATGGATCGCGGCGCCGGGGAACATCGTACGCACCAGCGCGACCTCGGCAGCGGAGGCGCAATCGAAATGGCGCACTCCGCTGGCCCAGACGGCGCGCAGCACCGCCGGATCGGGGTTGCACTTCACCGCATACAGCACTTGGCCCGGAAAGGCGGCGCAGAAGGCGCGCGCATTCCCCGCAATGACATGCGGGCGCAGGCAGTGGATCGGCTCGGCCGGACGCTCCGCGGCGACGACCTGATCGACGCTGGGGATGGCGGGCGCGGCTTCGAAGCTGCGGCGGAGGGGTGATACGGCGGAACGAAAACGGAAGTGGGACATCGGGCGAACCTCGCAGGCAGGAGGCGTGCGGGAACGCGCGTGGCAATTCGCCAGAGGCGCAGACAAAAGAGACCAGGGCCAGGCGTGATGCTCCGGTCGGGGTCTCAGGCGCGTGCGCAAGGACTTCGACGCAGCGCAGTGCGTGCAGCGGACATATCTCGTTCCCTCAAGGACACCGGCCCACGGTTGACCGGCTCGACCAAAAAGGACGCGTTACGTCGTTGCTGTGCCCTTCGGGGCTCGCGGCACGTGCGAATTACGTCGCAGGCCGCGCATATAAGAGAGGCGCCGCGCAATGCACGAATTTTTTGCGGCGGAGGCCCGCGCTGAAGGCACCCCAGGTCCGGTCTCACTGCATGGCGACGATCAAGGCGCCACCAGCGCCAGATACTCCCAGGCCATGGTTGCCGCCGCCAGCGCAGTTATCTCGGCAACATCGTAGGCCGGAGCGACTTCCACCACGTCCATGCCGACGAAGTTCAACCCCTGGAGACGGCGGAGAATGGCCTGTGCCTGCCAGCTCGCCAGGCCTCCGATTTCCGGAGTCCCTGTTCCCGGGGCGAACGCAGGGTCGAGGACATCGATATCGAAGCTAAGATAAGTGGCGCCGTGTTTCGCCACGGCGCGGATGCGATCCGCAACGGCGGCAGGACCAATCTCGTGAACCTCCTCGGCGGGCAGGATTGTCACGCCGCGTCCTATCGTCCAATCCCACACCTCGCGCTGCACCGGCGAGCGGATGCCGATCTGGATCGTGCGGGCCGGATCGATCAGGCCCTCGTTGATTGCGTGGTAGAACACGGACCCATGCGCGTTGGCTTGGCCGAAATTGTCCGGCCAGGTGTCCACGTGTGCGTCGAAGTGAACCACGCCGACCGGTCCCCCCTGCCGCTCCGCCTGGGCACGCAGCAGCGGCAGCGTGATGCCATGCTCGCCTCCCAGCGCCACCAAGTGAGAAAGCCCCGCCGCCTGCTCTTGGATGAGCGCCAGGCTGGACGGAATGTCGCCAAGGGCGATGCGGAAGTCCCCGACATCCGCGATGGAAAGCGTGGCCGGATCGACCCAGAAGCGCGGATGGGCGCCATCCACCAGCATCCGGCTTGCATGACGGATCGCCTGCGGCCCGAAGCGGGCTCCGGGACGGTTCGTGGTCCCGACATCAAGCGGAATACCGGCGATCATGAATGCGGCGCCACGGTCCGCGCGCGAGAAGCCGAGAAATCCCGGTGGTGTAGCGAAGGTGGGTGGACCGGCGATGGCGGTTCTCCTGTGACTGGACCTAGGGCCACACTAACACTAAGCACGGATGTGCAGCCGTAAACACCCCGGAGTCCCAGCCAGTGGCCTCGATGGGCATCATCGCGGTTGGGTACTGACTTCTACCCAGCAGGACTGAATATCCCCAACTGAGCCGCGAGCTGCGAGGATATTTTCCAACCGTGCTTTCGCGGACTCCTGCGCATTGACATTGTCGGCGGCCTTTCGGATAGCGAATTCTCTCCGCGGTTCTCTGCGGCCCTCTGCGTTAATAATTGCAATTGGCAAGCACTAGCTGCAGATCGTTGATCGGCAATATTTCGCAAGCGGCGGATCGGCCTTGGTGGTTGGCTCTGGCTGCAAGAATTTAACGCGGAGGGCCGCGGAGAATCGCAGAGGATTGGTTGCCGTTCACCGTTTGTGTTCGAAGCCCTGACCCGCCAGCCAGTTCTATCCCGTTTTCTCAACCAGTGCTGCCGCAAGACGGTCGTACCACGCCGTCTGCTCGCCCGGCGTAGCGTGAGCGTTCGCCGGGCTGGGGTTGGGAACCACGAACAACCTGCTCTTGCCTATGCGCGCTAATTGCTCGCCCAGCGCAAAGGATTGTATCCCGCTGCCGAGCAGCGCAGCGACTGGCCTGTAGGCAGTCACGCCGTGGAAGCAGACGATGCGCGGCTGATAGTGTTGCAGTTTTCTTACCAGCAAATCCGCGCCCTCCGCCATCTCGGCGCGGCCAAGATCAGCAGCATTCGCAGTCGGGCGTTTGATCAAATCGGTGAAGCCGATACCAAACTCCAGCAGCAGATGATCGTGGATCGGTTCCAGTCGCTCGACACCAAGCGCCTGCCGCACCCGCAGGCTGAAAAGAGAGCGTGACAAACTCGGCCAGAAGCGGTTGGTCCTGCGAGCAAAATAGTGGCCCTGAGCAACCGAAAACAATGACGGATTGATGCCGACGAAGATGACGTCGAGGCCTTCGCGCAGGAGATCAGGCAATGTGTCTGTCATTCGCGCAGGTTCGTCCCTCCGGCTCCCCTTTGTGTCCGTCCTGTCTGGCCGCGGACCCTTTTTGCGCGATCCCCTCGCGCTTGTCACGCCGTGGGCTGACGCAAATCGGGCCACTGGCGGCCTCGCTCCAATGGGGTACCGGTGGCGATAATGCTAACTGCAAGGCGTAACGGTCGGGCGATTTGACACACCCCGGCCATTAGCGTTGTGTGGTGCACAAGCACCGCGAACGGAGCCGCCTTATGCACAGCGATCGCATCGACGAAAGCTCGATGGAGTCCTTCCCCGCAAGCGATCCGCCATCTTGGACGCCGGTCAGCGGCGAGAGGGCCGCCCCATCCGAGGTTAGCCGGCAAGGCGACGAAATCGCTGCGCTCAAAGAGGAGTTGTTGCGCGCAATGGCGGAGCAGGAGAACATCCGCCGGCGCGCTGCTCGCGATCGCGAAGACGCGGCCGGTTTCGCCACCGCTGATTTGGCCAGGGATGTGCTTCCCGCGCTCGACAATCTGCGCCGTGCGATCGAGAGCGTACCCGAACAGGCTGCTGATCCGTTGACCCGAAACCTGCTTACCGGTGTGGCTGCGACCGAGCGCGCTCTGCTTGGCGCACTCAGCAAGCATGGTATCACTCGTATCGATCCCTCGCCCGGTGAGCCGTTCGATCCCCACTGGCAGGAAGCTATTTCGGTTATCAAAAGCCCTGCCTATCCGCCGGGGACCGTGGTGGAGGTTCTGCAGCCCGGCTATCGGCTGCACCAGCGGTTGCTTCGTCCGGCGGTAGTCTCCGTCAGCGGGAGAGGTGAGGAGCGATAGGGGTAACCGTCCTGAGCTATTGAGCGTCAACCCACTGACACACTCGCAGGACGGTCCCGTTTTCTGAATAGGTCGATGCATCTAGCTTGAAGTCGATTCTGCCGCCGAGCTATGTTGCAGGCGAAGCAGGCTACAGTCCTGCTTCAATGTCAACTGACGCATCGTGTCTATCGGGATCACGGCAATTACACCGTTCAAGAGAATCCGCGGACCCGTCCATTGTGGAGGCTGTGCTATCTGTGAGATCAGCGTCCTAGATCGTCCCGCCTGCCCTTCTTAGTTCCTTTCAACTCGTGAAACGGCGGGGCACGGCGGAGCCGCTGCCTGTCGGTCCTCCGAGTGGTTATGTGCAACTTTCGTGGTAGCCAATTTGCGCAATTGATTGCCAGAGCGTGTTTCCGGTAGCAAAGGGGACGTCGGTTCCATAGCCTGCGTTCAAGAGGTGACGCCATGGGGGTCCGCAAGAATCAGGCTAAGCTCTCTGACACTGAACGAGCAGCGTTCGTTAACGCTGTAAAGGCTCTCAAGGCCAACGCCCCTGCCCCTCCTGGCCAGCCCCCTCAGAACTACGACGACTTTGTCCAACAACACAAAAGCGCTTTCGAAAACTCAGAAACTCCCGCCCATAACGGCCCCGGGTTCCTGCCCTGGCATCGCGAGTTTCTTCTCCGGTTCGAGATTGCCTTGCAGAAGATCAACCCCGCGGTGTCCCTACCGTATTGGGATTGGACCGTCGACAACTCGAAGACCTACAACCGGCTGACGGCGATCTACTGGACGAGCGGCTCTGTAACTGCCACGACGACGACCGCGCATGGGGTCCAGGTCGGGCAGTCATTCCAGATCTCTGGTGTCACACCATCAGGCTACAACGGCACATTCACAGCGCTTACTGGCACGACCGGCAATACGCTTGTTTATGCGCTGGACACCAATCCTGGCACGGCAACTGTCCTCGGCGGTGCAGGGTCTTCGCTTTGGGCGGACACCTTTATGGGTGGTGACGGTTCCGGCCCAAACAATCGCGTCATGAAAGGACCATTCGCCTACGATAATGGTTGGCATCTCACGATTCTTCCTTCGGGGCAGAGTGATAACTTCCTGAAGCGCGCGTTCGAGCGCGCTGGTCAGTTGCCGAGCCAAACTGAGGTAAATAAAGTATTGCAGTTCGTGCCCTATGATGGAGACCCGTGGAACGATATCCCAAATCCGCCTCGCGACACATGGGGCTTCCGAAAAAACATGGAATTCTCGGTCCATGCCGAAGCGCACGCATGGGTCGGTGGGTCGATGGACAGCAGCTGCTCGCCCAATGATCCGATTTTCTGGCTGCATCACTGCAACATCGACCGGCTTTGGGCACAATGGCAAAGTTTGGACCCCGGGTGGCCGTATCTCCCGCCAACTGGGACTCCTGACGTTTGGCCCGGACATGGCCTCGACGACCCAATGATGTCGCCCTTGGCCGGCGGGACATTTTCACCCACACCGCATTGCGTGCTCAACCACCGCGCGCTCGGTTACCAATATGATACTGGACAGACCACTCAACAGTACGGCGCGATCTCGTGGCGAATGGGACTTTGGTGGCGTGCCTACGGATGCGACAACAAATACCCAAGCAGCCTCTACGAGAAACGCTGTGACAACGGAAACGTCGGCGCGTGGCAAGTGATCGGGCCCGGAAACTTGGTCGCGGCGATCACCTGGCCAGGGAACAGAGATCCAGTAAATCCACCTATCCGTATTTATGTAGTGCAGCAGATGGAAGGCGGCGGCCAGGCAATCCGGGAATACTCTTGGAATTGGAATGCAAGCAAGTGGGAAGTTTTATACAATTGGCCGTGGTCTGGGTCCCCACCAACTTCGATTGGGGCGGTCTGGTGGGGGGAAAATCAGATCCGCCTCTACGCCAGCGACGGAAGAACTACTTGGGAGAAAAGGCAGGACGGCCAGGGCTGGACAGACGGTAACACCTTTGGCGGCAACCTGCTCTCTGCCATCAGCAGCGGAGGCCAGATCCGCCTGCACGTACGGAACGATCAGGGGAAAATTGATGTATGGGCCTCCCAGGATGGCAAGAGCTACCAAAGTCAGCAACTACCCTGATGCAGGCTGACGAGCACCCGCGACACCAGCCCCACGTGGCTCGTTTGCAACAGCGCTTGCTCAATTCACGCAATTGTTTGAGCTGCGCGCTGCCGCAAGCCTGATTCGGCTTCAGTGTACCAAAGCTGTTAAGTCAGCCTTGGTTGAAATCGCGGTTGCCGTCAAACCCGGCGCAGAGCGCTAACCGAATCCCACCAGGGGCACACGCCGCGCATCCGCTGGTAGTTACCCTCCATCACTTGGAGCGGCGCGCGTGTCTCCTTTGCCGGCGGCATAGGCGGGAGTCCCAACGCGTCAAACAATCCACGATGGCCCCAGAGGCTGGAGACTGTACTCATCTCCTCCGGCTGCCACGTGGCGTCGTCCACCTCACGGCCGCCCCAGCCGTATTCCACCAGGATCTCGGAGGGTGTGCGCACGTAAAACGAAGTGACCAGATCGTTGGGATGCCGCCCCAGCGTCGCGACGATGTGGTCCTTCTCGCCGAGTGCGATGTCGTAGCCCTGTCCAACGTCGTCGAAAGAATAGAGCTCCACCATCAGGTGATGCATGCCGGCGTGCGGCGCCTGGAATAGCGCCAGGCTATGGTGCCGCGGATTGACGTGCAGAAAATACGCGGTGATTGGCTGCTTGATGTAGTCACTGATGCGGAAGCCCAACAGGTCCCGATAGAATGGCAGAACGGCGTCGATGCTGGTCACCATCAGCACCGCGTGGCCCATGCCGAGTGGGCCGGTGCGGAAGCCGGACATCGAACGGCCGGGGCGGAACGGCTCGTCGGCGATTTGCGCACCATGAAACGCTTCCAACCGGTTGTCGGACGGGTCGGCGAACGAGATCAGGCCGCGGACGAAGCGCTGGTCGGCCAACGCGGCCGGTCCCCACTTCACCGCGACGCTGGCCCCTTCCAACCGCGCCGCGAGTGCGTCGAGAGCCTCGGCGTCCGCGACTTCCCAGCCGAAATAGCGCTGCCCCTCCGGCAACGAGCGGTCGAGCGCCAGCCGTTGTTTGCGATCATCCATGCGGAATGCGCGCACGCTGGCGCTGGTGTCCACCGCCTGCATGCCGAGCCAGTTGGTAGCGAAGTTCGTCCAGTCATCGAACCTGTCCGTGCCAATGCCGACGTAGCCGAGTGCCTGGACTGTCATTGGATGCTTCCTCCTGGCTCAGCACACCCTACGGTGAGCGCTGCCTATTCCACATTTCTAGTTTGGGTCTGCTCCGTCTTCCGGACCTTGGTACCGCGTCGCAGCATACTTCAGCAAAGGCAATCAGCGGCCGCTGCGGGTTGGGGGCGGTCATTGGATCGAAAGGTTGCTCTTACAGGCGCCGCGCGAAAGTTACAAGAAAATCTTCGTATGTTATAGCAACTGCGACCGGTTTATAGATCGGCTTGCTTCTGGCAGAGCTGCGGATGTTTGCAGTTGGTACAAGAGAAAGCTCTTGCCCCTGTTTTGTATCAATCAGAGTGCCCCGCTCGCGCGCACGTGAAGTGCGCCTGCCATGAGATTTCTGCAGCCCCTTGCGGCAGACCTGGATCGCCAGCCCAGGTTCGCGGGGGCTCTCCAATGACGCAGATAAACAGTCCGTGCCATAGCCGCTCCGCGGTGGTTGCCGAGACGGCGGGTCAAGTCGCTCAGGGCCGACTAAGCCGGGATGCCGCCTGCATCGCTGCCCACACCCGCGCCGGGGTGGCGGGCATGTCGAAGTGACGGATGCCAAGTTCCGCCAAAGCGTCGTTGACCGCGTTCGCGACCGCTGCCAGGGCGCCCACAGTTCCGGCTTCACCCACACCTTTCGCTCCGACCGGGTTGACCTTGGTCGGCACCTCGCGCGTGGCGATGCGAAAGTCTGGTACGTCCCAGGTTCGCGGCATCTGGTAGTCCATGAAAGACGCGGTCAGCATCTGGCCGCTTTCATCGTGCATGATCTGCTCGCCTAGCACCTGCCCAAGCCCCTGCACGACCCCACCGTGGATCTGACCGGCGACCAGCAGCGGATTAAGGATACGCCCCAGGTCCTCGACGGCCGCGTAGCGCACCACCTCCGTCACGCCGGTATCGCGGTCAATCTCCACTTCGCAGATGTGGGTACCGTTCGGGTAAGTGACGGCGGTGGGTTGGAACTCACCCAGCTCTTCCAGCCCCGGGGTCTCGCCGGCGGGTAGCCGGTTTGGGTCGTGCGCGGCCTGAGCAACCTCGGCCAGCGCCACCTCCCGATCCGTACCAGCAATCCGGAACCGCCCCCGGTCGAACTCCACGTCAGCAACGGCAGCTTCCAGCAGTTCGGCGGCGATGCGCTTGGCCTTTTCGATCACCTTGTCGGCGGCCACCCAGATGGCCGAGGCGCCTATGGGCATGGCGCCTGATCCGCCGCTGCCGCGGCCGATCGCCACCAGGTCGGTATCGCCCTGCTGATAGGCGACGTTCTCCACCGGAATGCCGAGGCGTTCGGCGACGAGCTGAGGATACGCCGTCTCCAGCCCCTGCCCGACCGACATGGTGCCGGTGCGGACGACCACCTGCCCGTTCGCCTTCACCTCGATTTTGGCGTGGTCCTTGCTGGGCCGCAGGAACGGACCACCGGCGACCTCAATGCAGTTGCACACCCCAAGACCCCGCAGCTTGCCGTTGCGGCGCGACTCCTCCCTGCGGGCAGGGAAACCCGCGAGATCGGCAAGCTCGGCCGCTTTCTCCATGCCGGCCTCGAACTCGCCGCAGTCGTAGTTGAAAACGAGTGCCGTTTTGTAGGGCATCTGGTCCGGGGGGATCAGGTTAATGCGCCGTAGCTCGAACGGATCCATCTCGAGCTCGCGGGCGGCGACGTCCAGCACGCGCTCGATGGTGAAGGTCGCTTCCGGGCGGCCGGCGCCGCGATAGGCCGCGGTGGGGACCGTGTTGGTGAGCACTCCCTGTACTTCGGCGTAGATCGCGGGAATGTCGTAAACTCCCGCGGTGCCTCCGATGTTGCCTACCGACCATCCAGAACGGCCGGAGACGTAGGCGCCCAGGTTTACGTCCCAGTGCAGCTTCAGCGCTACGATCCGGTGCCGCTCGTCGAACCCAAGCTCGACATCCATGTCGATCTGTCGCGCCTGCTCATCCGTCAGAAGACCTTCGGTGCGGTCGGAGTTCCACAGCACCGGGCGGTTGAACCTGCGCGCGGCCCAGGCAACCAGCGCCACCTCCTGGTGCAGGCCCGATTTCATGCCGAAAGACCCGCCCACGTCGCCGATGGTGACGTGCACGCGGTCCGGTGGTTGGCCAACGGTGTTGGCGATGCCGCCGCGCAGGGCATGGGGGTTCTGGTGGCTGGCGGTAACCTCCAGGCGGCCGTCCGGAGCGATGCGCGCCAGCGCGTTGCGCGGCTCCATGGCGTTGGCGGTCACGCGGGAGACGCCGAATTGCAGGCGGGTGACATGGGCGGCGCGGGCGAGGGCAGCCTCGGTTTCGTCCCGCTTTCCGCCCTTCCAGAGGAAGGCAATGTTGCCGGGGGCGATGTCCCAGAGCGGGGGCGCGTCGGATTGCATCGCATCGTGCGCGCTGACGACGGCCGGCAGCGGATCGTAATCCACCAGCACGGCTTCAGCGGCGTCCTGGGCTGCGGCTTTGGTGTCTGCGAGCACGGCGGCGACCGGTTCGCCGACGAAGCGGACGCAGTCGGGGGCCAGGATTGGGCGATCGGTTTTCGGGGCCGGCGATCCGTCCGGGCGAGGGAACCCGATGCCGCCGGGGATCGGGGGCACCCCGGCCAAGTCGGCCGCAGTGAGCACTGCTGCGACGCCGGGGATGTCCCTGGCGCCCGCGGGGTCGATGCTGCGGACCCGGGCATGGGCGTGGGGGGACCGGACGAGCACGAGGTGAAGCGTGTTGGGCGGAGCCAGATCGGCGGTATAGCGCCCCATCCCGGTAAGCAAACGCCGATCCTCTCGCCGCCGCAGCGGCTTCGCCTCGAATGATGTCATGATCCGCCCTGATTGAAGCTCGGCCCGATTGTTGTGTGCTGCAGGTGGATGCTCAAGGGGCTGGCTCACTTGCCAGGTTTGCGCAGCAGCGCGGCGTGACTGCCCCGTACCGAGGGATGATCAACGACGGTAAGGCCAGCCTGGGCAGCCGCAGCGAGCTCCCCAACAAACTCCTGGTCTTTGATATGCCCGGCAGGTTCGGCAAGCAGGAGGGTGGCGCCTGGCTTCAGAGCAGCGGCAGCTTCGGTGAAGAATGGGCCCGGTGCCGGCATTTCGTGTACTACGGCAAAGGCCAAGAGGAAGTCGATGATCCCCTTCAGATCATCAAGCTCCATCGAGTTTGGCGGAACCACACGTGCATCGATACGATCGAGCAGCCCGGCCTTGCGGGCTCGGCGCCGCAAGCCTCCGATCATTCGCGGCTCAACATCGACAACGATAACGCGGCCGGAGGGGCCGACCAGGCGAGCCAATTCCAGTGTAAAGAAGCCCATTCCCGGGCCGGGTTCGAGCACGATCATGCCGCGGTGGACGTAGGGCGCGATGATAGCGGCTGGATCCTGCTTGAGACGCCGCAGCGGACTGGCGAGAAAGTACCCGACCCACCAAGGGCAAACGTGGTGACCAGCCATACGAACTCCGGAGAAAACGATATGGTGACTAGGTAATAGTTATGCGGCGTTCTCAATGCCTCAGCACGGCAGAGCCGGGATACGGTGACACGAACGGCACCCGGAGGCTGACCGTGGCGCTGGGGATGAATTCAGCTCCTATCCTGGGGCACCACGTTCTACCTGCCGGCCGTCATAACCGGGACGGCGGCACGCGATCTGGGGACGACGCAGGCGGCGGTCCTGGCGGCCTTTTCCTGGTCGCTGCTGGTCACAGGAATTTGCGCGCCCCGGGTCGGGAAGTGGATCGGGCGGAACGGCGGGCGCGGGACGCTTGCCGCCAGCACCGTCGTGCTCGCGGCGGGGCTGGCCGTGCTGGCTGCTGCGCCGGATCTGGCGGGGTGGTATGCGGGTTGGACTGTCCTGGGTGCTGGCATGGCACTAGGGCTGTACCGACGCAGCCTTCGCCACAGCCGGGACACTGCTCGGCCCGGCGGTGAGTCCGGTGATTACAGGTGTAACTTTGATTGCGGGATTCGCCAGCACTGTGGGCTGGCCGGCAGGGGCCGAGCTGCTTCGCACGCTCGGCTGGCGCGGCATGCTCCTGGCCTACGCTGGCGTGCAGCTCGCGGTCAATTTGCCGCTGGTCCTGGTGATGATCCCCCGCGGGCCTGTGCTGCAAGCGCCTACGGGGGTGAGCGCTGAACCGTCGCGCAGCGGGCGCGAACGAGGCGCTGCGATCGCCTGCCTGGCTGGATTTTTCACAATTCGGTGGTTCCTGACCTCGGCGATCGCGACCCACGTGTTGCACCTGATGGCGGGGCTGGGACTGACGGCGCGCGAAGGACTTGCGGCGGCGATGCTGATCGGACCGGGCCAGGTGCTGGGGCGATTGCTGGAGTGGCTTCTGGCCGGGCGGATGGGAGTATTGACGCGGGCTCGGATAGGGGCGCTGCTGTTTCCGGCCGGGGCGTTCGTTCTCGGGTTCGGTGGGCCGGCAGCCGCGGTGATTTTCGCCGTGTTGTACGGCATGAGCAACGGCATCCTGACGGTGAACCGGGGCACACTGCCCATGCTGGTGCTGGGTCCTCAAGGCTATGCCGCGCTGCTCGGGTGGCTGGCGCTTCCGGTGTTGCTGGCGCAAGCAGCGGCGCCGCCGGTAGCGGCGCCGCTGATCGGGGTATTGCCGGCAGAAGGCGTGCTGCTGCTGGCGGGTGGGGTCGCGTTCGGTGCCGCGTTGCTGCTGCTTCCGCTGCGACTCTGGCAGCGCGCCGGCCAGGATAGAGCGAATTAAGCGTTTATCTTCGTATCGGGTTCAGCGCCATTGTAGGCTTTCTCCAGGGCCGCGATATCGAGCTTCTTCATCGTAAGCATTGCTTTGGTGAGGCGGGCGAGCTGCTCCGGCGTGCCCTTCTCCATCATATCGCCTATGATGCTCGGCCAGACCTGCCACGACAAACCGTACTTGTCCTTTACCCAGCCGCACTGCGCCGACTGGGGATCCGCGGAAAGCCGATCCCAGTAGTAGTCTACCTCGGCTTGCGTCTCGCAGGGGATCAGGAAGGAAACGGCTTCGTTGAACCTGAACATTGGCCCGGCGCTGATGGCCATGAACGGCTGCCCGTTTAGCTCAAAGGAGACAACGTCGCAGTCACCGGTGGGTGTCGGCGTTCCGTGGATAGTCGAGGCATGCGTGACCTTCGAATTGGGGAACACCGAACAATAGAACGTTGCGGCCTCCTTAGCTTGCGTATCGAACCAGAGATGAGGCGTGATTTTCCGCGGACCTGTCATGGACCGTGTTCCTCGATGTTGCAGGATACGTTGATCTCAACTCATTGGGCCCAAGTCAAGCGGCCAATCGCTTGCAACGCCGAAAGCAGCAAGCATTCTCTGCTAAACGCCAAGCGGGCTGACACCGCGCAGCATGCGGCCTGATACCGCGCAGCATGAGGCTTGACCTCATGCGAGCGGTATCGCGCGCGAGGTTGGTGGGGCGGCCGCGCGCGAAACCAAGACTCAATACCGGTCAGCCGAAAGGCTGGCCGGTATGACTCCGCCCCTCTGTCGCGCTAACCTCCAGGGGCAACATGGACAGGGCCAGACAAATGCCCGGATCTGAAGATGAGACACGCGGAATTGCTATCGCCGGACAGCTTGTCGCATTCCAGACCATTCTTTGCCTCGTTGAGAAACGATTAATCTCCAAAAAAGATGCGGTTACGATTTTCGAACGCACCCTGACCGGTCTTGAAGCCTACCCTCATTTTGATCTTGCCGTGGAGGAGGCCCGCCGGATCCTCGATCAGATGGCGCAGATCGTAAGCTCAGGCGGCAAAACGGCTGGAAGACCGTAAGCAGGCCAGCAGATTAGGTCTTGCCGGCTTTTCCGTAGGTGTGTTGTCTGGTCGCGACATGGGTCGATTCGTGACTCCCACCGAACTGAAGCCCTACCAGCAAGGCTTGCTCCTGCCCGACTGCGAGAACGATCTCGCCTCCGAAGCGGTGCGTGCCGAGGCAACAGAACACCGGGCCATCCATATCTCGGGCTACGAACGAGAGGGCCGCGATTTCTATGCCACGCCGGGCTGGGTCACCGAGGCATTGTTGCGCCATGTCCGTTTCCGCGACGGCCCAGTGTGGGAACCCTGCTGTGGTGATGGCGCGATGTCCACCATGCTCGCGGCACACGGTTACGAAGTGGTATCAACCGATATCGCCGACCGCGGCTTTGGCGCACCGGGAATTGACTTTCTCGCGTGCCGCAGCGTGCCGCCGCGCTGCCGCAGCATCGTGACCAATCCCCCGTACGGAGACAGCGGTTCGCACAAGGGCCAGGCGAAGTCGTCGGCCGCCATGCTCGCCTTCGTCGCGCATGCGTTAGCCCTGACAGCAATGGTGCAGGGGCAACTCGCGCTTCTGGTGCGTCTGCAATGGATGGCGGGGCAACGAGCCGCCGACTTGCTGTCCAGCGGCCCATTTGCAGCCACGATCATCCTGACTCGGCGTATACAGTGGTTCGAAATGGGCGAGCAAACCAACACGGCTCAGCATCACCACGCCTGGGTGGTGTTCGATCATCATCACCCGCGGGGAACGCCGCCAGCGCTACTTTACGCATCACCGTGACTGGCCAGATCCCGCCTTACCTCCTCCAGCGGTTCCAGCCACGACCCCGCCTCCCGCTGCCGATAAAGCCGCATGCTTGGATACCACGGGCTGTCGCCCCGCCCGTCCATCCACCGCCAATCCGCCCGATGCTGTAACAGCAGAAACACCGGCCGGGCGAGCGCACCAGCCAGATGCGCAATCATGGTATCCGTTGCAACAACCAGATCCACCGCACACACCAGCGCCGCCGTGTGCATAATCCCGTCCAGCGGGTCGTCCGGATTGACCCAGCCGATCCCGGGACACGCCCCCCGCTCCAGCTTCACCAGGCGCGCACCCTCCGGAACAGCCCGCGCCAGCACTTCCAGCGGCAGTGACCGCCCTGGGTTCCAGCCTCCGCATCGCCCGCACAAACCGATCAGCAGACCCGCACCCAGCCGCTGCCGCGCTTCCCTCACCTTCTCCTCTGGCACCGCCAGATACGGCGGCGGCGCCGCCTCCGGCGGCAACCGGAGCGCATGCGACAGTTCCATCACCTCAAGATCGCACTCGGCCGGGGGCAGCGGCTGATCGACACGGAACGGCGCCAGCCGATCCACTCCGGACAGGCTGCGCAGGAGCGGAAGAAGCTCCGGCTGCGCCTCCAACGTTACCCGCGCCGCCCGCTTCCGCAGTAACGGGACATAGCGCGCGAATTGCAGCGTGTCCCCGAGCCCGTGATAACAGCGCACCAGCACGTCACGCCCGTCGAACGGACGGCCGTCCCACACGAACCGCAGGTGATACGGCAGCCGCGGATCATCTGGCACCCGGCCCTGCTCCGCCAGCACGCGGTCGTTAATCCGCCATGCCGCATCAAAATCCCCGGCCCGGATCGCCTGCTCCCAGGCGTCCGCCAAAGTCACCTACTCGGTGTCCTCCAGCTTGAAGCCGGCCTTTACCGCCACTTGGTAGTCTTTGATCACGCCGTTTTCCAACGACCCGCGAATCTGCGTAACCTCGAACCATCCCAGATTTCGCAGTGACACGTTGGCGCGGGCGACAGCGTTCTCGATCGCGTCAGAAATACTGTTCTGCGAGGTCCCGACCAGCTCGATCAGCTTATAAACCGGATCCGGCATCATCGACATCTCCGTCTGCACGAAAGCCCTAAACGCGTTCGCAATCACATCGTCCCATCGGACGTATGATGCGTGCCGCCCTCATCAGGTTTTGAACTCGTCGCGCCGTGACCAGTTGCCGCCGAACCGCCTCAGACTGCGCGACTCTTCGCGAGAATCTCCGGATTCTCCGCCTCCGACCGCCACAGCCGCCCAAACAGGATTAGCGCCGCCACCACGCTCATCATCGCGCCCGGGAAATACACGACGAACCCGCCGATCTGTTGATCCGAAACCGCGCTCACGCCCGTATAGATCCGTCCACACAGCGCATAAGACGGATAAAGATCAGTCGCCGCCATCGCGACCGCCGCCCCCGCTAGAATCTGCGGCACCTGCACCGCCATCACCAGGATCAGTCGCGAGGCATACGAAAGCCGAGCAAACGGACGATCACGAGGATCCAGCACCAGGAACCAGAACAGCAGCCCATCGATCACCATGCTTGCGTTCATTACGGTGTACAGCACGGGATCGAGCATCGCCCGCACGTGCACCGGCGGCGTCAGCCAGAGCAGGATCAATCCTGCGAACAAGAGGGCGGCTATCACCGGCTGTTGCACCACGTTCAGCATCTGTTGCGCTGGCCGTGAGCGGCCGAGCCGGACCAGCGCTCGGGGACTAGCTCGTTCCAGCGTGTTTCCCGGCCAGGCCCACGCGATCAGGAACGGCCCCAGGTGGTGCATCACCAGATGCTGCACGCGATTGAGAAAGAACATGTGCAGCGCGACATATTCGAACCGCGTCTGCAACACGACGTAGATCAGCGCCACTCCGGCGAAATAGGCGACCCGCCGCGGCATCGCTGGCCGTTCTGGTTCCGGCGTACGCCACAACCCAAGCGCGTAAAACCACCCCGCGAGGCACGCGCCACCGAATACAAGCCAGGAGAAATCCCACGGACCCCATACCGGCACCGCCGCCGGATGAACGGCCGAGAACCACGCCAGCGCCGCGCCCAACATCAGGATCGCACCCAGCGCCAGCACCTGCGCGCGCGCACCCCCCATTGCCGCGCGACCCTGCGCTGGCTACCGCAGTCCCGCAACCAACGATCCCGTCAGATGCTTCATATCCCTTGCTTGCGGGAGAACGCCGAGTGAGGGCTCAGCACGAGCGGCTCCAGGTAAAGCAGCACAAACAGCCCGAAGGCCATGCTCCAGCAGACAGCGCTCAGCCAGAGCACTGAAATGTAATGTGCGCCAGCTATGGGGGCGAGCAACCGGCACAGCGCCGCCACTGTGACCAGCGCGTAAATGAGTGTCGTTCCTCGACCGGCCGTCAACGTCCTGCCGCTATGCCCCAGCATCGCACGGGTCATCACCGCCAGCGTCATCGTGCCGATCGTGCCCACCGTGAGTGTGTGCAGCGCCGCGGTCTCCGGCAGCCACGACACAAGCGCATTGAGGCCAAGAAGGCAGAACCCAAGCCCAAGCCACCATAACCAACGTGAAGAATCAAAACCAACGGCTCCTGCCGCGTGGCGAGACCCTGCCGGCGCGCGAGGCGCACTCATGCATGACCCCGGTTACAAGGCACAACCACGGTGTGGCGTTGCTCTCCGGTGCTATCGTCCAAAACAGAAGGGTAACCAACGTGGCCGCAAGCACGGCGCGGTCGTATCCACCGAAGGGAGCGGGATATTGAATCGAGGGGCGGTTTTTGGCAAGCCAGTTTCGAGTGAGACTTGGAATAATCCGCCCGCCAACCAGGCTGATCAGCATCAGCAGCGTCGCGATACCCAATCGGTTACCGGCCAGCGCGGTCTCCGTAATTCCGACAGCCTGAAGGTGAACCAGCAAATTGTCAAGCAGCAGAGATGCCAATGCAGCGACCATCGGCAGGTTGCGCCAGTTGCGTCCAGCGATAATCTCGCACGCAACGACACTCAGGAACACCACAGGGAAGGTCAAGATCCAGTGCAGCTCCGGCATTCGCGCCGATGATCCCGGAATACAAAACACCCAATCGCCCGAAAGCCCATAGCAGTACCAGAATACCAAGGCCCCACCCCTGCAGTGGCATTCGCCCGGTCCAGTTCGGGACTGCCGTCAACATAAAACCAGCGACCGTGGCCGCCGCGAATCCGAACACCATCTCATGAGCATGCCAGATAGCTGGCGATAGTGTCGTCGGAACACGAGCCGTCCCCGTATAGACAACCACCCACAGCGGAACAGCAATGGCGGCCCAAAGCCCTGCCGCCAGAAAAAATGGCCGGAACCCAGCCGATAACACCACCGCGCTGCCCCACCGGCGGTAACGTGGAATGCCTGTCACCTCAGGCCTGCCTCAGCTCACAAATACCGGCTCACCTCAACCAGATTCTGGTCGGGATCACGGAAATAGACCGACATCATTGGCCCTTGGGCACCGGTACGTTCTACGGGTCCGAGTTCAATCGTCACACCACATCCTGCGAGGTGAGCCACTACGTCTTCAATCGGCCAGGGCGTAATCAGACAGAAATCCCCCGCGCCGGCCGTAGGCAACGCAGCCTTTGGCTCGAATGTGTGCCCTACTTGGTGGAGGTTGATCTTCTGCGACCCACAACGGACTGACGTAGGGCCTCTCGGGCTATCCACCCGTTCAAAACCAAGAACGCGCTCGTAAAACCGGCAGCTTTGGTCGACGGAGCGAACCGTCAGGACGAAATGGTCAATATGATCAATCATCCCTCGCACTACTACACCCTCGATTACCGCGCCTACGCGCTCGCGCCGCCCCGCGTGTTACCCGCCCGCCCCGCCAGCGCCGCCGCCATAAACTCATCCAGCCCACCATCCAGCACCGACGATGGATTGCCGGTCTCCACCCCGGTCCGAAGATCCTTCACAAGCTGATACGGTGCCAGTACATAGCTGCGAATCTGATGCCCCCAGCCGATATCGGTCTTCTTCTCCTCCTCCGCCGCGGCTGCCGCTTCCCGCCTCTGCAGCTCCTGCTCGTACATCCGAGCCTTCAGCATCTGCATCGCCGTCGCGCGGTTGCGGTGCTGGCTGCGGTCGGTCTGGCACGCAACCACAATCCCCGTGGGTAGGTGCGTAATCCGTATCGCGCTTTCGGTCTTGTTTACATGCTGGCCGCCCGCACCTGACGCCCGGAACGTGTCCACCTTCAGATCGCTTTCGTTGATTTCGATATCAATATTATCATCGACCACCGGATAGACCCACACGCTTGCGAAGCTGGTGTGCCGCCGTGCATTTGCATCGAACGGGCTGATGCGCACCAGCCGGTGAACCCCCGCCTCGGTCTTCAGCCAGCCGTAAGCATCCGGCCCGCTCACCTGCAGAGTTACCGACTTTATCCCGGCCTGCTCGCCCTCGGACTCTTCCAGCACCTGCACCTTGTAGCCGCGCTTCTCGGCCCAGCGGCTGTACATCCGCATCAGCATCTCGGCCCAGTCCTGCGACTCGGTTCCGCCGGCCCCCGCATTGATCTCCAAGTACGCATCGTTCGCATCCGCTTCGCCGGACAGCAGCGATTCGATCTCCCGCCGCTTGGCCTCCTCCGCCAGCGCACGTAAACTGGCGAGCCCCTCGCTCGCCATGGTCTCGTCACTATCGGCCTCTGCGAGCGCAATCAGCTCGGCCGTGTCAGCGGTCTCGGATTCCAGCTTCTGGACGCCCTCAACGCGCGCGGCCAGATGGTTACGCTCGCGCATAATTTTCTGCGCGGCGGCACCATCGTTCCACAGGCTGGGGTCTTCGGCGCGGGCGTTCAGCTCCGCGAGCCGTCCGATCGCGGTATCCCAGTCAAAGATGCCTCCTCAGCAGCGCGACCGACTGCTTGATCTGGTGAGTCAGGGCCTCGGATTCGGCAGACATGATCCTCGTCGTCTCAAGAAACCGTGACCCTAATATAGTCCGCCGAGAGAGGAATCCACACTGCCGGTGTTGCCGGAGGCAGGCACCGGCTGCCCGCCGGGTCCGGTCCCGCCATCTTCAGCCAATATCCCGCCATCGACCGGCGAGGATGCGCCCGGCGTCTGCCCCGGCTTGAACGCATCGGTCACCGTCCGCTCGCCGTCATTCCACTGGGCCATCGTCACGCCATCGGGCTGCGGGAAGTTCAGCACCGGCCGGCCCTGCAGCGCCTTCGCCATAAAATCGTGCCAGATCGGCGCTGCTACCGCCGCCCCTTGCTCACCATTCCCGAGTGTCGTCGGCGAATCGAACCCGACCCATACCACCGTCACCAGGTCCGGGGTGAACCCGGAGAACCACGCATCCTGCCAATCCTGGGTCGTACCGGTCTTCCCCGCGAGCGGGCGATTGATACCCGCTCCGGCCGGCACCCCGGTGCCATGCTGGATCACGCCTTCCATCATGTTCACGATCTGAAACACACTTTGCGGGTCGGCCACCTGCGTCCCGCTTAGCGCCAGATCGGGCGGCGCCGCTGGGTTACTGCACCCGCCGCAGTCCAGTCCGGGCGGCCGCCACACCACGTGCCCTTCCCGGTCCTGCACGCTCTCGATCAGCGTCGGAAGGACGAGCCGCCCGCCCTCGTCCAGTGTGGCATATGCTCCGGCTTCCTTCAGCACCGTTGTATCCACGGCGCCCAGCGCGGCTGGCAGCACTGCCGGCATACTGTCCACCAGGTCGAATGCCTTGGCAGTGGCCACGATCGGCTTCATCCCAATCCGCCTGGCCACCCGCAGCGTCACCAGATTGAGCGACCGCTCCAACGCCACCCGTAACGTGGTGGGACCGCCGAAATTCTCCTCGTAATTATGCGGCCGCCAGACCCCCTGAGCCCCAAGATCCACCACGATCGGCGCGTTCAGGAACTTATCGCTCGGCGTCAGCCCCTTCTCCATTGCAGTCAGATACACGAAAGGCTTGAAGCTGCTCCCCGGCTGACGCAGCGCCTGGGTCGCGCGGTTGAACTGGCTCATGTCGTAGCTCCAGCCCCCCACCATCGCGAGCACCCGCCCGGTAGCCGGATCGAGCGACACCAGCGCCCCCTGAACCTTGGGAATTTGCCGCAATGCCATTTGCTGCGCCTCAGGCTCGATCATGACCACATCGCCGGGCTGTACCATCTCCGCCAGGTTCTGATAGCCTGGGCCTTCGTCCCCGTCCGGCGTCATGGGATGGTGCCACACGTCACTGCCCAGCCGCATCACCCCGGTCCGCTGCACCGGCGGAGCCGACGCGCCCGAACCTGCCTCCAGCCAACCCACCCGCGCTGCGTTCGTCGATACGGACAGGATCACGCCGAGTTGCCAGTTGGAAAGCATGCCCGCCGGCCGATCGACTTTGGCCAGTTCCGTCGGCCAGTCCTGAGCGAGATTCGGCACCTGCAGATTGGTAACAGGCCCCCGCCAGCCCCCCATCTTGCGATCGTAAGCCATCAGCCCCTTACGGACCGCCTCATCCGCATAGGTCTGCAGTCGCGGGTCGAGGCTGGTCTGCACCGTAAGCCCGCCCTCGTTGGCCATGTTCTCGCCGAATTGCGCGATAAGCTGTTGCCGAACGTCCTCGGCCATCCAGTTGGCGCCCGGGATCGCCGCCGGCTTTTGGAACTCGACTGCCATCAGCGGCTGCGATTTGGCCGCGTCCACCTGCGCCCGGGGGATCGAGCCGATATCCGCCATGCGGTCCAGCACCCAGTCCCGCCGCTCCCTGGCCGACTCAGGATGCCGGAACGGATTGTAGTTGCTGGGCGCCTTCGGCAGCGCCGCCAGCATCGCGTCTTCTGCCAGCGTCAGCCTATCCAGCGGCTTGTTGAAATACGTCTGCGCCGCCGCGGCCACGCCATATGCGCCCTGACCGAGATAAAGCTCATTCAGATAGATCTCCAGGATCTTCTGCTTCCTGAGCACGCTTTGCATACGCAGCGCCAGGATCGCTTCCTCGATCTTGCGATGCAGGTCCATCCTGGAACCAAGCAGCATGTTCTTCGCGACCTGCTGCGTGATCGTGGAGGCCCCGAGCGGCCGCCGGCCGCTGTCCATATGCATCAGGTCCCACACGCCCGCGCGGATAATCGCCAGCGGGTCAATGCCCGGATTGGTCCAGAAGTTCTGATCCTCCGCCGCGATGAACGCCGCCTGCAATCTGTCCGGAATGGCAGAGTATGGGACATATATCCGCCGCTCGGAGGCGAGCTCCGCAATCAACTGCCCGTTGCCGGCGTAAATCCGGCTCATCACCGGCGGCTGATACGATTTCAGCCCATCAACGCTGGGCAGGTCCGCGGTAAGCCGGTGCCAAGCGATATAGGCCGCCGCGCCGCCGGCGAGAATGATCACCACCCCCAGTCCAGCCACACCCGCCATCAGCCTCGCGAGGATACCGCGCCGGCGCGGACCACGGCGCGGAGTTCGGGGCGCGAGACGCTCGCGCGAAGAATCAGGGCCAGGCATGATGGTAGCGTTTATGGTCCTCGGTTGCCGCAAGGACCAGCGCGTAGAATGCCAGTTAGCCTTGCAGATCTCTGGTGTGCATTGCTGCGAACCACGTGTCCACTGCCTGCTTCATGGCAAGCGCGACACGTGCGCGATGCGCAGGCTGCCGAAGGAAAGATTCGTCCTCCCGGTTCGACATGAACCCCATTTCGACCAGAACGCTCGGAATATCTGCCGCCGTCAGCACCACGAATCCGGCATGCCGATCCGGATTCGGCAGCATTGGCACTTGCTCTTGCAGCGCCTGCACAACATCGTGAGCCATGTGGAGCGAGCCAACCCTGGTCTCCCGCTGAACCAGCGACACCAGGATCTCTGCCACCACCGGCGAGAATTGCTTGTAACCAAGGTACCGGTCGGCACTGTTTTCGCGAATCGCCAATGCTTGGGCCTCAGGGTCCGATGCCTTCTTGGCAAGCGTATAGACGCTGGCCCCACGAACCTCGTGATCCGGCAACGCATCCGCATGCATCGAAACAAACAACGAGGCGCCGTGCTTTTGCGCAATCTCCACCCGTTGCTCTAGCGGGATAAACCGGTCTGATTCGCGCGTCAGCGCGACCCGATAGCGGCGGTCATGCTCTAACATCTGCTTAAGGGTCAGCGCGGCTGCCAGCGCGACATGCTTCTGGTACGTGCCGGACACCCCGATCGCGCCCGGGTCTTTACCCCCGTGCCCAGGATCAAGCATGACCAGCGGCACAGTCTTGGATTCGGGCCTGTGCGGCGGCGGCCGTCGCGCCTTGGCCGAGGTAAGTAAGGTGCCGAATACGCCGATGGACGCGCCAATGCGCCCAAGCAGGAGGCGGCGGCTTGCGAGCGCGTGGAATCCCATAGTCCACACCTGAACCAGAGTTTGCCGATGCTTCCTAAGCTGGTTCCGCCGATTCGGCGTCTTACACTTTGAACAGACATGCTTTTCCTGCCGGGATGTTGCTGCCTTGCCCCATCTGCCCTATCTTCCGTCCGATGAACATCGTGCTCCGCGAGCCCTGGTCGGTTGAGCGGTTCCTCTCCTGGGAGGACATGCAGGAGGGGAAGCACGAATTTGACGGCACTCAGATTATTGAGATGACCGGCGGCACTCGGGCGCACCAGCGCATCATTTTCAATCTCATGCGCGTGCTCCTGGATCGCCTGGATCCAGGTGCCTATGACGCCGTCCAAGAGATGCGGCTCGAAGTGGCGGGGAAAGTGCGCTACCCGGACGTAAGCGTGTGCAAGGGCCGTATTCCCCGCAGTATCCGGACCATCCGTGATGCGGTCGTGGTCTTTGAGGTTCTTTCGAATGATACGGCGGAAATCGACCGCCGCGAAAAGCCAGACGAATATGCCCAACTACCAAACCTGAGGCGATACGTCCTGCTCGAACAGCAAGTGGCCGCCGCAGAGCTATGGGCACGTGAGGAAGGCCGGTGGAAAGTCACCCACGTTACAACCGGCACCATCGTTCTCCCCGAGATCGCGATCGAACTGCCGTTGGCAGATATCTACCAAGGGGTCTAAATTCACCTCTCCCGCTCGCGGGAGAGGTCGGCGCGGAGCAAGCCGCGCCGGATGAGGGTGCCATGCGAACACACCGTATTGCTGCCGTCCCTGGTGATGGGATCGGCCCGGAGGTCATCAACGCCGGCCTTGAGGTCCTGGACGCGGTCGCCGCTCGCGATGGCGGCTTTCGGCTCAAGATCGACCGCTACGACTGGGGCTCCGATTGGCATCGCAAGCACGGAGTGATGATGCCGCCCGATGGGCTGGCCTGGCTGCGTACCGCGGATGCCATTTATTTCGGCGCAGTCGGTGATCCAAACATTCCGGACCATATCACTCTCTGGGGACTACGGCTCCCTCTGCCAGGGGTTGGATCAGTACGCCAATGTGCGGCCAGCGCGCATTTTACCAGGCATCGTTTCACCACTGCGGGACATCGGGCCAGATGACCTCGATTGGGTAATTATTCGCGAAAATTCCGAAGGCGAGTACGCCGGCCATGGCGGACGTGCGCATCGTGGCCTGCCCGAGGAAGTGGCCACCGAAACCGCCATCTTCACGCGCCGCGGCGTCGAACGGATCATGCGGTACGCATTCGAGATTGCCCAATCTCGATCTCGGAAGCAGCTAACCGTGGTTACGAAATCGAACGCACAGCGGCACGGCATGGTATTCTGGGACGAAATCGCAGCGCTGGTCTCGCACGATTTTCCCGACGTCGCCTGGGACAAGGAACTGGTGGACGCGATGACCATGCGCATGGTGCGCCGCCCACGCACCCTCGATACCGTCGTGGCGACCAATCTACATGCAGACATTCTCTCCGATCTGGCAGCCGCGCTCGCCGGCTCGCTCGGCATCGCGCCGACCGGAAATATTGATCCCGAGAAGCGCTCGCCCTCGATGTTCGAGCCGATCCATGGCTCGGCCTTCGATATCACCGGAAAGGGAGTTGCCAATCCCATTGGCAGCTTCTGGACCGCGTCGATGATGCTCGCGCACTTGGACGAGCAACGGGCGGCTGACCTCTTGATGCGCGCGATCGAGCAAGTGTGCGCGGCGGGACTATTCACGCCGGATTTGGGCGGGAAGGCAACGACAGCCGAGGTAACGCGCGCGGTCTGCGAAGCCGTCCGAGGAATAAACTACGGCTGAATCATTGTGGTGAAGAGGGAAGTAACGAGGCAGTCTCGTTCGGGTAATCCCACGAAAACTTCGGTTGTCCCTTCTTCGTCGCTGGGCCAATCAACCGTCCGCGGACGGCACTAGCACCGCGCCCACAGCATTATCGGTCACCGCAGCGGTATGAAAATACCGGATCTCCGGATCCATCCCGTAGCGCTCGCGAATCCCCTGCAACCACGGGCCGGAGTAGAACGCCTGTGCGTCATCAAGCTACGCCACAGATAGACGCCGCCGGCCCAACCATCATTGGCATAAATGAACTGTTTGCGGATCAGGCCGGGTACATCCCGAAACCCTGGCGCGATCGCGCGAAAATGCGCCGCGCATGCTCTTGCATCGATACTCGTCGGTAGCCGGTACTGAACTATTGCGGTGATCATTATCCGACGTCCTCGCCTTGGGGCACCAGAGATTACCCCCAAGGTCATCGCCTCCCAACATACCTCCGTGTCTTCGTGCCTCCGTGGTGAATCTTTCCTCCCTTCCTCGGCAACCTCGAGGCAGGTTTCGCGGACTTCAGCCTTCAGGAACGTGCAACATCTCGAGATCGGCGATCGACCCGGGCCCAGTCGGTTCCCATCCCAGCTCTCTCCGCGTTTGCGCGCTGGAGGCGGGCATGTCGTGCCCAGCAAACATTGCGAGCCAGCCGAAAAAGGCTTGAGCTTCCGCCGGGGCAATGGATTTGACCGGCAGTTTCCGGCGTCGACCAATGGCTTCTGCAATATCGCGCATCGGCACACCTTCTTCCGCGACCGCGTGATGCTTTGCGTTCGGCTCAGCTTTTTCGATCGCCAACCTGTAGAGGCGGGCTACGTCCAGAACATACGCCGCTGGCCAGCGATTGAGCCCGTCTCCGACATACGCGCACGCGCCCTTTTCGCGATAGACCTCGATCGCAGGGGTGACGAGACCCTGCTTGACCGTGTCGTGAACCTGCGAGAGCCGCACCACCGACACATTGACCCCCTCCCCGGCGACAGCGGCGGCCGCCTCTTCCGAGGCTGCGCGCGGAAACACGTCGGAGCCCATGATCGCATTGTCTTCCTTGGCCGGCTGACCGGGCACGGTATTGGCCAACCCGGTCCCGGAGGTCACGATCAAGGGCCGCTCGGAGCCGGCGAGAACCGAGCCGAGCGCCTTGATCACACGGCGATCGTCCTCACAGTTCGCCACGAACTTCGAGAAGTCATGCTTGAAGGCCAAGTGGATGACGCCGTCGGACCTAGCCGCGCCGTCTTTGAGGCTGTCCAGGTCCTCGATCGACCCGCTGTAGACCTCGGCGCCAGCGGTCGCCAGCGCCCCCGCCTTATCATCCGAGCGGCAGAGGCCGACCACCTGATGGCCCGTCGCGATCAACTCCTTGACGACCGCCGAGCCGATGAAACCGGTGGCACCAGTAACAAACACACGCATGAGTGGGAGGTCCTTCTTACAGAGCGAAATAGGCGGGATGATCGATGTCGGCGATGAGGCTGGGTTGCTCGGGCTTCCAACCGAGCAGCGACCGGGTTCTCTCGCTCGAGGCCGGGCAGTCGACACCTGCGAACCTGGCGAACCAGCCGAAATGCCCTTCCGCCTGCTCCGCGGCCTGCGAGACGACCGGAACATTCAGTCGCCGGCCAATCACCTCGGCGATCTCCTTGAACGGCACGCCTTGGTCAGCGACCGCGTGGAACGGGCCCCCTTCGGCGCCGCGTTCGAGGGCGAGCCGGTAGACGCCAGCCGCATCGAGCCGATGCACGGCCGGCCATCGGTTCAGCCCATCGCCGACATAGGGGGAGACACCCTTCTCGCGGGCGAAGGTGATGACACGGGGCACAAAGCCGTGGTCGCCGTGACCGTGAACCGACGGTGGAAGCCGCACCGCTGCCGCGCGCACACCACGGGCTGTCAGCGCGGCAACCACCGCTTCCGGATTGCGCGGAAAGGCGTCGGATGCAGGACGTGGCTGGGTCTGTTCTGTTGCGACACCGTCCGGTGCCAGCAGCGCGATACCGGAGGTGACGACAAGCGGACGGTCCGAGCCTTCCAGCATGGCGCCGATCGCCTCGATGGCGCGCCGCTCGTCCGCGCCGTTCTCTGCGAATTTCGAGAAGTCGTGGTTGAAGGCAGTGTGGATCACGCCATCCGACTGCGAAGCACCGGTCTTGAGGCTGTCCAGGTCCTGGAGCGTGCCGCGATGAACCACGGCGCCCGCGGCAGCCAGAGCTTCAGCCCCCCTGTCCGAACGGGCCAAGCCGACCACTTGGTGTCCGGCTGCGATGAGGTCCTGAACGATGGCCGAGCCGACCCAGCCGGTGGCGCCGGTAACAAACACACGCATGAGCAAGATCTCCAGGTTTCGTTGGAGACAGATCTCGGCGCGGGGCCTATTCTGGTAAAGTAGTGAGATTATCATAGTAAGATGGCTAACAGGATGAGCGAACGTCCCGCTGCCGAGAACCTGCTCGGGACCTATCTGCGGGACTGCCGCACCAAGCTCGACCCCGCTGCTCTCGGCTTTCCCCTGGAGCGCCGCCGCACCCTCGGCCTGCGCCGCGAGGAAGTCGCGCAACGCGCTAACATCAGCCCGACCTGGTACACATGGCTCGAGCAGGGACGCGGCGGCGCGCCGTCGGTCGACGTGCTAGATCGGATCGCCCGTGCGTTGATGCTGACGGACGTCGAGCGCGAGCACCTCTTCCTGCTCGGTCTCGGCCGCCCGCCCGAAGCGCGCTACCGGAAGAACGAAGGCGTCACGCCACGGCTGCAGCGCGTTCTCGATGCACTGGACCCTAGCCCCGCCGTGATCAGGACCGCGACGTGGGACGTCGTCGCCTGGAACCGCTCGGCGACGGTGATGCTGACAGACTGTGGATTGCTGCCACCGGAGCAGCGCAACATCCTGCGCTTCATCTTCCTCGACCCGCGCGCCCGCGCGGCTCAATACGACTGGGAAAGCGTGGCGCGTTTCGCATTGGGCGCGTTCAGAATGGACGCGGCCCGCGCCGGAGCCGCGGCGGAGGTGGAGCCCCTCGTCGATGAACTCTGCCGGCTCAGTCCCGAGTTCAAGACGATGTGGCGCGACAATGACGTTCGCGGCCCCCATGGCGAGGCCGTCAAACACATACGCCACGCGGTCGTCGGCCCACTCGCGTTCGAATATTCGGCCTTTTCAGTCGACGGCCGAACAGACCTCACCATGGTGATCTACAATCCGGCGACAGCAGAGGACGCCGAACGAATCAAGTCATTGCTTCCCTAAGCCCGAGTGCGCCGATACGGCTTCGCCGTAACCAGTTGAAGACTAATCCTCCGCCATAACCGTCGCCAGCTTCGGCATCCGCACCCGCCGCCGCGGCACCAGCGCATGCTGCAGCTTGTCCAGATACAGATAAATAACCGGCGTCGTATAAAGCGTCAGTACCTGGCTCACCAGCAGGCCGCCCACCATCGCCAGGCCCAACGGCCGGCGCAGCTCTGACCCCGCGCCGCTTTCCAGCATCAGCGGCAGCCCGCTCAGCAGCGCCGCCATCGTGGTCATCAGGATCGGCCGGAACCGCAGCAGGCACGCCTGCCGGATCGCCTCCAGCGGAGACTTCCCGTCGTTCCGTTCGGCATGGATCGCGAAGTCCACCAGCATGATGCCGTTCTTCTTCACGATCCCGATCAGCAGAATAATGCCGATCATCGCGATCACCGAAAGATCGGTGTGCGCCAGCATCAGCATCAACAACGCCCCCACCCCCGCGCTGGGTAGCGTGGAAAGGATCGTCAGCGGCAGAATGTAGCTTTCGTACAAAATCCCCAGGATAATATATACCGCAACCAGCGCCGCCGCGATCAGATAAGGCTCGCTCGCCAGCGAACTCTGAAATGCCTGCGCCGAGCCCTGGAACGACCCTTCCAGCGATATCGGCGCTCCCAGAGCCTCCCGCGCCTCCGCGATCGCTTGCACCGCGTCGCCCAGCGCCGCACCTTGTGCCAGGTTGAACGAAATCGTCACCGCCGGGAACTGGCTCTGGTGATTGACGGCAAGCGGAGCCACCCGACCAGTATCCACGTTCACCAGCTCCGATAGCGGCACGGCCACCCCGCTCGGCGATTTCACATACAGCTTCTGCAACGTCGCCCATGTGCCTTCTTCACTCGGAGGAACCTCCAGGATCACGTAATACGAATTCACCTGGGTAAAATACTGCGTCACCTCTCGCTGCCCGAACGCGTCATACAGCGTATCGTCGATCTGCTGGGGCTGGATGTTGAACCGCTGCGCCGCCTGGCGGTCGATTGTCAGAGTTGCGGTGGTGCCTGCGATCTGCTGGTCCGTCGCCACATCCCGCAGTATCGGAATCTTCTGCATCGCCGCCAGCATCTTCGGCGCCCACGCATTCAGCTCCGCCGAATCCGCATCCTGCAGCGTGTATTGATACATGGTCCGCGACAGCCGGCCGCCGACATTGATGTCCTGTGCCGGTTGCATATACACGTTCACTCCCGGCACTGCCGCGAACTTCCGCCGGAGCCGGGAAATCACCTTCATCACCCCGTCATTCGGCCGCTTGTCCCACGGTTGCAGGTTGATGAACATTCGCCCGTCATTGCCCTGCTGCCCGGCAACCCCCGCGCCAATCACCGAGACGAACGAAGCCACCGACGGATCATGCCGCACAATACCGTTCAGTTGCTCCTGCAGCCGGAACATGTGCTGATAAGACGCGTCTTGCGGCCCCTCCGTGATCGCTACGATCAGCCCGATGTCCTCGGTCGGAAAGAATCCCTTAGGAATGGCCACGAACAACATCACCGTGGTCGCCACGGTTCCCAGGAACACCATCAACGTCACGAACCGGAAGCGCAGCGCCACATCCAGCGTCCGCCGGTAGAACCCGACCATCCCGTCGAACACGGCCTCCATCGCCCTGTACGCCCGGCCATGCTCGTGCTTCGACGCCGCCAGGAATCGCGAGCACATCATCGGCGTCAGCGTCAGCGACACAAAGGCCGACATCAGCACCGCCGAGGACACCGTCATCGCGAACTCGCGGAACAGCCGCCCCACGATCCCGCCCATCAGCAGCAGTGGAATAAACACCGCGATCAGCGAGAAACTGATAGAAACGATGGTGAACCCGATCTCGCCGGCGCCCTTCAGCGCCGCCTCCATCGGTTTCATCCCCTCCTCAACATGCCGGTAGATATTCTCCAGCACGACGATCGCATCGTCGATCACGAACCCGACGGCGATCGTCAGCCCCATCAGCGACAGATTATCCAGGCTGAACCCCAGCAGATACATCACCGCCAACGTTGCCGTCAGCGCCATCGGCACTGTGACGCTGGGAATCACCGTCGCCCAGAAATTCCGGAGGAATAGGAAGATCACCATCACCACTAGGCCAATCGCCAGCGCCAGCGTGAACTCTACGTCGTTTACCGAGGCGCGGATGACCTGGGTCCGGTCCACCAGAGTGCTCACATGCACCGCCGGCGGAATACTCGCCTGTAACGCAGGCAACGCCTGCTTCACCCGCTCCACCGTATTGATCACGTTGGCGCCCGGCTGCTTGAAAATCAGCAGGATTACGCCCCGCTTGCCGTTCTCCCAGCCTGCCAGTTCCCGGTTCTGCGGCCCTCGCACCGCCCGTCCGATGTCTCTAATGCGAATGGGCGCGCCATTTCGGTATGCGACCACGACGTTGTCGTAGGGCGCCGCATCCGTAAGCTGATCGTTGTCCAGAATCGTATAAGATGAATCCGGCCCGTCGATGCTGCCTTTCGGACTGTTCACCGTCACAGTCGTCAGTACGTTCCGCACATCCTCCAGCGTCAGGCCCATGTAAGCGAGTTTCCCCGGATCGACCTGCACGCGGATCGCCGGCTTTTGCTGCCCGCCCACCAGGACCTGGGACACCCCGCTGATCTTCGACAGGTGCTGCGCCAGGATGTTCTCCGCGTAGTCATCCACCGTGGTTAGCGGCAGCGTGTCCGAATCCACACCCATTATGAAAATCGGCGCATCAGCCGGGTTCATCTTCCGGATCGTCGGCTGGCTCGGCAGGTTTTTTGGCAACTGCCCCTGCGCTGCGTTGATCGCGGCCAGCACGTCGCCTTGAGCCGCGTCGATGTTTCGATCCAGATCAAACTGCAGCGTGATCGTGCTCGTCCCCAGCACGTTGATCGAGGTCATCTGCGCCAGCCCGTTAATCTGGCTGAACTGCGTCTCCAGCGGTTCGGCCACCGCCGAGGCCATCACGTCCGGACTGGCCCCTGGATACTGCGCCGTTACCGTCAGCGTGGGAAAATCCACCTGCGGCAGCGGCGCAACCGGCAGCATCGGAAACGCCACCAGTCCCACAAGAAAAATCGCCGCCATCAGCAGCGAGGTGCCGATCGGCCTCTTAATGAACGGAGTCGAGATGCTCATGCCGTTAGCTCGCAGCCTGCTCTGGCCGGGCTGTTACCCGCACACCCGGCTGCAGCCGCAGCACGCCATCAACCACCACCTGCTCGCCCCCGTTCAGACCCTTGGTAACAACCGCCATCTGCGGCGTCTGATACCCGACCGTCACCGGCTGCAGTTCCGCTGTATGGTCTGGCTTGGTCACGTACACATACAAGCCGTTCGGGCCGTGCTGAATCGCCGCCTGGGGCACGGTCACCGCGTCGTTGGCAACCCCAGTCTGCAAGTGCGCCTGGACGAACTCGCCCGGCCAAAGCACGTTCTTCGTGTTCGCAAACTCCGCCTTCAACTGAATCGTGCCGGTGGAGGTATCCACTGAGTTGTTGGGCGCCAGCAGTGTCCCCGAATCCAGTTGCTGCTTCCCGTCGCCGGTAAACGCCAGAACCGGCACTGCCCCGTTTGCCATTGCCCGCGTTATGTCCGGTAGATCCTCCTGCGGCAGAGTAAACACCACCGTGATCGGATGATCCTGCGTAATGCTGATAATCCCGGTGGTATCCGTCGCATGCACCAGGTTGCCGGGATCCTGCAGCCGCAGCCCCACCCGCCCCGGTATCGACGACGTTATGTAACAAAAAGATAAATTCAGTTGCGCGGTTTCGATCGCCGCCTGATCGGCCTCGACCTGCGCAGTATACTGCGCCACCAGCGCCTGCTGGGTATCCAACTGCTGCCGTGACGCGAAATCCTGCCGCGCCAAAGACGCATACCGCGCCAGATCCAGCTTTGCATTTTGCAGCGACGCCTGGTCTTGCGCCTTCTTCGCCATCGCCTGATCGAGCGCCGCCTTGAACGGCCGAGGATCGATCACCGCAACCAGATCCCCCGCTTTGACTTCCTGTCCTTCCTTAACCGGCACCTGCATTAAAGTGCCGTCCACACGCGACCGGATCAGGACCGAGTTCAACGCCTGCACAGTGCCGATCCCGTCAGCGTATTCCGGCACATTCTGCCGCGTCGCCTTCACCACAATCACCGGCACCGCTGGCGCTGGCGCTGGAACCGACTGCGCCGCGGCACGATGTAACAAGCCCTGCGATCCAAAAATGCCTGCACCAGCAACTACCGCCAGGGCCGCCGAAGTCACAGCTATCCCCACGTGCCGACCAGCCATCGCGCGTCTCCATCCACTGCCTGCAATGTCCGTATTGTGCGCTGCACAAGCGCTTGCGACCAAAGTTGGTCTCAGGCCCTCAGTTCTGCCAGAGGCGGAGCTTGCGGTTTGGCGAATCAGAGCCAGGAAAACTGTGAAGAACTGTTTCCGCCGGACCTACCTGCCAGTAGCGCCCTCACTCGCCTTGGCCGCCCAGACCTGCGAACAATGCTACATTGCGCTAATTGCAATTGACAGCATTCTCGCTGCGCACGCTAGCGCAACGAAATCGTCAACGGTACCGTTGTTAAGCCCTCAAAAACCGCCATCGGTACCGTTGTCAAGGCCCCCAAAACCCTCAACGGTACCGTTGTCAAGTCTCCCGAATCCCCTAACGGTACCGTTGTCAACCCCCCGAAAACCTCCAACGGTACCGATCCCCTCACGACACTTCCCGCCGAACCATCGCCGCCCCTTCCGCCAACGCCCGCAGCTTCCCGAATGCCACGTCCCGCGGCAGATACTTCATCCCGCAATCCGGCGCCGCCACCAGCCGCCCCGCTGGGACCCACCGCAACCCCGCCCTAATCCGCTCCGCCACGATCTGCACGGTCTCAACCGCCAGATCACCCAGATCCAGCACCCCCAGCAGCACCGTCTTCCCGGAAAGCTCCGCCAGCACCCCCAAGTCCGACCGAGGCTGCGCCGCCTCGATCGAGATCTGCTCCGCGACGCACTCCGCCAGTTGCGGCAAGAACCTGTAACCGCTCGGTTTTTCGCTCACCACCGCGGCATATCCGAAGCACAGGTGCACCACCCGAGGCCCCGGCACTCCCTCGAGCGCCCGGTTGATCGCAGCCACTCCCCAACGCTCCGCTTTCTCCGGCGCTGTCCGCACCCACGGCTCATCCAACTGCACCACGTCCACGCCGGTTGCCTTCAGATCGCGCAGCTCCGCATTCACCGCCGCCGCATAGTCCATCGCCATCTCTTCTTCATCGCGATAGAACTCGTTCACGACCTGCTGGCTCAACGTGAACGGACCCGGCAGCGTGATCTTTGTCCCCCGCTCTGCATGCTCCACCAGGAACGCGGCATCGCGCGTCTCCACCGGTCTTACCCGCCGTATCCGTCCAACCACCCTGGGCACCGGCGTAACTCGATCCCCTCGCCGAAGCTCTCCCGGCCGCCTCGCATCCACCCCCTCCAGCGCCACGGCAAACCGGTTCGAGTAACTCTCCCGCCGTATCTCCCCATCCGTGACGACATCGATCCCGGCATTCTCCATCTCCCGGATCGCCACAACCGAGGCATCATCCTGCGCCTGCTCCAGCCATTCCGGCGCAACCCGCCAAATGTCCGCCGCCCCCGCCCGAGGCACCCCATGCTTCAGCAGCGCGTTCCGGTCCACCAGCCAATCAGGCTGCGGATAGCTGCCCACCACGGTCGTGGGCAGCAGATGAGTGGGACAGGTCACTTCAGCCGCCGATCCCACATGGCGAACATCTTTTCCCACGTCGCCTCGGCCGCCATCGTGTCGTACACCGCCCGCTCAGGGAACGCGAACCCATGCTGAGTGCCCGGATATACCTCCAGCGTGTGTGTCACTCCGGCCTTCGCCAGCGCCTCCTTCAACGCCGGGATCACATGCTCCGGAACGCTCTGATCATGTTCCGCGAACGCATAATACAACTCTCCCTGCACCTGGGCGAGCAGCTTATGCGGCGAGTCCTCCGCGTCGGTGACAATCCCCACCACATAGAGCGATGCGGCCGCCTTGATCCGCTGCGGAAACCGCGCCGCCGCGGTCGTCACATACCGCCCGCTCATGCAATACCCCACGCAACCCCTCGGCCCAGGCGCCACGAGCTCCTGGGCATCCAGGAAGGCGATCATCCCCGCCGTGTCGTCCGTCACCATGGCATTGGTCAGGCTGTTCATGGCCGCCCGGAACACGGCCACCATGGCGTCATCCCGCCGGCGCACTTTCAGGCGGATCGTCCCCAGCCGGTAGTACATATCGGGCAGCAGGCAGACATAGCCGTGCTTCGCGATCCTCCGCGCCATGTTGCGCAGCTCCTCCCTGATCCCTGGCGCATCCATGTAAAACAGGATGGCGGGATACCGGCCCGGCCCGTCGGGAGCCGCCAGGAAGCTCGGCATCCGTCCATGGTTCGTGGTGACGATTAGCTGCTGCTCAAACATTGGCGTTCTCCCTGAAACCGGCCCACTATGGTGCCTCAGGGGATGCTTGGCGCAACACCCTCCCGTGTGGCACACAGCGCCCTGCGCAGCACAATGCAGGAGCGTCGGAATGGCTCATCGTGTCGGGTTTCGTCGATTTCTGCTCGCCGGAGTCTCACTCCTGACCGCCGGCGTCCCTGCTTTTGCCCAACCTCCCACCCGGAAGCCCGCGCCTAAAATCGTCCCGAACAGCGCTCCTCATACATTGGCCCAGGCGCTCGCGACCGTTTACATGAACCAGCCGGCGCTACAGGCCGCGCGTGCCCAGCTTCGCTCCACCGACGAAAGCGTTCCGCAGGCCCTAGCGGGCTGGAAACCGACCGTCATCGTCGCCGGCAGCGCCGGCTACGGCAACGGCATCAGCCGCCAGTACCTCGCCCAGATCGGCGGATGGGAGAAGGTGCTCACCGACCGAGACATCGTCACCGGCCAGGCAACCGTCACCCAGCCTCTCTATACCGGCGGCAAGGTCCGCGCGAACGTCAACCGGGCGACCGACCAGGTTATGGCGCAACGCGCCAACCTGCTGGCGCAGGAGGAGAACAGCTTTGCCTCAGCCGTTAACGCCTATGTCGGTGTGATCGAGAACCGCCAGCTCCTGGCGCTGCAGAACAACAACGAGCGCGTGCTAAGAGAGCAGCTCCGCGCCACGAACGACCAGTACCGTGTTGGCGAGGTCACCCGCACCGACGTCGCTCAGGCTGAAGCGTCGCTCGCCCTCGCCATCGCGCAAGTCCAGACCGCACAGGGAAACGTGGCGACCGCCACCGGCACCTTCATTCAAGTGATCGGCTACTTGCCACCTGACGACTTGGTCCCACCCCAGCCGCTCGCGCTGCCGATCTCTGGCGAACGACAAGCCGCCATTCTGGCCGCCTCCAACAATCCGGCCGTCGTCGCCGCCCGCTTCAACGACGCCGCAGCCCAGAACGCCGTCGAGGCCGCTTTTGCCGCTCTGCTTCCGCAGGTCAATCTGCAGGGACAGATCTTCCAGTCCAACAACTCCGCCGGTCGCAGCACCTACAGCAACGGCTACCAAGCGTTGCTTAATCTTTCTGTCCCGCTCTATCAGGGCGGCTCGGAATACTCCGCTGTCCGCCAGGCGCGCCAAACCGAACAACAACAGAACCAACTGATTTTGGATGCCCAGCGGACCGCCGTGCAGAATGCCGTCAACGCGTGGGAAACCCTGATTGCCGCGCGCGCCGCTGCTGCCAGCACCCGCACCGCCATTACGGCGAACCAGATCGCTCTTATCGGCGTCGAGCGGGAGCACCTGGTCGGCACCCGGACCACCCTCGACGTGTTAAATGCCCAGCAGACGCTGCTCAACTCGCAGGTAACACTGGTGCAGAACCTGGCTTCCCTGGTCACCGCATCCTATGGTGTCGCCACGGCAATCGGCCGGCTCACTGCCCGCGACCTCAACCTGCCGGTCCCGCTCTACAACGACACCGGCTACTACAACCGCGTCAAGAACAAGTGGGTCGGCATCGGCGTCCCGGCCCCGGACGCCTACTTCGGCCATTGATCATCAGAGGTGCCGCATGAGTTCACCACCCACTCCCGGTCAGCCTCAGAGTGGCGCCGAGTCGGATCCCTCGATGGAGGACATCCTCGCCTCGATCCGCCGCATTCTGAGCGAGGAGGAGCAGGAGGCTGCGGTGCCGCCGGCGCCGGCGCCCAAGAGTTCGGATGACGTCCTGGTATTGGATAGCTCCATGATGGTGCCAGAAGAGAGCGCTACCCCGCCGGCTCCGCAGGCCGCTTCGCCAGCACCCGAGCCTGAGACTCCGCCAACCCGGCCCCCCGAACCAGCGCCGGATCCCGACCTTGTCGCGCCCGCGGCCGCTCAGGCTGCTGCCGGGGCGATGACCGAACTAGTCCGCCGTCTCGCCGCCGAACGGCACACCCAGGTCTATGGCGGCGGCCCTACTATCGAGGACCTGGTCCGCGCCGAGTTGCGCCCTCTGCTCAAGACCTGGCTGGATGAGCACCTGGCCCCGCTGGTGGAACGCTTCGTCCGCGCCGAAATCGAACGGGTGGTCGGCCGCGCCGTGCCATAAAGCTCGGTCCCCATCAGGCATGCATTCGCGCGCCCTTGGTGATCCGGTCCACAAGCTTCTTATCCTCCCGTAGCGCCAGGCCGACGACGTTCATGGCCTCAGGATCGTATTGCTTCACCGCCGCGCGGTTCGCCGCGTCGTGGCCGGTCGAGAACATGTCCTCGATGTAGAGGGAGAGCCGCGCACCACCCTCGAGGCCACGCCGGTAGATGGCCGCGATCGTCTCGCGGTCCGCGCTCAGCACGATCACCGGCTGGATCACGAGCGAATTGTAGGTGTTACCGGCTGCATCCGCGTACGGCTCGCCAAGAATGCCTTGGTTCGCGCCGATGATGCCGCTCGTCAGGAAGGCCGTAACGTTCAGCTTCTGCCAAGTGGCAAGGTCCTCGCGCACAACGATGGCGATCTTTGTGTCGAATATGCATGCCTCTCGTCAGTCAGCTTCGGGGATCACCGAGACGGCGCAGCACTGCCCACAGCGCCTGCGCCTGGTCGCCCATCTCGCGCGCGATCTCGTCATTGAGCTGGTCCATGGCCGCATCAAGCGGCCCGTGCAGCGCCTTGCCACGCCCGGTCAGGAACAGGTTGTTGATGCGCCGGTCTTCGTCGTGGGACCGGCGCTCGATCAGATCGGCAGTTTGCAAGCGATCCACGAGACCGGTGATTGTTGCGCTGTCGATAAGCAGACGGCTGCCCAACTCGGCCCCGCTCTGACCATCGCGCTCCCAAAGCACCTTGAGGACGGCATATTGTGCGGGCGTCACGCCGTGGGCGGCCAGCTTCTCTCTCGCACGCCGCGCTATCTGTTGGCCGGCTTTACCGATCAGAAAGGCGATGCAGTCCTCAACGCGGTCCATCTTGCCTGGCTTCGGTGGGAAAACAGGGAGCCCAGTTTTGTTAGCGCGTATGTATCTAGCATACAAGATACCTGAGCGCCTGCTTTCCCTATGGGCGCGATGTTCAGCGAAGTGGCCCGTCAGATGCCGCCCGGCGGCGACGGCCAGCCGCAGAGGCTGACACCGGGACGAGGGGGGGGGGATTATGCTCGGAGACACCACAGGGGGGATAACCAATATGGCGGGGTCACGCGGTCAGGGGCGGGTTCAGCAGCAAAAGCGTGGACGCGTAAGGTCGCGGCCGTCCAAGGAGATGGAGGTGCTCGAGTCCCCGCGGGAACTCATGATCCGCAGATCTAAGGGAGAGCCACAGCTCGAGCGCGAGATCATGGCCGGCTTGGAGCGCATGGCCCGCGAACTTGATCGTCTCCATGCCCGCGCCGATTTGCTGTTGGCTTCCCGTTAAAACGTGTCGGCGCTTAGTGCGGCCTGCCGACCAGTAACGAGGCTCGAAACCCGGCTGGAAATCGTCACAGCCGAGGCCAAGGGCGCAGCGGCTGCCGCGGCATCGGCTGCGGTCACCCACGAGCTAATGGAGATGTCCGGGCGCCTTGGCGCGATCGAGGAGCGGCAAGTAATGGGGCGCCTTGAGGGGTCGCCAAAAGCCGAATAGCGCGCCCTTGCTCCAGCTACGGTTCCTGTTAGCGCCCCTTCCCGCTCACCAGCGTACCGAGCGGTGGTAAATCAGCCATTGTGGAGGAGACCGTGTCTCGCCGACCCAACATACTCATGCTGATGGCCGACCAGCTCGCGGCCTCGGCTCTGCCGGCCTGGGGCAACCAAGTGGCCCGGACACCGAATATCGACCGCCTGGCGGAAAGCGGCGTCGTGTTTCGCCATTTCCACTGCGTAAGCCCGCTTTGCGCTCCAGCTCGCGCGGTTCTGATGTCCGGGCTGCTGCCTTCGCGATCCGGCGTTTACGACAATGCCGCACACTTCGCGGCTGACATTCCTACCTTCGCGCATTACCTGCGCGCCGCCGGATACCGGACGATCCTGGCCGGAAAGATGCATTTCTGTGGCCCAGACCAACTTCATGGCTTCGAGCAGCGGCTGACCACTGACATTTATCCCGCCGATTTCGGCTGGACGCCGGACTGGAACAGACCGGAACACCGGCCCGACTGGTACCACAACATGGATTCGATAACCGAAGCGGGGCTCTGCATCCGCAGCAACCAAATCGACTTCGATGACGAGGTGGCTTTCGTGGCCCGGCGGCAGATTTTCGATATTGCCCGCAGCAGCGATCCCCGGCCCTTCTGCCTCGTCGTCTCCTTTACCCACCCGCACGATCCCTTTGCCATCACGGCGGAATACTGGAATCGCTTCGCACACGAAGCGATCGACATGCCGAGGAACGATCAGCCGGCTGCCGATCCGCACAGCCTTCGACTTCGCCACGTAATTGGGCTCGATGAAAGGCCAGTTACGCTAGAGGAAGTGCGCCGGGCGCGTCATGCCTACTACGGCGCCCTCGCTTATGTGGACGACCGCATCGGCGAGATCCTGGACGCTCTGACCGCCTGCGCCCTTTCCGAGGACACCATTACCGTTTTCCTTGCCGACCACGGGGAGCTGCTGGGTGAGCATGGGCTCTGGTACAAGATGTCGTTCTTCGAGCCAGCGAGCCGCGTGCCGCTGATTGTGCATGCGCCGCGGCTTTTTCCCGCTCGGGTGGCGGAAAGTGCCGGCTCGCTGCTGGATATCCTGCCGACGCTCGCAGCAATCGCTGCCGACGGTGCCGAGCCGGACTACGCCATAAAGCCGGATGGACGTAGCCTGCTTCCAGAGCTTTCGGGCCACGCGGGGCAGGATCTGGCGCTTGGGGAATATCTTGCCGAAGGTGCTATCGCCCCTATCGTAATGATCCGACGTGAACGATGGAAATTCATCCTTTGTCCGGCCGATCCAGACCAGCTTTACGATCTGGCGGCCGATCCGGACGAGCGGCGCAACCTCGCTCAGGAGCCTGCCCAAACAGGGGTCGTTTCGGCATTTCGCGCGGAAGTCGCCGAGCGGTGGGATTTACCTGTCCTCGACCGCGCAGTGCGTGAAAGCCAGAAGCGGAGGCATTTTATTGCCGCCTCACTGCGGGAGGGGCGCGTCCAATCCTGGGAGTTCCAGCCGTTTGTCGATGCCTCTCAGCAATATATGCGGAACCACCTCAAGCTGGACGAGCTTGAGGCGCGGGCCCGTTTTCCACGGGTCACGCGTTGACGGGGAGGATGTCGATGGATGGGAAATTGTTGCTGCTTGCTGTGGCTATGGTTTTTGCGCTGGTTGGGCCGGCCAGAGCGGATCCCGCGTCCTGCCGGAAGGTGACGTTCGGTCAGCCGCCATGGACGGATATCGCCACGACCGACGGAATGGCTGTCACGGTCCTGGACGCCCTCGGCTATCAGCCCCAGGCCGAGACACTGTCCGTGCCCGTCATCTTCCAGGCGCTGGCGAACGGCCAGATCGATGCGTTCCAGGGCAATTGGATGCCGGCGCAGTCGAAGTTCGCCACGCCGCTTATCGATCAGAAGAAGGTCGTCCGGCTGGGCGCGAACCTTACGGGGGCCAAATACACGCTCGCGGTGCCGGACTACGTGGCCGCGGCCGGGGTGAAGAGCGTGGCGGACCTGCAGCGTTTCGCGGACCGGTTTGATAAGCGGATCTACGGGATCGAACCGGGGGCGCCGGGCAATCTGTCGATCGAGCGGATGATCAACGCGGGCGAATTCGGGCTTAAGGGCTGGCGCCTGGTCGCTTCCTCGGAGCAGGGGATGCTGGCGGAGGTGGCTCGGGATGTGGCGCGGAAGAAGTGGATCGTGTTCCTGGCCTGGGAACCGCATCCGATGAACGTGCTGTACCACCTCACGTATCTGGCCGGAGGGGACAAGTATTTCGGGCCGAATTACGGTGGCGCGACGGTCTATACCCTAGTCCGTCCCGGCCTGCCCCAGGCTTGTCCGAACCTTAGCCGGTTGCTCGGGCAACTTCGGTTTTCGGTTCCGATGGAGAACCAGATGATGGTCGCGGTGGAGAAGGGAAAGCAGACCGGCCAGCAGGCGGCTTTGGCGCATCTCAAGGCACATCCGGAGGTTGTCACGCCCTGGCTGGAGGGGATTACAACGATTTCCGGCGCCCCGGCCGGGCCTGCTGTGGCGAAGCGCTTGGAGGAGGGCCACGCCCCCGGCTAACAAGGGTCTATGTTAGAGAAGACCTACAACCCGGCGGATATCGAACCCCGGATCTACCAAGGGTGGGAAGAGAGCGGCGCGTTCGCCTGCGACCCGGATAGCCCTGCTCGCCCGTTTACCATCATGATCCCGCCGCCGAACGTCACCGGCAGCCTGCACATGGGGCACGCCCTGACGTTCACCATCCAGGACGCGCTGGTGCGGTTCCGGCGCATGCAGGGCCGGGACGTGCTGTGGCAGCCCGGGACGGACCACGCGGGGATTGCGACGCAGATGGTGGTGGAGCGGCTGCTGGCTCAGGGCGGGGGGAATATGGACCGCCGCTCCATGGGCCGCGAGGCGTTCGTCCAGCGGGTCTGGCAGTGGAAGGCGGAGTTGGGCGGGGCGATTACCCGGCAGCTTCGGCGGCTGGGGGCATCGCTCGATTGGCCGCGCGAGCGGTTCACGATGGATCAGGGGCTGTCGGCTGCGGTGCTGCGGGTGTTCGTGACGCTGTACCGGGAGGGGCTGATCTACCGCGACCGGCGGCTGGTGAACTGGGACCCGGCGCTGCTGACGGCGATTTCCGACCTGGAGGTGGAGAACCGGGAGGTCCGGGGGCACCTGTGGTTTGTGCGGTACCCGATTGAGGGGGAGGCGGGGCAGTTTATCACCGTCGCTACGACGCGGCCGGAGACGATGCTGGGGGATACGGCCGTGGCCGTTCATCCGGATGACCCTCGATGGCGGGGCTTGGTGGGCCGGCAGGTTATCTTGCCTCTGGTGGGCCGGCGCATCCCGGTGATCGCCGATCAGTATTCCGACCCGGAGAAGGGCACCGGGGCGGTGAAGATCACGCCGGCGCATGATTTCAACGACTTCGTGGTGGGGCAGCGGCATGGGTTGCCGATGCCGAGCATTCTGGACCCCGCGGCGCAGGTCGTGCTGGGGGAAATTGCGGATGTGATTGCCCCGGTCGAGGGGGTGGCCGATCCGGGGTTCCTGCGGTCGCTGGAGGGCAAGGACCAATTCGTGGCCCGGAAGGCCATCGTGGCCGAGGTGGAGCGGCTGGGGCTGCTGGAGAAGACGGAGGCCCATGTGCATCAGGTGCCGCATGGGGACCGGGGAGGGGTGCCGATTGAGCCTCGGCTGACGACGCAGTGGTACGCGCGAGCCGATGTCTTGGCGAAGCCAGCCATTGAGGCCGTGGAACAGGGGCGGACGGTATTCGTGCCGAGGCAGTGGGAGAACACCTATTTCGCCTGGATGCGGGACATCCAGCCGTGGTGCATCTCCCGCCAGCTCTGGTGGGGGCACCGGATACCGGCCTGGTATGGGCCGGATGGGAAGGTCTTTGTGGCGTATAGCGAGGAGGAGGCCTGGGAGCAGGCCGCCGAGGCGTATGGGCGGGATGAGCCGTTGGTGCAGGACGAGGATGTTCTGGACACGTGGTTCAGCTCGGCGCTGTGGCCGTTCTCGACGCTGGGGTGGCCCGAGCAGACGCCGGAGCTCGCGCGGTATTACCCGACCAGCGTCCTGGTAACGGGGTTCGACATCATCTTCTTCTGGGTGGCCCGGATGATGATGATGGGCCTGCACTTTATGGGGGAGGTGCCGTTCGAGACGGTATATATCCACGGCCTGGTGCGCGACGAGCGCGGGCAGAAGATGTCCAAGACCAAGGGAAACGTTATGGATCCCTTGGAGCTGATCGACCGGTATGGGGCCGATGCTCTGCGGTTCACGATATGCTCGCTGACAGGGCTGGGGCGGGACATCAAGCTGGGGCCTGCTCGGGTGGAGAGCTACCGCAGCTTCGTCACCAAGCTGTGGAATGCCGCCCGGTTCTGCGAGATGAACGGGATCCGGCCGGATGCGGGGTTCGATCCGTGGGCGGCGCGGTTGCCGCTGACCCGGTGGGTGCTGGATGCGGCCAATAGCGCGATCGAGCAGGCGACGGGGGCGCTGGAGGAGTATCGGTTGGATGAGTATGCGGGGGCCTGCTACCGGTTCGTGTGGAACACGTTCTGCGACTGGTTCCTGGAGTTTGCCAAGCCGGTTCTGGCTGAGGGCGAGACCGAGGCGGCCCGGGAGGTGCGAGGGACCGCGGCCTATGTCCTGGGGGTTGTGCTGCGGCTGCTGCACCCCGCGATACCCTATGTGACCGAGGAGCTTTGGGACCGGTTTGGCTACGGGGCGCCGTTCGGCTTGATTCGTGCCTCGTGGCCGGAGGCGGCCCCGGTGGCGGAGCCGGAGGCGGCTCGGGCGGAGCTTGATTGGGTGGTGCGGCTGATCGGCGAGGTTCGCGCGGTGCGGGCCGAGATGAACGTGCCCCCGTCGGTGTTGGCGCCTGTTTTGTTACGGGATGCGGCGGCGGAGAGTGTGGCCAGGGCCGGACGGTGGATCGAGGCGATCCGGCAGTTGGCGCGGGCTTCCGGCGTGGAGAGGCTGGAGGGGGCGATGCCGGCAGGCTCGGCCCAGGTGGTGCTGGATGAGGCGACGGTGGTGGTGCCGTTGGCAGGGTTGATTGATCTGGCGGCGGAGCGGGCTCGGTTGGAGCGGGAGCGGGATCGGGCGGCTGGGGAGGTTTCGAGGCTGGAGGGGAAGTTGGGGAATGCGGAGTTCGTGAGCAGGGCTCCGGAGGAGGTAGTGGAGGAGACGAGGGAGAGGTTGGCGGGACTGCGGGCGGAGGTGGCTCGGTTGGAGGCGGCGCTGGGGAGGATTGGGTAGGCCGGATGGTGCGGGTCGGGATCGTTCCTTATATATAAGGTACGGGTTGGCGGGGAGAAGGGGTGAGGGTGGGTTTTGGAAAGGGTCACTTGGCGGGTTTTGGCGGGGTCGAAAGGGTCACTTGGGCGATTTTCGGGGGAGCGAAGGGGTCACTTGGGGGATTTTTGGGGAGTCGAAGGGGTCACTTCGAGGTTTTTGCGGGTTCGAAGTGTACGCTTCGGATTGGAGTGTTTCGTGGAGCCCTTGAAGCGGTCCGGAGCTGCCCAGCTTGGCCCCATTCGTGCTGGATGAGGGGCATCAGAGTGATCGCCCCGTCCGCCCTGACTGGCGGTAGAGCATGGATCGCCGATGCGGATGTCCTTCGCCGCATGCTGGACGGAATCCGGGCCAGGCATCGGTTCAAACGTGTGGCCATTTGTGGTTGGCTGGACCGGCCCCATCGATGGCGGATGGGAACATTGGGCAGCAACTGGCACCACAGAGCCCTGGCAATCCTCACTCGGCCGGTTCGACGATTGTTGATAGTTTAAACGTGCCCGCAAGTGCCCGGCAAACTCAAGAGCAACACTTTCATCCAACTGCATCTGAGAGGTCAGTGCGATCCCGGCGGCTACGCGGCAGGCGCGAAGTTGGTCATCCTCGAGGGCGAGACAGATTTGGTCGGCGATGGCCTCCGCCGTCGGCGAGGCAAAATATACGATATCCTTTCCACCAAAATTGACTTCTGATCCCGGCAGGTCAAGGTCGACGAGAGCCATCCCGCATGCCATCATCTCGTAGCCGACCATGCTTGGGTTGGTAGGAGACAGACATACTCCAACTGTGCTGCTCCTGTAGAGATCAGCCAGCTCGCTTCCCGACGTAATGAGGCCATAGTTAATGTAGCTGAACCTTTGGATTCCGTAGGTGTCTTCGCCGTAAAATCCGATCTGCACCGAAGACAGCCTTCGCGCCACGATCTCCAGAGCCTCACAGGCCAGCTCGAATGCTCTTCGACTCTGAGAAGGGCGGGCAAACAAGAGCACACTCTTTACTTTTGCTACGCCGTCACGCCTTGGGTAGTAAGTTGACTTATCGAGAGAAAATGGAATTATGTCGACTGATAGGCCCAGTTCGCGACCGAGTTGTTCTGCAACCCATCTCCCGAAGCAGATCGTCTGGTATCCAAACGTGTAAGTAGCGAAAGCCTTTAGGTAATCGGAGCCTACGGGCATAAACATCGGCTCAAAGTCCTGCACGAAGTACACAGGTGCCCCCACACAATCAAGGTGTCGCCTAACAACATAGGCCGTCTCCCATGACGTCGCGACCAAAAACCTGTGACTCTGAATTGCACCGTTATATCGAAAAATCCTTCCCGCGAATGGGTAATAGTGGCGTCGTATGAGTTCCTTGTTTTCTGCGGTTGATCTGCCTCCGAGGATATACATGGTCACTTTATGACCCGTCTGATCGAGATCATGGCACAGCTTCAGAACCTTGCGGTGGCCGCCGGAGCCGATCAAAAGTGGTGGGACAACGAAGCCGATGTCCATGGACTCCCCGGCGTCGCAGGAACGTGGCGCACCCGGTTGGGAGCTCCAGGTGGCTCCATTATGCAAGGCCGGAGAGGAGCAAGATACGGTATGTGCTATCGAAGCGGCCTCAAGAAATTGCTTTGTGGCTGTGCATGCATGATAGCGCTCCCGAGCATCAATCTTGGCAGCCTGCTGAATATCGGCCCTCAGTTCTGGATCTTCAATGACTCTGCAAAGATAATCGAACCATTCGGCCGAGGAGTTTGCCAGGAAACCAGTTCTGCCATTCTCTATCGCTTGCGAGTACGTTTCAGTGGGGGATGCGACTACCACCGACCCCGTAAGAGCTCCCTCGAAGTACTTCAGCTCGCTCTTCGCCTCACAATAAGGATTTGCGCATTCCAGTGGGGCGATCGTTATGTCGCATTCGGCCATATTGAGCAGCATTTCTGAGTATGGCATCAGGTCGAAGCGTTCAATTGAGTCCGCGAGTCGCATAAGGTCCGGAAACTCCGCGACATCCAGTGGCCCGACGAGCCGGAATCGAACATGGGAGAACCTTTCCAATACGCGGCGCAGCGCACCAACAGCGACCGCAAAGTCCGATTGATGTGTACCTGTGCCGGGATAGTATCCTATGCGAACGGTACTAGATACTTCGCGCGAACGCCTATAAGGGTAGGAAAATAAAGAATGGCCGATCGAATTGACGACAACGGACACTCTAGGACTGATGGTTTGCAGACGACGCGCTAGGTAGGCCGTTGATGTTGTACAGAAATCTGCAAATTTTATAAAACTACCATACTCAAGCATCCCCAATCGATATTGCTCGATCTCAGCATAGGTTAGTTTCCGTAACCCGTCCACGTAGGGCAAAACGTTGGGATCAAAGGCAAGGTCATCGATGTCATAGCTGATTCGAGTTCCTCGCTCCCGCGCAGCTCTTCCGGCATCCGAAAAAACACCCGAGAAGGGACACCGGAAAAAATGGATTGCCTTGGCTGAATAGCTGCCGTCCACGACCCGCCATAGCTCATGTTCTAGGAGAGCGCAGCAGTCATAGCCTAACCGCACGAGCTCATTCTGGATATTGAAGATGCGGTATCTACTAGAAGGCGAGTTAGGCGCTCCATCAACGAAGATAACATCGCCGAGCCAATTATCTGGCCGGTAGTTTATCTTAGGATCAGCAATTAGAAGACGTCGAATTTCGGGTTTTATGGCGTATTCGTCCCGAAGAATGTCGATCACTCCCGGCTCAGAAAACGTTGGGTGAGGAATCGTGAGTTCGAAAGCGGAGTGGTCAATACCGACACCAGATAAAAAGCTCTGGGGACGGTCTTCTATTATGGGCGCTATCTCGACAGTGTGCGGGCCCGGTTCCAGTCTCAATGCCGCAACGTAGAAGCGGAAGCCCATTCCCCCAGGATAGCCGGCACGAGTGACGTCAACCCGGGTAATACGCGGCACCTGCCGTTGAAGTTCTATCCCATCAATATAGAGCGCAATTTCGCCGGCTTGGCGAATGTCAATCCATCCTTCGATCACGCGACTGTTGACCAGCTCGACACAGCCTTGCGTAGACGCCATAAAAGCGATCCCACTATAATTCGTATCGCATGCCTTCTAACAGAGTAACGCGACTACTGGGAATCCTTTTGGGCACGAGGCACATGCAACGAAGAGGCGACCGCTGACCGGCTCGGCGGCCGGCTATGGCGCAACCGTTCGCAGCGCTGCCACGGGGCATCACCCGCGAGAGCTTACCGCAGCGGACAGTCCAATGACCCAGGCAATTCTTGGTTTTCGCAGCCCATCTCAAAGCAAAGATCGTGAGACAAAAGTGTGATCGCGTCGTACGTTCGACGGTTATTCCTCAAAATGAGGCCGACATATGGTCTAAGTAGCATAATTGGGGAATATGAGTTTCGCAGTGGAGAGATAACCGGATGGGTAGCGGACGAGTGGAACCCCGATGATCGTAAAATCCGCATTGAAGCGGTAGAACGTGGCAGATTGGTCGCGGTAGGCGAAACGTCGGTTTACGCTAAGGGGCGTGGTTGGGGCTTTCGTCTGGAGATTCCGGCTTCAATTTCCAGCCAAGATCTATTGAATGACCGGCTTGTCATTCGCGCTGTCAGTGCGTTTGGTGCAGCTACACTGAAGCTAGACGGAGCCTCCCAACTCCAGATGATCCGCGAGGCTATAGATAGGCCGTTTCTGTCTCACATTGATATCGATTTCTCGGAGAGAGGAAATAGTAATCAATACATCCGCAGCGGATGGCTACCCCAGGAGCCTTCTTTTAGATGGACTACCGGGCAAGAGAGCAGCCTTGATTGCGCGCTACAAGATCTTCCGGAAACAAGTCCCCGGCTGCATTGCCAAATGACAGTTGCTCCCTTAATCTGCTTTAAGAACCATCCATCTCAAGACATGGAAGTGACCGTTAACAACGAGTTCTGCTGGCGCATGGGAATAAACACGCCGAATTTCAGATTTTTTGAGTTTCCCATTAATTTCGAGATCACCAATCGACCCGCGAACTTGCACTTCAGGTTTTTACATCGAGATTCGGCAACACCCTGCAAGCTATGGGGAGGCGAGGATTCTCGTGATCTTGCGTTTGCATTTAAGAGGCTAAAGGTCGTGAGCTACCGTGATTGAGCGACTGATCCCTGAGCCGAGGCAAAACTGCGGGCTGCAACAAGAGATCTAACATTGTGCTATCATGGTCAGAAAACCGTTCTCCAAATCATATCCAAATTCCTTTACTTCTGCGTTGATCTGCGAAGCCCAGGCTGTCAGGCTCTGCTTTCCAAAAAAGATATAATGGACATCTTGAACGTAGGCAGGCCTATACAATGGAATTTGAACGAACGCCGTGAAGTGTTCGGAAAGTGCATCGCAATTCTTCACCCACCACTCGGTTGGAGCTGGCAGGTGCTCAAGCACGTGCCACATAAAAAGGATATCCGCCTTTCGCGATGCATTTTTGAGTTCCTGAACAATTTCGATATTCTCAGGAGTGTGGCCAAGATCTTTCAGAACAGCGCCGGCCGCTCGAACATCCCATTCGCAAATTATGGCGTGGCGGCATACCCTGGATGCAGCCAAGGCAGCATACCCCCGACCAGCACCAAAATCGAGGAACGTGGCACTGCTGCGGTCGTGCGAATACTGCGCCCAAAGCCAAGAAAGAATCTCTTCATAGTCCCTTAGCCGTTCTTGATGGAACTCCCTCCCCTCGGAGCTGGGAACCGAGTAAAACTCTGTGGCCTGGATTGCACGCAAATCTCGCTTGACCAAGCCATCATAAGCAGCTCCGTTTACAATAGCCAAGCATGACCGGCAGATCCACATCTCACTTACGCCCTGAGAAGGAGTAGGGATCCGATCGAATTCAGTCAGATCTGCACAGCCGCATACTGGACATCCGTCCCTACCTAAAGCCGCTAGCCCCCTGAATGCCGCGTCAATTACCAGCGCACCACTCCCTCTATGGCGATTTGTCGGTCCGACCTATTGCCGCCCTTGCGCGTCAAAGCAAGCTTAATCTTCAGCTGGCGGTTTGGCTGTGCGACTTATGCATCCTACAAGGCGCACGCTGCGTGAGGTGTAACTACAACCCAGCACGGCGCTCCTGCGTGTTGTCGAAGGTCACTTTTGGATTTTGCTGTCGCGTTGCTCTCTCTCGCAAGGAGGAGCGTAGCAGAGTGTAAGCTCGCGTGGCGCGAGTTTCGTGTGACTGGAAGCGAGGTTGGGACGGGAGCTAAACGACAAATCTCCGTTTCGAGAGGACTGGGGCGCCTGAAGTCGTGGATGCCGACCCCGGATCACGTCCGGGGCGGGCCTTCGTCGGCATGACGGGACCATCTGGTTCTGCACTTCAGCGAAGGCGTAGGCATGGATGCCCTCCTGATGCGGGTCCGGGCAGGCCTTCGTCGGCACGACGAGCCAGGCAGTTTCGTGCCCCGCGGGTCACCATTTCCGGCGGGCCGATGCTCCGGCGGAGGCGACCCAACGAGTGCCCGGTGCGTTCCCCCTTTCGCCACCCGCGTCAAATTGCTGTAAACTCCCCGGGAGTGCGCCCGTCAGGAAAGCCGAATCGATGTCCGACCAGAACAACGAACCAACACCCGCCCAACCTTCCGGCCCCCCCGTGGTCGTCAAGAAGTACGCCAACCGCCGTCTGTACAATACCGAAACGTCCAGCTACATCACCCTCGACAGCCTCGCCGCGCTGATCCGCGAGGGCCGCGATTTCGTGGTCTATGACGCCAAGACCGGGGACGACCTCACCCGCTCCGTCCTCACGCAGATCATCGTCGAAGAAGAAGGCAAGGGCACGAACCTGCTCCCGACCACGTTCCTGCGGCAGCTTATCGGCTTCTACGGCGACCAGATGCAGAGCCTGGTTCCGCGGTTCCTGGAGCAGTCGATGGACGCGTTCGCCGCGCAGCAGGAGCAGATCCGGGCGGCGATGCAGAAGACCATGGGCAACCTGTTCCCATTCGGCAATGTCGCGATCGAGGAAATGAGCCGGCAGAACCTCGCCATGGTGGAACGGGCCATGAGCCTGTTCACCCCGTTTTACCGGCCTGGGGGGGCGGGGCCGAAGGCTGCCGGGCAGGAACCGCAACCCGAGCCCCAGCCCAATGCCGAGCTGGAGGCGGAAATCGCCCGGCTGCGGGCGGAGAACGAGGAGCTGCGGCAGCAGCTCGCGGCCAAGCCGGCGCGGAAGGCGGCGGGGGTGAAGCCGACGGGGGAGCCGGCGTAGGTTCGCGCTGTCATGGGCGTTGGCGGATCGGGCGGGGTGCCCGAAGTCGTGGATGCCGACCCCCGGGTCCGGCCAGAGGCCGCCCGGGGGCATGCCTCCGTCGGCATGACCAGTGAGGCGGTCTTCATGCCCTACGAGGCAGGAGCAGCCGAAGGGTAGCCCTCTAGTAGCGTGGGGCTATCGAAGTTCAGCCAGGAATGTTTTCATTACAAGTCGTGCCAGTCTGGGTTGGGTTTCCGTATCAGCCGCACCTTCCAGCACGAGGCCATGCCTTGATGTGCTTCTCGCGGTTGATCGCATCGGCGATTTCCCGCGTGGGCTTCGGCATAAACCAGGCGGGTCAGACCGTACTTGCGCACGAACGCGGAGCCCACGCCGGTCCGGTGCTGGCGCACGCGGCGCGTCAGATCCGTTGTCACGCCGATATACAAGGTGCCGTTCGGCCGGTTGGACATGATGTAAACCCACCCGCCTCGCATGGGGGTGGTTATGGACGTGGGTGGCTTAACGCGGGGTGGATGAGGACCGGGCCGGGGAAGGTCTGCGTGGCTAGGAACTCACTAAGGAACATCCCTAGGTGGGACGGGGGGCGGCCGAAGGCATGAATGCCGACCCCGGATCAAGTCCGGGGCAGGCCTTCGTCGGAATGACGGGGTAGGTAGTCTTGCGCCCCTGCGGGCCGGTTGGAAGTGCGGGACCCTCGCCCAAGCCGCCCAATGTCAAGCAGACCGCGCTGCCTCGATAAAGGCTCGCACCAGCGCCGGGTCCTTTATTCCTGGTGCGGCCTCCACGCCGGAGGAGACATCGACAGCCTGCGCGCCTGTGATGCGGATCGCCTCGGCTACATTGCCGGCGCTCAGGCCCCCGCCCAAGGTCCAGGGCGCCGGCGCCTGCCAGCCGTGCAGAACATTCCAGTCAAATCGCGCCGCATTCCCGCCCGGCCGGGTCGCGCCCGCTGGGGGATTGGCTTCGATTACCAGCCGCTCTGCGCCGCAGGGGGAGGCCGGGAGATCTTCGCGCGTAGAGACGCCGACCGCTCGCCAGATGGGGATGGCGCACCGGTCAGACATGGAAGCGAAGACTGGGGCGCCCGAAGGCGTGGATGCCGACCCCCGGGTCCGGCCACAGGCCGGCCCGGGGGCATGCCTTCGTCGGCATGACGACGTGGGCAGGTTCGTGCGCTCATAGACCTGCAGTGCTGTCAGAGGCACTGCATCAAGGACCGCCCGGACCTCGTCGTCCGAGAATGGGGCGACGAACAGGCCAACCAGTCCGGCGCTGCCCGTCCCACGGATCGCCAGCCGGGCTGCCTCGGCAATGGTAACGAAGCGGGGCGAGCGGGGGAAAAACACCAGGCCCAGCCAGTCCGCCCCAGCCTCGACGGCGGCATCCCAACCGGCGGGTTCGCGTAGCCCGCAGATCTTCACCCGGACGGTCACCGCGCGATTGCCTCGGCGATTGCCCGCGCCGCCGCCCCAGGATCGGGTGCGCCGGTTATGGGGCGTCCGACCACGACAAAGTCGGCGCCGGCTGCCACCGCTTCCTCGGGCGTCATAACCCGCGCCTGATCCGCGGCCTCCGTCCCACGCGGGCGGATGCCGGGGACGACCAGCAGCGCCCGTTCCCCCAAGGCCGCCCGCAGCGCGCGAACCTCCAGGGGACTGCAGACCACCCCATCCGCGCCATGCTCCATCGCCATTCGAGCGAGGCGGAGTACTTGATCCTGTATGCTGCCGTGGACACCCATCGTCGTCAGTTCCGCCTCATCCAGGCTGGTGAGTACGGTCACGGCAAGCAAGAGGGGACGGCCAGGGGCATCGAGGCAGGCGTGGCGGGCCGCGGCGATCATCGCTCCGCCACCGGCGGCGTGCAGGGTCAGCATTCGCGGCCCCAGCGGGAGCAAGGCGCGAACCGCGCCGGCCACGGTGTTCGGAATGTCGTGCAACTTCAGATCGAGGAATATCGGCCAGTTGCTAAGGGCCTGGATGCCGACTGGCCCATTCGCGGCAAAGAACTCCAGTCCCAGCTTTACCAGGCCGGAATACGGCCCGACTTGCGCCCCCCATCGCGCGGCCTGACCGGTGTCGGCGGTATCCAGCGCGACGATGAGCTGGCCTGCCATATTTATGCTGCGGGAGGCGCCACCGCCTCCCGGACGCCCAAGCGTCCCTTCAACTCCTCCACCTGCTCTTCCAGCATCCGGACGCGCCACTCGGCGCGGCGGGCGCGCCGCCGCTGGGAGAGTTCCGTGATCCAGACCAGGAGAGCGCCGAAAAGGAAAGCTACCGCCGCCGCGATCAGGACCGCGATCGACAGAGGCACATCCCAGGTCACATCGGTGGGCCATAACCCGATTGCCACCGGCTCCCGGTTTGACAGGACGAACAGCACCAGAAACAGTAGGAAAGGCACCGAAATCAGCAGCCGCAGCATGGAAATCCCCGACAGGGCTTAGGCAGAGACACGCTCGACCGGGCTCCGGCCTCTCCGTTGCTGGCCGGTGTTCACCCGTTTGCGCAGCTCTTTGCCGGCCTTGAAGAACGGCACCACCTTCTCGTCAACCGGCACCGTCTCTCCGGTGCGGGGGTTGCGTCCCGTGCGGGCCTGCCGGCGCTTCGCCGTGAAGGCTCCGAATCCGCGCAGCTCCACACGCGCGCCGCTGGCCAGAGCGCGCGTAATCTCATCGAAGATCGTACTGACGATCACCTCAATATCGGCCGCGCGCAGATGCGGATTGGCGGCCGCAAGTTCGGCGATCAGCTCGGATTTGGTCATCCTCGCCTGACCTATCGCGCTCTAGTCCCCGGAACGTTGCCAGATACGGCTCACAGCGTCAAGTGTAAGCCATTGCGCAGTAAGGCTTTTCCAGAAGGCGGTAAAAATAGGCGAAAGGCTTCCCTCAACCGCGCGCCCCACCAGCCCCTGGGTCGAGACGCGCTCAACAGGCAGGTTCGTCGGCACGCCCTTGGTGGCCAGCCAAGCCCGTGCGTCCGGCTCGCTGCCAATGGCATCGATCAGGCCGAGCTGTAGTGCCTGCTGCCCCGTATAAGGCCGTCCGTCGGCTAGTTGCCGGACCTTCGCCGGATCCATGTGCCGGCCTTGCGCCACGAACGCTACGAATTGGTCGTACAAATTCGTGACGATACCCTGTAGCATTTGCTGGCCCTCGGGGGTCAGCGGCTGGGTCAGGCTCGGAACGTCCTTGAGTGGTCCCGATTTGATGACTGCCGTATCGATACCAAGCTTGCCGAGCAGCCCGGCGAAGTTCGCCGTCGTCAGGAACACCCCGATATCGCCCGTGAGAGTGCCCGGCAACGCGAAGATCCGCTGCGCCGGTACCGCGATCATGTAGGCCGCCGAGGCCGCCAGCCCTCCCATAACCGCTACCACCGGCTTCACGGTGGCCACACGTGCAATGGCATCGTGCAGCGCCTCGCCACCGCCGACGCTGCCGCCTGGACTGTTGATGGCTATGATCAGCGCCTTGGCCGCCGGGTCGGCTGCCAACTTGTGAACCGCGGTATCGAGCTGCGGATCATCGGTGATGATGCCGTCCACTCGGAGCAAAGCCACATGCGCTGACGGCCCGCCGATCAGGCCCTGCCCGCGTAGGGCCGTCAGCACGGCAGCGATCACGGCCAGCACTGCCACAACCCGCCAGATGACGAGACGGCGCTTGAGGCGCCGCCGGTCGATCAGGAGGTCGGTTTCAAAGGACACGCAGGGTCACCTTCCTGCGTGGATGGGCGGGCCAAGCCCGGCCATCACGGGTGTGACCAGGGGAAGCCCCCTCACTGGTTGTCGGACTGTGCCTGCTGGTTCCGGCGGCGGATTGCCGCGCCAAGAATATCGCCCAGAGAGGCGCCGGAGTTGGAGGAGCCGAACTCAGCCATCGCCGTCTTCTCCTCGTCCATCTCCTTGCCCTTGATGGTCAGTTGCAGCTTGCGGGCGGTCCGGTCGATTGCGGTGACCTTGGCGTCCACTTTCTCACCGACCGCGAAGCGGTCAGGCCGCTGGTCGGCTTTGTCGCGTGCCAGCTCGGAGCGGCGGATGAAGCCAGTCAGTACGTCGCCCACTTTCACGTCGATGCCGTTGGGCTGGATGCCGGTGACCACGCAGGTCACGACGCCGCCCTTGTGGATGCCTTCCAGTGCTGCCGCGGCCGGATCTTCTCTGAGCTGCTTGATCCCAAGACTGATCCGCTCTTTCTCCACATCGACGTCCAGCACCTTGGCTTTGACGACGTCGCCCTTGTTGTAATGAGCGATGGCCAGCTCTCCGGGTTCGTCCCAGGAGATGTCGGACATGTGGACCATCCCGTCGAGGTCAGGCCCCAAGCCGATGAACAATCCGAACTCGGTGATGTTGCGGATTTCGCCCTCGACCACCGAGCCGACCTGATGATCGTCCACGAACTGCTCCCAGGGGTTCCGCTGCACCTGCTTCAGGCCCAGGGAGATCCGCCGCTTGGACGCATCGACGTCCAGCACCATGACCTCCACCTCCTGGCTGGTGGAGACGATCTTGCCGGGATGCACGTTCTTCTTGGTCCAGGACATTTCGCTGACGTGCACGAGGCCTTCGACGCCGGGCTCCAGTTCCACGAAGGCGCCGTAATCGGTGATGTTGGTTACGCGGCCGGTATACTTGGCCCCGACCGGGTATTTGGCTTCCACGCCCTCCCATGGATCCACCTCGAGCTGCTTCATGCCGAGGCTGATCCGCTGGGTTTCCGGATTGAAGCGGATGACCTGGACGCGGACCGGCTGGCCGATTTGCAACGCCTCGGCCGGGTGGTTGATGCGTCGCCAGGCGATATCGGTCACGTGGAGCAGGCCGTCGACGCCGCCGAGGTCGACAAAGGCGCCGTAGTCGGTGATGTTCTTCACCACGCCATCCAGGATCTGGCCTTCTTTCAGCCCCTGGATCAGCTCGCTGCGCTGCTCGGCGCGGGTTTCTTCCAGCACTGCCCGGCGGGAAACCACGATGTTGCCGCGGGCGCGGTCCATCTTAAGGATCTGGAATGGCTGCGGGCTGCCCATCAGGGGGGCAACGTCGCGGACCGGGCGGATATCCACCTGCGAACCGGGCAGGAATGCGACGGCTCCGCCTAGATCAACCGTGAAGCCGCCCTTCACTCGGCCATAGATTGTTCCGTTTACGCGCTGCTGGGTTTCGAACGCTTTCTCAAGCGTGGACCAAGCTTCCTCGCGGCGCGCTTTTTCGCGCGAGAGCACGATGGAGCCGTCCTTGTCCTCGTAGCGCTCGACAAACAGCTCGACCACCTCCCCGGGCTGGACTTCGGGTTTGCCGCCCCCGGGGGGTGCGAATTCCTTGGTTGGCACGCGTCCTTCGGACTTCAGCCCGACATCTACAATAACGTATTCGTCTGTCAGCCGGACCACGCGGCCGGTGACGACCGACCCGTCGAAGCCGCTGTCGCGACCGAGGGTCTCATCAAGCAGGGAAGCGAAATTCTCGCCCCTGAAGTGGTCCTGCACAGGTTCAAGGGCACGTGCCGTGGCGGATGCTGCCATTAGATGGGTCTGTTCCGTTATCCTTCGTTCGGCTTACGACCGAGGAAGTTCTGTTTGGCGCGCTTCCGTCCAGAAGCACGACGTGCCCGCAGGGACATCCCCGCGGGCCGGGTTGCGGATTGCGGCGAGGTAACACGTCTAGCTCGCGTGTCGGGGAACAGATACGCCGCAAAGGATAAGAGTCAAGCGAAAGCGGCAATTTCGCCAGCGCACAAATTCACGGCTCCGTCATCCGCCGACGCCAGACCACCCTGCGCGATTTGCTTGACCATTTCATCCGCCGGGCCACACCCTATCACAGTTCAACCGTGGCGGAGCTGACCGATGACCCGGTTCCTGCTCACACTTGCCTTCCTCGGGTGTGCTGCCCCAGCGGTTCAGGCCGCCCAGCCAGTGGACGTCGCTCTGGCCATCGTCGATGACGTCTCCGGCAGTATCAATGACGATGAATACAAGCTGGAGAAGGACGGCTACTATAATGCGTTCAACAATCCCGCGGTAATTTCCGCCATTCAGGGCGGCCCCCAGGGGCGCATCGCCGTGTGCTTCATCGAATTCGCCGGCGCCGGCCAGGTGTTTACGGTCCTGCCGTGGATCATCATTAAGGACGCCGCGACCTCGCGCGATTTCGCCACGAAACTACGGGATGCTCCGCGCTCCGCCTGGGGCCATACCGCCATTGGCGACGGCATTACCCAGGCGTTGGATGAACTGGCCCATAGCGGGGTTCAGGCCAGCCGGAAGATCATTGATGTCGCGGGTGACGGCACCAATAACGCGGGCCGACCGGTGCAGGAGGCGCGGGACGAGGCAGCCAGTGAGGGCATCACCATCAACGGCCTGGCAATCGCCAATGAGAGCGACATTCCCTGGCTGCAGGCACACACTCATCCGCCAGGCGGTTTGGATAACTACTACCGCCATAACGTCACAACCGGGGAGGTGAGCTTCGTTCTTGAGGTCCACGATTACAAGACATTTGGCCAGGCAGTCCTGCGCAAGCTGATTCAGGAAATCGCCTCGGGTCCCGGTGCTACTCCGCGGCAGCCGGGTGCCGGGTAAGCGCCCCTTCAATCGCCCGCACCAGCACGTCGGGACAGGCGGGCTTACGCACGAAGTTGGCAAATTCCCCAGCGCCCACCATAGCTTCCGGATCGGAGTAGCCGGAAATGAACACCACCGGGAGCTCGGGATAACTAGCCCGAGCCCGGCCGGCGAGTTCCGATCCAGTCATTACCGGCATGACGACATCCGTCAGCATCACGTCTATCGGCGGCTCACAGGCCAGCGCCTCCAACGCTTCTTCCCCGCTCGCCGCCTCGTATACGTCGTAGCCGAGCTCGCCCAGCAGCGCGGCGGTCGTTTCTCGCACCGCGAGATCGTCGTCGACAACGAGCACGTGCGCCTGGGTTACGTTCACCGGTGCCGCCGCCGGTGGGCTGTGGGGGGCTTCTGCTTGCTTTCCGTCCGCCGCCGGCAAATAGACGAATACTGCGGTGCCCGTTCCCCTCCTGCTCTCGATCCGGGTGCCACCGCCAAGCTGCCGAGCCACCCCGTAAACCTGGCTGAGACCAAGTCCCGACCCCCGCCCCACCGGCTTGGTTGTGTAAAACGGTTCGAAGGCCCGCGCGGCGACCTCCGAGGTCATGCCTACCCCGGTGTCTTCGACCGCCAGGATCAGGTATCTCCCAGGCAGGAACTCGTCCTGTTCCCGCGGCTCGACCTCTGCGAATGACGTTGTGATCCTCAGGCTTCCGCCGTCCGGCATCGCTTCCCGGGCGTTGATCGCCAGGTTCAGGATCACGAGCTCCATCTGTGCCGGATCAACTGAGGCAAGCGGCAAGGCCTCGCCCAGCTCTAGCGAAAGCTTGACCCGGCTGCTCACTGCGCTCTGCACCAAATCGCGCAACCCGCCGACCAAGGTGTTCAGGTTCGCTGGTCGCGGAAGCAATGGCTAGCGGCGTGCAAATGCCAGTAGCTGGCTGGTCAGGGTCGCCCCACGCTCGACCGCGGTACGCATGGTCGCAAGACGACCCAAGGCCGTGTCGTTCAGGGAGAGAGTACGTTCCAAAAGATCAATATTACCCAGTACGATTGCGAGCAAATTGTTGAAATCGTGCGCCACACCGCCGGTGATCCGGCCGACCGCTTCGGTCCGTTGCGCCTCCCGTAGGGCGCATTCAACCTTCTGCCGCTCCTGCATTTCGTTTGCCATGCGCTGGCTCGCTTCCCGTACCTGCTCTAGTAATTCTTCTTTCTCCTGTGTGCGGCCGGCCAGCATCAGCAGCAGCCCAGTCGCCACCACAGCGATTCCGGCGCAAAACGCTCCGAATGTCATTGCCTGCCGGCGCCACAGGGCCATCGCGTCGCTTTCGTCGACCGATACATTCACGGCGAGGGGAAATGCCTTCAGGGCGCGAATGGCCAGGACTCGCGTGTGCCCGTCGAGGGGGCTTTGCATAATCAGCGTGCCCGCCATCCTGCCTTTGTCCAGAATGTCTCTGAACGGTCGCAGAGCGGCATAGCTGCGGCCGACAATCTCGCTCTGGTGCGGGTAACGCGCCAGCACGGTTCCATCGCGTAGGTGCAGCAGAATCGCCCCGTTCTCGGTCAGTTCGACGGCTTGGTAGAAGTCCTCGAAATAGCCCAGGTTCAGCAAAGCTACGGCGGCGGAATCGTCCATAGGATCGTCGGCCGGCGCCGGGCGAATCATCGCTGCGGTCCATAGGCCGTCGGGCGCCCGGAACGGGCCGCCGATACGAAGACCGGAGGCCGGGTGCTCTATCGCCCGCCGGATCAGAGCCAACACCGAGGAGGGCAAGCTGATCCGAATCAGATCGGGCGAAGACGCAACCACAAACCTGCCGGATCGATCTACGATGCCCATTCCGGCCGTCTGGCGTACCATCCCCACGCGGCGCCCGAGAGCCGGATCGACAGACGTCGCGCCGGCCAGCGAAGGTGTGTGCCTGTAGTCCTCTGCCGCGGCTTGCAGCAGGAGATTGACTGACTCCAGCGCTCGCCCGGTCTGTTCGGCGAAGACCATGGCAAGCCGGGACATCTGCGTCTCGGTCTCGCCCAGCAGGACGGCCCGTGTCCGTATGAGCTGCTGTACCGCGAGGGCGAACAAGCCGACGAGAAGGATCACCGCGACCGCCTGGACCTGGCGTGTCAGCCCTGGAGAGAAGGTCAGCCTCACCAGATCGGTCAAGCGAGCCCGCAATTGAAGCACCCTTCCGCGGCCTTAACCGAATCTTCGAATTGCCACCGAAAGTGCAGACATTGCGGCACTTACCCGCGCGTAAGCGTTATAGTGCCGTTAAGATTACGGTATAACGTTCGCTCCAGAATTAAACTATTGCCTACTACCTATCAGATCAGTGCTCCCGCTAGCGCACCGCTTAGCAAGCGTGCCCGAGATCACTGACCGCATCCCCAGCGATACCACTTCCTCGCGCCGGTCCGGGACTATTCGCCCAGGCCGCCGACCAGGATCCCAGCACTGCCAAAATTGGCAAAAGCCGCACAATGCGTAGGTCGAGATCGCCCGCGTGTGGGGCGACAGCGCCCCGCCCGCATTTTGCCCAGGGTGGCACAGGCTACAAACTCATTGAGCACCGTTTTCGTTGCCATCAAGGAGGCTGCCACCGCACTCTCCCGCCAGGGAACACCGATCAGCCACATCAACGGGCGGAATGGAAAGGCGAACACGCGACGCCCCGCGGTCCTTGCGTGGAGGGCGGACTCAGGGCTGGCCACGACGGGTGAGGTCTGGGGCGTTTGTCCCATGCGCTACGGGTCCTACCGCTCGCCCTCTTCGCTATCCGTTTCTACCTCGATATCCGGCCCGATCGCGTCGTTGTCGTCCTCGAGGTCGCCGGTATCTTCCAGCACCTCCTCGTCGGTCTCTTCCTCGACACCCTCGACCTCGATATCCGCCTCTTCCACGCCAGGAACCGGAACCGGCTTCTTCGGACGCTCCGGAGCGCCGCCGCTCGGCCGGCGCACGCGCGGCTGCTCCATCGGTTGTTCCGTGCCGCATTTCGGGCAGATCGCCGGCGATCTGCCCAGGTCGTAAAAGCGCGTGCCGCAGGCAACACAGACGCGCTTGCTGCCGAGTTCGGGTTTTACCATGGAAAGCCTCGCATCGAAGCCGGGCGCCATGCCACCGGGCTCGGGCGCTGTCAAACCCGCTTGCGCGTGCTAATCGGCTTGTATGCACGATCTTCCCCGCGCCCGTCCTGTGCGATCCGCGCGACCACGCGCGGGCCTTAAGGGGCGGATCATCGTCCCGGGCGACAAGTCGATCAGCCATCGTGCCCTTATGTTCGGTGCCCTGGCGGTGGGAGAGACGCGCATCACCGGCCTGCTGGAAGGCGAGGACGTCCTGCGCACCGCCGCCGTCATGCGGACGCTCGGCGCCCATGTCGAGCGCTCGGGCGACGCCTGGCTGGTCGCCGGCTGCGGCATCGGCGGCCTGACCGAGCCAGACGACGTGCTGGACATGGGCAACTCTGGAACCGCGGCACGGCTACTGTGCGGCGTCCTGGCCAGCCATCCGATCTTCGCCGTGATGACGGGCGATGCCAGCTTGCGGCGCCGCCCGATGGGCCGCGTCACCCAGCCCCTGGCGGGCTGCGGTGCGATATTCCGGACGCGCGAGGGCGGTCGGCTGCCGCTGGCCGTCGAGGGGGCAAGGGACGCGCTATCGCTCGATTACGCCGTGCCGGTTCCGTCCGCGCAGGTCAAATCCGCTGTTCTGCTCGCGGGCCTGAATGCGCGCGGTCTGACCCGTGTAACCGAGGCCGAAGCCACGCGCGATCACACGGAAAATATGCTGCGACATTTCGGGGCTGACGTCTCGGTAGAGACCCAGGGGAACGGACGCGTCATTCGTCTGCAGGGCCAGCCGGAGCTGAGTGCCGCCGAGGTGTCTGTCCCCGGCGATCCTTCCTCGGCCGCTTTTCCCATTGCCGCCGCCCTGCTCGTGCCGGAATCGCATCTCATTATACAGGGGGTCGGGCTGAATCCGCTGCGCACCGGGTTGCTGGCGACACTCGCCGAGATGGGAGCGGACATCACGGTCGAAAACCGCCGCACGGAAGGGGGCGAACCGGTCGGCGACCTAGTGGTACGGCATGGCTCGCTGCGTGGAGCCGACGTGGCGCCCGCTCGCGCCCCCAGCATGATCGACGAGTATCCGATCCTTGCCGTGATCGCTTCCTGTGCGGAAGGAACCACCCGGATGCGCGGCCTGAAAGAGCTCCGGGTAAAAGAAAGTGACAGACTTTCGGCCACGGCGGCCCTGCTGGCCGGCAATGGCGTGCAGGTCGAACTCGAGGGTGATGACATGGTCATCCACGCGACCGAGAAGCCACCCGCGGGCGGCGCGACCGTGGCGACCCATATGGACCACCGGCTTGCGATGAGTGCCCTTGTTCTTGGGATGGCCACGGGCCGGCCGGTGGCCGTGGACGATGCCGCGTTCATCGACACCAGCTTCCCGGGTTTCGTCCCCCTGATGAACCGCATTGGCGGAGCAATAAGCTGACGACGCCCCTGATCATCGCCATCGATGGTCCAGCCGCCGCGGGCAAGGGTACGCTGGCCAAGCGGATCGCTGCCCACCTCAACCTACCGCACCTTGATACCGGCCTGCTCTATCGCGCCGTAGCCAGACATGTGCTGGACGCCGGCGCCGACCCATCCGATCCCGCCGCGGCGGAGCAGGCGGCCCGTAGGCTGAGCGCCGAGCACCTGCACCGGCCGGGTTTGCGCGCGCCGGAAGTCGACGCCGCCGCCTCCCGCGTGGCTGCGATTCCCGGCGTGCGCGCGGCACTGCTCGACTTCCAGCGTGGATTTGCCGAACATGGAGCCGTCCTCGACGGGCGCGATATCGGCACCGTGATTTTGCCGGATGCGCCGGTCAAACTGTTTGTCACTGCCAGCCTGAAGGCGCGCGTGGAACGCCGCTGGCTGGAATTGCGGACTCGCGGGATCGATGCGACGGAGGAGCAGGTGCTGGAGGAGATGCAGGTGAGGGATGCGCAAGACTCGGCACGCCTGGTCGCACCGATGCGGCCGGCCCCGGACGCCACCATAATGGACACCACCGAGCTGACGGCGGATGAGGCATTTGCGGCGGCGCTGGGTATTATCCGGGGCAAGCTGACTTGAGGCAGGCCGAGCGCACAAACAGGCGAGCATCGGCGCCCTGGCGCGTGGCAGGGTGCATGATCCTCGTCCAGGCGATGCAAGGGAGAATCGGATGAAGCTGCTGGCGGTCCATCCGGGGCCTCTCATGTACACTAAAGTGTTCCTGCGAACTCGAGCCGCTGGGACTGGAGCTGGTCGCTGCTGCGGCCGAACGCGCCGGCCACAATGTGCGCATCCTGGACCTGCAGGTTGAAGATCACCGGGCCTACTTCGCCATGGTGCGCAACTGGCGCCCTGACGTTATCGCGTTCTCCTGCAACTACCTGGCTAACGTGCCGGAAATCGTTGATCTTGCTAAGGCGACAAAGAAAATTCTCCCGGAAACAGTGATCACAGTGGGCGGGCACTCGGTGTCCTTCACCGCCAGGCCGATGCTGGAGCATGCCGAAGGCGCGATCGGCTGCATCCTGAAGGGGGAAGGCGAGGCGGTCTTGCCGGCGTTGCTTTCGGCGGTAGCCGCCGGCCGCGAGCTGACGACGGTCCCGGGCGCCGTTACGCTGGAAGGTAACGGGCCACCGCCGGTGTTCGTGGACGACCTGGACGCCCTTACCCCAGCGCGTCATCTGCTGCGACACCGGCGGAAGTACTTTATCGGCACGCTGGACCCGGCCGCTTCCATCGAGTTCTCGCGCGGCTGTCCCTGGGACTGTTCCTTCTGCAGCGCGTGGACTTTTTATGGCCGGTCCTACCGGCTGCGCAGCCCCGACCGCATCGCTGACGAGTTGGCGTCGATCCGGGAGCCGGGTGTCTTTATCGTCGATGATGTTGCCTTCGTCCGCGCCGAGCATGGGATGGCGATCGCCGAGGCCCTGGCACGGCGGAATGTCCGCAAGGAGTATTACCTTGAGACCCGGGCGGATGTGCTGCTGCGGCATAAGGACGTGTTCCGCGAGTGGCGCAGGCTCGGGTTGAAGATGATGTTCCTCGGGCTGGAGGCGATTGACGAGGAGGGGTTGAAAAAATTCCGAAAGCGGGTGGCGCTGGACCAGAATTTCGCGGCGCTGGACTACGCCCGCTCCCTGAGCATTAACGTCGCGATCAACATCATCGCCGACCCGGACTGGGACCATGCGCGGTTCGAGACCGTGCGCCAGTGGTGCCTGGAAGTGCCGTATGTGGTGAATATCAGCGTCAACACGCCCTATCCCGGGACCGAGACCTGGGTAACGGAATCGCGGAAACTGACCTCCCGCGATTACCGGTTGTTCGATATCCAGCATTGCGTGCTGCCGACGAAGCTGCCGCTGGCGGAGTTTTATCGAGAACTGACGATGACGCAGCAGGTGCTGAACCGCAAGCACCTCGGCTGGCACACGTTGCGTGAGGCCGCGCCGGTATTCGCCAAGCTGCTGCTGCGGGGGCAGACGAACTTCCTGCGGAATATGTTCCATTTCAGCAGCGTGTATGATGCGGGCGCGCTGCTTGCGGATCACCGGCAGGAGGTGGCCTATGAGCTGCCGGTACCGCCGCCGGCTCAGGCGAAGCCAGATCGGACCAGCTTATATATACATGCGGACAAGCCGCACGTGCGGGGGGCAGCCGCGGCGGCCTAGGAATCACGCAACCATAACGCGATAATAACCTTGACGCACACGTGCGTACCGGGGTTAGTATCGTGGTTGCAATGTAATTCTCGGCGGACCCATGCCAGCAACAACGTTCACCTACAAGATCCCTACAGGTAACAGCTACGCCTGGAGCAGCGGCAGCAACTGGTCCACGGGCAGCGTGCCCACTGACACACCAGTAGGGAATCCAAATCTGGTAATCCCGGGTGTGAGCGGGGACATCTCGTTCAATAACCTGGGTAGCCTGACCGTGGGGCTGCTGGAAATCGGCAGCAGTTCGGCTGCCGCCGACATGGCAATCGCGAGTGGCGATACCCTGGAGACGACGGGACCGGGCTCACTGTATGGCACGCTGACTGTCGGTGACAGCGGCGCGAAATTCCTGTCCAGTGGATTCACCAATGACGGCACTATTGTGCTGGACTCGGGTGCGACCGACTATACGACCAAGCTCCAAACGGATAGTTCGACGGCGGTGTACGACTTTGCCGGCGCAGGTGCGGAACTATGGGCGAGCACCTTTAACGCCGGAGCATTTGCCAACGCCGACATTCTGTTCGGCAACGGCGGTACCATTTTCCTGAGCCCTGCGGGAACAAGCGGCCCCTTCAGCGACAACTACGTGGCACCGACCGCAACCACTCCAGGCACTCTGACAATCGACTACACCCTGAACGGTACCCCGCACCCACTGTTTACGTTCTACGACTTCAACGCAGGTACGTCGGCGCCGAGCCAACCCCTAGAGGTTACCGAGAACGACCCGGATAGCGGCGTCTCAACGTCCTGGCTCGAAATAACCGCGACCTGCTTCACACCTGGCACCCTGATCGAGACGGGGGCGGGTCCGCGGGCTATCGAGGAACTGCACCCCGGTGACAAGGTTTGGGCGGTTGCGGGCGCGAGTCCCCGGCTAGGTGAGATCCGTTGGATCGGCGAACGGAAGATCGACCTGCGGCGGCATCCGAAGCCGGAGGGTCTGTATCCCGTTCGCATCCACAAGGACGCGATGGGCGATGGTCTCCCCGCGCGGGATCTGCTGGTGTCGCCGGACCACTGCCTGCTGATCGAGGGGAAGCTCATCCCGGCCAAGTTGTTAATCAATGGTATGAGCATCGTCCCTGAGCGGTCCGTGTCCGGGGTTCACTACTTCCATATCGAGCTGGCCAACCACGATGCGGTGCTGGCGGAAGGCGTTCCAGCCGAGACCTACCTCGACACGGGCAATCGCGGCTTCTTTGCCAATGCGGCAACTCCCGACCTGATCCCGGAATTGCCGGAGCCCGAGGCGATGACTGCGTGGCAGAAGCGGCTTTGTGCGCCGTTGTGCCTTCGGACCGAAGAGGTCGACGGGGTGTGGCAGCGGTTCCGGGACCGCGCCAGAGCGCGCGGCTACGGCGAGCCGGCGCTTGCTGTGACCGATGATCCCGATCCTCGCCTCGTCGCCGGCGGGCGGGAATTCCGGCCGGTTTTTCGTCGGGATACGCGTTACACGTTCGTGTTACCGGCTAATTCCGGTGAGATCCGGATCGTGTCTCGATCCGCGGTGCCCACGGACCTCGACCGTAGCACCAATGACTGGCGCCGGCTCGGCGTGGCGATCAGCAAAATCGTTGTGCGCGCTGGGGCGAAAGTACTGGAGTTCGCGGCCGACCATCAATCGCTGCAGGATGGTTGGCATTCCGTGGAGCAGGGCGAGGGCGGGATGTGGCGCTGGACTACCGGGAACGCCGAGCTGGCTATTCCGGCAAAATTACGCAGCGGCAGTATTACGGTGGACCTGCACCTGACCGGGCGCGCCGCTTACTTCGCCGAGGGGGCGGTACAGGCGGGGATTGCGGCTTAGTTTACGGCTGTTTCAGCATGACTGGGTCCGCGCCACCCTCACCCGCCGCGCTGCGCGCGCCGGCCTCTCCCGCAGAGCGGGAGAAACCACTATGGTGCGGCGTTCCGGATCAGCGCGAACTTGCTGTTAGCTTACGCGGTGGGTGCGAAAAGCAGCGACGGTGCGCATAACGCCGCGTAGCTCAGCCAGGCCCTTGAGACGGCCGATGCAGGAGTAGCCCGGATTTACCTTCTTGCCGATGTCATCGACGATCAGGTGGCCATGATCGGGGCGCATCGGGATAACCGAATCGGGGCGGCCCGTCTCCGCCCTACGCTCCTCCTCTCGCATTAACGAAGCCACCACTCCGACCATATCGGTATCGCCGTCCAGATGCTCGGCCTCATGAAACGAGCCGTCGCCTTCGTGGGTTGTATTGCGCAGATGTGCGAAGTGAATGCGCGGGCTGAACTCGTCCGCCATGGCAACCAAGTCGTTCTGCGGATTACAGCCGAAGGCACCGGTGCACAGCGTCAGACCGCTTGCCGGCTCCGGCACCGCGGCAAACAGTTTGCGAACATCGTCCGCGGTGGACATCACGCGTGGCAGACCGAAGATCGCAAAGGATGGGTCGTCCGGGTGGATGCAGAGTTGCGCGCCCTCCTGTGCGGCGACCGGCGTCACTTCGTTAAGGAATTCGACCAGATTGGCGCGCAGCGCGTCCGGCGAGATCTCCTTGTAAATGTCCAGCATCCGCTGAAACCCGGCCCTGTCATAGACGAACTCGCGCGCGGGCAGCCAGTCGATCAGCAGGCGTTCGAGTTGTGAGATGTCGGTTTCGGACATGGTCCTGAACCGTGCCTCCGCCCGTTGTCGGTGCTGTTCCGGATGGTCGGCTTCCGCTCCGGGACGACGCAGGACAAAGAGATCGTAAACAGCGATATCCGTGTGATCGAAGCGCAGCGCGTAACCCCCGCTGGGCAGCCGATACATCAGGTCAGTGCGGGTCCAGTCGGTGATTGCCATGAAGTTGTAGCAGATCGTCTTTACGCCGGCCCGGGCGACGGCGCGGATCGATTGCTTGTAGTCGGCGATGCGCTGTCGGAAGCCGCCCGTGCGCGTCTTGATATCTTCCGCGACGGCGATGCTCTCCACGACCGACCAGACGAGCCCGGCCGCCTCGATCTGCTGTTTGCGTTTGAGGACTTCGTCCTCGGGCCAGGGTTGGCCCTGGTTGATGTGATGCAGGGCGGTGACCACGCCATCGGCTCCCGCCTGCTTCACGTGTTCGAGCTGGACTGTATCATCCGGACCGAACCAACGCCAGGTTTGCAACATATTCTACTCCTCCCTTACGTGCCGGATTCGAGCGGGATGCTCACCCCGCGAGTGAAACTCAGCCGTGGCGCGGTTTCCGGCAGCAGATAAGTGCAGGCCAGAGTGATGGCTCCAACAGCGATAAGATAGGTGACAAGTATCCAGGGCGCCCCGTGGGCGAGTGCCAACAGCCAGCCGGCGGCGAGCGTGCCGACCGAGCCGATCAGCGCCCCGATCTGCTGGATGAAAGAGACCCCGCTCGCGCGCATCCGCGTCGGGAATAGTTCGGCGAAGAACGCCGCCTGAGGGCCATACATGGCGCTATGTCCGAAACCGAGCACGCCGATGAGGGCGGCCGCGATCAGTATGGGCCGGTCGGCGTAAACCGCCCAGAATGCCGGCACGGCCAGAAGGATATTCAGCAAGGCACCAGCCATGTAGACCTTGCGTCGTCCCATACGATCCGAAAGGGCGCCAAATAACGGAAGCATCACAAGCTCGATCAGGATCGCCGCAAGCGTCGCGGTCGTCATGGTCGGTTTCGGAATGCCACGGCTGACAGCATAGGCAGTAAGAATCACGGCGTAGGTTGTGAATACGGTGCTCTCCAGCAGCTTGACGCCACAGCCGAGCAAAACGTCGCGGCGGTGGGTCTGCAACATTGCGCGCAGCGGATGGTGCTCATGCACCTGCTCGCGCCGGAAGAGCGGCGACTCCGATAACTGCAGCCGGATATAGAGACCGATCGCGATCAGTAGTATGCTCAGAAGGAAAGGAATCCGCCAACCCCAGGAGAGGAACGCCGCGTTCGACATCGTTGCGCTCAGAACGGCAAATAACCCAAGAGGAAGAACGAAGCCCGCTGGCGCGCCGATCTGAACCCACGAGCTGAAGTAGCCGCGCGCGTCCTCGGGGGCATGTTCGAACGTTATCAGGATCGCGTTCCCCTGCTCGCCGCCGATACCGAACCCGTGCAGCAGGCGAATGAACAAAAGCGTCAACGGAGCGGCGATACCTATTCTGTCGTAAGTTGGCATTAGGCCAATAACGAACGTTGCGACGCCAACGATCAGCAGTGTCGTAACCAGGGCGACCTTGCGGCCCTTGCGGTCGCCGATGATGCCGAAAATCAAGCCTCCAATGGGACGTGCAACGAAGCCTGCTGCGTAGGTTCCGAGCGCGGCCAGCGAGCCGATCAGCGGATCGAGGTTGGGAAAAAACAGTTTGTTGAATACCAGAGCGGCGGCAGTAGCGTAAATGAAGAAGTCATACCATTCTACAGTGGTGCCGATGGAGGACGCGATCGCCACCTTGCGTAGCATGTTTGGCGTCGTTGCGGTGTCTGCTCTCTCCAATCTGGTCGCTCCCGTTTTTAGCTGCAATCGTGTCTGGACGCTCAGTTCTCGCCCCGGGCCCAGTCCGCCAGGGTGCTTCGGACACCGTTTGACATAAGCGCAGCGATCGCCTCACGCACCATGTCGCGGAATGTCGCGTGGGCGGCGAGTTCCGGGTCAAAGACTTCCCGGACCGCGAACAGGCGCTCAGTCATGGCGAGCGCGTCGTGGGCGCAGCCGCGGATCGCATCGGCTAGCTGCTCTGCGAGCGGGTCACTGATCGCATACGTCGAGCCCTGCTCGTTACGGCCGAGCAGGTAGCGCGCCCAGCCGGCGAGGGTGAGAGCGATTAACCGTGGTGAGGCGCCGGCGCGGAGGCGCTCGATTGCCGGCGCCAGCAGCCGTTGCGGCAGTTTCTGCGATCCGTCCATCGCGATTTGCTGCAAGCGGTGCCGGATAGAGCGATTGCGGAACCGCTCCTCGAGCAGGAGTGTGTACTGGGTAAGGTCCACGCCAGGCACAGGAGGCACTGTCGGGAGCAGATCCTCGTCCCAGAGCCGGCGCAGGAACGCAGCCAGGACCGGGTCGGTAATGGCGTCTGCAACAGTCTCGATCCCGGCGGATGCGCCGAGATAGGCCAGCGCCGAATGCGCGCCGTTGAGGATTCGGAGCTTCATCGCCTCGAACGGGGCGACGTCGTGCACAAGCGTTGCACCCGCATTTTCCCATCGCGGCCGCCCAGCGGCGAAGCGGTCTTCGATGACCCATTGCGAGAATGGCTCGGGGGCGACCGGCCAGGCATCACGATAACCATACGCTTCCACGGCAGCGCGATCGGCATCCGTGGTCGCCGGGACGATGCGATCCACCATGGTGCACGGGAAAGGGATGGCGTCAGTGACGTAGCGCGCGAGGCCGGGGTCGCGACATTCAGCGAATCGCACGATGATACGGGCGACTGTAGCGCCGTTGCTGGGCAGGTTGTCGCAGACCAGGACAGTACAAGGCGGGGCTCCGGCGGCACGGCGCCGGGCGAGCGCCTCCACGAGAAGCCCGGGGACGGTACGGGGGAATGTGTCCCCGGTAAGATCAGCGACGATACCGGGATGCGTTTCGTCGAGCGTACTGGAGCTGGCGTCCTGACAGTACGCCTTCTCGGTGACGGTGAGGCTGATGATGCGGGTGGCTGGGTCAGTGAGCCGGTGCATGGCGAGCGCGGGTAAGTCGGGGACCGCCACAGCTTCCCGAACGGCGCCGATGATGCGGGCGCGGTCGCCTTCCGGGCCGCGTTCGAGGACGGTGTAGAGGCAGTCCTGAGGCTCGAGGGCGGCGCGGACGTCCGATGAACGGAGGCTGAGGCCGGTGATGCCCCAGTGCTGTTCGCCCTCAGTAAGGCAGTCGTCTGTGTAAACGGCCTGATGCGCGCGGTGAAAGGCGCCGAGGCCGATATGGACGATGCCCAGGGAGACTGCGCGGCGGTCGTAGGCGGGCCGGCGCACCCCCGCCGGAAGGGAAGGCAGGAGTGCCTCGGACAGGCGCGGGAGGGTCCCCGGCTTCATGCCAGGGCGACTTCCGCGACCTCGTGCGGGATCGGCCGGACGAACAGAATGACCGCCAGCACGCCGATAATCGCGAGACCCCCGGCCAGCACGAAGGCGCTGGTGAAGGCGCCGGTGTATTGGACGATAAAGCCGGTGACCGCCGGGCCGATAATGCCCGCGCAGTTCGCGATGGCATGGACGAACCCGCCGACGCCGCCGACATGCCCGCCGCGCACCGTATCCTGCACGATGGCCCAGTAGGTGCTGCCGGTCAGGTAGAGGAAGAAGACGGCGCAGGCCATCAGTAGCACGGCGCTCACGGCTGTGGTGACCAGGCCGGCGAGTGCGACGCAGATCGCGGCAAGGCTGAGGCAGACGGTCAGCACGAGCTTGCGGGAAAACAGCGCATTGCCGGTGCGGCGGAACACAAGGTCCGAGATCCAGCCGCCGAGACCGAGAGCGATGAAGCCAAGGATCCACGGCAGCACGGTCGCGATGCTCATGCTCTTGATGCTGAGATGCTGCGCGCTGGTGAGGTAGCTCGGGAACCAGGTCAGGAAGAAGAACAGGATGTAGTTGTAACCGAAGAACGCGATGCCAGTGGCGAGCACCATCGGCTGGCGTAGATAGTAGCCGAGCGGGTGGTCGGGCTGTCCGCTTGCGGCGGTCACGCGATCATGCTCGATTTCCTGGAGCTCGGCCTCGGTGATCCGCGGATGCTCGCGCGGCGTCTCGGTCACCGAGCGGACCCAGAAAAGGAGCCAGATGAAACCGATAATGCCGATTGCAACGAAGGAGACACGCCAGCCAACAGTGAGCGCGAGCAGACCGACAATCGGGCCGGCGATGGCGCCGCCGAGCGGCGTGCCGCAATTGGCGAAACCTACCGCGCTGGCGGCCTCGTGATGCGGGAACCAATTGTTGACCATCTTGTTGATGGTCGTGGACAGCGGGCCCTCGCCGATGCCGAAGATCACCCGGATGGCGATTAACGAGCCGAGGCCGACCGCGACCGCTGTAAGGCCGCAGAACAGCGACCAGACTGCCATCGCCAGCGTGAAGACGAGCCGGCCACCGAAGCGGTCGGCCGACCAGCCGCCGACGAAGTTGAAGATCGCGTAGCCAATAAAGAAGCTGGAAAAGACGATGCCGAGATCGGCTGGGCTCAGGCCGAGATCGCGGGTCATCAGCGGCGCGGCGACCGAAAGCGCCGAGCGGTCGAGATAATTGATGATGCCGGCGATAAACAGCAGCAGAGCAACCTGCCATCGTATCTTTTGCAACATGGCGTTCCTCACTCAGTCAGTTGATTGGTGCAGTGGCGGCGTATGAAGGACGGCGGCGGCCGGGCTGCGGTGCCGGGCCCGGTTCGGCGGCAAGACGATCGAGGCCGAGACGGTCGATGGTGGCGAAGACTTCGCGCAGATGAACCCGCAGCCGGGCTTCCGCGAGGCCGGGATCGTGCGCCGTAAGCGCTTCGACGATCGCGTGGTGCTGATCAATCAGGTGGGGAATTTGGTCGGACCTGGGCAGGCTCAGAACGCGGACCCGGTCGAGCTCGGTCTTGCTCTGCTCGATGACGCGCCAGATGCCGGGCCGCCCGGCGAGCGCCGCGAACTCTGCGTGCAGCGCCTCATCGAGGGCGAAGAAGCTTTCCGGATCGGCGGAGGCAAGCGCGGCCTCCTGGCCGGCGACAATCTCGCGCAGCACTGCACATCCAATATCATCGATGCGGACGGCGAGCTCGCGGATCACGGCACACTCCAGATGCTCGCGGACGAACTGACCTTCGCTCACCGCCTGGAGGCGGATAGGTGCCACGAAGCTGCCGGACTGGGGATAGACTTCGACGAGGCCTTCCTCGGCGAGCCGCAGCAGGGCCTCGCGTAGGGGCGTGCGGCCGACACCGATTCGTTCGGCGAGCGCCGCATCGGAGAGCCGGCTGCCGGGGGGCAGCCGAGCTTCGCGGATCATCGCGCGGAGGGCGGTGTAGGCTCGGTCGGAGAGTCGCTCCCTTCGGTTGGGGGGATGGGTTGTCACGTCACAACTGATATATTAGCCTGTTCGGGTCGTCAATAGGTGGGAGGGAAACCATGCGTGCCTGCGTGATACACAAGGCCGAAGATCTGCGGTTAGAAGAACGGGAGGTTCCGCAGCTCACGCCGACCGGTGTCTTGATCCGGGTCCGTGCGGGCGGCATCTGCGGTTCGGACTTGCACTATTACTTCGAGGGCAAGAACGGCGATTTTGTTATTCGGGAGCCTCTGATCCCCGGGCATGAGCTGGCCGGCGAAGTGGAGCAGATTGGTCCGGAGGTGAGCAGAATCCGGCCGGGCGCGCGGGTGGCGGTCCATCCGGGGCGGAACTGCGGGCATTGTTCCGCGTGCCAGGCAGGTCGCGGCAATCTGTGCCGGAACGTTTTCTTCATGGGCAGCGCGAGCCGGTTCCCGCACATGCAGGGCGGATTTGCCGATTACGTCGTGATCGATGCGTCGCAGTGTTATCCGGTGAGGGAGGAGTTGCCGTTCGGCATCGCGGCTTTCGCGGAGCCGCTCGCGGTTGCTTTGCATGCCGTGGACCGGGCGGGGCCGGTTCTCGGCCGGTCGGTGCTGGTGGTCGGGGCCGGACCGATCGGGTTGCTGGTGCTGCTGGCTGCGCGCCGGGCGGGGGCGGAGCGGGTCTGCATGACTGATATACTAGAGGGGCCGCTCGGTCTGGCAGTCCGGCTGGGCGCTGATACGACACTCAATGTGGCGGCAGACCCGGCCGCGCTGAGCCAGGAGGCGCGGTCCGCGGATGGATTTGAGGTGGCTTTCGAGGTCTCCGGCAATCCGGTGGGTCTGGCAAGCTGCCTCGAGTCCGTGCGGCCGGGCGGTGTCGTGGTCCAGGTCGGAAACCTGCCCGCGGGCCGGGTGCCGGTCGCGGGCAATCTGGTAATGGCGAAAGAGATCGATTTCCGCGGCTCTATGCGGTTCGACCGCGAGTTCGCGCATTCGGTGGCGTGTCTGGACCGCGGGCTGATCGATGTTGCGCCGTTGCTGACGGCTTCGGTGCCAGCGGAGCACGCGGGAACGGCCTTTGAGCTGGCACGGTGCAGGGAGGAGCACGCGAAGGTGCAGATCACACTGTAAATCCGGTGGGCGGCATCTGTGCGGCTGGTGATTGGGGTGATTCAACACGGAGAAGGCCGAGGGCCACTGGAGGGCCACGGAGAAGGATCCTTGACGGCAGCCGGCCGCCTCCGCATGTTGCCCGGCGGAACGAGGGTTAAGCCATGGCCAAGACGAACGTTGTTCAGATCAAACTCGTGTCCTCGGCGGACACCGGGTATTTCTATGTCACCAAGAAGAACGCGCGGAATCAGACGAACAAGCTGGAACTGAAGAAATACGATCCGGTCGCCCGTAAGCACGTCGTCTTCCGCGAGGCTAAGATCAAGTAGCGAGGACAAAGTCGGCGATCGCCCGGGCCGCTGCTTCGGGCTCTTCTTCGTGCGCTGCTAGCGCGCCTGCGGTTGTAAAGGTAGTGACCCGTCCGGTCGCGGATAGCGCGTCCATCTCTGCCGCTGACCGTGGCCGGGCGTTCTGCGGGCGCAGCATCAGTGTCGGCGGCAAGGTCGCGTCGAAGAGCCGGAGGAATTCGTCGCGAGACCGAACGGGGTCCAGTGCGCCGGTAATGAACGCCGCCGTGGCGAAACGGACGCCTGGATGCCGGGGTGATCGCGAGCTTGGCGGCGATTACGTCCGGCGTGACCTTGCGCGCGTCCGCGTAAACGTAGCCCCGCAACATGGAGGCGACCACCGGTCTGCTGACATTCAATCGATACAGCGCTTCGCCGGCGATTGGCCACTCGATAGCGCGGCGCACAGGCTGCGACGGGTCTCGCCAAGCATGGTGGGCAGCGGTCCACGCCAGGTAGGCGCAATCAGCACGAGGTGACTGAGCCGGCCGCGATGATGGGACGCGGCCTTATGAAATCGATCTGCATACCTGTACTCCCTGGACGCCGCCTACACTGGGAGCCGATCATGCTGTACGCAACGCCATGACCGCGTTGTTCACCATCGGTTACGAGCAGAGCAGAATTGACGATGTTATCGCGGCGTTGAAGCAGGCACGGGTCGCGCTGCTGATCGACGTGCGCGCTGTTGCGGCATCACGCAAACCCGGCTTTTCCAAGCGGCAGCTTGCCGCCGGCCTGGACGAGGCCGGGGTGCGATACCTCCACCTCCAGGCGCTGGGCACCCCCAAGCCCGGACGCGACGCAGTCCGCGTCGGCCATCCGGAGCGCATGGTCCCGATCTATCGTGCGCATATCGCCGGCGATCGGCAGCAGGCCGAGCTGGCCCAGGCCATCTCCCTCGCTCGCACCGCGCGCATCTGTCTGCTGTGCTTCGAACGCGATCCGGCCCACTGCCACCGGCGGCTTGTGGCGGAAATGATCGTGCAACAAACCGGTCAGCAGGTAATCGATTTGCTGCCGGCCCGACCTTAAAACGGGTGTGCCAACGCCAGGGCCATGTTGCGCCGGGGATGAGATCAGCGCCGCCGTCGCGAGCGAAACCAGATGCAATGTGGCATTCATCAAAGCGACACATAAGTGCTTTTCCCGTTGCCTGGGAACCGCAACCCGGTTTCCAATAGGCCGTGAAACGTCCAAGAAAAGGGAGACCCGTCGTCCATGCTCGGTTTAATGCAGCGCCGGGAGCTGATGATCAGCTCCATCCTCCAACATGCCGCGCGTCACCACGGCGCGGCCGAGATCGTCTCTCGCCGTGAAGATGGCACTATCGTCCGCACCAACTACGCGGCGCTATGGGATCGCAGCCGCCGCCTCGCGGCTGCCCTGCAAAAACTCGGCGTTCGTCCGGGCGACCGGGTCGCGACACTGGCCATGAACAGCGACCGGCATCTGGAGCTGTATTACGCGATTACCGGCATTGGTGCGGTCTGCAACACCATCAATCCGCGGCTGTCACCTGATGATGTTGCCTGGATAGCCGCCCACGCCGAGGATTGCCTGATCTTCGTCGATTCGCCGTTCGTACCAATTGTCCACCGAGCCGCCCCCCTGCTCCACGGCTTCCTGCGCGGCGTCGTGGTCTTGACGCCCGGTCGGGCGATTAATCCAGGTTTGCCCCCCAACGTAAGGATGTACGGTTACGAGCACCTCCTGGCGGATTCGCCCGATCCGATCGACTTCCCGATATTCGATGAGAACACCGCTGCGATACTCTGTTACACATCAGGAACCACAGGCCGACCAAAAGGCGTTCTTTACTCGCACCGCTCGACCGTTCTCCACGCTATGGCGATGAACTTCGCCGATACCGTGGGCCTGCGCGCCGTCGACCGGGTACTGCCAGCGGTTCCGATGTTCCATGTTAACGGCTGGGGATTCCCTTTTACCGCCCCGATGGCGGGCGCCGCGCTGATTTACCCCGGCCGCCACCTCGATCCGCCCGCTCTGCTGCATTTGTTGAACACCGAACGAGCCACGGTCTCCGCGGGCGTGCCGACGGTGTGGATTACGCTGCTCAGCCACCTGCGCGAGATCGGCGCCAAATTTGACACGCTGAAGCGCATCCTATCCGGAGGCTCGGCCTTTCCGCGCGCCTTAATGGCGGAGTACGAGAGGCTGGGCGTGCACGTCACCCACGCCTGGGGCATGACCGAAAGCAGTCCGCTTGCGACCGTCAATGCGCCCAAGCCGCACACGCTGACGCTGGACCCGGAAGCGCAGCTCGATGAACAGGCGACGCAGGGCCGGCCGGTATTCGGGGTCGAGGTGCGGGCAGAAGATCTGCACCAGAGGGAGGCGCCGTGGGACGGCCAAACGCAGGGCAATCTGAAGTTCCGAGGCCACTGGGTGGCCAGCCAATATTACCGGCTGCCGGATACGGCCGTGGGGCCCGAAGGGTGGTTCCCCACGGGGGATGTCGGGGTGATCGATCCCGAAGGCTTCATCCGGCTGACCGATCGGACCAAGGACCTGATCAAGTCCGGAGGTGAGTGGATCAGCTCGATCGAACTGGAGAACATCGCCATCGCACATCCCGATGTCGCCGAAGCCGCCGCTATTGCAGTGTTCGACGAGCAGTGGGGCGAGCGCCCACTGTTGCTGGTTGTGCCGCGCGCCGGCGGCCATCCGACGCAAGAGGCCCTGCGTGAGTTCTACGAGGGCAAGGTCCCGAAGTGGTCGATCCCCGACCGCGTCGAGGTGGTCGACAGCCTACCGCATGGCGCCACGGGCAAGATTCTCAAAACCGAGCTGCGTCGCCGCTATGGCGGCAGAGGTGGTGTTGGCAGCGTCCTGGCCGGTCTGCCGGGTCATACGCCAACCCTGGTACGATACCGGTCCACGTAAAACTGGCCTCATTCCGCGCGGCATCGGTCTGCTCGAAAAAATGGGGAGGGCTGTTCCCTACCTATTTCACTTTCATCATGGTACCGGTATTGTTGCGATTGCCGCCAACGAGACCGGGCAGCGCGTGCTCGGCTGGATTATGTGCGGCATCAACCTGCTTGCCGGCGCCATCATGTACGGCAGCGGCCTCGTTCGGCTCGCCAGGGAGCCGATGTCAGTCTGGCAAGAACTGCGCCATCTGAAAGCGGGCCGGCTTTTCTTAGCATTGTTGCCGGCACTGCCGTCATGGGCAGCGATGCGGCGGAATTCGGGATGTCCGCCCGGTTCAGCCTCGCTCTGTTCAGTGTTGCGGTGCTGAGCTGGCTTTTTATCACCTACTGCTTTCTTGCGACGGTTACGGAGGGGCGGAATAAGCCGCCACTGGAGAAGGGCCTGAGCGGTTCGTGGCTGCTGGTTGTTGTTGCCACAGCCGCACTCGCGGTTCTCGGCAGTGACCTTCTGCGGTATCTGAACAGGCCGCAAGCTCTGGCTTTCTTCTGTTACTTCTGGCTTGTCCTGGCCTGGTTCTATTACACGGTCCTGGCTTCACTCATCCTTTATCGGTTCGCCTTTGTGCCGATGTCAGCCACCGAGATTGCCGGTCCGTGGTGGATTAACGAGGGTGCGGCCGCGATCACCGTTCTCGCTGCGACCAAGTTGATGGAACAGCCGGGGCTCAGTATGGGTCCCTATCAGCTCCGGGCTCTGATCGCGCCCGTCGCGGCGATCTTTTGGGCCGATGCGACGTTTTGGATTCCATTGCTGGTGCTGCTCTTCGCCTGGAAGCATCTGGTCCGCATGCTTCCGTTCAGATACTCGCCCGAGTTATGGTCCGTGGTATTCCCGCTGGGCACCTACTCTGTCGCGACGCTGCATTTCGCCACTGTGTACGGGCTTTCGTTCCTAGCGCCGGTCGCGCGGGTGGTGTTCTGGTTAGCGATGCTTCTCTGGGCGCTGTCGGCGATCGGGATGATTGCTCAGGCGAGCGGCCGAACAATCATTATCGTGCCGTGAGCAGAGTCAGCAGACCTTGGAGTAACCGCGTTGGGGCTGGCGGACAGCCGCTTATGATAAGATCGACAGGGATCACCTTTGAAACTGCCCCAATGCAAGCCTGGCTTTCGGCAAACACGCCGTACCCGGCCGCGCAATCGCCAACGGCAACGACCCACTTCGGAGCAGGGGTGGCTGCGTAGGTGCGTTCGAGGGCTTCGCGCATGTTGCGCGTCACCGGCCCGGTAACCACCAGCACATCGGCATGGCGTGGCGAGGCGACAAAGCGCAGCCCGAAGCGTTCCAGATCGTAGAAGGCGTTGTTGAGGGCATGGATCTCCAGCTCGCAGCCGTTGCACGAGCCGGCATCGACTTCGCGGATCGACAGACTGTGCCCGAGCCGCCGCCGGGCGGCCGCATCGAGCTGGACGGCCAGATTCGTTGTTTCTGGGTGGTTGGCGGGGGCTTCTTCGGTTGCCGGAGGACGCAGGCCTTGGAGGAGGGTTCTTAGCATTTGGCGGACTTACAGATCATGGCCGGAGTAGGAACAGTTGAAAGATTTATTACACAAGGGGAAATCCGCCACGATGTTGCCCTCGATTGCTGCTTCCAGCAGCGGCCACTGAAACCATGATGGGTCGCGGAGGTGGCTTCTTATCACCCGCCCGTTCTCGATCCGCACCCACGCGAACACGTCACCCCGGAAAGCCTCAACCAGCGCGTGGCCCTCACCACCGCCTGTGGGCAGGTCGTGACGGACGATGCCGTGGGGCAGACCCTCGAGCAACTGGTCGAGAAGACGCAGGCTCTGCTCGATTTCCTTGATGCGGATCCACACCCGTGCGTTCACGTCGCCTTCGGTCAGCACCGGAACATCGAAGGCGAGGACATCGTACGGCGGGTAGCCCGGGCGGCGTCGCACGTCGATATTACGGCCTGACGCCCGTCCGACGTAACCGCCGGCACCAAAACGCTGCGCCAGGTCCGGTGTGACGATGCCGGTACCGACGGTACGATCCTGCAGTGATGCCGTGCGATCGTACAGTTCGACCAGTGGAGGGAATTTCCCGCGTAACTCATCCAGCAGCATAAAAATAGGCACAGCATCCGAAAGGTTGCGCGCGACGCCACCTGGCACAACGCTATCCATCATCAGGCGGTGACCGAAACACGTATTGCATACACGCAGCACCTGCTCGCGCAGCATAGAGCAATGCGACAGCATCAGGCTGAACGCGGCATCGTTACAGATGGCGCCGATGTCCCCGATGTGGTTGGCGAGCCGCTCCAGCTCCGCCATCACGGCACGCAACCACATCGCGCGGGACGGCGGTTCCGTGCCCAGCGCCGCCTCTACCGAACGGGCAAACGCGATTGAATAGGCGACTGTGCTGTCCCCTGAAACGCGTGCCGCGATTCGTGCCGCCGTATCGATTGGCGCGCCCGCCATGAGCGCGTCGATTCCTTTGTGCACGTAGCCCAGCCGTTCCTCCAGCCGCACCACCGTCTCACCATCGCAGGTGAAGCGGAAATGCCCTGGCTCAATAATCCCGGCATGCACCGGTCCGACGGGGATCTGGTGGAGGTTCTCGCCCTCTGTCGACAGGAAGGGATAGGCGCTGGGGTTCGGACCATGATCGAGCCAAGGACGTGTGTCCGGGAGACCGACCGGCTCCAGCCCATAGAGGTCGCGCACCGCGCGTTCCAGCCGGATCGCGGGTGGGCAGACGCGGCCGATGGACCGAAACCACCGGTCGGGACAGTCGAATGCAAGCAGGTGCAGCGCGTCGTCGAACAACGCGAGGTGTGCCCGCTCTGGTTCGGCCCACAGCGAAACGAGCGTTGCCTCACCCGAGGCGAGCCGAGCTGCGGCATTCTCCCAGGTGTTCATCCGAGCAACGCCGCTACATGCTGGAACCAGGAAACAAGCGGACCTGGCAGCCAGATGCCGGCGACCAGGACCAGACCGAGATGCGCGAAGATCGGAGTATACGAGGCACGCACAGGCTCAGTTGAGCCCCGCGGCGTGCCGAACGCAATCGATGTCATCCGCAACAGCAAGGCGCCGAAAGAGATCAAGAGGCCCAGCACCAGCAGCACCGCCAACACCGGCTGTCGCGCGAAGCTGGAGCTGACTACCAGGAACTCGCTGGTGAAGACTCCGAACGGCGGCAGCCCGGCGATGGCGACCACTCCGGCGACCAGCGCCCAGCCGAGCAGCGGATGGGTTTCGGTGAGGCCGCCGATTTCGGCGATGCGCTGCGTGCCTTTTACCTGGGAGATGTGCCCGACCGAGAAGAAGATCGCCGATTTGGTCAGACTGTGCATCGCCATCTGGAGCAGACCCGCGAAATTACCGAGCGGGCCGGCCATGCCGAACGCAAACACGATGATGCCCATGTGCTCGATGGAGGAATAGGCGAACATGCGCTTGATGTCGCGCCTTCGATACAACATGAAACCGGCAAAAATCAGCGATACCAAGCCGAGCAGGATCATGAGCGGGCCGGGGGCGATAACGCCGGGGATTGCCGCCATCAGCATCTTGAACCGCAGCAGCGCATAGAGAGCCACATTGAGGAGCAGGCCGGAGAGGACCGCGGAGATTGGCGTCGGTCCTTCGGCGTGCGCGTCGGGCAGCCAGGCGTGCATGGGCGCGAGCCCGACTTTGGTGCCGTAACCGAGAAGCAAAAACACGAAGGCGACACTCATCAGGGCGGGGTCGAAGCCATGGGCGTGGGCCATCAGTGCCGTCCAGACCATGCCCTCGATCCCCGGACCCACCACGGGGCGGGCTGCGAGGTAGACGAGGATGGTGCCGAACAGCGCGAGGGCGATCCCAACGCTGCCAAGGATGAAGTATTTCCAGGCTGCCTCGATGGCCTGGTGGGTGCGATAGATGCCGACCATCATCACTGTGGTCAGCGTTGCAAGCTCCACCGCCACCCACATCACGCCGATGTTGTTCGCCGTTAGCGCCAGGTTCATCCCGAACGCCATCAACTGGAACATGGCATGATAGAAGCGCAACGCGGTCGGTGTGAGGCGGCCGGTTGCCAGCTCGTGGCCGATGTAGCTCGCGCTGAAGACGCTCGTCGTGAGGCCGACGAACGTGCCCAGCACGATGAACACGACGTTCAGGTCATCGATCTGCAGGAACAGTCCCGGTGCCGGGCGTTGGATCAGCAGTAGCAATGCGCTGGCGAATGCGACGGCGCTGGCCGCCACGTTGATTCGTGCGGACTGCCGATAATCTGGTTGGAAGGCGAGGATCAATGCACCGATCAGCGGCCCTGCCAGAACGCCATAGAGCCCGATCATGGTTGTTCCCCCCTGAAGCGGTCGAGGGTCGCGACATCCACCGTGTCGAAGCGCTCGCGGATGCGGAACAAGAAAATGCCGATGACGATGAATGCAACGAGGATGGAGAAGGCGACGCTGATCTCCACCACCAGCGGCATTCCCTGCGCGCCCGTCGCCGCCAGGCTGATACCGTTGTCGATCGCAAGGAACCCGACCACCTGGCTTACGGCGTTGCGGCGGGAAACCATAAGCAGCAGCCCGATCAGCACGACGGATAGCGCAAGCGCGATGTCCTGCCGCGAAACCGGGTCGGCATGAGCGGTGACAGGGAGCATGACTTCAAGCGAGAGGGCGACGAGTGCCACCCCCGCCAGCATGGTCGGGCCAATCCCGACCACCTTTTCGATCTCGCGGTGTATGCCGAGTTGAAACACCATCCGCCGCAACGCCCACGGGATAAACGCGGCCTTGAAGAACAGAGCGATAAGAGCGGTGATGTATAGATGCGGCGCCGCCTGGAGGTGCGCCTGCCAGCCGACCGAAAGCGCCAGCAATGCGGCCTGTAACGCCAGCACGTTCAGCAGTGGGTAAAGCCGGTCCTGATACAGCATCATCAGCCCGGCCAGCACCATCAGCCCGGCCAGCATGTGGGCGACGTCAAAGGAAAGACCCATCATGGTGTTGAGGTCCGCTCGAGAGAATTGCGCGAGAGCACGGTGCCTCGTGCAGCGGGCCTGGATCGCCGCGCCCCGCTTGGCGGGGCTCGCGATGACAAGTGCGAGCTCATAGGCTTACCGAAACGAACAGCAGTAACGTGGCAAGCAGGCCCAGCATCAAGGCTCCACCCAACAGATTGGGCACGCGGAAGACGCGCATCTTGGCAATCGACATCTCGAAAATGCCGAGCAACGTGCCGGCTATGATTAGTTTCAGTGCGTACGCGCCAAGGCCGCTGACGTAGCTCCCTGCGCCGGCATCGCCGTTTGCCAGGCCAAATGGAAAGAAGATGCAGGCGATGGCTGAGATCATGAGCAGCAGCTTGAGTGACGCGGCGAGTTCGATCATTGCCAGGTGTCGGCCGGAATACTCCAGCACCATCGCCTCGTGCACCATCGTGAGTTCCAGGTGGGTCGCCGGATTATCCACCGGGATGCGCGCATTCTCGGCGAGTGCCACGATCGCGAACGCGACCAGGGCGAGTGCCAATGACACCCGCAAGCCGGCAGCCGGAGAGAGCATAAATTGCGCGATTGTCGAGAGCTGGGTCGAACCGGCGATCAGTGCCAGCGAGAGGATCACCATGAGCATCGCAGGTTCGGCAAGTGACGCGATCATCACCTCCCGCGAAGCACCGATGCCGCCGAAGCTCGTTCCGATATCCATCCCCGCGAGCGCCAGCAGAAAGCGCGCGGCGCCGAGCAAGGCGATGATTGCGATCAGGTCGCCGGTCCAGGAAAACAACAGCCCTGTGGCGCAGGTCGGCACCAGCGACGCCGCGACCCAGGTAAATGCAAAAATCAGGTAAGGCGCGGTACGGAACAGCCAAGAGGCGTTCTCCGCCAGCACCACCTCCTTGCACAGGAGGCGGCGAAGGTCGCGATAGGGTTGCCATATGGGCGCACCTCGCCGGCGTTGCAGCCGTGCCTTCACTTTGCGGATCAAGCCGGTCAGCAACGGCGCAGCCAGCAACACAAGCGCCATTTGGCCGCCCTGGATCAGCAGTGGGCCGATTACTGCCATAGCGCGAGCGCCAGCAACAGCGCCACGAGGGCGAGAAAGACAAACGCCAGATAGCGGCGGATGGTCAGGAATTGCAGTTGGTTCAGCGTCTCTGCCGAGAGGGACACCACGCGAGCGACCGGTGCGTAAAACGTTTCCCACACCGGATCGCGGCTCGATTTCACGATCCGAGCGGGTGTGAGATCGCCGGGCGGAGGCATCGTTACCGTTTCGTGCGCGCGGAAAACGACGGTGCCGAACACACGCCGGATCGGCTGCGCGAAACTATCGGCAGTATACTGGGTCACCGGGCTTGAATCGGGAAAGCCACAGTCCCATGCTGGTCCGCGACGAACCGCTCGTGACGCGAAGCGGTGCACCGCCAATACGGTTAGCGAGGTGCTTGCTGCAAGGAAGACAAAGATTAAGAGTCCGTTGTAGGAGCTGCGTGCGGCTGCGATGGGGATAACCGAAAGCCACGGCAGCGCCAGTTGCGGCGGCATTCGTGCTCCTACTAAGGTTCGCGTTACTGGAGCCACCGCATCGATGATCACGCCGGGCAGGATGCCCGCCAGAAGGCACAGGGCGGCAAACCCCACCATCACGCCGCATGACCAGCGGTCCACTTCCCGCGCTCGGGCGGCGTGCTCAGTGCGCGGGCGGCCAAGATACGTCACGCCATAGGCTTTGACGAAACACGCGGCGGCCAGCGCTGCGGCCAACGCAAGCAGCGCGCCATCAGTGGGGATCATGAGCTTAAGCCCCCATTGCGGCAGGCCAGGGCGGAGCAGGATCGCCTGGAAGGTCAGCCACTCGGAGACGAAGCCATTCAGCGGCGGCAGTGCGGAAATCGCCGCGCAGCCGATCAGGAACGCAAAGCTGCTGATGCGCATGCGGTGGATCAGCCCGCCGAGATGCTCCACGTCGCGTTCGCCGGTGGCGGTGAGTACCGCACCCGCGCCGAAGAACAGCAGGCTCTTGAACAGCATATGGTTGAATACGTGGAACAGCGCGGCGGTCAGAGCGAGCGCGGCGCCGGCTGCGAATGCGTTGGACGCGAAGGCCATCGCCAAACCAAGCCCTATGAAGATAATGCCGATATTTTCAACCGTATGATAGGCGAGCAGCCGCTTCAGATCGTGCTGCATCAGCGCGTATAGTACACCCAGTACCGCGGTAATTCCCCCGAGCCCCAGTACCACGACCGCGCTCCACCACGCCGGCACGCCCAGCAGGTCGAACACGATGCGCACGAAGGCATAGACTGCGACTTTGGTCATCACCCCGCTCATCAGAGCGGAGACATGGCTGGGAGCCGCGGGATGCGCGAGCGGCAGCCAGGCATGCAACGGCACTAGCCCCGCCTTCGAGCCCGCGCCCAGAACCGTGAGCAGCAAAACAGGCGCGGCCACTCCGGCAGATGGATGTGCGAGGCGCATGGCGGCAAATGCATAGCTGCCGCTGGTCCCCGCCAGCAGACCGAAGGCGAGCAACAAAGCCAGCCCGGAGAAGCTCGCCATGATGAGGTAAACATAGCCAGCGCGTGTGTTGTCGGCTTCGCGGTGATGCGAAACCACGAGCGCCCAGGAGGCGAGCGACATCAGCTCCCAGGAGAACAGAAAACTGAAGGCATCGTCGGCCAGCAGCACGAGCAACAGGCCGGCGAGAAATACAGGGTAGAATGGCAGCACGCGCTGCGGGACTGTCTCGTGCCGACCGTAACCGAGCGCGTCGATGCTGGCACCCGCTCCGCCGATCGCGACTACCAGCGCGAAGAACGCCGACAGCGCATCGAGCCGCAGGTGCACGCCGACCCAGGGCAGGCCGAACGGCAACACGAGTCCCGCCGGCCTGGCGCCAAGCGCTAGCAACGCCATCACCGTAACCAGTCCACACAGGATGGCAGCCCCGCCATAAACCAGGCGCCTGCCGATCTCATTTTGGGCCAGTGCCACACCGGCGCCGCCCACGCCGAACAGGCCAACAACACAAGCCAGCAAAGCGAGGATCACGGAGGCGCACCGCCTTCTGAAGCCGGGTGGATCAGCCGGACGCCCCGCCCACGCCCTTGGCTTGGTGAGTTCTCGCCAATAATTTCAATGCCAGCCTCATTGAGTGCGCCAATCAGCTTCATGAGCGAATCGACTGTGCCACGCACCACGCCCTCGCTCGCTTCCATGCGCTGGACGGTGGGCAGAGACAGCCCAGAAAGCTCCGCGAGCTCGCGCTGGTCGATGCCGAGCAGGGCGCGGGCGGCCCGCATGTGGGCGGCGGTGATCATGTCTAGAGCGTCATTAGAGGTGGTTCTAACCTGAGCAATGATGTTTGGCACATCCTGCCCGACCGCTCAAGTAGCATTTGAATGTCGGTCTGCCCGCAATCGCCAACAGACAGGACGCCAAACGAGAGTGAATTGCCGCCCGGTAGCGGGTTTCGCGTACCCGCTTTATGCCGGCGACCCAGAATGTCCGCACCAGGGCACGAGCATGAGCGCCGCCGGCGGCTCACTGCCCGAGAGGATTGCCCTTAAGCAACAGCACCCAATCGGCGTCACCGGCTGAATTATTGCCGGGCGGCGTGAAGGACCGTGACCCGACATTGGCGAAGGGCGAGCCGACGATGGTCGTATAGTTGCCGCTGGTCGGATCATACCATCGCGCTATGATGTTCGATCCGAGCTTGGCCATGTCGATCGTCACTGTCCGCATGGCTGGGATATAGGCGACCACGACGGTTCCGGCCGACGTGGCGGCGCGCGCCGTCGTCGCGTAGGAATCATCTGCTATCTTGCTGGTGCCGTTCCTTGCATAGCGGCCGTAGCCGGAGGTCATCACGAGATGATTCTGGTCTGGAACCAGATCGTACCAGGGCAGCGATAAAAACAGCCTCTTCATGTGGCCGAGATACGTGACGCCGGGTGTATCGAGATGTGCTGTCCAGCCGGACGTGAATCTCCATCCATCAAGGTTACCGTACAGTTGCCCGGTCGCGCCGGACAGCATGGTCCAATATTCCTGCTTGCGCAAGGCTTCCTGCGAAACCGGCATGGTCGTAGGAGTGCCTTTGCCGGGTGCACAGCAGATATTCGCGAGCTCGTAATTCGATTCTTCCATGAATATGGGAAACGTCGATTGATTATAGCCGTGCAGCACCTCATCGTAGCTCGGATAATATGTATAGGCCGCATTGAGCGTAATAAGCGAGCCGAGGGCTCCCATGTCGTCTTTCGCCGTACTGTTGTTGGCGTTCAATTCGGAAGTCTGTAGGTGCTTGTCCCCTGCCGCTTCGATGCCACTCACGACATCTGCCGCGAGATTGTCATCAAAAGCCGTTTTGTAGCACTGGAAATCGTTCCCGCTCATCCACACGATATTGGGAAATCGCTTGTATCGGTTTCCGAGATATGCGCCATAGCTGGCCGCCCTCTCGGTGCCGTTGTTGATGAGCGTTTGCATCCAGTTGGTCTTGGTGCAACCATCTGTCGATATGGGATCGAGGAATACCAGAATACCGTGGCTTGCGGCCTTGTTGATGATCGCGTCGATGCGCGCGAAGTAGGCCGGATTTTCGGTCGTGAGATCGTAGCAAACCGGAGCACCGCCCGTGCAACCTCTTAGCATTCCCGTGAACGGCACGATACCGTCGTAGGTCGCGGCGTTTGTCGGACAGGCGGTGTAGGAATCGCAAATGAGGTTGATCCAGGCAGAGTTAAAACCGTGTGCCTGACGATCGGAAAAGTAACTGTCCACCGATGCCGCGCCAGTCAACGGAATATTAATAATGGCTTGCGGCGAGTCGCCGACCACCATGAATGGGGCGCCGGTCTTATCGACCAGGTGGCGACCGCTTACGCCGACCGGGAATAGGAGCTTACCGCTGATGGGGGCCGTTGTTTGTCCGACGATAGTCGGTGAGTTTTGTGCGTGTGCCAATTGCGTGAGTCCAAAAAAATGGCCAGTAAGAAACGGAATTTCCAAATGCATTTCATGCGGGAATCCTTTCTGGCAGCCTGGAGAAATAATTGAGCCTTGCTTGCGATCGTTGAACCCCACAAAATTGTACGCAGCTTAATCCGGCAAGGAAAGGGCGGTGGCCGATTCCGCGATCCACCGTGGCACCATTCCTGTGGCGCAGCAACAGCCGATGACGAACAGGCTCTGCATCCGCCTGGCGCAGCATGCAGATCTACCATTGGTCGAACGGATCACCAGCGCCGCCTACGCACACTACCTGCCAGTGCTCGGCTATCCCCCGGTGCCGGTCACCGAGGACTACCGCCCGAGGATCAACCGCAGCGAGGTGTGGTTGGCTGAGATAGATGGGGCGCGGATCGGGGTGCTGGTGCTGGAACGCCACCCAGATCACATCATGATCTTCAGTGTCGCTGTCCTGCCCGAGCATCACCGCAAAGGTTACGGCCTCGCGCTGCTCCGCTTCGCCGAAGAGCAGGGGCGGGGATGGGGCGTGGCCGAGGTGCGGCTGCGAACGGGCGTCCTGATGACGCGGAGCATCGCGCTGTACCGCTCACTCGGATATCGAGAGACGGGGCGGGGTCCCCATCCCAGACGCCCGGAGTTTACCATCGTCGATATGGTCAAGGCGTTGTCTCCTTAGCACCTCACGCGACCGACACTTGCGTGCGCCGCGTGAGCCTGGACACTGACCGCATGCGCACCCTGTTAATGGTTCTGATCGGGCTGACGATGTCCCTTGGAGCGCGGGCGGCCACGCCGCCCGGCGCCAATGTGCTGACGTACCACGGCGACCTGCAGCGCAGCGGCAACTACATCGTGCCGAGCCTGACCTGGAAAGCGGCAGAGACCATGCACCGCGACGCCGGATTTGATGGCACGGTGGAGGGGCACGTCTATGCGCAGCCGCTGTACTGGCGGACCGCGCGGGGTGACGAGATCATCGTTGCCACCGAAAGCGACGTGGTGCAGGCGCTGAGTCCGGTTTCCGGGCGCACACTCTGGCGGGTGGTACTCGGGCGCCCGGTTCGAACGGAGGAGATGCCCTGCGGAAACATCGATCCGCTCGGAATCACCGGCACACCGGTTATCGACCCGGCCTCCGGAACGGTTTACCTGGACGCGATGGTGGACCGGGACGGCGCGCCGACGCATCTGGTATTCGGGCTCTCACTGATCGACGGCAAAGTGCTGCCGGGATGGCCGGTCGATGTGCAGGCAGCGCTTCGGGTCCATGGAATTTCCTTCGCTCCGCGCTTTCAGAACCAGCGCGCGGCACTGGCGCTGCTGAATGGCCGCGTATACGTCGCGTACTCGGGCAATTTCGGCGATTGCGGGCCATATCACGGAATCGTGCTCGGGCTGGATGTCAATCCGCCACACGCGACAGTGGCCTGGAGCACGCGCGGGGACAAGGGCGGCATTTGGGAGTTAGGGGGCATATCGGCGGACGGCCGTTTTCTGTTCGTGGCCACCGGTAATACCGAGACCGATGAGCACTGGGCGGACGGCGAGGGCGTGTTCCGGCTGGCGCCGGACCTCGCGCACAGCCTCAACGCGCGGGATTTCTATGCACCGCTCAACTGGAAGCAGCTCGACGACGAGGACCTGGACATGAGCGGCATCAGTCCGTTGCCGTTCGAGGTGGATGGGGCGGCGCGGCTTCTGGCACTTGGTAAGGACGGCAACGCATATCTGCTGAATCGGAACTATCTGGGCGGGATCGGGGGACAAATTCTGACCCAGCGTGTGGCCGGACTCCGGATCATTACCGCGCCCGCCGTATTCCCGGCTGCCGGCCGGGAAATCGTGGCCTTCCGGGCACCGGACCCGGTTTGTCCGCCTGGCGAGTCCGGGGGGGTCGTCGCCCTAGCGATTACAGCGTCATCCGTCTCCCCGCTATGGTGCGCTCCGCTGAACGGGCGGGCGTCCGCTATCGTGACCACCACCGATAGCACGGCGCAGCCGGTGGTCTGGATCGCCGGGGCCGAGGGCGACGACCGGCTGCATGCATTCCGCGGCGATATCGGTGCGCCGTTGTGGGTCAGCCGCCAGGCGCTGCCGGGCCTGCGGCATTTCGTCACACCGTTGATGGCCGGGGACCGGCTTTATGTCGCCGGTGACGGGCGGGTTTATGCGTTCGTTTGGGTGAGGTGAGGCGCGAGATGGAAAAGCGTGCGTTCGGACGAACCAGGCTGAGCGTTTCGGTGCTCGGCCTGGGATGCGGCGCAGTGGGCGGGCTGATGGTACGCGGTGATCCCGCGGACCAGGAGCGTGCGGTGGCGCGGGCGATGGAGGCCGGGATCAATTATCTCGATACCGCGGCGATGTATGGAAACGGCCGATCGGAAGAGAACCTCGGCCGCGTGCTGGGCAAGCTGAAGGCGGCTGCGCTCGTTGGCACAAAGGTGCGGCTGAGGGACCAAGAGAAGCGGGACGTTGCCGGCGCGATGACTGCGTCTCTGGAGGCGAGTCTGCGACGGCTTGGGCGGGACTACGTGGATCTGTTCCAGCTGCATAACCCAATCACCGCGCAGGACGATCCCGGCGCGGTCGCGGTGGATATCGTGCTCAACGAAGTGGTCCTTGCGTTCGAGCGCCTGCGGGATTCGGGCAAGATCCGGTTTTTTGGCATAACGGCCACGGGACAAACCGAAGCCGTGCACCGTGTGATCGCGAGTGGTGTGATGCACAGTGCACAGGTGCCGTACAACCTGCTCAACCCGAGCCCGGGCGGTGCGATGCCGCCCGACTATCCGGCGCAGGACTACCGGGATCTGCTCGGGCGGATGCAAGCGAACGGGGTAGCGGCGATCGGTATCCGCATTCTGGCCGGCGGCGCTTTGTCGGGGACGGTGGAGCGGCATCCGGTTGCCAGCTCGCCGCCGGAGCCGATCGGATCGGCGCGGTCTTATACTGACGATTTGCACCGGGCGGAGCGGTTCCGGGTGCTGGTGAGCGAGGGGTTTGCGGGATCACTGGCTGAGGCCGGCGTTCGGTATGTGATTGCACATCCAGGGATCAGCACAGCGCTGATCGGGATCGCGACACTTGAGCAGTTGGAGCAGGCGATTGCGGCGGCTGAGAAAGGGGGGCTAGCGGCCGGCGCCCTGGAGAAGACGGCGGAGGTGCAGCGGGGCTTTGCTGGCGAGTCGCGCTAGCTACTTTCCGGCGCAAAATTCGCTGTCCCGGTGGAAGGGCGGTGCGGCTTGAACGAGAACGTTGGGGTCTGCCCGGAACAGCTCGACAGGTCACCGCAAGGTGCTGCAGTCTTATGGCGTCAGAGGCCGATCAGACCTGCTGCCTGCCGATCGCGTGGCCGATATTGATCAAATTGTCGGCAATTACCCCGAGGCCGACCCAGCGCTTCATCCCGTCATCACCGCGATATCGACAACGGTTCAGGCCGTGCCGTCGCTTGCTCACGCTGATGCGCCCCTCGCACCCGGTGCGCCATCGCTGCCCGTTGCGGAACCAGCGCTTCTTCTGCTCACGTTTACGGCTCTTGTTGGAGCGATTGGGAATGCAGACCCGTTTGACACCTCTGGCGTGCGCTGCGATCTCGTTCTCGGTGGAATAAAAGCCGGCATCGGCGGCGACTAGCCTCGGTATGCGTCCCAGCTTCGCCTGGTGGGCGGCGATAGCAGGGATTAGCAGATCTGCATCATTGGGTCGCTGAGCATAGACCTCATAGTCGATGACGATCTGATTCTCCGCTTCCTGTAGTTTCACCAGCTTGCCAAACTCGGTAGGTTTGCTGGCCTTGCCTTTGCGGATCACCTCGGTCGAAGGCTCGAACAAGCTGACGATTTTGTTTTCGCTCCGGGTGTCACCCAGGAGGATACGCGCCTTGGTCTGGCGCATGACCTGCTGCAGCCGCGGCACCATCGCGTCCAGCGCCTGGCGCTGACCTTCCAGCATGGCTTGCTGAACCATCCCTTTGCACCGCTTTACGCCCTCGCCGATCTCCGTGGAGAAGCGCTTCGCCTGTCCCACCACCCGACCGGCCACATCCAGCAATTTGCCGTAGGCCTGCTTCAGGTTGTCCCAACTCGGTGGCACTTTGCCGCGTGCAGCCCGAGCAATCTCCAGCATCCGCAACTTTGCGCTCCGGCTCCGGTCGCGCAGCTTGGCGCCGACCGCGCCCGTCAGCCGACTGATCTTCTTCATGGTGCGGGTCAGTACGCGGACCCCGTCACCCAACAGGCTGCTGTCGGTGGGGTAGTGGATATTGCTTTCAACCACCGTGGTATCAACGCGCATTCTTCGCCCCTGCACAACATCTTTGGCGTGAGCGATTTGGATAATTCGTTGGTGGATCTGCGCGACGACCGCCGGCCCCAGCGCCACGCCCCAGCGGCCCATCGTCTTAGCATCCGGCATCTTGCCGCCACCGACGCGCGTGAAATCGCGGTACACCAGATTGGCGCGGACTTCACGCTCCAGCTCCTCATAGCTCCAGTTGCGCAGGTGTTTCAGGATCAGCAACCGGACGACTACCTCGGCTGGAAAACCCTGGCGGCCACGCCGGCAACTATTGGGGTGACGCTGTGACAGGGCGTGGTAGACCGTCGAGACGATTGCTTCGTCTTCCAGCGCCGCATCGACGTGCTTCATCCAGGTTTCATATAGATCCTCGACCTCTGCGGCAATCAATCCATCGCCGAAGCTGCGCTGCAGGCGCCTGGTCTTAATCACCTCGCTTGCCTCCGCGGTGAGATGCACTCGCCATCGATCAGCTGCGAGGTTTCGCATCTCGTCGCCGCGTCGCGCCTAGCAGAAGCACTGATTCGATAGTTGCGTTTTTTATGCTTTTTCGATTCTTTCATGTCGCCGTTGATTCTGTACGCCCATGCAGCTTGCGGGACGTCAAAGAGGCGCCGTTAGCCCAAAATCACCAGGTATTTTGCGCCGGAAAGTAGCTAGGATCAGTCTGCATGATCTCACTCAGGCGGCCATCGTGCTGCCCCACCGCCGTGGGGCGCCCTTGCTCCTCGGCCGCTGCCCGATCTCGCCCGGCACTCGTTCGCCACACAAAAATGCATGTTCGTCTCACTCCTTCGTGAGAGCGTTGTCGTTTCGCCCTTTTTTATACTTATGTGTCTGCAATAGGACGTGATGGAGCTGGCTTGATAGGCGGCGAAACGAGCTTGCCATGCTGAGCCTTCCCACGCTTTGGAGTCGACCATTTACATGAGAATACTAATGGCATGCGCGGTGTTTCCTCCGTACGGTCGCGGCGGTGGACCGATCAGTAGCGCCCTGGTGGCCAAGGCTTTGGCAGGAGAGGCGGCGCAGGTACGGGTGGTGGTTGTAGGCGATGCCGAGGCTAAGGAGCAACGGGGCAATATTGAGGTTATAACTACAGCGCCTTTGAATGTCTATCGTGACTGGCTGAAAAGAGACAAACCTGCACTGAAGAAAATTACTTGGCATTTGCTGGAAAACTTCAACCCGATTGCTTACGTGCGTATCAAGAAGGAACTTCAGGCCTACCAGCCGGATGTGTTGATGACGATCGACACTCAAAACGTCAATGTCGCAAGCTGGGCGGCAGCAAAATCCCTGGGTATCCCCTCTGTACACGTGGCGCACAGCTATTGGCTTATGTGCTGGCGCAGCTCCCTGTTCCATAACGGCGTCAATTGCTCTCATTGCCAGAGCTGCAAGCTGTTTTCCACAGGCAAGAAATACCTGTCCAAGTATGTTGACGCTCTGATTACGGAAACCGCTTTCCTCGGGCGCATTCACCAGCAGGCAGGCTATTTTCCCAAGGCACAAGCCTATGTTATCCCTGCTCCAGTGGACATGCCGATATCAAGCAATCGCATCAAGGTAGACGGCCTACGGGTCGGCTTCATTGGCTCCCACACCCGTAACAAAGGGATCGAAACTCTCGCTGCCGCTGCGCAACGGCTGAGCAATAGGCAAGATATACGGTTCCTTATCGCCGGGTCCGGCGATGATGACTACACTAGTGCCCTGAGTCGCTCATATTGCCGGGTATAACCGCTTCAGTTTGATGCGGGCATCGACAGTGGTGAAGTGCCAGTCTGCCTTCGTGTGGTTCTTGTTTCGATCTTTCTGCCACGCGGCGACTTCCTCGATCAGGGTCTGCCTGTCCGGGATTCGCCGATCGAGGCACTGCACCGACAGGACGCTGAGTTCTGATTCGGCCATATCCAGCCAACTGCCATGCTTGGGCGTGTAATGCCACTCGAACCGCTCGACGAGGCGGCGCGCCTCGGCGGGCGGAAAGGCTTCGTAGAGCGAGGCCGGCTTGTGGGTGTTGAGATTGTCCTGCACCAGGACGATCTTGCTCGCGGCGCGAAAGTGCGTGTCGGACAAAGCCTTGAGCAGTTGGGCATAGTCCAGCGCGGCGTGGCGGTCGGTTATCTCGACATGGCGCCAGCCTTCCAGCGGCGCGAATAGCATGAACAGATTGACGGTGCCGTTGCGCTCATACTCGCAGTCGTACCGTGCTGGCTGTCCAGGCTTTGCCGGAACTGGCACGCGGGTTTCCTTGACGAGCTGTTTCGTTGTCTCGTCCAGGCAGACGACGGGTCGGTCTGGATCATGCGGCCGCTGGTAGACCTCCAGCACATCCTCCATGCCGGCTACGAAGGCAGCGCTGGCTTCTGGCGGGATGACCCATTGCTTCTGGAGATGAGGTTTGAGCGAATTTTTTTGAGCGTCCGTCCGATGGTGTTATCGCTGGCGCGATCGACGATGTTCAGCTCCACCACGGCGGTTTCCAACAGCATCAGCGTCCACCGCTTCCGTCCTTTGGGTGGCGGAGAACAAGCGAGCGCGATCAGCTTGGCCTCGGCGGCGCCGTCGAAGATGGGCTTTCGAGCTGAGTTGGGCGAGTGTTTGCGGGTCAAGGCGGCATCAACTCCGCCCTCCACCAATTGCTGACGTGTGCGGGCGACGGTGTCGACGCTGGTATCCAACGCCTCGGCAATTTCGCCGTCACTCCACGCATCGCCGGCCTCGGAGGCGTCGGCCTTCAGCAGGATGCGTGCCTTCAGTAGCTGGCGGGCCGGGGCTTTGCCCTTTTGGATCAGCACATTGAGCCGTTCACGCTCATCGCTACTGAGCTTTACGATGTACTTCTTCACGACAGGTTGTTTCGCGGTCACGACACATCTCCGGGTTACCGGAGATATCGACTCAGAAATCACCCGCAGAATCAACGACGTGGGGTACTAGTGAGTTGAAAGCTCAATTTCCCAGCAGCAATACTACCTTTTGCGGCTGGGTCAGCGCAGAGGAATTCTATCCAGAGATAGACGTTGTCGTCGTACCATCTGTTTGGCGCGAACCGTTCGGGCGGGTCAGCGTCGAGGGAGCCTGCTTCGGCGTTCCGGCTATCGTCGCACGCTCCGGGGGTCTTCCGGAAAATGTGCAGCATGGCCGGGACGGCTGTGTTCGAGCCGCGGGACGACCAGGAGCTCGCAGAACTCCTGAAACGCCTCGCGGACGATCCGGACTTGTACAACCGTGTTTCGGAGAGTGCTCTAGAGAGAGCCAAGTTGTATGCTTTGGACACGATTGGTCAGCGCTTGTTTTCGTGTCTGAGGGAGGTCATTGGCCGAAAAGGAAAGAACGCGCTCACGAACATGCCTCGCCGTCGGCATGAACGAGTAAGTGTCGAGACAGCCCCACCGCCCCCATGACGGAAGGTGCTCATCTGTCTCCGATTGAGCGTTCTCCACCTAGATAAATAGTCATAAGTGTGGTATATTTCTCTCAAACCCACCAAACGAGCGCCAAAACATGAGTAACCCCCTACCTATCCAGCCTGGGAAAAAAATAGATGTGCTGCGTATCCTGTCCGACAGTCTCGAAGAGGCTGTCGGAATAAACCCGCGGTTCCCTATCGCCGTTCGTGTTGCTCCGCTGCTCAGGCGGCGCTCGCTCAAGACCAATGTTAGTGGAATCGGCACGGTGCATTTTCGCGTCAACAATAGCGACCGCCATGTGCTGCATCAGATATTCGCGGAAAGATGCTATGACCTATCTGCATTTTCGCAGTATGCATCCATCGTGAGTGCGCAAAATGCCCTGCTCGCTCAAAACAAAACCCCGATCATCATCGATGCCGGCGCGAACATTGGCGCATCGTCGGTATGGTTCGCCACGCAATTTCCCAAATGCCATATTGTGGCTGTCGAACCGGCAGTGGAGAATGCCGCGCTATGCCGAAGAAATACAGACAAGCTGCCGAACGTAAGCATGGTTGAGGCTGCTCTCGGGGGCATCCGCGGCTCAGTCTCCATTGTTGACCACAATGCCGAGCCTATAGCATTTCAGGTCGCTCGCCGCGATACCAGTGCTATCCCCGTTGTGACAATACCCGAACTCGAATTACTAGTGCCTAACGGGAAGCTGTTCATCGTCAAAATCGACATCGAAGGCTTTGAGGCGGATGTATTTTCCGGCGACATTAGCTGGCTAGAGACAGTCGCCGTCCTCATCGTTGAACCGCATGACTGGCTACTACCTGGACAGCAAACCAGCCAAGCATTTCAGAGGGCAGTGATGGGCAGTGGCTTCGAGCTCATTATACATGGCGAGAACCTCGTCTTTGTGCGCCAAGACAGGGTTCTCCCGTAGAACTTAGGCCGCACTCTTCTGCTTGCTTCAGACTTGTAGTTGAAAATTTGTTCAAGTCCACCGCCGTTGCGGTGCCGCTGTTCCAAACCGTTATTCAGACTAGGTAGCCGATTGTGCGCGGTGGTTCTCGCGCACGGCAATCGCCGCCAGCGCCACTTGAGCAAATAAGAGGAAAGAGGACCTACCTGGGGCGCCCAATCGCAGTAATCCACCTAATTCGCTCTTGCCTCCGGCTGTGCCTTCCGTGCGGAGATCAACATGTGAGGTCTGAGTTTAGGGATCAATAACTCGATTATCCAAAGCGGCAGCTTTTGAATGCTGTCTCTTGGCTTCTGCCAGAAGTACTGGACCTTTTGATTGGTGAACCCGCAAGCAGATAACAGGCTCAGGATTTCAGCGGCATTATATTCTCTCCGATGCACCCCCTCATTTTCGAAGTTCACGGAGGCAAACATTCTGGACGGCGGTGGTAGTATATTCCTTCCCATCAGCAGCTTTCCAATATTTACCAGCCGGCATATATTATCCGTCGTCAAAAACATCCATCCACCTGCTCTGAGACTCTTTGCGATCGGGGAAAAGACCTCGGCTGGATTGCGTGGTAAATGTTCGATGTTGTCAAACCAAAAAACCCCGTCGTAAAGCTCCTTGCCGAAATCAAGAGGATCTGACGCAAGGTCAAGCGGGACTTGTTTGTCGAACAGCCGATCGTAAAGCATTCGATTCAGTTCTATGGTCTCCGGAAAATCAACAATCGTAACGGATGCGCCGAAGCCCCTCACCAAATACTCTTCAACAAATGCTCCGCCAGCACCGAGGGAAAGGATCGTCGCGTTTTCTCTTAGACTCGAAATCACCGCTACAAGTGATCGGTGCTGTCGCATTACCGAGGACAAGAGATAGTCTCGTCCATGCATCCCGCGTAGCGAGGAATCAATGGTGCCGACGAACTGTCCTGGCGACGGGATTGCTTGCCCCACTCCCACACCCTCTCCTGTCACAGGCCGACCTCCCGGTGGCCGGAGTGCCTAACGCTACAGCGCTTCCACGCGGGTCGCTTGCTCGCTCTGGCGGTGGCTTGCCCGTTCATGCCGACAAGGAGCCTCGTCTGACACATCCCTTCGTTTTTGGCCGATCACTTCCGACAGACAGGAAAACAAACGCTGTCCAATCTTCTCCACTGTATACAGCTTAGCTCTCCCTCGGGCACCCTCTGAAACACGGCTATACATGTCTGGATCGTCTGCGAGGCTTTCCAGAAGTTCGGCGAGCCTTTGGTCATCGCCCGGCTCGAACACGAAGCCGTCGTGGCCATGCTGGACATTTTCCGGAAGCCCCCCGGAGCGTGCGACGATAGCCGGAACGCCAAAGCAGGCTCCCTCGACGCTGACGCGCCCGAACGGTTCACGCCAGACAGACGGAACGACGATCACGTCTATATCTGGATAGAATTCCTCTGCGCGGACCCAGCCGCAAAAGGTAGTGTTGTTGCTAGGGAATCGTGCTTTCAATTCGTCCGTATACGAGGCGTCGCCCGTGCCGGCGATAAGGAACCGTATGTCTGAGCGATCGGCCAACCGTCTCGCAGCGCCAGCAAGAGCTTCGATCCCCTTCTCGCGAGTATGAACGCCGAGGTACCCGACGCGCAGACCGACGCGCTTGCCACGATTGGTTGATATCGGCATGTCCACGGGAGCAGGGATAACATAGGTTTGGGCATTGGGAAAATAGCCCGCCTCCTGATGAATGCGCCTAAGGAAATCCGTTTCAGTAATAAGCGCGTCGACATGCCGTGACAGATATTTCTTGCCCACAGATAACAGCCTGCAGCTTCGGCATCGGAGGCAATTAGCACCATTGCGGAACAAAGAGCCGTGCCAACACATCAGGAAATAGCTCTGCGCCAGATGCACACAGGGAATTCCAAGGGATTTGGCGGCTAACCAGCTTGCAACGTTAATATTCTCCGTGCTGACAGTCATTAGCACGTCGGGCCGATACGACCGAAGTTCCTGTTTCATTCGCCGATAAGCTGCCGGGTTGAAGTTTTCCAGCGAGTGCCAGACAATTTTCTGCACCGCAGGTTTATCTTTTCTCAGCCAGTCACGATACACATTCAAAGGCGCTGTTGTGACAACCTCAATCTCGCCCCGCTGCTCCCGCTTCTCTTGGTCGCCGACAACCAGGACACGCACCTCGGCCGGCCGTGTAGCTAAGGCCCGGGCAATCAAGGCGCTGCTGGTCGGGCCGCCACCGCGGCCGTAAGGCGGGAACGCAGCGCATGCCAGAAGTATTCTCATGCAACGATTGCCGCGATCCATTCCGCTTTGTGGCCCAGCCATGAGACTGCGAGCAACCAGGCTCTGGTTCTGTTCCGTTGGTTCGTATAGCACACTATCCATTCCAAATCATGGAGTATCAAACCAATGCCGAGGCCTAGCCCGGCTGCGCGAACCTCACCCGAATTGGGTGCCCCGCTAGATCGGAGACGTGAGTGCTAAGCATGCAACGCTCGCAAACTCCATGCTGTTCAGAGCGAGCTCACGCCGACTTGAATCGAGGCCGTGCGCCGGAACTTGCGTGTGAAACGGGAAACGAAGTCATACATCATTTGCCAGGTGGGACGATCCAACACATACATTACCGCAACATAGATTGCTGCTCCGCTGCCGCAAGTGATTAGGAGCCGGGCTGCGAGTGGCAACCCAGGCAAGGCTGCAACCGACAGGCGAACGGCACAGAACATCACCACTCCTGCAAGTACGCCGGGTGAGACACTTCGCATCCAGGCCAGGACGGAAATCCCGGCGAAGCGCCTGCACAGCCAAATATACGCAGGAAGAAGGAGACAATAAGGCAGAACGAATGGCAGCGCGAACGGCAGGCTGGGCCACTCGCGGAAATACAGGAACAGGGGAACGGCGAGCACAACGTAAAGCACGGCGGCAAAGGAACAGATCGCCGGGCGTCCCAGGGTCATAAAGATAGTGTCGTTGACGGTACCCAAAACCGCCGCGAACCCGCCGAATGCGAGGATGGCAAGAACCGGCGCCGCGGCGATCCACCTCGGGCCAAACACCACCAACACGGCGTCATGTGCGATGGCGGCCGTGCCAAAGAAGAGCGGCGCGCAAAGCGCCGAGACTATCGCCAAAGATGCCAGCACGCCTTTCCTGAAGCGCTCCGGTTCGGCCTGAAGTTCCGCGAACGTAGGCAGGACAACGCCGTTTATCGGTCCCCAGGCTACTAGTTGGAGGGCGAGGCGCGCTCGCTTGGCTACGTTATAGATGCCCACGCTGGCCGGCCCGAACAAGATCCCAACGAGGATCGTGTCGCAATTCTGATTGGCCATGCCGATGAGGCGACTGGGGAACAGCCCGAAGGCGAAGGTCGCGATTTCCCGTGCGACGGGACGTGAGAAGCGTAAGGAGGGCTTCCATGGACAGGCGACCCAGAGCAGGGTGGCGTTCACGGCCATCATCACCAGTTGCTGGCTGACCAAGGCCATCACCCCGAAGTTTCTAAGCGCGAGCACGACACCCACACAGGCGCCGGCGAGTGAGGCAACGATGGCGCGCAATGCGAGTGCCTTGAAACGAAAGTGCCGCAGAAGCCAGGTCTCCTGCATGGAGGAAACGCCGTACATCATCACGGTCAGGCTCATCGCCTTGATCACGCTCTGAAGGCCCGGCGCGGCGAAGACGGTTTGCAATGCCGGTGCAGCGGCGACAATCAGAGCGGTGGCGGCGGTCGCGTTCGCGAGCATCATCCAGAAGCCGGTCGTGAACTCGATGGCTGTGGGGCTTGATTTGCGGATAACCGCCATCACGATGCCCTCGAACAGCAGCATTCGGGTGCCCTGGGTGATCATGAACGTGATGCTGATGAGACCGACATCTGCGGCGGTCACGTAGCGGGCGATCACCGCGAAGACGACGAACGCCAGCCCCTGAACGAAGCCGTTCTCCACAAAGATCCATGCGGCACCGGCGGTAGCGCGCGCGCCGAGAGATGCTTCAGCGGCGGCCTCCGGTTCGGGGCGCAGTTCCACGCTGGCGCCTTGCCCGTTGCTTTGCGACATGAGTGCGCTTTTCCCGGGCAAAGGTGATGACGTCATGCGAGCACCGGATCCGATGTTCATGGCGGACTAGTTCGGCGGGCAAAGGCGCCATGTGCGCAATCCACCGATCAGGCAATCCAGAATGCTCAGCTTCGCCCCAGGCTCGAAGCGAAGCTGCCAGCCTGTCTCGGGAATCGGCCCGGATACGTCAGCGTCCCCGCTATCTTCGACACCGGAGAGGGGGCGACCGAAACCGCCATTCTGGTCGAGACCCGCGGCGTTCTCATGCGGGTTGCGATCGGCGGGATCTTTCGGCCGCGCGTTGTCGGCACTTGGTGGACCCATTGTCCGGTCGTAGGGGACTGCATCGTCGGGACCAAGCGCAGCCGCTACGATGCCCTCGCGCGCGGCGCGCGCCAGCCGCGGCATCGCGCCGGCGGACCGCCATCGCACTGCGCCCGACGCCGCGATGACACCGAAGGTAGCAACAAACGGCAGCAGACCAAGGTAGCCGCCGACCCGCCGGAATACACGGGCCCGAAAACCCATGTTCGCGCCCTTCACGGAACGGAGAGTGCACGACCGCATTACCGTACGGCTCTCAACCGTCCTGCCGGCCCAGGAGACGTAGCCGGCTGCACGGCGAGTATTCGGGACGATTAATCGTTCGACCACCCGGCCGCCCACAGTCGCGTCGTCATAGCAGGCCACGTGTGCCGCCAAAAAGTCTCGCGACAGAAGAATTGCATCGTCATCAAGGAACAGGATGATCTCGCCGCGAGCAAGCGTGATTCCCTCGTTCCTGGTGTTCGGGAGGCCCCTTGCCCGCAGTCGGATATAGCGAAGCCTCGGGTCCGGATGTTCCGCGATAAATTGCGCGGCAGCTTCATCGGCCTCCGCGGATGCCGACTGGTCGAGCACGCAAATCTCAAAATCCGTAAAGGTCTGCCGCAGAACCTCCCCCACCGTTGACCACAAATATTCGGGGCGTCCCATTCGCAGGGATGATGACGGAGAGCCTCGGATCGCTGGATGCATCCGCAGGGCACGGCGGTGCGTCGCCAAGGAGATTACCTTGCGGCGCACGCGCCGGCGGAAGAACTGCGTTCATGCGATGTTCGGCGATGCACGCTCCAGGCCACGGAAACCGGGCCTTCGGGCGCCTGTTCCCTGGTGCAGATGACCCGCGTTGCGATTCACTATAATCAACACCCCGATTTACCGGATAGCGGAGGGTGGTCACGTAGGCTAATAGGCCCGCGTCGGGCAACCGTGACACCGGAACCATAGGATCAACTTTCAGGGCGGCTGGCGAGGAATGATCAGGCGATTTGTGCAGCGCGTCACGCTGGTGGTTCTGGTTATATTAAGCTGTTACGTTTCATCCGCGTACGCAGCGGAAGGGCTCTCGCTCGTTGGGGTCAATCTCTCTGGTGCCGAATTAAATCCCGAAAAACTGCCAGGTACTCTTAGCCAGGACTACATATTTCCGACTTGCCAGGAGATCGGGTATTATGCCCGCCAGGGCTTTAATGTCATCCGGTTGCCGGTGCAGTGGGAGCGGTTGCAGCCGCTCCAAGACCGGCCTCTGAGCTCCTATCAAATTCTGTTGATCAAGGGCATCGTGCGCTGCGCCGCGGAGCACGGGATGAAGCTCAGTATCGATATCCATAACTACGGGATGGGCTACGGCCATCTGGTGGGGAGCCCGCAGACCCCTGATCCGGCGTTCGCCGATCTATGGTCCCGGCTGGCGAAAGCGTTTGCAGATGACAGAAATGTCCTCTTCGGCTTGATGAACGAACCTCATGTGCAAACGCCAACGCAGTGGCTGCCTGCGGCCAACGCGGCCATTGCCGCGATTCGCGGGGCGGGCGCCCGACAGGAGATCCTGGTTCCAGGCATTGCCTGGGACGGTGCCTGGACCTGGCTGTCCTCGGGGAACGCAGCGGTGCTCGGCAACGGCATAAAAGACCCTGGCAACAACTTTGCATTCGAGGTGCATCAATATCTCGACGCGGATGGCTCGGGAACTCATTGGGGAGTGGTGTCAACGCAAGTCGGTGTCCAGCGGCTGTCGGCGATCACCGACTGGGCACGCGAGACCCACCATCGCCTGTTCCTCGGGGAGTTTGGCGTGGCAAATAACCCGCCGAGCCTGACCGCGTTGCGAAACATGTTGAGCTACCTGGCGGAGAACGCGAGTGTTTGGCAGGGTGGGACAATCTGGGCGGGTGGTGCGTGGTGGGGCAACTACCCGTTTTCCGTTGCGCCTGTTGGCGGGCAGACCAAGCCGCAACTGGCGATACTCCGCGCGTTTGCTCCTCAGCGCGGATAAGCGCTGGTTTTAGCGCCGCCCGACATATGTTTACGTTGCACCGGACACGTAAACGCTCAGCCGGCATGTTCGTTGTTGGGCGCGCGTTTCTCTACTCACAGAGTCTTTTGTTTACCAAGGCGTGGATTAGAAGTGTTGTGTCTCCGGCCCGTTTCGGGTGTGGCCGAGCAGGCAATGGCCGATATTCGAGAGTCGCGCGGTTTCTAAGGGTCTTTTCCGCGTCACAGTCGTTCGTTGCGAAACGTGCTGGGACGGAAATGCGCCGAAAATGGCCGCTCCAGTGGGCTTAAATCAGGTGAAGCAAGCAATGTCAGCAACTTCGGGTCCATTCCCGTTATGGCAGGCCAATCGCGCTAAGCGACAGGTATCTATTGCCACGCTGATAGCAGCATTCTGCGTCTGTGATCTGCTCATCGCCATCGTGAGCGCATGCGCCAGTGATTATGTACTGGTCCCCGGATTGCAGCTCCGCCCGTGGCTCACCGCTAGTCCGGATGGAGCGCGATGGGGCGGCTGGATGATCATAGCGGCTGGATTGTTTGTTTCCCTGTCTCTTTGGCAGCATGGCGTGTATCGCGTGAGCGCGATTGCTACCGGAAAGGGCAGTATTCCTGCCGTCCTGCTCTCGTGGGTTTATGCCGCCGGGCTTATGGGACTATTCTCCACCGCGATGCTGGCCGCTCAGGGGCCGGAGCGGCCCTGGGTGGTAAGCTCGCGCGTTTCTACGGAATGGACTCTGCTGTTTCTCGCGCTTGGATTGGCAAGTGCCGTCGCGATGCGGGTGGTATGGCTCCTGATTGGTCCGCGCGAATTGACGCTTTGCAGCGGCAAGAGAGCAGTGGTGATCGGCGCCGGGAGCGACACCGAGCGAGTAGCACGAATGCTGCGCAATGCGCGATGCCCCTACGATGTCGTAACCGTCCCCTACTCAAGCGAGGACGACCCGCACGCCGCCGAGGTCATCCACGCACTGGACGCCGAGCGGGTGTTCGTCACGCTTCCCGACGGGGATGGCCGTGACGCGCTCCAATTGATCCGGCATCTCTCCAGCCGTCCGCTGAATGTGCGGATTGTCCCTCCGCTGAGCGGCGCCGCCGGGTTGCCATGTGAGGTCGCGGTGGAGCACGGGGTGCCAGTTTTTCGTGTTGCCGATCGTCCGATCTCGGGATTTTCGTATGTATTGAAACGGCTTGAGGACATCATCCTGGCCAGCCTGGTGATAGTGCTGCTGGCGCCGCTTCTATTGTGCGCGGCACTGGCGATTAAGCTCGAATCCCGCGGACCGGTGATCTTCCGGCAGCCGCGTGAAGGGTTTGATGGCCAGATCTTCACGGTCTTTAAATTTCGCACGATGTGGGCGAACATGGAGGATCGTCTAGCAAGGAAGCAGACCGAGAGAAATGATCCGCGGCTGACGCGGGTCGGTGGTTTCCTCCGCCGGCATAGCCTGGATGAGTTGCCGCAGCTGTTCAACGTGCTGCTTGGGCAGATGTCGATTGTCGGTCCGCGGCCGCATGCTCTCGGCACGACCACGGGTGGGCTCCCGTTGGCAGAGGTGGTGGAGAACTATGCGGCGCGACACCGCGTGAAGCCCGGCCTCACCGGCTGGGCCCAGGTGAACGGCTGGCGCGGACGTCTGGACACGGTTGAGAAAGCACTGCGCCGCACAGAGTATGACCTATTCTACATCGATAACTGGTCGCTGGTACTGGATCTTCGAATTATCCTAAAGACGTGCCTGCTGGTCTTCCGCGATGAGCAAGCGTACTAGGAGCGTTGGTGAGATGAGCGGCGCACAATGCATTGAGCCCATGAGTGTGAGGCTGGGATACGAAACCACACAGCTTCTCGGCGTGCGTGTGGACGATGTTTCAATAGAAAGCATCGTTGCCGAGGTCTGCTCGGCGGTATTGGAGCGGCGACGGCTGCTGGTGTTGAATGTCAATGCCAACATGCTGATGCTGGCGCGGCAAAATGCCTGGCTGAACGACTTCCTTGGTGGTGCCGATCTGGTGTTTTGTGATGGCGCCGGCATCCAGCTCGCCTCATTGATCCTGCGCCGCCGCAACCTGCACCGTACGACGCCTCCGGAATGGGTGGGCGCGGCTGCCCAGAAACTGGCGGCTGCGAACAGCTCGGTGTTCTGGCTCGGTGGCGCTCCGGGCGTGGTAGAGCGGGCGGCCCACAATTTTGAAGCACAGACCGGATTAAGGACCGCCGGGACACAGCACGGTTTCTTCGATCATGAACCAGGCTCCGCCGACAACCGGCAGATAATCGCCGAAATCAACCGCACCTCCCCCGACCTGCTCTTCGTCAACATGGGCATGCCGCTGCAGGAACGCTGGCTGGCGACGTATTGGCAGGCGTTGAACGCCAGAGTCGCGATAACGGCCGGCGCCTTGGTCGACCATGCCGCCGGACGCGTCAGCCGCCCGCCGCGCTGGGTCGCCAACTGCGGACTGGAATGGGCGGTCCGGCTGGCGATAGAACCCCGACGACTGTGGCGGCGGTATCTACTTGGGCTGCCGAGTTTCGGAGTCGCCGTCCTGAGCGAACTGATCGCCACCACCCTGAATCACCCGACTGCTGAACCCTCGGAACGTTCCTGAGGGCAGGCCGATAAAAAGGAAGGAACACCGTGTCATTCACCTTTGAAAATCCCGCGGATTTTCGGCCAGAGCCGGCTGCGGAAAGCGGGTTCCGCGAAGCATTGCGCGTCCTTTCGCGACACAAACTGCTAATTGCATTCGGCGGGTTTTTGGGCCTCGTGGCGGCGGCGGCGATGATGGCGGTGGTGCCTGCGAAATACACTGCAGACGCGGAGGTTGCCGTCAGGCACCAGGAGCCCGATCCCTTCCAACAGGGGAATGGACCGAATATCGATGCCAACATGGCAGCGCAGCAGCTAGGCACACTGGTTGCGGCACTTCAGGCGCCTTCGGTCGCAGGCCAGGTGGTGCAGCAACTGGGAATCGAGGCGCCGAATGGATTTATCGTGACGCACCTGTGCCCGATCAAATGGACGCCCCGGTTCCTATGTCCGCCGATGATGCCTGCCCAGGAGTTCAACAAACGGATCTATGCGTTCCAGCAAAATCTAAGTGTGGCGCCGGTCAAATCGACCACGGCCAACTCAGGAGCGGTGGGTGTCTCCTACACCGACCGGGACCCCGTCTTTGCGGCCAAGGTAGTCAACACGCTGATTGCCGATCTGCAAAAGCAGGAGATCGGTCAGCAGGCCAACGAGTTTGACAGAACGGCAGGCTGGCTGAACCAGCGTAGCCAGGAACTGCGGGCGCGCTGGGTTGCCGCGGAGCAAGCGGTGGCGCAGTTCCGGCAGCTGCATGGGCTGACGCAAACGCTAGCGGGTGACAAGATGGCCCCGTTGATCGGCCAGGAGATTGGCAGCGCGGCCAACCAACTCGCGCAGGCGCAAGCGCAGTTGGCTGCGGCACAGGCGGAGGAAACGGCGCTGCGGGAGGCGTTGCGCGGTGGCACAGCCAGCGCGATGGTCCAGCTCCAGAACGAACCGATCCTGGTTGAGATGGCCAGAAATCTGGACCAACTGGAAATGAAGCGCTCCTACCTGGCCGATACGTACCGCAGCGGCATGCTTAGCCAGATCGATCGGCAGATAGGCGATACGAAAGCCAGAATGGCGGCTGAGACCAGGCGGGCCCTGAGCAACATCAAGAACGAGGTGGCGCTGCATCAGGCCGAGGTGAATCGGCTGCAGCAGAACCTTGGCTCGCTGAAGGGGCACTATGAAACGGCCAATGCGCCGCTTGCTCAGCTCGAGGCGCTGGAGCGTGAGGCTGCCGACGCCAGCACAGTGTACGCCAGTTTCCTGAAGCGCTCGGTCGAGCTGGCCGATCGTGCGCCGATTCTTGCGGCCAAGACCGAGGTGATCTCAAGCGCCGAGGTTCCGGCGTTGCCCTCTTTCCCCGAGCCGAAGAAATTCCTTGTTGGGGGCTTGATCCTAGGCTTGGTCTGCGGCGCGGGCGTAGCCTGGAGCCGGGAGAAATTCGCCACCGGTTTCAAGGACATCAGCCGCGTCAGCATGGACTTCTCGTTGCCGCTGCTTAGCATCGTCCCCACCTTGCCGAGCGCGCGGCGGCTTGGCGTGCCGCTGAAGCGCTATGTGGGCCAGCGGCCATTCTCGGCTGCGGCAGAATCGGTTCGCTCCCTGGGGGCTGCCATCGCCTTGGCGAACAACACGCCCGGCGCATCAACCGCAGTTACGGTCACCTCGGCGGTCGGGCAAGAGGGCAAGAGCACGTTGTGCTATTGGCTCGCGGAGATTTCCGCGCGCGAGGGCCGGTCGGTGCTGCTGGTTGACGGCGATTACCGCAAGTCCGCCGCCATACCGCGCAATGATCCACCCGGGTTCACAGATCTTGTCACCGGCCAGGCATCGCTCGAATCGGTGGTCGTCAAGAACGGCGCGGGACCGATGCACTTTATCCCGTCCGGGCGTCCTCGTGTCGGCGCCTATCTGGGGCCAGATCTAGAACGGCTTCGCGTTCTGGTTGACGAGATGAAACGCCACTACTCGCTGGTAATCATCGACGCCCCGCCGTTGATGGGAATGTCGGAAGCGTTGATTTATGCGAGCGTCAGCGATCAGACCATTTTCGTATGCCGTTGGCAGGATACCAGCCGGGCCGCCGCCTCATCCTGTCTGGACCGGCTGCGGGCGGCTGGAGCGAACGTCACGGGCGTTGTGCTCTCGCAGGTTGATATGAACCAAGTATCACTGTACAGCGAGGAGTACGATCGGAAGAGTCTGCATACTATGCGGCAATATTATCTCGACTAGAGTGTCTTTGCACATGGCCGACGGCGACGTGGTCTTGGCCGACCGAGCAGATCCATGCACCGCCGGAAGCGGGGATGCTTCCGGCGCAGATGGCCTCACGCATCGCGCTGTGGCCGGCATGCGGGTCACACATGTTGTGCGGCAGTTCTATCCTTCCACAGGAGGGCTGGAGAGCGTCGTGCTAAACCTCGCCCGCATGCAGCGGGCGGAGCATGACATCGATGCGCGGATAGTGACGCTGGACCGGCTGTTCAACGATCCGCGGCGCCGGCTCGCTCCGGCAGACACGGTGCAGGGGGTGCCAGTGCGCCGGATGAGATGGACGGGGTCGTCGCGCTACCCGTTTGCACCCGCCGTGCTCGGGCATATCCGCGACGCGGACCTTGTGCACGTGCACGGTATCGATTTTTTCTTCGACTATCTTGCGCTGACCCGCCCGTTGCACCGGAAGCGCCTAGTGGCAACCACGCATGGCGGGTTCTTCCATACGTCGTTCATGCGCCCGCTCAAGGACGTGTATTTCCATTTAGCGACCCCTCATTCCCTGCGAGCCTACTGGGCGGTAGTCGCGTGCAGTGAGCAGGATGCGCGATTGTTCGGGACGATCGGCGGACAGAAGATCGTCACCATCGAAAATGGGGCGGAGATCGGCAAGTTTGCCGGGGCGGCGTCACCGCAACCCCAACGCTGCCTGACCTACTTCGGCCGGCTGGCGCGTCACAAGCGGATCGAAGCCCTGTTTCAGCTTTTGGCCATCCTTCGACACCGGTCACCCGAATGGCATCTGATCGTAGCCGGCACCCCGTCTGATCAGACCTGGGAGGAACTGAGCGCCGCCGCCGCGCAGGCCCATGTGCGGGAGGCTGTGGAGTTTCTGCCCGAGCCAAACGACCAGCAGTTGCGGCAGGCGATCGGGCGCGCGTCATACTACGCTTGTGCCTCGGCGCACGAAGGGTTCGGAATTGCTGCGGTCGAGGCACTGTCGGCGGGGCTGGTGCCGGTTTTGAGCGACATTCCTCCGTTCCGAAAACTGCTGAGCCGGGCAGGGAAGGGCGTTCTACTACAGGTTGCAGACTTGGACGGGACGGCAGATCATATCGAGAGTTTCCATGCGGAATTTCTCAAAAAACGCAACGAAGTTTACAATATTTTGATGTCTGCCGCGGCGCAATACGACTGGTCCACGGTGGTGAAGCGGTACGTATCGCTATACGCTCGCGCAACTACGACGCCGTGAACGGGCATGAAGGAACGCTACTTCACAGACCCTGGCAAGCAGCCACTCGCCTTTTGGCTTGTGATAGCGGGCGTGACGTTCAATCTCGCTCTCTGTTTCATTGCGACGCACGCTCACCCGGTCAGCCAGACTGACGCAACCGTTGTGGAGATGGCCATTCTCGCGGTAGGGGTTGCCGCGATCTGGCGCCATCTGCCCACTGACCTCTTCTGCGCCGCCGGGCTGGTTGCCGGCTGGCTGATCGTCGTGCACCTGCTCGATCCGGAACTGGGGCAGACCGCTTTTGTTAACCTCGCTATTCCGGTCATTTTCCTCGTGCTGGGGCGTGTTGCGGGAACGCCGCAGATTGGCGACAGATTGGTGCTCGTGCTCGCGATTCTCACCTTCGCCATCGGCGTGCTGGAGATGCTCGACACGGCGCTGTATGAGCAAATATTCAATGCCCTAAAATATTACATTGCGAAAGGCGTACTGAAAGAAAGCGAGTCAACGGTAACTGGCACGAACCTGTTTGTCAGTTCCATCCGGCCTACAGGCGAAGGCCGATCCCTGCTCCCGGCACTTGGCCCTTTGCGTACTGGCTCGATCTTTCTCGAGCCGATCTCCGTGGGTAACTTTGCAATTATATGTGCGGGCTGGGGCTTCGTCCGCTACCGGGTCCGCCCGTGGTTTGCCGTCGCGGTGATCGGGCTGGGGCTCAGCATCGCGGTGGAAGCGGATTCTCGCCAGGCTGTTGGCTGCATTGCGCTTATCGCAGTGGCACTGGCAACGCCGTTGCCGCAGTCGCGCGGCTGTTTATTGATGCTCCCATTCTGCACAATTGCATACCTGCTTTGGGTCGGCTGGACCCACCCGGTGCGCTTAATCGATGATACGTTCGGTGGCCGTATTTACGGCGCTGGAATCTTGCTCGCGTCTTACGGCCTGCCGGATTGGCTTGGCATCGTGGTCCCACCCGAGAGAGCTGTTGACTGCGGTTACGCGCAGGCCATGGAGGGCTTGGGCATTATCCCGCTTTCGCTCATCTGGGCGGTATTCGCACTCTGGCGCAGCGATAGCGTGTTGTTCAATCGTTTTCGCTGCGCGCTTGTGGTCTATCTCTGCATCTCTTTGACAATCACTGGCAGTGTACCTCTCGATCAAGACCGGAGCATTGGCGTGGTTCCTGCTAGGTGCGTCTCTGATGAACTACGAGAGGAAAGCTCCCGTGCGACTTTCGACGAGGATCACGCCCGGCTGGGCACGCGGCCGCGCGGCCGCGCTCCGGCCAATCCGTAAACCTGCAACTCTATAAAAAACGGGGATATTCGATGGAGACCGCCACAACTATCCGCCCCGATCAGGTTGACACACCTACCTTCCTGCCACCCGCCGACTGCGGCGAGGCGGCTTTTTCGGTCAACGGATTCATGGCGTTACCGCGAATAACGTCCGACGACGACGTAGGTTTCATTCGCACAACCCTGATGCGGCTGTTTGCGAAAAAGGCTGGACGCTCGGAAGGGATGCTGTTCGACTTTGCCGGCACGGATGAGGAAGGTGGCCTAGCCAAACTGCCGCAACTCTTGGATCCGCGGAATTTCGCGCCGGAGCTTCTGAAAACCGAGTTCTTTCACAATGCCGAAGTGTTAGCCAAACGTCTGCTGGGGCCGAACGCTCGGTTTCTTGCCGACCATGCATTGCTGAAGCCGGCCCGAGACGGTGCAGAGACGCCATGGCATCAGGATGACGCCTTCCGACCCGGTGACATTGACTGCACTGAGGTAAGCATCTGGATGCCGCTGCAGCCGGTCAACGAAGCTAACGGTTGCCTTGGGTTTATTCCCGGTTCTCACCAATGGGATGTTCTGCCGCACCGGTGGTTATCCGGGGACGGACGGATTCACGCGCTGGAATGCCACACCGGCTTCGATCCTGGCCGTGTCGTGCTTTGCCCGCTGCCGGCTGGTGGGTGCACTGTACACACGAACCGCACCCTGCATTGGGCCGGTCCCAACCGCTCGGACGCGCTGCGTCTCGCTTATGTGCTGGTGTTCGGACTGCCGATGCAGAAAGCCGCACGCGCACGCGACCACTACTGGCTCGCCAACAAGAATGAGCCGCGGTACGAGCGCCGCCGTCAGTGGATGCGGCACGGCGGCTACTTGGTGCATGCCCTCCGCCGGGTCAGCCAGATCCCCCAGGTCGGATGGCGAGAAACCGCCATGCGCGCACTGCTGAAGGCCAAGCGGCGGGGACACCCCCGACAACCTCAATAAGGCTACCGCGTCTGCTAGCCATGCGGAACATGAAGCCGCGGGGAGGTGGATCAGTTGGGCGACCTGTATTGGCGTCATCCTGACCGCAAAAAACAAATCAACCGGCTGGAAGCGCAGTGGGTTCACAGCCCATTGGCGCATCGACGATCGGCGTCACCCTCACCGATAACGGTTCGCCGTCGTTGTAATTGCGTGCCATCCGATCATACACACCGCGGTAAAGCAGCAGCCCAGAATCCGGGATACTGGACGCACAGCTCTCCCGCCTCTGTCCGGGCCGCGGCGCAACGCTCGCATAATCCCGTGTAGCGCCGCGCCACCGCGGACCAGTCGTATTCAGAGGCCACACGCATCAGCCGCCGGCGCACCGCCCCCGGCTGCCTGGTAAATTCGGTATGAAACCGTTCCATCCGGTCCGCCGTACCCTCGGGGTCGCCCCGCTTGATGGTGAGGCCATAGCCCGTCTTGCTAAGCAATTTCCGAAATGGCGCGGTATCGCTCAACACCGGAACCAGCCCGGCGGATATTGCTCCGATTGCCGCGACACCGAAACCTTCATGGGCCGAAGCCGACACGTAATAGCTGGACTCCCGCAGCTCCTTGCGCAACTTCTCATTGGTCGGTGATCGTGGAGACCTGACGGCCTCAGTCACTGACTGCCGACCCGCCTCCGCTTCCAGATCACTCCACCGAACCTCGCCCGGACTACCGGCGACGATGAGGCACCATCCGCCATGTCGCCGACGAAGAGCGGCCAGAAGGCCAAATAGGTCCCCAATTCGCTTGTGGCTGGCGAGCCGCCCAAAATAGATGAGACAACGCGCTGGTTGCAAAGCCGCGCAATCGCCAAATTTTCCCAAAGGCCTGCGCATCCTGATCGCTCGAGGCAATGATCGCGTCATACGCTCCCATCAATCTTCGCGTAACCGAATGAAAGTAGATTTTCTTTGTCCTGTGCAAGAACGGCGCATGAAAACATCGGCCGTGCGTCGAGGCCACCATCAGCTTGCGATGAAGTCTCTCGTCACCGCAAGATAATCGAAAAAGAAGTCAATCTCGTGCACATGTATCCGCATCGCGAACATGCGCCAGCACGCTAGGGGCGACTGGATACCGCGATGATCCGGTCCAGCCGATCCGCCGCACCGGGATATCGTTCGCCGTCTCCTGCGCCGGTAGTTTCCTGCATAGATCAGTGAATAGCTTGTTCAGCGTCACGACGCTGGCATCGTGCCCCAGTCCGGCGCGCTGAAAGCAGCAACGTTCATGACAGTGGCTCGGGCCCGCCTATTGCGGGTGAAATTGCCGCACAACGTGTACCACTCGCATCCGGCTAGTTCCTACTCCGTTGCTTAGTGGTTTATGAGACGTTCCGCGTGACTGCCGTCGGGCTCGTCCCCGAGTTCAACCTGCTGCAGCGCATCGCGGCAATGCGAGCCCTTATATACCGTATGTACTGCGAGTCCGACGAACGTCAGCATCGAGCGTTCAGATAATGGTTCGAAAATGCGTGAAGGAAGTTACAATACGCCCCCGTCCTGGCGCATTGTCGGCATCAGTTCGGTCATTCGCGCCTGAAAGCGCTCATCGCCAGGCGCACCAGGGCATTGTGGCGCTGATGATCGCCGCCGCGGTCTCCGCCGGCGGCCACATTCTCGTTGTCCTCGCCACTATCCACGGGATCCGGCTGCTTCCATCGAGCGCGCGATCTTGCGGATCATCGGCACTGTCGGCGGCGCATCCGTAGCTTGCCAGCAATGCTGTCACGGCCATGCGAGCAAAGAAATGACAGCGAGGATCAGCAACCCAGCAAAACGTCCCGGCAAAGCGCTCAATTCCGGGCCGCAGGCTCGTTGCCGGACCGAACGATGAGAACGGCCATAGCCTAAGTGCTACATCGACAATATTGCTGGTCTGCTCCCAGGCCCCGATCCAGACGCCGGCACAAAGCGGAACCAGTTACGGTACGAAACTTGTCATTCCCCGCGTGGCGACCGTTACCGCAGCCGCGCCCCCGATCATTACCTCGCCCGAGCGATAGAACGCGATGTGCAAGGCGGAATGCGCCGTTCCGTGTTCGCCGAGCCCGATGCGTGGCGTACCAGTACCGCGCCCCGGACAGACCGCGCCAGCACCGCCCCGGCCGGATAACGCTCGGGGAGCGCGGAGATACTGCGGTCGAGCGTTGGCGGCACGCCGCTCAGAGGACCGCCGTCAGCGAATCCGCGAGAATCTGCACGATCCGGTCCAGCGTCGCCTCCGGGGTCATCAGCGGCGGTGCCAGCATGATCGTGTCGTTGGATGCCATGCCGCCCATGGCGCCCGCACCCCGCTGACGCGTGATCAGGCCGCGCTCCATGGCCTCAGCGATGATCTTCGCGCCCCGACCGTTGGCTTCCTCAGTCAGCTCCACCGCTGCCATCATCCCGAGGCCGCGCACGTCGCCCACAATGCGGAAACTCCGCAGTGTTTCCAGTCCAGCAAGTAGCTTCTTGCCCATAACCGCAGCATGCTCCACCAGGCCTTCGCGCTCGATCAGGTCGATATTCGCGAGCCCCACGGCGCAGCAGGTCGGATGCCCGGAGTAGGTCGCAGCATGCATATACCGCTCCTCCATCGGGGCCTCCTGCAACACCTGGTGGACTTTGCGCGACAGGATGGTGCCGCCGAGGGGCAGGTAGCCGCTCGTGACCCCTTTGGCGAAGGAGACGATGTCCGGCTCCACGCCCCAATGGCCGAGCGCAAACCAACGTCCGGTGCGCCCGAACCCGGTAATCACCTCGTCGGCGATCAGCAGTACGTCGTGCCGGTCGCAGATGTGGCGCAGCCGCGGGAAATATGAAGGTGGCGGCACGATCACTCCGCCCGCGCCTTGCACGGGCTCGGCGATCACGGCCGCAATTGTATCAGCGCCATGCTCCTCAATGATCCTCTCGACCGCATCCGCCCCCTCGATCCCAGCGTCACCATTGCCCGGCCAGTGATACGGATAGGGCGGCAGCACCTGTATGAACTCCGGCACCAGGGGGCCGAACATCTTCTGATAGCCCGGCAACTGGGTCGCCGACATCGCCGCCAGCGTCACTCCGTGATAGCCGAAAAAGCGGGAGATGATTTTCACCTTGTTCGGCTTGCCCATCCGTTTCCAATAATAGCGGGCGGTCTTGAATGCGCTTTCGTTGGACTCCGCACCGCCGGTTGTGAAGTACACGGCACCCGAGTTTGAATAGGCGATGCTCACGATCCGATCAGCCAGGCGGATCGCCGGCTCGTTGGTAAAACCCGCATAGGCTGATGCGTAGGCGAGCTTCTCCATCTGTTGGAACGCCGCCTCCGCGAGTTCCTTCCGCCCATGCCCGGCGTTCACGTTCCACAACGCGGAAAACCCATCTATAAATTCCCGTCCGTCCGCGGTACGCAGCATCGCGCCGCGTCCTCCGACAAAAATATGCGCCTTTTCATGATCCTTTGGATGATGCAACGGATGCACCAGCCGGCGCTGATCCAAAGCGAGCAGAAATGCGGCGTTCGGCGTGATATCGTCCATGGCGGTCACCTGGTCGGGTTGATTAGTGCCGGACACTAATGACAAGCTCACGCAGCGACAAGCGAAGGAGGAAACAATGAAGGCCGCGATCCTTGCCGAGACCAACGCGCCGATGTCAGTCGAAGATGTCGAGATCGAAAGGCCTGGCCGCCGCGAAATTCTCCTGCGGACAGCATTCGCAGGACTTTGCCATTCCGACCTGCACTTCATGGAGGGGCTCTATCCGATGCCGCTGCCGTGCGTGCTTGGGCATGAAGCAGCGGCAGTGGTGGAGGCCGTCGGCGAGGATGTGACCTATGTCAAACCCGGCGATCGCGTGATCACGTGCCTGTCGGTGTTCTGCGGAGAATGTCCGCAATGCCTGACCGGGCATCCGAACCTGTGCGAGAACACCGAGGTGAAGATGCTGCCCGGCGTGGCCCGGCGGCTGCACTGGAAAGGCGAACAGCTGAACCAAGCGTTCAATCTCTCGGCCTTTGCCGAGCAGATGCTGGTGCATGAACATGCGGTAGTGAAAATCCGCGACAGCATCCCCTTGGATCGTGCAGCGCTGGTCGGGTGCGGGGTGATCACCGGGGTTGGAGCGGTATTCCATGCCGCCAAGGTCGAGCCGGGCAGCACGGTCGCGGTGATCGGATGTGGCGGGATCGGGCTATCGGCGGTAAATGGCGCTGCCCTCGCAGGGGCGGCACGCATCATCGCCGTCGATACGGTGCCCTCCAAGCTCGACCTCGCCAAGGAGGTAGGCGCCACCGATACCATTAACGCCTCCAACGTCGATCCGGTGGAGGTGGTGAAGGAGCTGACGGGCGGCAGCGGCGTGCCCTATTCATTCGAGGCGATCGGCACCAAAACGACCGCAGAGCAGTCATTCGCAATGCTTCGGCCGGGCGGAGTGGCGACGATCATTGGAATGATCCCGTTCGGCACCAAGATTGAGCTGCACGGGGCCGACTTCCTGCGTGATCGTAAGATCCAGGGCACCTCTATGGGCGGCAACCGGTTCCGGGTCGATATGCCGCGGCTGCTCGATCTGTGGGAACAGGGGCGGCTGAAGCTGGATACGTTGATCTCGGGGAGGATCGGGCTCGCGGACATCAATGGGGGCTTCGGGCGGCTAAAGTCCGGCGCGCCGGTTCGGCAGTTGATCGATTTTGGGGTCGCCTGAGCCGCTGATGCGGCCAACCGCCGGAGTTGCCGGATCGAGCATGCGGGCTGCCGTTGGCTGATCTCCGCGCGCCGTGCCTTGGCTTACTCATTCTTGTACTGCCCGCGGTCGCTGAGACATCTGGCTGAAGCCTATGCGGCGAGAGCCACGGGTTCAAGTTGCTGCCGACGAAAGGCGGCTGGCGGGATGAACCCGTGTCGCTCGATGAGCCAGATGGTGTTGTAGGTGTCGCGGAATTCGAGCAGCGCCTGGCGCAATTGCTCGATGGTTTCGAAAGTACGCACCCATAAGAGGTTTTCCTTCAAGGTGCGGATGAAACGTTCGGCGCAGCCATTGCCTTCCGGGGCACGCACGAAGGCGGGTGAGCTTTCGATGCCGAGAAAGGCGAGCTCGTTCTGGAAGGCGTCGGACAGATATTGCGATCCGTGATCATGCCGCACGGCAAGGCCGCGAGCGAGGCCTTTGCCGAAGCCGCCGAAATGCTCACGAACGCCCTGGCGGATCGGTTCGAGCGCCTCGAAGCGGGTGGCACGAGCGGCGGCATGGATCCCGACGCACTCGGCCGAGCAGTGATCGACGGCGACGAACACCGCGGCCTGCCCCTCGCTGGTGATCGTGGTCGTGAGATCAGTGCCCCACATAGTATCGAGGGCTTCCGGGATGATGGTTCCGTCGTGGTTACGCGGCCCGCGTGGTGCGCCGACACGGGCTGGGGCGAGGAGGTTATATTCACGCATCAGACGCAGCACGCGCCGCCGCGAAGTCCGGATCCCGGCGGTCCGCAGCCGCGCCCAGACCTTGCGATGCCCCTCGCCATGGAACGGGCTGGCGGCGAGGACGGCGCGGATGTGCTCCAGCAGCGCCGCATCGGCCATCGGCCCGACCGGCCCCGAACGCTGCGGCGCGGAGGCCTGTTGCGGGACCCGGTGGCGATAAACGGTGGCACGCGGCACCCGCCAAGTCCGACACACCAAGGCGAGGCCGTACGGCTTGCCGCTCAGCGGGGAGATGGTGCGGCTCATGGCCTCGGCCTCCGCCGGACCAAAGGGCGATTAGCCTCCAACGCGGCGATCTTCTCGTGCAGCAGCTCGCGTTCGATCATGACTTCGCCGAGTTTGGCCTTGAGGCGCTGGCTCTCCAGCTCCTCGCCATCGCCGGGCCGGCTCGCCAACACGGCTTCTCCCGCCGCCAGAAAGGCATCACGCCAGCTCGTCAGGGTGGCGGCGGTCACGCCGAGCGAGCGGGATACTGTCTCGAGATCCTCACCGCGCAGCAGCCGCAGCACCGCCGCGGTCTTGCGTTGCCGCGACATCCGCCCGCCCCGGCCGGGCCCGGCAACGTCGCTCTCTTGCACTCGCCCGCCAACGTCCGGCCGCTCTGTCCTGACTTGCTTCACCGATCATCCCTCCTGCGGATGCCGTCCGCTTACAGGATGTCTCACTCAACTGTGGAGCGGGGGATTCTGTTTCTCGCCGGCTGTGAGGCGCCTGATGCAGACGCGCCGCCATTTGCCCGCGGGCCTTACCAGCCGTTCTCCCGCGCCGCCGCCATCGCGATCGCGCTGGACGAATGGCAGCTTTGGGGCAGCCGCGTCGATGACAATCCACTCGCCTACCGCCCCTCCAACCCTCAGGCCATTCCGGAACGTCAGCAAGGCTTCTGGCAACGAGTGGGCGAATACTGGTGGCAGGGGATGAATGCGGGCGAACGTGACGCACGCCTGACTGGCAAATACATCGGCCCCGGCCGTGTCTTCCCGGTCAGTGAGAAAGGCGACTACGCCTGGTCAGCGGCATTCATTTCTTATGTGATGCGGATCGCCGGCGCCGGGCGCGAGTTTCCTTATGCTCCCGACCATGCGGCCTACATCAATGCCGCGGTCCGCGGGAAGACCCCGCTGTTGACTGCCGAAAACCCGGCAACCTATGCGCCGCAGCCCGGTGATCTCATTTGCTTCGCCCGCTCCTGGGCGGGAAACCTGCGTTTTCAGGATCTGCCGACCAAAGAGTTCTTCCCTGCCCACTGCGGCATTGTGACCGGCACAAGTGCCAGCGGTATCGATATGGTCGGCGGTAATGTCGATAACGCCGTGGTTCTCACCCACATTGCCGCCACCTCGGACGGCAAGCTGAGCAATCAGTTTATCCCTTGGCTCGTCATCCTGCGCGTGAACTATGCGCAGTAGGCTGGAGGCACGAGAACGAACCAGTGGATTACGGCTGTGCCAGCGTAACGTACGTCACGCCCTGGCGGATCATCCCTAGCATCTGCGCCGCCTGATAGGACAAATCGATCACCCGGCGAGGAGCTGCCATTCGGTCATTGACCTCCACCTCAACCGACCGTCCATTCGACGCAGTCACCCGTACCTTCGATCCCAACGGGAGCCAGGGGGAAGCCGCCGTCAGTTTCGAGGGATTGTAGCGGCGCCCGCTGGCGGTGCGGCGTCCCTCGAACGAGACACTGTAGTAGGAGGCCACACCCGTCTCGATGACCCGGTCGCCTGTCGTGCCGCTAGCCTGCGCGGGACTGCAGCCGATCGCCAGCAGCGCGCCAGCGAAAAGGAATGAGCCTAGACCGAACTTCCTAGCCTCGAGACACGCAAGTTACTGAAGCATCTATACATTCTGTCTCGCGACCTGTGGATTACTGGCTACAGTTGACGCCGAGGAGATTGAATGCCTTCTGCTGCAGCGGTGTTGGCCTTGTGACGACGGTAAGGCGATAGTCCGGTGTGATCGCGGTGGTGATGGTGTTGCGCACTACGGTTGCCAGATCGCCGAGCAATGAACGGAAGCTATGCACCGGCAGGCCGTCCGTGGTGAGCCCTGTGGTCTGCTTGGCGATGGCAGCCGGGGAACGTTGCGCTTCCGACACTACGCTGTCTCGCAAGGCTTCGGCCGCTTCCCTATCGGCGTCATCGAACAGCATTGGCGCCAGGCAGGTCCGCATATGCCATTCGAGGTAGTAGGCTAACATGCACAGGAAGACGTGGGCCCGCACGCGGTCTGCCAGCCAATGATGGACAGGCCTGATCTGCAGATCGACGGTTTTGATGCAGCGAAAGGCCCGCTCCACAAGCGCAAGCGACTTGTAGCTTCGCACGGTCGTGGTGTCATCGAGCGCGCTTTCCGGCAGGCTGGTGCGCACGACATAGACGCCATCGGTTGCTGCTTCAGCGACGATCTCGGCGGTCTTGCGGGCGAAGCTGAAGACGGTATCGGTGATCTCGATGACAAAATGCTTGCCTACCTTGTGCTTGTTGATCACCGCGCCAACCGCGAGTGCGATCCGCGCAGCGCCCCGGAGGGGATTGCGCTTGCGAGCGACCGCGATCTGGATACGGGAGAGGTCACGTTCGGTGGCGGCCAGCAGATCCTCCCGCTTGCGGGCGCGCTCGACGGCGAGATCGGGATTACGGCAAACGATCAGGCGCTCACCCGGAAATTCGGGCGCCGTGATACTGGCCAAGTCGCGCTGATCGAACAGCGAGAGTTGCAAAGCGCCGGTTTCCATCAACGCCTTGATCGCCGGCGCGCGCAGTGCCGTGATCCAGTCGAAGCCTGCCGATTTAACGTCATTGGTGATGCGTGCTTGGGTGATCATGCCACGGTCACCGACCATGACCACGTGGTCGAGATGGAACCGCCGCTTCAGCTTTTCGATCTGATTGGCAAGCGTAATCGGATCGGCGGTATCGCCCTCAAACACCTCGATGGCGATCGGACAGCCATCGGGAGCGCAGAGTAGGCCGTATATGATTTGCAGCGTGCCCTTCTTGCCGTCGCGGCTGTAGCCACGCTGGGCGAGCGGGCAGCAGCGGCCTTCCATGTAGCTTGACGAGACATCATATAACACCAGTGTGCCATCGCTGAGATGGCGCTTGGCTAAGGCTGTCTCGATGGCAGGCTGGCGTTCCAGCAGCCAGTCCAGTGCGGCATAGAGTTCGTCCTCGTCGACCTCACCGAGGCCAAGCATTTCGCCAAGGCTCGATGCAGCCGTGGCGGAGGAAAGTGCACGAGCGGTGGCGAGCTTGGATGCCGGCTCGATAATGCGCCCGATCATCAGCGCGAGGGCAAGATCACGGTATCGCTCGCGATCGCCGAGCATCCGATCAAGCCCTATCTTGCGGGCAGTCCCGAGCGCTGCTGCAACGTGCCCGTGCGGCAGACTGCGGGTGATGGTGAACGCATCCCGCTCGGCCGGAATGACAACGCCGCCTTTGAGAACACCGCGCAGGCCTTCAACGTGCTCGGCGGGCCAATCGGAGAGGTTGCAGATCGTGCGCTTACGGACCTTGCCATCCTGGCGGTAACTCTCGCGCAGCAGAATGGCGGGAGGCGAGTTCCGATTCGGAACAGCTTCGATATACATGGCAACGCATTGGCACAACACCGCCGCGATGTACAAGTCCAAATTTCCGGATTACATGGCTACGTTTGGGACCAGTCTCGTGCTTCTGTCCCTACTGTTCCTGCCACTTCACACTCTCCGAAAGAAGGAAGTTCGGCCTAGAGCCGGAAGGGAAGTTCGGCGGATACAATCAAACAATGACCAGAATAGAGGCTGATCCAGAGCAACAGAAGAATACCGGTTTAGCTGCACCCCAACTTACCCCATATTGGTGCCCGGCCACATAGAAAGGCACGGTGGGGGATATTTTACCAGTTTATGCAACCCTTATTCCGCGGCCACGCTAGCTCTCAGTCTAATGGATATCGAATACCGACGGTTACTTAGCTAGTTTTGGGAATTCTTGCCCAGATACTGCGCTGGCGCGCTGGCGGAGCACGAATTTCTGGATTTGCCGGTGGATGTTTTGGGCAGATCCCCGAACAGCGCCTGAGCTATGGGCAGTTGCTGGATCGGTGCCGGCGATTGGCGGGCGCGCTGGCTGTGCACGGCGTGGCACAGACTCGCGCAGCCCTGCCCAGGAACGAGACCGGCGACAGCGGCACACAATTGGCTCGCCCCTTTTCTAATCCCTACCCATACATGTGCAGGATTATTGCTACCAAGGACGTTCCCCCGAAACGGCGATTGTGCTCGCCATTACGCGGTGGATGTCAAAGTCCACTACCCCGAGGGAGAGATCAGCGGGCGCGGACGCGATGCCAGGCGCTGTTCACGTATCCTTTGAAATTCCACGTATCGTCTGGCCGCGGATGATTGCCGAGGCGGTCACTCCCCGCGCCAACATCGTTGCCGGCGAGGCCAGTCCGCGCAATGCTGCTGGCCGGCGCGCGGATTGAGATACACCCAGGTAGATTCCGGCTGACGGGTTGATGGAACCGCAGCCGGATGCGTCCGTTGATCTTGCGAACGGATCATGCGGCAGACTGTCAATACCCTTGTCACCTGGGCGGCACTGTTCGGCCTCTATCTTCTGTTCGTCGGACAAGCGGCCCGTGTAGAAGTGCTGGCTGGCATCAGCGCGGCGGCGTTGGCCGTCGCGGAACATGAGCACACCCGGTCGGTAGCGCACCGGAAGCTGCACGTGGTTGCGCCGTGGGGCCGACTGGCGGTGCGGCTCGGTATCGCTCTGGCCCGCGACACGGGGCTGGTAGCTCAGGGCCTGCTGAGCGTCGTGTGCGGCGCTAAGTCGCGCGGCCGCATGATGATCCAGCCATACGATCCGGGCGGATACACGCCGCAGGCGGCCGCTCGTCGCGGCATCGGCATCCTTGCCGCTTCGCTGGCGCCGAACGGTTATGTGCTGGAGGTGCGAAGGCCGCCTGGGGGAATCCTGATGCACCGGTTTGTCTCGCACCCGCCCGCCGCAGACCGCCGGTGGCCGGTGTGAGCCCGTTCCTGATCGCGGCCATCGCGATGCTCCTGGCGCTGGCGCTGCCGGGTTGGGTGGCCGTCCGTGGCACGCTCGCCGAGCGGCTAGTGGCACTGGAGTTATGCTCAGTCGTAACCGCGCTGGTTCTGGTGTGCCTGAGCCTGGCCTTCGGGCAGCCGTCATTCCTCGATGTGGCGGTTGCGCTAGTGGTCCTCTCGTTGCCTGGTACGCTGGTGCTGACCGTATGCCTGGAACGATGGCTATAAGCGCGGCACTCCTGGTCGTTGCCGTGGCGTGCGTCTGGCTTGGCTGCGCTGGGTTCGCGCGGCTGACGAGCGCTTATGACCGGCTGCACTGCGTCACCTTCGTGACGGTTGCCGCGGGTGGGGCAGTGTTTCTGGCATGCTGGGCCGATCTCGGTATGTCACCCGCGGTCCTCAAAATCCTGTTCCTGCTTGTATATGCGGTGGTGAACGGAGCCGCCTTGGGGCATGCAACGGGACGCGCAATGCTTCACCGCGAGCGGAGTTCGCAATCATGAGACCGTTGCTCGTTCTGCTGTTCTTGATGACGGCCGCTGGTGGAGCAGGAGTGGTGTTTTCGCGAGAACCGAGGCGGATGGTGCTGGCGTTATCAGCCAACGGACTGATCCTGGCGCTGTTGTTTTTTGTGCTGCAGGCGCCGGATGTGGCGTATTCCGAAATTGTCGTGGGTACCGCGGCGGTGCCGTTGCTATACTACGGAACGCTCTCCAGCATCCGAGCCAACCGTACCCGCGACGAATGATAGTTCGGCTGATCGCATTTGGAATAGCTGTCGCGGTCATCGCGGCTGCCTTACCCGCGGTCTACCGTTCCATGCCGGCGTTCGGGACACATGCGCTCCCGTACGGTGATCTGGTGAACCAGATCGGGCCGGCCGAACGCCATGTCACCAATATGGTCAGCGCAGTTAATTTTGATATCCGCGGATTCGACACGCTTGGTGAGGAAATCATGCTTATGACCGCGGTGACCGGGACGGCGGTTCTGCTGCGTGGCCGGCGTGGCGAAGAGATGACCGCCAAGCCGGCAACCATCCCGGGGCGCCTGATTCCGCCTCACAGCGAGGCCCTGCTGATTGCTGGCCGGCTGGCGACCCCGATAACCGTGGTTTTTGGTCTGTACGTAGTTCTTCACGCAACTGTAACGCCGGGCGGGGGCTTTCAGGGTGGGGTGATTATCGCCTCCGGCGTGCTGCTGCGGTTCCTGGCCGAGGGGTACGAAAGCTGGCGACGGCTAATGCGTAACGCCGTACTGGATGCGCTCGAAGGCGGCGGAGCGGCTGCCTACGCCATTGCTGGCCTGGCGTCGATGCTGATGGGGGCGGCGTATCTGGGGAACACGTTGCCGCTCGGTGAGCTGAAGCAGATGTTATCTGGCGGGCTGATGCTGGTGCTGAACATGGCCGTAGCATTCGCCGTAGTCGGCGGTTTCGGTGTTCTGTTTGTGGAGTTCCTGGAGGAAACTCGCGCCGAGGAACCTTCATGAGCGTGCTGCCTTGGGCGGTGTGCGCCTGGCTGTTCCTGATTGGCCTCTACGGCATCATAACAAGTAGGAATTATGTGCATCTGATCGGATGCATATCGGTGATGCAATCGGCAACTTATGTCTTGCTGCTTGCAGTCGGCTTCCGCTGGGGTTCGACTGCACCGATTTTTTATGATACGAAACCAGGCACACCAGCAGTTGATCCGGTGGTGCAGGCTCTGGTTTTGACGGATATCGTCGTAGGGGCGGCGGTGACTGCGTTACTGCTGGCATTGGTGCTGCAGTTGCGCAAGGTGCGCGGTACGCTGGATCCCGAGAAACTCGCCCCCATGCAGAAATGACCACTACGCTGGTTCCGCTGCCGGTAGCATTGCCGCTGGCCGTCGGCGGCCTGCTGCTGTTGTTCAGCAAGTTACTTCCGGGGCGGGTGCCGGATAGTATTGCAATCGCAACGTCATTGTCCGCTGGCATTCTGACGATAGCTCTTCTGGCCGCCGCAGCGCACGCGCCGCTGACATACTGGTTCGGCGGATGGACGCCGCGCGACGGCCGCGTGATCGGCATTGCCTTCGTGGTGGACCAGGGCGGGGCGTTGCTGGGAGCTTTTGCCGCCTTGCTGGTCGCCGCCGATTTCGTGTTCGCATGGGGGTTTTTCGAAGCTGCCGGGGCACGCTTTCACGCGATGATGCTGGTATTTCTGGCGGCGATGATCGCGTTCGTCTTCACCCACGACCTGTTCAACATGTTCGTGTGGTTCGAGGTTATGGGTGTGGCGGCCTTCGCGCTGACTGCATACCAATTGGAGGAGGCTGCCCTCGAGGGTGCACTGACGTTCACGGTAACGAACGGCCTCGGCAGCTACATGATGCTTGGTGGCATCGGGCTCCTTTACCTGCCAGCCGGCGCACTGGATTTCGGAGCGCTGGAGAGTTTTGTCCGGCACACTCCGAACTCCCCGCTTGTGGCCGCCGCGTTTTGCCTGATCGCCAGTGCCTTGCTGATCAAGGGCGCCATGGTGCCGCTGCATTTCTGGCTGTCGGATGCCCATGCAGTGGCGCCCAGCCCAATATCGGTGATCTTCTCTGGGATAATGGTGCCGCTGGGGCTATTCGGCATGCTTCGGCTCGTATGGACGGTGTTTGCGCCGGACCCCGCGGTGATGCGGGTGGTACACGGGGCTGTATTCTGGCTGGGCTTGGTCACCATCCTGGTAGGCGGCATTGCCGCACTGGAGCAACGGCATCTGAAGCGGCTGCTGGCTTTCTCCACGATCTCGCATATGGGGGTCCTGATCGTTGCGATTTCCTTGGTGACACCCGCGAGCGTGACAGCGTTCCTCGCATATCTGGTTGGGCACGGACTGGTGAAGGCCTCACTGTTCATGATTGCGGGCATCTGCCTGACACGCCTGGGCGGCATCGACGAGATCGATTTGCGGGGGCGAGGCCGGGGACACTGGCTGAGTGCAGGGGCCTGTGCCTTGGCTGGCCTGCTGTTGGGTGGCTTGCCGGTCGGCATCATGGACACTGGTGCCCACCTTTTGGACGGAGCGGCGACCGCTGCGGAACGCGGCTGGGTCTATATACCGGTAACGGCCGGAGCAGGACTGACCGGCGCGGCGGTGCTGCGGGCCACGGGGCGTATTTTCGCCGGTTTTGGGCCGAAGCCCGGCATGGAAGCCGAAGCTGCCACCGTGCAGGAACGAGAGCCTGCCCAGCGCCCGCTCTGGCTGATGTTAGGCCCTGTGCTGATCCTCCTCGCGGGTGCGCTGGTATCGGGCGATTGGATCCGCCGATCCGCTGACCGGCTGGCACACGGCTTCCTTTTGGCAGCCGGAAGATCCGATCTGCCGGTTCAGACATTGCCGGAGCCGCATGGGTTCGCACCCTGGCTTTCCGTGGCACTATCGGTGACGATTGCAGCCTACGAGTTGTGGCGACATCGGGTGCCGTTTCCGCTCAAGCAGTTTGCTGATATGGGCAGCAAGCCGCTCGCACTGGGGGTCGCGCGGCTGCACACCGGGTTGGTAGGGGACTACGTCACGTGGATCGTTGTTGGATTGGCAATTCTGACACTTAGCCTCGCCTTTGGCTGATCCCGTTTGCACGCGTGCCATAACAGTGTCAGAAGATTGTCATGGCGGAGGAGATCGTACTTCGGGATCGGCTTTTCGTCGCTTTGCGCAAGCAAGGGGGACGCCGGGAGATAGGACCGGTTGTGTTTCATGCCGTTACGCCACACTGCCGGATGGCCCTGTGCGGGGATGAGCCAGGGGCGAAGTCCGGATGGGCTGAGCCCCCTGGCATGACCGTCACCTGCCCAAAGTGCCTCAGACGTTTGGACGGCCTCGCGGAGATGTCGCGGTAAGCGGGCGCAACTCGCAATGGATGAGTGTGTTGGCGGATCGTTCACACCCACCGAGGGACACGATGAGCGATACGTTACGAAAGCCCCAAAATCAGGAGCGTCAGCCTGGCAGCGAGCAGGAGATGGAGCCGCGCCCGCAGGCGGAAATGCGGCATTACCATGGGGCCGAGAAACTTGCTGGCAAGATCGCCCTGGTTTCCGGGGGTGATTCTGGGATCGGCCGGGCTGTGGCGATCGGATTCGCAAAAGAAGGGGCGGACGTAGCCATCACATACTTAGACGAACACGAGGACGCTCAGGAAACACTAAAGCTGATCGAGGCTGAAGGACGGCGCGCGCTGGCCGTGCCAGGCGACATCGGCAACTCGGATTTTGCGCGCGAGGTGGTGCGCAGGGTCGTGCAGACGTTCGGTCGGATCGATCTCCTGGTGAACAACGCCGCCGAGCAGCATCTCGTAGAACGGCTCGAGGACCTATCGGATGAGCAGCTCGAACGGACGTTCCGCACGAACATCTTCGGCCAGTTCTATCTGACGCGCGCCGCGCTGCCTGAGATGCCCGATGGGTCAGCGATCATCAACACCACCTCAGTAACGGCTTATCAGGGCAACCCGGTTCTGTTGGATTACAGCAGCACGAAGGGAGCGATCGTTGCGTTTACACGGTCATTATCGAAGCAGCTCGAGAAGCGCCGGATCCGGGTGAATGCTGTGGCTCCAGGCCCGATCTGGACTCCCCTGATCCCCGCCAGCTATCCGCCGGAGAAGACGGCAAAGCATGGGGAGCAAGCGCCGATGGGACGCGCGGGGGAGCCAGATGAGGTCGCGCCGGCATATATTTTCCTGGCGTCGCGAGATGCGGCATATTTCTCTGGTCAGGTGCTGCATCCAAACGGTGGGACAGTGGTCAACGGATAAGGAGACACTTGGAGGAGGACACGATTTTCGCCGTCGCGTCCGGAAGCGGGCGGGCGGCGATTACGGTGGTGCGCATAAGCGGGTCGGGGAGCAGCGCAGTGCTGGCCAGCTTATGCGGACGGGTGCCGCCACCCCGGCGAGTGTCCCTTCGAACACTACGGGACCCGGATGGCACGATTCTCGATCGCGGGGTGGTCGTCTGGTTTCCTGGTCCGCGCAGCTACACGGGCGAGGACTCGGCGGAGTTGCACTTGCATGGCGGGAAGGCGGTGCTCGAGGCAGTCGCCACGGCGCTGCTGCGAGCAAGTGCGCGCCCGGCCGAGCCGGGCGAGTTCACGAAGCGCGCGTTTCTGAACGGGCGCATGGACCTGTTGGAGGCTGAAGCGGTTGGCGACCTGGTGGCGGCGGAAACCGAGGCGCAGCGCCGCCAGGCACTGCGGCAACTCGAAGGTGAGTTGGGCGCGATCTATCGCGGCTGGGCTGACAGGTTGAAGCTGCTGCTGTCCCGGCAGGAGGCGCTGATCGATTTCCCCGATCAGGACCTACCGGGAGAGGTGGACGCCGCGGTTCAGAGGGAAATCAGCCTGCTCCACTCCGAGGTGCAGGCCCATCTCGCGGACCGTCGACGGGGCGAGCGCTTGAGGGAAGGCTTGGTGTTCGCGATCACTGGCCCCCCCAACGTGGGCAAATCATCGCTGATGAATGCGCTGGCGGGGCGGGAGGTCGCGATCGTGTCGTCCCGACCAGGAACGACGCGTGACGCGCTCGAAGCACGAGTGGTGCTTGGCGGCGTGCCGGTGACCTTGGTGGACACGGCCGGCCTTCGTGAGGCTAGAGATGAAATCGAGGCTGAGGGAGTCCGGCGCGCCCGAGCGCACGCGGCCGCCGCAGACTTGGTGATCGCCGTTATAGATCCGACGGTCGAAGCACTCGCGGCAACTGGTTTGGTCGTGGCCAACAAGATTGACCTCGGCTGGCCCGTTCCCGACCGGGCGCTCGGCGTTGCCGCGCTGACGGGAGAAGGTTTGGACCCGCTGCGGGCACGGCTTGCGGATGAGGCATGCCGGCTGACCGAGAGTTCCGGGCCTCCGCCCCTGACCCGCGCGCGGCATCGGGCCGCCCTGGAGGAGGTCGCGGCTCGCCTGAACGCGGCCCGGAACGGGTCCCTTCCCGAGTTGCAGGCAGAGGATTTGCGGTTGGCCATCCGAGCTCTTGGGCGCATAACGGGGGCGGTCTGGGTCGAAGAAATCCTAGGATCTATTTTCGCTCAGTTCTGCATCGGCAAGTGAGCGATCTTGCAATCGTGGTCCTGTAGTTCCTCGGCGCCCCCGGAGAAGGAGATGGCGGGATCGGCACGGGTTTCGAGCAGGTAAAACCCGGGAAGTCCGCTTGGCAGGATCGCGCCGACTACCGCCAATGTCTCGCGGCTCATGTCCGGCTGGGCGTGGGCGAGGAGCTGGAACGGATTGGCCCCCGGCTGCTGTAGTGTGGGAACCCGCATGACCCGATAGGGGGTTCGCCCGATACTGGGCGCGAATGGTGTCCATGCATCGGTGATCTCGTCCGCATGCGTCCGAAGGGCTTCGGCGACATCGGTGCGGATACAGTCGATGTGAATGTGAAGCTGGTTTTGGGTGCGTGCGTAGGGGGAGTTGATGGCAAGCGAGAGGTCTTCCCGAGGCAGTCGCTTTCCTGCAAGGGCCTCGACAGCACGCGTGGCCTCCCACGCATCTTCCCAATAATCGGGCGCATTGGGTGCCAGGATCTCGGGGTCTTCGATTCCCGTGACTTTAGCCGTGGGAATCAGCAGAAGCTGGGTCTTGCCAATCATATCCTTCAGAAGGGCGAAGCCGGCCGACGTGTCGACGCTTACGCAGGGAAGGGGAGAGCTGAGTTCCTGCTGATGCGGTACGCACTCACCATTGACTATCTTCCACAAGGCGTTTGGATCGGACGCGTGGACGGAGCTGGCGAGCAGCGACCCGAACACGGCGATGGCGGTCCATCCCAAGCGCATGACGGCTGCTGGTGGCCTGAGGGACGTGATCTGGTCAAGCGGAGAATGAATGACCGAGCGGTTTGACGTGGTGGTAGTGGGCGGTGGTCACGCGGGATGTGAGGCCGCGGCGGCCGCTGCACGGGTAGGCGCAAGGACGCTGCTGCTGACACACCGGGTAGAAACGATTGGCGAAATGTCCTGCAATCCCGCGATCGGGGGGATTGGAAAGGGTCATCTGGTTCGGGAAATCGATGCGCTCGATGGTATCATGGGGATCGCGGCCGACCGGGCCGGGATCCACTTTAAGGTACTCAATCGCAGCAAGGGCCCAGCCGTGCGCGGCCCGCGAGCTCAGGCCGACCGGACTCTGTACCGGCGTGCGGTTCGCGGTCTGCTGGCGGAGACAGTCGGCTTGGAGATCCGCGCCGTTCCCGTCGAAGATCTGGAGATCGGCCCAGACGGGCGCTTCTCCGCGGTGCTGTGCGCGGATGGAAACCGGGTTACCTGCGGCGCCGCCGTGCTCACAACCGGCACGTTCCTGCGGGGCGTGATCCACGTGGGCGAGCAGCAGATCCCGGCGGGCCGTGTGGGCGAGGCGCCAGCAATCGGCCTCGCCAAGACATTGGGGCGAGTCGGGCTGCCGTTGGGTCGCTTGAAGACGGGTACGCCCCCGCGATTAGATGGACGAACGATTGACTGGGCCGGATTGGCTTCAGACCCGGGGGATACGGATCCTGAACCGTTCAGCACGCTATCGGAGCGCATAACTAACCCGCAGATCGCCTGCCGGGTAACCGGGACGACTCCCGCAACACACGCCTTGATCCGGACCAATCTGCACCGGTCAGCGGTCTATTCGGGCCGGATCGAAGGACCGGGACCGCGCTACTGCCCTTCCATAGAAGACAAGGTCGTCCGCTTCGGGTCCCGCGAGCGTCACACGATCTTTCTGGAACCCGAGGGTTTGGACGACCACACGATTTATCCCAACGGGATTTCGACCAGTCTCCCCGAAGAAGTACAGCAGGAACTTCTACGGACAATTCCCGGCTTGGAACATGCGCGGATGATCCGCCCGGGCTATGCCGTGGAGTACCGATTACGTTGACCCGCGCGCGCTTACGGCATCGCTGGAGCTGAGGCAGATCCCAGGCTTGTTCCTTGCTGGCCAGATCAACGGGACAACCGGGTATGAGGAGGCGGCGGCGCAAGGGCTCATAGCGGGTCTGAACGCCGCACGTCTTGCCGGGCACATGCTACCAGTCAGCCTAGACCGGGCCGAGGGCTACATCGGCGTCCTAATTGATGACCTAATTACTCAGGGTGTGAGCGAACCGTATCGGATGTTCACGGCTCGGGCGGAGTTCCGCCTGAGCCTCCGTGCCGACAACGCAGATCTTCGCCTGACCGAACGAGGTACCTCGTGGGGCTGCATTGGGGCCGTCCGCGAACGCGCCTTCTACAATCATCGCCGGGCCGTGGATGCCGCCCTGGCACGAGCGCGCACCGAAGGAGCGACGCCAAACGTATTGGCGGAAGCGGGAATTTCGGTCCGGGCCGATGGTCGCTGGCGGTCGGTGTTCGAGCTCCTCGGGCGCGAAGCCATCCCATGCGGCACGGTAGCCGATCTGTTCCCGTGGCTGCGCGATCTTCCGCCGCGCGTGCTGACTCAGGTTCAGGCGGATGCTCTGTACTCCGGGTACTTGCACCGTCAGGCGGCTGAAATTCGCGCCTTCCGGCGTGAGGAGGAGGTTTCGTTAGCCGGCGTCCACTTCGAGGCGATCGGAGGTTTGTCTACCGAAATTCGGGAAAAGCTGGTCCGCCATCGACCGGCTTCCCTTGGAGCGGCGGGCCGATTGCAGGGAATGACCCCTGCAGCGCTGGCGGCATTGGCGGCACACGTCCGGCGCCGCCCCGATCAGGGTTTCACGTGAAACACCCGACGGTACCTAGCGACCTTCCCTGGCTGGATGCCTTCCTTTCGCTCCTGCTCCACTGGAACCGCCATATAAATCTCATCGGCGAAGCCGATCTGCCGGACGTCGCAACCCGGCACGTGGCAGATAGCCTTCAGCTAGTCCCACTGATCCCGCCTGGAGTTGAACGCGGCATTGACCTTGGCCCTGGTTCCGGTTTGCCTGGCCTGATACTCGCGCGCGCAACCGGCATCCATTTCGACCTGATCGACTCCGATCGCCGCAAAGCCGCATTCCTCCGCGAGGCGGCACGCGCCATCCAGGCGCACGTCACGGTTCACGCCACCCGCATCGAATTGGCGCGCTTACCACCAACACGTTTGATCACCGCGCGAGCCGTGGCGCCGCTGCCACGCCTGCTCGATCTCGCCGCGCCGTTGCTGGCTCCCGACGGGATCTGCCTGTTTCCCAAGGGCAGTGACCACGAGTCCGAATTGACCGACGCGAGCATGAAATGGCACATGCGAGTCGAGCGGTTCCCCAGCGAAACCGCGCCAGGAGCAGTTGTGCTGCGGATTTCAGAGCTAAGACGTGTCCCCTCCCGATCCTGAAGCCGCAGAACGGCAAAGCATACCGACGCGAATTTTCGCCATCGCCAACCAAAAAGGCGGAGTTGGCAAGACCACCACTGCCGTGAACTTGGCGACAGCGCTGGCCGCCTCGGGCGAGCGTGTACTCCTGATAGATCTTGACCCCCAGGGAAACGCCTCCACAGGCTTCGGTATCGCGGGCGAAGACCGCACCCTCGGTACGTACCTGCGTCCTGATTCTCCACACCCCGCTAGGCGATGCTGCCCGGCCGAGCGGTATACCAAACCTCGACATCATCCCGGCAGAACCCGACCTGGCCGGGGCGGAAATCGAAATGGTGGGGATGGAGCGGCGTGAGTACCGCCTGCGGGATGCGCTCGCCCCTTTTCGTACCAGTCTCCAGCGTTACACCTATATCCTGCTTGATTGCCCCCCGAGTCTGGGGCTGCTGACCATCAACGCGCTTGTCGCCGCCGATGCTGCGTTGGTCCCCTTGCAGTGCGAATTCTACGCCCTGGAAGGCATCAGCGGCCTGGTCCGTACAATCGAAGCTGTCCGTCGCGGACTCAATCCCAGCTTGCGGCTACAAGGCATCGTACTCACCATGTTCGACAAGAGAAACAGCCTATCCGACCTGATCGCCAATGACGCGCGAGGCTTCTTTGGCTCGGCGGTGTATGAGACTGTGATCCCCCGCAATATCCGGATCACCGAAGCGCCCAGCCACGGCAAACCGGTGCTGCTGTACGATTTCCGTTCTCCCGGGGCTCAGGCGTACGTCCGCCTCGCGGGCGAACTGCTCAAACGCGAACGAGGTGCCATTCCAGCGGGAGCGCAGGCATGAGCACTAAGCAGGCTGGGCCAAGGCTGGGGCGGGGCCTGGCGGCCATTCTCGGCGATGCCGCCCTCGCCCCGGACGCCCCCGGCGGCATACGCCAGACGCCCATCGACCTGCTCGAGCCGAGCCCATTCCAACCCCGCCGGGCTATGAACGACGAGGCCCTGCACGAACTCGCCAACTCTGTCCGGGCACAAGGTATCCTCCAGCCGTTGCTGATCCGCCCGCATCCGCAGGTATCAGGCCGCTTCCAGATCGTCGCCGGCGAACGCCGCTGGCGTGCCGCGGGCCTCGCGGGACTGCACGAAGTTCCGGCACTGGTCCGCGAGTTGTCTGATAGCGAAGCGATGGCCGGTGCTCTGGTCGAAAACCTGCAGCGACAGGACCTGAACCCAATTGAGGAGGCGGAAGGCTATAGCCGATTGCTGGACGAGTTCGGCATGACCCACGAGACCCTCGCCCAGGCTGTCGGGAAATCCCGCTCGCATCTGACCAATACATTACGACTACTTAATCTTCCCGACCAGGTCAAGCAGGCGGTTCGTGACGGCGCAATCTCGGCTGGTCACGCTAGGGCATTGCTGAGTGTCGCCTCTCCAGAAGCGGCCTTGGCGGCAGTTGTGGAGCAGGGGTTATCAGTGCGGCAGACTGAGGCACTGGCCCATAAGAAGCAGGCGGATCGCGAGCGTGAACCGCCGGTCAAAGACCCTGATATGGCGGCGCTCGAACGCGAACTTTCCGAGGAACTGGGGATGCGCGTGAAGATCGCGGCCCGCGGGCAGGCCGGCGCGGTCCGGGTACATTATAAGAGCCTGGATCAGTTGGACGCCTTTCTCACGCGGTTGCGGAGTGCTTGGACATCACGTTCGTTTTGATACAACGCAAACCACTGTGCCGCGTTAGTTTCGATCAGAACCGCTGCGATCTCTCTGGCATCGGGTTGCCGTAAAGAAGCAAATAACTGCAAGAACGTAGCAAGGATCAAAGTTGGTGACCTTATCGAGAGGGGAACCTTTGCTTCTGCGCAACCCTACGAGGCAAAAGCGATCTCACCTTGGGCAAAATGTCTCGCATGGCGTACATCATATCAGTTTTGATTTCGTTCTCGAGGAGTGGTGAGCGGAAGGCGACCTCATAAAAAGCGGTAAGTATTCGGTCGTTTTCAGCAAGTTCCGTCCCGGTCTTGAAATTTCTGGCAGGACATGAGGCGGAAAATCGTTGACCAGCCGTATTGCAACTGATAGGAGCAACGTTAAGCCGCCGTGCTGATTCATAAAAGTTGGAGAGTGGACTGATGGCTACCGTAACCGTCCCGAGCTCGTCTGGCACTGTACCGCTGACATTCAGCAACCAGACCAATACAGCTCTTGCGATTCAAATCGCCAACCAGCTCGGCAGCGCTTTCCAGGGTACGAATTTCCGCGTTTCCACCGCCCTCGCTAACAACCAAGTTCCCGCCGCAAATCCAATCTTTACTAATGAGCTGTACCTCTCAGCCGGCAATACAGGCACTTTCGCGGTCCAGTCCGGCTATCAGTACGTCGTCGATAACAGCCCCGACTCAGTCACCATAAATCTCTCGCCCAACACAACCCTGGTCGGAGGCGGCAGCGGTCCCGCTACTATAACTGGTTCTGGAAACACCATTGTAACCGGCGACGACCCGTCCACCGGCAACCAGGACGTTATCCTCTCCGGGTCTGACACGCCGTACAATGTCGCGCTCGGCAATGGCTCCAACACGGTTATGGCCGGCGGATCCGGAACCGTAGCTGGTGGTCGCGGCGCCAACCTGCTGGACGCCAACGTAGGGGGAGCCGGCGCAAACTTCATCATCTCCCAGGGTGTGAACGACACCATCCTTGGCGGCAATGGTGCCACCTCGGTGGTCGCGTCCGGCAGGAACGCCAACATTCTCGACGCGGGTACCGGCGCGTTCACCGTGGATGACGGCGGTGCCGGGGACACAATAGCGCCGTTCAGTGCCACCAGCGCCAACGTGACGCTGTCCGGCAGCAATGATCTTGCATTCGGCGGCACCGGGTCACTTTCATTGCTTGACACAGGAACCAACGATACCATCGCCGCGTCCGGTTCCGGCCCCGCCAACGTGACACTCACTGGCAGCGGCGCGGTCGCGTTCAGCGGCAGCGGCCCGTCCGTCCTCAACGACACCAACGGGATCAGTGATACCATCGCCGCATTTGGGTCGGGCTCGGCCACAGTCTTCGGCGGCGGGGCCAACGAGATCGTCGGCACCGGATCAGAGCCCTTCACCTTTATCGGCCTCGGCAGCAACGCGGCAACCGTCAACGGCAGTCCCGGTGCGGCTCAATCAATTGTCGGCGGCAGCGGCGGGATCTGGTACACCGGCTACGGGGCTAACGCCACCATCACGGGCGGAACGGGCACCATGACCCTGTTCGGCGGTGCGGGTGGAGACCTCACTCTCAACGGCTCTGTCGGCAGCGCCATGTACACTGCCCTTAATGGAAACGAAACCCTGAATGCCGCAGCGTCCTCCACAGATAACCTGCTCGTAGGTGGGTCCGACACAGCAGGGAGTTACGCGATTATCGGCGGCAGCGGCAACGACTCGATCTTCGCCGGAGCAGGCAATGAAACCCTGACGGGCAATGGCGGTAACAACCAGTTTGATTTCTATGCAAGTCACACCGCTGGCAGCAACGTTACCATCACCGACTTCAATTCCAACGACGTGGTTTTGATGAGCGGCTATGGTGCGAATGAGGCTCAGACCGCGCTTGCCAACGCGACCACCAGCGGCGGGAACACCACGATGACCCTGTCGGACGGCACCTCAATCACCTTCCTGGGCGTCTCGAGCACGTCCGTCTTCAACGACCACATCGCCAGCTCGTAACTACAGTCTGGTTAGGGCGTTGGCGGAGGATTGGGTACAGCTAACGCCCGCGGAGAGTTCTAACTAAGCCCGCAACCTTCCGTATGGGCCACAGCGGCCCAATCAGCCTTCCTAGAACACTCTGCACCGCGGCTAGGCCTTGGGCCACTCCATTGAGCTCGGCTGCGAGAGCCACCCGAGCGGTCTCCAGCTCGGCCAGGCGCGCGGATATCGCGTTCCTGAACTTCCCCTCGGAGACCTGCACCTCGGCCAACCGTCCAGATACTGCATTCAGTTCGGTCGTAACGTTGGCCACTCTGCGGTCGAGTTCCGTGATTCTGTCTATCCTGCTCGGCTATCCGGTCCGAAAAGCGCGCCGCCACCGCGCCGGACGATGAGCCTGCGGCTGGGGTAAGACCACCGGCAATTGCGTAATCCAACTGCTCACGCCACTCTCGCAATTGCTCAAGCAGCAAGCATTTTCGCAGCGACCTCGCCTGAGCCGGGTCGTTGAAGCGCTCTGCTCCCTGCGCTAACGTCGCAAAGAACTCGCAGCCCTCAGGCCCATACAGAGCCGCTACGCGTTGATCGATAAGCCCAAGCAGCCCGAGTTCCAGAATAATCAGTTTGAATGCCGCGGGGGTAAGCAGCCAGGCATGGCAATCCACGTAGGAACCAGGTCCGCCATTGCGATACTCCTGGAATACCGAGGCGGCAGTATCGAACGAATCTATAAACTCCGGGTTAAAGACCGCATGCTGCGCCCAGGCTTCTAACCCATCCCTCCGTGTCGCATACGCGACATGGTTCCAGGACGACCGTAACGAATGCCGGGTCCGCTGCTGCAGAAACGCCTCCAGCACGTCGCCGGTGCCACTCGGCTGCTTGAAGTAATCGAAGCAGAACCGGCGATCCGGAATCGCAAGCGACACCACGCCCGCGGGTTGCAGCAGGCGGGTTGCAGATTGCAGAAAACCCACGAGGTCAGGGACATGCTCGATGACATGACTGGCGATAATTATATCGAAGCTGCCAAGGAGTTCAGCCGGGATCGCTTCGTGTAATGCACAACCGTTCCAGACCGTGTCGACCTCCTCGAACGCGTTTAGGTTAACCGCGGCCGACGAGTACTTGCGGCGAAGCTCCTCCCGCGTTGCATGATCTACCACGTGGGTATTCCATCCATCCGATTTAGGAGCGACGGGGTTGTAACCCGGGCCGATCTCCAGAATGCGTGCCGTCCGGTCGACCCCGTGTCGAAGGCGGTCAATGCGGATCACCGCAGCACCAGGCGGACAACCGGACGCACGAACCCGAATAGCGGCATGAAAGCCTGGCACAGCCCTGGCCGCCTGAGTACCGGCATTAACACGGATACAACCAATCTGACTCGTCTCTTGTGCAACCTGCTCACGAAACTAAGCTCCTCGGCCGCCCGGACCATCTCCTCCCTCCTTCCGGACCTCAGAGCGAGTCGCACATCTTTAACCGCCATAGGGAAAAACCGCGGCACAAGACAGCCGCGGGCAAAATCCCGTCCTCGCTCAGGATCATCGGGAAACGCCTGGAGAAGCTTCCTAAGATATCGCGCCCTACTTTCGACCATCCGATAGGACCAAGATGATCCCTTTGGATGGATGCGCCACTTTGTAAGTGGCCGATCAATAAACACATTCCCGTAACCTGCTCGGAACAGCCGCAGAAAGAAATCATCGTCCTCGTAACCTGAAAGCGTCTCGTCAAATCCGCCCACTGTTTCAAAAGCTTCCTTCAAGAATAACGAGCTGGAAGGCAACACAAACATGTCGTACGCTAGGCAGACAAATACTTCAGTCTTAGTCTTACTGTGTCATAAATTCCTGCGCGACGTAATGCGCTGGCAGCAAGGGCAGCGCGGGAGAGTTTGCACCAATGCATGAGCGATCGCGATACGGACCGTGGCAATGGAGTTGAAGACATGGCGCTCAGGCCTGACTGGGGGACCCACGGGGTCGGTAACTGCGGGGTAGAGAAGGCATTTGGAAGATCCGGGCTCGAGGTTCTCCTGAGGGGGGAATCGCACTCCGTTCCGAGATCAGGAAGCCGTAGGCTGCGATCGTCAGCGTGGCGTGATGATGAAAGCCACGCCAGCCGCGTCCTTCATAGTGGCCGAGCCCAAGCTCCTGCTTCAATTCCTGATAGTCGCGCTCAATCCGCCAGCGCAGTTTGGCCAGATTGACCAGATTCCGCAGCGGCATATCGGCCGAGAGCGTCGACAACCAATATTTAGTTGGCTCTGTCTCTCCCTTCGGCCATTCGATCAAGCACCATTCTTCCGGTCTCGGGCTGGTGCGATAATAGTCACGATGCGCGGGCCGCACCCGTACCGCAGCAAAACGAGACGTCAGCCTGGCGTTGCTGCCTTCGCGCCAAGTGACGCTGTGCCACTGCTGTTTCGGCAACCTCAGTGCCAATTCCTTGACAGACACCGGCTTATGCTTCGCATCGCGTCGCACCAGCTTCGGCGGGCGCCCATTTCCGCTCCAGCGTTTCGGTCGCTTCGGCGCCGTGCCCGGAGCCCAGACGCTGGTGGAAGAGGGAATGCCGGCGACATAGCGCAAGCCAAGTTCGGTGATGCCATCGCGGAACTCGGTATCGACGCCATAGCCTGCATCCATCAGCAGAGTCGCCGGTGGCACGCCGGCCAGCAGCGCCGATTGGATCTGCCCCAGGGCGATCTGTGGTTTGGTCTGGAACGCAATGTCATCGGGAATGCCTGTCTTGGCGCGTCGGGCCACGTCATTGGCCCACACTTCCGGCAGATACAGCCGGTACGCGATCGGCAGGCTGGCGTGGTCGTTGGCGATTGACAGACTCACCGCGACCTGGCAATTATCCTGCTTGCCGAGCTGACCGCAATACTGCCTCGCGACGCCAACCGAATGCGTCCCCTTCTTGGGAAATGCGGTATCGTCGATAATCCATGCACGGATCGCGTCGTGCTGCTCGATGGAGGGTAACACTTGCTGACGCACGACGTTGAGCACCGCCTCGTCCGACCAGTCGGCTTTGGCGACAAGATGATGCAGCGATTGGTGCGTCGCCTGCACCCGTGCCGGTGCTACACGGGCGGCCATCGGTTCGATGCTCTTCCGCGGGCCGGGCAACACCAAACCAGTACAGTAAGAGTGGAACGGCGCCGCTCGGTCGGCGTGTCCGAGCGTCGCTGTCAGTGCCTCCACGTAGGCCGCGAATCGTGATTCGCTGCCGTGTCTGTCGGATTCGAGACCCACACTCCGCCTCCGCGAGTGAGAATCTCCATCCGTACATAACGAGGATCGAATCGGTACAAGGGGATTTTTATGACACAGTAAGATTAGGATGATGGAACGGGAACACCCGAAGGCACGAGTGCAGCACCATCCGGCCCTGCCAATCTATCTCGTCAGCGTTGCTGTAAACCCACCCCAGCGGGCGCGGTTGCGGCTCCAGAAACGGAACCACTATTTCCGCCAGGTGATTAGGGTACCACACATCATCCTGGTCCAAGAGAGCTATCAGATCTCCTGTGGCATGCTTGATTCCCAGATTCCGCGCCGAAGACTGCCCCCCATTCGGTTTCCTGATGAGTTTTATGGGAGCCGAGGCGCCTATGCGTTCGACAATCGCCGCTCCCTCGTCCGTAGAGCCGTCGTCGACGACTACGATTTCATCGGCCGGCCTCTGCTGGGCAAGGACACTCTCCAGTGCTTCAGAGATGTACGCTTCCCCGTTGAACAGGGGAATGACAACCGAGATTTTGAACCTGTCCGCTGCCGCAGCGCCGGCGGTCCCCCGCTCCTCCCGCAGCGAAGGCGGAACCCGAGAGATCTCGTAGGACACTGATTCCAGAGTACCGCCTCCTGCATACCGTCGCAGGCCCGGTAGCATAACGTGCCGTTAACCCCAACCCCAGTGGAAACCGCTCGTCCGTTCTGCTATGTGACCGTCACAGCCCTGGACAGCCGCCGAAAAATCAGCGAAACGAACCGCCTCCAAGGCGCCACCTTGGCCACACGCGGCCAGGCCGGCTGGTAGCGGAAGAACTGGCTGCCGGAAAGACCAAAACGCACTCAGGCGGTTGCCGCCGCCGCAAAGGGAGACGACGTATGACCCCGCAGCCGAACCCTGCCATTACCCGGCGCAGCCTCATTCACACCGCCGGCGCCCTTGCCCTCGCCGCCCCGCCCATCATCTCCGCCCGCGGCGAGGAACCGGTTAAAATCGGCTTCATCGACCCCCTCACCGGGAGCCTCTCGGCCCTCGCCCAAAGCGAGGTTGAGGGCGCCAAATACGCCGTCGCTGAGATCAACAAGAACGGCGGCATTCTTGGCCGTCAGGTCCAGTTGCTGGTTGAGGACTCGGCCAACGACGTCGGCACCGGCGTGGAAAAGGCCTTGAAGCTTATCAACCGCGACAAAGTCAACGTCATTTGCGCCGACGTCAACTCTGCCATCGCTTATGCAGTTTCCCAGGTCACGAACGAACACAAGGTTTATCACATCGTGCCCGGTGGCCACACCGACCCCATCACCGGCACCTCCTGCAAATGGAACGTTTTCCGCATCTGTAACACCACCACCATGGACGCCAACGCGATCTCCGGCGAACTAATGAAACGCTTTGGAAAGCGCTGGTACTTTATCACCCCCGATTACGCCTACGGCCACACACTGCAGCAAGCATTTGTCAAAAACCTCAAGAAAGCCGACGGCGAATACCAGGGCGACATGCTGCCGATCAGTTCCACCGACTTCTCCGCCAGCCTGATCAAGGCACGCGCATACAAGCCGAACGTCCTCCTCAACAACATGGGTGGACTGGCGCAGATCAATTGCATGAAGCAGTTCGTCCAGTTTGGCATGGACAAGCAAATGGCGCTCGGCGGCGCTTTGTTCGAGGTCGAATCCGTCCTCGGCTGCCCGCCTCAGGCACAGACAGGCTGGTGGGTTATGGAGTGGTGGCACGACCAGCCCAACGTCCCACATGTCGCGGAATTCAACGACGGGATCAAAAAGGCCTATAACGTCCCCTGCGCCACTGCGCGCCATTGGTTCGGCTATGTCGCCATCCACACGGCCCGCCTCTCCGCTGAGAGCGCCAAGTCGCTCGATGCCGTCAAGCTGGCCAAGGCGACGGCCGGTATGACCCTATCACCCGAAGTCGCTCTGCAGCCGGGCCAGATCACCTACCGCGAAGGTGACCACCAGCTGATGGCCGGCATCTTCGTCGGCCAGGTGCATCCCCCGAAGAGCAATCCAGGCGACGTGTTCTCCGTGTCGGCCATCGTGCCCGGCGCCGATGCCGCTGGATCGGTCGCGGAGACAGGCTGCAAGATGGAAATGCCCGCGGCCTGACCGATTGCCGGCCGCGGCAATAGGGGAGGATCGTGATCTCGATCATTTGCCGGCGTGCGCTCATCAAGGCGGCCGGAGCCATCCCCCTTGCCAGACTGGCCAAGGCAACAGCGGGTATGACCCTGCCGCCCGAGGTCGCGCTACAGCCGGGCAAAATCACTTACCGCGAAGGCGACCACGAACTGATGGCCGGTATTTTCGTCGGTGAAGTCCATCCTCCGCAAGGCGACCCGGCCAACATCTTCACGACGAACAGCCTGGTTCCAGGCGAAACCGCTGCCGGCGCAGTCGCCGAGACCGGCTGCAAAATGCAAATGCCGAGTATCTGACCCATGCTGACTCTGGTATTCTTCAACGTCTTCAATGGCCTGATCATCGGGTTGTTCTACGTGCTGATGGCGCTCGGACTCGCCATGATCCTGAATCTGAGTAATGTCATCAACTTCGCTCACGGTAATTTCCTGGCCCTCGGCGGTTATTTCGCCTTTGTCCTCGGCAAATATGTCGGCTACTGGCCGGCCTTGATCATCGCCCCCTTCGGCGTTGCCGTCATCGGTCTGATCCTCGAACGCACGATGATCCGCCGCGTCTACCCCCGCGATCCCGTTTACAGCCTGCTCCTGACATTTGGCTTGGCCTTCATTATCCAGGATGTCTGCCGCACCGTCTGGGGATCAAATGGCCTGCCGCTTTCGGTGCCGAACGCTCTCGGCACCCCGCTTAGCAACGAGTTCTTCTTCCTCACCGGCTATCGCCTGTTCGTCATTACCGTCGTCGCGATCGTGGTCTGCGTTCTGTTCCTGTTCCTCCGGTATTCCCGCATGGGTGTGCGCATCCGCGCCGGCACGCTCGATCTCGATACCGTGGCCGCCCTTGGCATCAACATCCGCCAACTGCGCTCCTTCAACTTCGCTCTTGGCATCTTCCTCGCCGGATTGGCCGGCGTGCTCGCTGGCGGGCAGATCGGGCTTAACCCGAACATGGGTGACGACCTGCTGATGCCAAGCTTCATCGCTATCATTGTCGGCGGCGTCGGCAGCATGACCGGCACGCTCATCGGCGGTCTTATCATCGGTGTGGCCGGCGCCATCACCACCGTCTTTTGGGCCTCGGGCAGCGAGGTCATTATCTACGTGATAATGACCCTGGTCCTGCTCCTGCGGCCGCGCGGCCTGATGGGCGAGGAAGGAATGCTGACATGAGCACCACAACCGCCCCGGCCGCCCTGCTCGATCGCACCGACCGCACCAAGCTGCTCTGGCAGGTCGTGATCTGGTTGCTTCTGCTCGCGGCACCGTACTGGATGACCGCGGTCGGCGGGTACACCGCGCTCGCCTCTCGCGTGCTGATCTTCGGCCTTGCCGCCATGGGCCTCAATTTTCTGCTCGGCTTCACCGGAGTCATGAGCTTCGGTCACGCCGCCTACTTCGGTCTCGGCGTCTATGGCGCAGGGCTGACCCTCCGCTATCTCTCCAACAGCACCCCGCTCGCGATGCTCAACGGCATCCTGCTCGGCACCCTGGGCGCGGCGATCTTTGGTGCCCTGATCGTCCGCCGCAAAGGCGTGTACTTCGCCATGCTGACGATCGCCTTTGGTCAGATCTGCTATTACATCGCCTATAGCTGGAACGACTTCACGGGCGGCTACGACGGCCTGCGCGGGTTCCAGCGTCAGCCCATCGGTCCTATCAACATCCAGGACGGATTAACCTTCTATTACTTCGTTCTCGCGGTCTTCGCCATCTGCGTGGTTTTAATGGCCCTCCTGCTGCGCTCCCCCTTCGGCCGCAGCCTCATCGCTATCCGAGAAAACCAGCGCCGCGCACTGTTTCTTGGTATCCCGGTGGAGTTTCACGTCTGGCTGTCTTTCACCATCTCCGCATTCTTCACCTCCGTCGCCGGCGCCCTCTATGCGCTGCTGAACAACTTCGCCGACCCCAGCTCCCTTAACTACGTAATTTCCGGCGATATCGTCATCATGGCGGTGATGGGTGGTATGCGCAGCTTCTGGGGACCACTAATCGGCGCTGCCGTGTTCGTCGTCCTGCAGGACTACATTTCTTCGATGACCGTCAATTGGATGAGCTGGATCGGCCTGATCTTTGTGGTCGTCGTGCTGTTCTTCCCCCGCGGCATCCTCGGCTTCATCCGCCGCCGGATACCGGCATGAGTTTCCTGGAAGTCCGCTCCGCCACCAAGACCTTCGGCAGCCTCGTCGCGGTCAGGAATGTCTCGCTCAGCGTCGGGCCGGGCGAACTCCGCGCAATTATCGGTCCGAACGGCGCTGGCAAGACCACTTTCTTCAATCTCATCACCGGATTCTTCCAACCCACCTCGGGCCAGATCCTGCTCGAAGGCAAGGACATCACGCGAACCCCAGCGGTCGAGCGCGTCGGCATGGGCCTCGCGCGTACCTTTCAGATAACCGAAATTTTCCCCGAACTCACGATCCGCGAAAACGTCCGCATCGCCGTGGAATCCGCCGCCGGACTACGCCTGCGCCCCTGGCTCAACCGTCGCCAGGAAGAAGACGTCCGGGACAAGGTGAACGAACTTCTTGTCGCCTCGCGCCTGCTTGAACACGCCGACCGGCTGGTAGGCGAGCTCTCCCATGGCGACCAGCGCTCCACCGAAATCGCCCTCGCGCTCGCGCTGAAACCCCGCATCTTGCTGCTCGACGAACCCACCGCCGGAATGGGAGAGCAGGAAACGTATCAGGTGGCGGGATTGATCCGGAGACTGCACCGGCATACTGGCTACACCATCGTCCTCATCGAACACGACATGCGCGTCGTGTTCAACCTCGCTGACCGTATCCTCGTGCTTGCCGAAGGTGCCATTCTGGCCGAGGGTACGCCGCAGGAAATCGCCAATAACCCGGCGGTGCAGGCAGCATATCTCGGGGAAAACAGATGAACGCGCTGGAAGCCACCGGGCTCAACACGTTCTACGGCAAGAGCCACATCCTTTATGACGTTGGCCTGCAGGTGGAGGAAGGCACTATCACCACGCTGCTGGGCCGCAATGGCGCCGGAAAGACCACCACCCTGCGCAGTCTCGTCGGTCTTACCCCACCACGCTCTGGCCGCGTTACCATCTTCGGCCAGGATACCGCCCGGTTGCCGCCGTTCCGCATTGCGGCGCTCGGCGTGGGCTACGTGCCCGAGGGCCGCAAAATCTTCCCCAACCTAACCGTCGAAGACAATCTGCGCGTGCCCCTGGAACGCGCCGGCCCCTGGGACATCGAGCGCGTCTATCGCACCTTCCCGCGCCTGGCCGAACGCCGCCAGAACAAGGGCCGCCAGCTCTCCGGTGGAGAGCAGGAGATGCTGTCGGTTGCGCGCGCACTGCTGCTCAACCCGAAGCTGTTGATCCTGGATGAGCCCTCGCAGGGGCTGGCCCCGCTGATCGTGCAGGAAGTGTTCCGCATCGTCGCCGGCATGCGTGCCGATGGCATGTCCGTGCTGCTGGTCGAGCAGAATGTGCGCGCCAGCCTGGAGATCGCCGACTACGCGTACGTTCTGGACCATGGCGTTATGGCCTGGTCCGGCCCAGCGGTCGAGCTCGCAGCAGATGAGGAGCGCATCCAGTCGCTCGCCGGCGCATCAGCCGAAGTGTGGAATTTCGACGACGAGTTGACTGTTCAGGAATCCGAGGCCTTAAGCCACCAGACAGAGGTGGCCGGATAACTCACGCCCGACGCCGGAATCTCGTCGCAGCCATCGCCACCGTCGCGGTCTTCGGGCTGACCGTCGGGGAGGGCGTCCCGCTGCTCTCCTTGCTGCTCGATCAGCGTGGTACCGCAGTCACCGTGACCGGCTTGAACGCCAGTGTTGCGTTCGTCGGCGTGATGCTTGGCCCCATGCTTACTCCGACTCTGATCCGCCGGTTCGGCTTTCGCCGCTTTCTCGCCGCCGCCATGCTGGCGGATATTCTCGATTTCCTGGCGATGAAGCCGCTGCACAGCCTCTCCGCCTGGTTTATCCTGCGCTTACTCTCGGGCCTTATCGGCTCCACCATATTCACGGCCGGCGAGGCGTGGATAAACCTGCTTGTGGACGATGCCACCCGAGGCCGGGTGATTGGCATCTACGCTGCCGCCCTGTCCGCCGGGTTGGGTCTCGGCCCCTTAGTGCTGACCATCACCGGAATCAGCGGCTGGCCCCCTTTTCTGGCAAATGCAGCCCTGATCGTCGCGGGAATGCTGCCGCTGCTCGCCGCCACCGAAGCGCCAGGAGAGCCGGGCCGCGAACGGAGCCCGAACCCCTTGGTCTATATGCGCCGCGCAACGTTAATCGTAAGCGTTGTCGCGCTGTTCGGGTTTTTGGAATCGGCGAACTTTTCCCTGCTTCCGATCTGGGGTGTCCGTTCCGGCCTCACCGTATCAGAGGCATCGGCGCTCGTCTCCACGATCTATCTCGGCGGAGCCGTGCTGCAGGTGCCGATAGGCGTACTGTCCGACAAAATACGCCGCATAAGTGCGCTGCGATGCTGCGCCTTGGTGGGAGCGGCCGGTGCCACGCTGCTGCTCGCGCGACATATACCATTAGCCGCGCTCTACCCGCTGCTGCTGGTGTGGGGCGGCATCATGTCGGGCATCTACCCCGTCGCGCTCGGCATGGCCGGCGATCGTTTCGCCGGCTCCGAAATGGTCTCTGCCAACGCCGCGATAATCATGGGTTACGCCCTCGGCGCTCTGGCCGGACCCGGGCTTGGGGGCGCCGCCATGCAGGTTTGGAACCCGCAGGGCCTGCCTGCCATGCTGGCCGTACTGTTCGTGGTCCTGCTTGTCATGACCGGAATGCGGAAGGCGCGTTGGCAGAATTCGAACGGGACATTGAAGCAGGCATCGGCTAAGTTTCCTGAAAGCGAGTAACCGCCTTCCAGGAGTAGAGGCGGCGAAATCCGAGGAGAGGGGAGGCACCGCAATGATCCGGGGACTAATTGCAATGCGCAATTATACACAGTGTCGTGCCCCGCGGGCCTTGTTTCTCGCCATCATCCTGACCCTCTGGGCAAATCTCTGCGCCCATGCGATAGGTGATGTACTCGAACGAAGCTACAATCCGTCCCGGACAGGCGCAAACACCGCTGAGACCATACTGACCCCTGACAACGTCCGATCCAGCGCCAACCAGTTTCACAAACGATTCGTCATGAGCGTCGACGGCAAGATCGAGGGATCGCCGCTTTATGCATCGGGCGTCAGTATCGCGGGTGGCACGCATAACGTGCTGTATGTGGCTACCATGCATAACACCGTGTTTGCGTTTGATGCCGACACCGGCACACAGCTTTCGGCACGCTGGCTGGGAAACCCTGTGACCGGCGATGATTTGCACAATCTGAAGCCCACCACAATCCACCAGGAATGGGGCATCGCCAGCACGCCCGTGATCGATCGCGCAACGGGAACACTTTATGTGGTACGCTGGGGGTATGAAAACGGAGTCAGCGGACCAACGTTTCGGCTGTTTGGCCTCGATATGTCTAACCTCAACAATGAGAAATTCGGCTCGGTTCGGATCGATGGATACAATGTCGGCACCACACAGTTTAACCGCTATCGCCAGATGCAGCGAGCCGCTCTTGCACTGACAAAGAAACCAACAGGCGAGCAGGCTGTAGTCATTGCGTTTGGCGGTGGAGAAGGTCAAGGGAGCCCATCAGGGTGGGTGGTCGCGTTCGACACCGCAAAGCTTGCCAGCGGCGGCGCGCCAGTTAACGTGTGGTGCAGCGATCCAGATAACTCCGCTGGGACCGGCGGCGGTGGCGGGGTGTGGATGGCAAATGCCGCTCCCGCTATCGATGCCAACGGCGACATCTACGTCGTTACGGGCAATGGCCCATACAATCCACAGTTTGGTGTGGACCAGCTTGGCGAGAGCGTCGTTCGTCTGATCTGGACCCCGGGGAATCCGGGTTCACTCTACACCAGCGATTGGTTCACTCCGTTCCGCGATATCGACCGTGACGGGGCCCACAAGGACCAGGATCTCGCGGCCGGCGGGATAATAGCGTTGCCGGATGGCCCGGGCCTGATCGTTGGCGGCAAGGACGGCGTTTATTATCACGTGAACCGCACCGCCATGGGCCAGCGGGACTTCAGCAAGCTGATCGATCCTCCGTTCGTCGCGTCCTTCGACTACCAACCCTGGAATGGGCACACCTCGTTATTCGACGATCTGAATCAAGTCACATCAACGGATCCGTTCACGATCGGACATGTGGACCAGGGCCGCACGCCGCACATCCACGGGACAGGTATCTATTTCGACCATTGGCTATTCGTCCATGGCGAGAACAACGTGGTTCACGTATTCTCGGCTGAGAATGGCCACTTCAATCCTACCCCAGTGGCACGGGGCACGGCGATCGCATCATTCGGGACTTCATCACCAGGCGGGATGCCTGGCGGAATTCTCTCCGTGTCTGCAAATGGCACCGCAAATGCCATTCTTTGGGCGAACGAAGCTTCTGGAAATCTTCCCAGCGATCCTGATGCCAACCTGGCTCCTACACCGGACATATTGCGCGCGTACGATGTCTCTACGCTCAGCACCGGAACGCTGCAGCCGATATGGGATAGCGAATCCGATCCCAACGATCACCTGGGCGCTGCGACAAAGTTCGCCCCACCGCTCGTCGCAGGCGGGAAGGTATATCAGGCAACGTATGACGATCAGGTCGTCGCTTATGGCCTGGGCGCTCCATCCGCGACGCCAGTCCGCGATATTCGCCGGACGGTGATCTTCATTTACGCGCAAAGCCAGCTCGGTCAGGATCTGTTCATGCGTGGAGGTGCCCGAAACGGCAGCCCCATTCGCATCCGCCACCGCAACTGGCTGAACCCGCACACGAACTATTATCGGTGGGGCAACGCGTATCTTAACTGGGGAGACGGAGAGCCTGGGCAAGCGCGACCATCGCCGGACATCGGCGGTGGATCGCCTGCCGACTGGACGACAAGTCTGGCTGAGGGACAGGGCCAACCCTACGCCTGGAATACCGGCTATGGCATCGCGGACGAGAATAATTTCGGTCCGCACTACTGGGTGCTGGATGTCGATATGGATTGTGAGCAGGCGTTTGATGACGGGCAGGGTCGGAAGTGGTTCGAAGTCAAGGCGTTTATGGTGACGACGCTGATGACTGGCGTGGCGCCCAGCCCCGGCTGGGAAGGTGACATCGCGCAAACCAGCAATCCGATGCCGCCCTATCCATCGCGGAACCATATGGGGATCTGCGGGATGATCAACGTATTCGTTGCCAATTACCCGAACCTGCCGGCGGGGCGTGATCCGAATTCGGCGCAGTTCCTTGTCCCCAGCTACACGTATCTGTCACCCATGGACGAACGTAACGCGCCAGACGCGATGGTGAACAAGACGCCCTGCATCTCGCCGGGGGTTGAAAAGCGGTGTCTGGGGAATCTCGCACAGAGTTGCCAGAACGTTGATGGGGGCATGTTCTTCCACTCGGTCCAGGATTGCACCTCAACGTCCGCGGGAGGCAACTTCGTTCAGATGTGCCAAAAGTCGACGGGACAATGCTGTGCGCCCGGACTCGGGCATGGAAACTGTGAGTGAGTGATACCGCGCAGCATGAGGTGGACCTCATGCGGAGCGGTATCACGCGCGGTGCTGGTGGGGCGGCCGCGCGCGAAATAAGACTCAATACCGGTCAGCCGAAAAGGCTGGCCGGTATGAGGGCCCATCACCCCGCGTCACGAGGGGAAGACAATGGGTCGTCCTCCAGCCCCTACAGAGGGCAGACTCCCGCTGCGCAGGCAAGGTGCGCCGCGTCGACCGCTTCGCACAGGTCACCGTCTTCGATACGCGCGACAAGCTTTAGGAATTCATCAATCGGAATCTCCTCCTCCGGCAGATATTCGTAGCCCAGCGCGTTGTCGGGTCGAGCCGGCAGGATGGAGCAGCAACGCACCTTCGGCTGATGCCGCTGTACAAGCGCACGAAAATCGTCCAGGCTGTGGTGATCGATGCGAAGCTTCAGCGTGTACGACACTTGATTGCCCTGTTGCGCACCAATCCAGTGCCGCTCCAGTAACTGCAGCCAGACGTACTGCTGTGCCGGCGTTGCCTCCGGCGCCGTTGTTAGCTTCTCACCGATCGCCAGCCGCTGGATGCGTGGCAGAGTCGGAAACCCGACGACGGACATGCCAGGAAAGGTGTGCAACGTCCGTACAGGATATCCCCTCACCTCGTAGGCAGCGAGCAGCGGATCACTGTCCTCGGTCCATTCGCCGGAGGCATGCTTCGAGCCCTTGAACTGTACCCACCGCAAATACTGCCGGCGCGCTGGCAGGTGCGCCCCCTCGGTCAGACCGAACAACTTCGACGTGGTGCCCGCCGGCTTGACGGTTGTGACCGTGAAAGGTGTCGGCAGACCCAGTTCAGCGGCGTAGCGCACGCCCTCCGTTTTCGCAACGACCGACAGATGTTCGAGCATCGCCCAAAATGGTGCACTACGCTCCTCGTCGAGCAGCTCATCGAAGGCCAGGCCGTAACGCACCCACGCCCACTCATGCAGGCCGGTCGGGCCGATGCCCATGCGATTGGTCCGCCGCACCTCTTCACCATATAGCGCATCCATCAGGTTAGCGCGCATCAGGAAACGCACGCCAAGGCGAACGCTGTCCTCGACGCGTGCGTCCCATGCTGCCGCGACCGTCTCGGGCACACACCCGGCAACAAGCGACTCTGGCTCTACCGGACAAGCCAGCAGAGGTGCAAAATCGGCGATTACGCAGTAGCCGCCCGTGACATGAAGCACGATCTCCCCGCACGGGTTCGTAGTGACGGGAAAGCGTGCCGACGCCGCGCAGCCCGACAGCGTCGCCAAAAGCTCCGCCGCATGATCCACCTGGTAGCGGCTGGAGCAGAAATCGCGGCCATCACGATGCACAGGCTTCTGCCAAGCCTGGCCCGTGCGATAATCCTCCAACAAGTCGCCGTTTATGAACCCGGGCTCGCCATTGATGTACGCGCACCGCGTCGCCTCTTCGAACACCGCACGGGCGTGCCGAGCAAACGCACGATCATCGTCGCGCAAGCACTGCCAGAACTCGCGGTCCACCATAACCGAGTTGTTGGCAGTCCACAGCCCGCCTTCGCTCTTGGCACGGATGAAGCGAAAGATGCCCGGGTCGCGCCAGGACTTGGTCGCCATGCGCGCGGCCCGCCGCGCCCCGCCGACCTGCACCTCCATCGACAGATAGTGATCAACCAGCAGCGCCTGCTCCCATGGCTGTCGGATGTCGCTCTCCGGATCGCGCGCACGGGCCGGCGCGACAACCTTCTCGCTGATGTTGATGAAAGCGCGCATCAGCGATAGCGGGCCCGAGGCAGGACGTCCCTGCATGCCGCGAATGGACGCACCCCGCGGCCTGATCGCGGAGAAGTCCAGCAGCAACGTCTCTGAGCGTCGGCGGGCGAAGGCCCTGCTCTCGAGCAGCTCCACCGCCTTTGCCCAGCCTTCCCGGCTGTCCGCAATCCGATGGCATACAGTCCCCGCCGGCACGGACGCCGCATCCGCACCTAAATGGGCGGCAATCCATCTCCGCAACTCTAACTCCTGCTCCGCGGACAGGTTGCCGGGCCCGGTGCTAGATGGCAGCAACCCGAACTCCATACCAAGACGGAAGATGTCGGCCCGGGTGTGTGGGAAGTCCGGATGGTCCGGAGCGAGGTGCAGGCGTACCTTGGGCGCCTCTGCCCAATCTATCGCGATCAGCTCATCATCATAGGATCGACCGACACCACTGCCGTTCAGCAGCAGGTAAAACTTCGCGAAACTTGCGATGGCGGTCGCGCAGTTCGTGAAGAGCTCCATATTGCGTTCAGGCTGCGAACGATCACCGTGTTGCAAGTGTCGCCCGGCAGTAATGAGAGCACCAGTCGCGATAGCATTGCGCAGCCTGGCCTGCTCCAGCTCGTCATCTGCGTTCAGCGGGCGACGGAGCAGCGCCAGGTTGCCGGCGGAGACCCGATCCGCCACGCGGCCGAAACATTCGCGATCCTCGGAGCGGAAGATGGTGCGCCGCGCCACGGCCACACCCATGCCGGCATCCAGTCGCCGCGGCGGTAGCGGCGCTTCGCCGAAGCTCGCCCCAGGAACCCCCTTTCCGAACCCAAGAGGTCTAGCAGCGCCCCCCTCCATGCAAAACTCATCCCCGACCGAAAGCGACCCACTGAGCAATCGGTAAACCATATATAGCCAGGAAATGCGATTTCAACACCACATTTTGAGAGACGGGCTACCAAACGAGCCTGAGCCGGCCCGCCTTGCAGCGCCGCTCCTTGTGTTCTTCGCTGCCCTTCGGGAGGAGCATGCCATGTACCTCGGCACCCAGATCGAACCCCGCGACGACACCGACTACCGCATGTGGGCCCAGCTCGGCGTCCAACATGTCTGCGTCGATCCGCCCGGCAACCCGCACCACTGGAGCTATGAGATCCTCGCGCGCCACAAGGAGCATGTGGAAAGCTTCGGGCTGACCCTCGAGATGGTGCAGCTCCCCTTATCCTCTCGCCCCATAGAACAAAGCCAAAGCCCCGCGATCCTGCTCGCCAGAGAACCTGACCGTCAGCAGCAGATCGATTCTATCTGCGCTTTGATCGAGCGCCTCGCCAAAGTCGGCATCCCCGCCGCTAAGTACCAATCTGAACATCATCGGCATTCCGCGCACCGAACCGGAGCCCGGCCGTGGCGGATCACGCAATGCCGCGTTCCGTTGGCGCAAGGCGGACCACAGCGCGCCGCCCGGCATCGCCGGCACCCTCAACGAAGAAGAAAACTGGGCGCGCATCGACCGTTTCTTGCGCGCGATCGTCCCGATTGCAACCACGAATAATGTGCGCCTCGCCTGTCATCCGCACGACCCGTACACCCCGCCCGGCTACAAAGGGGTCACCCGCGTGCTGGGGACCGTCGAAGGCCTGAAGCGCTTCGTGACGCTGCACGAAAGCCCTTACCACGGCCTGAACTTCTGCCAGGGGCACGGTCGGCGAAATGCTGGACGATCCGCGCAACCAGATCGGCGATGTGATCCGCTGGTTCGGCGAACGAGGCAAGATCTTTAACGTGCATTTCCGCAACATCCGCGGCTGCAAGCTGGATTTCATGGAGGTATTTCCCGATGAAGGCACCATGGATATGGCCGCATCGCTCCGAAATCTATCGCGACGTCGGATACCAGGTACATGCTTATGCCCGACCACGTACCGCACATCAACGCGCGCGATCCCTCCGGCACTGCCTTTGCTTTTGCTACGGATATATCAAGGGGCTGATGGATGCCGTTAGCTCGGAACCGCGCGCGTGAAAATCGCTGACATGAACTGGATCAGGTTGAGGTTCACCTGCTCCGCGACGACCGCTGCGTCACCCCGCTCGGCCCAACCGAGCAACACACCTATCTCAGCCCGTAGGTTAATGGCATGCTTAGCGAACGCCTGAGCGCTAGGAATTGAGGTGGGAAAACCGCTGACTTTACCTCTCCACTGACCGGGTAGGGCCGCGTGGCTTTCGAGCTTAGAAGTATCGTGAGATCACCGCTTGCCACCTCTTGAGCTCTATCATTAACCGATTGCGTTGCAGATAGTCGTTCACCGCCTACGTAAGCACGTTACCACGCTGGGGTGATTTGATCGTTTTGATCGCGCCGGCACCAAATCCCTCGGGGTCAAAACGACGGCATGGAAGCACCCCTTTGAGCACGCCAAGCCCGAACGATACCGTCATCACGCCAGGCGTGCGGGAAATAACCGACAGCAACGGCGATACCTTCATCATCACGAACTTCGTCCTGAGTGAGAGCTTCGCCCTCTTTCGCTGCTTGGGCGGAGGCATAGGGGACTTCCTGTTCGAAAGTCGTGCCGTTGAAGCTGGTGGTTCGCTTCATGGCATTGGTCTCTCTCCAATGATCCTAATTTGATCGGGGCTGCGATCGCGCTCTGCCGGGGGCACCAGTCCAGCCCAAAGTGATGTGCCTAGGTTAAACGTTGTCCAGTTCAGGCAGACAATGTGCAAGCCCGGCTTGGCCTATTCCTCCCCCTGCTCCCCCTCCAATGACTCTAGGGTCCGGTCAAGCAAGCCCTCTAGGTCCTCCACGGACGCCGCCAATACGTCAACGCCTTTGTGATGCAATTCTATTAGCTCTGCTAACCGGGCATCGTCTGGTGACATATGTCCCAGCTTCTCCGCAATCTCTTTCAGTCTCGTGACGGTTTCGGCCCTTATCGCTGCGCAATTCGCATCCATTTTCGACCATCCCCCTGCTTTTCACCTTTCTTCCAGCTTCCCATGCCATCACAAACTCCGCAAACGGCATAGCGAGCTATGCCTACGGAGTGGTCCTGGGTGGGGTTCGGGAATGTGGCTTGCCGGGCCCGGGGGCTTGCTTAGACGCCGGCTTCGGTTCCGGCTGAACGATGGCGCGTAGATGCGGTGGAGGAGGGTTCCGCCCTTTCAGTTTGCCCCGATCCGGTGCCTACATGGCGGCGCGGTTGTTTCGCTTGGCGGTTCTCTAATCTTGATGGTGCCGACGCTCGGATTTGAACCGAGGGCCTACTGATTACGAATCTCCCCCGAACCGGACCCCACGGACACATCTTGCCGACCGAAGCGGCAATCGTCAAGGAAAAGGGCCGAACAGAGTGACGACCCACTGAAACCCCTTGCACTGGTTTGCACGCTGGTGCACCTTGTGTCCGGACTTAGTGCAGACACGGAGGCCGGTTCGATGGCGGTCCAATTGACGGACAGGCTGGTGCGGGAGCTGCCGGCGCCGGCATCAGGGAACCGAAATCACCTACGACACGGAGGTAAAGGGCTTCGGCACTCGAGTGACGGCAGCCGGCGCCCGAAGCTTGGTACTGAACTATAGGGCCGGCGGACGCGAGCGCAGGTTCACTATCGGTTCATTCCCGGACTGGACAGTGAAGCAAGCCCGCGAGCAGGCGAGAGCCCTCAAGCGCCGGATCGATATGGGCGAGGACCCGATGGGCGAGCGCGAGGCCGAACGGGCCGCCCCGACCGTGAACGAGCTGGCGGACAGGTTTGAGGCCGAGCATGTGCCGAGGCTCCGGCCCACCACAGCGCGTGAGTATATGTCACTGAGCCGCAGCTTCATCCGCCCGCATCTCGGTAAGCTAAAGGTGGAGTCGTTGCATTACGCGGATATCGAGACCATGCATCGCAAGATCGTTCAGACGGCGCCGTACCGCGCAAACCGCACGATCGCTGTACCTCTCGAAGATGCTGGCGCTCGCGATAAAGTGGGGGTTTCGCGCAGACAACCCATGCCGCGGCATCGAAAAAGCGCCGGAGCACAGGCGGGAGCGGTTCTTGAGCCCGGCAGAGATCGCTCGGCTCTCGGAAGTGCTGGCGGCGCATCCTGAGAAGAACAGCGCCAATGCCGTCCGGTTGTTGCTCCTAACTGGCGCAAGGCGTGGGGAAGTGTTGTCCGCCATGTGGGATCAATTCGATCTGCAGGCTGCCGTGTGGCTCAAGCCGCATAGGAGCACGAAACAGAAGCGAAATCATAGGTTGCCGCTTTCGGCCCCGGCCGTCGCGTTCCTGACGGAGATGCGGGTCGAGGCGGATCAGGAGAACGTCCGCCGCATTCGCGACGGGCTCAAGCCCATCCTGTGGCTGTTTCCCGCCGCAGGGGGTGCGGAAGGGCACCAGACCGAGTTGAAGCACTTCTGGGCTGCGGTCACCGCCAAGGCCGGGATCGAGGGCGTCCGTGTCCACGATCTGAGACACACCTATGCAAGCATTCTCGCCTCGTCTGGCCTGAGCCTCCCCGTAATTGGCGCGCTACTCGGTCACACTCAGGCAGCCACAACTCACCGGTATGCACATCTTCTGGATGATCCACTCCGGGCCGCAACTGAGTTGGCAGCCACCGTGATCACTGGGGCCGGCGGGCCAGTTCCGATCGCCGTGCTGACCGGGGCCCGAAGGGTTCAGTGAGGTGACTGAGGTTGCACCTCGGCTTGCGTTCAACCCTCAAGCAGCGCCGCCCCCCTCGCCATTCACGGCCGAAGAGGTTCGCCGGCTGTTGAAAGACGAGGTGCTCGTAGGCAATGACAAGCCACCGACGATGGAGGCTTGCGCGTGGATAGGACAACAGATGTACCTCATGAGGTGCAGTGAGACTTTCATTCTGAGTCCCCCGGACGGAGTGCAGCAGGCTCGGCAGAACTGGGATGGCTGGTGGGAGGCAGAAGTAGAGAATGGGTTCCGGGCGATGAGACTCGCCTTGCGGGGAATCGGCACAGCCGTCCCAGAGTTTCAGAGAAGCATTGCCACCATGCGCAAACTTGCTGACAGCGCTGGTCAGGGTGCTACATATAGCGAGCACTACGAGGCGCCGGCCATCAGCGCTCTTCTGATGCTGCAGGAGGCCAAGCAGCGGCTCGAACGATTTTTGGGGCCTGAGATCAAACGCCCGGAGCACGGGCGAAACTGGCCTGCCTGTGCGGAAATGTTGTCATTGCTATTTCGCGAAGTCATGAGCTCCGCCAACCCTGGCAAGCGTTATGGCGTATCTGCAGACGGCCCAGCTGTGCGGTTCATTCAGCGCGGGCTGGCGCTGGTGCGGCCTGGGTCGTCCACACCCACGCGGGAAGCCATTAAGCAGGCTCTCGGGCGCACCAGTACCAAAACCAGAGGAGCCGCTTTGTTCCGGAACAAAACGGCGGCGCTGATTTGTACCGGGACGGGCAACATTGGTACTGATTATTGAACAGCTCCGACCTTAATCGGAGTTGTTCACGATGACTGATGAAATAACTTCCGCTACGGCACTGCCGCAGGAAGTAGCCGCGATCCGCACTACCGTGCTCGGTGATCGGATCAGCATTACTCAGGCCGCCGCGGCCTTCGGCGTAACGGAACGAGCAATCTACCTTGCTATAGCACGGCACAACATCCCGTTCGTGAAGGTGTTCAATACTCGCTACATGGGGTTGGCGGACCTCCGCCGGACGCTGTTAGCCCAAGCGAATGCCGCTCCCCGCAGCCGCGGCCGCCCCAGAAAGGTTGCTTGAAATCAGAACCACCCCGAGCGCGGTTTACACACGGGGCGGCGGATCGTGACGAGATTGCAGGCACCAACTGCTATTTCGCACGACCCGGTCGCCGGTTCAAGTGCCGCGTGGTGGGTAAGGAGCCTTGCCATGCAAATTGCAAAGACCATCCCAATGACGTTTGGACGACGTTTACTTCCGACCGGGCCGATGAAACGGCTCAGTCATTTCACCGCAGCGGATCGGCCGGGAAGTCAGGCAGCGGCGCTGCGGGAGGTCGCGCGATGATCAGCGCGGTCGATCTGGCTGGCCGATTGCACCTGAAGCGCTGTTCGCGATCTTGGCGGGGCCGCTGCCCGGTTTGCGACTACAACGGCACATTCTCAATCCGAGCTGGGCGGGATGGGCGGGCCTTGGCCTATTGCGGTTCGTGCAATGACCACGATGCGCTGCAGAATGCCATTTCCCGTGTCATGGGCGGGTCCTGCCAAGCACCGTCCCGATCGGATACACAGGACGAAGCCTCCCGCAGAGAGCGTAGGCAGGCGGCTGCATTGCGCCTGTGGCGCGGCTCTGAACCCGCTCCAGGGACTTTGGCCGACCGCTATCTAATAGGACGTGGACTTTCGGGTCTCGCTTGCTCACCAGCATTGCGCTTCAGGGGAGATACGCCCCACCCGGAAGGTGGGAATTTGCCGGCCATGATCGCGCTGGTGACGGACGCCGCGGACCTGCCGGTTGCCATTCACCGCACGTTTCTCGCCAGCGATGGGAGCGGTAAAGCCAACGCCGAACCGCAGAAGGCCAGCCTCGGCCCGATCGGGACTGGCGCCATCCGCCTCGATCACGTGGCGCCGGAGATTGTCATTGCCGAGGGCATCGAAACCGCGGCATCGGCCGGCCGCCTGCTGAACCTCCCTGCCTGGGCCGCGGTCAGCGCCGGCAATCTGGCCGGTGGCCTGGTCCTGCCGCCAGAGGTGCGGCGCGTGACCATCGCCGCTGACAACGACCCACCCACGCCCAGTGGCAAGCACCCCGGGCAGGATGCCGCCCGATCAGCCTGGTTCCGGTGGCGCGGGGAAGGGCGAGAGGTACGGATCTTTGTGCCCGACCGCACCGGCTCTGATTTCAACAACGCGCTGTTGGCGCGTCTCGCCCTGGAGACGTCCCATGCCTGATACCAACGCTTACCCGCATGTAGAGCCGGAGCCGACCCGGGGGGCGACGGCATTACATGATGACGGGTTCCATGAAGAGTTTTATGGCGACAGCGCCGTGGTTTGGCCGCCTGGTTATTCTTGCGACCGCTCTGGGGTCTGGTTCCAGCCACAACCGAAGAAACCAGACGAGCCACCACCCAACTCGGTCTGGATCTGCGCGGCTCTGACGATAACCGCGGAAACGAATGACGACACACACCATGGGTTCGGATTGCTGCTCGAGCTGGGTTGACCGCGCCGGACAGCCGCACACCTGGGCAATGCCTATCCGCATGGTACATGCCGCCAATGGCGGAGGGGCAATCGCTGCGGAACTGGCCGATGCCGGCCTGACCTGTGCTGCGAATCGGAGCGCTCAAGAACATCTCCGCATGCTCCTCGGCATGGTTCGCATCAAACATCGGGTTCGTTGTGTCGAGAGCGCCGGTTGGCACGGGTCCGTTTATGTCCTCCCAGACGGACGCACCTTCGGGTCTGGCGCTGATGCCGTGGTCATGCAGTCGGAGCACACGGCTCCCGGTCGCGCCTATTCGAGCCGAGGGGCGCTGGCCGATTGGCAGTCCGAAATCGCGCGCTACGCCCCTGGTAACGACCTGCTGACACTGTCGCTGGCAGCTGCTTTCGCTGGCCCCACTCTCGATGTCGTCGGAGACCCATCCGGTGGTCTCCATATCCATGGGCACAGCCAATCCGGTAAGACTACGCTCCTGCGTTGCGCCGCCAGCGTCTATGGCCCGGGCGACACCAGCGGTCCGATGCGGACCTGGAGAGCCACCGCGAACGGACTGGAAGCTGTTGCGGCCGAAACCTCCGATGGCTTGCTGGTCCTCGATGAAATGGGCCAAGCCTCCGCCGGGGAGATCGGCGACACAATATACATGCTGTCGAACCAGGCCGGGAAATCTCGCGCTAACCGAACTGGGGGTGCACGTCGGCATCGCACGTGGCGTGTCTTGTTCTTGTCGAGCGGCGAGATCCCGCTCGCGGCTAAGATGGGGGAGGCTGGTCGAGCTGTGCATGCCGGGCAGGATGTCCGCCTGATTGGCATCCCCGCCGACGCTGGGGCTGGGTTTGGGGTCTGGCAGAACCTACACGGGAAGACCGCCGCAACACTCTCTGACCATCTTCGGGTGGCGTCCCGCTCGTACTTCGGTACCGCCGGCCCGGCTTTCCTGGAGAAGTTAGCGAAGGACCGAGCGGACGATCCCGATCTGCTGGTTTCCACCTTACGTCAGCTACAGGAAGGCATTTTATCGCAGGTCTTGCCGCAAGGCGCCGATGGACAGGTGCGTTCCGTCGCCGCCCGGTTCGGGTTGATAGCTGCGGCCGGAGAGCTGGCAACCGCATACGAGATCACGGGCTGGCCAGTAGGGGATGCCATACGAGCGGCCTCCGCCTGCTTCAATCGATGGCTCTCTACCCGCGGGCACAGTGGGGCGGCCGAAGATGCGCAGGCGATAGAGGCTGTGCGGGCCTTCATCAGCAGTTATGGCAGGTCGCGGTGCGAGGATACCGACGATCAGGAGCAGCGCCCAGTCAATAATCGTGCCGGGTTCCGTCGTCATATTCGTGGCGACGATGGCGGGAGCTGGGAGTATCTGATCCTGCCGCCAGTGTGGCGCGACAAGGTGTGCAAGGGGCTCGATGCAAAACGGGTCGCGCGGGTGCTCTCCGAGAAGGGACTGCTCATACGCTCCCAGACTGGGCCCCATTTCGCCGACAAAATCGCCATCAGCGGTCACGGCAAGCTTCGCCTGTACCGGGTCAGTGGAGCCATCTTGGAACAAGAGGGCGATTAGCGTTGTACCCATATGCTTTTCAGTGGGAACCATGGGAACCGTGGGAACCTCGCTCTGAAGGCGGCCTACTTCCTGGGTTTTTTGGTTCCCATAAACTAAGAATTGGCGGTTCCCACTCAGATCCGAGTGGGAACCGAGCTGGCCCACGCCTCTGTTTGTGGTTCCCACGCGGAAACCACTGGGAACCTCTAATTTTAGTTGTGGGAATCGAAACAGCGCAGCTCAAAGGCCGGTTTCCCAATGGAGTTCCCAGGTGCCCACGGTTCCCACTGGAAAATGGATATAATCTAGATGAGTGACGCCCTTCGCCGCCTGGGTACGATCAGAATTGCTGATCCGGCCCTCATCGTTCCCGCTGACGTAGTCCAGAAGCCTATCGAGGAGACGCCGAAGGCTCTGGCCAACGATGCTCCGTCAGCCGATATCGCCCGTCTTGAGGCGCTCAAGGCCGAGATATGGGCCGCTAGGCAGGTGCTCCATGCGGAAATAGGCGCCGTCAGCCCGATCCTCGGCGAGATTTTCGGAAACTGGCCCGAAGCGGTGATCGTCGGGACCGCGGACGGGCCGCCGCCGGTGGAGCAGCGTACGATCGTACCCGAAAAGCCGCCATCGCCCGAAGCCGTCGAGCGTCGCGGCCGAGAGCTGCTGGAGGAGGTAGAGCACGTCGGGCTCGATGCGAACTCTGTCATGTCCAGAGCTGTCAAATTCGCCGACCGTGCGCAGGCACTCGATTACTACCGGGCCCGCGCTAAAGCTGAGCTGTCCGTAACCGGTAGGTGATGGCAAGGGCCTGCAATTATACCGCCAAGCCTATGCGTTGACCTGTTGGATATAGGGATAATTGCAGAGTGAACGGATTCGTTCGGACGTCAATTGGTTCCAGGCCTGGCAGCAGGCGTCGACGATGGCGTCGTAGTCGGCGAGCAATCGATGCGAGAGATAGCGCTCCCGCAGGTAGAGCCAGAGCCGCTCGACCGGGTTGAGTTCAGGCGAGTATGGCGGCAACGGTAGCAGCGTGATGTTCGCAGGCACGCGCAGCGCCTTGGCACCGTGCCAGCCGGCCTGGTCGAGCGAGATGAGCGCGTGCTCGTCGGCTGCCAGATGGTTACTGAACGCCGCCAGGAATAGGTTCATCGCCTCGGTCGAGACCTCGGGCATGATCAAGGCGAATCGCGCGCCGGTGGCCGGATGGACAGTGGCGAACAGATGCACCCAGGTGTAGCGCCGGTCACAAAGGCCGGGAGGACGCTGACCACGTCTCCACCAACGATGGCAAACACGGCCCTTTTGGCCGATCCGGGCCTCGTCCTGAAACCACAATGTTATGCGCTTGCCGGGATGGGCCTCTCTCGCCAGGTTGACCGCCGCCATAAGCCCCCTTTTTGAAACGCCTCCTGAGCTGTCGGATCCGAACTGGGGTGGCGCTGCCGCGCTTTTTGTCGCGACAAACCCGCTCGTCGCAGGACCCGCGAAAGGCTCGCGGGGTGCAGGTGCTTGTTGAAGCGTGCTTCAATGAGGCGACAGAGTTCCGGCAGTGTCCACGCCGACAACCCGAGCTCGGGATCAGGCCCGGCCAGGATGATCTGCAACAATTCCTGCAGCTCCGCCGAGGTCAGCTTGCCCGGCCGCGGCGGCCGAGGACGATTATATAGACCCTTCAAACCTTCGGCGTTGTAGCGCACCACTGCATCGCGCAGAGCCTGGCGTTCCATGCCGGCCAGCCGCGCGGCTTCCGCCCGTGTCATGCCGTCGAGCGCATTGGCAATGGCATACATGCGCCGCGCCGCCGCCGGATCGCGCTCGTGGCGCGCCAACCGTCGTAGTTCGCCCGGCGATACATCGTCTCGGATCGGCAGGCCTCGCGCGCCCATGTGGTCCTCCCTCGCGGTCGGACCGAGGTAGAATCAGATTACGTCGCGCCGCTCCTAATCACATCGGAGTCAACTCAGCCGCTCGGCGGTATTAGAGGCCCCTCGCACGCAAAACTACGGGATATTTTATGCGTGCGCGACTGTAAGCTTAAGGCCAAGAGCGTGCATGCCGCGGGGAACCGTATCCAGGGATGCTCGTCCGACACTAAAAAGACCACCCAGGCGGGTTTTTGGCAGGATCAGTTCACCGCAACTGGCTCGTCAATGTCGGGCGCGCTGGCTGCGGTCAGCAGCGGTACGTTTGCTCGGCCCACGAGAGCAAGCAGTTGCTCGTCAGTCATACTGGACGCGTCTGCATTAACAACGGCACGCATATCGACGCTCGACAGCTTGGGGTGACAGTAAGGTGCCGCGAGGGCCGCGAATTGACCGGCTTTATCCCATGCGCCGGCACTGGCCGCCAAAGTCATGGCGTGCAGGATCACCTCCAGCGGGGACATTTTGGCGATATTGGCGACCACCATCCCCGCCATGGCTGCTGCAGCGTGGTCTTCCATTAGTTTCCGGGCCTCCGCGGTTTTATCGCGACTACCCTTAGGCCGCCCCGCGCCGGGGCGCGCGCCTCCCCTCATGGCTCCACCCCTCCTATGAATTCAGACTGAAAAAACAATACTTGGTGACTAGGGACTTCCAGATCAAGCTGGAGTGGATAACTCCGGTTGCTGAAGGCCACCCACCAGCGCCGACCAGGCGGCCGTGGCGCCCGCTATCCGGCGGGCCAGAGTGCCAGCCTGATGGGCGTCGCAAACGTGGAGTACCGGCGGTTTTGGTGGTCGCGACGCCCGGGGGGTCTCCCCGCCCCCAGGTCTTGCACCCCCTCTTGGCACGACACTCACTCCTATGAATTCAGGTTGAATAAATTCATACTTGGTGACTAGGAGTGAAGTTCGTCGAGAGCAGAGCCTGCTTGATAGTTTTGAGAGGAACCGCCCCATACATCGAGTATTCTGTCATTGGAAAGGCTTCGACGTACAGGGGCTGGCCCCCCGCCATGACCATGCCGTAGTGGTGTGACTTGTGACAGTTTCGGTCGATTATTGCGACATCACCAGGAGAGCACAGAGCCTGGACGACCATCTTGTTGCTGGTGGACGTTCCGTTCGTCACGAAGAACACACGGTCTGCACCAAAGGCTCGAGCTGCCAGATCTTGGGCGCGCTTTATGTTTCCGGTTGGCTCCAGAAGACTGTCCAGGCCGCCTGTCGTCGCGCTGCTTTCAGCCAGGAATAGCGTGGGGCCATAAAACTCCCCCATGTCCCGGATCCAGTCGGACTTGAAAACAGACTTGCCGCGGGCGATAGGCAGGGCGTGAAAGGTCCCGATCGGTCGCTGAGCATATTTTTTTAGATTGTCGAAAAATGGCGTTTCGTATCGCGCCTGCACTCCCTCGAGGATGGCCAGGTGGAGCTCGAGCGGCTCTTCCACGGCATAGAAAATACGCCGCAGGGCGGCGCTTTCCGCTCGGCCAGCAATCTCCTCTACCCGACGGTTGGAGAGCATGTACAGATCGAGCTCTGGGCGAACCTGCTTCAGAACGCGCGCCAGCCGCATCGCAGTGGCGTCGGATGTCTCCAGAAGTGCCAGCGGGTCAATCAACCGCGGAGAACCGGGGCGTCGTGACGCGAATGGAAGGCGAAACCCTCATTTATGACCACGGCCGCCACATCCGTGTTGAGCATGACCGCGCACAGCGCATCCTCCGCACTCCCGACAATCACCGGCTCATAGACAAACATATCCTGGGAGCGTCGCAGGCGTCGCCATTCGGCGCAGATGGAGGGCCAACGCTCGGCGGGTGCCCCGGTGACAATAAGCACTTCGAAATACGGGGGAGCGGTTTCCAAGCGGCCGAGTGATGGCGGGATCACGTCGGGAACCTCGCTGGCGATCTCCGCCTTGGCGTCCCAGTCTGCAGAGTGCTGTCGGAAGGAGCGGGTAAGTAGCGCCGCCGAGATGCGAAACGCCAGAGTTGCCGTTCCCGGGGCATCTTCCGACGCCACGCGCTGCCGCAGCGCGTTCATCAGCGTGGGGCCCGGGTAGCCGTGAAACTCCTCGATAGCGGCAACCTCTTGCAGCGCGGCTTCCAAGCTCCGGCGATCACTTTTACCACGAGCCCACGCCCAAGCGGCGTCGACCAGGTCGCGCCAGCGATCTTCCCGAGCCGAAGGGGTAGAGAAAAAAGCGTCGACACGCTGTGGCCGGAGTTCTGCGGCCTCGTTCATTGTGTCGTTTCCTCCACCTCGCGGCGTTTCGCCCAGTCAGTTAGGCGGGCGAGATACGGCAACGCACTCTTCGGCACCGCAACATGCCGGGCCAGCTTCCCTGAGGGACGGCTCACCTAGCGGGTAGCGGGACATGAGGAACCGAACTTTGCCTATTTACTATCCGAAATCGGCAAAGCGGCCGAGTTACCGGTTGTGCCGTTAGCCCGGCGAGCGTTGCGCTGGAGGAGGCCCCGCCAGGCCCCGCCAGCATGGCGATTAAAGGGGTGCGGTGAGTGGGCGGGTTCTCTTGATCGCTCCCCGATGTCGCGGGCGTCGTGGGCCGGGCCCATTTTGCGCCCCCTGGCGGAAACAGGGTCATGGCTCGCCGAGCCGTACCACCAGCCGCTCGGCCGTGGCACGGTCGATCACCTCGAAGGATCGGCTGGTTCGTTCGTAGGCGTACATCGTGCCCAACGCGACCTCGAACCACCAAGCACTCAAACGCAATGTTCCGGCTGCCACCCGCTCCCGCACGACTGGATAGGACATCAGGTGCCCAAGCTGCACAAGCACATTGAGTTGAGAAAGTTGGTCGTGCGGTTTCAGCTCCGCATCGAGCGCACCCTCGTGCTCCAGTCGGAACGCCGCGCCATATGCGTGGTGCAGCCATTTCGCGAGGTTGGGCGCTTCCTGGTGCGTGCTGCTGGCCAACACAGCTTTCATCGCTCCGCATTCGGAATGTCCACAGACGACGATGTTCGCCACCTTAAGCATAAGCACCGCATATTCGATCGCGCTCGCTTCCGACAGGTCGCCGATCGAGGCACCCTCCGCGGTCGCCGGCGGTATCAGGTTGCCAACGTTGCGTACGGTGAAGAGATCGCCCGGCTCGGTAGAGGCGAGCAGGTCTGGCACCACACGACTGTCCGAGCAGCTTACAAACAGCGCATCCGGCGTCTGAGTCAGCGCCAGCGCCTCAAACCGCCGCTGGTATTGCGGCAGCATCCGCTCGCGGAAGTCAACGATACCCATGATGAGTTTGCGCATGGCTTCTTCCTTGCCCTTTTCGCCTTCGTTCCAGCCTGCAACTTTGCGCGACCGGGGTCGTCTGCAGAAATTGCTCGATCTACACCTTGACCCGGCGCGAATCATCAGCCGATGGTCAGCAGCTCACGGGCCACGCTGTGCGGGGCATCAAGCGCCGCTCGATCCAGGCCGATGAACCGTACCGGGTTTCCCAGAGGCCGCTTGGCTTGAGTTACGCCACCATAGCGAGACTTTCGGTTTGCGCATAATAGCGCGCTTCGGCTACGGCCGGAGGGATGTTGCGGATCGGCGCGAGCAGGCGGCGGAAGTTGAACCAGTCCACCCATTCGAGCGTGGCGAATTCCACGGCTTCCGCGTTACGCCAGGGGGCGCGCCGGTGGATCACCTCGCCCTTGAACAGACCGTGGATGGTTTCGGCGAGGGCGTTATCATAACTGTCGCCGACGCTGCCCACCGAGGGCTCGATCCCGGCCTCGGCCAGGCGCTCGGTGTAGCGGATCGAGACATACTGCGTACCGCAGACGGAGTGTTATACAAGCGACTGAAGCCGTGCCGGTTGGCGGCTTGCAACAAGCGTTTGTGGTCGATCTTCTGCACATAGCCGCTCTTCGCAGCTCCCACTGGCCTGCCTTGGGCGACGCAGCGAGCGCGCAACGCCTCCACCGGCTCATCCTCCGGTACCGACCCGACTTCGGGGGTTGTGATCACCCGCAACTCTTCCGACCGCGAGATCGCGGCGAGCATGTTCTCGACGATGTGCGGCAGTATGTTCTTGGTCTGGATCTGGACCCCCTGCGCAATGTGATTGTTATAGATGACCAGAAAGCCGAAGCTCGCGAATACGAGCGCGACGTCCGCCAGCACCGTGAGTTGCGGCACGGATTGGTGGTGACCGCGTTGGCCGGCTACGGCAAAGGTCAAGAGACTATGCAGGAACGTCGCCAGAAACATCCCGAGCGTCATCTGCATCATTCGGTCGCGCAGGAAACGCGGCATTAAGCGTGGCCCGAACCGGCTGGAGACCGTCGAGAACACCAGCAGCGTCACACGGAGAAGATCAGCGCCAGCACCGTACCCACTGTGCCGAGGATCGCGCCCAGGATCGACTGGACGTCTTCAAGGCTGCCCATCGTAAGCCAGTACGACAGCACCACAATCGGCTGCTCGCTGGGCATGCCGTCCAGCACCAGCGCGACGGCGAGCATGACCGCCATCGCGCCGGCGATCCCGAAGGGCACGGGCAAAAGGTTGGTGCCCGGCACGACGCGGCTGAAACGTTTGAAGCCTAGCATCGCTTCAGGTTCCCACCACGCCATCGGCAGCACGGTCACTGAAGCTCGTGGCCGCGATACCCCGGGTCGGCACGCGCAGGAAGAATGGTAGACCAGCCGCGCGCGGCTCGCCAGGAGCAGCCAACAATTTCGACAGGCAAACGTAATTATGCGCGGGGAACAGGCAAGAGAGCCGAACTGCACGACCACGAAGGCAAGGGTAAAAAACGATGGCTGCCAGCCGCCATCATTCCGGATCCCACGGAAGAGAAGAATGCCAGCGCGGTTCCAACGGGCATAGCATGGCTATATGCAGGGAAGTACGTTGGGTCGATCCGCGGCACGGCGGATCCGGCCAAGAGACTCGCCATCATATACGTCATTGGGATCAGCCAGGAGGGCATCGTGGTCCTCAGCTAATAATGGTAGTACGCCACGCCCTCAGCAGATTGTACATGATAGCCATCAGAGTCGGTCCGATAAAAAGCCCCAGGAATCCGAACGCAACAACCCCCCCAAAAACGCCCAGCACGATCAGCGAAAGCGGCAGGTCAATTCCAAAAGCTATCAGCCAGGGCTTGATGAAATTATCCACAGTACTGACGAGAAGCCCCCAGACTATCATGAACACGCCCCAGCCATCGAAGCCTTGCCGAAACAGCCACCACGCTGCACCTCCCCAGATGATAATCAGAAGCGGGCCGCCGATCTGGCTGATCGCAAGGAGAAGAGCAACGAACCCAAGCATACCCGCGGCCGGAACCCCGACCACCGCCAAGCCCACGGTCAATAGGAAGGCTTGGATGAAGGCAGTGCCGATTACTCCATAGACAACGCCTCGGATCGCGCCGGCGGTGATGTCAAGCGCATGGTCCGCGACGGGTCCGCCCACCCGGCGGAGTACATCATGCAAAGCCGCTAACAGCTCGCCCCCATTAACCCAGAAGACAGATGCCACCACGAGCGAGAGGAGCACTTGCAAAATGCTATCCATTATCGCCCGCGCCAGCCAGACTATCCATTGCTCCAGGTCGGCCGTATAGAGTTCCATTAAGGTGCGAATGTTGCCTCGAACCCTCGCAAGGACATCCCAGGCTGCCGCCAGCCGCCGGCCTAAGAAAGGGACTCCTATTATCCAGGCAGGCCGCTGCGGTGTTTGCGAAAAATACAATTCGACACGCTGGATCGTATTATTGAGCTGATCGGCAAGATGTGGGACAATCACCACAATGGGGACGACAACCAAAGCCAGCGCGACCAGAAATAACAGCATTGATGCAATGCCGCGGGTCAGTCCGCGTCGGACGAGGGACTGACGGAGAGGCCAGGCTGCTGTCGCAATCACGGCGCCCAGCAGAATGGGGGTCGCGAAGGGTCTTAGGATCGTCAGAACACCGAGAAGAAGACCCCCGACGAGCACAAGAAGAATGCTGCGCTCTATCAGTACTCCTCGTGTGGCAAAATCACCCGCTTCGCGAAGATCAGCCCGCTCGATTAACTTCTCCGACATAGTACCCCAGATGTATTTGCCCGCCCGCGCAGTTCCCAACCCCATCAAAGCTCTCCGGCGCTCTTTGGCCAGGTCAGGAACAAGCCCACGTCACCCGGCTTTCCGCCAGGATAGTTGATGATCCGGGCAGAAAACCCAAAGCCACCCGGTTTCAAATGCTCCTTCCAGTAATTATATACCAGCACAACCCCCTTCGGCATCGTCCCTACCCAATCAGGCACTCGCTGCTCTGCCCCTTGCTCTTGCTTTTGCTCGTTGATCGGAGGCGCCGCAGCATTGATGATTGCGCGGCCATCGTCAGAGCAGAAGCTGCTCGGAAACGACGTTATCATCAACTCGGCATCACCCCGCTCGAAGGCTCGCCTGACCCGTCTCAGGGCAACCTCAATACGGTCATTCGTGAGTTCAAACTCCTCAAGCCGCTTCTTGAAGGCGGCGAGTTCTTCCTGCCGCCGTCGCTGCAGCAGCTCTTCCTCCTCTCGGTCCCGGCGCCTTTCCGCCTCTCGGCCCGCAAACAGTGCCGCAACTGACAGTGATGGACCCGTAATCGACATTGTGCTTCTCCCTACACCGAGGTCTTATATTCCCACTAGCCCTGAATTCATTGATGCAGGTCATTCAGATCCTTGTCGCCCGATTGTTCCAGCCATCGTGCGGCCTGAACCACCTCCAACGGAAAGGTTGATGCCATCAAAGTCTGCGTCAGAAGCTCAGCGGAATAAAGCGCAATCGGTGCGAGCAAGGCATCCAGTTGCTCCGTGTTGAAGACCTGTGCGGGTTCCCTTGTGGCCATATTGGGGCTTGCGTTTGTTTGGGCGTGGGGGCACACCCACCCAGGCGACATAAAGGATCAGGCAACTCACAACCAGCCGCCCTGCTCGCACTTCATTATTAGTCTCTCATCGTAATCCATATCATTGTCTCCTCTACTCGGCCGGGTGCTCAGCAGGGACCCTTTGTTCAACAGACTTTGACACTGGTCGCGCCGAAGGTTTGAGCCGTTCCCGAATACCCTGGAAGATCACGTACAGAGCAGGAATTGCGAAGATGCCAATGATGGAAGCGGAAAGCATGCCGCCGAACACGGGTGTCCCGACGTCCCGGCGCGCTAAGCGCGAGGGTCCCACGGCGACCACGAGCGGGAGCAAGCCCAGGATGAATGCGAAGGACGTCATCATCACCGGACGGAACCGCAACCGCGCACCTTCCGTCGCTGCTTTCAGCAGCGGCTCGCCGTGTGCGCGGCGCTCCTTGGCGAATTCGACAATCAGGATGCCGTTCTTGGCCGCTAATCCGATCAGCACCACCATGCCGATTTGCGCGTAAAGATCAAGCGTGAGACCAGCAACCACGATCGCAAAATACGATCCCACCACGCCGATAGTGACAGAGAGCAGGACGGGAACCGGAATAGTCCAGCTTTCATAGAGGGCGACGAGAAACAGGTAGGCGAACAGCAGCGCGAACGCGAGAATAATTGCGGTCTTCCCTTCAGCCCGCTTCTCCTGGAAGGAAACGTCCGTCCATAGCCCGCGATACCCGCGCGGGAGACTCTCCTTGGCAACCTGATCCATCGCCGCCAGAGCCTGACCCGAGGAAACCCCCTGAGAAGGACTGCCTTGGACGGTAACGGCGAGGCGGTTGTTGTAGCGAATGAGCGCCTGCGGCCCGATGACCGGCTTCATCTCAACCAAGCTTCGTAATGGAATCATGTGTCCGTCCGCGCTGCGGACATTGATGCGATAGATGTCATCAACCGAAGAGCGATCTGCCGCTTCGCCCTGTACTTGGACCTGCCAGGTGCGGCCGAACAGATTCATGTCGTTTACATAATAGCCTCCGAGCGAAGCCTGCAACGCCTGGAATATTGAAGATAGATCAACCTTCAGGACCTGGGCTTTGTCACGATCGATATTGAGGTAGATCGAAGGAGTGGCCGCCGAGAAGGTGCTGAAGACGCGGCTGAGCTTCGGGTTCTGATTTGCCGCCACCAGCAGACCTCGCAGCACCTGGGAGAGTGCCTGAGGACCGTTGCCGCTCGTATCCTGCAGCACGAAGCTGAAGCCACCGCCAGTGCCGAGGCCAATGATCGGTGGTGGCATAATCGGTACGGCACGGCCGCCGCGTAGCGCACGGAATTTCGTGCCTAGCCGCGCGATCATGGCCTGGGCGGAGTCTGCGGGCCCGGGTCGGTCCTCGAACGGCTTCAAAGATACGATCACAAAGGCGGCATTCGGTTGCGAGTAGTTGTCAATAAAGTTAAGTCCTATCGTGGCGGAATAGTCGGAAATAGCATGCTCCTGCTTCAGAATATCCTCGATCTGGCGAACCACGCCGGTCGTGCGGGCGACGGAGGCGCCGTCGGGGAGTGAGACGATCACGAAGAATGCGCCTTGATCATCCTCGGGCAGGAAACCTGTCGGCGTAATTTTCCCAAGGCTCCAGATCCCAGCCATCGCCGCCGCTACCATGACCAGGCCGATGATGGAGATTCGCACCAGGCGCGCAACAATAGCTCCGTAGCCGTCCCTTACCCAGTCGATAGCGCGCATCAGCATTCCGATCGGCCCGCGACGCGGCCCATGCTGTGGGCGCAAGAACAGGGCGCAGAGCGCCGGTGACAGGGTCAGCGCGTTGATCGCGGACAAAAACATCGAAACTGCGACAGTGACGGCGAACTGACGGAACAGCTCGCCCGAGATCCCGGGAATGAAGGCTACCGGGACAAACACCGACAGCAGCACCAGGGTGATGGCGATAATCGGTGCAAAGATCTGCCCCATCGCGACCTTCGTGGCTTCCGTCGGCGACAGCTCCGGATGGTGTTCCATCACCTGCTCTACCGCCTCAACCACCACAATGGCGTCATCGACAACAATACCAATCGCCAAGACCACGGCCAGAAGCGACACGGTGTTTGCCGAGTAGCCGATAGCGTTCAATACGACGAAGGTTCCGATCAAACTGACCGGAACGGCAATTGTCGGGATAAGCGTCGCACGCAGGTTGCCGAGGAACAGAAAGACAACCAGGACCACAAGTACGAACGCTTCGACCAGCGTTTTTTGCACTTCGTGGATGGTCGCGGTCACAAAAGTCGTCGGGTCGTACGTCACCTTCCATGCAAGGTCTTCGGGGAACGTCTTTGCGGCGTCTGCCATCACGCGTTTGACGCCGCCCAAAGCTGCCAACGCGTTCGCACCAGGGGCCTGATAGACTGCAATTAAGGCGGCCGGCGCGCCGTTCAGGCGAGTGGAACGGTCGAGGTTTGCCGCACCCAATTCCAGCCGCGCGACGTCGCCGAGCCGCAAGACCGATCCGTCGGGATTGGTCCGGATGACGATCTGCTCGAATTCCTTGACCGAAGACAGTCGCCCCTTGGTCTGTACGTTGAGCTGTAATTGCTGATCATTGGATATTGGCCGCGCGCCGATCCGCCCGACGGCAGCCTGCACGTTCTGCGATTGAATTGCTTTGATGATATCGGCAGTGGTCAGTCCGAGTCCCGTCAACCGGTCCGTCCGCACCCAGGCCCGCATTGAGTAGTCTTGCGGTCCAAACAGGGTGGCGTCCCCGACCCCGGGAGAGCTTCGGATCTCATCCAACAGATTGATGGTCGCGTAGTTCGAAATAAACAGTTCGTCATGGGTCTGTTTAGGAGAGTAGAGCGCGATTACGCCGAGAAGAGCGGAAGACTGCTTCTTGACGGTGACACCCTGTTTGCGTACGTCCTCCGGCAGCTTCGAGAGTGCGACCTGAACCCGGTTGTTGACATTGACCGTGTTGATGTCGGGGTTGGTGCCCAGCTCAAACGAGACTTTCAGCGAATAGCTACCATCATTGCCGCTTACGCTCTTCATGTAGATCATCTTATCGACGCCGACGACCTGGCTTTCGATCGGCTGAGCAACAGTCGATTCGACCACGGCAGCCGAGGCGCCGGGGTACGAGGTAGTCACCGAAACTTGCGGCGGCACAATATCAGGGTATTGCGCAATCGGGATAGCAAGCAGCGACAGCAGCCCCGCAATGGTCATCAGGATCGCAATGACGGTTGCGAGTCGTGGGCGATCAATGAAGATCGTAGAAAACATGATCTAGCTTCCGCTAAGCGGAGGCGGAGCAGGACTGGCAACGACCGGCGATCCGGGCCGCAGGGTCTCCATGCCCTGAACAACTACCTGTTCACCACCCTGGAGCCCCTGTTCGACCACGGCGTAAGGCCCCTGCTCGCCGCCGAGCTTCACCCGTTTGACAGTGGCCTTTCCACCGTCAACGACGAACACATAAGTGCCTTGTTGGTCCACAAGAAGCGCGGTCTGCGGAACCAGAACTTTCTCCTCAGGCTTCCTGGCTTCCACCGAAACACGCACAAGCTGACCGTCGATTAGTTGCCCGCTCGGGTTGGGGATTGTGGCACGGACAAGAACAGTGTCGGTGGCCCGGTCCACGGTGACGTCGACGAAGTTGATTGTTCCTGTCTGGACGTAAAGGGAACCGTCGGAGAAGCGGATCTTCACGGAGAGGCCGTGCTGCTGGCTCCTCCGCTCGCCCTCCTCCTGAACTTTTAAGAATTCGCGCTGGCTAACCGGGAAAGTGACATACATAGGATCACGGCTGACGATGATAGTCAGCGGGCCGCTATCGGGTCCGACAAGGTTTCCCTTTGTGAATTTCGAACGGCCGATCTCGCCGCTGATGGGTGCAATGATCTGGGTGTACCCGAGATTGATCTGGGCCGTCTTTAGGTTTGCGTCAGAGGAGACAATATCGCCCTGAGCGCTTTTCTCCTCTGCCACGCGCCGATCGAGTTCCGCCTGAGCAGCCGATTTGGACCTGACCAGCTCCTCCGAGCGGACCCGCTGCGCTGTGGCATTTGCAAATCTTGCCTGAGCTTGCAGCAGCGCGCCGCGGGCGTGCATCTCGGCCGCTTTGAAGCTGTCAGGCTCTATTTGATAGAGTACCTGGCCTTCTTTAACGGTGTCGCCTTCCTTGAACAGAACCGCTTGCAGGAAGCCGGTCACGCGCGCACGAATGTCCACCCGCTCCTTTGCTTCCACGCGTCCCACGAAATCGGTGGAAAGCGTGATTGGCCGCAAAGCCGCGGCAACGGTTCCTACCGGCACGGCGCCGGGCTGCTGGCCCCAGCTGGGGGTAATCGTTGTCAAGCTGAGGAGTAGAAGCATTGGTACAGAAACGTGCCAATGCATTTGCCGACCTCGTTTTCGCTCGGTGCCTTCCATGACATGTGAGTAGAACAGCAGCACCCGGCCGCAATATCCAAATCCGGCAACGCGAGCGTCATCTGTACCTTGCCTAAGACTTTGATTTTGCTTCCTTTAGTTCGCCGCTCCCATTTTAAGAAGGGCAGCGCAGTCTGCGTTTGCCGAAATAGGCTAGGCGGGTGGCCCCGCTGTCGCTCAAGTGCCGTAAATCCAAGCCTGCGTGCCGCGACCGATATGGTAAACCCGATGAGAAGCAGCGCTATCTCCGTATTCGGCGATGTAGCTGCTTTCGAAGAGGCCCTTAGCACCGAGGGGCGAGTGACTTTGGTGGTAACTCAGGGCGGCATGTTCTATGCGAGGCTGGCGCAGGTCGGATTACCACAGATCCTCGTCTGGCAGGTTGAGGAAAGCCTGTCTCGCATCGCTTTCCTCGAAAACTCTACCGATAACGTTCTCATTTGCTTGCCGACTTCCCGTCGAGACAGAATGGTCTGGGCCGGGCTTGAGATCGGAGCCAATCATGTTGTGACCGTTCCCCCAGGCGAGCGCCTGCACGTTCGAACCCTGGGCCCGTGTCGATGGCAGGCAATCAGGTTCTCTGCGGCAGGGCTCGCGGCCCACGGCCGCTCGCTGCTTGGAGTGGAGCCGGCGGTAACCGAGGGGGTATCTCGTTGGGAGATTTCGCCGGCGGCACGGCGCGAGTTGCTAGACCTGTCATCAGTGGCGACAGCCGCAATCGTTCGCAATTCCCATCCATTGAGCGGCAAGGAGGCAGTTCACGGACTAGAGCAACAGATAATACACGCAACGGTTGAGTGTTTTGCAACTGGGACCCCGGCCCCCGGTTCCGATGACCGGCGGCGATCACAGCGGGCAGCCGTTCAGCTGCAGCAAGTCCTGGGGGAGGGTTGCGGGCGGGACCTGGAGGTTAGCAACATCTGCTCGGCGCTGGGGGCCTCAAAATGGCTCCTGGAGCACAGCTGCTCAACTCAATTGGGGATCGGTTTCGCTTCCTACCGCAGGCTCTGGCAGCTCCAGGCTGTGAGACGGGCCCTGTCCGAGGGCCTCCCTCATGAGGTGAAGGTCGCCGAAGTGGCGCGGCGCTTCGGTTTCCATCATCCGGGGCGGTTTGCAGACGCTTACCGAAGGCTGTTCGGAGAACTACCTTCAGCTACGGCGTTCCGCGGTTCCCACCAGGCAATGCCGGAAATCACACTGCGACGCCGCGCGGCTCGCGGAAGCCGAACTAGGTAACTGTACCTATACCAATGTCCGATAGCAGTGGTACGATACTGGACGTGTGGAGGTCTGGTTATGCCCCGTAGTTCCGTTATTACCTATTCGGACCCCGAGGAGATGGAAGCGGCGCACATCGCTGCGAGGGCCGAAATCACCCCGGTCGGGCGTGATGTGCTCACGGCGTGCTTTGTTCGGGTGGAATTAGAGCATCTTTGGGCGACGAGGGTCGATGAGAAGGGCTCCCGTATCAAGCACATATTGTTAAATCCCAAACGATCATTCATTACCTTCGAGACTGGGTCCAAGCCGACCCGCGTCGTCGAGGGGGCCGAAATGCGGGCCAACATATTGATGCGCCACAGGAGTGGCGAAGCTTTCTACGAGCGTAGTTGCGGCGAGGCGCACTGGGGGACGGTGTCGATGCCGGTCGATACATTGTCCCTACTTCGAAGCCAGGTCGCAGGGTGCTGCCTGGCATCGCCACGCGACACCACCATCACGATTGCTGGTGCAGAGAGTTTTGCAAAGTTCCAGCGCCTTCACGCAGCCGCAGCCGTTTTGGCTGAAACTGCTCCTCAGGTCATAGCCAACCCTGAGGCAGCGCACGGCTTGGAGCAAGCATTTATCGAGGCGATCGTCGGCTGCCTGGATGCAGGCGAACCCGAGAAGCAGACGTGGGCCCAGCAATGCCACTCGACCATCATGGGCCGGTTCAGGAGAGTGTTAGAGGAGCACCCTGACCGCGCTCTGTATGTGCCCGAAGTTTCCGCTGCCATTAACGTACCTGAGCGCACCTTGCGACTGTGCTGCCAGGAGTATCTGGGAATGAGCCCGAAACAGTACCTGATGCTGCGAAGGATGAGTATGGCGCGGCGTGTGCTTCTTGCCTCCGTTCCCGGTGAGAGGAATGTGACCGACATTGCCACCAGCTACGGGTTCTGGCATTTTGGACGGTTCTCGGCAGTTTACCGGTCGTTGTTCAACGAACTACCCTCAGAGAGCCTGCGTAAAACTGTCCATTAATGGGGTTCACGGGACACGCGCCGTGACAACGGTGGGGTTTGCCAGAAGTGGATAGTCCACCACCGCCAGATAGTTCATGTGAATAAACCACAAACGGGTGCGGCCGGTGCCAGGAAAAGCCCGACGCAGACGATGTCGGGGCAAGGGACGACCGTATGCAGACCATTTCAATCGAAGAAGCGGTCGCCAAGATACCCGCCGGGGCCACCCTGCTCATTGGCGGCTTCATGGGCGTCGGCACGCCAGAGCGGCTGATCGACGAGCTGGTGCGCCAGTACAGACGGGATCTGATCGTCACTGCAAATGACACCGCAACCCCGGGCCGCGGGATCGGCAAACTGATCACAGCCAGGCTGGTTCGCAAGCTGATCGTGAGCCATATCGGGCTGAATCCCGAAACGCAGCAGCAAATGAATGCGGGGGATCTGAAGGTCGAGCTCGTCCCCCAAGGCACCCTAATCGAGCGGATCAGGGCTGGAGGTCACGGCTTGGGCGGAGTACTAACACCAACCGGACTTGGGACGGTAGCCGAGGAAGGCAAGCAAGAGATCCAGGTCAACGGCCGGGTTTATCTGGTGGAAGTTGCAATCCGCGCTGACTTTGCCTTGGTGCAGGCTTTTCTTTCCGACTACGAGGGAAATCTGGCATACGCGCTGACAGCGCGCAACTTCAATCCAGTCATTACCATGGCCGGCGACACGGTGATCGCCTGCGCCGAGCACATAGTTCCGGTGGGCGTCATTGCCCCGGACCACGTCGTTACGCCCGCGCCACTCGTCGACGTTCTGGTCGCCAATCAGTGAGTTCACTGCCATGAGCCCCCAGGAGATCATAGCTCGCCGCATCGCCCGGGAGTTGAAAGCCGGTATGCTGGTGAACCTTGGTATCGGGATCCCGACCCTGGTCGCAAACTATGTACCGGCCGGCGAACGCATCTATTTCCAATCGGAAAATGGCCTGATCGGTACAGGCGCGATACCCGCCGAGGGAATGGCACATCCAATGCTGACCGACGCCGCCGGCCGCCCGGTAACGGCTCTGCCGGGTGCAAGCACCTTCGACAGTGCGATGTCCTTTGGCCTGATCCGGGGCGGACATATTGATGTGACCGTGCTCGGCGGTCTGCAGGTCGATCAGGCCGGTCATCTCGCGAACTGGATGATCCCCGGCCGCATGGTCCCGGTATGGGCGGGGCTATGGACCTCGTTACGGGTGCCAAGCACGTCATCGTCGCTATGCAGCACAGCGCAAAGGGAAAATCCAAAATTGTTAAGGAATGCACTCTCCCGCTCACCTCGATCCGCCCAGTGCATCTGGTTGTCACCGTACTCGCAGTGATCAGTTTCCCTGGAGGCCCGGCGACGCTGCAGGAGATCGCACCGGGAGTTTCCGCAGAACAGGTGGTTGAGGCGACTGAAGCGGAGCTGGTCGTTCCCGCGAACGTGCCGGAGATGGTGTTATAATGGAGACAACAGTATGAATGATTTCGCAAATCTTCCAGCAAATTTCTTAGGATGGCCCTCATGGAACGCGGTCGCCGAGTACTGGTTGGATGCGTGGCAACGGTCCATCCTTTTTCTCGACGCGTTGAGAGAACGCGGCAACATCAACAAGGAGCATAATGCCCGGAAAGTTCCGCATGTTCTGGAATTTCAATACGAACTAATCGTTGATGGCCGCAATCTGGAACGGCCCGTTAATTACGGACTTATCAGGATATTCCGGCCGGCTGGAGCCCAAATTTCTCCCGAAAAGCACCCCATTATCGTCGTTGACCCTCGTGCCGGCCATGGACCCGGTATCGGCGGCATGAAGAGTGATAGCGAGATCGGAGCTGCCCTGCAGGGCGGGCACCCATGTTACTTTGTCGGGTTTTCTCCTCAGCCGATCCCCGGACAGACCGTTGAGGATGTCTGCCGTGCCGAAGCAGCGTTCATCGAGACAGTCGCAAAGCGCCATCCGGATGCTGAAGGGAAGCCGGTCATCATCGCGAACTGCCAGGCCGGATGGCAGATCATGATGACAGCCGCAATGCAACCCGATCTCCCGGGACCGATCATACTTGCCGGCTCACCCCTGTCCTATTGGGCGGGGGTTCGCGGGAAGAACCCGCTGCGCTATCTCGGGGGAGCCCTAGGCGGCACTTGGCTCACCGCCTTGTCGGGTGATCTCGGCAACGGCATCTTCGATGGCGCTCATCTGGTGGCCAACTTCGAGGCCCTCAATCCGGCAAACACGTTGTGGACGAAACCGTATAACGTCTACTCCAAGGTCGATACCGAGGTACAGCGTTTTTTGGAGTTCGAAACCTGGTGGGGAAGCCCCGTCCTGCTGAACGCCGGGGAGATGCAATGGATCACTGATAATCTCTTTGTTGGCAACAAGCTTGCCACAGGAAAGATCTGCAGTTCCGCCGATGCCCGGGTCGATCTTCGGAACATCAAATCCCCAATCATCGTCTTCTGCTCCTGGGGCGACAATATTACGCCGCCCCAGCAGGCACTCGGCTGGATTGCGGACCTCTACAACGATGAGTGCGAGATCATCCTGGCCGGCCAGACGATCGTTTACACCGTTCACCAAAGCATCGGCCACTTAGGAATCTTTGTCTCCGGCAAGATCGCTGTGAAGGAACATAAGGAGTTCGTATCCTGTATCGAGCTGATCGATTCTCTACCGCCCGGATTGTATGAGGCCGTGATCACGGAAGTAGGCGAAGCCACCAAACATCCGGACCTTGTGAACGGCAGATATCTGTTCCGCCTCGAAACCCGCACATTGAACGATATCCGCGCGTTGGGGGGAAACGACACGGCAGACGATACGCGGTTCGCAACCGCGGCACGCGTTTCGGAGATCAATCTCGGTCTATACAAAAATTTCGCCAGCCCGATGCTCCGATCTGTAGTTAATGAGCCGATGGCGGAAGCCTGGCGGGCCATGCATCCGACCCGGCTCCGCTTCAGTATCTTCTCGGATGATAACCCGATGATGCAACCCGTGAAGACACTCGCCGACAGCGTCCGTCAGGAACGCCGATCGGTCAGCCCCGACAACCCACTTCTGGCAGCGGAGAACGCGGCATCCTCCTGGATGACGGCGTGCCTGAAGGCCTACGGCGAGGTCCGTGATTTGATGATGGAAGCAATGTTCCTGGCCACATACGGCTCACCGTTTCTACAGGCGCTCGTCGGGCTGCGTGCTGGGGATGCGGTCTCCGCCCAGCACATAGAACGCGACCTGTTCCGCGAGTTGGCGAACGCGCAGCTCCGAGTACAGCTGGAGCACAGTTTTGGAGAAGGCGGCCTCTTGGATGCCGTCATGCGGTCAATTATTTACGTCCGATTGCCGGAAGGAGCCGCCGACGAACGGGGCTTTGCCATGCTCAAGCTGATCCGGGAATCAAGACCAGCCGGGAAGCGAACAACCCTCGCTCATTTCAAGCAGGTTGTAAGACAGCAGTTCCTGCTGCTCAGCCTTGACGAAAACCGGGCCATCGAAACCCTTCCGAAACTGCTTCCGCCCTCGAATGCCGAGCGCCGTGAGGCAATCGAGATCATACGCCGCGTGGTCACCGCCCCCGGCCCTCTATCCGAGGAGGGAGGGCGCAGGCTCGCGATGGTGGAGCGCCTGTTTGGAGCAAAAAGTGAGCCTAGCCGGGGGAAGGAGGAGGAGGTTGCCGATGCCTGACACCAACGAGACCCGGGCGACAGTGGTGCACGAAAAGTACGAACGCCTCGTACAGGCTGCTCAGTCGCATCCCGCGATTAAAGTCGCCCTTGCACATCCCTGTGACGACGTGTCATTGGAAGGTGCCGTCGAAGCCAAGCGCTTGCGCTTAATTGACCCGATCTTAGTCGGACCTGTTGACCGCATTCGCAGGATTGTCGCCGAGCATGGCTTTGATATCGATGCAATGGAAATCGTTGACACCGCACACAGCCATGATTTGGCCGCAAAAGCAGTGGAGCTCGTCACCGCCGGCCGCGTCGAAGCACTGATGAAAGGAAGCCTGCACACCGATGAACTGATGGGCGCGGTTGTGTCACGCCAGGCCGGCATCCGCACGGCACGGCGGATCAGCCATTGCTTCGTCATGGATGTGCCGCACCATCCGCAGCCGCTGATCATTACCGATGCGGCGGTGAATATCGCCCCGACACTCGAGGAAAAGGTCGATATCGTTCAGAACGCGATCGACCTGGCACATGCGTTGGGGGCACAGGACGTACGGGTGGCGATCCTCAGCGCGCTGGAAACTGTGACCGGGAAAGTACCGTCCACCGTCGAAGCTGCCGCGCTCTGCAAGATGGCGGACCGGGGGCAGATTATCGGAGCAGTTCTTGACGGACCACTTGCACTGGACAACGCGATCAGTCCTGACGCAGCAGCGATCAAAAGAATAAGCTCGCCGGTCGCCGGGCGCGCAAACGTCCTTGTGGTGCCCGATCTGGAAGCCGGCAACATGCTTGCGAAAAGTCTCTCGTTCCTAGCAAACGCAGATGCGGCCGGCATCGTCCTCGGCGCCCGCGTACCTATCATCCTCACCAGCCGTGCAAACTCCCTGCTCACGCGACTGGCATCGTGCGCGGTTGCGGTAATGATCGTAGCCGATCGCAAGAGATCCGTCTCCGCCGCCATACGTTGAAGGAACCTCCTATGACACAGCAAACCATTAGGCCCGTTCTGCTAGGGCAGAAGGCCCTGGTGATCGGCATCGCCAACGAACATTCGATCGCTTACGGCTGCGCTAAGGCGTTCAGGACGGTAGGCGCAGATCTCGCAATCACCTGGTTGAATGAAAAAGCCCGCCCTCATGTTGAGCCGCTAGCGCAGGAGCTGGAAGCCCAGATAACAGGCGCGGTTGATGTCTCGGTCCCTGGACAGCTTGAGGCAATCTTTGACCGTATTCGTTCCGAGTGGGGCGAGCTGGATATACTCGTGCACTCGATTGCCTTTGCCCCGAAAGAGGATCTGCAAGGTGGGCTCTTGAACTGCTCGGCTGAGGGGTTTGCGAAGGCAATGGACGTCTCCTGCCACTCTTTTGTGCGGATGGCGAGGCTCGCAGCACCGCTGATGCGCGATGGCGGCTCCATGTTTGCCATGAGCTATTATGGAGCCAATAGGGTCGTGCCGAATTACAACGTCATGGGGCCAGTGAAGGCGGCGCTCGAAGGATGCTGCCGTTACTTGGCTTACGAACTCGGGTCAAACGGTATCAGAGTCCATGCGATATCGCCCGGTCCTCTCAAAACCCGCGCTGCATCCGGCCTCAAGGACTTCCAATTGCTGTTGAACGAGGCCGTACAGAAGGCACCTCTAGGGGAGCTTGTGGACATTATGGATGTAGGGTTCGCTTGCGCTTATCTCGCGACATCGCTGGCTAAACGCGTCACGGGCGGCACTGTCTATATCGACGGTGGCGCGAACATCGTTGCGTAACCGGAGACACTATGCCCACGTGTATAGGCGCAATCAACGCCGGATCCTCCAGCATAAAGTTCGCATTATACGACGCGCGCCCTGACCCGCAGCTTCTGTTCAGCGGTCAGATAGAAGGCATCGGAGTTTCTCCTCGCTTGCGGGTTAAGGATGCCCAGGGAGAGGCAATCGAGAACCGCGAATGGGGGGACCTCGAGCTGACGCATGAGGACGCAACTCGCGAGATACTTCAGGTCGCCAGGAAACTCATGACCGGCGAGCCTCCCCTCGCCGTTGGTCACCGGGTTGTTCACGGCGGCTTAAAATACGACTCGCCGGTTCGCGCGGACTGGGAGCTGCTCACAGCTTTGGAGGAACTCGTTCCACTCGCCCCGCTTCACCAGCCACATAACCTCGCCCCGATCCGGACAATCCAGGAAGCTGCCCCAAAGATACCACAGGTCGCCTGTTTCGATACCGCTTTCCACCGCAGGCAGCCGCACGTGGCGCAGTCCTTCGGGGTTCCGCGTCAGCTTACCGCTTCGGGGATCCTGCGTTATGGTTTCCATGGCATCTCCTACGAGTTCCTTACCCGAAAACTGCGGGAGCTAGCCCCTGACCTGTCCGCCTCCCGCACCGTAATGGCTCATCTTGGCAATGGCGCCAGTCTCTGCGCTGTAAAGGACGGATGCAGCGTGGCAAGCACAATGGGCTTCACCGCGGTTGAAGGACTGATGATGGGCACGCGATGCGGGTCCATCGATCCAGGTGTCATCCTTTACCTGATGCGCCATGAACACATGAATGAAGCTGCGATCGAGAACCTCATCTATCGTAAGTCCGGCCTGCTGGGCGTTTCGGGCATTTCATCGGACATGCGGACGCTCCGTGCCTCTTCGGACCCAGCCGCCCAGGAAGCGATCGAACTCTTCGTTTACCGCATCGTGCGGGAAATTGGCTCGATGGCCGCCGCTGCGGGCGGTATTGACGCTCTCGTGTTCGCCGGCGGCATAGGGGAAAACGACGCTGCCACACGGGCGGAAGTTGTCGAGGGATGCGCCTGGCTCGGGGCAGAACTGGACGCGGAGCGCAACGCGCACGGTCCCGGCCTGATTAGCACTCCTCACTCCCGGATCGCGATTTGGGTCATCCCGACGAACGAGGAGCAGATGATCGTCCGACACACGATGTCGGTCCTTGCACAGGCCTAGCCGAGCGGGAGCTTTCGAATGGCGCAATTTCAGAGCCAGGTGGCCATCATAACGGGGGCTGCTAGCGGGATCGGCAAGCAGATCGCGATCCGCTTTGCGCAGGAAGGCGGCATTCCGGTCATCGCGGACCTGAACCTGGATGCCGCGCGGGCAACCGCCGACGAGCTGATTTATCAGGGCGCTCAAGCAATGCCCCTCGCGATGGATGTCTCGGACGAAAGCTCTGTTGAACAAGGAGTAGCCGCCGCGTACGAGAGATTTCAGCGCATCGACGTCCTCGTCAGCAACGCCGGAATTCAGATTGTAAAGCGCATCGAAGAGTTAAGCCTCGTCGAAGTAAGAGGGGCAAAACCCCGGGCAGCGGCTGATTTTTTGCTTGCCCCGACGCGGGGCGGCACGATTCAAGCTGCCCGTGACCGCTCCGGCCGACCTCGACGATCTGTCTCCGACCGAGCTGAGGCAGCTTGTCTTAAAGCTGCTGGCCGAAAATGCCGAACAAAAGCGCCAGATCGCTGAGTTGCGCGAGGAGATCGCGCGCCTGAAAGGGCTGAAAGGTCGGCCGCAGATCAAGCCGAGCGGAATGGAGGCGGGAACGAACTCCGGGCCACCGGACAAGCAGGCCGGCCGACGCGCTCGGGGCAAGACGGCACCACGGGTCAGCGTTGAGGACACGATCGTCAAAGCAGAGGTGCCACCCGGCTCCCGCTTCAAGGGCTACGAGGATTTCGTCGTGCAGGATCTGGTGCTGCAGGTTCGGGTCATCCGTTATCGGCGCGAGCACTGGGTCACGCCGGAAGGGCGCACCCTGATTGCACCCTTGCCGCCGGGTGTCAGTGGGCACTTCGGGCCGGAACTGCGGCGCTTCGTGCTGATGCAATACCACCAGGGACAGGTGACCGTGCCGCGGCTGATGGCGATGCTTCGGGCGATTGGTGTGGACATCTCCAAGCGGCAAGTCATGCGTCTGCTGATTGCCGACCAGGATGGGTTCCTGGCCGACACGCCGGTGATCGGTCCGGGGCGCGTGATCGACACAAACCGCTATTACGTTGTGCTGGTAGATCCGCTCGGCACCTGGGGCGCCAGCAAGCCCTCCGATGGTCTCGGCCAACACTTCCCCCCAATGCAGCTATTTGTATATGGTGCAGGCCAACTACCGCATGCTCCATGATCAACTAAAGATCGCGCATGCCGCGCTGATCACCGGTGTATCCATGGGAGGCACTCAAACCTATGTCTGGGGGGTCATGCACATTACCACTGACCAGTGGCTGAATATCCAGCTCGCGCAGCGTGCCGTGGAGCGTGTTCCCGGCGCCGAGTTGCTCTCCGAATCAAGCCCGTCGCACATTACGGCGTCTTCTCGATCGTAAACCACATGGCGACCAATCCGAAATTCGTCGCCTTCATGCAAGACGTCGAGCGGCTCGATCAAGCGAAGTTCGTCGCCGTCAATTACCGCACGCCGGGTGTCGCCACCAACATCGATCCGAAGAAGGAATTCTGGACCAACTTCATCACCTATCCCTTCCCGGTAAAGTACGCCACCGCGAAGGACAACCGCGGGACCGCCTGGCAGATCGGCTACATGGATGAATATAACGGCACCGATCCCCACCCGCGCGTCCTGGTCATTATCCGCGGCAAGGGCGCATTCGGCCGTCACTACGGCAACATCATGAAGATCGCGCTCGAACGCGGCTTGCGTGTGATCGTGCCGGATCTGCCGTGCTATGGAATGTCGGCGCCAGGGAACATGGATAAGTGTCCACTGCACCATGCAGGATATGCGAGAGGTCGTGCACGACCTGATCGTTAACCAGCTCGGTGTGCAGAAAGCGGCGTATCTCGGCCATTCGCTTGGCGGTCAGCTCGTTCTCGGCTATGACCTGACCTGGCCCGACGCCGTGCAGAGCCTGATCCTGGAGGCGCCCGCAGGCCTGGAGGAATATCCGCGCGAGACCGCCGGGCCCGACAAGACCTTGGACCTGTTCGATCCGTCCTTCGCACGCGACTTCAATAAGTGGAAGACGGTCTGGGATCAGACCGGCATCCTGGATGCCGAAAAGGCCCGGACTGAGCAGGGGGCTCGTGATTTCTTCTACTTCCAGAAGCGTGATCCCATCACCGGCGAGGTAATGCCAAGCAAAAGTGGCTACTTCCTTAACGACAGCCAATACGCGCGGCTTCACACCGAGCAACGCGTCGGACTCATCAAAGGCAATCCCGCCGATCTCGAGGAATGGGCGAACGTCTTCATCTTCGATATCTACACGATGGTTTCGGAGCTGCAGAAGGATGATCCCAACAGCCTCTATAAGCGGCTGCCGCAGATCAAGGCACCGATCTTCCTCGCGTTCGGCGCCAAGGAGGTGTTCATACCTGGCACGGCCTTCAATGGTCTCAAGAACTTGGGAACCACATCAGTAAGAGGGGCAAAACCCCGGGCAGCGGCTGATTTTTTGCTTGCCCCGACGCGGGGCGGCACGATTTAAGCTGCCTGTGACTGCTCCGGGCGACCTCGACGATCTGTCTTCGACTGAGCTGAAACAGCTTGTCTTAAAGCTGCTGGCCGAAAATGCCGAACAAAAGCGCCAGATCGCTGAGCTGCACGAGGAGATCGCGCGTCTGAAAGGGCTGAAGGGGCGGCCCGCAGATCAAGCCGAGCGGGATGGAGGCGGGAACAAACGCCAGGCCAACGGACAAGTCGGCCGGCCAGCGCCCTCGGGGCAAAATGAGGCCACGGGTCAGCGTTGAAGACACGATTGTCAAAGCGGAGGTGCCACCCGGCTCCCGCTTCAAGGGCTACGAAGATTTCGTCGTGCAGGATCTGGTGCTGCGGGTTCGGGTCATTCGTTACCGGCGCGAGCCTTGGGTCACGCCGGATGGGCGCACCGTGATTGCGCCCTTGCCTTCCGGCGTCAGTGGGCACTTCGGGCCGGAACTGCGCCGCTTCGTGCTGATGCAATACCACCAGGGGCAGGTGACCGTGCCGCGGCTGATGGCGATGCTTCATGCGATGGGCGTGGGCATCTCCAAGCGGCAGGTCATGCGTCTGCTGATCGCTGACCAGGATGCGTTCCTGGCCGAAGCACGTGATGTGCTGCGCATCGGTCTGGAGACAGCCAGTTGGATCACAGTGGACGACACTGGTGCCCGCCACAAAGGCGCCAACGGCGTCTGCACGCAGATCGGCAACGAGCACTTCGCGTGGTTCGGGACGACCAAAAGCAAGAGTTGCCTGAACTTCCTTGATCTGCTGCGTGCTGGGTACACCGATTACGTGGTCAACGATGCCGCCTTGGCCTATATGCGCGAACATGCACTCGCTGGGCCCACTATTGCCTGGCTTGCGGAACACCCTGACAAACAGTTTGCCGATCTGGCGGCGTGGCAGGCGCATCTTGAACGGCTGGGCATCACCGCGCTCACAGTTACGCCCGACCCGGTCCAGATCGCCACAGAGGGTGCGTTGTGGGGCAGCATCCATGCGCATGAGTTTCTACGTGACACGGTGATTGTCAGCGATGACGCTGGCCAGTTCGCGGTCGGTCAACACGCGCTGTGCTGGGTGCATGCCGAGCGGCTGGTGCACAAGCTCGACACGTTCACCGAGCACCAGCGCGTCGCGCAGAAGCATGTTCGCTCGCTGATCTGGCGGTTCTATGCGGATCTGAAAGCTTACCGCATCAACCCGACGCCACGCCGTGGTCGGCAGCTTCGCGCTCGCTTCGATCGCATCTTTGACCGGCGAACCTGCTTCGTCACCCTTGATCGCCTGCTGGCGCGGCTGCATGCCAACAAGGCCGAGTTGCTGGCAGTGCTCGACCATCCGGAGATCCCCCTGCATACCAACGGCTCCGAACGCGACATCCGCTGTCATGTGACCAAGCGAAAGGTCAGCGGTGGCACCCGCAGCGATGTTGGACGGGACTGTCGCGATGCATTCCTCGGGCTGGCCAAGACTTGTGCTAAGTTGGGGATCGCGTTCTGGGATTATCTCGGCAGCCGCCTCGGCGTTTCTGACCAGCCGACCGTATTCCCTCTCCCAGATCTTATCCTCTGCCGCGACCAGCCCGCGTAGCTCCCAATGCCCCGGGGTTTTGCCCCTCTTACCCACATCATCGTCCCGTTCATGGTCCGCATGACCACTGCTGGAAATCGCCCAACCCTGAAGACCTACCCAGAAACCGCGCACTTCATCCACACCGATAACCGGTGTCGTTCGCGGAAGACGTAGTGGATTTCGTGCAGACAGGCAGCGTGGATACGTACTCACCGCTGGCTGTCGATCAATTGATCAATCCCACCTCTGTATCCGCGGTCGCCGCGGCGCCGGCGCCGGCCAGCGAATCGCCCACCGCCGGGCTCAACAAGTAGGGGGATCGCCGATGCCTCGGATCAAAGCCGGTGACGTTCAACTGGGGTGGCGGGAGTGGGGCGAAGGCCCCACGACCGTGCTTTTCATCCACGGAAATCTCGCCAGCAAGGATTGGATCGAGGAATCGGCGCCGCTGTTTCCACGCGGCCTGCGAGTCATCGGCATCGACTGGCGCGGTTGCGGCGACAGCGACAGGCCGGCATCGACGTGGAATTACGCCAACTACTCCATGCAGCAGCACGCCGACGACATGCTGTCTGCGTTAGACGCTCTCAACATCCTCTTCTGCCACCTGGCAACACATTCGACCGGCGGGATCATCGCCGGCCGCATGCTGCTCGCCCAGCCGCAGCGGTTCGGAAAGGTCCTCGCCCTCGATCCCGTCACGCCACTTGGTTTGCGTTTCGGCCCGGACAGATTGCGTTTCTTCGCGCTATGATGAGCAGCCGCGAGCTCACCTGGGCGGCGATGGCCACGGCCGCCGCATCCTTGTTCCAACCGGACAGCCTGTTACCCGGCAGGGTCCCACAGTTTCGCAAAGACTTCGCCGCGTGTCAGGCGCTGTTTGAGAAAATCATCGACCAAAACTGCCACGTCGCGGAAGGCGTCTGGCTCGGTACGCCATACAACCTCAACCTGGAATACGAGCGGCGGGAACTGGCCCCCCGCATACCCGATATCACGCATGAGCATCTGGTGCTTTGGGGCGAACAGGACGGCTGGATACCCATCGCCGATTTGCTCGCAATGGCCGCGGCGATGCCGAACTGCCGGTTGGTTTCGGTGCCCCGTATTGGCCATTCCATGAACCTGGAACAGCCGGCCCTTTACGCCGGGTATTTCGGGGGCTTCCTTGGCGGTCTGAGACAGCGAACGCGGCGATGGCGCTAGCAGCCTGCTGAAAATCGCCTCATAAAGATGCCGCGCCTCTGTCTTGGCGTGCTTGAGCGAGGTGACGATGAGCCGCGGATTGGCCGCGCCGCTCTCTGCCGTCGCTCCAGGAGCCATTCCGCCTTGGCGATTACGCGGCGGCTGCGGCGATCCATCCCGAGTATCGCTGCGCCCACTGCACCGTCGACGGCGCGGCGCGCGCGGTGATGGAAGCCGAGTTCGGCGAGGCCGCACCGACCACGCGGGCCGTGTAACCACGACGGCACCATCATCCCGGATGCCCTCGACACAATGTGGGGCACCGACCTGACCACCACGATCACAGGCGAGGGTCAGGTCGCCGTCGACCATTGCTCGGCCGAGTGCGTCGGTATCCATGCCGCCGCACGCGCCGCCCGGTTCGAGGCGCTCGAACCAATCCGCCAGGGCGTGCGTGAGCATTTCGGTGGCTTCGCCAAAGATGTCGCCCGCGGCCTCGCCGTGCGGCCCGATCACGGATCGCAATACCTGTCCGACACGTTCCAGAACGAGCTCGCGTTTCTGGGTATCGAAAGCTCCCCCGCCTCAGACCGCGCTCCGGAAGGCAACGGCCTGCGCCGAACGCTTCATCCGCACTCTCCCTCCTCTGGGTGCGGACATATCGGCGCGTGATTGCTCGGCATTGCGCTGATTCGTTCCGACGGCGGTGAAGCTGGTCGCGGGCAGCTCGCGCCTCCAATTGACTTATGGTCGGCCTGGCCCATCGGCTGGCGCTGACTAGAAGCCGATGCTGGAGCGCAACCCGCTTGGCGCAGATCGGGAAGCCTGCTCCGAAAACCTCCCGGGTGCGTTAAGTACGGCATTGCGTCCTCGGATCGGCCTTACCCTCAGAGCCTGTTTCTGAATTGAAGTTGGAACGGAATAGCTCAGCCGATAGCTGCTTAGGGTGATAGCTGTCATTCCAAACTTGCCTGGCCAGCCACGCCTGCGCCATAAACTGCCGTTTGCATGTGCGCAACTGTTCACGCATCACACGGCGCGGGATCCAAACCTAACCACTCGCGCCGACCATCAATGTTGGCACCTATCGGGGGAGACGGCTGCCGGCCGCTCTGCTATTCCCGGTTAGCCCGCAAAGCGCGTCACTGCTATGACCGCATTGGTCCCGCCGAATGCGAAAGAATTGCTGATTGCGGCCCGGATCGGGCGCTCCCGCGCGTAACTGGGCGTCACGTCGAGGTCGCATTCGGGATCGAGTTCCTCGATGTTGATAGTCGGCGGAACGATCCCACGGCGGATCGCCCCGATGGCGGCAATCAATTCGAGCGAACCGCTCGCGCCGAGGGCGTGTCCGTGCATCGATTTCGTCGAGGAGATCGACAGAAGCCTGGCCTTGTCGCCGAATACCTCCTTGATGATCTTGATCTCTGTGATATCATTGGCAACGGTGCCGGTACCGTGGGCGTTGACGTAGTCAATGGCATCGACCGATAGTTTAGCGTCGGCGAGACATGCCCGCACCGCGGCCGCCGCGCCTTCGAGCGTCGGCGCCACCAGGTCCGCTGCATCCGCGCTCATCCCCACACCCGCGATCTGTCCAAGGATCTCTGCCCCGCGCGCCTTGGCGTGATCCGCACGTTCGAGTACCGCCATACCCGCTCCTTCGGCGAGCACGAGGCCTTTGCGATGCCGATCGAATGGTCGGCATGTATCAGGCGCCATGATGCGCAGTGCCTCCCACGCCTTCAGGATCCCGAAGGTCAGCGGTGCCTCGGTTCCGCCGACGACCGCTGCATCGATGACGCTGTTGCGCAGCAGCCATACCGCTATGGCAACAGCGTGGTTGGATGACGCGCACGCTGAAGAGACACTGAACACCGGGCCGCGGATGCCGAACGCCATGCTAACCTGACTTGCCGGCGCGCTCGGCATGACCCGCGGAACCGTGAACACGTTCGCGCGCTTGGCACCTTCAACGAATATCCTGCGGTACAATTCATCGATCGTCTCCCCCCTGCCGTGCCGACACCAATCAGGCAACCAGTTCGATGTGCCACGTGCTCGATGGGTAGACCCGATTGTGCAAGCGCCTGTTGGGCCGCAACAATCGCCAACACGCTGAAGCGGTCCAGCATCGGCAAACGACGGGCGTCGAGCATGTGGCTAGGATCAGGAGGTGGGATTGCGCCGACGATCGAGACCTTCAAATCGGAGGCTGCGGCCTGCTCAAGCTGGCCGAGACCACAGCTTCCGGCTTGCAGAGCTGACCAGAAAGCCTCCACCGAATGGCCAAGCGCCGAGACACAGCCGGCCCCGGTGACCACGATAGGTTCAAACTCCACTGCTGCGACTTTCAAGACCGAGCGAGCGGCCCAGCTCAATAAGGTTCGCAACGGTTTTGTAGCTGTTCCAGGCCTCGGCCGCGTCCACGGGAATGGTCACGTCGTACTCGTCTTCGAGCGTCATAATGATCTCGACCAGATCGAGCGACGTCACGCCCAATTCGGACAAAACAGATTCCGGCGTAATGATCGACGGGTCCAAATGGGCCTGTTTGGCAATAATCTTTGTGAGCACGTCTGTTATTGCCGCTCCCATGGTCTCCCGCCGACGTTGTCTTTATTGGAGGCCACAAGCCGCCGCAAGCGCCCCATCAATTTCAAATTCTCCAGCGCCTCTGCACGCGGCACAGCTGGATATCCGGCATACACGGCGCCAGCCGGGACGTTGGTTCCGACACAGGCCGCGGCGCCCACAACTGCCCGAGCACCGATCGTCAGGTGGTCGGCGACCCCGACGCGACCTCCGAGCACCGCACCGTCACCGATGAACACTCCGCCCGCAAGGCCCACCTGCCCGCACAGCAGACAGTCCATACCGATCTCGACGTTATGGCCAATCATCACGAGGTCATCGATCTTCGTCCCAGCACCGATACGCGTCGGCTTCAGCGTGCCACGGTCAATGGCGGTCAATGCGCCCACCTCCACATCGTCGCCGATTTCAACAATCGACAAGGCGTGAATCTTCTGCAGTTCGTTGCGTCCGGGACTGGTCGGGGCTACACTGCCGCCCTGGGCAGCCTCAAGCGTGCTGGCGAGCGTCCGAACGAAGCTGAATCCATCCGCACCAATCGACGCATTATGATGCAAGACGACGCGGTCTCCCACACGGCAACCCCAACCAACACGAACGCCGGGGTAGACGAGGCAATCCGCGCCGAGCATCGCGCCGGCCGCAAGCGTCGCTTGCGACAGGATCACCGAGCGGGGCCCAACGGTTGCGCCCGGGCCGATCACAACCAACGGCCCGATCGTCGCGCCTTCACCGATCACCGCGCCCGACTCAACCACCGCACTCGGGTGTATGCCCGGACATATCTCGGGACGATGCTGGAAAATGTGCGTAATCGCCGGCAGACTCGAGCGTGATTGGCGCATGAAGATCACAGTCTGAAAGCGCTCATGCGCGAATTTTGTACCCTCGGGAACGAGTGCGATCTTCGCCCGGCTTTCATCCAGGATCCGGAGTGCATCCGGTGAGACCGCGATCGCGACATCGCCCTCGCAGGCGGCTTCCGCCGGATGCACGGCGCGCGAGATCTCTACCTCGGCGGCGCCGATCACGCGCCCATCTAGCGCTGCGGCCAACACACGAGCCTTCATTGTCAGCATCCATATCTCGTGGTCGAAACAATCAGCACGCGACGCCAGTGCTCGCGATACCCGCATGGTTCGTATCCTCCTTTCAGGCTGCAATCCGGCCCGATGAACGCCTACAGAGTTGTGGCTGATGCAGCAACGGCAGTAGGTCCGGAACCGTACCACACGCTCTAGGAAGGACACCAGTTCAGGGTGTGTCTGCTTTGCCTCGATCCGCGTCGTTCGCACGGGCCAGCATGAACGGCAGGGAAGGGTCGATACCGGCTGTTTCGCTACATTCAGAGACAGGCTCTCAGAGTGGGCTTTCATGGCGTTGAACACCTGACCGCTACCGGTCACGTCGCCGACGAGGGAGAAAATATCCGAATTCGCAAAAGGCTGCAAATCGAAATTTAAGACCCTTGGCCGAGCAGCCAAGGCAGCAAATGGCGGCGGGCTTTGCCGCTTCCGCCGGTGAACATGATCCTCTTGGGCACTGCCGTCTCCTCGTCCGGATGCGATGGCGCCTCATCCTTCGCCGAAGGAGCATAACCCCATCCTCCACTTGCCGGCGAGGTTCGGGCTCACACTGCCAGCAACACTGTTTGGCGTGCCCTCAACTTGGCCGCTCGCCGTACGCTTGCACCGCGCAATTGTCCAAGGCGGCCATTCCGGTTCCAGCCATAGTAGGCAGACCATCAGCGAGTCTCCAGGCGGCCGATCAAGGCCAACAGGAGAACAAAGATGGGCAATTCCGAATTTGACCTGCCCGCTCTCGAGCGGCAAGCATGGAATGCAGGACGGAAGCTCGGCGGCAAGCGGGCACTGAAGCTCCAGCAGGTGTGGGTCACAGCGGTATGCTGCCGCTGGCCCGCATCGGAAAGGCGAGGAGCCGTAACCGATGATGTACGAACGCGAGAGGTCAGACTCCGCCGTAGTAGCGGCGAAGCCGACGAACACAGCCGGGCAACCGGCCGCGGAGTTGGTGGAGCGAAGGGCGGAGGCCAAGGGAAGGCGGACCAGCAAAGCACACGCCTGGCGTAGGACCGGGAAAGCGTGACACAGGCGCTGGACCGCGCCGGAGGATCTGGGTCCCATCGTTTGCACGAGCTTGATGAACGGTTGCTGCAGCCAATGCCGTAACCAGCATCACAGGCGCGCCAAGTCGGGTTTGCGCCTCTTAGCACTACGTACCTCCCCTTCAAAGCTGATTAGTACTTTGGAGCGACGCGCATGCGCACCGCATCGATTTGAATCAAGTCGGCTCCAAAGGACCTGCCCGCCCACATCCCGCCACTGTTTAGACCGAACTTCCTTCTTTCGGAGAGTGTGAAGTGGCAGGAACAGTAGGGACAGAAGCACGAGACTGGTCCCAAACGTAGCCATGTAATCCGGAAATTTGGACTTGTACTCGCGGCGGTGTTGTGCCAATGCGTTGCCATGTATATCGAAGCTGTTCCGAATCGGAACTCGCCTCCCGCCATTCTGCTGCGCGAGAGTTACCGCCAGGATGGCAAGGTCCGTAAGCGCACGATCTGCAACCTCTCCGATTGGCCCGCCGAGCACGTTGAAGGCCTGCGCGGTGTTCTCAAAGGCGGCGTTGTCATTCCGGCCGAGCGGGATGCGTTCACCATCACCCGCAGTCTGCCGCACGGGCACGTTGCAGCAGCGCTCGGGACTGCCCGCAAGATAGGGCTTGATCGGATGCTCGGCGATCGCGAGCGATACCGTGATCTTGCCCTCGCGCTGATGATCGGGCGCATTATCGAGCCGGCATCCAAGCTCGCCACCGCTCGTGCACTTTCCTCCGCCACGGCTGCATCGAGCCTTGGCGAAATGCTTGGCCTCGGTGAGGTCGACGAGGACGAACTCTATGCCGCACTGGACTGGCTGCTGGAACGCCAGCCTGCCATCGAGACAGCCTTAGCCAAGCGCCATCTCAGCGATGGCACACTGGTGTTATATGATGTCTCGTCAAGCTACATGGAAGGCCGCTGCTGCCCGCTCGCCCAGCGTGGCTACAGCCGCGACGGCAAGAAGGGCACGCTGCAAATCATATACGGCCTACTCTGCGCTCCCGATGGCTGTCCGATCGCCATCGAGGTGTTTGAGGGCGATACCGCCGATCCGATTACGCTTGCCAATCAGATCGAAAAGCTGAAGCGGCGGTTCCATCTCGACCACGTGGTCATGGTCGGTGACCGTGGCATGATCACCCAAGCACGCATCACCAATGACGTTAAATCGGCAGGCTTCGACTGGATCACGGCACTGCGCGCGCCGGCGATCAAGGCGTTGATGGAAACCGGCGCTTTGCAACTCTCGCTGTTCGATCAGCGCGACTTGGCCAGTATCACGGCGCCCGAATTTCCGGGTGAGCGCCTGATCGTTTGCCGTAATCCCGATCTCGCCGTCGAGCGCGCCCGCAAGCGGGAGGATCTGCTGGCCGCCACCGAACGTGACCTCTCCCGTATCCAGATCGCGGTCGCTCGCAAGCGCAATCCCCTCCGGGGCGCTGCGCGGATCGCACTCGCGGTTGGCGCGGTGATCAACAAGCACAAGGTAGGCAAGCATTTTGTCATCGAGATCACCGATACCGTCTTCAGCTTCGCCCGCAAGACCGCCGAGATCGTCGCTGAAGCAGCAACCGATGGCGTCTATGTCGTGCGCACCAGCCTGCCGGAAAGCGCGCTCGATGACACCACGACCGTGCGAAGCTACAAGTCGCTTGCGCTTGTGGAGCGGGCCTTTCGCTGCATCAAAACCGTCGATCTGCAGATCAGGCCTGTCCATCATTGGCTGGCAGACCGCGTGCGGGCCCACGTCTTCCTGTGCATGTTAGCCTACTACCTCGAATGGCATATGCGGACCTGCCTGGCGCCAATGCTGTTCGATGACGCCGATAGGGAAGCGGCCGAAGCCTTGCGAGACAGCGTAGTGTCGGAAGCGCAACGTTCCCCGGCTGCCATCGCCAAGCAGACCACAGGGCTCACCACGGACGGCCTGCCGGTGCATAGCTTCCGTTCATTGCTCGGCGATCTGGCAACCGTAGTGCGCAACACCATCACCACCGCGATCACACCGGACTATCGCCTTACCGTCGTCACAAGGCCAACACCGCTGCAGCAGAAGGCATTCAATCTCCTCGGCGTCAACTGTAGCCAGTAATCCACAGGTCGCGAGACAGAATGTATAGATGCTTCAGTAACTTGCGTGTCTCGAGGCTAGGAAGTTCGGTTTAGAGTCCGACCCGAATCGTATTCGAACGAATGCTAAGCCTTTCAAAAAGCTGCAGCGCGGCGAGCAGGTCGTTCGGGACCAGCGGGCCACTCTGTTACCCAGAATTGAGTTTCGGTTCGTTTGGCAGACGTTTTGGATCAGCCTCTTAGATCTGAGTGGTGGCGAACGATGTTGCGCGCTTCTGTCTTGGCCGCTTCCGGCGCCTCGCTACGCCCGTCCAGCAGAAGCAATATATGGCCCTGTTCCACGACCTTCTGGTGATGAAAATCGCCGACCACCTTGGTGAATATAAGGGCGTACAGGTCGCCGTGGGGCTTGCGCGGAGGGGTACTGATACCGATGTCGTCATCACTGTAGTCAATAGACCGAGAACACCGCCCCATCGAGTGGATTGGGTTGTCAGCACTGCGACCGGCGCCCAAAAAAATTGTCGATTTGCTCGCGGGTGATACCAGTCTGCGCTTAACCCAAAGCGCAGATTTCATTTCCTACCTTGCGCGCCACAACTATAGAATCCAAGACCTTATCGACGCGATGCGCCAGATGCTGGCGCAGACTTCGAACGTCCGGCGCTAGTACCCACTATCGCTGGACCGCGAGCCGTGATTTGAAGAGGGAATGAGAGTGATTCCCCCAGCGACACCGATCACCCTGACGGATGAGGAACGGCAGGAGCTGGAGGCGCTGACAGGCTCCCGCAAGAGCGAGGCGCGGATGCAGGAGCGCGCCAGGATCGTGCTGCTGGCGGCAAGCGGGCTGCCATCGCGTGCGGTCGCCCGTGAGGTGGGCTGCACGCCTGGCACGGCCTCGAGTGGCGTGTCCGTTATGCGCGCGACCGCATGGCCGGGTTGAGCGAGACCGGAAACCGCGGTGCCGAGGCGAAATATGGGCCGGAACACGACAAGCGCATCCTGGCGATGCTGGATCGGCCACCGCCGGCGGGCTATGCGAACTGGACCGCACGACTGCTGGCGCGCGAGCTGGGTGACATTCACGAACAGTATATCTGGCGCTTCCTGCGCGCCCACAAGATCGATCTGTCTAGATGCGGTAATGGGGGGCCGCAGACGGCAACGGGCTACCGGGGGGTGACTGTCCCTCTGTGATGATCGGCACGGGATCCGAGACTGGTCGGTCCCAAGCATCGGGAAGGAGACACAGCCGTGGAGTACTATGCCGCAGTTGACGTGTCGCTGGAACTCAGCAGCGTGTGCGTGGTGGATGGGACTGGCAAGATTGTCCGCGAGGCCAAGGTCGCCAGCGAACCCGAGGCGCTTGTTGGGTGGTTTCGCAACCTGGGCCTCACGGTTACCCGCATCGGCCTGGAGGCGGGCCCACTGTCTCAGTGGCTGCATGCTGGGTTGACGGCGGTGGGGTTGTCGGCGGTCCTGATCGAAACACGCCACGTCAAGGCAGCACTGAAGGCGATGACTGTGAAGACTGATCGCAACGACGCCCGCGGCATGGCCCAGCTAATGCGGCTGGGCTGGTTCCGGCCGGTGCACGTCAAGACCATACCGGCGCAGGAGATCCGGGCCCTGCTGACAGGTCGGAAGCTACTTCTCGGCAAGCTGCGTGCGGTGGAACTCGGCATTCGCGGTCTGCTGCGTGGATTTGGTCTGAAGGTCGGAAAGGTGAGCAAGAGCGGCTATGAGGCTCGCATCCGGGTACTGGTCACAGGACATCCGATGCTGGAGCCGGTTGCCGATGCGATGCTGCAGGCGCGGGCGAGCCTGCGGGATGAGTGCAATAAGCTACATCGCATGTTGTTACGTATTGTACGTCACGACGCAGTATGCCGACTTCTGATGAGCGTGCCTGGCGTCGGCCCGGTGGTTGCGATCACCTACAAGACCGGCGTGGACGATCCGGCAAGATTCCGCAAGTCCAAAGATGTCGGCCCCTATTTTGGTCTGACGCCAACCAAATACCAGTCCGGCGAGGTGGACCGGACGGGCCGCATCAGCAAGGTCGGGGACACGATGGTAAGAACCGCCTTATTCGAGGCGGCCAACGTTATGCTCAGCCGCGTGACACGGTTCTCCGCCTTGAAGGCATGGGCGTTACGGATCGCGAAGCTCCGTGGGTTGCAGCGAGCAAAGGTCGCACTGGCGCGCAAGCTGGCAGTGGTGCTGCATCGCATGTGGGTTGATGGCACCGATTTTCGCTGGAGCAGGATGTCAGCTGAGCTCACCGCCTAAGTAGGCCAGAAAGAAAGGAGGGATAACGGAGGGCAAACGGCTCTTCGATAACGAGGTCCTGTCGCAGGGACGCGGATCGGGTGAAGCCGCAAATGCGGGCGTTGGACGGACAGCAGTTCGGATCACGCGAACCCTAGATCGGCTCACCCGGTTTATCTGATCGCATGAAGTGGCGGCTCCGCGCCGACCACGAACAGAAGCCCGAGCCCTGCGACGTGATGCGTTGACGAGGGACTTGACACCAGCGGCCCCATTACAGAAGCCGCAAGTCCTGGTGCCAAAGCTCCGACCCGGAATTCGCCGCCAAAGCGGCGGACATAGACCACCGCAGGTGGATCGGGACCACCCCAGGGTCGATCGTCACGTGCAATCGTCCAGAAATATCCCTGCTGGTACGGCCCCGGCCGGGATCGAGCACCGGCACGACGGTTTTGTCAGCAAACAATCGCGCCGAGCCGAGCACGACCTCCTTCAGGCGACACGCGACCGGGGCGATCTCGGCAGCGGCATAGCCAACCCAGAACGCCAGCGTCGAGCGGTCGATCGTCAAGCCTTGGCGCGCCATCATCTGCGCCTGGCGATACAAAGGCTGATGGTCGGCGAAGCGGCTGACCACCACGTCTGCCACCGTTGCCTCGGTGGGCAGGCCGCCTTCGATCAGGCGTGGTGACGCGGGCTGCTGCACCAACACGCCCGCACAGCTGCGGCAGGCAAATTTGGGTCGCCGCGTCACCAGCACGCGGTATTGAGTTCGGGATCACGTCGAGCCGCTCGGAGCGATCCTCGCCGATCTCCACCATCGCCGCTTTGCAGCAGGGGCAGGCGATGTCGGGCGGCATCAGCACTACCTCGATGCGCGGCAGATGGGCGGGCAGCACGCGGCTGGCACGCCGTTTTTTGGCCTGTTCGTGCCGCAATGCAGGATCGCCTCTCTCGGCTTCGGCCTCGATCTCGGCGATCGCTGTTTCAAGATCTTCCAGGACGAGCGTAAGCTGCTCCGCAAGCAGCCGCTCCGACTTCCGCCCGAACTGCATCCGCCGCAGCTTCAGGAGCAAGGCGTGCAGCCGCTCGTTGCGTGTCGCAAGCTCATCGCGCTCGGCCATCGCTGTGTCGCGCTCGGCAATGGCCGCGTCGCGCTCCGCCATCATCGTCAGCACCAAGGCCCGCAGCGCCTCGGGCTCGGCAGGTAAATCCTCGGTTGCCGTGGAAACGACGCGAATCACGTCGCGATTTTATGCGGCAGCGCTCGGCGTGGGAATCCCTTTTGTCGCCTGGACGCGTGTCCAGTCCAGGCCATCCAATAGCGCCGCGAACTCCAACGCCGACAGCCTCATCACGCCATCCACTACTGGCGGCCAACGAAACGCACCATGCGACAATCGCTTCCACACCAGCACCAAGCCGCTGCCGTCCCACACCAGGATCTTAATTCTGTCGGCGCGCTTGGAACGGAATACGATGACCGCGTCGGAGAACGGGTCCTCGCCAAGCACCTCGGCGGCCAGCGCCGCCAGTCCATGCGACCCTTTGCGGAAGTCCACGGGACGCGCCGCCAATAGAACGCGAACGCCCGAGGGGATCGAGATCATGCCGCCGATGTCCGCAGTGCGCGCAACACCTCCGCCAGCAACGCGCAGTCGGTGCCAGGGGTCACGCGAATTAGCGCTCCGGCCAGCCTAATCTCGATACATGACCCAATGGATGCTTCGACAACGCCGTCTACCGCCGCAGGCGCGCCAACGCCCCCGTTGTTGTGCCCCTCTGGCCTCATCTCCGTGACAATCGGCACGAAACTCGTCTCACCGTTTGTTACGGCCTCCGCAGGCAAGGCCAAGTGTCCAGCCCGCGCTTCGCGCCGCCACGTGAAAACCTGCTGAGAACAAACTTGCCAGCGCCGCGCCACTTCGCTGACCGAAGCTCCCGGCAACAGCGTCTCGGCTACAATTTGCGCCTTCTCCGCCGCCGACCAGTGCCGGCGGCGCCCTGGTCCCGTCAGAACCTCAATACGCGAAAGCCATCCTTCGCGTCAGCATTAAAGTCATCCATAATGTTAGCTCGAAGCCGTTGCGCCGGATCTGTGAGCACATCCGCGCCTTTAGCGAAAGAAGGGCCCCAGCACTTCGCTTACAGTCAACATCCTCGCCGCGGAGCATTGTCGTCGCGTTCGAAGCCGGCCGCGATGGGTTCTGGCTGGCGCGCTGGCTGCACGGCCAAGGGATCGAAGCGTACGTCATTCATCCGACCAGCATCCCAGTCTCTCGTGAGCACCGGCGGGCGAAGCTATGGCGCTTCGTAACTGAAGGCGTTGTGCCGCAGGAAGTTGCCCTGCGTCCGGCACGATAGTCACTCCGAACGAAGTTAAGAGGAAAGAGGTTTCGGCGCTCGTCCACCTCCAGGAATGAGCAGCTGATGACGATCCGTGGTGGTGGTGTACCGAGTAGCCTTATGGCCTCTTGACGCCGTCTTCAAGAATGGTCTCACCATCCCGGAGCTTCGCCGCCGATGCGCATGGCTGCATCATGGCTGGATCCGCAAGACGGAATCCGCCGCATGCAAGGTTGCGGCGCGATGCTCGCGCCCTGATGGCGAGCTCCCCTCTGATTGTCCCGATCACGACAAAGGGAACTGCGCATGTTATGAATTAGTCTTGACACTCACGCCCCCATGCAAGGCCTACGAGGATTTTGTTGTGCAGGATCTGGTGCTGCGGGTTCAGTTCGTCCGTACGCCGGATGGGCGCACCGTGATTTCGCCGTTGCCTCCCCGGCGTCAGCGGGCACTCTGAGGCGGTCCTGCTTGCGAAACGGCGCCGGCGCGACGCTTAGAACAGGCTTCTGGAGGCTGGCTCGATCGAGACAGCCAGTGCCTCGCTCACGACAGCCGTGATCGTATCGCCCACCTTGAGTTGAGAGAGCATGGCGATCCGCGCGGGATCGGTAACCTCGACCGTGTATATGCCTCCGCCAGACGGGTTGACGAGATCGACGCTGTGCGCCGCCATGTCGATGGCGACAACCAGACCGCTCACCTTGGTCTCACGAACAGCGATGCCCCCCGGGGCCTCCGCCCGTTGGGCGACGGCTTCCTCCATCTGATTGTTCGACTGAGGCGTCCCGCTGCCACCTTGCGGACCCGATATCTCAAACGCAACGGATCGGTAGTATTTGGCGTTCACCACATCACCGACCTTCAGCATGTCGAGCCGCACGACGGGCCCGGCCGTCACTGTGACCGTGTTCCCGGAACGACCCTGAAGCGTGACCAGTCTCGTGCTCGGATTGATTGCGGTGATCTTCGCTTGGATCGTCATTTCCGCGGAAGGGGGCACGATGTTCGACAACTTCGGATTGCCCTGGGCGGCCGCGGGATGCAGCAATGCGGGGGATGCCCCGAGGCCAAGTACCGCGGCTACGGTAGCCAGGAATACCATCATCTGTAGTTTCATTGCGTCTCTCCTCCTGTTTTGTCCCCGCCTCGCGGGGCGAAAACGCGAGTGTGATAGAGGAAGCCTATTCTAAGGGCGCGCCCTCATCGTTACCAGCGTCTTTTCAGGCACAGAGGCGGGCTGTGTTTTCAAGCTGATCGAGTGCTCTTTCCATGGCTGCGGCCGACATGGGAAGACCTGGTGGATACCCAGGGGAATCGCATTTGACTTTGCCGCCAAAATCCGAGTTGCGGCGCGGACCCGAGGACACTCGTTACCGCTAATCCCCCTGGTCCCGTATCGTCCGGTGCCAGTCCGGGTGCCAATCTATCCCTCAATAGCGAGCGGAGGGCGTGGTTGCAGAGGGAGAGGAGTTGCGGGAGCGGTGAGTGGATACCGCCGAGCGGCTGAGTTGACTCCGATGTGATTAGGAGCGGCGCGACGTAATCTGATTCTACCTCGGTCCGACCGCGAGGGAGGACCACATGGGCGCGCGAGGCCTGCCGATCCGAGACGATGTATCGCCGGGCGAACTACGACGGTTGGCGCGCCACGAGCGCGATCCGGCGGCGGCGCGGCGCATGTATGCCATTGCCAATGCGCTCGACGGCATGACACGGGCGGAAGCCGCGCGGCTGGCCGGCATGGAACGCCAGGCTCTGCGCGATGCAGTGGTGCGCTACAACGCCGAAGGTTTGAAGGGTCTATATAATCGTCCTCGGCCGCCGCGGCCGGGCAAGCTGACCTCGGCGGAGCTGCAGGAATTGTTGCAGATCATCCTGGCCGGGCCTGATCCCGAGCTCGGGTTGTCGGCGTGGACACTGCCGGAACTCTGTCGCCTCATTGAAGCACGCTTCAACAAGCACCTGCACCCCGCGAGCCTTTCGCGGGTCCTGCGACGAGCGGGTTTGTCGCGACAAAAAGCGCGGCAGCGCCACCCCAGTTCGGATCCGACAGCTCAGGAGGCGTTTCAAAAAGGGGGCTTATGGCGGCGGTCAACCTGGCGAGAGAGGCCCATCCCGGCAAGCGCATAACATTGTGGTTTCAGGACGAGGCCCGGATCGGCCAAAAGGGCCGTGTTTGCCATCGTTGGTGGAGACGTGGTCAGCGTCCTCCCGGCCTTTGTGACCGGCGCTACACCTGGGTGCATCTGTTCGCCACTGTCCATCCGGCCACCGGCGCGCGATTCGCCTTGATCATGCCCGAGGTCTCGACCGAGGCGATGAACCTATTCCTGGCGGCGTTCAGTAACCATCTGGCAGCCGACGAGCACGCGCTCATCTCGCTCGACCAGGCCGGCTGGCACGGTGCCAAGGCGCTGCGCGTGCCTGCGAACATCACGCTGCTACCGTTGCCGCCATACTCGCCTGAACTCAACCCGGTCGAGCGGCTCTGGCTCTACCTGCGGGAGCGCTATCTCTCGCATCGATTGCTCGCCGACTACGACGCCATCGTCGACGCCTGCTGCCAGGCCTGGAACCAATTGACGTCCGAACGAATCCGTTCACTCTGCAATTATCCCTATATCCAACAGGTCAACGCATAGGCTTGGCGGTATGGAGGACTTTCAGTCTGCGATTTGCTCTGACATTATGAGCGTGAGCTTCGCCCCAACGACCTTGGCCAGAAATCCAGCATCAGGCGCAATTGCATCCGCAACTGCAAGAGTTGTGGGGTATCCACCCAGGGCTATCGCATTTGACCGAGAACGGAACGGGCAAATTCGTCGGCCATCCCGAGCGCTTTCGCTTGCGGCGGATGGTGATGTCGGGCCTGGCGGAACGCAGCACATTGAGCGCGAGCTTGCGCAGAACGGCCAGGTTTTCTGGCCCATGATCGCGCCGATTGCGGGCGGTGAACCGTACCCTCTTTCCCGGAGGCTGTTTGGTTTGACTCACGCGGCTAAAGCGATCTCCTGGCGTTGGGCGGCGGCATAGTAGCGATCTTCGGCTTCGGCTGGCGGGATGTTGCCGATTGGCCCGAGGAGACGACGATTGTTGAACCAGTCGACCCATTCAAGAGCGGCGAACTCGACAGCTTCCAGTGTGCGCCAGGGCCCACGCCGGCGGATGACTTCAGTCTTGAACAGGCCATTGACAGTTTCCGCGAGCGCGTTGTCGTAGCTGTCGCCAACGCTGCCGACGGAGGGTTCGATGCCAACCTCGGTGAGGCGCTCGGTATAGTGAATCGATACGTATTGGGTGGATTCAACTGATCGTCGCAACAGATCTTTATTGGTCTCTCAGCGACATCGGAAACCGACTGCGCGTTGCCTCACTGTGACAGATACCAGCTACGGTCGAGTGCGGGCCGAGCTCTTGGAGGCAAATCAAGGAAAGATATCGAGGTGCGGCGCGTTCGGATAAACAGCGGATCCTCGACTATTTCATTTCGATCCCCGGTATCACCGGAACTGTGCGATTAGGCGTCGCAGGTTTCGACGGTGCTGGTGGCCCAACCTGGAGAAGCAGAGCGCCGTGCTCGGTCTCGTCCAGGACAAGCCGGCGCTGCGCGCCGGTGCCGCAAGCGGCATCCTGGACAAGACCTGCGCCCGGCGCTCTGCCGAAGGCAGGTCGGCTCCAAGGAATGGTCCTCTTGATCTCACCAAGGAATGCAATTTAAATCTTAGATCCGGACAGCGACATCCGAAGCCACGGTAACTTCCCGTCCTGAGGCAACACGGGGGATCAGTTCCGGACTTCGCTTGACACGGCCGATATGAGCAATTGGTCAAACGCCTCTGCCGGCGTTTTCCAAGCCAGCGTCTTTCGGGGCCTTGTGTTGAGGGCAGCCGCCACGGCCGCAATCTCGTCGGCGCTATGCATGCTGAGATCGGTGCCTTTTGGAAAATACTGGCGCAGCAGTCCGTTGGTGTTCTCGTTGCTGCCGCGCTGCCATGGGCTATGAGGATCGCAGAAATAAACCTGGATACCAGCGTCGATTTTCAGGCGTGCGTGCTGAGCCATCTCAGCTCCTTGATCCCAAGCCAGCGACCGACGCAGTTGCTCAGGCAAACTGATGATCGTTCGAGTAATAGCATCGCGCACCGCCTCCGCACCATGTCCGGCAAGTGCGGGGCCATTCTTTACCCGAGCCCCGTACCCATGGCCCGTCATGCGCGGCAGGTGGAGCAGCAGGGTGAAGCGCGTCATACGCTCCACCAAGGTGCCAATTGCGGAACTGCCAAGGCCCAGGATGAGGTCTCCTTCCCAGTGGCCCGGCACGGCGCGATCAGCGGCTTCCGCCAAACGCTGGCTGATCATGATTTCGGGAGAGATGAAGCCCTTGCCTCGCTCGCGCGTGCGCGCCCGCGGCATCCGCAACGCCCGCCCGGTGCGCAAACAGGCCGTCAGCTCGCGGCGCAACGCACCGCGACCTTGAATGAACAGCGCTTGATAGATGGCTTCGTGGCTGATGCGCATGCTTTCATCGTCCGGAAAGTCGACCGGTAGGCGGCGAGCAATCTGCTCCGGACTCCAGGCGTTTGCCCACCGCCGATGCTTCCGCGGTCCATACCGGCGGCCTTTCCAGCGCACAGCCGGGCCGGGAACAGGAGCCCCACTCGGAGCGACGACGACGCCTGCCAATCGTTCCTGCACATAGGTTCGCAATGCCGCGTTGAGCGCAAGCTTCGCCTGCTTTGGGCGGCGAGCAGATCGCTCGGCATGCCATTGCGCCGTCATCGCGCGATACTCCAGTCCGCCGCTCCGGGTGGCAGCATTGCGCCGCAACTCCCGGGAGATCGTTGAAGCTGCTCGTCCGAGCCGGCGTGCAATCTCCCGCATGGAGCAGCCTTGCACTCGAAGAAGTGCAATCTCCTCCCGCTCCGCAAATGAGAGATACCGGCCGGACGGCGACTTCGCCGATGGCCGAAACATCGCTGGTGGCATGCCGCCTGCCTCTCGGAACAATCTTGTTCCTACAGCCTGCGACATACCACCTTGTACTGCAGCGTCTTCACTCGCCATGCCTGTCGCGACCGCCGCCCAGAACTGTCGCTGCACTTCGCGTCCTGCCACCGTCGGACGACCTGGTGAGAACAATGGCGCCCGACCAGACCGATCCGAACGCCGCCTGCGCCTCGTCATCGCAACTCCTCTTTAAAGGTGTTGCGACGACCATTTGAGTCCAGGTTGAACGCCGCGATCGCTGTGATGAACCAGACCACTGCCCTGAACGGGTCGACGGTCATGTAGCGCTTGCTCCAGGGCATCGAGCACGAAGCCGGCATGCGCCGTCCGCGACACCCGCCAGCCGACGATGCGCCTGGCGAAGGCATCAATCACAAACGCCACGTAGACGAAGCCTTGCCATGTGGCGACGTAGGTGAAGTCTGCCAGCCACAGCAGGTTCGGCCGCGACGCTCGAAACTGTCGATTCACCCGGTCGCCCGGACACGGCATCGCCTTGTCGGGGATCGTGGTCCTGACTTCCTTTCCGCGGAGGACACCACGCAGGCCCATCTGGCGCATCAGACGCGCCACCGTGCAGCGAGCAACGGATATACCTTCACGGCCGAGCTGCCGCCAGATCTTGCGCACGCCGTAGACGCCGAAATTCGCGTCGAAGACCTGTCGGATCTGCGTCCGCAGCACAGTATCCCGTCGTGCCCTTGCAGAGGCCTTGCCAAGATCAACCCGCCGCGCCGCACGGGCGTGGTAGGTCGACCGGGCGATCGGCAGAACCCGGCAGATCGGCTCGACCCCATACGTGGCGCGATGATCGTCGATAAACGACATCATGGCCTCGACCGGCGGTCGAGCTCCGCCTGGGCAAAATACGCCGATGCCTTGCGCAGGATCTCATTCGCTTGGCGCAACTCGCGGATTTCGCGTTCCATCACATTCATCCGCTCGCGTTCATCGCTCGTCAGGCCAGGTCGTTGGCCCCGATCGCGCTCAGCTTGTCGCACCCACTTCCGCAATGTCTCTCCCGTGCAGCCGATCTTCGATGCAATCGAGCCAATCGCTGCCAATTGCGAGGTGTGGTCGTTCCCATGCTCAAGCACCATGCGCACCGCACGGTCGCGAACCTCAGGTGAAAATCGATTGGAGGTCTTCTTCGTCATGGCTCCATCTTCTCAAGCTGTGGAGCCTCCGACAAACCCGGGGCGGTTCAGGCGTGCTGTGGTGCGCACCATCTCGGCCGTCTGCTGCGCGAGCTGGGTCACGAGGTCCGACTGATGTCGCCGGAGTATGTCCGCCCTTACGTGAAGGCGCACAAGAACGACGAACGTGACGCCGAAGCGATCGCCGAGGCGGCGACCAGGCCGACGATGCGCTTCGTCGAGCTGAAGTCGGCGGAGCAACTCGACATGCAGACGCTACACCGGGTGCGTGATCGTCTGGTCAGCGAACGAACGGCGCTGATCAACCAGCTCCGGGCAGTGCTGCTGGAGCGCGGCTTCATCGCGCCCAAAGGGCGGCGCAAGTTGGAGCAGGCACTGGTGGTGCTCCTGGAGGAGGAGTGCGGAGACGGCGCGCGTGGCGTGACGCTCAGCCCACGGATACGCGCCCTCGTTGAGGACCTGCGCACGGAGTGGGCCGAGCTGGACCGGCGCATCGCTGCCTACGACGACGAGTTTGCCAGCCGGGTTAAGGTGGACGAAGCCGCCCGGCGCCTGACGACGATACCCGGCATCGGCGTGCTGAACGCAACTGCATTGGGGGTGGCGGAGAACAAGCGAGCGCGATCAGCTTGGCCTCGGCGGCACCGTCGAAGATGCGCTTTCTGGCCGACTTGGGCGAGTGTTTGCGTTTCAAGGCGGCATCAACTCCGCCCTCCACCAATTGCTGGCGTGTGCGGGCGACGGTGTCGGCGCTGGTATCCAGCGCCTCGGCGATCTGGCTGTCGCTCCAGGACTCGCCGGCCCCAGAGGCGTCGGTCTTCAGCAGAATGCGTGCCTTCAGGAGTTGGCGGGCCGGAGCCTTGCCCTTTTGGATCAGCGTATTGAGCCGTTCACGCTCGTCGGCGCTAAGCTTTACGATGTACTTCTTGACGACAGGTTGTTTCGCGGTCACGACACATCTCCGGGGTTACCGGAGGGATCGACTCAAAAACTAGCCGCAGAATCAACGACCCCTCTGCCACGAAAATGAGCAGTACCCTTGCCCGTGGATCAGGCGGCCGTGGCCTCCTGGGGCTGCAGCGTGACGACGTAGCCAAGCCGTTCCAGCCTGGATTTCCATCATTCCAGCCCGCACGGCAATTTTCATGCACCGTGGGGCGCGAACTTCGCGCTAGTGGGCTGCACAGGAGTTTTGACCGGTTGCAATGAGGCTTCCTAAGCATGGTGATGCCCTGCGCGCTACCGCACCGCGGCTTCCGTCTCCTAGCTGGCAGCCCAACGGTGTGCTGGAATCAGTGATTCGACGCCGGTCGCTCTGTTGCAGACCCCGGACCGACTTGACATTCGGTTTCCCTCGCGGTTAAGCAATTCCATTCCTCTTGATCTTCGATCCGCTTATGATATGGGGGAGCCGCGCAATTCAACCTTAGCAAAGGTATGGTGGAATATGCCTTCGGCGATAGCAACAGTTTTTTCAATCACCCTGGCCGTTTGCTCGCCTTTCGTCACCGCTCAGGCAGCGGCACCTGACCCGCGCGTGAGGCAAGTTGATCGCGTTATCTCGCTCACAAAGGCCTTGGTCAAGGGTGTGGAACAATGCTTTAACCCATCCCACACCAAGGGCAATACCGCAGTGAAGAACAGATTAATCAAACTGGAAAAGACAGCCCTGAGCGCGAAATCCAGCCTGACCAGTGGTGACGCCCCGAAAGTGGCGCAAACGGCGGCTGAACTGGAGGCGCAATGGGAGGCATTTTCTGAGAAAGCGCCCATTGTCGCTCGTTTTCATTGCGACACTCAACGCAGATGCATGGAGCTTGGCTTTGAGGGACATCCAAATTACCCACACTGCCAGCCCGTGAGTGGTAACAAGCATGCCAACATTCAATACATTCAGTTTCAGCAATTGTTGCGCGTCCTCCCCCAACTCCTAGACGATTTGAGCCCCCGAAGCTGACGGGGGATAGTCGAAGCGTGGCGCCTCAAGGTGCAATCTTCTAACTCGCTTGGGCGCTGCAGATTTCGTGACTTTCGCACCACGCCCGGATGTCCCTTACTACCCAATCCGGCTGTTCAAAAAAGAACTACCCCGAGCCGTGAGTGGGGACGCGCCGCCTGAGAAACCACTCCGGCGACCCGTCAAAACATCTGTGCAGCCCACTAGCGCGGAGTTCGCGCCCCACGATGCATGAAAATTGCCGTGCGGGCTGGAATGATGGAAATCCAGGCTGGAACGGCTTGGCTACGTCGTCACGCTGCAGCTCGCCTGCTATTCGGCTCATGCCACCCGCGTTATTCCTGCCGCGCCACCCCAGGAGGCCACGGCCGCCTGATCCACGGGCAAGGGTACTACTATTTTCGTGGCAGAGGTACTCTGATGTTCGTTGTCAACCCTCTTGAGCATGACAAAGTATTCTCCTTTATAGTTGCGGAGTTATACGACATATGGCCGTTGCGCAGCGCAGGGGGCAGAGTTGCTGAGACGACGGTTTGCAGACTCTGATGCGCGGGTTGGATATCGCATTTCCGTATGTTCGTCCGGGGCTTTCTCGATCTAGGAGCGGGCGTCGACAAGGTCGGCCACATAGTACCTCGCGAGAATTCCCTACCGGAACCCTGCCCCCGGCGATGCACAACAGGGATGTCAGTCGGACCTGCTCGTGTTCCTTTGTTATGAAAATACGCTGTCAGAGGCTGGTGTTGATGCTCCGGATCAGCCCGCCAGACGCGGTCCGACCTGCTGCCCGATCGCCCAAAGAAAGGCTGACATCTCGCGGGCGATCGCCGCCACGACGACGGTCCGAAGCTTGCCGTTCGCCATCAGCTTGCGATAACGGCCGCAAAGTCGGACCTGCGCTTTCCAGGCAATCTCCCGCACGCGCTTCGGCAGGCCGTTCAGCCGCTGCTGGAGAGTGGGACTGATGCGTGCGGGGAAGCGGTACGTCCATCCGCCCTCGATCAGCGCGCGACGCGCCCGCTGACCGCGATCGCCCGCGAGATGGTGGGATTCTTGTGGGCGATCGCGCAGCAGGTGGAGCCCGCACGCGAGATAAACCAGTATCGTTAGAAATCACCCAGAGAAGAAAAGGCAACCAGAGGAAAGCATTCGTCGTGCAAGGCCGGGGACGAGGCCACGATGGGGAACTCCCGAGCATCGCTTGTGGCCGGCATGCGCCGATGCCCATCGTAAGACTGGGACAGGTCCCCGGACGTAACCGCGGTCAGGCGGATCCAACCCGCGCATCAGAGACGGTCAACCGACGTCCAGCGGTCTCGTTCCCAGCCATGCACGACTTCGACGACAACGTGGCAACCCCGCGATCGGGGCGATAATTTGCGTGCACCCCCTTGAAAGCGGACATGAGAGACCGTCAACCGACCTCCAGCGATCTCGTCCCCAGCCATGCGAGACTACGACGAGACGCGGCAACCCCGCGAACCCGGAACGCAGTGACAGAAGGAACACGATCGATCAGTATAGTGTACGAGGCGCACGAAGCCATCGCGGCGCATGACGGTGGTGCGCGCCGTTCGGGGACCATGACTTCAGCCAGCAGCTTCCCTCTGAACCTTCGGCGCCACGCAGGACTTATCGTCTGGTGATGGTCACAGCAGCCCCACGTCAAGTGTGCCGACCACGAGCGCAACGTCTTGGTTGCAGATGTCCCTGAGCAATTCATGTAGCTGGAATGGGTCTAGGCAGTACCCATAACCGCCAAACGGTACAAAAGCCAGCCCGCCCTCAAACCTTCAACCTCCTTGCCTTCAACAACTTCTCTTTTGGTTCGAGGTCCAGTCTGCGGAATTGCATTGCAATGCTCGCTTACAGCGAGGATGGCCGGCAGCACCGTCGCCTTCACATTCGTCGAGACCAGCGCCAGCGTGGGACACTCGGTTGCCTTCGGCCTGCCCCATCCGCAACTCATGAGGCTGCTAAATGCGGCAAGTTTCTCGAATTTCGTCGCCTTGCGCGAGGTCAGGATTTAGCACATGGACCCGTCCGCTTCGGGGCTCGCTGCGTGGCAAGGCCTCGTGTTTTCAGGCAGTTTCCGCGGACGGCCGCCCGAGTTTTCGGCCGGGCGACGTCATCTCGCATAACTCTGTTCGGCAGTTGCTCGATCAATTCGAATACCGCATCGCCGCATGGTTGGACTGATGGGGGATTTACAACGATGCGGAGATGTTAAGCCAGCAACCGATTGACTTATCGAGCATGATCCGCATTATGGAAAACGTCGCGCCCGGCGCTTGCCAACTGTACTCGGTACTGGCGTTAAGGGTGAGAGAGTGAGGGAGAGGCTAGGAGAGCTTTGGGCGATGAGAACCGAGGATATCGATCTACGGAACAGCGCTGCCGTCCGGCGATTTATCGACCGCTCTGACGAACTGGGGGGGGCCGGATGCGGAAGCGACCAAAAAATGGTGGCAGGAGGTAGAGTTCGTCATCCCCGGTTGGCTCCGGTGGCAGATTGGGAATTTCGACCCTTTGTCGCCGGAATGTTTCGAACTCCAGGAGCAGCTCTACGCTACGATTCGTAGCGGGCGCTACGCTGATATGGAGTGTGAACGGACCCCATTCGATCAGGAGCTCGCGTTCCGGGGGTTGACGGCATATCCAAACTGGTCGCCTGCGACTCTCAACCGCTACTTTCGTGCCATGGCGAGGCTGGCTGACCAATTCGACGCCGAGGGCCCCCTGGACATCCTTGAGGTCGGTAGCGGATGGGGATTCAGTGCCGAATACATGGCGCGGCTAGGGCATCGGGTGGTAGCAGTTGATATCAATCCGGATTTTGTCGCGATGGCATCTCGGCGGAGTGTGGCGGCGGGGTTGGGGATCGACTACCGGCAAGGTACATTCGAAAGCCCTTCACTTCGTAGTAATGAGCGCTTCGACGTGATCTTCTGCTTCGAAGCCTTCCATCACTGCCGCCACCCTCTGGCGGCATTGCAAGTCTTGAGGCAGGCCATGCGGCCGGAGGGGCAGTTCATTCTGGCGGGGGAGCCGTTCATCAATGCGGGAATGTGGCCGGCCTGGGGACTGCGGATGGATCCTTTATCGATCTACTGCATTGGGAAGTTCGGCTGGTGGGAATCCGGTTGGACAGTCGCGTTTATGGCAGATCTGTTCCGGTGCGTGGGATTGCAGATGTCGTTTGTAGATTTTCAGAGTGACCAGGAGAGATACATGGTCGGCCGCGTGGGCAATGTATTCCATGCCCGGCAGCTAACGACAGGCCTTGACATTGCTAAAGGCTGGGTGTGGGACGGACAGTACATGACTAGTTTCGGCCGTTCGATCGTGGATTTTTATCGGAAATTGTGGGGTGTGGTCTTCATCATACGAAACTTCGCGTCCCGCGAGCTGGAATTAGTAATCGAGTTCTAGTGCGTTCCAGTCTACGCGCGTCGAGCTGGCGCCAGGGCCAAATGAGATCCTGGTCAAGACGGCTCCGCTGAGTGATCGCTGGAATGTCGTTTTCTGGGGGGAGCTTTGGAATCCGAAGCGCGAGCAAGGATCGCAAGACGACAGAAATATCTCGTTTCATTTAGAGGAAATTGAGGAGTTGCCGTAAGGCACGATTTCAGCCTGCAACTATCTTGTAGACGAGGTTTGCGCAAATCTCCACGTGCAGAAACTATTTTGATTTTTAAGACGGCAACCACGCTGCTGGCTGCCCCCGAGCCCAAGCGCAAGAGGCCGGCATATCGCAAGGTGCGCAAGGCCAAGGAAGCTAAGCATGCTGGGAAGCCCCGCTGCCGCGTGCCGGCGGAGCGGCTGGCTGAGGAGGTTTAGTCTTACTGTGTCATAAAAATCCCCTTGTACGATTCGATTCTCGGTGTGTACGGATGGAGATTCTCACTCGCGGAGGCGGAGTGTGGGTCTCGAATCCGACAGACAAGGCGGCGAATCACGATTCGCGGCCTATGTTGAGGCACTGACAGCGACGCTTGGACACGCCGACCGAGCGGCACCGTTCCATTCCTACTGTACTGGTTTGGTGTTGCCCGGCCCGCGGAAGAGCATCGAACCGATGGCCGCCCGTGTAGCACCCGCACGGGTGCAGGCGACGCACCAATCGCTGCATCATCTTGTCGCCAAAGCCGACTGGTCGGACGAGCCGGTGCTCAACGTCGTGCGTCAGCAAGTGTTGCCCTCCATCGAACAGCACGGCGCGATCCGTGCATGGATTATCGACGATACCGCATTTCCCAAGAAGGGGACGCATTCGGTTGGCGTCGCGAGGCAGTATTGTGGTCAGCTCGGCAAACAGGAAAACTGCCAGGTCGCGGTGAGTTTGTCAGTCGCCAACGGCCACGCCAGCCTGCCGATCGCGTACCGGCTGTATCTGCCGGAGGTGTGGGCCAATGACGCGGCCCGACGCGCCAAGGCAGGCATTCCCGATGACATTGCGTTCCAGACCAAACCACAAATCGCCCTGGGGCAGATCCAATCGGCGCTGCTGGCTGGCGTGCCACCGGCGACTGTGCTGATGGATGCAGGCTATGGCGTCGATACCGAGTTCCGCGATGGCATCACCGAACTTGGCTTGCGCTATGTCGCTGGTATCCCATCTTCGACCAGCCTCTGGGCTCCGGGCACGGCGCCGAAGCGACCGAAACGCTGGAGCGGAAATGGGCGCCCGCCGAAGCTGGTGCGACGCGATGCGAAGCATAAGCCGGTGTCTGTCAAGGAATTGGCACGGAGGTTGCCGAAACAGCAGTGGCACAGCGTCACTTGGCGCGAAGGCAGCAACGCCAAGCTGACGTCTCGTTTTGCTGCGGTACGGGTGCGGCCCGCGCACCGTGACTATTATCGCACCAGCCCGAGACCGGAAGAATGGTGCTTGATCGAATGGCCGAAGGCAGAAACAGAGCCAACTAAATATTGGTTGTCGACGCTCTCGGCCGATATGCCGCTGCGGAATCTGGTCAATCTGGCCAAACTGCGCTGGCGGATTGAGCGCGACTATCAGGAATTGAAGCAGGAACTTGGGCTCGGCCACTATGAAGGGCGCGGCTGGCGTGGCTTTCATCATCACGCCACGCTGGCGATCGCGGCTTACGGATTCCTGATCTCCGAACGGAGTGCGATTCCCCCCTCAGCAGAACCTCGAGCCCCAACCTTCAAAACGCCTCGCCTACCCCGCAGTTACCGACCCCGCGGATCCCCCAATCAGACCTGAGCGCCATGTCTCCAACTCCATCGCTACGGTCCGGATCGCGATCGCTCATGCATTGGTGCAAACTCTTCCGCGCTGCCCTTGCTGCCAGCGCGTCACGTCGCGCAGGAACTTATGACACAGTAAGATTAGCAGTTTGCTGAACAACGATTTTCCGAATCGCGCGACGCAAGATTGATTTGCTGCAAACGGCAGGCTCGCAAGAAAGGTTCGAGAGTAGCCACGTTCCGATTCCTTTTCTTCTTTCATTACGCTCCTATAGGAGTTTTTCAGCGAACTGTTAGACTAAGTGGCGAGCCGCCTCTGCCTGCGCCGTTTCAACCCCCCTCGTTGGCTTACGGCTGTTTCGCGAACTGCTCGGTCTCCGCCCGGGCTCGGCTCACTGCATGATAATATCGACATCCTCAATCGCCTGTCGGTGGCGCCACCCGGACTGGCCGAGAAAATCCCCCTCCGATACCGACGGCGTGGCGCTGCACGCGGCTAGTCCAGACAGCAGCAAGATACGAACAATACGCATTGTAAGAAAATCTCGTGCCCTCCCGAAACGCTTGTAGCCGGTTGTCTGCCCCGACGCCAGTAATTCCATCATACCCGCTCTGCTGCCCCCGCGGGTGTGCTATTGCCTCCGTTGAACCTAGCCTTCCTGTGAGCTCTGCCTGGGGCAGCCGGCGGTTACAGGTGAGTATCTAGCTACTTTCCGGCGCAAAATTCGCCGTCCCGGTGGAAGGGCGGTGCGGCTTGAGCGAGACCGTTGGGGTCTGCTGGGAACGGCTCGACAGGTCACCGCAACGTGCTGGAGTCCCTGTCAGAGGCCGATCAGGCCTGCTGCTTGCCGATCGCGTGGCCGATATTGATCAAATTGTCGGCAATTACCCCGAGGCCCCCCCAGCGCTTCATTCCGTCATCACCGTGATATCGACAACGGTTCAGGCCGTGCCGTCGCTTGCTCACGCTAATGCGCCCCTCGCACCCGGTGCGCCATCGCTGCCCGTTGCGGAACCAGCGCTTTTTCTGCTCAAGCTCGCGGGCCGCGCTCTTGCTGGAGCGATTGGGAATACAGACCCGTTTGACGCCTCTGGCGTGCGCTGCGATCTCGTTCTCGGTGGAGTAAAAGCCGGCATCGGCGGCGACCAGCCTCGGCGTGCGTCCGAACTTCGCTTGGTGTGCGGCAATAGCAGGGATGAGCAGATCTGCATCATTGGGTCGCTGAGCATAGACCTCATAGTCGATGACGATCTGATTCTCCGCTTCCTGTAGTTTCACCAGCTTGCCAAACTCGGTAGGTTTGCTGGCCTTGCCTTTGCGGATCACCTCGGTCGAAGGCTCGAACAAGCTGACGATTTTGTTTTCGCTCCGGGTGTCACCCAGGAGGATACGCGCCTTGGTCTGGCGCATGACCTGCTGCAGCCGCGGCACCATCGCGTCCAGCGCCTGGCGCTGATCTTCCAGCATGGCTTGCTGAACCATCCCTTTGCACCGCTTTACGCCCTCGCCGATCTCCGTGGAGAAGCGCTTCGCCTGTCCCACCACCCGACCGGCCACATCCAGCAATTTGCCGTAGGCCTGCTTCAGGTTGTCCGCAATATGATGCGGTCGAACCCGAGAACCGCCTGGTCGCGCGCTCGCCCTGGCCGGCCACGGGCGGAGCTTGGGAACTCAAGACCGCGCCCACAGCCCAGCACCGCGGAGTTTTTATCGTGCCCCAGAGAACCCACCGACGGACAGCAAGTGATGATGATCCCTTCGCACCGATGCTCCTCCCAGTCCCTGCGAGTTGGCCTGGCGCGCGAGTGCCAAGTCCTCTGGTAAGTGATGGAGCCCCTGCAGTGTCTGATCCAGCAGATCCAATTCGTGTCGCAATGCAGGTCGTCGAGACTCGGGTAGGATTGCCATCAAACTCCCCATCATTGCTCGGAGTTGTCTCGAGATCTGGAAGTTTCCTGCGCCGTAGAGCCGTATCTCGCTGACCGCAAGCTGTACAAAATCCTCCCATTTTGGCATTGGAACGACCAGTCTGAGCATACCGTTGCCGTCGTGCCGCGCATCCTCATCTAGGTGCCGTCTGCCAATGAGGCGAAGCAGCCGCTGGAGCTGATCAATAGCTACTACGGCGGTAGTAGGATCGTTGATTGCTGCCGAGAGTGCCTTGATGCCTACGTCAACAATTACACGCAAAGCAAAGGTTGCGTCCTGCTCGATGGTGCGCTCGGGCCCAAAGGCCACCTGAGCGCGCAAAGCATTGTCATCAATGCTCGCTGCGTTGCCATATAAGCGGAACAGGGGGTCACCTACTTCTACAAAGTCGCCCACCATGGGCACAAATTCAATCACGCCGCTTGTGCGTTCTGCCATAGAAATAAGCGAGTTCACGTTCACCGCAAGCACTATTCCTGAGGTGCCTTGGTGCTCAGCAGTGCGTGCAACAGAGGCCGATGGGCGAGGTTCACGGGGTGCGCGGGGTGCACTAAGCCACTCAGGATAAACATTTTCAATGACCTTGATACCTTGTTCAGCAATACGCCAGAGAATGCTGATTGGTCGAAGCAACCGTGCCGTATAGTCGATCAAGAACAAAAAGGCTGCGATGGAAGCTATCCCCAACACCCAGACCATTGTCACAGCATATTGCGGTATCGTCATGCCGATTTGTGCGCCTGTTCCGATGGCAAACAGCATGGTGAATGTGAATAGCCCGACCGTAAATCGAATCACGTTGTTTCGCAGTAGCGCAGTGGCAATAATTCGCGGCGTCAGTTGTCCACTTGCGACCTGAATTGCTACCAGCATCGAGCCGAACGTAAAGACGATGAATGAGATGGCTAACGTTTCGATAGTGTTTAGGGCCTCGGTCGCTCCGGTGAGAGTTGTCCCGAACCAGGGTACCCAATCTAACCACGCATGAAGGAAAAAAAGGAGACGGATTGCCACATTCTCCAACGCCAATGCGATCAGTGGCACGGTCCACAGTGCAGAACTGAGATAGCTCTTGGTCGTGTACCAGCGGTTCCATTTCATATCGGGGGCCCCCTTCGCCTATCTACGCAACAGCAGCGGTGCGTCATCCTTCTGCAGCGATATTCGCCGCGTTGTCGTCTACCATCGACGGTCTTGAGACCCGCGGAGGCTGGCAGGGTCTGTCGAAATACGCAAACCATTCAGTCAGGGGTCGACACCGTCGCGGCGGTGCGCAGCGGGTAGCCGTGAGCAGATCAATCGCGCCCCCGCGTTTGAACCCACCAGAAGCTCTTCAGTTCAGGAGGGAGTGTGGGAGGTAGTCTTAATTTTTTCTTTCGCCGATACCCGGCAGCGCCTTGGCCCCGATTTTTGCGCTGTAATATGCCAGCAGGATCCAACCTGGATACACGCATTTGCCGTTTTTGGATAGCGGTCATGGCGGTCAAGGCTCTAACTGGCTCGCGCAGCAGCGCTCGATACTAAGAGAAGGAGGAACGATGGGATGAGGCGCATACAGGTGGCCCTGACGATCATAGGTATCTACGTTGCGGCCAGCATATCCGGACCACAGGCTGCACCCCCGGTCGCGGGCTATGTGGGCGATAATGAGCTGACCATTGTCGCAAGGTGGGAGCGAACGTCATGACCAAGTTGATCGTTATGCTTATTTTGATAAGCGGACAAGGCGGACCTGCCGTGATTTCAGGCTGGAGCAGCATGGGTGCCTGTGGAGGCATTTTCGAAAGCACCACATGGTGCTTCGTCTTACATCAAGCTTGAAACGAAGTGTCTTGAATTTCCGAACGCCTCGCGGTAAGTAGCAATATGAAGTAAAATATGCCTGACAGAAAAGTGGTAACTCTAATGTTGGGGTGAGGCGCTCTGATGGACGCCAGTGCGGCAACGTGTAAATGAGGCGCAGATAAAAGCCGCGTCATGCCGGCACTGTACGCCGGTCCTTTCGTGAGTGACCGTCTTGAAGCGCTCGGCCTCGATCACGGCTCCCGAGCGCGGTAAAGGAGGCGAGCACATAATGGAGCGGCACGATTTCGCGGAGACCAAAGTTTATGCAAAGTGAAAACCCAAGCAGGTCATAGCGATATGGATCGGGATCGACGCGGATGAGAGCCTCATTCTATGAGAGGCGGCGGGGCGCATTAGCTCGCTCCGATTAGACTCAGCCCTATTGAGGGACCACCCAGGCGGTGGCAATGCCGTCTCTTTCGTTCTCCCTCCTTCAGATCCGGGTAATACAGGTCCAGGTTGCGGTCGAGCTGGCGCTTTCGTCCACGCGCGGGGCCCAAACTTTGCAGGTCTCCAGCAGATAGACGCCATACACTGCTCGCAATTCGTGAGGATCCATCCCCTGCAGCTCCCGCACCCTTAGGGCTGACCCACACCGTCATAGGGGAGCCCCGTGGTCTCCGGGAACAGGTGCGCCATTTCGAACAGGTCTTCGTCTTCATTCGCCAGCATGGGCAGCCCTTCCACGTCGGCTTTAACCAGATAGTGCCGGTCATCCGTTCCAGGACACACACAGCGGCGTGAGCGCTTGACACCCTCGGCCCGCGGGCGCATCGATCCGCGCATGTCCAAACGTCGTCGCCCGCCGCGCTCGCGCCCACAAGGACACAAAACGGCCTTCCCGTTGGTGGCCAGGCAGGCGACGCGAGTACAGAAGCAACTGAGTCGATAACTCCGGTCCCGCTCCCCCAGCCCCTAGCCGCCGGACTCAAGGATCACGCGACGGTTCGTCGGCTGTAACGGCCGCGCGTCCATCGGAAACACCGCGGCATAGCGCTCGATCTGATCCGACGAGGCCTCGATCGGGTTGCGGAACACCACCCAGGTTACCGTCTCGGGACAGGGCGGGGTGGTCACCGACCCCATGTAGCGGAAATACGACCGATTCGCCGGAATCAGGCCCATCGGGTCAACCGTAACACCTGGAACCGGCGTGTCGGATCCCGGCTGGGACGGCATGGCCTTCACGATCGGCCCCAGCACGGAGTTGGCCCGGCCGGGCATGATGAACACGCCGACCGCACAGAACGAGCCGTCGGCCGCCTGGTTTACGAAGTGGGCCTCCATTGCGAAGACTTTGCCGTCGACGTGATGCTCGCTCGGATGATGGAAGTGGAACTGCAGTAGCTTGTAGGTCACGCTGCCCACCTTCACGGTGCTGCCGGCCGGCACATTTGTGAGAATGTACTCGCCGTTGTTCCAGACACGCAACGGGACCTTATTGTAGTCGATAGGAAGATGCTCCAGGCGAGCCGTGACGGCGCCAGTGAGATCGATCGGCGACTGTTGCGTTCCCATCCCGCAGGCACGGTAATCCGGCGAAAGGTCGCCCCAATGCTCGGGTCCATCCGCGCCGGAATAGCCGAACTCGACAGCGGCCATGGCTCTGTTACAAAGCGGGCAGGCGAACGCGACGGCAAGTCCGAACAGGCTGCGGCGCGCAACGGCAGGCATCGCTCTTCTCCCGGACGGATGTTGCAATGCAGATATCAAAATCACTGTATTTTCGCAAGGCAAGCCTTGGCCGATGTGCTGGTAACTTGCCACCGAATCATGAGGTGAGGCATCGCATCCTCCTTTTCCGAGTTCCGCTATCAGTCGCCGGTCTTAGAACAATTATCTTTATTGTGAAGTCCATGCATTGATCCAGATCAATGAATTGGTGCGCCAGAGGGAAGACGGTCTCTTGACGCGATACCGTTCGTCGCGGGCTCGCCACAGCCTGGCTTGCTGATGGTTCCCGCGAGGCGGCCTGGAACGACCGCATTGGGAGCCAAGCGGACTCCCACCCAGCATGTCGTCTACGTCCGCATGCCCCCCGAGGCGGCCGTCCGATCCGCGAGTTCCGTTGCGAACGAGTTTCGAGACAGGCTGTGAGGGTCATAACCGCTCAAGGTCCTGCGACTTTAACAGTTGTAAACGCCCACTGCGCAACGCCGCGTCGTACGCCGCGCCACCCCGGCCACGCTGACAGGGGTGAGCGGACGCCCGATGCGGGCCTGGGCGGTCGAGACGAAGCTGTGTATGCCCGGAACCAAAACCCGCCCTCCGAGTTGGAGCCCCAAAAACCCGATGGCGCCAACCAGCAGAACAATGCTAAGCCGTTTCGACGTGGTCATCGGGATCCTCCAACCGCAAAAATCGTCGGCAATTCATCGGTATCAAGGTCTTTCACGTCCATCTTTCTGGCGTTTGTTGTGTTGTTAAAGCTGAAATCACTGGATGTGACCTCATTGCCGGTCTTCCAGTCGCTGATCTGGACGCTGTATTCCGGTGCATCGGCCACGAGCTTGGAAGTGATGACATATCGGCATGGGTAGGGACGGGCCCCCTGTGCGATCCAGATTTGCCAATCTACTTCCTTGGTTCGAAAAGCGAGGTGATCGCATTCAACCCCGCCGATCACACCGCTGCCGAGATCCTTTACATCGATGACCGACGGCATCAGTTCATCGTAGATATTCGCCTCAAGCAAATCTGCGCCGGGGATAGGCCTATTGTACTTGTCCTGCAACACATCGATCAGATGGTCGATTGAGCCTGGCACATCGACCTGGCCATAGAGGTTGGCGTTCTTGCCGAGCAATGACAGCGTCTTACCGTCAAAAACCACCTCGACGTCGGCGAACCCGCCATGGCGGGTAACGCGGATCTTGTCCGGCCGGTCAAGAGCCACCGTCCCGGAACTCGCCAAATCGAGCTTCTGGGCGTCCTTGGTGACGATCTCAAGGTTGGTATCGAAGGAGAACGATATGACCTTTTGTGCAGCCATATAATCGGACATCGCTTTGACCTGGCTCTTTGCTGCTGCCTCATCGGCTCTCGCGCCTAAGGGCGTTCCTGACCCAATCATTAAAGCCAGTGCTGCCGTAGATATGGTAGCCGCAGGGGTACTCCCAGATTTTCGGACCAACCTGATCATGTAACGACACTCCGCCAAGTTATCGCGTGGCCCAACACAAGGCGCGCGGTACCCTCGATCGGCCACCCACTCTGCGGCACGCAACGTGCGGGCCCAGCTTCCCTGGGGGACAGCTCACCTACGGGACATAAGGAACCCGAGTTTGCCTATTTGCTATCCGAAATCGGCAAAGCGACCGAGTTGTTGCTTATGCCGTTAGCCCGGTCAGCGTCGCGCTGGGGGAGGCCCGCCAGCATGGCGCTTAAAGGGGCGCGGTGAGCGGGCGGGTTCTCTTGATCGTTCTCCGATCTCGCGGGCGCTCAGTGAACCTTATTCAATCCGGACCTTAGGTAGTGTCCGTCCATAAACGCGGTTTTTGCCCGGCCGGAGGTGGGTCGGGAAGCCCGCCAAGCAGCGGCTCAGGCCTGCCTGCCGGCAAGGTTTCCCGCATCGGTTACAGAATAATTGCGATCACAACCTATGCGCGTACACCGCCTCGTGCATCCGCGATGATAGCGATCAGTCCGTTGGAGCGGCGCGGGAGAGGGGGTCAGGTCGGCGCGGCTGTTACCAACCGGGCATAAAGGACGAGGTTGTAGGCGACGGCGGACGACCAGACATAGGCCCTGAAGTGCGCCAGCCCGCGCCAGGTACAGCGTGCCAAACCAAAGGCCCGCTTCAAACAGGAGATGTTGGCCTCGATCCCGGCCCGGAAGTTGCGCAGCTTGCGGTACACCCAACGGCTCTTGACCATGGCTTCGATGCCGAGGCCGCGTTTCTTATGGAAGCCGACATCCTTCACGCCCAGGGCCTTGGCCTCTGCGACGTTGTCCCGACTGGCGTACCCGCCGTCGCAGGCCGCCTGACGCGGCGGTTTGCCGTGCCGCGCGATGTGACGCTCGAGCATGGGCAGGAAGCGTTCGGCGTCCGCTGGATTGCCGGTTTCGATGACAACATCGAGGATCAGCCCGCTGCGACCGGTCGCCAAGTTGATTTTGTGACCATACTGCACGTCGCGGCCGCCCTTGACGATAATGTCCGCGTGCGGCTCGAATAGGCTGACCAGTTTCTCGCTGGCCGGCACCGTCTCGCCGCGAAGAACACGGCGCCCGGCTTGCGAAATGACGCGCTCGATCAAGGGCAGATAATGGTGGACTTCGATGCGCCAGTCTTCGGCACCGGGTCCGCGGCACTCGGCCAGGCGCGCAACGGCAGCCTCAAGCGCTGCCTTGGTGGCCCGGGTGGCCGCGATCAGGTCGCGGTATAGCTTCGTTTTTCGCTCCTTGCCGCGACTGTGCTGGATGGCATGGGCCCGCTTCTTGGCCACGTTCGGCAGAGGCTGAGCGAGATCTGCAATTTGTACGGACGACTCTTGGCGCCCAAGGGGACAAATCTGGAGAGGTGACAGTTATCTTCGGGTTGCTCCCCCGGGGACCCAACGAGATCGCAATGCTGACGCGCTCCATGATCGAGATCTTGTTGGAGATTGCCGCGGGCATCGAGGTTCCTCCCGAGCACGTCGCGCAAGGCCGGGCAGCCCCCTCGACCCGAATACCCGGCGCCGGGCAACCGGGGGACCGCCCGCTGATCCGTATCTTCTCATCCTCGTCGCCGCCGGCAGACGCGTATGCGGCCGTCCGGTACCGTAGCACGTATTATTGGATTGCTGATGGCGACCTCGCCTCGAAAAGGGCTTTTACTTTCCTGATGATATTTTTCTCGCTGGCGGAGACCGGCGTCACGCCCCAAACACCGGTGTTGACCGTGCCGGCGAACTAAGGGGGCAGTCATGATTGCGCCGCCGTCGGAATTGGGAGTTGAAGAAGTCGTCGTCAATGCCGTGCTGTGGCTGCAGCTACTTATCGAAGCGATCGGGGCTCTCGTGATCGGTGTGGGCATGATCTTGGCGGGCCTGCGTTTCACGCGCGGCTCATTCCCTCCACAAGTGCAAGACTTCAATGAGGTGCGCTTCACACTGGCACGCCTTTTTGGCCATTGCCCTGGAGTTCCGGCTCGGTACCGACATCCTGTCGACCGCAGTGGCGCCGAGCTGGGAGGCGATCGGCAAGCTCGCAGCGATTGCCGTCATCCGGACGGCGCTCAACTATTTCCTGAGCAGGGAAATGCATGAGGAGCGCGAGGAAGCACTTCCGTTTTCGGCGCCCCTCGAGCCTATCGAGCGGCTACGGGGCTGAAAGCGGGCTTCTCGCGACCGCTGCTTCCCGCTGTCGCAGGAAAGCTGCCACGGCGGCTTCCCCCTGCTTGAGCAGCCACTCGATGTTTTTGGGACTGCGGTCGATTTTGCCTTGGTAATCGAGGGTTGCTTGGACCTCCAGGGGCATCTCAATGCAGGGTATGTGGTACGGCTTATCCTGATCACTGCTGAACGACTTCGGGATGGGGATCGGCGCCTTGATGTCAAACTGGGCCAGGAACTCCGGCCGAAAGGCGTCCGCCAGGATCATGTCATTCAACAGTTCCAAATGATCGAGCTGGTGGAACATCGAGATATTGCCTTCCATCTGATTTCTGCGATCGGCGATCGTGTCGGGCTGATGCGGCACGGAACTCGTAGCGGTGGGATTGATTTTGATGAGCCAAATCTCATCTGGCACGTTCTCGGCCCCGATGCTGCGAGGGCGTATCAGCTCCTCCACCGGTGGGTTGTCGGAGAACAAGCCATCCCAAAAGACGCAATCGCCGATCGGTACGGCAGGGAAGATGTTTGGCACCGCACAGGATGCCAGAATGTGCTCCAGACGGATCACTTCCTTTGCGGACACAAACTTCACGAGCTTGCCGGTTGTCACGTTGGCCGCGCCGATGATCAGCACCGGCCGTTGATCGCGCGGACCCCATCCGGCTACTTCGTCGAAATCAATGTACTTGCTCAGCAATCCTGGAAAATCTAGGAAATTTCTGCGCATTCCGGTGGACCACAGGGATAGCCACGACTTAACAACGGGTGAGGAGGGGCTAAGTTGGAACGCCGGGAAGAGCCCACTGTTGATCACCCGCAGGTAGCTGACGACTGCCTCATTGAATGCCTGTTCGGGCCCCTCCTGCGCTTGGTTGTCCTTCCAGAAGTCGATCAGGCGCTGCCAGCGTGGAGTTTCCCCCTTCCAGAAGCTGTACCACATCATCGCGGCGCACACCGCCCCACCCGATGTGCCACTTATGCTAACCAGATCGAGGTCCTTCCCAACACCCCTTTCTGTCAGAGCCTTCAGGACGCCGGCGGTGAAGGCGGTTTGGCTTCCGCCGCCCTGACAGGCGATGGCAATTTTCGGCCTTCTCACGTTTGCGCGGGCCATGATTACATCACCCTTTGTTCTTATGGACGCCCATTAGCGCGCGAATGCTGATGGGCGAATATATCCGTCAGCCTAGCAAAGTTACACTGCCGTCGCTCAGGCCATAATAGGCGGCAACGATCGTTAGCCGGCCTAGCGAAACCATCTCGGAGAGAACGGGCGAGGCTGTCCACAGAAGATCAGCCTCCATCTGCGCATTAGTCTTAGCCGTGGTTGCCAGATCGTGGCCTGCGCGTTCAACCACTGGCTGCAGTGGCGTATACAAGGCACTGATCTGTCCCAGCGCGGGATATCCAGCCATGGCGCCCTTTACCGTGCCGCAGCCTTTGACCCAACAACACGATGATCGGGGGATGCCCAGTGCAGCTGCGCCGTATTCAAAACTCGCCACAATCTCCGGCGTGCAGATGTTGCCCGCAATCCGCGTGACGAAGAGATGACCCAAAATCTGGTCGAACACCAGTTCAACTGGGACCCTTGAATTGGCACATGACAGCAGAGCGGCAAACGGGTCCTGCTTGGCAACCGTGTTTTGGCGCAGGATCTCGAGACCGTCTTTCAGTGACACCAGCTCGTTGCGCGACAAAACGCCGGTTGCCGGCCATCAGCTGCGCCAATGCCTCGTCCGGAGAAAGGGTGGTCTGGGCATGCGTCCGGCCGCCAAGCTCTGTGGGACGCCGCCCCGGACGCCGACAGGACGGCCCGGCGGCGCTGTCCAGCACCCCTCGCCGGCTTGCGGTTGGTGCAGCAGGAGACGGGCGAACGCGTTGTTGCTGAGGTCATTGGTTGTCCCGCCGCCAAGGATGCCGACGTTCCTGTTCCTGCGTCGTCCTAGGCGTTACGTAACCGCTGCGAGTGGCCCACCTGGGCATTGGCGGGGGAAAGGCCGACGTTTGTCGCGCTGTGAGCCCGGAGATGTCGCAATGTCAGATGCGAGTTTTGATGCCAGGCATCAAGACAGTCATCAAGCCGGCAGCTACCGTCGGATCGAGCTGATAACCGGGGAGCCCCGGCGCCGGCGTTGGTCGGAGGCAGAGAAAGCCCGGATTCTTGCCGAGAGCTTTGAACCTGGAGCCAAGGTATCGGAGGTGGCTCTGCGGCACGGTGTGAACCGCGCCCTATTGTGGACTTGGCGCCGCCAGGCGCGGAAGCGAGCGGCGGTTGGCGAGCCGGCGTTTGTGCCGCTGCGCGCTCTCGACGATGGCGTGGCGAGCCGGATATCTCCGGCGGTATCTGTGCCGCCGGATCTGCCGCCGAGTACAGCTTCGGCGCCTCGGGGCAGTGGCGAAGGTGCTGCGGGTCGGATTGAAGTTGAGATTGGGGATGCGCGCGTGCGCATCAGCGGCTCGGTCGATGCCGCGGCGCTGCGGCAGGTTCTCAGGCATTTCCATCGGCCATGATTATCGACCTCCCGGTGCGGCCGGGGCTGCGAATTCTGGTGACCGCTCGGCCGGTTGATTTTCGCCGTGGCATGGACAGCTTGTCGAGCTTGGTGAAGCAGACCCTTGCCGTTGATCTCTTTGCTGGGGATGTCTTTGTCTTCCGGGCGAAGCGCGCGGATCGCCTGAAAATTTTAGTATGGGATGGCTCGGGATTGGTGCTGTTGAGTAAGCGGCTGGAGCGTGGCCGCTTCACCTGGCCGCCGGTGCAGGACGGCGCGGTGATGCTAAGCCCGGCGCAGCTTAGCTTGCTGTTTTCCGGACTCGACTGGTCGCAGGTGGTGCCGCGCACGGCGGTCCTGGCCTAGCCGGCCTCGGCCTGAAACAGTTTCCGATGTACGAATCGGATGCTGGTTCGCTATCAAGCGGTCATGGCGTTCGATCCGGCATCGCTGCCGCGCGATCCCGACCGGCTGATCGCGATCATCATGGACCTGCAGGGGCGCAATGAGAACCTGCAGGGCCAGGTGGCGGCACTGGAGCGCATGGTGTTTGGCCCGCGTTCCGAGAAGCTGGCGTTCGATCCGGCGCAGCTCGAGCTTGCGCTGCCGGATGTCGAGATCGTCACCGCCGTTCCGGCGGCGAACGATGATCCCGCGACTGGCGCTGCGAAGACAATGTCGGGGCGCCGGAAGCCGGTGCGCAACATCGGCGCGCTTCCGAAGCACCTGCCGCGCTGCGAGGTGGTGATCGAGCCGGAGAGCAGACCTGCCCATGTTGTCAGGGCGCGCTGCATCCGATCAGCGAGGATGTCACCGAGCAGCTCGACGTCATTCCGGCAATCCTGCAGGTCAAACGCATCCGCCGGCCGCGCTATGGCTGCCGCGGTTGCGAGGCCGCGGTGGTGCAGGCCAAGGCGCCGGCGCGAATCATCGACAACGGTCTGCCGACGGTCGCGCTGGTCGCCTCGGTGGCGGTGGCGAAGTTCTCCTGGCACTTGCCGCTGAACCGGCAGACGAAGATCTTCCGCGGCTACGGCATTGAGCTCGATCGCTCGACCCTGGTGCATTGGGTGATGCGGGCGGCGTGGTGGCTGAAGCCGCTGCACGCGGTCATGGTCAAGACCGTGCTGGCCTCACCCAAAGTGTTCTGTGATGACACGACCATGCCGGTGCTGGATCGGCGACGACGCCACACGCGCACGGCGCGGTTCTGGTCCTATGCGATCGACGATCGGCCATGGCGGGGACCCGGGCCGCCAGCGGTGGTCTATCTCTATGCCGAAGACCGAAAGGGGCAGCATGTGCAGGAACACCTGGCGGACTTCAGCGGCGTGCTGCAGGTGGATGGCTATGCAGGCTATCATGAACTGACCCGGCCCAACCGGCCGGGCGGCGCAATCACCCTGGCGTTTTGCCTTGCTCATGCACGCCGGAAGTTCTTCGACGTCTTCAAGGCCAACGGCTCCTCCGTGGCGGAAGAAGCTTTGCGGCGGTTCAGGGCGATCTATGAGATCGAGGCGCGCATCCGGGGGCTGACCGACGCGGAGCGCGTCTCCGTTCGGCAGACCCAGACCAAGCCGATTCTAGAAGCATTCAAGACCTGGCTGCTGCAACGGCTGGAGGAGGAGTTAGCGAAGTCAAAGCTCGCCGAAGCGATTCGATACACCCTCAATCATTGGGAGGGCTTGACGGTATTCCTCGCCGACGGCCGGGTGGAGGCGGGTAGAGTTGAGGTGTGGCGCGGTTGCTGTAGGCCGAACATATCTGTTTCCGCCCCTTTCGTCTGGCGGTGCCTCACTGGTTCGACCCTGGCTCCGTTTCCACACCCCGCTCGTCAAACCGGACGTGCAGATTTCCCGCATCCGGCTTTCTCCCGTCCCGTCAGACCTTCGCTCTCGGCAGGTCGACGCGTCGCCGTGGAACGCTATAGAGGCCGAGTGTCTCATAGAGATACTCGTCCGGGATCTGGCGGAACCCAACGCCTCGTCGTCCCGCGCGGCGCATCAACCAGCGGCGGGCTCGTCGTTCAGTGTATGCTCGAATGAGCTCATAGGTTTCTATGACCGGGCCCTGATCAAAGTAGCCGCACCAGCCTCGTAGCATGCTGCTGATGCGCGCCACCGTGCTCACAGGATCATCCCGGATACCACTGACGCGTAGTCGCTCGTGGATACGCTCGAGCAAGCTCTTCACCGCCTTCCTCGACGGACGGGTGCCGAGGTAGGGGCGCCCGTCTTTGCCGTGGAAGCGACCAACCGTGTAGCCGAGGAAGTCGAACTGGTCCTCGGGCAATCGGGCGATCCGGGTCTTGGTCGTGTTCACTTCCAACCCGAGGCGCGCCATCAGTTTCGCCATCCGCGTCATCGCCGCTTCTGCGTTGCCGGGTTGGCAGCAGATGACGAAGTCGTCGGCATAGTTGACGACGTGGGCATTGAGTTGGTCCCGATGGCCGTGATTGTACCAGGCCAGCAGGAAGCGGCGGAAGTAGCAGTTGGCCAGCAGCGGCGAGATTACTCCGCCCTGCGGGGTTCCCCGCTTCGTCCGTCTCGCTTCGGTGGTCTGAACCCGACGCCCGTCGATGACTTCCACCACCGGTGCTGTGAGCCAGCACTTGATGATGTGAAGCATACGCCCATCGGCGATGCGCCGGGACAGACTCCGCATCAGGGGCGAGTGCGGGATCGAAGTGAAGTAGTCGCGCAAATCCGCGTCCACCACCTCCCGCCGCCCATGCTGCGTCACGTGCCAGTAAACCCGTCGGAGAGCCATCTTGGCGTCCAACCCAGGGCGGAAGCCATACTGCTGTGGCAGCAGGTCCGCCTCGAAGATGGGACCAATGATCAACACCGCCGCCATCTGGACCACGCAGTCGCTGATGCACGGGATGCCGAGAGGCCGCTGGCCTCCGTTGCTCTTCGGTATCCATACGCGCAGGAGGGGCTTGGGCACGTAGCGTCCCGAGACCAGTTCCTCCCGCAGCGTTCCCAGCCATTGCTCCGGGCCTTGGCGTCGATCCGCTCGAACGTCTCACCGTCCACCCCCGCCGCTCCCGCATTGTCGCGACAGCGACGATAGGCTTCCAGAAGGACGTCTTCTCGGCTGACTTTGTCCCAAAGGGCATAGTAGCGGAAGGCCGGTTCAGCCTTAGCTTTCGTCTGTAGCGAGGTCTGCAGCTTCTCAACCGTTTTAGTCGACGTTGGTAGACTCATCGTCAATCGCCGGGCTGTCAGCCCTTCCCTCGCTTGGGTCGGGTCAGGGCTCCTTCCCTCCGCCGGCATTACCCGGCCTCAGTGGGTACTACGAACCCATCCGCCATCTGCGGTCGCCGATGCTGGCCCTCGCGGGTTCATCGTTGGCGGAGAGTTGCCATTCCTCGCCACGATCGCAGACTTCCCTTGTTGCACACTGCTCATGTCCCGTGCGTGCTGCCCTCACTACCCCGGTGGGATCCCCGGCTGCGTATCTCGCTCGCTTCACCGACGACGGCGGCCTTCCCCGTTTGTATGGCGGGTCGGCTCCCACATTGACTATTTCGAGGCCTGCTCGATGTTTACTCACGTTGCGGCCCGCACGGTCCGCTGGCCCCCTATAGGGGCCTTTTCTCGAAGTGCTTCAGGCCATTCGTCGCCTCCTGACCCGCTCCGAGTGCTTCCGGCTGGAGCGAGAGTTTGCCGGCCCGGACTTTCACCGGGGAGAACAGTGCACCTTGTCAAGGCACACACACCAATGTGGTCGAACGCGAAATCCGTCCCATTGTGTTGGGACGCCGCAACGCGCTGTTCTCGGGTTCCGCTCGAGGAGCGGAGGCGTGGGCGATCCTTGCGTCGCTCATCAACACCTCCAAGCTCCACGACCTCGACCCGCAGACCTATCTCACCGACGTGCTGGAGAAGATCGTGTCAGGCCAGACGAAGGTGAACGCCTTGCCCGAACTGCTGCCGTGGAACTGGAAGGAAGCCCAGGCAGCCCAGCTGACCGCCGCGTGAGCCGGCCTGCCCGCAGGCGGCGCCGCTATGCCACGCAGGCGATGAGCCTTGAACAGCTGGAGCACTGGATCGAGCGGCTGGAGCCCCCGCCATTGATCGATAGTATCTCCATGCTCGACAGCTATCTGACCGCGATCATTGTCGGGCCATGCTCCATCGATCCGTATGAGTGGATGCGCCACATGCTGGGCCCGCATAGCGCGATTGGTGCGGAGGGCTCCGAGCAGTTCGCCGCGATGCAGGCGATCGCCGGGCGGTTCAACGCGATCAGCGAGGGCCTCGCGAACGCGCCGGGCGAATACGCGCCGATCTTTGAGCGCACCGACAACGGCGTCGTCGATGCCGGCCCCTGGTGCACCGGGTTCATGGCGGCGATGATGCTCCGCCCCGAAGCCTGGCGGCCACTGCGCGACCGCCGACGCGTCGAACATGGGCTGCTGCTGCCCATCCTGCTTCATTGCACCGATACCGCCGGGCGGCTAATGCTTGGCTTGATCCAGCGAGGCCCAGCAGGCGAGGAATTCCTGCGAAACGCCTACCACGATATCCCGGTCGTCATCCCGGCCATCCGGGAATTCTGGATGCCTCAACGTGTGCGCGAGGCGTAAGCGTTGCGGCGAGACCCTGCCCGATTTTCCTTGACGGCAGCCGTGCGGTGTATCAGAGGCCGGCCCATCCTCTGTGCTGGGGTGGATTACGCCGGCTGCCGCTGGATGCGTTTCACGCGGTGCTTCTGGTAGGCGATAATCTCACGGGCGAGAGGCAGACGAGCATCGAAACGCAGGTGCGTGATGGAGACAAACGCGGCGTTCTTGGCCTCGTCTCCAAAATCGAGGCGGCACACAATGCCTCCCTCGTCACCGGCGTAGCTGATCCAGGTGATTGAGCAGGCGGCGGAGGTTTGGCTCGCAGCGTTCTTCGCGACGAGAGCGGCGAGCAGCTCGGGTGTGGGGCGCGCGGGCAGTGGCAGAGCCTGTTGCAGCTTCCCCATCAGGCGGTCAACCTGGGTTGGATTATCGATCATGCAGCCTGCCGCCAATTCCGTGAGTTCAGTCGGATGCCAATTCCACGGCAGCAGCGCCTCCAGTGCGTTCGCCTTAGTCTTGCCTGAGACGATGCGCTCGAGCACATCAGTAAGCCAAGCCATCGGCTCGACACTATTCAGCTTGGCGGTCTCGATCAGCGTCATCGCGATGGCCCAATGCCGGGCTCCGCCGTCCGATCCGGCGAACAAGGCGTTCTTGCGTGTGAGGGTCACCGGTCTGATCGAGCGCTCGACCACGTTCGTGTCCATCTCGATCCTCCCGTCATCGAGGAATGCCACCAACCCCGGCCAGTGCCGGATCGCATAGCGCATCGCTTTCGCCAGCTCGGAGACGGCGGATATATGAGGCAGCTGCTCCTGCAACCAAGCATGCAACGCCTCCACGATCGGCCGACTTCGCGCCTGGCGCATGCGCTCCCGATGATCGGCAGAATGCCGGCGAATCTCGGCCTCGATCGTATAGAGTTCGCGAATGCGCGCCAGCACATGCCCGGCCAGCGGCGACTTCGTCGCCTGATAGAAATCGAAGAACGGCCGCCGCATATGCGCCCAGCAGAACGCCAGCTTGACCGAATTGTCGCTGCGGTCCCCGGCCAGTCGCTTGAACCCGGCGTAGCCGTCCACCTGCAGCACACCGCGAAACGCTGCCAGGTGCGCTGACGGATGCGCGCCCTTACGATCCTCGGAATATACATACGCCGCCGCCGGGTGCGTCGGACCGGACCACGGTCGGTCATCCACCGCATAGCACCACAATCGCCCGGTTTTGGTTCGGCCGCGGCCCGGATCCAGCACCGGCAATGTCGTGTCATCCGCAAAGACCTTCTCAGACGACAGCACCGTGCTGACCACCAGGTCATAAAGCGGCTTCAGCCACCAGCAGGCTCGGCCAACCCAGTTGCTCAGCGTCGAGCGATCCAGATCGATGCCCTGCCGCGCCAGCATCTTGGACTGTCGATGCAGCGGCAGCGAGTTCGCAATACTTGCTGACCAGCACATGCACCACCATGGCCTCGGTCGCCAGGCCGCCATCGATCGGGCGCTCCGGCGCTGGCGCCTGCACCACGGTTCCCTCGCACGCCCGGCAGGCGTAACGCGGCCGGCGCGTGACCCGCACCCGAAGCTGCGCGGGCACGATATCGAGCTGTTGGCTGCGCGTTTCGCCGATCACATGCAGCGCGCCACCACAGCAGGGGCACTCGCGGTGCTCGATGTCCACCACCACCTCGTAGCGCGGCAAGTGTGCCGGCAGATCGCCGAGATTGCGCTGCGCCGGTGCCGCTCGGCGCTTCTGCTCCTTCGGCTCTGGTGCAATAGTGTCCTGTGCCGCCTGGTTCGCGGCGACCGTTTGCTCCAGATCCTCGAGCCCAATTGCAACTGGTCATCGGTGAGTTGCTCGGAGCGGCGGCCGAACCGATGGCGCACTAGCCGATGAATGAGCAGGCGCAGCTTGTCATTCTCGGTATTGAGCTCTCGCACGACGTCGCGCAGCATTTGCTGCAGCGTCGCGGGATCGTCAGGCAGGTTGTCCAGATCGATTCGCACGCTGCGATTCTGAACGACGCCGCCGAATCGGTGCCAGCCGATTTTTATCGGCGACGCGGGTTTTTATCCCGCCAGTTCCGGTGCTCGTCGCGGCTGCGCTGCGCGCCATTCACAGCCATCCAGCAGCGCCGCCAATTGCGCGCTCGAGAGCATGATCCGGCCAGTCGTCTCGGATGACGGCCAAACAAACTGCCCATGCTCCAGCCGCTTGGTCAGCATGCACAGGCCGGCGCCATCATGCCATATCAGCTTGATCAGTCCTGCGCGACGCCCGCGGAAGGCATACACAGCGCCATCGAACGGGTTGTCGCGCAGCGACTGCTGCACCAGCATTGCCAGCCCCACCATACCCTTGCGCATATCGGTCACGCCGCAGGCGAGATACACGCGCAGGCCGGGTGAGAGTGTGATCATCGGCCTTGCAGCATGCCCAGGACTCGCCGCAATGCCCGATCATCTACCTGCCCATCAACGCGCACCAATATGCCGCCCGGTAGCACGATCTCGATTATTCCCAGCGGCCGGGGCGATTGCGGGATCGTTACTGGCGGGGCGGGCGGCTCAGCCGGTAGCTGGCCGGCCAGCCGCGTCGGCACCAGCTCCACTTGCGCAAACCGTGTCGGCCGCCTCATCCGCTCCGTCGGAGCCGGCAACAGTTCTCGACGCCAGGTATAAAGCTGCCCCGTACCGATCGCGTATTTGCGCGCCACCTCGCTCGGGGTCAGTTCGGGCCCGAGGCTCTCAGCCACAATCTCGCGCTTTTGCTCCAGCGTCCAACTCCGCCGGCGCTCGCCCCGCGTGATAACCTCCACTCGGACGTTGTGTGCGCTCTTACGATCTGTCGTATGAGCGCTCTCATCAGGGCCGGATCCGTTTAGCGTCTCATCCATGCGGCCCTTCGATCACACGAATGCCGCGCGCCGCCATGTGGTGCCGCCGAATTGCTTACCGCGAGGCCAACACCCAAGCTTAATCTCGGTGCGCTCGCAACGGTTACCCCCAGTCGGCGGCATGACGTTGGTCTGAGTGGAGATCGTGATGCAGCCGCCTAGTGGTGTCCCTTGCCTCGGGAATCCGAGGGAGCGGACGCGTGGTCAGACTTGGGGAGTTTGTGATGATCCTGGACCTGCACCGGTAAGGCATGAGCGTCACCGCTATCGCGCGCCGCACCGGGCTCGACCGCAAGACCGTCTGCAAATATCTCTAGCGCGGCATCGAGCCGCCCGCCTACGCTCCCCGTCGCGTGCCGCGGCCCAGCAAGGTCGCGCCATTCGAAAATGGCGTAGCAGCACACCAAGATCTGGCCCTGCAGCATCAGCAGCGCCGGTTGTTGTCCCTGTCGGGACGGCGGTGTCGGTGACCTCGGTCAATCGGCTGGCGGCGAGTTCCTCGCACCCCATTGATATGTTGAGGCACCCACCTCGAACACACTCATGAGGCCCATATCAGACCTCGGAAAGGACCTTGACCCCGGCACGGAAACAACATCGATGTTGACAGATCCCCGCGATTAAAGGGCCGATTGACAGTTCTGGATGCCGCAGCGTGCTCGGAGTTGGTCAGCCTGAGCCCGCGTCAAGTCGTGGGGTCCCCGCAACGGATACGGCGTTACACTCACAGACGACCTTGATCCAGTGCCTCTGCTGCACTGCGATATGCCGGCCCAGCTTCCTAGAGGCGCCCGCTAACTTAGCGGGATAAGGAACCAAAGTCGGGCCTATTGACTATCCAAAACCGGCAAGACAACCGAGTTACACTAATCGCCCGGACCACTCTCGAACGGCGGCTCGACCCAGGCGGCAGCGGCGAGCGGAGACAGACGTCATCGACGGCGGGCACTCGGCGGCACCCATTTGTGATTTTGTGGTTTATTCACATGAGTTATCCGGTGGTGGTGGATTATCCGCTTCTGGCAAATTCCACCGTTGTCACAGCGCGTATCCTGTGGGCCCCACTAATGGACAGTTTTACGCAGGCTCTCTGACGGTAGCTCGTTGAAGAATGACTGGTAAACCGCCGAGAACCGCCCAAAGTGCCAGAACCCGTGGCTGGTAGCGATATCGGTCACAGTTCCCGCACCGGGAGCGGACGCAAGAAGCGCGCGTTGCGCGAGATTCATCCTTCGTAGAGTCAGGTAGTGCTTCGGGCTCGTACCCAGATGCTCCTGGCAGCACAGCCGCAGGGTGCGCTCCGGAACTCCAATAGCCGCGCATATCTCAGGCACATACAGGGCACGATCAGGCTGCTCCTCCAGCACTCTTCTGAACCATCGCATGATGATAGAGTGGCGTTGCTGAGCCCAAGTCTGACTCTCGGATTCTCCCGTATCCAGGCAGCCAAATGTCGCCTCGACGAAAGCCTGCTCTAAACCTCGCGCCGCCTCCGGCTGAGCTATGACCTCGGGAGCGCTTTCGGCCAAAGCGGCGGCGGCTGCGTGCAGGCGATGGAATCGTTCGAGCCTCTCGGGGGGCGGAGTCGTTATGACCGCATCGTGTAGAGGTGCCAGACAGCGCCCTGACACCTGCACGCCAAGGGGGGAAACTTCGTTGACTGGCATCGACACTGTTCCCCAATGCGCCTCGCCGCGACTACGCTCGTGGAAAGCTTCGCCACTACTGTGTTGCATAAATGCATCGGCTGGCATTTCCATCCCTTTGACGACGCGAGTGGGCCCAGGCCCGGTCTCGAAGGTAATGAAAAACCGTTTGGGGTCCAGCAATACGTGCTTGATGCGAGATCCATGCTCATCTGTCCGCGTGGCCCAGAGGTGCTCTAGCTCGACCCGGATAGAACGCGCGGTAAGGGGATCGGGTCCAATAGGAATGATCTCGGCTTGCCCGGTTACATGCGCTGCTTCCATCTGCTCGGGGTCGGCGTAGTCCGTAATTGAGCTACGAGGCATCATCGACCTCCGGGTATCGCTCGACATGATCCAACAGAAATTGAGCGAAGTCAATTCTATGGGTTCAACTTTCTCGTGTCACCCGTTGCCGTGGCCGAAGGGCGGCAATTGCCTGGTGCGGACGCCGACGCGCCGCAGTTGAGGGCAATTCTCCGAAAAGTGGTCGTTAGGCGGCTGCAAGCCTCCTAAGGTGGTAGAAACCGACCGATGGGCGATTTCAACGATACTCGCGCTACGCCCCTCGCAGGGGCGAGTTCCGGGAAGAACGGGAGCAGGATGGTCGTAGCCGTCTTTGGCAGCGTTGCTTGTTACTATGGTGCATTATAGTTCGAGGCAGACGCGGTCGGAATGGCGTTTAAATTACTAACCGAGTTCGTAACGATGCTGGCGTTAGCACAACCCTGACCTTTTAGAACCGCATCGACCACACCCTTGGCAGTCCTGGTGCCATCAACTGTTCCCACCGGTCCATTTCCAAGCGAGGAGGTGAGATCCAGGTGCAACTTCCCAGTTTCGTCGAGAGTCCCAGTGGCCGAACTCGCTCCGCTCAAATCAGAATAGTAGACTATTCCTGTGACTTTGCCGTCGTCGTGCCGTGCCAAACGCCACAGAATGTATGGACATCCGGTAATCGCGGCCAGCGGCTGACTTCCCGATAGTGCCGCGTCCGGGCTCTGGCCCGGCGGCATCACCATCGGAGGGCTGTTGGATGACCCACTATGTCGGGTTAGACGTGTCGCAGAAGTTGACTTCCATCTGCATAGTCGATGCCACAGGCCGCAAGCTGTGGCGGGGTCAGTGCGCGTCCGACCCGGAGCAGATCGAGCGCGCGATCGGCCGGCGTGGCGGCGAGGACGTCCGCGTGGGGATTGAAACCGGCCCAATGACCCCGTGGCTGGTGCATGAGCTGCGCGGCCGGGAACTCGATGTAACTTGTCTTGACGCGAGGCATGCCAAGGCGGCGCTCAAGCTGCAGATCAACAAGACGGATCAGAACGACGCAGAGGGACTGGCGCAGATCATGCGAACCGGATGGTACCGCGCTGTGTACGTCAAATCGTTGGACGCGCACCGAGCACGCGCGCTGTTGGGCGCACGCGCCCAGCTCGTCGGCATGACGACGCGATTGTCCAACCATATCCGCGGCGTGCTGAAAACCTTCGGCATGCTGCCGGGCGCGAAGCGCGGCCAAAGGTTCGATCGGCGGGTCGAGAGCCTGCTCGCCGAGCGTGCCGACGTGGCGCTGATTGTTCGGCCGATGCTGGTCGCCTGGCGGCAACTGCGCGAGCAAATTGCCGGCTTCGACAAGGCGGTGCGCACGCTGGTGAAGTCCAGTCCCGCATGCCGGCACCTGATGAGCGTGCCTGGCATAGGGGTGCTTTCCGTGCTCGCCTACGTCAGCACGGTCGAGGATCCCGCGCGCTTCCGTCGCTCACGATCCGTAGGCGCGCATCTGGGGCTGACGCCAAGGCAATACCAATCAGGGGAGATTGATCGCAGCGGGAAGATATCGAAGTGCGGCGACACGCTCGCCCGGACGCTGATGTACGAGGCGGCGGTCGTGCTGATGACACGGGTAAAGCGGGCTTCCGGCCTGAAGGACTGGGCCCAGGCGATCGCTCGGCGGTCCGGCGCCGGCAAGGCGCGCATTGCGCTGGCACGAAAGCTCGCCGTCATCATGCACCACATCTGGCGTTCGGGCGCGCCATTCCGCTGGCCCGCGCCGTCCGCGTCCGCCTGATACGCCTCCGCGATCCGCTCGAGTTCCGCTCGAGACGGAATCGTTGCCCGACGGGGCGAAGGTGCAGGCGGCTGCGAGGGCCGCCGTTGGGCCGCATGAGATCGGTGCGAGCCCGTTGTGGACATTGCGGCGCCTGCGCTTCGGACCAGATGTTGCGGCGGAGTTCGTCCCGACCGCGGAGAGAACCATGACCCCGACACGGCAACAGACGAAGCAAAGCGATTGAGAACGGTGCCGGCGAGCCGGAATTGGCGTTGGGAAATCGATCGGATGCAGGGCAAACCTCGTCTTCGAGGCTGCCGCGAGCGTATCGCTGTGCTCGCGGCGGGACTTTCGGCCTACAGCATGGCAGGGACGCTCGCTCGCATGGCTCAAGCAAGCCACGCTCCCTCGCAGCCCAGCCACGCCCGGCCAAAATCCCTGCCGCTTGCGCGCGGCGATGCTGCGAAGGCAGGCCGGGACGAAGAACAGGCGCTTGCTTTCAGCCGAACGAAGAACACGGTTGGCCTTTGTTGCGGTCCGGAATTTCCGAGATCGCCAAAAAAGAGCTTGCGGAGGAGCGCGCGATTAGAGAACAACCCTTAATGCTGGAGTATTGCCACCCCGCCTAGCCCGCCACCGGTGGCGCCGCCTGTGCGTGTCCGGCCACAGCACAGACACTTATTACCATTAGCGCGATCTGTAAGCGGGTCATCGTTCCTCCATCCCCTACTATGAGGCGCTATGGGGAGCGCCGATAGAGCCTTCACCGCCAAGATCGCTATCCAAAAACGGCAAACGTTTTTCCGGTGGGTCCTCCGTGCGCGTGGCCCAGAGCCGACATTGTCCGTGGAGCCATTTTTCAGGCCTTCGTGCATGAGACCATCGGTTGCTATTACGGAAGGGCGAGCGCTGCCCAGCAAGGCTGCGACAGGTGCCGCTACGGGCATCTCACAACCAGCTAGTTCCGGGGCGGCTTGGTGCGGATCCAGCAATGCTGATTAGGCCTTCTGGGCCCGAAAGGCCAACCGTAAAGGAGCCTATCACAAAACGGGGGCAGTGTCGGCGGCCTGCGACTTCGTCATCTTCTAGCCGCGCCCGGTGATGATGCATTTGTCGACCGGCTACCACCGGCATCACGGTGCCACGCGGATTGTTGACGGGCGGTCGGGGTGCTGCACTGGCGGGTGGATGCACCCTTGCCATCATATCCGGCGTTGGCATTGGTCGTTGCTGAAGCAGACGCCCCCGAGGTGGCCGGGATACATTAGCACGCCGGCAACCTCGCTTCTGTTCAAACAATGCGCCGTTTGCCGATTTTGCATAGACGCGACCGCCGGCATCATTCGAAGTAGCACACGGCGCTACCAGCTCATGAAGCCGCCGGAAACGGCCTCGGCTGCAACATCTCAGCTCCTAAACAGATGGGGGACATATGCGTAGGACCAGCAGAGTGCGCGCAACAGCCATGTTGGTGCATAGCAGCATTATTACACCCAGCGGGCACGTCTGGGCCCTAGCTGTCTCGAAAAGCAGGCTCCTGAAAAGCGGTGTCCCTCCCGATTCGGTCTTCTGCAACCCTGGTTAAACCGATTGAGGATCACACCATGTCCGAGAATCCGGCCATCGCCCCTGCAAGGACAGCTGAAGGCTCGCGTCTCGCAGAGGCTCACGACCGAGGGACGCTCTGGAAACTATGGGGGCCGTATCTGAGCGAGCGCCAGTGGGGCACCGTCAGGGAAGACTACAGCGAGAACGGTGATGCGTGGAACTACTTCAACCATGACCAAGCGCGCTCACGCGCCTATCACTGGGGCGAGGACGGAATCGCCGGCATCAGCGATGAAAAGCAGCGGCTGTGCTTTGCCCTGGCGCTGTGGAACGGCCGCGATCCGATCCTCAAGGAGCGCCTGTTCGGTCTGACCAACAGCGAGGGCAACCACGGCGAAGACGTCAAAGAGTACTATTTCTACCTGGACAACACGCCGACCCACTCATACATGAAGCTGCTCTACAAATATCCACAGAGGGAATATCCGTACCTCGATCTTGTTGAGACGAACCGGCGGCGCGGCCGGACCGAAATGGAGTACGAATTGCTGGATACCGGCGTGTTCAACGACGACCGCTATTTCGACGTCTTCGTGGAATATGCCAAGCAGACGCCGACCGACATCCTGATCCAGATCAGCCTATGCAATCGGGGACCTGACGCGGCCCCGGTTCACGTGTTGCCTACGCTCTGGTTCCGCAACACCTGGACGTGGTGGCCCGAAACGCCGAAACCTTTTCTGCGAGCGGTAACGACAGAGAACGGCACCGCCAGCATTGCGGCCTCCTGTCCCGAACTCGGCGATTATTTTCTGTACTGCGAGGGTAAGCCGGCGCTGCTCTTCACGGAAAATGAGACCAACAATCAACGCCTCTTCGGCTCGGCCAACGCGGGACCCTATGTGAAGGACGGCATCAACGATTTCGTTGTTATGGGCAGGCAGCAGGTGGTCAACCCGCGGCAGGAGGGAACCAAGGCCGCCGGGCATTACCAACTCGACATAGGGCCGGGCCAGACGGAAATCGTCCGCTTCCGGCTCTGCAAGACCGCACCCGACGCAGTCGGCGATCCTTTCGGCAGCCGCTTTGCGGACATCATGGCACGCCGTCAGCAGGAGGCGGACGAGTTCTACCGCGCCGTAACGCCAGCCAGTGTCGACGGCGACGCGGCCAACGTTATGCGGCAGGCGTTGGCGGGTATGCTCTGGAGCAAGCAGTATTACTTCTTCGATCTGGCTAAGTGGCTCGGGGAGCACGGGGTCGGTCCGACCGGGGTGGGGGGCCGGGCGACACGGAACCGCGAATGGGCCCATATGATAGATGACAGCGTCATTTCGATGCCGGACAAATGGGAATATCCATGGTTTGCCGCCTGGGACCTGGCGTTTCACACCATGGCACTCTCGACGGTCGATATCGACTTCGCGAAGCAACAGCTCGATCTGATGTTGGAGTCGTTTTACCTGCATCCCACCGCACAAATGCCTGCCTACGAGTGGAATTTCAGCGACGTGAACCCGCCCGTTCATGCCTGGGCGGCGATCTTCCTACACAGGACGGAGCAGGCGCTCGGCCGCGAACCTGATTTGGACTTCCTGGCGCGCGTTTTCACCAAGCTGTCGGTGAACTTCACCTGGTGGACGAATCGCAAGGACCGGTTCGGCAAGAACCTCTACGAGGGTGGCTTTCTCGGCCTCGACAACATCGGCGTCTTCGACCGCAGCGCGCCGTTGCCGACCGGGGGATATCTCGAGCAGGCCGACGGGACCGCCTGGATGGCTCTGTTCTGCCAGAACATGCTCGAGATCGGCGTCGAGCTGGCTGGGCGTGATCCGGCCTATGAGGAGCTGGCGACGAAGTTTGCCGAGCAATTCCTATGGATCGGTCGCGCGATGAATGGGGCAGGTCCGGATGGCATGTGGGACGAGGAGGACGGGTTTTACTACGACGTCCTGCGCCTCCCCGACGGTCATACGACGCGCCTCAAGGTTCGCTCCATGGTGGGCTTGCTGCCCCTGTGCGCCATCACGGTCATCGAGCCGTCGCAGCGGGATCGCGTTCCGAAGATGACGGAGATATTTAGAGAGCGACTGCGGCGAATGCCGGATCTGCTCGACAGTATTCACCCGACGGGGCCAGGCAATCTGGGTGTGGGCGAGCGCGGAATCGGGGGGCTTGTGAATCAGGGCCGGTTGCGCAGGATCCTCTCGCGAATGCTCGACGAGAACGAATTCCTCAGCCCGCACGGCATCCGCGCGCTGTCCCGCTATCATGCCGAGCATCCCTATGTGTTCTCTGTGCATGGCAATGAATACCGAGTGAATTATCTTCCTGCCGAGTCGGACACCGGCATGTTTGGCGGCAACTCCAACTGGCGTGGCCCGGTCTGGATGCCGGTGAACGCGTTGCTGATTCGCGCCCTGCTGCAGTACTATTTGTATTATGGGGACGAGTTCAAAGTAGAATGCCCCACAGGCTCTGGTAACATGATGACCCTCTTTGAGGTGAGCCGCGAGATCGCCAAGCGGTTGACCAGCATTTTCATCCGCGACGAATCGGGCCGCCGGCCCGTCTTCGGCGGAGCCGAAAGGCTGCAGACGGACCCCCATTGGCGGGATTGCCTACTATTTTACGAGTATTTCCATGGCGATAACGGCGCGGGTATTGGCGCCAGCCACCAGACCGGATGGACCGGAGTCGTGGCAAAGCTGATCGAAATCTTTGGGCGGGTCGATGCGCGCTCGGTCCTGAAAGGCGGGATAGTCGAGTCCTTTGGCCGGGCGAAGGAAGCGGGCCCAGCGGCCGCGGGGTCGATCCGCGAGTCAACGCCAGTGACGGCAGGACCTCCATGACTGCCGCGCCGCGCTATCCGTCGCTTTTTCAGATCAATACCCGTGTCTGGCTGAGACGCCTGTCTCGAGAGGGCAGCAAGCGGCTCACTCTAGCCGATATCGATGCCGCAACAATTGATGGTCTCGCGCAACGGGGCTTCGATTGGATCTGGTTGTTGAGTGTTTGGCAGACCGGTGCTGCCGGCCGGGCGGTCTCGCGGAGTAAGCCGGAGTGGCGCGCCGAGTTCAACGCCGTACTACCCGACCTCACCGAAGACGATATCTGCGGCTCAGGCTTCGCAATCACCGGCTACACGGTCAGCGGGGAACTCGGGGGCGAGGTCGCGCTGGCGCGGTTTCGTGAACGGCTGGCGCGCCGGGGCATCAAGCTGATGCTGGATTTCGTACCGAACCATACCGCCCCCGATCATCCGTGGGTAAAGACGCAGCCGGACTACTACATGCAAGGGACTGAGGACCTGCTTCGTACTGCGCCCCAGAACTACATGCGGGTCGATACCGATCGGGGGCCGCGAATCCTGGCATACGGCCGCGACCCCAATTATCCTGGTTGGCCAGACGCGCTACAGCTCAACTACGCCAATCCCGAGCTGCAGAAAGTGCGAATTGACGAGTTGATCGCCGTGTCCGGCAAATGCGACGGTGTCCGCTGCGATATGGCGATGCTAGTCCTGCCAGAAGTTTTTCAGCGCACCTGGGGCGTGACCCCCGAGCCGTTCTGGCCCAAGGCGACGACGGCGGTGCGCGAGGCACATCCGGGCTTCACTTTCATGGCCGAGGTCTACTGGGACCTCGAATGGACGCTGCAGCAGCAAGGCTTCGACTACTGCTATGATAAGAGGCTGTACGATCGGCTGCAATCTGACAACGCACGATCCGTCCGGGAACATCTGAGCGCCAGTCTCGATTATCAGGATAAGCTCGCCCGTTTCCTTGAGAACCATGACGAACCTCGTGCTGCGTCTATATTCCAATGGCCGCAGTATCGGGCAGCGGCAGCGGTTACCTTTCTGTCCCCGGGTCTGCGCTTCTTCCATCAGGGCCAGTTCGAGGGCGCACGAGTGCGAGTGCCAGCGCATCTCTGTCGCGGCCCCGTCGAGCGCACCAACCCGGAGATCGCCGCATTTTACGCGAAGCTATTGCCGGTGCTGAAGGACACGGACGCCTTTCGGAACGGCGATTGGTCTCAGATTGAGCCATTGCCGGCATGGCCAGGCAACGGGAGCTCCGAGGCGTTCGCTGCGTATGCGTGGGCCGGCAAGCGTGGAGACCGCTACATCGTAGTAGCGAATTACGCCGGAAGTCAGGGTCAGTGCTATCTGCTATTGCCGTTCCCGGAACTCCGGGACGAGGAGGAGGTGCTTTTGACCGATCTAATGGGGACCGAGATATACCGCCGGGTTGGCAGCGATTTGATCGATCATGGCCTCTACATCGATCAGGCTGCCTGGCAGATTAACGTGTTTGCTCTCCAGAGTATCCGAACCGATCCCGGGTCGACTTCGGCATCAGGATCCCAATCCGAGGCGTGCTGACGGATGGATCGGGTCAGCAGCGCAGCCGAAATTCGCCAGGCGAGAACGGCTGTCCCATGCGCATCCTCTGACTCAGCACGGTTGCGCAGCGTCGCCATGAGGTGCGGTCGCGGATACGCAATGAAATTCTTCGATAGCCTCCGGTCTCATGGAGTAACTGCTATGAAGGCGGCCCGGTCGGTTGGCCAGTCGACTTCGGCATCAGGATCCCAATCCGAGGCGTGCTGACGGATGGATCGGGTCAGCAGCGCAGCCGAAATTCGCCAGGCGAGAACGGCTGTCCCATGCGCATCCTCTGACTCAGCACGGTTGCGCAGCGTCGCCATGAGGTGCGGTCGCGGATACGCAATGAAATTCTTCGATAGCCTCCGGTCTCATGGAGTAACTGCTATGAAGGCGGCCCGGTCGGTTGGCCCTGCCGCCCAGGGCTCTAGCCACATCGGCTTTCCTAAATTGAGAAACGGGAGCCATTGCTCCAGCCAGTTCCCCGGAATGCCCTCTGCTAGCGCTGCCACGAGCGTACAGACAGCGGCAAGCTGCACCACAGTGAACACGCCTGATACGAGGTATTTCGCGCCGATGAACGCCGCCGTGGATAGGTTGCTGTCGCGTTCGCGTCGGTAGATCTCTAGCTCGCCGACGATTTCCTTAGACGCCGCGTTGCAGTCGAGCCAGATGGCACTCAAGCCCAGCAGCAGCAGAAGCGCATTCTCCGCAATGACCCGCTCCTGTCCTGCTCCGAATGTACCGAAAGCGTAGCCGATCAGGCCACCGATTATTACGCTCTGGACCGCCGCCATCACCAGCGTGCGACGATCGGCTAGTAACAATCTGGCGTTTCGATGCAGCAGAATGCTTCCCTGATGGGTGACGCGGTGCAACCTAGCAAGCGCTCCGGCTAGCGTCGGCTCATTGTGGCGTTGCCGGTTGCAGCGCTCACGGCTAATGCCCGGAGCGGCGCCACGTGGCAGGATCGCGGTCGCGCCGGCGGACTCCTCGAACTTGGCGCGCCACTGCTCGGCGCCGAGCTCGTCCATGGGCGATGGCACCAGTAGGCTGCATTGACGCGACTGCGTTGGCGATCATGAAGGTGATCCGAGCGTGGGCTCGGCGATCGCTCAGCCCAGGTGTGATCGGGAATACCATTTGCGGCGCCGTCTCCTGACGCCATGCCTTCAAGCGGCGCTGCAACGTCCGTAACTGCCCAGCCGGGTAGACACCCGGGTACGCTGACTGCAGTCGGTTGAGCAACGCCCGTCCAGTCTGCTTCGGTTCGGCATCGAACCACCCACGCAGTTGCTCGGAGACGGTTGCGAATGGATCAGGACGCCGCCGCAGACGTTTGGCTTTCGCCTTGGCGCGTGCGGTCGGCCGCACCTCGCCCTCCTTCCACGCCGTGCGCATGTTGGACAGGAACTGTTCGAGGGGCGGAGTCGCAGCAACCGTGTGGCTGGCGATCGGTCTGTCCGTGATATCGACAAGACGCTGTTGGGCGGCACGCATCCGGCTGAGCAGTCTGCACTGGATCCAAGGTCGCACGCAACGCCTGCACCCGCTGCCGGACTGCGGCAGGTGTGCGCGGATCAGCCAGCAGGCGCTGGCACGGCGTTGCGGGCGGGTGGTAAAGCTTCTTAATGCGCGCTCCGTCGCGTGCCTTGGCCGCCAGTTTCAACGATGGCTGGAAGAAGTTCACGAACAACCGCGCCGTCCCGTGTAATTGTGCCAGCGCTGCTGCCGCCTCCGTTCCTTCGAAACGGCGGTAGCCGACGATCCGACGTACCACCGCGCCGTTCTTCTGTTCGACCCAGGCTTGGTCGTTTTTGCGATATGGCCGACAACGTGTGAACGTGATGCCCTCCGCCTGGCAGTAGTCCCGCACGGTGTCGTTCATGAACGCATTGCCTCGCCTGAAATGTTCCCGAGAAGAGAAGTGTTGCCTCATCTGATTTGCTGCCGGCCGGGGTTGGCTGGCGGGGTGGGTGATGGGGCGGCTGAGCATGGCGACGCGTGACGAACTGGTGGTTGCGGTGGGCCGGCGGTACGCCCAGTCCGAGCGGGCGGAACGGGGGCGGATCCTGGACGAATTTACGCAGCTCACAGGATTTCATCGCAAGCATGCAGCGCGTGTGCTGCGTGACGGGCGCGCTGCTAGGCGCCGGGGACCACGGCGCGGGCGTCGGCTCTATGACGAGGCCATGCGCGAGGCACTGATGGTTTTGTGGGAAGCCTCCGACCGGGTCTGTGGGAAGCGGTTGCGGCCATTGCTTCCAGTTCTCGTGGAGGCGATGGAACGGCACGGTCACTTGCAGCTGGCGTCGGAAGTTCGGAGCGGTTTGTTGGCGATGAGCGCGGCGACGATCGACCGCGCGTTGCGCGAGAAGAGAGGGCCTCCGGCAGGAGGCAGACGCAAGCGCAATGCGCCCTCGGCGATCCGCCGTAGCGTGATGGTGCGGACGTTCGATGGTTGGGACGATCCGCCGCCGGGGTATGTCGAGGCGGACCTGGTGGCACATAGCGGTCCGTCGGCCAAGGGGCATTTCATCCAGACGCTGACAGTGACGGACATCGCGAGCGGGTGGACGGAATGCGCGCCGGTGCTGGTGCGTGAGCAGACGCTGGTGGCCGAAGTGTTGGCGGAGGTGCGCAAGACGTTGCCGTTCGAGCTGCTGGGGTTTGACACCGACAACGATGGTGTCTTCCTGAACGAAACGGTGCGCGACTACTGCCAGACGGCGGGCATTGAGTTCACCCGCTGTCGTCCGTATCGCAAGAACGACCAAGCCTGGGTGGAGCAGAAGAACGGAGCGGTGGTGCGCCGTGCGGTAGGCTACCGGCGTTATGAGGGGCTTGCAGCGGCAACAGCATTAGCGCGTCTGTATGCGGCGATGCGGTTGTTCGTGAATTACTTCCAGCCGTCATTCAAGCTGGCCGGCAAGATGCGCGACGGAGCCAAAGTGACGAAGCGGTATCACGCGCCGGCCACGCCATATCAGCGCCTGCTGGCGGAGCCTCGGCTGCCCGCCGCAGCCAAACGTCGGCTGGAAGCTGTGTTTGCCACGCTGGATCCGGTTCGGCTGCTGAGCGAGATCCGCGCGGCCCAGGCGCAGCTGGTGGAGATCGCGGACGTGATGATGGCTGATCCCGCGGCGTCGAGCGAGCCAACGTTGGAGGAGTTCCTCGCTAGCTTGCGCACGGCCTGGCGGCAGGAGGAAGTGCGGCCGACAGCGCGGACCAAGGAGACCGGCAAGCGCGGCCGGCGGCGACCGGATCCGTTTGCGGCGGTGACGGTGCAGTTGCGCGAATGGTTTGAGGCGGAGCCATGGCGGACGAGCCGGGAACTGCTGGAGCGGCTGCAGGGCGAGCAGCCGGGGGTTTATCCGGACGGCCAGCTGCGGACACTGCAGCGCCGGGTAAGGGTATGGCGGCGCGAGTTAGCGCACGGGATGATCTTCCCGGCAGCACGTAGTGAGGCAACGGGAGCGATGGCTGCGGCAGCGGGAGCCGCGCAATGAGGCGCCGGGAACATTTTGATGAGGCAAAGCCCGGCGGCTCGGGAACATCTCTGAATGAGGCAATACGTATCCACCTTGATTGTCGCTGTGCATGCAGGTCGTGCTCGAGCAGACAGCCAAGCACGTTGCGAATGCCCTGGTATGAAAAACGCTCCCGGACGACCATAGTGCTTCCCGAATCGACATCGGGAGGCAAACTCGCTGGTCTGTCGGGAGCGCGGAATCTCCCCCGCCACTTCGCAAGCATCTGCCATCCAAGGTGTTCCCACAATTCTTTTCAGAACTGCCCCTTCGGTTGATCAATTCTTTTATGTCGCGTGAGAAATGCGGGGATGCCTCAGGCATAACCAGACCTCCACACGTCCACGTATCGCAACACTACTACCGGACATTGATATAGGTCGATTACTTCGTTCGGCTTCCGCGAGCCGCGCGGCTTCGCAGCGTGATTTGCGGCATTGCCTGGTGGGAACCGCGCAAGGCTGTAGCTGAAGGCAGTTCTCCGAACAGCCTTCGGTAAGCGTCTGCAAACCGCCCCGGATGATGGAAACCGAAGCGCCGTGCCACTTCGGCGACCTTCACCTTATGAGGGAGACCCTCGGACAGGGCCCGTCTCACAGCCTGGAGCTGCCAGAGCCTGAGGTAGGAAGCGAAACCGATCCCCAATTGAGTTGAGCAGCTGTGCTCCAGGAGCCATTTAGAGGCCCGCAGCGCCGAGCAGATGTCGCTAACCTCCAGGTCCCGCCCGCAACCCTCCTCGAGGACTTGCTGCAGCTGAACGGCTGCCCGCTGTGATCGCCGCCCGGTCATCGGAACCGGGGTCCGAGGTCCCAGTTGCAAAACACTCAACCTTTGCGTGTATTATCTGTTGCTCTAGTCCGTGAACTGCCTCCTTGCCGCTCAATGGATGGGGATTGCGAACGATTGCGGCTGTCGCCACTGATGACAGGTCTAGCAACTCGCGCCGTGCCGCCGGCAAAATCTCCCAACGACATACCCCTTCGGTTACCGCCGGCTCCACTCCAAGCAGCGAGCGGCCGTGGGCCGCGAGCCCTGCCGCAGAGAACCTGATTGCCTGCCATCGACACGGGCCCAGGGTTCGAACGTGCAGGCGCTCGCCCGGGGGTACGGTCACAACATGATTGGCTCTGATCTCAAGCCCGGCCCAGACCATTCTCTCTCGACGGGAAGTCGGGAAGCAGATGAGGACGTTCTCCGTAGTGTTTTCGAGGAAAGCGATGCGAGACAGGCTTTCCTCAACCTGCCAGACGAGGATCTGTGGTAATCCGACCTGCGCCAGCCGCGCATAGAACGCGCCGCCCTAAGTCACCACCAAAGTCACTCGCCCCTCGGTGCTGAGGGCCTCTTCGAAAGCAGCTACATCGCCGAATACGGAGATAGCGCTGCTCCTCATCGCGTTTGCCATATCGGTCGCGGCTGCGCGGTTGCGGTTCCGTCCGGTGATGATGACGTCCTTCGCATTCATCCTGGGCTTGCTCCCGCTCGTGGTGGCCGTGGGACCCTCGCGCTTAGCGCGCCGGGACGTCGGGACACCCGTGTTCGGCGGCATGCTTTCCGCCTCCATCATTGGCATCTTCGCAATTCCTGCTCTGTACGTGATCTTTCAGGGTATTCGGGAACGCCTGAAACCTTCGGCGCGACCAGTGTCCAAGTCTGTTGAAAAAAGGGTCCCTGCCGAGCACCCGGCCGAGTAGAGGAGACAATGATACGGATTACGATGGGAAACTCATAATGAAGTGCGAGCAGGGGCTGGTTGTGAGTTGCCTGATCCTTCATTTCGCCTGGGTGGTGTGCCCCACGCGCAAACAAGCCCAAGCCTCAATACGGCCGCAGCGGTTTTCAACACGGAGCAACTGAATGCCTTGCTCGCACCGATTGCGCTTTATTCCGAGGAGCTTCTGACGCAGACTTTGATGGCATCAACCTTTCCATTGGAGGTGGTTCAGGCCGCACGATGGCTGGAACAATCGGGCGACAAGGATCTGAATGACCTGCATCAATGATTTCAGGGGCTAGTGGGGATACAAGACCTCGGTGCAGGGAAAAGCACAATGTCGGCTACGGGTCCATCACTGTCAGTTGCGGCACTGTTTGCGGGGCGAGAGGCGGAAGGGCGCCGGGACCGAGAGGAGGAAGAGCTGCTGCAGCGACGGCGGCAGGAAGAACTCGCCGCCTTTAAGAGGCGGCTTGAGGAGTTTGAACTCACGAATGACCGTATTGAGGTTGCCCTGAGTCGGGTCAGGCGAGCCTTCGAGCGGGGTGATGCCGAGTTGATGATAACGTCCTTTCCGAGCAGCTTCTGCTCTGACGATGGCCGCGCAATCATCAATGCTGCAGCGCCGCCGATTAACGAACCAAAGCAAGAGGAAGGGGCAGAGCAGAGAGTGCCCAATTGGGTAGGGACGATGCCGAAGGGGGTTGTGCTGGTATATAATTACTGGAAGGATCATTGAAAGCTGGCGGCTTTGGGTTTTCTGCCCGGATCATCAACTATCCTGGCGGAAAGCCGGGTGACGTGGGCTTGTTCCTGACCTGGCCAAAGAGCGCCGGAGAACTTTGATGGGGTTGCAAACTACGCGGGCTGGCAAATACATCTGGGTACTATGTCGGAGAAGTTAATGGAGCGGACTGATGTTCGCGAAGCGGGTGATTTTACCGCACGAGGAGTACTGATAGAGCGCAGTATTCTTCTTGTGCTCGTCGGGGGTCTTCTTATCGGTGTTCTGGCGATCTTAAGACCCTTCGCGACCCCCATTCTGCTGGGCGCGGTGATTGCGACAGCAGCCTGGCCTCTCCGTCAGTCCCTCGTCCGACGGGGACTGACCCACGGCATTGCATCAATGCTGTTATTTCTGGTGGCGCTGGCTTTGGTTGTCGTCCCCATTGTGGTGATTGTCCCACACGTTGCCGATCAGCTCAATAATACGATCCAGCATATCGAATTGTATTTTTCGCAAACACCGCAGCGGCCTGCCTTTATAATAGGAGTCCCTCTCTTAGGCCGACGGCTGGCGGCGGCCTGGGATATCGTTGCGAGGGTTCGAGGCAACATTCGCGCCTTAATGGAACTCTATACGGCCGACGTGGAACAATGGATAGTCCTGCTGGCGCGGGCGATAATGGATAGCGTTTTACAGGTGCTCTCACCACCCTTAAGGTAACCGGCACGACCGCGAGCGCGGTACTGTTCGGCGAACGGCGCGGTGGTGTGGAACCCAACCGGCCTAGTGCCCTATCTCGGCATTTACGCACCAACAATTCGCTGACCTATGCGCTTGCGGCGTCGCTACCGCCGCCTTCTGGTGTGGTGGCCACATTGCGAATTATGTGGTTCAGGCGCAGCGCCAGGCCGGTCGCTGAACATCGATCACATTAAGCCGCTGAGCATGCCCGAAGGATGGGCGGCGGGCAGCTACAACCGATAATCGGTGTTATCGGGCATAATCCGCCCGCCGGCCTCACCCCGGGATTCCCGCATGCCCGCCGCCCCCGAGGCGGCTTTTCACCTCGTGCTGACAGAGCTGTTCGGCCCGCTCGCGCTGCTGGCGGGCGTTGGCGCGCTGCGGCCCAGGGCTGCGGCGAGACCCCCCGCGTCGCTTTGCCGCGCACCGCACCCGCCATGTTGTCTCACCAATTGACGCCGGACCTGCCGCTGTCTCAGCTTTGCCGGATCGCACGTTCTTTCGAGACGCGGTCCTGGCGCGCGGTCCTGGCTCTCAGCAAACACGTATAGCTCGCCACCGGGCGATTGCGTGCGAAGGCGACTCGAGAACAACCGCGTTCACAGCTTCTAGTAGCTCGTTCAGCCGTTTCTCTATAAATAAGCGCAGGTTTGCCACTTGCTGAAGGTGCTCATCTGACGGCTTCTTCAGCGATAGCTGCAGTTCAACCATCTGTCGGATTGCATCCTGTCGCGTCGGCAACCCTGGCCAACTCCGCCGCCATTCGTCGATTTGACACAACAACTGATCTGTCACCCTCAGAGATAAATGCGCCTGATATCTCGGCATTATTTCAGTCCCAGGCGCTGTTGTTGAGCGTCATGAGGGGAATCGTAGGCTTCATTGGGGCATCGGAGAGCCGGATATCCAGCTCAACGGCTATTTTACAGCATCCGAGTTGCGGCAGATCACCACGATGATGGAAAGCCACCTATGAGCGAATGCCCTGGCAATGCTCCTTACTGTCCGTGCCAGGGTGAGTCGCGCTGAGGACAAAGAACTGGATGATACAGCCGCAGAGTGACGAAGAGGGAAAAATGGCGATATTAAAACGTCGTCGCGAGGACAATAATTTTCTTCGCGAGTTGGCCAAATATTCGCCTATGCTGTCTACCCGTGCCAAGCGGGTTATTTTAAATTCCGATGTGACCTCGGTCGAGGATATTATTGAGCGCGGCCAGGGGTATTTGTTCCGGCAACGGACTTGTGGTCAGAAGACGACCGCCCAAATTTGACCGTGTTCGATATCAAACGGTATTAGAGCAAAGGATTAAGACAAATGACGAGCGAATCTAGGTGGCTATACCGACAGGATCAGAGTACTTCAGGAGTGGTTAGCTGAGGAACTGGCTACTTTGGGTGTCTTTAACAACCGGGGTAGAGACCTCCAGGACGGCATAACCGAGGCCGACGCCATCTATGCCGAGGCCTGCGCGCTTATCGAACGTCATGTTTACATCCGCCAGATCCTGAACTTGCTATTGAAGCATCGGCATGATCCTATGTGGCGGGATTTTTCTGTGGAGCTTCTTCAAGCTATCTGTGTAGCCATGGTGGATATCAACCTTCAATGGGAAGAGCTTATGGTCCGCCGGAATGCGGCTGCCAAACTCTTGCATGAAGGTATGCCTTCAGTAGAATTGCATTGAACATGCGTATATGGACTTGCATGGATCACGCTAGCCATTGGTCTAGCGGGGCTTCAGTTATAGTGGCTGAGACAGAGGCCGAGGCAAGGCAACTTCTTGCCGTTCAGCTTCGGGAGTATGGATTAAATCCTGACACGGGATTTTCTTTGCAGGAGATCAGTCTGGATTGTCCTCAGGCAATTGTTCTGTGTACTGGAGATTATTGATGCGCGATGAGGTACAGTCATGAAGTTGAATTTGGGGTGTGGTCACGCGCATATAGATGACTACGTGAACGTCGATAAATGGCCCGGTTGCCATCCTGATTTTCTATGGGACTTAGAGGAATTTCCGTGGCCGTGGCCCGATGGTTCTATTGAAGCCATCACTTTTATTCATTCGCTGGAGCATTTCTGTCAACAGCACAGCGATCATCTCAAACTATGGCAGGAGATTTACCGTATTTTGCAGCCTGGTGGCGGGGTTTATATCAGAGTGCCGCACCCAGCGTCAGAAGAATTCCTTGGTGATCCAACGCATGTGCGCCCTATCAAGCAATGCGCCTTCCGGTGATGTTGGTGAATATCTTTACACGAGCATTGCCTCTAGGTCTGCTGTGTCATTGACCACCACTGCGACATCCTACAATGTGACGAGTGTGAGTTTGAGCGCAGGTGATTGGGATTGTAGCGGCAGCGTCAATTTTTATCCAGCCGGAAGCACAACCGTCTCGGCTATCTCTGCCGGCATTAATATCACAAGTGCCACGTTGCCGACCGCACCAGCCGGTGGAGGTTTTGCGCAAATCCAGGCGACACTGACTACTGGTGCGGGGCAAAGTTTGGCCATTGCCGATGTGCGTGAGGACGTGGCTTCAACCACAACGGTCTACCTTGTGGCACAAGCGAGCTTTGGTACGTCAACTATGACCGCTGGTGGATTCATTGGCTGTCGCCGTCTCAGGTGAGTAAGCCATGGTCGATTATCCAAATCCGCAATTCGACACACTGAATCTCAGTGGTAATCTGGTTGAAGCCGGCGCGATCACTGTTGGCAGTCCAGCGCCAACGTCTATGGGTGCGTGTACGATTAATGCGCTGAATGGAATCTATGTAAACGGCACCTCCGTAAGCACCATTACGCCAGCGACCTCGACGACCATCGGTGGGATCATTGCACCTACAGCAGGTGGCTTGGTGATCGGAATGGGTGGCAGTCTCAGTGTCAACTGGGCGTCCCCCGGCGCAATTGGTTCGGGGACGGCGGCTGCCGGAGCGTTTACAACATTAACCGCCAGTTCTTCTTTGCAGGCCAGCCAGTTGAAAATTGGCAATCCCATGGGTGGCACTGGTGGATGGGAAGGCCCCGGCCTGATCAATTGCGAAGGTATTTATGTCAACGGGACTGCTGTCGTCAGTGGTTCCGGTGGTATCGGCTCGGTGACCTCTGTCGATTTGACAGTCTCACCCTCACCGGCTGGTCAGGCGATTTTTTCCGCCACTGGTGGACCGATAACTCACCTCAACTGGTACAATCACTGCAACATTTACTACGCAGGCTGCCAGTACATTTTTTGCCGCACCTACTACTGCAGGAACACCGGGTTTTCGTGCCATAGCGGTCGCTGATCTGCCAACCGCCTCGGCCAGCGCTTTTGGTATTGTTGAGGTCGGTTCCGGGCTGACTGCAACAGGTGGCGTAATATCTGTCACCAATCCCTACAACGCTGCTGCTGTTGCTATCACTGGCGGCACGATTGATAAGACCACTATCGGCGGCGCAACGCCCTATCCTGGAACATTTACCACACTCACCGCGACAACTTATGTCGGTTTGCCAGCCAGCAACTATAATCCGGCATTTGTCGCAATGACCTTCGCTCTCGGCAGGTCGACGCGTCGCCGTGGAACGCTATAGAGGCCGAGTGTCTCATAGAGATACTCGTCCGGGATCTGGCGGAACCCAACGCCTCGTCGTCCCGCGCGGCGCATCAACCAGCGGCGGAACTCGTCGTTCAGTGTATGCTCGAATGAGCTCATAGGTTTCTATGACCGGGCCCTGATCAAAGTAGCCGCACCAGCCTCGTAGCATGCTGCTGATGCGCGCCACCGTGCTCACAGGATCATCCGGATACCACTGACGCGTAGTCCGCTCGTGGATACGCTCGAGCAAGCTCTTCACCGCCTTCCTCGACGGACGGGTGCCGAGGTAGGGGCGCCCGTCTTTGCCGTGGAAGCGACCAACCGTGTAGCCGAGGAAGTCGAACTGGTCCTCGGGCAATCGGGCGATCCGGGTCTTGGTCGTGTTCACTTCCAACCCGAGGCGCGCCATCAGTTTCGCCATCCGCGTCATCGCCGCTTCTGCGTTGCCGGGTTGGCAGCAGATGACGAAGTCGTCGGCGTGGCTCAATCAACAGTACAGTGCTTGGCAATACCACGCCTGCGGCCGGTACCTTTACCACACTGACGGCGACGACTTATGTTGGTTTGCCGGCCAGTAACTACAATCCTGCTGCTGTTGCCATCACGGGTGGTTCGATCAACAGTACAGGTACTTGGCAACACCACACCGGCCGCTGGGACGTTCACCACACCGAGTGCGTCTGCGTTGATTCTTGGTGGTGTAACAGGTAGCGCCTACGTTCCGTCTGCTGTTGCCATCACAGGCGGCTCGATCAACAGTACGGTAATCGGGAACACCACACCTGCTGCCGGCACATTCACCAATCTCACTACAACAGGAAATATCACTCCTTCAGCGATTAATCTGGCGAACGCCACCGGGCTTCCATCTTCTGGGTTGCCGGCCACAGCGAGTTTCAGTGGTACGCTGCCGACCGCAGCGATCGGCAGTGCGGCGACACCTGTCCCTGGCACTTCATATTTTACGAATTTGACTTCTACGGGAACGCTGTTATCGTCTGGCACATTAAGCGCGACTGGTACAGTTGTTGGTGCAGGTCTTACGAACTTCGTCGCTGCCATTGTGGCATCACCGACCGCGGCAATTGGCAGTGCGGCAACACCGGTTCCTGGCACTTCGTATTTTACCAGCCTGACGTCTTCCGGGACGCTGACGTCCACAGGAACCGTCAGTGGTGCTGGCTTTACCAATTTCGTCAGCGGCACGACCTTTACCGCGCTGACTTCTAGCGGGACAATCAGCGCCGGGACCACGATCAGCGCGCCACACATTCTGGTCGGTGCTACGCCGGTCCTGACATCAGCCGTGACTTCGGTTGGGCTGAGCTTACCGCTGTACACGGCCTTCGCGGCGATTACCACGTCAGGTACATTTACCGGAACGCTTGCGAGTGTCACGCCCGCGCCGACGACTCAGGCCTGGGTGCTTGCCAGTCCGGCAGGAGGTGCGGCTGGTACGCCGGCTTTTCGTGCCATGGTGGTGAGCGATCTGCCGGCCGGATTGCCTAGCGCGTGACCCGTTGGAGGTGCATGAAGCGGCCAAGGCTGACTATTGTTCCGGAGTTACGACTGATGCAGTCGTGGCGCACGGCGGAACGAGGTGGAGCGACGACGTGAAGCGCGGTGAAACACCCCGGGTATGCTGGGTAACCGATGGGATGGAAGATAGAGGAGACTGAAACGGTGACGTTAGAGGACCAAGTTGCCGACTGGCGTGATACTGCTATGCGGTGTTCGATGACGTTACTGCATTGGCGCACTCAAAGAGGCAACCTTATCGGTTCTCACCTGGCCCTTGCTCCTGCCCTTGCTCTTGCTAGCGGAATCAGTTTGGGGTTTTGATTTCTCAGCCGTCATCGCGGTTCCTTCGCGGTAGTGGTCAGGGTCGGGCCGGTGTTCGAAGCACCGCGCCCAGGCCCGACACTAGCCCGACTTTCCCAACTGGCGCGGCAAGAATCCGGCAAGTGATTGATTTATTGAGGATGCGGTCATCAAGGTCGGCACCACGCGACGCGCAGTCATGCCACTTTAGGAACGTCCGTCGCCGTGATCCGGGGTGGCGGTTGAGCAGGCAGGCTGATCTTGAGTTGCTGCAACAGCAGTGCCTGGTCCGCTTCGGGTTCGGTATAACGCGACAGCACGATCATGCGGCCATCGGTGGTCGGCACATGCACATCAACCATCTGCATTGCCGCCATCTTCTCCAGCACCGAGCGGGGGGTCAGACCTGGTGCCAGAGAGCGCAGCCGCTGCTTCAGGGTGACCTGCAAGCAATACGCAATGAGAAGGCGACAAAGATGTGCGCCTCGATGCGTTCGTCCGTTTGATGATAGATCGGACGGATCGCCAGATCGTCCTTGAGCTCCTTGAAGGCTTGCTCGATCTCGACGAGCTGCAAGTACAGGGTCCAGAGTTGCGCCGCATCCTTCCCGGTCAAGTTTGAGCGCAGCAGATAGCTGCCTTCCCGCCGACGGGCCTCGCGCATGCGTTGCCAGTTCAAACGGAAGCTGAAGGTCTCCGCACTGACCGGCTGATCCTTGCCCGGCAGCTGGATGTCCATGATCCGATACACGCTTGGCCCTGCCTCACGTTTCGCTGCCCCGAGTTTGAACAGCAACTGATCGCGCGTCAGCCTCTGCCGGTGGAGCTCCTTGAGGCGCTTCACCAACTTCCTCAGGCGGCGCTGCCGTATCGCCTGCTCCTTGTCGCGGCGGGTTGCACTGCGGGCCAACACGTAGAGCTCGCCGTCCTGTTCAACCAGTTTGGCTTGCACCGAATCGCGCACCGTGGTCCAGGGTAGCGACAGGAAGCCTTGCTCCATCTTGCTCAGCCGACCACGCGGCGTCCCCACCAGATAATAGCTCAGTGTTTCCGAGGCCCGCATCTCGGCCAGCACCGCTTCTGTCGGGACACCACGATCCATCAACCAGGTGCGGCCAACCTTGCCATACTGTGCTTCGATCCGTTGGATGAAACCGCGCAGTGTCGCCTTGTCCTGGGTATTGCCAGCCATCACCTCGTAGGCCAGCGGCAAACCATCTGGTGTCACCACCAAGGCGATGACCACCTGCACGCAATCAGAGCGCTTATCCCGGCTGTAACCGAATCGCCGTTTGCCAGCCCCTGGCGGATCGCACTCAAAATACGTACTCGTCAGATCGTAGAGCAGAACATCAAATTCAGCCTGGAACAGCGCCTTCCATCGCTGCTGCAGGAAGCTGAACAGATCCGTCTTGTGCGCCAGCAGCTTGTCCAGGCAGCGATAGAGAGTGTTCTTGTTGGCCAGCGCGAAATCCTCGCCCAGCAGATCACCCATGGCGCTTTGTTCATACCACCGCCGGTGCAACTGCCATTCGCTGCCAGGATCGATCAACCGATAGCTGACCAGCGTCTTCAATACATTGAGCCAGCGCGTCCCTTCCCGCGAGGCCACCAGCCGCGCCGACCAGAACTCATCGAGCTGCAGCTGGTCCCACAGGTGACAGGCCAGCCAGCATGCGCCCCATTGCCGCGGTCGGCGCAGCCGCAGACCGCTCAGCCGCACATGCACCACATCGCAATCCAGCGCCGGCGCCGCACGATCTTCCGGGAACAGCGCGATCTGTCTCGATCGCTCGCCGGCCTCGTCAAACGCCTCGATCGTCCGGCACCACGCCGCGCGCTGGCTGTCATTGATCTCACCCAGATACAGCACATGCCGCTGCACCGTGCGACCATCGCTCACGCGCCGGTTTTCCACGATGCTCCAGTAGCGATGTTCCTTGCCGTCCTTGCGGCGAATCTTGCGGCGTAAAAACACTCCGCCAGGCTTCCAAATCCCACCGCCGTTTCGCAAGCCACTTGGTCGGCACCGCAGCCAATGCCAGCCAATCGTCCCGGACCTTGCTTACGTCTTTCAACAACTTACCCGGGCCGCCCAGCAGCAAAATTCCCAAAATCAGGGTCGAGTTGGGAAAGTCGGGCTAGAGCGCAGCGCGGGCATTGTTCAGCACGCGCAGCAGCGGCTGCCGCGTCGCGGTCTGCAGCGCGGACGGATCGTTGATTGGCATGGAGCTTTCACAAAGTCGTGATGAGCCCTCGGGAAACTGGCAGCCGAGAGGTCAGGAGCGCGATAAAACGTTGGCCCCGTTGGGCCCAACGATGGAGGAGCGAATGATTAAGCAGGCAGTTTACGGCGTGGCTGGCATGCTGTGTGCGCTGCTGGCAGCCCCGTGCGCCAATGCCCAAAATCCGACTGTGACCCGTAAAGTTTGCATAATGGCCGGAAATGCCACCAAAAGCATCACGGTGATGCCGCCGAATTCTACCTTAGCGGATTGCCACATCCTCGCAACAACTTATGAGCGACAGCCCCCCTTGCCCATACTTGGCACAGACTATTCAGTCGCCTGCATAGTATGGCGCCAAGGGGTGCTCGGGATGGTTTTCACCAAGCCTCGTCCAGTTAGCGGGGAAGTCCCTAACTCAAGCGACTTTACAGGAGGTCGCCCCGAAGAGCTCGTGGCTTGTGCAAAGATGTGGGGGTTAGCCCCATAAGGTAGGGCCAGCTATCAGATTGACATGCAGCCCCCGCGCAGGGCGATGCGGGTTGGCGGAGAGCTGCGCGGGTAGGTTCCGTGCCGGTGTTAAGTCGGTGGTAGGCCGCGGGTTGACGCCGCGGTAGGCGGCGGGAGCACGAGTGTCACGGCGCGGCCGGTGGCGGTGCTGCTGCGGCCCGGCAAAACCCCATCGGGGAAGGAAGTCCGCCGTCACCTGCGGCGCCTGCTGCGCGAGGTCAGACGGCATTGGCCGAACACGCGCATCACCATCCGCGGTGACAGCCATTACGGCCGACCAGAGGTGATGGACTGGTGCGAAGCGGAAGATATTCGCTACGTCTTCGGCCTGTCCGGCAACCACGTGCTGCGTAGCCTGGTCGAGCCGGCAGCTGACGATGTTCGTGTCCGTCGCGCCGAAGCCGATGCCCCGCTGCTGCGGCGCTACACCGAAACACAGTATCGGGCCAAATCCTGGTCGCGTTCGCGTCGTATCGCGGCCCGCATCGAGGCGTCCACTCTCGGCCTCGACATCCGCTTCGTGGTCAGCAACATCACCACGGGCAGCGCTGAGTGGCTGTATTACACGCTTTATTGTGAGCGCGGCCAGGCGGAAAACCTGATCAAACGTCACAAGAGCCAACTTGCCTCCGGCCGCACCTCATGTCGGATGCCGCTTGCCAATCAGATGCGCTCATCCTTCACACCGCAGCTTATTGGCTGTTGCTCAACGTGCGCGACGGCATTCCCAAGGCACACGCGCTGACCATCGCCGAGTTCACCACCATTCGGCTGCGGCTGATGAAGGTCGCGGCACGGGTAATCGAGACCGCTTCCCGTGTGCGCGTCGCTTTCGCTGCCGCCTGCCCTGAGGCAGTATTGTTTCGCGACCTCGCCTACAGCTTGGTGCCGGCTGCTCCATAGACCGTGGGGCAGGCGCCCCGTCGAACCCGTTTCCCATCAACCCCAACCAACAATCAGATCCGATCGCGATGAAACAGGCGCAACGGCCGAGGCTGCCCGAATTCGCGGCGGTGCGACTCAGCCATTTTCCACAGCGCTTGGTGAATAGGAGCGGCTAGCTTCCAACTCTAAATTTGGGAAGGTTCAGGACATGACCAGTTTAGCCGAGGCGGAAATCAAATATGGTTATGTGGTGCAGAGTGCCGGCGGGAAAATCTTCGGGATTGAAAGGACCGCTTCTGTCGGCAGGGAGGAGGAGAAGTTGCGGATCGGAACCCCAGATGGGTTTGTTCAAGTAGTTGTTTCTCTGAACCAACCAAACATTGATGCGGTTTTGCGTGAGAGAACCACCTTCATCGTCACACATGCTGGCGAACTCAGGGGGGCTTCGCGTCCAGTCCTTGGTGGTTCTGCTTTGCCGCGAGTATCCGGCAAGAGATAGTCCGAAAGATAATGCCCCACTCCCCGCTGACGGCCTGAACAGCCGTTGGCGGAGGCGTGGATCGGCACGATGCTGCCAGCCCTCCAGCAAAAGTGCGATGGCCAGCATGCGGCGCGCCGCGTTTGCGTCAAACCGCCAAACACTACTGGAACCGAACGCCGGCCAGGCCACGATATACACCTGACCGACGCTTTTTCCGAGGTGCCGCCCGCTCGCATGAGCAAAATACGGAGCCTCGGGATTATCGCCGGGGTGTTTCCACCAGGCGCGCGCCCGCGAGCACCGATGGGACAGTGTGTACCACGGACGAAACCCAAGGGTTCATGAAGGTTCTTGTTGGTGGGAGTGACGACCAGATTCTTGGCTTCACGATGGTTGGCGCCGAGGCCGGCGAGGTCATGGCCGTGGTACAAACGGCGATGCTGGCAAACTTGCCATATCATATCAGAGGCTCCGCGACGCCATTCTTTATCAAGCCCCCGATTCGCTGCAGCGGCACCGTGCTCGACCCGCCCGTCCGCTAAGCAGAATCCGGTTGGTTGACCAACGATTGGCGAAGTCGCGAAGCCTGCCTGCAGACTCGCATCACGCCCTTGCTCCGAACTGCTCTTTTCCGCCTCATTCTTTCAGAAGCGGGCATTGTCCTCGATCTTCAAGTTATTGATCTTGGTCTTGCCCATTACCCTCAAAAGAACGTTCCGGCACATCCGTAGGCCAGGATAGAGGACGCGCGATAACTGGTTAGATCGAAAAATGTAGGAGGTGAGCCTATTGAAGAGATCAGTGCGATTGCTGATAAGTGCAAGGGTATGGATTGCGTCGCTGCCGTAATAGAGCTGCCCATCCATCTTTGCGACCATCCCCTGATCTATGTCGAGCCCCGCCTTCGTGATCTCCTCCAGAACGGCGGTCGGTTCGCGGGCGTTGACTAAGTGCAGGCCTGACCCGCCGTAGGTCGAACGCGTACCAGACGGCAGTAAATGTTGCAGACAGGACATTCCCAATCATAGACCAAGAGAATTTCGCTACCTGCCTTGGCGGGGCACGGCTTGATGTGGTCGGTGCTGGCGTCGGCACGATGGGCGGACGTCACTGAACGAGGCACATATGGGCTGACATGGCGGACCATGGGTACACCTCATCGGCGTATGGAGGACCCCACGATCGGGTCCAGTAGGCGTTACGAAATCTAGTTCCGTGCGGCTTTCACTTTAGCCTTGGCTTCGCTGGAGAGGGAAGTCCTCAGCACTCTAAGAATTTGCCTTGCCGGATCGTAAACAAAAAGATACGAGAATTGCGAGTGGGCCGCAGGTGCCAGGCAGCGAGCAATCGACGCAGCACTGAATGGCGGTGTCCGCGCAGTGATGGGCGGCTTCCAGCTACCTGTTTAGACACTCCTTAACCGCGGGCCAGAGCGTAAATCTGTGTGCCCCCGGGTGGCGGCTTGAGGGTAGTCCAGCTCTCGCCCCCGTCCAGGCTGGTGTAGACTTCGCCGCCGTTGGTGGCGCAAGACATCCTGCTCGGCCTGCGCTCGTCGAAGGCCAGGGCGAACATCGTGTGCGGCGGCTTCAGGCCCATATCAACTCGGGCCCATGTGTCGCCGCCATCGGAGCTGTGCAACAGTACACCGGCATCGCTCTGGAAATTGCTCCCCGCCGCTACCCACAGCTTGCGCGGATTGCCGGGCACTTCGTGGATGTCGCGGCAGTAGATCTGCCCCTTGGCGTTGAGCGGCTCCAACGGCACGTGACACCAGTGATCACCACCGTCGGCGCTGCGGAACATGCCGGCCCGGCCAATGCCGAAGACTGTGCCGGGTCGCCAGCGGCTGGCTAGGACACCATGCATGTCCACGGCATCGTCGTTCACGTACTGGCCGTGGCTCAGGTTTTCCCAATGCTCTCCGCCATCGATCGAGCGGATGGTGCCACCAACCTCAATCGCGGCGTACAGTAACTCCGGTTCACTGACGCTGGCATCCATCATCAGCACCCGCTTTGCAGGGTTAGCTCCCGGGGCGATGGTGATCTCTGGGAAGCGCACGCTCACCGGCAGGCGCGACCATCTCTCACCGGCATCGTCACTGCGGTAGATCTCGCAGTTCTCGCAGCCAACAAAGATGATGCTGGGATCGCGCGGGTGGAAAAGGAACGACCAGACCGGCAAGCCACGGTCGGGGACGGCTACCCTCTCCCAATGCTCGCCGCGATCGGCACTTCGGTAAGGCCCTGATTGCGTTCCGGCGTAGACGATCTCCGGCTTGTGCGGGTGCACCGCCAACGCGCGCACTGCCGGCGCTTCGGGTAAGCCGTGCTCCAGCGGCTCCCATTCGTCGCTGCCGTCGGTCAGGCGGTAGAGACCGGACTGCATCAACCGGCCGCTTTCGGTTTCGCCGGCCAAGCCTAAGTACACATAGGACTTCTGGTTGTTTGCCTCACGGTTGGTCATGAGATCGCCCGCCCTAGCCTAGCCTATTTGCCCCGTTGCACGATTGATCCGCCTTAACAGATCTTTCCTGTTTTGGTCGGCCTCTTGTGCCTGAGCTAGGCATTCCTTGCAGAATTTCCACAAGGTCTGGCTGGATCTGCGATACTATTGCCAGCGGCGCAGGACCGATCATAGCGCCACGGGCGCGTCGGGTTTTGCCGGCAACGCCTCGCATGCCCGGAAAACCCAATCATCAGCCTTAGCTCGGCGCTCCCCCGCTCCACAGTTGAGTGAGACATCCCGTAAGCGGACGGCATCCGCAGGAGGGATGATCGATGAGGCAGGGTAGAACGCAGCAGCTGAACGTTACCGCGCGAGCGCAGGAGACTGATGCTGTCGAAGTCGGCCGGGGTGGGCGGATGTCGCGGCAACGTAAGACTGCGGCGGTTCTGCGGCTGCTCCGGGGCGAAGACCTCGAGACGGTGTCCCGCTCGCTCGGCGTGACCGCCGCCACGCTGACGACTTGGCGGGACGCTTTTCTGGCGGCGGGAGAAGCCGCGCTGGCGAGCCGGCCCGGCGACGGCGCGGAACTGGAGAGCCAGCGCCTCAAGGCCAAGCTCGGCGAAGTCATGATCGAACGCGAGCTGCTGCACGAGAAAATCGCCGCGTTGGAGGCCAGCCGCCCTTTGGCCCGGCGGAGGCCGAGGTCATGAGCCGCACCCTCTCGCCCGTGAGCGGCAAGCCGTACGGCCTCGCCCTGGTGTGCCGGATCTGGCGGGTGCCGCGTGCCACCGTCTATCGCCACCGGGTTCCGCAACCGGCCCCGGCGCCGCAGCGTCCGGGGACCGTCGGGCCTCTGCCCGATGCGGCGCTGCTGGAGCAGATCCGTGCTGTCCTCGCCGCCAGCCCTTTTCATGGGGAGGGCCATCGCAAGGTCTGGGCCCGGCTGCGGGTCGCCGGAATCCGCACCTCGCGGCGGCGCGTGTTGCGCCTGATGCGCCAACATCACCTTCTCGCCCCCGCCCGTGTCGGCGCACCTCGCGGGCCGCGCAGCCACGACGGCACCATCATCCCGGATGCCCTCGACACCATGTGGGGCACTGATCTCACCACCACGATCACCGGCGAGGGGCAGGCCGCGGTGTTCATCGCCGTCGATCATTGTTCAGCCGAGTGCGTCGGGATTCATGCCGCCGCTCGTGCCACCCGCTTCGAGGCGCTCGAACCGATCCGCCAGGGCGTGCGGGAGCATTTTCGGTGGCTTCGCCAAAGCCATCCCCCGCGGCCTTGCCGTGCGGCATGATCACGGGTCGCAATATCTGTCCGACACCTTCCAGCACGAGCTCGCCTTTCTCGGCATCGAAACCTCGCCGGCCTTCGTCCGCGCTCCGGAAGGCAATGGCTGCGCCGAACGTTTCATCCGCACCTTAAAGGAGAACCTCTTATGGGTGCGCTCCTTCGAAACCATCGAGCAATTGCGCCAGGCGCTGCTCGAGTTCCGCGAGACCTACAACACCACCTGGCTCATCGAGCGGCACGGGTTCATCTCGCCAGCCGCCTTTCGTCAGCGACAAGTTGCGGGGCGCGGAAAGCGGTTGGCGCGATGAACCCGTGCCGCTCGATGAGCCAGGTGGTGTTGTAGGTCTCGCGGAACTCGAGCAGCGCCTGACGCAACCGCTCGATGGTATCGAATGTCCGCACCCAGAGGAGGGAGAGTGCGGATGAAGCGTTCGGCGCAGCCGTTGCCTTCCGGAGCGCGGACTAATATAAGGCGGGGGAGCTTTCGATACCCAGAAACGCGAGCTCGTTCTGGAACGTGTCGGACAGGTATTGCGATCCGTGATCGTGCCGCACGGCCAGGCCGCGGGCGACATCTTTGGCGAAGCCACCGAAATGCTCAGGCACGCCCTGGCGGATTGGTTCGAGCGCCTCGAACCGGGCGGGCGCGTGCGGCGGCATGGATACCGACGCACTCGGCCGAGCAATGGTCGACGGCGACCTGACCCTCGCCCGTGATCGTGGTGGTCAGGTCGGTGCCCCACATGGTGTCGAGGGCATCCGGGATGATGGTGCCGTCGTGGTTACGCGGCCCGCGCGGTCGGTGCGGCCTCGCCGAACTCCGCTTCCATCACCGCGCGCGCCGCGCCGCCGACGGTTCAGTGGGCGCAGCGATACTCGGGATGGATCGCCGCAGCCGCCGCGTAATCGCCAAGGCGGAATGGCTCCCTGGAGCGACGGCAGAGAGCGGCGCGGCCAATCCGCGGCTCATCGTCACCTCGCTCAAGCACGCCAAGACAGAGGCGCGGCATCTTTATGAGGCGATTTTCAGCAGGCTGCTAAGCAGAATCCGGTCGGTTGACCAACGGTTGGCGATCGGATTCGCTGCCGGCACTGATTCGCAGGTCCATGGCATGGCTGGAAAATCGCCACTCTCGGCAACCGAGGAACAACGAGCGGCCCTGACGGTTCTGGCCAGCTCGCGTGATCGCGGCGAGGCAGACCGGGCCCGCGCCGTACTGCTGACACTGGCCGGCTGGACCAGCCCGCGCATCGCCGAGGCGTTCGGCGTGCGCGAAGACACGGTTCGCCTGTGGCGCAGTGACTTCATGAGCGGCGGCGTCGAGGCGCTCGAGGCCAGCGTGGCACCCGGCCCGGCCCCGGTGAAGAGTGAAGCGGCTCTACGCGTCGTCACGCCCTTGCTGGAGGAACCCGTGGCCGACCGGCGCAACTGGACGATCCCCCGGCGGGCATCGGTAAAATCTATGCCGCCTATCGGGACGGTGTCTGGCCAGGCTTTGAAGACGCCTTCGCCGACGACGACGAAGTAGCTGTCATCCATGGTCCCGTCGAGTCAGGCGCGATTCCGCTGTCCGATGCTATGGTCGATCTGCGTGCCACGCTCGCTGCGGCCGTCGATGCCGGCGTGATTGAGCACGAGGCGAGTCGGACGCTCTGTTCAACGATGAAGCGCCTCCATTTCCCCGAGCGCAGCTTCGAAAAGATGGTCGAGCTCGCTCCATCGGTAATCGGAGCGGTGGATGCGGCCAGGCTCACTTGCTGGCTGCCGTCTGGCCGTATTTCGCAAAAGCGGCGCGATGCGATTGAGATGCTCGACGTTATGGCGGATTTCGCGGCTTCTAATCCGCCGCCTTTCGTGCCTGATTTCATCTTGAGCCGGGCACTTGTGTGGGAACGGTTTGTGGCAGGCGAAGCGGCGAGACCCACTCCGGACGAGAGCCTCGTTCTAGAAGAGCTCGGGCTCGACCCGAAGGCGTGGCGCGACGCAACGCGTGCTGGACTCGGGCGCCTCCATTCCCTACGCATGGCGGATCCTCCTACAGGAGGTGCGACCCGCAAGGAGATGGATCGCTTCCGACGTGAACGAGGGCTGGGGCGTTTGCAAGACATCGAAGCCTGGATGGAAGCAAACGCTATTAGCCCGAACGGGCTCGCGCGTCTCCTTGAAGACGAAGCGGCACTCGAAATGCTTGGTGCTAGCAACCTGTCGGAGTGGAAGGCAATGGCCCTCGATCACCTTCGACTCTCCGGCCGTTTTGCGCCGCTGCTTGCACGGGCGAAGAAGAAGGCTCGGATTTGCTCAAACGGCCTGAGGCCGGCGTCGCCGCTCGAGTTGCAGGTGGCTCTCGCCTGGTATGCTGAGAACCGTCTTGGGCAGAAACTTCCCGATCGCCAAGTGGGCCGTGTCTCTTATACCGGATTTTCTAACGAGACCGAATTCACGGCTGCCGTCTGGCGCGAATACATCTTCAGCAGGGTCGAGGGACTCTGAGGTGGCGGACCGCTGGCCGAGGACGCCCGAGGGCACGCGATTCCTACTGTTCCCGGCGTATTTCGAAGACATCCCGCCAGAAGTCATTACAGTCGAGATGCCTGCCGTGAGCATCGGCCCTGGTCCTTCGGATCCGACACTCTATGTAGCCGACGCCATTCATAAGGAAGCGCCCTACGACCCACCCGACTATGTCCCACCCTATCCCGGAGCGACTTACGCGCCCGCTCTACCCGACGCCGGCGGACATTTCCATCGAATCCCACTCGGGACGCCGCAGTTCCTTGCGGCCCATCTATACGGGACTGTGCGCCACACGCTCGACGTATGGCACCAGTACCTCGAGCGCCGCATCGTATGGTGGCACTCGGTTGCATTTCCTCACATTGAGCTAATCCCGGTCGTTAACTGGCAGAACGCCCAGAGCGGTCCCGGGTTTCTAGAAACAGGCTTGTGGCCGGACGAAAAGGGTGAGCTCCATCCGTTTGCGCTCAATTTCGACGTCATCGCCCATGAGACCGGGCACACAACACTCTTTTCCCTCATGGGCGTGCCTCCACCAGAGCTGATTAGCGTGCCGTTCCTTGCCTTTCACGAATCGTTCTCGGACCTCGTAGGGCTCATCGCGGTGTTGCATTTTGACTCTGTTATCTCACGATTACTCCATCAGACAAACGGCAACCTTTATCTGCTCAATGTCATGAACCGCATAGGGGAAACGTCGGTGCATACCCAGCTCCGGCTTGCCTCGAACGAAGCGACGATGGCGGACGTAGCGGGAATTACTCTCGCGCCAGGTGGCGAGTGGATTGATCCCGAAAACCGGGGGCGGAACCAGCACGCGATCGCCGAACCGCTTACCGGCGCTATTTTTGATGTGCTCGTCGAGTTGTTTCAGGATCGCCTTGTCTCGGACGGCATAATTCCACCTGAGCTCGATGTACGTGGCTGGACGCGTGAGGATGTGGAGAAATCCTTTGACCAACTCCACCTCCAGATGGGTCGGGTGCAGCGCATGTTTCATGTGGAGTTTATCTCCGCGATTAAAGAGAGTCGCGATCTCATTGGTTATGCCATGGCGCACGTGATGCTGACGATGCGCCCGGACTCCCTGACCTTCGGCAAAGTGGCCGCGCGGTTGGTCGATGCACTCCTGCTGCGGGACCGGAGTGCACTCTTACCGGCGCTGTTCGCCCACTTCCTCTACCGCGGCATCGACCCAATGCCGTTCCTGGAGGTCGGAGCCGTCACGGCTGGACAACGACGATGGCCGAACCGCTCTTTGAACCGGTTGCGTGTGGGCCGAGCTAAATCGGGTTGCCGATGCCGCGATGCAGACAGCTTCATTTTTGCGCGCACACTTATGCGGCACCTGCATCGTGAGATGCTCCCCGCATCTGCGACAACCACGACTTAGTGTATCAGGCGGGCGCTGAAACTGGGCGCCGACCCGGGTTCACTCGGATAATCGGTGTGATACAGTTCTCGCGGAATCATGCCCAACCGCCAGAAACTCCTCCATGATCCGCCGTTGCAAGTCGACACAGCGCCAGCACCCTGTCCCGCTTGAGGTTGGACCCTGCTCCAGCCACTTCGCCACCTTGACCTGCTGCTCGGCGGACAGGGGGGCGGCGGGCCGTTGCGGCGGAGCTGGTCGACCAGACCCCCAGCGATGATTGACAGGTCGGCACGGGCCGCCCTCTCATGGCGGTAACCAGCAGGGAGGAAACAATGTCGAAACTGCCCCGCCGCGCATTCGTGCAAGCGTCCGCGGTGACCATGGTCGCGGCGCCCTCCATTGCGCAAGGTATTCGCGTGTTCACCTTCGGCCACGATGAGCCGCATGATACCGGCTACGGCTTTCTCCTGACCAGTTCAAGGCGAAGCTGCAGGAACTGAGTGGGGGAAAATTCTCCATCCACGAGTTCCCCGGCGCGCAGCTCGGCCAGGAGCCGGAAATGGCGCAAAAGGTGCGCACCGGCGACATTGATTTCGTCATCAACTCGACCGCCAACACGGCAACCGTGGTGCCGCAGGCAGGCGTGTTCTCACTGCATTTCATCTTCATCGACGAGAACCACCTGGCCAAATCGATGCTCGATCCCGGCATGAACGCGCTGTTCCAGGAGATGATTGTCAAGAACACGACCGGCGCGACCTCGCTCGGCCTGCTGACGCTCGGCTTCCGCAAATTTTACTCGAAGAAGGAGATCAAGAGCATCGCCGACGTGAAGGGTCGCAAGGTGCGCGTGCAGGCGACCAAGACCGAGGACCGGTTCTTCAGCGCCTATGGCGCGGTCCCGGTGCATATGCCGATCGGCCAGGTGTACACCTCGTTGGAAACCGGCCTGGTGGACATCGCCGAGAACGGCGCTGACATCTATCGCGCGCAGAAGCACTACGAAGTGGCGCCCGTGCTGTCGGCGTCCGATCACGAGGCCAACAACAATCACCTCTGGATTGCCGACAAGACCTGGAAAAGCCTGACGCCGGAGCAGCGGGGCTGGGTGACGGCCGCGTTTTTGTATGCGCGCGGCCTCACCGTGCCGAAATCGCTCGAGTACGATCACGCGGCGGTAGAGGCACTCCGCAAGATGGGGGTCGAGATCTTCGCCGGCGTCAATCGTCAGAGCTTCATCGAAGTCGCGAAGCCGATCCAGGACGAGCAGGCGCAGGCGCTCGGCCCCTACGCCGTGCAACTGTTGGCGCTGACGCGCAAACTGGCGACCTGACACAAGTATGGGCCGTTTCGAAGCAGTGCTGTCGCGCAAGCGTCCGCAGCTCAAGTGGCGCTGGCTCGATCCGCTAGAGTTTGCCCTAATCGCGCTCTGCGGCCTGCTGCTGGTGGGTTTTCTGATCAGCGAGCTGGGTGACGTGGTGTTCCGCATCCTGCGCCGTCCCTGGCTGGAGGCGCAGGAGTTCTCGCTCGGCTTCTTTGCTTGGGGCGTGTTCATGGGCGGCGCGGTCGGAGTACGCCGCAACGACCATTTCCGCCTAGCCGCCAGCGCGGAGATGTTCGCCGGCCCGGTTCGCACCGGCATCGAGGTGTTCCAGCAGCTCGTCATGCTCGGCGTCGCCGGCTGCATGGTCTGGTTTGGCTATCTGAACTATCTAAACGGCTTCGGCAGTTTTCTCATGCCGTCGCTGACGCCGATCGCCGTGCTGTATGCGGCGATTCCGACCGCCGGCGCTCTGATCGCCTTATTCTCCATCGAGAAGATTATCAACGGGCTACGTCGCGGCTTTGCCGATCCGACCGAGCTGCCTGCGGGGTTAGAGGGCACCGAGCTGATCCTCGAGACCGTCGAGCGATGACCAACCAGCAAACCGGCATCGTCGTGATGTGCGGGCTGTTCCTGTTGCTGGGCTATGCAGGGCTGCCGGTCGCCTTCGCGCTGATCGCCGCCGTGGTGGTTGCTGCAGCGCTGTTCACTCAGCTTACGATCGGCTCTCTGATGGGCCAGCTTTTCAACGGCATCAACGAGCTGGCTCTGCTGGCCATCCCATTCTTCCTATTGGTGGGTGAGTTGATGACCTCGGCACGGATCACCCAGCGACTGATCGCGCTGACGCAGGCGATGGTCGGACATCTGCGCAGCGGGCTTGCGCACGTCGTCGCCGTCTCCTGTATGATCTTCGGTGGCATCTCGGGTTCTTCGACCGCGGATACGGTTGCGATCGGTACCGTGCTGATGCCGGCGATGCGCGACGAAGGCTACGCGCCCGCCTTTTCCGCTGCGCTGATCGCCGCGGGTGCGTCCATCGCTTCAATGGTGCCGCCGTCGATCATGGCGATCGTCTACGGCGCGGTGGGTGATGCGTCAGTTGGCGGGTTGTTTCTCGGCGGCGCCACGCCCGGGCTGATGGTCTGCATCGGGCTGATGATCTACAGCTACTTCTTCGGCGCGCCTGGCGTGCAGAAGCGGCGCGCCACGTTCTTCGAGTTCGGCACGGCGCTGCGCGGCGCGGTGCTGCCGCTGATGATCCCGGTGATTGTCATCGGTAGCATCCTGGGCGGCGTGATCACCCCGGCCGAGGCCGGCATGGCCGCCGTTGTCTACGCGCTGCTGGTGCTGCTGCCGGTGCTCAATCGCGGGCATTTCCGCCGGCTGCCGAAAGACATCGCCATGGCGGCCATCCTCTACGCGATCCCATTGACGGCGGTGGCCGGTGCCTCGGCGTTCGGCTGGATGCTCGCCTATCTCGGTGGGGCCGATATCATCATGGGCTGGGTGGCCGCGCTCGGCACCACCGATGCGCGTGCCATCCTGTTCTTCGTCGCCATATTGTTCCTGATCGTCGGCGATTTCCTCGACGGGCTGCCCGCGATCATCATCCTGATGCCGGTGATCCTGTCGCTGGAGAAGCTCGGGCACATCAACGCTGTGCATATGGGCGTGGTGGTGATCGTGACGCTCGCTTTCGGGCTAATCACGCCGCCTTGCGGCATTATCCTGTTGTTGTCATCGACCCTCGCCGGCGTGCCGTTCTCCCGCGCGCTCCGCCGGTCGGCACCGATCTACGTGGTGTTCGTGATTGTGATCTCGGTGATTATCCTGGTCCCTGACACCGTGCTCTGGCTGCCGCGCCATTTCCTGCCGCGCGCTGTCGGCTGTTTTCCCCGGCCGCTTGGTGGGGGGTGGATATGTCCATAGCGAGCGGCGCCGAGCATAGCTCAGGATGAGTCTGGGCTCCGTTCTAAGTCGTGACCCCGTCTCGGCATGCAAATCTTGCTGGTTGCCGCGATCACCGCGATCGCGGTGCAACGTGGCCGCATCCCCGGCAGCCAGGGGGCCGCTCTGGTCGGCGGAGGGAGTCTCAGGACATCCTGTTCTCCGCACTGGCCCAACGCTACCTGTGCCCGAACGCTCTCCAGGAAGCATAGAATCTGCAGGAAGAATAGAAACGGTCACTCACCTGCGCTACTTTCGGTTGGACCCGCTTGCCGGATTTGCATAGCGAATAAGTGGCCGCAATTGGGATCAGCCAACCGACGGCCTGGCGGATGGGTCATCCCCTGCGGCTGCTGTAACCGGTGAACATCCAAGGCACCGTGGCCAGCGACCAGCAAAGGATCCCCGCCGGCAAAAGCGCTATGCCGGCACACGTGACGTGGACGACGCCAAAGCGTTGGTGCGCGCTTGCCAGATGCACAACCAGGAACGCGCTCCACAGAAAATGCAACGTTACTGCCGTGGAAATCAGCCGGATGGACCAGCCACGGCTTCCATGCAGCGCGCTTAAATACACCGCCGGACCATAGAACCCTGTGCCCCAGGCGAAGGTGGCCACCAGAAAGGCTACCGCCACCACCTTCCAGCCGAAGAAGACGCGATGCGGAACAATCGTGCTCACGAGCAGGGGGACTTCGTCGCAGCCACGCACAGACTACACTGCTAGCGGGCGAGAGCAGCGCGGCACGCAGCGACGGCGCGCTCGACGTCCGCCTCGTTCGTGCGCCAATTACAGACGGAAACGCGCATGCAGCGTTTGCCCCGCTACGTTGTGCCGCCGAAGAACGCCTCACCGCCGGCGACGATCCGCCTTATAACTTCGTCGGTCCGACGGTCATGATCCTCGTTTTTGGCAGCAGGTTTCGGATCGAGGAAGCGCACCAATCCCTGATTGATGACCGGCTCCCAGACGACTTCCGCGCCCGGAAGATCACCGATCCGCATGACGAGAACATGGGCATGGCGGCATGTGCGGTCGATCAATTCGGCCAGACCCGACCGCCCAAGCTGGCGCAGCGCAGCGTAGGTTGCGACACCACGCCCGCGCCGGGACCATTCGGGGTTCCATTCGATCTGATCGCGAGCATCACCCACGAGCATCGTGTAGCTGGTGCGGTGTGAGAATGCTCCGCGATGAGCCTCGGCATCAGCAACAAACGCGTAGCCGCAGTCGAAAGGCGTATTCAGCCATTTATGCCCGTCATTGGTCCATGAATCCGCCATTTCGATGCCGCGCAGAAGCTGGCAATAGTTAGGACTTGCCGCCGCCCACAATCCGAATGCGCCATCGACGTGAACCCAGGCTCCGCTTCTGTGGGCGATCGGAATCAGCTCAGCAAATGGATCGAACGCGCCGATATTCAGGTCGCCGGCCTGGAGCAGCACGATCGTCGGCTGCGATTCCTTCACTTCGAGAGCATGCGCCAACGAGTCCGGTTCGAGCTGCCCTTGCTGGTTGCAAGGCAAGGCGGTGACGGCATGCTTGCCGAATCCAAGGAGCCTGACAGCCCGCTCAACGGAGCCGTGCCGCTCGCTGCTCGTTATCAACCGGACTTGGGGCGCGCCGATCATGCCGAGTTCCTCCACATCCCATCCGACGCGCTTAAGAAGTCGATGCCGCGCCGACGCAAGGCAGGTCAGGTGCGCCATCTGTGTGCCGGTGACGAATGCGAAGCTCGCTGAGCCCGGCAAGCCAAAGAGGTCTTTCAACCACGCGCCGGTGACCTCTTCGATCACCGCCGTAGCGGGACCGCAGGCGTGGATTGCCGCGTTCTGATCCCATGCCGACGTTAGCCAGTCGGCGGCCAGTGCGGCAGGAAGCGACCCGCCGATGACCCACCCGAAGAAGCGACCGCCCGCACTCCTGAGAATGCCACCTTCGGCATAGCGAACCAGCTCCTCGATAACCTGCGCGGGAGAGGTCCCTCCGTCCGGAAGGGGCCGGTCGAAGCGCGCCCGAAGCTGCGCGAGATCGGCCGTCGCGTTCACTGGCCGGGTATCAAGGCCCTCCAAGTGACGAAGCGCGTGCTGCAGCGCATGCTCAAGGGCTGGGGCGAACAAACTCTCGTTTTCCATCACACGCATCCTCTTGCCGAGTTCCGCCTGGCGCCGCTGCCAACAATTTCATTGTCACGAGCATCAACAGTGCGACCACGGGGCAGTATTCTGTGTTGACGTCGCAGGCTTAACGCAGGGGAATTGATAAATGCTCGCCGGAATCGGACTCCGTTCCCGGCGAAACGAACACGAGGAGTCATCGCTATGTTGAACGCGGCGGAATGCGACAGGGCGCGCCTGGCACGCGACCCCGCCTACGACGGGCGGTTCTACACGGGGGTGCGGACGACCGGGATTTATTGCAGGCCCGTCTGCCCTGTTCGGCCCGCGCGATCGCAGAATGTCAGTTTCTTTCCTTCTGCCGCGGCGGCAGAGGCCGCTGGCTTCCGGCCGTGCCTCAGGTGCCGTCCCGAAACCGCGCGATTTTCGCCCGCGTGGAACGGATCCCGCGCCACGGTGGCGCGTGGATTGCGTCTGATCGTCAACGGGGCATTGGATGGCAAAGAGGGATCGGTTGGCGCGCTCGCCGCGCGGCTCGGCATTGGCGAGCGGCACCTAGTGCGGCTGTTCAGAAAGCACCTGGAAGCCAACCCCAGCCAGGTTGCTAAAACTGCGCGCGTTCAGCGTGCCAAGCGGTTACTCGATACGACGGACCTCGGAATGTCGGAGGTTGCTTTCGCCGCAGGGTTTGCCAGCTTGCGCCGGTTCAACGCGGTATTTTCCGACGTGTATGGACGACCGCCAACGCAAGTCCGCCGGAGCCGATTGATGGAGAGGTGCAGCGACGTTGATCCGACGGCTTAAGTAGGTGACCACCTGAAGATCGTTCCAAGTGATTTGACAGTCAGGCGAATTCCTTGTCCAAGAAAATGCGTGCGTGATCAGCGACGGCAAAGGGAATGCGCGCGAATTCGCGGTAACCGTGATCCAAATAGAAACGCGGTGCCTGAAAGCTGCTGGTCTCCACCACTGCGCGGCGGCAACCGCGACGACGAGCTTCGGTCTCGACCTCCTTAAGCAAGCGACCGCCGATTCCGCTGCCGCGCACGTGCTCCGGCAGGAAAAACATATCGAGAAAAAGCACGCCCATTTCGGTGCGGCCCCACAAGCCGCCTATGACCTCTCCGCTATCGGGGTCGGTCGCCACGCAGCCAATCGGTCGGCGATCATCAACTCCGGTCTGGGCGACGTTGTAGGCATAGAGCGCCTTCCCGGCAGCCTCCTTCACGGCGGGGTCGGGCGGGTCGGTCAGTTGGATGGTCGGCGTCATTCCCGACAACCCTTAAAGTCTCTGATCGAAGGGAATAAAGCGCCGGTCGTCGTAGACCTCGAGATAGCCAGAATGAACAGGCGTGGCGAGTTCTCGTGCCTTCATGTAGGCAAGCGCCAAACAGGAGGCACCACCTTCCGTCGGTTCCACTTCTATCGCTTCCTTGAAATTGCCGGGTTTTCCGAGCCCGGTCTCGGGTTGCAAGTCAGCCGCGAACTATATGGCGGGGTTCTTCTTACCGGCCTGCGTGAAAAAATAACCGGAACTTTCCTTTTCCTTCACTGCCGTATCCAGCGCGGCAACCACAAACTCGACCGGCGGGCTTTCCTTGCCGGGCCACTCTTGCCACCACTCCCGCTTGATAATCCCGCCGCCGCGTGGCGCCGGAGCCTGTTCGAGCTGGCCAGCAACGGCATACGGCCCCATAGTCCGCTCGTATTCCAGAACCACTTCCGCGGGAAAACGCGCCGGCCATAAGTAGAGCTTGGCCATCCGTCTTTTGAGCCCATCATCGTCGGCTACTACGATGATGGGATCGCGTGCGCCACCTGCTCAGCCGGTCACAGGACTGCGCACCTGGGTCAGCTCATTCAGATGGAGTCCTTCAGTTCCTTGGCGGGCGAAAGGCGCGTCCGGAAGTGGAATCCAAGGTCGGTCAACCGGCGGCGCAGGTTGCTACCGTCGCGTTATTCCCGGGCTACATCTGCACAGTCGCTTCAAGGGGGACGGGACATGGTGGCTGGCATCTTCTCGGTAGGCATCACGCCGAGTATGGCGCCCCTCTCGGTCGCGCAGTTCTACGCAACGCCGCCCGGGACGCCCGGCAATGTCGGTGTCAGCCTCTCCGGCGGCGGCTCGCGGGCGCTGGTGGCGGGTATGGGGCAGTTGCGCGCCCTGAACCAGCTTACCGCGAACGGCCAGTCGTTGCTGGCGCAGGTCAAGGCGCTGTCCACCGTCTCCGGCGGGTCGTGGCTCGGTGTGCCATTCGTCTATCTGCCGCCCGGATCGTCCAGCGACACCGCCTATCTCGGGCCGTGGATCGCAGACCAGAGCGTGCTCACGCCGGAACTGCTGGCGCATCTGCCGGCCGGCAACGCCGGCGTGCCAATCAGTTCGCCGCTCTTCGCGCCGCAGTCTCTGGCCGTGCAGGCGCTGCTGTTGTACTCGGTCGTGCACGTCCCGCCGGACATGCTGTGGCAGACCCTCATCGGGCTGAACATCCTTGCCGAGTACCGGCTTGTATGCGCCGAGCGCCCAGCTCCTGCCCACCGGTACGTTCTCCTTCGACGCGGCGACCGTGGCAGGGCAGGTCACGGGCCCCAACCTGAACCCAACGCTCGCCGACACACCGATCGATCTCTACGCGGACGCCAGCGATCCCGCCCGGACGCGCCGCGCCTTCCTCATCTGCAACAGCGCCATGTTCCTCCAGGAGGCGGGCACGAAGCTGCAACTGCTGGCACCGGTGCAGAGTACGCCGTTCATCACCGGCATCCTCGGCACACCCTCCGGCCAGGACGCGAACGGCAGCAGGCCGGGCGGCGGGGGGGTCACTACGTTCGGGTCCTCCTCGGCCTTCCTCGACGCGAGCGGCGGCACCGCCACGGTCGCGCAGATGCGGCAATGGTCGCTGACGGACGCGGTGGGAACGAGCAGCGCCTTCTTCGCCGAGGTGCTGCAGAACCTGTTCGCGCAGTGGCGTCAGAACCCCGCCGATCTCGCCGCCGTCGCCGCCCGTGATGCCGCCAGGCTGCGGCATTGGATCAGGACGAAGCTGCCGGTCGAGGCGCGTGGCCCGGCGGCGGACCTGCTGCGCGCCGGTGCGCAACCGCTGCCTGCCCAGCCGCTGCTGCTGCAACTGCAATCCGCGTTGCGCGACCTGCAGCAGATCATCCCGCGCTACCAGACCTGGCCGGTGCGCAATCCGCAGCCCGCCATGCCGCCGCTGCCCGACCGCTTCGCCGATGGCGGGAACCTGGAGAACACGGGGGTCGCCGCACTCCTTGCCTATTCGGACATCGACAACGTCATCGCCTTCGTCAACGCGAGTGTGCCGATGCAGCCGGGTCCGTACGGCGTGGCGGACGGGCAGGGCGGATTTATCTCCGACACCAACCTCATCATCGACGACAGCCTACCGCCGCTGTTCGGCTATCAGCCGTACCAGACGGGCTTGGCGGGCGCCGGCAAGGGCTATGTCCGCTACGGCCAGGGGTCACCCGATACCTCCCCGATCTATGCCCACAACCAGGTCTTCCCGCCTGCGAAATTCCCCACACTGCTGCAGGGCCTGTGGGCAGCGAACGGCGGCAGCAACGCGCGCCCCGCCGTCTTCTCGCAGGCTCTCGCTGTCGTGCCGAATGCCTGGTTCGGCGTGACATCGGCGCGTGAGGTCACGGTGGTCTGGGTCTATCTCAACTTCGTCGCCGAATGGCAGGCGCTGTTCGCCAACAACCAGCCGGTCTGGGCCATCATCGAAGCCGAGCGGACAAACAACCGCTTTCCGAACTACAGCACGCTGGACACCAACCTGAACGCTACTCAGATCAACCTGCTCGCCAACCTGACGGCCTGGAGCGTGAGTGAGGCGAACACCATGAGCCAGGTCTTCTCTTCTCTGTTCAACGCCGCGAGCCATCCGCCCGGCGGGCTCGCGAAGCCTGCTCCACCGTAACCAGTTGCAGATAGTAGCTCCATAGCCGCCCCGGATCATCTTCGGTGAGATTGGTACGTAGGAGGTATCGGCCCTCGCGTCGGCGTGCCTGCCGCAGCTTGTCACGATCGAGACGATAACTGAAAGTAGCGTTCTCCTTGTCGACGGTAACCGCGAGCAGCCGCCACGCTGTAGGCGCCTGGCTGCGCCCGGAGCCGAGCTTCATCAGCAGCTCCTCGCGTGTGAGCTTCATGGCCGCGATCTGCCGCAGCCGCTTCCATAGCCACTTCAGTTGGCGGCGGCGCATCGCGCGCTCCTTGGCAACGCGATCCTGGCTTTCGGCGAACACATAGAGTTCGCCATCCTGCGGCGACAGCTTCACCTGCACCCCAGGCCGCGCTTCGTGCCAGGGTTTGGCAAGCAATTCCTGCCCAGACGGGTCAGTCGCCCCTTCGGCGTGCCGACCACATAGCGCACCGGGCGGATCGGCCTGACGCATCTCGGCGAGCACCGCTTCGGTTGGAGCGGCGTTCCGGTAGGGCTCGCGCGTCACGCGTGGTGCTCAAGGCACTCGTGCCACAGGCGTGCCAGGCGTGACGAATATAGTAGGGGGTGGATACTCTCGGTCGTTCTCGCGCCGCGACGAACTTGGTCTCAGGCGGCCGAGCTGGCGGACCGGAGCAAAATTTTTCCGGGGCGAGATCGCCCCGGGATCCTGTTCGTGTGTAGGTCGTCAGGTGGTTGTTGCGTGGGAAACGGCCGCGAACCGGACCGGGAAGGGGAGAAGGGGAAGCGAAAGGGGGTAGGCGGGAGCGCCGCTTATCGCACCCGCACGGCCGCCAGGCGCCGCTGACTAGTTTCGGTGTAGATCACGGTGCTCTTCATGTCGCGGTGACCGAGGTAGTCCTGAATCAGCCTCGTGTCGGTGCCTTCCTCGGCCAGATAGAAACCGCAGGCGTGGCGGAGGTGATGTGGATGCACACGAAAGCCGAGCCCGGCCACCTCACCGGCGCGCTTCACGATGACCTGCACCGCATCAACGGACAGAGGGCCGCCGCGCTCGCTGCGAAACACGTACGGGCCGTCCGCGTGCTGCTTGAGCCCCTTCATCGCTCGGGCCATATCCGGCTCCAGGGTGTGCACGGTGTCCTTGCTGCCTTTGATTCGGCGCACCCGGAACGGACGATGCCGCGGCGCATCAAGGTCGAAGTCGGTCCAGCGCAGGTCCACGGCTTCGGACACGCGGAGGCCGTGGCGATACATCAGCGCCAGCAGCAGCTTGTCCCGCTCGCTCTGCCGGCCCACCTTGCCGGCGGCGTCGATCACCCGCCGCGCTTCATCGGGGGACAGATACTTCCGCCGGACACTCGGCCTTTCTCCGGTAATTCGCGCTCCGCGCATAGCTCGCATCCCTACTGTCGCCGACATCGCGGCCACCGATCAGGCGCCGATAATCCGGCATTTAGGCAGAAAGCCGAATGTTGTCGATCGCTATCTCGCCCCGCGGCGCAGTCGCCGGCGAGCTGGCAAGGCAACTGATTGACCCCCCCTCGATGCCTGCCAGCCGCAATCTTCGAGGGGGGTGCCCCGGTTTTCGCGATCGCCGGCGGCCGCGCGGCGGCGACCAGCAGCGTCTTCACCATCATGAAGCGGTGCGGGTGGCCGGGCGGGGATTCCGCGAACAGCCGCTCGCGGGTCCAGAACTCGTGCGGCCACAAGAGCGTGATCAGCAGTGCCGTCAGCGCCAGCCCGATTGCGCCGATCGGCGCCAGTTCGGCCACGAACCGGCCGTAGCCGATGCCCGACACCGTGCCGATGATCATGTTCTGCGGATTGCCGGTGATGGTCGCCGTGCTACCGGCATTTGAGGCCATCGCGATCGCCAACAAATAAGGCCCTGGATTGCGCCGCAGCCGCAGCACTATCGCAAGCACGAGGGACGTCAGCACGAGGCAGATCGTGTCGTTGACCAGGAAGGCGGAGAGCAGGCCGGACACCAGCACCACGCCGGCGAGCAGCAGCAGCGGATGCCGCGCGCGCTGCACCGACCAGGCGGTCACAACGCGGAAGAATCCCGATAGCCGCAGATTGGCCACCAGGATCATCATGCCGAGCAGGAGCGTAATCGTGTCGAGGTCGATCGCCCGCTGCGCCTGCTCCAGGCTGAGCACGCCCGAGGCGACCATCAGCGCCGTCCCGAGCAACGCCGCGCCGGCGCGGTCTAATCGAAGCGCCGGCGCCTTGCCGATCGCAACCACGAGATAGGTCGCGGGGCGATGGCGGTCGCGGCGACCCGGTGGTCGAGCGGAATCATTCGGCCGGCCTTGTCTCCGGCACGGCGAGCGCGAACAAGGCCGGGGCCGCGAGGGCGAAACCCGTCAGCACCAGAAAGGCCGCCGTGAAGCCGAGCCAATCGACGATCGTGCCGGCGACGCCGTTGCTGAGCGCGGCGCCGAGCCCTCAGCAGGCGGACGCGGCGCCGAGCCCTCAGCAGGCGGACGCGGCGCCGAGCGCCAGGTTGTAGCGCCCCGTGCCGCGTGTAAGGTCGGCGACCACGATCGGGAACAGCGCGCCGAAAATGCCGGCCCCCATGCCGTCGAGCACCTGGATCGAGACCAAGCCGGCTGGCGCGCCAATTACCGCGAACAACAGCCCGCGCACGGGAAGCGCGGCGAAGCCGAGCAGGAACAGCGGCTTGCGGCCCCAGCTATCGGCTTTGCGCCCGACCAGCACTGAGGCCGCGATCATGACGAACTGGGCCACCACGATGCAGGCGGCCATCCAGAGCGTGCCGGCTCCCCCGCTCGCGCCGCGCGCAAGCCGCTCGCCCGCGAGCGGCAGCATGGCGGCATTGGCGAAATGGAACCGTGTGATGCTGGCAGTGAACAGCAGCAGCGGACGGCAGGTCAGGATGGTGCGAAAGCCGCTGACCGCCCAGGTTCTTGCTCGTGCCCGTCATCCGCTCCGCGCGCGACGCGGTGATCAATCGCGCGCGGGTTAATCAGCGACACCGCGACAATGCTGGCCGCCGCGAATGCGGCGACCGCCCATAGCACGGCGACCGTCCACGATCAGGTGCCTGATCCAGCGGCAAGAACGGCGCCGAACAAAAAAAGCCGCCCCCGATCAAATAGGGAGAAAGGTAGCAGCGCAACGTCAGCCCCATCCAAGCGGTTTGCCCACTCACTGATGATTGCAGCAGTTCCAGGCGGGAATGGCGGACAATCGCCCAACATCGCCGGCAAACCTCGCCAGAGCCCGAGCGCGATCAGCGCCTAAGGCGGATCAGTAAGTGTCGGGCACGAAACGCTGACTCGCCATCTTCGGACGCTTGTAGCCGGTATCTGACTGGCGTGGAGGTAGCTCGACCCCCACGGGGCTCAGGTCGTTATAGGGAACTTGTGAGAGCAGATGGGCAATGCAGTTGAGCCGGGCTCGCTTTTTGTTATCCGCGTTCACCACATGCCATGGGCTTGTCTTGGTATCGGTTTGGGCAAACATTTCGTCCTTGGCCTGCGAATAGTCGACCCAGTGGCGACGTGATGCGATGTCCATCCCACTTAGCTTCCATCGCTTGATCGGGTTGCGCATACGGCCCTGGAACCGTGTTTCCTGCTCCTCATCGTTTACCGAGAACCAGTACTTTACGAGGATAATGCCAGAGCGGATCAGCATCTCCTCGAAAAGTGGACACGAGCGCATAAATTCACGGTGCTCATCCTCGGTGCAGAAACCCATAACATGCTCGACACCCGCGCGATTGTACCAGCTGCGATCGAAAAGGACGATCTCCCCGGCGGAAGGCAATTCGGCGACATAACGTTGAAAATACCATTGTCCGCGCTCTCTTTCAGTCGGCGTGGCGAGGGCGACAACACGACAAACACGCGGATTCAGTGGATCAATGATGCGCTTGATAACGCCTCCCTTGCCCGCCGCGTCCCGTCCTTCGAAGATGACGCACATCTTCTTGCGGTTTTGTTTTATCCACTCCTGCATCTTAATAAGTTCGATTTGGAGATGGGTGAGTTCCTCAACGTAGTTATAATTTTTTGGCGGTTTGTGCGGCTTGGATTGACCCGCCGAGACCCAGTACTGCTCAACTTGCGCCGTTTCCCTCGCCAGCTCCCGCACTTCGCCACCAGATTTTTGAGATTTCTTCTCGCTCTCCATGTCGAACCCCCCTCAGCTTTCAGACAATCCCCCCAATCCTGCAAATCTGATTGTCGACCGAGCATATCATCCACTGAGGCGCTGAAGCAATTTCAGCCTAATGGGGCTCTGTCAGCGTTCGAGCCTGCTCATGAGCAACATGCTTAGGCTGCGGAGGCTCCCGTTGGGCGTCGTCCGGCTGGTGCCGTGACCGCGATGGGCTGGCGGCACCCTTTTGTGAGAAGATCCACGGACGCGCTATGGGCTAGCTTCTTCGCCGCAGCGCTACAACGACGAAGGCGGTCCGTCGCGCGATGCAGCATAGTGAACAGAGCCTGAGGGCTGCGGGCGCGGTTGGGCGGCCGGCTGCACGACCGGGACGGTCTTCATAGCGCGCACGAACTCGCCTGCGCCGGTGCCCCATTTCGAGAACACGCCGATGGCCTTGGTGAACGAGATGGCGACCGGATGCACGCGTTCGGGCGGCAGTATGTAGATACTCCCTGCCATCGGCGTCGGCGCCGACGGCACGAGGACGGTGTATGAGCCGTCCTCCAACTCCTCGACGATCAGCGCAGGCACGAGGGCCTCCTCGATCTCCACCAGCGCCGGCTGCAGCGTCTGTTCCTCGCTGCTGCCCGTCAGCCGCTTGGTGAGGCCACGGAGAAAGGTGTAGCCGGGCATTTTTTCGAACACCGCCTGCTCGACCGCATTCTTCGCCCTGAGGCCGGGGCCGGTACGCACGATTACGCCCACGACGAAGCAGATTACCACGAGCAGCAGAATGGCGGCGATGCCGCGGAATTGCTCGGCCGGGATCCGGGATGCCACCGGGTCAAGCAGCCCGAGCAGTCCCTTGACGGCCTTCAACAGCAGCAGCACGGCGACGTAGATCGGCAGAATGATCAGCAAGCCGCCGACGAGCGTGGTCTTGGTGAATTCCGCTAGCGACTTCATCGGCCGATCTCCCCGGCGCGAATGGAATGACACCCATCGCCCGCCTCCGTTCGTAACCAGCGTGTCCTATCGGGCGCCGCCGAGCGCCTTGCGTGGCGTGAGGGACGCCACCGTAGCAGGATCTTCCATGCGAAGCACAGCATTTAAGCGCGCGTCTTCCTCAGTTACTCCTGCGGACGGGCGATGCAGGGCGCGTCAGCGCTCCGTGCTGCGGCGTCTGTTACCTTGGCGCTAGATCGCAGCTCTGCTTGGCGAGTCTTTCGGCCCGCATCCGCGCCCACTCCGCCGAGCAACGCAAGTGAGCCTGCATTTCGGACTGAAGGTCGCGTTCATCTACAGCGGCGCATTCGGCTACGGGATCGGGCATGACTTCGACCACAAGAACTGCGCGCAGGCGACCGCGGACTTCAAGGCGCTCCAAGCCAAGTATCTGGAGCGGTGAGATGAGCCGCAGATCGGACTGACGCTCGCGGCCGTCTCGACGTTCGCGACCGCCTTGTGGTTCACCGGCAGCGCCATGGCGCTGCCGGGAGCCCCGTTCGCCTCTTCCAGCGTTTCGCAGGCCGTCGGGGCGGCTGCTCCACATGAAGCGTCCGACGTGATCCTCGTCGTGATCCTCGTAGCAGAATCGCGGGCGCGGCGGCGGTCAGCGGGGTGGGGGCGGCGGTGGTCAGCGGGCGGCCGGTGGCGGTAACCGCGGCAACTTCAACAGCAACAAACTTTTCACCGGGACGTGTCGAACAGCCGCAACGCGAACGCGAACCGGAACGTGGCCGTCGTCGGCGGCTGCTGCAACGGCAACTCGACAGCGGACCGAACTGGGGCGGCGTTGCGGCGGGTGCCGTTGTCGGTGCCGCCGCGAGTTCCGCTTCGCAATCCCGCCGACCTATCCGCGAGGCTACGTGGCGCCGCCGCCGTACTAGGCCGTCAACGCGCCGGTCGGTTGTCGCGTCCGCGGTAGCCGGCCGGTCTCTTCCCAGAGGCGCGGCGCCGTGCCCTTCGGCGACTACCCCGCAAGAGCGTCGGTCTCGCCGTCAACATCCGAATGTCATTTCGCTGCTCCAATTAGCGGCGTGGACAAGGCTGATCCACTCGCGCTAGCACCCCTGTCGGGTCGACGGGCCAGCCGACCTCGGAGGGCTCTCATGCGCTGGAATCGATGGTATCGGCTCAAGAGCTATTTCCGCTCGGCGCTCTGGATCGTTCCGTTCATCGCACTGCTGCTTGAGAATATCGCCATCCGCCTCGTGTTCCGGCTGCACGAGCGGCTCGGATGGTTGCCTTTGTTTGGCGCGACACCGGGCGGGACGTCGGAAGCCCTGAACACCATCGAGACGCTCTCGATTTCATTCATCGTCTTCACTTTCGGATCGCTTTTGGTCGCGATCCAGGTCGCGAGCGGGCAGCTCACGCCGCGGATCATCGCGACCACGCTGCTGCGAAACAACGTCATCCGCTTCACCGTCGGCCTGTTTATCTTCACCATGCTGTTCGCCGCCGGCACCGGCGTGCGGCTCGATAGCTCGATCACCCACCCGGCGGTCGCTATCTCCTGGGCGCTGGGCATCGTCTCAATCGCGGCCTTCCTATTCCTGATCGACTACACGGCGCGGCTGCTGCGGCCCATCAGCATCCTCTGGCGAATCGGAGAACAAGGGGTCAAGGTCGTCGAGAGCGTCTTTCCGGACTTAGTGGAGGCTCCCCGGCCACCGCGGACGCCTACCGTCCTGGGCGCAGCGACACGCATCGTCGAACATCGCGGCACATCCGCCGTCGTGCTCGCGGCCAACGTTGACTCCCTCGTCGCGCTCGCGCGCCGCGCTGAAGGCGTCATCGCGTTCGTCCCGCGCGTAGGTGACTTCGTAGCTATTGGCGAGCCGCTGTTCCGTCTCTACGGCAATGCCGCGCAGATCGATAATGGTAAGCTCCGCGCTCAAGTGGCATTTGGCCCGGAACGCACGATAGAACAGGACGCGACCTTCGCGTTCCGGGTGATCGTCGACATCGGCATCAAGGCGCTTTCGCCGGCTATCAACGACCCCACCACTGCGGTCATGGCGATCGATCAGCTCCATCGATTGCTCAGTGTCGTCGGACGTCGGCACCTCCACAACGACACCCTGTTCGACGCAAACGGCGAGCTGCGCCTGATCTTTCCGATGCCGGAATGGGACGACTTCGTGCAGCTCGCGGTCAGCGAGATTCGCCTCTATGGCGCGGGCAACTTCCAGGTGTCGCGGCGGGTGCGTGCAATGATCGAAAACCTGCTCGAGAGCCTGCCGGAAAATCGCCGCCCCGCCTTACGCCGCGAGCTCGATCTGCTTGATCGCGCTCTCCCGAAACTGCACGAATTTGCCGAGGATCTGGACCTTGCCAGGAAGGCGGATTTTCAGGGGCTCGGCGGTTCGCCGAAACGATAGCGTGGGGCTGTTTCGGCGCCCGGCATTTGCCTCGTGGCTAACGGATACTGAACGCAGCTTGATCTCGTCGTTTGGCAAACGCATCAAGACGGACTTCGCCGCGGTGGGAGCCGCCCTAACCGAGCCGTGGTCGAACAGCCGAAGGTCAGGTCACAAAACTCAAGCTGGTGAAGCGACAGAGGTATGGCCGCCCAAAACTCGATCTGCTACGCGCCCGACTTATCGTACCGGCGTGATCTTCGCCGGAGGAGGGAGCTTCCGCCGCGGACTGGGATCTGCGCCGAGAGTCAGTTAGAGCCAAATTTCGGCGCCGATAGAGGGGCAGGTCCTCACGCCGAATCACAATGTCGTTCAGGGAGAGGGTGAAAGCATGGTTGAAGTAGCTCATGCCCGCCGACATCCTTGTTGTGCGTCCGCTTTCGGAAAACCGAATCGCTTCTGGGAATGTCCGCAATGGGCGCGGAGCAGACGCCGACGCGGCAAGCCCTTGTCTCCCCTTTCCGCCTGTCGCTGAAAGTCCCAACTTCGGTCACCCAGCAGCCGATTTTATCGTGCGGCCCGTCTGCCTCCGAATCTCACGAATGATACAGCACTTATCATTCACAAGACTAACAGTTAGACGATCTTCCAATGCCGGCCCGCACGCACGACTAATTGTAAGATGTGCCGCGGCTGTTACCGACGGCCAGGACAGCGCGGCGGAGACTCCCTTCGCCTCGGCAATATCACCCGGCATATCTGCCGGCTAGCCCGGCATTAGCGGGGGTGGAGGTCGGGTTTCTGGGCGGCTGCTCCTAAGCCATCTCGGTTTGCAGGGAAAGCGTAACATGAACTATGTTATCTTCGTGCCGGAGCGCCATCGGTAATCCACTGTGCCTGAACACAGCGAGCATCGGAAGGTTGCGCGTGAGCACGTCGGCCTCAAGGATTTTCACGTGTTTCTCTCGTGCAATCTGGACGATGTGTCGCATCAGGTGACTGGCGACCCCAAGCCCCTGATAATCTTCCTCAACGGTGAAAGCCACTTCGGCACTGCGAGCCTGCGGTGCAGCGTTTGTCGAGAAATAGCTAGCGCCACCGATAACCACCTCTTTGTCTCCCGATCCAATCGTAACTAAAAGGGCGACATCACGATGGAAATCCGCGTCGGCCGCGGATGCCGCATTCGTCCTTGATCGGCTCGAAACCAAGATTTTGCAGCTTGGTAGCGAACCCCTTGGCGCCGCCGGCTTCTTCGCCTCTCGCGTGGGCGTAGGCGCGCCAGCTAGCGAAAAGGCTGGAGGAAGTATCTGCGACGTGGGGCGGCCGGTCGGTGGTGTCGCAGCAGTCTTCAGCCCACTGGCGGACGGTATCCTGGTCGGCGAAGTAGGCATTGGTAGCAGAAGTTCTCTCGTCCCGCGATATCGACGAATGGATGCGGCAAGGATGGTGATATTCGGGCGACCGGGGCGGGTGGAGGCGCCGGAGGGCCCACTCATGTGCGCTTGGTTCCGCGCGGCAGCCCGGCGGCATCTAAAACGCCTCCAGGCTGCGGCCGAGGATTAGAGGGGCTGAACGACCCCCGAGCGGGACACGGCGACTGTGGCCTATCGTTGGCAGCCTGCACGCCGCGCCATGCCCCCGGGAGCAGCAGTGGGGAATGACCATACCTGAGCGTAGACTGCTGCTGATGATCGCGGACCTCTTGATTCACTGGTGCCAGGAGCAGGAAATCGGCTACGATGATGCCGAGTTAAGGATGGCGAGAAGGCCGGCGACATATGCCTAAACATGCGACTCGCACGTCATTCCGTCCAGGCAATGTAGCCAATCCGACAGGCTATAACGGGGGTGGCCACCGGCCGGTCATTCCCGCCGAGGTGCTTGAAGCGGCTCGAGCGCTGTCCTTGCCGGCTATAGAAACGCTTAAGCAGTTGATGGCCTCTCCAAACCATGCCGTGAGATTGGGAGCTTGTAACTCGCTGTTGGACCGCGCGTGGGGCCGACCCCAGCAAACTATGAACTTAGCCGGCTCGCTGGATGTAAATGCGCAGCGCGCTGAGACCGAGGCGATGGTGGAGGCGATGAAGCGGCTGGATATAAGCGAGCTAAGATTGCTGATTGGATTTTACCGGAAGGCTGGGCTGGCGCTGCCGGGGGAGTGAGAGAAGGGATGATCGTATCTAAGCAGCCGAGCGGCCAAACCGGGATCGCTGATGCCGAATATGGCGCGGACTTCGGAGGGCTCCAACGCAAGCGTTAACTGTTCGCCTGAATCTTTAGACTGAACGATTTCGTTTGAACCTCCCGGCACGAAGCGGTCCTCGGCAGCACCGATGTCGGACCGTCCGTACTGGCCGGGGACTTTGACGGGGGCCGTCATACCGGCCGACCTGTTGCGATGCACGCGCAGGCATTCCGCGGCAGGCGACTCGGGTGGCTCCGCTTGAGAAGCGTGGGCATTAGGCGGTCTCCGTAGCCAGGGGAATATGGGGTTGCTGCGGGAGCGGAACAGCGTGGGGCTGTGCGGCGTTCGGCTTCATCCATCATGTTGATCCGTTCGGGACGCACGCGAGTGACGACGCAGGGCTTGGCTCCGGCCCGAGGCGACCCCCAGTCCCGTGTCGAGGTTGCGACACTTGCGACGGATGCGACGGATTTTTGTTAAGTCCGCTACACGTAGGCGCGCGCGCATACGGGTAAATAAGGATGTACTGTCGCATGTGTCGCAGCTATTTCGGAATACATATGAACTGCGTTTCTAACCGAGATATCGGAATCAGCGTCGCAAGCGTCGCACGTGTCGCAAGTCCGACTGGTCATGGCTGATCGAGCTTTTTTTCATCTGGGTGCGGATGGCCCAAACCCGGTCGCGGGCGGCACAGAAGCCCCAGGTGTGGCCGGACGCTTTCAGCCTTTCGGTAATCTCCCGCCACGCATCCTTGTTGTTGAGGCTGGCGGTCTCTCTGGCTATTTTGCTGGTAGAGGCTGTTGCAGTCAGTCTGCGGTATACGCGTATTCTCCGTCATGGTGGTGGACGCGGACTTTGATGCCTTTGTAGCCGCGGCCGCGGATGCCGCATTCGTCCTTGATCGGCTCGAAACCAAGATTTTGCAGCTTGGTAGCGAACCCCTTGGCGCCGCCGGCTTCTTCGCCTCTCGCGTGGGCGTAGGGTATCCGTCCGCCGACGACCGCCTTGCGCTGAGGGCGCGATGGATGCCGAGGCTGTGACCTTAAGGTGCACTTTAAGGTCGAGCTTAAGGTCATGTCGGCGATGGAGATCATCGGCGGGCGGGAACGGCGCCGCCGCTGGAGCGTGGAAGACAAATTGCGAATTGTCGGTGAGACGCATGAGCCGGGAGCGTGCGTTCGTGCGGTAGCAGCGCGGCACGATGTTTATCTAAGCCTGCTGCACTACTGGCGGCGTCAAGTGCGCGAGGGCCGGCTTGGGAATGTGGAGGCGCTGAGATTTGTGCCGGTGCGCGTGACCGAGGCACCGCTTTCACCGTCTGCTGTTGGAGCGGCATCGGTGCCGAAGAATCGACGGGGCGTAGCGGTCGGGATTGAGATTGTTTTACCGGACGGATGTCGGCTGCTGGTTAGCAATGAAGTCAGCCTAACGGCATTGCGTCGGGTGGTGAGGGCGCTGCGCGGATGATGATTCCCCCATCCGGTGTGCGGGTCTGGTTGGCCACAGGTGCGACAGACATGCGTCGTGGGATGAATGGACTCGCGTTACAGGTGCAGCAGGCGTTGCAGCGCGATCCATTCGCTGGCGATCTGTACGTGTTTCGTGGCAAGCGGGGCGATCTTTTGAAAATTCTTTGGCACGACGGGCTTGGGATGTCGCTCTACGCCAAGCGGCTGGAGCACGGTCGATTCATCTGGCCCTCAGCGACGGATGGTGTTGTCGCCATTACCGCGGCTCAACTCGCTTATATGCTGGAGGGGATCGACTGGCGACATCCGCAGCGGACCTGGCGGCCTGAGCTAGCCGGCTGACGCGCAGATAAATCACCAACCCTGCAAATTTTACGTGCACGACTACGGGCGAGTGTGATCCGATTCTCAGCGTGAACACCACGCTGGAGACGCTCCCCGACGACAACGACACGCTGAAGGCCGCACTGATGGCCGAGCGAGCCGCCCGGCGCGAGTTCGAAGCCCGCGCCTCCAGCGCTGAAGCGATGGTCGCGCATTTGAAGTTGTTGATTGCCAAGATGAAGCGTGATCGCTTCGGCGCTTCCGCCGAGCGTGGCCGCAGGCTGCTCGACCAGCTGGAGATGCAGCTCGAGGAACTCGAGACAGCCGCCGCCGAGGATGCGGAAGTGGCCACCAAAGCGGAGCCCGACAGAACCAACGTGCGCCCGTTCACCCGCGCCAAACCGCTGCGTGCGCCTTTGCCGGCCCATCTGCCGCGTGAGCGGGTGGTGCTTCCGTCATCAACAAGCTGCCCGTGCTGTGGTGGCAAGCTCGTCAAGCTTGGTGAGACCATCACCGAGACACTGGAAACCATTCCGCGCAGCTACAAGGTGATCCAGACGGTGCGCGAGAAGTTCTCCTGCCGCTCGTGCGAGACAATCACACAGCCGCCGGCGCCGTTCCACCCAATCGCCCGCGGCCGCGCCGGTCCGGAGCTGCTGGCGACAATCATGCATAGCAAATTCGGTGAACATCAGCCGCTGAACCGTCAGAGCGAGCGTTTCGCCCGCGAGGGCATTGATCTCAGCGTCTCGACGCTTGCCGACTGGGTCGGTGCCTGCACGACCGCGCTGTCGCCGCTGGTGACGTTGATCCATGCACACGTACTATCGGGCGAACGGATTTATGGCGACGACACCACCGTGCCGGTGCTAGCCAAGGCAAAGACCATCACCGGCCGGCTGTGGGCCTATGTGCGCGACGATCGCCCGTTCGGCGGTCTGTCACAACCGGCCGCCATCTTCTTCTACTCGCGCGATCGCGGCGGCGAGCATCCAAGCCGCCATCTCGCGGGTTATAGCGGGATCCTGCAGGCGGACGCGTATTCCGGGTTCAACGATCTCCACAATCCCGCTCGCAAGCCGGGCCCGATCGTCAAAGCCGCCTGTTGGGCCCATGGGCGCCGGAAGCTGTTCGTTCTCGCTGATCTAGCAAAGTCGCCGCTGGCCATTGAGGCGGTGCGCCGGATCGACGCGATCTTTGATATCGAGCGTGAGATCAACGGATTAACGGCGCAACAACGTCGGAGCGTGCGACAGGTTCGCATCGCGCCGTTGCTCACTTCGCTCGAACGCTGGATGCGCGACGAACGCGGCAAGCTTTCTCGACATGCCGATGTTGCCAAGGCGATGGACTACATGCTCAAGCGATGGGACTCGTTCACACGCTTCCTCGACGACGGTCGCATCTGCTTAACAAACAATGCGGCAGAGCGCGCGCTGCGCGGTATTGCCCTCGGCAGGAAAGCCTGGCTGTTCGCCGGCTCTGATCGCGGCGGGGAGCGAGCGGCAGCCATGTATTCGCTCATCGTCACCGCCAAACTCAACGACGTCGACCCGCGCGCCTGGCTTGCCGATGTGCTTGCCCGCATCGCCGACCATCCCGCATCCCGGTTGCACGAACTGCTGCCGTGGCACTGGTCTCGATCCGGCCCAGCCGCTCTCGTGGCCTGATCATGGCGGCCCCGAGCTACGTCTTCACTATTGCCCGCGTCGCCAGAATGCTTGGTGAAGACGAGAACACGATCTACGAGATCGCTCTGGACATGGAACCCGAGGACGGCTGCCTCACCGTTTTGGATGTCGACGACGTGTCCACCGTTGCCTTCACGGAGCGCGGTGTCGAGAACCTCAAGGAACTCCTCGACGACCTCAAAGCGTAGCTGACGCCGATCGCACTCGCCCCGGCCGAACCCGCGGTGCTTGCCGGATGCTTACGGCGTAGGCGCGCCAGCTAGCGAAAAGGCTGGAGGAAGTATCTGCGACGTGGGGCGGCCGGTCGGTGGTGTCGCAGCAGTCTTCAGCCCACTGGCGGACGGTATCCTGGTCGGCGAAGTAGGCATTGGTAGCAGAGGCGACGACGGGCGGCCGGATCAGCCCGTGCATCCGCCATTCCAGGCAGCCGTCGATCATCCAGCGAAGGATCGCCGGATGTTCGGCCTCCAGCTTCTTCTCCAGCGCCTTGTCTGGGTTAGCGGGCTTATGAACGAAGGGCGCGAGATTGAAGCGGCGCCGGTTGGCATCGTCCACGTTCTTCAGCACCGGCTTATGGTTGCCGATGATGGTCACCTTGAACTGTGGGAGGTAGGTGAAGAAATCCTGGCGCATGAAGCGAGCGGTGATGGGATCACCGCCGGTGAGTTGCTTGATGCGGTTTTCTGCCCAGGCGCGGCCTTCCTCAGTTTCGGAGACGCACACCAGCCGGGCGCCGCGCAGCATGGCGAGATCGCAGGAGTGGCGGTCATTGTTCGACGCGGTGAAGGTGTCCATCGCCGCCACGGTGGCGTAGTCGCCCATGATGCGGCTGATCGTGTTCAGGAAGACCGATTTCCCGTTCCCGCCCGAGCCGAAGATGAAGAGCAGGGCGTGCTCGCGGATGTCACCGGTAAGGGCGTAGCCGCTCCACTGGCGCAGGAACCGGATCAGCGCCTTATCGCCAAGGGCCGCGTCTTCAAGGAACTTGAGCCATAGCGGGCAGTCTGGGGTATCCGCTGCGACAACGCTGGTCTGCTTGGTGATGAAGTCGGACTGCATGGCCGGGCGCAGACGGCCGGTTCTGAGGTCAACGGTGCCGGCTGGAGTGCCGAGCAGGAACGGGTCGCGGTCCCAGATGGCTGCGGTGACGGCGAATGCCCGATCAGCTTTGGCGAAGCGCTCGACGGCTGCCGCCGTGCTGGCCTTGCCGAGGATCGCCTTGATTTTGACGCTATCGACGGTCTGCCCGACTTCGCGGCAGATCTGCCGGCACCAATGAAACGCGAGCTGAGTTTCTTCCTTCCGCCAGATGTTGCCGTCCCATTCGAACCACGCGCCGGTGTCGTGGCAGTAGCGCAGGCGATCCTTGAAATGGTCGGCGAAGGCGGAGGCTATCCCGTCTTCGGTTAGATTGGCGCTCGCGAGGTTGGCGGCGTCTGCCACCCGATTCCAGATGCGGCGAAGTTCGCGCCCGCCGTTGGCGTCGCCTTTCTCACGGACCCAATCGGCTAGTTCAGGATCGTTGCGCAGCGCTTGGCACATTTCTTCATAGGATTTGCCGGCGCGCTTAAGCGCCGCCGCCTTGCGAAAGGCTTTGGCGGAGCGACTGTTATCTTTGCCGTCGCCGCTCGATGTTTTGTCGGTACGGGTCCAGCGAAGGCCGGGCCGGCTTCCTTGAGCACCCAGAGCAGCGTTTCGAGAGGGACATGCCTGAACTCGGTCGAGGTTCCTGCTAGGTGCTGGTCTGTGACGGCGAAATAGCGGTTGCCGAGATGCACTTCGATTGCTGGTGGATGGTCGCCATTGCCCCGCTTGAACTGCTTACAGTACTTGGAGCCGCCCATCGCTATCCGGAGCGTCGGCAGCTCATCGGTCGTGTAAGCGAAGAACAGTTTCACGCCGGTGCCGGACGGACTTACCTCGGTATAGGTATTGAATCTTTTGATTACCTCAGTCGCCCAGGGTTCGATTACTCCGGTCTGCGGATTCCGACAGGAATTGAGATCGATACCGCCGATGCTGCGGCCGTTTCCGTCGTTGGTGAACTCCAGACCGATGCCCGCGATGCCGTATGGCTTGGGCAAGCTCGGGACGAGAGCCTCGGCTTGGGCGCGTGTCCCCCACGTTGATGGCTTATTTGCCATCGCCTTTTGTCCGTTCGGTGCGTAGGGAACCTTGGTGGGTTTGCCGTCCTCGCGGTCTTCGGTCTGCCAGGCGACCCAGACACGATCATTGGCGAGCGAGGCGAGGGTGAGCGCAATGTGGGCGCCGCCGTCCGGCGCTGCGTCGTCCTGCCGATTGGAGCTTGGCTGGCCCGGGGACTGTTCGAAGTCGGGGTCATCCTGACCATTGGCGCCGTGGACAACATCCACGATTTCATCTTTAGGAACGAAGCTTTCGGCGCCGTCTGGGGCTTTGACCTTCGCGTAAACCCGACCGTCCGGGGCGGTGCGCTCTTCACCAGTAGGTTGGACTGGGAAGTCGTAGTCTTTCGAACGCCAGACTTTATTCTCGAGGGCATTCATGGCACGACCCCCTCGCGGGGGCTTTGCATTTTGGAACCTCGTTATGCGGCTTGCGACGGACGAAACTCCGCAACCGGCAAAGACTGATACAGCTCGTCAGAGCTTTCGGAGTTGATCAGGGTGCGTCGCCCCGCCTTTCGGGCTGTCAGCTTCCCGGCGGCCAGCGCGTTATAGACGAACGTCCGCGTCCAGCCGTAGTGCTCGCAGGTGTCGGGGATGGTGCGAGCGACAGGGCCGCCCCTAGTAGCCCGAGGGACAATCCCCTCGGGCACCGCTCGGTTAATCTGATTAAGGTTCGGCATCTTTTCCCGTCACGTGGAACGACACGTGACGGGACATGGCGACGCAAAACCGCTGGGTCGTGAGGCGCGAATGCCGAGATATTCGCGCCCTACCCGTTTACTCGCTGCTGGGCCATTGCCGGGCCATCTTCGCGTCGGCTTCTGCAAGCTGGCGGATCGCAGCCACTCGCTCCCGCCAGTCCAGCGTTTCTTCAGTTGTTCTGTGCGCCGCCTAAGCGTCAAGAACTGGGGCACCGGGGGGCAGAAGGACTGGGCCCCGGCCTATCCGCAAGCCCCGCCGGCGTGGGTCGCGGCAGTCAACGGCGTCTTCACCACCTGGGGCGACGACCCGCCGGCGGCGCTGATCGACAAAGGCAACGGTGCCGGCTATTACAACCGAGTGCCGGCCTTCGAGCAGAAAGTCGTCTCCAGCGGGTGGACCGATTTCGACAAAGTCAAGACGAACACGACCGGCGTCTGGAAGTCCCAGGCGGCCACGGCCAGCAGCCTGCTCATGCCTACCAACCTGACCGCCGATGCGTACTTCTTCCTGCTCCATCTAGTGATCGGCCTCGCCACGGTCGATGCCGCGCGCCAAGCGTTGGCCCAGCGCATCATCGCCGCGCCGACCGGCTCGGTCGAGTATCCCAACGACACCTTCCTCAACCAGCTCGGTGTACCTGACGCTCATCAACCTGGCCGATCCGCTCGGCCCGTACCTCCCTGAGCAACCCGCAGCTTCAGGCAGCGATCCAGGATGTGGAGGGCGTCGTCCTGGGGCAAGACCCCGTGTCGACAGAGATTCGGACAAGCCTGGGGGCGCACCAGAAGATCCTGTTTACCGACAGCGCTTATCCTTTGCAGGACCCGTACAGCCCGAGCATCGGCTTCGACCAGCGCAAAACGGACACGCTCTATGCCCTGGATAAGGCGCGCGCCACCCTGAACAAAGCGTCCGCCTGAGCGCCGGATCCGCCGGCGCGCTCACCGCAATGCATCGCCAGTATAGAGCGCACGCTATGCCGTCTCAACCAAGACTTACACTCACTCTCCCCGCGACTGAGCTTGCCAGTATCCGGTCGCTCATCGCGTTCCAGGCCAACCATGGTCAGCGCAGCGACGGCGGCAATGTATGAACCTAAATCCGGCGGTTGGGTGATTGTGCCGACTTGCCGACCCGGCGGATTTGGCCGGGATGGACGCGAGCACGACAGAGTTGATCCCTCACCCTGCGGGTGAACAATCCCTGGTTGAAGAATTGTCCGCCACGGCGGACACGTTTGGCGGCCGGGTGCACGTGGAATGGGACGCGACGTGCCCGGTCACGCCACTGGGGCAGTTGCCGTTTTTCCTTGACTACCTGAAGCAGGGCGGCCTGTTTGATGCCTGGGCCGCCGATTGCCCGCTGGTGCTGAGCAGCCCGAATGCGCCACGCAAGCAAAAAACCCGAGCGTTTGACCCGCCCCCAACCCTGCAGAATCCCGAGCGAGAAACCTTCAGTCGCTAGCGAAGCCGCCGCAATCGGTTGTGTCCGAAATTCGTAGACACGAATGAGCACAGCTCGACCTTCTGTTTGGGTGGCGACAACGTATCACTGAACTGTCTTTACCCAACGAGCTACGTCCGGCAGCGACAGCGCCCTGGGACGCCTGCCTCAGCACGGGGATTACAGGCGAGGGTTGCGCCGCCTCGGCCAAGCCCACCATTACCTCTTCCCCGAGGGGTAGGTTTTGCGTTCAATAAATATGCTCCGAAGCAAACCAGGCGCAAGAGTACAATAGAGGGATAACGAGCATAAGCAATAATAAAGAGCGTTTTTGCCTTAGCGGCGCGGCGCAAAGGGCCGCCCGTGTGGCGCCGCTGTCAGGGCCGCGCCGGTGAGGCAAAAACGGATTGGACTAAACCGCTGGCACCACCGCCGGACTATGGGCATTGAACCCCTGGTGGGGCTGGAGCCGACCGCGATCTGTCCTTCGCCGAAGGAGACGCCGGGGTGGGTTTGCGGGGTGGGGACGGCGAGCAGCCCTGACGAACGTCACGAATGAGGCATTGCGAGGAAGCGAACCCGAGGTAGTGGCGGGTTTGGGATGCGGTGGTTCCTGCTGGCTTTGTAGCAGCGCGGTTGTGGGGCGGCCGGGTGAGCAGGCGAGCGGCCATCATGAGGTATTTTCCGGGACTGGTAGACGGAGTGAGGTTCTCGGGAGGACCTCGACGACGAGCATGCTGCCGAGGTGGCAGTGGGGGCAAACCCGCAAGGATATGCCAGTCAGCGCCTCATGTCGGTCGCGATAGTCTTCAGGTGGGGCCAGCTTGTCTTGCTCGGCGTGCGCCATCCCGAGGAGTTCACGGCAGAGTGTCAGCTTCCGGGCACGGTGGCAGTTTCCCAGAAAACCGAAGTAGCGGATGCGTTGAAACCCGCTCGGCAACACATGGATCAGGAAGCGGCGGATGAACTCATCCACATCCAGTGTCATACTCTTGTGCTGATTGCCGTGCCGGTAGTCCCTCCAACGGAACCGGACCTTGCCCTCGTCGACGGACAGCAGGCGGTGGTTGGAGATAGCGACACGATGGGTGTACCCGCCGATATAGTCGAGGACTTGCTTCGGTCCGGCGAACGGCCGCTTGGCGTAGACCACCCACTCGGTGTCGCGGGTCGCCGCGAGATGGCGGCGAAATGCCGCGGCCTCATGCAGATGGCGCAGCGTGGAGACGAAGTTCAGCTTGCCGGCAGCGAACGTCTTCTCCAGGTAGTGCAGGAACAAACCGCGGAACAACCGGGACAGAACCCTGACCGGGAGAAAAAAGCCGGGGCGGCAAGCGATCCAGCGGCTGCCGTCCGCGACGATCCCGCCACCTGGCACAAGGCAGTGCAGGTGCGGATGATGGAGGAGGTTCTGACCCCAGGTGTGCAACACTGCCAGGAAGCCGATCTCCGCCCCCAGATGCGCCGGGTCGGTGGCGATGGTGCGCAGCGTCTCCGCCGCCGCCCGAAACAGGATATCGTAGACGACAACGTTGTTCTGGAACGCGATGGTGGCGATCTCTTCCGGCACGGTGAAGACCACGTGGAAGTATGGCGTGTCGAGCAGTTCGGCCTGGCGGTCCTCGAGCCACTGAGCGCGCGCGAGCCCCTGGCATTTGGGGCAGTTCCGGTTGCGGCAGGAGTTGTAAGCGATGCGCTGATGGCCACAGCCGTCGCACCGCTCGACATGGCCACCAAGCGCGGCGGTGCGGCAGCTTTCGATCGCCGCCATGGCTTGGCGTTGCGCGGTGGAGAGTGACGCGCCGTGCTGTCGACGATAGGCGTTGCCATACCGGCGGAACACGTCCGCCAGTTCCGGCCCGTGGCCGGGCATGGCCGCGATCGTTCAGCCAGTTGCCGGAGCGGAACCCGATGTGGCGCGAGATACCATCTCCATCGCGTCAAATGGGCTGACCGTAGCGCAGACCTTGCTTGTGGCGAGGCGCAGGTAGCGCGACGTGGTGCTTAGGTTTCGATGGCCGAGAAGCAACTGGATCGTGCGCAAATCAGTGCCTGCTTCCAGCAGGTGGACAGCGAAGGCATGGCGCAACGAGTGAGGTGTAACCGGCTTGGTGATGCCCGCGTCATGCCGCGCCTTCCTGCACGCATGTTCCACGGCGAACGTGGAGATCGGCTCCCCATCCACGTAACCTGTAAACAGCCACTCCTTAGGGCGAGCTGCGCGCCAGTAGTTGCGAAGGATATCCAGCAGCCTGGGCGACAGCATGACGTAACGGTCCTTGCGTCCCTTACCGGCCTCCACGCGAATGACCATGCGCTGACTGTCGATCGCGGCCGGCTTCAGACGAACTGCTTCCGAGACCCGCAACCCAGCCGCATAGCAGGCTGTCAAGATGACACGATGCTTCAGCATGTCGACCGCATCGAGGAAACGACGGACCTCCTCGGGGCTAAGTACGGTCGGAAGTCGTTGCGGCGTGCGGCAAGTGGGGATGGTCTTCTCGAGGTTCCAATCGCGCTTGAGGGTAATCTTGTAGAGAAAGCGAAGGGCGGATACCGCGACGACGACCGAGCCGGCGGCAAGTCGTCGGTCCCGGACCAAATAGATCTGATAGGCACGGATGTCGGCAGGGCCCAGCAGTTCCGGCGACTTGCCGAAGTACCGCACAAACAGCGAGACTTGGTGGAGGTAAGTGTGTTGCGTATCGGGCGCGAGGTTGCGAACCTGCATGTCCTCGATCATGCGTTGACGAAGCGGGGTCATGGACAGCTCCTCTGCGAGATGAAGGCACCACGTGGCGCCGCGCCATGGTCTCGCAGACGGACCCTCAGACCAGGGAAGGGCGACGTAACGTCGCCCCTCGGCAATGACTCTCAATCAGAAACTATATAGATCACGCGAAAAACTACCGCGAAGCGGTTTAGTCCAATCCAATTTATCGGAGGATACGCCTTGTAATCGACCGCTACGCCCCTTAATTTCGCGCCACGAGTTCTACGGTTCTCTTGTACTGCCGCCCCAAGTTAGTCGGCGCGACGCAATCGCCCTTTAACCAGAGCGATGACCGACCAGCCGGATGAAAAGCCACCAGGGCGCGACCCTCGTGGCCACTGGCGCCCGGGCGTCAGCGGCAATCCGAACGGCCGAAGGAGAGGCACACGCCACCGCCTCACCGTGCTGGCCCAGCAGCTCATGCAAAATGATGCGGAGGACGTGGTGCGGGCTGTAACCAGCGCGACTGTCGGTAAGCCATTGTCGACGATCCGCGCCGGCGCCTTCCTGCACCACCGCGCCCTCGCAGCCGCGACAGCCGTAGCGCGGCCGGCGGATGCGCTTGACCTGAAGGATTGCCGGAATGACGTCGAGCTGCTCGGTCACGTCCTCGCCGATCGGATGCAGCGCGCCCTGACAACATGGGCACGTCTTGCTCTCCGGCTCGATCACCACGTCGCAGCGCGGCAGGTGCTTCGGCAGCACACCGATGTTGCGCACCGGCTTTCGGCGCGCCGACACCGCCTTCGCCGTCCGAGCCGCGGGGTCATCATCGTTTGCTGCCGGAACGGCGCTGACGATCTCGACATCCGGCAGCACAAGCTCAAGCTGCGCCGGATCGACCGCCAGCTTCTCGGAGCGCGGCCCAAACACCATGCGCTGCAGCGCTGCTACCTGGCCCTGCAGGTTCTCATTGCTCTCCTGCAGGTCCATGATGATCGCGATCAGCCGGTCGGGATCTCGCGGCAGTGATCCCGGATCGAACGCCATGCCCGCTTGGTAGCGAATCAGCATCCGATTCGTACACCGGAAACTATTGTCTCAGGCGGAGGCCTGCCGCGCCAACACCGCGGTGCGCGGAACCACCTGCGACCAGTCGAGTCCGGAAAACAGCAAGCTAAGCTGCGCCGGGCTTAGCATCACCGCGCCGTCCTGCACCGGCGGCCAAGTGAAGCGGCCACGCTCCAGCCGCTTACTCAACAGCACCAACCCCGATCCATCCCATACTAAAATTTTCAGGCGATCCGCGCGTTTCGCCCGAAAGACGAAGACATCCCCAGCGAAGGGATCAATGGCAAGGGTCTGCTTCACCAAGCTCGACAAGCCGTCCATGCCGCGGCGAAAATCAACCGGCCGAGCGGTCACCAGAATTCGCAGATCCGGCCGCACCGGCAGATCGATAATCATGGCCGATGGAAATGCCTGAGAACCTGCCGCAGCGCCGCCGCATCGACCGAGCCGCTGATGCGCACGCGCGCATCCCCAATCTCAACCTCGATCCGGCCCGCCGCACCTTCGTCACTGCCTCGAGGCGCCGAAGCTGTGCTCGGCGGCAGATCCGGTGGCGCAGATACCGCCGGAGATATTCGGCTCGCCCCGTCCTCTTCGAGAACGCGCAGCGGCACGAACGCCGGCGCGCCAACCGCTGCTCGCTTCCGCGCCTGACAGCGCCAGGTCCACAACAGACCGCGGTTCACACCGTGTCGCAGGGCCACCTCCGATACCTTGGCTCCGGGTGCAAAGCTGTCGGCGAGAATCCGAGCCTTCTCTTCCGCCGACCACCCGGCGGCGATGATGTAGTTGGCGCACTCGGCTGGGGTGAACTGAGACAACGCGTCGCGAATGGCTTGCCAAAGTTCGTCGAGTGTGCGGGCTGCAGCCTTTCGCAGCATCGCCTTCTGCTTGGCAAAGGCATTCTCGATCGGATTGAGATCCGGAGAATAAGGCGGCAGATAATACAGCGTCGCACCGGCCACTTCGATATGATGGCGTATCTCGCTTCGCCGATGCGCCGGCAGGTTGTCCATCACAACGATGTCGCCCGGCCGCAGCGTCGGGGCGAGCACCTGCCTGATGTAAGCCACGAATGCCTCGCCGTTCATTGGCCCATCCAGCACCATCGGAGCGGTCATCCCGTGCTGACGCAGGGCACCGGTAAAGGTTGTGGTCTGCCAATGCCCGTGTGGGATCGCTGCACGGCAGCGCTGGCCGCGCTTTGCCCGGCCTCGTAGGCGGGCCAATTTGGTCGAGGCGCCGGTTTCATCGATGAAAACCAGGCGCTCCGGATCAAGCTTCGGCTGCGCTTTCGACCATGCCTGGCGCCGTGCCGCGACGTCGGGCCTGTCCTGCTCGCTGGCGCGCGCGGTTTTTTTTGATGGTGATGCCGTGACGGCTGAGAAAACGCCAGATGGTGCTCGGGGCAAAGCTCGCCGCATGGTCGCGCTTCAGCATCTCGGCGAGCTCGACCAAAGTGATGTCCACCCTCGCGCCCAGAATGACTTGGCCGAAGGCCTCGATCCGGTGCGAGCGCAGGTCGCCTCCTTTGGGCCTTGCTGTGGTACGACCGGCCTCCGTCCACTCGCGCACCCAGCGCACCGCGGTGGAAACAGCGATCTCAAAGCGCTTCGCCGCGGCATTGCGAGACATCCCACCGTTCAGCGCCACGATCACCCGCACCCGGAGGTCCTCGGACAAGGTCTTTCCCATGCAAGCTGGCCTCCTCGTCCAGCCCGCACGGTGAATCAGATCTCACCCGCGCCGGGGAATCCCTTTCTCGATTCGGGATGATCGCAACCTGCTCTAGTGCTGCATTTCGGCTACCCTTGTGAGGCTACGGGAGATTTCGAGCGTCCCGGCGTTGAGCTGCTTCCAACCCCCGGCTGGCCATTTAACTTCTTTACCTGTTGTCCGTGCGCCACAAACCGATGGCTGATTCCGGCCGTCCCGGTCGGAGTGCTAGGCGGGACGACAGAGCTCGGCGGCATCGCGTTCGGATTGGCCTGCTCGGCCGTGCCGCCATTGCCCCCGGCCCCAAAAGCGGCGCCCGAGCTCGCAATCAGCCCAGCCGTCGCGGCCATTATGATGAACTTGTTTGCCCTCATTGTACGGACTCCTTATAGCCGGCGCGCCCATGACGCACCCCGCCTTGCAACGCCCGCCCCAGGCAACCGGTTTTGCACCATTGCCAAATCGGGCCGCGGGCCAGCCACGTGAGACGCATTCGCAACTGCGCCATGTGCTTCTGGCCCCCTACTTCATCTGGTTCTCGCTGTTATTCCTGGCCTGATCCCCGGGCCCAAGAAACGCACTGATGCATCATTCATATGTGGACGACCCCCGCGTGCAAGGGCTTTCGAAGCGGTTCTGGCGGAATGGTCAGGTGCAGTCATATGTCCGGCCCTTCGGTGCGGTGCATATGACCGCTGGCCCTGATGGAGTTCGCTGATCGGGTCCCAATCAAGACTACGCGCTACGTTGCGCTTTGAATTACCCGGGTCTTCCCGATCTGCGGCTCGACCGCTCCGGGGTGGTGGGTCCATTCTTTGGGGCGGCAATTGACAGCCATAGGGCGGCGCGGATCACCACCGCCTCGGGCTTCCTACCGATAGTCAAGAGAAAAATACGCGGCGGGGCGGTAACCCCGCTTGCGATGTCTGTTTCTTATGTGGATCGTATGTTCATGTGGTGTGGCACGTAGCAGACATGCGGCAGCGCTTCCGACCTGACCCAGGCTCGCGCCGTGCTCGCGACCGTCAAGACCGCTTTCGGGCCGCTTCGCGGTGGCCTTCGGCCAGTCTTGACCGCCGCTGCGCGAGGCGCGTTACAGCTTACGCAGGCCGGGACGGAGAAACGGCGCTCCAGCCGAACTGAGAAACCGGATTGGGCTGGGTGCGCGGCGGATTGGCGTGGATTTTACCCGGCCTGACCGAATTGCGGATCAAATAGCGTTTGTCGCTGCAGAAGGACGCAAGCCAGGGCAAGCAGTCTGTCTGCGACGCCGCGCAGGGCGCGGCCGTGCGAGTGGCCGCGTGGCGCAGAGCAGCGTACCTGGTACGACACTTGGGGTCGAGCTGAGTGGCGACACGTGCCCAGTGGTAGACCGTATTACGCAATCGAACGTGCGCGGCGTAGCGCATGACGACAATGTGCGACTTGCCGCTCCGCCTGGTGACCGGCGCGGCACCACACAGCGTCCGCAGTGCCTGATAGTCCCGGCTGCCAAGAGGCCCGGAAGCTTCGCAGAGCAGTGCCGCGAGATTGATCCTGCCGATACCGGGCATCGATCTGAGGATCAGGATGTCCTGTCGTTGAAGGCATTCTCCCGATGCGGCTTTGGTCTCACCAACGGCCAAGCAGAGTTTGTCGAGTTGGTCCTCGCCCTCCCGTAGCTCGCGATTGACAACGCGCAGGCGAGCAACCAGCGAGCGCAGGTGAATGCTAGCCGCTTCAGCAACGCCGTCCGCAACTTTGATGGCGGGTTCTCGCAATCTGCAGAGAACGGTCTCGGCATCCAAGCGACGGATGCGATGCTGCCTGAGTAACCGCTCAATCGTCGACTTGCGAAGCTGGCGTGCCTTGGCCGGTGTGGGGGCGATGCTCCAGAGCTCAAGGAACCACGGAGCAGCAAGGTCGTCGGTGAGCTTCTGCATCTGCGGATAATACCGCCAGAGTTGCTGACCAACGCGGTTGCTGAGCCGAACCCGTTCCTCCTTCAGTTCCTCGGCAAGGCGCGACCACGCGCGTAACTCGATGAGCCGCGGGTCAGCAACATGGAGGCGGCGGAACAGACGGCGATCGGTACGCAGACCGTCGGCCAGGACATAGGCGTCCCGGCGATCGTCCTTAGCACCGGCGATGCTGAACCGGTCGCGTAAGCGTTCGAGTTGCTTAGGATTGATTGCGTGGATGACAAAGCCGCGATCAACCAACGAGTTGACAACGGGTCCATGCGGTACTTCGATAGCCACACCAACGGTACTTGCCACATTGGCGACCGAGAGCAGCCAATCGCCGAGCTCCGTCAGACCGGCACCACTATGCAGAAACTCGCGTTCGGCTGTGATGTTGCCTTGACCATCGAGAAGACAGGCCTGGTGCTTTTCCGAGCCCCAATCGACGCCGGCAAACCATGCCAAAGTTTCTTCCGTCATCGCGTTTTCCCCTTCTGTGACATATGCGAGCCTGTCACGACGCTTTGCCGATCCTGTACCTGGCGCTCGAGGGCGCAGCTTCCTACTGGGCATCCGTCGTGGCCAACCCGCCGGGGCACACGTCCGAGGTTGGCGCTCAAAGCGCGGGATCGTCATCGGTCGCTCCCGGCGGGCCGGCCCGCCCAGACAGCCTACAATGCAAGCCGCTTGAGCGTCTCTGGACGGTACAGGATTGTCATCGGCGAATCGTCGCGTGAGGCAGACGAGCGCCGAATCTCGGTGCGATTGTTAGTCTCCCACGTCTCACCAGGTCACACCGCACAGTGCAGCACCACGCCGTGTGGCACGTCGCCAGTTGCGACGAACCGCCAGAGCGCGATCAACAGCTTGCGGGCAAGCGCTACGATCATGCTCTTGGGCTTTTTACCCCCGGCGACGGCCGCCTCGTACCATTGTGCCAAGGCACTGCCTTCTTGGTGTCCCAGGAACCGCCAGGCCAACTGGATCATGCCGCGGCGTACGCGCGCGTTGCCCGTTTTGGCGAGGCCTTTTTCTCGCCGTCGCGAGCCGCTTTCGTCGGGCGAGCCCGTCAGCCCGGCATAGCGGGCCACGGCCCGGTGATCGCGCAGATCGCGTGAGAACATCTCATGGACGAGCATATCCGCCGTCTCGAGGCCAACCCCGCGTATTCGCGCCAACTGTAATACCTTGGAGTTTGGCCCCTGTTGCGGTGATTGTTTCACCCGTTCCAGACGGGCTGCCTCGATCTGCTTGATCTGGTCGTTAATGAACCGCAGTTGCGCCATCTCGCGTGTGAGCTCGGCCAGTGTGTTGGGAGGGATCGGACATCCCTCGGGCGTCCGCAGCGCCGGAAGCCGTTCTGGTGCTTTGCGCAGTTTCGGGTTGAAGCCGCGGATGCCAAGGCGAACCAGCGCCGCTTTCATGCGGTTGATGATGCTGGTGCGTTTCCCAACCAGGTGCTCGCGTTCACGGGTCGGGCGCTTGGCATCCTCTTCTTCCAGGGTGGGGATTGCAGCCATGGTGCAGTGGTTCTTCTCGCCGCGCAGCCAACCGAGGAAGGAGCGCTTGAGAAGCCCGATATCCAGCCGGTCGGTCTTCGCCCGTCGTTGTTCGCGGGAGACCGCAACACTGGTCGGATGAATGACATGCGCCTCGATCCCGCGAGAGCGCAGCCAGCGGGCCAGCCAGAACCCATCGTAGCCAGCCTCGAAGGCGACGACCATTCGCTCGATGGCGTGGCCGACCTTGATTGCCTCGTCGCGCCAGCGATGCAGGAGCCGAAGCAAAGCCTCCGCGTCTGGTGCGAGCTTCTTCAGCGGGTCCCGTTCGATACCGGGGACGATTCCGCCGACCAACCACGACCCCAAACTGAGTTCGACAACTGCGATCAGCGTCCTATGCTGATCGAGAGCGACGAGGGATCGGCTGAGGTCATTTTTCGGCTGAGGCATTGGGGCACTCCATCATCAGTTTCGCAGCGACGACGGTGCCACCACCTCGCCGCTCGCCCCATAGCGTCTTTGGGCCGGCGGAGGCCGAAGCCATGAGCCGCACCATCTCGCCGGTCAGCGGCAAGTCGTACGGCCTCGCCCTGGTGTGCCGGATTTGGCGGGTGCCGCGTGCGACTGTCTATCGGCACCGGGCTCCGCCGCTGGCCGCCGTGCCACAGCGACCGGGACCGGTCGGCCCCATGGCCGATGCGGCGCTGCTGGAGCAGATCCGCGCGGTCCTGGCCGCCAGTCATCGCAAGGTCTGGGCCCGGCTGCGGATCGCCGGGATCCGCACCTCGCGGGCCGCGCCACGGATCGCAATATCTTTCCGATACCTTCCAGCACGAGCTCGCCTTTCTCGGCATCGAAAGCTCACCCGCCTTCCGCACCCACAAAAGGTTCTCCTTCAAGGTGCGGATGAAACGTTCGGCACAGCCGTTGCCTTCCGGGGCGCGCACGTACACTTACGCGCCCGGGCGCCAGTACCGAGCATGCCCGGGCGTTACTCGGTGCTTACCGCGGTATCCTACAATGCGACGGCTATGCTGCCTACAAGAGCCTGATCGACCCCTTGGGCCGGTCATGTCGGCGTCGGCGAGGAAATCTACAGGATCTCCCCACATAGATGACGATTCCGCAACCCAGCGCGCGCCAGCCAACAAGGTGTTGGTCCGTAGCGACGAATTGGCCGAACTGCTCGGCAATCTCGACCGCTTTAATGCGGGAGGCAAAGGCGGCGGAGACCGAGGCGCCTACCTGCGCTTGGCGCGAGTTGAAGCGGCGCAGTGCCATCGAGCCGGTGATCGGCCACATGAAGACCGACGGCCGGCTGGATCGTAACTTCCTCGCCGGCGCACAGGGTGAACGCACTGCTGTGCGGGGCTGGCTACAATCTTCGCCTCATCCTCAACTGGCTCAAACGTTTGTTGCGTGCTCTGCTGCAGCTACTCGCGCTCAGCTACCTCCCGGCTTGATCGTGCTCCAAGACAAGCCGCGGATACCAGAGCCGTCCGCAGGTTCCCCGCAAGCGGATTTTTCAGGGGCGACTAGGGCCTGTCGTCAATTTGCGGCCGCGAGATCCTGGTGCGGCTTGCGGCCAGGCACGGCATTAAGCTGCGGCAGAGTTATCAGCGGCTGGGCAAACGCGCGTTGCGTCTCGCCAACCGCTACGCACATGCGCGCCAAATGCGGCGAGCCCGGCGCGAGATCAAGCGTGTGAAGACGTTTCTCGGCCGCGTCTCGCGCGACATCGGCCGCAAACTCGGTGTGCGCCGTGACCTCGCGCCTTACTTCGCCCAGCCGCTCACATTGGTTGACCGCCTGCTGGCCCAACAGAGAACCGATCACGCCAAACTTTATTCCCTGCACGCTCCCGAGGTCGAGTGCCTGAGCAAAGGCAAAGCGCACAAGCGCTACGAGTTCGGCGTCAAGGTCTCGGTGACCGTGACCAACCGCGAGGGGCTCGTCCTTGGCATGCTGGCGCTGCCCGGCAACCCGTACGACGGTCACACGCTGGCGCCCGCACTTGCCCAAACCGAGCGCATCAGCGGCACGGCGGTGGCGCGCGCCTATGTCGATCGCGGCTATCGGGGCCACGGCCTCGATGATCAACGCGTGTTCATCTCCGGCCGGCGCCGCGGCATGACCGCGACGATCCGGCGCGAGCTGAAACGACGCAGCGCCATCGAGCCGGTGATCGGTCACATGAAGACCGACGGCCGGCTGGATCGTAACTTCCTCGCCGGCGCACAGGGTGATGCGGTCAACGCACTGCTATGCGGCACCGGCTACAATCTGCGCCTCATCCTCAATTGGCTGAGGCGTTTGTTGCGTGCGTTGCTGCAGCTATTCGCCGACAGTTATCGTCCGGCTTGATCGTGCCACCAAAGCAGCCGTCGATCCCAGAGCCGCCGCCCTGACCTTGGCCGCAAAATGGATTTTTCAGGGGCGACTACACTATTGTTGTGGGTGACTGTCTCCGGGGACTTAAAGCGCTGCCGCCCGCCAGTATCGATATCGTGGTGACGTCGCCGCCAGTCGACGCGAACGTCTTGATGGGGTGGACGGCCCCCGCTCCCGGCATCGATGTGCCACAACGTGGTCGTCTGTGAACGCCACAATGAGAGGAGCCGTCCGCCATGCAGGTTACCACGATCGGTCTGGATCTCGCCAAGCACTGGTTCCAGGTGCACGGCGTCGATGCGAGTGGTGCCGTTGCCATCCGCAGGAAGCTGCGACGCAGCGAAGTTCTGCCCTTCTTTCGATCCTTGCCGCCATGTCTGGTCGGCATCGAGGCCTGTGCGACGGCGCATTACTGGGTGCGCGAACTGATCAGGCTCGGCCATGAGGTGAAGCTGATGCCGCCGACCTATGTCAAGGCCTACGTCAAACGCAACAAGAACGATGCGGCCGATGCTGAAGCGATCTGTGAAGCGGTTGCGCGTCCGTCGATGCGCTTCGTACCGATGAAGGATGCAGATCAACAATCAGTATTGATGCTGCATCGCGCCCGCAGCCTGCTGGTCCGGCAACGCACCATGCTGGTCAATGCACTGCGCGCCCACATGGCCGAGTTCGGTATCATCGCGCCGCAGGGTCTCAGGAATGTCGAGATGCTGACGAAGACAGTTGCTCATGAACAGGAGCGGCTTCCTGAGCTGGCGAGATCGATCCTGCAGCTGATCGTGGACCAGTCTGAATGATACGATGACCAGGGTGCGGGAGATCGAGGTACGACTGACCAGGTGGCACCGGCAAAGCAAATGCAGCCAGTTGCTAGCGACGGTGCCCGGCGTCGGCATCATGGGTGCGAGTGCGATTGCCGCGACGGTCACTGATCCATCGCTGTTCCGATCAGGGCGAGAATTCGCTGCGTGGCTTGGGATGACGCCCCGGCAGAACTCCAGCGGTGGCAAGGAACGGTTGGGACGCACCAGCAAGCGCGGCGACAAATACATCCGCAGCCTGCTCATCGCCGGCGCCGTCGCCGTTCTGCGCCACGCGCGCAATCGACGGACACGAGACGGCGAATGGGTCCGCGCCCTGTTGGCGCGCAAGCCGACCAAGCTCGCCGCGGTCGCACTGGCCAACAAGACCGCCCGCATCGTTTGGGCGGTGATGATGCGCGGAGATGGCTACCGCGCGAAGCTCGGGCACGCGGCATAACAGCCGCAGGCCTGCACCGCATGCGAGGGTGAAGGAGACGTGATGGCGAGCTTCGCCGCCGATGCGCATGGCTGCATCATGGTCGGAAACCAACGTTGGTTCTTACCGAATGCAAGGTTGCGGCGCGACGTTTACCGCGCCTGATGGCGAGCTCCCCTCTGATCGTCCCAAACACAGCACCCTCGCAAAGGAGTGAAATCCAGGTAGAGTCGAGGAGAGGCGCGGTGTCGCCTGGGCGGTCCGTTTCCCCTCCCCGCTCATCAAACTGGACGTGCCGGTTTCCGGCATCCAGCTTTCCGACTGGCTTCACCTCGCAGCTTTCGGCGGCGGGCCAAGGTGTACACGACGTAGCCGAAGCACGCCATATTCACCGAAAACGGCTTCATCGCTGAAGCGTTTGGTGCCCTGCGATTGCACCTTGTGACGACGAATCAGGAAGCGGCGGACACTGTGATAGACGTGGTTGTCGACGGCCCGATATGCGATCAGGCGTGTGCCATAGCTGAAGTATGCGCTCCATCCTCGCAGCAAGCTGTTCAGTCGGTCGCGCACCTCCGTCCACGCCGCCTGGTTCCCTGGAACCAGGATCTCGCCGACCTTCTCCTTGAGCCGTTGTATGCCCTTCTTCGACGGACTTGCTCCCAGATACCAATGACCATCCTTCCGATAGCGGTGCGGCCCGAATCGGTAACCAAGGAAGTCGAAGCTTTCCTGCCGAGCGTTGCGGATCGAGGTCTTCGCCTCGTTCAGTATCAGCCCGAGCCTGGTCATCACCCCGCCAGTCCACGTCTTGGCCTCCTCCGCGTGACCGCGGCTGAGGATGACAAAGTCATCGGCGTAGGAGACAACATGGGCTTTGTAGACCGCACTCCGTTCGCTTCGTCGCCAGTGTTTGAGGAAACGATTCATGTAGACGTTGGCCAGCGTCGGGCTGATAACACCGCCCTGCGGCGTGCCGCAGGTGCTATGTCGCCCCCAGCTCATGCGTCGCTTGCCGTCGTCGTCCATTTCCTCGACCGGTGTCTTAAGCCACATCTTGATGAGGCGCAGGACATTGCGATCGACGATGCGTCGCGCAACTGATCGAAGCAGTTCGTGATGCGGAATCGTATCGAAATACTTGGACAGATCGGCGTCTACCACATCGGTATAGCCGCGACAGATAAGCGTATGGACCTCCTTGATCGCGTCCAGTCCGCCCCGCTTCGGGCGGTAGCCATAGGCGCTGGGATCAAGATCCGCCTCGAAGATTGGCTCAAGTACCAGCTTGGCCGCGGCCTGCACCGTTCTGTCCCTTATGGTCGGGATACCGAGCGGACGCTCACCGTTGCCCCCGGGCTTGGGTATCATCACCCTTCGCACCGGAGCTGGCCGATACGTCTTCTCAATCAGGTCCTTCCTGATGCTGGACAGCCACTCCTCGAGCCCTGCCGCTTCGATCATCTCGAAGGTCACCCTATCAACGCCTGGTGCGCCATTGTTCGCGCGCATCAGGTCATACGCGTGTTGTAAGATGTCCTCGCGATAGATCTTGTCGTAGAGCAGGTAGAAGCGGAAGTCCGGCTCTGCCTTCGCTTTGAGATACAGCTTTCTCTGAAGGTTCCGGATCTTATCGGGTGTTTGCAGGCTCATCGCCAATCACCGATCCTCCTCTCCGTCAAAGGCGCACCAGAAGTCAGGGCCCTTCCCTCCGCCGGCGTTACCCAGCCTCAGCAGGTACGATGACCCTGTCCGACTCCCGCGCAGACCGGCGCCTGATAGCGCCGTTGAGGCCGCAACCCTCGCCCGACACGGGCCTCCCCCAATTACCCGGCTCACCTTCCCAACGTGCCGTGCCCACTACCCCGATGGACCGGAACAGGTGCATCGGTCGGTTGCTTCCCTGTCCCACGCGGGCCTTCCCCGAATCTCAGGCGGGTCGGCGTCCATGACTTCACTTTCGAGGCCTGCTCAGGCTTCACTCGCGTTACGGCCTGCTGGATTGCTCAACCGCCCAAGGCGGCCTTTGTCACGAGGCTCCGATCCAACCGGTTGCCCGGCTAAACCGCTCGTCAGCTACCAGGTCCTACCGACAACTTCCTGGGTGGATCCTTCCTCCACTGGTGAACCGCGCCGTTGGGGCGCACTGAGATAACCGGGCTTGACATTCTCCGCCCCATGCAAGGGCGGCCAATCTCCAAAGTGACAATCTTTTCGTGCAACAGGTCACGCTCGATCATGACTTCGCCAAGCTTGGCCTTGAGGCGTTGGCTCTCCAGTTCCTCGCCATCGCCGGGCCGGCTCGCCAGCGCGGCTTCTCCCGCCGCCAGAAAAGCGTCACGCCAAGCCGCCAGAGTGGCGGCGGTCACACCGAGCGAGCGAGACACCGTCTCGAGATCCTCGCGCTGCAGCAGCCGCAGGACCGCCGCAGTCTTACGTTGCCGCGACATACGCCCACCCCGGCCGACTTCGACAGCATCAGTCTCTTGCGCTGGTCCGGCAACGTCCAGCTGCTGCGTTCTGCCTTGCTTCATCGATCATCCCTCCTGCGGATGCCGTCCGCTTACGGGATGTCTCACTCAACTGTGGGTAACCGCTGCGAGTTGCCCACCTGGGATAAGGTGGGAGTAAGGGCGAAGTGCTCTGCTCTGTGATTGAGCGCGGGGATGTCGCGATGGCAAATGCGAGTCTCTGATGACTGTGATCAAGACGGTCACCAGCGTAGCACGTATCGGCGGATCGAGCTGATAACCGGCGAGACGCAGCGGCGGCGCTGGACGGCGGAAGAGAAGGCCCGGATCCTGGCCGACAGCTTTCAACCGGGGGCGAAGGTTTCGGAGGTGGCTCTCCGGCACGGCGTGAACCGCGGCCTGTTGTGGACGTGGCGTCGGCAGGCGCGGAAGCATGTTGCCGGCGGCCAGCCGGCATTTGTGCCGGTCCGGATCGTGGACGAGACCACTGCCCGGCCAAAGTCCTCGGCGGCAGAGCAGCATGAAGATGCCGCGTTGGCGGCATCTGCGCGGCCGGAAGATGCCAGAGGGGAGTTGGCAACCGGCAGTATCGATATCGAGATCGGCGGTGCGCGCGTGCGTGTCAGGGGCGCGGTTGATGCGGCCGCCTTGCGGCAGGTCCTCACCCATCTCGGGCGCCGATCATGATTATCGATCTTCCGGTGCGACCTGGGCTGCGCATCCTGGTGACCGCCCGGCCAGTCGATTTTCGCCGCGGCATGGACAGCCTGTCCACACTGGTGAAGGAGACACTGACAGTCGATCCATTCGCCGGCGATGTGTTCGTCTTCCGGGCGAAACGCGCTGACCGGCTAAAGATTTTGGTCTGGGATGGGTCTGGCCTGGTGTTATTGAGCAAACGGCTGGAGCGTGGACGCTTCACGTGGCCGCCCGTGCAGGATGGGGCGGTGACGCTGAGTGCGGCGCAACTGAATTTGCTATTCTCCGGTGTCGACTGGTCACAGGTGGTACCACGGACGACAGCGCTTCTGGCTCATCAGACGGCCGGGTGAGAGGAATTATCGCTGTACGAATCGAGTCGCGGTTCGATAATTTGCTGGCATGGCTTCAGATCCGGCCTCGCTGCCGCGCGATCCCGATCGTCTGATCGAGATCATCATCGAGCTGCAGGAGCGAAATGCGCATCTGCAGGGGATGGTCGATACGCTGAAGCGCGTGGTGTATGGCCCGCGTTCAGAAAAACTCATCGGCGATAGCGCGCAGCTGCCGCTTGATGTGGGCGATGCAGTAATCACTGAGACGCCCGCGGCGGCCGCCAACGACGATGGTGTCGTGCAGCAGTCTGCCCGAGCCTGCCTTCCCCGACAGAAGGCGACGCGCAACATTGGCGCCCTGCCGAAGCACCTGCCTCGCTGCGAGGTGGTGATCGAACCTGACAGCAAGGTTTGCCCATGCTGTGGCGGTGTCCTGCATTTGATCGGAGAAGACGTAAGCGAGCAGCTCGACGTAATCCCGGCGGTGATTTAGGTCAAGCGCATCCGCCGACCGCGCTACGGATGCCGGTCCTGCGAGGGAGCCGTGGTGCAGGCCAAAGCGCCACCACGGCTGGTCGAGAATGGCATGGCGACAACCGCGTTGGTCACCTCAATAGTAGTTGGGAAGTTCGCTTGGCACCTGCCCTTGAACCGGCAGACGGACATGTTGCGGGGCCACGGCGTCGATCTCGACCGTTCGACCCTGGTCCATTGGGTATTGCGAGCGGCCTGGTGGCTGAAACCACTTTATGAGCTGCTCGTCGATACTGTGCTGTCCTCACCGAAAGTCTTCTGCGATGATACACCATTGCCGGTATTGGATCGCCGACGACGACGAACACGAACGGCGCGGTTCTGGTCGTATGCAGTCGATGATCGACCATGGCAGGGACCGGCGCCGCCGGCTGTGGTCTATATCTTCGCGGAAGACCGGAAGGGGAAACATGTGCACGAGCACCTGAGCAAGTTCCGCGGCGTGCTGCAGGTGGATGGTTATGCCGGATACGGGGAACTGACCAAGCCGAACCGTCCCGGCGGGGCGGTCACCCTGGCGTACTGTCTCGCTCATGCGCGGCGCCAGTTCTTCGAGGTTTACCAGTCATCGAAGTCAGCAGTGGCTGCCGAGGCTTTGGAACGAATTGGGGCCGTGTATGCCATCGAGCAGCGAATCCGCGGTCTGACCGCAGCCGAGCGCGTCACCGTCCGACAGGCCGAGACCAAGCCAATCCTCGAGGCGTTCAGAACCTGGTTGATGGAGCGTCTGGCTGGAGAGTTGGCGAAATCGAATTTGGCGGAAGCGATCAGGTATACCCTCAACCACTGGGATGGCCTGACAGTGTTCCTCACCGACGGCCGCGTCGAGGTAGACAGCAACGTGGTGGAACGGACGATGCGCCCGATTGCTCTGGGGCGCCGCAACGCGTTATTCGCCGGCTCGCAGCGCGGGGCAGAGGCGTGGGCGATTCTCGCATCGATCATCAACACCGCCAAGCTGCATGAGCTCGATCCGCAAACTTACCTGGCGGATGTGCTGGAGAAGATCGTGTCGGGTCAGACCAAGGTGAACGCCTTGCATGCGTTATTACCAGGGGTGTGGAAAGCAGCCCGGGTGGGACAGACGGCGGTTGCCGCATGAGGCAATCACGCACCAGACGGCGTCGCTATGTGTGCGAGGCGATGAGCCTGGAGGAACTCGAAACCTGGATCGACCAGCTCGATCCGCCACCGCTGATCGACGGCGTCTCCATCCTCGACGGCTATCTGACCGCCACCATCATCGGGCCATGCTTCATCGATCCGCGCGAATGGCTGCGTCACATGCTTGGGCCACACAGTGGACTCGGCATGGAAGGCTCGGAGCAGGCCGCCGCAATGATGGCGATCGTCATGCGCTTCAATGACATCAGCGAGGGGTTGGCCACGGCACCGGAGCAGTACGCCCCGATCTTTGAGCGCACCGACGAAGGTACGGTCCTGGCGGGCCCCTGGTGCGTGGGGTTCTTGGCCGCGATGAAACTCCGCCACGACGCCTGGCATCCGCTCCGTGATCTCAGCCGGATCGAACACCGGCTTCTGCTCCCCATTCTGATCCACTGGACCCGAAGCCGGGCGTCCTCTGCTCGGACAGGTGCGGCCCGGTCCTGAAGGCGAAGAGTTCCTGCGAAACGCCTATCACGACATTCCCCTGGTGGTCCCGGCAATCCGCGAGTTCTGGATGCCGCAACGCGCCAGAAGCTGGTCGACCTGATCCCACGTCAAGCTGTGGGAAACTCACAGCGCATACAACTGTGGAGCGGGGGACGGCTGAACGCGGACGCAGACGGCCATTACGTCTTCAGGGAGCGAGCGCGGCGGCCCGATGTCTGTCGATGCGGTGCAGGCGGTCTGTAAGCGGGCAGGGGAAGTTGCTGGGCTGGGGTTCCAGTGTGCCATCCGCACCAACTTCGCCATGCGTGCGGCTTCTATTCTTACTGTGTCATAAAAATCCCCTTGTACGATTTGATTCTCGGTGTGTACGGATGGAGATTCTCACTCGCGGAGGCGGAGTGTGGGTCTCGAATCCGACAGACAAGGCGGCGAATCACGATTCGCGGCCTATGTTGAGGCACTGACAGCGACGCTTGGACACGCCGACCGAGCGGCACCGTTCCATTCCTACTGTACTGGTTTGGTGTTGCCCGGCCCGCGGAAGAGCATCGAACCGATGGCCGCCCGTGTAGCACCCGCACGGGTGCAGGCGACGCACCAATCGCTGCATCATCTTGTCGCCAAAGCCGACTGGTCGGACGAGCCGGTGCTCAACGTCGTGCGTCAGCAAGTGTTGCCCTCCATCGAACAGCACGGCGCGATCCGTGCATGGATTATCGACGATACCGCATTTCCCAAGAAGGGGACGCATTCGGTTGGCGTCGCGAGGCAGTATTGTGGTCAGCTCGGCAAACAGGAAAACTGCCAGGTCGCGGTGAGTTTGTCAGTCGCCAACGGCCACGCCAGCCTGCCGATCGCGTACCGGCTGTATCTGCCGGAGGTGTGGGCCAATGACGCGGCCCGACGCGCCAAGGCAGGCATTCCCGATGACATTGCGTTCCAGACCAAACCACAAATCGCCCTGGGGCAGATCCAATCGGCGCTGCTGGCTGGCGTGCCACCGGCGACTGTGCTGATGGATGCAGGCTATGGCGTCGATACCGAGTTCCGCGATGGCATCACCGAACTTGGCTTGCGCTATGTCGCTGGTATCCCATCTTCGACCAGCCTCTGGGCTCCGGGCACGGCGCCGAAGCGACCGAAACGCTGGAGCGGAAATGGGCGCCCGCCGAAGCTGGTGCGACGCGATGCGAAGCATAAGCCGGTGTCTGTCAAGGAATTGGCACGGAGGTTGCCGAAACAGCAGTGGCACAGCGTCACTTGGCGCGAAGGCAGCAACGCCAAGCTGACGTCTCGTTTTGCTGCGGTACGGGTGCGGCCCGCGCACCGTGACTATTATCGCACCAGCCCGAGACCGGAAGAATGGTGCTTGATCGAATGGCCGAAGGCAGAAACAGAGCCAACTAAATATTGGTTGTCGACGCTCTCGGCCGATATGCCGCTGCGGAATCTGGTCAATCTGGCCAAACTGCGCTGGCGGATTGAGCGCGACTATCAGGAATTGAAGCAGGAACTTGGGCTCGGCCACTATGAAGGGCGCGGCTGGCGTGGCTTTCATCATCACGCCACGCTGGCGATCGCGGCTTACGGATTCCTGATCTCCGAACGGAGTGCGATTCCCCCCTCAGCAGAACCTCGAGCCCCAACCTTCAAAACGCCTCGCCTACCCCGCAGTTACCGACCCCGCGGATCCCCCAATCAGACCTGAGCGCCATGTCTCCAACTCCATCGCTACGGTCCGGATCGCGATCGCTCATGCATTGGTGCAAACTCTTCCGCGCTGCCCTTGCTGCCAGCGCGTCACGTCGCGCAGGAACTTATGACACAGTAAGACTATCTGGCTGAGAAGAATACCGACACGCGGCTGATCCGGGACTACTTGGGCATCGGGACATAAAGAACACCGTAATCTATACCGAAACCAGCCAACGCCGGCTGGCTGCGGTACGCGTGCGATGAGTCCCGGCATGACACCGCAGTCGCGTTTGCCCTGCTCCACCTCGTCTCGCCGGCTGTTAGGCCGCTTGGATCGACAGGGGAAAAGCGCCGATGATCCGATCTGCACAGGATCGCCTCTGCTTATCGGCAGCGTACCCCGGCAGTGGTCGGAAAACGGGCGCACCATCCTGCACCAACCCAGCGAGTACCGCATCGTAGGCAGCAGGATCCGGTGTACAGATAAAAGATCGCGGGAGCACGGGCATCAAACCGTATTCGCGCCCCAGCCGTATCTGCGCCTCGGGCAGCTCGGGCAGCTCGGGCAGCTAGATTGAATCGCGGTTCCCTGTGAAGGAGAAGGCTGAATTTAAACCGCTCATGCAGAAGACAATGCCAGTGTGAGAGAGAGAGAGAGAGAGAGAGAGAGAGAGTGTGTGTGTGTGTATGCCCGTGTCTTCATTGTTCATGGCCACGATGAGGTTGCGCGCGAGACCGTAGCTACTTTCCGGCGCAAAATTCGCTGTCCCGGTGGAAGGGCGGTGCGGCTTGAACGAGAACGTTGGGGTCTGCCCGGAACAGCTCGACAGGTCACCGCAAGGTGCTGCAGTCTTATGGCGTCAGAGGCCGATCAGACCTGCTGCCTGCCGATCGCGTGGCCGATATTGATCAAATTGTCGGCAATTACCCCGAGGCCGACCCAGCGCTTCATCCCGTCATCACCGCGATATCGACAACGGTTCAGGCCGTGCCGTCGCTTGCTCACGCTGATGCGCCCCTCGCACCCGGTGCGCCATCGCTGCCCGTTGCGGAACCAGCGCTTCTTCTGCTCACGTTTACGGCTCTTGTTGGAGCGATTGGGAATGCAGACCCGTTTGACACCTCTGGCGTGCGCTGCGATCTCGTTCTCGGTGGAATAAAAGCCGGCATCGGCGGCGACTAGCCTCGGTATGCGTCCCAGCTTCGCCTGGTGGGCGGCGATAGCAGGGATTAGCAGATCTGCATCATTGGGTCGCTGAGCATAGACCTCATAGTCGATGACGATCTGATTCTCCGCTTCCTGTAGTTTCACCAGCTTGCCAAACTCGGTAGGTTTGCTGGCCTTGCCTTTGCGGATCACCTCGGTCGAAGGCTCGAACAAGCTGACGATTTTGTTTTCGCTCCGGGTGTCACCCAGGAGGATACGCGCCTTGGTCTGGCGCATGACCTGCTGCAGCCGCGGCACCATCGCGTCCAGCGCCTGGCGCTGACCTTCCAGCATGGCTTGCTGAACCATCCCTTTGCACCGCTTTACGCCCTCGCCGATCTCCGTGGAGAAGCGCTTCGCCTGTCCCACCACCCGACCGGCCACATCCAGCAATTTGCCGTAGGCCTGCTTCAGGTTGTCCCAACTCGGTGGCACTTTGCCGCGTGCAGCCCGAGCAATCTCCAGCATCCGCAACTTTGCGCTCCGGCTCCGGTCGCGCAGCTTGGCGCCGACCGCGCCCGTCAGCCGACTGATCTTCTTCATGGTGCGGGTCAGTACGCGGACCCCGTCACCCAACAGGCTGCTGTCGGTGGGGTAGTGGATATTGCTTTCAACCACCGTGGTATCAACGCGCATTCTTCGCCCCTGCACAACATCTTTGGCGTGAGCGATTTGGATAATTCGTTGGTGGATCTGCGCGACGACCGCCGGCCCCAGCGCCACGCCCCAGCGGCCCATCGTCTTAGCATCCGGCATCTTGCCGCCACCGACGCGCGTGAAATCGCGGTACACCAGATTGGCGCGGACTTCACGCTCCAGCTCCTCATAGCTCCAGTTGCGCAGGTGTTTCAGGATCAGCAACCGGACGACTACCTCGGCTGGAAAACCCTGGCGGCCACGCCGGCAACTATTGGGGTGACGCTGTGACAGGGCGTGGTAGACCGTCGAGACGATTGCTTCGTCTTCCAGCGCCGCATCGACGTGCTTCATCCAGGTTTCATATAGATCCTCGACCTCTGCGGCAATCAATCCATCGCCGAAGCTGCGCTGCAGGCGCCTGGTCTTAATCACCTCGCTTGCCTCCGCGGTGAGATGCACTCGCCATCGATCAGCTGCGAGGTTCGCATCTCGTCGCCGCGTCGCGCCTAGCAGAAGCACTGATTCGATAGTTGCGTTTTTTATGCTTTTTCGATTTTTTCATGTCGCCGTTGATTCTGTACGCCCATGCAGCTTGCGGGACGTCAAAGAGGCGCCGTTAGCCCAAAATCACCAGGTATTTTGCGCCGGAAAGTAGCTAGGCTCGTTGAGAAGGCCGGTCTCGAAGCCGTTATTCTGCGCGAGCAGCCCAGGGCCTCACCATCATCGAAAATTTTGAGCAGCACAGCGAGACTGCCGACTTCGCATAGTACTGCTTACGCCCGACGACGTAGGTGGACCGCGCGGAGACCCACCAGATCGGCTGCGGCCGCGCGCCCGACAAAATGTTGTGGCCGAACTGTTCTTCTTCATCGGCAAGCTTGGTCGTGCCAGGGTTTGTGCGTCCTGATCGAGCCGGATGTCGAGAACCTGGCACTCCTGGAACGGTCGGCTGCAAATAAGCAGTGGACCCCTAGCTATGGCCTCTCAACTGTTTAGTCCGAACTTCCTAGCCCGTAGACACGCAAGTTACTGATGCATCTACACATTCTGTCTCGCGATCTGTGGATTACTGGCTACAATTGACGCCGAGGAGATTGAACGCTTTCTCCTGCAGCGGTGTTGGCCTGGTGATGACGGTAAGGTGATAGTCCGGTGTGATCGCGGTGGTGATGGTGTTGCGCGCCACGGTTGCCAGATCGTCCAATAATGAACGGAAGCTATGCACTGGCAGGCCGTCCGGGGTGAGCCCTGTGGTCTGCTTGGCGATGGCAGCCGGGGAACGTTCGGCTTTCGCCACCACGCTGTCTCGTAAGGCTTCGGCCGCTTCCCTATCGGCATCATCGAACAGCATTGGCGCCAGGCAGGTCCGGATATGCCATTCGAGGTAGTAGGCTAACATGTACAAGAAGACGTGCGCCCGCACGCGGTCTGCCAGCCAGTGATGCACAGGCCTGATCTGCAGATCGACGGTTTTGATGCAGCGAAAGGCCCGCTCCACAAGCGCAAGTGACTTGTAGCTTCGCACGGTCGCGGTATCATCGAGCGCGCTTTCCGACAGGCTGGTCCGCACGACATAGACGCCATCGGTTGCTGCTTCAGCGGCGATCTCGGCGGTCTTACGGGCGAAGCTGAAGACGGTATCAGTGATCTCGATGGCAAAATGCTTGCCGACCTTGTGCTTGTTGATCACCCCACCAACGGCGAGTGCGATCCGCGCAGCGCCACGCAGGGGATTGCGCTTGCGCGCGACCGCGATCTGGATACGGGAGAGGTCACGTTCGGTGGCGGCCAACAGATCTTCACGCTTGCGGGCGCGCTCGACCGCGAGATCGGGATTACGGCAAACGATCAGGCGCTCACCCGGGAATTCGGCCACCGTTATACTGGCCAAGTCGCGCTGATCGAATAGCGAGAGTTGCAGAGCACCGGTTTCCATCAACGCCTTGATCGCCGGCGCGCGCAGTGCCGTGATCCAGTCGAAGCCTGCGGATTTAACGTCAGTAGTGATGCGCGCCTGAGTGATCATACCGCGGTCCCCGACCATAACCACGTGATCGAGATGGAACCGCCGCTTGAGCTTTTCGATCTGACTGGCCAGCGTCATCGGATCGGCGGTATCGCCCTCAAATACCTCGATGGCGATCGGACAGCCGTCGGGAGCGCAGAGGAGGCCATAGATGATTTGCCGCGTGCCCTTCTTGCCGTCGCGGCTGTAACCACGCTGGGCGAGCGGGCAGCGGCGGCCTTCCATGTAGCTCGACGAGACGTCATACAGCACCAGTGTGCCATTGGTGAGATGGCGCTTGGCCAAGGCCGTCTCGATGGCAGGCTGGCGTTCCAGCAGCCAGTCCAGCGCGGCATAGAGCTCGTCCTCGTCGACCTCACCGAGGCCAAGCATTTCGCCAAGGCTCGATGCAGCGGTGGTGGGGGAAAGTGCACGAGCGGTGGCGAGCTTGGATGCCGGCTCGATAATGCGCCCGATCACCAGCGCGAGGGCAAGATCGCGGCATCGATCGCGATCGCCGAGCATCCGATCAAGCCCTATCTTGCGGGCCGTCCCGAGCGCCGCCGCAACGTGCCCGTGCGGCAGACTGCGGGTGATGGTGAACGCATCCCGCTCGGCGGGAATGACAACGCCGCCTTTGAGAACACCGCGCAGGCCTTCAACGTGCTCGGCGGGCCAATCGGAGAGGTTGCAGATCGTGCGCTTACGGACCTTGCCATCCTGGCGGTAACTCTCGCGCAGCAGAATGGCGGGAGGCGAGTTCCGATTCGGAACAGCTTCGATATACATGCCAGCGCTTTGGCACAACACCGCCGCGAGTACAAGTCCCAATTTTCCGGATTACATGGCTACATTTGGGACCGGTCTCATGCCCCTGTCCCTACTGTTCCTGCCACTTCACACTCTCCGAAACAAGGAAGTTCGGTTTAGTAAGCCCACCCCACGGGGGCCGACCCAGGAGACTGATCTTACGGTTCGCTCGATCCCGAAAAATCCACCCCGGCCAGCTTGCTGAGACGCAGCCTGAGTGGCGTGGCCGCCAGCGCGCTTCGATCCAGCACACGCCATCGCCGGCGAAAGGTGGCAAGCGACTGGCCCCGAAATCGCCCCAGAAAGCCGTTGCTGCGACAACGGTGAAGTGAACGGATCGACGGCACATGCGACAGCCGGCCAGCCGCGGCACTTCTCCCTGCTGGAGTCACTGCTGAATATGGCGGTCGGTTACGGTATCGCGGTTGCTGCCCAAGTCCTGATTTTTCCGATGTTCGCCATTCACGTGCCGCTGCGCGGGAACCTGGAGATCGGCGCCTGCTTTACGGTCATATCCCTCGCATGGTCCTTCGTCCTAAGGCGCTTATTCAACGCCTGGCATGTGCGCCGAGCTCGGACGCTCGGTTAAGACACCAGGGCGCGACCTTAGGCACCAGGGGACTAGCCATCGGCCCCCTCCGGAAGGAACATAGGCGCATGAGGACGTGCCGATGGCTTCGGAGATTACGGCGGCGACGGCTGCGATGGCGCAACAAGCTGGATAGGTGGCGTGACCGGCTGCTGGCCAATTACGGCATATATTGGAGCGAGTGGTTACGGCGGATTGCACGAGGGCTAGCCGGAGTAAACGGAGCGGGATTTGCCTTAGCCTGCTCTCTGATGGGTTCGGCCTATACAACGCTTACGACAACCTGCCTATCTCAACGGATAACCATTGGTACCATAAAGGCTGCGGGACTTCTAGCAGGGGTTTTTTCTCGGCGGTTTGGCAGCTATCTTAGCTATGATCATACTCAGAGCGGTGGGTATGTCCCGAAGCCAACCTCACCAAGGTAGCCCGGAGCTGCCGCCCCCGGGAATTTCCGTAGGGGAACTTCACGAATTGTCCGAGCGCCAATTAAGATGGATAGGTGTGGCACATATATGCACCGTCTGCTCCGCCGCCCTTTTTCTGATAGCCGCGCTCTTCCCCCTTTATTATGCATGGACTGTAAACGTGAAAGACCTACACGCCTCTTTTGACAACATTGAAAAAGCGTGCAATCCGGCAGGCGCAGGTGACTAATCAGGCGGCTACCGAGAGGGCGGCGCACCACCCTCACCGGCTCCCGGACCCGCACCGACAGCAGCACCGGGCGGCATTGGTGACGGCGCCCCCATTTGCCCCTGAGCCTGTTTGGCCCGCAGCGCGGCGAGGAGCTGCATCATCTTCAGCCGTTGAGCCATCGCGTTCTGCATGGCGTTCTGCTCGCCCTGAGCCGACACCGTGCCGACGGGGACTGCTTCGCTGAGGGACTTGATGCTGTCGATAACCGCCCGGCCAGCCTTGTTGTTTGCGCCGATGAGCGGCAGGGCTTACTCGGGCAGGTTCAGCGCGAGCGCGACTTTCTGCTGGCCCTCTGCCACACGGCCGAGATTGGCTCCGGCCTGAGCAACAGGCGCGGCCCCCATCGGGCATGGCTGCGGCATTCCGACCGGAGCCGGGGTCTGGGGCGCACCGGGGACTGTACCACCTCGTGAGCGAGCTGGGCCAGGACTTCGGGCGGAAGCGGCATCGCAGAGCATTCCCATGGCCTTTGCTAGGGATGCTCCTCCCGGGCCCCGGATGCCGCCGGCCGCAGAGAGAGGCCCGTCTCAACTGTCAGGCTGGCGGACGTGGTTTAGCGCGGAGGCGGTTGCAGGTGCAAACGGAAAGGAGGGCGCCGCGAGCGCTTACGACCCCGTCCAGCCCCAGCCCGAGGCCGCGCGGTGGGGCGAACAGCTCGCTGCCGCGCTGACCGCATTCCCCGATCTTCAGGTAGGTGATAGGGCCGGCGGAGACCCGCTGCTCGATCTCTGCAGCCTCGTTCGGGGTGAGCTCAATCCTGTTGGTCGCCAGGTCAAGACGGCAGTGACGGCTGAGTTGCGGCATAACGGCGCTCGATACGATCCCGGATGGGAGGTCAAGCCGGAATGCAGGGGTAGCCTTCGACCCCCGACGCAGCCGCCCGAAACGCAAGAAGACGATATCTGCCGCCCCGGGCCCGCATGGCGGCCGGCTGCTTGACGCACGCGCGCTCGTCTCGCTCTCCCTCGAGCGACGGCTTTCCGACCGCCTCGCCCCCGACTTGCGGCGCAAGGTGTTCGACGCCCTCGCCGGCTCGCCTCGCAACATCGTCTCGCTCGAGAGCGGGCTTGTGAAGATCGATCTGCGCGAACCACGGCGCGAACTGGCCGCCTCGCTGCGCGATTTGCGCCGGGCTCGGCGCCTCGTGGTAAACGATCCCGAGATCATGGACGGCGATCCGGTCTTTCGGGGCACCCGGGTGCCGGTCCACATGATCGCGGCGCTTCTCTCGCAAGGATCGACCCAAGCGGAGCTACTCGACAGCTATCCGCGCCTCACCGCGGAGATGATGCGGCTGGCGCCAGTCTACGCTGCCGCGTACCCGCTGCGCGGCCGGCCTCGCCAGCAGCCCTGGCGTGCCCACAGGCCAATGCATCGGGCGCGACGGCGAATGAGCAGCATTGCGGCATCGTGAGATTCCTGATCGACGAATGCCTGAGCACCAGTCTGGTCGCGGTCGCCGGGAAGGCCGGTCATTATGCGGAGCATGTCGCGCATATCGGTAAGGCGGGGTGGAAGGATTGGAACGTCGCGCGTTACGCCAGCAGTGGGGATTTCGTGTTGGTCACCAACAACGCGAGCGACTTTCCGCCGCCTCTATGCGGCCGAACTCCTGCACGCAGGCCTGGTTATTCTCATTCCCACCGTGAGTTGTTTGGTTCAGCAAAAGCTATTCCGAGCCGCGCTCGACGAACTCGCCGTGATTGGCGAACCCGTGAATCGGGTCATCGAAGTTGACCTTAAGGATGAAATTTCGTTCAACCTGGCGCAGGGCGCGGCGCTGGGCGATGCGGTGCAGGCGATCGAGAAGGCGCGGGAAGAGCTGGGAGCGCCGATGTCACTGCAGGGCTCGTTCCAGGGGTCGGCGCAGGCATTCCAAGCTTCGCTGGCGAGCGAGCCCTATCTGATCGCGGCAGCACTGGTTGCCGTGTATATCATTCTGGGAATTTTGTACGAGAGCTACATTCTGCCGCTGACCATCTTGTCCACGCTGCCCAGCGCGGGGGTGGGGGCGCTATTGATGCTGATGCTGGCGCACACCGACCTCTCGGTGATCGCGATGATCGGCGTGTTCCTGCTCATCGGGATCGTCAAGAAGAATGGCATCATGCTGGTTGACTTCGGCATCCATGCCGAGCGGAACGATGGAAAGTCTCCGCTGGAGGCGATCCGCCAGGCCTGTCTGCTGCGGTTCCGGCCGATTCTGATGACGACGATGGCGGCGCTGGCTGAGCGGGTTGCCGTTGATGCTGGAGAGCGGCGCGGGCTCAGAACTGCGCCGCCCGCTGGGGGTCGGCGGGCTGCTGGTGAGCCAGGTGCTGACGCTTTACACCACGCCGGTCATTTATTTGTATTTGGATATGTTGCAACATGCGTTGGCCTCGGAGGGGCGGACGCGGATGCCGAAGCTGGCGGAGGCTATGGGGGACGATTAGCGGCCCGAGCGTAAGGAGACCAGGGAGGGACGATTCACCACGCAGGCGGCGCGACGCGGAGATTAGCCGTAATTTGTTGCCCGGACGGCCTCGCACACCGCGCGCGTTACCTCGATCACCTGCGCCGCGACCCGGCCTTCAAACTGGCTTGCGGCAAGCTGCCCGACAGCGGCCGCGATTTGTGCTCGCAGCCGACCATGTCGCGGCGGGAGAACGCCCCCAGCCTGCGCGAGATCATCCGGATGATGCGGGCGATGATTGGCCTCTACTGCGCCAGGTCCGCCGTCACCTGCGGCGCCTGCTGCGCGAGATCAGACGGCATTGGCCGAACACGCGCATCACCATCCGCGGTGACAGCCATTACGGCCGACCAGAGGTAATGGACTGGTGCGAAGCGGAAGGTATTCGCTACGTCTTCGGCCTGTCCAGCAACGACGTGCTGCGCAGCCTGGTCGAGCCGGCAGTCGACGACGTTCGTGTCCGTCGCGCCGAAGCCGATGCCCCGCTGCTGCGGCGCTACACCGAAACACAGTATCGGGCCAAATCTTGGTCGCGTTCGCGTCGTGTTGCGGCCCGCATCGAGGCGTCCACTCTCGGCCTCGACATCCGCTTCGTGGTCAGCAACATCACCACGGGCAGCGCTGAGTGGCTGTATGCGCTTTACCGCGGACCCGCTGCGGACATTTTCCCGGCCCATTTAACTATGTTTCGTTCAGAGCTCCAATCTGGTCCGGATTTCTGCGGCTTAGTGGTGCCGACGCTCGGATTTGAACCGAGGGCCTACTGATTACGAATCAGTTGCTCTACCCCTGAGCTACGTCGGCAAACCGGCGGGCGGACCGCCGTATAACCCGCTAATACCGCCGGAGCAATGCGACCAAGCGCCCCTGCACCCGCACCCGGTCCGCCGGGAAAATCCGGGTCTCATGCCGTGGATTGGCTGGTTCCAGCGCGATGGAATTACCCCGGCGGCGAAGGCGCTTCAACGTGACCTCATTCTGATCCACCAGCGCCACAACAATCTGCCCATTATCCGCCTGCTCCGTCTTCCGGATTATTGCGGTATCCCCGTCGAGAATGCCGGCCTCGATCATGGAATCCCCGGCAACCTCCAGCGCGTAATGCTCTCCCCCGCTGAGCAGGGCCATCGGCACCTCGATCGTCGAGCTCGGGTCCCGCAGCGCCTCAACAGGCAGGCCGGCGGCGATGCGGCCGTAAAGCGGAAGCTGGATCGCCGCCGCCTCCGGCGCCGAACGGACGCCGCTAAGGCGCTGCGTGAAATCGCCCTGGATGACCGTGGCTTCGAACCCCGGAGCGCGCTCACCTCCGGGTTCGACCTGGGTTGGTTGGTCGTCCGGCAGGCGCAGCACCTCCAAGGCGCGTGCGCGATGGTGCCGGCGGGCCAAAAAACCACGCTCCTCCAGCGCGGAAATCAGCCGGTGGATGCCGGATTTGGAACGAAGACCCAGAGCGGCTTTCATTTCCTCAAAGGATGGGGAGAAGCCTGTCTGCTTGAGGTGCCGGTCAATGAAAACCAGCAGCTCATATTGCTTGCGCGTGAGCATGGGTGCCTCTGCCCAATCCTTTTTGGGTCCAAGTTTCGGAACAAATCAGCAACAGCCGCAGCGTTCTATGTTAGTTCGCGAATCCGCGTCAAGCGTTCGAGTGCGGTCGAGGCTAAATACCGAACGAATCCAGGCGAATCACCTGCACGAGTGCCCCGGCCGGGAGGGCGGGAGCAAGCGGCGGGCGCAGAATCAGCCCGTCGGCGAGCGCGAGGCGCCGCAGCATTGACGAATCCTGCACAGGAAATGGCGTCGCGATCAGCGCACCCGAGTCGCTGGGGCGCAGCGTGGCCCGCAGGTGATCAGCCCGGGAGTCGTTGGCAGGGACGGCAGCGCCCAGCTCGGCCTGCGTGACGGGCGGGGGATCGGCTGGCAGGCCGAGCAGGGCGTTCAGGGCGGGCACGAGGAACAGAATAGCGCAAACCAGGGCGGAAACGGGATTGCCGGGTAGGCCGAGGACAGGAGTTGGCCCGAGATTGCCGAACAGCAGCGGCTTGCCGGGCCGCATAGCGATCTTCCAGAAATCGAGGAAAAGGCCGCGTTCTTTGAGGCTAGCAATAATGAGGTCGTGGTCGCCGACGCTGGCGCCACCGGTCGTCACCAGCATGTCCACGCCGGCCACCTCGTCGGCCACAGCGGCGATGGCAGGGCGGTCGTCGCGGGCCACGGGCAGGACGGTGGTGGTGCCACCGGCAGCGCGGACCAGGGACGCGAGCGCGTGGCTGTTGGAACTCACGATCCCGCCGGGCGGAATGGGCTCGCCAGGGAGGGCGATTTCATCCCCGGTGGCGAGGATGGCTATGCGAGGATGGCGGCGGACGGCGACCCAAGGATAGTTGGCGGCCGCGGCAAGCCCGATGTCGCGGGCTGTGAGGCGATGACCGGTTGGAACTACCTCGTCGCCAACGCTGAAATCCTGGCCGGCGCGGCGGATGTGACGTCCAAGACGGACGGTTTCGTTCACCCGAACGGTGTCGCCGTGCCGGGTGGCGTCTTCCTGGAGCAGGATGGCGTCGGCACCGGGCGGAATGATGCTGCCGGTGAAGATGCGCACGGCCTCGCCGGAGCCGATATTGCCTTCGAATGGATGGCCTGCCGGAGCGCTGCCGATGACGTGGATGGTGGCGCCCTCGGTACCGTCCTGAGCCCGCAATGCGTAGCCATCCATCGCCGAGACATCGGCGGGCGGCTGTGTCAGGCGGGCGACGACCGGGGCGGCGGTCGCTCGGTTCCAGGCCTCGGCGAGCGCGACGATCTCGGCGGCGACGGGCCGGAGGTTAGCGATGATCCTGGCACGGGCTTCTTCAACGCTGAGCATCAGAGGTCAGAAGATGGATGTCGGACGAGAGGTTGCATGCGATCCACGTATCAACCCTGGCGGCTTCCTTGGGAATATCTCGCGGCGGTCTGGACGACGCTTGGAACTGCACGATAGGAGCCGCTCGGTTACAGTGCAGGAAGGGAGGTGGCGCATGGACGTGCAGGTCTCGCCGCTTGCGGTTCAGTTGCCCGAACTGCCGCCCATCGCCGGCGTGCGGCTGGGGGCGGTTGAGGCGGGGATCCGCTATCACGACCGGACCGATCTGGTGATGATCGAGCTAGCGCCCGGGACGACGGTTGCAGGGGTGTTTACGATGAACAGGTGCCCGGGCGCTCCGGTCGATTGGTGCCGCGCGTCTCTCAGGGGAGGGAAAGCGCGCGCGGTAGTGGTGAACGCCGGGAACGCGAATGTCTTCACCGGCCGGGCCGGGCGGGAAGCGTGCATGGCGACGGCGGAAGCCGCGGGCGCGCTGATCGGGTGTCCGGCGACACAGGTGTTCGTGGCCTCCACGGGGGTGATCGGCGAGGTCCTACCGCACGAGCTGATCACGGCGGCACTGCCAGGGCTCCACGCATCGCTGCATGAGAACGGCTGGGAGGAGGCGGCGCGTGGGATCATGACGACCGACACATTCCCGAAAGCGGCAACGCGGGTAGCATGTATCGGGGACACGGAAGTCCGCATCACCGGGATTGCGAAGGGGAGCGGCATGATCGCTCCGGATATGGCGACGATGCTGTGCTTCGTGGGGACCGATGCGAAGATCCCCGCCCCGACGTTGGATGGTTTGCTGCGCAAGGGGGTGGAGGGAAGTTTCAACCGGACGACTGTGGATTCGGATACCTCGACCTCGGATACGGTTCTGCTGTTTGCGACAGGGATGGCGAAGCATCCGCGCATCCCGGCCGAAGGTGGGCGCGTGCTGGCGGATTTCGGCCAGAAGCTGAACGAGGTGCTGCTTGATCTGGCGCTGCAGGTGGTGCGAGATGGCGAGGGCGCGCAGAAGCTGGTGCAGATTGATGTGACCGGCGCAACTACCACGCGGTCGGCGAAACGGGTGGCGATGGCCATCGCCAACTCACCGCTGGTGAAGACCGCGATTACCGGCGAGGATGCGAACTGGGGCCGGATCGTAATGGCGGTCGGCAAAGCGGGAGAACCGGCGGATCGGGACAGGCTCTCGGTGGCTGTTGGCGGCATGTGGATGGCCCGCGACGGCGCGGTAGTGCCGGGCTATAATGAGGGCCCTGTGGTTGAGCATATGCGCGGGCGGGAGATCCACATCGAAGTGGACCTCGGGTTGGGTCGCGGCCGCGCGACGGTTTGGACGTGCGATCTCACGCACGGGTACATCGATATTAATGGATCATACCGCTCTTGACGTTTGACGTCCGGGTCTACGGCAGCGTTGACTCCACACAGGACGAGGCGGCGCGGCTGACGCGTGAGGGGGCGCGCCACGGCACGGTAGTCGTGGCCGGGGAACAGAAAGGCGGGCGAGGACGGAGCGGGCGACGATGGGAAAGCCCGCTGGGGAACGTGTACCTCAGCGCAATCCTACGGCCGGGGGTGCCGCCCGCGAGGGTTCCGGAGATCGGATTCCTCGCGGGGATCGCCGTAGCTGAAGCGATCGACGAAGCGTGCGGATGCCGGTCAGCCTTGAAGTGGCCGAACGATGTGTTGGTCAGCGGAGCCAAAGTTTCAGGCATTCTTCTCGAAAATCATGAAGCGACCGTGATCCTGGGGATTGGGATCAATGTGCGCACGATGCCCGAGGGCGTTAACTATCCCGCCGCGCGGCTGGGACAGGAGATTGAGCCCGAGTTGGTACGCGCATCCGTACTGTGGCGGCTCAACCGCTGGCTTGGCGAATGGGAGCAGGCAGGGTTTGCCGCGGTAAGGCGGGCTTGGCTGGAACGCGCGCATCCTGTCGGGACGCAGCTCACGATCACCGGGCCGGAGGTGCTGGAAGGGCGGTTTGCCGGGCTCGATTCTTCGGGGGCACTGCTGCTGGAAACGGCCGCCGGATTACGACGGATCGTGGCCGGTGACGTGGCCGGCCTGTGATTTGGAACTTCGCCGCGGCTGGATAGTTCATCGAGTTTGAGCCGATGGAGGACCGTGATGATCCGGCATGGTTTGATCGCGGCGACGCTTGCCGTCACCCTGCTCGCCCCGCCAGCGTTCGCACTCGGCAACTCGGGGACGACAGCGAACCCGCCGTTGCAGCCCAACGTACACCGGCCAGCGGGGCAGCAGCGGCAATGGAACACACAGGCTTTCCAGGGCAGCGGCGCAGCGCCGAATGGCGAGAATGGCGCGAGCGGCTCAGTGGCGGGGCATGGGAACACGAACGCGTTCCAGGCTGCGCCGGCCCAGCACGCCAATCCGAATGCGCTAGGCGGAACGGCATTCGGGCACGGCAAGTGCAACGGCCTCGGGTGCAGCAAGAGTGCGAAAAACAACGCGAACCGAGCGGCCAGTTCGTTTGGCGAGCTAGGTAACCCGCCGAAGGGAGCCGGTGAGAGGTTGCCGGAGTGACCGACGGTGTGCTGCCGACAGACATTGTCGAGACGGATATACCGGCCCGTTTTCGCTCTCTCGGCCTTTCGGCCGCTCCTTTTCAACAAGCCCGGCCTGCCGCCTGACGCCTTTTCTGGCGTGCCACGGGGACGCATGCTGCCGGACCAAGTCTTGCGGCTCCTGCGGGATGTCGCGCGAGCCTGCGACGTGGTCGGACTAGCGATCACCGAGCACCTGCCGTGGGAGACGCTCGCGATGCGCAACATGCTGCGGTAACTTCCGCTTTGATTGGTTGAGACCACGGCTTCAAGTTCGGGGGTTGTGCTGCGGATCGGCACGGCTGGATGGGCGATATCGCGTCGGCAGGCTGGCCAGTTTCCGCCCGGCGGGACGCAGCTTGCGCGGTATTCGGGGCGGTTTTGTGCCGTCGAGGTGAACTCGACGTTCAGTCGGCCGCATCGCGCGACGACGTACGCGAAGTGGGCTGCGTCGGTGCCGGCGGAGTTTCGGTTCGCGTTGAAGTTGCCGCGTGCGATCACGCATGAGAGCCATCTGGTTGGGGCGGAGCCGGTGATCGCAGCGTTTCTGGACGAGAGCGCGGGGCTTGGGGCGAAACGCGGGCCGTTGCTTGTGCAATTACCGCCAAGATTCGATTTTGATGCCGCAATTGCGGGGAAATTTTTCGCCACGCTGCGCCGAGTGTTCTCGGGTGCGGTGGCATGCGAGCCGCGGCATCCGGAGTGGTTAGGCGCGGAAGCAGATCGGCTGCTGCGCGAGTTTGAAATTGCGCGTGCGGTTGCCAATCCTTCGGTTACGGCGAAGGGCGTCGAACCGGGTGGGTGGCCGGGGTTGGTCTATTTCCGTTTGCACGGTTCGCCTCGTATGTATTGGTCGGCGTATGATGATACGTATCTCGATGCGTTGACGCGGCAGTTGTGCGCTATACGCGCACCCGAGATCTGGTGCATCTTCGACAACACAGCGGCTGGCGCGGCACTTGAGAATGCGTTGGACCTGTTGCAACGGATTGGCGGTTAAGGCTGCGCTCCTAGCAGCAGCGATACCGGCAGTTTCACGCCAGGAAGCATTGCTACATCCAGCTCGGCTCCCGGCCCGAGCTTGCGAACCTCTTGGTAACGGCCAGCTTGCGGCATGCGGTAAACCTCGAACACCTGGTCGACCAGGTTGACGATCCAGTATTCCGGAACGCCGCTTAGCGCGTACAATGGGGCTTTCTCTCTTCGGTCGTCCTGGAGCGTAGAGTCTGCCACCTCGATTAGCAACAGCACCTCGGCCGCGTGCGGGGTTGGTGCTCCGATGTTGTCTGCTCCCGGCTTGAGCAGTGCAATGTCTGGCTGCGGCTCAGATCCGGTGTCCAGACGCACGGGGTTTTGGACGGAGACGACCCCACGGTCGCCAACAACCTTCCAGAGCAGTCGACTGAGGCGATTCACGGCGACGATGTGGGCGCTGCCGACTGGTGCCATATCAACAATGCGCCCCCTGATCAGCTCGACGCGGGAGTCCTCATGAAGAATTCCTGCGTCCACCATGCGGTGGTAATCGTCAACCGTGAACCTGTGAAGGTCGCCCACTGCGCGCCTCCTTCATTGCTCGTTGGGTAATTAGCCAATTAGTGGCGTGCGAGCCAGCCCACGCCAGCGAGGGTCACCGGCGGGATGACGAAAGCGGCAAGCTCCGCGTGACCGAAATCGATCAACGCGACCGCGGCAAGCACGATAACGACGACCGTAGACACGTTCCAGACATCGCCGACGAGGGTTTTGATGAACGCGTTCATTGTGCTTCCCTCCAGCGGAGGGGTCTGCGGAAGAGCGCGGCGAGGACAACTCCGCCGAGACCGTAGAAGGTAACCAGGGCGAGGAGGCTCCAGTCACCGCCGGGCCAGAGGCGGGTGCCGCCAAGGGCTTCGAGGGTCCAGAACGTGCCGAAGGACATAATCATGGCGCCGACGGCAAATTTGATGATGTTTTCCGGTACGCGTGCAAGCGGCGCTCGTATCAGCAAACCGGCGGCGGCCACCACAAGCAGGGCGGCAATAGCAGCGCCGGCACTGCTGGCCCAGGCACCGTGCGCGACACCCAGCGCCACGACGATGAGCCAGACTTCCAGCCCCTCGAGCAGCACACCTTTGAAGGCGATGGCCCAGCCGGCGTACCAGTCTCCGCCGCGGAGGCGGGCCTGAGTTTCGCGGAACTCCTCGGCTTCGTCATGAAGGGGTTTGAGACCGGCCTGGCGCGCAACGGCCTTGGCGAGCCAGCGTACGCCGAACAGGAGCAGGAAAATGCCGATGACCAGTTGCAGCCAGTGAAGCGGGACGCCGAGGCGAAGGGCTCCGCCGCTAGCGGCGGTCATGGCGGCAAGGACGGCCAGGGCGGAGGCGGTCGCGGAACTGGCAGCCGGCCAGCCGATGGTCAGGCTGGCGGCAAGGACGATGGTGAAGGCCTCCACCCATTCCACGCCAGCGGCGAGGAAGCTTGGGATGGCAATTGTCCAGTCGATCATGAGGTGTTCCTTAGAGCGTGATCGCTTCAGGCGGAATCTAGGGGCAGACCGGAGCGCTTGGCCGGTAACCGTGCTACCGTTCCGCGAGTTAGGTAGTCTCTGATACGAGGGCTGCTATTGGGAAATGGCTCAGCAGGTCCGCGGCCGGAACCCGCTGCGGGAGCATGACGTGTTCCCCGGTCATGACGTTCCTCGCCGGGCGCGCGAGAGCGGGTGGGAGCGTCACGGTGGTATCGCTCCAGCCGGCGGGCGGGATCAGCGTCGAGGCCGTGTCACGCAGAAGCGCAAATGGGAGGCGTGGCACGACGATGCCGGCGCCGACGTTTTTGTACTGGCGGGCGAAGGCGATGATGTGGGAGGCCATGGCGCCCTCCACGACCAGTGGCGAATACTCGCCATAGGCAAATAGTTCGGGGTGGGTCGTTCGTAGACGCAGCGCAGCGGCGATGACGGCCTGTTTTACCCGGCCATCACGCCAGGTTCTCGCTAGAGCCGGAGGGAGCACGTCGGGATCGAGCGATTGCTCTCGTGCGGCGAAGTCCACGGGCCGGCGATTGTCGGGATCGACCAAGCTCAGGTCCCAGAATTCGGTGCCCTGGTAAAAATCCGGCACACCGGGAACGGTGAGTTTCAGCAATGCCTGAGCGATGCTGTTGATGGCGCCGGCCGGTTCGATCCGGCCCACAAGCGCCCCGACCTCCTGCGTGAATGCGTGGTCGCGCAGGATCGCACTGAGGAAAGCCTGGGCGGCTTCCTCATAGCGCGGGTCCGGATCGGTCCAGCTCGTTTCCAGCTTGGCCTCGTGCATCGCCTTGAGTTGCCATCGGGCCATGCGGGTTTCGAAGTCCTCGGTCAGGCGTTCGGGCCAGGCGCCGACGAGGGTTTGATAGAGCATCAGTTCGTCGGTGCGGCTCGGAGCCTCGGGCCGCGTGCGATGGCGGGCGTTGCGCTCTGTCCAGCGGTGAAGAGTTGTGGCCCATTCGGCGGGGATTTCGCTGAGCACGGCGAGCCGGGCACGCACATCCTCGCCGCGCTTGTGGTCGTGCGTAGCGGTGGCGAGGAGAGCACGCGGAAAGCGTTCGGCCCGCTCGGCGCACAGGCGATGGAATTCGGTGGGGTCGGTGCCTAGGGTGGCGGCATCGAAACCAACGTCGTTACGGGAGATGAGGCGGCCGTAGCGATAGAAGGCAGTGTCTTCGACGGCCTTGGCCGCAAGCGGGGCGCTGAGCTGCTGGAAACGCGTGGCGGCGATCTGGCGGGCTGGAGTTTCGGGTGCGCGAAGCCAAGCCACGATCAGGTCGATCAGCTCCGGGCGCGCGCGCCGAGGGCCGGCTTTGGCGGCGTGGACGGCTTGGCGAAAGGCGGCATCATCCGCGGGCGACGAGGGCCCTTCGCGGGTGTAGCTGCGATAGACAGGGAAATGCGCGAGGAGTTCGATCAGAGCGCGGCGGAGAGCGGGGCGGGAGGCGTCGCGGGTCGTTGGGTGTTCCAGGGCGACGGCGTGCAGCGCATCGACTGTGGCTTCCAGTTGGGCGGTGAAGCTGCTGTGCAGCATTTCGCGGCGGGCGGCGGTTTCTTCGTCGGCGAAGCGGGAGGGCCGGCCGGTCAGGTCGGACCAGAGCTCTGCCAGGGGCCAGGCAGCGTCGGGATCGTGCTGAACGGCGCTGACGGCATCCATGAAGTCGTAGCCGCTGGTCCCATCCACTTCCCAGTCGGCCGGCGTCTGCTCTCCGCGGCCGAGGATCTTTTCAACGATGATGTAAGCTGGTTTGTGCGGGGCCAGCTCCTGCAGGCGGGCGCGCAGGCGGCGGCAGTAATCGCCGGGGTCCGCCAGGCCGTCGATATGATCGATGCGGAGGCCGTCGATCAGGCCTTCGGCATAGAGGCGGAAGAGCAAGTCGTGAGTGGCTTCGAAGACCGCGGGGATTTCCTGGCGGAGGCCGGCGAGCTCGTTAATGTTGAAGAAGCGGCGCCAGTTGATTTCATCGCCGGCGGTGCGCCACCAGGCGAGGCGGTAGTGCTGGCGTTCCAGCAGAAGATGGAGGCGATCGGGGGTGTAGGCGGCGGGGCCGGCGGCGGCGATTTCTGCCTCGTCTTCCGGGCGGATGGGGAAGATGTGGTCGAAGTAGCGTGCTTCCCAACCGTCTGGGCTGTGAGCGATGGTGATCTCGTTCGACTGGAGGATTTCGCCGTATTGGCGGCCGAGGACGGGGAGCAGGATCTTGTTGTGCAGGAGTGGGTTGCTGGAGTTCCAGTCGATGTCGAAGAACTGGGCGTAGCGGCTGGAGGGGCCGTGACGGAGGACGTCCTGCCACCACGGGTTTTCCTTGCCCACTGCCATGTGGTTGGGGACGATGTCGAGGATCAGGCCGAGGCCATGGGAGCGGAGTGTTGCGACCATGTGGCGGAAGCCGTCCTCGCCACCGAGTTCCGGGTTGATCTGGGTGGGGTCGGTGACGTCGTAGCCATGCATCGAGCCGGGGCGAGCCTTGAGGATGGGGGAAGCGTAGAGGTGGCTGATGCCGAGACGCGCCAGGTAGGGGATGACTGCGGTGGCCTGGGCGAAGGTAAAGCCCTTGTGGAGTTGCAGGCGCATGGTTGCGCGGGGTGGGATCATGGTGGGTGGCTCCGGGGCGGGAGGTGGGGAGGTCGGGAGCGGAGAGGGCGCGGCCTAGGAGAGTTCACGCGGAGTTATCGGAAATCTTCGCGTAGGATTACGGAGGGGCCGGTTCCGACCTCGTGATAGCAAGCTGTGGCGACGGCACATTCCCCAAGACGGCACCGTGCCTTACAAACCGCCGGTCCACACATCAGATACAGGAAGCGTCCGGATGCGACTGAAGATCACCCTGCTCGCCGGCGCCACCGCCGTCCTCGCTATTTCAACCGCCCGCGCCCAAAGCAACGAGACCCCGGTGAAGGTCGGGGTGCTGACCGACATGTCGGGCCTGTATTCCGATATCGGCGGCAAGGGCTCGGTCGAGGCCGCGCGGATGGCGATCCAGGATTTCGGCGGCAAGCTGCTCGGTAAGCCGATCGAGCTGGTTTACGCCGATCACCAGAACAAGCCGGATATCGGGACCGGGATCGCGCGGAAATGGTACACGAACGATGGTGTGGATGTGATTGTCGATGTTCCGACGTCGTCGGTCGCGCTCGCGGTCGAAGGCGTTTCCAAGCAGCTTCACAAAATCGTTCTGTTTTCCGGTGCGGGCGCTTCTGACGTTACCGGCAAAGCGTGCTCGCCATACGCGGCGCACTGGACCTACGACACCTACGCGTTGGCGCATGGCACTGGCGGTACCGTCGTTAAGCAGGGCGGTAAGAGCTGGTTCTTCCTTACAGCGGATTATGCGTTTGGCCACGACCTGGAGCGAGATACCGCAGCGGTTGTCGAGCAGGACGGCGGCAAGGTGCTGGGTCAGGCACTGGTGCCGCTGAACACCGCCGATTTCTCCAACTACCTGCTGCAGGCGCAAAGTTCCGGCGCGCAGGTAGTGGGGTTGGCCAATGCCGGGCAAGATACGTCGAATTCCATTAAGCAGGCGGCGGAGTTCGGGTTGACCCAGAAGCAGAAGCTGGCTGGGCTGCTGGTGTTTATTACAGATGTGAATGCGCTGGGGCTCAAGACCGCGCAAGGGCTGGAGCTAACTTCGGCATTCTACTGGGACCAGGACGATGCGACCCGTGCTTGGTCCAAGCGGTTCATGGCGGCGATCCATCATGAGCCGACTATGAGCCAGGCGGGGGTGGCGAGTGCGCTCAAGCACTACTTCGAGGCGGTCCAGGCCGTCGGGTCCAAGGACCCGGATAAGGTGATGGCGAAGATGCGGGAAATGCCGATCAATGACTTTATGACGCACAACGGGAAGCTGCGGATTGATGGAAGAGTGCTGCGGGACTTGTATCTGTTCCAGGTGAAAACGCCGGCGGAATCAAAGGGGCCGTGGGATTATTACAAGCAGCTTGCGGTGATTCCGGCGGATCAGGCGTTTCGGCCGTTGAATGCAGGTGGGTGTCCGTTGGTGAAGTAGGCGCACTTACGGGGTCGCCCCATCGACGTGGGCGACCTCTTTAGCGGCAATGTGTCGCCGGATTGGATCAGATGTTGTCCACGCGGAGGAGCTGCGCGGTTTCGGCGCGGATCTTCCGACAGGCGTCAGCATCGCGGATAAGATCGATGCCATAAGTGGGGATGATCTGCTTCAGCCTGGGAAGCCAGCCTGTTTCGGTCAGCTCGCCGGTAAAGCACTTTTCGAGCACGCCAACGGCGATTGCGGCGGCCGTGGAAGCTCCAGGCGAGGCCCCCAGCAGCGCCACCAGCGATTTGTCGGCGGAGGCGACCAGTTCGATGCCGAATTCCAGCACCCCCTCCTTCTCGGGATCGGGCTTGATGATCTGGACCCGCTGTCCAGCTACCGCCTCGCGCCACTCGTTGCGCACGGAGTTCGGGAAGAACTGCCGCAGCATGGCAAACTGGTGCGCGGAGGTTTGCAGTACCTGACCGATCAGATACTCGGTCAACGGCATGTTGTCGCGCGCCACTGCCAGTAGCGGCAGAATGTTGCCGGGTTCGATCGAGCGGAACAGGTCGGTGAGCGATCCGCGCTTCAGGAACCTGGTCGAGAAGCCAGCATAGGGCCCAAACAGCAACGACTTCTTTCCGCCGATAATGCGCGTATCGAGATGCGGCACCGACATCGGCGGCGAACCTTGCGCCGGCTTGCCGTAAACCTTGGTGTGGTGGCGATTGCTGACTGCCTCGTCGTCGCAGCGCAGGAATATGCCGCTGACCGGGAACCCGCCGTAACCGTGGCCCTCGGGGATGCGCGATTTCTGCAGCAACTCGATCGCGTCCCCGCCAGCGCCGATGAACACGAATTTCGCCGATGCGGTGTATTTCCGGCGTTCGATGTTGTCCTCTACCTCAAGCTGCCAGGGCCCGCTGTTCTCGCGACGCAGATCGAGCACTCGGTGTTTGTAGAGCACCTGCACACCGGGCTGAGCGGACAGATGTTTCATCAGCAAGCGGGTGAGTGAACCGTAGTCCACATCAGTGCCGGTGATGATGCGCGTCGCAGCAAAAGGTTCGCTATTGTCGCGTCCTTCCATGATCAGCGGCGTCCATTCGGCGATCTTCGTACGTTCCTCGCTATATTCCATCCCATGATAGCAGTGGTGTGCCGACATCTCGGCAAAGCGCTTGCGCAGGAAGGCGACATTCTCCGCACCCCACACGAAGCTCATGTGCGGGCATGGATGGATAAATGCGCGCGGATCGGGGATTGCTCCCTTGCGCACCAGATACGACCATAGCTGGCGCGAAAGGTCGAACTCCGTGTTGACCTTCAGCGCCTCGGAGATATCAACACTGCCGTCGGGGCGCTGCGGCGTGTAATTCAGTTCGCAATTAGCAGCGTGCCCGGTACCGGCGTTGTTCCAGGAATCCGAACTTTCGAGGCCGCTGTCCTCCAGCGTTTCGAAAATCGTGATGGTGAGCGAGGGATCGAGCTCCTTGAGCAGCGTGCCGAGCGTCGCGCTCATGATACCCGCGCCGATGAGCGCGATATCGGCCGTGCCGGATAGAGTTGCAGGCATGACGGGATTCCTTTGTGTCAAGAAGGCGGGCCGGCCGGCTTGACCACGAACGGCACCTGGGCGCCGGGACCCAGGATCACGTAAGCGCGGCGCCACGGCTGATCGTCGATCAGCTTCCAGCTATGGCCGGAGCCGGTGGTATCCTCGGCAAGCAGGATGTCGCCCAGCCGCAGGATAAAATGTGCGCCGGAACGCGTCTGGAAATCGAGCGTGCCGCTGAGGGTGATGACAAACTGGCGGGTCGGCGCATCGTGCCATTCGAAGGCACCACCTGCCTCGGTTTCTCGGAACGAGATACTGGCAACCGGGAAGGTGCCACTCAGGACATCGCCACGTTCACCCTTCGGCATGTCGATCATGCCCTCCTCGAACCGGGAGTTGCCGTCCTCGTCAGTCCAGATTCTGATGCAGCGGATCATGGTTTACCTCACGCGCCGCCGACGCCCTGGCCGATCATGTTGCGTGGCACAATGATACGGTCATATTCCTCGGCGGTGATTTTGCCCGATTTGAGCGCGGCTTCCCTTAAAGTGATGCCCTCCGCGGCCGCCGTTTCGGTGATGTGCGCGGCGTTCTGATAGCCGATGACCGGCGACAGCGCGGTAACCAGCATCAGTGAATTGCCGACAAATGCATCTATCTTCTCACGGTTGAGCTCCGTGCCTTCGACCGAGAAGGCACGGAACTTCTCGCAGCCGTCAGCAAGGATGCGTGCCGAGTGCAGAAAATTATTGATAATGATCGGCCGCATCGCGTTTAGCTCGAAGTTGCCCAGGCTGCCTGCGAAGGCGACGGCAGTATCGTCTCCGATCACCTGGATAGCGACCATCACTATGGCTTCGCACTGGGTGGGGTTGACCTTGCCGGGCATGATCGACGAACCAGGCTCGTTTTCCGGTAGTTTCAGCTCGCCCAGCCCGCAGCGCGGCCCCGAAGCGAGCCAACGCATGTCGTTGGCGATTTTCATCAGCGCAACCGCGGTTCCGCGCAGCGCGGCGCTAGCCCGCACCATCGCGTCGAGCGATCCCAGGGCCATGAATTTGTTGGGCGCGGTGACGAAAGGCTTGCCAGTCAGCTCTGCGATCTTGGCGGCAACGTCCCTGGAAAAACCCTTGGGTGCATTCAGGCCGGTGCCGACCGCGGTGCCGCCGAGTGCGAGTTCGTACAGGCCTTCGCGTGAATGCTCAATCTCGGCGATGCAGGCCCGGATTTGCGCTGCCCAGCCTGACCATTCCTGCCCGACGCTCAGAGGCACGGCGTCTTCAAGATGGGTGCGGCCGATTTTGACGACATCCATCCAGCTCTTGGCCTTTCGCTCGATCACTCCGGCCAGCTTGTCGAGTTCTGGGATCACCCGGTCGTCGAGAATGGAGACCGCGGCGATGTGCATGGCGGTGGGGAAACTGTCATTCGAGGATTGGCCCATATTAACATCATCGTTCGGCCCGATCGGGCGCTGGCTTCCAAGCTCGCCGCCGAGTAGTTGGATGGCCCGGTTTGAAATCACCTCATTGACGTTCATATTGGACTGGGTGCCGGAGCCGGTCTGCCAGACGTAGAGCGGGAAATGCTCGTTGAGCTTGCCGGCGATTGTCTCATCCGCCGCGCGGATGATAGCGGCGGCTTTCCAGGCCGGGAGACGACCGGCTGCCTGGTTCACCAGCGCACAGGCTTTCTTCACGTAGCCGTAGGCATGGTAGACAGCTTTTGGCATACGGTCGTCACCGATAGAGAAGTGGTGCAGGGAGCGCTGAGTCTGGGCACCCCAGTAGCGGTCGGCAGGCACCTCCACCGTTCCCATGCTGTCGAACTCACGCCGCGTGCCGGTGGCTGATAGGCCGATCGCGATGTCCTGCACGGGGGGATGGCGCGTTCCAGTATCCTGCATCATGGGCTCTCCTGCGACGGCGGAAGCAAACAGTGGCGCCCGGCACAGCCCATGTCCTCGCCGTACAAGAAGCATCTTCGGTTTGTCTGAGAAACGCAAGACCGTTCCGTCTAAATCTGAGACGGCCCAGGCATCCTTTGAAGTTGCGGCCGCTCGGCCGAGCCGCTACGGACAGCTAACGACTACGAGCCAGCGCGAGTCTGCCCGCTGGGCTCTTCCCCATAACCTTATATCCAGGGACGAGCCAGGACTCGTGTTGATCCTGACGACGCGTGCACGGCAGAATGTTTTGCGCGACCGCCTGGATCTGGCGTGGATCGAGGCGACTATCACCAGACCGGAGCAAACGGACCGCGATCCCAGAGATGCGACCCTCACCCGCGCATGGCGCCGCATCCCAGAAGAGGGGTGGACGTGTGTTACGGGTTGTGTTTCGCCAAACGGGTCCTGATATCGTGGTGGTGACGGCTTTCTTTGATCGCGGGGCGAGGAGATGGCTCCCGAGGTAACATACGATGCAGAGGCTGACGCACTGACGATAAGTTTCGTCCCTGGCCCAACGGTTGAAGGGGAGGAGGTACATCCGGGCGTCATCCTGCACTTCGATGCGGCTGATCGCATCGTCGCGGTCGAAGTGCTGCACGCCAGCAAGGTGCTTGCAGAAGGCGCGATCGCTCTCCCGGTTGGTTGCGAAGATGGCCGGGTCAAGCCCGGCCACGACGGGTGATCTCTGGGCGCCCGCTCAGACCGAGAAGTACTTTGCCCTCGGGTTCAGCACCACAATCGCACTGGTCGATTGCTCGGGGTGGAGTTGGAACTCGTCAGAGAGCGAGACGCCGATGCGTTCCGCATCCGATAGCGCCAGTAGTTGTGTTTGGTCCTCGAGCCGTGGGCAGGCGGGGTAGCCGAACGAGTAGCGGGAGCCGCGGTAGCCCTGGGCCAGCATTTTCTCGATGTCGCGGTCATCCTCGGCGGCAAACCCAAGTTCCGCGCGGATGCGCTTGTGGACGTATTCCGCCATGGCCTCGGCCATTTCGACGGAAAGACCGTGGAGATAGAGGTAATCCTGGTAGCGGTTGTCCTCGAACCAGGCGCGGGCGGTTTCCGAGGCCCTTTGGCCGACGGTAACGACCTGCAGGCCGATGACGTCGCGGTCCCCGTCATCCACGTCGCGGAAGAAGTCGGCGATGCATTCGCCGTCTTCCTTGGGCTGACGCGGCAGAGTGAACCGGGCGATCTCGGTGGTGCCGTCCTCGGCGAACAGGATCAGATCATTGCCCTGGCCGGCGGCCTTCCAGTAGCCGTAGGCGGCGCGGGGATGGAGGATGTCCTCGGCCTCGCAGAGCGCGAGCATCCGTTTGAGAACGGGCCGCAGTTCCTGTTTGGCCCAGCCGAGGAAGTCTCCAAGTGAGCGGCCCTGTTTCCGGAAACCCCATTGGAATTGGTAAAGGCTGCGCTCGTTGACGAAGGGGACGATGGCTTTGGGTGGGGCCTCGATGACGCGGGCGCCCCAGAACGGCGGGCGGGGGATTTCGACGCCTCGGGTAATCCGGCGACGGCGCTCCTGGACCGCGCCGATATCGACGGGGCGGAACGCTCGGTCATCGGCCTTGCCCAGGGTACGTGAGGTGTTGCGGGCTTTGCCGGCGCGTTTGGCCTGAACCGCGGCGAGGTAATCGTCGAACCCATTGCCCATCACCTTGTCCATCAGGTGCAGGCCGTCGAAGGCATCGCGCGCATAGGCGACCCGGCCGGAGGCGTAAGAGCGGACGCATTCGTCTTCGACATAGTTGCGGGTCAGCGCCGCACCGCCGAGCATAACGGGGATTTCCAGGCCCTGGCGGGACATCTCTTCCAGGTTTTCGCGCATCACCACGGTCGATTTCACCAACAGGCCGGACATGCCGATGGCGTGGGCGCGATGGTCGCGCGCGGCGGTCAGCAGGTCGGTTAGCGGCACTTTGATGCCGAGGTTCACGACCCGATAGCCGTTATTGGTCAGGATGATATCCACCAGGTTCTTGCCGATGTCATGCACATCACCCTTTACGGTCGCAAGCACGATGGTGCCTTTTTCCTGGCCCTCGACCCGTTCCATGAACGGTTCCAGGTAGGCGACCGCGGTTTTCATGGTCTCGGCGCTTTGCAGCACGAATGGGAGCTGCATTTTGCCGGCACCGAACAGCTCACCGACGACCTTCATGCCGTCGAGCAAGACGGTGTTGATGATGTCGAGGGGGGAGAGGCGCTTCAGGGCTTCGTCCAGGTCGTCGGTGAGGCCCTTGCGGTCGCCGTCGACGATGCGGTCTTTCAGACGTTCTTCGGCGGTTTCGGCGCGTTTGCGTTTCGTAGCGTCGGCTGCTTTGCGGTCAGCGAAGATCTCCAAGATGCACTGGAGCGGGTCGTAACCCTCGCGGCGGCGGTCGAAGATGAGGTCCTCGGCGACCGCGACTTCCTCAGGCGCGATTTGGTGCAGGGGGCGGATCTTCGACGCGTGCACGATGGCGCCGGTCATGCCGGCGCGCACAGCGTGGTCGAGGAAGACTGAATTCAGCACCGCCCGGGCGGCGGGGTTCAGTCCGAAGCTGATGTTGGAAAGGCCCAGGATGATCTGGATTTCGGGGAACTCGGCGCGAATGGCGCGGATGCCTTCGAGCGTCCAGAGGCCGAGCTTGCGGTCGTCCTCGTTGCCCGTGGCGATCGTGAAAGTGAGGGGGTCGATCAGCAGGTCGGACTGCGGCAGACCATACTGGTTGCAAGCGAAATCGACGAGACGGCGGGCGACCTCCAGCTTGCGGTCAGCAGTCTTGGCCATGCCGGTTTCGTCGATGGTTAGCGCGATGACCCCCGTGCCGAAGCGGCGGGCGAGGATCAGACGGTCGCGAGCGTGCTTCTCCCCATCCTCGAAGTTGATGGAGTTGATAATCGGCTTGCCGCCGTGGAGCTTCAGGGCGGCCTCAATCACCGGCGTTTCGGTGCTGTCGATGACCAGCGGCGCGTTCACTGTGGAGGTAAAGCGCCGGATGATTTCGGTCATCTCGGCGTTTTCGTCGCGCCCGACGAAGGCGGTGCAGACGTCCAGCGCATTCGACCCCTCGCTGGCCTGTTCGCGGGCCATGGCGACGCAGCCGTCCCAGTCATTCTTTTCTTGCAGCTCTCGCCATTTCTTCGAGCCGTTAGCGTTGCAGCGCTCGCCAATGGCGAAGAAGGCGTTCTCCTGCCGCAGCGGCACTGCCTGGTAGAGCGAGGCGACCGACGGCACCCAGACGGGTTTGCGGGGTGTTGGGGTTGGGCGAAGGATCGTCCCCTTGGCGCCGCGGCGGCGGAGCATGGCGTCCAGCGCGGCAATGTGCTCAATGGAGGTGCCGCAGCATCCACCAATCAGGTTGACCCCGTCCTCGGCGACAAAGCGTTCGATCCAGGTTGCGAGCTCGGCGGCGCCGAGCGGGAAGCGGGCCTGGCCGTCCACCAGCTCCGGCAGGCCGGCGTTGGGCATGACCGAGAGCAGGCCGGGCCAGTTGGTTGAGAGGAAGTGGAGATGCTCGGCCATTTCCTGCGGGCCGGTGGCGCAGTTGAGGCCCATGAGGGGGACGTCGAGAGCGTGCACGATGGCGGCGGCAGCGGCGATGTCGGGACCGACCAGGAGGGTGCCGGTGGTCTCGACCGTGACGGAGACGAAGACCGGCGTATCCATGCGCGCTTCGGTGCGGGCGATCTTCGCGCCGTTGACCGCGGCCTTGATCTGCAGCGGGTCCTGGCAGGTCTCGACCATGATCGCATCGACGCCGCCGGCGATCAGGCCGCGGCACTGTTCTGTAAGCGCCGATTCCAGCGCATCGTAGGCGATGTTGCCGAGGGTCGGCAGCTTCGTGCCGGGCCCGAGGCTGCCGATTACCCAGCGGTGGCGTCCGTCGCAGAAGGTTTCGGCGGCTTCGCGGGCCAGTTCGGCGCCGCGCTGGTTGATGTCGAAGGCGCGGTCGGCGATGCCGAACTCGCCCAGGGTGACCGGGGAACCGCCGAAGGTGTTGGTTTCGACGAGGTCGGCGCCGGCTTCGAAGTAGCCGCGATGGATATCGCGGACGAGGTCGGGGCGGGAGAGCACCAGGACATCGGTGCAGTTCTCCTTGCCCCAGTAGTCGCGGTCGATGTCGAGGTGCAGGGCCTGGACGCGCGTTCCCATTGCCCCGTCACACAGCAGGACCCGGTCGCGCAGCATATCCAAGAGGTGGGGGCTGGGCATGGGGCGGCGTCCTTAGACGACGAGTTCGGGGGCACGGGTGGCGCTGGCTGCGGCGGTGCGGGATGCGAGCCAGATCCGGACCCGGAGGGTGGCCGGGCCGGGGACGAGAGTTGCCTCGCCGGGGGTTAGGCCCGCCTCAGCGAGCCAGCGGTGCATCGCGTCGTTGCTGAACCCGGCCCAACGATGCGCCAGGTTCTGGGTGGTTTCGGGCGGGTGTGGGGCGAGATCGATAATGATCAGGCGTCCTCCGGGGCGGAGGACGCGGGCGGCTTCGGTCAGCGCCCGCGCCGGATCTTCGGCGTGGTGCAGCACCATTTGGAGGACAGCGATGTCGAAGCCGGCGTCCGGCAGCGGCAGGCGGTACATGTCGGCCAAGCGCACGGCGCAGTGGGGCAGTCCGGCGCGGGCCAGGCGGGCCCGGGCGAGTGCGAGCATAGCCTTGCTGGCGTCGATGCCGAGGCCTTCGGTAACGCGCGGGCCGAGCAGTTCTAGGACTCGGCCGGTGCCCGTGCCGATGTCCAGCAGGCGGCCGGGGCTCTGAGGGGAAATCAGGGCGCGCAGGGAGGCTTCCACCGCCTCGGCAGGCAGGCCGAGCGCGCGCATTTCGTCCCAGTCTGCGCCTTTTTTCTGGAAGCTCTCGGAAGCGATTCGAGCGCGTTCGGCGACGACGCGGGCGGCTTCGCGGCGGTCGGCGGTGAGGAGCGGATCGTCAGGAGGAAGTTTGCCGACGAGTTCGCGGGTGAGCGCGCCGGCGGCCCCGACGGGGATAGCGAACCAGGCGTTTGCGCCCTCCTGCAGGCGTTCGAGCAGACCGGCTTCGCAGAGCAGCTTCAGGTGGCGGGAGAGGCGGGGCTGGGACTGGCCGAGGATGTCGGTGAACTCGGTGACGCAGAAGGCGCCGGTTGCGGCCAGCGCGAGGATGCGGAGCCGGGTGGGCTCGGCGGCGGCGCGCAGGGCGGTGAGCAGCGCTTCCATGGGCATTTGCATGACATAAAGATATGCTTATGTCCAGCCCATGCCATGGTCGGCTGATGCCCGGGTTCCGGTGAGGTTCGGAAGGCTGGAGAACGCTCCGGCTAGGGTGGCCTTGCTGGTGGAGGGAGATGCGCCGGTGGGGGCCGGCCGGGCGGTCGAGCGGTTTACGGTGCCAGTTGAGGCGCTGCATCCAATTGGCTGCGTTTGTTGCGCGGCGCGGTCGCCAGCAGCGCAGGCGCTTGCGCGGCTGTTCCTCGCCCGAGCCCGGGGTGAAGTGGAGATGTTCCGCGAAGTGGTCGTGGTGGCCACACCCGAGGGGGAGGCGGCGGTGCGGGCGACGCTGGAGGGCGATCCATTGGTGTCGGCATGGTTCCGTCTCGCGGCAGATGGTTGAATTTTGTTTCGAACTTGTGTCGAGACCTGACTGGCCGGGAATTCCCGAACGTTCATGTAGGCATCGGACCCATGATGAAAATCGATCAACCCACCGCTTCGTCGCGCAAGAGGTCCCGTCCTATTTTCGGGAAATCACACGGTCAGAGAGCACTCGTCATGGATGACACCCTCTACGGCACCCGAAACAGACGCGGCGACTGGAAGCCGTCCAAGCTATCGGAATATCCCCCCGTCTTTGTCTGGCCGGCGCGGCCGGTTGCCTTCGTCAAGTGGCTGTTCGGCTTTCCCGGATACATCCTCCCTTGGAACCTGATCTACGCCGGCATCAGTCTCCTGCTCTGGCGCTATTTGATGCCCTCCACGGCGGCGATGAAGACCCTGTCATGGGATTGGATCGCCTTCCTGCTGGTTGAGAACGCCGCCCTCGTGTTGCTGTTCTTTGGCGTGTTCCACCTGCGGCTCTACATCCAGCGGGCTCAGGGCACGAGCTTCAAGTACAACGGGAGATGGCTGGCCACCAACAATCCCGTATTCCTGTTCGGCAATCAGACCGCCGATAATCTGATCTGGACTTTCTGCAGCGGCGTGCCGCTGTGGACCGCCTATGAAGTACTGACGCTCTGGATGTTCGCCAACGGATACATCCCGATGGTCAGCTTCGCCGCGCACCCGGTCTACTGCGTGGCCCTCTTCCTGGTGATCCCCATCATCCGCGATCTGCACTTCTACCTGATTCACCGGCTGATCCACGCGAACGCGCTTTACCAGCGGGTGCATAAGCTGCACCACAACAACGCCAACCCGGGACCATGGTCGGGCCTCGCCATGCATCCTGTCGAGCACCTGCTGTATTTCTCGGTGGTGCTGATCCACTGGGTGGTGCCGTCGCACCCGCTGCACGCCATTTTCAATCTGATCCATGCGGGGCTTTCTCCCGCGCCCGGACACGCGGGCTTCGACAAGGTCGTGGTCGCCAAAGACACCGCGATCGACACCCACTCCTACGAGCACTACCTCCATCACAAGTTCTACGAGTGCAACTACTCCGACGGTGTCATCCCACTCGACAAGTGGTTCGGCACCTTTCACGACGGCTCGAAGGAGGCGGAGGAGCGCATGAACCGGCGTTTCATGGAGCGCGCGGCGAAGCGGCAGGCGCGTAACAGTCAACGGATGGACAAGGTCGCGTGAATTCTGCCCGCACCCGTACAATCATTGTGGGCGCCGGCCATGCCGGCGGCCGGGCCGCGGAGGCGCTGCGCAAGGCTGATCCGGCGCGGGAGATCATCCTGATCGGCCGCGAGAGCCATCCGCCATACGAACGCCCCCCGCTGTCAAAAGCGGTGCTCGCCGGCACCGCGGGGCCGCACGATTCCTACCTGCATCCGGCAGAGTGGTACACCGAACACGATATCGACCTGCGCCTCGCGACCGGCGTCGCCGCGATCGACCGTGCATCGCGGGAGGTGATGCTCGAGGACGGCCCGCCCGTCCCGTACGACATGCTGCTGCTGACGACCGGCGCCCGGGCGCGTGCGCTGCCCATCCCAGGGGCCGCACAGGCAGGCGTGCTCTACCTGCGCGACATCCCGGAGGCCGAGGCACTACGCGGGCGGCTCGGCCCGGAGGTCACGCTCGTGGTGATCGGCGCGGGTTTCATCGGGCTCGAGGTCGCCGCCTCAGCGCGCGGGCTTGGGACGACGGTGCATGTGGTTGAACTGGCGGCCCAGCCCCTCGGTCGCGTCGCCGATCCGGCAATCGGCCACTGGGTCGGCCGGCTGCACGAGAGGAACGGCGTCACACTGCATCTCGGCCGCGCAGTGCGGGCGATCGAGCCGGACGGGCGCCGGCACCACGTGCTGCTGGACGATGGCACGAAGATTGCGGCCGATGTGATCGTTGCAGGCATCGGCGCGGTTCCCAACACGGAACTTGCCGAGGCGGCTGGCCTCGCGGTGCGCGATGGTATCGTGACTGACGCGCAGGGACGCACCGACGATCCGGCGATCCGCGCCGCAGGGGACTGCACGCGGCATTTCAATCCACTGCTCGGCCGCCACATCCGGCTGGAATCCTGGCAGAACGCGCAGAACCAGGCGATCGCAGTGGCCCGCTGCCTCGCCGGCCTCGACAATCCCTACGCCGAGATCCCGTGGTTCTGGTCAGATCAGTACGACATGAACCTGCAATCGCTCGGTATCGCCGAGCCGGGATCGCCGCTCGTCTGGCGCGACGATCCCGAGGCGGGCGGCTTCATCGCGTTCAACCTGGAAGGTGGGCGGATCGTCGCTGCAACCGGCGTGAACCGGGCCAAAGAGATGGCGGCGGTGCGGCGCATCATGCAGCGCAAAGTCGCGGTCGATGCCGCGACACTCGCCGACCCCGCGACCAGCCTCATGGCCCTCGCGAAGCGCTGAATCCGCGATAAAGCCGAAGCCGCCGGGCTGACCTGCGCAATGGCTACGAGATGGGTGGATCCCCCCTCCCCTTGCAGGCCCCTTACCGGAGGGGGCTGAGAGGGAGGTCGAGACAAGGGCCGCTCGGATCACACGTCGTCAACGGTAGCGATCAGGCCGAGGACGACCGGTTCCGCGTAAACCACTGCTAAACCCGCGCCGGGGCACAACGCCGATTTAGCAACCACCCCCAGCGGCACAGCTTCATCAGGCAGTGAGACCAGATGGAACCAGCTCGCCCTGGCGTTGGAACAGCTTGGAGGCGGCCAACCCCGCTACGCACCCACGGCGAGAGGCGCAAGGCAGTTCATCTTCCCGAACGGGACAGTCTTGCGCTTCCTTTTGCACGGGCACCGGAAGCATCCCTTCGAGCCACGGGCACGCAAAGGCCTACGACGCCGCAAGGACAAGTTTAACCGCAGATTTAAGAGGATGCACGCTGATGGACGCAGATGCGGACACCTACACCGTGCCAAAGAGCAGCACGCATGGGTCTATCCTCGGGGTGAGAATTGTCGTTCGCTGTTTGCCCCGCGTCACGCTCACGCGAAAATTCTGGCGCGCTTGATCATTGATTTCCGAACGCGCATTACCACGCACAACCCGGTCTAAGTTTGCTACGACCTTACCGTTAGCGATCCGTGGCCAGCCGTCGAAGATGATCACCTCGTCGAATTGCTTCCCCTTGGCTTTATGCATGTTCATCAGAACGATACCGGTTTCCGGTTTAGCGTTGGTGGAAAAGTGCTCTTGTACGAAGGCCCGTCGGATGATCGAGAGCGCGTTGGCATAGGCTCCGTTATCGCGCCAGTCTTGCGATAGTTCCTGCCGCAGTTGCGTCCCGCGTCGAGGAGGCGGACGTTGCGGACTTCCCCGGCAACGTCCTTAAGCCTAGGACATGCACCCACTTCGAGAACATGGCGGACCTCCCGCCAATCTCTGTCTGGATCCCCAGCGAGGCGCAGGGCCCGCGCGTCGTCGTAGACCGCTCGTAATGGAATTAGGATGCTATTCTTTCTGATGTCCGTGCCTGCGGCACGTCGAGCGAGGCATTCATCATGAGCTTTGCGGATACTCTCGGCTTGATCGAGGTCGCATCTTGCAGGCGCGTCCCCTCCCTTGCCGTGAAAGTAATTACGGAGCAGGGCAATGAACTCCTCGAAATGGCGCCCGTCGCCATCGGGCTGCATCAGGAAGGCCACGATTTCAGCTCCTAGAACGGCCGCCTCCAACTCAATCGCAGCGGTATGGACAATCTCGGTCATGCCCGCTGGCGGTGATCGAAAGGCATCTGATACAAGCCAAGTCATTTTCTTAGTTGGCACTAAGATGGCAAGCGACCAATCCTTGCAGGTCGCATTGAGCAGCCGCTTCCTGGCCCCATATGTGGCAGCCACCAGCGACGTCATGGCTTGCGCAGCATTTGGCTCGTACGGACAGATATCAACACCATTGTATCTCCGTTGATGGAATTTCCCGATCAGCAGGTCATTGCCAAACGCGACAATGTCTGTACCTGTGCTACGGTGGTTATCTGCACCGAGGTCTATTTCAGTCGGGCAGAAGGCCGCTCTGAAATGATCCAGGCGCGCGGGATCGGCTCCGATGAAATCGTAGATCCGTTGTTCAGGATCTGCCAGAGCAAGCAGTGTAATGTTCTCGCCCATTGCCTCGACGACGCGCCACTGCTCCGCATTCGTATCTTGGAACTCATCCAGGATAACCACTGGGTACATCGCGGCGATCAGTCTACGGATACGCTGACTGCCGAGAAGGATGTCGCCGACGAAGGGAGCAAAAAGATCAAAGCAAACGCGGCCTTCACCGCGGGCGAGCCTCAGCCGCTCAGCATCTTCCCGTGCTTTCCTTGCGGCCTTGTCGGCGTCAGTTAGTTTTGAGTTCGCAGCATATTCGTTGCGTACTGTTGAGAGGGCGATTGCCTCGGCGGGTGGCGTGAGGATGGACACCCGCCGCGGTACCCCAACCAGATATCCGTGAGCCTTCAGGATGCGCCAAAAGAACGAATGATACGTCTCGACGTCAATGCGCGTCTTCTGCTCGCGCGGAATCCGCTGCTCGTACTCGATGGCCTCAACTACCCTTGAAACGGTCGCGCGAGCAAAACTCAGAAACAGCGCCTTTTGACCGGGACGCAGGTCACGTTCGACGATTTGTGCGGCCTTCAGGATTGAGATCGTAGTCTTGCCAGAGCCAGGCCCTCCCGTGACCAGGACGTGTCCCACCGCATCCATGATTTGTAGCTGTTTTCCGGTAAGCTCCATCCCAAGTAGCTATACGGTTTCTGCCATCTCTGGTGTATGGGACACGCCGCCGTCGACTGCGCCGGGGGGCGGAGAAGGTGTGCAGGCTGCCGTGAGGGAGATGCAGGCTCCCCGAAGCCATTCGGGTATCTCCGCCTCTGCGCACTGTGCGAGGAAATCGGCAACACCCCAATTGGCCTTCGTCCAACAGAAATATTCCCTGAGCGCCTCCTGCGCTTCAGCCTCTGGGCTTGTGTACTTCGCCTTGAGATGCGGGGGCCAATCGACCAACATCGCGAACCGCTTGAGCGCCGCATCGGTCGTGTTCTTCAGGACGAGATCCTCGAAACCGCTCTCACTATGCATCAAGAGCAACTCAACTTGGGCCTCGATCGAGCCCTTATTCGCCGCATTCTGTTTGTCGCAAATCGCGAAGACGCGCTTACCGAGCTCCCGGTAGAGCTTAGCTATATCCAGGATATTTTTCTCTCCACCAGCGTCGATCGTACAAATGCCGAGAGCTTCCAAGGAGGAGTAGGTTTTGGGCTTTAGCTCCGAGAGACGACGGCACACCACTGGAAACGCCGCCGCTTCAGTCGCCCCCTCGGCCACAAGTATGCGTCGAGCGAGCAACCCCTCGCAGAAGCGGGTTCGAAATTCTTGCCTATAACGCTTCGGTTTAACGCTCTCAGGCAGCGTGATGGCGCACTGGCCAAGCACCCCTTCAGCGTCTCGCCCCAATACGACCGTCTCAGCGAGCGCAAACTCCTCGACTACATATGGGGAATGGGAGGTAAAGAGAATTTGTGAGGCCAATTTACGGATTTCGTGGACAATGCGCTTCTGCGCGTAAGGCGGAATGGCCGTTTCCGGTTCTTCCATCGCAAAAATGACGTTCCTCTTGTCTTCTGCAATCTGGGAGAGCATTGCCAGGACGAGCATGTTGATGGTGCCCGTCCCCTGCCGATAGAACGGTGCGGCGTGGCTTCCCTCGCCCGTAGCGATAAAGGCGGTGATGACCTTTCGCAGGTGCTCGCGAGTGAGATTGGACACCTTCAGATGGGGCTCCGTGCCCCACTCCTTCGGCACGTATTTCTTAAGGGCTGTGTTGATGCTCTGCAATACACCGGAGATGCCCAATTCCGGATCACTCGCGACCGAGTAATCAGCTAAGGTGGCGATTGTGTCTTCCCACATCTGCGGCCTAACCTCCTTCAGCCGCAGGATGATATCCAGCAGACTGCCTCGCTCCAAACTCAGGGCGCGGGAACCGGTCCGCAGGGAGCGCAGGTATAAAAAGCCACAGATTTGCTTATCCTTCTTCGAGAACCCGACGCCTGAATCCCCCTCGGACAGGCTTCGCGTGAAGTAGGTCTTGCCCTCGAAGTCATCCTCTTCCGGGTCATACCGACCAAGGAACGTCACCCTAAGTGCCTCGGTTACCGAGCCTGCATCAACGCCGGCTGGATTCGGCTGATCGTAAAGAGTGTTAGTCGCCGCATCCCAAAATTCCACGTAGTCACCAAACCTCCCCTTCTGTTCATCAGCTAGGTCGATAACAACAACCTCAACCTCAATTCGCGGCACCTGATCCTCAGCAGCTGGCGAGTCCCCGACACCACTCGTCGCGGTAGCGGCCGCTGTGCTAAGATACCTGTCTTGAAAAAAGTCATGTTCGTCAATGGGCGGCTGACGGTTTAGGCGATCCGGCCCAAGGACCAGATCGAGCGCCTCAAGGATCGTGGTTTTGCCGGTATTGTTGTCTCCGACGAGCACCGCATGCCTCGGAAGGAGGACGGTTGCCTCTCTTATCCCGCGGAAGTTTTTTATGGTGACTCGGCACGCACGCAACCTACGACTCCAGCGTCCGGAACAGCCTATTGCGGCGCGCGTGGAAGTTCCAAAATCTCATCCATTCACGTCGCGCAGTACCAGCCGGGCGGTATCGGCCGCGACATCGACGACTGGCATCGCCGAAGCCTATTGCACAGCAGTGGCCACCAAACCAAGAAACTCCGCGTTAATCCGCATCCATTTGTGGCCGGCCTCACGCCGGGATGGGCTCATTCCGCCTGCACCGCGTGCGCTTGAAGCGCCACGCCAAGCCTCCTGCAAACCGCCCGCGGATAGCCGCAAGGTTATCCATCGTGGGGTTGCCCTCCTTCGAAGCCTTTTCGCCCGCTTTGCTGCCTCGTTAGCAGCTCCTCGAAGCCCACTGTCCCATTCACCAGACCGCGCAACACTACCCGAGCCGTCTCGCCCTCGCCGTTGAGGAATAGCATCGCCGCCCTCCCCCAGCAGCGCCTTCCGCGAATTCCGGATCGCACTGAACGCGTTCTACAACAGTCTGCTTAAAATCTCGACTGAGCATCACTATCCGCACTCTTCTCGTAATTTTAGCATCTCAATGCCGCTCCGTGTGAACCCTCCCGACCTCCGCCTTCTCCACCCCCCACCGCAATCGCCGCCAACCTCGCCCACGCCCGAAGCGTACACTTCGACTCCTCAAAAACGCCCCAAGTGACCCTTTCGCCCGTCTCAAAACCTGCGAAGTGACCCTTTCGCTCCCCCGAAATCCCCCCAAGTGACCCTTTCGAAACTGTCAAAACCGCCCAAGCGACCCCTTCATCCCACCACCCCGGCCCCCACCACCCCGCCGCAACCGACTCCTTATATATTATCCCCGCAACAATCCCCCGCTCTGTTTGCCATCCCCCACCCCCTCCCCCACATTCCCCCCCAACCCGGAGGAACGCACCCCCATGCCCGCGACCACCCCCATCACCACCCAACTCTCCGCCTTCGCATCCACCCTCACCCTCTCCAGCCTTCCGCAAAACGTCCCCCACCGCGCCCGCTTCCTCCTCCTCGACCTCATCGGCAACATCGTCCGAGCCCGCCACGACGCCGAAAGCACCCCCTCCTTCCTCCGCACCGTCCAATCCCTTGGCCTAACCGTTGGCACCTCCAAAGTCTTCGGCGACGATCACGCCTACAGTCCCGTCGGAGCCGCCTTCCTCAACGGCGCCCTCGCCCACTCCCTCGATTTCGACGATACCCACGCCGCCGCCAGCCTCCACCCCGGCGCCCCCGTCATCCCCGCCGCCCTGGCCGCGGGCGAGATGACCAACGCCTCAGGCGAGGAGGTCCTCGCCGCCATCATCGCCGGCTACGAGATCACCTGCCGCATCGCCCTCGCCCTCCCCGCCCAGGCCCATTACGACCGCGGTTTCCACCCCACCGCCACCTGCGGCGCGTTCGGAGCCGCCGCGGCAGCCGCCCGCGTCTTCCGGCTCGACCCCCAGCAAACCGCCGGCGCCCTCGGCACCGCGCTCAGCCAATGCGCCGGCTCGCTGGAGTTCCTGGTCAACGGCGCCTGGACCAAGCGCTCTCAGGTCGGATGGGCCGCTTGCAACGGCCTGGTCGCCGCCACCTTGGTCCGCGAGGGCTTCAAAGGCGCCGCCGAGGCCATAGAAGGCCCCCACGGCTTCCTCCGCGCCTACGCCCCCAACCCTACCCCCGAACGCGCCATCCACGAACTCGGCGAAACGTTCGAGCTACTCAACACCGCCGTTAAACCCTACCCCTCCTGCCGCTACGGCCACCCCGCCATTGACGCGGCCCTCGCCCTCCGCAACGACCTCGTCCCCGCCGACATCGACGCCGTCACCATCGGCCTCCCCCGCTCCGGCATGATGCTGATCGCCGAGCCCGCCGACAAAAAAGCCAACCCCCAGAACACCGTCGATGGCCAGTTCAGCGGTCCCTTCGTCGTCGCCTGTGCGCTGGCCACCGGCCAGATGGCCTGGGACAGCTACCAGGACATCAACGACCCCGCCATCCGCGCCCTGCTCCCCAAAATCACCTGTCAGGAGGACCCCGAGCTCCCCAACATGGCCGCCAAACTCACTATCAGGACCCACACCACGACGCACACCAAGCTCGTCACCACCCCCAAAGGCGAGCCCGGCAAGTTTCTCAGCGAGCCCGAGCTTCGCGCCAAATTCCACAGCCTTACCGACCCCATCCTCGGCCCCGATCGCGCCAACCTGCTCGCCGATACGGTGCTCACCCTCGACCAGGCCCCCGACCTCTCCACCCTCCACCGCTGCGCCACCCCGGCCACCCCCAAAATCCGCCTCGCCGGATGAGGGGGCTGGCGCCCTATGCCTTCGTCCTGCTCTGGAGCTCCTCCTTCATCGCCGCCCGGGTCGGCCTGCGCCACCTCACCCCACTCCTGTTCGTCGCCATCCGCCTCACCGGCTGCGCCATCATCCTCCTCGCGCTAACCCTCCTCACCCGCCGCCGCTGGCCGCCACCCCGAGACCTCCTCCACTGCGGCATCGCCGGTGCCCTGGTGAACGCTGTCGGCCTGATGGCCCCGCACGAGGGCCTCACCATGGTCGCCGCCGCTCCCATCGCCCTGGTCCAGTCCCTCACCCCGGTCCTCACTGCCGTGGTTGGCGTCCTCGCCCTCGGCGAAACCCTCCGCCCCTGGCAATGGCCCGGCCTCGCCCTAGGCGTGGCCGGCGTCGCCCTGGTTGTCGGGCTCGAAGCCGCCGCCAGCACCGTCCGCCTCGACGGCATGTTGCTCGCTGGCCTGGGCGTCGCCGGACTGGTCGCCGGCACCATCTGGTTCCGCCGCTTCTGCCGGGACGTGCCCCTGCTCACCGGCGCCACCGCCCAGTTCATCGCCGCCGCGATCGTCGGCTGGATTGGAACCGCCCTCTTCGAAACCCCCCACGCGACCTGGACCCCCGCCACCATCGCCGCCACCGCATGGAACACCGGCGCGGTCTCGCTCGGCGGCATGGCGCTCTATTTCTTTATGCTCTCCCGCCTCCCCGCCGCCCGCACCACCAGCAACTTCTACCTGGTGCCTGGTACCGTCGCGATCCTCGGCTGGCTCCTCCTTGGCGAGCACCTGACCGCCCTCGCCATCGCCGGCTTCATCGTCGCCGGCCTCGGCTGCTGGCTCGTCTCCTCCCCAACCCTACCCATGCGCAAGGCGGTACGCCGAGCCCAGCAGGTCCAATAGGTCCATCACCCGCGCCACGTAGTGATCGTGCACCACATATCCCGGCGCCTTGGGATCGAGCATCTGCCGCTCCAGCGCGTCCAGCATCCGGTGCAGCCGCCGCGTATGCAGTCCTAGCCGGCGCTGCAACGGATCAGTCACCAACCCCGCAAAAGCCGCCACGAACGACGCCCCAAGCATCAACCCGCCGCTCAGCCCCGCCACCAGCGCAAGTGGCGGCGCCACCGGAAACATGCCGTACCAGATACTTCCCAACCCAGCGCCCAGCGGAAACGCCGCGACCGCCGCCTGCTGCGCCATCGCCGCCGCAAGCGATGTTCCCAGCATCACCGCCCCCGGCGTCAACTTGTTCACCACCAGCGCCCCGGAGCTCACCGTCAGCAGAGCCGTCGTGATCTCCGCCGCCGCCGCCCGCGTCCCGGCATAACTCGTCAGCGCCTCCGTCAATCGCGCCCGAAACTCCGGATCACCCGCTCTCCTACTCAATGCCTCAACCGTCTCCTCCGCGCGCTCCGCAATCCGCGGATCCTGCAGGATCGTCTCCGCCAGCGCATCCCGACGCGACTCCCGCTTCCCCTGCCGGATCGGCAGCTCCAGCAGCTCCGTGTAAAGCAGCCACTCCAACCGCCGGGACACCTCCGTCCGCAATAGCAGCGACCTGGCCTCCAGCCGACGCCCGAACTTCCCCGCCCCCAGCCGCGCCGCAACCAGCCCCGATCCCTTCATGATCGCGTTCGGGCCTGCCAGAAATATGTTCGCCGGCGCCCGCAACACATCCAGCCCGATGGCCGCACGATGGACCCTCACCGTTCCCCGTAAGCTGAAATGCCGGTCCACGAAACCCGACACCCGCACATGGCGCTCGGCGAAATACCGCCGTATGCCATCCGTCACGACCCGCGATACGAGATCCGGAACCGCCCCGTCCATGAGCGCGCATATAAGGAGATTCCCAACCAATGCCGACCTTCACGCCCGATCAGCTCCGCGCCATCGCGAGCCTGATTGTCCACCGCATGGGAAGCGACGACGCCGAAACCGCCGAGGTCGCGGACCATCTGATCCGTGCCAACCTGGCCGGCCACGACAGCCACGGGATCGGCATGTTGCCCACCTACGTCCGGCTGCTCAAAGATGGCCTCCTCGTCCCCAACCAGACCCTCGAAACCGTCCTGGACTTCGGCGCCCTACTCGTCCTTGACGCCCGCCGCGGATTCGGCCAACGCATGGCCGCCGAGGCAGTCCGCCGCGCCATCGCCCATGCCCGAGAACTCGGCGCCTGCGTCCTTGGCCTGCGCAACAGCGCTCATATCGGCCGCGTCGGCACGTACGGAGAGCAGGTCACCCAGGAAGGCATGGCCTTCATCGCCTATGTGAACGTAGCGGACCACCACGACATCGCTGCGCCGTTCGCCTGCGCCGAGCCCCGCCTCGGCACCAACCCGTTCGTCACGGCGGTGCCCGGACCCGACGGGCCGATGCTGCTCGATATGGCCACCACGACCATCGCCATGGGCAAGGCCCGTGTCGCCCGCAACAAGGGAGTTCCCGTGCCGGAAGGCTGTCTGATCGACGAAGCCGGCCACCCGACCACAGACCCCACCGATTTCATCGACGACCATGCCGGCGCCCTCCTGACCTTTGGCCTGCACAAGGGATCGGGCCTGGCGGTGATGTGCGAGATCATGGGCGGGGCAGTCACCGGCGGCAGGCGCACCGAAGAGCCGCGCAAGGGTGGCATCCTCAATAGCATGTTCGCGGTTCTGGTCGATCTCTCCCGCCTCAGCACCCGCGACGAATTCCTGCAAGGCATCGCCTCAACCCAGGCGTACATCCGTTCCTCCCGTGTCGCCCCGGGCTTCCAGGAAATCCTGCTCCCCGGCGAACCCGAGCGGAAATCCGCTGCCGTCCGAGCCACCGCCATTCCGGTGGACAACCGCACCTGGGAGCAGATTTCCAATGCCGCAGCGCAGCTCGGCATCACGCGCACCGAACTCGAGCAGGCGAATAAGTGACGGAGGAGCGGGCCCAGGCATCGCTGCCTGGACCCCTTTCTCCTAACGACGGATAATGATCTTGACTCGTATCGACAAGATCACCACTATCGGGAGGAGACCGCGATTGTGTCGCATCGCGATCCTCCGAGGATTAGGCCGCAAGCGATCCGGCGGCCACGAACGGACGCCGGCCAGACCACCTGGTCGGCGTCTTCGTTCTATCCGCGCAATCGTTAAGCAGTTCCGAAGCTCGGCCTGCGCACCGTCCCATCGATCTGCAGGTAATCCGGACCAATCGGAACCTTCCCGCCCCCACCCGGAATATCCAGCACGTAAGTCGGCCACGCCAGCCCCGTCACACGTCCCCGCAGTGACTCCAATAATCGGCGGCCCTCCTCAATCGGCACATGAAACCGCGCCGTCCCCGGCGCCGGGTCGAGCTGATGCAGGTAATACGGCTTCACCCGCGCCGACAGCATAGCTCGAAACAGGGCCTCCAGCGCCTCCGCGCTGTCATTCACCCCCCGCAGCAACACGGACTGCCCCAGCACCGGGACTGCTTCCCGCTGCAGTGCGGCAACGGCCTGCCGCGCCGCCGGCGTAAACTCACGCGCGTGGTTCGCGTGAATCACCACCCACATCGCCCGATCCGTCCGCAGCGCGGCGGCAAGCCCCGGAGTAACCATACCGGGCTCCGCAATCGGCACCCGCGTATGAACCCGCAGCATCTCAATATGAGGAATGCCGGAGAGGGCCGCCACAATTCTCCCCAGCCGGCACGGAGAAAGCATAAACGGATCGCCGCCGGTCAGGATAACCTCCCGTATCCTGGGACGCTCTGCCAACCAAGCATAAGCCGCGTCCAACTCCGCCTGGGTCAGCACGCCCCCATCCGGCCCGACATGCTCCCGACGGAAGCAGAAGCGGCAATAGACCGGGCACACCAATAGAGGCTTCAGTAGCGCCCGGTCCGGATAGCGGTGAACGATCCCCTTAATCGGGGAGAGCGCCTCATCGCCGATCGGATCTGACCGCTCATTAGATGCGGTAACCAACTCCGCCGCGTCAGGAATAAACTGCCGCCCGATCGGGTCATCGCGTCGTTCGATTAACGCCCGCAGCGCGGGCGGGATCGCCACCGCGTAACGCCGTTCGGTCTCGGCCACCGCATCCCGATCCCCCAGTGAAATCAGACCCGCGGAGACCAGCTCATCCGCGCTTCGAATGGCCCGCACCTTCACCTGCTCAACGACGGTCCTGGAGCTACGGCGCTTGGGCCCGAGGCGGAGGAGGCTGGCAGCGTCCGATCGGCGTTTGTCCCGGTGTTGCGCACGCAGTTCTGGATCATCTGCTGAAGCTGGTAGCTGTCTGACAGCCCTTGAGTGGGATCGCCCGTAAGGCCCGTGCTGGATTGATAAGCAAACGGCTCGTGTATCCGGTAAATCTCGCTCCGGTTCTGGACGTTGAACGCCGTGTTCGCTCGCTGTCGGCATGCCTCGATCGTTTGTCGCTCGGTGAATGACAGAGGTTGGGCCGTGCCGCCCGCGCACCCCGCCAGAGCCAGCAAAACCAAAGGCGCGGCTCTCCGTATCACGACAGCGCTCCGGGAATTTCCGCCTGCGTAGGTGGTGCGCCGATGGCCAAAGGCGAGAGCCGCGATCGAAAATCCCCCTCATCGAACCGTGCCTCGGGGGTCAGCGGGGTCATGGCCGCCGCCCACAGCAGGTTCGGGTCCAACTCCGCCCCGTCGCGCGCCAGCCGGTAGAAACCACCCGCCCACGGCGACCGGGCCAGCAGCTCCACCAGCGCAAGCAGCCGCAGGCACAGCGACAATCCATAGCAGGTACCTAGCCCCACAGTGTGATCCACTGCGGCGGCCCAGCAACTTGCGTCCGGGTCCGCCAACGCGAGGTCGGTCGTGGTGCCATCCCGGCGCAGGAAGCGAAATCCCCGCGTCACTCCTCGCACCGACGCTATCGCGGCCTCCCGGGCCGCGTACCAGGCGCGCTCCACATCCCGCCCCCGCACGACCGGCAGGTCTTCGGGTGCCATATCCACCAGGTACGTGCGCGCGCCATCCAGACCTAAGCCCACTTGGATTCGCGATTTGTGCGCCCCTGCGTTCATCACCTGAAAGGATGGACCCGCGAAGCCCCCCGCGCCAGTCTTGACGGATCTGATTCCGGAGAGTCGCCCGATGAACGATCCAAACTTGCTGACCGCGACCGAGGCCGCGCGGCAAATCCGCAATGGCCACTTGCGGCCCGAGGAACTGCTGGAAACCTGCCTCTCGCGAATCGCCGAGCGCGAGAACACCGTCCATGCCTTCGCCTGCTTCGACCCTGCCGCCGCTCGCCGCGAAGCCACCCACGCCCGCCCGGGGCCCCTTCACGGACTGCCGGTCGGGGTAAAGGACATACTGGATACCGCGGACCTGCCCACCGAGTACCGGCTCTCCCATCTGGGCCGGCTGGCGACCACGGGCCGATGCCGCGGCCGTGGCCTGGGCACGTGCAGCCGGCGCGGTCGTAATTGGGAAAACCGTCACCACCGAGTTTGCCACCCGCAAGCCCGGCCCCACCACCAATCCCCACAACCCGTGCCGCACCCCTGGGGGCAGCTCCAGCGGTTCGGCTGCCGGGGTCGCCGACGGCTTCTTTCCCGTCGCCTTCGGTACCCAGACCGCAGGCAGCGTGATCCGCCCCGCCGCGTTCTGCGGGGTCATCGGCTACAAACCGACTTTCGGACTGATCAACCGCGCCGGCATGAAGCTGATGTCCGATAGCCTAGACACTATCGGCGTTATCGCCCGAACCGTCGCCGACTGCGCGTTGTTCGCCGGCGCCATCTCCGGGCGAGAGCTCGGCAACCCCGACCGGCAGCCGGACACAACACCCCGCATTGGCATCTGCCGGTCCCCAGTGTGGGACAAGGCCCTGCCGGAAACCCAGCAGCTCCTGCCCCGTGTGGCCACGGCACTCGACCGGGCCGGAGCCCGGCTCGAGGACCGCGAACTCCCCGGCCTATTCAACGAGCTCATCGGCGCCCACCCGGTCATCATGAACAGCGAAAGCGCACGCTCTCTCGGCTGGGAGCTCGCGACCGCCCGCGAACAGATCAGCCCGGAGCTGCTCGAGCGGCTGGAATTTGGCCTCAGCCGCGACGAGGCCACCCTCGTTTCAGCGTACGATATCTTCGCGCGCACCGGCGCGGCGTTCCCCGAGGCTATGTCCGGCCTCGACGTGCTGGTCACCCCGTCTGCACCCGGCGAGGCACCCGAGGGCCTCGGGTGGACCGGCGACCCCGTCTTCAACTTCATCTGGACCAGCCTGGGCGTGCCATGCGTCACCGTCCCGGCCGGAACCGGCCCGAACGGCCTGCCGCTCGGTATCCAGATCGTCGGCCGCGCGGGAGCGGACCGCTCGGTGCTGGCCTGGGCAGCCTGGGTCGCGGCGGCCCTGACATGAATGGCACAGTCGTCGCAGTTAGCTGTTCCCCACGGCACAGCTTCAGCAAAACTCCGCAGCTCGCGATCCGGCTTCTGGCCGGCCTGGGCATTGAAGGCGATGCCCATGCCGGCGCCACCGTGAAGCACCGCTCGCGCGTGGCCCAAAACCCAAGCCAACCCAATCTCCGCCAGGTGCACTTGGTCGGGCAGGAACTGCTGGACGAGCTGACCGCGAAAGCGTTTCGCGTCTGGCCCGGCGCCATCGGAGAGAACATCACCACAAGCGGTCTGGACCTGCTCCACATGCCGCTTGGCACCCGCCTCGGCCTGGGCGAATCAGCCGTCGTAGAGCTGACCGGATTGCGGAATCCCTGCCGCCAACTCGACCGGTTCCAGGCCGGGCTGATGGCAGCGGTCCTCGGCCGGGACGAGCATGATCGCCCGATCTTGCGCGCAGGAGTGATGGGAGTGGTGGTGGTTGACGGGACAGTGCGCCCGGACGACCGGATCGCGGTGACCCTCCCGCAGGGCCCCCATCGCAAGCTGGAGCGCGTCTAGGATGTCTCCTGCACCGAACAGCACACGCCTTGATCGGGCGGCGGAAACGTGTGCGGCGCGGGGAGCGCAACTGACAGCCCTTCGCCGCGAGGTTTTACGACTGGTTCTGGAGGCTGAGGGTCCCGTAACAGCATACCAATTGCTCGACCGGCTGAAGCAGGTCCGCGCCGGTGCCGTTCCCCCCACGGTGTATCGCGCGCTCGATTTCCTGCTCGTCCAAGGTCTGATCCACCGCATCGAACGCTTGAACGCCTTCGTCGCCTGCCCGGAGTCAGATCATCAGCACGCAGCGCAATTCCTGATCTGCCGCCGGTGCGGCACGGTCGTAGAGCTGGATGATACGATCGTGGCGCGTGCGCTGGACGATGCCGCCAGACGCCAGGGCTTTCATCCGGCCCACGCTGTGGTGGAGATCGAGGGCCTGTGCGCGGCATGCGCCAGTTCTGTGATGTTATAGTGAAGGTTTGATTCGTAGCTTCCTGCTCCCTCCCCGCCGTCGCGTGCTGCGATATCACCGCATTCATCGCCGCAGGACGGACGGATGCCGAGCAGAGACGCACTTCGCGTCGCTTACGTGCTAGCCTCCTCGCTTTGGGCTGTTCCGGCCATCGCTCAGACGGCGATGGGCGATCAGAGCTCATCGGCCGGAGGATTGTGGGAGCAATCCAATCTGCTCGGCGACATGGCCGGCCTGCGGCTGCTCCTGGGGCAATACGGCATCTCCTTCGGTCTTTCAGAAACGAGCCAAGTCTTCGGCAACGTGACCGGCGGTGTGCACCAAGGGGCCGACTACGAAGGACTGACCCAAATGGGCTTGGGTGTCGATACGTCGAAAAGCGTTCGGATGGCAGGGGGTATCTTTCACATCAGTGCCCTGCAAATCCACGGCCGCAATATCGACACCGATAATCTCGATGCGCTGCAGGGCGTCAGCGGCATCGAAGCCATCGATTCCACCCGCCTTTGGGAGCTTTGGTATCAGCAGGCATTCCCGGGCGGACAGTTTGATCTCAAGCTCGACGAGCAGAGTATCGATCAGGAATTCCTGATAAGCCAGCAGTCGCTGTTATTCCTCAACTTCGCTATGGGCTGGCCCGCGCTACCATCGCTCGATCTTTATGCGGGCAGGCCGACTTACCCGTTGTCCTCCCTCGGGGTCCGACTACGCGGACGTTCGAGCGACACCGTGACTGTCCTCGGGGGCGTATTTGACGATAACCCGCCCGGCGGTCCGTTCAACCATGACTCGCAGGTCATGGGGGCTTCGGCATGGGGTGGCAATTTCAGTCTGCGCACCGGAGCCTTGGTCATTGCAGAGATTCAGTATGCCCTGAACCCACCTTCATCGGGCGGTACGGATGCGTAATCCGGGCTGCCGGGTACCTATAAGCTCGGTTTTTGGTACGATAGCGGTCCTTTTCCGAGCCCGGTTAAAGGTCAAGATGGTCTGTCGTTAGCCAACCCGGTAAGCAACGGCATCCCGCTACTGAACTTCAGCATCTATGGGGTGGCGGACCAGACGATCTGGCAGCCGAACCTGAAAGAACCGCGGGCGCTCGGAGTATTTGCCCGCGTCATGGGAGCGCCCACCGACCGCAATCTGATCAGCTGGCCGATGAATGGTGGCTTCACGCTGAAGGCACCACTACCCGGTCGGGATAACGATACCTTTGGTATTGGCTTCGGGCTTGCGCATGTCAGCTCGCCCGCCGCCGCTCTCGACAAAGACGAGGCCTTCTTTACGGGCCAACCCGTCCCAGTGCGTGGGACCGAGAGTTTCATTGAAGTGCCGTACCAGGCGCAACTGACGCCTTGGTGGCAAGTGCAGCCTGATCTGCAATACATCATCGATCCGGGCGGCGGGCTTCTGAACCCTACTGACCCAACCAAACAGATCGGCAACGAGCTGGTCTTGGGGTTATCTACAGTAATTACCTTTTGAGCCATCTTCCCTCCCCCTGCGGGAGCGGTTGGGGGAAGGGTCGAAGTCAAAGGCTGTTGGTATTAGCGAGCGGCTCCGTAGGACTCGCACGGGGCATGTTCTTGTCCTCCCCGTGCCCCCGACATGCGTTGCGGCCTTCGTCGGGCCTGCAATCGGCCAGTGAGCAAGAAAAGGCGCGCCTCGCTTCAACCCGATGCTCCTTGCCGCTTGTTGCCCCGGGTCCAGCCCGAGTCCACCTATAGCACCACACGATAGGCGCGCAGCGGCCGGGCAATATTCTTCAGGCTCTGCTCGCCGATATCGGCAACCTTGACGTCGAGTTTGCCGCGCACCTGTTCGTAGGCCGCGGCCGACAGGCAGATGCCGCCGGGATCAGCGATAGCTTCGAGGCGGGCGGCAACGTTCACGGTGTCCCCCAGAATGTTGTCGCCGTCTGGCAGCACGTCACCGACGTTAACGCCGATGCGGAGCTCGATGCGCTGTTCGCGCGGCTTGGCGCTCGCGGCGGCGAGCCCGCGCTGTACCGCGATAGCGCAGCGAACAGCGTCCAGAGCGCTCATGAATTCAGCCATGATGCCGTCACCGGTCGTTTGTACGATCCGGCCATGATTTGCGTCAATTTCGGGACCGATCAATTGCTGCCGCAGAGCCCGCAGCCGCGCTACGGTACCCTCTTCATCCTGTCCGACGAGGCTGCTGTAGCCGGCGATATCGGCGAACAGGATGGCGGCGATGTAGCGAGAGGGGGTAGGTGCCGCCCCGCGCCTTAGAACGCTCTTGATCCGGGCCAGCAGCTCGCGTGGCTCGAAGGGCTTGGCGATGTAGTCATCAGCGCCCGTTTCCAAGCCCACGACGCGGTCGACCATGTCTCCAGCGGAGGTCACCATGATGATGCCGATCCGGCTGTTTTTTTCGCGCAGCCAGCGCGCTAGTGCGAACCCGTCCTCGCCCGGCAACCCGACATCGAGCAACACGAGCGCCGGCCATTCATGCGCGACCAGGTGTCGCAGCGCTACCCCATCGGCTACGGCACTGGCCCGGAGATTCTGCTGGGCCAGATAGCCGAGCATCATTTCACGCTGTGCCGCCTCGTCCTCGACTACGACGATGTGGGGGCGAGAATTCATCGCCTTCCGCTCCTCAAACTGGCGATTGCCTCTGTGGCGCAGATAGGGTCTCTGTCCAGCCGCGACACACACGATACCAACACGCCCCCTTCGCGACAGCGGAGATACGAAAACGCGGTAATCTAGCAAATTCGCAGCGTGAGAGCTCCATGGCTTTTCCTTCAGATACGACCGCGACCGCCTCGGCGGCGAAGCAGCGCCGCAAGCCTCGGCGCCCGAGCTACGGCGACGAATTGCGCGCAGCGCGCGAGGAGCACGCGGCGACAGCCGAAATCCTGGAGATCATCAATTCCTCAGGGGCAGATCTGAAGGCCAACCTTGAGGCTATTCTCGGTCGGGCCACGCACCTATCGGAGGCCACCTACGCCACGGTGCTCGCCTTTGATGGTGAACGCCTCGCTCCAGCCGCGGTGCATGGCGATCCATGGTATATCGATTCATTGTCGAAACTTGGGCCGCGGCCGCTCGTACGCGGCACCCCAGTCGAGCGCGCTTTACGCGGCGAGCGAGTCGTCGCGGTCGCGGACACCTCGGACGACGCGGCGATCCATTGGGAACCCCTTGTTCGTGAACTGCGGAACAGGGGCCGCATCCACAGCGCGCTGTACCTCGGCGTGCGAAAGGATAACAACCCACTCGGGGTGCTCGCCCTCTACCGTCCGAAGGGGCGCCCGTCCTCGGGCCGGCAAAAGGCAGTGCTGCAAATCTTCGCGGGGCTAGCGGCTCTCGCGATGGAAAATGCTCGACTGATCACAGAGGCACGGGAGCGCACCCGGGATCTGCAGGAGTTGTTCGAATACCAGATCGCGACCAGTGACGTGTTGAAGGTCATCAGCGGGTCGGCCTTCGAACTCGAACCGGTGCTCGATACGCTGGTCGAGACCGCAGCGCGCATTTGCCGGGCCGATTCTGGTTTCATCTTCCGGTTGCGTGACGGGCTCTTTCGTATGGTCGCCTCGTTTGGGATCCCAGCCGAGTACAAGGAATTTCAACTGCGGAACCCGATCGCCCCGGGCCGTGCCACCTTGGCAGGCCGCACGGCCCTCGAACGGCGAGCAGTCCACATCGCAGATGCTGCAACCGATCCCGAATACACCCGGGTCGAAGCAGTGCGGCTCGGCAATCAGCGGACCATGCTGGGCGTGCCTCTGGTTCGGGAGAATACACTGGTCGGGATCATCACACTCGGCCGCTCGCGGGTCGAGCCATTCACCGAAAAACAGATCGCGCTCGTCGCAACCTTTGCCGACCAAGCCGTCATAGCGATCGAGAATGCCCGGCTATTTGGAGAATTGCGAGCGCGCACCGCCGAGCTGGGGCGCTCGGTCGAGGAGTTGCATCTGCTGAGTGAAGTTGGGCAGGTGGTTAATTCGACCTTGGACCCGCGTTCGGTGTTATCGACGATTTTAACGCGCTCGGTCGGGATGACCGGAGCCGATGCTGGCGCGGTCTTCCGTTACCGGCCCGCGGACCGCTCGTTTGCGCTGGTCGAGGCATTCGGCTGGGAGGAGGAGCTGTTGCGCTCCGTGGACGAGCTGTGCATCCCGGAGGCTGAGTCCGCAATGGGTCAAGCAGTGTCACAGCGGTCGCCGATTTAGATCGCCGATCTTGCCGAACGGCCGAGCGGTCCGTTGCGAGACGCTAGCCTCGCCTCCGGCCTCCATGCCGTGCTAGTTGTGCCGTTGGTCGGTCACGACCGCATTCTCGGCACACTGGCGTTGCAGCAGCGGGCCCCTGGCGAGTTCCCGCCCGAAACCGTGCGCCTCATGCAGACTTTGGCCAGCCAATCAGTGTCGGCGATCCAGAATGCGCGATTGATTGCGGAACTGCGCGAGCGCACCGACGCGGCTGAGGCCGCTCGGGCAGAAGCGGAGGCGGCTAACGAACCGAAGTCGACCTTCCTGGCGACGATGAGCCATGAGATTCGTACCCCGATGAATGGCGTACTCGGCATCTTGGAGGTGTTGGAGCTACAGGGCCTGAACGAGACTCAGCGGCCGCTCGTCGCGACCATGCGAGACTCAGCGCAGGCTCTGCTCCGCATTATCGACGATGTGCTCGATTTCTCGAAGATTGAGGCCGGGAGGCTTGAACTCGAGACAACGGTGTTCTCGTTGTCGGGCCTGGTAGCGGGCGCCATCGAGACGCTGCGTCCGCAAGCCAGTGCGAAGGGCTTGGTAATCGCCATCGAAATCGAGCCCGACTCCCACGACTTGCTCAGCGGCGACCCGACCCGGATTCGGCAGATCTTGTTCAACCTGCTCAGCAACGCGGTCAAGTTCACCCAGCGCGGCGGCATCCGCGTGTCCGCCGGCACCGCGCCAATCGGAGACGGCCGGACGCGTGTGATGCTGGCGATCAGCGATACCGGCATTGGTCTCCCTGCGGCGCAATTGGAACGCCTGTTCGAGCCGTTTTCGCAGGCCGACAGTTCAACCACGCGGCGATACGGCGGCACCGGGCTCGGCCTCTCGATCGTGCGCCGGCTAGCGCAACTGATGGGTGGCGACGTGGTCGCCGACAGTACGCTCGGCGTCGGTTCGACCTTCACTGTCACCCTGACCCTGGACACGGCCCCGGCCGAATCGCCGCTTGCCGTGCTGGTCCAGCCCGACATGCCCCGGGCGGCGGGTGGTGCAGGGCGCCCCAATGACAACAGCATCCGGTTGCTGGTCGTCGACGACCACCCAGTCAATCGCGAGGTGCTAGTGCGCCAGTTGAGCCTGCTCGGCCTTGCCGCTGATACCGCCGAGGACGGCGTCAGGGCGGTATCTGCTTGGTCTAGCGGGCGCTATGCGGCCATCCTGGCCGACCTGCACATGCCAGAGATGGACGGCTACGAGCTGGCGCGACAGGTGCGCGCGGCCGAGGGGGCACAGGGCCGTCTCCGGACGCCGATCGTGGCGGTAACGGCCAATGCGATGCGTGGCGAAGAGGAGCGGTGCTTGGCCGTTGGCATGGATGGCTATCTTGCCAAACCGGTGATGATCGAACGCCTCCGCACGACGCTCGAGCGCTGGGTGATGATCGGCGGCACCGCAGCGAGCGCGATGCAACAGCCGCCAGGCCAGCCCACGGCGATCGACCGCGGCGTACTGGGCGCTTGGCTGGGAGACGACCGCGACAGCATCGATGCTTTGTTGAAGAAGTTCCGAGACAGCGCGATGGAGTCCGACGCCGCCATCGAAAGGGCTTGGCGCGCCGCAGATCTCGCCGCGTTGGCCGCCGCCGCGCACCGGCTCAAGGGCGCGGCGCACGCGGTCGGGGCCAAACAACTCGGCACCGCTGCGGAGCAGCTTGAACAGGCCGGCAAGGCCGGCGATCGCGACGGCTGCCGCGACCGCCTCGGCCCACTTGCCGTCGAATTGCGGCGCGTCCTTAAGGAGATCCAGGACTGATGCGGCGCCAATCGTGGATACCTAGTCGAAGTCGCGGCACATCAAGGAATATCAGCATTGCGGCCCGCAGCAAACGGCCGATCTACACCATCCCAGGACGCAACTCCCGCACTCAACGTGCCGCGGCTGATGGTCCACGGGGATGCTCACGATCCCTGCGAGCAGCAGACGGTGTTATATTAGGCGGTATGTCGGCATTTCTTCCTCAGCGTTTATTCCGAACTTTACTGGAGATTTTGCCGGCGTGCCTCAATCAGGCGACCACCCTAAGACCCGATAGGTTGCCCTTCAGTGGTCGCGGCGCGAGGCCCATTGCGGCAATCCAATCCTGCCACTCGGGCTTCCTCGCGAGCTTCGCAAAGTCTCGCGTGTCGATACCCAGCGGCTCATAAATGCTCGGGTTAGTTAGTCGGCGCCGTCGCGCTGAGGCGCGGGTTGCATCCCCTGATTACATTCTGATCCTAAACCGCCGCTCCTCGAGCGCATCCAGCACCCCATCCACCGCCAGCCTCGGCAACATCCGCAACAGCCCCCGCCGTCGCTGACGCATGACGTTCGCCCGGGCCTTCTCTCCCGCCAGCTCCCGCACCAGCGAGTCCACATCTGCGAACCCATCGATCAGCCCCATCCGCTGCGCCTGATCCCCCAACATAAAGCTGCCGTCGAACACCGCCAATTCCTCGCCGGTCAGCCGCGACCCGCGCCGCTCGCGCACCCACGACTTGAACCGCTCGTGTAGATCGTTCAGCAGCCGCTGGGTGAACGCCACATCCTCCGGCTGCTCCGGCAGGAATGGATCGAGCCGCGCTTTGTGCTCCCCCGCCGTGTACAAACGGCGATCCACCCCCATCCGCGCGATCAGCTCGTCGAACCCGAACCCGCCGCCGCGGACGCCAATCGATCCCACGATACTCATCGGATTGGCGTGAATCTTATCGGCCGCGCAGGCGATCCAGTAACCCCCCGAGGCACCGACGTCTCCGATCACAGCATGCACCTCAACCTTGTGCTTCTCCGCCCGGCGCCGGATCAGCGATGCAATCAGATCCGATTGCACCGGAGATCCGCCCGGGCTGTCGATATCCAAAATTACCGGCTTGCCGTGCGCTGAAGCAAAAGCCCGGTCAATCAGCGGACCGGCACCCGCCAGGTTCAGCAAACCCGTCTGCCCGGCAATCAGCCCATGCAGCTCCACCACGTTGACCCGCGGCTTGCGCCAGAACCGCAGCCGCCACGCCATCAGGCCGCCATCTCAGCCGCCTGCTGGCCCGACAGCCACGCCCCGGCCAATGTCCCCGCATACGGCGTGTTGCAAGCCTCGCCAGCCAGCAGCAGCCGGCCCTCCCCCATAGGCTGCCCGAGCCGCCTTCGAGCTTCTGCCCACCCGGGCCGGGCGTATGCGTAGGCGCCGCGGATCCAGGGATCGGCGTCCCAGTGAGTCACCAGTTTCGCACCCCCCGCGAACACCCGATCCGCCCGCCCGCCAAACATCTTCCGCAACTGGGCCAGCGCGAAATCGGCCACCGCACCATCCCCCTCCCACGCCAGTTCCCACGAATGCGCGCCGCCGATCCAGCCCTGCACATAGTCCCGGCCGTAGGGCCAACACTGAAATGGCATCAGAGGATCCCCCCGGTGCTCAACCCGATAGAAGAGGGAACAGTGCCGCGGCAGATCGAGCCGATCCGGCCCGGTTGCTCGCAGCACCACCTTAATCGCCAGTCCCATCGGCACAGCATCCAGGGTTTCCTGAACGTCGGTGGGTAAAGGTGGATCGAACCTGATGCCTCCTGCCGCCAGAACCCCCGTGGACGCGGTGACGATGCACGACCCCGCCGTGACCACTCCGCCATCCGTCTCCACGGCCACATCGCCACCCCAACGCACCCGCCGCACCGGGGTATCGAGGCGGATATCCAGCCCTTCCCCAAGCCGTGCAATAAAGGCCCCGAGCCCGCCCTCCGGCACCAGGTTGCTGCCGTTCAGCGCGTTGTCATGCCAGTCACGCAGGCTCAAGCGATCAACCGGGGCCGCATCGATCACGGCGCCCTGGAAACCCTCGATCGTCAGCGCCCAAGGATCGTCCCCCAGCGATTGCGCGACCGCCGAAAACGGCACGTCTCCCCCATCAGCCAGCAACCTCTCCGCCGCTTTCTCGAACCGCTCCCGTGCCTCGTCATACTCCTGCTCTTCCTGCGGCGTCATCGGACGGCCGCCGATGAAAGTCCGCTCGGATCGCAGTTCGTCCGCCCGGAGCAGACGTTCACCCCGAGCTTCGGCAATGGGCACCAGCGGATTGTGCTCCGCGTCGTGCAGCCAGATTGCCCCCATGTCGAACCAAAGACCGCCCAGTTCCGGCGGATACGCGGTCCAGGCACGTCCCCCGACCCGACGGGACGCTTCCAGCACCACCGCCCGCCGGCCCGCCTGCTTCAGCGTCGTTGCCGCCGCCAGACCCGCCGCGCCCGCGCCTACAACCACCACGTCAAAGTCACGCATGTTCATCCCGTGCCAGGAACCGGCGCAGAAGGCCAGAGCAGCGCATGCAACGCCACCCGCCGGGAGGTAAGTTCGGCGAGTGTGTACCGGTCCAGCACGGCCAGGAACGCCGCCCGCGCCTGCTCCAGCACGCGCCGCAGCTCGCAGGCCGGCACGATCACGCAATGAGCGCAGACCGGGTCCATGCATGGCACCAGCGCCATGTCCGGCTCAGTGGCACGCACCACCTCTCCCAGACTGATATCCTGCGGCGCGCGCCCCAGCCCCAGCCCACCTCCCTTACCACGAGTCGTCTTCACCAGCCCCCTAGTGCTGAGCTCGTAGGCGACCTTCGTCAGATGGTTCTTGGCAATCCCATAGGTCTCCGCGACTTCCGCAATCGTCGCCCGCCGCATCGGGTCCGTCGCCGCCAGATACATCAGCAGGCGCAACGCATAATCCGTGTAAAGAGTGAGACGCATACCAAACATGTATTTCAGATCTTGCTTTAGTGCCAGACCGCTTTAAGACCAGCCCTATGACCGAACGAGAAACCGAAATCTCGGAACCCGCCATCGACCGCCTGGTAAGGACCTTCTACGGCCGCGTGCGTCGGGACGCCGTGCTGGGACCCGTCTTCACCCGCGCCCTGGGCGAGACCGAACCAGCCTGGGAAGCCCACTTCGCCCGGCTTTCCGCGTTCTGGTCCTCAGTGATGCGGTGCTCTGGCCGCTACCACGGTGATCCGTTCTCGGTGCATTTGCGCCTACCGGATATTGCCCCGGCCATGTTCGAACGGTGGCTTGCTTTGTTCCACGCAACCTGCGCCGACCTGTTCACCCCCGAAATCGCCGCCGTGTTCGGCGAAAAGGCGGAGCGGATCGCCCGCAGCCTGCGCATTGGATTGTTCGAGCGCCTTCCGGCCCGCCGCCGCCCGGCCGCATAAGTGCAGGCCCTCGCTGTCGCCCGCGCGGTTCACGTCGTCTCCGTCTTGCTGTGGATCGGCGGCGTTGGCTTCGGCACCACCGCGCTGATCCCGGGGTTGCGGCGCATGCGCGATCCGGCCCAGGCCTTCGCGATGTTCGGGTCTGTTTTTGGGCGCTGTTCGCGATATTGCTGTTCGTTATTGAGCCTCTGCTATCCCGCCGATTCGCAGCGCGCGCCGAACGCGATCCCGACGGCGGCCTTCGGCTGCTCGGCCGCTTTCACTGGGTTCTACGGCAGCTTAGCCTCATCACGGTAGCCGGCGCTGTCGCCGGCAGTTATGGCCTGTTTTTGGGCTAGTTTCCGGGAGTGCGATGGGTTTATATCGACAGATACGACCACCGCAATACTCAATGAATTGGCGCAGCACCCAGAAGCGTCGTCTGTGCCGCCCATGTTGCGTACGTGGGAAACGCGAATGGCGGTTCCGAGAATAGGTTCAGATAGCAGGTGAGCTAACCCAGCAGCCCACCGGCGGACAGGCAGGCTGTGAAAGGGGCATCTCATACCAGGGGAAAACTAACTAAGCCTAGGACGGCCATTTTGCACAGCTTCTTGGGCACCGGCCAGAGTAGCACGCTGACTGCGGGCGGTGGCTTCGGGTTTCGGGGGCCGATGATGCCCGGCAAGTCGATCTGCATGCTGCAGGCGATCCGTCGGGTAATGCCGCGCTTACCCGTAATACCCGCTGGCCGGGACACGCACTCACCAAACCTTCGGAATAACCCTCGCCGTTGACGTCGCGTAGCTCTGGTACTCAGAAAAGACACGCATCAGGATCGATTCCTCGTATAGCATCCGACGTACCTGGATGACGCAATGAAGTACGAGAAGCGCGACGGTCCAGGGCGACAGAAAGTGCAGCGCGACCCCGCAGACCGAGATTTCCTCAGCAACGTAAAGAGGGTGCCTTACCAGCCTGTACGGCCCGTGCCGCACCAGACGGCGTGCCTGCGGCACAAGGCTGAAGCAGCGCCCCAGGCGCAATAGGGAGATAGGTGCCGGCGAATGCCATAATTGATGGCAGCACTCCCTCCGACTGAGCCAGCGGTGGAGGACCGGTAAGAATAAGAACCCACAGAATCAGATAGTAGGCCGCTACAAATGCCCGGGACACCACATCGGCCCAGGAATCGAGACCGATTTGCGTCCCGCCCTTTGGGTGCAGGCCGTTCAACGTCCCGAGGACAACCAGGATACCCAAGACAAGAAACCAGGCACTTCCGACGGCGCAGACGGCTGTCCGATAGCCACAGGACGCGCGTAGCTCAGAGAGCCTTCCCAATGGACGAATATCCGCCCATGTCAGCCAGCCAATAGCCGCAAACGCTGCTCGCATGAAAATTCCGTCTAATGATAAATGGTAAATTCGTCATGAACCCTGGGACGGGCCGAAAATCCCGGCGTGCCCCGGATTAACGGTAGCGCCCTCCCGTCAGACCAGATCTACGCGGCGTTCATGATCGGGAAACCGCGATGTGATCGTATGCGGGACAGCCACCTCAGGAACCATCCCCTGTGCGCATACCGATTACCGCTGTCCTGCTGGCCGCTCTTGCCTTCACCCCCTCGGCTCTGGGATCGCAGCCCTCGGATCCCGCCGGCTCCTGCCTCCGGGCCGCGGCCGAGGCCGAGCGACGCTGGGATCTTCCGCAGCATCTGCTGCGCGCCATCGGCGAGGTAGAAACCGGGCGACGGGACCCGGGCACCGGGCGCATTCTGCCCTGGCCCTGGAGCATCAATGTCGGCGGCAACGGTTATGCCTTTGGCAGCGAGGGAGCGGCGCGTGCAGCGGTGGCATTCTTCCAGGCCCGCGGCTTCTCATCTATCGACATCGGCTGCTTTCAGGTGAACCTGCAGTGGCACCCGCGCGCTTTCACCAGTATCGCCGAGGGCTTCGATCCGACTGCTAATGCGGACTACGCGGCACGCTTTCTCCGCGAGCTGTTTGCCCAGAGCGGTAGTTGGGAAAGGGCCATTGCTGACTACCACTCGGCCGACCCCGCCCGGGGGACGCCCTATCGCATCGCCGTGTTGAGAGCGTGGGGGGGGGTGGCATGGCTGACGCGATTGCGCAGGGCGCCGGAGGCGATCCGCATGTCATCTTGATCGCGCCCGCGGCTGTCTCGATCCCGGTTTACACGCCCCAAACGCTTCCCGATCGGCTACGAGCCGCCCTCGGGCTGAGACGCATACGATGGCACTGATCTTTTTTTAGACGATTTTGGTTGCATTAGAACATCTTGTTCTGGCAATCTTAGGTTGTCGATAGCTTTAGCTTACAACCGCAACCGGCATGGGGCCGGGGCGCCAATTGGAGGGTACTTTCGCATGTCGGTTCTGTTGTTTCAGTTGCTCTCGAAGTTTCACACATTCCGCCGCGACACCAAGGCCGTGACCGCGATGGAGTACGGGCTCATCGCGGCGCTGATCGCCTGCGTCATCATCGCTGCGGTGAGCACTGTCGGCACAGACCTGAAAGGCGTATTTACAAATATCTCGGGTAGCCTGACGGCCGCGGGTGGCTAACCACTCTATCGTGCTGGGATGGACCAGAATGGTCCCTCCAGGCACTGCTTTTTATGACTTAGCGGTTTGAGGCAGCTAACCTGTCTTATTCATCGCATAGCAGGGATTTGTCGGCGGGTGTCGCGTAAGGTGGTGATTGTGACTTACGAATTGGGTGCCTGACGCCATCCGAATTGCAATCTCACCGGTGCCACACCCGCCATGCACGAGGATACGACCGAGCCGTTCGCATTGCCAGCCGTTGCAGGCAAGAAAGTCACCGCGGCATTCGATGGCGGACGGATCACGTCAGATGGCGGCGTCATCTTGCTGGCGCGGGCGGAACGACGTCTGGGCATCTGTAATCGACTGGCGGCGGAGATTGCCGATCATCGCGATCCAGGCCGGATCGTGCATCAGTCTGAGTGACATCCTGCGTGCGCGCATTCTGGCGATCGCCTGCGGCTACGAGGACGCCGACGACCTCGATCACCTGCGCCGCGACCCGGCCTTCAAACTGGCTTGCGGCAAGCTGCCCGCCAGCGGCCGCGATTTGTGCTCGCAGCCGACCATGTCGCGGTGGGAGAACGCCCCCAGCCTGCGCGAGATCATCCGAATGATGCGGGCGATGATTGGCCTCTACTGCGCCAGCTATGCAGTGCCGCCAGAGGCGGTCACGCTTGATATCGACGACACCGTGGACGTGGTGCATGGATATCAGCAGTCTGTCGTTGTTCAATGCCCATTACAACGAGCGCTGCTTTCTACCGATCCATATCTATGACACTGCCACGGCGCGGCCGGTGGCGGTGCTGCTGCGGCCCGGCAAAACCCCATCGGGGAAGGAAGTCCGCCGTCACCTGCGGCGCCTGCTGCGCGAGATCAGACGGCATTGGCCGAACACGCGCATCACCATCCGCGGTGACAGCCATTACGGCCGACCAGAGGTGATGGACTGGTGCGAAGCGGAGGGTATTCGCTACGTCTTCGGCCTGTCCGGCAACGACGTGCTGCACCGCCTGGTCGAGCCGGCAGCTCGACGACGTTCGTGTCCGTCGCGCCGAAGCCGATTCCCCGCTGCTGCGGCGCTACACCGAAACACAGTATCGGGCCAAATCCTGGTCGCGTTCGCGTCGTATCGCGGCCCGCATCGAGGCGTCCACTCTCGGCCTCGACATCCGCTTCGTGGTCAGCAACATCACCACGGGCAGCGCTGAGTGGCTGTATGATACGCTTTATTGTGAGCGCGGCCAGGCGGAAAACCTGATCAAACTTCACAAGAGCCAACTTGCCTCCGACCGCACCTCATGTCGGGCACCGCTTGCCAATCAGATGCGGCTCATCCTTCACACCGCAGCTTATTGGCTGTTACTCAACGTGCGCGACGGCATCCCCAAGGCACACGCGCTGACCACCGCCGAGTTCACCACCATTCGGCTGCGGCTGATGAAGGTCGCTGCACGGGTAATCGAGACCGCTTCCCGTGTGCGCGTCGCTTTCGCTGCCTCCTGCCCTGAGGCAGCATTGTTCCGCGACCTCGCCCACAGCTTGGTGCCGGCCGCTCCATAGACCGCGGGGCAGGCGCCCCGTCGAACCCGTTTCCCATCAACCCCAACCAACAATCCGGTCCGATCGCGATGAAACAGGCGCAACGGCCGAGGCTGCCCGAATTCGCGGCGGTGCGACTCAGCCATTTTTCACAGCGCTTGGTGAATAGGAGCGGCTAAAACGCAGGATCCTTCGCGGGGTATGCAAGCCTTCGCTCAGTTGTTGCCCGCAATTTCAGTGACCGTCCTGGTCATTGCGGCAATGCACGACTTAGCCGTTCGGACGGTGCCCAATTGGTTGGTCACGATACTTGCGGGCGCCGCGCTAGCGCTTTCGTTGCTCCAACACAAACTGCTCGCGTGCCTAGCCATCTCGGCGCTCCTGCTCCTGATCTCCGCGCTCCTCTGGCTCCGCGGCCACCTTGGCGGCGCAGACGCCAAGCTGCTCGCAGCCTCGGGCCTACTCGTCCCCCCAGCCGCAGTCATCCCAATGCTCCTCGCTACCGCACTCGCCGGCGGCGTGCTCTGCCTGCCCTATCTCATCGGCCCGCGCGTCCTCCCCCGCCCGAAACCCGGCCGTCCCACCCACCTCCTCCCGCGCCTGCTACGCTGTGAACTCTGGCGGCTGCGCCGGGGCGGCCCCCTGCCCTACGCGGTGGCGATCGCCGCCGGAACCCTTTTCGCTGTGCACGGAGCCTAAGCCCCCATGCTGCGCACCCTTGTCATCGGCATCGCCGGCCTGCTCCTCGCCGGTTTTGTCCTGGTCGCGTACGTCTCCATGCAGTCGCCGCCTAAGGCCGGCCCGAAACCCGTCGCCGTGAAGACCGTCGCTCTCATCGCCACCGCGCACCCCGTCCGCGCCGGCAGCCTTCTGCAACCCAATGACCTCACGGTCCGCAATGTGCCCGAGGACAAGATCCTTCCCGGCGCCCAGCGCGATTCCACCGAAGCCCGCAACGCCCTCATCGGTGCGATGGTGCGCCGCATGTTGGGCGATCACGACATCATCGCCGGCAACGACGTGCTGCGCCCCGGCGATCGAGGCTTCCTCGCGGCCGTCCTCGCACCCGGCGCACGCGCAATCTCGGTGGCCGTCGATGCGGTGTCCGGCGAAGCCGGGCTCATCTGGCCCGGCGACCGCGTCGATCTGATCCTCACGCAGACGATCGAGAACACCGACCAGTCGATGGCGCATCGCGTCTCGGGCGAAACCGTGCTGGCGGACGTCCGAGTGATCGCGGTCGATCAGCAGCTTGTGCAAGGCGGGCAGGCGACGGGCTTGATCGATGGCCACGGCCCGACCTCTCGCACCATCACGCTAGAGGTCTCGGCCCATGACGCCGAGCGCGTCGCCGTCGCTACCCGCCTCGGTAAGCTGCTGGTCGTGCTACGCTCGGCTCAGTCGAGCGCGGTCGCGCAGACAGCGCCGCCTAAAGCGGATGACCCCCCACCCACGCCCATTCAGGCCAAGGCATCCCCGCCGCAGGAGGCGGGGCCGGTCTGGGGCGGCGACGTATCGCGCGCGCTCGGGGGCGGTCATGCACCGCAGGATACCGAAGTGCGCCTCTACCTAGGCGGCAGACAGGTCGAAGTTTACAAATATTAAACCTTTCGGTGTTGCTATCCGCTCCGACCCGAAAACCGGGTCCGAGAGGTGTGCAGAATGCCGTTTCTCCCCGCCATTGCTCGTGGCGCGATGCTACTCGCACTGTGCGGCGCAACCATCGTCGGCGCTACCGCGCACCCGGTGCTCCACCACCACCATCACCACCACGTCCACAAGGCAGTCAGGCACGTCGCCCTCGTGCCCGATCCCCCAGCACTCCCGCCCGATCCCCCGCAGACCCCCAGCCAACCGCCGCCCAAGGACCTGCAGTTCGAAACCGAGGTCGCACGCACCGGCCGCATGTCTCACCCTCAATGTCGGGGTCGGCCGCGTGGTCACGCTCGCCCAGCCGGCCGCCAGCCTTTTCGCCGCTGACCCTAAAATCGCCGAGGTGCGACCCGGGGGTCCGACCAGCCTGTTCATTTTCGGTATCGCTCCGGGCCACACTACCATCGCCGCGCTCAGCGAAAGCGGCGCACCGATCGTCCAGATCGACCTGACGGTCCGCCCCTCCTCCTACGGTTCGGGCGAGGTTGCCGGACTGGTGCGCTTCGGGCTGCACTTCCCCGGCGTAAACATCGCCGCCACGCCCGGTGGCTACACGGTCACCGGCCACGTCCAGACCCCGGGCGACGCCGAGGGGGTCATGAGCGCGCTGCGGCCTTATCTCGCCCCTGGCCAGACCATCGACAATCGCCTTGCCGTCGATACGCCGCTGACGGTCAATCTTCAGGTGCGCATCGTCGAGGTGCAGCGAACCGTCACCCGTGAACTTGGCATCAACTGGGCCGGCGCGTTCCAAGCCGTTCCCAGCGGCGTCCTGGGCGCCATCGCCATCGCCAACCGAGTCTCCGACGCGACCAATCCGCCGGACTCGATCGCCTTCGGCGTCGCCGGCCCCAATGGCAACATCACTGCCGTTGTGGACGCGCTGGCGCAGGACCAGCTCGCGACCATCCTCGCCGAGCCCAACCTGACAACGCAGAGCGGCGAAACCGCGAGCTTCCTCGCCGGCGGCGAATACCCGATCCCGGTCGCGCAGCAGAACAACACGATCAGCATCGACTACAAGCAGTACGGCGTTTCGCTCGCTTTCGTGCCGACGGTGATTGCGTCCAACCGGATCAGTCTGAAGGTGCGTCCGGAGGTCAGTCAGCTCACCACGCAGGGTGCCGTTGCGATCTCCAATGGCAACCTGACGCTCGCTGTCCCCGCGCTGACGGTCCGCCGCGCGGAAACGACCGTCGAACTCGGCAGCGGTCAGAGCTTCGCAATCGCCGGGCTGCTCTCCGACAGCTCCACCCAGAACGCGCGCGGCATCCCTTTGCTCGGCGAGCTGCCCGTGCTCGGCCCGCTGTTCCGCTCCACCGCTTATCAGCGCGGCCAGACCGAGCTGGTCATCATCGTCACGCCCTATCTTGTCCGCCCGGTCAGCGACCCGGCGACGCTAACCGTACCCACGCGCGGCATGGTGCAGGCCGGCGACCTCGACCGCATCCTCTATAACCGGCAGCTCGCGCGCGGGGTCGAACTGCCGCCGATGACGCACATCCCGCTCGATGCCGGCTTCATCGCCCCCCAATGAGGACAAGCGCCATGCGTGGCCTCACGCGCCTCTCTCCCCTTACTCTCCTGCTCGCGCTCGCTGCCTGCAATCAGATCGAGCCCTATTCGCGGCCGGGCGAATGGCATCCACTCGGTGCCAACGACGCTAACCTGCGTGCGATGGTGGCCGATCCCGGCGATCTCTATGAAGGTCGCGGCGCCACCTCCTCGCCGGGCGACCTCGGCGCTGCCGCCGTCGCACGGCTACGTGCGGGTATGGTCAAGCCGCTGCCTGCGAGCGGCACCTCCGATGTGCAGGCGACCAACAACGGCGGGCAGCAGCAAGGCGACAGCAATGGCCCGACCGCGGCAGCTCCCGTGGCCGGTGGCGCCGGGTCGGGCGGGGCGCAAGGCGGCTCGCCATGAGCGAAGCCGCGCCTCCCGAACTGGAACGCGGCGGCCCCGAGGCCGCACGTTCCAATCGACCTGCCGTCCTCGCCTTCGCGGCAGACGCCGAGAGCGAGGCCGTGCTGCGCGACGCCCTTTCCGCGGAGCAGGGCGAGGGCGTGGATGTACGCCGGGGCGATCTGGATGATGCGACGAAGGCCTTGCGGCGCACCGTCTCACCGCATGTGCTGGTGATCGACATCAGCGGCACGCAACCGATCACCGCACTTACCGAATTGTCTCAACTCGTGGAGCCGGACGTACGCGTGCTGGCGATCGGCGACAAAGAGGATATCTCGCTCTACCGCGGGCTGACGCATGGGCTTGGTGTGCTGGAGTACCTGTTCAAGCCACTCACCCGCGACCTGGTACGCCAGCATTTCGGCCCCGTCATCGACCGCCAGCCGCTCGGGGTGCGCCTGCTCCGTGGAGGCCGCATTATCAGCGTCACTGGCGTGCATGGCGGGGTCGGCGCGACCACGATCGCCGCCAACCTTGCCTGGTATCTCGCCGAGCGTGCGCACCGGCCCACGCTGCTGCTGGATGGCGACCTGTATGGCGCCTCCGCTGCGATGATGCTGTCGGTGAAGTCGCAGCGGGGCCTGCGTGTAGCTCTCGAATTGCCGAGCCGGGTTGACGAGCTGTTCATCGACCGCACCGCTCAGGTTGTGGGTGAGCGCCTGCATGTCCTCTCGGGGGAAGGCAAACTGGGCGAAGTACCGCCGATCGCGCCTAATGCCCTGACCGGTCTGATGGACCTGCTGCGCCGGCGCTACAAGTTCCTTGTCTGCGACGCCCCGATGCCGGCCAGCCGTATCGGACGCGAGCTGTTCGATCTCGCCCATCAGCGCATCCTGGTGACCGAGCCGACGCTTGCCGGCGCACGCGACCTGCTGCGCTATCTCGCCATCCCCGAGCCGTCATTGCTGGCGGCCCCGACAGGTTCCGGCACAACGCTGGTTTTGCTCAACCAGTCCGGGATCAACGGTGGTATCGGTCTCGCCCAGTTCGAGCAGGCGACCGGCCGCAAGCCCGATATTGTCATACCGTACATGAAGGGCGCACTGCGCACGGCGGCTAACCTGGGCGAACCCGCGGCCGCAAGCGTTCGGCCATTTACTAAAGCGATCCAGCACTTGGCTTTCCTTGCGGGCACCGTGGCCGACCCGACCGCCGGCAGCACCTCCCGCCTGAGCCGCTGGACCCGTCGATGACTGAATTCCCCACCTTCGGCCGCCGGCGCACTGCCGAGCCGCTGGTCGAGCCGGCCTATGTCCCCGCAGCCCCCGAGGCGCACCCCGCGCCTGCCACCACCAAAGCCGGGCAGGACCCCGAGACCGCACTCGGCTCGGAACTCCGCACCCTTTGCCTTGGCCGCCTCGACCCCAGCGTCGTCGCCACCATGTCGCCCGAGCGGCTGGCGCTGGAGGTCGAACGGCTGGTGGCCGAGATCGCCACCGAGCAACGCATCCAGCTCAACGCGCGCGAGCAGCGCCGGCTGTCGCAGGACCTGGTCGACGACATGCTTGGCCTGGGTCCGCTGGAGCCGCTGCTCGAAGACGACACCGTCACCGACATCATGGTCAACGGGGCGGACCGGGTGTTCGTGGAAAGCCGCGGTAAGGTGGTGAAAACCAACGTGCAGTTCCGCGACCGTCAGCACCTCGCCAACATTGCCCAGCGCGTGGCGGCGAAAATGGGGCGACGGATCGATGAGAGCAGCCCGATGGTGGATGCGCGCCTGGATGACGGCAGCCGCGTCAATATCGTGTTTCCGCCGCTGGCCCTGGACGGGCCTTACATGTCGATCCGTAAGTTCTCCCGAAAGCAGATCGACATCGCAAAACTCGTCGCCTTTCGCTCGATGTCGCCGCAGGTTGGACGCACGCTGGAGATCATGGGACGCGCGCGGCTTAACATCATCATTTCGGGGGGCACGGGTTCGGGCAAAACGACGCTGCTCAATGCGATTTCCCGGATGATCGACCACGGCGAGCGCGTGGTGACTATCGAGGACGCGGCCGAACTGCAGCTTCAGCAGCCACACGTAGTGCGATTGGAGACCCGGCCGCCCAACATCGAAGGCAAGGGCGAGGTCACGCAGCGCGATCTGATCCGCAACGCGCTGCGAATGCGGCCCGATCGCATCATCGTGGGCGAGGTGCGCGGGCCGGAGGCGTTCGACATGCTGCAGGCGATGAACACCGGCCACGACGGCAGCATGTCCACGATCCACGCCAACAATACGCGCGACGCCCTGACGCGTATCGAGAACATGGTGCAGATGGGCAACATGGGCCTGCCCTCGCGGGCGATAAAAACGCAGGTTCTGAGCGCCGTGGACGTTATCGTCCAGGTCGGCCGCCAGCGCGACGGCGGCCGCCGCGTGCTCCAGCTAACCGAACTCGTCGGCCTGGAAGGCGAGGTCATGACCACCCACGACATTTTCGTGTTCGAGCATGAAGGCGAGGATGCGGATGGCCGCCTGCTCGGGCAGTGGCGTGCGTCCCGCGCCGTTCCGAGTTTCCACGAGCGGCTCCGTTATTTCGGCCTCAACCGCGCGTGGGACGCAGTGATGGAAGAGGCGGCGCCGCTGTGAGGCGGATGAGACCTAAAACAGTCTCCCTCTCCGCTCCTCGGGGCGGAGAGGGTTGGGGTGAGGTGGGGGCGGCCGCGGCAGGTCGTGCCTGTCTGCTGTGAGCCCCCGCTTTCTCCTCGCCGGCGGTACCATCCTCGCCGCCGTACTCGCGAGTGCGCCGGTTATCCTGGCGCAGGACCGGCGTAATCGCCGGCTGGCGGTGCGGATCGCCGAAAGGGTCACCACCCTGGCACCCGCGGTTATGCCTTCGCGACCGCTCACCGAGCAGCTCGGCCTAGAGGCGCTACTCGGCCGCTGGAAGGTCCACCTGGGGCGCGTGCTCGGCTACAACCTCGACCGTCTGAACGCGTACCCTCTGCGGCTGCCGTTCCTGCTGGTGATCGCCGCCGCGGTGGCCGTGATCGTCAGCGAGATTGTCAGCCGCGTTGCTGGTCTGCCCTTCCTCCTGCTGCTGCCTCTGGCTCACGTCGGGTGCACGCAGGCTCTGTTCCGCACTTTGCACGCGCGCCACGCCGACAAACTCTATCGCCAGCTTCCGGACGCGTTGTCGATGATCGTGCGTTCCGTGCGCGCCGGCATTCCCCTGCAGGAGGCCCTGCGCGGGGTCGCGCGCGAAAGCCTGGAGCCCACCGCCCGCGTGTTTGCACGCGTCTCGGACCAGATTGCCATCGGCATCCGGTTGGAAGACGCGCTGCGCGATGTGTCGGCACGCACCGGCGTCGCCGAGTACGCTTTCTTCACCGTGGCGCTTACCTTACAGGCCCAGACCGGCGGCAGCCTTGCCGAAACTCTGGACAATCTGGCCGAAGTCATCCGTAAGCGCGTCGCCTTGCGCGCACGCGGCGTCGCGCTCGCTTCGGAGGCACGCACCAGCGCCTATGTGCTCGCGGCCCTGCCGATTGTAACCGGCATTGCGCTGACCGTGCTGAACTACGACTACATGAAGCCGCTTTTCGATACGCCTTCGGGCAACAAGGTCCTGTTGCTCGCGGTCGGCATGCTTTGCACCGCGGGAATCATTATGCGCCTGATGATTAAGCGGAGCCTGCGATGATCGTGGCGCCACATACCTTGCTGCTGGCGGCGGCTGTGATGATCGTGTTGCTGGGCGCGATGACCGCCGCGGTGTGGGAGCCGATGCGACGAGAGAGCCGTCTGCGCCGCCAGTTGCAGGAGGTGCGTGAGGCCTACGCGCCGATCGGCGCGGTGGGGGCAGGACCCGGCCCCGGCCCACTGGCCGCGATCGCCGGTGGTGTTGGATCCTTGCTCACCCGCAGCGGGCTCCTGTCGGCCAAGGCGATTGCCAATCTGGAGAGCACGCTGACCTCGGCCGGATTTCGCGGTCTCCACGCTTTGCCCGTCTTCGTCGGGGCCAAGGCGCTCTTGCTCGGGTTTCTTCCGCTGTTGGCCTGGGCCCTTCTGCGCAATGCCGGCGCCGCTTCGATGTGGATGCACATCGGCCTCGCAGGAGCTGCGGCAGCCGGATTGCTGCTACCCGACATGGTGCTACGCGGTGTGCGTAAGCGTTATCTTGCCTCAGTCGAACGGGCGATGCCGGACGCGCTCGATCTTCTGGTTATCTGCGCCGAGGCCGGGCTCGCACTGGAGCAGGGCATGGAGCGCGTCGCCAAGGAGATCAAGGCCAGCAGCCCCGCGTGTTCCACTGAACTCTCCATCACGCACAACGAGCTTCGCATCCTTTCCGACCGTCGCACGGCACTCACCAACATGGGCGCGCGCACCGGGCTGGTAAGCCTGCAACGCCTGTCCGCCACACTCGCGCAGGCGCTGCGCTACGGCACGCCGCTGAGCCAGGCGTTGCGCACGCTGGCCGCGGAAATGCGTACCGAGGCGCTGACCCGCTTCGAGGCGCGTGCGGCCCGGCTGCCGGTGCTGATGACCCTGCCGATGATCATGTTCATTCTGCCCTGTGTGTTCCTGGTTGTGGCCGGCCCCGCCATGCTGGCCGTTCTTGAAAAATTCGCACATCGATGAGGCCCCCATGCCGATCCGAACCCGGGTAACAGCCCGCGCCGCTACGCTTTCCCTATTGCTGGGGGTTGCCGCCTGCGCTGCTTCGCCCCCCACGGACGTGGCCGCGGACAAGACGGGGGCGCTCGACCTTCGCTTGGCCGACGCGACCCTTTCGGCTGGCGCGGCCAACACCGGTTTGCATGTCGCGGACGGTATCCTGCGCCGGAATCCTGACGATGTCCCGGCCTTGCTCCGGCGCGGGCGCGCCTTGATGATGCTGGATCGTCCGGAAGACGCGGCGCAGAGTTTCGCCAAGGCGGCCGCCCTGCAACCGCGGTCCTTGGAGGCGCTGACGGGTCTCGCCCGCGCCCGCGATGCCGCCGGCGACTCAAAGGATGCCGAACAAGCCTGGCGCCGGGCACTGGCGCTCGCCCCGAACGATACCCGGGTGCGCACTGGCCTTGCGATCTCGCTCGATGTGCAGGAGCGCCACTCCGAGGCGCAGGCGCTGTATCGCTCCGTTCTTGCCCAGAGCCCGGACGATTCCGCGTTACGCTCGGATCTCGGTCTTTCACTTACCTTGTCCGGTCATGTTGCGGAGGGGCTGCCGATGCTGCGGCAGGCCGCTCAGGGTGGCTTCGATGGCGAAAACGCGGGGGCAGGAGCCCGGGCCCGGCATAATCTCGCGGTCGGACTGGCGCTGGCCGGCGACCAGGCCGGCGCAAGAGCGGTATTGAGCCGGGACCTGCCGCCCGATGAGATTGAGGCCGCATTGGCCGGAATTCGCCAGCTCGCGGCGGCGCAGTGATGGCACTCAGTATCCATTCGGAAGCTCCGCGCCTGGTCACCAGGGGAGCACCGCTCTGGCGCAGCCTCAATCTATCGGGGCGCGATACAACCAGGTGGGTTGGCGCTTAGGGGATCGGTACCGATTGGGTTTTGTGGGGGTTAACAACGGTACCGTTGGCCGATTCGGGGGGTTGACAACGGTACCGTTGGGGGATTTCGGGGGCTTGACAACGGTACCGCTGGCCAGTTTGGGGGACCTGACAACGGTACCGATAGGTTTGCGCGATTTGGATTTGTGTCGCGAGACGAGACTTAAGTTGGGGCGAGGTTCGGGTTGGGAACGCTGTTTATACGGCATAGGTAGCCCGGGGTGGGCAATAGAAAAAATTGGCCAGGAGGGTGGCCGGTCGTCAGGTACCGTTAAGCAGCCGCCTTTTCACGGTTTGCCAGTTGCCCGGGGCGTCCATTGAAACGCAAATAGTGGTAATGACGCAGCATCGGTGGCGTCTTTCCACCACTATTGGGTAAACCGCGCCGGCGTGCTCATCGCCGCCTGGACCATTGCTTGTAACGCTGCTCCGATCGAGGCCCCATCGCTGGCCTGGAAAGCATAGCTTGGGGACGACGCACAAGTCTGCAGATTGGGAGCGAGGTTGTTCTGGAACGGCTCCACGTTCGTCGCGTAGTAACTGTTGGTGGGCGCGTTGTACGGACTAACGAGCGGGAAATATGTGGTGTACAGCGTCATGATCGTGATCCCATTCGCCTTAAGCGGTGCGCACAGGGTCGGATCCAGCGGGACGATAATGCGCGGAGCGCCGCTGTTCGGAGCGCCCACATTGTTGCCCCCCACGCAGCCACCAGTGGAGCTGGTGTATCCGTTGCTGCAGTAGTCCTCAACACCGTCTGTCACAATGAAAAGGAAGCGCCTTGGTGCGCTGGCGGTTGATCCATCGCCGGACGGCGGCAGGGTCGAGGCGAGCGTGTGCAGGGCCAGCGGGATGTATGTATCGGCGTGTCCTCCGTTTGGCGTCACCGGCACCGTCATCGCCTGCGCTGCCGTCTCTGCTGCCGATAGGTTCGGACTTGGCGCGAAGATGGTGTTGAAGGTGGTATCAAAACTATACAGCCCAACGCTGAATTGTGACGACGTCGAGGACGCTGCGATCGTGCTGATGACGTTCTGCACCGCCTGGATTAACAGATCGATCCGCAACTGTATGCCATTTGATTTGGCGAGCCCATAGAAGTCGTTGTTGTTTGCATCGAAATGGCATCCGAACGCGCAGTTCTGGTTTTGACCGAACTTCCTTCTTTCGGAGAGTGTGAAGTGGCAGGAACAGTAGGGACAGAAGCACGAGACTGGTCCCAAACGTAGCCATGTAATCCGGAAATTTGGACTTGTACTCGCGGCGGTGTTGTGCCAATGCGTTGCCATGTATATCGAAGCTGTTCCGAATCGGAACTCGCCTCCCGCCATTCTGCTGCGCGAGAGTTACCGCCAGGATGGCAAGGTCCGTAAGCGCACGATCTGCAACCTCTCCGATTGGCCCGCCGAGCACGTTGAAGGCCTGCGCGGTGTTCTCAAAGGCGGCGTTGTCATTCCGGCCGAGCGGGATGCGTTCACCATCACCCGCAGTCTGCCGCACGGGCACGTTGCAGCAGCGCTCGGGACTGCCCGCAAGATAGGGCTTGATCGGATGCTCGGCGATCGCGAGCGATACCGTGATCTTGCCCTCGCGCTGATGATCGGGCGCATTATCGAGCCGGCATCCAAGCTCGCCACCGCTCGTGCACTTTCCTCCGCCACGGCTGCATCGAGCCTTGGCGAAATGCTTGGCCTCGGTGAGGTCGACGAGGACGAACTCTATGCCGCACTGGACTGGCTGCTGGAACGCCAGCCTGCCATCGAGACAGCCTTAGCCAAGCGCCATCTCAGCGATGGCACACTGGTGTTATATGATGTCTCGTCAAGCTACATGGAAGGCCGCTGCTGCCCGCTCGCCCAGCGTGGCTACAGCCGCGACGGCAAGAAGGGCACGCTGCAAATCATATACGGCCTACTCTGCGCTCCCGATGGCTGTCCGATCGCCATCGAGGTGTTTGAGGGCGATACCGCCGATCCGATTACGCTTGCCAATCAGATCGAAAAGCTGAAGCGGCGGTTCCATCTCGACCACGTGGTCATGGTCGGTGACCGTGGCATGATCACCCAAGCACGCATCACCAATGACGTTAAATCGGCAGGCTTCGACTGGATCACGGCACTGCGCGCGCCGGCGATCAAGGCGTTGATGGAAACCGGCGCTTTGCAACTCTCGCTGTTCGATCAGCGCGACTTGGCCAGTATCACGGCGCCCGAATTTCCGGGTGAGCGCCTGATCGTTTGCCGTAATCCCGATCTCGCCGTCGAGCGCGCCCGCAAGCGGGAGGATCTGCTGGCCGCCACCGAACGTGACCTCTCCCGTATCCAGATCGCGGTCGCTCGCAAGCGCAATCCCCTCCGGGGCGCTGCGCGGATCGCACTCGCGGTTGGCGCGGTGATCAACAAGCACAAGGTAGGCAAGCATTTTGTCATCGAGATCACCGATACCGTCTTCAGCTTCGCCCGCAAGACCGCCGAGATCGTCGCTGAAGCAGCAACCGATGGCGTCTATGTCGTGCGCACCAGCCTGCCGGAAAGCGCGCTCGATGACACCACGACCGTGCGAAGCTACAAGTCGCTTGCGCTTGTGGAGCGGGCCTTTCGCTGCATCAAAACCGTCGATCTGCAGATCAGGCCTGTCCATCATTGGCTGGCAGACCGCGTGCGGGCCCACGTCTTCCTGTGCATGTTAGCCTACTACCTCGAATGGCATATGCGGACCTGCCTGGCGCCAATGCTGTTCGATGACGCCGATAGGGAAGCGGCCGAAGCCTTGCGAGACAGCGTAGTGTCGGAAGCGCAACGTTCCCCGGCTGCCATCGCCAAGCAGACCACAGGGCTCACCACGGACGGCCTGCCGGTGCATAGCTTCCGTTCATTGCTCGGCGATCTGGCAACCGTAGTGCGCAACACCATCACCACCGCGATCACACCGGACTATCGCCTTACCGTCGTCACAAGGCCAACACCGCTGCAGCAGAAGGCATTCAATCTCCTCGGCGTCAACTGTAGCCAGTAATCCACAGGTCGCGAGACAGAATGTATAGATGCTTCAGTAACTTGCGTGTCTCGAGGCTAGGAAGTTCGGTTTTGAGCTTGGCTGCTGTACTCTTGCTTCTGTTGCGTGTTCCCATTCTTCAGCGCGTTCACCAGGTTTCCAAGCTGCGTCATCCCAGATTCTGTCGCCGGGATCGCCATTGAGGAGGACGTATCCATCAGGATGTCGATCTCGAAATACGGACTGTTCGTCCGGCTGACTGCCGCCGAACCCGAGGCGGGCAAGGTCGGGAATCCGAACAGGCCGGCAAATCGCGTCGAATAGGTCGCGTTGTAGCTGACCACTGCCTTGATGCTGCCGCCAGTCCGCGTCACGCCCACGCTCAGCGAACTCAGGGTCACACCTGGTATCGCCCCGGCCTGTGCGTTGAAGCGTTGGGTCCCCGCATTCTGCGCCGGCTGCAACGAGGTGTTCGGATTGGCGGCGAAGTCCTTAGCCCCCGTCGTCGCCGCCGTGAGAGCCGCCGTATCAGCCGCGAGATCGAGCTGCGAACGTGCCCAGACTGCCGAGCCGACATCGAAGGCGAGTGCTACGAAGCCGATGATCGGCGTGATCGTCAGCGCGAACGCCACGGCGGTGGCGGCGCGATGGTCATGGACCAAACGTAGGACCGACCGCAAGGCGCTCATCCAGTGTATCCCGGGCACTGTGCCTGCGCCGCCTGCGCTCCAGTCAGTTGGATCCAGTCGGCATCGGTTCCGGTGCGCGGCGCCATATAGGCAGTCTCCATCCATTTCAGCTTGACACCGAACAGGTTCGTAAACAGCGGAATGAAGTCGTAGGTTACGTCCACGACCAACAGCGGTGAGGAACTGAAGGCATCGGGCGGCAGTGTGCTGATAGTTGCGGACGCGTCATTGGCCGCGGCGCCTAGCGTGCCGCATGGCCGGGCGGTGCCGGCGGTCCCTTGCGCCACCACACTCCAGGCTGTGTTCGCGGTGTACGTGCAGTTGCTCGTGCAACCGGCTACTGTGGGCGCCATCACGACACTGGATAGCGTTACGCCGTACTGTGATAGCGGAGCCGTTGTCAGACCCGGGATGACAGCGAAGATGGCTGTGCTGGCGGTGGTCGCCTGACTGGTGGAAAGGCTGTTGGTGTTGCTCTCGGTCGCGGCGTAGCTCGTGGCAATGCGCGCGATGGCATTGGCCGCAGCCGACATGCGCCACCAGGTAATCGCGGCATTCGTACGTCGGTGAGCGAGAGCGTGATAACAATCAGCACCGGCAGCAGGAGCGCGAATTCCAACGCTGCAACCGCGCGCCGGTCCGCGATCAACCGCCGCCAGCATCGCATTCCTAATACTCGTTCTGATAGGGATAGTCGGCCGTCACCACCGTCCCGCCGAAGCTGCTCGATCCGCCGCCGGGTATCGGCCACCCGAGGGATGGCATCAGGTAACTCGCCTGCAACAACATCAGGCTGCCCCCCTGCCCGGGATTGAACGGCGGCGTCCCCGTCCCACTGATTGAGGAGGTAGTCCGGTAATCGGTGACGGGGGTCAGCGCGATGCTGGCATTGGCGCAGGACAGAAAGGGCGAGAGCAGGGGGCAGAATGTAACGGTCTGGAACCCGCTGCTGCTGCCCGATAGTGACTGTGTAGTGTCAACGGCCAGCATGCGGGCGGCACGCCCGACGGCATAATCCAAAGCCACCTGGACGTAGAGCCGGTAGGCCAGGCTGACAACGAACAGCACCAACCCGAAGAAGCAGACACCAGTAATCGCGAATTCAATGGCGGTTGTACCTCGCCTGTCGCGGGCCAAATCAGTGAGCGTTGGCCGCGCTCGGGCCATTGCGTCGCCTCCGGTTGCCGGTTAGTCGCCAACCCAGGCTAGCAACTTGAAATGAAACGGAGGTTAAGCGCCTGGTGACCACCCCGCAGGCACCGTAAGGCCGTCCCTCCAGAAACAACCGCGGAGCACGCCATGGATTCCCTTCTCTCTGGCTACCGTCGCTTCCGGCAAACCACCTGGCCTGCCCGCCGCCGCCTGTTCGAGCAGCTCGCCGAACGTGGCCAGCATCCACGCGCCCTCGTCATCTGCTGTTCCGACAGCCGCGTTGACCCCACCGTGATCTTCGACGCCGCCCCCGGCGAGCTCTTCACCATCCGCAACGTCGCCAACCTGGTCCCGCCGTATCAACCCGATGACGCCTGGCACGGCACCAGCGCCGCCATCGAGTTTGCCGTGCGCGCCCTTCAGATCCGCGACATTGTCGTTCTCGGCCACGCCATGTGCGGCGGCATCAACGCCCTGCTCCATGGCACCGAGCTGGGCGACTTCGTCGCTCCCTGGATGCGCCTCGCAGAGCGTGCCCGCACCGTCCCCGCCTGCGATCCCGCCGATCCGCAGCTCGCCTGCGAACTGGAAACCGTCCGCATCTCGCTGGACAATCTTTTGACATTTCCGTGGCTCGCCGAGCGTGTCCGCTGCAACGCCCTTTGCCTGCACGGTGCGCACTTCGACATCCGATCAGGTGTTTTAAAATACCTGAGGCCGGGCGGGGATTTTGCGGAAGTCTGAAAACGAAAACCCCGCGGAGCAATCGCACCCGCGGGGGTTTCCATTGTTCGGCCGGATGGCCAGACGAACCGGCTGGTTACGCGGCCCCAATCTTCGAGGCGACGATCCAGCTCGCGGCGACTGACGCCGGCATCAAACAATGAGACACTGGATCACCTCCTTTCAGTTCAGTTGACGATGCCCGAGGTAATGACACCGCTCGCCGCGCCGCGCAAGCATCTTGACGATTCGCGCCGGTGGACACGTAAACTCCGCCATGCCCGCGCGCATCGCCATCGGCGGCTTCCTGCACGAAACCCACTCCTTCGCGCCCCGACCCACCACCTGGGCGGACTTCGTTCAGCCTGGAGGCTTCCCTGCCCTGCAGCAAGGCCCCGGCCTGATCGAGGCGCTGCGTAACACCTCGGTTCCGTCTGCCGGGGCCATTGCCGCCGCCGAGGAAAGCGGCGCCGAGCTTGTTCCCCTTGTGTGGGCCTTCGCCAATCCCGCCGGGCCGATCCAGGACGAAGCGTTCGAGCGTCTCACCGCGCTGATCTGTGCCCATCTCTCCAACGCCCTGCCGGTGGACGGCATCTACCTCGACCTACATGGCGCCGCTCTTGCGGAGTCGTTCCCGGATGCCGAGGGCGAGCTGTTGCGCCGCGTGCGCGCCGTCGCCGGAGCCGCCATGCCGCTGACCATCAGCCTCGACCCGCACGCCAACCTTACTCGCGCGATGGTTGCCCGCGCCGATGCCATCGTCCCTTTCCGCACCTATCCGCACATCGATATGAAGCAGGCCGGCGCCACCGCCGTTCGGTTGCTGTTGCAACGAATTGCAAATGGACGGCCGTGGGCCCGCGCCTTCCGTCCCATCGATTTCTGGCTCCCGGTCGGCAGCCAGTGCACCATGATGGAACCGATGCAGACAGTCATGGCCGAGCGCGCCCGCATCGCCGAGACCCATCGCATCGCCGAGCTCGCCTGGTGCTTTGGGTTCCCCTTCGCCGACTTCGAAGAATGCGGCCCCGCCGTCGCCGCCTTCGCCGACACCCAATCCGGCGCAGATGCGGCGGTCAGTGAGCTCGCGGATTTTATCACCGCGCGCGAGAGCGCGTTCGTGCAGGAGACGCTCCCCGCCGCCGATGCCGTCGCCGAAGCGAAACGCCTGGTCGCCGCGGGCCGCCACCCGGTCGTCATCGCCGATACCCAGGACAACCCCGGAGGCGGCGGCCACGGCGACACCACCGGCCTGCTCTCGGAACTTGTGCGGCAACGCGCTACCGGAGCTTTCGTCTGTCTGATCAACGACGCCGAAAGCGCCGCCGCGTGCCACGCCGCCGGTGAAGGCGCGCACATTCATCTTTCGCTCGGCGGCAAGTCCGACCGCATGCCGTTCGAGTGCGACGTACTTGTGGAGCGCATCACCGACGGTCGGTTCACCCTCACCGGCCCGATGGGTGCCGGCAACCCCGCCGATCTTGGCCCTTGCGCGCTGGTCAGCATCGACGGCGTGCGCGTGATGATCGTCAGCCGGAAGATGCAGGTGCTCGATCAGGCCATCATCCGCCACATGGGGGTCGAGCCTTCAAGCTGCACAATCCTGGCGCTGAAATCGTCGGTCCACTTCCGCGCCGACTTCAGTGCGCTTGCATCCGATATCATCGTTGCCACTGCGCCCGGCCCGGTAGTCGCGGACCCCGCCACGCTCAATTTCCGGAATGTCCGCCCTACCGTTCGCCGCCGCCCAGCACGTTAACCGGCTGGCACGGCGCTGACCCCGAAAATGTGGGGATGAGCCCAAAGCAGGACGGCCCAAAGCAGGACGCCAATCGCCACCGGAACGATGCCGATTTCGGCTGCAACGAACTGGTTTCGGCCGTCATGGATCGCGCCGAACGGGACGATTGAGGTTGCTGCGGCGAATTGTTCCCATCCGACAGGGTTTCGTGCGGCCACCTTACCGTCGATCGAAGGCATGCCCGCCAGCGCCGTCACGAGGAAGGCGCCGAAAAAGAGCAACGATGCGAGATCCCCGTTGCCTATGACATGCACTGCTGCCCAGAGAGCAAACGACCATAGCATCGGGTGGCGCGTGATCCGCAGGATCCCGCGTGGCTGCTGCAACAGTGCCGTTTCTCCGCCCACAGCCGTCGGGCTGCGGGTGAGCAGGGATGCGGCGAACAGAAGGAAGGCGGGCAGCATGACGATCACGAGCAGCCAGCGCAGCCAGGCTGGGGCGATCCAGAGCACAATGAACGGCGTGTGGATGTAGGCGACGATCAGAAATCCAATCACCACAATCGACAGGACAGCGAATGCCCCGCGAAAGCCCTGTTCTCCCAGCCGGGCGGTGAACTTTGCGCGCAAGGGGCTGCCGGCAATGCCGATATGCACCCCGATCCATACCAGCACCGCTACAACCAGCCAACCCATGCCTGCCTCCATCGCGATGAGGGGAGTTTAGCATGGCGAGAGCCGTCCCGTCCGCAACAGGGTCTTCGTGACGTTCCTTGTCCTCAGCCTGCCTCCGTGTTCAAGCAGCCAACGCTGGGGCGGCCTCCAACCCGGCCTTCGTGGCACCTGCATCGGCCTCGCGCAGACCCATCCCTTCCAGCAACGACCGGTGCATCGCCGCCTCTGAGAACCGCGACCGCGCATACGCAAGCTGCGCCCCGCAACTCGCCCGCCACAGCCCGTCGTCTTCCAGCAATTCCACCACGCCCGAGGCGAGCGCCCCAGCCACATCGGCCACACATGCCATCCGCGGCAGCCCCGGCAGACCTTGCGCGCCCACTGGGGTCGTCACCAGCGGCACGCCCTCCCGCAACGCCTCCACGCATTTCAGCTTCACCCCGGCTCCGTACCGCAGCGGAGCCAGCGCCACCCGTGCAACCCCATACTGCGCGCGCAGGGCCGCCGGGCTCAGATCAGGGCGCACCTCCATCCCCTTAATCCGTCGCAGCCGGCCCGCGCCCTGGCCCGCCACCACCAGCCGAGCCTGCGGCAGGCGCGCCCATACCAGCGGCATGATCGCATCCATGCACCACGCCACCGCATCGGCGTTCGGTGGATGTGCAAACCCTGCGACGAAGAGCACGTCCTTCCCTGCGGGAGGCTCACGCACCGAAGCAAAATCCGCGAACCCATATGGCACCACCGCCCGTGCGTCGGCGATAGGCTCCAGTGCCATGACCGCATCGGCCTCCTGCTCGCTCGGATACAGGACCCGATCGACGCTTCGCCAGATCCAGCGCTCCAGGCGTTCCAACCGCGCGGCCTCTCGCAGCCCGGTGGCATCACCTGTCACCTCCGCCTGCGCCGCGGCGCGCCGGAAATGCAGATCATGTCCATAGTAACTGATGCGAGCGGCACTGAACTGCTTGACCCATCCCAGGCACGCGCGCGCCACATCCGGTCGGCTCAGCAGCACGTGGTCGAGCTCCGTCCCATGGGCCGCCAGCCAGCTTTCCAGCGCATCCGGTGGCCCCCCGTAAAGCACCTCCACGCCCATCTGCTGCAGGGCATCGCAGTATCCCGGCGTGCGGTGCCGGTTCAGCGGCCAAAACTTTACCACCGCTTCGGCCCCCACCAGCGCCCGGAGAAACCCCGCCATGGTATGCGACCCCGCATCCCGGTCCGGTTCCGGCACGTAGTGATCCGCAACCAACACCACCGGCCGCCTCATCGCCCGGTCCCGGGCCCGCATCACCTGTTGCCGCGGCGAACAGTGCTCACTCGCCAGCACTACTTCCCACCGCGCAGTCAACCGGCATTCATTCACCACCTGATAGCGCTTCAATCCGCGCGACAAATCCGTTCCGTGCGACAGTCCTTCCAGATGGATCAGTCGCGAGCGTGGCTGGTACAGTACCTTCCGTCCCGCCGCCCGGATGCGGAACGCAAGGTCCGAGTCCTCGCAATAGGCCGGCGCGAACGCTTCATCGAACCCGTCGAGCTCCTCGAACAGCGCCCGCTCCACCATCAGTGATGCGCCAGAGCAGTAATCGACCTCTCGCAAGTAATTATATTCCGGCTTCTCCGGATCATCGCCACGGCCGTAATTCCACCCTGCCCCGGTGTTCCAGATGATGCCCCCAGCCTCCTGCAATCTCCCGTCCGGATACAGCAGCATCGATCCCACCGCGCCGGCATCCGGCCGGGCCGCGAAGGTCTCCAGCATCGCATCGAGCCAACCGGGTAGCACCTGAACATCATTGTTAAGGAACAGCAGATACGTCCCGCGCGCCAGGCGTGCCGCCGCGTTGCACGTTCGCAGGTACCCCACGTTCCGCGCATTCAGGATCAGGCGGATCCCCCGGACCATTCTCAACAGCGGCAGTTCCGGATGCTCCGATGCATCATCGACGAGAATGATCTCGATCGGCGCACGCGGCGGGTACACCGCGATCGAAGCGAGGCAGCGTAGCGTATGCTGCACCTGCCCGTGGCTAGTCACGATCACGCTGACCAGCGGCTGTGCGCAATCGGGAAACCGCAGCGTCTCCGGCGCGACCTCCCCCACGATTGGTAACGCGATCGCAGGAGGCCCCATTCGCCGGGCGCGCCGCGCTCTCAGCCAGCACCGCGCGTGCTTTGCCAGTTGAAACGTCAGCGTCCACCACGCGAGCTTACGAGCCCGCACTGCCTGCCGCAGCAACCAGCGCCCAACCCGTGGTTCCAGCCCGCTGCGGTAGCCTCGTTCTTTGCCGTCACGCGTCGCGTTTCGCCACGGCAGCACAAGCGCCTGCGTGTGCATCTGCCCCACCTTCTGCGGGGGCACACCCATACGCCGCGAACGTCACCAAAGGGTTAGCGTCTTGAGCATTAACCGATCCCGGCCCAGAATGCCGGCCCATGCAAGACCTGCTCCCGATTGCCGAGCGTATCGGCGCCCTTCTGAAACAACGCGCCGAAACCATCGCCATCGCCGAGTCCTCGACCGGCGGCTTGATCTCCGCCGCGCTGCTCGCCATCCCCGGTGCCAGCGCTTACTTCCTGGGCGGCAGCGTCATTTATACGCGCTTCGCCCGCGCCGCCTTTCTCGATATCGCCGACCCGCTCCCGGACGGCATGCGCCCCGCCACCGAACCTTACGCCACTCTGCTCGCCCGTACTGTCCGCACCCGCTGCGGCGCCACCTGGGGCCTCAGCGAAACCGGCGCGACGGGTCCTACGAGCAACCGCTACGGTGACCCGGCCGGGCATACCTGCATCGGGCTGGCGGGCCCGACGGAGCAGGCCACCACCCTCGAAACCGGCCTGTCCGACCGCGTTACCAACATGCGCCGCTTCGCTGGCCGTGCCTTGGAAATACTGGAACAGGCGCTAAGCTAATCGCAGCCATCTGCGCTAAGGCGTGACTCACCCCCCGGCCGGTGATTCGCTCCGCATCCGTTGCGCATACACGTTGATCACCAGCGCGATCAGCAAAATCAGCCCGCGGATAAGTATCTTCAGAAAGCTGTCAATATCGATATGATCGAGCCCATTATTCAGCACCCCCAGCACGAACAAGCCAATGATCGTGTTCCCGATCCCGCCCTGGCCGCCAAACAGACTAGTGCCCCCCACCACCACGGCTGAAATCGAGTCCAGCAGATACGTGTCAAACTCGTTTTGCTGGGCGCTGCCGAAATAAGCCACACCCAGCATTCCCGCGAGTCCCGAGCAGATCGCCGAAATGATCATTACCGACGACAAAATCGCCCGGACATTTACCCCGGAATACTCCGCCGCCTCCCGGTTGCCGCCAACCATGTATACGTACCGCCCGAACCGGGTGTACGTCAGCACCAGGTGCGCTATCAGCAGAACGAGGGCAGCGATAATCACGATCCACGGCACCGGCCCGAGCGACTTGCTGCCCAGCGTCAGGATCAGCTTCGGCACCGCATAAGCGATCTGTCCGCGCACCAGCAGGGCGCAAATGCCGGCCCCGATCTGCAGCATCGCCAGCGTCATAATGAACGACGGAATACCGATCACCGTCAGCCCAAACGCATTCACTGCGCCCAATGCCGTGCACGCGGCCAAAGAGATCAATATTGCTGCCCACCCGGGCAGCGGCACATTCGCGATATTCACCGACGAATCCTGCAGCGTGAAAAACGCCACCATGATCCCCGTTGCGTTCGCGATACTGGCAACGGAGAGGTCTATCTCCGCGCACAGGATCACGAAGGTTAGCCCCACTGCGATAATTCCGGTGACGGAAATCTGCGTCAGAATGTTGGTGAAGTTCCCGACCGACACGAAGGACGGGCTGGCAATGGCAAAAAACACCACAAGAAACAGCAGCGTCGCGAACGGCGCGATATTGCGCAACCGGCCCCGCAGCCACCCTGCCCTGCCAGGCCGGCCTACCAGTACCGCGCCCATGCGCTCCGACATTGACCCTCCTTATGCCGCCGCGAGCAGCCGGTCCTTGCTCACCGGCTCGTTCGCGAACTCCCGCACCACGGCGCCCTTTTTCATCACCAGAATGCGGTCCGCCAGCGCCAGCACCGTCTCCGGTTCGGCCGAAACTACCATCACCGCCATTCCCCGCTCGCGCAACCCGTGCACGATCTTCAGCACGTCATCTTTCGCGCCGACATCCATGCCCCGCGTCGGCTCGCTGAGTACCAGTACCCGCGGCGGATGCGTCAACCACCGCGCCAGAGCCACCTTCTGCTGGTTGCCGCCGGACAGCGTTCCGAGCCGGCGATCCGGGTCCGGCGGCCGGATGCGCAGGCGGTCGATATGCTGGCGTGCAATGCCACGTTCGGTTGCCGGTCGCAGCCCGATCCGCCTGATCCGCTCCAAGATGCTGATGCTGATATTCTTGAACACCTGCTCCTGAGCAAACAGCATCAGCCGCCGGCTCTCCGGCACCAGCGCAATGCCCGCCCGCTTGGCCCCTGCCGTTCCGTGGACCCGCCGTCGCCGCCCGTCTACCACGATGCGCCCGGCCTCCGGAGCAGGACGGCCGACCAGGCTTCGCGCGAGCTCCAGTTGGCCGGAACCCATGAACCCATACACGCCCAGAACCTCCCCGGCTCGCACGCTAAACGACACGTCTCGAAATGCCCCTGGTGAAGTGAGACCCTCGGCCTTCATCACCACTGGAGAGTCCTCACGCGCGTGCAGCAACCGCTCGCTGGTATAGCTCTCCTCCAGCTCGCCATGACCCGCGCCGATCATACGCTCTATAATCCAGCCCTTATCGACCGCCGCGCACTCCTCGGTCGCCACACGGCGGCTATTGCGGAATACGGTTACCCGGTCGCACACCGCCAGCACGTCGTCCAGAAAGTGCGATATGAAAATAAGGCTGCGCCCCTGATCGCGCAGCCGGCGCAACACCGCGAACAGCCGCTCGACTTCCGGCGGCGAGAGCGCCGAGGTCGGCTCATCCAAAATCACAATTCGCGCGCCCGAAAACAGCACGCGCGCAATCTCCACGAGCTGCTGCAACCCGAGCGGCAAGCTGCCCATTCGGGTGCGGGGATCCAGGTCAATCCCCAGGGCCTCCAGATGCTCCCGTGCGCCGCGGTTCATCGCCCGCCAGTCGATCACCCCGAAGCGCGTCGGCTGCGCACCCAGATATACGTTCTCCGCCACTGTCAGATCACGCACGGCCGAGAGTTCCTGGTGCACCATGCCGATCCCCACGTCACGCGCCTCTCGCGCCGAGGCGAAGCGCACCACGCGTCCGTCCAGACGCATCGTGCCCTCATACTCGTGGTGCACGCCCGCGATGATCTTCATCAGTGTCGATTTGCCAGCGCCGTTTTCGCCCACCAGTCCGTGAATCTCCCCATGCTCCAGGGAGAAATCCACGTCTCGCAGCGCTGTCACGCCGCCAAACGACTTCGAAATAGAGGACAGGCTTAGTAGCGACATTTCCGCTTGCCAGAAAGAAAGCTTCACCACGGAGACACCGAGGCACAGAGAAAATACCAAACAATATCTCCGTGTTTCCGTGCCTCTGTGGTGAATCTTCTCCCCGACCTCCCTAGATCAGGAAATGCCCCTCCATCCACATCATTCCCGGGGCATTCGCCTTCGTCACAACCGGCCCGTCTGCGACGATATTCTTCGGAATTGTCCCAGGCCCTCCCGAGCCGGTCTTTTCTCCGGAAATCACCGCGGCAACGCCCGCCACGATCGCTCCGCCGTGAATCCGACACGACGGATTGCGCACCGTCGCCAGCATGCGGCCGTCGTTTACTGCCTCCAGCGCCGGCGGCATCGCATCGCACCCGCCGATTTTGATCTCGGTCCGGTTGTGCGCCTTCATGACGTTATACGCTGCCAGCGCCATGTCATCATTATGGAAATACGCCGCATCGATCTTCGGGTACTTGGTCAGCAGCGTCTCCCAGATCCGTGCCACTTTCGTCACGTCCCAATCCGCCGGCTGCGTGTCCAGCACCTTGATCTTGGGATACTTCTTGACAATCGAGTTGAAGCCGCGCGCCCGACCCTGCGCCCCGGTGTGACCTAGCGCGCCCTGCGTCATGATCATGTTGCCTTCACCGCCGATCGCATCCACCAACGCCTGAGTTACCGACGCACCCATGAAATCATTATCCGGCGCGATAAAGCTGTGGATGTTGATCTGACTAAGCGGCGCGATCATCGTGTCCATGTCGATCACCGGGATCCCGCCATCGATCATCTTGTTCACCGGCGTGGTGAGCGTGCCGATCCCGAATGCCTGGATCGCCACGAAATCCCACTTGCGCGAGGCCATGTCATCGATCGCCGCCCGCTGCTTGGTCGCCGAGAGCTCCCCGTCAAACCAGGTCACCTGCACGTTGAACAGCTTGCCCCAGAACTCGGCTGCCCGTTTACCCTGAGCGCACCACGTGGCCTGCAACCCGGCGTTGCTGAACGCCGCCTTCAGCGGCTTGCCGGACTGGGCTTCCTGTGCCAGTGCCGGGTCAATCCCCAGAGTAGCGGTTAGTGCCGCAGCCGTGACTGACGCCGCGCCACCCTGCAAAAAGCGGCGGCGATTTCCGTTGCCCATGACGTTTCCTCCTGAACCGAGGCTTAATGCCCTCGGCAGATTACCTGGACGGCCGGCAGGCTCAAGCAGCTTTCAGCGCGCGTGTTCGACATCCGGCAGGAAAACCGTCAGCAGCCCGATCAAGGGCAGAAACGCACAGACACGGTACACGGTGTCTATGCTGGTCGCGTCCGCAAGCTGGCCCAACAGGGCTGCTCCCAACCCCCCCATTCCGAATGCAAAGCCGAAGAACATCCCGGCGATGGTCCCCACCTTCCCCGGTACCAGCTCGGTCGCGAACACCAGAATGGCCGAGAATGCCGAGGCTAAAATCAGCCCGATGGCCACAGTCAGCACCCCCGTCCAGAACAAGTTCGCAAACGGCAACAGGAACGTGAACGGAAACACCCCCAGGATCGACACCCAGATCACGAGTTTCCGTCCGAACCGGTCGCCGATGGGGCCTCCAACAAACGTCCCCGCCGCCATCGCCGCCAGGAACATGAACAGGTGCATCTCCGCGCTTTGCGTGGAAACGTGAAATTTCTGGATCAGATACAACGTGTAGTACGAATTAAGGCTCGCCGTGTAGAAGAACTTCGAGAAAATCAGGCACCCCAGGATCACCAGCGACCACGCAATCCGCCGCTGCGATAACCCGATTGGTGCTGCGATCATTCGCCGCTTTCCCCGAGCCGGTCCGGCTTTACGGGCATACCATGTGCCCACCTGCGTCAGCACCAGCATGGCTACCAGCGCGATGGTCATAAACCAGGCAATGCTGCGCTGCCCGTGCGGCACAACGATAAATGCCGCCAGCAGCGGTCCCAGCGCCGATCCGGTGTTGCCGCCAACCTGAAACAACGACTGCGCCAGCCCGTGCCGCCCACCGGACGCCCTTCGCGCGACCCGCGACGATTCCGGGTGGAACACCGACGACCCTACGCCCACCAGCGCCGCGGCGATCATGATCGTCCCGAACCCCGTCGCTCGTGACAGCAAGAACAATCCGAACAGGGTGAACCCCATCCCCACCGGCAGCGAATAGGGCATCGGCCGCCGGTCCGCCGCGAAACCGACCAGCGGCTGCAGCAGCGAGGAGGTAAGCTGAAACGCCAGCGTGATCAGCCCGATCTGGCCAAAATCCAGCCCGTATGACGTCTTGAGCACCGGATAGATCGCCGGCACCAGCGACTGCATCGTATCGTTGAGCATGTGGCAGAAGCTCAGCGATAGCAGGATCGCGAATGTCGTGGACTCGACGGCCCCGATGCGGCCGGCAGCAATCGTATTCTGGCTCATGGCGTTGGATATCCGAACCGCGGGTGCCGGCGGCAACGTACCAGATTACCTATCAGGTCGGGTCTTGCCTGCCGCATCTCCCGCTAGGTAATCTGTCCGCCCTTCGACATCCGGCCAAACCATGTCGCACACCGGACAGCTCGACCGCTCCTACATACGGCCGTACGAGCAGGCGGCGCGGCCTCTTGTGGGATATGCGCGTGACTACGTGGCGGGGCACGACACCGGCTGGCACCAACACCCGCGCGCGCAACTTCTTTATGCGACTGCGGGCGTAATGCGGGTCGAGACCTGCTCGGCCATGTTCATCGTGCCACCGGGAACCGGGTTGTGGGTTCCGGCAGACACCTCCCACATTACCCGAATGCCCGCGGGTCTCTCCATGCGCGCTCTCTTCTTGCGGGAGGACGCCGCGCGCGCCGGACCCCGCCGCGTGACCGTGGTTGCTGTCTCCCCATTGTTGCGGGAGCTGATCCTGGCCGCCTGCGGCGAGGGAGTGGTATGGGATGAGGAAGGGCCAGTGCGGCACTTGGTTGCCTTGGCGCTGCATGAGATCAGTCGGGCCCCAACGCGGCCGATCTCGGTCCCGGCATGCAATGATTTGCGCTTGCGCCGTGTCACCGAGGCCTTGCTGGCAAATCCAGCCGATCCAAGGGGTTTGGACGCATTTGCAATGATGGCCGGCGCCTCATCCCGCACGCTTGCTCGTCTGTTTCGCCGCGAGACGGGCATGAGTTTCCACGCCTGGCGTCGCCAGCTTCGCCTGACCGAGGCGCTGGCTCTACTCTCGCAGGGGACGCCGCCTGCGCGGGCCGCCGCTGCTGTAGGCTACGGCACCAGTCCATCCTTTGGTGCGGCGTTTCGCGCCGTATTCGGGATTACGCCAGGGCAGGCGGGACGTGGGGGTTAGCTACCTCCCCTCAAACCTCGGCCGCCGCTTCTCCATAAACGCGCTCCGCCCTTCCCTATAATCCGCGCTGTCGAAGCACACTGCAGCCGCCCGCGTGATGGCCTCCAGATCTCGCTGTCCGGGATCCTTCATCACCTCATTAATTGTGAGCTTGGACGCGGCCACCGACAGCGGCGCGTTCTCCGCAATCGTGCGCGCGATATCTCCCGCCGTCTCGTCCAGCGCGGTCACCGGCACCGCCCTATTGATGAGCCCGATCCGCTCGGCCTCCCGCGCGTCGATCCGCTTCGCCGTGTATAGGATGAACCGAGAATGCGCCGGGCCCACGAGCTGCACCAGCTTGCACAGCCCATCGAACCCATAGGCAATTCCCAGCCGTGCCGCGGGGATCCCGAACTGGCTATCCTCCGAGGCGATCCGCAGATCCGCCTGCATCGCGATGGCAAGCCCGCCCCCCAGGCAGAACCCCCGGATCCGGGCAATCGTTGGTTTCCGAAACGCCGCGAGCTTCGCCCGTCCGGCGCTCGTGAGCCGATCATATTCCCGCTGCGCCTCGGCGTTCGACCGGTTCCTCTCGAACTGGCTGATGTCCGCCCCCGAGACGAATGCCTTGTCTCCCGCGCCCGTTAGCATCACCACGCGTACCTCAGGATCGGCATCGAACGCATCCAGGATCGAGCCCAGCCCCTCCCACATGTCGATCGACATGGCGTTGCGTTTATCGGGCTGGTTGAAGGTGATCGTCCCGATGCCGTCCTGCTTCTCCGCGAGCATCTTGCCGCCGGCGTATTCCTGCATGGCTCAGATCACCCCCTTCGAACGCATCTCTGCGATCTCCGCGTCGCTGTAGCCCAACGCGCGGAGCACCTCATCCGTGGACGACCCAGCCTCCGGAGTCGGGAGGCGGATATCCTTGGAAAACCCGGAGACGTTGATTGCCGAGGCGACCACCTCCTTGTCTCCCACCACCCGCGCCATGCGGAGGTGCTTCACCTGCGGATCGGCAAACACCTGATCGATCGTATAGATCGGACCGCACGGGATGCCATTCGCCTCGAACAGCTCGATCCAGTAGCTTGCGGGCTTACCGCGGGTAATGTCGGCAATGGCCGCGTTGATTGCCGCCCGGTCTGCACTGCGGCCTTGCTGTGTTTTCCACTTCTCGTGGCTCTTCCACTCCGGCCGGCCGATCGCCTCGCAGAACCGCTCCCATAACCGCCCCGAGCTCGCGGCGATGTTGATATGCCCGTCGGAGGTGGGAAACACCCCGGTCGGGATCCCCGTCGGATGATCGTTCCCGGCCTGCTTCGGAACCTCCCGGTCCATCAGCCAACGCGCGGCCTGGAAATCCAGCATGAAAATCTGTGCTTCGAGCAGACTGGTCGTGACCCATTGCCCCACTCCGGTGCGCTCCCGGTCGAACAGCGCCATCATCACGCCCAGGGCGAGCAGGTTGCCGGCGGTCAGGTCGTCGATGGGAATGCCGACCCTCATCGGCCCGCGCCCAGGCTCCCCGGTGATCGACATTAGCCCGCCCATGCCCTGGGCGATCTGATCGACCCCCGCCCGCTGCCCATACGGCCCGTCCTGGCCGAACCCGCTGATGCTGGCATAGACAATCCGCGGGTTGATCGCCCGGACGTCGTCATAAGCGACCCGCAGCCGATGTTTCACCTGCGGCCGCATATTTTCTACCACCACGTCCGCGGTGCGCGCGAGGCGCATGAAGACCTCGTGCCCCTGCGGCGCCTTCAGGTTCAGCCGGATCGAGCGCTTGTTGCGATGTAGGTTCTGGAAATCGAACCCATGCCGGTTGCCGGTGATCTCTTCGCCCCCTGCTGGCGGCGCTTCGATCTTGATCACATCCGCGCCCCAGTCCGCCAGATGCCGCACGCAGGTCGGCCCGGCCCGCGCATGCGTGAGGTCCAGAACAGAGAGCCCGTTCAGCGGCAGGCGCGTTTCCGTCTCGGTCGGCATGACTTGACTGTCTCCCGCCCACCGCTTTCGTTCAATGCCCGCATGGACAAGGCAGACCTGGCCCTGGTGCTGGCGGTCGACGGCTCTGCCAGCGTCACCTATGACGAATTCAACCTGATTGCCGGCGGAATGGGCACTGCTTTGCGTGAACCGGCGGTAATCCACGGCCTGATCGCCGGCGCGAACAGATCGAGCATCTGCTGCCTCATCCTGTGGTCCGGCGTCGGCGCGCATGATCTGCTCCAGGGCTGGACCCGCATCGCGTCGCAAAAGGAAGCGCTGGGATTCGCTGACGCAGTTGAGAACATGCCTCGCTCCGTCATCCCCGGCGAGACCGCAATCGGCGAAGCCCTGCTCTTTGCCCTGCAATTGCTAGCCGGAGCCCCGGCGCACGCCATCCGCCAGGTGGTGGATGTAATTGGCGATGGGCGCTCCAACGCAGGGATTGCGCCCGGTCCCATCCGCGATCGCATGGCCGCCGCTGGTATCACCATCAATGGCCTTTGCATTCTGCACGAGGAGCCCGACCTGTTGCAGAGCTACCAGCGAGAGGTGATCGGCGGGCCGGGTTCGTTCGCTGAGACGTGCAGGGATTATGCGGATTTCGGCGCGGCGATGCGGAGGAAACTGACGCAGGAGGTGAATGCGCCAATCGCCTAAGATCAATCGCGGCGAACTGGCGCGGCGGACAGAAGAAAGGTAGAGAATCTATGGCGTCAGCCAGTAAGACCCCTGTTCGCCGAATCGGACTTTATTAGTACCTGTTTAGATTGTTTGATTCGCCACTTTTCCTGATCGAATATCCCCAGCTCATACAGTGACGCTTGCAGCCCCATCGATCTACAAATCGTTCTGTGTTGATCCTGGCCCTGCGACGTTTTGGATTATGTGAAATGCGAAATGGATTCCGGAAGAACTTGCCTCGAGTTCCCGAAGCAGGAGGCTGTGCGAATGACCGACCAGGCCGAATTGCATCGGATAGCCGAAGCCATCCCGCTACGCGAACGCTTTGCCGCCCTGCGCCAGGACCATCCGCTGCCGCCACCTACCGGGCAAGCTGCCGACAAGGTGTTCTTTAATGAGCTGTCCGGAGAACCGTGACGATCTTCGCGGACGCCTATGCGCAATATGGCAGGGGCCGAAATCCTCTGCACTCAACATGGGCGACTGTTATGCCTACGCTTGCGCAAAGGCGCACGGGGCCAAGCTGTTATTCAAGGGCGACGATTTCATCAAAACCGACATCACCCCCGCCGGGTAGCACGGCAACGAGCCCATAGCTTGACACCCTCTATCAGGGCGCTCAGCCTTCCCCCGGTGCGGCATAAACCCGCTCCGCTGGACATACCCCAAAGAATCGGAGGAAACCATGCCACTCTACATGTACCAGGCAGCCTACACCTCCGCAGCCTGGGCCGGTCAACTCAAGAAACCGGAGGCGCGCCCGGAAACCATCGGAAAGCAGCTCTGTGAGGCGGCCGGTGGCAAACTCATCGGCGCCTGGTACTCTTTCGGCGAATACGACTTCGTTCTGATCACCGAAATGCCCGATGCGGAAAGCGCCGCCTCGATCGCACTCGCAGCCGCAGCCGGCGGCGCCATCAAATCCGCCAAGACTACCGCGCTCATGAGCGGCGCGGATGGCGTCGCCGCGATGCAAAAGGCCGCCGCTCTCGCAGCCACCTATAAACCTGTGCGATAAATCCCCGGGGCGCGGCGACATCCGCCGCGCCCGGCCTTGATCGCTGCTTGGACAATCAAAGAGAATTACATGCGGCCAATGCCGCTCACCTTGAGCTGGAGCGATTTCGCGCTTCGCCTGGCACTGACCCTCGTTGCCGGCGCCCTTCTCGGCTACAATCGGAGTGAACACGGCCGTTCCGCTGGGTTACGTACCACCCTCCTTGTCTGCCTCGCTGCATCCGTCGCGATGCTGCAAGCCAACCTGCTCCTCCCGACGGCAGGCAAACCACCCGGAGGCTTCGCCGTAGCCGACGTGCTGCGCTTCCCCCTCGGGATCCTGTCCGGAATCGGCTTCATCGGGGCGGGGGCGATCGTTCGCCGGCGAGATATCGTCATTGGGGTAACAACCGCCGCAAACCTGTGGTTCGCAACCGTGGTCGGGCTGAGCTTCGGCGGCGGGCAACTCGCGCTTGGCGCTGTCGCAACAGCGCTCGGCGTATGCACCCTCTGGCCCCTCCGGTTCGTCGAGGACCGCTTTATCCTCCAGGACCGGCGCGCCATCCTTAGCGTCGTTACTGACCTGGACGGGCCCGGCGGCTCCGAAATCGACACGTACCTTGCCGGGGCAGGCCTGCGGACTGCCGCCGCAGCCGTCATATACCACAACACAACCAGCACTTGTGAGCGGCGGTACGACCTCCGCTGGCGCGATCTGCCCGCGGATGTCGAGCCTCCCGCCTTCCTGGCAAAACTCGCCTCCCTCGGTGGGGTGCAATCCGTGACCTGGCGCCCGCAGGAGCTTTCCTCGCCATAAAACTGGTTCCGCATGCGCCCCTTCTGGCAAGCCCTCTATTCCGTGCCTATCTGCAAGGCAGCCGAAACGGGTTTGGCCCGGATCGCAAACCGTGCTATGGCACGACTTCCCCGCGCCGGAACCCGGTAGCGGGTTTATTGTTGTCCCGTGGTCTCGATAGGCGGGACCACACAACTGGGAAGGAGTAGGCGGCCAAGTGCAGGTTCTGGTCCGTGATAACAATGTCGATCAGGCGCTCAAAGCGCTCAAGAAGAAGATGCAACGGGAAGGGATTTTCCGAGAGATGAAGCTCCGGCGGCATTACGAAAAGCCGTCCGAGCGCCGCGCCAGAGAGGCTGCGGAAGCCATCCGCCGCGCCCGCAAGTTGGAGCGTAAGCGGATCGAACGCGAAGGGTTCTGAACTAACCCTCGTCCGATAATCCTTTGTTCATGGCCGGCCCCAAGCTAGGCGCTCCAAGCGTCAGGCAAGCGCCGGGCCAAAAAGGCTTTGCTCGGCCGCGGCAGCGAGTTCAGCATGGGCCGCCGCGGTCGGATGCAGCGGGCCGAAGAACAGGTAGCCGTTCTGCGCGGCCCCGGTTGCGTTCAGGTGCCCGCTGAAAGGATTGTAATAGTTGCCGGTCCATACCGGTTCGGTCACGTTGGTAAATCCAAATGCTGCCGGATCGGCAACGGCCTCGTTGATTAGCTTGTAGGCATCCACGACATGCACGTTCAGGTGATCCTGGGCCGCGATGGCCGAAAGCGACGTGGTTAGGTCGCTATCGTATTCTGCAGCTAGCGCGGAAGCTGTCTGCGCCACGACCGGCCCCTGGGCCTTCTCCTCCGGGACCTTGCCTAGATCGGGCACGTTCAGGATCAGGAAGTTGTGCGCGCCTAGTTGGGCCAACTCGTTCACGAAGCTCGTTTCGTTTGCCACGCCCTGGGCGATTGCGGCATCCGCGGCCGTGGGGTCTCCCGCATAGGCGGAGATGGCGTCCAGCGTGGTGTTTGAGCCGACCGAGACCGTATAGAGCGCGTCCGGATGCGGCCCCGGATCCTGCACTTCATACTGCACCAACTGCGAGGGCAGATCGGTTGGCAAAAGAGCATTGTGTAGCGGGCCCGGGCCGGCCTCGCCGCCGCCATACGCGAAATCCGTACCGCCTTGCAGGCTGGGCCGGGGCACGGGGAGCCCCAAGCGCTGGCCCAGATCCTCGACCCAGACCGGGCCATTGGAAAAGTGCCCGTTTACGAATGGCGGAGCGGGTATGAGATGCAGCGTGGCAGTATACACGTTGCCGACATCGGACAGGCTGTCGCCAAAGGCGAAAATTCCGCTAAACGAAGGATCCACCGGCACCGGCGATGGCACGGGAACCTTCCCCTGGATCGAACCCCCAAGAAAATCCGGCAGCTTGCTCAGGCCAAGGGTACGCGCATTAATCAGACTCATTCCGCTCTTCCGGAACGATATTCGTGACCAGACATGAACTCTGGCACTTATACCTGCCGCTCGGCAACACCCCCGAGTCGTCGGCGCCAAGCGCCGGGTGAGAGCGCCTCACTCCGCCGGTTGGCTGCATACCGCGCGCGACAGGTGACGCCGTCCGGCGGGCACCACTGCCGGCACAGTATCGCGAGTCTCCGGCATAAGTAGCCAGATCAGCAACATACCCATGAGCCCGATCGCCGCCAAAGCCAGGAACGCCATCCGGTTACCCGCCACATCCCCGATCCATCCCGCCAGCGTGGTGCTCACCGCTGCGCCGCTGAACACGCACAGCCCCAGCGCGCCCAGGCACAGATTGAAGTGCCCGTTCCGCTTCGTGAGATCGGCAGCGACCAGCGGCAGCATGACCCCGAACACCGCCGCGCTGATCCCGCTGATGGACTGTCCCGCTATCAGAAGATAGGGACCCGGCAAGAACGCCAGTAGCAGCCCGCGTACCGGCAAGGCGCCCCAGCCGAGCAGCATCAGCGGCCGCCGGCCCCATTGGTTGGCACGGCTGCCGACCCAGGGTGAGGTCAGCGTGACCACCGCTTGCGGCACCATAATGCAGGCTGCGATGATCAGGTTGGCATACTCCGCCGTGCGCTCGGTCACCTGCGCCGCTGCGATCGGCAGCATGGCCGCATTCGATAAATGAAACATCGCCACGCAGGCCCCGAACAGGATCAGCCGCCGATCCATGAACAGCGTCCGCAGCCCCCGCCAGTCCACCCCAGGGGCGGTCCGTGCAGCCAAGACCGACCCTGCGGGCCGGATCAGCCACAGGGCCACTAGCGCCGGTACTCCCAAGGCAGCCGTCAGCCAGAATACCGCGTTGCAGCCGACGCAAGTCCCGATCCCGCCCATGACCCCGGCAGCGATCCCATTCCCCGCAGATGCGAACGCGGCATTCCGTCCCAGCCGCTCCGGGAGCCGCGTATGCCCAACCAGTTGCAGGCTCAGCGCGGCGATGGCCGGTACAAGCACGCTGCTGCCAAACCCGTGCAGCACTTCCGCCGCATACACGGGCAACGGGGATGGAAACAGTGCCAACCCGATCGCCGCCAGCATCACCGAGACAATCGATACCCCGGCCGCCGACCGCTTATTGGCCATCGCGTCAACAATTGCGCCCGATGGCACCTGGCTCACTACGCTAACGATCGTGCCAAGTGTCAGGGCAAGCCCGATCTGGACCTCAGTCCACTTATGCGCCGTGAGATAGACCGCGACGAACGGACCAAACCCCGTCTGCACGTCCGCAATGAAGAAGTTGATAAGATCGAGGCCCCGCAAACTCCGTCTCGCCACTCCCGCAACTGCCGTTCTCATTGCTAATGACCCGCCCCGGCCTTGGAGGGTTCGGTCTTGGCCGCGGTTTCGGCCGCAGGTTGGGGCTTCTTCACCGGCGCTTCCCATGGCGGAGCGACCACCGGCGCCGTCTTCGTCTGGCCTTTATACGCTGGCGCTGCCTTCAACTGCTCCGGCAGCAGGTCCAACACGACAGGATATTTCTTGTCTCCAGGGTTGAAGTGCAGGGTGTCCCACTGGACCGCGATTTTTCTGCTGCCAACACCGAAGAAGCCGCCGAAATCTATAACGGCGGCCTTTGGATCTCCTTTGCCGTCCACCAGAACGTCGACCACCCGCCCGACCTGCTGACCCAGTGGACCAACCACCGGCTGCCCGAGCAGCGCGATCGTCGCCTCGGGCGGCATGGGCTTCACTGGTGCCTCGGGCAGCTTGTTCGGCGCCGAGGTGTTCTGTGCCAGCGCGGCCGAGGAGACCAGCATGCCAGGAATGACCAACGGAAAGGCGAACCGGGGCACTCTCATGCCGCCACTTCTCCGCCATTTTTTTGCCGCATTTCAAGCAACTTTTCTGAAACCTCGGTTTTATGCGGCTTCCAGCGGGATGTCGCAGCTATGCCGCGGCGATTTGCGGACGTGCCGCTGCCACAAAGTAGAAATGGTGCGGCTCGCGCTCTATGAAATACCTCTGCGGTCCTGTGTCTCTTCCCTGCGCCTAGGTCGGCCTTAGTCCAGCGCCACCAGATACTGCCGGAAAAACCGCACCACCGCCTCATACGCCCGCATCCGGTCCTCCGGCCGGAGAAATCCATGTCCCGCGTAATCGAACACCCGATATTCGACTGGCTTCCCGAGCCGGTGCAGCGCCGCAACGATCTGCTCGCTTTCCGCGATCGGGACCCTCGGATCCCGCATTCCGTGCAGCACCAGCAAAGGAGCCGTGATTCGCCGTGTCCGGTGAATCGGCGAAATGCGCGCAAACAACTCCGGATCATCCCCGTACTCTGCCGCGCGGTGATCCCGTCGCCATTTGCCCGTCCCGGCCGGCATCGTCGCGAAGTCTGCGATCCCGTAATAATCCACCGCTGCCCGCCACAGCTCGGGATATTCGGTCATCGCCGACAGTACCATGAACCCGCCATAGGACTGCCCCATCACTCCGATCCGCCGCGGATCGATCGCCTTCTGCCCGCCCAGCCACGTCCGCCCGGCTACCAGGTCCGCCACACTGTCCAGTCGCTTCTCTCGGTCGTCGCTCTCGCACCACGCGCGCCCGTACCCGGAGCTGTCCCGCACGTTAGGCATCAGCACCGCGAAGCCCTGGGCCAGCAGCATCTGCATCTCAGGCCGGAAATTCGGTCTTGCCTGACCAACCGGACCGCCATGCACCCAAACCACGGCCGGTCAGCCATCCGCACGCGGCTCCCCTCCGGCTGCCCCAGCCAGGCCGGGATCTCACGCCCATCGAAACTTTTCCACGACACCAATTCGAAATTCCGGAAGGTCAGGTCCGCCGCCTGGGGTCGCCAGATTGGCCGTGCCGCCCCGTTGTTGATCACCCAGATCCCCGGTGGTTCGACCGGCGAAGACGCCGAAAGTGCCAGCAGCTCCCCGTCGGGCTAAAACGCGAGATCGGCCGCGACACCCTCCGGCAAGCCACCGACCACCACGCGTTCGCCCTCCAGCGCGCCCTCTCGCACGACCGACCATCCCCGGTCGTTCTCGATGGTGGCCAGCCGGGTCTGATCCGGGGAGATCGCCCAAGCTTCCACATCCCCGCCGGCTGCGCGATACATTTCCTCTGGCGCCCTGCTCTCCGGCTCGAGCCGGACCAGCCGCAAGAAATCGCTGCCCCCATGGTCTGTCAGCGCCATCAGGCACCGCCCGTCCGGCGACTACCGCACCATCTGCCAGATCGTCGGGCCGGGCTGCGGCACTACGCGGACCTCGCCTGCGGCAACGTCCAGGATGTACAGCCACAGGTCCCCGTATGCCCGATCCTCCAGCAACGCGATCCGGCTCCCGTCGGGACTCCACCCGGAAACCGAAAACTGCCGCCGACCGTGGAAGACCCGCTGCCTTTCGCCACTCGCCAGCCCCAGCAAGTGAATGTCGAAATCCGCCTCGTCGCGGTCATTCGCGGCGAAGGCGATCCGCGCCCCGTCCGGCGACCACGCTCCGAAGTCGTGAATCACCTCCGACGCCGGCGAACTCGCCGCTTCAATCCGCACATATTGCGCAGGAGCGCCCATTCGCTTTCCCTCGATTCTTGGCCAGCAGCGACTGATCCCGATAGCATCATCTGAACACCGATGATTGTTGAGGATAGTGAAGACTGGGGCGACAGCTCAGGTTGGGAAGTAAGCGCAACGACGGCGGCTATCGATGGCAGCAGGGCCACTGCCTCATGCTACCATCCGTTGTAAATTGTGATCGCGGATCCGTGAATTCCGCTTGGGCATCACGAGATCGTGAGTTACCAACGCATGCTTCCTCCCTCTGGGGCTGGGCTGCGGGAAACTCCCCTTTTCGCGGCCCTCCTCCCCGAGTCCGAAGCGAGGCTCCAGCCGACAGGATTGCCCGATGGGTCCACACTCCTCGCAACGGAACCGCCGCTCAACCGGTAAGGCAAATCTCGTCTCTTATGGCGTGCACCTGATGGTGGCGACTGCCCTGGTATTCATTTGGGCTGCAATCTAGCCGAACGCCGCGTCAGAGCCGCGCCTCTCGGCGCGCACCTCATCCATGACCGATGTAATCCATCCGCCCCCCATCAACGGTGAGGACTTGGGCGGTTAGGTAACGCGCCTCCGGGCTCGCCAGGAACGCAACCGCTGCCGCAATATCCTCCGGCGCACCGACCCGGCCGAGCATAGAGCGCTCCGACATGGCCTTCACTCGTTCGGCGAATTCCGCCTCGGAGTGCCCCGCGCGCGTCATCTCCGTCACCACCCAGCCGGGGGCCACGCAGTTTACGGTAATGCCGGAGCGGCCCAGCTCCATCGCAAAGCGCCGCGTCAGGATCAGCACCTCGGCCTTTGAGGCGGCGTAAAAAGTCGTACCGGCCAGACTTGTGCCGATCGCCGCGTTGGAAGCGATATTGACGATCCGGCCATAGCCACGCGCCTTCATACCCGGAGCGACGGCCCGAACGGTGTGGATAACCCCATCAGCATTGATTGCGCGCATCCGCGCCATGCGGGCGGCATCATACGTCTCCAGCGAACCTGCCCCGCCGGAACTGATGCCCGCGTTGTTCACCAGGATCGTCAGCGGCCCAAGTTCCGTCTCGGCGCGGGTCACCATCCGACCGACCAACTCGGCATCGGCGACATCCGCCTGAACCACGATAGCCCGCCCACCCGTAGCGCGAACATCTGCCGCGACGGCATCCGCGTCGCTGGTACTGCTGGCGCAGTTCAGGCAAACGGCAGCGCCGTGGGCCGCGAGCCGGCGGGCGATCGCCGCTCCGATACCGCGAGAGGCGCCGGTAACGAGGGCGACCTGATTGGTCCAGTCGGCCGATGTCGGCAAGGCGTTCTCTCCTTTTCGCTGTTACGTCTAACGCGCCGACGGCCGCGCCGCGAGGCCCCGGTCATCCGGGCAATAGCGCACCTCCGCCGATCTGCACATGTTCAGCGCAGGCAACAAGGAGGCGGCAGATGGATTTTGCAGCGGTGGCGGCTCAGGCCGCCGGATTGGTGGTCGGCATCCGGCACGGCGACGGTCGGCCCGGCACGGGGGTGTTATGGCGGGACAACGCGGTCGTAGCCTCGGAGCAAAGCCTGCCCGAGGCAGCGGGATACCACGTGGTGTTGCCCGGTGGTGCCGAGCAGGACGCGAAGTTGGCGGGACGCGACCGGGGAACGAATGTGGCCGTGCTTCGGCTGGAGGCAAAGGCGCCGGCGTTCGAGCCAGCGGAGCCGGCAGGCCCCGGAGCCTTGGCGATGGCTCTGGGGAGTGACGGGGAGGGAGGCATCACCGCGCGACTGGGCGTCGTCCACCGCCTCGGCCCGGCATGGACGAGCATGGCGGGCGGACGCATTGACCGGCTGATCGACCTGGATACCCGGCTCGCCCCTCGGGAGGAGGGTGGCCCGGTCCTGGATACCGCCGGGAAACTCCTGGGGATGTCAACCTTCGGGCCAAGGCGCCGCGTGCTGGTGATCCCTACGGCGACCGTGGGCAGGGCGGCCTTGGCGCTACTCACAGAAGGCCGGGTTCCCCGCGCGTGGCTCGGTCTGGCATTGCAACCGGTCGCGTTGCCAGAGGCAGCCCGCACCGCGGCCGGCTGTGAGTCCGGACTGATGGTGGTGTCCCTGAGCTCCGGTGGTCCTGCTGAGCAGGCAGGGATACTGCTAGGGGATGTCCTCCTGGCAGCTAACGGTGAGGAGGTGGGGCGTCACCGCATTTTAGCGCAGCGTCTTGCGGCTATCGGCATCGGCGGAACCTGCATTTTGCGGCTGCTACGCGCCGGCGCAGTGCAGGAGGTGCCAGCGACCGTGGGAGCGCGGCCGGAGTAAGCCGTGCACGATGCCATACGGGTGCGGGTCGCGGTTTCAGACGCGGCTCGCGCGGATGCGCTTTCGCGGATGCTGACCGAGGCTGGGCACCAGACAGTGGACGACCGGCCGGAAGTAATCGTTGCGGATCCGGTCGCCGCCGACGCCAGCCCGCCGGCTGGGCCTCCCATGCTGATTGTGGGTGGCGATCCCGATGGTGCCGCACCCGGGATTCTGCCAGAACGGCCTAGCGTCGATATGCTCGACGCGGCGGTTTGTGCGTTGGCCGCCGGATTATCGGTCCGTCCTGCTGAGGGAGGGGGGCGGCGGCACGGGTTTGCGCCCGCCGATGAGGTTGCGCTGACGCCGCGAGAAGTGGAGGTGCTGACCTGGGTTGGCGCCGGGCTAAGCAATAAGGAAGTTGCACGGCGATTAGGGATTTCGGCCCACACAGTGAAGTTTCATATGGAAGCGGCGTTCCGCAAGCTCGGTGCGGCAAGCCGCGCCGAGGCGGTAGCGAAGGGATTGCGTCGGGGGTTGATTGAGGTGTGAGGGAGCGAGCGGGTCGGTCAGCAGGATCAATACCATCCGGCGCTGCTCCTTCCCTGCAGCGGTCGGGCGTGTTTGACTGCGGGGTAGCCGACTACCCCGAAACAGGCTGTGCCTCTTGTGGCGAGGTGTCGGTGATCGGAGCCCAAGATAGAAGAGCTACAGCCTGACGCGGCGGTAGATGCCTGCCAAGATTAACGAAACGCCCGCCTCGGGAAGATCTAGCGTGCCCGAACTCAACTCCGTCAGCGCCCACCCCGCGGCCACCCGCTGGCGTGACGCGACAAACATCCGGCGCTGCTCAACAATCACGTAGCGTCGGATAGAGGGCAAATCCCAATATTCGGTCGGCTTTGGACCAAGGTCCCTCTCAGCCGTGTCCTCCGACAGCACCTCGAAAAGCGCCGCGGCATCGCGCAACGTCTTGTCGTCCTCGCCGATAACACCCTCGACGATCGCGATATCGGGATAGCGTATCTTACCCCCGACATCGACCCGCATCTCCTGGACCACGTCGAACCGGCCCGGATCCAGGCTATCCTCCAGCAGTCTCAGCAGGTTCGCGATAATGCGCTGGTGAGCTCGCGAGCCGCCGGTCATCTCGATGATCCGGGTGCCATCGAACTCATGCTTCCCTTCCTGCTGGTCCTCCCAGGCGAGGAAGCGCTCGACGGTCCACGGCTCGCGGAGCACAAGGTTCATACCGCTCACATTACCACATTACCGCCCCGCCGTGGCAGCCACCTCCGACGCGAAATCCGGACCCTGCGGCTTATCAATCCCCTCGCCTAGCGCAAACCGAGCAAACTCCGCGACGGTCGCACCCGCCTTGCGCAGCACCTCGCGGACCCGGCTCTCTCCGTCATGCACCCAGAGCTGCTCCAGCAGCACCACCTCCTCGTAATACTTCCGGATCCGCCCCTCGATCATCTTCTCGATGATCGCCGCCGGTTTTCCGGACCCCGCCGCCTGCTCGCGCAGGATCGCCTTCTCCCGCTCCAGCGCCGCCGGATCGACCCCATCAATCTCGATAGCTTCCGGACGGGACGCAGCCACATGCATTCCGACCTGCCGACCCAGCAGTTCCAACGCGTCCAGTGGCCCGTCCGCCTTGATCGCGACCAGCACGCCGATCCGTCCGAGTCCCGGCTTCAGCGCTCCGTGCACATACGTCGCGACTGCCCCGGTATCAACTCCGATCACCCGGGCGCGCCGCAGCGTCATGTTTTCCCCGATGGTCGCAACCAGGTTGGTCAGCACATCACCGACCGTTCCGTCGCTTCCAGGATACTTCGCCGCCTTGATCGCATCGACATCTTCCCCGACCGTAAGGGCGATCTTCGCGACCTCCTCCACGAACGACTGAAACTTCTCGTTCCGTGCGACGAAGTCGGTCTCAGCGTTCACCTCTACCATGGCGGCCTTCAGCGGTACGGACGTGACACCGATCAGTCCCTCTGCAGCGACGCGCCCAGCCTTCTTGGCGGCGGCAGCCAACCCCTTCTTGCGCAGCCAATCGACCCCCGCTTCCAGGTCGCCGCCTGTCTCGGACAGCGCCCGTTTGCAGTCCATCATTCCCGCGCCGGTTCTCTCACGCAGTTGCTTTACTAACGCGGCAGTTATATCGGCCATGACGTCCGTTCCAATCGAAAGAAAATCCTATGCTGTCGGCTGCTCGGGCGGAGCCTCCGGCTGCGGCAGAATCTCGACCGGCGGTAGCTCCTCGGCCGCACCGATATCGGCGCCGGAGGCCGCCAGCTCCGCACTGATCCCATCCAGCACCGCACCCGACACCAAGTCGCAGTACATCGTAATCGCCCGGATGGCATCGTCGTTCCCGGGGATCGGATGCGTCACACCGGTCGGGTCGGAGTTGGAATCCAGCACCGCGACTACCGGGATCTTGAGCTTGTTTGCTTCCTGAACCGCCAGCCTTTCCTTGTTCGTGTCGATAATGAACAGGATGTCTGGCAGCCCGCCCATTTCCTTAATGCCACCAAGCGCGCGTTCCAGCTTGTCGCGCTCCCGGGTCAGGTTCAGCACTTCTTTCTTGGTCAGGCCCTGGGCATCACCCGCCAGCGTTTCCTCGATCCCGCGCAGGCGTTTGATGCTGGCCGTTATCGTCTTCCAGTTGGTCAGCGTCCCACCTAACCAGCGGTGATTAATGTAGTATTGGCCACACCGCTTGGCGGCCTCGGCCACATATTCCGCTGCCGCACGCTTCGTGCCGACGAACAGCACGCGCCCACCGCCCGCTACCACGTCGCGAATCGCCCGTAACGCGCGGTCCAGCAACGGCACGGTCTGCTGCAGATCAATAATATGAACCTGGTTGCGAACTCCGAACAGGTACGGCCCCATGCGCGGATTCCACCGTCGCGTGTGGTGGCCAAAATGCACTCCCGCTTCCAACAGTTGCCGCAACGTAAATTCGGGCATCGCCATCGCGATCTCTCCTTCCTGAAGTCCGGTTGTACCTCCGCGGGGCTCGCCTTGCGGGCACCGGACCCGGCGTCAGCCAGGAAAGATGCCCCGCGTGTGAATTACCGGTTATCGGACCGGCAGGGCGCCGATATGGCCCAGCGCGCGCCACGGCGCAAGCACCGCTGATTGATCGTAGCCTCGCAGGTTTCGCTTCGTCCGGCACCGGCGCCTATGCTATGAAACACAGCACTGTGCTATCTCCGAACGATCTGCCTGCCCAAAATCCTTCCCTGACAGCCCCGCGCGAGAACCCGGATCTCCTCGCCCCCGGGACCGACCTGCTGCGGGACGCCATCCGCCGTCTCAAGGACCTCATCCGCCCCGTCGTCTACCGCGGCTATGAGCAGCGCCTGCTCCGCCAAGTACGCGGCTGCCCCATGCCGCGCCACGTGGGCATTATTCTGGACGGCAACCGGCGCTACGGCCGCGTGAACGGCCTTCGGGACTACCATCGCATCTACGCCGTCGGCGCCGGCAAGCTGGACGAAGTGCTGGATTGGTGTGCCGAGCTCGGCGTGCGCCACGTCACCCTTTGGGTCTGCTCCACCGACAATCTCGCCCGCCCGCCGGAGCAGGTGGAGGGGATTATGGCAGCGATCGAGGCAAAGATGCGCTCGCTCGTGGCTGATCCGCGCATTCATCGGCTCGGTGTTCAGGTCGAGGCCATCGGCCGCCTGGACCTGCTCCCACCGCCGCTGGTGGAGGCAATCGAGGCTGCCCGCCAGGCGACCGCGGCCAACCGGCAGATGACCCTGACCATTGCCGCCAACTACGGAGGACGTGAGGAAATCGCCGATGCCATCCGCTCGTTGATGCGGGAGCTTGCAGAGCGCGGGCTGCCGTTCGACCGTGCCGCGGAGGAAATCACCCCTCAGGCGATCCGCCGGCACCTCTATTTGCCGACTCTGCCCGATCCCGACCTGATTATCCGCACCAGCGGCGAAGTACGGCTTTCAGGGTTTATGCTGTGGCAAAGCGTCTATAGCGAGTTCCACTTTACCGACGTCCATTGGCCCGACTTCCGCCGTATGGATCTGCTCCGTGCCATCCGCACCTTCCAAGCTCGTGAGCGCCGGTTTGGGCGCTGAGTTATGCTGGTCGATGCACATCACCATGTCTGGCAGCTTGGCCGTGGCGATTACGGCTGGCTGACGCCTGATCTGCCAATCCACCGCGATTACACCCTAGACGACCTTCGGCCCCTGCTCGGCCACATTACCGCAACCGTGCTCGTGCAGGCTGCTCCAACTGAGGCCGAAACCGCCTTCATGCTGGATGTTGCCCGCGCCTCGGGCGGCGGGCTGGTCCAGGCCGTCGTGGGCTGGGCCGACCTGACCAAGCCTGAGCGAATCGGGGCATGGGGCACGGAGCCCCTGCTGAAGGGCCTTCGTCCCATGCTGCAGGACATCCCGGAGACGGAGTGGATCCTGCGTCCCGAGCTCCAGCCGGCCCTACGCAACATCGTTTCCGCCGGTCTCCGGTGTGATGCTTTGATTCAGCCACGGCACCTGCGAACGCTGCTACGGTTGTGTGAACGTCATCCTGAGCTTCCCGTGGTGATCGACTACGCCGCCAAGCCCGACATTGCTCACCGCTTATTCGAACCCTGGGCAACGGAGATTGCGTTGGTCGCAAAAGAAACTTCGGCGCTATGCAAGCTGTCGGGGCTGGTTACCGAAGCCGGTGCGGATTGGGAGATTAGCGACCTGCGTCCGTACCTCGATCATCTGCTGGATATCTTTGGCCCAACTCGGCTGATGTGGGGCAGCGACTGGCCAGTGGTGAACCTCGCCGGTGGCTACCAGAAATGGCGGTCGGCAACGATATCCTTGCTTGAAGATCTGGACACCTCGGCACGCGCGGCCATTCTGGGCCGCACTGCGGCGCGGTTCTACGGCCTGGTACCTTGAGTCGGTGATTTCTTCGCGACCAGCCCATCGACGAAGACGTCCGCCAGGCGCAGTACGTTCGCCTGCCAGCCCGGTCCGTCCTGCGTGTAGCACATCCCCACGAGAGTGCGGAGAAGGTCCTCCGCGCTAATGTCATCGCGGATTTCGCCGGCCGCAGCGGCGCGTTGCAACAGATCTCCGAGGGCTCGGCTAAGGCGGTCGAGCGAATAAGCGGAGAGGTGCGAGGTCTTGTGCACGGCCAGTGCGAGCGCGGCCGACATGCCCTTCTTGGTGGCAATGAACTCTACGTTTGAGCGCAACCAGCATCGCAATGCCTCGACAGCGGGGGTATCGGTTTTCAGTTGGCTGGCGAGATCGACAAGCTGATCAACTTCTCGTCGATAGACTGCTTCGAACAGGGCTTCGCGAGTCGGGAAGTGCCGGTATAAGGTTCCGATCCCGACGCCAGCACGCCGGGCGACGGCTTCAAGACTGGCGTCCGGCCCGCCGGCGCTGAACACAGCCTTGGCGGCCTCCAGGACCCGCTCCCGGTTGCGCTGTGCATCTGCGCGCAGCCGTCGCTCGTTCCTGCAAGGGTCAATCCTCATGGCGCCTGATTGCACTGTCCGGTGGGGTTGCAAAGCGGAGGCTGCCTCCGCATATGCCGCCGCGGCAAACGGCGACCGTCCAAATGAGCGCCCGAATGCCGAACCGCAACTGCTCTTCAAGGAGCGCTGCATGAGCTTCTCCGTTACTCTTACCGTGAACGGCATCGAGCGGACGGTCGCGCTGGAAGATCCGCGCGTCACGCTGCTGGATTTGTTGCGAGAGCGCCTACAACTCACCGGGACCAAGAAGGGCTGCGACCGCGGCCAGTGCGGGGCATGCACGGTCCTGCTGGATGGAGGGCGTGTGAATTCATGTCTCGCGCTGGCGATCAGTCATGATGGTGCACATGTCACGACCATCGAGGGGCTGGCATCGGGCGACGCGCTTCATCCCGTTCAGGCAGCGTTCATTGCACACGATGGATTCCAGTGCGGTTTCTGCACGCCGGGCCAGATCATGAGTGCCGTAGGGCTGATCCTGGAAGGCCAGGCGGGCGACGATCCCGAGCGGGTCCGGGAGGGAATGAGCGGCAACATCTGCCGCTGCGGCGCTTATGCCGGCATCACTGAAGCAGTGCTTGAAGCTCAGAGAACCCTTGCCGCGGCTGGCCAAAAGGAGGCCGCATGAACACCTTCGATTATGTCCGGCCGGGGACGGTTTCGGAGGCCGTTGCCGCCGCTTCCACGCCGGGCACGGCGTACCTGGCGGGCGGCACTAACCTGATCGATCTAATGAAGGGCGGGATTGTTCGGCCCGGCCGCCTGGTCGATATCACGCGTCTGCCTGGTATGGATCGGATCGAATATCTGCGGGACGGCGGCGTGCGGATCGGCGCGCTCGTGCGGAATACCGATCTCGCGAATGACTTCGGCTTTAGCCGGCGTTTTCCGATGATCGCCGAAGCGTTGCTATCCGGCGCCTCGGCGCAGCTTCGGAATGCCGCGACCGTAGGCGGCAACTTGCTGCAGCGAACGCGCTGCGCCTACTTCTATGACCCCGCAACCGCCTGCAACAAGCGCGCGCCGGGATCGGGTTGTGATGCGCGTGGGGGCGAGGCCCGGCACGCTGCGATCCTCGGCTGGAGCGAGAACTGCATCGCCACCCACCCGTCGGATTTCTGCGTCCCATTGGTTGCACTTGATGCCATCGTTGAGATCGAGGGCCCGACGGGACGACGCGATGTGCCTTTGGCGGAGTTCCATCGCCTGCCCGGTAGCACGCCGGAAAAGGAAACCATGCTCGAGCCAGGTGAGCTGGTCGTGGCAGTTCGGCTGCCGGCCGTTGCGGCCAGTTTTGCCGCGCATGCCCGGTATTTGAAGGTGCGTGACCGCACGTCCTATGCGTTCGCGGTGGTATCGGCCGCGGCGGCGCTCCGGCTGGACGGCGACACGATCGCCGAGGCGCGGGTCGCGCTCGGCGGCGTGGCTGCAAAGCCGTGGCGAGCGCATGCGGCGGAGCATATGCTACGCGGCAAGCGCCCTGATGCGGACGCGTTTCGGGCGGCAGCCGCGGAGGCGCTGGCGGACGCGACGCCGTCCGCCGATAATGCATTCAAGATCGAGCTGGGGCGGCGGATCGTGGCGCGGGCGCTGACGCTCGCGGCGGCAGGAACACCCGATCGCATGCCGGCGCTGCCCGGTTCTGTTTTTGCAAACGTTTCCGGAGTGACTGTTGATGGCTGAAATTCCGCTGACGACAGTGGCGGCGCATATGCGGCACGGATCGAATATCGGCCAACCGCTGACGCGGCGGGATGGCGTGCTGAAGGTCACCGGACAGGCCCGCTACGCCGCCGACAATCACCCGCCTGGGATGCTGTACGCCGTGTTGGCCGTGAGCAGCATCGCGCGTGGGCGGGTCCTCGCGCTTAACGTTGAAGCCGCAAAGGCCCATCCCGGCGTGGTAGAGGTGCTGACGCCGGCGAACCGGCCGCGGTTGGCGCAGGACCCGGACGAAAAGACCAACCCGTTCATGTTCCGAATGGAACTGTTGCAGAGCGACCAGGTGCGGTACGCAAACCAGCCGATTGCGGTAGTGATTGCCGAAACACTCGAGGCAGCAACGGAGGGTGCCGCCCTGTTATCGCCGCGCTACGAAGCGGAGCAGCCACAGGTCGGATTGGATGGAGAGAGTTTCGTGCCACCGGTGGTGGGTATCGGAAACCCGCCCGAGGTCCGGCGCGGCGATCTAGCGGCGGGCCTGTCGTCTGCGGCAACGCGGATCGAGGCGGTCTATGAGACCCCGCCGCAATACCACAATGCCATGGAGCCGCACGCGATCGTGGCGAGGTGGGACGGTGACAAGCTCTTTGTCGATACGCCCAGCCAGGGAATGGCCATGGCTCAGGCGAGGATTGCCGGGCTGTTCGGGACCGATCCTGCGAACATTCATATCCGTAGTCCGTTCCTGGGAGGTGGTTTCGGATCCAAGGGTATGATCTCTGGGCCGCAGGTTCTAGGAATCATGGCTGCACGCCTGGTGGGGCGACCGGTGAAGCTGGTGCTGCGGCGCGAGCAGATGTTCGGCCCGGTGGGCCACCGGTCGCCAACACGACAGAGGATCCGTATGGGCGCCGACAGCAAGGGTGCGTTCACCGGAATCAGCCACCATGCCACGGTGGCAACGAGCAGGTTCGATGATTTCTTCGAACCGTCGGCCGATGCGTCTCACACGCTGTACGCAAGCCCGGCAATTGCCACCACCTATGACGCGGTACGCGTCGATACCGGGACGCCGCTGTTTATGCGGGCGCCCGGCGAGGCCAGCGGCAATGTCGCGCTGGAGAGCGCGATCGATGAGATGGCGCATGCATGCGGCATGGACCCGCTGGCGTTCCGGCTGGCCAATTACGCGGAGGTCGAGCCGATATCGGGCAAGCCTTTCTCCTCGAAAGCACTGCGGGAATGTTATGCGCAAGCCGCCGAACGGTTCGGCTGGGCGTCGCGGCCCATGGCGCCACGACAGATGCGTGACGCGGCGGGAATGCTCTTCGGCTGGGGCATGGGCACCGCGACCTTCCCCGCCCTCATGTTCGAGGCGCAGGCGCGCGCAGTTCTTCGCCGCGACGGAACCGGCGTGGTGGAAATCGGGGCCCAGGACATGGGCCAGGGCGCGTGGACCGCGCTGGCGCAGATCGCGGCGGACAGCTTAGGGCTGGACCTGGATCAGCTTGAGTTCCGGTCCGGTTCGTCCGATCTGCCGGATGGCGGTATCGCCGGCGGCTCGGCCCATACCGCCACGGCCGGGATGGCGATCCACGGCGCCGGATCCGATGTGATAGCCCGGTTGGCGGACCTCGCCATGCAGGACGAGCGGTCGCCTCTGTTCGGCGCCAGCAATGCCGGAGTGATCGCGCGCGGCGGCCGGCTGTATCGGCGGGATGATGAGAGCAGGAGCGAAAGTTACGCTGAGATTCTTGGCCGGGCCGGATTGACGGAAATTGAGGGGCGCGGAACCAGCGCAAGCGATCCGGCTGCACAATCCACTTACGCGATGCACGCACATGGAGCAGTATTCGCAGAGGTGAAAGTCGATCCGGATTTCGGGCAGGTTCGTGTCACCAGGCTGGTGGGCGCATTTGCCGCTGGCACGATCATCAACCCGCGTCTGGTGCGTAGTCAGTACTATGGCGGCATGATCTGGGGCGTGTCCTTCGCATTGCACGAACGAGCGGTGGTGGATGCACGCTCGGGTCGTCCGATGAATGCCAATTTGGCCGAGTATCTCGTGCCCGTGAATGCAGACGTGCCGTCCGTGGAAGCGATCCTGGTGGAGGAGCGCGATCCGCACGTGAATGCGTTGGGGATCAAGGGAGTTGGTGAGATCGCAATCACTGGAACCGCTGGTGCTGTCGTCAATGCGGTCTGGCACGCAACGGGAGTGCGGATTCGCCAGTTTCCAATTACGCTGGATCGTCTGATCGGTTAGCGTAGGTTTGCCGCGACCGAGAAAGTTGCGGAGTCGATTGCGGATTGCGCCGGCCCGGTCTGCCGGCGCACATCGACCATTTCCTGCGCGCTGTCATTCCGATTGCACCGACTAATAAGGTGCGCCTCGCCTGCCAACCTTACACCCTGCGCGGCCACAAGCTGTCACCCGCGTGCTAGGTGCTCTGGCTACACAAGAGTTGGATCGACGCGATCGCCTCGGAGCCGTTGGCCCCTCCGAAGCCTTGCCGAAGGAGGACGCCACGCCCTCACTATCACTCATACGATTTCGCCCGGCTGTTGCTGAAAGGTATTCACATAAAGTCAAGGCACTATGCGCATCCGGGCCGCGAGCTGCTCTTGCTTCTCTACTCGACACATTGGGCGTTCCGTATCACCGACACCATATTGATGTGCCTTCGTTATTGGCTTTCCCTAGAGAAAACCGTCTTCGACGCATCTTTAGTTACGAGGCCCTCGATTCGAATGAGGGAGTAGCAAACTGGCTCTATCCCTATCCTCCCGAGCTCCTTGGGAATTTCGATCCGGAGACTATCCGCGACGATTGGTGCGTGAATTTCGATCCACGGGAAGCGATTATCCGGCCGCCGTCCTAAGCGAGGATCCAGGCCGACAGGCCCGGCCCGTTTGCACCCTCATGAAGACTTTAATGAGGGCCGAGGGGAGCGGCCTGAGTTCGGCAAGTCCGGAGCGGCCCTTACATCATCAACACCGATTTGAGCGCGTTGGCGTAAAGCTGCGTAGGCATCTCCAGTGAAAGTGTCTATTACGTCAAGAAACACACCTCGGGCGGTCTGCTTGCATTTCTTGGCCAGAGCCTCATCCCCCAGTCTATTCAAACCTTCGCCAGCCGCTTGGTGACTCTGGCGGGAAAGCGCCAGGGAATCCAGGTCATATGCCTCAGGGTCTTCCTCAAGGACCACAGCAGCGGCCTTTACTCTAAGGAAATCGGAACCTTCGCAGTCTGATGAGACTTGATAAGCCAAAAGGCCTGACTCCAACTCGCTTTGCGCCTGTTGATACTTGTCCGCGGTACGATGGTAACCGGCAATGGCGGCACGCGCACCGCTCTGTTACGTCTGGCGTGGTGGTCCGCGTTGCGCAGCCCACAACCCCCAAGATCAAGACCAACGAAAGAAGTGCAGAAAACTTTCTGCGCATAAATTTTCCTAATACGTAAATGAGTTTAGGCCATAGCAGACGTATGTGGCGAATGCAACCCCTATTGCAAGGCTCGCCGGTATCACTCCCTGGCTTGGTAATGGTCGCACGGCTCCTCCCACTCGCCGCTCGCCCTCCCGCCGGATGATCGCAATCTGGTCCGGGCGCATCTCCTCGTACGCAATCGACGAGGGCGAAATCAGCCCGACGTCCCTCTCTGGACCAACTGTGCCGCCTGCTTATGGAGCTCCTCCGTATAAGCATACGTATGTTCGAATGTCTGCATTCCGTTCCTCAGTGACATCTTAAACATCTGGTCTACGGCTTCGCCTCGCATTGTCATAACTGAAGGAAACAACTGACCGCCAATGTCAAAAAGGTGATGAATACACATATATGCTGGACGCTCTGCGAGACTTTCCAATGGCCGCTCGGCCCGCGTATGTCCCGGCTCTATGATACTCGGAATCCCAAACATCATAAACTCAATGCCCTGCTCGTGGGCCTCCGGCGTAGAGAGCGAAGCAATGCAAAGCTGATTATGTTCGTACCACTGGCGCGTGACGTGAGGATAATGGATAATGTCAATTCGGTCCACGTAAACCCTTGCAAGGGTGAAGCAGTGGAGGACGTCATTGACGCGCTCAAAACCAGTGGGCCCATGATACAACATCTCGTAAGCCCCTCCGAACGCATCCTGCGTCGGCCCACCGGTCACTATTTCCTGCATCATGAGGTCGTTTGCGATCCGCAGGGCATCTATGTCGGCTAGGGGATTGCTATCCTCACGCGGCGTTGCGCGATCTACCATGTCCCTGAAGAGTTGCTTGCCGGTACCGGCAACAAAATAGTGTCCGGCGAAACTGGAAAAAGATGAGTCTACATCTCCGAGGCTGTATAGCCAATCCTGATCAGCCGGTGCAATGATTGCGTGAAAATTTGGAATGTGCTCACTGTAGTCGTCACTCAGGAATCTCTCCAGGTCATCTTCTCCGACGTCTCTTCCCGCAAAGCATGCCGCAACCCGATCGGCGAAACGGCGCACCTCCTCTGAGCTCCCGGCCCAGAGCGCAACGAGGTTCGGGCTGATTTCGATTACTTTTCGCCGAAGGGCCGTCGGTCGGAACTGCGTGTTTTGAACGGCATGCGGTGGAACATATATTCTTGTCGGGAACACCAATCCATCGCGTGGCGGTTTCGGGGAGGTGATAAGGGTATCCGCTATTAGGGTTCGGCATCCACGCGGATGAAGGCAAGCAATTAGGATCATGCTGTCAATCTCGGAATGCTCACCACGACATGGCAGCTTTTCGCCGGCTCCCTGAGCATGGCGCCTTCCCCATCCGCCCGAAACTTCACTCCGCGCCTCCGCGTCTCCGTGGTGAAAACTTACATCCAGCGGCACCCAAGCACCCCTACCCCTCCACCCCATACCCCGCCAGCCGGGCCCGCGCTTCCGCCATCTCCGCCTTGCTCAGCAACACCGGCCCGCCAATCGCCAGGCTCCCGCAGTACTGCCGCGCCACCGCTTCCAACTCCACCATTAGCCACAGCGCACGTCGCAGAGTCGGCCCACAAACAATCGCCCCATGGTTAGCCAATAAACACGCGCTCCGCCCCTTCAGCGCGCGCAACGCCGCCTCCGAAAGCGCCTGCGTCCCGAACGTCGCATAATCCGCGCACCGCACGTCCGAGCCCCCGAACACCCCCACCAAGCAATGACACGGCGGTATCTCTCGCCGCGCCATCGCCAACGCCGTGCAGAACGGAGGATGCGCGTGAACCACGCCCCGACTTCCGCCCGCTCGCGCAGAACATCCCGATGAAACCGCCATTCCGTGGACGGACGGCACGGCCCCTCCCACTCCCCATCCCCCTCCAGCCGCATCACCGCTACCTGCTCCGGCCGCATCTCCTCATACGGAATCGCCGAGGGCGAAATCAGCATCCGGTCCGCGAACCGGACGCTGACATTCCCCGACGTCCCCTGATTGACCCCGAGTGCATTCAGGCTCCGGCACGCCTCCACCACCGACTGCCGGACCTCCTGCTCTGTCATCCCCGTTCGCTGTCCAGATGCGCCATGTGCTCGGCCGGGTAACGCTCCCCGGCCACAGCGCCCTTCGGCACGGCACGTTCGATCGCTGCCAGATCCTCCGCCGTCAGCCGCACGTCCAATGCGCCGACCGCCTCCGCCAGCCGGTCCCGCCGCCGCGCACCCACCAACGGCACGACATCCTCGCCCCGCGACAGCACCCAGGCGATCGCGATCTGCGCTACCGTCGCGCCGTTCGCTTCGGCAATCCGTCGCAACGCCTCCACCAGCACAAGATTGCGCTCGACGTTCCCCGGCTGGAACCGCGGACCATGCGTCCGCCAGTCGCCAGCCTGCGCACCCTCGGGCCTCCAGTGCCCGCTAATCAGCCCGCGGCTCAACACTCCGTACGCCGTAATGCCAACTCCCAGGTCCCGGCACGTTCCCAGGACCCCATCCTCAATTCCCCGTGAGATAAGCGGGTACTCGATCTGCAGATCGCAAACCGGATGCACCGCAGCCGCCCGCCGGATCGTCTCCGACCCGACCTCGGACAACCCGATGCGCCGAACCCACCCAGCCTTCACCGCATCCGCAATGGCCCCGATCGTCTCCTCAATCGGTACCGCCGGATCCACCCGAGCCGGACGGTAAATATCGATCACCTCCACCCCCAGCCGCTGCAGCGAGTACGCCAGGAAGTTCGTCACCGCCGCCGGCCGCGCGTCATACCCAACCCACCCCCCGGCCGGATCGCGCATCGCCCCGAACTTGACACTGAGTTGATACCGTTCCCGCGGAACGCCCCGCAGCGCCTCCGCAATCAGCAGCTCGTTGTGCCCCTGCCCGTAAAAATCCCCGGTATCCAGTAACGTAATCCCCTCATCCAGCGCCGCATGAATGGTGGCGATACTCTCCGCCCGGTCCGCCGGACCGTACATGCCCGACATTCCCATGCAGCCGAGGCCCATCGCCGACACAAGCGGACCCGTTCTGCCCAACTGCCTCACCTCCATCTCGAATCCCCCTCCACTGACATCCCTTCTGCCCCGACCTATCTGTGGTTAAGGCCGTCGCACTGAACTCGGCATCCTCGCCTGATCACTGACGACTGACCACAGACAACTGATTTGGAGGAACCCGCATGCTGAACCCGGCATCGCCGTTGCCGCTCAAGGACCCCACCCTGCTCCGCCAAGCCAACTACATCGACGGCAAATGGGTCGAATCCGACAGCGGCCGCACCATCGTCATCAACAATCCTGCGACCGGAGAAGTCGTCGGCGAAGTCCCCGCCATGGGCGCCGCCGAAACCCGCCGCGCCATCGAGGCCGCCGACCGCGCCTATCCCGCCTGGCGCACCATGCTGGCCAAGGAACGCTTCACGATCCTCCGCAAACTCTCCGATCTGATGCTCGCCAACACCGATGACCTCGGCGTCATCATGACCGCCGAACAAGGCAAGCCGCTCAGCGAAAGCAAGGGCGAGGTCGCATACGCAGCCAGCTTCATCGAATGGTTCGCCGAGGAAGGCCGCCGCGTTTACGGCGATACCATACCGCAGAACGCCAAGGACCGCCGCATCCTCGTGCTCAAGGAGCCAATCGGCGTGTTCGCGGCCATTACTCCCTGGAACTTCCCCGCCGCCATGATCACCCGCAAGGCGGGCCCGGGCTGGGCGGCCGGCTGCACCGGCGTCATCCGCCCCGCCTCGCAAACCCCGTTTTCCGCCCTCGCAATCGCCGTGCTCGCCGAGCGCGCCGGCATGCCCCCTGGAGTCTGCAACATCATCACCGGCCCCTCCGGCGAGACCGGCGTGGAGCTCACCTCCAACCCGCTGGTCCGCAAACTCTCCTTCACCGGCTCGACCGCGGTCGGCGCCAAGCTACTCGCCCAGTGCGCCCCAACCATCAAGAAGACCAGCATGGAGCTCGGCGGCAACGCGCCTTTCATCGTGTTCGACGATGCCGAGCTCGATGCCGCGGTCGTCGGCGCCATGGGCAGCAAATACCGCAATACCGGCCAGACCTGTGTCTGCGCCAACCGCATCCTAGTCCAGGAGGGCGTCTATGACGCCTTCGCCCAGAAATTCAAAACCGCCATCGAGCAGATGAAGGTCGGCAACGGCATGGAACCCGGCGTTGCCCAGGGACCGCTGATCAACCCCGACGCGGTAACCAAGGTCGAGGAACACATCGCCGACGCCACAAACCGCGGGGCCACCGTCCTTACCGGCGGCCATCGCCATCGTCTCGGCGGCAACTTCTTCGAACCCACCCTTCTCGCCAACGTACCCCACGATGCGCTGATCTTCCGCGAGGAAACCTTTGGCCCCGTCGCCCCCCTGTTCCGTTTCAAAACCGAGGAGGAAGCGATCAAGCTTGCCAACGATACCGAGTTCGGCCTGGCAGCGTATTTTTACGCCCGCGACGTCGGCCGGATTTTCCGGGTCGCTGAGGCCCTGGAATACGGTCTCATTGGCATCAACGAGGGGATTATATCCACCGCCGAGGCACCTTTTGGCGGCATGAAAGCCTCCGGCCTCGGACGGGAAGGTTCAAAGTACGGGATCGAGGAATACCTCGAAATCAAATACCTCGCTGTCGGCGGCATCGGTACCTGACAGGCGCACCTACGCCGCTTTCTTAACATGAGGCCCGTGGCCGGCCGCCGAATGGCCGGCCTCGGTCGCCGCCACCCGAAAATACTGTAGCAGGAACACGCGCACCGCACTGGTGCGTCCACCTGCATGGCGCATTGCATCCACTCCTTTAATGACGCTGTGCAGGTCCTTTTCTTCACGCTGACAGATTTCCAGCAGCGCATCCCATAATTCAGGCTCCAGCCTCATGCTCGTGCGGCCGGTACCCGCGACAACGTTCCGGTTAATGAGACAACTCATGCATGTCCTCCTAGCTGTCCGCCGGGATGAGACCACAGCACAGTTAAAGGACGGCAAAGACGCACACTTTTTTCGCAGGCCCCCGTTCTCTCCTCAAACCGTATCCGCACGCGCCACGCGCCAGTTTCCACGCGCTTCGCGCTTCACCTCAGCCAGGGCCAGTTCCGCCTGCCGCATCACATCCTCGGGAGCAGCATCACTGCCGGCCGGGCGTGCCGCAATACCAATCGACAATGTCAGCCGCGGAATCGCGGCCCCGATCACATCCGCCAGCCGCCCCGGCACCGCTTTCCGCCACTCCTCGGCCCGTTCCGCGGCGGTCATGTGATCCGCGCCATTCAGCCAGAGTGCAAAGTCGTCGCCTCCCAACCGCGCTATCAGGTCCGTCGGCCGGATTGCCGCCCGCAAAATCTTCCCAAGCGCCACCAGCACGCGGTCGCCCGTCGGCAAACCCAACCGTTCGTTCACCGCCCGCAGTCCATCCAGATCCACAAGGACCAGCGTTCCACTCGATTGCTCGCGTTCCAACCGGTCGATATGCCGGGGCAGCTCTTCCAAGAATCCGCGGCGATTCAAAAGCCCGGTCAGCGGATCGGTCCGGCTCTGACGCGCCAGCTCCCGCTCAACTGCCTGATGTTCCAGGATCAAAGCGAGAATAGCCCCCGCGGATTCGACCAGTTGTCGTTCGCTTTCCTGCCAGACGGATGGCTTGCGCCGCCACACCGCCAGCCCAGCTGCCCCCCCGAGCCGTGTCGGCACCCGCCACAACAGCACGGCGTGCCCGTCTGCCGCATGATCCTCCGCACTGTCGCCGATGATATCCCGCTGCGCCAACGCATTCAGCGCTTCTTTGACGGCGGCGGATTCCAACCCTGTTTGCATCGGATTGTCCAACTCGTCGATCAACGCCGCACCCTCGGCAGCCATTGCGCCAATCAGCGCACGGAGCGCGACCTGGAGCCCACGCCCCACTGAGGTCTCTTGCCGGATGCGCCGCAGCATATCCTGCAGGACCTCGGCACGCCGTGCGGCGGCTAACATCCTATCTAACTCAGAGCCAGGGGCCCGAGATGACCCCAAGGAACTGACAAGCGGTCTCATGCCTCACACCCGTGCCGTTCTCCGATACGCCGGATGGTGTAGCGCACAAATCGTGAACAATTGGTTTCCGCTCCCTTCATACTCCCGCAGGCGTCGCATGGCGGAAAAGTCGGCCCGTGCAGTGGGAGGATGATCGTCGCGCCAGCCAACGGGCTGGGTTTATGCCTATGGCGAGGACCCTCAGGGGAGGCCATATTGGCAGGAATGAGCAACGATCCCCTCGAGACTATCAGGCGCACGCTGGTCGCGATCCAAGACCAGATGGCCACTAAGGATGACCTCGCATCCTTGCGCGCGCACATGGCAACCAAAGATGACCTCGCATCCTTGCGCGCACAGGTCATGGCGCGAATCGACCGCCTGCAGGATGCGCTCACCGCTGCCCGTGAAGGCGACCTGACGACATGGGGCACCGTTGAGCGAGCCGAGCGCATGGCGCGTGACGCCCGCGACGAAGTCAGGCGAGAGACAGCCACACTCGCAGAGCAAATCGGCGCTCTGAAGCGCCAGATCAACATAATCCTCGGACGCCTCGACCAACTGGAAAACCGCGACCATTAGGACGCTCCCTTCGGCGATCGCGCGCGCCCTAAGACCGCCTTGCCCAACCCGCACCGACCGGTTACGGGCATCACGCCCCTGAGGGAACGTCCGCCATGCCGGTCACCGATCTCGAACAATCCATCGACGAACTCTGGGATCGGCGGGACGCGCTTTCCTCCCAAACGCGCGGCCTGGACCGCGACCACATCGAGGCCGCCCTCGACCTCCTCGATTCCGGCCAGGCCCGCGTCGCCGAGCGGCACTCCACCGGCTGGCGCGTCAACCAATGGCTGAAAAAAGCTGTCCTGCTCTCCTTCCGGGTAACAGATTCGACTCCGATGCAGGGCCCCGCCGGCGCGTCGGCTTTCGACAAAGTGCCGCTGAAGTTCACCGGCTGGGGCGAGAACCGCTTCCGCGAGGCCGGTTTCCGGGCTGTCCCCGGTGCTGTCGTCCGCCGCTCTTCCTACATCGCCCCGGGCGTCGTCCTTATGCCCAGCTTCGTCAATGCCGGCGCCTACGTGGACCGCAACACCATGGTCGATACCTGGACCACCGTCGGCAGTTGTGCTCAGATTGGCCGCAACTGCCACCTCTCCGGCGGCGTCGGCATCGGCGGCGTGCTCGAACCCCTCCAGGCCAATCCCGTCATCATCGAGGATGATTGTTTCATCGGCGCCCGCTCCGAGGTCGCCGAAGGCGTCATTGTCGAACGCGGTTCAGTGCTCTCGATGGGTGTTTACCTTGGCGCCTCTACCAAAATCATCGACCGCGCCAGCGGCGAAACTTACCTGGGCCGCGTGCCTGCCTTTTCAGTCGTCGTGCCTGGCTGCCTCCCAGGCCGACCCGCACCTGACAGCTCGCCTGGCCCCAGCCTCTATTGCGCCGTCATCGTCAAGCGGGTAGACGCCCAGACCCGCGGCAAAACCTCTATCAACGAACTTCTGCGCGACTGATGAACGTTCGCTCTCGGCCCCCGTACGCCTCTCCCGCTTGCGGGAGAGGCCGGCGCGAAGCCCCGGGTGAGGGTACGCCAAGTGAGGGTGACCCACTCCCCCTCGCCCAGGCTCTGATCCGCTGCCCCTCCGTCACGCCGGACGACCACGGCGCCCAAGGGATCCTGGAAAGTGTCCTGGAACGCCTCGGCTTCACCGTCACCCCTCTCCGCTTCAATCAGACTGACAACTTCTTCGCGCGCCGCGGCAACGCCAGTCCGCATATCTGCTTCGCCGGCCATACCGATGTGGTTCCTCCCGGCGCCTCCACCTGGCGCCACGACCCCTTCTCCGCCGCCATAGACCTCGACACGCTCTACGGCCGCGGCGCCTGCGACATGAAGGGCGCCATCGCCGCTTTCGTCGCCGCCGTCGCCCAAATTCCGAACGCCGCAGGATCGATCTCGCTCCTTATCACGGGAGACGAGGAAGGCCCCGCTACCGACGGCACCATCCGCGTTCTCGACTGGATGGCACCCAACGGCCACATCCCCGATTTCTGCCTGGTCGGCGAACCCACCTGCGTCGAGCGCCTCGGTGACACCATCAAAATCGGCCGCCGCGGCAGCCTGAACGCCCGCATCACCGCTCACGGAATCCAGGGCCACGTCGCTTATCCGCAGCGCGCCGACAACCCGCTACATCCCTTGGTGCGCGCCCTCGCCGCCGTCACTGCTGCCCCGCTCGACGCGGGCACCCAGTGGTTTCAGCCTAGCTCACTCCAGCTCACCAGCATCGATGTCGGCAACTCGGCCACGAACGTGATCCCAGCCACCGCTCACGCCGCTCTTAACATCCGCTTCAATGACCGCCACACCGGCGCCTCTCTGGAGGCATGGCTGCGTGCGGCCCTGGCCCAATATATCCGCCGCTTCGATCTGGAGGTCTCCATCAGCGGCGAAAGCTTTCTCACTCAACCAGCCGGCATGGTCGAGCGCCTGCGCCAGGCGATCGCCACAACGACCGGAACAGAACCCCGCCTCGATACGGGCGGTGGCACATCTGACGCGCGCTTCATCGCCCGGTTCTGCCCGGTCGCCGAATTTGGTCTGGTCGGCATCTCCATGCATCAGGCCGACGAGCATGTTCCCGTGGCCGAGCTGCGCCAACTGGCTCACGTCTATGCTTCGATTCTGAAGGCGCTGCTGCAATGAGTGGCGGCACCCGCCCCACCCCTCGCGCCGGCAATATTCTTCGCGGAATTGCCCTCATCGCACGAGGTCGGCGCGACGGCCTGGACCAGTTCGGCGACCATACGCAGGATTTCCTGGCAAGCCTCGCCCCGCTGATCGCCTTTCCGCTTGTCGGAGCACTGCTGGTGCTCGCGGGCGGCCAGCCGCAAGCCGCTGCCTCCGGCTTCCTCACCGCTCTTGTGGCTCTGCTCGCCCCGCCCGTCCTGTCCTACGAGCCTGCCCGCTGGTGGCATCGGCAGGACCATTGGCTCCGCTATGCCACCGCCCTGAACTGGTGCCAGTGGATCGTGCCGGTGCTGGCGATCGTTCTGCTTGCCGTGATCTTTCCCTTGGTCCAGACAATCGCTTCCGCCCGCGCCGCCGGCACAGTGGTGATCGGCTTCCTTGTTGCCTACGGGTTATGGTTGCACTGGTTCATTGCCCGCCATGGACTCGCAATTTCAACCCTTCGCGCGGCATTGCTGGTCGTGCTCGTCAATCTTGCCACGGTTGTGCTGGTGTTCCTGCCGGAGTTCGCCGGCACAGGACGCCTCTCACCCGCGTTGCGATGAGCGCCCTGCTAGACTGGCCTTCACTCACCGGCGCACTGCGCCTGGCCGCGGGCCAGCCCGACGGAGTTGAGCGGTTTGGCAGTGATATGCGCTCGGCCGCGCGCAGTTTTTGGGCTGCCGCGGTTGCCTTGCCGATCTATGCAGCCACGGTTGTGCTGTCCTGGCAGCAGGACCGCTGGCCTGTTGCGGTTGGCCACGCGGCGGCTCTAGAGGCCCTCATCTATCTCGTAAGCTGGACAGGCTATGCCGTTATCTCCCACGCACTCCTGAGTAGATTAGGACTACAACATCGCTGGCCTCGTTTCATCGCTGTCTGGAACTGGGTCAACGTCGTGCAGTACATCCTGCTCCTCCTCGCGGCAGTGCCTGGTGCTGCGCACGCGCCCGCCCTGTTCTCCGAAACCTGCCTGCTCGTAGCGCAGGGGTGGGCACTCTGGCTCGAGCGGTACGCGATCCGCCTGTCGCTCGAGGTCTCCGGTCTTCAGGCAGCCCTGGTGATGGCGCCCGACGTTCTCCTCGGGTTGGTCATCGCCTCCTTTGCTACGGTCTGACGAGCCGAGCGATAAACGGTTCGTCTCGTATGATCCCACTATCGCTCGACCAACTTGCCCAAGCCGCGCGACGCGATCATCATGATTCGAGTGCCCGGCTTCGTCCGAGGGAGAGCATAAAGAGCCTGAAGGTGTAGAGCTCAAGTACGTCAGTCAGGAGATGCTGCTGGCGCATGGCGTGCAGTTGCTGCTGCACGCTTGGATGTCGGTGCCGATCATGGAAGACGGCCGCATCGCCGGCGTTATTTTCGAAAGTAAGGAAGGCAGGCAGGCCATTCGCGCACGGGTGACGGTGGACTGCACCGGCGATGGCGATGTGTTCCATCGTGCCGGTGAGGGAGAGGAAACCGACATCGACGAACGCGACATCCATCACTGTATGAACACCGTCTGGCTGTTTGCCGGGATCGACATGGAGCGTTGGATCGCATTCAAAACCGGCGAGCCGGCAGCTTTTACCGATTTCATGAAGCGCGGACGCGATGCCTGCGGTGGACTGTTCGAGCGGCCGTTCGTCTCCTGGCGAAACGATATAGCACTGTTCCTGGGGCCACGGCTGGCCGGTTATTCGGCCGTGAATGTGGAGGACCAGACCGAGGTCGAAATCCGCTCGCATCGGCTCATGATACAGCACCTTGCGTTTTATCGCGCGACGCGCCCGGATTCGAGCAGGCCTATGCGATGCTTTCAGCGCCGCAACTAGGCGTGCGACATACACGGCGGATGGTCGGCGTCGGCCGTATTAGCCGATATCAATTCGAAGATCCCGAGCCGAGCGCTGATGAAATCGGCATCTCCCCGTCTTTGTCACCAAGGCTGCCTGTCGTGTCTGTACCGTATGGCTGCCTCGTGCCGCGCAGTTTGGATGGCTTGCTGGTGGCCGGACGCCATATCTCCTGCGATCCCTCGGCCCATTCGTTCATGCGCGAAATCCCGCAATGTTGGATGACCGGCCAGGCGGCTGGGACCGCGGCGGGCTTGGCGGCGGAGTGCAATGTAGCACCGCGCTCGGTGCCGCTTCCGGACTTGCAAGCCAGTCTGCTGCGACAGGGCGTCGTGCTACGGCCGCAAATTACTTCCGAGCCGCCAATCCCATCTGCCGTAATACAATAGATGTGATCGGGGACCTCAGAAAACCGCTCCACGCCTGCAACGGCGACAGATGCCGCAGGGTAGCACTGCAGCCATACGACGCGCGGGCGTTTACCGAGGCATGCAGTAGAGAGCTGAACTGGTGATCCCGACGCGGCTGGAGGCCCGCCGGGAAGGGGCGGTTTTGTGTTCTCGGACAAACTCTGCACACGATCACCGCATCCACTCACATTCGGTCGGGCACCAGGGCCCGCACCACGATCCCTCATTCTTTGAGGAGACTGGGCTCAGGAAGGTGGGATCCATCTCTTTGAGACGGCCTGTTGCAGCCACGTCTGTCCACGATCGCCACCTGCCTGGATCCGGCAGGCCGACCTTGGGACCGACCCGCGGATTGGGTTGATTTAACTATTGGCCTCGGGCCTCCAATACCTTGAGATCGGCACCCAGCGGTACTACGCCTTCAGTCACGTAACGCCAGAGCGCCACGAGCAATTTGCGCGCCAGTGCGACGACAGCGATGCGACGCATTTTGCCGCGCTTGTCACCAACACGCTCGTAGAACCATCGGCTCAGCGCGCTGCCAGGTTGGTGTCGCAGCCACAGCCATGCTAGTTGGATCATGGTTTTGCGCAAGCGAGCATTGCCCGCTTTTGAGATGCCTTGCTCGACGTCTATCCCGCCGCTCTTCCAGGGGCTTGGCGTCAAACCCGAGTACGCCGCCAACTCCCTTCGATTGCGGAAATCACGATAGAACGCTTCCAACGACAGCACGGAAGCGAATTCCGGTCCAATACCGCGAAGGCGCAATAGTTGGCTGCCGTACGATGCAACTGGCGTGGGCTTTACCTTCGGGTCTTGCAGAAGTTTCTCAGCTGCTGATCGCGTCGGCTGCAGAGCTAGGTCTCGCTCGGCCTCGATCTCTCGGAGCTGCGTGATCACCAATTCCAGGCGCTCGATCTCCCGAATGAGCTCCGTTTTCAACCGCGGCGGCAACGGTTGGCCACTCCAACAACGGAGTTCCTCGAGGTGATCGCGGCGGTCCTTGCGCATCGGTTCGAAGTCGAACACGCCCTGCGTGGCCAGCAGCCCTTTGATCCGGTTTACGTGTCGGACCCGTTCCGTAACCAGCGTTCCGCGTTCGCGTGTCAGCCGCCGCTCATCCTCCTCTGCCCGGCTTGGTGGTCGCACCATCGAACAAACTTGCCGTTCTCCGCGCGCCCAACTCATCAGCGAGCGCAGTAGCTTCTCGGCATCGACCCGGTCGGTCTTGACCCGTCGGCTGCGCCGGTCCACCGCGATGGATGCGGCATCAACAACGTGGCTTTCCACGCCACTGGCTCCCAGTAGGCGGTGCACCCAGAAGCCATCAAGCCCAGCCTCGTAGATCGAGATGATCTTCGCCGGTCCTCCACACCGCCGTTCAGCTTCCGCTCTCAGACGCGACAAGAGGTTCAACAACGCCGTGCTGTCGCCGGCGTCAATTCGGTACTTGCTGATCTTGTCGCTGTGCGGGACGCTGACGGCAAGCAACCAGCTTGACCGGCTCAATTCCAGAGCCACAAACAACGAGATATCGTACTCTTGTGCGGTGGTCGTCGGGTGCAGGACGCGGGCGGTGCCATGCATCGGTCAATCTCCATCGGAAGGAATAGCAACCTCGGATCATCCCCGGCTGCCATCCACCCGCATAGAATCTCTAAACAGGTTCGCGGCGGCAACTCGTGTGTTATGTGAGGCCATAGAACGGCATACCAAGGCCTGTGCCGCTGTTGCGATGCAGTAGATCGCCGCGACGGGAGGACTTCATGGAATGGCTCACTGACTCGGCGCTCTGGCGCCGCAGGATTCTGCAACTCGGGATCGCCGCCGCGGGCGGGCTGATGGATTTGGCCCCGCGCACGCTAGCCGCCGAAAGCCAGACGCCGCTCGGCACGTGGCCGGAGGGCGTTCATGGTGATTCCGTAATGGTCGGCATCACCGTGCCGCTGACCGGTCCTTATTCGGCCGACGGCAAGGATGAGCAACTCGGCTACGAGTTGGCAATCGGCGAGATCAACGCCGGGAGCGAAACCGCCAAGGCCTGGGGTGTGAAGGGCAAGGGCGTGCTCGGTAAGCAGATCCGCTACCGGGTCGCCGATTCGCAATCCAAGCCGAACGTTGCCGTGCAGGCGCAGACGCAGTTCATCCAGCGTGACAAGGCGATCATGATCACCGGCTCGGTGAGCAGCGCGGTGGCGGTTGCGCTGCAGCAACTCGCGCAGCGCGAGAAAGTGCTCAACATGGTCGGGGTGAGCGCTTCAAACGACACCACCGGCAAGAGCTGTCAGCGATACGGCTTCCGCTCCCAGCAGTCAGCCTACATGGTGTGCGAGGCGCTGGCCCCGGTGCTGATCAAGGAGCTGGGCCAGGGAAAAAAGGCCGCCTATCTGGTACCGGACTACACGTACGGCCATTCGGTGTTCGGCAGTTTCACCGATCTCGCTGGCAAGGACGGCTGGACGGTCGCGAGCAAGCAGGTCGTGCCTCTGGGGACGACGGACTTCAGCTCGGCGTTGCTGAATATCGCCAACAGCGGGGCGGACGTCTTCGTCAACATCACCTTTGGCGCAGACGCGGTCTCCTCGATCAAGCAGGCGCAGCAGTTCGGCGTGCTGAGCAAGTCGAAACTGGTTGTGCCGGTCCTCTCGTCGTTCCAGGCCAAAGAGCTGGGCGCGGGTTTGACGCAGGGCGTATACGGTACGATCGAGTTCTGGTGGACGCTGGCAGAGCGCTATCCGCTGGCGAAGGCGTTCGTCGAAGCGTTCCTCGCGAAGAACAAGTACCGCCCGGGGTTCGGCGCACATGTCGGCTATTCGCAGACGCTGGTCTGGGCAGCGGCCGTGGAGCGAGCCGGCGGCTTCTATCCCCCCGATGTCATCAAGACGCTTGAGCAGTCGCAGCAGCAGCCATTCGACTGCGCGCTCGGCAAGATGTGGTTCCGGGCCGAGGATCACCAGGGGGTGCGGCCGGTACCAGTAGTGATCGGCAAGGCGGCATCGGCGATGAAGAACCCCGAGGATTTCTACGACGTGGTCGCGGTCGTGCCGGGCGAGCGGGTGATCTCGCCGCCCGACATGCTCGGCTGCCATCTCGGCAGCTACACGTGACCGACCGGCTGACGTGCCAACCGCGTCGCTGCTGATATCGCAGGCCTTCAACGGCCTCGCCCTCGGACAGCGCGCTGTTCATGGTCGGCGCCTATTGTGCCGGAGGAGCGCGCGATCTTCAGGCAGCTCACCCCGAGAGAATCTAAAGCTGGCGGCGGTGACAGCGCCGAAGGCATTGTCGCTTGACCGCGTGCACGAATTCTTCCCGGTCCTGAAGGAGCGGCGGCGTTCCGCCGGCAAGCAGCTTTTCGGGCGACGAGGTAGATGCTGGCGATCGCGCGGGCGCTGATCCGCGACGCGCAGGTGATCTTTGCTCGACGAGCCGTTCGAGGGCTGGCACGCTGATCGTGCGCGATTTGGTGCGGGTCAGCCGCAAACTGGCGGAGCAGCGTCGCACCATTCTCATTGTCGAACAGAATATGGTCGCCGCGCTAAGCTGCTCAGACCGCGTCTATCTGACAGGAAACGTGCCCCCCGAAAGAACCCGTCATGGCCGGCCTTGAGCCGGCCATCCTCGCACCGGCAGGGCAAGTGCGCTGATGCTCTGGCCACATCCAATCAGCCTCAACCTACTCTTGCTCCCAATTGACTCAGGTAAATACCGATCGCCCTCCCTGATGTTAGCGGAGGAAGTACTGAACATCAGGTCCTTCCTCCGCTTGCAGGCGAAGCCGAACGCAGGCCTAAGTTCAAACAGCTGATTTATGACCATCGCGGAGCGTGCTCAACGTTCCGTCCCATAACCCAATCCTGGCCTCGATGCTACTGCACGCGGCACGCATGGCTCGCTCGGCCTTATCCGGTGAGTTTGCCACCAGGGTCTCAAGTAACTCTCGCCCTTTGGGGCCATGGCTGTCACCATCGAGCTCTATGTGACGGTCAATGTAGTAGATAAAGTAGCGTAGATTCTTGTTGGCATGTTGCGTGTCATAGAGCGTCTCGAGAAGCCGCCGGAACATATCCGGGATGATGTCTTCACGGCCGTAAAAGAATGCCGCCACGACCTCCTCCGTCCTCCCTCTAGTGGCTACTGCCATGGTATGCGTAACGAAACGTTGAACGTGTTGTGCGGTACCGCACCGCGCCAGGGATACGTCGATCGGGGCACCGGATCGGACCATCGTCCGAAAGCTATCGAATTGGACAGTGCTGGCGCCGACGTCTTGCATCGCCCGGAGATATAGATCGAGATGGCTTGCGTAAGAGCCATCGGGGTCGAGGTCAGTCTCCTCGCCGATGACGATATCATTGATCAAGCGAGCTGCACGCGCATCTTGCGCGGCAAACCATGGCACTCTGGTGCATGTCAAATCCTGTTGCAGCCGCTTCAACAGTGACATGAAATCCCAGACCGCAAAAACGTGATCTTCCATAAACCGCCTGAGATCAGCGACAGAAACTACCTCCGTGTATAGAGGATGATCCAGAAGTGCCTGCCGGAGGCTTCCAAAGCGGCCATTATCGGCATGCGGCATGTCCGAACGCACTTCCTGTGGAAGTGATGACCTGACGAAACCGAGAGTTGTTTCGTCATACTTCGATTGCCGATCGCCGGCTGTCTCATAGGCTGCCAAAGCATCGCGGCGCGATGAACCTTTAGGCCGCACTGATCTCTCCCATGTTGTATCCATAATAGCTCCTTCGGCATCTTGCCGAGGCGTTGACCGGCGGCAGGCCCGATTTATTCGCATGGAGGGATTTTTTGTGTTGATAATCTGGCTCGTAAGACATGGAATAAAGCCGGTGTCGCGTGCGTCCATTCAGTTGGTTGCCCATGGGTCCATTCACGAGTTGCAGTAAAGGGGTTGAGCTCGGTGGCACGGTCAGAAAGCCATGGCGACGATCAGATGGTTACGCTTGGTTGCGGCGCCGTGCTTAGGCGACCATAGGCATTTGCTGCGGATTAGAGCGGTGCCCTCGACGCCCCCGGTCTTGCCTCAAAGCGAGCAGGGTCGACAACCTCGCGCATGATCGCTTCGTCCGAGCCTTGGAGAAGTCGTGCATGTTGTGTTGCCGCACTGGCAGCGCCGCGTGGCCGGAAGCATTCATGGCCCGCTCTACGCATTGTTGCTCGCAACACCCGCGCTAGGCATATGCCGGCCGCTCGTGATGGGCGCGCCGTCGCACTACCGCATAGTAGCCGAGGAGTCCGCAACGCACCGAGCGGTTCTCAATACCATTCAACGTGAACCTTGGAGGTCGAACTGGCGACACAAAAAAGGCTCGCTACCGGCAGAATAAATCTGGCCGGCCGCCGGTCAATGCATCGGCAAAATGCCGAAAGGAGCTGTTATGGATCTAAAACACCGCCTTCCGATCGCCGGCTTGGCACGCATTTCGTTGGCGGCAGCGTTGGCCATAATGACGCTGCTGTCAGTCGCACCTGCCGCCGTAGCCCAGGGGAACGACGCGTGGGCGAATACCTCTAACGGCTATGGCTGGTATCACGAGAGTAATGGCTGAGGTGCTGGGCTAGGATCGGTGGAACATGACTACCAATGCCGCGGGCGAGTATTGCGAAAGTCACGCCTCCCTCGGGGGCGCCAACATGGCCGGTTCTGAGCTTTCGCGGTGACTACGGCTCCAGTTGCAGTGGTTACCGCGAGGGGCGGACTCGGTCGTCTGTGGTGTGAAGCTTGTGGCGTCGGTGATCGTCTCTGCCTTCATCACCCCGCCGGGTGAGGGCAGTAGTCGGGCGGGGCATGATATACTTCCCCAAATTTGGGCACATATTGCTGCCTAAACTTACCCCCTGATCCTCGGATCAGGGGGTTCTTGTTCCACAGTTTCGTGCCTCGGCGGCCGAGCTCGCGGCTATAATCGATGCCGTCAGGCGCGGCGGGCGCGTTATTTAAGCACAACCAGCCGCCGCTACGCTCAGCCAAGACCTTCCGCCGCTTGATCGCTGACCACTGACGACTGACCCCCATGGGCCGCCGACCAGGCCACCGGATCCTCCAGGAACCGCCGCACCTCCGCCAGCGCCGCCTCCGAGAAATACGGCCGGTCGTGGCACACCTCCAGCACGTCCCACCACGTGCACAGATGATGCAGCGCGATGCCCATCCGGGCCAGCGTCTCGAACGACCCAGGAAACACCCCATAAAAGAACACCACGAACGTATGGTTCACGATCGCACCCGCATCGCGCAGCGCCTGGCAGAACCGGATCTTGGACTGCCCGTCCGTGGTCAGATCCTCCACCAGTAACGTTCGCTTGCCCTCCGGCACATCACCTTCGATCAGCGCGTTGCGTCCGAACCCCTTCGGCTTCTTCCGCACATAGGCCATTGGCGCGAGCATCCGATCCGCGATCCACGCCGCAAATGGGATCCCCGCCGTCTCCCCGCCAGCGACCACATCGATCGCCTCATACCCCACGTGCCGGAGAATCTTCTCCACCGCTAACTCGCAGATCCGTGCGCGCGCACGCGGAAATGAGATAATCCGCCGGCAATCGATATAGACAGGCGACTTCCACCCGGAAGTGAACGTGTACGGCTCCTCCGGCCGGAAATTAACCGCCTGAATCTCCAGCAGAATCCGTGCGGTCACCAGCGCGGCATCCCGGTCCCACTCGCCCGTCGCCGGCATCCTCGAAAGCGTCACGGCTGGCTTCGCCATTCAGCCCTTTCCCTACCCAAATCTCAACTTTCACCGAAAGTCGATGCTACCACCGTTCTTGGCCGCCTCGAAATGGCTCTCCTCGCCACCTACGTTGGCCTGAGTTAAGACCCTGAACCATATGCCGGAGTGAAACCCCATGGCCCTCTCTAGTCGATCCATCCCCGGTGCCGAGGACGCAGCCGAGCAAATCGCCAGGCTCCGCTCCCAGGTCGAAATGCTCATGAAAGAGCGCGTCAACCCGGCGCTCAACGATTTCGCCGGCCGCGCCGGCTCCGCAATGGGCAGTATGAAGGGCCAGACCGAGGTCATTTCCGGCCCCGTACGCGAATATCCCCTCATCGCCATCCTTATCGCGATAGTGGTTGGCTACCTCGCAGGACGTGTGCTGCGGTAATGCGCAGCCTCGAACTCGCGAAAATCGCCTGGGAGGCAGAGGCCCTCCGTCTCCGCCGCATGGCCCGCCGGACCACCTCACGCCTCGTCATGACGGTGGTAGCCCTGCCCTTCCTGCTCGGCACGCTGGCATTCCTGGAGCTCGCACTTTGGAGCTACGTCTCGCGCCAGTTCATCGCCCCCTTCGCCGCTCTCATCCTCGCCGGCGTCAACATTGCCTTCGCCGGAATATTTCTGCTCACCGCGGCCGTGTCTTCCGATTCGCGCGTCGAGGTCGAAGCCCTCAAGGTCCGCCAGCGCGCGCTAGAAGACGTCGGCCGCCAGCTTACCATCGCCGCAATGGTCGGCCCTGCAACCCGCTTCGTCTTCAACCAGCTCAGAACCTCGCGCTCAAAACGCTAAAGTCTTCGTGCCCGACCACCGAGAGCCCCCGCTCGCCTGGCTTAAACCGCGGAGCCAGGCCGACCCAGCGCCTTTACAATGATCTCCGCCCGATCCCTGTCGCATCACCCATCGTCACGGCTATCGTCATCCGCCCCATTCCGGCCCCTCAACACTCGCAGCAGGAGTCCCGCGTCACCAAACGCCCCTGACTTGGAAATTACGCTGATCCCGTCCCACCGTCCCCCCCGTATCACCGAGGTCGGAACGCCCGGCACGATCTCCCCATCGACCTCCAGATACTCCGCCCCGAGCATGTTGCACACCGTGCGCAGGGTCTCCCCTCCCGAAACGAACAGCGATCCCGGCGGATCCAGTTCCTCCAGCAAAACCCCGAGACAGCGCGCGATATGCCGGCCCGCCTCCCCTCGCCCGACGCCCGGCGGCAGACTGACCGTCACCGCCGCAGCCGAGCTTCTGCCTAGCCGCCGCGCCACGGGCGCCGCCTCGTCCGCATCGCCCCGCACGAGCCTATGCACATGTGCCCATGCCGCCGACAACTGAGCGATACTGGCTGGATGGTCCGACCCGATTAATGCCAGTACCGGCCGAGGCAGCGGCGGTGGCGGCGGCACTAACCCGTCTGCGATCGCCCCTGCCAGCCCGCCCGATCCGCACCACAATACCCCTCCGCCCAGCAGCCGCCCTGCTGCGACAATCTCTGCCAGATCGTAATCCGACTCTGCGTCCCACAGGCTCACACCTGCCACAGGGCGCTCACCAGGTCGCTGCAACCGCGGCGCAAACCCCGCAGCAGCCAGACTAACGGCAAGATCTACCCCGCTATCCTCCCAATCCTCGGCCACCCGGACCATCTGCCGTCCGTTTCTCGTGATCCGTTGCTGAAACGGGAACGCCGGCACGATGATGCAATGATCGAACTGGCGCAGGCATGCCGCGGTTTCCGCTGCTGGGTGGCCACGCAGCAAGCTGTCCAGTTTCTTGAATGATATCGACGGGTGAAAAGGCTGACTCGTTGCGGCAAGCGTGGTCGCGCCCTCCGCTTGCGGGAGGGCGCTGACGAGAGGGGTTGAAGGCAAAGGCCGGTCATATGACACGTCGCCCGCTAAGAGCGGGGTAAGCCTGCGTACCGTCGCAGCCGCTTCGCCCTCACTCAGTTCGCGCGTCCCTGCATCAATTGCCGCCGACCCCGGAAGCACGCCCGCCGGCGGCTTCCAGAACACCGGCATAGGGCCCGTCAGCGGCAGAAAACGTGCGGCCGTGTCCAGCGCCCCGGTCAGGTCGTCGGCCAGGACCCGAACCTGGACCATCACTCAGCGCTCGACCACGCCAGGGTCCGTCATCCAATTCCTGGCTCCCGAACTTCAACCCCCGCTTTACGGCGGCGTTCGTGCCACGCTTCCATCAACTGCAGCACCGTAGCCGCCGTCTCCTCGATCGACCGTCGCGTCACGTCGATCACCGGCCAGCCATTGGCGTTGCATAGCCGCCGCGCCCACAGGAGCTCCCCCTTCACCAACTCCTCATCCACATATTCCGAGTTGTTCTGCCGTATCAGCGCACTATTGTTCTGGCTCGCGATCAATCGCAACCGGTGCCGCCGGATTTCGATCAAGGCGCGAGGCTCCAGGGTCAATCCGATCACCGGCGTTGGGATACCATGCAGCGCGTCTGGCTCCGGCAGTCCAGGTACTAGCGGAATATTAGCCGCTTTGATCCCCCGATTGGCGAGATAAAAGCACGTCGGGGTCTTGGAACTGCGCGATACCCCCACCAGCACGACATCCGCCTCCGGCAGACCCGCCTGCGCCTGCCCGTCGTCATGCGCCAGCACGTAGTGCATGGCATCGATCCGCCGGAAATAATCGGCGTTCAACACATACTGTTTCCCCGGCCGTGATCCCGCCTGCTCTCCGATGTAATCCTGCAGCAAATTCATCACCGGATCGAGCACGTTCACCACCGGAAGCCCCAGCCGCTGACACGTCGTTTCGAGATCCGTTCGCAACGCCTTATCCACCACAGTCGAAAGTACTGGCCCTGGATCGGCTTCGATCCCCTCCAACACCCGATGCAACTGAAACCGCGTCCGGATCAGGCTCCAGCGATGATACGCGATCTGCACATGCTCGAACTGCGCCGTCGTCGCTCGCGTGATCGCGTTCAGCGTCTCCCCGGTGGCATCCGACACAAGGTGCAGGTTGATCCGCTCACGCGACATGTCGCGATAATAGCCGATTTCAGCACCAGTAACAGGAGCTCTGCTGCCGCCAAATGATAACCGCCCGATGGCTGGAGGTCGGCCTCGCAACTACCCCCACCATGCTCGGTCACATCAAGTCCTGGGGATAACCGTCCGACTTATCCCCTCACCTCACGTTCCCGTGATAAACCCGTGCATAAAACCACCCGCTCGCGGCACAGCGCGTAATCGAACTTCATTCTCCCCACCTCTGTTGACAGCCTCCCATTCGCCCACCGAATCAAACCCTTGTCGCGACATCCTGCTGTGGACATCCGTCCCGTTTCCCGACACATCCTCGGGTACCCCAGAACTCACAGGCCCTTAAGTCACTACATCAATTCTTCTTTCTTCTCTTTATCTTCTAAGCGGAGCTATGGCGAAGCCTCTTCTGCGCGTCCTCAACGGCGAGTCCGTCTGGCCGCCCCCCATCTGGCTTATGCGTCAGGCCGGCCGTTACTTGCCTGAGTATCGCGCTATCCGGGCCAAGGCCGGGAGCTTCCTCGAGCTCGCAACCACGCCCGAACTGGCCGCCGAGATCACCCTCCAGCCAGTTCGCCGCTTCGGTTTCGACGCGGCCATCCTGTTCAGCGACATCCTCATCGTGCCTTGGGCCTTGGGTCACGGCCTCACCTTCAGGGAAGGTGAAGGCCCCGTCATGCCGCCCTTACGCACCGCCGCAGATCTTCGCGCCCTGGATTCTGCTCGCGTGCCTGCGCGCGCGGCTCCGGTCTATGAGACAGTCCGCCGCGTGTCCCAGACGCTGCGTTCGGACCATCAGTCCACCACGATGATCGGCTTCGCTGGAGCCCCCTTTACCGTCGCCTGCTACATGGTCGAGGGCGGCGGGTCCAAAGACTTCGCCGAGGTCCGTCGGCTCGCCTACACCAATCCGACGCTCTTAGCCGGCCTGATAAGCCTCCTCACCGAAGCAACCGTTACCTACCTCGCCGCCCAGATCGAGGCCGGCGCCGAGACTGTCATGCTGTTCGAACTCCTGGGCTGGCATCCTTCCGCCTTACCTGTTCCGGGCCTACGCGATCCAGCCCACCCGCCAAGTCATCACTGCTCTCGCCGCTCGCTTCCCGGCTTGCAAAACCATTGCATTTCCTCGTCTGGCCGGTCTGATGCTGGGCGAATACACGGCCACCACTGGCGCCGCCTGCGTTGGCCTCGATACGAGCACCGATCCACACGCCGCCTGCCGCTTGGTCCCGCCTTCCATCGCCCTGCAGGGCAATCTCGACCCCTTGGCCCTGGCCGCTGGCGGATCCCCCCTGCGGTCGGAAACTTCGGCTATCCTCGGTGCCATGAAGAACCGCCAATTCATATTCAACCTGGGCCACGGCGTGGTCCCGGAGACCCCGCCCGAACACGTCGCACGCCTCGTGGAGCTTGTGCGTGCCGCCTGATGCCGCGCAGCGTGGGGGAGAGGGAGATCGCAGCCCCATCACCCGGCTTCGTGTAGCTATCGTCCTCTTCAACCTCGGTGGCCCGGACCGCCCCGAGGCCATCCGCCCGTTCTTACTTAACCTGTTCCGCGATCCGGCCATCCTGCGGGTCCCGTTCTTCATCCGTCCGTTCCTCGCCCGCTTCCTCGCTAACCGTCGGCTCGTGCCCGCCACTGCGAACTACGCACTCCTGGGCGGTAAATCCCCTCTGCTCGAACTTACCCAGGCACAGGCGACCGCTCTCGAAGCCGCACTGCCCGAGCTCGAAGCCAGATGCTTCATCGCTATGCGCTACTGGCACCCCTTCAGTGAAGAAACCGCTCGTGCCGTAAGAGCCTGGCGCCCCGACGAGGTAGTCCTGCTACCCCTCTACCCCCAGGTACTCCACCACCACGACCGGCAGCTCTCTCGCCGCATGGCGCAACGCCGCATCGAAAGTAGGGCTCGCCGCTCCGGTAACTTCGATCTGCTGCTATCCCGAACACCCAGCGTTCATCGCCGCCACGGCCGCACGGATCGCGGCTGAATATGACCGTGCCATAGCCCGCCTGCCCCCCGGCACCAGTCTCCGTGTCTTGTTCTCTGCCCATGGCCTGCCCGAAATCATCGTCCGCCGCGGCGATCCCTACCAATGGCAGATCCAGCGCACCGCCGCCGCACTGGCAGAAGAGCTCGGTCGCCCCGGACTCGATTGGATCGTCTGTTATCAATCCCGCGCAACCCCCCAGAAATGGCTGGAACCTAGCACGGAGCATGAAATCGAACGGGCCGCGCGTGACCGGGTGGCAGTGCTCGTCATACCCATCGCATTTGTTTCGGAACACTCCGAAACGCTCGTTGAACTCGATATGGAATATCGCACCCTCGCCAGCCGCCTCGGCGCGCCCGGATACTTCCGCGTGCCAACGCAGAACGACGACCCCGCCTTTGTCGCGGCCCTGGCTGATCTGATTCGCCGAGCCGGAGCCGCCGGCCCTGGCATCTGTAGCGCCGCCCCGGGCCGCAATTGCCCCGCCAACTTCAGCGCCTGTCCAAACAGCGTCGTGGCTGCATCCCATTTCACTGACCGCTGGTACCTGATGACTGATCACTGATGCTCCGCCTCATCATCTTCGATTGCGATGGCGTGCTGATCGACAGCGAACCCGTGGTCAACCGCGTTGTCGCCGCCGAACTTAACCGCCTCGGCTGGCCGATCACCCCGGAAGAATGCTGCCGGCGCTTTCTCGGCCTCGATCTCGACGCAATGATGCCCCTCATCGAAACTGTGCTGGGCCGCCGCCTCCCTCCTGCCTGGAAGGATTCCCTCACCAACGACATCATCGCCACGTTACGCCTCGAATCGCCGATGATCCCCGGGGCGCGCACCGCGCTGGACTGCGTTACCGCCCTGGGCATTCCCTGGCGCGTCGCCTCCAACTCCTCGCACGGCGAAATGGCCGCGAAGTTCGCCGCCAACGGGATCCTTCACCTCACCGCCGGACGTACCCACAGCTTCCGCGACGTACCTCGCGGCAAGCCCGCTCCCGACCTTTTCCTGGCCGCCGCCGCGGCGGAAGGCGTCACCCCGCCAGAGTGCCTGGTCGTCGAGGACTCAGTCCCCGGCGTGACCGGCGCCATCGCCGCGGGTATGACCTGCTTCGGCTACAGTCCCCACGGCAACGGCCTTGCGCTGTCTGCCGCCGGGGCTATCCCCTTCGCCGACATGACCATCCTCCCCGACCTGATCCGGAACTGGATTACCTGATCCACCCGTCCATGTGCTCCTCTGACCACTGATCACTGGGGACTGACAACTGACTCTCAGCTTCCTCGCGCCCTTCTACCTCTGGGCCAAGGCCTTCCACGTCATTTCGATGGTCGCCTGGATGGCCGGCATGTTCTATCTGCCACGACTTTACGTCTATCACTGCGAAACCCGGCCCGGCTCCGCTGAAAGCGAGCGCTTCAAGATCATGGAACGCCGGCTGCTCCGGCAAATCATAAACCCTGCAATAATCGCCACCTGGACCTTCGGCATCATCCTCGTGCTGACCCCTGGCGCATTGAACTGGTCCGCTGGCTGGTGGCACGTCAAGCTGGCCGCGGTAATCGCCATGTCTGCCCTGCATGGAGAATATGCCCGCTGGCGCAAGGACTTCCTGTACGACCGCAACCGTCGCACCCAACGCTTCTACCGTATCGCCAACGAAATCCCGACCGTCCTGCTCGTCGTCATTGTCATCATGGTGATCGTCAAACCTTTCTAGCCCCAGTACACCTCTCCCGCTCGGAGGGGGAGAGGTCGGCGCGAAGCGCCGGGTGAGGGCGAGGGCACGGCTTGAATCGGCCCGTCCCCGCCCCAATTTACGTCATTGACGGACGCCCTTGGCTTTGCCTATGTTCCAGCGTCCTTCACGCGGCAGCTTCCGCCGCGCCCCCTCAATCCCACGACGGAATAAGTTCCCCTCCACCACAAGGATGGGTAGCCAGGTCCGGGCAAAACCGATCCAGTCCGTCAGTATCACCCGAGAAGCGCTGAGGCGTTCCCACATGCATCTTGCCGAACTCAAGGCAAAATCACCCGCAGACCTCCTGAGCTACGCCGAGTCCCTGCAGATCGAGAACGCATCATCCCTGCGCAAGCAGGACATGATGTTCGCCATCCTGAAAAACCTCGCCGAGAACGATCAGGCCATTCACGGCGAAGGCACGCTCGAAATCCTGCTCGATGGATTCGGTTTCCTGCGCAGTCCCGAAGCGAACTACCTCCCGGGACCCGACGATATCTACGTCAGTCCCAGCCAGGTACGCCGCTTCGGCCTGCGTAATGGCGACACCGTCGAGGGCCAGATCCGCGCGCCGAAAGACGGGGAACGTTACTTCTCTCTTCTCAAGGTCAACACCATAAATTTCGAACCGCCGGAGGCCGTCCGCCATCGCATCAACTTCGATAACCTCACGCCGCTCTACCCCGATGAGCGGCTCAAGATGGAAATGGAGAATTTCCAGTCCGTCGCTAAAGGTCCCTCCAAAGACTATACACCGCGCGTCATCGACCTGATCTCGCCCATCGGCAAGGGTCAGCGCGCCCTGATCGTGGCCCCGCCACGCACCGGTAAGACCGTGATGTTGCAGAACATCGCAACATCCATTGCCGCCAATCACCCCGAAGTCTTTCTCATCGTGCTCCTGATCGATGAACGGCCGGAGGAAGTCACCGACATGGCCCGCACGGTGAAAGGCGAGGTCATCAGCTCCACATTCGATGAGCCCGCCACCCGCCATGTGCAGGTGACGGAAATGGTCCTGGAAAAGGCCAAGCGTCTCGTCGAGCATAAGCGCGACGTGGTCATCCTTCTCAACTCCATCACCCGCCTCGCTCGCGCTTACAATACGGTCGTTCCCAGCTCCGGCAAGGTGCTCACCGGCGGTGTCGATGCCAACGCTCTGCAGCGCCCCAAGCGCTTCTTTGGCGCGGCACGCAACATCGAGGAAGGCGGTTCGCTCACCATCATCTCCACCGCGCTGATCGATACCGGCAGCCGCATGGACGAAGTCATCTTCGAGGAGTTCAAAGGAACCGGTAACTCCGAAATCATCCTCGATCGCAAGCTCTCTGATAAGCGCACCTTCCCCTCGATCGACATCACCAAGTCCGGCACGCGGAAGGAGGAGTTGTTGGTCGATAAGGGTACCTTGTCGAAGATGTGGGTGCTCCGCCGCATCCTGAACCCAATGGGCACCGTGGACGCCATGGAGTTCCTGCTCGATAAGCTGAAATACAGCAAAACAAACAATGAATTCTTCGACGCGATGAATACGTAGCCCTGGAAACGTTCTTTGCGCAAGAACCCGTCATGGCCGGCCTTTGAGCCGGCCATCATCACACGGACAGTGCGATCGCTCCCGGCAGGGTGGTAAGACACACCTGTCGTGCGTGAGCGATTCAGGTAGTAACCAAGCGACCGATGGCTGGAATACTCCGAAGCTTCCTGAATCTTTGAAATACAAGCGATCGATAACCTGATTATTCGCGAACAAAGTAAGAACATCATTATGATATGAGTAAGATGTTGCGATAACATTCGCCAAAAAGACAGTAAAATCAGACCCAACCACATCAATGTTCCCCGAAAATGCATTGGGCGCGTTAATATTGAGTGTGGATCCCGTTGCCATATCGATGGTCTGGTGCCTACCAACGCTTTCGTCCAAGGTCAATGCTGAGCCACCCTGAATAAAGAACATCCCGCTGCCTTTAACATCGGCATCGACAACCATTGCGCTTGTGATGGTTACGTCAACAGTACCGGCGTTATCGAAGGTTTTCCCCTTTAGATTGACATGGGCATCTTGTAGCTGGAACGTATCAGCGGTAAGCCAGTCAAAATTATTGACGTTCTGTACAGCTAGCTGGTTCTCGATCGGCGCGCCATTAACTATACTGTCAGTCAGGAAGACCTTCTGCCCCGTAAAATCCAACGTTACAGCAGTGCTCGAAAAACCAGCCTGCTCCGTTACATCAAGAGCTACTCTATGTGCGGTAAACTCTAAAGTGACATCTGTATTTGGAGACCCCGCACCACCCGCAGACGCCGTAATATCATACGCAGTACCCGACAGAATTTCAGTCGTGGTCACGCCACTGAATGTCAGTGTTGTTGTAGTTGGCATGAATATTCTCCCCTCTAAAAACCATGACAGGCTAAAAGATGTTAGGCAAGCATTTTAGAATAGCGTCGCGAGCATGTGATTCCTTACCCGGCGGAATTCCGTCCTCGCAATAGTTGCTGCGCTTAACTGCCACCTTACAGCGGCGCTTCGCGGAGCGAAAGTTCGATCCGAAAACATTCGCGCGGCTTCGAGAACGAGACATGGCGCAAAAACCGGCTAACCCATAGCTTGACCCCGCCCGCCCGAGCCCGCACCTAACCGACCCATGGTTCCCGCCCACCACGTCATCACTCATGCCGGCTACGGCGCGATCTTCCTCGCCGTTGCCCTCGAAAGCATCGGCTTCCCCATTCCCGGAGAGACCGCGCTAATCGCCGCTGCAATCTATGCGGGCACCACACATAACCTCAGCATCGCCCTGGTCGTCGCCGCCGCTGCGGCCGGCGCCATCGTCGGCGGCACCATCGGCTGTTGGCTCGGCCGGGAATTCGGCTTTCGCCTGCTTCTCCGTTTCGGGTCCAAGATCGGCATGCACGAGCGCCGCATCCGCCTCGGCCAGTATCTGTTCCTGAAATACGGCAGCGAGGTCGTCTTCTTCGGCAGGTTCGTCCCCGTCCTCCGCGCTCTTGCCGCCTTTCTCGCCGGAACCAACCGCATGACTTGGCCGCGATTCCTTATCTTCAACGCAACCGGTGCCATCGTCTGGGCCAGCCTCTACGGCGTCGGCGCTTACTTGCTCGGCAAACACATCCGCGACCTTGCCGGCCCCGTCGGCGCCGCCATCGGCATCATCGCCGCCATCGCCGTAGTCGCCTGGGTCATCTTCATTCGCCGTAATGAAAAGCGTCTGGAAGACGAAGCCGAACGCGCTATTCCGGGCCCGATCCGGCCATCACACTAACCGCATCCGCAACAAACATCAGTTTTGTACATTTCCCGCACTGCACAAACTCGGTATTTGTACAAATCTGCACCCCCCTGAAACCCCGGTTTTGTACGTTTTCCGCATCGCACAAACATCGCTTTTGTACCATTGCTGCATTGCAGCAAGGCGGGTTTTGTACAACCCTGTTGCACCCGCCATCGAACCGCCAACACGCGTCGTATTCTATCCCTGAACCCCTCCTCGGGGCGAGCAGCAAATCCGCCCAGGCTTGGCCCTCCCATCCTGAACTCGCCCGTTCCCGCCGGGCCGCCTTTCCCCACCATCCCACCCCCGCTACTCTCTCAGGCCAACCCGAGGAAATGGTCCAGGCCATGAACGACACCGTCACCCCCGCCGGTGACCTCACCATCCACCGCATCGTCGAATCCCAGGCGCCTTACTTCGACCCGCTTACCTTCCTCCCTACCCTCACGCCCGAGCTCCTGGAAGAAAACCGCTCCTGGCTCGAGCCCCACGCCCTCGACCCAGCCACCGGAAAGCTCATCCTCACCATCCAAAGCTATATCGTTCGCACGCCGCACCATATCGTCCTGGTCGATACCTGTATCGGCAACGACAAGGACCGGCCCGCCTATCCGTTCTGGCACAACCTGACCAAGCCTGACTGGATGAACGGCCTCGCCGCCCTTGGCCTTACCGTCAACGACATCGACGTCGTCATGTGTACCCACCTGCACGTAGACCACGTCGGCTGGAACACCCGCCTCGAGAACGGTCGCTGGGTCCCGACCTTCCCCAACGCCCGTTATCTGTTCTCAAAAAAGGAATACGACCACTGGGTCATCGAAAACGCTAAAGCGCCGCTGCCTCACATCCAGGACAGCGTCATCCCCATCGTGGAGGCCAAACGCGCCGACTTCGTGACCACCGATCATGCAGTCGATGACCACGTCCGCCTCACCCCGACCCCAGGTCACACCCCGGACCATTTCGCCGTTCTGCTCGGCAGGGGCAAACCCGCCGCCGTCCTCAGCGGGGATCTGATCCACTCGCCTCTCCAGGCCCGCTACCCCGAAATCTCCATGCGCGCGGACTTTAACCCGGAGCAGGCCGCCCAGACCCGCCGGATGTTCCTGCAACACCACTGCGAGGCGGGCACAATCTGCTGCACCGCCCACTTCCCGTCGCCGTCACGCGTCCGCTTCAAACCCTGGGACAATGGCTTCCGTTGCGAACCGGCCTAACCCTACGCGGAGCGCGCTCTTGCGCGGAACGCCGCACCGTCAAGCCGCGCCGGGTCAGGACATGGCCCGCCAGGAACTGAAAACACTAGGCCTGATCTGCTCCGCCCACTGCGTAAGCCACTTCCACTACCTGGTGATCGTCCCGCTTTTCCCTCTGCTGCACCGGAAGCTCGGGATCGATTACGTCCAACTCGGCCTCGCAATCACCATCTTCAACGTTGTCTCCGCCCTGGTGCAGGCGCCAATGGGCTGGCTTGTGGACCATATCGGCCCCCGCCGAGTTCTTCTCGCCGGCCTTTGCCTGTCCGGTGTTGCCTTCTCCTCACTTGCCGCCTTTCCGTCCTACACTTGGCTACTTCCCGCCGCGGGCATCGCCGGTCTCGCCAACTCGGTCTATCACCCCTCCGACTACGCCATCCTCGGCGCCGCCATCGAACCCGCCCGCGTCGGCCGAGCCTTTTCCTTCCACACCTTCGCGGGCTACCTCGGCAGCGCCATTGCGCCCCCCGTCATCCTGCTCACCAGCACTCGTTGCGGCATCAGCGGCGCCTTCCTGCTCGCGGGTCTGATCGGCCCTATCGTCGCCGTCCCGCTCGCCTTCGCCCGGAAGCTGGATACCCTCGCGGCCCACCGCCCAACCCCTGGAGCACCCCAGCTCCCTATCACTGCCCTGTTAACTCCCACGATCCTCAGCCTGACCGCCTTCTTCGCGCTGCTCAGCCTTTCCACCGGCGCCATCACCAATTTTTCGGTCGTCGCCCTGAAATCGCTCTACGCGACCCCGCTTACCATTGCCAACGGCGCACTGTCGGCTTTCCTGTGCGCCACCGCCATCGGCGTCCTGGCCGGAGGCCTCATCGCCGACAGAACCCGCCGGCACAATCAGGTCGCCGCCGCGTGTTTCGCCGCAACCGCCGTCCTCACTTTCGCCATCGGCACAGTTCCGCTCGCCGCGGTCGCTCTTATTCTCGCCATGGCCGCCGCAGGATTTCTTTCGGGCATGATCGCCCCTTCACGTGACATGATGGTGAGAGCCGCCGCGCCACCCGGTGCGTCCGGCCGGGTTTTCGGTATCGTCACCACGGGATTCAACATCGGCGGCATGGCGGGCCCCATGCTGGGCGGCTGGATCATGGACCAGGCTGCTCCCCGCTGGGTCTTCTACGCCTCGGTGCTGTTCATGCTGATTACCGTGATTATGGCCCTGGCTACCGAGCGTCGCGACCAACCCGCGCCCGCTCCGGTGCCAGGCTGAACGAAAGGAAAACACTGGATGGCATCCAAATGGTTCCCCCTCGTCGGCCTCGGTTTCGCCGTCTCCGGCGCCGACAAGATCCTCGGCGTCGGCGGCTACGAGCGTCTGTTCGCTGACCTCGGCTGGTCCCAAACCTCGCGCCGCCTGCTCGGCGCCGCCGAGTTCCTGGGTGGCGTAATGATATCCTCGACCTATCGTCGCATGTTGGGTGGCTTGATCCTGGTTGGCGCCAGCAGCGCCATGCTCACCGCCGAGGTCCGCCAGAATCAATCCGATCTTGCCCTGCCGCGCCTCCTCGTGCTCCTCGCGGCCGCAACTGCCTTGATCCCCTTCCCATCCCGCCGCACCCGGCGTCCAGCCAAACAGGTCAGCTCGCCCTAGGCTCACAGGCCGAGTTCGGGGACCTCCCTCTCCGCCCTCGGGGCGGAGAGGGCTAGGGTGAGGCGGGGGCCGCCGGCACGGAGATGGGGTCGAAGCCGAGAAAGCATCTCTAGCCGGCACTCACCCCCGTAGCTGCGGGTTGTCGAACACCGGGTGCCGCAGCCGATAAAGCGCATCCCCGAGAGCAGCCGCGAGGTCACGCTTCTCCGCCTCGCCAAGGGTGGTCGCGATCTCCTCCCTCACGCCCCGGGCAACCAGAAACAGACTTGGCACCCGGCCCGGCTCATCCTCGAGGGAAACGTTCAGCCATCCAGGCTCGAGACTGCATTCCGTTCGCCGGCCGACCGGATCGGTCCGCAAAATCCGCAACGCATCGCCCGAAAGCAGCACCATCTCGGAAGCACGTGCCCGCCGGGCATTCACCAGCAACAGCATTACCGCCAGCCCGACCTCAGCCACGCTGAAGCAGATCACCGGCCACGCTCGGACCACCAGAAACCGGACTATCGTCAGGCCCGCCAAGCCGCAGATCAGCAGAATGACGTTCCGCAGCCCCCGGCGCCCCAAGCTACGATGGGGAACGATGACTGCCTCGAACAGGACGTTGTCCTCGGACACGGCGCTCAGTCTAAGCCGCTTTCAGGCTCAGTGAAAACGCGGCGCGAGCCGCCGGGTGAGGGTTGCAGCAGTCTCGCGCCGAGGCGAGAACACGTCCATGCAGCAGGCTTCCCGACCGATGACTCGCGCCGAGGTGCGCCAATTCCTGGAAGCACTGAGCCGGGCGAACCCCAACCCCCGAAGCGAGCTGCATTATAAGGACCCCTTCACCTTGCTCGTCGCCGTTGTGCTCTCGGCGCAGACCACCGACGTCGGAGTGAACAAGGCCACCCCGACCCTCTTCGGGGAAGGTCCCACGCCGGAGGCAATGGTCCGGCTCGGTGTCGAGGGTGTTGGCAAGCATATCCGGAGCCTCGGTCTATGGCAGACCAAGGCGAAAAACGTCGTGGAGCTGTCCCGAATGCTGCTGGAAAAACACGGCGGGCAGGTGCCACACGATCGCGAGGCCCTGGAAGCTCTCCCCGGCGTTGGCCGCAAGACCGCCAACGTGGTGCTGAACGTGGCATTCGGTGAGGCGACCATCGCCATCGATACTCATGCATTCCGGGTGGCGAACCGTACCCGGCCTGGCTCCCGGAAAGACCCCACTTGAAGTGGAGCTGGGTCTGCTGAAGCGCATTCCGAAAGAGCTGGTGCACAACGCGCATCACTGGCTGATTTTGCACGGCCGCTACGTCTGTAAGGCCCGTGCGCCGGAATGCTGGCGCTGTGTCGGAGCGCCGTGGTGCAAGTATCCGGCTAAAACCGAGGCAACGCTCGCAAAGCACTCTGGTGTCATTGCGAGGAGCGAAGCGACGAAGCAATCTCAGGCGAGCGTTCGCACTAAGCTCCGGTCCCCACGCACCTGAAAAGGACCTTCCTCATGCGCTTCCCCTGGATTGCCGCACTCCCCGTTCTGCTTTCCGTTCCCGCTCACGCGCAGCTCCAGGTCGTGCACATCGCCGATCCGTGGATCCGGTTCGTCACCCCCAGCACCCCAGCGGGCGGCTATTTCACCATCACCAATGTCGGCTCGAAACCGGTGGTGATTACCGGCGCCTCTTCCCCCGAGTGCGGCTCCATCATGCTCCACCAAAGCATGACCCAAGGCGGGATGGAGAGCATGCAGATGGTTTCCCGCGTGGTGGTGCCGGGCCATGGGGATGTGAAGTTCCAGCCGGGTGGATATCATTTGATGTGCATGCAGCCCGGACCCGGAATGAAGCCTGGGGCGAAAGTGCCGGTTACGATCATGTTTGCGGATAAACGGCTAATCACCCGGCCCTTCACCGTACGCGGCGCGATGGGCCAGTAGAGCGCAGCTCGCATGCACGGAGTCGAAGTTGGTCGAAGCCCGGGACGCGGCCGGGGCGTCTTCGCTACCAGAAGGTTCGAGGAAGGTGACGTTATCGAGGTCTGCCCCGCAATCGTGTTGTCTGAGCATGACGCCAGGCGGCTCGATGGAACGCGGCTCTATGACTATTATTTCGGCTGGGGTCCGGACGGCCGCCAGGCCGCGATCGCACTCGGCTACGGGTCTCTTTACAACCACTCGGTCACACCGAATGCCGCGTACCGTAAGGATGCCGAGGCTGAGACGATCTCGTTCATTGCTACAAAGACCATTCTCCCGGGCGAGGAAATCCACATCACCTACAACCCGGGATCGGGCAACCTCCTCTGGTTTGATGCTGTATAGAACAACCCACGAAGGATTGCGGATTTGGCCCGATTTTTAGTCACTGGCGGCGCCGGCTACGTCGGCAGCCATCTCGTGATCAATCTCCATGATCGCGGTGCCGACGTGACCGTGTTGGACAACCTCCGCCAGGGTCACCGGGAGGCCGTCCCCTCTGGTGTCCATCTGGTCGAAGCTGATCTCGCCGATTCCGATGCAGTGGAGACCGCCCTTCGCGCCGGTCCCTGGGACGCCGTCTTTCACTTCGCCGCCTTGTCTCTGGTTGGCGAAAGCATGCAGCAGCCCTGTCGGTACCTGCTGGAGAATGTCGGCAACGGTGTGCGCCTGATCGAGGCCTGCGTCCGGCATGGTGTCACCCGTTTCGTGTTGTCCTCCACAGCTAACCTGTTCGGCGCGGCAGAGACCATCCCGATCCCCGAGGACGCGCCCATCGACCCCGGTTCGCCCTATGGGGAGAGCAAATGGATGATCGAGCGGGCCCTGCGTTGGGCCGATGAGATCCACGGTCTCCGTAGCGCCTGCCTGCGTTACTTCAACGCGGCCGGGGCCGATCCGGCCGGCCGCATCGGCGAGGACCACGATCCGGAAACCCACCTGATCCCGCTTACCATCGACGCTGCCTTGGGCCGCCGCCCGCCTTTGCAGGTGTTTGGCAATGACTACCCGACAGCCGACGGCACCTGCATCCGCGACTACATCCACGTCTCCGATCTGGCGGATGCGCACGTCCGCGTGCTGGATCAGTTGGCGCAGCGGAGCGTGACGTACAACCTCGGCAACGGCCAAGGCTACTCGGTAAAGGAGGTGATCCGTGCGGTCGAAGCAGTGGCCGGGCGGCCGGTTCCCTTCAGCTTCGGTCCGCGCCGAGCTGGCGATCCGGCTGCGCTGGTTGCCTCATCTGAGGCCATCCGGCGCGAAACAGGCTGGGAGCCCCGCTTCCCGCGGCTGGAGGACATCGTCCGGACCGCTTACGAGTGGCGGCTGGCCCACCCCGCGGGATACCAATGTGCACCTCTCCCGCTTGCGGGAGAGGCCGGCGCGTAGCGCCGGGTGAGGGCGAGGGTCACTCCCCCAGCAGGTGCAGCACGATCTGTCGCCGGTGCGAAGCGGCGCGGTGCTCGAACAGGTAGATGCCCTGCCACGTGCCGAGCACCAGCCGCCCCTGCGAGACTGGGATGCTCAGTTGGGTCTCTGTTAGTGCGGCCTTGATATGCGCCGGCATGTCGTCGGGACCTTCCTCCTGATGCCGGTAACCTGATTCCTCCGGCACAATCCGCCGAAAGAATGCGACGAGGTCGGCGCGCACGTCTGGATCGGCATTCTCCTGCACCAGCAGCGACGCGGAGGTATGACGGCACCATACCGTCAGCAGCCCAGTTTCAACCGTCTGCTCGGCCACCCAGCGCCGGACCTGCTCGGTGATCTCGACCAGCCCCTCGCCTCTTGTAGCCACCTCCAGGTGATGCACCGCCTGTTTCATGCATCAGATTTGTGCCGTGCCATTCCCCTGCAAAGTCCATAACGCGGCCGAGGCCGTGGAAATGATCCCGCAAGCACCCGAAATGCTGGAAGCGCAGACAGCAAAGGGCAGGCCCATGGACGTCCAGACGATCGACCAGCAGTACCAACAGCTCCAAACCCAGGCGCAACAAACCATCGGGCAACTGACGAACCTCGCCGGTAAGCTCCAGACCGCCGCGCAGGGAGGCAACCAGGACGCGCGCGAGTGGTTGCTCGACTTGCGTGAGATCGCGCTAGCAATTCAGGCCGGGCAGAATCAGGTCGGCGCCTTGCTGCAGGCGCTGCATGGGTTCGTCCTGAACCAGGCCCAGCAGGTCCCAAGCCTACCGCAAACCGCCCCGAGCCCATGGGCCGGCGCGCCGCAAGTGCCGCAACAGGGCTACCCGCCGCCCGGGTATCAACCGCTCGGCTATCCGGCGCAGCAAGGCGGAGGGATGCTCGGCGGCTTCCTCAACTCCGGGTTCGGCCGGGCGCTGACCATGGGCGCAGGATTTGGGATCGGGGACGACCTGATCAACTCGATCTTCGGGCGATAGACGGCGCGCCGTAGTCACCTCTCCCTTTGGGAGAGGTCGCCGCGCGTCAGCGCGGCGGGTGAGGGTCCCGCGTTTCCAGTCAGGCCTCACCCGCTCCAAGAGCCGTTGCCGTCAGTAATGGACGAACTGCGCCTCTGGTATGAGTTGCTGAAGCAGATCGAACTCGTCGCGGTTGGCCGTCAGCACTGGCAGGCCTGCCTTGGCGGCCGTTAGCAGGATCAATGCGTCACAAAGGCACTCCTTGCGCTGGTGTGACTGGTAGCGCTGCGTCCTGGCGAGCGTACCGGCAGCCAGGCCGGCTTCGGTCCAGACCTCCGCATCGGGTGAAAGCAGCCGCGAGTCCGGGATGACCGCGATCAGGCCAGTGTAATGGTCGCGGGTGGCTGCCCAGTCCGGATGCGCGGGATCGCTGTTTGCGATGCCCGTCATGAGCTCGGCCACGCATACCGTGCAGTGAAACAGGAGCGTGCGGTCGAGCAAAGCCGTGACCTCCGAACGCAGACGCCCTGCAGCGTCGTTTATATAGACGTTCGTGTCCGCCAGCAGCGCCACGCGCCCGGCAGACGCAAGATCGCGCACTCCCAACAGCGCGCCCACCGGTCGGCTCTTCAGGCGAGTTAGCCGCCGTTCGGGTTTGCGACGGCGCAGAACAGCCGAGACATCAATACTCAAGATCGTGATTCTTGCCCAGGCGTCCGCGCATACGCCGCATAAACGCCACTACCGGGTCCGGTTGGGCGAGCAGGGCCAGGGCGAGCATGCCGAGTGCGCTTGTCGAGGTCACACCGGTTTCGCGCTTGGCAGCTTCGACCAGAGCGGGCGGCGCACGGAAACTGATATGCTCACTCTTCTCACCCCTCAAAAGTCCGAGGCGCTGCGCCTCCTCCAACACGGCGACATACGCTGGCGGCGGGTTGCCCGAGGTGAGCGGGCCCGGGACGGTCCCTCGCCGGTCGCCTCGCTTCGGCCCTCTCCGAGGCGCGGGTTTCGATGGTGCCATGCGGAACTCCACGCGGAATGTGCTACATATAACTGCTCGCGTACCACATTGTCAGGCTGAATCATCCAGCCCGTGAATACCATTGCGGCGCGAACTTGCACCGTGCCACAAGCCGCCCCATGATTCGCCGCCGCCTGTTACTGGCCAGCGCCCCCGCGCTCCTCGCGGGCGGAACCGCCGCTGCGCCATACTCCTTTGCCGCCTTCCTCGCCAGCATCAGCGCCGAAGCCCGCCGCCAGGGCATCGCCAACACCACTATCGACCAAGCATTCGCTGGCGTGCAACCCAACGAGCAGGTGATCGCGCACTACAACCACCAGCCCGAATTCACCATGACCTGGGCCCAGTATCGCGCCATGCTCGTGACCGACAAGCGCATCCAGATGGGTCAGGCAGCGCTGGACCGGAATCGGACGCTATTGACCGACATCCAGCGCTACTACGGGGTGGATCCCGGCATAGTCATGGGCATCTGGGGCCTGGAATTCGAGCTTCGGCCAGAAAATGGGCGATTACCGCGTAGTCGAGGCGCTCGCCACCCTGGCGTGGGTCAGCAGCCGGCCAGCGTTCTTCCGGTCGGAATTGTTGGCCGCGCTCAAGATCCTCAATCACCGCGATGTCACGCCGGTGCACATGCTCGGCTCCTACGCCGGCGCCATGGGCCAGCCGCAGTTCATGCCCTCCTCCTACCTCCGTTATGCGGTCGATTTCACCGGCACCGGTCAGCGCAACATCTGGACCAGTGTCCCCGATGTTCTCGCCTCCATCGCCAACTACCTGGAAAGAAATGGCTGGCGCCGCGGCGAGGCTTGGGGCCAGCCGGTTAATGTGCCGGCCGGGTTCACCACGGCCGGGCGCGATGACCAGCGCCCGCTGAGCGAATGGCTGCGCCTCGGCGTGCATCCGATAGGAGAGCCGCGCGCCAGCCCGGTCCAAAGCGCCGCACTGATCATGCCGGACGGTCCAGGGGGTGAGGCGTTCCTGGTGTTCGGCAACTTCGCCGCGATCCGCCGTTACAATCCTTCAGATTTCTACGCCCTTGCGGTCGGGTTGATCGGGGACGGGGTCCTGGCGTGATCCCGCGTCGCAAACACGGGCCACAGCGTGCTCGGCCGCGCTGAACACGCTCTGGCTCTGCTCTGCGCGATGCTACCCGTAGGATGTTCGCAGCATCCGCCGTCGCAAGCCCGCATCCATTACGAGTTCGGCGCCCCTTATCAGATGGCGGGCGTCTGGCGTTATCCGCAGGAAAGTTATGACCTGACCGAAACCGGTCTTGCAATCGTCGAGACCGGCGCACACGCGCCTCTGACGGCTGATGGTGAGGCATTCAGCCCGAATGCCATCGCCGCCGCCCATCCGACCCTGCAACTGCCGGCCATCGCGCGCATAACCGAGTTGGAGACCGGCCGACAGATTATCCTCCGGATCAATGACCGTGGCCCCACCGACCCCGGGAGGATGCTGGCGGTTACACCGCGCGTTGCCGTGTCGTTGGGCTTTCCCGCATCCGGTGTAGGGCGGGTGCGGCTCCAGGTCTTGCCGGTGGAAAGCCACGGCGCGGCAGACAGTCTCCCGGGAGCACCCGCCCTGGCGATCACCGCGTCGCCGCGGGTAGCCGTGCAAGTTATCTCCCTTGCAGCGCCGGCAGGGCCGTCTCAGACGGCCAACACGCTGCTGTCGTCATTAACCAGCCCGGCCATGGCCTTGCAGTTGCCGGAAACTGTAAGGACAGTAACGCCTGCTCCCGGCCAGTTATGGATTTTCCTCAGCATTTTCCACGACCGCCGCTATGCTGAAATGCAGCGTACGAAACTAAAGAAATTGCCGGGACGTGTCGTACGGGCCGGCACAAACGAATACCCGGCCCGGTACCGGGCCAGACTGGGGCCTTTCCCGACAATTGCCCAGGCCGACGCCGCGCTGCGACAGGCAATCGTCGCGGGCGTGCCGGATGCCCGCATCGCTGTGGAGTAGGAGGAAGCGGAACTTATGCTCACACGACGTTTCGCGCTGAGTGCCGGGGTTGCCACCCTGGCGGGGCTTGCGCCAGCCACGGCGCAGCGGCGCGCACCCAAAGCGCACGGCGCCGCGCCTGATCTGCCGCCGTCCACTCCTGGAGAGACACCAATTGGCCCGGTCGATACCACCGCCAAATGGGCCTTCATTACGGATTTCAACACCGGCGCCGAACTCCTGGACAAGAGCGCCGACGAGCGCATGCCGCCGTCGTCCATGACCAAGCTGATGACGCTCTACATCGTCTATTCCCGGCTTCAGAAGGGTCAGCTCAAACTTACCGATATGCTGACCGTCTCGGAAAAAGCCTGGCGCATGGGCGGATCAAGGATGTTTCTTCAGGTCGGCACGCAGACCAGCGTCGAAGATCTGATCCGCGGGATCGAAGTGGACTCCGGCAACGACGCCTGCATCGTCCTGGCCGAGGCAATCTCCGGTTCGGAAGAGCAATTCGCCAATCTGATGAATGAAACCGCCAAGCAACTGGGGCTTACCAATTCCCACTTCATGAACAGCACTGGCTGGCCGGCCGACGACCACTACATGAGCTGCCGCGATATTGCTGCGCTGGCCGCGGATATTATCCGCAGCTTCCCGGAATACTATCATTACGCGGGAGAGAAGACCTTCCGCTACGATAACATCGAGCAGCAGAACCGCAATCCGCTGGTGCAGCGAGGTACCGCGGACGGACTGAAGACGGGCCACACGGACGCCGGCGGATATGGCCTGGTGGCCTCCACCCTGCGTGGCAACCGGCGCGTGATCCTGGTGCTGAACGGCATGGCCACCATGCGGGAGCGGTCGGAGGAAGGCGAACGCCTGATGGACTGGGCCTTCGCAAATTTCGAAGACGTCCCACTGTTTACCGCGGAGCAAGCGGTGGACAACGCGCCGGTATGGCTCGGTGCAAGCGCGACGGTGCCACTGGTTGGCGGCAAAGACATCGTGTTGACCATGCCACGCAACTGGCGGCACGCCGCAAAAGTCGAGGTCTCCTACGATTTGCCTGTCCGCGCGCCGGTAATGAAAGGGACGAAGCTGGGCATGTTGACGGTTTCCGGGCAGGGGGTTCCCAACATGCAGGTTCCATTGGTCGCCGGGGCTACCGTGCCGCGCCTGGGACTGCCGGGGCGCGCGGTCGCCGTGCTGGCGCATTATGTCGGCGGTGTCTGAGTTCTCAGTTGACGCCAGCCAGGTTCATCACGCTCGAAGGCGGGGAGGGGACAGGCAAGACCACCCAGGCCCGACTGCTGATCGAGGCGCTGACCCGGCGCGGCCTGCCCGTGCTGCAAACCCGCGAGCCGGGCGGCTCGCCGGGTGCCGAGCTGCTGCGCAAGATCCTGCTGAACGGCACGATTGACTGGTCGGCCCCGGCCGAAGCGATACTGCACTTCGCCGCCCGGGCCGAACACGTTGAGCGGACCATCCGCCCTGCTCTGGCCACCGGGACGCGGGTCGTATGCGACCGGTTCGCCGAGTCCACTATGGCCTACCAGGGATACGGACGGGGCGATCGCGAGATGACGTCGACACCGCTTCCGCACGGTGAACTCATCTGGGGAGAGCGTCCCCGTGATCGGCGAGTTCTGCTGCGCAGATCCTCCAGCCGGTCGAAGACCTGCGCCGCCAACTCCCGTATGGGAAAGGAGGTCCGCAATTGGCAGAACGCGCTCCGGTCAAACCAGCCCGCCTCGGAGACCTCCGCTCGCAGGGAGAAGCGTGGGTTCTCGGCGACGCCAACGTAGACAATGTCGATATAGAAGCAGTCGGGGTCCCGGCCATCGGGCAGCTGCTCCTCGATCATCGCCATCGGGTGGGGAAGGCGGCGGTTGCCGTCGCGGCACCAGCGGGGGAGATCCGACAGATCGGCAAGTGTAACTCCAAGCCCGACCTCTTCCGCGATTTCCCTCAGCGCCGCTGTGTGCGGCGCCTCCCCCGGTTCGACCCGTCCTCCAGGGAACATCCAGGTCCCAAATGATGGGTGCCGCACGCATAGCAGTTCCGGTGCCGTCGGATGCACCACAACGACGCTGGTCGTGAAGGATCGCATCGGCGCGTCAATCCCCCTCATTGCTACTAGTCCGCCTCACCGCAGCGAGCCTCGCCTCGAACAAGTCCGCCACGCAGCCGTGTCCCTCCACGTCAAGGGCCGGATCCGCATTGACGAATAGCGAGGCTGACAGCCTCTCGTTACCGTCGCCGATGACCCGATGCTCGACCGCTGGCAGGCCGCCGAAGTAGTGGAGTAAGCTCCCCAGGCAGCACGAGAACCTCGGCAGGCCCGACGCGTACGCCCTCCCAGAGGTTCCCCGAGCGAAACTCGAGTCCGGGCCGGGTCGACGCAGGAAGGATCGTGAACAGGTCAATGTCCGTATGCTGATGGTTTACAGGGCCCATCGGCCCCCCGGGGTACCAGCTGAGCCGGAGCACCGGTCCCCTTCTTCGGTCCACAAGCTTCGCGAGCGGCCTGCCAGCCTCGCGCAGTAGCGCCATCTCCAGCTCACCGCTCCGCTCATAGACGATCCTGCACAGCATCTGCCGCAACTCACGCACTACTTGTGGAATGTCCGCGCGTCCTCCGAGCCGAACTCTAGGTACCGCTTGGAATCGGACCGGTCCGCACCGATCGCTCGTCTCCGGATCGCCGAACGCCGCGGTGGACCCCTGGAGGAGTTCCTTGAAAGCGGCGTAGCCTGCCTCCAGAACCTGCGGGAGCCCGGCACAGCTCAGAACTAGCACCGCGTCGAACCCAGGAACCGAGGCAGAACGGTAATCACTTGCGAGGTTAGTATGGTAGAAAGTGCATGGGAAGGAGTTGAAGACTTGCTGAACGACGCGATTGACCGCATCGCGGGATGCGGCGCAACCCCAGAACCAGCCGAGGTGGTTGCATCCAGCTTGAAACGCGGAGATCTGCGGCAGGCCGCGATCATTCATCTCTCGGCCCTACTCGAGACGGAACCGAGCAACGTCGATGGCGGGGAGATTGTTATCGGAGGACTGTCGATAAGGCTCGTACCCACCGACGACCCTACCGCACCCATCCGCTACGACAACGTCGGCGCCCGCTTTGCGGTAGAGCGAGCTTCCGTTGTGCGGCGCGATGGCCCCACCTCGCTGAGCGCGTTACTCTACCTGTATCAGTACGCCCGAGACCGGAGCGACATCCTCTTATATCTGCCGCCCGCGATGCGGGCCGAGCGGATTGCGAGGCTCGCCGGTGAGACTGGGGCGAGTGAGCGGTTCGTGCGCTATGTCCTCGCACGCTATCCCACTCTCTCCGCTAGGGTCGCAGTATGAGCCTCCTCGTGGCGATGGAAGGTGCCGATGGTGCCGGAAAGGCGACCGCGGCTCGCAACGTGCGCGGCGCGCTCGTCGCACGGGGCCTCTCGGCCGTCGTCATCTCCTTCCCCAGGTACACGGAGACTGTCGGAGGGGTCGCTCTAGGAGAGTTCCTTTCGGGCCGCATGCCCGTTCCCGTCACACCCAAGGCCGCAGCGGTCCTCTATGGCCTGGACCGCCTTGAGTCCGTGTCGTTCGTGGCGCATGCGGCCGCGACTAACGACGTCGTGCTCCTCGATCGCTACATCGCCTCCAATATGGTCTATCAAGCTTCGAAGGTGGCTCCGGAGGATGCGGCCGACTTGATGCGCTGGATCTTCCAGCTCGAGACCGAGATGTTCGGGGTGACGCCCCCCGATCTCTCGATTTATCTCGACATGCCGCTTGAAAATGCAAGGAAGCTGATGCTGCTAAAGAGCAGGCGCTCGTACACGGACCGTCAGTACGACGAGCACGAGGCGAACACCGCGCTCCAGCGGAACGTCCGCAGGAATTACGCAAGCATCTCCTCAACGGGGCTGGCTGGCCCGTGGCGCCTGGTCCGCACCGCGTTCGGCGACGAGCTTCGACCGCCGCAGGAGATTGCGTCGGAAATCGTCGATCACGTGCTTAGGCTACTCGAGGTACACCGGGAGGAAGACAGACAGCGAGTCACTATCTCCCGCGCGTAGTCGAGTCGCTGGAACTCGCCAAACGGCAGCTCGTGGACCCCTTTTCGCCCCGACAAAACCCCAGCCGCGTGGCCGTCGAGCGTCCTCCGATAGGCCGCATCCTCGGCCCGCAAGCCGTCTCGCACGATTGGGACGGACTCGTCCACCCGCGAGAAGAGGATGAGGTCGTAGGTACCCAACCAGCTGTTAAGGAACCGGTCCAGCAATCTCACCCTGTTCCCCCCTTTACGTGCTTGCACCTCGAAGTGATGGGCGAGCACGTCCGGAACGCCCCTGTCGCAGAGCATCACCTGCTCTGGCCCGAGCGCGGCCGCAATCTCCCGCGAGACCTGCGTCATGAGCGTAAGCGATTCGGCGGCACCACATGGGCGGCGCGCGGCATTCGTGTGATCGAAGGGCCGCATGGATGAGACGCTAAACGGATCCGGCCCTGATGAGAGCGCTCATACGACAGATCGTAAGAGCGCACACAACGTCCGAGTGGAGGTTATCACGCGGGGCGAGCGCCGGCGGAGTTGGACGCTGGAGCAAAAGCGCGAGATTGTGGCTGAGAGCCTCGGGCCCGAACTGACCCCGAGCGAGGTGGCGCGCAAATACGCGATCGGTACGGGGCAGCTTTATACCTGGCGTCGAGAACTGTGTAAGCGTCGTCTGATCGTAAGCGTTGCGGCGAGACCCTGCCCGATTTTCCTTGACGGCAGCCGTGCGGCGTATCAGAGGCCGGCCCATCCTCTGTGCTGGGGTGGATTACGCCGGCTGCCGCTGGATGCGTTTCACGCGGTGCTTCTGGTAGGCGATAATCTCACGGGCGAGAGGCAGACGAGCATCGAAACGCAGGTGCGTGATGGAGACAAACGCGGCGTTCTTGGCCTCGTCTCCAAAATCGAGGCGGCACACAATGCCTCCCTCGTCACCGGCGTAGCTGATCCAGGTGATTGAGCAGGCGGCGGAGGTTTGGCTCGCAGCGTTCTTCGCGACGAGAGCGGCGAGCAGCTCGGGTGTGGGGCGCGCGGGCAGTGGCAGAGCCTGTTGCAGCTTCCCCATCAGGCGGTCAACCTGGGTTGGATTATCGATCATGCAGCTGCCGCCAATTCCGTGAGTTCAGTCGGATGCCAATTCCACGGCAGCAGCGCCTCCAGTGCGTTCGCCTTAGTCTTGCCTGAGACGATGCGCTCGAGCACATCAGTAAGCCAAGCCATCGGCTCGACACTATTCAGCTTGGCGGTCTCGATCAGCGTCATCGCGATGGCCCAATGCCGGGCTCCGCCGTCCGATCCGGCGAACAAGGCGTTCTTGCGTGTGAGGGTCACCGGTCTGATCGAGCGCTCGACCACGTTCGTGTCCATCTCGATCCTCCCGTCATCGAGGAATGCCACCAACCCCGGCCAGTGCCGGATCGCATAGCGCATCGCTTTCGCCAGCTCGGAGACGGCGGATATACGAGGCAGCTGCTCCTGCAACCAAGCATGCAACGCCTCCACGATCGGCCGACTTCGCGCCTGGCGCATGCGCTCCCGATGATCGGCAGAATGCCCGCGAATCTCGGCCTCGATCGTATAGAGTTCGCGAATGCGCGCCAGCACATGCCCGGCCAGCGGCGACTTCGTCGCCTGATAGAAATCGAAGAACGGCCGCCGCATATGCGCCCAGCAGAACGCCAGCTTGACCGAATCGTCGCTGCGGTCCCCGGCCAGTCGCTTGAACCCGGCGTAGCCGTCCACCTGCAGCACACCGCGAAACGCTGCCAGGTGCGCTGACGGATGCGCGCCCTTACGATCCTCGGAATATACATACGCCGCCGCCGGGTGCGTCGGACCGGACCACGGTCGGTCATCCACCGCATAGCACCACAATCGCCCGGTTTTGGTTCGGCCGCGGCCCGGATCCAGCACCGGCAATGTCGTGTCATCCGCAAAGACCTTCTCAGACGACAGCACCGTGCTGACCACCAGGTCATAAAGCGGCTTCAGCCACCAGCAGGCTCGGCCAACCCAGTTGCTCAGCGTCGAGCGATCCAGATCGATGCCCTGCCGCGCCAGCATCTTGGACTGTCGATGCAGCGGCAGCGAGTCGCAATACTTGCTGACCAGCACATGCACCACCATGGCCTCGGTCGCCAGGCCGCCATCGATCGGGCGCTCCGGCGCTGGCGCCTGCACCACGGTTCCCTCGCACGCCCGGCAGGCGTAACGCGGCCGGCGCGTGACCCGCACCCGAAGCTGCGCGGGCACGATATCGAGCTGTTGGCTGCGCGTTTCGCCGATCACATGCAGCGCGCCACCACAGCAGGGGCACTCGCGGTGCTCGATGTCCACCACCACCTCGTAGCGCGGCAAGTGTGCCGGCAGATCGCCGAGATTGCGCTGCGCCGGTGCCGCTCGGCGCTTCTGCTCCTTCGGCTCTGGTGCAATAGTGTCCTGTGCCGCCTGGTTCGCGGCGACCGTTTGCTCCAGATCCTCGAGCCCCAATTGCAACTGGTCATCGGTGAGTTGCTCGGAGCGGCGGCCGAACCGATGGCGCACCAGCCGATGAATGAGCAGGCGCAGCTTGTCATTCTCGGTATCGAGCTCTCGCACGACGTCGCGCAGCATTTGCTGCAGCGTCGCGGGATCGTCAGGCAGGTTGTCCAGATCGATTCGCACGCTGCGATTCTGAACGACGCCGCCGAATCGGTGCCAGCCGATTTTTATCGGCGACGCGGGTTTTTATCCCGCCAGTTCCGGTGCTCGTCGCGGCTGCGCTGCGCGCCATTCACAGCCATCCAGCAGCGCCGCCAATTGCGCGCTCGAGAGCATGATCCGGCCAGTCGTCTCGGATGACGGCCAAACAAACTGCCCATGCTCCAGCCGCTTGGTCAGCATGCACAGGCCGGCGCCATCATGCCATATCAGCTTGATCAGTCCTGCGCGACGCCCGCGGAAGGCATACACAGCGCCATCGAACGGGTTGTCGCGCAGCGACTGCTGCACCAGCATTGCCAGCCCCACCATACCCTTGCGCATATCGGTCACGCCGCAGGCGAGATACACGCGCAGGCCGGGTGCGAGTGTGATCATCGGCCTTGCAGCATGCCCAGGACTCGCCGCAATGCCCGATCATCTACCTGCCCATCAACGCGCACCAATATGCCGCCCGGCAGCACGATCTCGATTATTCCCAGCGGCCGGGGCGATTGCGGGATCGTTACTGGCGGGGCGGGCGGCTCAGCCGGTAGCTGGCCGGCCAGCCGCGTCGGCGCCAGCTCCACTTGCGCAAACCGTGTCGGCCGCCTCATCCGCTCCGTCGGAGCCGGCAACAGTTCTCGACGCCAGGTATAAAGCTGCCCCGTACCGATCGCGTATTTGCGCGCCACCTCGCTCGGGGTCAGTTCGGGCCCGAGGCTCTCAGCCACAATCTCGCGCTTTTGCTCCAGCGTCCAACTCCGCCGGCGCTCGCCCCGCGTGATAACCTCCACTCGGACGTTGTGTGCGCTCTTACGATCTGTCGTATGAGCGCTCTCATCAGGGCCGGATCCGTTTAGGGAAACTCTGATTAAGTGTCTCTCGACACGGCTACGGAACGGCGTGTAGGGCCGGCTGCGGCAATCAAGCGGGATCTGGGATGCGGCAGCTGACCTTGGCAACGGCGGGTTTTGAGTTCTTCGGGAAGAGCACGCGTCGGGCGGCGTTTCTGGGAGAGATGGATCAGGTTGTGCCGTGGCAAGCGCTGTGTGCACTCATCGAGCCGGTCTATCCCCAGCCTGGCAACGGGCGCCCGCCGGTTGGGCTGGAGCGGATGCTGCGGATCTATTTCTTGCAGCTATGGTTCAACCTTTCCGATCCCGCGGTTGAGGAGGCGTTGTACGAGTCAGTGTCGATGCGGCGATTTGTCGGCGTCGACCTCGGGCGCGAGCCGGCGCCGGATGAGACCACAGTGTGCAAGTTCCGCCACCTGCTGGAGAAGCACGAGCTCGGACAGCAGATATTCGAGCGAGTGCACGAGCACCTTGAAGCCCGGGGCCTCAAGGTGAATGCAGGTACGATTGTTGACGCGACCATCATCAGCGCGCCGAGTTCGACCAAGAATGCCACCAAGTCCCGCGATCCCGAGATGCATCAAACCAAGAAAGGCAACCAATGGTATTTCGGGATGAAGGCGCATTTCGGGGTGGATAGTAAGACTAAGGTCATCCACGCAGTGGTGGCGACGGCGGCCAACGTGCATGATGCGACGGTGCTGCCGGATCTCTTGCATGGCGAGGAGACCCGGGTCTGGGGCGATCGAGCCTATCAGGGGCAGGGCGATGTGATCCGCAAACATGCGCCGCGCGCCAAGGACTTCACGAACCGCCGGTATCGGTATCGCGACGCCGTCGATGAGGCGGAGAAGGCGCGGAACCGCACCAAATCCAAGGTCCGGGCCAAGGTCGAGCACAGCATCGGCGTCATCAAGCGGCTGTTCGGCTTCGCCAAGGTGCGCTACCGCGGCCTGGACAAGAACGCGCACCGCTTATTCGTGACCGCGGCATTGGCCAACTTGTTCACTGTTCGCCACCGACTAGGCTGCACCTGACGGGCGGAATTTGTCGGCAGCACCGCTGGCAAGTGTCCCAGCTCGCAAACAAAGGGACCGCAGTATCATCATTGCGCTGCATTCGCTGCTATGTCGATATGAATGGGAGGGTCCTCCAAGCTGAATGTCGGCTTGATCAGACTTTCCTTAGCGTCTCATCCATGCGGCCCTTCGATCACACGAATGCCGCGCGCCGCCCATGTGGTGCCGCCGAATCGCTTACGTCTGATCGACACCTTCCCGGAGCACGGGCTGCTGTTGGACACTGGCCTGCATGGGCGAAGCGGTGATCACGGCAGAGGTTGAGCGTTCGAACGAGCGTGCGAACGAGGCTCGTTCGAGCGCTCGAACGGAACAGATCGAGCTGCGGGTTCGGCGTGAGCGGCACCGCCGATGGGGACCTGAGGAGAAACTTCGGATTGTCCGCGAGACACTTCTCCCCGGGACGGTTATCGCGGACGTGGCGCGCCGACATGGCATTGGCACCGGCCTGCTCTACACGTGGCGGAAGGCAATGCTGGCCTCAATGGTGAGCGGGTTTGCTCCGGTGGAAGTGCAACCCGCCTTGGAGGCTGATAGCCCACCGCCAGCGCCTCCGAAAACACCGACCCCAGGCAGAAAGCCGCCGTCTGGGCGGATCGAAATCGAGTTCCCGAACGGGGTACGGGTTCGGGTCGATGGCGAGGTTGATGATGCCGTGCTGCGCGGTGTGCTGGCGACGCTCGACGATCGCTGATGTGGCCGGCCGGAGAAGTCCGCATTTACCTCGCCTGCGGCGTTACCGACATGCGGGCTGGGTTCCATTCTCTTGCTGCGCGGGTCCAGACCGTGCTTCAGCATGATCCTCATGAGGGGGCAATTTTTGTGTTCCGTGGACGTAGAGGCGATCTGATCAAATGCCTCTATTATGACCGGCAAGGCATGTGCCTCTATGCGAAGAAGCTGGATCGTGGCCGGTTTGTTTGGCCACAAGCCAAGGACGGCGTGGTATCTCTGACCATGGCCCAGTTCTCCATGCTTGTCGAAGCAATTGATTGGAGAAATACAGCCTGGACAGCCAGACCGGAAGTCGTGGTCTGAGCGGAATTTTTAATCCGACGCGGCGGATGTGGCTTGTACGGGAATCGTGGATTCGCTAAGCCTGTCGCATGTCCGAGCTCGAATCGCTGCGCGTGGAGAACGCGACGCTGCGCGCCATGGTGGCGGAGCGTGACGCCAGGCTGGCGGCGGTCAACGACGAGCTGAAGACGGCCCGGCTCGAAATCGAGCAAATGAAACTGCGACTGGCCACGCTGCTGCGGCAACGTTATGGCCAATCTTCCGAAAAGCTCGACCGTGAGATCGCGCAATTGGAGATGCGGCTGGAAGAGCTGGAGGAGAACGTCGCTGAGACGACCGCGGCGCAGGCCAAACAGTCCACCGCGGAACCCAAAGAACGGCCGGCCGCCAGGTTCCGTCCGAAACCGCCCGGCCGCAAGCCATTGCCGGCCCATTTGCCGCGCGAGATTGTGGTGCATGAGCCCGAAATTGCCTGTCAGTGCAACAACTGCGATCCCGCGCGCCTGGTCAAGCTTGGCGAGACGGCAACCGAAGTGATGGACAAGATCCCCGCCAGAATGAAGGTGATCCGCCATCTGCGGCCGAAATATGCGTGTCGGGTATGCGAGACCATCTTCCAGGCGCCGGCACCGGAGCTGCCGATCGAAAAGGGACGGCCGGGAGCCGGACTGCTGGCCAATGTCGCCGTCTCCAAGTATTGCGATGGCATCCCTCTCTATCGGCAGTCTGCGATTCTCGAGCGCGAGGGCATCGACATCGACCGCGCCATCATGGCGGACTGGATGGGACATGTCGCGTGGTGGGTGCAACCCCTGGCCGAGCGCATCGGACAATACGTCATGGCACAAGAGGTCCTCTGGACCGACGACACACCGATTCGAACCCTGGCGCCGGGAACCGGGAAAACGCGCATCGCGCGGCTTTGGTGTTACGCCGTCGATCCGCGGCCCTATGCCGGTCCGGGACATCCGGCGGTGTTCTATCGCTATAGCGCCGATCGCAAAGGCGAGCGGCCACGTGGACATCTCGAGGGCTTTAGCGGTTACCTGCATTCGGATGCCTTCGCCGGCTACGAGGCGCTCTATCGGGGAAGCGGATCGAAGCCTCCCCGGATCATCCATGTTGCCTGCTTCGCTCATGCTCGGCGCAAGCTGTTCGAGGTATTCGAGACGACAAAGTCCCCCATTGCCGAGGAAGCCCTGCGCCGGATTCAGGAACTCTACGCCATTGAAGCGGATATCAAGGGCAAGCCCGCCGAGCAGCGCCAGAGGGAGCGTCAGGCTCGCAGCAAGCCATTGCTGGATGCATTCCGCGAATGGGCAGAAGGGCAACGCCGGCGGTTGTCCGGCAAGGCACCACTCGGCAAAGCCTTCCAGTACACGCTGAGCCGCTGGGATGCCCTGACCCGATATGTCGAGGACGGACGTCTTAGTATCGATAACAACCTCTCTGAGCGTCTCCTGAGAGGGATTGCGGTGTCGAGGAAAAACTTTCTGTTCCTTGGTTCCGACCGGGGAGGCCAAAGGGCAGCAGCGATTTACACGATCGTCGAGTCAGCAAAACTCAACAAGCTCGATCCTGAGGCTTATCTCGCTTCAGTCCTTGATCGGTTGGCTCGAGGTCATCCGATCAACCGAATCGACGAGCTTCTCCCCTGGAACTTCCAACCGCCAATGGCAGCTGCGGCCTGACGGCATTGCCGCCAGCCGGAACCGCAGCGCCAACACTGAACCACCAGTCACGTGCTTCCTCTCGGCGGGCTCAAATCGGCCCAGGCCAAGAACGTCTGGGCAGGGGCTCACGGCGTCAATACTGGTGCTCGCCTTACGCTTACGGAACTGTTGCCGGCTCCGACGGAGCGGATGAGGCGGCCGACACGGTTTGCGCAAGTGGAGCTGGCGCCGACGCGGCTGGCCGGCCAGCTACCGGCTGAGCCGCCCGCCCCGCCAGTAACGATCCCGCAATCGCCTCGGCCGCTGGGAATAATCGAGATCGTGCTGCCGGGCGGCATATTGGTGCGCGTTGATGGGCAGGTAGATGATCGGGCATTGCGGCGAGTCCTGGGCATGCTGCAAGGCCGATGATCACACTCGCACCCGGCCTGCGCGTGTATCTCGCCTGCGGCGTGACCGATATGCGCAAGGGTATGGTGGGGCTGGCAATGCTGGTGCAGCAGTCGCTGCGCGACAACCCGTTCGATGGCGCTGTGTGTGCCTTCCGCGGGCGTCGCGCAGGACTGATCAAGCTGATATGGCATGATGGCGCCGGCCTGTGCATGCTGACCAAGCGGCTGGAGCATGGGCAGTTTGTTTGGCCGTCATCCGAGACGACTGGCCGGATCATGCTCTCGAGCGCGCAATTGGCGGCGCTGCTGGATGGCTGTGAATGGCGCGCAGCGCAGCCGCGACGAGCACCGGAACTGGCGGGATAAAAACCCGCGTCGCCGATAAAAATCGGCTGGCACCAATTCGGCGGCGTCGTTCAGAATCGCAGCGTGCAAATCGATCTGGACAACCTGCCTGACGATCCCGCGACGCTGCAGCAAATGCTGCGCGACGTCGTGCGAGAGCTCGATACCGAGAATGACAAGCTGCGCCTGCTCATTCATCGGCTGGTGCGCCATCGGTTCGGCCGCCGCTCCGAGCAACTCACCGATGACCAGTTGCAATTGGGGCTCGAGGATCTGGAGCAAACGGTCGCCGCGAACCAGGCGGCACAGGACACTATTGCACCAGAGCCGAAGGAGCAGAAGCGCCGAGCGGCACCGGCGCAGCGCAATCTCGGCGATCTGCCGGCACACTTGCCGCGCTACGAGGTGGTGGTGGACATCGAGCACCGCGAGTGCCCCTGCTGTGGTGGCGCGCTGCATGTGATCGGCGAAACGCGCAGCCAACAGCTCGATATCGTGCCCGCGCAGCTTCGGGTGCGGGTCACGCGCCGGCCGCGTTACGCCTGCCGGGCGTGCGAGGGAACCGTGGTGCAGGCGCCAGCGCCGGAGCGCCCGATCGATGGCGGCCTGGCGACCGAGGCCATGGTGGTGCATGTGCTGGTCAGCAAGTATTGCAACTCGCTGCCGCTGCATCGACAGTCCAAGATGCTGGCGCGGCAGGGCATCGATCTGGATCGCTCGACGCTGAGCAACTGGGTTGGCCGAGCCTGCTGGTGGCTGAAGCCGCTTTATGACCTGGTGGTCAGCACGGTGCTGTCGTCTGAGAAGGTCTTTGCGGATGACACGACATTGCCGGTGCTGGATCCGGGCCGCGGCCGAACCAAAACCGGGCGATTGTGGTGCTATGCGGTGGATGACCGACCGTGGTCCGGTCCGACGCACCCGGCGGCGGCGTATGTATATTCCGAGGATCGTAAGGGCGCGCATCCGTCAGCGCACCTGGCAGCGTTTCGCGGTGTGCTGCAGGTGGACGGCTACGCCGGGTTCAAGCGACTGGCCGGGGACCGCAGCGACGATTCGGTCAAGCTGGCGTTCTGCTGGGCGCATATGCGGCGGCCGTTCTTCGATTTCTATCAGGCGACGAAGTCGCCGCTGGCCGGGCATGTGCTGGCGCGCATTCGCGAACTCTATACGATCGAGGCCGAGATTCGCGGGCATTCTGCCGATCATCGGGAGCGCATGCGCCAGGCGCGAAGTCGGCCGATCGTGGAGGCGTTGCATGCTTGGTTGCAGGAGCAGCTGCCTCGTATATCCGCCGTCTCCGAGCTGGCGAAAGCGATGCGCTATGCGATCCGGCACTGGCCGGGGTTGGTGGCATTCCTCGATGACGGGAGGATCGAGATGGACACGAACGTGGTCGAGCGCTCGATCAGACCGGTGACCCTCACACGCAAGAACGCCTTGTTCGCCGGATCGGACGGCGGAGCCCGGCATTGGGCCATCGCGATGACGCTGATCGAGACCGCCAAGCTGAATAGTGTCGAGCCGATGGCTTGGCTTACTGATGTGCTCGAGCGCATCGTCTCAGGCAAGACTAAGGCGAACGCACTGGAGGCGCTGCTGCCGTGGAATTGGCATCCGACTGAACTCACGGAATTGGCGGCAGCTGCATGATCGATAATCCAACCCAGGTTGACCGCCTGATGGGGAAGCTGCAACAGGCTCTGCCACTGCCCGCGCGCCCCACACCCGAGCTGCTCGCCGCTCTCGTCGCGAAGAACGCTGCGAGCCAAACCTCCGCCGCCTGCTCAATCACCTGGATCAGCTACGCCGGTGACGAGGGAGGCATTGTGTGCCGCCTCGATTTTGGAGACGAGGCCAAGAACGCCGCGTTTGTCTCCATCACGCACCTGCGTTTCGATGCTCGTCTGCCTCTCGCCCGTGAGATTATCGCCTACCAGAAGCACCGCGTGAAACGCATCCAGCGGCAGCCGGCGTAATCCACCCCAGCACAGAGGATGGGCCGGCCTCTGATACGCCGCACGGCTGCCGTCAAGGAAAATCGGGCAGGGTCTCGCCGCAACGCTTACTCATGAGCAGCCACAGCGATGCGTCGTCAGTTTGGCCGGTGTTAAGGGGCACCGGGCAGTTCCGGGCCACGTCGGGCACCCGTGCAACCGTAAGTCCCAAGCCGGTGAGCGCATCCGCCAGCGAGTCGACCAGGCTCGTCTTGCCTGTCGAGAAGGCGCCCGTGATGACCACCTTGAGCACGGCTCAGATTTTCAAGATTGAGTGGAGCATTACGCCCTTGGGCCTGAGGCGCGCCGCCGCGTTCTGCCCGGTGCCCGCCTTGAGCTGCGGCTCGAACACCACCAAGAAGTCGCTCACGTTCCAGCCGCAGCGGCGAAGGTCGTCGATCAGCCTCACGGCCTTGCCTCCGCCTGTGCTGCTGTCGTCGACCATTAGGCCCCAGCTTCCAGGTGGAGGCAGCTCGTTGCAGTCGAACCACGCCTTCGGATCCTCCGGGTCGGACCGAAATTTCAGGTCGGGGTTGTGGAGAAGGAGAGGCTTCCGGAGCAGTTCGGCAAAACAAGATCCCAAGAGCGGAGACCCCGCCTTGGGTGTCACGATGAAGTCTACCTCGGTGTTCGTAACTGGGCCTCCGACACCAGCGAGCGAGCGCCAAAGGGCTGATAGGTCGCGGGCATAAACCTTCGCTACGTTGATGTCGGACGTCGCTCCCATTAGGTCGATGTAATGGTCACCGTGGACCGAGACTTGGGTGCCGACGACGACAGAGTGCTTAATCTTCGCCGTTTCCAGCCGCCCCCTTACCCGCTCCTCCAAGTCCCGCCCAGGAATCTGCTCAAGGCGCGCGACGCTGATGGCCCGTCTGGGGGTGTCCACGTCGATGCCGAAGCTCTTCAGGAGGCGCATCGTCTCGCGCAGACGGTTGCGGTTGATTTTGTCCGAAAGCCACGGTGGAAGGAGTCCGACTACCTCCAGGACCATGAAAAGGCTGGACAGAGCTAAGCACAATCCGGTTGGTTGACCAACGGTTGGCGATCGGATTCGCTGCCAGCACCGATTCGGAGGTGCAAGGCATGGCTGGAAAATCGCCACTCTCGGCCGGCGAGGAACAACGAGCGGCCTTGACGGTTCTGGCCAGCTCGCGTGATCGCGGCGAGGCGGATCGGGCGCGCGCCGTACTGCTGACGCTGGCCGGCTGGACCAGCCCGCGGATTGCCGAGGCGTTCGGCGTGCGCGAAGACACGGTTCGCCTGTGGCGCAGTGACTTCATGAGCGGCGGTATCGAGGCGTTGAGGGCCAGCGTGGCACCTGGCCCGGCCCCGGTGAAGAGTGAAGCGGCTTTGCGCGTCGTCACGCCCTTACTGGAGGAACCCGTGGCCGACCGGCGCAACTGGACGATCCCCCGGCTGCGCGCCGAGATCGAACTGCGTGAGGGCGTTCGCATCAGCCGGTCGCAATTATCCAAGGCGCTGCGCAAAAAAAGTTCCGTTGGCGACGACCGCGACACACGCTGAAGGGACGTCAGACCGCCGAGGAGGTCGAACGGGTCGGCCTGCGTCTGCAATTGCGCAAACAACAGGCGGAAGCCGGAGACATTGTTCTGCTCTATGGCGACGAAAGCGAGGCGTTGACGCATCCCTACCTCGCGCGCGTATGGGCCAAGGCGGCGGCGGACCTGCGTGTGCCGGCACCGGGCCAGGCCAAGAAGGTCGCGATGATGGGCTCGCTCGATCATGTCACACGCCAACTCATCGTGCACACCAGCCCAACCAAGCGCAGCAGCGATTTCGTCGCCCATCTGGAGCAACTGGATCGGCTTTATGGTCCCAAGCCCGGTCAACCCACCAAGCAGGTGGTGCTGGTCGAAGACAACGGTCCGATCCACACCAGCAAGCTCTCCCTGGCCGCGCTCGCCGCCCGTGCGCATTGGCTCACCGTCGAGTGGCTGCCCAGGTATGCGCCGGAATTGAATGACATCGAGGTCGTCTGGCATGATCTCAAGGCGCATCATCTCGCCCATCGGACCTTCGCTGACGCAGACGCGCTCGACCGGGCGATCCACCAAGCCGTGGACGAGCTGAATACCGAGCGCCGGGTGCTGCCGTTGGCCAAGCCACGAATCTCTGCTTAGCGCCCAGAGAATGACGTTGTTTATGCCGCCCGTGAGAACCTGATCGAATGCGTGGAGCCCGCCGTCCATGGCCTCTTGTCCTCGGAGCGAATGATCCGCCCTCGAACGCGGGAAAGAAGTCACGAGCACCACATCGTCAACCCTGGAATAAGGAACCCGCGCGCGGTCATTACGGAGGCGCGGCTACAGGCTGCCCGAATGGCCTAAGATGGGCGCAGAGCGGACCTCAGGGGGAACTCGCGCCCCATATCTGCTCTCCACCCAAATCGGTCACCGTCACCGGACTGGACGGTTGGTAAAGAAGCGTGGGCGGCACACCTGACCGGTATGACCGACCGGGCGATGCCTTCCATGCTGGCGCGGCTGAAGGCTTTCGCCGGATCGCGGCGACTGAGCCGGACGCTGCGTGCCGATCGATGCGTCTGGCGCAGAGGGAGCTGTGGATGCCGTGGCAATGAAGGTGGTGGAGGAGGTCGTCCTGTAACGGCACCCGAGCCCCGCATCGCGGATGGCTACATGAGCCAGCGCAACGCGCGGCGAAGGGCTTCGGTCCCGTGGTCGGGGAACCACGTGCCATGGGCGAAAATGACTCGTTCCGGCTCCAATGCGAGCAGACGGCGAGCGGCACTGAGCACGTGGGAGCGCCGCGGGTAGAGAAGCGCGCGGAGGTGAACGGGCGTGCCGCCGTGCGGGGCGGCGATACCGAGCATACGCGGCAACGGGCGTGCGGCAAGCGGGAGCTGGCTTGGTTCGAGGTTTTGGATCAGGTCGGTCAGCGTCAGTGTCCGGGTCGGCCGATGGAACAGGGCGGCCTCGCGATAGCCGAGTGCGCCCTCAATCATGATCAGCGCGATCTCGTTAGCCCATTCGGGCGGAGCTTCGGGCGGGAGATCGCGGTCCAGGCGAAGACCTTGGCGGCGGGGACCTGAGCGGTCACGCAGGCCTGGGGCAGCCCAGGTAGTAGCCTGCGGATAACGGTCCACCCACTGGGAAACGAACAGCCAGTGCGCGGTGCTGGGTGCGGCGAGGTGTCGGACCTCGCCTAACCGGTCCAGGTCTTGGCTAAGCCCCTCGGTGAAGCGGGTTGGGGAATACACCAGCAAATCGCCCCCGGGCAGCCGGATAACCGTCATCCGGACCGGAAAGATTGTTCCCTTCAGTCCCGGAAGCTCGCTATCCACGATATATACGTCGCTGGCGACGGGCTTAAGGGTGTCGAGCGGAGGGTAGGACAAGGCCGTATGTCTATGGATGCGCAAGATGAGACGATGACGGATGAGGAAGCGCCGCGGCTGGCACTTGGCGGAAAAGTGTACATGACCCCGGAGGGGCATGCCCGGCTGAAGGCGGAATTGGATCAACTGCTGCGGATAGAGCGGCCGCGTGTGGTGGAAGTGGTCTCGTGGGCAGCCTCCAACGGGGACCGGAGCGAGAATGCGGATTACCAGTATGGAAAACGGCGGCTGAGGGAGATCGACAGGCGGGCTCGGTTTCTGACCCAACGCCTACAGAATGCCGAAGTGGTTGATCCGTCCCGGCAGGTGGTCCGGGACCGCGTATTTTTCGGGGCAACCGTCACGTATGTGGACGAGGCGGATACGGAGCGGACCCTCACGATCGTGGGGGTGGAGGAGGCAGACATGACGGTGGGGAAGGTGAGCCTGACTTCGCCCATTGGCGTGGCGTTGATCAAGGCGAAGGCACGGGCTGGAGATGAGGTTCCGGTGCGTACGCCCAGAGGGGTTCAGATAATCGAGGTAGTTTCGGTCCGGTATCCGGAACCGTCGTGAAGCGGCTGCGGCCGGGCTCCAGTCAACCCGAACCTGTCTAGCTACGCTCCTATAAGCTTAGCGATGGTTTTCATATCCTGCACAAACGCGCGGTATTCGCGTCGTTTGGCGTCTTCGTCCGGGACCCTGAGCAGGAATGAGGGGTGGACCGTGACGAAGGCGGTTTCGGTATCCGAGAGTCTGATGGGGCGCCCGCGCTCGCGGCCTATGGTAACGGCACGCCCCAGCACCGCGCGGGCGGCGGTGGCGCCTAAAGCCACAATCAGGGACGGAGCGAGCCGGACACGCTCGACATCTAGCCAAAACCGGCAAGCCTGAATTTCGGGACCCTCCGGTGTTTTATGGAGGCGGCGCTTACCGCGCGGGGTGAATTTGAAGTGCTTGACAGCATTGGTGACGTAGGCGGCGCGACGGTCGATGCCGGCCTCCTCCATCGCTCGGTCGAGCAACTGGCCAGCAGGGCCCACAAAGGGGCGGCCAATGACATCCTCCTGATCCCCGGGCACTTCCCCGACGAACATGACGCGGGCACCAGCGGGGCCTTCGCCGAACACGGTCTGGGTCGGATATTTCCACAGGTCACAGCGGCGGCAATCCGCGGATTCGCGGATGGCGGCGGCGATGCCGGAATCGATGCCGACGGGCATGACGACCGGACCGATGGGCGGCCGGTCGGGAGGCCACGGGTCATCGCCGAGGCGCTCGGCTTCGGGGATCGAAGTGCCGGGACGAGCGGCGGCTTCCATTTCGGCGCCGTAGCTGCGGTACCATTCGGTTAGGGCATCATCGTCCGGGATGGCTTCGCCACTGACCCCTGCTCCGAACCGGGGTGGAGTGCCAGGGTCCCAGAAGGCGCTAGCATCCGGGGTGAGGATGGCGATGGCAAGACCAGGGAAGCAGCGGGCGAGGAGCAACGCATTGGCTTCCAGGACGAAATGCGCGGGGACGTACCAGCCAACGTAACGGTCATCGACGCGCAAATAGCGAATCTGGTTGCGCATACGGTGCTGCTCGGCACGAACAGCGAGAGCGAGGCCACGGGTGCGCCGCATATCGGGGTCGGCCGGGTCCTCGACCAGGTTGTCGCCAGCTTGGGCGCGCCAGACCAGCCGGTAGAGCAGGGCAAAGCGCTCAGGATCGCGGGCTTGGATGGCCTGGGAGGCGAGTGAGACGAGGGCGCGAGCAAGGCCGAAGCTGCCGGATGTTTCTGGTGGAAGGTGGGGATGCTTTGGGTCAACGCTCCACTTGATTTGCTCAGGCGGGATGCCGTCGAGGATCAGCGATCGCGTGGCGGCGCGCCATCCGTCCCAGTCCGTTTCGGCACGAAGCTGCACCTTCATCGGGGGTCAGTGACCAGTTGTCGGAGATCGTAGAGGGATCGGCGGCCCATGGCCAAGGCCACCAGCCGCACCCCAAAAGCCTCGCCTAACCCAGGTCCAGCCTGTACACACGAGCGGCCGTATCCCTCAAGAGTGCGGCCTTCTCCGCGGCCGAGGCACCGGCGGCGAGGCGCTTGAACGCATTCCACACCACCGGGTAGCTGACCATCCCCTTATCGACCGGGAAGTTGCTCTCGAACATGCAGCGGTTGGCACCGAACCACTCGATACAGGGCTCGATCCACGGCTTCCAGTCCGCGGCGACTTTCTCCGATGTCGGAGGCCTGGGACTTTCATGGTAATCGAAGCCGTTTACGGTCATGGCGAGCCCGCCCAGCTTCACGTGCACGTTCGGGCATGCAGCCAGTTCCTTCATACCAGCGGTCCAGACCTGCGTTACCTCGTCGCGCCGGCCACGGTACGGGCCGCAACCGAGCGGACCGCCGACGTGGTCGATAATCATCACTGTGTCCGGGGCTTCGCGCGCGAGCCGGGCCAAATCCCGTAGTTGCGGATGGTACTGCCAGGAGTCGTAGGTGAGACCTACCCTGCCAAGCATGCGCAGGCCGCGCAGGAAGTCTGGGTCGTGCAGCAATCCGGGTGGCGGGACTGTGGAGGTAGTGGGCACAATCGCGTCGTCCGAGGCGCTGGTGTGCCGGATACCGCGGAACCGGCCGCCGCCTGCTGTCTTGTGCGCTTCCAGGACTGCCGCCAGTTGCGGACTGCGCAGATCGGCATGGCCGATGATGCCAGCACAGGCCCGTGCCGTGCCGTAAGCGCCCGTGGTGGACAGCACGGCCACCGCATTGACCGCCTCGGTTTCGGCCACAGGGCGGACATCCACCGGCCCGTCTTGGCGGTGGTTCCAGCCGCACTGCATGAATACGGTCGCGACCACGTTGTGACCGCTGGCGAGGTCGGCGGCCAGCTCCTCGATCATGTACCGGCCGGAGGGGCGGTCGTGCCACAGGTGATGGTGGGGATCGATGATCGGCAGGCCGGGCTCCAGGATCTCCTCCTGGACCAAAGCGAGCCATTCCGGACGAACTTTCGGGTGGGGATAGGGCCGGGCCTCGGCGGCATGCGCGCTCATCTCTTGTCGGTTCCTCCTGCTAATTTGCGGCAGGCTACGAACGGCTGGTGAGGCGGGCAAGCGGGGTATAAGCAAACCTGCGATGAAGCGCCTGTTGCGCCACCCGCTTGCCCAGGCGGGGCTGGCACGGCTTGTGGGGTATTATTTATGGCTGGCCCTCCGTACGACCCGTTGGACCATCGAGGGAGAAGAACACCTGTTGCCACATGTCGCCGGCGAGTCCGCCATCGTGGCATTCTGGCATGAGCAAGTGGCCCTGACGCCGATTGTGCCGGCACTGTCGCACCGCCTTCCGGGCGCTGTGCCGAGCCGGATTTATGCGCTGGTGAGCCGGCATCGGGACGGCCAGTTGATTGGGACGGTCCTGGAGCTCTTCGGTGTGCGGCTGGTGCATGGCTCGTCCAGCCGGGGCGGGACGGCGGCCCTGCAGAGGTTAGCGCGCGTGCTGACGCAGGGCGCTCACGTCGGTACTCACGCCGGATGGTCCACGTGGGCCACGGCGGGATGCCGCCCCCGGCGTGGCGCAGCTCGCCGCATTGTCCGGCGCTCCGGTGTTGCCCTGCGCCGCCCAGACAACGCGGCGGAAGATCTTGCCGACCTGGGATCGCATGATCTTTCCCCTACCCTTCGGACGCGGTGTGATCGTCTGCCTGCCGCCTGTTCGTGTGGCCCGTCATGACTGGCAGGCGGGGCAACGCGCGATCGGCCCAGCGCTCAATGAGGCGGCGGAGCGTGCCGACCGCCTGTGCGCCAAATGAACGCCGCGGCGCTAGCCTGGGCTGCCGGAGCGACACTGGCTTCTCCTGCGTTGCGGCTCTTGCTGCGCAGGCGAGTAGCGCGCGGCAAGGAGATCGGCGCAAGACTTCCGGAACGGTTCGGAATCGACGCTACGCCACGGCCGGCGGGGCGCTTAATCTGGGTGCATGCAGCCAGCGTCGGCGAGACCGTCTCCGCGCTACCGGTTATCGCTCAGCTTGCGCGCGAGGCCGCCGTGCTCGTGACCACCGGTACCGTTACCTCGGCCGCCCTGCTCTCGAACCGCCTTGAAGAGCAGGGAATGAATGGGCGGGTGTTGCATCGGTTCGTGCCCTTGGATGTCCCCGGGTGGGTTGCGCGGTTTCTCGATCATTGGCGGCCTGACGCGGGTGCGCTAATCGAGAGCGAGCTATGGCCCAACCTGCTTTTTGCTTGCCAGCGGCGCCGTATCCCGCTGGCGCTGCTGAACGCGCGGATGTCGGCCCGTAGTTTCCGCGCATGGAGCTATGCTCCGGGCGTAGCCAAGCAGGTTCTGGGCTGCCTTGCCGTCATCCAGGCCCAGAGCGAGGCCGATGCCGAGCGGCTGCGGCTGCTAGGCGCGCCACCGGTCTCCGCGCCGGGAAATCTCAAGTTCGCGGCCCCGCCGCTGCCGTGCGACGATGATGCGCTGGCTGCGGCACGCACGGCGTTGGGCGGATCGCCGTGCTGGGTCGCGGCGAGCACGCATCCGGGCGAGGAACAGTTGGTGGCCGCCGCGCATCGCGAGCTGGTTGGCGCGCACCCCGAGCTGGTCACGATCATCGTGCCGCGCCACCCCGAGCGTGGAAAGGAGCTGGCTGGGCTCGGTGCTCGGCGATCCATGAACGAGTCGCCCCGGCCAGGCGGGATCTGGATCGCGGACACACTGGGAGAGATGGGGTTATGGTATCGGCTCGCGCGCATCGTGCTGATGGGGCGTAGCCTGCTCCCGCCAGGAGGCGGGCAGAACTCGCTGGAACCCGCCAGGCTGGGGTGCGCGGTGGCCTGCGGACCGCTGGTGGGGAACTTCGCTGAGCCGGTCCGGGTGCTGCAGCAGGCAGGTGCGCTTGAGATTCTACCGGATGTGCCAGCCATCGTGCGATGGGTGGATGGGATGATTAGGAACCCATCAGAACGGGCGGCTGTCGGCCACGTCGCGGCGGAAGCCGTGCGGATCGGCGACGCCTTGCCCCACGTCGCCGCCGAGGCCGTAATGGACCTGATCCGATGAGGCCGCCGAGATTTTGGCAGCGCCCGGGCGATAGCATTGCCGCAACGTTGTTGTCGCCGTTCGGGAGGCTTGTGGCTGCGGCCACAGCTCGGCGCGTTGCCCAGCCAGGGTGGCATGCACCAGTCCCGGTCATCTGCGTGGGCAATGTGACGCTGGGCGGGGCAGGCAAGACGACAGTGGCGATCGATCTCGGGCGGCGCCTGCACCGCCAGGGCGCGCGCTTGCACTTCCTGACCCGTGGCTATGGCGGCTCGGTTCGTGGGGTTCACCGGGTCAGGCCCAGCGATGACGCCAGAGCGGTGGGCGACGAGGCGCTGCTGCTGGCCGAGGTCGCCCCAACCTGGGTAGGGGCGAATTGGGCAGCCTCCGCCCGCGCGGCGACGGCAGAAGGGGCCCAGGTGCTGGTGATGGATGACGGGCTGCAGAACCCGACCCTCGCGAAGGACACCTCGCTGCTGGTGGTGGACGGCGCGGCCGGATTTGGAAACGGCCGGGTCTTCCCTGCCGGACTGCTACGGGAACCAGTCGCCGCTGGGGCCGCGCGCTGCCAGGCGGCGGTGCTCATCGATCAGGGTACGGCCGGTGCGCGCTCCGAGTTGCCCCCCGACCTGCCTGTTTTGCAGGCACGACTTGTTCCGTCGGGGAATATGGCGTCCCTCGCAGGACGTCCCGGACCTGGCTGTCGCCGGCATTGCAAGGCCGGAGAAGTTTTTCACGATGCTGGAGGAGGCTGGGGTTAGGATCGCGGAGCGCGCGGCCTTTCCCGACCATCATCCTTTTACGGCCGGCGAACTGAAGCGATTTCGCGAGGAGGCGAAGAGGTCTGGACTTGCGTTGGTCACGACGCCGAAGGACGCCGTGCGACTTCCTTCTGATGTGCAGACGGAGTTTACGGTCGTCGGCGTTGAAATTGGTTGGGAAGACGAGGAAGCGATCGAGGCCCTCATCCGGCGCGCCGCGGCGCGCCGGCCTCTCCCGCAATAGCGAGAGAGGTAAGAGACAGCTCGTCAGAAGATCTGCTCGCCGTGCAAGATGAGGTCGAGGCCTTCGCGCTCCTCGTCCTCATCGACACGCAGCCCCACAAAGGCCTTGGTCACCTTCAGTATCAGGAGGGTCATGCCACCGCTGTAGATCATTGTTGTCGCCACCGCGATGCATTGCGACTCAAACTGCGGCAGGCCACCGACGTTGGCTCCCCCGGAGAGCGGACCAAAAGCGAAGACGCCAGTCAGCAGCGCACCTATTATGCCCCCAACGCCGTGCACGCCGAACGCATCCAGGCTGTCGTCGTAACCCAGCATGTGCTTGAGTGAGGTGGCTGCCCAGAAGCATCCGACGCCGGCGGCGATGCCAATGAGCAGGGCGGGTCCCGGCAGGTACGAAACCCGACGCCGGCGTAATGGCGACGAGGCCGGCCACTGCACCGGAGGCCGCGCCAAGAACGGAAGGCTTACCCTTGGCGGCCCACTCGGCAAAAGCCCACGACAATGCGGCGGCGGCGGTTGCGATCTGCGTCACCGCCATGGCCATGCCAGCACGTCCATTGGCCGCGACGGCGGAACCTGCGTTGAAACCGAACCAGCCGACCCATAGCAACGAAGCGCCGATCACGGCGTAGGCGGTGTTCCACGGCGCCATATTGTCCTGCCCGTACCCGACCCGCCGGCCGAGGGCCAGGGCGCACATCAGACCGGCAATCCCGGCATTGATATGCACCACCGTACCTCCGGCGAAATCCGCCGCGCCTGGCAGGCCGAATACGCCTGCTCCAAGCCAACCCGTCGCGCTCCAGACCCAGTGGGCGATCGGGCAATAAACCAGCAGCGACCAGAGGGTCATGAACACCAGAAGCGCGCTAAATTTCATGCGGTCTGCAAAGGCACCGGCGATCAGTGCCGGGGTGATGATCGCAAACGTCATCTGGAACATCATGTACACGGTCTCGGGAATTGTCGTCTGCGTGGCATTGCTAAGACCCGCCCCGAGCGTGAACGGCTTGTCCCAGTTCGCGCCCAAGCCTTGCAGGAAGAACCGCGAGGAGTCACCGAGGTACGGAGTTCCATTCGTGAAAGCGAGGCTATAGCCCGCGACCATCCAGACGATGGTGACCAGACAGCAGACAGTGAACGACTGCATCATGGTGGCCAAGACGTTCTTCTTTCGGACCATGCCGGCATAGAACAACGCGAGCCCAGGGATGGTCATCATCAGCACGAGCGCGGTGCTGGCCAGCATCCATGCCGTATCACCACTGTCGATCCTGGGCGGCGTGGTCGCGGCAAAAGCGGGCCCACTGGCCAGGATCGCAGGCAGCGCAAGAACTGCGCGGCGCAGCAGGCGGTACCTGATCATTCTTCGTTATTTCCTTGTGTGCGATGTGTTCAGAGTGCCGCCATGTCGAGCTCGCCAGTGCGGATCCGCACCGCCCGCTCGACGTCGACAACGAAAATCTTTCCGTCTCCGATTTTCCCTGTGTGCGCCGAGCGTGCGATGGCCTCTACCACCTGCTCCGTCAGATCTTCGCTGACCACGACTTCGATCTTTACTTTGGGCAGGAAATTCACGTGGTATTCGGCGCCGCGGTAGATTTCGGTCTGGCCCTTCTGGCGGCCGAACCCCTTGACTTCGGACACGGTCAGCCCCTGCACACCGAGCGGCATCAGAGCTTCGCGCACATCATCGAGCTTGAAAGGCTTGATGACGGCCATGATCATTTTCATCGGCTGACGGTCCCTCCTGCAGCGGTGAGCTTGGCTTTCAAGAAGCGTGCCGCCGAACCGGGTGCTCCCGGGAGGTGGGCAGGTGCGGCCTTGCACAAAATTTGGGCAGAGCGCTTGGTAGCGGGCCGGAATAGCCGATTCCTCGCCTGGCGCAGCCGTGCGGTTCAATCTTCCTTAAGACTTTACCACGGAGAAGTTCGAGGACCACGGAGCACCACGGGAGTTCAACTGTTGCTAATGGCAGAGTATCTGTGCGAACGCGTGATAGGTCTCGCGATTGAGGTGCATCGGGAGATTAGGCCGGTACAGCGAGTCGCCTTAAGGACGGCTTGCGACGACTTGTAGTTTGATCCGCCTCCGTGGCCCTCCTGTGGTCCGCGGCCTTCTCCGTGTAAAAAAGGAGGCGCACCCACGCAGGATGCGCCCCCGCGGGCCTGGGAGAATCAAACCGAATAATACATCTCGAACTCGACCGGATGAGGCGTGTGCTCGAAGCGATAGACCTCGTTCCACTTGAGCTCGATATAGCTTTCGATCTGGTCGATCCCGAACACATCGCCCGCCAGCAGGAACTCGTGGTCGCCCTCTAGCGCACCAATGGCCTCGCGCAGGCTTCCGCACACGGTGGGAATGCCCTTCAGCTCCTCCGGGGGCAGATCGTAGAGATCCTTGTCCATCGGATCGCCGGGGTGGATCTTATTACGGATGCCATCAAGCCCGGCCATCAGCATTCCCGCGAAGGAGAGATAGGGGTTCGCGCCAGGGTCCGGGAACCGCACCTCGACGCGCTTGCCCTTGGGGCTGGTCGTATACGGGATGCGGCAGGCCGCAGAGCGGTTGCGGGCGGAATAGGCCAGCAACACTGGCGCCTCGAACCCTGGGATCAGGCGCTTGTAGCTGTTGGTCAGCGGATTGGTAAAGGCATTAAGTGCCTTAGCGTGCTTGATCACGCCGCCGATGTAATACAGCGCCGCTTCCGAGAGGTCGGCATAGCCGTTGCCGGCAAACAGCGGCTTGCCGGCTTTCCAGATCGACTGGTGCACGTGCATGCCTGAACCGTTGTCCCCGTAGATGGGCTTGGGCATGAAGGTCGCGGTCTTGCCGTAACTGTGCGCGACATTATGGATGCAGTACTTATAGATCTGCAGATTATCAGCCATCCTGACCAGCGGCCCGAACTTCATGCCGAGCTCATGCTGGCTCTGTGCCACCTCGTGATGGTGCTTCTCGATCATCACGCCCATTTCGCCCATGGTGGAGAGCATTTCGGCGCGCAGATCACTCTCCGAATCGACTGGCGGCACTGGGAAATAGCCGCCCTTGACCGCGGGGCGGTGACCCATATTGCCCTCGGGGTAGTCTTTCGTGCCGGCTTGCGGCCCTTCCATGCTGTCGATCTGGTACATCGCATAGTTTCCGCCGACACCATAGCGGACGCTGTCGAAGATGAAGAACTCCGCCTCGGGGCCGAAATATGCGGTATCGCCGACGCCGCTGGACTGCAGGTAGGCTTCAGCCTTCTTCGCAGTGGAACGCGGATCGCGGCTGTACGGCTGGCCGGTCGATGGCTCCATAATGTCGCAGAACAACACGAGGCTTGGTTTGGCGGAGAACGGGTCCATGACCGCCGTATCCGGATCGGGCATCAGAATCATGTCGGATTCATTGATCGCCTTCCAACCGGCAATCGAGGAGCCATCGAACATAATGCCTTCGCTGAAGGTCTCCTCTTCGATCGTCGAGGCATGCTGGGCCGTGTGCTGCCATTTTCCACGGGGATCGGTAAACCGCAGGTCCACGTATTCGACCGAGTGCTCTTTCAGCATCTCCATAACTTTGCCGACACCGTTGTTCGCCATTCCTCTTTCCCCAGTTGCCGCGCGGCAAAAGCCGTCGCGAAAAAAGGGGCGCCCCACGCGCCCCGGTCAGCCGGCCGTGTAGCCGCTTACGCCGCCGGCCGGAAGCAGCGTCGCGTAGACTATTGGGCGGGCACGCCCGCTAAACCGCCGCCTCGCCCCGCTCTCCGGTGCGAATCCGAATCACTTCCTCCACGCTGGAAATGAAAATCTTTCCGTCGCCAATACGCCCGGTGCGTGCGGCGTGCATGATCGCCTCCACCGCCCGTTCCACTACCGCATCATCGCAGACCACCTCGATCTTCACCTTGGGCAGGAAATCGACGACGTATTCCGCCCCACGGTACAGCTCAGTGTGACCCTTCTGGCGGCCGAACCCCTTGGCTTCAACCACGGTGATCCCCTGCAGCCCGACTTCGTGCAGTGCCTCCTTCACCTCATCCAGTTTGAACGGCTTGATCACCGCCTCGATCTTTTTCATTTCAAGCTCCATGGTTTGCACGCGGCGTGCCACGGCCCGAGCGGTGACGGGGACGCCTGTTGTTATGTTACTAGCGTAGAGCCTGCGCGCGGGCCAGTCCGTTTGCCCGAAATTTGGGCATGCGGAACCGCGCGGGGGCGGTTTGTCGTGATCAGAGAGGAAGTTGTGTGAAAGGCGCTAATACGCTGCTGGGCGGACTGGGGACGACGATTTTCACTGTGATGTCGGCTCTCGCAGCCGAGCATCAGTCGATCAATCTCGGCCAGGGTTTTCCCGATACGGACGGGCCCCGGGATATCCTGCAGGCCGCGGCCGACGCGCTGATGGATGGGCGCAACCAGTACCCGCCGATGCCCGGCGTGCCGGAGCTTCGGATAGCGGTGGCTGCGCATAACCGCCGGTTCTATGGGCTGGAGGTGGACGGCATGTCGGAGGTGGTCGTCACCTCCGGCGCGACCGAGGCGATCACCGCGTGCCTGATGGCGGTGCTCAATCCCGGCGACCAGGTGGTGCTGATCGAGCCGCTATACGACACCTATCTTCCGGTCGTGCGGCTTCTGGGGGCCGAGCCAAAACTGGTGCGGCTCTCGCCACCCGATTGGGCGTTGCCGCGCGAGGCGATGGCGGCGGCGTTCGGTTCGCGAACGAAAGCGATCCTGATCAATACGCCGATGAACCCGAGCGGCAAGGTGTTTACCCGCGAGGAGCTTGGGTTCATCGCGGATCTCGTGCTGCGGCACGATTCGTTTGCGATTTGCGACGAAGTGTATGAGCACCTGACGTTCGATGATTGCCGCCACATCCCGCTGATGACCCTGCCCGGCATGCGCGATCGCACCATGCGGATCGGCAGCGCGGGCAAGACATTCTCGCTGACCGGCTGGAAGATCGGATACGTCACAGCAGCGCCTGGACTGGCTTCGGTAGTGGCCAAGGCGCACCAGAACCTCACGTTCACCTCGCCGCCCAACCTGCAGCGGGCGGTGGCAGTCGGGCTGGCGAAGGAGGAGGGGTATTTCCGCGGTTTGGCGGCGGGCCTGCAGGAGAAACGGGACCGGTTGGCGGCGGGGCTTCACTCGCTCGGAATGGAGGTGCTGGCGACCCAAGGCAGCTATTTCATCACGGCGGATTTTCGCCCGCTGGGGTTCAACGGGGACGACGTGGAGTTCTGTCGGCACATCACAATAGAAGCCGGGGTTACGGCCGTGCCGGTCACCGCTTTCTATGACGGGCCGGACCCGCCGCGGCACTACGCGCGGTTTGCGTTCTGTAAGCAGGATGCAGTGCTGGATGAGGCAGTGGCCCGCTTGCACAGCCACTTCCTCGACCGCAGATTGACGAGGGCGGCGCACGGGACGTAAGTCGCGGCCCGATGGCGGGTGTAGCTCAGTTGGTAGAGCGCCAGGTTGTGGTCCTGGATGTCGTGGGTTCGAGTCCCGATCGCTCGCCCCATCTTCCCACTGTCCCACCCTGAATGATCGCAGGCTTGGCGCTGGCCGGCGGTGCCTCTCGGCGTATGGGAGGCGTAGATAAGATGTTACTGGAGATCGGCGGCCGCCCGATGCTGAGCTACGTGCTGGACCGGCTGCGCGGTGAAACGGAAGCGGTCGCGATCAGCGCCAATGGTGATCCAGCACGGTTCGCGACATTCGGGTGTCCAGTGCTGCCGGATGGGGAGTTTGCCGGACGTGGTCCGCTGGCGGGCGTGTTGGTCGGGCTTGAATGGGCGGCCTCACTTGGAGCGGGAACACTGCTGACGATTCCAGGGGACACGCCTTTTGTGCCCGCTGCGGTGGCTGCGGCTCTGGCGCCGGCACCTGCCTGCGCTGCAACCGGCGGCCTTCCCCAGCATCTAGTGGCCCTTTGGCCGGCTGACGCTAGTTCCGCCTTGCGACATTTCCTTGATGGGCCCGGTCCCCACTCCGCGCATCGTTTTGCTCCAGCGATTGGGATGCGTGTCGTTATGTTTGCGGACGCTGAGCACCAGTTCCGCAACATCAACACGCCAGGGGATTTGGCAGGAGCTCGCCTTAGCTCTTGAACTGCTCTCCTAGCTTTGCCCAACGATCCAAAATCGGTAGAACCGCGTCCGATTTTTCCGATGGCAGACGAGCGACCACACGTGCCACGCCGCCCTCCTGGTAACTGGCAAGCTGCGCCTCGTCCTCCGGCGGGCTGAATATGCTGATAGGCAGATCATTCGGATCGCGCCCCGCCTGCTCTGCCATCCGGCGGAACTCCGGGAAAAACGCCGCGACGTCGTCGGTACTGCGGCCGGCTGGCCAGCGGAATCCAGCCGTTGCCGTAGCGGACCGCGCGGCGTGCGCCGTATGGCCAGGCGCCGCCGACGATTACCGGCGGATACGGTTTCTGGACCGGTTTCGGCCAGGACATTATGGGTGGAAACTTGACGAACTCTCCCTGGTACTGGGCCTGCGATTCGGTCCAAATCGCCTTCATCGCCTCGATTTGCTCGCGCGCGAGCTTATGGCGCGTTTCGAAATCGGTGCCGTGATCTTCCATCTCCTCGGCGTTCCAGCCGTTGCCGATGCCAAACAGAAACCGCCCGCCCGAAATCTGGTCGATGGAGGCAACCAGCTTAGCGGTCTGGATCGGGTCCCGCTGGACAATCAGGCACACCCCCGTGCCGACCTTGAGGCGCGTGGTGGCCACAGCGGCGGCGGTGAGAGTCACGAACGGATCCATTGTGTCGTAATACTGTTTTGGGATGTCGCCTCCGCCAGGGAATGGCGTGTGCTTGAGGGGGATGTGGGAGTGTTCGGGCGCCCAGAGCGACTCGAACCCCCGCTGCTCGAGCGCCCGGGCCAGATCACCCGGAGTCATTGAATAGTCGGTAAGGAACATCGTCGCGCCGAAATGCACGAGCATTCTCCCGCAAAGTTCAGGCGAGAGACTAGTCGCGCTGTGCTGGCGCGCAAATCACGGGTCGAGAGGACTGAGCTCTTCCATAAGGTCGGAGACGCACCGGGCGTGAAACGCTGGGCCGTTCATCGGCTCCAGCACGAAATGGTCCTGCGCCCGCCACATCGTCCAGCGCCGCAGGCCCATGCCATGTTCGTAGAACGCGAGGACTTCCTCATACTCGTCGTCTTCGACCTTATGGTCGAGTTCGACCACCATGCGGAGGCGATGGGCAGACGCCCATTCACTGAGCGTGGTAAGATCCTCGATTTCGAACGCGATGCCCTTCGGTGAAGGCACGCTGTCAATCGGTGGGTACATCGCGCTTCCCCGCAAGTGCGGCCGATCTCGGCCAACGGCTATGTGCTACGTCCGATATCTGATGAGCTCGTCCCGAACGGGTCGCCTCGCAGATGAAAAGCATTTAACGATCACGAGTCCGTGAATGCAAGTCTCATATGTGAGATTCCGCACTTTCCAGTCGATAGTTCGAATGGGAAACGGGCTCCCCATTCGCGTGCTCTGGATGCAGCAAAAACCCGCCACGCTCAAGCAGAATCACGGCAGCGTGTGCGGCGTCCGGTCGGATTCCGGCACAGCGTGGGCGCCGTGCCGCACTGCCCTCGGTTCCGCTTCAACGTGGTCGCGGAAACGTGCTTTAAGGCGGGCAACTGCAACATGAGGTTGTGAATGCCCTGCAGGCGCTCGCGCGGGCGGGTGGCACTCGCCGCTATTGCCCGCTGGGAAACCCAATACGCCCCGGAATGGCTGGCCTATCATCGGGAAATCGGCTTCGATCATGTCTATCTGATCTGTAATGACGATGATCCATCTGCCCTATGGGAAGCGGTGTTGCCGTTCGCTGCCGGTCCGGCCCCGTTCGTAACGTTTACGCATTTTCCATGGCGCGGGCACCGCTTCCATATGCTGATCGAAGGGCTACGTCAGGCAACGGAAGCATATCCGTGGGTGATGATACTGGATCTGGACGAATTCCTGCATCTCCCTGATTGCCACGATATCGAACGATGGCTCGAACCTCTGGAGTCGGAGTGGGACGTGGTTCACTTCAACCGGATCGGGTTCGGCAATAGCGGGTTTGTTGAACGTCCGCCCGGCGGGGTGTTGCGGACCTACGTGTGGCGGCAAAGCGAGCTCACGCCCTGTACGCGCCCGCTGATGCGCTCCGCCGGGCTGATGCTGGACCCGGTTCCCGATCTGGCCCCGATCTGGACCGATCCGTCATCAATTCTTATCCCGGCCGCGCGGCAAGCGGACGTATTGGGGCGCGTGATGCCGGAGCCGCTGCGGCCGCCGCTCGACCAGCAGGTATCGGAGCGGATCCAGGCGCGCGGGCTTGTGCACCACTATCAGTTCAAGTCGGAGCAGGACTTCCTGTTGCGCCCGGCTAGGGGAGAACAGGGTGCATTCGGAGGACAGGCCTTGTGGCGAAGGCTGTATGAGGAGGGGCAGCACCGGGCGATACTGGCCGAGCTCAACGCGGTGGAGGACCGATCCCTGGCACATTTCTGGAACAGCCGGCTGACCGCCCAGGCCCGCCGATCAACAATCTTGCCCAAGCCGGAAATGCCAAATCTCGCATTGGGCAAGGCCGCAACGCAAAGCTCCGTCTCTGAGTGGTCGCGCTCACCAGATCCGGCGGAGGACGCGGCGGGGCTGGTGAACGGCATCCTTACGGGAGGTTACCAGTGCCATACGAGGCATGAGGATCGGCCGTGGTGGCGAGTAGACCTCGGTAGTCTCGCTCGAGTGCACGAAATTCGAGTGTTTAATCGCTGCGATTCACGAACGTTGGCAGAGCGAGTAAGAGCCTATGAGATTGCGGGCTCGCAGGTGGTGGGACGTGGCTCACGCTCGTCCGGCAGGAAGACGGGCCGGCATTCGGCGGGGCGGACGGCAATCCACTTGTTTTGTGTCCGCCGTCGCCAGTACCGGCCCGTTATGTACGCTTCATCGCCCTATCGCACACAAACCTCCACCTGGATCAGGTGGAGGTGTATGGCCACCTGGACCCCTCAGCCGGCGCGCTGACGCGCCGGGCTCTCCCGCGTAGCAGGAAAGGCAGAGGGACGGCTTTAGCCGTTGCTCGACGACTGGGTAGGATTAACCGCGACGAAGGCCGGCTGGCCGTTGTGAATGATCCGGAGAGCCACCGCGTTGTCGTGGTGCTCGGCGTCACGGAGCGCGCTTGCAGCCTGACCGACGTTGTGCACTGAGTGCGTGCCCACTCCAACGATTACGTCGCCTGGCTGGATGCCCGCCTGATCAGCGGGGGACCCCGGCTGGACCTGCGTCACCACCGCGCCCTGTGTTCCGTCCGGAACATCCAGCTGAGCAGCTGTGTCGGCCGTGAGTGGTCCTAGTGCCAGTCCCAGCCGGCCTGTGGGTTGATGCCCCGGCTGGGTATTTCCGGCCATTTGCTGTTGGCTGGGCAGCGTTCCGACCCGCAACGTGACCGCCTGCTCGCTGCCGTTCCTGACAACGCCGAGATGAGCCTCATCGCCGGGATGGACACCTGCGACATCCACGGCCAGATCGCGCGGGCTGTTGACGTTCTGCGCGTTTACCGAACGGATGACGTCACCCGGCTGCAATCCGGCGTGGTCGGCAGGCGTGTTTGGCTCAACGGCTGCGATCAGGGCGCCGCCGGCACTAGGCAGGTTCAGTGCCTTGGCCATGGCCGGCGAGACCTGCTGCGCCTCGACCCCGATGTAGCCGCGCGTGACATGGCCATAGTGTTGAAGGTCGTTGGCGATGGACTTGATCAGATTGGATGGGATCGCGAAACCGATGCCGATCGACCCGCCGTTTGGCGAAAGGATCGCGGTATCCATGCCGATGACCTTGCCGTCCTGAGTCAACACGGGCCCGCCCGAGTTACCCTCGTTGATGGGGGCGTCGATCTGGAGGAACTGGTCGTAAGGCCCCTCGCCGATGTTACGTCCGATGGCCGAGACGATTCCCGCGGTTACCGTTTCCGATAGCCCGAACGGATTGCCGATCGCGATCACCCATTCGCCGGGCTGCGCATCATCGGAGTTGCCGAGCCGCAGATAGGGCAGGGGATGGTGGGCATCGATCTTGAGTAGCGCGATGTCGGTGCGTTCGTCGGCGCCAATTACGCGAGCCGGCACGGTCTGCCCGTCGTCAAGAGTGACGGTGATGCGGCGCGCGTCTTTGACGACGTGATTGTTCGTCACGATAAGGCCATCCGGGTTAATGATGAACCCGGATCCGCGTGCCTCTACCGCCCGTTGCTGCGGAACCATCCCATTGAACGGGAACTGGTTGAAGGGAAACGGCAACTGCTGCGCGCCCGGCCCTTGATCCGATCCCTGTTCCTGGTTCTGGTTGAGGTAGTTGGTGACCGAGACGACGGCCGGTTTCACCTGTGCCACTAGGTGCGTGAAGCTCGGCAACTGCTCCGGCATGGCCGCCTGGGTTTTCTCCTTGGTATTGACAGGCGCCGATCCCTGCTCGCTCTGGGGCGAAAGTTGCACCGGCTGCGGTTGCGACCCGGTCGGCGCTGCCGGCGATGGCGCGGCCCACCCGGCGATGGGCAGTGCAGTGCTGGCGAGGAGCACAGCCGCGAGGCTTACGCGCCGCCCAAGGGAGCGCGATTTGCCGACATGCGGCACAAATCTCGTCATAGAACCTCCTTGATGAGTGTTTCGCGGCGACCGTTGCATATTTGCCGCTCACAAAAAGAAAATGCGGCAAGGCAGGTGAATGTTCGCCCCGTGCAGCAATTAAACTCCGGTCATGCCCGTTAATGTTTTGTATGGCGGGCGCGAGACTGGGCGACCCGCTAGCCGACTGGGCGCACCCCCATATTAGTGTGTCACCCCTGCGTTGAGCAGCCCTTCGACAAGCAAATCACGATCAACCCCGCGGGCGAGCGGTATCTCGATGGGTACGTGGGATGCGCTGACACCAGCTTCGATGGCTTGCAATCGCCCTAGCGCCGGAGCGACCGATTGTGTTTCCCCCAGGTGGCCCAGGGCAGAGAGGAGAACCAGGAGGGCCAGTCGCGAACCTGGACTAACCTGGGTCAAAGGCCGTGCAGTTTCCACGGCGCGAGCGAACTCGCCCCGTAGTAGGGCGATGAGTGGGATCACCGGGTCGAGCCATGCCGACCACGGATCGGTGGGTGAGAGGTGCTTGTAGCGAGCCGCCCGCAACTCGGCTTCTGCAAGCTCTCCGCGGAAGGTCAAAGTATAAGCAGACAAAGACCATGCCATCGCAAGGTGCGGGTTCAGCGTGAGGGCACGGTCGTTCAGAGCCGCCGCGGCGTCCAAATCCTTCGCAAGGAGAGTACAGGAGAAAGCCCGCCGCGGATAAGCCGCGCGCATCCAAGGGGTCGAGCTGCACCGTCCTGCCGGCCAGGGCCATCGCTTCGTCCACAGACTCAGCGTTGGGTAGGTGCCAGCGCTGCACGGCGGTGATCGCCCGCCAAAGGGTACGCCAAACGTGAGCAGGCGCGAGTTCAGGCGCCTCTTCGATGGCGCGCTGCAACAGAGTTCCCGCTTCTCGGAAGGAGCTCATGTCCAGACGCTGCATCAGCGGTAAGGCGCGGAGCATAGTCTCGTAGCCGCCGGCGTCCGGGGCCAAACGTGGCGCAGGTTGCCAAGCCGCGTTCAGCACAGCCGCTTCGATCTGCGTCGCCGCCTGTTCGGACACCTCCTCTTCAAGATCCAGTCGATTATCGAGTTTCCGCTCGAACCGCCCCGTCCACACGATCTCACTCGGCCGGAGCAGGTTCACGAGCCGCAGATTGACCCGGATGCGGTCCCGAACGTGATGGACCGAGCCCTCGATCAGGTATTGCAACCCGAATACCCGGCGAATTGCGTCGTCATCGCGGACGGCACCAGCATAGCGGGCCAAAGAGCTGGGAGCGACGACATACACCCAGCGGAAGCGGGAGAGCGCGGCCGAAAGTTCCTCAGCAAGGCCCTGGGCCAGGTCGGCATCGACCGCCTCGCCTCCGACCAGGGCCAGCGGCAGAACGCCGATATGCGCGCCGCCACGAGCCGGACCAGGAGCCAGCGGCTCCGCGTGTGGTTCGGCCAAGTTGGCCGGCGCAATGGGAGAGGGTCGGCGGCCGACCGGCCCACGGATTTCATTCAGCAGACGTTCGGTTTCCAGTGATGGCGCGGCGTCCAGCAGGTCGGCGAGGGCGGTACGGCATCGATCGTAGGCCTGGATCGCCATTCCACGTTCGCCACGCGCCGCGTGGGCGCGCATAAGGGCGCGCCAGGCGCCCTCGTGAGCGCGATCGATCTGAAGCAGCCGCTGGGCGGCCGGGATTGCCTCTTCGGGTTCCAGATCGCCTGACAGGAGCTTTTCGGCCAACGTGCGTCCGCGGTCATGCAGCCGCTCTCGCTCCGTGGTCAGCCACAGGTCGAAGCCCGGATCGAGGCCGTCTAAGCCCTCAAGCAATTCGCCCTCGAGGCGGGCCAGCGGGCCGGGGTTCTCGGCGTTGGCCGCCAGCACCTCCGCCACATCGATCCACACCGCGCCAGGACGGAGGCCAATGTGATCGCGGGTAACATGGAGGATCTGCTCCCCGTGAGGGGCGAGGGTTTCCATTAGTCGATGCACTTCCTGGCGGAGCGAGGCGCGAGCCTGTTCTTCCGGGCGACGGCTCCAGAGCAACTCCGCGATGCGACCGCGCAGAACCGGGCGGGGCGCCATTAGCGAAACGATCGCGAGTAATGCACGGGTTTTGCGGCCAACGGGCAGGACCGATCGACCGGCAGGAAACACTGCCTGCATCTGCCCAATTAGGTGCAGTTCCAAAAGTACGCCAGGGGAGGTCGAAACGCTTAGCGAATCCCTAACCATGACGGGCATTACCGCAGATCCTTTGCAACCTTGACAAGGTTCGTATCAAATACCCTCTCGAATCAGAAGCCGTGAGAAGTAGCTCAGGATCAAATCTGCTCCCGCACGTTTAAAGGCGCCCAGTGTCTCCCGGATCACCGTTTCTTCATCGATTGCTCCCGCAGCGGCAGCGAAACGGATCATCGCGTATTCGCCGCTGACCTGATAAATGGCAAGGGGCAGCAAGGTTTGCTGTCGCAGCTTTGCCAAGATGTCGAGGTAAGGCAGCCCCGGCTTGATCATCAGAAGGTCGGCCCCCTCGGCCTGATCGAGTAGAGATTCCCGCAACGCTTCGCGGGCGTTCATCGGGTCGAGCTGATAGGTCTTGCGGTCGCCTTGCAGGTCGCAGCCGGCAGCAGCGCGAAATGGTCCGTAGAATGCGGAGGCGAACTTGGTTGAGTAGGCCATGATGGGCGCCTCGGGATGTCCTGCCGCGTCCAGTGCGCGTCGGATAGCGGCGACCTGTCCGTCCATCATTCCTGATGGGGCAACCATATCGGCTCCGGCCTCAACCGCGGCAATCGCCTCGCGGCCGAGATTCTCGATAGTGATGTCGTTAGCAACGTGACCACCATGGATCACACCGCAGTGGCCATGGTCGGTATATTCGCAGAAACACAGGTCGGGGATCACGACGAGTTCCGGTGCCGCGCGCTTGGCCGCCCGGGTCATGCGCGCTACCAGCCCGTCCGATCGCCATGCGTCGCTGCCCACCGCGTCCTTGTGGTGCGACACGCCGAACAGTACCACCGCGCGGACGCCGTCGCGCGCGATGGCCTCGACTTCACGCTCCAGGTTGCACTCGGGGATGCGCTCGATGCCAGGCATGCTGGCGACCGGCAGCGGGTGGTCGATGCCCTCTTCAACGAAGACGGGGTAGATGAGGTCGGCGGCGGAAAGCCGCGTTTCACGCACCATGTCGCGAAGCGCCTGGGTGCGGCGGAGCCGGCGAAGGCGCACGTCAGGGAAGCAGGCGTCAGCCATGGGCGCGGAGTATAGCGGCGTGGGGAAGAGCAAGCCAACACTTCGCGCGAACATGGGCATAGCCCATCAGGCGGTACGTCCCTCAGCTAATCCGAGTTCGGCGACCATTCGTTGCCGCATCAGGTACTTTTGCACTTTTCCGGTTACGGTTAGCGGAAATTCCGCAACAAAGCGGATGTGCCGAGGAACCTTATAGTGTGCGATCTGATCACGGCAGAATGCAACGATCTCTTCCGCAGTCAAGGTTTCCCCTGGGCGAACCTTGATCCATGCGGCGATCTCCTCACCGTAACGCGGGTCGGGGACACCAAATACTTGTACATCCTGAATTTTTGGATGACGGTAAAGGAACTCCTCGACTTCCCGCGGATAGACGTTCTCGCCGCCCCGTATGATCATGTCCTTGATGCGGCCGACGATGTTGCAGTAGCCCTCGTCGTCGATGGTAGCAAGGTCGCCAGTGTGCATCCAGCGGGTCACGTCGATGGCCTCTCGCGTGCGTTCGTCGTCGCCCCAGTAGCCGAGCATGACGGAATAACCGCGGGTGCAGAGTTCGCCCGGCGTGCCGCGGGGCACTATACGCCCCTCGGCGTCGATGATCTTGACCTCCAGGTGCGGGTGGATGCGCCCGACCGTGGTGACGCGGCGCTCGAGCGGGTCATCAACTGTGGTCTGGAAACTGACAGGGCTGGTTTCGGTCATACCATAGGCGATAGTGATTTCAGAGAGGTGCATCTGAGCAACGGTGCGGCGCATCACCTCGATAGGGCACGGACTGCCGGCCATGATGCCGGTCCGCAGACTACCGAGGTCGAAGCGGCGGAAATCCGGGTGCTCCATTTCGGCGATAAACATGGTCGGCACACCGTGCAGCGCGGTGCAGCGTTCTTCGGCCACCGTCTGCAGCGTCGCGAGCGGGTCAAAGCCCTCACCCGGGAAGACCATAGCGGCGCCATGGGTTGTGCAGGCCAGGTTGCCGAGCACCATGCCGAAGCAGTGATATAGCGGGACGGGAATGCACAACTTATCCTCCGGCGTCAGTTTCATCGCCTCGCCGATGAAGAACCCGTTATTGAGGATGTTGTGGTGGGTCAGCGTGGCGCCCTTTGGCGCTCCGGTCGTGCCGGAGGTGAATTGGATATTGATCGGGTCATCGAACTGCAGGTGCTGTTCGATCTGGTGGAGACGCGTGCGATCAACCTCGGTGGCCCGACCAGTGATGGCATTGAAGGGGATGGCGCCTGGGACCGTGTCGGGTCCGATCTGGATGATCATTTCCAGGTGCGGCAGGCGCTCGGCTTTGAGCACGCCGGGATTGGAGGTGCGGAGCTCGGGCGCGAGGGTATTGATCATTCCAACGTAATTGCTGGTTTTGAAGCTGGTCGCTGTGATCAGGGCCCGGCAGCGGACCTTGTTCAGGGCGTATTCCAGCTCGGTCAGACGGTAAGCGGGATTGATGTTCACCAGGATCAGCCCGGCCTTGGCGGTGGCGAACTGGCTCACCACCCATTCGGCATTGTTAGGCGACCAGATGCCGATGCGATCTGCGGGCTGGAGGCCCAGGCTAAGTAACCCCGCCGCGAAGGCTTCCGCCTGCTCTCGCAGCTCGCGGTACGTCCAGCGCAGGCCCTGCTGGCGGACGATGAGCGCGGGGCGATCTCCCCAGGCCTCGACGCCGCGGTCCAGGTTGGCACCGATCGTTTGGCCAAGCAGCGGGGTGATGCTGGCGCCGCTGACGTAGCTGAGGGCGGTCCCGGACATGACGTTGTCTCCCGGTCTGATGATTTTTGCGGATTATCTTATCAGGGTGGCGGGCGGGGAAGTGCCCGCACCCGCGGCGCCCTGTCAGAACGCTGCAGCCCTTCCGGTGACTTGTGATACGCGGGTCTATCGCACCACCGCCAGATTGACAGAGGGAGCCGCCTGGGCCTACCGCTTCTCGGAACGTTCCAAAATTGATGGCCCGGCGAATGCAGGCGCGTCTCAGAGTTGGGGTTGTTGGCTGCGGCGTTATCGCTCAGGTGATGCACCTGCACTACCTTCGAGAACTGCCCGAGCTGTTCGAGATTTCTGCGCTATGTGACATCTCCCCTGAGTTGCGCCGGCGGTGTGCCGAAGATTACGGAATTGCGTTTACCTGCGAGGACTGGCGAGAGTTGCTCGACTGTTCCCTCGACGCCTTGTTGATTCTCACATCCGGCAGCCACGCCCCAATTGCCATGGCCGCGGCAAAAGCTGGCCTGCACGTGCTTACGGAAAAGCCGATGTGCTTTTCAGTCGCCGAGGGTTGGGAGATGATCGCTGCAGCGCGGGCTGCAGGGCGGGTGCTAATGGTCGCCTACAACAAGCGGTACGACCCAGCATACCTGCGGTTCGCGGCTGAGGCACGGAGCATGCAGGATATTCGGCTGGTGCGGGTCACGACGCTGGAAGCGCCGTTCCTGCCCTATATTGAGCATTACCGCGTCCACAAACCGGGTCCTCCGCCGGAGTCGCATCAAGCCGCGTTTTCGCGGGAAACCGAGAAACGAATAGCCGCCTCCATCGGAGATGCAGACCCGCTTTCCACCCGTGCCTACCATCTCGTCCTGCTCGACAGCATGGTTCACGAGTTCAATGCCCTGCGCGGGATGCTGGGCGAGCCGGATCAGCTCGAGTTCGCTGCTATCACCGAAACCTCTGTCACCGCTGTCTTGCGCTTCGGGCAAAGGCAATGCGTGGTGAACTGGGCCGATCTTCCAGGGATCGCCCGCTATTCGATGGAATTTGCTCTTTTTGCCCCCGATTCCCGACTTATACTGGAATTCCCCTCGCCCTATCTGCGCAACGCACCAACGATGCTGGTGCATGAGGGCGGCGAAATCGGGAACGGGCGGTCCTGGCGTACCGAGGAAATTAACTCTTATGAAGAAAGCTTCCGTCAGGAACTGATCCACTTCCACCAGTGCGTAACAACGAGCAAGACGCCGACAACCTGCGCCGAGGATGCATTGCGCGATATCGCACTATGCCAATCCGTCATTGACGTACACCGGCGCCGGCTTCCTAGTCCCCACCCGACCGACCCGGGGGCCGGTTGATGGCAGTGTTCCGGCTAGGATTGATTGGAGCCGGACGAATGGGTCGCACCCATATGCGGGCCTTGGCAGACAGTACGACAGTCCGTATCGCCGCTATTGCGGAGCCATCTGCCACCCAGCGCGAGCAGTTGGCCAGTATCGGTGTGCCGGTTCACAATGGCGTCGAGGAGATGCTGGATGCTGGCCATCTCGATGGAGCGCTTATCGCTGCACTAACGCCCTTGCACTTCGATCTCATCCGACGTGTTCTCTCACACAGAGTACCGGTGTTGTGTGAAAAGCCCTGCGGTGCCAGCCCGGAGCAAGCAACTGAGGCGACGCGGCTAGCTGAAGGATCCGGGATTCCTCTGCAGGTCGCCTATTGGCGTCGCTTCGTTCCCGCACTCCGCCGATTGCGCGAGCGCATTGCAGCGGGTGAGTTCGGTGATCTCTATCTTGCGACGTGCTATCAGTGGGACAGTGAGCCCCCGGCGGCGTCTTTTCGCGCTGCCAGTGGCGGTATCTTCGTCGATATGGGCGTCCATGAATTCGATCAGCTTCGTTGGTTAACGGGTCAGGAGATCGCGGAGATCCACGCCGAAGCCTCGCAGGCGGTATCGGAGCCTGCGGTTTCCGGCGATGCCGAAAGCGCGCAGGCGCTTTGCCGTCTATCGCGGGGCGCCAGCGCATTTGTCTCACTCGGACGGCGCTTTCCGGCAGGCGATGCCTGCTGGGCACAGGTCTTTGGCACGCGTAATGCCGAGGAATGTCGCTTTCTCTGGCCACCTGACGCCGAGGCGGTGTTCTTTCAGGCGCTTCGCTCCCAAGCCGAAAGTTTTGCGCGTTATGCTGGCGGGGGACAGCGCGAGGGAGCGCAGGGCACGGATGCCATTGCTGCCCTGATCGCCGCACATTCCGCATCTCAGGCCTGCAATTACCGGCGGGAGGCGCGATGACCGTTCAGATCGGCATAAATCCCATTACCTGGACCAACGATGACCTTCCGGAACTGGGTGGCGACATTCCACTGGAAACGTGCCTTGAAGAGGCCAGCGAGGCTAGGTACGCGGGTATTGAGCTTGGCGGGAAGTTCCCGCGCAAATCGGCTGAACTCGCACCTCTGTTGGCAAGGCACAAACTGCGCCTGGTTTCTGGTTGGTATGACGGCCGGATTCTGGAACACGCTATTGATGAAGAATTCGATGCCATCTTGCCGCATCTGGCCTTGCTGCGTGATCTGGGTTGCCAGGTCGTGGTTTATGCGGATACGTCCCGCGGACGGCACGATGGTATTTTCCAGCCCGTCTCGCAGCGACCGGTCTTGGCGGACGGCGATTGGGTCTCCTACGGCCGGAAGGTCACCGGATTGGCCGAACGCATGCAGGAATTCGGTGTCCGTTTGGCGTTCCACCATCACATGGGCACGATTGTGCAGACCGATCGCGAAATCGACCTGTTGATGCGACATACTGGCGAGTCGGTGGGCCTTCTATACGATACTGGGCACTGCCTGTTTGCTCAGGGCGATCCCGCGGCCCTGCTCTCCCGGCATATAAAGCGCGTCGTACACGTTCACTGTAAGGATGTCCGCCACGAAGTATTACAGACCACCATCCGCACCGACACAAGTTTTATGGACGCGGTGTTGCAGGGCATTTTCACGGTGCCGGGCGATGCTTGCATCGATTTCCTACCGCTGCTGACCGGATTACATGAAGCCGGCTACGAGGGTTGGCTGGTGGTGGAGGCGGAACAGGACCCGAGAAAAGCGCACCCTCTAAGTTATGCCAAAAAGGGCTACAAATATCTGCTGGCAACCGCAAAGGCCGCGGGGTTCGCAATAACCGGAATCAAATCATGACAGACTGGCGCCAGCCGGTTATCGTCGCCGAGTGACCCAGATTGGTTGCCGGGTCGCCTGAAATCGGAGCAAAATCATGAATAAGGGAGGGTCAGAATGAAATGCCGTGCCATAGCCAGCCTGACGGCATTCGCTCTCTTGTGCGGCTCGGCTCATGCGGCCGGGACGCTGCGTATAGGGATGCAGGACGACCCGGATGCGCTGGATCCCGCCACAGGGGGGACGTTCGCCGGTCGCATTATCTTCGCGAGCCTCTGCGATAAGCTAATTGACCTGAATGCGAAGCTTGAGTTCGTCCCGCAGCTCGCAACCGAATGGTCGTGGTCCGCTGACTCCCGCGCGCTGACACTCAAGCTACGGGATGGTGTCCGCTTTCAAGATGGCGAGCCGTTTGACGCGGAAGCGGTGAAAGCCAATCTTGACCGTTATAGGACTGCGCCGTACAGCGCGCGGAAATCTGAACTCAAGCCCGTCACCGCTGTTGAGATCATTGATCCGAAGACCGTTCGGCTGGTGCTGTCGGCCCCCTACGCGCCACTGATAGCGGTACTATCGGATCGTGCTGGCATGATGGCCGCACCAAAAGCCATCCAGCAGCTCGGGGTTAAGTTCTTTACCCATCCCGTTTGCGCCGGACCGTTCAGCTTTGTCGAACGCGTTCCACAAGACCACATCACATTGCAACGCTTCCCTGGCTACTGGAACGCCGAAGCGATTCATCTGGATCGGATCGTGTTCCACCCGATTCCGGACTCGAGTGTTCGGCTGGTCGATTTGCGAGCCAACCAGCTTGATATGATTGAGGAGATAGCCCCAACCGATGCAGTCAACGTGCAGAAGGACCCCAGGGTGAAACTGGCTGAAGTAACGGGCCTTGGCTACGAGGGCGTGATGATTAATTTGGGGAACGGAAGGGGTGCGGACACCCCACTGGCGCACGATGGGCGTGTTCGCGAGGCACTTGAGGTTGCGATTGATCGCAAGACGATCAATCAAGTGGCAGCAGCGGGGCTGTTTGTACCAGACAACCAATCGGAACTCCCGGCCAGCCCCTACTTCAATAAGCAATTTCCCGTTCCACCGCGTGATGTTGCGAAGGCCAGGTCCCTGCTCAAGCAAGCCGGCGTGGACCACCTTACGATCGGGCTGCGCACTTTGAATACACCGTTGGACATGCAGATCGGCCAAATAATTCAGGCGATGGCGGCTGATGCGGGGATTAGTATCAGACTCCAGGCAGGCGAGATAAATGCCAACATTGCGGCCGATAAGGCCGGCGACTTCGAAACTGCTCTAACAATCTGGAGTGGCAGATCGGATCCCGACTTCAACATCACCCAGTACCTTTCCTGCGACGGATTCCAGAACTGGACGAAATATTGCAGTCCGACATTTCAGAACCTGCTTGATCGTGCCCGTGCGACGACCGAGCAGAAAGAACGGGAGGACCTGTATCACCAAGTGGCGGCACAGTATATCAAGGATCGCCCGAGGCTCTTTCTGTTTCACATGACCTGGTTATATGCCTTGCGGAGAGAGGTAAGCGGTTTTTCGCCTGTTCCTGACGGGTTGATCCGGCCAGAGGGATTACGGGTTCAGTAGTTCCCGGCTCGGGGCGGAGGGCAGTTGACGATGATGTCATTTTGCGCAGAAACTGGCGGATCGCGATCTCGGTAATGCGGAGGGAGATCGACGGGGCCCATTTTAATAGGCCTAGAACAGCCGCAATAAGAGGAGGAGGCGCCAAAATGAGTATTCGGAGGTACTTCGGCCTGGCATGGTGGGGCTGGACCCTGGCCACTATGGCGGTCATTTCGCTGATTGCGGCAGGCAGGCCGGCGAGAGCGGACGACCACCCGATCAGCATCTACTTTGTGGGTTGCGCGGCGCCCACCGGGTTCCACGGTTACCTGGCACGCGGGGCGGCGGAGGCGGGCCGGAACCTGGGCGTCAAAGTGACCTACATTTACCCCGACCAGCTAACGATCCCCAATCAGGTCGAGAAGATAGAGGAGGCCATCGCGGCCAAGGCCAGTGGCATCGCCCTTTGCGAATTCGCCGAGGATACCGCCTATGCCGAAGTGGCCGCCCGCGCGAAGGAAGCGGGCATCGCCTTCGGAAGCGCGGCGGCGCCCCCGCCTGGTTCGACAGTTCGCAAGCCGGACGATATGTTCCTGTTCCGTACTGGCTCGGACGAGCGAGCAGCCGGGATCCTGACTGCGCAGCGGCTGTTGAAAATGGGGGTGAAGGGACGGGTCCTTGTTGGCGACCAGCAGCCAGGTGATGCCACATGTCGGGAGCGCGCCAATGGCGAGATCGAAACCATGAAAGCCGCCGGGATTAAGGCAGAATTTCTCGAGCTTACTATGGATCCCGGCCAGCAGTCGGAGGCGATCTTCAATTACCTGCGGCTACATCCGGATACCCAAGCGGCAACCAGCATTTGCGATGTGATCGACGGGTTTCTCTCGGCCAAGGCGGATAGCGGACGCAAGGATCTTATCCTGACTGGCTATGATATCGTGGCGCAGTCGCTCGCTGCGATCCAGGATGGCCGACAAGCTTTCACGATCGATCAACAGCAGTTCTGGCGCGGTTACATGCCCGTTCTGCTGCTCACCCACTACATCAAATACGGCTTGATCGAGGCTAACTACTTCCTCACCGGACCGACGGTCGTGGATGCATCCAACGTCCAGCGTGTCGCGGTCCTTGTGAAGGAAGGGTACCGCTAATCGCAACGAGGCCAGCCCGGAGCATCCTTGCTCTGGGCTCGGTTCTGGCGAATGAGATATCGAGGGCACCGCATGGCACCCGGTCCCGACCACACCACGGCTGAGGCGCTGCCCAGGCGGCATGCCGTTTACGGCGAAGCAGTCCGGCGGTTCATGCTGCGGCCCGAAGCGACTTCGCTTGCCGCGGTCATCATTCTCTACATCATCTTCACCGCACTCAGCCCGCAGCTTTTCCCGACCAAGCTGACCTATATCAGCATAATGTCGGTCGCCTCGGAGCTCGGGATTGTCAGCGTCGGTGTGACGCTATTGATGATTGGTGGACACTTCGACCTCTCTGTTGGTGCAGTACCTGGGACTGACTTCTTATATCGTCGTGGTGCTGATGCGCGACTACGGCGTGCCTTCGGCTATCGCAACTGGGGTCGCCGTGATAGCTGGCGCGGCATTAGGGGCCGCCAACGGGATCCTGGTTGTAAGATTCCGGGTCCACTCTTTCGTGGTGACCCTGGGCACGATGCTGATCTGGCGCGGGGTCTTAATCTCGCTGACCGGCGGATTCCCGATGACGGTAGCTATCCCCGCAGAATTCAAAGCCATCATGTCCGGACCTTTGCTGGGCGGATTTCGGATGTCCATGCTGTGGTTCTTCCTGATTGGTGCCCTTGGTACATTCCTGCTTGCACGCACGCGGTTCGGCAACTGGGTGCAGGCACGCGGGCAAAACGAGCAGGCGGCACGCAATTTGGGGGTCCCGGTGGATCGAGTAACCATGGTTTTGTTTATGCTGACTTCTGCGCTCGCCGCGGTGTCCGGTGTGATTCAGGTCGCGCGATTCTCGTCTGTTGATGCTCTGCGCGGCCAGGGAATGGAGTTGCAAGCAGTGGCGGTAACAGTCATCGGCGGCACGCTGCTCTCTGGTGGTTTTGGCAGCGTTATTGGCACCATCCTTGGCGCGGTCACATTTGGGATGATCCAGGTTGGTTTGGTACTCGCAGGAGCACCGGGCCACTTCTTCCAGACGCTGACAGGGGCGATTGTGGTCGCGGCGGTGATCCTCAACACGGGGGTGACACGGCGCATGGCCCGCTCCAGGCCGCTAAGCGGTTTCCGGCGAAGTAGCGAGACCGCTGATGCCGCGATCACCGCTATAGTGCCCAATGACCTGAATGGGGCAAATACCTCCGAGGGTCAAATCGCCGGGATCGCTACCGACCCAAATCGCATCCAATGAGCACCGCGTCCTTTCCCGACCCGGAGCGAACCCCGCTTCACCGCCGCCCGGTCACGCCGGTTCCCCCCGATGCGGTACCAGTGATCGAGGCTATCAACATCTCCAAGGCCTTCGGAGCTACGACAGCGCTCGTGGATGTGTCGCTGAAGGCCTATGCTGGCCGTAGTCTGGCACTGCTTGGCGACAACGGCGCAGGCAAATCGACTTTAATCAAGATCTTATGCGGCGTGTTCCCGCCCGACCGAGGCGAGTTGCGGTTTCGTGGCCAGAAGGTCAGTTTCGCGAACCCGGCTCAGGCAAGAGAAGCCGGGATCGCGACCGTGTTTCAAGATTTAGCGGTTTGCGAGCTACTTTCGGTTACGCGCAATATTGTCCTCGGGCGTGAGCCGCTGAAAGGTTTCGGCCCATTCAAATGGCTCGATCTCAACCGTGCCGACGAAATGGCGCGCTCTGCCTTATATCAGCTCGGCGTGCGTTGGGAGCGTGGTCTCGATGAGCGGGGAGTAAATATTTCCGGCGGCGAGCGCCAATCGTTGGCTATCGCCCGCGCCATGTTCTTCGGCTCCAGCCTGCTCATACTCGATGAACCGACATCGGCGCTCGCCGTGCGTCAGGCCGCGCGCGTACTCGAACACATCGAGCAGGCACGTGATCGCGGGCAAGCGATTATCCTGATTACGCATAATTTCCGCCACGCGCTATCTGTGGCCGACGACCTGACCATTCTCGCCCAGGGGCGCGTGGCAGCGCATTTCCGCCGCGATCAGATCGAATTGGAGGAGCTGACCGAACTCGTCGCGCGCGTCGCATGAATCCCATTGCGCAAAAGGAAAGCTGGGCATGACCGCTATCGATTTCGCTCGCGGCCGGCGCTGCGTGGTAATCCATGAAGACGATGTTGGAATGACGCACGGTGCCAACACGGCCTTTGTCGAACTATCTGCGCTTGGCGCGTGCAGCTCCGGCTCGGTCATGGTGCCGTGCCCGTGGTTTCCAGAAGTGGCGGAAATCGCTGCCGCCAATCCAGCATTGGACTTAGGCGTGCACCTGACGCTGACCAGCGAAAAGAAGCCCTATCGTTGGAGGCCGCTGACAAATCTATCGCGTTCTGCCGGCCTGACGGACCCATCGGGCTTCTTCTGGCCGGACGTCCCGAATGTTCGTCGCCATGCGGCGCCAGATGCGGTCGAGGCGGAACTGCGGGCGCAGATCGATACTTCCATCGCTGCTGGGTTGGATATAACTCATTTGGATGCGCATATGGGCACGGTGATGTGCCCCGAATTCGTCGATATCTATGTGCGCTTGGGCATAGACTACAAAGTTCCGATTCTTTTGGTCAGGGATTACGATACGTTCAATCCCAGAACTTACTCGGGTCCAATGTCGAATGAGCGCTATAATGCCGCGGTCGCAGGGGCCCAGGGAGCAGGATTCCCAATTTTCGACAGGGTTTATGAAACCCCCTGGCAGCGCACATCCGACCCACCAACCGCCTATCGCGAACTATTTGCCACCATCCCGCGCGGCCTGAGTTTTCTCTCGCTCCACTTTAATGCACCAGGTGATTTCGAAGTCATTGAGCCGGAATATGCGCACATCCGAACTGAGGAGTATCTGCTGTTCAAGACGCCCGCCATCCGCGAATGGGTGCAGGAGAACGATCTAGAAGTCGTCGGACTTCGCGAGATCCGAGATCGGCTTCGGGCGGATTGGGTCGGCGAGGACGCCCACTCTTAATGAAGCGGACTGGATTCGATCCCGGCATCCCGCGATCATCTCGTGCGCGAGTACGGCAACCGTAGACGCCAGTGCCTGGCACGGCGTAGGTTTAGGTCCCAAGACCACTCGAGGAGACAGACCTGCCTGAGAGGCCGGATGGCATCACCTTCGTGGAGGGTTCAGGCCTCGCCCAAGGGCCTCAGGCACGGTTTCGTGCTGACCGCCGCGGATTGCGATATGTATCAGCATGGCGTTGATAACGGTTTTCGGCGGGACGGGCTTTCTCGGCAGTCGCATTGTCGAGCACCTCGCCGGCGCGGGCGAGATCGTTCGAGTGGCGGCGCGCCATCCAGAGCGGCTCCGCTCCGGCGTTAACCCTCCCAGAAATGGCCGTGCGGTTCCAATCGCGGCCGACGTTCGCGACGAGAAGAGCGTTGCCGCTGCGGTCGCTGGTGTGGAAGGAGTGGTCAATGCGGTCTCCGCCTATGTCGAGAAAGGCGACGTGACCTACACGGCAATTCACGTTCAAGGCGCGCGTAATGTCGCCTGGGCGTGTGAACGACAGAAGATCAACCGCCTTATCCATATCTCCGGGATCGGAGCCGATCCTGCCTCTTCGTCGGCCTACATCCGCGCGCGAGGTCAAGGTGAGCAGGAAGTCGGGAAGGCGTTTGCGCAGGCAACCATACTGCGACCAAGCGTGATGTTCGGCCGCGACGACGCCTTTCTCAACGCACTTGTCGCATTAGCGCGATCATCGCCCATTATCCCCTTAATTGGTGGAGGTCGCACGCGGCTGCAGCCTGTCCATGTCGATGATGTCGCGGAGGCGGTCAGTGCCGCTCTGCACAATCCGGCGGCTCCTGGTGGCACCTACGAGATCGGCGGATCGGAGAGCTACACGCTCAGGCAGATAGTTGAAATGGTCCTGGCCCGAACGCGGCACCGGCGCATTCTCCTGCCAATCCCATTCGCGTTGGCTGACCCGGTCGCCCACTTGCTTGAGCGCTTGCCGCAGGCTCCGCTGACCGTTGCTCAAGTTGATCTTCTCCGAGCCGACAACATTGCGGGCCCACATTCGCTGGGCCTCTCGGATCTGGGCATCGTGCCCAAGAAGCTGCAGGACGTCATCGCGGAACTGCCGGTTTGCTGATCCTGGTAGCCCGAAGCGATGCATCGGTAAACGGGCTCGCTTTAGGGCACAGTTTGTCCTCCTCCCGGCTGAAGTTTTGGGCGCGCACTCGGATCCTTGGTCAGCACCAGTCCGGGACTCGCGGTATGTCCTGTCTTCGGTTTTCCCGGGTTTGTGATCGACAAGGAAAGTTGCACCAGAACTATCAAAGGGATTGGCGCCCTGCAAACCTCTTGGCGTATAGCCCCCCCGGACAGCTCACAGCCAATGAGGCTACAGCGGCCGAAATGAAGCAAGGAAAGGGAAATGAACCGGCAGGACGACGTCCCCATCATCAAGGATCTCGTGCTTCTGGGCGGCGGACACAGCCACCTCGCCGTGCTCAAGCGCTTCGGGATGAAACCTGTTCCGGGCGTTCGGCTGACGCTGATCACTCGCGATGTGCATACGCCTTACTCCGGCATGCTGCCCGGACTGGTTGCCGGGCACTACCAATTCGATGAGGCGCATATCGATCTGCGCGTGCTGGCGCGGTTCGCCCGCGCACGGCTGATCCACGACGAGGCGATCGGTCTCGATCCCGGGCAGCACCGGGTATTATGTCGTGACCATCCACCAAGTTCCTATGATGTGCTTTCTATCGACATCGGATCTACCCCGCGTCTTGAAGTCCCCGGCGCCGAAGGCGTGGTAGTGCCGGTCAAGCCAATTAATCAGTTTCTCGCCCGGTGGCAGCATCTCGCTGAACGGATCGTGGCCCGCGGGGGCGGCCGCATCGCTGTGGTCGGCGCCGGCGGGGGCGGGGTCGAAATCCTACTCGCCGCACAGTATCGGCTGCAACACTTGTTGTCTGAGGCCGGGTGCACAAACAGTGGGCTCGAACTTCACTTGTTCACCGACACTGACGAGATACTGCCCGCCTATAATGCTCGCGTCCGCGGCAAATTTCGTCGCGTTCTCGTCGAGCGCGGGGTGGTGGTACACGCAAGCGCGCCCGTCATCCAGGTCGCCCCTGGCCGGCTTACCTGTTCCAACGGAGCGACCCTTGAGGTGGATGAAATCCTCTGGGTCACGCCAGCCGGCGCTGCACCGTGGCTGCGCGAGGCCGGGATTGCGCTCGATCCGTGGGGCTTCATCGTCGTGAACGATTGCCTGCAAGCGATTTCAAATCCGGACATATTTGCCGCTGGGGATGTCGCCCTTATGCAGAATCACCCCAGGCCGCGCGCCGGCGTGTTCGCCGTGCGTCAGGGCAAGCCACTCGCGTACAATCTGCGCCAGGCGCTGTGCGGCCAGCCACTTCAGCCCTTCGCGCCGCAGCGCGAGTTTCTTAGTCTTGTTTCCACCGGCGACAAATACGCGATTGCTTCACGCAACGGCCTGGCGGCCGAGGGGCGGGCGATCTGGCGTTGGAAGGATCGCATCGATCGCCGTTTCATGCGCAAATATAGTGAGCTACCAGAAATGACGGAGGAGACTTCGCCACGGATCACGCCGGGTGTAGCTGACCAAGCGGCGCTGCGTGAAATCTCGGCCGTTGCGATGCGTTGTGGCGGTTGCGGTGCCAAAATCGGCGCGACGGTGCTGGACCAGGCGTTGCGGCGGCTGAGGCCGTATGTGAGGGAGGACGTGCTGATCGGACTCGACGCTCCGGATGATGCCGCCGTGGCGGCGGTTCCGCAGGGCAAGGTTGCGCTGCATACGGTCGATTATTTTCGCGCCTTCATCGATGATCCATATCTCTTTGGCCAGATTGCCGCTAACCATGCGCTGGGCGACATTTTCGCCATGGGGGCGGAGCCGCAGACGGCACTTGCGATCGTGACCTTGCCTTATGGGATCGAGGCGAAACTCGAAGAGCAGCTTTTTCAGCTCATGGCCGGCGCGCTTAAGGTCTTCGCCGATGCGCGCACGGCTCTGGTCGGCGGCCACACCAGCGAGGGCGCGGAGCTGGCACTCGGCTTCGTGGTCAACGGCATCGCCGATCCCAACCGGCTGCTGCGCAAGGCCGGCATGCGGCCCGGCGACTGCCTGATCCTCACCAAGCCGCTCGGCACTGGCGCGCTGTTCGCTGCCGACATGCGCGGCAAAGCGAAGGGGCGCTGGATCGAGACTGCCCTTGCTTCCATGACGCAATCGAACCGTGCGGCTGCCGAGTCTCTGCAGCGCCACGCCACAACCGCCTGCACGGATGTAACCGGCTTCGGCCTTGTCGGTCATCTGGTCGAGATGGTGAAGGCCTCGGAGGTTGATGTGGAACTCGACCTCTCGTCTGTGCCGCTGCTGGACGGCGCGCTGGAGACAGTGCGGCTCGGGATTTTCAGTTCGCTGCAACCGCAGAATATTCGCCTCCGCCGAGCGTTTCGCGACCTGCCTACGGCTTCAGCGAACGAGCGCTTTCCCCTGCTGTTCGATCCCCAGACCTCGGGCGGTCTGCTGGCCAGCGTTCCGGCCGGCTGCGCGGAGCAATGCGTCACCGCTCTGCACACCCTCGGCTACACCCGAGCCGCGATCATTGGCCGGGTTCTGCCGCGCAGTTCGGCGCTCGAGCCGATCACCCTCACCACTCAACCCTCCCAGCAACGCCTGCCAGGCGGCACGCTCGCGGGCCGGATGGAAGAGTGGCGTCCTGGCGGCACAATACCCGCCAAGTTCGGCGAGAAAGTCTGATTCCTGCTCGGCGCGCCAAATAAGCTGCGATAGAGCGGGTGTATCGCCAACAGCAAAGTAGCCAGTGTAATCGGTGCCCAGCAGCCCTATCGACCCGGGGATCCTCGAGGCGAGCACCGGCACTCCGGCCATCACCGCCTCGGAGATAACATTGGCACCACCCTCCATAACCGAACTCAGGACCATGACCGGGGCCTCCGCCAACGCGCGCCGCACCCGCCAATGCGGCACCTCCCCCGCCCACCGGTATCGGGTATTCTCGACCATCTCGGCACGCGCACGCTCGGTCCATGCGGGCTCATAGGCGCGACCGAAATGGATGACGCGCACGCGGGAGGCAGCCGGCAATAACCGGGCCGCAGCGGCGGCCCGCAGCGGGTCTTTCTCCTCGCGGAGATGTGCGGCCACCACGACATCGAAACTGCGCCGCCGCTTCTCGCAGCGCACCAGAGGCTGCGCCGACTGGTAAATGACAGTCAACTTATGGCGGACATGTTCGGGAAGCGCCGCCCCCACCAGATCGTGCAAGCCGACCAGTACGTCCGCAAGATCAAGCGAGCGGAGCACTGTTTCCGGATCGCTGGCAAGATAACGATAAATGTCGGTTCCCCCGAGGCCGACCACGACCGGCTTCCGCGGGTGCCGTTCGCGAAAGCGCAAAACCGAGGCCGCACTGCGCCAGGCATGCAATGCAATCAACAAATCGGTTCCTTCGCCCTCATAGGCGAGGGTGAGGCGAACTTGGTGCCCTAGGCGGCGCAGGATCGCGGCCCAGCGCGCAGCCGTGGTACGGTTGCCGGAGCGGGAGCCTTTAGCGGCAGGGGTCACTACGGTAATATCCAATCTGGACCCTACCCGCAGTCGGTCTCAATCGTGGCGGTGCGCATGACCCATCCAGTGACAACCTCCCGCCTTATGGAGATGCTCCAAGACAGCCGGGCGCGAACCCTCGAACTCGTGGCTGATCTTAACGACGAGCAGCTTATTGGTCCCCGGCTCGATATCGTCAATCCGCCGCTTTGGGAAATCGGGCACGTGGCCTGGTTTTACGAGTTCTTTGTCCTCCGCAATCTGGATGGCCGCTCGCGTTCGCGACACAACGCCGACGCGCTCTACGATTCCTCGGCGGTGCCCCACGATACTCGATGGCATTTGCCGCTACCGTCGCGTACTGACACACTTGCTTACCTCGATGCGGTCGAGCATGCGCTACTGGAGCGCCTGCAAGGGCCAATGGCGAGCGAAGAGGAAAGCGCGCTCTATCTGCTCGGCTTGTTTCATGAGGATATGCATGGCGAGGCGCTGACCTACACCCGCCAGACACTCGGCTATCGCGAGCCCCGAATTGCGGGCGCGAGCCGGCCAGCGGATGTCGACGCTGGACCATGGCCGGGGGATGTACCGATACCGGGCGGGCGCTTCTGGCTGGGCGCCTCCGCGGAGACACCGTTCTCGTTTGATAACGAGAAATGGGCGCACCCGGTCGAGGTCGAGCCGTTCCGCATCGCCCGCGCGCCAGTAACTAATGCTGAGTTCCTGCGCTTCGTCGAAGAGGGCGGCTACGGGGCGCGTCGCTTCTGGGACGATGAAGGTTGGGGCTGGCGCGAAACAACAGGGGCCCGGCATCCGCTCTACTGGGTTCCTGACGGCAACGGCCGCTTTGCCGCCCGACACTTCGACCAATTAGAAGCACTCTACCCGCACCGGCCGGTGGTGCACGTGAACTGGTACGAGGCCGCAGCCTGGTGCCGCTGGGCCGGGCGACGGCTGCCGACCGAAGCGGAATGGGAGGTCGCTGCGGCGGGAGAGCCGGGCCGCAACGGCGGGCTTGGGTCCGGCAAGCGGCGTTATCCCTGGGGTGAGGCGCCACCATCGCCGGCCCAGGCGACTTTTGACGGACGGGCGCTTGGCGTTATTGATGTGGCTGCGTGCCCAGCGGGCGACAGCGCCTGGGGTTGCCGGCAGATGCTCGGAAACGTGTGGGAGTGGACGGGGAGCCGCTTTATGCCCTACCCGGGTTTCACCCCCGATGCCTACGCGGACTACTCGGCACCGTGGTTTGGCACGCGCATGGTGCTGCGGGGTGGCTGCTGGGCTACGCGCAGCAGGATGATAAGCAACAGCTATCGCAATTTCTTCACGCCGGATCGGCGCGATGTGATCGCCGGCTTCCGGACCTGTGCGTTTTAGCGTTGCCCGATTGTTCAGGTGGCGTGCGCATTGCGATGTATTCCGGATCGCCCTCGATCGACTTCCGCGGCAGGCCGTCGCACAAGGCCAGCCACGGAACCTGACTTTCGATGCCCCAATGCATTTCAGGTCGCACGCGGTCGGGCCAATCGAGGCTCCCAATCGAAAGCGCGATCCACTCCGAGCGCAGATAGCGGAACGTCAGAGGCGTGCCACACGTGCCGCAAAAACCGCGTTCGGCGTACGGTGTAGATCGGTAGAGCCGCGGCTTGCCACGCGTAAACGAAAGCGCAGTCGTAGGTAACGATCCAAACACCGCGAAGACGTTGCCAAACGCCTTCTGGCACAAGCGGCAATGGCAGTAGTGCACGTCGCAGGGCTGCTCCGTGCATTCGTAGCGAATAGCACCGCACAGGCAGCCTCCGGTGAGTTTTCCTGGCTTTTCAGACATAGATCACCTCGCATCGGGAGAACGGGGGATATCGCCGCCGCGGGCAACGGGCGCAGCTTGCTCAAATTCAATGACACTACAATCGCGGTCGGTGTTGAAGCCCGCCTGATTCCGAGATGGTTATTCTCCATGGAAAGCTGATGATCGACCACGCATGCACCCTGTGACCCTCATTCGCCGGCCCGAGGCAGATCTCTCCCGCTTGCCGATCGGGCTCGATTTGCGTGCCATCAATGTCGTCGAGGGCATCCGAGCCGCGCTGTCGGTCGCGGTGCTGGTTGCGTTAAATGAATGGCTCCAGTGGCCGACCATAATGGAAGCGGCGCTGGCCGCATGGCTGGCCTGTTTGTGCGATCAGGGTGGCCCGATCCGGCGGCGGGTACCTGCCGGTACTCAGCTTCACCGCAGTGGGTGCCGTCATCACCGCAAGCGCCGGCCTGGCCCGCAATGGCGGCATTGCTTCAGCCGTTTCGATGGGAAGTTTCGGCCTGTTCTGCCTGTCCTTTATCCGGATCTACGGCCAATCGGCCATGGTCGTCGGCAACCTGTTGGGCGTGGTCTTGGTGCTCGCGCTGGACCGACCGTTACCCAGTCTCTCCGCCACCGGAATGGTTGCGGCGAGCTTCCTGGGCGGTGGCCTATGGGCAACGTTGCTCACCATGGTGGTCTGGCGCATTCATCCGTATGCGCCGGCACGTCGCGCGGTTGCCGAAGTGTACCGGCAACTCGCGCTATTGGTGGCGGGCATGCGCGATCTCGTCCGTGCCGATCGGCCGCCCGCGGCGGCCTGGGAAGCGCATGCACGCGCGCACCGTCGTAGCGTGCGCGAGGCGATCGAACAGGCGCGGGCGACGGTGTTCGACGCCGTGCGCGTGCGCGGTCCGGTCAGCCCACGAGCTGCACAAGGACTGATCCGGCTGGAGGCCGCTGACCAACTCTTCGGTGCCCTGATCGCTCTGAGCGATGTGCTCGAGCACACGAAGCAGCCATTGGATCGGAAGATTGCCGGACGCGGGTTGCGCCGGCTAGGTCCCCTACTGCGGAACTTGGGCCGAAGCATCGGCACGGACGAAACGGGATCTAACCCGGCGATTGCTCGCTCCATCGGAGCCTTCTCGCGAGAGGCCGGAAGCCTGCCGCCCGGGCAGCCTCTGCAGGCAATTTTCGAAACAATGGTCGAGCGGCTGCAAATCGCCGCAACTCTGTCCGTGCCTGCCAACTTCATGCCGGGCGGCGCGCTGGGCGGCGAAAGGTCATCGGCGCTGGAACGGATTGGCCGTCCACTGCGCGCAAATCTGAGCTGGGATTCGCTGGCGCTGCGCCATGCTTTGCGCGTCGCAATCGTCGCGGCACCAGCGATTGCGATCACGCTCTTTCATTATGCCCCGTACCAACACTGGCTGACCATCACTATGGTTCTGACAATGCAGCCGTATTTCGCAACGACCATCGCCCGCGCATTGGAGCGGATCGGAGGTACAGGTCCTTGGGGGCGGAATTGCGGCGCTCTTCGGGGTCGTCTGCGTGACACCCCTGGCAATTACGGCAGCGTTGTTCCCGTTGATGGTGATTGCGCTCGCCGTCCGGCAGGTCAGTTTCGGGATGTTCATGATGGCCGTCACGCCAATTGTCGTGCTGCTATCAGAGATCGGCCAGCCTGGAGCGAGCGAATGGATGCTCGCTGGCATGCGTGGGCTTTATACCGCGATCGGCGGCCTTTTGGCCCTGGCCGGGTGCCTCGTTCTTTGGCCAAGTTGGGAGCCCAGCCGGCTCGTGAATGAGGTGCGCACCGCGATAGACGCGCACGCGCGTTATGCCGATGCGGAGATCTCGTATCTGCTCGGCGAAGCGAGCCGAAATCTAGTAGAACTCGCTCGTCGCGCTGCCGGCGTTGCCAGCAATAATCTGGAGGCATCGCTCTCGCGAGCATTGCAGGAGCCGCGACACGCATCGCGCGAGGCACTGGAATCAGCGTTGGTGATTGATGCCGCATTGCGACGCTTCGCCGGTAGGCTCTCGACGATGCAGTTGAGCTCCTCGCTTCGAGCGGAGCTTGCCGATCCAGTATGGAGAAGCTGGCGCGAATGGATCGTACAGGCGATGCAGGGGCTGGCTGGAGGCACTGCGGACCTGCCGCCTAAGCCGTTGCTGAGTGCAGATTGCCGCGCTGCCGATATTTTGTTGCGTATTGCCCGGCAAGTCGAGCTGATCGCCGGCGCGCGCCGGCGGATTGGTGCCGGAGGGTGACCGCTTCGGCATTGGGAGAAAGGCGCCACTCCGTCCCAGCGAAGCGTCGCCATCAGTGCGCGAGCACAGGCGACACCTCGCCCAAATCGGCCGCTGTAATCGGGTGCTGGATGACTACTGAGTAGCCGATTGCCCCAATCACGCCTATTGCGGCGCCCACGAGCAACGCTGGCACGAAGCTGCCGGTCCCCTGCACAATGAAGCCGGTAATCGTGGGGGCCAGCGCGCCGCCTATGTAGCCGCCGAAATTCTGGATCGCTCCTAAGGAGCCGGTATAGTTGGCCGGAGCCGCGATGGACGCCATCGCCCAGGCAGTAGAGCTCGAAACGTACCCTAGGAACATAGCCACCGAGATGAACCCGAGAGCGGCGGCATTGCTTGGCACATAGGCGGCGACCACGGTGCAGATCGCCATCCCCAGCAGCGAGGCGGTCATCGGGTATTTGCGGCTGTTCACCGCCGAAACGCCGCGCCGCATCAGCCAATCGACCAGCCAGCCACCCCACACCGCACCAATTACACCTGCCACGTAGGGAACCGCAGCCGCGAACCCCGAGTTCCGGATGCTCATGTGACGCTGCATTTCGAGATAGTTCGGCAGCCAGGCTGTGTAGATCCAGGTGAGATAGACGGTGCCGAAGAAGCCCATGATCATGCCCCACGTGGTACGGCACGTGAACAACAGTCGCCATTCCCCGAACGTGACTTTGCGAGCCGCACCCGTTGCGTCTTCGACTTCGCGGTAGGCATGTTCGGCGGGGGAAAGTTCGCGCTCTTCGACGTCGCGGTAGATCGCAAACCACGCGACCGTAACAACGAGGCCGGCGAGACCCAGCACGATAAACATGGCGCGCCAACCCAGACCAAGCATGAGCACGGTGGCGAGTGGGGCCGATATCGCTGTGCCGAGCGTAGAGGAACAATTAAAAATACCGGTGGCGCGCCCGCGGTGGCGCACCGCGAACCAGTCGCGCACCACGCGCCCACACGTGGGATACATTGGTGACTCACCGATCCCGAGCGCAAACCGCGCCACGAACAGGCTGGTGAAGCCCTGGGCCAGTCCGCCTGCCGCCTGGGCGACTGACCACAGCGCCATGCCCGCTGCCATTAGGCGGCGCGGACCGAGCCGATCGATCAAACCCCCGGCCGGCAACTGAGAGAAGGCGTAAGCCCAGAGAAAGGCGGAGAGCAGCAGGCCCATGTCGCCCAATGACAAGCCAAGTTCCTTCCGGATCACCGGGTTGGCGATGGAGAGCGTGCCGCGGTCGATGTAGTTCACCACGCCCGCCAGGACGAGCAGGCCGAGGGCGCTGCGTTGAATGACGCGCAGGCGGGACGTTGGAGGGGGTGGTTCCATGCTTTACCTCGACTGCTTCAGGGTTTCGCTGCCGGGGTCGCGCGTCAAGCCTCGGCAATATGGTAGGTGCCTTGGGAAACGTCGAGAGCTTGAGGTAAGCCCCGCATCGGTAGGGGGTGGAGCGTCCCCGCGAATTGAACGCCTGATCATGGGCTAAGTGCCGCCAACTCGCCAGGGGCATTCGTGGTGAAAACGATCCGACGCGCCTTGGGTGCGTGCAGTAGGGCAACCGGCGCACGGTGCATGTGCGCCGCCCATATGGACAAGAAACCGAAACCGACTGAGAATTTGAGTTCCAGGAACCTGCGCCGAAACGGCGGCCGTTTGTCGTTGCTTGGAGCTGATACCGCGCAGCATGAGGCTTGACCCTCATGCGGAGCGGTATCGCGCGCGGGGTTGGTGGGGCGGCCGCGCGCGAAATAAGATTCAATACCGGTCAGCCGAAAGGCTGGCCGGTATGACAACCCAACGAGCAGCTACCGCTCGTCATCATGGGAGAAGGACGGCCATGTCAGGGGAAGAAGCCCGTGCGCACTCAACTCGTTGGGCGAGGCTGCTACCGATTGCGTTCATAACCTACAGTCTCGCATACGTCGACCGGGCCAATTACAGCTTCGGCGCGGCGGGGGGCATGGCGCACGACCTGGCCATCGACGCCACAGCCGCCTCGCTTCTCGGGGCGCTGTTCTTCCTCGGCTATTTCTTCTTCCAGGTGCCTGCCGCCTACTACGCCGAGAAGTGGAGCGCCAAAAAATTGATCTTCTGGAGCCTCATCCTATGGGGCATCTTCGCCGCTGCCACCGGCCTGCTCACCGACATCCGGCTACTCTATATCGACCGCTTTCTTCTGGGCGTGATGGAGAGCGTCGTGCTCCCGGGCATGCTGATCTTCCTCAGCCACTGGTTCACCAAGGCCGAGCGCTCGCGCGCCAACACTTTCCTGATCCTCGGTAACCCAATCACCGTGCTCTGGATGTCTATCGTGTCCGGCTATCTGGTGCACGCGTTCGGGTGGCGCGGAATGTTCGTCATCGAAGGCGCCCCGCCCATCATCTGGGCCTTCATCTGGCGGAACATGGTCGAGGACTGGCCGCACGAGGCGGCATGGCTCGATCCCCGGGAGCGCGTCGAGCTCGAGCGCAAGCTCGAGGAGGAGCAGCGCGTCTTCAAGCCGATGAAGAATTATGGAGCGGCGTTCCGGACCCCGGCGGTGATCACGCTGGCAATCCAGTACTTCTGCTGGAGCATCGGCGTATACGGTTTCGTGATTTGGCTGCCTTCGATGCTCAAATCGGCCGGAGAGGCGTCGATCGTTTCGATCGGCTGGTTGTCCGCGGGACCCTATCTCGCGGCCGCGCTGCTCATGGTCCTGGCGTCCTTCTATTCCGATCGCAGCGGGGAACGGAAAGCCCTCGTCTGGCCGTTCCTGCTGATAGGGGCGATCGCCTTCTACGGCTCGTACCTGATCGGCACGTCGAGCTTCGTTTTCGGCTACCTGCTGCTGGTGATCGCCGGCGCGACGATGTACGCACCGTACGGTCCATTCTTCGCCTGGATTGCCGAGATGCTGCCACGCAACGTGGCCGGCGGTGCAATCGCGTTGATCAACTGCTGCGGGGCCTTGGGTTCGTTCGTCGGCTCCTACTTCGTGGGATGGCTGAACGGCGTGACCGGCAGTTCAGGGGCCTCATACCTGTTCATGGCGGTGGCGCTGTTGATCTCTGCCATGTTAACGGTGGCGCTGCGGCGCCCCGCCCAGGTACGGAGCCCAATCCTGGACGCTTCGGCGCATTGACGATTGCCTCGACGTATCGACGCCTGCCATGCAGAGGCCGAATTATCGCGTATCGACGGAATGCCGTTCATATCGTCTGATGGAGGATCATCCATGAAGATCGAGGTCCTGCAGATCGAGCCCATGATGCCCGAGATCCAATCGCGGCTCGAAGCAAGCTACATTACGCACAAGCTCTTCGAAGCCGGCGATCAGCACACCTTAGTCGAGCAAGTCGCGCCGAACATTCGGGCGATCGTCACCGGAGGCGGTTTGGGCGCGAGCAAGGAGATCATCAGTGCCCTTCCCAACCTCGAAATCATCGCCATTAATGGGGTCGGCACAGATGCAGTTGATCTCGAACTGGCGCGAAGCCGGGGAATTCGCGTCACCAACACGCCGGAAGTGCTGACCGAAGACGTCGCCGATCTCGGTATAGCGTTAATGCTCGCGGTTTTGCGGCAGATCTGCTTGGGAGATCGTTTCGTGCGGGACGGACGATGGGTCCGCAAAGAAGCGCTGCCATTCGCGCATAAAGTAAGCCGCAAGAAGCTCGGCATTCTCGGCATGGGCCGCATCGGTCGGGCGATCGCCCGCCGCGCCGAAGGATTCGAGATGACCATCACCTACACTGATCTTCGCGCTTTCGACGATCTTCCTTATCGATATGTATCGGATCTTGTCCAGCTCGCGCGAGAGTCAGACGTCCTCATTGTTGCTGCGTCAGGCGGAGCGCAGTCGCGCGGCATCATCAACACGCCGGTTTTGGACGCGCTCGGACCAGACGGCGTTCTGGTGAACGTGGCACGTGGGACTATCGTTGATGAATCCGCCCTAGTGGCGGCGCTGACTAAAGGTCGGATAGCTGGGGCAGGACTCGACGTCTTCGTTGACGAGCCTAATGTGCCAGAGGCACTTCTCAATCGCGACAATGTCGTGCTGCAACCGCATCGCGCTAGCGCGACAGTTGAAACACGCTTAGCAATGGGCGAGCTAGTCATCGGCAACCTCGCGGCCCATTTTGACGGAAGGGAGCTCTTGACAGCCGTCGTTTGAACGCGCCTGATCCCGATCGCAGCCCGCGTAAGCCGACATAGACAGAAGCCGGCTTTCTTAGCCGGCCATTCTTCTTGACGAAGAATAGTCCTCTTAATATTGTTGCAGCTTGGGTCGCTTGCTGTCTTCCTAATCCTGGCTCCGGGCGCTATGATCGAGAGAAGCCTATGGGGGTGACGCCACCCGGGATCCTGGCTGCCGGGGCGCCATGGGGTGCCCGCAAGCGATACCGACAAAAGACAAGGGAGGTTACAAGTGGCGGACGACATTAAAAACCAGGCAGACACGGCGGCGGACATCGGCATCGCAGTCGGCCGGCGCAAGGCCTGTGAAATAGCCGCGAAACTCGGATTGGGGACGGCGGCGCTGGCTGGTGGGTTCGTCAGGCCGTTGGCCGCCGACGCGGAAATGGCCAAAGGGCTGCCCAGAAAGGCCTACAAATTCGTCTATGTCAACCACGTAACGACCAATGAGTTCTTTACCCCGACGATCTACGGCATCCAGGATGCCTGCAGCTTCTTCGGGTGCAGCTATCAGTGGACCGGCTCACAGAACAGTGTCGTCTCCGAGATGGTCAATGCCATGCAGACGGCGATTGCCAGCAGGGCAGACGGTATCGCCGTGTGCCTTATCGACGCCAAGGCGTTCGACGCACCAACCGCCAATGCCCTGGCCGCCGACATCCCGGTGATTGCATACAATGCCGACGTGCCGGCAGGCAGCCCAAACAAACGCCTGTGCTATGTCGGACAGCCGCTCTATCAGTCGGGGTACAACATTGCCTCTCGGTGGCTGAAGCTAGTACCCGAAAGGCGGCCATGTGATGCTGTCGATTCCAAGTCCCGGTACGCTCAACCTACAGCCCCGCCTCGACGGCTACATCCAGGCCATCAAGGATCACGGCAACCCTGTCACCTACGACGTCGTCAACAGCAGCGTAGATCAGGCGACGGAGATATCTAGGATCGAGAGCTACTATCTCAGCCACAAGAACCTGGCCGGCATGTTCGGCACAGGAGGAGGAGACACCTACGCGTGCGGGTTCGTGTCCGCCAAGTACGGTTTGGCGAAGAAGGGCGTGATCGTGGCGGGCTATGATCTGTACCCGCAGACCTTGGGCTACATCAAAACCGGAGATATGACTTTCACCACCGATCAGCAGCCGTATCTCCAAGGTTTCGTGCCCCTCCTGCAGATGTACCTGTACAAACTTTCAGGCGGCGCGGTTGTCCCAGCGGATACCAATACCAGCCTAGCGTATGTGACAAAAGATAATGTCGGGCTATACCTAGGCAAGAGTCGCTTCGAGGGTAGCACCAGCGCCGAGCCGACCTAAGCATTGTCGAGTTAGCGCTACCCGATCCCGATGCTGAACCGCGCGTGCGCGGTTCAGTGCCGATGAGTCCGCAATCGGGCGTCAATAAAGTGCGGCCGGCCGCGCCGAGCCCGATCGGCAAGGCCACGACCCGCAAGGTCGGGGTGAGAGTACCAGAGACGGTACTGGAGCGAGCCCTGGTTGTCTTGTCACGCTACCGGGAAGCCAGCATCGCCGTCGTCGCGGTCGTTCTTGTGGTCTATTTCCAATTCGCCAGCCGTGGGGCGTTCCTGTCGTCACAGGAGCTGAGCGTCGTCTTGCGCGATACTGGCCGCTTCGGCTTGATTGCTGTCGCCGAAGTCATGCTGATGATCACCGGCGAAATAGACCTTTCGGTTGGCAGCACGTTCTCGCTCGCGCCCTACATCATGGTTCTTATGTCCATTGGTTGGGGTGTACCCCTGGCCATCAGTGCGATAGCGGGGATCGCGCTTGGCGTACTAATAGGCGTCCTCAACGGCCTCATTACCGTTCAATTCCGTGTGCCTTCCCTGATTACCACGGTCGGCACGCTGTTCTTTTTGCAAGGCGTTGTTGTTTCGATTTACAATAGCCAGCCGATCGTGGCTCCAGCCCAGGAGCCGTTCAGCGAGATCTTCGGCGAAAACCTGTACACCCCAACGGATTCCGTGTGGTCGTGGCACGGCCTGACGGCTTTTACTCCCTTCTTGTGGACTGTCCTGATCGTCGCGGCGATGGCAATGGTGCTGAACAGAACGACCTTCGGCCTCCACACCATCGCGACTGGGAGCAATATCGTTGGCGCGCGGGAGATCGGCGTACGCACCGATCGAATCAAGGTGTACAATTTCATGATCGCTGGAGGGTTCGCGGCTGCGGCCGGCATTATCAACACCGCACAGTTTGCGTCGGCCGATCCCCTCGCTGGTGGACCCTTTCTCACCCTGCAGGCGATTGCGGCCGCCGTGATCGGCGGCACCTCACTGCTGGGCGGTTCCGGCACAGCCATCGGGGCCTTGGTCGGCGCCTTCGTGGTGGCCACGCTCAACAACGGCCTGGTTATGATCGGTGCTCAGGCCACTGTGTCTGATATGTATCTAGGCGCCGCGATCGGTACTGGCCATGATTCTGAACGTGCAGGTCGATCGGCTTCGTGCACGGAGAAGCATATGACTCCGCTGGGAGTTCCCGCTCTCGACCCAAGCACGCCGACTATTCTCGAAATGCGCCACATCAGCAAGAGCTTCGGCGCCGTGACCGCGCTCGTAGATGCTAGCATCAAGCTTCGTCAGGGAGAAGTGCTGGCGCTGGTCGGCGACAACGGCGCAGGCAAGTCCACTCTGATAAAAATCCTCTCCGGGTTTCATCAGCCTGACGTCGGGACAATCGTTATGCAAGGCGAGGAAGTGCACTTCAGCTCTCCGCGCGACGCGCGTGCCCATGGCATCGAAACGGTCTACCAGGACCTCGCACTCATCGATGACCTCAGCGTCTATCACAACATGTTCCTTGGCCGCGAGTACCACAAGCGCTTCCTGGGACTTCGGCTTTTGGACAACACGAAAATGCGCGATACGGCAAGAACCTACCTCACGACACTTGGTATCGATATCCCCAGCGTAAGCAGCGCGGTCGCTCTGCTGTCCGGCGGACAGCGCCAGTCTATCGCCGTTGCCCGGTCGATTTACTCATCGCCGACCATACTGGTACTGGACGAGCCGCTGGCGGCCCTGGGCGTGCGCGAGGGCGCTCACGTTCTGGGCCTGATACAGAATCTGCGACGGCAGCGCCGCGTCTCAATCATCCTTATCGTGCACAACTACAATCAGGTCTTCGAGGTATGCGACCGCATCAACTTCCTGCACTCGGGTGAGATTATATTTGATGCCTCCACCACCGAGACGAGCGAGGAAGAATTGATCCGCATCGTCAAGTCGGGTCTCGACCGTCAGGCGATCGCCGCGGCGGCAGCGGAAATCCGCTCCGGCACGAACGCAGCATGGACTTAGCGGTGGGCGCGAACTCTCTAGCAGGCGGAGAAGCAGCCGGTGGCTCGATTCGCCGGGTCAGCGAACAGGCTCGCGTCGAAAACTCCCCGCAGGAAGCGGGCGGAGCACCTGTTCTTCGGGTACCAGCCCGTCCAGCCAGTCCAGCCGGGCGGCACGCGGGATCACGGCCATTTGGCGGCCGTGAACGGGAGCTGCGTCTGGGTTCGAGGCCGTGGTTAGCACTGCATAGGCTTCTGGCCAGTCATCCGATGCTGGCCTCCAGATTCCGGCGAAGTAGAAACTGTCCCCATCCGCGAGCGTGAACCGCCACCACGTGCGCCCCGGAGATTTATCCCGAAGAAAGAAGTCTGTCGCCGGGATGAGGCAACGGTGGCTGGGAAATGTCCGCCCTTCCGAGCGGATGTTGATAATCGGGCCGTCCTCCGCGTTGCGCGGCCTCAGACCCCAGACCAGCTCCACCATCTCAAGCTCTTGGCCGTTGCGCCGGATCACGGGCGCGAGCGCGCCGGGACGGTGGCGTGTCCACTCGCACCGGAGCGGACGTTTGTGATCGCCTCTGCGGACTACCTGCTCAATCATCGGGGCCATATGGTGCTCGGCATGTGCAACGACTATCGGTCCCACGTGGACCTTGACACTATCAGACGGGATTTCAGCGAGATCCGGATCCGGATCCGTTTCCCGGAGGGTGCGCCCAACCTGCAGCCCCGTGATGAGATACGGATCACCGACATGGCCCCGATCGTGCGTGCCAATGACGACCCCGGAATCGCCGATCTCGTGCAGCGGCGCTGGAGTTGGCCTGAGCGTGGGCGACCCGTCTACAACTTCCGTTCGGAGAACCGCGAGTTCACGAGCGGGCGCTGCCTGATCGTGGCCGATGGCTTCTATGAGTTCACGCCCCACACTGACCCCAAGAGCAAGCGCAAGCACAAGTGGCTCTTCACCAAAACCGAGGAGCCCTGGTTTTGCGTTGCCGGGATCTGGCGAACGACCGAAGTGGGCGAGGCTTTCACGATGCTGACGACCGCGCCGGGGCCGGATGTGGCGCCATATCACGATCGGCAGGTCGTGGTGCTCGATCGCGCGGATTGGGCGCGTTGGCTCGATCCGGGTGTCCCGGCCAAGACCATCCTGAGACCGCTCCCTCCTGGGCGTTTGAAAGTGCAAAAAGTTGCTTGACCGCCGCCTGGCAGACGGCAACCTTGGAGGTTTTGTGAGACGCGAACTGATCGGGCCAGAGCCGAACGAAATCGGTCGCTGCACGGGGGCAAAGAGCAGCACCCTGGGGCCGTGCGATCTTCGGCGCGCCAGAGGCTAGCTGGTTCGGATCACGCGCGCTCCCGGTACCTCTACCTCACCCCAAACCCTCCGCCAGCCAGCGCGTGAACTCGCCTGGCTTGAGGCCGAAAGCTTCCAGGCAACCTGCTGGAAGGGGATAAAGCTCGGCGACATGGAGGCCAGGCAACTTGCCTCTCAGAATTTCCCTTGCCTTGGCCGGGTTCGGTTCCGCCACGATAAACACAGCAACCTGGCTTCCTCCGTGCGCTTCTCGGACTATGGCGGCTTGGGCCGCTACAGGAACTGGCTCTGTCATGTCCTCAATATGGCACGAAGCCAATGTCGGTTTCACAGGCTCGCGGAAAAACGCCAAAACCGACCTTGTGTGCGAGATCCCAGGGAAGGATTTGGACAAAAGCGGCAACGTCCTGGCAAGGGAGCCCGAGGACGAGCCCCCCGGCAGCGGCGAGGCTACTCTCCACCTGTGCGGACGTTCTGCTGGAAGCACCCGCGGACGAGGTGATTGTGCTTGCTTTTCCTTCTCATCACACCAGGACCGCGAACGAGCATTTCGTCGAAGCCGGTGATGGGCACCCCGTGATCTTGCTGCATGGTTTTCCCGAGACCTGGTGTGCTTTGGCGCAAGCAGATCCCGGTCCTTTCCGAAAACTATCGCGTTATCGTTCCGGATGAGGGTTTGGGAATTCCACGAGCGCTATAATCGGGCATGACCGCGCCTCGCGGGTGGAAAGATTGGGAGGGCTCATAAGTAAGTCGATGGGCTCTGATTTTGCTATGAATATAAATCTAAACGATAAATTATGCTCGATAGGCGGCAGGTAGCTGGATAGCGTACCGTCTCGCACACCGATTTTCCACCTCAGCTTCGAATATACTTGCAGGAACTCAGCCACCGGATCCTTGCGCTGATCGCCTGGGGATGTCGTCTGGTGTTTGCCCCGTCGCGGCGGTCTCGAACGTCCAACCGACGCCATAAACGTCGTGGCTGGCTTGGGATCCGGCGGGATACGCCCGCGCTAGTCTCGGCTGCCCATCCAGGCGACGAAGAGGCGGGTGAAAAGCCCGCGGGACCAGAATGCGACCCGTCCATCCTCGGCCTGGCGGAGTAAGTCCTCGGCCCAAAGCCGGGTCTCTCGCTCGACAGCGAGGGCAGCTTCGGCCTTGTCTGCCCGTGCGCTCTGGGCCCCGGCATCGCCCTCGGCCCTCGCCCGCGCTTCTTTCTCGGCCATCAACTCGGCTCGTAGGCTATCCGCCCTCTCGCGTTCCGCCTCCGCCTGCTCGCGCATAGCCGTAAGTGCAGCCTTGAACGCCTCGACTGCGTGGGCCTGCTCCGCTCGGTTCGCTCGGTGGCGTTCCACCTCCGTTTGCTCGCGCATAGCCGCGATTGCAGCCTTGAACGCCTCCACGGCGCTGGCCTGCTCCGCTCGGTTCGCCCGCTGGCGTTCCGCCTCCGCTTGCTCGCGCATAGCCGCAAGTGCGGCCTCGAACTCCGCGAGGATGCGGGATAATTCCGGCCCATCTTCCGGGGAATGCTCCCCGGACGACTTCCGGGTGAGCTTCAATCTATCCAGGGGAACGAGGGCGCGGGCAGTCCCATCATTCCCCATCACCCGACGCCACTTCTCCCGCTTGACGAGCTTGACCGCGCTTTCTCGACCAATGCCGCGCGCATTACTGATTTCGTCATAGCTCATCCACCGACCTTCCCCGGTCTCTTCCGGGGAACGCCGGAGCACCTCGATTGCGCTCTCCATTTGGATCCCCCCACAGCCCCCCGGGAAGGATTATGTGGGCGATCGCCCGGCAGCAGGAAAACAAAATCTTCGCGCCTTGGGCGGGTCATCCTCAGAGTGAATGGCCGCCGATACGCCGGGCACCTGAAGGCGAGTGAACAATCGCGGTATGGCTCAATCGACGGACAAAGCGGGATTGCCGCGGTTTCGGAGCGAGATTTTTGTCCGCCATGCAATAGCGCCAATGAGGGCGGTTGCCGCGCAGATTGCGGCAGTGATGCAGAGCGCACGGGAGACGCCGATCCAGCCCGCGAGCGCGGCGAAGCTGGGGCCGCCGATCGCGCTCGAGCCCAGGAAGCAGATGGAATAGAGGGCCATGACGCGGCCGCGCATATCCTCCGCGGCGCGGGTCTGCAGAGTGCCGATAGCGGTCACACTGAACAGGGCCGCGCCGAGGCCGTAGGCAAAGGAGGCCGCAAGTGCCAGCGGCACGGTGTGCGCGGCAGCGACTGCGAGCTGCGCGATGGCGAGCAGGGTGGTGTAGACCAGGATTGGGCGCAGGCCTACGCGGGGCTGTCGGGCCAGCATCAGCGAGCCTGTTGCCGCGCCAAACCCGAGGGTGGACATCAGGGTTCCGTAGGTCTGACTGTTGCCGGCGACCATGTTGCTGGTGACCAGAGCCAGGGCGATCTGGAAGTTGTACGCGGCGATGAAGACCATGAGCATGATGAGACAGGTCGCAGCGAGGACCGGGTCGTTGCGGATGTAGCGGAGCCCCTGACGAATCTGGCCTCGTTCTCTTGGGGCCAGGGTGCGAGGGGACAGTTCCTGCGAGCGGAGCATTGATAGCATCAGAACGACGAAGGCGAAGCTCGCAGCGTTGATGAGGAAGCCGGGAGCAGGGCCGAGAGTTGCAAGCACGAGCCCGCCGAAGATCGGGCCGACCATGCGACCGGTCGCGTTGATAGCGTTGGTCCAGGCAACTGCGTTGGGCAGGTCCGCCGGTCCGACGAGGTCTTTTACAAAGCCCTGGAGAGCGGGCATGTCGAAGCATTTGACCAAGCCCAGGCCAAAGGCGGCCAGCCAGATGATCCAGACGCGGACAATGCCGACGGCGGCGAGCAGGCCTACAGCCAGGGCGAGGGCGCTGAGTGCGGCCTCGGTGAGCATAAGCAGGCGACGGCGGTCATGGCGGTCAGCGATGACGCCGCCGTACATGCCGAGCATGACCGCGGGGCCGAACTGGAGTGCGTTGGTGAGGGCGAGGGCAAGGCCGGAATGGCTGAGCTCCAGCACCAGCCAATTTTTCCACAATGATCTGGACCCAGGTGCCGATGGTCGAGCCGACCTGGGCGGCAAAGTAGCGGCGGAAGTTGCCGTGCGCGAATGCGGCGAGCATGGTGGGTGGGTCAAGGGTGGGCAAGGCGAAAGTCTTTATAGCACAGGCTGCTGACAGCGTTGTGTCAGGAGGGTGTGTCAGAAGGCGGTCCAGAGATAGAGGAACACGGTGTTGTTATCGCCGGCGTTGCGGCCGAAGCCATCGTAATTACGGTTGCCGCCATTGAACAGCGTGTACAGCGTGCATTGAAGACCGATTTTTAAATTCAGGAATGGCCGGGCGAATAACCCCACCTTGCCGAAAGGAATCCAGTCGGCTTCGAAGATGAACGCGTTGCTATTCGGTTTACCATTGGCGCTGCCGGTGACCGGATGAGGAGGAAAGAAGAGCGGGTTCGGCGTTCCCCAGGTGTATTTGCCAGGCGATGTTCAGACCATAGGTGTTGCGATAGAAATAAGAGGTTGCAATGCGGCTCTGGTTCAATTGGTTTTGTGGCTGACTGGAGGCACCCACGTTGGTTGATCCTTGGAGGTTCTGCCATTCATGGGTGTAGATGCCATAAGCGGTGGCGATGTTCGTTCCGTCTCCGAGGAACTGATAGCCTCCGTCGATAGCTACATCGGTGAATTGATTTTGCCCCTGAGAGCCAGTTGCCGTTCGGCCTGATGTTGCGGGGTTGATGCTGGCGCTGAGCAGAACGCCGCCGATGTATGCGGACTGGTTGTTCCAATCCCATTCGTAGGCAATGCGGGCGTAGGGCGCGATGTTGGCGGTGCTGCCAGGTCCGTAGAATCTGCCGAATGCCGAGAGCAGGTTGGGGCCGTATGTTTCGTAACCTCCTGCTTCGAGGTACAGGCTGCGGTCGTACCAGGCATAGAGCGTCAGGCCGATGGAGTTGCCGATAAGTCCACCGGCTAGCAGCGGTTGGGCTGTTGGTAGGGGGGCGAGGCTGGATTGGGCGTAGGGAAAGGTCCAGGCGAAGGTGGAATTGTAAGGATCCTGAACGGTTGGACCGTTGTTGAGCGAGGCACCGACGCGCAGATCGGCATTCCCGGTATCTAGCAAGGTGGTGGCGCGAATATCGGCGTTGTCGAGAAGGAAGGCTCGGTTGGTGCCGGAGTACGTGCCTTGGATGAAGGCGCCCACATGGTCGGATGCGCGCCCGGCGAGGAAAACGCTGATCTGGTCCAGGTCGGGGTTGTTGTTGGTCCCAAAGCCGTCGGCTGGCGGCGTCGGCTGAGCCTGGGCAGTGTGGGTGAAAGAGCTGAGCACGAAAGCCGAGAGCGGGATGTGAGCACCGAGGCCAGTGCCGCCTGTTTGGGTGTAGCCTCCGATCTTGAAGGCGCGGCCAGTAGGGGTGAGTTGCGGTCCGAAGGCGCCCACGTGGCACGCGGCGCAGGGAAGGCCGGTCTGCTGCGCGAAGGCGGGGAGCGCGCGAGCTGGTCCTGCGAGATGTGTCAGGAGGAACAGTGCGATTGCTGCTGCCAGCAACCAGCGCGTCATGCTCATATTAATGCAGCGTGGCGAGATAGGCGATCAGATCCTCTCGCTGCTGGGCGTCCTTGAGGCCGGGGAAAGTCATGAAGGTCCCCGGCAAAACCCGGCGGGGAGCCGTGAGGTAACGGTCCAGGGTGCCAACTGTCCATGTAAGGCCGGAGTGGCGGTTGGCGTCGGAGTAGTGGAAACCGGGGACCTGGCCGGAGTGCCTGTTGACCACGCCGAACAGGCTCGGACCGACGAGATTTCTCCCCGGGCGAACTGTATGGCATATGCTGCAATTGTTTTCGAAAATACGCTTGCCGGCAGGGATGTCCTGGGCCAGGCTATGATGGACAGTCAGGAGCATCACGATGATGATGCAACCGGAAGGACGTAAGTACGGCATCCACAGGTTCCATGTTTGAACTTGCAGACGGACGTCGCGGAACTCTGGCTTATTCCAGCAGGCAAGATTTTCGGGCTGCGACGGGAATAAATAGGCGGGGGTCTGCGTCTGTGGTCATAAGCGCGCAGGACGGACGCTGACCGAGATGGCGAGCGTAATGGCCGAGTTGGAATCCTGCATACCGGCGCTACGCCGCTATGCTCGTTCGCTGCTGCGCGATCATGAGGAGGTGGATGATCTGGTGCATGATTGCATCGTGTGTGCGTTAGATCAGCTTCACACGCGCCGTGAGAACGGGGAGCTGCGTCCGTGGCTATTTGCAATCCTGCACAACCTGTTCATCAGCCGTGTGCGGCGCAACGGCAGACGTCCTCGGGCAGTTTCGATAGACGATGTCGATGAGGATCGGTTGGGCACGAGGGCAGGTCAGGATGACCATGTCCAGACGCGCGATCTGATGCGAGTTGTGGATGCTCTGCCGGAAGAGCAGCGGTCCGTTCTACTGCTGGTATCCGTGGAAGACCTGTCGTACGCCGAGGTGGCGGCGATCCTTGGCATCCCCATCGGCACAGTGATGTCGCGGCTTTCGCGCGCACGGGAGCGCTTGAGGCAATCGGTGGATGGGGAGATATATCCGGCACTCAGGAGAGTAAAGTGAGCGATCCTGACCGCGAGATAGGTGAGGACGATCTGCACGCGTTTGTCGATGGTCAGCTTGCGCCGGGACGGCAGGCATTGGTGCAGCAGTATCTGCACGCCAATCCCGGTGAGGCGCAGCGCGTGGCGGCCTACCGGGCGCAGCGCAACCAGCTTCGCGCGCTGTTTGCCGATGGCGCCGTGGAGCCGCTTCCGCCGAAGTTACACATCGATTACATTCTTAAGCATCAGGTGCATCGATCGTGGACGGGGTGGCGGGCTGCCGCCGCGATCGTGCTGGCGGCCGGCCTGGGGGTGGCGAGTGGATGGCTGGTGTGGGCCCCAAGACCGCCCGGCCTGCCGAAGCTCGCGATGCAGGTGCTGGTGCAACAGGCGGTCGCGACCTACGTTGTTTATGCTCCCGACATTCGACATTCAGTGGAAATTTCCGCTACCAATGAGGCGCACTTAACGAGGTGGCTCTCGAATAGGCTCGACCGAACCGTCGCGCCGCCCGATTTATCGAAGTTCGGCTACACGCTGCTTGGCGGCCGTCTGCTTGCTACTGAGCGTGGCGGCGCCGCTGCCATGCTGATATACAGCAACACACAAGGAAAGCGCATTTCTTTGCTGTTGCGGCCGATGATTCCTAGCCTGACAGTCGACGATCGCTATATTGCGAAAGGACCCCTGGAGTTGTGCGTCTGGATCGAGAAAGGCATGGGATACGCGCTCGTTGCGTCCATGCCCAAGGATGAGCTGGCGCCGATGGCTGATTATATCCGGGGCGAGTTGTAGTACCGGTAGGAGTTGGTAGAGAACTGTGTTCAGACCGACGCAAACGGTCTCATCCTGTGAGACAGAGGGCCGCAGCGCGCGGTGACTCCCGCCTTTCTGCGCGTTATCGCCGGCGAGCCCGGGCGTAGCCGCACGGCCGGGCAGTGAGACCGGGCAACGTTGCTGCGGCGCCACAGGGGGCTGCATTTAGGGTTTCAATCCCCCGAGACCTCCTATATATAGTTTGACGTCTTGCCTGATCGAATCCGAAATAGACGGCGGGACGAATCCAAGGGAGTTGGGATACATGCTCGATGTGGTGCAACTGCGCGGCCATTACCAGGTGCATGTAGATCGGTCGCGGGACGCGCTGCTCACGGATTTCGGGCGGGCCACCCTGAGCGACCGCTATCTGATGCCAGGGGAGGGGTTTCAGGATCTGTTTGCCCGGGTGGCATCGTATTACGGCGACGATCCGGCGCATGCCCAGCGGCTGTATGAATACATGAGCAGGTTCTGGTTCATGCCGGCGACGCCGATTTTGTCGAACGGGGGAACGCAGCGGGGATTGCCGATTTCGTGCTTCCTGAACGAGGCATCGGACAGCCTGGAGGGGATTGTCGGGCTGTGGAACGAGAACGTGTGGCTGGCGGCCAAAGGCGGCGGGATCGGGAGCTACTGGGGGAATTTGCGGTCCATCGGGGAGCGGGTTGGGGCGGTCGGGAAGACCTCCGGCGTGATCCCGTTCATTCGGGTGATGGACAGTCTGACCTTGGCGATTTCACAGGGGTCGCTGCGGCGGGGCTCGGCGGCGGTCTACTTGCCGGTATGGCATCCGGAGATCGAGGAGTTCATTGAGATCCGCCGGCCGACCGGGGGCGATCCGAACCGTAAGGCGTTGAATTTGCACCATGGCATCCTGGTGCCGGACGCGTTCATGCGGGCAGTGGAGGCCGATGAGCCGTGGGCGCTGACCTCGCCCAAGGATGGGTCGGTGGTGCGGACGATCTCGGCGCGGAATCTGTGGATCCGGATCCTGACGGCGCGGGTGGAGACGGGCGAGCCCTATTTGGTGTTCTCCGACCACGTGAACCGGGCGCGGCCGGAGCATCACAAGCTGGCGGGGCTGGAGGTGAGGACGTCGAACCTGTGCAGCGAGATCACCTTGCCGACGGGGCGGGACCAGCACGGGCAGGAGCGGACCGCGGTTTGCTGCCTGGCGTCGGTGAACTTGGAGAGCTGGTTCGAGTGGCACGACCATCCGACGTTCATTGAGGACGCGATGCGGTTCCTGGATAACGTGCTGCAGGATTTCATCGATCGGGCGCCGCCGGGGATGGAGCGGGCACGGTATTCAGCAATGCGGGAGCGCTCGGTGGGGCTCGGGCTGATGGGCTTCCACTCCTTTCTGCAGTCACAGAACGTGCCGTTCGAAAGCGTGGTGGCGAAGGTCTGGAACAAGCGGATGTTCAAGCACATCCGGGCGCAGGCGGATGCGGCGTCTCAGATGCTGGCGGAGGAGCGCGGGGCGTGTCCGGATGCCGCGGAATGGGGGATTATGGAGCGGTTCAGCCACAAGCTGGCGATTGCTCCGACGGCGAGCATATCGATTATCGCGGGGAATGCCAGCCCGGGGATCGAGCCGATTGCGGCGAATGTGTTCTTGCAGAAAACATTATCCGGGAGCTTCGCGGTGCGGAACCGGCATTTGCAGAAGCTGCTGGCAGAGAAGGGAGAGGACCGGGAGGAACTGTGGTCGTCGATTACGACCAACAGCGGCAGTGTCCAGCACCTCGATTTTCTGAGTGAACATGAGAAGGCGGTATTCAAGACCGCGTTCGAGCTGGACCAGCGGTGGGTGGTGGAACATGCGGCGGACCGGGCGCCGTATATTTGTCAGAGCCAGTCGGTGAACGTGTTCCTGCCGGCGAATGTGCATAAGCGGGACCTGCACCAGATCCACATGATGGCGTGGAAGCGCGGCGTGAAGTCGCTGTATTACTGCCGGTCGATGTCGCTGGCGCGGGCCGACGCGGTGAGCGAGCTGCCGGTGAGGCTGGCGGAGATTGCGCCGGTGGTGGTGGAGCCGGAGTTGCCGCTGGCGGCCGCGGGGCGGCGGCGGGTGGATTATGAGGAGTGCCTGGCGTGTCAATAGGCCCCATCGGCACGAAGTTATGGCTTCGTACCCCAGGCCTGAACCATTAGCTTGTCTATCACGGTCGTCGCTGGATCCGACAGATGCTCGGCCAGCGCGGTTGCATGCGCCGAGAGCTCAGTGTCGAGCACGCGTCCGGATGCCAGTATTTGATCGCGCAAGGATCCGACAAGAGACAATAAGTGGGTGCGCTGATACTCGCCGACCTTAGGGAACCGCACGTACCCGCATAGTTCGACATTTACCGCTCCTGTCGACTGCAACAGTCCTGCCACGGTTCTACCTTCGAAGTCGTTGCCGCCGGCCGTGTGGAAAATTTCCTGCCAGATACCAGCCAGAGCGTCCCAGGACGGGTGTGCGGGGTGGCAGGTATACGACGCAGCATCGTACTCCTGGACCAGGATCGTGCCACCAGGCTTGAGGAGCGAAAACATCTCTTCGAGGATCGATTGCTGCGTGGACAGCGGAAGATTGATCAATACCAGCCGCTCGTGAACAAGATCATAGGAGGCCTTTTCAAGGCCGGTGTCTCGTGCGTCGGCATTAATTATCTCGACATTGCGCAAGGCAAGCCGATCCAACTCAGTTCTGGCCATATCGACGAAACGAGGTTCCCGTTCAACACCAATCACCACTCCGTCCGGACCGACTAACTCTGACAGCAGGTCCATAATCCCGATCGGGCCGCAACCGATGTCCACAGTTCGGGCGCCGGCCCTAATGCCGATGCGGTCGAGCATGGATCTCGTGTAGGGTGCGAGCTCCTTAGCTTGTGTGATGAGCCGGTCTCGTTCGAGGGCGGTGCCGCCCAGCACATACGGCGCTGACCGAGATATCATCGGAATCCCTTTAGCTGATCGCGGTGGGGTCCTTTGGCGGATCATCACGAGGCAGCCGGTTGTCCGGCTGCGGGTTCGGGAAGTTACGGTTGTCGGGTTGGGGGTCGCGAGCCTGATTGGCGGGGTGGTGGTGACGGAGACGGTGTTCGCGATCCCGGGCCTGGGGCGGCTGACGGTGGATGCGATCCTGCAGCGGGACTACCCGGTGATCCAAGGCATCGTGCTGATGTTCAGTTTCGTTTACGTGATCATCAATCTGATCGTTGATCTGTTGTACACGCTGTTCGACCCGAGGATACGCTATTGAGCACGACGGTCGCACTGCCGGATGTCTTGCCGCCGGTGCGCCGGCGCGGACGGGGATGGACGTTCGTGCGCCGGCACCCGACGATAGTGATCGGTGCCGCGCTGCTGGGCGCAATAATCTTTATTGCGGTCTTCGCGCCCTGGTTGGGCACGGTTGATCCCACGGCGATCGCGCCAGCGCACAGGATACGTGATCCATCGGGGCAATACTGGTTCGGGACCGACATGCTGGGGCGGGATGTGTATTCGCGGGTGCTGTACGGGGCGCGGGTTTCGCTGGGGGTCGGGTTTTCGGTCGCGTTCGTGGCAGCGGTGGTGGGAACGGCGATCGGGGCGGTTTCGGGGTTCGTGCGGGCGCTGGACTCGGCCCTGATGCGGATGATGGACGGGCTGATGTCGATCCCGCCGATACTGCTGGCGATTGCGCTGATGGCGCTGTTTCATGCCTCGGTTGAGAATGTGATTATCGCGCTGTCGGTGCCGGAGTTTCCTAGGGTGGCGCGGCTGATCCGCGGAATTGTGCTGAGTTTGCGGGAGCAGCCGTTTGTGGAAGGGGCGATTGCAGCGGGAACCCGGATGCCGGCGATTATCGTGCGACATATTCTGCCGAATGCGTTCGCGGTGCTGCTGGTACAGGCGACGTTCACGTGTGCCTCGGCGATGATTGCGGAGGCGATTTTGTCGTTCATTGGCGCCGGGACGCCGCCCACTATTCCGAGCTGGGGGAACATCATGGCCGAGGGACGGGCGCTGTGGCAGATCAAGCCATATATTGTATTCTTTCCTGCGGTATTTTTGTCGCTGACGGTGCTGGCGGTGAATTTGGTAGGGGATGGGTTGCGGGATATGCTCGATCCGCGGCTGGCAAAACGGCTGTAGATGCTGTTGGAAGTATCACGGCTGCAGACGCATTTTCGCACTCCGGACGGGGTGGTGCGGGCGGTCGATGGCATCTCCTTCGGCATCGATGCGGGGGAGACGGTTGCGCTGGTGGGCGAGTCGGGGTGCGGGAAATCGGTTACTTCTATGTCGATCCTGCGGCTGATTCCCGAGCCGCCGGGGCGGATCGCCGGATCGGTCCGGTTCCAGGGTCGCGAGCTTCTGGAGTTGCCAGAGCAGGAGATGCGGGCGCTCCGGGGGAATGAGATTTCGATGATTTTTCAGGAGCCGATGACGAGCCTGAACCCGGTGCTGACGGTGGGACGCCAGATCGGCGAGACGCTGCGGCTGCATCAGGGGCTGGGACCTCGGGAGGCGGAGGCGAAAGCAGTCGAGATGCTGTCGTTGGCAGGGATACCGGTCCCGGAGCGGCGGGTGCGGGAGTATCCGCACCAGCTCTCAGGCGGAATGCGGCAACGGGTGATGATCGCGATGGCGCTGGCGTGCAATCCGAAGCTGTTGATTGCGGATGAACCGACGACGGCTTTGGACGTGACGATCCAGGCGCAGATTCTGGACCTCATGCGGGACCTGAACCGCCGGCTGGGCTCAGCGATCCTGCTCATTACGCACGATCTGGGCGTGGTGGCGGAGATGGCGGAGCGGGTGGTGGTGATGTACGCGGGGCGGAAGGTGGAGGAGGGTGCGGTGCGGGAAATTTTCCGCCGGCCGCTGCATCCTTATACACAGGGGCTGTTGGGGGCAGTGCCGCGGCTGGGGTCCTCGGTGGGGGCGCAGGGTCGGTCGCGGCTTGTGGAGATTCCTGGGTTGGTGCCGAGTTTGCGCGAGCCGATTGTGGGGTGTGCGTTCGCGGGGCGGTGTCCGTTTGCGACGGATACGTGTCGGAGTGTGGCGCCGGCGGTAGAAGACAAAGACAACGGACACTTGGTGGCGTGCCATTACGCTGAACGGCGGATGGCAGCATGAGCGCGCCGCTGCTGCAGGTTGTTGATCTGGTCAAGCATTTCCCGGTGCATGGGGGCGTGCTGGGGCGCACGACGGCGGTGGTGCATGCGGTCGATGGGGTAAGTTTCGAGATTGCGCGGGGCGAGACGCTGTCCCTGGTGGGCGAGTTGGGGTGCGGGAAATCAACGGTCGGTCGGGCGATCCTGCGGTTGATCGAGCCGACGAGCGGTGAAGTGCACCTTGATGGGCGGCGGATCGATAATTTGCCGCCAGCGCAGTTGCGGTCTCTGCGGCGGCGCATGCAGGTGGTATTTCAGGACCCGTTCAGCAGCTTGAACCCACGCATGACCGTGCGTGATTTGTTAGCGGAGCCGATGGTGAATTTCGGCGTTGCGCGCGGTGCGGGGTTGGAGGCGCGGGTGGCCGCGCTGCTAGACAAGGTGCGGCTGCCACTGCATGCGATGGGGCGCTATCCGCACGAGTTCTCGGGCGGGCAGCGGCAGCGGATCGGGATTGCGCGGGCGCTGGCACCGGAGCCGGATCTGGTAATCTGCGACGAGGCAGTTTCCGCGCTGGATGTCTCGGTGAAGGCGCAAATCATCAATCTGCTGGCGGAGCTGCAGGATGAGCTCGGGGTGGCGCTGCTGTTCATTAGCCACGATCTGGCAATCGTGGAGCATCTGACCCACCGCGTGGCGGTGATGTATCTGGGTAAGATCATGGAGGTCGCGGAGCGGGCGACGTTGTTTAGCACACCCCATCACCCGTACACGCGGGCGCTGCTGTCGGCGGTGCCGGTGCCCGATCCGGATGCGAAGCGCCAGCGGATTTTGCTGAAGGGCGATGTGCCGAGCCCGATGAATCCGCCGCGGGGATGCCGGTTTCATACGCGCTGCCCGTTCGTATTCGAGCGGTGCCGGGTAGAGGAGCCGGTGCTGCGGACCGTGGGGGATGGGGCGCATGTGTCGGCGTGTCATTTGCCGGCGGGCGGGGAGCGAGAGATAGTTGCTGGGGATGGGGCGGTTCTGAGGGCGGCGTAAGCTGCCGAATCAGGTTGAGCGCCATGACTGCTGGGCTGTTTGCGCACTCGTTTGGGCCCACAGGCACCCGCTTCCGCCCCACTCGGTGCGCGCAGCCATGTCGCGCAAAGAAATAACATACCCAGCAGAAATCGGACCACTTGTAATAACGGACGCCGCAGGCAATCTCATTGTTGACACGCGTAACAAAACTTACCCTCGAGAACGCGGGAGCCGTTGTTCCCGGCTTTGGAAATATGTAGGAGACCTCGGTCATCTGACCTTCCGGCTTCTGTCCTGCGGCGTAAATGTCCATCCCGTACGCCTTCCCAGTTGAATCCTTGAGTGTGCTGGCGTCGGTTCCGCTCAGAACGGCCGCGGACTAGCGAGGAGCTGCCGGCGCTGATTTTGAAACAGAATGGATAGAGGTCGCCATCCCGAAAGCCACCATCTCCCTAGTTGAACATTACAAGCGCGACGGCTTGATCTATCTTTACGGCGCCAACAGCTTTCAGCAGCATGGCTTTGGCTTGGTCGGCGGTGCCGAGTTGCTGTTGCTGCGCGAAACCAACACCAGAGAGAGCGAGCGCTGACCAGACACAGATAACGGCTGCGCGCTCCAGATCGCGGCGCTCACTATCGATCGCCCGGACCTCGCTTAAGGCGTGACCGGCACTCCCTCTCCCAACGTCCGCCGCCGTCTCGCCGAAAGCTGTACACGTCGATGTTCCGAAAACCCCTCAGGTGACCCCTTCACCCACCCCAAAAACCCCAAGTGACCCTTTCATCCGTCTCAAAACCTGCGAAGTGACCCTTTCGCTCGCCCAGAAACCGCCCAGGTGACCCTTTCGCCTGCCCGCCTTGGCTTAGCCGTTCCGCCCCGCCTAAGCTCCCCCATAACCAACCCAGCAAATGAGGATCGCCAAGAGAATGCCCATTCAGCTCGGCCACTTCGCCATGCCGTCCCATCCGCCGGAACGCTCCCTCAAAGCCGGCCACGACTGGGATCTGCAAACCCTGCGCTGGATGGACGAACTCGGCTTCCAGGAAGCCTGGATCGGCGAGCACCACACCGCCATCTGGGAACCCCACCCTGCCCCCGACCTGCTCATTGCCCAGGCACTGAAGGAAACCACCCGCCTTCGCATCGGCCCCGGCGGTTTTCTCCTCCCCTACCACCACCCCGCGGAGCTCGCGAACCGCGTTGCCATGCTCGACCACCTCTCCGGCGGCCGGCTCAACTTCGGCGTCGCCGCCTCCGGCCTGCCGAGCGATTGGCAGATGTTCCACGTCGATGGCACCTCGGGCGTCAACCGGGACATGACCCGGGAGGCCCTCGATATCATCCTCCGCCTCTGGGACGATAACGAACCAAGCTTCGACTACGACGGCAAGTTCTGGAAGGTCACCAAGCCGGAGCCGATGTTCGGCTTCCTCCACCCCCACATCAAACCGCTGCAGAAGCCTCATCCACCCATCGGCGTTGCCGGCTTTTCCAAGAACTCCGACACGCTGAAACTCGCCGGCGAAAAGGGCTTCCTCCCCCTCAGCCTCAACCTCAACGCCGGCTACGTGGCCTCCCACTGGGACGCGGTCGAGGCAGGTGCCCAACGTACCGGCCGCAAACCTCACCGCAAAGACTGGCGCCTGGTTCGCGAAGTATTCGTGGCCGAAACCGACGCCGAAGCCTCGCGGCTCTCAGTCGGCGACATGATGGGCCGAATGATGCGCGAGTATTTCCTCCCGCTCCTGGGCCACTTCGATTTCTTGCAATACCTGAAGCACGATCCCGAGGTCCCCGATTCCGACGTCACTCCGGAATACTGCGCCCAGCACAATTGGCTGATCGGCTCCCCCGCCACCGTGGCCGAGAAACTCGAGGCCGTGTACCACGAAGTCGGCGGCTTCGGCTGTCTGCTCGTCTTCGGCTTCGACTACGCCGATAAGCCCGAAGCCTGGCGCACCTCACTCGGCCTGCTCGCCACCGAAGTCCTGCCCCGCGTCCGCCATCTCGCCCCGGCCGCCTGACACCCATCCGCCAGTCATAGGTACAAGCTCACCTCTCCCGCATTGCGGAAGAGGTCAGCGCGCCAGCGCGCGGGGCAAGGGGCTTGCATCATGCTATCCACATCCCCATACTGACTTGCGTCATGCAAGCCACAGCTCCCCATGCAGCGTAAAAGCTTCGGCAACATGCAGTGCCCTATCGCCCGCAGCCTCGAGCGCGTCGGCGAATGGTGGAGCATCCTCATCCTACGCGATGCCTTCCACGGCCTGACCCAGTTCGACCAGTTCCAGAAGAACCTCGGCATCGCGCCCAACATGCTCACCCGCCGCCTCAATGCCCTGGTCGAGGCCGGCCTGCTCGAGCGTCGCCGCTACAGCGAACGCCCACCCCGCGACGAATACGTCCTCACCGACCGTGCCCGCGACTTCCGCCCTGTCCTCTGGGCCCTGCTCGCCTGGGGCAACAAGCATTTCGCCCCCGAAGGCCCCAGTGTCCTCCTCGTCGACAAGGAGACCGGCCAAACCGCCGATCCCGTCCTGATCGACCGCAACACCGGCAAGGTCATGACCGCGGAGGCCTTCCGTAGCGCTCCCGGCCCTGCCGCCGACGCTCGCACCCGCGCCCGCCACACCAAAACCCCGGAGCTCACCTCATGAGCGCCACCCTGGAGCGCGAGACCCTCGCACCCCCCACCCAGCGCGCTCGCCGCTCCTACAAGCCCCCCGCGCTCGCCGCCCTCGGCTTTGCCGCCCTGCTCGCTGCCGCCGACTACGGCCATTACTGGTGGACCGCCGGCCGCTTCATCGAAACCACTGACGACGCTTATGTCGGCGGTGACGTCACCCAGATCTCGCCTCATGTGGCCGGCTTCGTCAGCCGTATCCTGGTGCAGGACAACCAGTATGTCAGGGCTGGGCAGCCCCTGATCTGCCTGGACCCCAACGACTTCCAGGCCGCCCTGAATCACGCCGAAGCCGTCCTGCAATCCCGCCAAGCCGACCTCGCCAACCTCCTCGCCAAACGCGTTCTCCAGCAGCACATGATCGCCCAGGCCCAGGCCGATCTCGCCGCCAAGCAGGCCCAGGCAGTCTTCGCCGCCGAGGAAGATCAGCGTTACAGCGCTCTCGCCCTTACTCCCGCCGGATCGCGCCAAGCCGCAGAGAGAGCCCTCGCCGCGGACCAGTCAGCCCACGCCACCGTTCTCTCCTCTGCCGCCTCGCTACAAGCCGCCAACCAGCAGCTCGCCGTCATCGACACCGATATTGGCGCCGCACAAGCCGGTGTCTCGCAAGCCGAAGCCGATCTCCGCGTCGCCCAGCTTAATCTTGGTTACACCAACATTGTCGCCCCGATGGACGGCTACGTCGGCAACCGCTCCGCCCAGATTGGCGCTTACGTGGCCACCGGCACCGATCTGCTTTCCGTTGTCCCCGCCCATGGCCTCTGGGTCGACGCTAATTTCAAGGAAGATCAGATCGCCCGGATGAAACCTGGCGACCCCGCCACCATCGTCGCCGATGTCCTCCCCGGCCGCACCTTCCGCGGCCATGTCGCGAGCCTCGCCCCCGCCACCGGGGCCGTGTTCAGCGTCATTCCACCGCAAAACGCCACAGGCAACTTCACCAAAATAGTGCAGCGCGTCCCGATCCGCGTCGCGCTCGACGGCGATGGAGGCCAGCTCGGGCTTCTGAGAGCAGGCCTCTCGACAACGGTCAGCGTGGATACTCGCGAGGGACAAGTTAAGTGAGCGTCCTCGGCGGCACGCTCCCGTTCGCCGTGATGTGCGTCGGGATGTTCGCGGCGCTGCTCGATATCCAGATCGTCGCCTCCTCGCTCCAGGATATCGGAGGCGGCCTCTCCGCCGCTCAGGATCAGATAAGCTGGGTCCAGACCGCCTATTTGATCGCCGAGATCATCGTCATCCCGCTCTCGGGCTGGCTGACCCGCGTGTTCTCCACCCGATGGCTGTTCACCGCCTCCGCGCTCGGCTTCACCGTTGCCAGCATGCTCTGCGGCTTGGCGTGGGATATCAATAGCATGATCCTGTTCCGCGCCTTGCAGGGGATGCTCGGCGCCTCGATGATCCCCACGGTCTTCACCTCGTCATTTCACTTCTTCCAGGGTCAGCGACGCGTCTATGCGGCTGCCGTGGTCGGCACCATCGCCTCGATCGCGCCAACCCTCGGCCCCATCATCGGCGGCTGGATCACCGATAATCTCGACTGGCACTGGCTGTTCTACATCAATCTCGTCCCAGGCCTGCTCGTCGCGCTCGGAGTCGCCGTCCTCGTTAATATCGACAAACCCGATCTGTCGCTGCTTTCCGAAGCCGATTACTTCGGCATCCTGCTTCTGGCGGCCGCGCTGGGGCCTGCCGAATACGTCCTGGAAGAAGGCGCCCGCTGGAACTGGCTCAGCGACGAGACCATCCGCACCTGCGCTATTATCGCGACGGTTAGCGGCGTCCTGTTCGTGATCCGCAGCCTTACCTACGCCCACCCTGTCATGGACCTGCGCGCCCTGGGCGACCGCAATTTTACGCTCGGCTGCATTCTCTCTTTCGTCACCGGGATCGGCATCTTCTCAACGATCTATCTGACGCCCCTGTTTCTGGGCTATGTGCGTGGCTTCTCTGCCTGGCAGACCGGGATCGCCCTGTTTTCGACCGGCGCGGCCTCCCTCGCGGGCGTGCCCGTCTATATCCTGCTTGGACGGAAGATCGACCTGCGCTGGCTGATGATGTTCGGGCTCGCGGCGTTCGGCCTCTCTATGTGGAGCTTCACATTCATCACCCATGACTGGGGCGCCGATCAGCTCCTGATCCCACAGGTCCTGCGCGGCTTCCCGCAGGTGTTCGCCGTCGCGCCTGCGGTCACGCTAGGCCTCGGCAGCCTGCCACCGGCGCGGCTGAAATACGCCAGCGGCCTGTTCAACATGATGCGCAACTTCGGTGGCGCGGTGGGCATCGCGGTCTGCGGCGCGGTGCTGAACGATCAGACAAACCTGCACTTCCTCTCCATCGTCTCGCGGCTTACGCCTGCCAATCCGGCCATGAACACCTGGCTCGCGAACCTCGGGACCCAGCTCACCACCGTCCTGGGATCGGCTCCGGCTGGCCATCTGGCCGCGCTCGAGCAGCTCCGTGCCCTGGCCTATCGCGAAGCCTCGACACTGGCCTACGCCGACGCCTTTCGCACCATCATGATCACATTCGTCATTACCACCCCGCTCGTCCTGTTCATGCGGAAAGTGGCCCCACCAAGCACGCCTTCCGCCAATGCCCATTAACCAAGGAGACCAGTCATGCCCGCATCACAACGCTCCGCTGCCCTGATCACCGGCGCCTCCTCCGGCATTGGCGCTACCTATGCCGACCGCCTCGCCCGGCGGGGCCATGATCTGGTTTTGGTGGCGAGGGATCGCGACCGGATGGAAAGGCTGGCGCGCAGTCTGCGGGCGGAGGCTGGTGTCTCCATCGAGGTGCTGCCGGCCGATCTCACCGAATCGCGCGAACTGGCTCGCATTGAAGCGCGGCTGCGCGAGGACGGGGGTATCGGCCTGCTCATCAACAACGCCGGCGCGACACTGGCTGGCGGTTTCGCGAATCCCGATCTCGACGCGCAGGACCGGCTGATCCGGCTCAACGTGACCGCGGTGACGCGGCTGGCCGGGGCCGTGGTGCCGCGTTTCCTGGCCGAAGGCACCGGCGCGATCGTTAACATAGCCTCGGTGGTTGCCCTTGCGCCGGAGATATTTCCGGGCATCTATGCGGCAACCAAGAGCTTCGTTCTAACCTTCTCGCAGGCGCTGCAGGCGGAACTTGGGCCGCGTGGCCTTTACGTGCAGGCAGTGCTGCCCGCCGCAACGCGCACGGAAATCTGGCAGCGCTCCGGACGAAACGTGGACGACATCCAGGGCGTGATGGAGGTCGGCGAACTGGTCGATGCGGCGCTGGTGGGCTTCGACCGCCGCGAGACTATCACAATCCCACCATTGCCAGACATCGACCAATGGGAAAGCTTTGTCGCCACTCGCCAGGCGATGCTGCCCAACTTCCGGCAGGCGCATCCCGCCGCGCGCTACCAGAGCTAACCATCCATGCGCATCCTTATCGTCGGAGCAGGGGCTATTGGGGGCTATTTCGGGGGACGTTTGCTCGAAGCGGGACGGGATGTCACCTTCCTCGTCCGCGCCCGCCGCGCCGAACAGCTCCAACGCACAGAACTTTCCATCCGCAGTCCGCGCGGTGACTTCGAAGGTCGTGCGCCGACTACACTGGCCCAAGACCTGCGTGACCCTTTCGATCTGATTCTGTTGGCCTGCAAAGCCTACGACCTACCAAACGCGATGAACTCGCTCGCCCCCGCTGTCGGAGCGCACACGGCGATTCTCCCCTTGCTCAATGGAATGCGGCACCTCGACCTGCTCGATCGGCGCTTCGGACCGGCTTCCGTCCTGGGAGGTCAAGGCGTAATCTCGACAACGCTGGACGAGCGAGGCCGCGTCCTGCATCTGAACGACACCCATAGTCTGTCCTTTGGCGAGCGCGATGGATCCGCCAGTGCACGCACGGACCGGATCACCTCGGTCTTCCTCGGCGCCAATTTCGACTGGCGCGCCAGCACAGCGATCCTCCAGGAGATGTGGGACAAATGGGTGTTCATCGCGGCGGCTGCGGGCATCACCTGCCTCATGCGCGCGCCCGTCGGCGATATCGTCTCCGCGGGGGCGGCCGATCTTGCTTCCGCATTGCTTGACGAGTGCGCAGCAACGGCAACCTATCAAGGCTTTCCACCTTCGCTGGGGGCGCTCCAGCGAAGCCGCGCGCTCTTAACCGCTCCCGGCTCCGCTCTTACCGCCTCTATGCTTCGCGATGTCCAGCGCGGCGCCCGCACGGAAGCGGATCACATTCTCGGCGACCTACTTGATCGCAGCGGGGAACCACAAAACACCCGTGCGATTCTGCGCTTCGCCTATGCGCACTTGCGCGCCTACGAGGCCGGTCGAACCCGCACACAAGCCGCTTAATTGCCAGCCCCGCCTTGCCGGCATCAGGGGAGGCCGTCATCCTCCGCCGAACATGACCCGCATCCTCCACCGATCCGGCGCCATTCCGCCTATGGCTATCGGCGGCGAAGGCATCCGCCTCCGCCTCGCCGATGGCCGTACCATCATCGACGCCTCCGGCGGAGCCGCGGTCGCCTGCCTCGGCCACGGCAACCGCCGCATCGCCGAAGCCATTGGCCGCCAAGCCGTAGCCATGGCCTACGCTCACACCAGCACCTTCATCAGCGAACCCGCCGAGCAGCTCGCCAACATCCTCCTGGAAGGCTCCCCCGGCGGCCTCACCACCGCCTGGTTCTGCTCCTCCGGCTCCGAAGGTACCGAGGCTGCCCTCAAGCTCGCCCGCCAATACTTCGTGGAAGTCGGCCAACCTCGGCGAATCCGCTTCATCGCCCGCCGCCAGAGCTATCACGGCAACACCCTCGGCGCGCTCGCCGCCGGCGGCAACATGACGCGCCGGGCCCTCTACGAGCCCATTCTCAGCCCCGCCTTCTCCCACGTCTCGCCGTGTTTTCCGTACCGCTTCCAACTTCCCCACGAGTCCGAAGCCGACTACCTCACCCGGCTCACCGGCGAACTCGAAGCCGAGTGCCAGCGCCTCGGCCCGGATACCGTTATCGGCTTCATTGCCGAGCCCATCGTCGGCGCTACCGCCGGCTGCGTCCCCGCCATTCCCGGCTACTTCCGCCGCATTCGCGACATCTGCGACCGTCACGGCGCCTTGCTCATCCTCGATGAGGTCATGTGCGGCATGAACCGCTGCGGGACGACGCACGCCTGGGAACAGGAAGGCGTCGCTCCGGATATCCAGGTCATCGCCAAGGGCCTTGGCGGCGGCTATCAGCCCATCGGCGGCATCCTGATCGCCGGCAAAATCGCCGAAGCCATCCGCGCTGGGTCCGGCGGGTTCATGCATGGTCACACCTACCAGGCCCACCCGGTGGCCTGCGCCGGCGCTCTCGAGGTTCAACGCATCATCAAAGAGCAGAACTTGCTCGCCAACATCCGCGAGATGGGCGCCCGTCTGGAGACCTCCCTGATCGAGCGCTTCGGCAACCACCCGAATATCGGAGACATCCGCGGCCGCGGCCTGTTCTGGGCGCTCGAATTCGTCCGCGACCGCGCCTCCAAAGCCACTTTCGACCCCGCCCTCAAAGTCAACGAACGCGTCAAGCAGGCCGCGATTGAGGCCGGCGTCGCCATTTACCCGATGAACGGTACCCTCGACGGCAAGCACGGCGACCACATCATCATCGCCCCGCCTTACATCGTCACCGCGGCCGAGATAGACGAAATCGTCGATCGCCTCGCCGGTGGCATCGAAACAGCCCTCCAGGAGGTGTCATTGCGAGGAGCGTAGCGACGAAGCAATCTCGACCCACCAATCGCACGAGCCACCCATGACCACCCCCGCCCCTGTCTCGCCCGATACGCTGCAAAAACTTCACAGCGTCAGCACGGACACTATCACGACCGTGCTGTTGCACCTCGGTATGCGCACCCGCGCCATTCACAACGTCCGCCCCATTACTCCGCAGCGCTGCCGCTTCATCGGCCCTGCCGTTACGATGCGTTTCGTACCGATCCGCGAGGATCACACAACCACCGCCAGCGCGGTCGCACCGGGAAGCCGCGTGCACGGCGTCCTCGACTCCATTCTCCGCGGCAGCGTGCTTGTGATGGACATGCGCGGAGACGACACATCCGGCGCGATCGGCGACGTCATCGCTGCCCGTCTGATCGCCCTAGGTGTCGCGGGCGTGGTTGGCGATGGCGGCATTCGGGATGTCGGTGTCCTCGCCGGGATGGACCTGCCGGTCTGGTGCCGAGCCGCCGCCCCACCGCCCAGCCCGCGCTCCCTCATGGCCGTCGGCTTCGACGAAATCATCGGCTGCGGCGGCGTCATGGTGGAACCCCAGGACATCGTTGTCGCTGATGCCAGCGGCGTCGCCGTAATCCCCCGCGCGCTCGTTGACCAGGTCGCCCACGAAGCGCTGGAGCATGAGGAGGTGGAGGTCTGGATTAAAGCCCAGATCGAGCGCGGCGCTCCGCTCTCCGGGCTCTATCCGCCTACTCCGGACGTCATTGCCAGATGGCGCGCGGCGACAGGCAGATAACGGTTTGTCAGGCGCGACGCCGGCGCCCCCCGAACGGTCCCCTCATAGCCGGCTCCTCGAGCTCCTGACCTCCGCCTCCTCCCAAACCGACACCATTCCCGCCACCACCCCGCCCGGGTCCGCAGCCCGCATTACCTCGCCCACAACCGCCACCCCGGCAGCACCCGCCTCCAGACACGCCCGAAGGTTACCAACGCCAACACCCCCGAGCGCGATTACCGGCACCAGCGCCCCCCGTACCGCGGTGGCCAACCCCCGTAGCCCCAAAGCCGGCCCGTACCCGGGCTTGCTCGCAAACTCGAAAACCGGACTCACCGTCACGTAATCCAAATCTGCCACTTCCGCGCCGGCAACCGGATCGCCCGCATGGGCCGAGCGCCCGATCAGCCGCTCCGCCCCGAGTGCCGCACGCGCCGCCACCGCTGCCTCGCCAGCCGGCAGATGCAACGCGACCCCCGGAAGGGCACTGGCCGCCTGCAGGTCACCATGCACCCCCACCGTGGCCCCCCACGGCGCCGCCGATACCCGGAGCCGCTCCAGCAGCGCCAGCCGCGCAATCCGCGACAGATCCTTCTCCCGCACGCTCAGCCAGCGGCAACCGGCGGCAAACACCGCCTCGGCAATCTCCTCCAGCGGCAGCCTGGCCTGGTGCCGGTCGGTAATGACCAGCAGCGGCGGCTCAGGAAGCTTCACCCACCAATAAGCCCAAGCTGCGGGCTCGATGGCTCCGCCAGAGTCCGCCGCGGAATCCGGCCAGCCAGCCGAGCGCCCCGCCCTGCCTCCACCGCGCACCGCATCGCCGCTGCCATACGCCGCGGATCGTGCGCCTTCGCCACCGCCGTGTTCAGCAGCACGCCGTCGCACCCCAGCTCCATCGCCAGCGCGGCGTCCGAGGCCGTGCCTATCCCCGCATCCAGGATCACCGGCACCAAGCTCGCCCCGCAGATCCGCTCGATCGCGTACGGATTACATATCCCAAGCCCGGTCCCGATCGGCGAACCCAGCGGCATCACCGCCGCCGCGCCCACGTCCGCAAGCTTGCGGCAGGTCACCGGGTCTTCGTTGCAATACGGCAGCACCACGAACCCGTCCCGCACGAGCTCCTCGGTCGCCCGCAGAAGCTGTTCCACATCCGGATACAGCGTCTCGCGATCGCCGATCACCTCCAGCTTCACCCAGTTGGTTCCCAGCGCTTCGCGGCCCAGCCGAGCCGTCAGCACCGCATCGCGCACGGTTTCACAGCCGGCGGTGTTGGGCAGCAGCTCAAACCGCCCTCCAAGCAGATCCACCAGGCTCTCCGCATATCCCTCCAGGCTGATCCGCCGGATCGCCACAGTAACCAGCGCAGGAAGCGCCTCCAACAGCGAGTCCAGCAGCATCTGCTGGTTCGGATACCCGCCCGAGCCCATGAACAGCCGCGAATCGAACTGCCGGCCCGCGATCTCCAACGAATCGCCCAACGATCTTACCGAAATGTCCATCTCACCCGCCCCCGACCGGCTTCACGATCTCCACCTCATCACCCGGCGCCAGCTCACGCGCATGCCAGCCCGAGGCCGGCACCACCTCACCGTTCACCGCCACGGCCACCCCGCGCCGGCCCAGCATCCCTTGTTCTTCCAACAGTCCCGCAACCGTCGCAGCCGCAACCGCCTGGGGTTCGCCATTCACTCGGATCGTGAGCATGACCCCGCCTCGAAACGTGCTAAGGAAAACTCCTGGATCTCCGGAGGCATCTCGCCGGTCAGAATCAGCCGGCTGATCGCCTCCGCAGTCACCGGCGTCAGCAGGATGCCATTGCGATGGTGCCCCGTGGCCAGGATCAGCCTCTCTACTTCGCATCCTCCCAGAATCGGCGCATCATCGCGCGACCCGGGACGGAATCCTGTCCACGCTTCGATAATCTCCAGATCCTCGATCGCCGGCAGCACTCGCCACGCCGCATCCAGCAGACTCAACATACCACCAGCCGTGAGCCGCGAGTTCGAACCCACGCTCCTCCGTCGTCGCCCCCACAATTAGCCGTCCATCCAACCGCGGCACCAGATAGGCCCGCTCGGCCCAGACAATGTGACGCAGCAACGGCGCCGCCGGATCCATCCCAACCGCAAGCATCTGTCCCTTGATCGGCCGCACCGGTGGACGGGCGGACGGAGGCAACCCGCGCAGGCCCGAGGACCACGCACCAGCGGCCACGACCACGAACTCGGCCTCGACCGTCTGAGACCCGGCTCGCATTCCCGTCACCCGCCCGTTGTGGACGAGGATCTCCGTCACGGGCGCTTCTTCGCGAATGCATCCACCCGCACGGCGAACCGCCGCGGTCAGGGCCTGAACAAGGCAGCGATTATCCACCTGATGATCGTCAGGGCTGAACAGCGCAGCCGATACGTTCCGGTGCAGGTGCGGCTCACGCTCGCGCACCTGGGCGCCGTTCAACCACTCCAGCCGCACGCCGAGAACCGCCTGGAACTCCTGATGAAACCGCAGTTGTGCCACATCATCACGGGTCAGCGCCGCCCAGATCGTCCCCTCCTGCCGCAACCCGACGCTCGTCCCGCTTGCCTCTTCCAACTCGGCGGCGAAGCCCGGCCACAGCGACTGACTGTGCCGGTTCAGCCGGTAGAGCTTTTCCTCCCCGGGTTCGGCCTCGAGCCCCGCAGCCAGCATCCCCGCGGAAGCCCAGCTCGCGCCCCGCCCCGCTTGCGCCCGATCATAGAGATTCACGACGCACCCGGCTTGTAGCAGCCGCCAGCCGATCGCGAGCCCGATGGCTCCCGCGCCAATGATAACGATGGAGGGATTAGTGCTGATCGTCCGGGCTCCCTTCGCTGGTATGATCCAGACAGGTTCAGTGGGTATGATCTCAGCCGGCAACAGCGCCGACACCCCAGCCGCCACAAATGGTGGACCCTCGCGGGACGTCTTGCAAGGATCTCCGCCCCCGTGAACGAGCCGACCGCCCCCACATTACCCGACCGAACCCTTGCCATCCGCCGGGCGGCCGGTCTCCTGTGTGCCCGCCTGGCCTGGGCCGCCGTTCACGAAGTGCTCCTCCCGAACGGCCGCCGCGCCGACTTGCTTGCCCTCCAACCGGACGGCCAATTCGTCTGCATCGAGGTGAAATCCGGCACGCGCGACTTCCTGAGTGACGCGAAATGGCCGGACTACCGCGAATTCTGCGATATGCTGTTCTTCGCCGTCGATACCGACTTCCCCCTGGACCTGCTCCCCGACAACGTCGGCATAATCGCAACCTCCGGCCTCGAAGCCGACATCCTTCGCGACGCCCCCTCGCACTCCCTTGCCCCTGCGCGGCGTCGCGCCCTGCTCCATCGTTTCGCCACGTTGGCGGCGAACCGGCTCGCCATGCTGCAAGATCCCGCCGTCGCCGGTCTCCGCGCCGCATTACGGGCCGAGTAGTGGCCTGATCATTGGAACGGATTCTGCGTCCCCCGAAGTTGCAAGCGAATGGGTGTACCAGCCAACCCGAACGTCTCCCGCAGCCCGTTAACCAGATACCGCCGGTAGTCGTCCGGCAACCGCTCCGCCCGCGTACCGAACACTACGAACGTCGGTGGACGCGCTTTCGGCTGGGTGATGTAGCGTAGTTTCAGCCGCCGCTTGTCGACCAACGGCGGTGGATGCCGCTCCAGCGCATCCTCAAACCAGCGATTGAGCGCCGCCGTCTGCACCCGCGTGTTCCAGACCTCGTGCGCTCGCCACACCGCGGGAAAAAGCCTATCCATTCCTTCGCCGGTAAGCGCGGATACAGCCACCACCGGCACGCCGCGAAGTTGAGCCAGGCTCGCCTCTAGCCGCCCTGAAATCGCGTTGCGGGCGGCGGTACGATCCTCAACTGCGTCCCATTTGTTCAAGGCAATCACGCAAGCCCGCCCCTCGCGTTCGATCAATTGCGCGATCTGCAGGTCTTGGTCATGGATGCCCTCGGTGGCATCCACCACCAGCACGACCACCTCCGCCATGCGCAGCGCCTCGATGGCCGCGCCGACCGACAATTTCTCCAATGGCGCTTCAATCCGCGCGCGCCGCCGCAGCCCCGCGGTATCGACGAGCTCAATGCGTCGCCCTTCGGCATCCGTTAGCATCACCGCGACCGCGTCCCGCGTGAGCCCAGGTTCCGGGCCGGTCACCATCCGCTGCTCGCCCAGCAGCCGGTTCAGCAAGGTGGATTTGCCGACATTCGGACGTCCGACGATGGCCATCCGCAGCGGCCGTCCGTCGTCGAGCTCCTCGGCCACTTCCGGCACCCGCTCGGCGATTTCGCTCATCAGCTCACCGATGCCCTCACTATGTTCGGCAGAGACTGCCACCGGATCGCCCAGGCCAAGCGCATAGGCATCGAACAGCGCGGAATCCGCCGCGCGTCCCTCGGCCTTGTTCGCCACCAGCAGCACCGGCCGGTTCTGCCGCCGTAGCCATTGCGCAAAATGCCGGTCGGCTTCCGTCACACCAGTACGGGCATCGACCACAAACAGCACAAGGTCAGCCTGCGAAACCGCGGTGGCCGACGATGCCTGCATCCGGCCCACGAGCGACTCGGGCGCGGCCTCGTCGAGACCCGCGGTATCCACCAGGAGTACGCGACGACCGCGCAGCAACGCCTCCGCCTCCTTGCGGTCGCGGGTCACACCGGGCGTATTGGCGACCAGAGCAGCGCGCCGGCCGGCCAGCCGGTTGAACAGCGTCGATTTGCCGACATTGGGACGGCCGGCAATGACCACCACAGGCAGCATCGGCTCAGCGCAGGGCGAGGAGACGCCCGTCCTCGGTGATCAGCAACAGGGTGCCATCGACGATAACGGGCTGAACCGGAGCGGCGGCCCCGCTAAGTTTCTGTCTCCCGAGGATCTGGCCGGTAAACGGGCTTACGGCCAGCGCCTCGTTATTCGTGCCGGTGATGACCAGCCGGTCGCCGGTCAGGGTGGGACCGAACCACACGATCGGGTTCCGCTTCTTCTTCTCGTTGCGATACTGCGGAAGCTGGCGCAGCCAGGCGATTGCTCCATCAGGCCCATGAATCGCCACCAGCACCTGCTCCAGCGTGATCAGAAATAACCAGTCCCCGGCGACATAGGGGCTGTCCTCGCCCGCGATGGGATGTTCCCAGATGCGTCGGCCGGAATGCAGATCATTTGAGACAACCAGACCGCCGTCGCCAATCGCGAACACCTGCGTGCCGCTGATCACCGGCATACCGCGTATGGAGTTGACGTCCAGCAGTCCGCCCCCGACCGTCGGGGCGACAAGGTTGTCGGTCCAGACCACGGTGCCTGCATCAGCCCGTAGCGCAGTAAGTTCGCCGGAAGCGAACCCGACAACGAGCAAGCCGTCAGAAAACGCAGGCGCGGGCTCGCCCAGCATTGCCGTCTGCGCGTTGGTCGCCTGGTAGCGCCACAGCTCTCGGCCGGCCTTGGTTTCGAGCGCTATAATGCGGTCGGCAATGGTCGTCAGGAACAACTGGCCCTGCACAATGGTGGGGCCGCCTCGGATCGGTTCTTTGACATTTACTCGCCAGATGGTCCTGCCGCGCACCGGGTCGAGAACCACCACATCCCCGAGACCGTTGACCGTATAAAGCCGGCCATCTGCCAGCCCGAGCCCCCCACCGATGTTGCTGCTCGTCGTATCCTCGTCCTTGGTCTGCACGCGCCAATGCCGTGCCCCGTCCGACAGGCTGTAGCAGGTTACCCGGGCCGCCGAGTCCATGGTGTAGACAAGGCCGCCTGCGGAGACAGGTTGCGCCAGGATCTTCTGGCGGTACCCGCCAGAGGCGCCAATGGACTCCTCCCACACCTCGGCAAGAACCGGGCGCGCTTGCAGATTTCCCATAAGGTGCGCGGGGTTGCCGCTGGGCTGCGGCCAGGCCACGTTGCGGACGGGCGGCGGAAGCACGACTTGCGGCGTGCCGGAGGTGATCGCGAGCACGTTCTCCGCGGCCAGCACAGGCTCCCGTTTGCCCGGAAGCGGCACCTTATTGGAACCGAACCAGTCGCCGTTGAACAACCCGCAACTGGTCAGCGCCAGGGGCAAAGCTAGTGCCGCGCGTCGCGTGATCGGCCGGATCATCCCGCGAGCTGGGCCAGCAATGCGGTTGCGCGCTCCCGGACGCCGTTCGGCGCCAAACCGTCCTGGCTCAGCCCGGTGAGTTCATCCTTCGCCTGGGCGACCTTTCCCTGCCGCATGTTCAGAAGCGCAAGCTGTTCCTCGGCAAGGAAGCGCCACGGATTGGCGAGTTCGGTCAGGGGCCGCAGGCGGGCCTCCAGCAGCCCCGGATCGCCGGTGCTAATCTGGTGCTGCCCCCAGAGCAGGGTGGCGAGGTCGCGCAAGAGGGGGTCGGCGGAGGGGTCGGCGGCCACCTGGTTCCACAAAGCCAGTGCCCTCGATAGTTGCCCATCCTTCGCCTGGATCGCAGCCGACTGCAGGCGGGCGAGGGTGCGGTAGCCGTCCGGAGCCGTCTGGTCGAGTACAGAGAAAGCAGCCAACGCGGCCTTGGACCCATTCGGTCGCGCGGCCTCGAGCATGGCTTGGGTATAAAGTGCCGCGGCCCTCTGGTCCTTGCGCCCCTGGTACCACTGCCAGCCTTGCCAACCGGCCACTCCGATAACAACCACCGCCACAAGAGCCAGGATCAGGCCCGAGTAACGGGTGAGAAACTGTCGCGCACGCTCGGCGCGAAGGTCTTCCTCGATCTCGTCAAAGATATCGGGCACGCAACGCTCCCTCGGTCAGGGCGGATACATACTCGCCGGATGACAGGGGGCAAAGGGCCAGTGTCGTGGGCGACGATGGACCAAGCCATGGATCGGTACCGTTGGGCGATTCCGGGGGGTTGACAACGGTACCGTTGGGCGATTCCGGGGGGTTGACAACGGTACCGTTGGGCGGTTCGGGGGACTTGACAACGGTACCGATTGCGGACTCGTTTCGGTAGCGGTTTCTGGGCTGCGAGCGCCGCTGCCGATGAGCCGGAGATGGGGGTGCCCGGAGCTGGGTGCAACCAGGAGGCCGCCTTCGGGGCGAGGACGAGCGTTATTGATAGACTTTGACACCATGCGCGGGCGCCGCACTTCACGATCTTGCGTGGGCGGACGGAACTGGCATCATTGGGTTATAGCGGGCGGTGACCGTAAGAACGCTGAGGGAGGATAAAAAATGATAAGATTGACCAATCGTCGAATGTTCTTGTGCAACGCCGTATTGGCTGGTGGGGTGTTCGGCGCGTTCAGGGCTCATCGCGCCAGCGCCGGCCCGGTGCTCAAAACCGTTACGCCCGGGGTGCTGACGGTGGCAATGAACGGCGACATGCCGATGACCGGCCTCAAGGACGGCAAGCTGATCGGCACCGACGGTGAAATGATCGTTCTGATCGGGCAAAAACTCGGGTTGTCGGTAAGACCCTCGTTGATGGAATGGTCGGCAACAATCGAGAGTATTCGCAGTGGCCGCGCCGACGTGATGCTCGGCAACATGGGTTGGACCCCGGTGCGGGCCAGAGTGATGCTGCTGACCGACGCCATTTATTATGCCGGGACGTTCGCAACCATGAAGAAGAATGTTCCGCTGGAAAAGGTGACCATCGGCGATATGAAGGGACACAGCATCGGCACAGTGACCGGATTTACCATCGTGCCGGAGATGAAAAAGGTGCCGGGCACGACCGATGTGAAGTTATATGACACCAGCGATGCCTGCATCCGCGACGTGGTTGCGGGCCGCCTCGATTTCGCAGTCCTGGATGCACCAACAGTCGATTACATGATCCTGCAAAATCCAGGATGGGGGCTGAAGCAGGTACCGGTTGTGCATGATTCCACGTTCCCCCAGCTCACCAGTAAGCAGCACACGGTGATGGGGCTGAACCAGCAGAACCCGGACCTGTTCGATGCCGTCAACGCCGGCGTGAAATGGCTGTGGCGCACCAAGACCAACGCCGCATTGCTTCGCAAATACGGCGTCGGCAATCCCGATTACCTGGTACCGCCGGAGCCCAATCCGCGTATCGGCGTCGATCGCGACGGGAACGATGATCCGATTGGTCCCGCGGCCCATAAGGTCAAGGATTACTCATCATTGTTCGTATAAGCGTGGGCATCTCTGAGGTGCCCCGACCGCTTGTGCAGATTATCGATCTGCACAAACGGTTTGGCGCGCTGGAGGTGCTGAAGGGGATCGATCTGGATGTCGCGGCAGGCGAGAAGGTTTCTATAATCGGGCCATCCGGATCGGGAAAAACCACACTGCTGCGCTGCATCAACTGGCTGGAGCGACCGAACAGCGGTCAGGTTTTGATCAACGGGCAACCGATTGGTGAGCGCCGGGTTGGCGAACGCCATGTCGAGATGCGCGACCGCGAACTGGCACGAATGCGCGCGCGCATCGGTATGGTATTTCAGCGCTTCAACCTGTTTCCACATCTGACGGCGTGGGAGAATGTGGCAGTGGGTCCGATCAAAGTGCTCGGGCGGCCACCTGTTGAAGCGCGGCGAGAAGCCGCGGCACTGTTAGAGAAGGTTGGCCTCGCGCACAAACGCGATGTCTATCCGGAGATGCTGTCGGGAGGACAGCAGCAACGCGTGGCGATCGCCCGTGCATTGGCGATGCGCCCGGAACTCATGTTGTTCGATGAGCCGACATCCTCGCTTGATCCGGAGTTGGTGGGGGAAGTTTTGGCGGTGATGCGACAACTGGCTGCTGAAGGGATGACGATGATCATCGTCAGTCACGAGATGCAGTTCGCCGAGGATGTCTCAGACCGGGTGGTGTTCATGGACCATGGACGCATCCTGGAGCAGGGACCGCCGCGTGCGCTGTTTCGTGCGCCCGGGCATCCGCGCACGCGGGAATTCCTGCGCGCCGTGATTGGCCGGCAGGTATTCGCAGGCGCGGAAGAATGAACATCGCCGGATGATTATGGGCCCATGGGCGCGCACGATCGCGCAGTTCCCGTACTTACTGGTACGCTGCTGCTTGGCGTGGAGATGACCATCATTGTAACCATCGGCGGGTTCGCGATGGCCGTATCATTGGGACTGGTCGGCGCCATTATGCGGACAGCGCGCTTCCGCATGCTCCGCGCCGTCGGTACGGCTTATGTCGATGTGTTTCGTGCCGTTCCGGTACTGACGCAGCTCTTTATCATCTATTTTGGGCTAGCAGAACTCGGCATCCGGCTGGCGCCTGTGACAGCGGCGATTATCGGCTTCGGCATCAATGGCGGAGCTTATCTAACTGAAGTATTCAGGGCTGGCATTGAGGCCATACACAAGGGACAGACCGAGGCGGCACTTTCAATCGGGATGACCCGCATTCAGGCGCTACGAATCATTATTCTGCCGCAGGCGATGCGGGTGATCCTGCCGCCGCTCGGCAACTTTGCCATCGGGCTGCTGAAGGACACCTCGGTAGCGTCGTCGGTCGCGGCACCGGAGCTCACGTTCCGGGCGCGCATGCTGGTGGATCAAACCTATCTCAGCACGCAGATCTACCTGATGGTGGCGGTCCTGTATTTGATGATGAGTCTGCCGCTGGCGCATCTGGTACGACGCCTGGAACGACGCAGTGCGCGAGAGCGACCGGCATGAGCTGGAGCGATCTGCGGGAATGGATGCCGCAGCTTCTGGTCGCAGCGGGCGGCACGTTGAAGATGATGGCACTGGCCTACCTGATCGGGGCGGCGGCTGGGCTGCTGCTCGCCCTGGCGCGCATCTCTCGCCGGCGGATAGTAGCGCAGGCAGCGAGCGCGTATATCGAGTTGGTGCGCGGCACGCCCGCGCTGACGCAGCTATTTCTGATCTATTTCGGCCTGGCCTCGGCGGGTTTGGTACTGACAGCGTTCACCGCGGCAATCGTTGGTCTCGGGATGAACTACGCGGCGTACATGGCCGAGGTTTACCGGGCGGGAATTGGCGCCATTGATCGCGGACAGCGCGAGGCGGCAGTGGCTATTGGCATGACTGGCGCGCAGGCAATGCGCGTGATCATCCTGCCCCAGGCGATCCGGATCATTGTGCCACCGATGGCAAACTATGCGGTATCGCTGCTGAAAGATACCTCCGTGGCGTCGCTGATCTCCGCGCCCGAGCTGATGCTGCGGGCTCGCGACCTGAGCAGCGAGTACTTTACCCCGATGGAACTCTATCTGCTGGTCGGCGCAATGTATCTGGTCATGGCGTATCCCTTGGCAAAGGGCGCGCGGTTTCTGGAGCTGCGTCTCGGCAAAGGGCGCCCGGCGACCTGAGGAGAAGACGATGATCGAGACCGTTGAATGCGTGGTGATCGGCTCGGGGGCGCTCGGCGCCAGCACGGCTTTCCATCTGGCGCGGTCAGGAAGATCGGTGGCGCTGGTAGACCAGCATGCCCTGGGTTCGCAGACCTCGCCGCGAGCCGCTGGCCTGACATCCCAGGCACGTGGCACTGATCTCATGACCGCACTGGCGAAGCGCGCCGTACGCAAGATTGAGGCGTTTACGCAGGAGACTGGTGAGCCGTTGGTTTTCTATCAGCCGGGGGCGCTGAAGATCGCGCGACGGCGGGAGCATGTACAGCAGTTGGCGCGCGAGCGAGAGCGAGGCCGCCGGCTGGAAACCGGCTTGCAGGAGATTTCGCCGACCGATGCGCGAGCGTTGAACCCGTTCCTGGAAACGACCGGCGTTCTGGCAGTGAATTACTGCCCGACCGACCTCTATCTGGAGCCGTCCCAGATCCCGAATGGCTATGCGCGAGCGGCGGAGCGGCTGGGTGCGACGATGCTGCCAAATACGCTGGTGACCGGAATCACCGTTCGCAGCGGTACTGTCGCAGGTGTCGAGACCGAACACGGCGCGATCCGGTGTGAGACCGTGGTCGATGCCGCAGGCGCTTGGCTGCGCGTCGTGGCATCGCTGACCGGAGCGCGTGTGCCGGTGGTGCCGACGCGGCACCAGTTGATGATCACCAAGCCCATCGAAGGTGTGCAGCCCATGCAACCAATCACGCGCTTTATCGACGCGAATGTTTATGTGCGCCCGGAAGAGGGCGGTTTGATGCTCGGCGGCTATGAGCAGGACCCGATGCAGTATGATGCCGCCGGGTTGCCGAGGCGGTTCGATATCGCAGATCTGGAACTGGATCTTGGGGTGTTACGGCGCCTTGCCGACAGTGTGCAGGAGCAGTTGCCGGTGTTTCAGCGCGTTCCTGACGAGATCCGTGTGCGGGAGCATCGCGGTGGGTTGCCGACAATGACGGCGGATGGCGAGCATACGGTAGGGCCTGTACCCGGCGTGCGTGGGCTCTATGTGGCCGGCGGCTGTTGCGTGGGCGGGCTCTCGATCTCGCCGGCGATCGGCGAAGCTTTGGCAGCCTGGATCATCGACGACAAGCCGCCCATGGATCTGTCACCGTTGGCGCCGGGGCGTGAGGGCGCAATCAGCGAAGAAGCGTTGAAAGCGGCGTGCCGGCTGCAATATGCGCATCACTACTGGGAGGACGTGCCGCAATAGTCTACAACAACCCCGGCGCCACCGCTCCCAGCGCACCCAAAGCAACGCCGATCGCGCCCAGCGCTATGGCCAGCCGGATCAGCAGGGTCGAGCCTGCCACCACCGATGCTGTCGCCAGCACGATCCCAAGCTGCAGCGCCGCGGCCGCATTGTCATACATATGCGACCGTTCCAGGGCGTGTTCCCGAGCCGTCTCGAACGCCTCCGCCTGCTTTGCGATCGCCTCCTTCCCGTTCTTCGGGTCGGTCTCGTATGCGGCCTGATCCTTCTCCAGCCGCTCAATCGCCCCCTTCCGTGCCGCCTCTTGCTCCGGCGTCCCTGCGGGCGCGAGCGTGCGTTCCAGCCCCGCAACATCCCGCGCCACTGCCGAGCGGATCGATTTGGCCTGGTATTGCGCCCAGGAATCCACCGCGTTGAGGCTGTTTTGCGCCACCGACATCTCCGCAAGCTTCCCCTGCTGCTCACAGATCGCGAGCGCTGCCGCGAGACCCGCAATCAGCAGCGCCGCCCGTTTGTTCCCATGCTCGGCCGCATGCTCCGCATGCTCGTGGTGCTCCAGGCTCTCGCTCATCGCTTTCCCCCAGGATCCCACGGAGTTCATTCCGTGAGACTGCTTGCCAAGGACGTTTCCTGCTTCGCACATTCCATGCGAGTCCCGGAAGCCTCAGGGTGGGAACCACAGGATCAGCTGCCCCCGGCGCACGCAGCTCCGCATGGCTCAAGCCCGGTACTACACGGTATGACTGGCCTTCGTGGTCCCCCGTGGTTCTCGGCGTTCTCCGGGTTAGTCGCGTTTGATCTGCATGGCGACAGTTAAGAACTCATACCGGCCAGCCTTTCGGCTGACCGGTATTGAGTCTTGGTTTCGCGCGCAGCCGCCACACCAACCCTGCGCGCGATACCGCTCCGAATGAGGTCAAGCCTCATGCTCCGCGGTATCACCGGCAGCATTGAATATGCAAAACCTTCCGGATAGAGGTGAGATGGCGAAAAGCTTCACCTGATTATGAACTGCCACTCACTGCGTGATGAATTGTGATTACCGCTGAAAACGATACTCCTCCGGGCGTCCGAGAAAACGTCCGGGAGGACGTTGCCATGGTCATCCGCGCGCCACAATGGACCGTGATGCTTGCCGCGCTCGCCGCTTCAGGCGGCGCACTCGCACAAAGCCAGCAACCGCAAAGCAGTACCACCTGCGATATCCGCGCCTCCGGCGCCGTCAATGATGGAACGACCGACAACACCGCGGCCATCCAGGCGGCGATCGAATCCTGCGCTGGTCAGGGAGGCGGCACCGTGCTGGTGGATGGCGGCGGCACGTACGTCACCGGCCCGCTGCATCTCGAAAGCCATGTATTCCTGAAAATCGTGGCCCCGACCGTACTGAAGAACACGGTCGATCACGCGCTTTATCAGCCGGCGTTCATCGGCTATCCATTCGAATTCACCAACAATCCATCGGTGACCGGCGTCGGCCCCAGCCTGCCCGGCCACCCCGAGGCAATGATCTCCGGCAACGGACTGACTAATACCGGCATCATCGGCGACGGGACGATCGACGGCAGCGGGGCCGACGCGCCGCCCTCCTCGGTCGATAACGGGCAGAGCTGGCTGGCGATGGCCAAGGCGGCGAAAAGCCTCACGGACTATTCGCAGGCGTCATTCCGAGGCAATGCGGTCCTCGGCGCGACCTCGTACGCAAGCCAGAATTATCCCGATATCCCTACGACCAACGGCCTGCCACGCCCCTGGCTTGTGGAGTTTTATAACTGCAAGAACGTCAGCATTGGCGACGTGCTGCTGACCAACTCGCCAATGTGGGATCTCGTGCTGCGTTACGACACCAAAGTCGAAGTTAAGGGGCTCCGCGTGCTGAACGACCGCACCGCTCCGAATACGGATGGTATCGACCCGGTCGGCTCGCGGAAGCTGCGCTTCTCTAATCTGGCAATTTCTACCGGCGATGACGACATCGCAATCAAGTCTGGCCTGCCTGGCGTCCCATCGGGTGCCTACTATCAGCCGCCTTATAATCTTCCGCGGCTCCCCACCAGCGATCTCATCCTCGAAAACTCGACATTCGGCCGCGGTGGCGGCCTAGCGATCGGCAGCGAGACGGTGAACGGCATCCAACACATCCGTGCCCGCAACATCCAGTTCCTCGGCACCGGCGACGGAATCCACCTCAAGACCGGGCGCGACCGTGGCAATCAGATCTTTGACATCGTGATCAGCGATCTACAGATGACTGATGTTGGTACGCCGCTCTTGCTGAGTGAGTACTACCCGACTATCCCCGGCCCGATCCAGGGGGATATCGCGCAACCGGAACCCGCCAGCACGCGGCCCTATGTCCACGACATCAGGATCAGCAATGTGCAGGCGAATAATCCAGGCACGGTGCTCAACCAGATCACCGGCCCGTCGCAAATCATCGGCATCCCGGAATCGCCGATCTACAATCTTATCCTGGAGAACATCATGCGCAACAGTTCCGCTCCGAACTACATCCGGTTGCGCAATGTCAACGGGCTTACCTGCCGCAACGTCGGCGTCGCCCCTGTGTCTGTCACCACGGCAAGCCAGGGTCATGTGTTCGACAATGAGGGCGGGCTGCAGGACATCAACGGCTGCGATGTCTCGCCTATGGTAATTGCGCCCGAGGGCAACGCCGGCACGCCTGGCGAGTGAGAGACCGGCCACGCGGGGATCGGCGCACTCCGCACCCCACCGATGCAGGTACTCTACGTCCGCCTTACATTCCAGAAAATAACGAACCCATTCAACACACCCGCAATATACTTTTGATACGACGTCTCATAAAAATTCTGACCCGTTGGAATATACGGGACGTCCTGCAATGCCTGTAACTGTATCTCCACCGCGATCTTCTTCTGCGCCTCCATCTCCGGCGCCCGCCGCCGCGATCTCTTTCTTCACCGCAGCATAATCCCGCGGCCCTTCGAAAACCTGCAGCCCCGCATCGCTCGCCATCGGCAGCCCCGGGCAGAAAATCCCCGTTGGCACGTGCCACATCTTGGGATCGTCCCCGGCCACCGCCTCCATGAACTCTTTCTGATCGATCCCCTTCAGCATCGCCCGCCGGATCGCCGCGTTGTCGAACGGAGGCCACAACTGGTTCATCCGCAGGCACGCGATCTGGCCTGTCGGATCAGTAATCCGGGTAACGGTCACTCGCCAGCAGCGGCAGCATGTCGTTGGTGGGATTCTCCCACCAGTCCATCTCCTGGCTTTGCATCGCCGCCGCCGAGGTGCTCGGATCCTTGATAACGTGCCATTCCACCCGGTCGAAATTTACGATCTTCGGCCCCGAGGTCCACTCCGGCGTCCCGCTCTCCCGCGGCTTGTAACCCGCGAAACGCTCATACACCGCCAGCGACCCGACCACCCGCTCCTTCGCGTTCCACTTGAACGGACCGCTGCCCACCAGTTCCGCAATCGGCTTGAACGGATCGGTCTTGGCCAGCCGCTCCGGCATCATCGCGGGCATATTGCTCCCCGGCTTACCCAGCGCGTTCGGAAGCAGTGCAAATGCCCGTTTCAGCCGGAACTGAATGGTCTTATCATCCGGCGCCGACAGCTCATCCGTGTACACCATCAGAGATTCTATGCGGGTGGATGGCAGCCGGGGATGATCCGAGGTTGCTATTCCTTCCGATGGAGATTGACCGATGCATGGCACCGCCCGCGTCCTGCACCCGACGACCACCGCACAAGAGTACCGATATCTCGTTGTTTGTGGCTCTGGAATTGAGCCGGTCAAGCTGGTTGCTTGCCGTCAGCGTCCCGCACAGCGACAAGATCAGCAAGTACCGAATTGACGCCGGCGACAGCACGGCGTTGTTGAACCTCTTGTCGCGTCTGAGAGCGGAAGCTGAACGGCGGTGTGGAGGACCGGCGAAGATCATCTCGATCTACGAGGCTGGGCTTGATGGCTTCTGGGTGCACCGCCTACTGGGAGCCAGTGGCGTGGAAAGCCACGTTGTTGATGCCGCATCCATCGCGGTGGACCGGCGCAGCCGACGGGTCAAGACCGACCGGGTCGATGCCGAGAAGCTACTGCGCTCGCTGATGAGTTGGGCGCGCGGAGAACGGCAAGTTTGTTCGATGGTGCGACCACCAAGCCGGGCAGAGGAGGATGAGCGGCGGCTGACACGCGAACGCGGAACGCTGGTTACGGAACGGGTCCGACACGTAAACCGGATCAAAGGGCTGCTGGCCACGCAGGGCGTGTTCGACTTCGAACCGATGCGCAAGGACCGCCGCGATCACCTCGAGGAACTCCGTTGTTGGAGTGGCCAACCGTTGCCGCCGCGGTTGAAAACGGAGCTCATTCGGGAGATCGAGCGCCTGGAATTGGTGATCACGCAGCTCCGAGAGATCGAGGCCGAGCGAGACCTAGCTCTGCAGCCGACGCGATCAGCAGACTGAGAAACTTCTGCAAGACCCGAAGGTAAAGCCCACGCCAGTTGCATCGTACGGCAGCCAACTATTGCGCCTTCGCGGTATTGGACCGGAATTCGCTTCCGTGCTGTCGTTGGAAGCGTTCTATCGTGATTTCCGCAATCGAAGGGAGTTGGCGGCGTACTCGGGTTTGACGCCAAGCCCCTGGAAGAGCGGCGGGATAGACGTCGAGCAAGGCATCTCAAAAGCGGGCAATGCTCGCTTGCGCAAAACCATGATCCAACTAGCATGGCTGTGGCTGCGACACCAACCTGGCAGCGCGCTGAGCCGATGGTTCTACGAGCGTGTTGGTGACAAGCGCGGCAAAATGCGTCGCATCGCTGTCGTCGCACTGGCGCGCAAATTGCTCGTGGCGCTCTGGCGTTACGTGACTGAAGGCGTAGTACCGCTGGGTGCCGATCTCAAGGTATTGGAGGCCCGAGGCCAATAGTTAAATCAACCCAATCCGCGGGTCGGTCCCAAGGTCGGCCTGCCGGATCCAGGCAGGTGGCGATCGTGGACAGACGTGGCTGCAACAGGCCGTCTCAAAGAGATGGATCCCACCTTCCTGAGCCCAGTCTCCTCAAAGAATGAGGGATCGTGGTGCGGGCCCTGGTGCCCGACCGAATGTGAGTGGATGCGGTGATCGCCTGCCGCATAGCAAAGCGGGCTCGAGCCTTGGATCCGCTGCAAGGAGAAAAATACATGCGCCGTAGATAAGCCTTGACGAAGAACACCCCATGTGAGTCTGCCCGAACGGATCGCGCTTGCCCCAACGCTCAATCGACGCCACGCAGTCCCGCGCCAGCACGTTCTCCCCGTCGTGCCACATCAGCCCGTCGCGCAGCGTCAGCTTCCACGCCTTACCGTCGTTCTCCACCACGTGCCCAGCCACCATCTGCGGCTGCGGGCGATACGCATTGTCGATCCCGTACAGCGTATCGAAAATCATGTACCCGTGGTTGCGCGTCACGTATGCCGTGGTCCAGATCGGATCGAGGATCGTCGGGTCGGCCTGCGGGATGAACTTTAGAACCCGCGCCTCCGCCCCGCGACCGATGCACGGTGCCGCCAGCACGGCCGCCGACCCCGCCAGAAAACTCCGTCGCTTCATCCCCCGGTCTCCCCTGGTTAGGGCGGACTGACGCGCGACTGCTCTGCCGCCCGAATCGCCTCGATTACCATGTTCGGCGTAATCCGCCGCATGCCGTTGCGCAGATCCGGCACTCCACCAGGAGGCAGAATCGGCACGATCCGCGTCGAATGCTCGATCGGCGCCGTCGCCCCGAACAGGCCATAGGCCGGTATCCCACACGCCGCGGCGAGGTTCATCACGCCAGTATCATTACCAACATAAAACGCCGCCTCCGCGCACAGCGCCGCGAGTTCCTTGAGCGTCCACGCAATCACTGCAACCGCTTCCGCCCGTTGCCCGATCCCTGCTCGGATCTCCCCCGCCAGCATGGCCTCCGCCACCCCGCCGGCCACCGCAAACCGCCGCCAGCCCACATCTGCCAGCCCCCGCGCCAGCGCGATGAACCGCGCCGCGCCCCATTGCTTGTACGGCTCCGAACTGCCGACACCCATCACGACCAACGGACCCCGCCCCGGAGGCAATCGCCGCCGTACCGCCTCACGCACACGATCCGGAATCGCCAGACGCGGCTCCGGGTCGGCCAGAGCGATCCCGGCCGCCTTGAGCCACGCGGTCGCCTGCGCATGAGGATGCAGCTTCAAATCGGCCTTCGAAAGCCACGGCGGCCGGTTCAGAAACAGACGCTGCAGGCCGTGCCCATACCCATACCGCTCCGGAATGCGCGCCGCCGCCAGAACGAAAGCGAGCGTCCGGCTGTGATGAAGCAGAACAGCACGCCCGAACCGCCTTTCCCGCAGCGCCCGCACCAGCCGTCCGATCCCGCCGGCCCCGTCATGCTCACCGCGCCGTAACTCGGGATTCCGATCCATCCAGATGACCTCCGTCACGCACTCGTCCCCGGCAAAGATCTGATCCGCCGCTGACCGCGGTTTCGCAACCAGCGTCACCGGTCCACCCCAGTGCGCCGCCACCGCCCGGATGTGCGGCATGTGCCAGATCATGTCTCCGATCCCCGGCAGAGGCTGAACGACGGCAATCCGGTCAGGCAAGCTTAGCATCCTTCAACACGCCGGCGGACGCGGCCTCCGGCTGCGCCGCAAGCGCTGGAACCCGCCACCGCAACTCCGCCAGCGCCCAGCCCAGCGTCAGGAAAAACCATCCGCCGATCGGCATGCTGACGAAATCGCTCGTGGATGCCAATGGCCAAAGTTGAATAAAAACCGCTGCAAACAATCCGACACGCAGCGGATCGGGTCGCCGCCACAGTCCGCCGAGGAGCGGTGTCATCCATCCCACAACTACCGCGCAGAACAGTATCAATCCTGGAAAACCCCCGGCTGCCAGAGCCTGAAAATAGAAATTATGTGGGTGCCCGGCACAAATCGCAGCACCGCCGCCATCCTGCTCGGTGCCCCCGAACGTTGGACCGAAATACTCCGGCAACGGACAGCCCGTGCGGAATCCGTCAAACCCTCGTCCCACCAACGGCCGTGCCAGCCCGATATGCCACGCCCGCGCATAAAGCTGCCCGTACTGCGTGACCGGGAAATCCTGCATCTGGCGCGAGAACGTCAGGACCAGGCGGTGGTAAGCTGGTGGCGATACCATCGGAGTCGCCGCGAGCAACACCAGTCCCGCCGCACCGGCCACGATCACCACTGGGCGCAGCCGAGGCAGCAGCAGCGCGGCAGCCACCAGACCAAGCCCGGTGATCATCAGCGGCATGCGCTGTCCGATCAGCACCATAATCAATGTCCCACCAAGCAGCAGCGCATACGCTCCCGCCGTCGCCATAAACTTCCGCAGCCCCAGCAGCCACGCCGCCGGAGGCACCAACACCGGAAGCAGGATTCGCGACAGCTCGGGTCCAGCGAGTTGTTTTCCGAAGGGGCCCGTTAGGACGCCATCGCCAGCCCGCGCATACCCGAACAGACTATGCCCGGTCGCGAACTGCTGCAGAGACTCCGCGCCGATCCAGACCGCACACGCAGCCACGATCGCGAACAGCCATCGGCGCGCGCGCGCATCCCGCAGCACCCAGTGATCCATCGCCGCCGCGAACAGCAGGAACCGAATGACTGCCACCCCCTCGCCCAGCGAGTGCCACCCGCCCGGCCCCAGCCCCAGCGCTGGGATGGGGAAGGAGCAGAACACGATCCAGCCCCACCACAGCAGCGCAATCCGCGGCCACCATGCACGCAGCCAACCCCAGTCCCACGCGAGCCATGATCGCGCCAACAGCAACAGCCCCGTCGCGACGATCACGCCATCGGCAACACTCCGCGCATGGAGCAGAAGAAGCGGCGTCACCAGCACGGCGACTATCGCGGCGCGGTCGATCAACTGCAGCGTAGGCATGCGGCTTCCTTGCCAGCGACATGCTTCTGAGGCAACGGAGGGCTTGGACCGGTTGATAGACCAGTTCAAGTTTCCGGCATGGGGTACCGACAACGTCACCTCCACGCTCGGCACCTCTGACCGCGGCGTTGCGGCTCTCTACCCCGGTGCCCAGCCGGTCATGGTCGCAAGCTGCAGAGTGACGGAGATTCGCCCGTCCGCGCCTGCCATGCGGGCGAGGGCCGCGGCGAACAACTCCCGCGGCGGCGTCCGGCGGTCCCGGAGCACCAGGGCGTTAGTCTCGCCTGCTGCACGCAAATCCCGCAGCAGGCCGAGGCTGTCGGCGTAGGATAACCGCACGGTCTCCAGGTCAGCGACCGGCAGCAAAAAACCGGCCCGCTGCAGCAATCCCGCGCAATCCGCGAGAGCAGGAAACGGCGATACCCGCGGAGCAGACCCGCCTGTGAGCATCGCCTCGGCCTCAGTCAGCGCCGAGCGGAGCTCCTCCAGCGTGCCCAGAACCGGCATGCTGCCGAGAAAGAGACCGCCTGGCCGGAGCGTCCGCCTTATCTGGAGCAATGCCCCGGGCAGATCATTGACCCAGTGCAGCGACCCGCAGGCCATCACCAGGTCGAAACTCGCCGGCGCGAATGGCAGGAACTCCTCGTCGGCTGCCAGCTGCGGCCCGGAATTGCGCTGCGCCATCGGCGGGGAAAGATCGGTGCTGATTACGGCGATGCCCCGCGCGCGTAGCAATGGCGCCACCGCACCCCGTCCGCCGACATCCAGGGCGTCGCGAAATGACCGCGTGACGTCGTCCAGGCGTTCGATGAGCCGCTCGGACAAGTTCGCTAACAGGTCACTGATCTGCCCAACCTGCGAGGCTGCCCGGTCCCGATGCCGGCGCACAGCACGGCGGTCGAAAATGACGGGCGCTGCGGTCAAGCGGGTTCAGTCAATCGCACACCATGCGCCGCCAACGCCGGCGCCAGCAACGCGCGTGGATTATCGCGCGCCATTTGCACCGCCTGTTCTTCCGAGGCCAGGTCCCAGCCCACAATGTTGCGTACAGCTTGATCGAGCGTCAGGCTCGAACCTGCCAGCCGGTCTGTTCCGGGCACGCGGACCGCGCCAGCTACATCACGCTCGATCGGCATCCCCCCGAAACTGTATCGACCTGCTTTGGTTGCTGCCGCAGAAGCGGCATCTGTTACGAGAATGCTCCGAGCAGGTCCTTTGGCTCGCAGCATGATCTTCAGGGCATGTGGTGGGACATGAATGCCGTCCGCGATGAAAGTGGCCCACAGTCGGTCCTCAGCCAATTGCCACATCAGCGGATTGTCGAATTTCGGCTGCATCTGGCGCATGGCGTTGCCCAGATGGGTACTTACCGTGGCTCCGGCCTCGACCGCCTGCGCAATCTCGTGCGCGTTAGCGCCAGTATGCCCTAGCGCGACGATCTTGCCAGCCTGCCGTGCCCAACGGATGAAAGGCACGGCATTCGGCCGTTCCGGTGCCAGTGTGATCAGCAGGATCGGGTGGGCCAGCGGAGCTTCCAGCTCTTGCACGAATTTGATGTCCGGATCGCACATGGATGCTGTGGGATGGCAGCCGGAATAGCCGTCGTCAGCGCTGAGAAACGGGCCCTCCAGATGGTAGCCAGGTACCATTGAGGCCCCCAACCGACTCGCGCCGACCGCACGGTCCAGAGCCAGTAAGCGGTGATTCAGTATTTCTTGCTGAGCGGTAATTAGTGTGGGCAGACAATGGGATATGCCGGCGTCGCGCATCGCGGCGAGCGCATGGTCGATCTTCGCGGGGGTGATGGCGGCATCGTTGAAATCGATGCCGGCATAACCATTCACCTGTAGATCGAGGAGGCCTGAGAGGCGCATGCGAACGAACGTGATCAGATGGGGGAAACCTGTCAACGCGCTTCTGGTTAAGTTCGCGCTGTGAACAATAACCCTAATCCTCCTCCCAAGCGGTCCAGATTCCCGCTGTGGTGGCTCTGGATCGCATTGTTGATTATTGCAATCCTTGGCTTATTTGCGAGCAGCGGCGAGAGTCAGTTTCAGCCGATTCCTTACAGCCAGTTCCAAAAGCTGCTGAATCAGAACCAGGTCAAACAGGTCGTTGTGACCGGCAACAACATCCGCGGCATGCTGAAGGAGAACGTTCCCGGTTCCAAGACCGACCGCTTCAGCACCACTGCGGTCGCGCCAAACCTTGCCTCGGAGCTCACGAAGCATGGCGTGGAATTCACGGGGCAATCCAGCAGCGGTGGTTGGGGTGCGGTCCTGTCCTGGATTATCCCGCCGCTGATCTTCGTTGCCATCTATTTCTTTGCTATGCGTGGCTTCAGCGGAGGGGGGACGGGCGGGTTTGGCAGCGGCCTGATGTCGGTCGGACGCAGCAAGGCCAAGCTTGCGGCGGAAACGGGCATCAAGACTACATTCGCCGATGTGGCCGGGGTCGACGAGGCGAAGGAGGAGCTGCGCGAATTCGTGGATTATCTCCAGCACCCACGCGAATTCGGCCGCCTTGGCGCGCATGTACCGCGGGGCATTCTGCTTATCGGGCCACCCGGTACGGGCAAGACACTGCTTGCCCGCGCCATCGCGGGCGAGGCGGGTGTGCCGTTCTTTTCCACGAACGGTGCGGAGTTTGTGGAGATGTTTGTGGGCGTTGGCGCCGCGCGGGTGCGCGACATGTTCGCCCAGGCTCGCAAGCAGTCGCCATGCATCATCTTTATTGATGAACTTGATGCGCTTGGCCGGGCCCGCAACGCCGCCCCGATTTAGGGCCAGGACGAGAAGGAGCAGACGCTCAATCAGCTTCTTGCCGAAATGGATGGGTTCGACCGGACGACCGCGATCGTGGTGCTGGGCGCGACGAACCGCCCCGAAATCATCGACCCCGCCCTGCTCCGCGCCGGCCGCTTCGACCGCCAAGTCCTGGTCGATCGGCCGGACAAGAAGGGCCGGGTCGATATCCTGCGCATCCACCTCCAGCCGCTGAAGGTGTCGCCCGACCTGAAGCTGGAGGATCTTGCCGCAATGACCCCGGGCTTTACGGGTGCGGACCTCGCGAACCTGAGCAACGAGGCTGCTGTGCTGGCAACCCGACGCGGGGCCGATGCGATCCATATGCAGGACTTCACCGAGGCGGCGGAACGGATCGTCGCGGGGCTGCAGAAACGCTCGCGCATCCTGATCCCGAAGGAGCGCCGAATTGTGGCTTATCACGAAATGGGGCACGCGCTGGTGTCGCTGGCGATCCCTGGCACGGACCCGGTGGAGAAGGTTTCGATCATCCCGCGTGGCGTCGGTGCGCTTGGTTACACAATGCAACATCCAGCCGAAGACCGGTTCCTTATGGGCCGGCAGGAGCTAGTGGATCGCCTTTGCGTTCTACTGGGTGGTCGTGCGGCCGAGATGCTTACGGGCGAGGATATCTCCACGGGCGCCGCTGACGATCTGACCAAGGCCACTGACATCGCGCGGGGGATCGTACTGCGGTACGGGATGGACAAGCGCCTGGGACCGGTCGCATGGGACACGGACCAAGGCAGCCAATTCCTTCAGCAACAGCCCGGTTCGTTCTGGCGCAACCGCCGATTTAGCGAGGAAACCGCGCGTGAAATCGATCAGGCAGTGAAGGAATACCTGGAGCGCGCTCTGCAGCGGGCGATAAATATCTTGCGGGGGAACCGCTCCGCGCTGGAGGAAGGAGCAGCGGCGCTGCTGGCTCATGAGACCCTGACCGGGAGCGAGATTCCGCGGCCGAAGCCGGTGGCACTGGCGGCGGAGTAGCAGAGGTTCAGGCACAGGCAGTGCGGCGGTTTGCCACGCAGGTGGCATGCGACAGGAGTTGCGGCATGGTGCGGCGCGCCTGGATCGCCACGCTCCGCTCCGCGGGACTCGCGATGACGGGATTGCAGGTTATTACCGCTCGGCCATTTTCAGTGCACGCCGTCGCAGCAGCATCTGCTTCGCTTCCCGCAGGTCGTACGCGCCAAACACCGGCAGAGCGATACCGTAGGTACACAGTCCGCCCCCGACCAGGCCCAGAAGTGCTGATACCTTGGCCAGCCCATGTAACGGGTGAGCGAAAAGCACGCCTTCCAGTCCCAGCACCACCAGCGCCATTGTCGCGCTTGCCCCGAGTATCCGTAACATTCGGGATACCAGCGCACTATCTGGCCGGAGCTGACCCCGCCTGATCAGGATTGCGCCCAGCCCGACAGTGTTGAAAATGCCTGCCAGGCTGGTGGCCAGCGCCGGCCCCATTGATTGCAGTGGCCGCATGAACGCGAGGTTCAGAGCCAGATTCAACGCTACTGCCGCCAGCCCGATCTTGACCGGTGTCGCGGTATCGCCCCGCGCAAAAAAACCCGGTGCCAGCACCTTCACAAGTACAAAAGCCGGTAGCCCGACCGCATAGGCAGCTAGAGCATGTGCGGAAAGCGCGGCGTCCTCGGCACTAAAAGCCCCGTGCCCGAACAGCACCCATATGAGCGGACGGGCGGCCACCACGAGTGCCAATGCCGCCGGCAACGTCAGCAAAAGCGAGTACTCGATCGCCCGGTTTTGAGTTGCCAAGGCAGCGGCACCTTCGCCTGCGCGCACCTGCCTGGAGAGAAGCGGGAGCATCGCAGTGCCGACCGCCGTCCCGATCACTCCGAGCGGCAACTGCTGCACGCGGTCGGCGTAATACAGCACCGAAACGGTCCCGGCTGGGAGCAGGCTCGCGATGATCACATCCACTGCGAGATTGAGTTGCGTTACTCCGGCGCCAATCAGTCCCGGTGCCATGCGGCGCAGCAAAACCCGGACCTGCGGTGTCAATCTGGGCCAGGGTAGCCAAAGTCCCATTCCGGCTCGCCGCGCGGCGATCATCAACAAGGCGAGCTGTGCCACACCCGATGCCGTGACGCCCCAGGCGATGGCGTGCCCGACCGTCGGCACGTAGGGCGCAAGCCCGATCATGAAGGCGATCGAGATGACGTTGAACAGCACGTAGGAGGCCGATGCTGCAGTGAACCGATCGAGTCCGTTCAACACGCCTGATACCAGCGCAGCCAGGCAGATCAGGATCAGGTAGGGGAAAGTGATCCGCGAGAGGCTGACGGCCAGAGCGAACTTGGCGGGCGCGGATTCGAAGCCTGGCGCCAGCACCATCATAACCTGCGGCATGAATATCTCGCCCGCGATGGTCAGCAGGCCCAGCCAAAAGAACATTACGGCGAACGCCTCCTCCGCGAACCGCTGCGCCGCTCCGCGTCCTTCGGCGGCTAGCATCCCGGAAAACTCCGGGACGAAGGCCGCATTGAACGCCCCCTCGCCGAACAGGCGGCGGAACAGGTTGGGCAGGCGGAGCGCGACGAAGAATGCGTCCGCCACCGGCCCGGCACCGAGGAGTGCGGCGATCAGCATATCCCGGGCGAAGCCCAGGATACGGCTCACCATCGTCCAGCCGCCGACGGTGACGATCCCGCGCAGCATCAGCGGATCAGCTGCACCGTTACCCCGACCAGCGGGCCTGCTTCGGCCCATGACCGATCTGTTGTGACAGCCGGCTGCTTCTCGCGGCGCGCCAGGGCCAGGCAGAGCCGATCGCCCAAGGATAGGCCGAATTGTTTGGTAACGGTGAACATCACACCAGCTTCTACCGCCAGATCCCGAGTCACGTCGAATATCTGAAACGGTAACTCGTCGATGATGCTACGTGTCTTCTCGGCGGAGCCGCTTCGGCGCATTAGCCGGGTTGCGACCTCGGCAAGATTGACGGCGCCAACGGAGGCGCCGTCCGCGACGATGTCAGCAACCGTCCGGTGTCCCGGTTCCCCCTCCAGCAGGGTGAGGATCGCGCTCGCGTCCAGGATGCTCATCGGCGCCGGCCCCTTCTATCTCCGCTAGTTCCTTAGCGAACTCCAGGCGTCGCTGATGCAACAGCCAGTCCACTCCGCTCTCTTGCGTCGGTGGGAGTTTGCTGACCCGCGCCTGCAGGTCGGCGATGACCTGCCGCACCGGGCGGAGCCGCAGTTCGCCATCTTCTATACGCGCGACAGCAAGGCCCCCGTGATCCAGCCCGAGCAGCTTGCGGTATTTGGCCGGGATGCTCAACCGGCCGTTCTCAGCGATCCTGACAAAACCTGGTTCGTGACCCATGACGGGAATTTGGCTGTGGAGGTGGTGACGGACAAGAGTGATTATTCGTCTCGCCGTGGCCGGGCCAGCAGCTCTCGTATGGCGCCATCAAGGGTAATGGTCCTGGAGAGGAGGGCGGCTACGGCGCGGCAGATTGGCATGTCCAAACCTTCAGCTCGTGCCACCAGGGCGGGTGCAGTTGCCACACCTTCGATAACGGCGGTGCTGTGCGCCATAAGGCCTGCTAGAGCTTCACCTCGTCCGAGCGCAAAGCCGAAGGCGTAGTTGCGGCTGGTTGCGCTGGTACAACTGAGGACGAGATCGCCCAGGCCGGATAGACCCATTACTGTCTCGGCGCGGCCGCCGAGGGCGGCCGCAAACCGTGCCAGCTCCGCCAGTCCACGCGTGATGAGTTCCTGCCCTGGCATTCTCGCCGATGCCGGCGCCCATTACCGCCCCGGCGGCGATGGCGATGACATTCTTGGCTGCCCCGCCAACCTGAGCACCGATCGGGTCATCGTTGCCGTAGAGACGAAACGTAGGGGTCGCGAGCAGGGCGGTTATCTGTTCCCGGAGGGCGGCATCCGACGCCGCGATGACGGCGGCGGCAGGTAACCCGGCGGCGATTTCGCCTGCGAAGTTCGGGCCGGTCAGCACCGCGGCCGATGCTCCAGGGTGCAGCTCGGCCAGGATTTCCAACGGCAGACGCAATGTGGCGGTTTCGATGCCTTTGGCGCAGCAGACCAACGGGCTCGGTGGCAGCCGGGCGGCGACTTCGCGAAGGTGTTGCATAGGGACCGCCAGCAGCTTGGGCTCATCCGTCTGCGGCAGCTCTGCCGTTACATCTACCGGATCCGGCAGAGTGCGCCCTGGGAGCCGGGGATTGTTGCGCGTTTTCCGGAGCATGCGGGCCCGCTCCGGATCGCGCGCCCACAAGGTCACCTGGGTGCCCGACCGGGCCGCCTGAATTGCCAGTGCGGTTCCCCACGCTCCTGCGCCGATGATGCTGAGCCTACTCATCAGCCAGCCGGACTAATCGGGCGGATTGGCCCGGTTCGCCCTGACCGAGGCGGTCAGCCAGCGCGTCGAGCATTGGGGCAACTAGCTCCGGGAACTGGTACGGGGGATTGACGATGAGCAGGCTGGCACCGTTCAGGCGAGTCGGATCGAGCGGTTCACGCAAGCACAACTCGGCGGCAACAACGTCCCGGATGTCGCTTGATTGGATCGCCTGGTTGAAGGCCCGCGCGGGCGTGCGATGCTTGATCGGATACCACGCGACGAGAATTGCCCGGCGGAAGCGGCGATGAGCCATGGCGAGACCGCGAGCGAGCATGCGGTATTCATCCGGAGCTTCGAACGGCGGGTCAATGAGAACCAAGCCCCGGCCTTGTTTTGGCGGCAGTAGTGCGCCGAGGGCTTCGTAGCCGTCGCGGTGATGCACTGCCACCTGCTGGTCGCGTGCGAACAATCGGTACAGAGAGGCGTAATCTTCCGGATGCAGTTCGCAGCACGCGAGTTGGTCACCCGGGCGTAGCAGTGCGCGAATGATGCTGGGCGAACCTGGATAGAGTCCCAATGAATTGACTAGCGAGACATAGGCCTGCAGCGGTGGCGGCGGTCGATCGAGCAGGCGAAGAATGCCGCCAGAGGCTTCGTTGGTGCGCAACGTTTCTGGGGAGTTCAGGTTAATTCGCCCTGGGCCGGCATGTGTATCAAGAACAAAGAATGGTGTCGGCTTGCGTCTCAGATGCTCGAGCAGCAGGACCAGCACTGCATGCTTAAGCACATCCCCGAAGTTGCCCGCGTGGAACGCATGGCGGTAGTTCATGCATGTTTGTGTAGGGACGATTGCGGCCCCTTGGAAGGGGCCGCAATCACCGACGTGGATTACGAGTGATGCAGGACAATCTGGCCGTGGTTCGAAAGATTTAGGTCGATCACCCCGGTGCTGAAAGCCTGGCTGGTAATAGTCACACCTGCCCCGAGCTGGAGGCTATCGGTGCCAAAGCGGAAGTTGCTGATAGTTAGTGTGCCCGAGCCGGCGGATTCGGCTTCATAAATGATGGGCGAGGAGGATGACGGCGCGGGCGCGGTTACCGCCGATCCGGTGTTGTAAATGAAGTTCATCGCCGAACTTGACTGGAAAGTCGAGACCGGAATGGTTTCCTCCTGCTGTACACCGCTCTGCGTGATGACGTCGAGCGTGATGGGCCCCGCTTTGCTGCCCACAACGCCGAGCGTCGCCAGATCGGTATTCAGTTGTGCCTCGGTACCTGTGACATGAACGCTGGCGCCGGCAGCATAGCTGTGACCATTGAGGACCAGCCCATCCGCTGGGTCCTTGAAATTCAGCGTCATGTTGCCGGGAGCAGTCGCCGCGCCGGGATCGTTGATTTGGATCCCCGCGACTGCGCCGGTGGCACCCTGAGCCACTGCTGCCGCGGTGGGGACGGTAACGCTACCTGTGCCCGATGGGATGGTACCACCGGTGACGGTAAAGTTCCGTATTTCATCGCCGTTCAGAGAGGCCGACTGTTTGGTATTGGTCCCGTTATATGTCACCGAGTCGACATAGAGGTTGCGATCAGTCGTTGGGGTTCCGGCATACGCGTCGTTGATGAAAGTCACCGCGACGGTGTGGGCACCGTTGCCAAAATAGCCGTTGAAGGTGAAGGTTTGCTCCCCCGGATTGCTGCTGACCGTAACCCCATCAGATGTTGCATGGGGAGCGACCGCGGTAAACATGCCGCCCTGCTGTACCCCGTTGATGCTGACCGTAAACTCCGCATCGCCCTTGGCATCGGAGATCTTGTCGCCGTTCGCCCACGCATTCTCCGAAATCTGGAGGACAAGGGAGTCCGGTCCGCTGCCGGTGGTTACCGCAGGATAAGAGCTGGCGGGCAGCGGACTCTGGCTGGTGCCGGCGCCCGGCTGCCAGCTGTTGTTTTGCCACTCCCACCAGAGGTTGGAGCTGTTCTCCTGCCAGACGTTGCCGTTGACGTAGGCGAGTTCAATCACATTGGCCGAATAGCCTGCGGGCGACCCGTTCATATCGACCGAACCGGTGTTGGTGATCGTCCAGATGTCCCCGTTCGCGTCTGTGATCGAGCCGCCGGAGCTTGCCTTAATAACTGTGTCGTTGGGACTGGGAGACGGAAGCGGGCTCTGAGCGGTTCCGGCACCTGGCTGCCAACTATTGTTTTGCCATTCCCACCAGAGGTTGGAACTGTTCTCCTGCCAGACGTTGCCGTTCACGTAAGCCATTTCAGTCACGTTAGCAGTGGAGCCGGCTGCGGACCCGTTCTCATCAACCGTATTAGTCTTACTGTGTCATAAAAATCCCCTTGTACGATTCGATTCTCGGTGTGTACGGATGGAGATTCTCACTCGCGGAGGCGGAGTGTGGGTCTCGAATCCGACAGACAAGGCGGCGAATTACGATTCGCGGCCTATGTTGAGGCACTGACAGCGACGCTTGGACACGCCGACCGAGCGGCACCGTTCCATTCCTACTGTACTGGTTTGGTGTTGCCCGGCCCGCGGAAGAGCATCGAACCGATGGCCGCCCGTGTAGCACCCGCACGGGTGCAGGCGACGCACCAATCGCTGCATCATCTTGTCGCCAAAGCCGACTGGTCGGACGAGCCGGTGCTCAACGTCGTGCGTCAGCAAGTGTTGCCCTCCATCGAACAGCACGGCGCGATCCGTGCATGGATTATCGACGATACCGCATTTCCCAAGAAGGGGACGCATTCGGTTGGCGTCGCGAGGCAGTATTGTGGTCAGCTCGGCAAACAGGAAAACTGCCAGGTCGCGGTGAGTTTGTCAGTCGCCAACGGCCACGCCAGCCTGCCGATCGCGTACCGGCTGTATCTGCCGGAGGTGTGGGCCAATGACGCGGCCCGACGCGCCAAGGCAGGCATTCCCGATGACATTGCGTTCCAGACCAAACCACAAATCGCCCTGGGGCAGATCCAATCGGCGCTGCTGGCTGGCGTGCCACCGGCGACTGTGCTGATGGATGCAGGCTATGGCGTCGATACCGAGTTCCGCGATGGCATCACCGAACTTGGCTTGCGCTATGTCGCTGGTATCCCATCTTCGACCAGCCTCTGGGCTCCGGGCACGGCGCCGAAGCGACCGAAACGCTGGAGCGGAAATGGGCGCCCGCCGAAGCTGGTGCGACGCGATGCGAAGCATAAGCCGGTGTCTGTCAAGGAATTGGCACGGAGGTTGCCGAAACAGCAGTGGCACAGCGTCACTTGGCGCGAAGGCAGCAACGCCAAGCTGACGTCTCGTTTTGCTGCGGTACGGGTGCGGCCCGCGCACCGTGACTATTATCGCACCAGCCCGAGACCGGAAGAATGGTGCTTGATCGAATGGCCGAAGGCAGAAACAGAGCCAACTAAATATTGGTTGTCGACGCTCTCGGCCGATATGCCGCTGCGGAATCTGGTCAATCTGGCCAAACTGCGCTGGCGGATTGAGCGCGACTATCAGGAATTGAAGCAGGAACTTGGGCTCGGCCACTATGAAGGGCGCGGCTGGCGTGGCTTTCATCATCACGCCACGCTGGCGATCGCGGCTTACGGATTCCTGATCTCCGAACGGAGTGCGATTCCCCCCTCAGCAGAACCTCGAGCCCCAACCTTCAAAACGCCTCGCCTACCCCGCAGTTACCGACCCCGCGGATCCCCCAATCAGACCTGAGCGCCATGTCTCCAACTCCATCGCTACGGTCCGGATCGCGATCGCTCATGCATTGGTGCAAACTCTTCCGCGCTGCCCTTGCTGCCAGCGCGTCACGTCGCGCAGGAACTTATGACACAGTAAGATTAGAACTCGTGATGGTCCAAACGTTGCTGTTGGCATCAGTAATCGAGGCGCCGGAGCCCGCTTTGATAACCGTGTCGTTGGGGCTGGGAGTGGAGCCGCCAGACGAACCGCCACTGGGGGCGAACTGCTTGAGGATATTCATCTGGGGGGCGTTCTGCACGTTGCTGGTGCCAAGGCCGGTTGGCTCAATTGAGAACGGGTAGCTGCCCCACCACGCACCGCTAGCCCAGTATGACAGGCCCTGCCAGGCGGAGCTGTTCTGTTCCATGTAGTTGAGCATGTTCTTGAACGCGGTAAGCGATTGGCTGTCAGAGGGGACACCAATTTCTCCGAGGAACAGCTTCACGCCGTTTTGCTCGGCCCACTGCGTCACTGAGGTCAGGCGCTCCACGCCGATGTTGGGGTCGGTGATTGGGCCGTAGTTCGTCCCGCTGCCGTCACTATCGAGATACTGATGCACCTCGATCGCCCAATTATGGTCCGGATCTACGATCGTGCTGGGATTGATCGCCGCAGCGTTGCCGCTGCTAACCCATGTCCAACCGCCGGTCCAGTCGGTGCCGGGCACGAACACTTCCTGGTTTGCGCCGGTCTGACGGATTGCTGCGATGGCATCGTTGTCTATCGTCGCTTGCTGCGTCGGGCTCTGCTGGTTCGGCTCACTCATCAAGCCGAAGATCACGTTGGGGTCACTCTTGAACTGAGTGGCCAATGCGCCCCAGATCTGATCGTACTCCTGTTCGGTTGAATTGCCCGGAAGGATTTCGTTTCCGCTGATGTAGCCGTAATCGTGCATGTCCAGGTCGACGGCGACGTTGTCTTTCGCTGCCTCGGAGACGACGTTCTGCAGGGCCTGCAGGTCCGGCTGGGATAGTGAGCCATTCTGCCAGATGCGTTCAGCCAGGAACGGCACGCGGATGACCGTCATGCCCTGCGAGGCGTAATAGTCGATCTCCTGTTGCGACGGATACACGTAGTCGGTGTTCATTGTGCCCGGCACCGAGCCGAACTCGCCGCCGGAGATGTTAACGCCGATAAGTTTCATTCCGCCTGAGGCGGTGGTTGTGGAGCTCATGAGATAAAAATCCTATTTTGGGAGTTCCCGGGTATGCCCGGGGTTCGGATTGACGCGTTTCGATGTTTCGGCTTGGGTGTGCCTAGGAGGCTTGGTCTGCGTTTTGCATGCGAGTGACCCATCCGTTGCGCAGGAATCTTTCCTGTGGACAGGGATGGTCGTGTCTAAATCTGAAGATTTGGTTTACGTCCTGGACGGGTGTGTGAGTCGTCTTTGGGGAAAGGATCCGCGGTGAGGCGGTTTGACCGCCCAAAACCGGGCAACGCCGTGGTATTACAGCGACATCAAGTTTTCTTTTTGACCCGCAAAGGAATTGAACAAATAGGCAAAGTTGCCTATAATCCCAAAAAGGTTATTTCGGCCATGGAATTCTACGGCCTGGCGGTCTCGCTAACTATTGAGCGTCGCCGCGAGCAGAGTCCTGGCCTGCTCTATTTGGGACCATGGGATACCAGCAAGGGGGAAGTGCGCCCCAACGATTACCGCGAGCACTGTGTTGACGCTCGCAAGACGTTCACGGTCTTGACTTGATGAATTACGACGGCAATGGCGGATCAAGTGATCGCGGAAAGCGGCAAGGCACCGTGTCGCTTCGGAGAAATCGTGCCCGACTTTAACTGGCCGTTCGGCGAGCAGCTTATCGATAATCCGCAGAGCCGTGTGTCCGGCTTGGGATGGTTCCGTGCAGTCGCTGATCACAGCCGGCCTTTGCGCAAGTTGCAAGTAAGCGCCTTAGTCGTATGGATGCTGGTATTCGGATCGCCGTGGATCGCCAGCAGCACGTTGGCGATATCACCGCTCGCGTAACCATCCCAGCCGAATACCCACGGCATGCCGACCTGATGCACAAGCTTACCGTTGATGATGAAGGGCCGGAGCCGGGTCGTAACTAGTGCTTTCGCCTCGATATTGCCACGGGCCGTGGACAGAACCGTCCAATCGAGATTGCTTATGCCGAGTTCGGATGCCAGTTCCGGCGAGATTTCAACGAATGCTTCGGGTTGTAATTCTGCGGTGTGTGGCATGACGCGGGTGGGGATGCCTCCGCAGTGCAGCTCGGTCAGCCGGAAGGTGGTGAACACGTAAGGAAAACGCGGGTCCTCGGGGTCGTGGTACTCGATTTCCTGGCCGTGGCCAGAGCTTCGCCGCGGGATTGATCTGCTGCTTGTGCAAGGCGTTCCGTACCGGGCTTTCCACAGGTTCGTAATGCGTGGGAAGCGGTCCGTCCTTCAGTCCGGATGGCTCGAACAGATGGCACTTGCCATCGGCTTCCATGATGAAGGGATCGGCTCCGCTCAGTGCCTCCATTCCTTTCGGCTGCAACAAATAACTTGGGCGCTGGTCGGGCGGGGTTTTCCTGTTGAAATCCGGTATATCCGTGCCGGTCCACTCCTTGCTGTCCGCATCCCACCAGATCATCTTCTTCGGTTCAGACCACGGCTTTCCGTCCGGGTCGGCCGAGGCTCGGTTGTACATGGTCCGCCGGTTCGCCGGCCAGGCCCAGGCCCATCCAGAATGGTTTCCGGGCCCGGATGGTGCATCCGGCGTGCGGGACCGGGCCTTGTTGTCGTGTTCGCCGTGGAAGATGCCGGTATACAGCCAGGCACCGACAGCGGTGCTGCCGTCGTCCTTGACTTCCTCGAAACTCTTTAGCTGCTGCCCATCGGAAACGCGCCAACCGTTAATCTCCCGCAGGACCGCTGCCACGTCAGGCTCCGCGACTTGGCCACTGACTGGATAGTCCCAGGTCAGTGCCTGGATCGGGCGGTCTTTCGCTTCTGTGCTGTTTGCATAGAGGGCTTTCAGTCGCCGGCCGAGATGATACACGAACCACGTGTCAGACCGGCTGTCGCCCGGAGGATCACAGACTTTATCGTGCCATTGAATGAGCCGGCTGGTGTTGGTGACCGTTCCGTCTTTCTCCGCGGCCACAGCGCTTGGAAGAAAGAAAATCTCAGTGCCAATCTGCTGCGGCTTCAGCTCGCCTCGTTTAACAAGGCGGCCCTTCTGCCAGAAATCTGCGGTTTCGGTCATGGCAAAGTCGCGTACGACCAGCCATTCGAGTTTTGCTAAGCCTCGTTCGATCAGGTCGGAATTGGCGCCACCGACGACCGGGTTCTGACCGAGCACAAATTGGCCCCTCACCACCCCATCCATCATAGCCAGCGTCATCGGTAGTTGCGAATGGTCACCAGTCAGTTTCGGCAGAAGATCGTAGCAGAAGTCGTTAGCATTGGTCGCGGTATCACCGTACCAGGCCTTTAGCAGGCTGATTAAGTATTTCGGCAGGTTGTGCCACCAGCCGGTAGCCGGCGTTTCTACTTCCAGATACTGCTTGAGCGAATGATGCGACATCATCGCATTGGGCTGCGCCAGGTAGGTTGGCAGCATGTTGTATAGTGTTGGAATATCCGTGCTGCCCTGGATACTGCAATGTCCGCGCAGCGCCATGACGCCGCCACCGGGACGGCCGATGTTCCCGAGAAGACCCTGGATAATGGAGGCGGCGCGGATCATCTGCACGCCGATTGAATGATGCGTCCAGCCAACCGCGTAGCAGAAGGCGCCAGTGCGCTCGCGCCCGGAGTTGCGGGCGATAGCATCTGCGACGCGGAGAAATATCTCCTTGGGGCAACCGGTTATCTGTTCAACTATCTCCGGCGTGTAGCGCGCGAAGTGCCGACGCATGATCTGATACACGCAATTCGGATGCTGAAGCGTGTTGTCGTGCGGGGCGGGGCCACGGGTCATGGCTGCCTCGCCGCTTTCCGCGTCCCTAGCCTCAAGCTGCGGACGGTGCTCTGCGAGAGGTGAGGCTAATACCTGGCCCTTGTACTGCCAAGTGTCCATCTTATAGCCGGCGTTAGCCGGGTCAAAGCCGGAGAATACGCCCTGGTTCTGGTCCGGATCCTGGAAAGCGTCCTCGATGATCGTGGCGATGTTCGTGTAGGCCAGGGCGAATTCGCGGAACCACAGGTCGTTTTCCAGGATGTAGCGGATGATGCCACCCAGGAAGGCGATGTCGGTGCCGGAGCGGATGGGGGCGTGGATGTTGGCGATCGCGGAAGTCCTCGTGAACCGCGGATCGACATGAATGACGGTGGCGCCACGGGCCTGTGCCTCGGTCACGAAGCGGAAAGCCACGGGGTGGTTCTCCGCCATGTTTGATCCCATGATGGTGATCACATCGGCGTTGGCCAGATCCCAAAGCGCCATTGTCGCCGCGCCGCGTCCGAAAGTCGTCCCCAAACTGGGTACCGAAGAGGAGTGTCAGATTCGCGCCTGGTTTTCGATGTTCACCATGCCCAGGCCGCCGCCGAACAGTTTCTTCATCAGGTAGTTTTCTTCGTTATCCAGCGTGGCCCCGCCTAGCGATCCGATGCCCAGGCTTTGGTTCACCATGGTGCCGTCGGGCAGTTTTTCGACGAAGGTTTCGTCACGGCTTCGCTTCACCCGCTCGGCGATCTGGTCCATCGCCCATTCGAGCGGCCGACGCTCCCAATAATCTGAGTACGGGGCGCGATACAGCATGTGGGTGATGCGGCTGGGGCTTAGCATCATGCCCAGGGTTCCGGCGCCCTTCGGACACAGCGTGCCTTGGTTCACCGGGCTGCGCGGATCGCCCTCAATGTGGATAGGCTTACCGTTCTTGGCATACACCAACTGCGCGCATCCCACGGCGCAGAAGGGACAGATGGAAGTGCCGACCCGGTCGGCTTCTTCGAGCCGCGGCCGCAACTTGCGCGAGAACTCGCTCTGTGCCGCCTCGCCCATCACGCTTTCACCGGCGAGTTGCCGCGGCAACGTCCAGTCGCGAACAAAACCGGTCACGCGGTCAGTCACGCGGCGGCGTACTTTGGTCATGGCGGGATCCTGCCAAATTGGTCCAGCTTTATAGGAACTCAGCAGGCCCGGAAACGGTTCCAGCGGGGCATTGGACATATCGTACCGCTGAGGCGCCGATGGAATACATCGAGGGGATAGTCACAATCGTCCAGGAAGGACGGTTCCAACTGGTGGATCGCGACGGCGTGTCTCACATGTTCGTGCTTTATCACAGCGCGCCGCCGGAGCCTGAGCAGCTCCCGCCTTTGCAGCGCGACCAAGCCCGCGTCCGCGTCGATTACAGACAGGCACATAATATCGTCGGCCTGCTGGCTCACTCCATCGCCCGGCTGGACTGAAGCAAATGGACATGCACCCGCGCGCCCTGGAATACCCGGAATCCAGTCTCGATCGCATGATCCGCGACGAAGCTGAGCTAACAGCAGGTGTCAAAGTCGTGCCGGGAAAGTCCTATGGCTTCTTCACCGACACGACGCTGTGCATCGGTTGCAAAGCCTGTGAGGTCGCGTGCAAGGAGTGGAACAACCTGCCCGCTGACGAGATCCATCTGACCGGTAGTAGCTTTGACAACACTGGCCGCCTCTCTTCAAACACCTGGCGCCACGTAAACTTTATTGAGCATGCGGTGCGCGATGACGTCCAGAGTGCATTCCAAAGCGGTTGGCTGATGATGAGTGACGTCTGCAAGCACTGCCACAATGCGCCATGTCTGGAGGCCTGCCCTACTGGTGCGCTGTTCCGCACGGAGTTCGACACCGTCGTCGTGCAGCAGGACATTTGCAACGGCTGTGGATACTGCCAGCCGGCTTGCCCGTTCGGCGTGGTCGATGTCAACGTGCAGGACGGGAAGGCGCATAAATGCACGCTGTGCTACGACCGCCTGAAGGGTGGCCTGGAGCCGGCATGCGCCAAATCCTGCCCCACCGATTCCATCCAGTTTGGCGAGCTGAGTGAGCTGCACGCTCGCGCTGCCGCCCGTCTCAAGGCGCTGCATAAGGCTGGCCGGTCCGAGGCCTATCTTTACGGTACCCCCAATACGCCGGGCGCGACCGGGGATCTGGAGCATCTGCACGCGTTTTTTCTGCTCACGGCCGCCCCCGAGGTTTACAACCTTCCGCGCGCGCCTACCCGTCCGGCGAACCGCACTTTGCCCAGCCTGATGTCGGGACTGGCGGCTATGGCTGCACTGGCCGTTTTTGCCGTGGCCGCGATCCGCCGCTGAAGGAGGCCGCCATGCCTAACGAAGCCAACTTTGCGCGCGAACCTCGCCCCTGGGATGGCAGCACGTATTATGGAAGAGAGCAGGTGAAGGCGGCGCCGTTCAATAATTGGTATGTGGGGGGATATGTTTTTCTGTCCGGGCTGTCGGGTGGTGCTGCCCTGCTTTCGACAATCTTCGATCTTACCAAGGGTCGGGAAGCCCGGCGGATTGTGCGCCGGGGACGGTTTCTCTCGTTGTTGGGACCGACAATCGGCACTCTCGGCCTGATCGGGGACCTGCACACGCCGAAGCGATTCTATAACATGCTGCGGCTGTTCAAGCTTACCTCGCCGATGTCGATTGGAAGTTGGATCCTGGTAGCATTCGGCAACTTGAGCGCCTTGACCGCGGCAGCCGAGTTTCTGGGGATGCGTCGCGCTGCCAGAGCGACGCAGCTCCCGCTTGCGACTACCGGTGCGGCGCTTGGCACTTACACAGCATCATTGCTTTCGGCCACCAGCACGCCGCTCTGGGCTGCTGCGCCCTGTGCGACAGCGGTCAAGTTCGCAAGCTCATCTGTTGCAGCCGCGGCGTCGGCATTGTCGTTGGGCCAAGGGCGCAGCCGCATGGGCCGCGATCTCGATAAGATCGCGCTTGCCGCGCTGGTAGTGGAACTCGCCGCCACGCTGTCGGCGGATGAAAGTTTCCATCGGACCGGGGTTGCGCCGGCGCTGGAAACAACGCCGGGGGAGATCGAAGAGGCTGTTGGGACGCTGCTTGGGACGTTAGCGCCGATAGGCTTGCTGGCGTTGTCGCTGGCAGGCCCGCGCCGCTCTCCGGTGCTGTCCGAGCTCGCTGCGTTGCTTGCGCTGGCGGGCAGCGCGACGATGCGGACTTCGTTCATGGCGGCGGGTGATGAGTTCCGCGCGGAACCCGCGGGTGAGTATGCGGTTTGCTCAGCCGGACAATCTTAGCCGCGTCGCGAGCTGGCCCATTCAGAAGCGGAAGTGAGGTGCGGCGGGCCTGGATCGCCATGCCACGCGTCGCGGCGCTCGCCATGATAAGCTCGGGAGCTTAACTGGCTTCCCTCAGTTCGGGGATCACCCACAGGGGCTTCTGCCCGCGTGCGACGCGTTGCACGTTATCGAACGCGTTGCGGAATCTTGTGTATTGATTTTCCCATGTGGGTCCGGCGAGGTGCGGCGTCAGCACCACATTATGAAGCCCGAACAACGGATTGTTCGCTGCCGGAGGTTCCTGTTCGAACACATCCAGTCCTGCTCCTGCGATCAGGCCGTCGGACAGGGCTTCATATAGCGCCCGTTCGTCCACGACGGGCCCACGGCACGTATTGATGAGATACGCGGTTTTTTTCATCAGCCGTAGCTCCGGTGCATCAATCAGGTGCCGTGTTGTGGGCGTTAGTGACACGTGCAGGGTAATAATGTCCGAACTCCGCAACAGCTCGTTGAGCAGGCGGAACTGGACGCCGAGGTCGTCTGCCTGGTCTTCGGTTAAGCGGACGATATCGTAATAGAGCACGTCCATTCCGAATGCCTTGGCCAGGCGTGCAACCTTCTTGCCGATCACGCCCAGGCCGATGATTCCCAAGGTGCGCCCGTGCAGTTCATGTAACCGCACGCTGGCGATATCGTTGCCCCGCCAGCGTCCGGAAACAGTCGTTGTGTGCTGCCACATAAGCCGGCGCGCGACCGCAAGCATCAGCATGATGGCATGTTCGGCTACTGCGATGGCGTTGGCACCGCCGTTGTTACACACCGGCACGCTGGCGCGGCGCGCCGCTTCGATGTCCACCCGGTCATAGCCCGCGCTTAATAGCTGGATCAGCTTCAGCTTCGGTGCGCCGCGGTAAAACTCATCGTCCATCGTGGCTTCGCCAAGTCCGACCAGGTATTCGGCCTGAGGCAGCGCCTGCGCCCACTCCGGTGAATCCGGGCGTGCCAGGACCACGTTGAAGGCGGCAGGGGCTAGTTCCTGCATTACCTCGGCGGAGTTCAGCGGGTTGGCGCTGACCAGGATTGTGGGCGGCATCCGGTTCCCTCCCAGGTTTTGGCAGCCGTTTGTCAGCGCGCGCGACGGCCAACCACGGTTGCAATAAGGCTGGCGATGCTCCCGGGTCTGATCGGCGCCTGACCGGACGAGATTGCTTCGTCGGTGCGCTCCTCGCAATGACACATGGCTGCGATCCGTTAGAGGGGCATGACCCCGATCCCCATTGCCTGGCGCATGAACATGCGCTTCAGCGGCAGCGTGCGATTGACTGCTGCTATCCCTACGTCCCGGGCCAGGCGCAACGCCGGATTGGAATTGGAGAACAGGCGGTCCAGTGCATCGGTCGCCACCAGCATCATCAGGTTGTCCGGCCGGCGGGCACGCTGATAACGCGCGAGCAAACGTGGTGATCCTGGGTCCTCGCCGCGCTGGTGCGCCGTGATCACCAGATCGGTCAGTGCGATTACGTCGCGGAAGCCCAGATTGAGCCCCTGACCAGCGATGGGGTGGATGCCGTGCGCCGCGTCCCCGACGACCGCCAAGCGCGTATCGGTATACCGATGCGCCAAGCTGGCCGACAGCGAATAACGCCAGCGCCGCCCGACCAGTCGTAGAGCGCCTAAATGGTCGCCCAGCCGCCGCGCAATCTGCCGCGCCAGCGCTGCATCATCGAGTGCCAGCATCCGGTCGGCGACATCATTGTGATCGGTCCATACAATCGCCGACAAGTTGGGTCCCGCTTCGCTTGGGCTCATGGGCAACTGGGCGAACGGACCGCCCGGCAGGAAATGTTCGACCGCGATGTTTCCGTGGGGCCGCTCGTGCGCTACTGCGCAGACGATGCTGGTTTGCCGGTACGGAATGCGGGTCAGCGGGATCCCGGCTTGTTGCCGCAGCGGTGAGGTTCGTCCCTCGGCCGCCACCACCAGTCGACAGGCGATCTCTTCTCCGCCGGCGAGGTGTACCACCGCAGCCTCCGGTGACCGGGCCACCTTCGCCTCGGCGGGTGCGAACACCCGCAGATCCGGCAAGGCCTGCATGTGCCGGTTTAGTGCTACGCGTAGGTTACGCGCCTCCGTCATCCAGCCGAATGGCCCCGCACCCGGGCCGGCTTCGGTGTGATCAAAATGCAGATAAAGCGGCGACGCGGGCCGGCCGAGCCGACCGTCGCTAACCCGGATTTCCAGGATCGGGCAGGATGCCGCCGGGAGCGCATCCCAGAGTCCGGCATCCTCGAGCAGCCGCTTGGACCCGGCAGCGATCGCATAAGCCCGGCCGTCAAATGCCGGGTGTTCCATCGGGGGCAACGGCGCCCGGTCCACCACCACCGTCGGGACCCCGGCAGCGGCGAGCCGGCACGTCAGGGTGCCGCCGACCGGCCCTGCGCCCACGACGCATACCTCGGCCGACACCGGCATCAGCCGGCGTGCCTTGGCTTCGCGTCGAAGTGCACGGCCAGCCAAATCGCCGGCGGTGAGACCGACGTTCGTTCTACCCGGTGTCGCAGTCCGGACATCAGAAGCACATGGTCTCCCGCTCGCAACGATCGTGCTGCTGCCTCACCCTCGATCATCAGCTCTGCGTCGCCCTGCAGTAACGCAACCCACTCGGCCCACGGCTGGTCGTACCAAAATTCCGGTGAGCTGGACTGCCCCGTCGAGACGATCCGTTCAATCCGTAGGCCCGGAGCCGACACCAGCTCCGTGACCTGTTCTTCCGAATCTGGGTGACCGACGTCCGACAGAAGGTTGACTTGCATCCGCACCTCCTCTGCAACGGCTGCTTATAGCCGGCGTTTTCTCATCGCAATGAGCAAGCCCCTGGAAGATTATGCTATAATTGGCGACGGAGAGACCGTCGCGCTCGTCGCCAAGGACGGCTCGATCGACTGGCTTTGTTGGCCTCGTTTCGATTCCGAGGCGTGCTTCGCAGCTCTGCTCGGTGATGAGTCGCATGGCCGTTTTCGCATCGGTCCTGATGCAGCGGGCTGGAACGTTCAACGCCGCTATCGGCAGGACACACTGGTATTGGAAACCGAGTATTCCCGCGGCGGCAACCGCGCCCGGCTGATCGATTTCATGCCGCTACGCAATGGCGCGTCCTCGATCGTTCGTATTGTGGAAGGGGTCAGCGGGCAGGTTCCGTTTCGGCTCGAGTGCGCTCCGGTGTTCGACTATGGCCTGATCCCTCCGTGGGCGGAGCGCGAATCGCAAAACGTCGTCGCCGCGATGGTGGGTCCACACATGGTCGTGCTGCGCGCGGCCGTTCCACTGGAGCTTACCGGGCACCAGACCACTGCTGGCTTTACGGTATCCGGCGGGCAGCAACTTGGGTTCGTGCTGACCTATGGTGACTCGACCAAGCCGCCGCCGCACGCCCCGACGCCATATCGCGCCCTTCGCGCGACCGAGCGCTGGTGGCAGGGCTGGGCGGGCCAGTTCAACAAGCCCACGCGCTGGCGCGAGCAGGTGATGCGGTCGCTGATCACGCTCAAGGCACTGATCCATCACCCGAGCGGCGGTCTGGTCGCAGCGCCCACTACCAGCTTGCCGGAGATTTTTAGCGGCAGCGCCAACTGGGATTACCGCTACTGCTGGTTGCGCGATGCTACGTTTACAGTGAGCGCGCTTCTGAATGCTGGCTACCATGAGGAAGCAGAGGCCTGGCGCGGCTGGATGCTGCGGGTAATTGGCGGGAGCCCTGACAAGCTGCGCGTAATGTACCGGGTCGATGGCGTCCGTCATCTGCCGGAATGGGAGCTGGGCTGGCTGCCCGGTTACGAAAGCTCAAGGCCCGTGCACAACGGCAACCAAGCTTCGGCGCAGGAGCAGGTGGATATCCATGGTGAAGTGATCGAGGCATTGCACCTGCTGGCGAAGGCCGGGCTCGAACGGACCGAACACGGGTGTGTTGTGGAGAAGCGGCTGGTCGAACGGCTCGAAGATGTCTGGTGCGACAAGGGCCACGGTGTCTGGGAAAATCGCGGCGAGACACAGCATTACGTGTATTCGAAGGTCATGGCGTGGGCCGGCATCGACCAGTTTTTGCGTGGGCCCCTGTCGCGAACCCACGCCGAGCCGGATCTGGTCGATCGCCTACGGTCGCTCTGCCAGCGGATCCATGCGGAAGTCTGCGATAAGGGATTTGACCGCAAGCGCGGCCATTTCGTCCATTATTACGGTTCCTCGGAACTCGACGGCAGCTTGCTGCTGATCCCCGCCACGGGCTTTCTGCCCATCGACGACCCCCGGATTACCGGCACTATCCAGGCGATAGAGCGCGAGATGATGGAGGGTGGGCTGGTGTTGCGGAAGCCACGCAGCATAGCGCCGCGAGAAGGCGCTTTTCTGGCTTGCACTTGCTGGCTGGTGGATTGCATGGCCATGCAGGGCCGACAGGCGGACGCGGAAGCGCTGTTCGAGCGGCTTCTGTCGATCAGCAACGATGTCGGATTGCTTGCGGAAGAATACGACCTGTCCAGAAGGCGCCTGTGCGGCAATTTCCCCCAGGCTCTGAGCCATCTCGCTCTGGTCACGACCGGATTGGGGCTTTCCGGCCCAGTTCTGCAGCGCTCTGGGGGGTAACCCGTTCCCCTTGCCGTGGGTGGAGGCCTGTGTTGTTAGTGCGGAAACCGGCCAGCCTGTCGGCTGACCGGTATCGAGTCGTTGTTTCGCGCGCAGCCGCCACACCAACCCTGCGCGCGATATGGAGGGCCTGACGCAAAATGGCGGCCACGTTTGATACGGTTGCGGGCATCATCTCTGAGACGTGCAATATTCCGCGGGAGAAGATTACCCCTGACAGCCATGCCATCAACGATCTGGCGATCGACAGCCTCGATTTCCTGGACATCGCGTTCGCCATCGACAAGGCGTTCGGGATCAAGATGCCGCTCGAGCAGTGGACCCAGGACGTGAACGAGGGGAAGGTGTCCTCGGACCAGTATTTCGTCCTGAAGCACCTGTGCGACAACATCGACACGCTGCAGGCCAAGGCGGCGTGATCCGCCCGCGCGTTGTCCCATGCAGCTTGAAAAGTTCCAGATGGTGGACCGCATTGCCGTTCTCGACCCAGGGGCCGGGATCGTCCAGGCCGACTGCCTGGTTCCGGAACAGAGTCCTGTTTTCGAGGGGCATTTTCCTGGCTACCCCATCCTGCCGGGCGTCCTGATGATCGAGGCCATGGCGCAGACCGGGGGATGGCTCCTGATCGTGCTGCAGCAATTCAGCCGGATGGCGCTTTTGGCCCAGGTGCGGCAGGCGAAGCTGCGCGGGATGGTCTCGCCTGGGCAGCATCTGCGTGCGGAGTCGCGTCTCGTTCACGATGGCTCAGGCTATGCGGTCATGTCCGCCCGGCTGGAAAGCGGCGGCCGGGGGCTGGCAGAGGCTGAGCTGACCTACCGGGTCGCCCCGTTTCCGTCGCCGTCATTGCGTGACCACGTGCTGCGGGCGGCGCGGCTTGCCCAGATGCCGGAGAGGTATCTCGATGCGGCGTGAGCGGGATGCCCTGATCACCGGAATCGGGCTCGTTTCCTGCCTGGGCGATGGTCTGGAGGCCCATCGGGCGGCGCTGGCAGAGTTCCGTCCCGTGGTAGACGAAACGAGCTTTGCGCCGGCGGTGGTGCATCCGAATGTCGCGGTGGACTTCGACCGTCATATTCCCCGGCGGGACCAACGTCAGATGGAGCTGTGGCAGCGGCTTGGCACCTACGCCGCCGGCCAGGCACTCGACTCGGCCGGACTCATGGGGCAGGCCGAGTTCTTGCAGCATATGGACATGATAGTGGCCACGGGCGGTGGCGAGCGGGATGTCGCGCTCGATGAGGCCATGCTGTCGCACCCGGCATCTCCGGACCCTCAAGTGGCGCTCAATCTTGGGTTGATGGCGGGTCTCCGGCCCACTCTGTTTCTTGCGCAGCTTCCGAACATGCTGGCTGGCTGTATCTCCATCGTACATGGGGTGGCTGGCTCGTCGCGGACTTTCATGGGGGAGGAGGGCTGCGGCGCGGAAGCGGTTCGCATTGCCTGCGCCCGCATCGCTGCCGGGCAGGGCGAGCTGTTCCTAGTCGGAGGCGCCCAGAACGCAGGCCGCGCCGAGGTGATCCTGCATGCCATGCTGGGCGGCTTGCTCGCCCGGGGGCCGTTCTCGCCGATTTGGCAACGCCAGTCCGAGGGCGGGGGAATGACGCTGGGGTCGCTCGGTTGCTTCCTGGTTGTCGAAAGCCGGGCGCACGCTTTGGCACGCGGGGCGACGGCTATTGCGGGTATCGCTGCTATTGGGACCGGACGCTGCGTGCGTAACCCCGGTCAGGCAACCGCGAATGCCAACGACCAGCTCGAGGCTATGCGTGGGTTGCTTGACCCGTCCCATGCGGCAGTTATCTCGGCTGCTTGTGGGGCTGCCGCGGTAACCGCCGAGGAGCGCGATTTCCTGGATCGGCTCGGGCTGCCGGTCCGGGCGGCTGCGACTGCGTTCGGTCACTCAATCGAACCTGCCTTCCCTGCCGCGCTGGCCCTGGCGGCCATGGCCGTGGCTGACGGCCGACTGTTCCCGCCGTTGGAACCCGCGGAACACGCCATGAAAGCTGAACTCCGCCAAGCTATTGTTACCGGCTGGGGGTATTGCCGAGGTGAGGCCATGGCTCTGGTCACACAGCCGTAAGAATATGACAGACCTCGATCACGCTGGCCGGCCTATCGTTGCTGTAACTGGCATGGGCGTCCTGACCTCCCTCGGGGAGGGAGTGGACAAGAATTGGCGGTGGTTGACCGCTGGCACGCCAGGGATCCGCCGCATTGAACGTTTCCCCCTGGATGGTCTGAGGACCACGGTTGCCGCGACGGTCGATTTCGTCGGTCCGCCAGATCAGTTGAGCGCCGACCGTTCAGAGGAGATGGCCTTGCGTGCCGCGCGCGAGGCGATCGCCCAGGCCGGACTCGGAGACAGTGATTTTCCGGGACCGCTATTCCTGGCCCTGCCACCGTTCGAGCTGGAATGGCAGCTTCGGCTGGCATTTGCCGCCGATTTCGGGGGCCGCCCCCGTCACCTACGCCGACCTTATCCGCATCGCCGCCACGGGCCAGTATCGGCACCTGCATCGCCGCTTTGAGGTGGGCAGTATCGCGGAGAACCTGGCTGCGGCATTTGGTACGAAGGGGGCGCCCATCGGCTTGACGACGGCCTGTGCATCCGGCGCCACCGTCATCCAGCTTGCCCTGGAAGCGATCCGCCGTGGCGAGACTGGCGCCGCGCTGTGCGTGGGCACAGACGGCAGCATCACCGCAGAGGCGTTGATCCGCTTTTCGCTATTGCAGGCGCTTTCGACCCGTAATGACCATCCCGAGACGTCGCTCCGCCCCTTCAATCGCGACCGTGACGGATTCGTAATGGGGGAGGGGGCCGGTGCTCTGGTGCTGGAGAGCGTGGCGCGCGCCCGGGCGCGTGGCGCCCCGATCCTGGGGGTGGTTGAGGGTGGCGGGGAAGCGGCCGATTGCTTTCACCGCACGCGGTCCTCGCCCGATGGCAAGCCGATCATCGATTGCATGCGCCGAGCAATCGCCGACGCCGGCCTGTCCGCCGATGACATCGACTGTATCAACGCCCACGGCACCGGCACCCCGGAGAACGACAAGATGGAGTGGTTGAGTATCGCCGCCGTCTTTGGTGATCGTGCCAGCGTGGTGCCCGTCTCCTCTAACAAGTCCATGATCGGCCATACGCTCTCCGCCGCGGGGATCGTGGAAGGGGTGTTCACGCTGCTCTCTCTACGGGACGGACTGCTGCCGCCCACGATCGGCTATGAAACGCGTGATCCCGCAATTCCCATCGACTGCGTGCCGAACACCGCACGCCGCGTGGCTATCCGGCATGCGCTCTCGAATTCGTTTGGGTTTGGCGGTCAGAACGTCAGCATCGTGTTCGGTGCCGCTTGATGCAGGTTCTTCAGCTTCTTGCTGACCGTGAACTCGCCCTGCGTGACATGCCCCCGCCGCCGCCCCCAGCGCCCGGAGAGCTCCAGCTTCGGGTCCGCTGCATCGGGCTCAACCACATCGATGTGTGGGGCTTCCGCGGCATGGCCTTCGCGCGGCGGAGCTATCCGCTGACGGTTGGCGCCGAGGCCGCCTGTGAGGTTACTACAATTGGGGATGGGGTGGCCGGGTTTACCGTTGGTGACCGGGTGATTCCGTATGCCGCAATTGTCTGCGGCGTCTGCCGGTTCTGCAGCCGTGGGCAGGACAATTTGTGCGAAAACCCGTCGGGCATTCGTGGTTTCCACATCGACGGCTTCGCCGCGGCCATAGTCAATCACCCCGCCCGGCTGACGGTTAAGGTCCCCTCCGGTGTGAGCGATGAGGATGCCGCCTGCGTCCCGGTCGCTTTCGCCACCGTGGAGCACATGCTGATCGATAACGCCCAGTTGGAGGCGGGGGAGTGGGTGCTGGTCCACGCTGGAGGTTCGGGGATTGGCTCAATCGCCGTCGGACTCGCCAAGTCGCTCGGTTGCACTGTGGTGACCACGGTCGGCAGCGACACGAAGGCCGAAAAAGCCCGCGCTCTCGGTGCTGACCACGTAATCAATTACCGCACCGAGCGGTTCGAGGGCGTGGTCCGCAAGATCACCGCTAAGCGCGGCGTAGATGTCGTGTTCGAGCATGTCGGGGCTGAGACGTGGAATGGCTCGCTGCTTTCGCTGCGTCGCGGTGGCCGGCTGGTGACCTGCGGGGCGACGTCCGGTCCAGCGGCCACGTTGAACCTGATGCAGCTTTTTCAGCAGCAGTACCGGATTATTGGCTCGTTCGGGTCGCCACTTGCTGCCCTGGAGCGGTCTCTGGAGCGTATCACAGGCGGTGTGCGGCCGGTCATCGACACGGTTTATCCGGTAACGGAATTTCGCACAGGACTGGACCGCCTCGCAGCCCGGGACGTGTTCGGCAAGATCCTGGTGAAACTCTGAAGCCATTGCGTCTTCTCGATCCTGTTATCGGGCGCTTGGTCGCGCTGCTGTTGCGCCTTCTCGCCCGTACCAACCCCGACCGAGCCTCGGCGGCTTCCGGTGCTGTCGCTCGCCGGGTCGGTCCGTTGTTGCCGGCGCACCGGATCGGCCGACAGAATTTGCGTGCTGCCTATCCCGATCGCGATGCGGCCTGGATCGAAGCTACGCTCCGCGGCGCCTGGGAAAATTTGGGCCGTGTCGCGGGCGAGTATGTGCATCTCGGCAAGCTGTGGGACTACGACCCGGAGCATCCGAATTCCGGCCGGATCGTCGGCGAGGACGAATCTTTGTTCCGGTTGATGCTAGACGACGGCAAGCCGGCCCTTTGTTTCCAGGCCCATTTAGGGAACTGGGAGTTGCCCCCGGTGATGGCCGCGACGCATGGGCTCCCCTCGGCGGTGGTCTATCGGATGCCCAATAACCGTGCGGTGGCGGCGGAGATCGCCCGTATTCGCGCCCCACTGATGGGCCGGCTTATTCGCACGCGCCCGGAAGCCGGTTTGGAGATGGCGGCGGCCCTGGAACGCGGCGAGCATCTGGGGATGGTCGTGGACCAGCACTACTCCCGCGGGGTGGACGTGACCTTCTTCGGCCGGACCTGCAAGGCCAATCCCACGCTTGCCCGCCTGGCCCGGCGTTTTGAGTGTCCCGTGGTTGGGGTGCGGGTGATTCGGCTACCGCAGGGCCGGTTTCGGGTCACGGGCATCGGTCCGCTAGATCTCCCACGCGACGAGCAGGGGATGGTGGACGTGGCTGCGACCACCCAGATGATTACTGGGATAGTGGAGTCATGGATCCGTGAGCATCCGGACCAGTGGCTCTGGTTTCACCGCCGCTGGCGCTGATGCGCGTTGTCAAAGCAACAGCAATTCCCGAGAACCGATAGCAACTGTCGGCGTCAACGGGAAAGCCCCTGAAAGGAGAACGTCACATGCGATCGGTGTTGTTGTCCGCGAGCATCCTCGTGCTGGTTGCCGCCCCTGCGCTGGCGCAGAATGCGCCGTATGGCCAGGGAAAGGTGGTGACGGGCCCTCCAGGCCTGCCGAGCGTCCAGCCCTACTCGCATCAGCCGAGCAACATTAATCAATCGGATACGAGATCTAAGATAGCGCCAGCCTTGCCGAGCGCCGATCTCGGGCCGAACGCGACGGCAACCGACTACCTGAGGGTGGCGCAGCGGGCGCTGTCGACCAACCGGCTGGGCTTGGCGCAGTCGTCCATTGAGAACGCTGAGACGCTGTTGCTTACGCGCGCCGTGCCGTACGGGGCGGTGAACCAGCCGGACAACAGCGCCTCGATCCAAAATCTGAACCAGGCGCTTCAGGCGCTTGCGTCGCGTGATGTTCCGACTGCGATGAACCTGGTACAGCAAACCATTTCGATGCAAATGAGTGCGCAGGCAACCCCGGCGCCTGCTCCGATGGCTGCTCCGCCGGGTGTGGCTGCTCCGCCGGGCGCAGTTCCGCCGCCGCCGCCGATGGCGCCTCCCACGCCATCTAAAGGATACTGACTGATACCGGCCAGCCTTTCGGCTGACCGGCATCAACTCTTGGTTTCGCGCGCAGCGCCATACCGCTCCTCATGAGGCAAGCCTCATGCTGCGCGGCATGGACATTGGGACTGGGACCGACCTTCGTGGCCTGATAGGCTTTTCGCTGTTCTCTAACAGGAGGGGAAATGGCAACGAAGGTCAGGTTCCCGATCGAGGCCTCTCATATAATGATGTTCGCCCGCGCCATTGGGGACACTAACCCAGTGTACTATGACCTGGGGGGTGGGGTAATTGCTCCACCGACGTTTCCGCAGGCAGTTGCGCAGTTCGATCCCGACTACCACCTTCGGCCCAAGCCAGGCGAGCCGTGGTTCGGTTCCGGCAAGACCCCGTCCGGGGTAGACAAACCGAAATCGTTGGGCGGGCTGCACGCCGAGCAGCACTTCGAGTATTTCCGCCCGTTGCGTCCCGGCGACGTGCTGACGGTTGAGTATCGCGATGGCGAGAGCTGGGAGAAGGAAAGTAAGCGGGCCGGCAAACTGACGTTCAGAGAACGTATCGCCGAATATCGCGACGCTTCGGGTGAGCTCGCGGTGCGTGCGCGCAGCGTGAGCGTGACCACTGAACGTCCGGTTGATAAGAGTTGAGGAGTGGGGCGGTGGGGAGCGAGCTTAAGGTTGGCGACAGCCGTAAGGAGCGGGTGGCGGAGAACCTGACCCGCACCCAGATCGTTCAGTATGCCGGTGCTTCCGGCGACTACAATCCGATCCATACTGACGCGATCTATACGACCGAGATTGCCGGTTATCCCAGCGTGTTCGCGCATGGCATGCTGACGATGGGACTCACCGGCAAGGTTCTGACGAATTGGCTGGGCGCTGACCGGCTGACGAAGTTCGGTGTTAGGTTCACGAATCAGGTGTGGCCCGGGGATACGCTGGATAGCACCGCGACGGTGACCGCGGTGCATGATGGTGTAATCGAGCTGGAAGTGGTCACGGTGAACCAGGAGGGGAAGGAGGTGCTGCGCGGTTACGCGCAGGCGCGAATCGAGGGGTGATTCTGGCGGTTCATGGCTCACGCATACCTTCAGTTAGCGTGGGAATAACACGCGAGAAAAGATAGGACAAAATGGTTCGCTTGCCGACTTTGATATCTGTCGTAACCGGCATGCCTGGAGTCATGTGGAAGCCCTCGGGCAAGTTATGGAGCTTTATCTCATCGAGCGAAATGGTTCCGCGGTAGAACGCCGGGCTGCCGTCGGGATCTGGGTGGGACAAGGTGGGACGGGTAGGACGCTCCCGGCCGATCTGCGGCGTGGCAAAACTATCGGCACTGACGGTCTGCCGTGTGCCGCGGGCATAGCCGCAGATCGTGTAAGGCAGCGTCTCGAACTTGATCGCGACCTTATTGCCGGCGTGGACGAACCCGGCTTCACGTGCCGGAATGCTCGCCTCAATCTCCAGCGATGCGTCAGCAGGTACTAGTGTCATCAGTTCGTCACCGGACTGGACGACAGAACCGATCGAGACTTTGGTGACGTTCAGAACAATAGCGTCCCGATCGGCGCGAAGATCCACCAGTCTGCGGCGCAAGGCGGCCTTGTTGGCTTGATCCTGCGCGTCAGCCAGCTTGCGGCTTTCCTGGGCGAGTTGCTGAGCGGTCTCGGTCCTCCACTGCCGGATGTAGGAATCGCGCTCAGCGATTACGCCCTCCAACTCGGCGTTTGCCGACTTGTGGGCTTCGACGGCGCCCTGTAGCGCCCGGTTGACCTCGGCCCGCTGTGCATCGGCGTCGAGGGTGCTAAGTTTGCTGCCGACTTGCAAGCGCTCCAGTTCCCGGCGCATACCTTCCTTGGTTTGCGCGAACTCTGTACTGCTCTGCATAGCTTGCGATGTCTGAAACGGTTTGCGCAATCTTTGCTCGAAGACCTTCGATCCGCTGGGCCTGGCCTGCATTTCGGCGTGCCGTTGGGTATAGATCACCACCTGCAACTGGCTCGGCTGGCTGCCGTCACCTGTGTAGGGCAGGCCCTTTGATTCCGCTTCCAGGCGATTCACCTCGGCCTGCAGGTTGGCGACTTGCGCCTCCGACGCGACAGCGTCGGCAGCCGCGAAGGTCGGGTCGAGCATGGCCAGTCTATCGCCGGCATGCACTATCTGGCCTTCGTGCACCGCGATCAGGCGCACGATCGACGTCTCCACTGGCTGGATGACCATGTTCGGCGTTTCGCCACCACCTTGCCGGGCGCGTTGACAACCTTGTCGATTGGATAGGTGCCCATCACCGCGATAGAGAGCAGCATGGCGCCGGCAATCACTCATGTGGTCATTCGCGCGCCGGCCGGTATCGGACGTGCAATGATGGAGGCAGTCGGGGATTCGAACTCCAACATAGCTTCGGCGGCTTGACGAGTGGTAGTAACAGACATAACTATTGCTCCTTGTGTTCGGTTACTACGCTGCAGCCAGATGACGGTTCTGCTGCTGCCACAGGTGCTGATAAATCGGGCAGCGCTGCAGCAGCTCCTGGTGCTGGCCGATGTCCATGACGCGGCCCTGATCCACCACCAGGATGGCATCGCAATCGGTGAGCGAGGAAAGGCGGTGAGAGATGATTAGCATCGTTCTTCCGGCCGCGATCCGTGTGATGTTAGCGTTCACTAATGCCTCGCTTTCCGGGTCCAGCGCGCTTGTTGCTTCGTCGAGAATTAAAATGCGCGGGTCATGGACCAGGGCACGGGCGATCGCGAGGCGCTGCCGCTGACCACCGGAAAGATTCGCGGAGCCCTCTTCAATAAGTGTTTCATAACCGTTGGGCAATTTCTCGATGAACTCGGCCGCCCCAGCAAGCCGGGCGGCATGCATGGCATCGGACAGAGTGAGCCCGGGACGGCCGGCCAGAATATTCTCGGCGACAGTGCCGCGGAACAGGAAGTTGTCCTGCAGCACGACGCCGAAGTTGCGGGCAGATGCGCGAGGTTGATATCGCGCAGATCGAAGCCATCGATGCAGATCTGGCCCCTGTAGTCGCGTCCGATACCTTGAAGCAGGCGGGTGATCGTGGATTTGCCGGACCCGCTGCGGCCGACAATGCCCAAAACCGTGCCTGGGCCGATGCCGAACCCGATCTGGTTCAGCGCTGGGTGGGTCGTACCCGGGTAGCTGTAAGTGACCTTGTGGAAACTGATGGAGCCACGAAAACGCGGGCGCAGGCCGGCCGAAGGGTTAGCGGTCTCCGGGTTCTGATTCAGGACTGAAGCGGCGAGCGCGGTGGCGGTGCGTACTTCGCCGATGTCTTCCATCAGCTTGGCCAGACTGGCGAGCGGCTGGGCAACGCGGGAGCTCAGCATCATGAAGGCGACCAGGCCGCCAATGGGCACCGTTCCAGGCGAGGTCAGGGCGATGTAGGCGCCGAGCAGCATGACACCGCGCTGCATAAAGGCCTCGATCGGGCCGATAAGCATTTGCGGGAAGTTGCCGAAGCGCTGGGCGGTGAGCTTCGCATCAGTGGCAGCAGCGACGCATTGGTCCCAACGTTCGCCCTGCTGCTGCTCCAGAGAGCCAGGGACTTGACGGTTCGAATGCCATGCAGTGTCTCGACCATGAAACTGGACTTGGCGTTTTCGGCATTGATGAAGTTTTCAACACGGCGGCTCATCGGTTTCATGAAACCGAATATGATAAGGGCGATCAGGCCGGCTGCGCCTAACACCGTCCAGGAAAGAACTGGTTGGAGGTAAAACAGTATTGGCAACAAGACCATGAGCGTGACAAGATCGAGCATTGTGGTCAGCAGCTTACCTGTGAGGAACTCACGAACCTTGCCGATCTGTAGGCCGGTACGGGACCAGACGAATCCGGCCTAGTTGCGCTCAAAAAAATCGAGCGGGAGCCGAAGCAGTCGCTGAAACACGTGCAAGTTAAGCTTCGCGTCAACCCGTGCACCGACGATCTGGATCAATTGACGACGTCCGTATCCGAGCAAGGTCTCCGATAATGTGGCGGTGCCGATGAGCAGGCACATGAGCACTAGCGTGGACAGGCTTTGATGGACAACGACCTGATCGACAACTGTCATGACCATCAGCGGTGGCACAACGGTAAGGATGCTGAGGGCCAGAGAGGCCAACAGCACATCGCGCATTGCGCGACGTTCCTGCCAGACGAGTTGAACGACCCAGCCGAAGCTGAACGGGGCTTCTTCGCTTTTCGCGCCGCGCTTGTTGCGGATCAGGAGGGCCTCACCAGTCCACGCCTTAGAGCTAGCTCGCGCTGGTTGAGGACGACCGGGGGGCATCACGGGCGAGGCGGGAATGGCGAACGAGGACAAGGTCGCGTTTCTTGTCATTCGCTATCACCAGGATCGCGCTGCCATCGTCCAGGAGCAGCGGAACCGGGCGGGAGAGATTTAGCGAAACGAACCAGAAAGGTGTTTTCACCGATGTGGTAGACCCAAATGGCCTTGGTAAGGCGGCCAAGGGGATGACCACGGAGCAGCTCCTTGGTGTGAACGACCACGACAGGGCGGTTGGCTTCTGGACGGACGCCGCTGGAAACAACCATGGCTTCACCTACGATATCAAAGACCACCAATTTACCGAGGTCAATGTACCTGGTTTCGCGAGCACCGAGACAACGGCCATCAACAATAAGGGCGACATCGCCGGCTTCGTAGTCGGAGCTAACAACAACGATGTCAGCTTCGTGTTGGAGGGAGGTGTTGGTGGATGAGGCGCGAGCGCAATAGGGGCGGTGATGACCAGGGTGTGACGCGGTGCTGATTGCGCCCGCGCACTACTCCGCGGCCGCAGCTCCGAGCGTCTCGGAAATCAGCCGTCCCGGATGATCGGCTTCGCGCCGGAACACCAGCTTCCGGTCGTGGAACTGCGCGACCGACGGCCGATGTGCAATTGATATAATCGTTGCACGTGGCAGCCGCTCTTTAATGATGCGATAGAGGTGTGCTTCCGACTCGGGATCAAGGCTCGCGGTCGCCTCATCAAGGAACAGCCAGTCCGGTTTCGCCAGCAGCGCCCGCGCCAGGGCGACCCGCTGCTGTTCGCCGCCCGAAAGCACCTGCGGCCAGTTCCGGTCCAGATCGAGCTGATCCACCAGTCCCGGCAGTCCGGCATCCAGCAGCACCTGCTTGACCTCGGCATCCGAATATTCCTGTGGCTCTTTCGGGTAGGTAATCACATGCCGGAGGGTCCCGAGCGGGATATATGGCCGCTGCGGCAGGAACAGGCAGCGCTCGCTTGGGCGGTGTACGATGCCATGGGCAAACGGCCAAATTCCGGCCAGCGCCCGGAACAGTGTCGACTTGCCTGAGCCTGTTCGGCCGGTAACCACCACGGATTCGCCAGCCCTCAAGCGCAAATCCGCCCCGTCCAGCAGCTTCTGCCCGTTCGGCAGCTCGAGCGTGAGGTCGGCAAGTCGCACCTCGTTCTGGTCCGTGGTATCCAGGACCAGGCCCTGTCCACTGGCGGCGCGGGCCAGCATGATCGCGCGACGGAACGTGGTCAGTCGTTCGACGATGGCGGTCCATTGCGCCAGGGAGCCGTACGCATTGACGAACCAGGACAGGGAGCTTTGCACCTGGCCGAACGCGCCGGCCGTCTGGGTCAGCCCACCCAGCTCCAGTTGGCCGCTGAAGTACCGCGGCGCGGCCACCACGATGGGAAAGATGATCGCAATCTGGCTATAGCAGGACACCATGGCGTTCAGGTACTTGGTCCGCACCATGATGCCCCACCAGTTGGTGATCACGTTGCGGAACCGGTGGATCAGGTCGCCCTTCTCCTCCGTCTCGCCGCCATACAGTGCGACGCCTTCCATATTCTCCCGCAGGCGGACCAGGGCGTAGCGGAAGTCGGCCTCCACGCGCTGCTGCTGGAAGCGCAGCCCGATCAACGGCCGGCCCACCAGATGCGTGAGCCAGGTGCCGGCCACGGCATAGACGAGCGCAACGAAGACCATGTAACCGGGGATAGTGAGGCCAAAAACGGTAATAGTCCCCGACAGGACCCACAGGATCCCCACGAAACTGCCGATCGTAACGAAATTCGACAGAAAATCGACGCTCAGCGATAATGTCATTGCAACAAAGTCTCGCAGATCCTCCGCAATTCGCTGGTCGGGGTTGTCGGTGCCGATCGCCGCGGTAGTTGTGGTGAGGCTGATGCGGTAGTATGCGCGGTCTGCCAGCCATTCATCGAGGAAGCGGGTTGTGAGCCAGCGTCGCCATCTGATCTGCAGCCATTGGTTCAGATAGGTGGCGTAGACGTACACAAAAATATAAACCGTTACCACCTCGCAGAAGCCGGGCATGATCCCCCCGCCCGGGGTGCGGCGCCAGGTGAACAGCAACTGCAAAAAAGCCTGCCAGTCCTTGCCTTGCAGCGAGTTGTAGAACTGCCGGTTCCAGAAATTGAGCACGACGCTCATGCCGACCATCGACAGGTTCAGCACGATGATCGAGATCAGGAGAACCCAGGCCGACCACTTCTCCTCGGAGACGAAATAGGGGCGGGAGAGGCTCCAGACGTCACGGATAAACCAACCAACTGATTTCATACTGAATACCGGGTGAGAACTTTCGCTATCGGGGCGGCAGGCGGTTATGGGGAGCGAACCAGCCAGCCGCCAGCCGTTGGCTCACTCTGACCTTCCCCATAGCCTCAAACGCAGCCCGAATACAGCATATGGCGCGCCCGCTGTGGCGTTGAGGCGCGGAGATTCCTTGACGCAGGCGTATCGGCTACCTAGCGTCGCGTTCATGAACACGGTGACACGGGCTCACCTCGCCGAGACCATCTACACCCAGGTCGGGCTTTCCCGGAACGAGTTTGCCGACCTGTTGGAGACGGTACTGGAGCATATGGCGGCTACCCTGCAGACCGGGGAGTCGGTCAAGATCAGCGGTTTTGGCACGTTTTCGGTTCGCCAGAAGGGCCGCCGGATCGGGCGCAACCCCAAGACAGGCGAGGAGGTCCCCATACTGCCCCGGCGGGTTCTGGTCTTCCGCCCGTCCCATGTGCTCAAAGCGCGCATTAACGGTTTGACACCGGCCCATGGTGAAGGTGACCTTTTCGCCCATGATGATGACGAATGAGCGAGGAAGAGGACGACCGCGCCGAGCCGGCATCGCTCCGCACCCGGCTGAGGAAAGCTCCGACCGCCTTCCGCACCATCAGCGAGGTGGCGGAGGAGTTGCACATCCCACAGCACGTCCTGCGGTTCTGGGAAAGCAAGTTTCCGCAGGTCAAGCCGCTGAAGCGAGGGGGAGGTAGGCGATATTACCGGCCCGACGACATAGCCCTGCTGCGCCGGATCTCAGACCTTCTGTACATCCAGGGCTACACGATAAAGGGCGTGCAGCGGCTGCTGCGCGAAGGAGGGGGCAAGCTCTCTGACGACATCCCCCCAGCAACCGCAGCCGAGCGTGCCGCCGCTGCCGCGGAGCAGGCCCGGGCGGAGGGGGAACCCGTGCTGCCAATGGGGGGATTCGAGCGGAGCGAGCCATCACCGCCGCGCTCGGCGCGCCGTGCCGACCCGGAGGCCGAGCGCCTTCGCACCGTGTTGATTGAAACCTTGCGCGAGCTCGAAGCACTGCGCGCTCTGCTTTCGGCCGATTCATGAAGGCGAATGCCGGCGATTGGTATCGGGGCGAGATTGCCAGAGGCGGTCGGTGACTGCTACATCGTGGCTTGGTGGGCGGAGCGTAGCGCAGCCTGGTAGCGCATCAGTCTGGGGGACTGGGGGTCGTGGGTTCAAATCCCGCCGCTCCGACCAGTTTTCGTCCGTGCGTGCGGGCATCCTTTGTCCGTGCGGACGACCGCGACGGGGTAACGAATGGAAAGGCGTGACGGCTGGCGCAACCGGGACCGACGGAAGCGCAGGTTCGGTGAGGATGGGCCAGGGCCGGAGGACATGGGGTGGCGACCGCCGCCAGGGGCGGAGCCCGCTTACGCGCGAACCCCGCGCATGCCCCTTGTGTCCTCCGGCCCCGATCTGGACGCCAAGGTGAAATGGTACCAACTCAGGCAAGGGATTTGGTTTTGTGGAGCTTGGCGACGGGTCGGGGGATGCTTTCCTTCACGCCAGCGTTGTCGAGCGTTTCGGCCAGGGCGTGCCTGGGCCTGGGGCGGCCGCGCGGGTGCGCGTCGGCCGGGGGCCGAAGGGGCCGCAGGTGACTGAACTCCTCGAGCTGGGTCCGGCCGATCCCAATGCCGCGCCCGCTCCACGCCGCCAGGCTCCTGCTTACTCGCCGGGGCCGGCGCTGGGGCCGGGGCAGGAGATGATGGGAACGGTGAAGTGGTACAACGCACAGAAGGGGTTCGGCTTCATCACTCCCGAGAACGGCGGCAAAGACGTATTCGTCCACGCTTCGGCACTTGGCCGCAGCGGCATCACCGATCTCAATCCGGGCCAGGTCGTCCGGCTGCAGGTGGTCGCCGGCAAGAAGGGCCCCGAGGCGTCGTCCATCGAACTGACCTGACTTGGCAAAAGCGGTGAAGTGTCGTTAGCTTTGTGGTGTCCCATCGGAAGGAGAGGGGTATGGTGAAGCACGTGATCCTCGCTCTCGCGGTGATCTGCGGTATTTCCGCCGCCACTCTGGCGGTTTCCGGTCTGACGGCTGCTCCGGCTTCGGCCTGCTCCGACTCTGCAGCGCAAGATCCGCCGCACACGACCTGACCGCACCTGTGCTAGGGAGGCTCAACCTCCCTGGCAGGCTGCCCCTAGAGCACTTTCGGTTCAGGTTGAACCGAAAGTGCTCTCGCTTTGTCTGAGAGCGTGATTCACGCTTCATGGGCGATTCCGCCTGAAGCGAACACGCTCTAGCGCTTCGCGAACTGCGTGTTCCCGAAGAGGATATCGCGCTCCTCGTCGGTCATCTGGCCTTTTCGCTGGTGTTCAGAGAGCACCTGAACGCCGCGCTGAACCGCCGGCCGAGCTGCGATTGCGTCGTGCCAGCGCTCTACGTTTGAATAATCCGCGAGGTTAATGCCCCGGCGGTCCGGATTGCGTACCCAGGGAAAGGTGCAAATGTCAGCGATGGTGTAGTCATCGCCCGCCAGGAAAGCTGCCCCGCTCAGCCGCTTATCGAGCACCCGATGCAGCCGCGCGATCTCATTCGTGTAGCGCTCGATCGCGTAGGGGATCTTTTCCGGCGCATAGTTGGCAAAGTGGTTGTACCTGTCCAAACATCGGTCCAATCCCAGCCATTTGAAACATTGTCCATTGCAGGCAAGCGTAGCGGGCGATCGGGTCGGCTGGAATCAGTCTGCTGCCAGTCTTTTCTGCCAAGTAAATCAGGATCGCGGCTGACTCGAAGAGCTTGAGCGGTTTGCCACCTGGGCCGTCGGGATCCACGATCGCCGGAATGCGGTGGTTCGGCGTAATCGCAAGAAACTCTGGCTTGAACTGGTCGCCTTTGCCGATGTTGACCGGTATTATCTTGTAGGGAAGTCCGAGCTCCTCCAGCATGATGTGTACTTTATGTCCGTTGGGGGTCGGCCAGCTCCAGACCTCAATCATCAGTGCCTCCTCACTGTTGAACGCGACCTTTTTGTTTCGTGCGCGCCGTCATAGACCAAACCTGCGCTCGTCAATGCCGCCGCCGCAGATCTCTGAGCGCGGTGAAGGGATGGACCTCGGGCTCCTCTTTCCGGATGGGGAGCTCGGCCCCGGGACGCCGCGGATACGGCTCCAACGCCAGAGCAAGCTGTTCCGCCGCTGCCTCTCCTAGATCGATTACATCCCCCGAATAGGGAATCTCGTCCTCGGTCTCGGGATCGATATCTGCCAACTCTGTTCCTTCCGGAACGAATCGGACAGAAAAAGTCTCCATCAGGTCCATTTCGAAGTTATCGAGTGTCACTACACAAACCCGAATCACCCGTGCCGTCAGTTGCCCCGATCCAGCGACGACATCCCGCGACAGCCGGCGCAGCGTGAATCGGCATCGCAGAAAAAGCACTGCAGGTATGCCGAAGCGTTCTGCGAGAGCCCGGCACTCCTCCTCCGAGGCGTCAAGCTCTTGCACTGCGGCATCCGGCCCAATGCGGTCCAAGCGGAGGGGTCGGTGTAATTCCGGGGTGATCATGGCGCCACCAGGCGGACCTCTCCCCGCGCCAGAGCCTCCAGGCTCTGGCCGGTCAGATCACGATGGACGTTCAGGGCGTGGCGGGCCAAAAATTCGGCCGCCCCGTCCGGCGGCGGCTTGCCGCGCCAGATGTTGCGGGCGATTGCCACCGCAAGCCCCACCTCATCCGCGGCCTGTAGTGCCGCTCCGTAGGCCAGGGCCCGGCCATGGAACGCTTCCCACATTTTGCGCACCTTTTTTCCCACCGATAGGTCGCCCACACCCATTTCCCGCAGAGTGACGTCCATGTCGCTGAACATGGCGTCGAACACCGCCTGAGCCAATTCCGGACCGGGTGCGGAAGCCGTCCGCAAGCGCTCGATCACCAGGGCAGCGAACAGCGTCACTAGGTCGAATCGGCCATCGAGCGTGTCCGGCACCCCGTGCACTAGGTAGAACAGCGGCTCGCGGGCAGCCGCGACCGCCTGGGCGTAGAGCATGAACCCGGCCCGCTCATAGGTCCCTCGTCGGGACGGCAAAATCGTTTCCAGCAAGCGCATGGTTTTGATTGACAGGCTCCTGGTCTCATGACAACCGGCCTGTATGCGTCCGCTTCGTTTGGCCGCGCTGCTCGCGGCTGTGATAGCAGTTTCGGGTTGCAGCATGCTCCGCCCTCCGCCGGCCGTTCGCGGCAACAAGGTCACTCCGGACGAGCTCGGCCAGCTTGTCGCCGGCAAGACGACCCAAACTCAGGCCACGGATATCCTTGGCTCTCCGACCGCCAAAGGGACGTTTGAGCCCAACAACTGGTATTACATCAGCGAGACGACGCGTCCCGTCATTGCAGGAACTCAGGGTGTGCTCGCCCAGGAAGTGGTGGTGCTCGACTTTGACAACCAGGGCGTGCTGCAAAGGGTCACCCACCTTACCAAGAAAAATGCGAAGAACGTGCCGATTCTTGCGCGCGCGACTCCCTCGCCGGGAACCAACGCCAGCTTCCTGCAGCAGCTTCTGGGCAATATCGGGCGCTTCAATCCCGGCATCAACACGCCGGGAGCGCCGAGTGGCGGTGCTCCGACCGCCCCATAGGCTAGTGCATCTGCCGTCGCTATTCTGTCCTGCGTGACCGACAGAGGAACGGCGCATCATGGCAACCACAACTATCAAGGCCACCGACGGCTCCGGCAGCTTTTCCGCCTATGTTGCGGAACCCACGGTCAAGCCGGCGGGGGCGGTGGTGGTCATTCAGGAGATCTTCGGGGTCAACCACGCGATGCGCGAGTCCTCTGACTGGCTGGCCGGGATGGGTTTCCTCGCCGTCTGTCCCGACCTGTTCTGGCGCATCGAACCGGGCGTAGAGATTACCGATAAATCCGAGGCCGAGTGGAAGAAGGCCTTCGAGCTGTTCAACAAGTTCGACCAGCAGAAAGGGACCGAGGACCTTGAGGCCGCTCTCGCGCATGCCCGCAAGATGCCTGGTTGCAATGGCAAGGCGGGAACTATCGGATTCTGCCTCGGCGGGCGGCTGGCCTTCATGATGGCTGAACAGTCGGATGCCGACGTCAACGTATCCTATTACGGGGTAGGGCTCGACAACCTGCTCTCCGACGTCAACCGAGTGACCAGGCCGCTGGTGGTTCATATCGCCGACCAGGACGAGTTCTTTCCGCCGGAGGGCCGCGCCAAGACGGCAGACGCGCTGAAGGGACGTCCGCACATTGCTTGCTACATCTATCCCAATGCCCAGCATGCCTTCGCTCGCGTTGGCGGCATCCATTACAATGCCCGCGCCGCGACTATTGCCAACGGCCGCACTGCTGAGGCTTTGGTGAGGGCGCTCGGCTAGGGTAGGCTTTGTGGGTGGACGGGCTTCACCTTGCCGGTGTTTGCCGCTAGAACCGAGTTTGTCGGACCCGTAGCTCAGTTGGATAGAGCGTCGCCCTCCGAAGGCGAAGGTCGTGCGTTCGAGTTGCGCCGGGTCCGCCAAGGTTTTCAATAGGTTAGCGTGTAGAGGTAACAGCCGAAACCGGGTCTAGCAAGCACATAGCAAGCAGCGGTCGTGGGAAAGGGCGGGCCTAGCCGTTGTCCTATTCGTCCAGATCACGGGCGGTGCTAGGCGGCGCGCGGCATGAAGGGACGGCAGTGAGCGGAGAAACAGAGACAGTTCGTATCCGCCTTCGTCTAGAGTTCGCCCGTGATGCCGAAAAGCCATTCCACGCAGGGAAAAGGTGTGCCGGTATTCTGGCCGCAGGTCAGGAACTCACTTGAAGTGGGCCTGTCGCAGGTCAGGAACTCACTTGAAGTGGGCCTGTAGCCGAGTGCCGTTGCCACTTGAGACATTGTCATGCCAGGCCGCAATTGGAGCGACAACGTCCCCAGATCAGGTTGTGAAGTAGCCGGGGGATTTCCGGCGCTGGAGCACATCCCCCTAGCGCCAAAGCGGCCAAAACTGCCAAAGGCTAGCCTTTGTCATGGGTCTGCCTCATTGTCACGCGGCGGGTACGGCTTAATGGCATAGCCCCATTGCGGCCTCAAATCGTAACTGCTTGTCGGCTCCGCCCCCGGTTCCCAGTCCTCAAGCGCCCACTCGCGCGACGTTTCGGGGCTTTTCCTACGGTTTGTCGATTCCGTGTGTGGCGGCCCAGCGCAGCGCGGCCGGGTCAAGCGGGCGGCGGCTTCACACCTCCCCTGGCAGCGCCAGCCCGGCCTTTCGATAAAACCCAATCAGCAACCTGAGCTCGCTGATATCCAGCCGCTTCATCGCCTCCACCATCGCCTCGGTCTCGGCGCGCTGCGCGTTTATGTCCAGGCCGCCGGCTACGTTCATCGTCTGCTCCGGCTTGCCCCAGGCGCGGTCCAGGATCGAATTGCAGGCCCTCACGCTTGCGGCAGGATCATCTGATTGTTGCATCCAAGCCCTGAGAGTTTCCACAGCCTCCATCGACAGCGCTCGGCATGCCTCAAGCACTTCAGCAGGAACGGCAGGCCGGCCACCGGGATTGCCCGACTTTCCAGGCTTGAATGAGGTGCTGTTTGCGCTCACGTAACGACTCCTGATATGGCCTTGTTCTGAGGCGTCATCGCAGGGATCAAGAGGTCCGCGATCATCAGCAGCAATCTACGCTCAGGTATGGTCATTCCGTCGTCTCGCCCGGCAGCGCCAGCCCAGCCTTTCGATAAAACCCAATCATCAACCTAAGCTCAGTTATATCCAGCCGCTTCAACGCTTCTACCATCGCCTCCGTCTCAGCACGCTGCGCATTTACATCCAGCGATCCGGCCAGGTTCATCGTCTGCTCCGGCTTGCCCCAGGCACGGTCCAGCAAGGCGCTACATGCGCCCAATCTAACAGCGTGATTTGGCGAAGTCAGTAACTCTCGCAGTGTTTCTACAGCCCGCAGAGATAACGCGCGGCACGCATCGAGCACCTCAGCCGGCACAGGCTGGACGATGCGCACCGCCGTTGTTGCCTGTGGGATTAGCGTTGTTCCCTGGCCGGAACGATGTGCGAGTTGCATGTTGCGGCATGTGCGGACCTTAAAGCCGTCCTTCAGTCAACCAGCGACGGTGGCGACATTTGCGACATACCCGATGTAGCCGATCTTTTCCCCGCACCGCTGGCAGCACCAAGCTGGGTAACACATCGACAGTTCGCCATAGAAGGCAGCTAAGAGCATTGAATGAGCAGTGCGGCCCATGTTTGATCCGAGCATGTTTGCGGGACCGGCGGGCGTGTAGGCGGTGACGACTTCCTGCTCCTGGCACCAGTGAATCAAGAGGTCCGCGATCATCAGCAGCAATCTACGCTCAGGTATGGTCATTCCGTCGTCTCGCCCGGCAGCGCCAGCCCAGCCTTTCGATAAAACCCAATCATCAGCCTCAGCTCAGTTATATCCAACCGCTTCAGCGCTTCTACCATCGCCTCCGTCTCCGCACGCTGCGCATTCACATCCAGCGATCCGGCCAGGTTCAGCGTCTGCTCCGGCCGGCCCCACGCGCGGTCTAGCAAGGCGCTACATGCGCCCAATCTCACAGCGTGGTTTGGAGAGGCCAGTAAGTCTCGCAGCGTTTCTATCGCCGGCAGTGATAAGGCTCGGCAGGCGTCAAGCACCTCGGCTGGCACGGCTGGACGATGCGCGCCGCCGTTATAGCCGGTTGGATTGGCGTTGTTGCCTGGGCCGAATGAAGTTCGCGTAGCGTGCTTGGGCATATTACGCCGACCTTAACGCCGTCCTTAGAGATAGCCGACCCGGACCCGGAGTATCAGGAACGGCTGCTTGCTTCCTCAGCGCTGTCTCGCAGCTTGGGGTCCGGGCTGATCAGCATGTATCTTGCGCGCCCGCAACGTTATCACCGGCGAAGCCGGCGGACGCAACCATCGGGCGTTTTGCGCGCTATGGTAGTTTGCATGATTGAGCGCAGCGGATTTCGTGACCGCTACGCGCGTGAGCGAACCAGCGACGGTGGCGACATTTGCGACATCCCGAGGATGGCTGCCCGCGGGGATTACGGCGACGGGAAGATACGGCCGAGCAAAGCGTGCAACGCCTCCCGGCAAGCTTCTTTGTCGTTCACCGCCTCCGGACGCAGCAATCCCTGACGCACCAGCTCCGCGCGTTCGTGCGCGAGTAGCTCCGCCTCGATCGGGAGCGACCCGCGCTTTTTGCGGGCGCGGCAGACGGCTACGCGCTGACGGACCGGGGTGTGCATGTCGGTAACCGCGACGGTGGCGACATTTGCGACATCCCGAGGATGGCTGCCCGCGGGGATTACGGCGACGGGAAGATACGGCCGAGCACCGACCTTAACGCCGTCCTTAGAGATAGCCGACCCGGACCCGGAGTATCAGGAACGGCTGCTTGCTTCCTCAGCGCTGTCTCGCAGCTTGGGGTCCGGGCTGATCAGCATGTATCTTGCGCGCGAGCAAGGCGATCCGGCCACTGCCGATTTGTTTGCATCGGCAAGCAGCGGCGCATCAGCAAACCGCTCAGGAGACATCAGCAATGAGTTGCCAGTAGCACGCGGCAGTGCGCCCCGAGATCGAGGCGCTGACCGATCAGATCGCGGGCGAGCGGTTCGTGGGTCAAAACGGCCGCGGCGCTCGTGCCGCGAGCAAATGCCATGGCTGGTCGTCGCTCAAGTGGTCCAGCTCCTGATTGACCGTAGCTTTTAGCGCGAGCGCGTTGAGCTTCGGATGGAGGTATGGCGCGACTATCGACGCGAACTGTGCAGCCTTATCCCAGGCTCCGGCGCTGGCGGCCAGGGTCATGGCGCGCATCATCACATCGATCGGGGTGAGTTTGGCGATCTCCGGATCGATCTGCGCAACCACCTGCATGGCTTCGGCATGCACCAGCATCGCCTTGGTCGCCGCTATAGTCTTGTTCAAACTGCCTGGAGGCCGACCCGCCCCCAATCTCTTACCACCCCTCGGCACAACATCACCTTTGATTTACGCCAGCTATATAATTCATATTTTCGAGATACATCGAGCATGGCCCGGGCCCGGCAACATGCCGCCCGCTGAGGCTGAAGAGCACTACTATGCCCAATTGCAGGAGCTCGCTCTGGCGGCGTAACTCAACCCAAACAGCCTCCGGCAAACCCGGGGCGGTTCAATCCCCAGGATGGTGTACTCGATTATCAGTCCGGCGAGCGAGACAACCAGGGTCGGATCTCCAAGGCCGGCGACGTCGATGTCCGCTCGCCTGCGTCGCTTCGGCGCCCGGCTGTCTCGCGCTAAGGGACGGCGACGTGCGCTGGTAGCGGTCGCCCGCAAGCTCGCCGTGGTGCTCCACACCATGTGGACCGACGGGACCATGTACTGCAGCGGAGAGAAGGAGGCGCTCGTCTGACGAAGTGGTCGCCTGAAAAGGAACAGCTCTCGTTACAGTTCGTCCGGTGCGGACGAGGGAGCCGGGGCAAAGCCGTAGATGTCTGCTGCGCGTCAAGCGCGTTCCAAAGCGAGGCACCCCGACCCGATCCGACCAATGCTTGTGGCAGCGCCGGCAAGACGCCGACCACGGAAAGAAGCGTGACCCGCATGGGACGAGACAGCAGCCAGGCGGAAAACGGAGCTTGACTCCCATACCCGATTAAAGAAGCGGACGTCCGTCCGCCGACTTCCCGGGCTGCAGTGACCGGGGAAGCGGCATCCGACCGGCGTCCGCGCACGAATGGCCATGGCGCCGCGGCTATGCTTTGGCTATACTCGGCTCTGTCTCGGCCCACGCCGTCATATGCATATTGTGCGACAGCGCCGTTGCTGCTCATGACGGCGTCCGACACAGCATATAGAAGGGGATGTCAACCGCGGCGGAAAGCCCGTGGACCAGGGCGATAGCTGCCAGCAATATGTCGGAGGAAAACATGGCTCAAACAGTCGCGGATACGTTGGTCGGTGTGCTTGAGCGCATCGGCGTCAAGCAGATTTTTGCCTTGATCGGCGACTCGCTCAATCCGCTGGCCGAGGCCGTGCGGAGCTCCTCCATCGAATGGATTGGCGTTCGCCATGAAGAGGGCGCGGCTCTGGCGGCGTCTGGTCAGGCCAAGCTCACCGGCCGTCTTGCGGTCTGCGCGGGCACCACGGGGCCGGGCAGTACCCATCTGGTCGCGGGCCTTTACGAAGCGGCGCGCGACCACGCGCCCGTGCTCGCGCTCTCCGGCGACATGCCGCGCAAATTGCAGGGCATCGATTACTTCCAAAGCACCACCCCCGATCTGCTGTTTCGGGATGTGTCGCTCTACACGGAAACCATCACGTCGCCGGAGCAGGCTCCCGCCGTTATCCATCAGGCAATCGCTGCGGCCTATGGGGGCCGCGGCGTTGCTCATCTCACATTGCCGCAGGACGTCATTTCGGCGCGGACCGACGGCGGGGTTGCCAGCGTGGATACTCTGCGACCGCGCCCAGAGATCGCGGCGAGTGCGGAGGACGTAGCCCGTATCGCGAGCCGGATTGACGCGACCGGCAGTCTACTCATCATGTGCGGTAACGGCTGCCATGGAGCCGCAGCGGAGCTGCAGGCCCTATCCGACCGCCTCAAGGCGCCGCTGATCCATTCCGTCAAGGGCCAGGACATCATGCCTTATGATGATCCACACTGGATGGGTGGCATCGGCTTTATCGGTTCGAAGCCGGTGTACAATGCGGTCATGAGTGCTGATTTGCTGCTGATGGTGGGCACTGATTATCCGTATTCGAATTTCCTGCCGAACCGGCCGGTGGTCGTGCAGATCGACGAGCGGCCCGAGGTGCTCGGCCGCCGCGCGCCAACCGCGCTCGGCGTGGTTGGCTCGGCGCGGCCGACGCTCAAACTGCTCATCGAGCAGGTCGCGCCGAAAACCGACACGAGCTACTGGGACCGGCTCACAGAGGAGCGCCGCGCCTGGGACCGAAAGCTCGACCAGCAGGCTGATCTCGCGCGCAGCGCCGATCGCATCCATCCACAGGCAGTGGCCCGCGCGGTCAGCGATCTCGCCAACCGGGACGCGGTCTTCGTGCTCGACACCGGCCTTAATACGTTGTGGTCCGCCAACTGGATCCGGCAAAGCGGATCGCAGCGCATCATCGGGTCCTTCAACAATGGTGCCGTCGGAACGGCACTGGGGCAGGCCAACGGCATCCAGGCGCTCGACCGGGCGCGGCAGGTGATCGCGCTGCCCGGCGACGGCGGCTTCAACATGTTGATGTGCGAGTTCCTCACCGCGGTTCACCACAAGCTGCCGGTCAAGGCTGTCATCTACAATAACGCCGCGTTTGGGTTGATCGAGCTGGAGGCCGAGTTGATCGGGGTGGCGCCCTACCGGCAGGGCATTGACTTTCCCAATCCGGATTTCGCCGCATTCGCCCGTGCCTGCGGTGGCCACGGCTTCGCGGCGCGCAAACCCGACGAACTGAAGCAAGCGATCAGTGATGCCTTGGCGGTTGAGGGACCGGCAATCGTCGACGCCGCGGTCGTTGCCAACGAGCTTCCCAACCTGCCGCATCTCGACCTTGAGCTGCTCGGGCATGTCGCGCGCGCCAAGATCAAAGAGGCGGTGCTGGCCGTTACGGGCGGTTGATTATTGGCGCTCACACGTGACGGCAACCCAAACGTGGGAGCTACTGACCTGAACGTCCTCACGCTCGGTGCGCCGAAAGCGGGATCGATCTCAATTCTCTGGCGCTTTACAGCCGGGAAGAGTGGGAAGCGCGGGCGAACTGGAAGACCATGCTGGAAAACTTCCTAGTGCCCTGAGTCGCTCATATTGCCGGGTATAACCGCTTCAGTTTGATGCGGGCATCGACAGTGGTGAAGTGCCAGTCTGCCTTCGTGTGGTTCTTGTTTCGATCTTTCTGCCACGCGGCGACTTCCTCGATCAGGGTCTGCCTGTCCGGGATTCGCCGATCGAGGCACTGCACCGACAGGACGCTGAGTTCTGATTCGGCCATATCCACCCAACTGCCATGCTTGGGCGTGTAATGCCACTCGTTGAGCAGGCGCAGCGCGACGGGGTCGGTGGCGGTGGCGTAAGCGAGTTCGTCCATTGCGGATTCGAGTGCGAAGTGACCGAGCCCCTCGTGGGGGGAACGCATTGCGGTTGGCGTGTTGCGATTTACATGGACGACTTTATGGTTCGTCGAGATTCCATCCGTGGCAGCCCACAAGTGTCGTGACGCCATTGCTGCGTATTCGATGTAATTATCGAAGATCGGGGTCGGTGAAATGCTCTCGTGGCGAATGCCGGTCAGCTTGCCGTTCTTGTCCGCACCCAGCGCGATGGTTTGGATGGTCGCCGCCTGGTGGCCGACCATCGAATACATCTGGGCGCGGGTGAGCTGCAGGCGCACCGGGCGGTTCAGAACCCTGGCGGCGAGCGCCGCCAGCAGGGTATGCGGCCAGACATAGGCTTTGCCGCCGAAGCCGCCGCCGAGGAAGTGGGACACGACGGTGATCTTCTCGGGCGGGAGGCCGAGCACGATCGCCACCAAATCTCTGGTGCCGAAGAGGTGCTGGGTTGTTTCGTAGAGCGTAAGATGATCGTCGGGGTCCCAAACTGCCGTTGTCACGTGCGGTTCCATCTGGTTGTGATGGCGATCGGCCGTGGTGTAAGTCTGCTCGATCTTGAGGGCACTGGCTGCGATTGCCTGGTTCGCGTCGCCGACCGAGGAAGCGACAGGCCACAGCAACTGCGGAGGATCGACCCTCCCTTCGCCGATTCCGAATTAAACACAACCCGTCGCGAGGCCTCGTACTCGACGGTGATCAGCGTTCCGGCATGCATCGCTTGGTCAAGCATCGTCGCCACGACCAGGGCGATCGGCTGGCCGGCGTAATGGATCTTGTCGTCCTGAAGCGGCAGGTAACCCTGTCCGTGCGGGTGGAGGTGACTCCAAGGCCTGGGAGTCGGGTTCATGCGCGGCATGTTGTGATGCGTGAACACGGCCAGCACGCCCGGCGCTTTCTCGGCGGCGGTGGTGTCGATCGAGACCGTCCGCCCGTTGGCAATTGTGGTATGGACGATCGCGCCATGCACCGCGCCCGGGAGGTGAATGTCCCCCGAGTAGCGTGCGCCGCCGGTTACTTTCAGCCGCCCGTCAGCGCGTGAAATTGGTTGTCCGATAGCGGGCGGCGGCAGTTGGCTCACCAGCGGCGGTAAGGCCACCCCAACCGCTTTGAACACGCTGCCAGCGCAACCTGGTGCGTCTGGCCGCAGCCGAAAGCGCTTGGCGTTTTGCTCGACTTAGCGCCCTCAGAACAGGCCGCACACCGCCAATGGCGTCGAGCGCCGCGCGGCGCACGAAGATCCCGCTGTCGCCGTAGTAGAAGCCAAGCCGCCGCATCAGTGCGTAGGAATCCGGTCAGCCACCGCGAGAAGCCGTCTTTCCCATCGAAAAGGAGGCGGACGTTGCCGCCGACCACATCCGGCTGCTCCCGCAGCAGCCGCTCCAGGGCGACGAGGCCGCCGGGCGGGAAGACGCAGTCCGCATGCAGGAACAGCAGTGCCTCTCTACACGCTACTGCGTCGCCCGCCGCTATTGCCTGCCCCCGGCCGCGCGTGGCGGACACCACCAGCGTGGCACCGGCCTCGCGCGCGGCCTCGGCGGTCCCGTCCACGCTGCCGCCGTCGATGACAATGATCTCCTGGCTGACCGGCTCGGCGTGCAGTGCACGCAGGAGATCGGGCAGTTGCGCGGCCTCGTTCAGCGCCGGGATCACCACCGAGATCAGGCTTGATCCTCCTCTGTGGCACTCGAAGGCAAATGCTCGGGTGTCCACAAAACCGGGTCAACACCAGGATCGGCGCTAGTGCCCCGAGTTCGAAAGTTCATCATAGCAGCGATTCGAATTTGACGGTGTTGTGCTCGACATCTTTGTCCAGAGCCGACGCAATGCCAAAACAGCAAAAGGCTTCATTCTAGCTTCACAGCGCGTTGGACTGATCGGGCGGCGTCTCAATGAGCTGCTGGCGCGCCTGCTGGCTACAACGGTCGAGCGCAGCGGGCAAACTGTCTTCGCATGCCCCACCCCGGTGAGCGGAGAAGATGCTTGCGACGTGCTGCAGTAGGGCCTGGTCGTGTACGGGCCCATTGGGGATGGCTAGCACTGCCATGACCATGGCTTCGCCTGCTTCACCGGACAGCCCCAGCTCGGTTGCGGCCCATCGTGCAAACAGCTTGTCGCGACGCGCGAGGGTACGGAAGCGAAATTCCTCATCGCGTGCGAATTTGGCTTCGAACGCCTGTTCTCTATCATAGAACGTCGTCGGCATGGTGCCCCTCCCTTAGCCGTCTCAGACGACAGGCCGTCCACCTTGTACCCCCTGCCGCGCCGATAAGCGCGCCAGCAACGGCACAATCCAAATGATCGGTACACGCCGTGAGCGACGTGTCGATGCGCGCACCTGCGCCGGTGTGCCGGCGCCGCAGCCGCCGGCCGGATCACCCGCTGCCCGCAGTGCAAGGCCGCCGGTGCCGGCTGGCTCACGAGCTTGCGGAGGCGGGGATGGATCGTTTCTCCAAAGGACTATCCGCTGGTTTTATCGACCCGGCGGCCGATTAATCTTGACTGTTGCGGGGGGGCGACCGCAGGGTCCCCGGGCTCGCTGATCGGCGAGCGGCCCAGCCCGGCGGCCTAATACCGGCTTGGCCTTGCCACCCAATGGAGCAAGCCAATGCCGAAGGCTAGACAGCGTACTAGCAGACCCACTGCACGCCCGCACCCCGAGCCTAAATGGCCCGTGAATCACGCCGGCCGCCCGCTCGATGAGGACGAGCTGCTCGCCGACGCGGAGCTGATCCGGCTTTGCAATCGCCTGGTGGACATCGAGCACAAGCAAGCCAGCATCTTAGCAACTTGGCGCACCCCCGAGGATGAACGCCGCACTGCGCCGGCCGTTGACCTGCTCTATAAGGAGCGGGCCGGGCTGTTTGGCCACATCGCCATCATCGGCGCCCCAACTACCATGGCCGGGGCCCGCGCACTGGCGGCGGTAGCGCTGGCCGGTGCAGACAAGGACCAGGACGGCGAGTTGATGGCCGCCGGCGACTACGACCGGCTTACCCTCACGTTGTTGGAGTTCCTGACCGGGGAGGTGCGTCATGTCGGCTAATATCATCCGCCTCGACGACTTCCGCCACCGCCCCGTGGGCCAACCCTCCGAACCAACCAACGAGAGCGTCCTTTTCCTCTTGCGAAGCTTAATTTAAGAGATTGACCGATGCATGGCACCGCCCGCGTCCTGCACCCGACGACCACCGCACAAGAGTACGATATCTCGTTGTTTGTGGCTCTGGAATTGAGCCGGTCAAGCTGGTTGCTTGCCGTCAGCGTCCCGCACAGCGACAAGATCAGCAAGTACCGAATTGACGCCGGCGACAGCACGGCGTTGTTGAACCTCTTGTCGCGTCTGAGAGCGGAAGCTGAACGGCGGTGTGGAGGACCGGCGAAGATCATCTCGATCTACGAGGCTGGGCTTGATGGCTTCTGGGTGCACCGCTGAGGCATCCCCGCATTTCTCACGCGACATAAAAGAATCGATCAACCGAAGTGGCAGTTCTGAAAAGAATCGTGGGAACACCTTGGATGGCAGATGCTTGCGAAGTGGCGGGGGAGATTCCGCGCTCCCGACAGACCAGCGAGTTTGCCTCCCGATGTCGATTCGGGAAGCACAATGGTCGTCCGGGAGCGTTTTTCATACCAGGGCATTCGCAACGTGCTTGGCTGTCTGCTCGAGCACGACCTGCATGCAAAGCGCGTGAACTCGCTATGCGACGCGACCCTTGGCGTGTTGCACAGCGGGTCGCTGGCGATCTGTGCGATCGGTCAGGGCCTGGCCGCGGCGCGCAGCTTGAAGCCTAAGCATGCCACCAAGCAGGTCGACCGGCTGCTCTCTAACGCCGCCATAAATGTCGACGACATTCTGGTGCGCTGGGTGCCCTTCGTCGTCGGCGCCTGAAGCTCGATCATGGTGGCCATGGACTGGACCGACTTCGATGCCGACAACCAGGCCACCATCATGCTGGCCCTGATCAGCGATCATGGCCGCTCGACACCTCTGGTGTGGCTGACCGTCGACAAGAGCACGCTCAAGGATCACCGCAACTTCTACGAACATCGGGTGCTGGTACGGCTTGCCGAGTTGCTGCCGGCCGGGATCAAGGTGTGCATCGTCGCCGACCGTGGCTTCGGCGATCAGAAACTCTACCGGATGCTAACCGAAGAACTGTATTTCGACTACATCATTCGCTTCCGTGGCAACATCACCGTAACCAACACCGCCGGGGAGACCCGCACCGCAGCTGAATGGGTCCAAGCTGGCGGACGGGCACGAGTGTTGCGCGGTGCCGAGGTCACAGCCGATCGCTACCGGGTGGGAACCGTGGTCTGCGTTCAGGATCCGGAGATGAAGCAAGCCTGGTGTCTGGCCGCCAGCAGCGCCGATACCAGCGCGAAGCAGCTGACCGGCTACTACGGTCGCCGCTGGGCAATTGAGTGCAGTCTGCGCGACAGCAAAGATCTGCGCTTCGGCATGGGTCTGGGAACGATCCGTGTCAAATCGCCCGAGCGGCGTGATCGGCTGTGGCTCATCAATGCCTTTGCCGTGGTCCTGTTGACGCTGCTCGGTGCTGCTGGAGAAGCGCTCGGCTATGATCGGATGCTCAAGACCAACACCGCCAAACGCCGTGTCCACTCGTTGTTCCGCCAGGGCTGCATGCTCTACGATCTCATCCCAACCATGCGTGACAACTGGCTTGGGCCATTGATGCAGCGTTTCTCCCAAATGCTAGACGAGCAGCCCCTGTTCGCGGACGTTTTCGGACCAGTTTAAAAAATGCGGGGATTCCTGAGGGTGCACCGCCTACTGGGAGCCAGTGGCGTGGAAAGCCACGTTGTTGATGCCGCATCCATCGCGGTGGACCGGCGCAGCCGACGGGTCAAGACCGACCGGGTCGATGCCGAGAAGCTACTGCGCTCGCTGATGAGTTGGGCGCGCGGAGAACGGCAAGTTTGTTCGATGGTGCGACCACCAAGCCGGGCAGAGGAGGATGAGCGGCGGCTGACACGCGAACGCGGAACGCTGGTTGCGGAACGGGTGCGACACGTAAACCGGATCAAAGGGCTGCTGGCCACGCAGGGCGTGTTCGACTTCGAACCGATGCGCAAGGACCGCCGCGATCGCCTCGAGGAACTCCGTTGTTGGAGTGGTCAACCGTTGCCGCCGCGGTTGAAAACGGAGCTCATTCGGGAGATCGAGCGCCTGGAATTGGTGATCACGCAGCTCCGAGAGATCGAGGCCGAGCGAGACCTAGCTCTGCAGACGACGCGATCAGCAGCTGAGAAACTTCTGCAAGACCCGAAGGTAAAGCCCACGCCAGTTGCATCGTACGGCAGCCAACTATTGCGCCTTCGCGGTATTGGACCGGAATTCGCTTCCGTGCTGTCGTTGGAAGCGTTCTATCGTGATTTCCGCAATCGAAGGGAGTTGGCGGCGTACTCGGGTTTGACGCCAAGCCCCTGGAAGAGCGGCGGGATAGACGTCGAGCAAGGCATCTCAAAAGCGGGCAATGCTCGCTTGCGCAAAACCATGATCCAATTAGCATGGCTGTGGCTGCGACACCAACCTGGCAGCGCCCTGAGCCGATGGTTCTACGAGCGTGTTGGTGACAAGCGCGGCAAAATGCGTCGCATCGCTGTCGTCGCACTGGCGCGCAAATTGCTCGTGGCGCTCTGGCGTTACGTGACCGAAGGCGTAGTACCGCTGGGTGCCGATCTCAAGGTATTGGAGGCCCGACGCCAATAGTTGAATCAACCCAATCCGCGGGTCGGTCCCAAGGTCGGCCTGCCGGATCCAGGCAGGTGGCGATCGTGGACAGACGTGGCTGCAACAGGCCGTCTCAAAGAGATGGATCCCACCTTCCTGAGCCCAGTCTCCTCAAAGAATGAGGGATCGTGGTACGGGCCCTGGTGCCCGACCGAATGTGAGTGGATGCGGTGATCGCCTGCCGCATAGCAAAGCGGGCTCGAGCCTTGGATCCGCTGCAAGGAGAAAAATACATGCGCCGTAGATAAGCCTTGACGAAGAACACCCCATGTGAGTTTGTCCGGGAACACTGCTAGCCGCTCCTATTCACGAAGCGCTGTGAAGAATGGCTGAGTCCCACCGCCGGGAATTCGGGCAAGCCTCGGCCGTTGCGCCTGTTTCATCGCGATCGGACCGGATTGTTGGTTGGGGTTGATGGGAAACGGGTTCGACGGGGCGCCTTCCCCGCGGTCTATGGAGCAGCCGGCACCAAGCTGTGGGCGAGGTCGCGGAACAATGCTGCCTCAGGGCAGGAGGCAGCGAAAGCGACGCGCACACGGGAAGCGGTCTCGATTACCCGTGCAGCGACCTTCATCAGCCGCAGCCGAATGGTGGTGAACTCGGCGGTGGTCAGCGCGTGTGCCTTGGGGATGGACCGCAATGGCCACGTGATCGATTATCACCACGTCATTCACTCCTTGCGCCGCAAGCCGATGGCGTTGCTCAACCTCATCTATCGCGACCAGCTGTTCCCGCGCGAAGCGTTCCGCGACGCCTGGGAGGCATTGCTTGCCGCCGGACCCGCTCGCCGCGCCTGCCGCACCATGGTCGAGGCGATGGTGGAGGCGATGAAGCGGCTGGAAATTGGCGAACTCAGGATGTTGATTGGGTTCTATCGAAAGGCTGGGCTGGCGCTGCCGGGGGAGTGAGAGAAGGGATGGTCGTATCTAAGCAGCCGAGCGGCCAAGCCGGAACCGCTGATGCCGAAAATAGTGTAAATTTCAGAGGGCTCCAACGCAAGCGTTACCCCTTCGCTCGAACCTTTAGCGTAAACGATTTCGTTTGAACCGTTCGGCATGAAGCGGTCCTCGGAAGCACCGACGTCGGACTGTCCGCGCTGTACGCCTGCTTTGACGGGGGCGGTCACGTCGGCCGTCCTACGCCATCCTGTTGTTAGGAGGTGGCTCGCGCTTAGGGAGGCGTGGGCCTTGGGCGTTCTCCGTAACTAGGGCGGAATATAGGTTTGCTACTGGTCGAAACAGCGTACCGTCGGCATCGCTGGATCACCACCGCGATCCAGTCCGCGGCCAGGAACCACTCGAACGTTTTGGCCAGGGCGCACGCGATCGTCCGGGTTCTGGTTCGGGTGACCTGTCGCGGGAAAACTGTCTTGGGTTGTCATGTGCACTGGAATCTACCCAAGACAGCGGAAACTGGCCTGTCTCTACGACTGTCATGGATGTCTTGGGTGTCTTGGGTAAGAAGAAAAATATACAGAACGGCTCGCCGGAAATTTTCGCCAAAAAGTTTTTTCTCGAAAGTGCCCGTGTTTCCCGTGACACCCATGACACCCGGCCTGTTCGGCGGGTTTCAGCGCGGCGCTACCCATGACACCGCCCATGACACCGGCTCGAACCCATGATACCCGCAGTCTCCCCCCAACATGCCCGCAGATGCCTCTACGAACTCGCCGCAAGCCCCGATGCCGCGCTCCCTATGGTGACCACCACCCGACCGCGTGAGGCTTCTGTAGCGGCTCCGTAGTAGGACTCGCAGTTGGCATGTTGCTTGTCCTCGCTGCCCTCGGGAACTCACCGCCGCATTCCGCCTGGCGATGCTCATCCATCGGCCAAGGAGCACGGGGGAACACGCGTTCAGTGGAAGGGCCGCCTCTTCACCAGGCGGCACCCCGTGGGACCTTCGGCGCACCCAGAGGCGGGAGTCCTCGTGCAACGCGGCGAACGCCGGGAATGCCTAGCGAGCGGGTTGTTTTGGCTCCCCGGCCGGACCCCAGCGTCGGCCAGTCCGGGATGAGCCGCAATCCATAGCAACGCGCAAGAAATCACGCTTTATTGATTTCTGTGTCAATAAGTAACGGGCCTAACCTAACCTAGTTGCAATGAAATAAGCAGCGGTCTCCGCGCAGGGGGGCAAGTCTCTATTCGCGGTGGAGAGTCCAACAGAAAGAGGCAGTCCTCACCTGCCGATTTAGTAAGGGACCGACGCACATCCAAATGAATGGGGGTCGTCATGAGGAACAAACCGGTTCTGGCGTCGGCATTGGCAGGGACAATGGTCGTAACGACCGTCGCCGTAGCACAAGACCAGTCCCTTACCACCCCGCAGTTCTGTTCGGCGCAGATAAACATCACGTCCTATCTTCCGGGTGGCGCGAACGAGGACCCGGACGTGGCGGCAACTAACGCGTACATCGATAAAGTTTTTGCCGCAGCACAGCAGGAAGCGCAAAATCCCGCAGCGCTCGACTTGTATCATCAGGTGACACTGCTTGGGACGCTTGGCCTCTACGACAAGAATCTATCTGTCAACAAGAATTTAGCTTGCACGACGTGTCACATCCCGTATTCGGGTTTTACCGGTGGTGCCTCGCTTTTCAACCAAACGATTGTGGCCCAGCCAGGATCCGTGGCCATCACCAACGCCACGCCGCCCCATCCAGACGCGCGGCTATCGTCGCGTAAGCCGCAGAGCTATGGATATGCACCATTCTCGCCGGTACTTCAGTTTGACGCGACCCAGCAGCTGTTCACCGGCGGTAATTTCTGGGACATGCGGGCGACGGGACTCCAACTGGGCAACCCGGCCGCGGAGCAAGCAGAAGGTCCGCCCGTCAACCCGGTCGAGATGGGCAACCCCGATACAGCCTGCGTCGTGTACGCGTTGTCGCAAAGCGGTTACAGAGCACTGTTCGAGCAGGTCTGGGGTGCGCAATCATTCGCGATCACTTGGCCGGCTGACGTCCAGCAAGTCTGTGCAACGCCTGGTCCGCCGCCTGCCAATGATCCGTTCCCGGTCCATCTCAGCGCCGTCGATCGCGGAACCTCGACCTCGACCTTCCAGCATTTGGTGCTGTCCATGGCTGCCTATGAAGCCTCGCCCGACGTGAGCCCGTATTCGTCGAAGTTTGACTACCAGCTCGCGCACCCCACGGAACAGGTGTTTAGCCCGGACGAAGCCGCCGGGTACCAGCTGTTCCGGGGCAAAGGACTGTGCAACACGTGTCATCTGGACGGGACACAGAACACAGCCGGCGGAAAAACACCTCGGCCACCTTCGCAAAAGGGAAACATTTTCACCCAAAATGGGAACTCGAATCCCCTCTTCACAGAGTTTCAGCCCCACAATCTGGGGCTTCCTAACAACTACGCGCTTCCTTATTATTGCGAAAATACTCCGGACCAGTACGGCTATATCGCCAATCCGCTCGGGCAAAGCTATGTGGACTACGGTTTTGGTGCGTTCCTCGCGGGCAACGCCGCAGCACCGAACCCGAACCAAAGCTGGGCTCAATATGCCCCGCAGTTCATGGGAACGTTCCAAACTCCGACCCTACGCAATGTCGATAAGCGTCCACGCCCTGACTTCGTGAAGGCCTATATGCACAACGGCTTCCTCAAGAGCTTGAAGGAGGTTGTGCATTTCTACAACACACGCGATGTGCTGCCGACATGCCCCGGTGACCCCGTCACGTCTTCACTCGACCCAAATGCCGGAAAGACCTGCTGGCCCGCGCCCGCAGTGACAGCCAACGAAGACAAGACAATCGGAAACCTTGGCCTGACCGACCATGAGGAGGATTTGATTGTAGCCTTCCTCCAGACACTGACGGACGGTTACATGCAGGTGTCCGCACCAGGTGATGCGATCGGAGCGTCCATCGGCACCGCCGCGCCGCCGTCCGCCCCCTCACAATGAGCACGGAAGCTAAATAGCGGTGGCCATCTCGGGGCAGCACTGTTGTTGCCCCGCCAGTATAGACGATGCCATCCGCGTTCATGCAGGACGAAACAGGGGCCGCCTGAAGCCTTTCTCGGAGGGGTCGCGCGGCGCAGTAGGCCCAACCGTGGCCGCGTCCGCAGCCTCTCCGTTGCCCGCTGGGCTCCTACGGAGGCCCCACAAGCCCCCGCTGCCGTCCGCTCCCGTTGGGGCTCCTAATGTGAGGTCGTCCGTTGCATCTGGGACCATAACGCCTGCCACCCCAGAATACGATCGGTCGAGATATGCAAACATGAGATGGATGGGCGGCGGCTAATCGAGGTAACACACGCGCAGTCTCGCTTGGTACGCTTGACGGGGCACTGGAGGTGTCCAAGCGTTGTCTGCGAGTGTGGTCTCAGGGGATTGGTCAGTGGCGGTGGTCGCCGGCAACGACCACTATGCTAGGACCACCCGTTCCGCGCCCATCGTGTCAACCCGGGAAGCCTCGGGCCTAATCACGATGATCGCTCAGGACGCGTCAGCTCAGTGGTCGAGTGTCATCGTCCGCTGTTATAGGGGTCTCTTATAACAGAACCGTAACCGTTGCGAGTGCCCCACCTGGGCCGACGCGGGAAGAAGGGCGAAGTTCTGCGTGCTGTGAGCACGGAGGGCGTCGCGATGCCAAATGCGAGTCTTGATGCCAGGCATCAAGACAGTCAGCAAGATAGCAGCGGCGGATCGAGCTCATCACCGGGGAGACCCGTCGGCGGCGCTGGACGGAGGAAGAGAAGGCCAGGATCCTGGCCGAGAGCTTTGAACCCGGGGCCAAGGTCTCGGAGGTTGCGCTCCGACACGGCGTGAACCGCGGCCTGCTGTGGACATGGCGCCGCCAAGCGCGGAAGCAAACTGCGGTCGGGGGGCAGACGTTTGTCCCGGTGCGGGTGGTGGAGGAACCCGCTGCACCCTCGACACCTGCGGTGCCAGTGCGGCAGACGAAGGCAGCGACGGTGAAGGCGCCGCGGTCGGGGGGCGCGCGGACGGCAGCAGCATTGGGGACGATCGATATCGAGGTCGGTGGCGCGCGTGTGCGGAAGGAAACACTGTCCGTTGATCCATTCGCCGGCGGTGTCTTCGTCTTCCGCGCGAAGCGGGCTGACCGCTTGAAAATTTTGGTATGGGATGGCTCTGGTTTGGTGTTGCTGAGCAAGCGGCTGGAGCGTGGCCGCTTCACCTCCTATGGCCTTTGTCAAGGCATTTGAGCACGCATTCCCGATCGCTCCGCAGAACGTCGTGGTCGGACGAACAAGATCCGCAGGGGTGAGGACGCCGGGTTCTCGCGACGGTCGCTCAAACTCCTATGCGGGGATTGGTCACCCCATGATGACGGTGCGTCGGAGGGCTGCCTCGCTCTGGCCACGGACGTGGGCGTCATCGCCTGTCCAACGCAAAATCGAGGGTTCCCTCTACCGCGCCCAGCGTCCTCGCTGCTGCGGATCGTGAGAGGAGTTACGGCTCAGGCGCTGAGAGGGACGCGCTGGCCTATTGACCAAACGAACCCGAGCAGCTCGCGCGCAACGGCGGCGGTGGCAACGACCGAGCGTTTTCCGCGCGCGGTCAATCGCCGGTATGTCTTGTGCAGGCGCAACTGTGCCTTCCAAGCCAATGCCTTGATGTCTTGTGGCACGGGTGGGCAGCGTTCATTCATCCATTGTCCGACCTTCGGTGTCGTCCGGTAATTCCAGGCGGCCTCGCAGAGCACTGTGCGTGCAAGGGAACTGCCTGCCTTGGTGATGCCGCGCGCGCGGAGCGTCGCACCGCTGCTGTGCTCGCCGGGCGCCAGGCCGAAGTAGGCAACGAGCTGACGTGGATGGGCAAAGCGGGAGAAGTCGCCAACCTCGGCAATGATAGTTGCGGCGACGACGGGTCCGATGCCCTTGAGCGCCTGCAAAGCTTGCAGCAGCTTTGCCCAGGGAGATCCCGCCAGGAGCTCACGGACCTGACCCTCGATGTCTGCCTTGCGTGCTTCATCATGTTCGAGAGCATTGAGGTAAGTCTGGAACGCTATCTGCTGTGCGGGGAGAGCAAACTGTCGGTTCCAAAGCCACCTGCGATGACGCGTGCTCCATGGCTTGCCCTCGAATCGTAGGTCGTAGCGCAGGAGGAACGCCTGGATCCGGATTCGATCTCGCCTTACGTCCTGGCATGCCGCATGTCGTGCCCGGACAAGGTCACGGAGTGCTTCATGCAATTCATTTGGCACCCAGACGTAGGTGAGCTCGCCAGCCCGGTGTAGCCGTGCCAGCGCGATAGCATCACGCCGATCGTTTTTGATGCGATCTCCGGGCTTGCGAGGCGTCAGCGACGGCGCGCAAACACGACAAGTGAGTCCCATGCCGGTCAGCTGACGCTGCACGTTGTAGCCGCACGATCCAGCCTCATAGACGAACTCAACAGCACCATGCCGCCGTGCCAGCTTGCGCGCGAGCTTGGCGATCGCCACAGGCGTGTTCTCGATGGTGCCGACGTGACGTACCTCACCACTGCGCCCACTATCCGCCACCGCGACAGAGATGGTGGCCTTGTGAACATCGAGTCCGATGAAGCCGCGAACTTCCTCCATGGATGTGTCTCCTGGCTCGCCGGGCCCACGCCCGGACGAGCCCAGGGTGCGACGCTGCGGCGGCAGAAGGCCATGTCATCTGGCCGCCGGTGCAGGATGGAGCCGTGACCCTCAGTGCAGCGCAACTGACGTTACTGTTCTCCGGTCTCGACTGGTCCCAGGTAGTGCCCCGGACATCGGCTCTTTTGCCTCATCAGACAGTCAGTTGAGTGCAACTATCGCTGTACGAATCGAGTCGCGGGTCGGTAGTTTGCCGGCATGGTCTTCGACCCGGCATCGCTGCCGCGCGATCCCGATCGGCTGATCGAGATCATTATAGAGCTGCAGGAGCGGAATGCGCATCTGCAGGGCATGGTCCGTTGAAGCGCGTCGTGTATGGCCCGCGATCAGAGAAACTCATTCATGACACGGCGCAGCTGCCGCTCAATTTGAGCGATGTAGTGATCACGGAGACACCGGCGGCCCGCCAACGACGATGGTGCGCAGCAGTCCACCAAGGCTCGCCCACCACGGCCAAAGGCGGCGCGCAACATTGGCGCCCTGCCGAAGCATTTGCCCCGCTGCGAAGCGGTGATCGAACCCGAAAGCAAGATCTGCCCGTGCTGTGGCGGTGCTCTGCATGTGATCGGGGAAGACGTGAGCGAACAGCTCGACGTGATCCCGGCGGTCATCCAGGTCAAGCGCACCCGCCGGCCGCGCTACGGGTGCCGGTCCTGCGAAGGAACCGTGGTGCAAGCCAAAGCGCCGCCGCGGCTGGTGGAGAACGGAATGGCGACCACCGCGCTGGTGGCCTCGATAGTGGTCGGGAAATTCGCTTGGCATCTGCCCTTGAACCGGCAGACCGATATGCTGCGGGGCCATGGCGTCAATCTGGATCGGTCGACCCTGGTCCACTGGGTATTACGGGCGGCCTGGTGGCTGAAACCACTCTATCAGCTACTCGTGGATACCGTGCTGTCCTCACCAAAGGTATTCTGCGATGATACGCCATTACCGGTGTTGGATCGCCGACGACGACGAACGCGAACCGGGCGATTCTGGTCCTACGCGGTCGATGATCGACCATGGCAAGGACCGGCGCCGCCGGCGGTGGTCTACATCTTTGCGAAAGATCGGAAAGGAAAACACGTGCACGAGCACCTGAGCGGGTTCAGTGGCGTGCTGCAGGTGGACGGTTATGCCGGGTACGGTGAACTGACCAAGCCAGATCGTCCGGGCGGGCCGGTCACTCTGGCTTACTGTCTCGCTCATGCGCGGCGGCAGTTCTTTGAGATCTATGAATCATCGAAGTCTGCGGTGGCTGCAGAGGCATTGCAGCGGATCGGGTCCGTGTATGAGATCGAAGAACGCATCCGCGGTCTGACGGCGGGCGAGCGTGTAGCTGTGCGGCAGGCAGAGACCAAGCCGATCCTCGAGGCATTCAAAACCTGGTTGATGCAGCGCCTGGAGGAACAGTCGGCGAAGTCGAATTTGGCCGAGGCGATCAGGTACACGCTGAACCACTGGGATGGCCTGATGGTGTTCCTTAGCGACGGGCGCGTCGAGGTAGATAGCAACGTGGTGGAGCGAACCATGCGCCCGATTGCGACGAGGTGTTCATTGTAACCCCCTTTCTTTAAGTATCTGGAAACATTGGCAACTGATTTTCAACACTGAGGCGATACGGGCCGCCCTTCCCGGCGAGCGCGGTAGCGACGCTCCCGGTTTCCAGATCGGCCGCCCGGATTTGGTATTGAGCGCCAGGTACGACCTGTTCTGCAGGCAGAAACCCACGCTGGATGAGGTAACGGATCACGTGATTCGTCACCCCGAGCTTCGCGGCAGCTTCCGACATGGTCAGCCACTCGCCATCCTTTTCCGCGGAGCGGTAGGCGTGAATGCCGTGCACCCGGCGCAGCGAACTGACACGGTGCGCAGTCCAGGTTTTTCCGTGGCCCGTGCGCATGCCCATCCGATTCAACGATGCGGCGATCTCTTCGTCGGACCATCGGCTCGCCATGGTTCGGATCACCGCCAGAGCCTCTTCGGCGGTGCGACAGCCATGCTCACCAGCTCTGGGTTTACGCACGCGCACCTCGGAGTGCTGGCCACCGCGCCAGTGGATCGTCAGCACCACCTCGCGCGTGGTCTCATCGACATCGGCGACGATGTCTCTGATCACGGCGCGCACCAACCGCTGCCGGGCGCGCATGCTCGTGGTGGGGGCGTTCCAGGCCGCAGACAGATCCGCAGCCAAGCCGGTGAAGTCCGGTACGTTGGCAGCCGCGTCCGGCGTCTTGCTCGCCTCCAGCCGCTCTTCTCGCTATCTGTCACGATCTCCACGTCAGCATCGGTCGGAGCGTGTGTGAGGGCTTCGCGGATCGCGATTAGCTCCATCCTATTGTTCGTGGTGGCATCCGCAGCGCCCGAGTGCTCCGCCACCACGAGGCCGCTTTCGCTGAACACCACAGCCCAACCGCCGGGGCCGGGATACTCCGGGCACCAGGCCAAACTGCCCCTCACTCAAAACGAAGCGTCCGCTGAGGGTGGAGAGCTGAGAAAAGGCGTGGGTAGCGCTGAAGTCCGCCCTGCGCCCATCTCGGCCGCTCAGGTGACTCAGGCCGTTGCCCGGAAGCGGACGTATCCACTCGGACCCTGATCGACGAGAATGAGTGGTTTTCTGCCCGGTCCGCTTTCAGGCTGGGATGCGCGGCATCGGACATTCGTCTCAACGCAGAAGCTGGCCAACAGCAGACACCTCGTTATCGCGAGCGATCAGCGACGGAGGCACCGCGCAATCCTGACGCGCGGCTCTCTGCTCAATCGCGGAAGAGGATTTCCGGGACCTGATGCGCCCGGACGCGTGGCCCTGGGATGTCCGGATGACGACGTGGTTCCGACGCAGGTGCGATGGGTTCGCGATTGGTCAGGACTATGATCGTGGGTTCGGTGTCGAGAAAACGGAGGCACGGACGCTCGATCACCTTCCAGATGGCCGAGGTCATTGTGCCTCGCGCGCTGTTCCAGCAGATCCTCGAGGCGATCGCCTCGCTGCGTCCCCAGCGCCGGCCCGATGTTGTGGCCGGTATCGGTCGCGCAGCCTGTTGGCAGGAGCATTGTGTCCTGGGTTGCTTGGCGGGGCCGGATGTTCGGTCAGGTGGCGATCACTGACCGATAAGACCCGTCGCACGGGGCGGCTCAGCGCTGTCGCCTTTGCAGGAGCCGTCGGATCCCGATAAGATGCCTCCGAAATGGCCGGATCGCCCGGTCATCTGGGGAATGACGGGCCAGATAGAAGGCACCTTGGAGCCGCTGCCTGAGTAACGAGGCGCACACCGGAGCGATGGCCAGCAGAGGCGAATCGCGCGAGGTTGATGCCGCGAGTCGAACGGCGGCGGAGAGAAAGGTGGCATGATACCTGATCCTCCGCGCCGACCCGTGGGACGGATGTAATGAGAGCGCTCGTTCTCATTGCCCTCCGCCGGCCCTACACCTTCGTGGTCCTCGCGCTGGTCATCCTGTTGTTCGGCGCCATTTCGGTGCTGCGGACGCCGACAGATATCTTTCCGCCGGTCAAAATTCCGGTCATCGCAGCGATCTGGACCTATAACGGTCTGTCCCCGTCCGACATGTCGGGCCGCATCATTTATTATTACGAGCGCACGCTGACGACGACTGTCAGCGGGATCGAGCACATTGAAAGCCAGTCCTATTATGGCAGCGGCGTGGTCAAGATCTACTTCCAGCCCGGCACGGACATCGCCGCGGCGCAAGCGCAGGTCACGGCCTCATCGCAAACGGTGATCAAGCAGATGCCGACCGGCACGACCCCGCCGAACATCCTCGTGTTCGACGCGTCCTCCGTGCCGGTGCTGGAATTACAGATCGCTGCGGAGAACATGACGCCGTCGCAGATCAACGACATCGCGACCAACCTGATCCGGCCCGCGCTGGTGTCAGTCCCCGGCGTGGCGATCCCCGCGCCGTATGGCGGCACCACCGCCGACGTGGAGGTCGATCTCGACCAGTCGCAACTGCTGGCGCACGGCATGAGCGCCAAGGACGTCGGCGCCGCCCTCGCTCTGCAGAACATCGTGTTGCCGGCCGGCGATCAGAAGATCGGGCCGATCGACTTCATGGTCGTCACCAACGCGACGCCGCTGAAGATCGAGGAGTTCAACAATCTGCCCATCAAACAGGTTGGCAACGCCACGGTGTACCTGCGCGATGTCGCCCATGTCCACGCGGGCGGGCCGCCGCAGCAGAATATCGTCCTGGTCAAGGGGCAGCAGGCGGTCCTCCTGCAGATCCTCAAGACTGGCGAGGCCTCGACGCTGTCGGTGGTGGAAGGGGTGCGCGCCAAATTGCCAGGCATCCTCAAGATGCTGCCGCCAGGCGTGACGATCACGCCACTCGACGATGCATCGACCTTCGTGCGCGCCTCGATCGATGACGTCGTGCAGGAGATGTTGACGGCGGCCGTCCTTGCCGGCATCGCAGTCCTTGTCTTCGTGGGAAGCGGGCGCTCGACCCTGATCGTGGCGGCGTCCATCCCGCTCTCGATCCTGTCCTCGGTTATTGCGCTGTCCGTCGTAGGGCAGGACATCAACGTTATGACGCTGGGCGGCCTGGCGCTCGCGGTCGGCATCCTGGTGGACGACACCACCGTGATGATCGAGAACATCAACACTCATCTCGAGATGGCAGGGAAGAGCGGCGGCGAGGTGGACCTCAAGCGGGTCATCATCGAGGCGTCGAACCAGATCGTGGTGCCGACCTTCGTATCCACGACGTGCATCTGCATCGTGTGGGTGCCGCTGTTCCAGCTCGGCGGGGTTGCCGGCTACCTGTTCCTGCCGCTGGCTGAAGCGGTGATCTTCGCCATGATCGCGTCGTTCATCCTGTCGCGCACGCTGACGCCGACCCTGGCCGACTACCTGCTCCGCAGCCAGGTCGCGGCGCTCCAGGGCAAGGGGCACGAGGCGCAGCCCGGCATCTTCGGGCGCTTTCACCGCGGCTTCGAGGTTCGGTTCGAGCGCTTCCGCGAGGCCTATCGCGGGCTGCTCGAGCGGCTCGCGCCGCGGCGGCGCGTGTTCTGCTCGCTCTACCTCATGCTGGCTCTTGCGTCTCTCGTGCTCCTCGTCTTCGTCGGGCAGGATTTCTTCCCGAGCATCAAGTCGGGCACGATCGCGATGCACATGCGTTTCGCCTCCGGCACGCGCATCGAGGAGACGGCCAAGCTGGCGGTGCTCGTCGACCAGCAGGTACACGAGCTTCTGCCCGGCCATGTCGTCGGCAGCCTACTGAACTGCGGACTACCCACGACCGGCATCAACCAAGCTTACAGCAACAGCGGGACGATCGGTTCGCAGGATTGCGACCTGACGGTGTCGCTGGACAACCAAGCCTCGCCGGTCGCCCGGTATCAGCAAACCTTGCGGGCCGGGCTGGCGGAGCGCTTTCCCGGTGCGCAGTTCAGTTTCCTCGCAGGCGACATCACCGCGCAGATCCTGAACTTCGGCCTGCCATCACCCATCGACATCCGGATCAGCGGGCGCGACCTGGATGAGAACTACGCCTTCGCCATGAAGCTTGCGGCCCGCATCCGGAAGGTCGCCGGCGCGGCCGACGTGCGGATACAGCAGATCATGGATCAGCCGACCCTGCAGCTTGACTCCAACCGGAGCCTCGCGCTCGGGATCGGCCTCAATGAGTCGCTGATCGCCGACAACGTGCTGGCCACGCTGTCGGGGAGCGGCCAGACCGCGCCGACCTACTGGCTCGATCCGAGCACGGGCGTATCGCATCTGGTCAACGTCGAGACACCTCAGGACCAGATGCAGAGCGTCAACGCCCTGCAAACCATACCGGTCGGCAACACTACGGGCACTGGGCCCGCCGCCCAGCCGGAGATCGTCGGCGGCCTGTCCAAACTCAGCGTGACCGCCATTCCCGGGGTCGTTTCGCACTACGCGATCATGCCGGCCATCGACATTTACGCCACCGTTGCCGGCCGCGATCTGGGCGGGACCACCAGGGCAATGCAGGCCGCCATCGACGATATGCAATCGGACCTTCCGAGGGGCGCGACTGTGGCGCTGACCGGGCAGGCCAGCACCATGCAGTCGGCCTACGCGCAGCTGCTCGAAGGCCTGGCTTTGTCCATCGTGCTCGTGTTCCTGGTCATCGTGGTGAACTTTCAGTCGTGGCTGGACCCGATGATCGTCATCTCGGCGCTGCCGGCGGCCCTTGCTGGGGCGACGTGGAGCCTGTTCCTCACTGGCACGACGCTGTCCGTGCCGGCGCTGACTGGCGCGATCATGAGCATGGGGACGGCGACGGCGAACACTGTGCTCGTGGTGGACTTCGCCCGCGCCCAACTGGCCGCGCACGGCAACCCCGTGGCCGCGGCGATCGAGGCGGGTCACGCCCGGATCAGGCCGGTGCTGATGACGGCGCTGGCGATGATCGTGGGCATGTTCCCGATGTCATTTAGCAACACCACCAATGCGCCCCTGGCCCGTGCCGTCATCGGCGGCCTGATCGTCGCGACCGTGACGACCCTGGTGTTTGTCCCTTGCGTGTTCGCAATCATCCATAGCGGCCGGTCAAGGCGGCCGTTGCAGCTAGGGGAGAAGTCAGCGTGAGTGCAACGAAACGCCGCGGCCAAGGCTGGGCGGCTGCCGTCGCGGGCATGGCAGTGGCGCTCGTGGTTGCAGGATACGGAATATGGACGCGCGGCCTCACGTTGACGGACCTTCAGCAGCTGGCCGACGATTCTGCGATCCCGCGCGTGCAGGCTGACGACGCCGAAGCCGGGTCCGACGGAGCGAACCGTCACCTTGCCCGGCAACGTCGTGGCTTGGAACGAGGCGCCGATCTACGCGCAGGTCAGCGGCTACGTGACCAAGTGGTACAAGGACTACGGCGCGCATGTCGAGAAAGGCGAGCTGCTCGCGGAGATCAATGCGCCGGGCCTCGACGCGGAATACAAAGCCAGCCTCGCGCAGCTGGAGACGGCGGTGACGAACTACAATCTGGCCGCCGTTACGGCGAAACGCTATACGGACCTGAAGAACACGGCAGGGGTGTCCCTGCAGCAAGTCGACAATTCCGTCGCCGCCGCCGCGGTGGACAAGGCCCAGGTCGCTGCCGCCCAGGAAAACGTGCAGCACTACTATGCCATGATCGGTTTCGAGAAGGTCGTGGCACCGTTCGCCGGCATCGTCACATCCCGCTTGGTCAATATCGGCGACTACGTCACCAGTGCGGGCGGTGATGCCGCGGTGCAAGGGTCCGCCAAGCCGCTGTTCAATGTGACGGACGTATCGAAGCTTCGCGTCTACGCGGCGGTGCCGCAGAGCTTCGGGAACGTGCTTTCGCCGGCGATCACGGCGACGCTCACCCTGCCCAACGCACCGGAGAGGCCGATCAAGGCCAACTTCCTCACGGAGGCGGGCGCCGTCACCACCGGCACGCGCACGATCATCACCGAACTTGTCGTCGAAGACGGTCAGAAACCCCTGCTGTCGGGAGCATATGTCAACGTCCACCTCACCGTTCCCGGAAACCCGAATCTCGTGATCGTGCCGTCGCAGGCGCTGCTCTTTCGCGCCGAGGGGATGCAGGTCGCGACGGTCGGCGCGGGAGACCGCATTCACTTGCAGGACGTGTCCCTCGGCAACAATCTCGGGTCGGAGGTCGAGATCCTGTCCGGAGTGACGGCGACCGACCAGATCGTGGCCAACCCGTCACTGGGATTGTTGGAAGGCCAGCAGGTGAAGGTCGTCCAGGCGGCGCGCGGCTACGAGCTGTCGGAAACCAGCAAGCCGCCGCAGTAGCGGCCGTCACCCAAGGCACATGGCACGATTGCCCGCGCGTGCCTCGGCGCCCATGTCAGGTAACACAACGGAAGGGTTACGGATGTGCACTCACCTGACTTAGCCACGGGCGGCGTCAAGCGCGGCAATCCAGCCTTCTCCGACCCAGAGACGCACCCTGGCAAAGCCACTCAGTGGAAGCCCGGCAACACTGGCAAGCCGAAGGGGGCGGCGCCGATTGGTAAGCGCCGGGCGCGTGTGCTGGCGAAAGAGAGGATTGTGGCTGAGGCCGCGGGCCGGAAGGCGCCGGATTTCCGGGGCGACGCGCTGGCGTATATGCAGGCGGTCTATTCCGGGCAGATCGTGGGTGATCCGCTGCGGATGTCGGCCGCGGCACAAGCGTTGAAGTTTGAGCGCCCGGCATTGGCTGCGACTTTGTTGGCGAACGTCAGTGCTGGTGACAGCGCTATGGCCGAGCAGGAAATGCTGGCCCGGTTGGCCGGGCTGGATGAGGAGGCATTGGAGGCGTTGGAAGCTGCGGCCGGGCAACTCGGGCTGCTGGAGCCGGCAGAACCTGACCTGAAGCTGATCGAGGTGGAGGCGGAGGAGACAGCGGACCCGGAGGTTGTTGCTGATCACCCAGAACTGGCGTGGAAAGCCGCTGGTCAGCCAGCAGGTGATCGTGCAGCTCATCGGCGCCACGACGACGGAGACCGGCCTCCAAGTCTGCTGCGAGATTGATGGCAACCTTTACCTCAAAGGCGTGAAGGTCAGCGAGCAGGAGATGAAAGCGATTAACATCGCACGTGATGAATTTCATGGTGATTGGAACTACACCATATCACCTAACCAACAACCACCATGACGCGGTTGTTTCCCGGCGAGCCCTTAGTCCAGCAGAAAACAATGAACCCGTCCGCCCTTATATTCAGTCTTCAGGACCAATCATATCGATCTGGAGTTGTTTACAAATGTTCGCCAAGGCGGCGTAGTTCTCCGCCAATGTCCGAAAGGGTTCCCTAGTGGCGGGATCCGGCGCGGTTGCCGCGAGATCCGCATAGTGTTCCGCTATAGCGCGGCAACGCTCCGCTTCGGCTGCTGGCGTGGTGTCCTGAAAGAGTTCCCCATGCTAGGGGCAACGGTGCGATGGGATGCCCGTTCGCTTCTGGCCAGGATGTAAGCCGAACGATAGCCCGAAGTTAGAAGTTGGCCGAGATCTGTTCTAGGCCGCGCTTATGCCCTCACCCGAATGACGTTCTCTCCCGGTTCCCCGAGGCAACAATCTGCCCAATTCTCGATGAGCTAATGCACACGAGTTTACAAGGTCTTGCCCCGCCATAGACTGGAAGGCGCATTCCGCGCCGCGCAGATGGCCGGCGGAAGGCGGATGGGTGGGCCCCGTCAGGCCGCTGAATGTGCAACCTGTGCAAAATGTGCAACCTAAAGTTCCTTAGAGCTTCTAGGGACCTGTATTTTTGTTTAACCCATTTTTCCCCGCGCGCCCGCGTGTATGGAGGCTTAGGTTGCACAGGATGCACAGGTTGCACATTCACCGCCCTGCCCTCACGACGAACGTCCCCCTGTGGCCTCTCTCAGCGAAGTACCGGAGCACCAGAACTTCGTCCCGAACCTGGACCGGAGCGTCCACCAGGGCCTTTAGCACCCAGGTAATGACGCGGGCCGTCATCACCTTGATTGCCTTCCCGCTGGGGGCTTCCAGGGAGGCTTTGAACGCGATAATCCCGGCGACGACAGTAAGGATTAGCGCCTCATAGCTGCCGGCCAGGTGCGCCTCGCAACCGTAAGCTGCGGCGAATCGTAGGACCACGTTCTCCGCCTGCTCTGTATCGGCGCCATTCATCAGGAGAAGCCGGCCGACCTGCAGCGCGAGGTGGGCGACTTCCTCGACCTGCGAGGCGTCAGCGGACCGGATCAGATGTTGTCCACGCGCAGGATTTCCGCGCTTTCGGCGCGGGTCTTCCGACAGGCGTCAGCATCGCGGGTAAGGTCGATGCCATAGGTGGGGATGATCTGCCTCAGCCTGGGCAGCCAGCCGCTGTCGGTCAGCTCGCCGGCAAAGCACTTCTCCAGCACGCTAACCGCGATGGCGGCCGCCGTGGAAGCCCCAGGCGAGGCACCCAGCAACGCCACCAGCGATTTGTCAGCAGAGGCGACCAGCTCGGTGCCGAATTCCAGCACCCCCTCCTTCTCGGGATCGGGCTTGATAATCTGGACCCGCTGCCCGGCCACCGCCTCGCGCCACTCATTGCGGACGGCATCCGGGAAGGATTGCCGCAGCATGGCAAACTGGTGCGCGGAGCTTTGTAGCACCTGGCCCACCAGATACTCCGTTAGCGGCACGTTGTCGCGCGCCACTGCCAGCAGCGGCAGGATGTTACCGGGTTCGATGGAGCGGAAGAGGTCCGTCAGCGATCCGCGCTTCAGGAACTTCGTCGAGAATCCGGCATAGGGCCCAAACAGCAGCGACTTTTTTCCGCCGATGATGCGCGTATCGAGATGCGGCACGGACATCGGGGGCGAGCCTTGGGCAGCCTTGCCGTAAACCTTGGCGTGGTGGCGATTGCTGACTGCCTCGTCGTCGCAGCGCAGGAAGATGCCGCTGACCGGGAAACCGCCATAGCCATGGCCCTCGGGGATGCGTGATCTCTGCAGCAGCTCGATCGCATCACCGCCGGCGCCGATAAACACGAACTTCGCGGGTGCAGTGTATTTCCTACGCTCGGCGTTGTCCTCGACTTCAAGCTGCCAGGGTCCGCTGGTCTCGCGACGAAGATCCAGCACCCGGTGTTTGTAGAGCACCTGCACACCGTGCTGGGCGGACAGATGTTTGATCAGCAAACGGGTGAGCGAACCGTAATCCACATCGGTGCCGGTAATGATGCGTGTCGCAGCAACGGGTTCGCTATTGTCGCGTCCTTCCATGATCAGCGGCGCCCATTCGGCGAGCTTCGCGCGCTCCTCGCTATATTCCATCCCGTGATAGCAGTGGTGAGCCGACATCTTGGCAAAGCGTTTGCGTAGAAAGGCGACGTTCTCCGTGCCCCATACGAAGCTCATGTGAGGACACGGATGGATGAAGGCGCGCGGATCGGGGATCGCTCGCTCGCGGATCAGATGCGACCATAGCTGGCGTGAGAGGTCGAATTCAGTGTTGACCTTCAGGGCCTCGGAGATATCGACGCTGCCGTCCGGGCGCTGGGGCGTGTAATTCAGCTCGCAATTGGCGGCGTGACCCGTGCCTGCGTTGTTCCAGGAATCCGAACTTTCGAGCCCGGGGTCCTCAAGCGTTTCGAATATCGTGATGGTGAGCGATGGGTCGAGCTCCTTGAGCAAGGTGCCGAGCGTGGCGCTCATGATGCCTGCGCCGATCAGGGCGATGTCGGGCGTACCGGCGGGGGTTGCTGGCATGGCAGCGGGGCTCCTTCCTGTCAGGCCGGCTTGGCCAGGAACGGCACCTGGGCGCCGGGACCCAGAATGACGTAAGCGCGCCGCCAGGGATTATTGTCGATCAGCTTCCAGCTATGGCCAGTGCCGGTGGTATCTTCGGCGAGCAGGATGTCGCCCGGCCGCAGGATAAAATGCTCGCCAGAGCGCGTCTGGAAGTCGAGCGTGCCGCTGAGGGTGATGACAAACTGGCGTGTTGGTGCATCGTGCCATTCGAACGCGCCACCCGCGTTGGTTTCGCGGAACGAGATACTGACGACAGGGAAGGTGTTGCTGAGGACGTCGCCGCGTTCGCCCTTCGGCATGTCGATGATGCCCTCCTCGAAGCGGGAATTGCCGTCCTCGGCGGTCCAGATTCTGACGCAGCGGATCATGGAAACCTCACGCGCCTTCTATGCCTTGGCCGATCATGTTCCGTGGCACTATGATTCGGTCGTACTCCTCCGCGCTGACTTTGCCTGATTTGAGCGCGGCTTCCTTTAGCGTCGTGCCCTCCGCGGCGGCCTTTTCGGCTATCTGGGCGGCGTTCTGATAGCCGATAACCGGCGACAGCGCAGTAACAAGCATCAGCGAATTGCCGACGTATCCATCTATCTTCGCCCGGTTCAGCTCCGTGCCTTCGACCGAGAAGGTGCGGAACTTCTCGCAGCCATCAGCAAGGATCCGTGCCGAATGAAGAAAATTGTTGATAATGATGGGGCGCATTGCGTTTAGCTCGAAATTGCCCTGGCTGCCCGCGAAGGCGACAGCGGTGTCCTCTCCGATAACCTGAATGGCGATCATTACCAGGGCTTCGCATTGGGTCGGGTTGACCTTGCCGGGCATGATAGAAGAGCCGGGCTCGTTCTCCGGTAGTTTAAGCTCGCCGAGGCCGCAGCGCGGACCGGAGGCGAGCCAACGCATGTCGTTGGCGATCTTCATCAGCGCAACCGCCGCTCCGCGCAACGCGGCGCTGGCGCACACCATGGCATCGAGCGAGCCCTGCGCCATGAACTTGTTGGGCGCGGTCACGAAAGGTTTGCCCGTGAGCTCCGCAATCTTAGCCGCGACGTCCTTGGAAAAACCCTTGGGTGCGTTCAGGCCGGTGCCGACCGCGGTGCCGCCGAGCGCGAGTTCATAGAGGCCCTCGCGAGAATGCTGGATCTCGGCGATGCAGGCGCGGAGCTGCGCCGCCCAGGCTGACCATTCCTGCCCGACGCTGAGAGGCACGGCATCTTCAAGGTGGGTGCGGCCAATCTTGACCACGTCCATCCAGCCCGTCGCTTTTTGATCGATCACGCCGGCTAGCTTGTTGAGCTCGGGGATGAGCCGGTCGTCGAGGATCGAGACCGCGGCAATGTGCATCGCGGTGGGAAAGCTGTCGTTTGACGACTGGCCCATGTTAACGTCGTCGTTCGGCCCGATCGGGTGCTGGGCGCCGAGTTCGCCGCCGAGCAGTTGGATGGCGCGATTTGAAATTACCTCGTTGACATTCATGTTGGACTGAGTACCGGACCCCGTCTGCCAGACATAAAGCGGGAAATGCTCGTCGAGCTTGCCACCGATCGTCTCATCCGCGGCGCAGCCTCAACGGCCTCACCGACGCCGTCCGCCGCCAGGGAAAGATCGACTGGATCCATGTCCGGCACGAGGAGGTCGCCGCCTTCGCGGCCGGCGCCGAGGCGCATCTGACGGGTGAACTCGCGGTCTGCGCGGGAAGCTGTGGACCGGGCAACCTGCACCTGATCAACGGTCTGTTCGATTGCCACCGTTCGCGCGTTCCTGTGCTCGGCATCGCCGCGCACATCCCCTCAGGGGAGATCGGCAGCAACTATTTCCAGGAGACGCACCCAGAAACGCTGTTCCGGGAATGCAGCCATTATTGCGAGCTTGTGTCGGGACCCAAGCAGATGCCCCGCGCCCTGGAGGTCGCGATCCGCGAAGCGGTCGGCAAACGCGGCGCATCGGTTCTCGTGCTGCCCGGCGACGTGGCGCTGTCGGAAGCGGCGGATGCACCGCTGGCCAAGCTCGACGGGCTGCGGCCGCCGACGCCCATTATAAGCCCATCGTCAGGGGATCTCGACCGGCTGGCGGCGCTGCTCAACGGGCACGGTCGAGTGACCATCCTGTGCGGCTCGGGATGCCAGGGCGCCCATGACGAGCTTTTGGCCCTGGGCGAGCGCCTCAAAGCCCCAATGGTGCACGCGTTGCGCGGCAAGGAACACGTGGAATGGGAAAACCCCTACGACGTGGGCATGACCGGGCTGATCGGCTTTTCCTCCGGCTACTACGCGATGCGCGATTGCGACATCCTGCTGATGCTCGGGACCGATTTTCCCTATCGCCAGTTCTATCCCGAAGGTAGCGGCATCCGGATAGCGCAGGTCGATATCCGGCCGGAGAATATCGGCCGTCGCGCCGCCGTCGATCTCGGCGTGGTCGGCGATGTCCGCGCCACAATCGCGGCGTTGCTGCCGCTGCTCCAGCAAAAGCAGAACGCCTCGCATCTGGCGCAGGCGCAGGAGCATTATGCCAAAGCGCGCAGGGCGCTCGATGATCTTGCCGTCGGGACCGCTGGCAAACGGCTGATCCATCCGCAGCAGATCGCCAAGGCAATCAGCGATCACGCGTCAGACGACGCCGTGTTCACCTGCGATGTCGGACTTCCGACAGTGTGGGCTGCACGCTACCTCGCCATGAACGGCAAGCGGCGGTTCCTCGGTTCGTTCTGGCACGGCTCGATGGCGAACGCGATGGCACAGGCAATCGGTGCCCAGGCCGCCTTTCCCGGCCGGCAGGTGATCTCTCTCTCCGGCGACGGCGGGTTCACCATGCTGATGGGCGACTTCATCACCCTCACGCAGCACCGGCTTCCCGTGAAGGTGGTCGTGTTCAACAACGGCGCCCTCGGTTTCATCGAACTGGAGCAGAAATCCACCGGCTTCCTCGATTTCGGCACCGAACTCCAGAACCCGAACTTCGCGGCGATGGCCGAAGCCATGGGCGTACGCGGGATCAGGATTGAAGACCCCGGCGAGGTCGCGGAGGCTATTGCCACCGCACTGGCCCATAACGGGCCGGTTCTGGTGGATGCGGTCGTCAACCGGACGGAACTCGCGATACCACCCTCGATCACCGTCGAGATGGCGAAGGGCTTTACCATCTACATGGTAAAAGCGCTCATCAACGGCCGTGGCGACGAAATAATCGATCTCGCAAAGACAAATCTTTGGCGCTGAGGAGCGCCGCACAATGGACCTTACACCGCTTCTTCTCTCCCGACTACAGTTCGCGTTTACGGTCTCGTTTCATATCATATTCCCATCCTTCACGATCGGTCTCGCGGCGTGGCTGACTGTTCTGGAGGCGCTCCATCTCTGGACCGGCCGTCCGGCCTATCGGCTGGTCTTCGAGTTCTGGCTGAAGATTTTCGGCGTCGCGTTCGGGCTTGGCGTGGTTTCCGGCATCGTCATGGCGTTCCAGTTCGGCTCCAACTGGAGCGTGCTGGCGCGGATGTCGGGGCCGATTCAGGGGCCGCTGCTCGCATATGAGACCTTCACCGCCTTCGCCCTGGAGGCAAGCTTTTTCGGCGTGCTGCTGTTTGGCCGCTCGCGCGTTTCGCCAGGGTTCTTTCTGTTTTCGACGGCGATGGTAGCGCTTGGCACCACGCTGTCCGCGTTCTGGATCCTGGTCAACAATAGTTGGATGCAGGTGCCGGTCGGCTACGTCGTCCAGAATGGGCGCTTTGTTCCGGACGACTGGGCCAAGATCATCTTGAGCCCCGTACTGTGGGTGCGCTTCCCGCACATGCTGCTGGCGTCATACCTCGCCGGCGCCCTTTGTGTCGCCGCGACCGGGGCATGGTACCTGCTGCGCCGGTTGTTTACCGTCGAGGCGCGCATCATGGTGCAGATGGGCCTCTATTTCGCGGCCGTGCTGCTGCCTCTCCAGCTGGTCTTCGGGCATCTCAACGGTGAATATGTCGATCACCACCAGCCGTCCAAAATGGCCGCGATCGAGGCAAGGTGGCACGACCAGAAGCCGGCTTCCGAGGTGCTGCTCGCCTGGCCGGATCAGGGGAAACGGCAAAACCTGTTCGCAATCACGCTGCCTGCGCCGCTGGGGAGCTTGATCGACTCAGACAGCCTCTCCGCCGCAGAGGTTGGGCTCGACAGCATCCCGCCGCAGAATTGGCCGCCGGTGGCGATCCCGTTCTTCACCTTCCGCATTATGGTCGGCTGTTGGCTGCTCATGTTGCTGGTCGCCTGGATTGGTTCTTATTTGAACTACAAAGGCCGCCTTGAAGAGAACCGCCCGCTGTTGTGGGCCACGTTTCTCAGCTTCCCGCTGCCCTACATTGCAATATTGACCGGCTGGTACACTGCCGAGGTCGGGCGCCAGCCCTGGACCGTTTACGGAGTTCTCAGGACGGCCAACTCGATGACGCCGTTTTTGACGGCGCCGGCCGCTCTGGTTTCGCTGATCGTCTTTTGCGCCGTCTATGCCTTCATCTTCATCTTCGGGATCTTCTACATTTACAAACTTCTGCGTGCCGGCCCCGAGGGGCACCTGGTGCTACCGCCCGCCGGCGCTGTTCCGAACCGTCCGATGTCGGTTGTCCATAGCGACCTAACCGGTCCTCGTCAGCTCCCCGCGGGAGAATAGCAATGCTCATGTTCTGGATAGCCGTCCTGATCATCAGTACGCTGCTTTACGTGCTACTGGACGGATTCGATCTTGGCGTCGGCGTTCTGTTCGGGCTGACACGAAGTGAAACCAGGCGGGCCGCCATGATAAGCACGATCTCCCCGATCTGGGACGGCAACGAGACCTGGCTGGTGGTCGCCGGCGTGGTGCTGTGGGGCGCGTTTCCGGTCGTTTATGCGACGCTGTTCTCTGCGTTTTATCTGCCGCTGCTGCTGATGCTGGCGGGACTGATCCTGCGCGGCGTCGCCTTCGAATATCGCCATAAGGCGGAGCGGATGAGGTGGGTGTGGGATGCCGCGTTTGCCGGCGGATCGCTCGTCGCCGCGTTCATACAGGGCCTGATGGTGGGAGCCCTGGTCGAGAGACTGCCAATCACGAACGGCCAATATACTGGCGGCATGTTCGGCTGGTTCAGCCCCTTCGCCGTCCTCTGTGGCATCGGCCTATGCCTGGGCTATTCCCTGCTCGGCGCCTGCTGGCTCGTCAACAAATGCGAAGGCGAAGTCCGCGACGCGGCGTATCGGCAGATCCCTTACCTGGCGATAGGGCTGATCGTTTTCCTGATCGTCGTGTTCGGCTACGCCCTGTTTGAAAACATTCAGGTCATGGGACGATGGCTAGACCGACCGTATCTGTTCGTATTCCCGGTGATCGGCATCATTGCCGCGCTTGTGGCGGCCAGGAGCGTCCGTCACCGCCATGATAGTGTGCGGTTCACTATGGTCGCGCTGATTTTCGCGGCGGCGTTCGCGACGCTGGCATTCTCGTTCTGGCCCTACATGATCCCATTCTCGATCACGATCAAGGAAGCCGCGTCACCGCATTCCAGTCTGGCCTTCATGTTCTGGTTTGCGGGCATCATCGTCTTCCCGCTGATGCTGCTTTACACCGCAACCAGCCTGACCGTCTTCAGCGGGAAGGTCGGGCCGATCGCAGGGCACTATTAGGAGGGGTATCGGGCTTCGTTCTAAAGCAAGGGAGTTAGTTTCATGCCAAATTGGAGCGGTGCCGTCGCTGAACCTGCAACATCCGCTAAATTGGCCGAGTTTGCCATTAAGAGTGTCGGTGTCGTCGGTCTGGGCCATATGGGCCACGCTTTCGCGACCAACCTGGTGGAGGACGGATACCAGGTGCTGGTCCATGATCGGGATCCCCGAAGGACAGCGGATTTGCAGGTGACCGGCGCGCTCGCGGTGCGGCGGAGCTCAGCGACTTTGCCGACTGCGATGTGATCCTGACCTCGCTGCCGGACGACGACGCGCTTGCCGCGGTTGCGCTCGCACCAGACGGTTTGGCGAGTGTTCTCACGGTCAATGCCGTTCATGTTTCAACGAGTACCGGTTAGTCCCGGTTTGTCCGGCCTGCTCGCGGAGGAGCATGCAAGTCGCGGTCAGGAGTATGTCGCCTGCCCTGTTCTGGGCAATCCGGACTTTGCGAGAACACGCAAGCTTTTTTTGCTCGCTGCCGGAGCCCCGCCTGCACTCACGAAGGTTCGTCCATTGCTGGAGCGCCTCGGCCAGCGGCTGTTCGTAATCGGCGACGACCCCGCTTTAGCCAACCTGTTTAAGCTCGCCGCCAATGTACTGACCGCAACGACGCTGGAGTGCATGGGCGAGGTGGCGAGCTGACGGTGTTTAACACTGGTCCAAAGGCTGTGACGCAGAACTTCCATACCGGGGATATCGGTTACGTCAAAAAAGACTACGGCCACTATATCCGCAACACCGGGAACACCGATCTTGTGTACCTGGAGGTGTTCCGGAGCTCCTATTTCGCTAACGTCCCACTGTCCGACTGGTTGATCCACACGCCGCCTGAACTTGTGGCCCAGCACTTCAACATCGATCCGGCGGTAATAGCCCAGTTCCCGCACAACAAACCACTGGTTGTGCCTGTCTGAGAGTTAGGAGCAGGTAATGTCAGAAAAGCACGAGACGTCATCGCCAGCCGAAACCGTCGTGACGGAGCCGACGAACGGACCGGTCTTCGAACCATACGAATCGCCCGCGGGCGGGTGGGGCGCGCTGCAAGCCACGGCGCGTGCGCTGCGAGAACAAAGCATCGTGCTAAAGGGTTCGGGGGTGTTGATGGCCATGGGACGGCTTCGACTGTCCTGGCTGTGCCTGGCCTGACCCGCTGCACACCAGCTCATTCGAATTCTGCGAGAATGGAGCCAAGGCCGTTTCCTTTGAACTAACGAAGCGTCGCGTCACGCGCGAGTTCTTTGCGACGCACACCGTTAGCGAATTGAACGAGCGCAGCGACTACTGGCTGGAGGAGCAGGGACGGCTAACCGAGCCGATGCACTACGATACGCTGAGCGATCATTACGTGCCGATCGGTTGGGACGAGGCTTTTGCGCTGATCGGACGGGAGCTGCGCGCACTTGAGGACCCGAATGAGGCGGAGTTTTATACCTCGGGGCGCACCTCGAACGAGGCCGCTTTCATGTACCAGCTTTTCGTCCGGCGGTTCGGGACCAACAACTTTCCGGATTGTTCGAATATGTGCCACGAACCCACCAGCGTGGGTCTTCCGGAAAGCATCGGCATCGGCAAAGGCACAGTCCTGCTGGAGGATTTCGAGCATGCCGACGCGATTTTCGTAATCGGCCAGAATCCCGGAACCAACAGTCCGCGAATGATGACGGAGCTGCGCAACGCGTCACGCCGCGGTGTGCCGATTGTCGTGCTCAACCCGCTGCGGGAACGGGCCTTGGAACGCTTTGCCGCACCGCAAGATCCGGTCGAGATGGTGACCTTCAGGTCCACCCACATCGCCAGCGAGTACTGCCAGGTGAGAGTGGGGGGCGATATCGCGGCGCTAAAAGGCGTCATGAAGCTCGTGCTGGAGGCGCACGAGAAAGCAATGCAGGGTGGTGGCCAACCGGTACTCGACCTCGATTTCATCGCGCAGCACACGCATGGCTTCGAGGAATTCGCCGAAGATGTTCGCCGCACCAACTGGGACGACATACTTCGTGGCTCCGGGCTGATGCGCGAGCAGATCGAGCGGATCGCGGCGATCTACATGCAGGCCAAGGGGGTGATCATCGGCTACGGCATGGGCATTACGCAGCATCGCACCGGCTCGGCGAACGTCCAGCAGATCGCCAACCTGCTCTTCTTGCGCGGCAATTTCGGGAAGCCCGGAGCCGGAATATGCCCGGTCCGCGGTCACTCCAATGTTCAGGGTGACCGCACTGTCGGGATCGACGAGAAGCCCAGTGCGGAGCTGCTCGATCAGATCAAAAACGTCTTCGGCTTCGACCCACCACGCGCACACGGCCATACCGTCACTGATGCCGTGCAGGCAATCATTGACGGGCGCGCCAAGGTGTTCATCGGCGTGGGCGGTAATTTCGTTGCCGCTGTTCCGGACCGGCCGCTGATCGAGGCCGCGATGCGCAAGCTGCGGCTTAATGTCGGGATCAACACGAAACTTAATCGCAGCCATATCGTGCATGGAGAGCAGGCGCTAATCCTGCCGTGTCTTGCGCGGAGCGACATCGACATACAGCGCACGGGACGGCAATCGGTTACGGTGGAAGACAGCATGTCGATGGTGCATGCCTCGACCGGGCTCGTTGCGCCACCAAGTGGTGAGTTGAAGTCAGAGGTCGCAATCGTCTGCGGAATGGCGCGGGCAACGTTGCCGGACAGTGGGATCGATTGGACGGCCTTCGAGGATGACTATAGTCTCATTCGGGACAAGATCGAAGCGGTGTTCCCGTCGCTGTTCCGCAATTTTAACGAGCGGATCCAGCAGCCAGGCGGCTTCCATCTTACTGTCTCGCCGCGGGACCGCGTTTGGAAGACACCGACAGGACGCGCCAATTTCCTGGTTTTCGAAGGGGTGAGCGAGGATCCGCCGATCAAGGACGATGCCATGCTTCGCCTCGCCACGATCAGGAGCCATGAGCAGTATAACACCACGATTTATAGCCTGAATGACCGGTATCGCGGCGTGTTCGAGGGCCGAATGGTGGTGTTCATGAATCCTGATGACATGGCAGAGCGGTTGATAGCGCCCGATACGCTGGTTGAAATTAAGTCGATAGCTCATGATGGACAACGGCGCCGGGTGGGGGGCTTCAAGGTGCGGCCTTACAATATCCCGCGCGGGTCGATCGCGGCCTATTATCCGGAGACGAATCCGTTACTTCCGCTCTCGCACCACGATCCAAAGAGCAAGATACCGGCTGCCAAGTCGATCCCGGTGCTGGTCCGGCCGCTGCCCAGTCTAACGGGAGGAAACAAAGAATAGCGGCAACCGCTACCCGACGTGCATTGCTGGCCTCGACCGCCGTCCTGCTGGCCGCGCCGGCTGTTGCACGAGCCGAGATCTTGAAAGGCGGCGCTGGACTGCCCTGGCGACCGTTCGCCGGGGATCCATCTCAGACTGTTAAGCCAGGACCCTGGGAGTTCTTCACGCCCGAGGAGGGCGCCACGATTGAAGCCTTGGTCGATCGGCTGATCCCGCCCGACCCGGAGACGCCTGGTGGGAAGGATATGGATGCGCGGTCTTCATCGACCGTCAACTGTGTTGCCGGGAGCTTCGGTCAGCGAAGTGGCACGGCGCTGGCAAGTGTGTTCTCAGCAGGTTTTCACGTGGCGGCGCGAAGCGCGGGCTGGACACTTGGTCTTGCCTGCGGAGGCAGTAACAAACGGTGAGACGAGTTTCTTGCCGATTGTCACGGAGATGAGGCCAGAGGGGCACAACAACGAGGGCGTTGGCGCGCCTGCGGCGGCAGACGGCGTTGTCGAAGCATCCATCGGGTCATTACCAGCCGCCTGGATCGTTGACTCGAACGTGAATCGGCCCGACGCGGAGCGGTGTGATTCGTCGTTTCCGGTAGCTGAAGGGAATGACGATGACGGTGGCGATCACATGGCTGGAGCTGACGGGGTCCGATTTGCGCAAGGCGGCGAGGCAGACAGATGACGCAAACGCCGCGCGCCGGATGCTGGCGATCGCGTTTTTGCTGGAGGCTGGTCGCGCGAGGCGGCAGCAGAGGCGTGTGGCATGGACCGTCAGACGCTGTGCGATTGGGTGCACCGATACAATGCGTCTGGGCTGGATGGATTGTACAATCGGCCCCGCCGCAACGGCCCGCTGCCCCCGCTGTCGGACGCACAGCAGACCCAGATTGCAAAATGGGTTGAAGAGGGCCCTGATCTTGAGCGGGATGGCGTAGTACGCTGGCGATGCACCGATCTGCAGAAGCGGATCCGGGAGGAGTTTGCGGTCGAGCTGCACGAGCGCAGCGTGGGCAAGCTGTTACGCAAGTTGTCATTCCGGCGGATCTCAGTGCGACCGCAGCATCCACAAAGCGAGCCCGAGGAACAAGCGGTTTTCAAAGTCGGTTTGCTGATCTCGTAACCGCCGTGTTGCCCTCGGAGGCGACCGGCAAATCGGTGGAAGTATGGTTCACCGATGAAGCTCGCGTCGGTCAGCAGGGAACCATCACTCGGGTGTGGGCCAAACGTGGGTCCCGCCCGCGCGCACGGCGCGATCGACGCTACGAATGGGCTTATCTTGTTTGGCGCCATCTGCCCGGAGCGCAGCACGGGTGCAGCTATCATTATGCCAGAGGTCAGCATCGAGGCGATGAATGAGCACCTCGCGGAGATCAGCCGACACGTCTCGGTAGGGGCCATTGCCGTGCTCGTGCTGGATGGTGCCGGCTGGCACACGTCACCGCGCCTGAAACTGCCTGACAACATCGTCCTGCTGCCACTGCCAGCCTATTCACCTGAATTGAACCCGGTGGAAAATGTCTGGGAATTTCTTCGCGCCAATTTTCTCAGTCACCGTGTCTGGGACACCTACGAAGCGATCCTCGATGCGTGCCAAAGTGCGTGGAACAAGCTCATGCAAATGCCCGAGCGCATCGCCTCCATCACCAGCCGCGTCTGGGCAAAAGCGGTCATCGGATAGGGCGATTGGTTATCATGCATCGAGATTAGGCTGGCCGGAGCGCTGATCGCGTGACCTCTGGCACCGACTGCGCGTTGCTGGCGGAGGTGTTGCGCGCACTGCGGAGATCGGCGGCGTGATCTCGATGCCCTCGGGCGTTCGCGTTCTATTGGCGGCGCGTCCCGTGGATTTCCGCAAGGAGGTCGCATGGACTGGCGGCGCTGGCCGCCGAGGTGCTCGGCGAGGACCCGTTCTCCGGCACGGTCATCGTATTCCGTTCCAAGCGCGCCGACAGAATTAAGATCCTGGTGTGGGACGGCAGCGGCCTGGTGCTGGTGTGGAAGCGATTGTCGCATGGTGCGTTTCGTTGGCCGCCAGTGGTGGATGGCGTAATGACGCTGTCGGCATTGGAGTTCGCGGCGCTATTTGATGGCCTGGACTGGACACGCGTGCAGGCGAAAAAACGGATTTCCACGCCGAGCGTGGCGGCGTAAATCGCGACGTGATTCGCGTCGTTTCCACGGCAACCGATGATTTACCTGCCGAGCCCGAGGCGCTGCGCGCCTTGGTGCTGACGATGATGGCGGAGCGCCACACAGCGATGGCCGAGCGCGATGAGCTGGCGACACGCAGCGAGCGACTGCAAGCCTTGCTGCTGAAGCTGCGCCGGATGCAGTTCGGGCGGAAGTCGGAGCGGCTGCCCGCGGAGCAGCTTACGCTCGCCCTGGAAGATCTTGAAACAGCGATTGCCGGGATCGAGGCCGAAGCCGAGAGAGGTGATCCTGCACTGCAACGCGAACGGGCCAAAAAACGGCGTGCCAGCCGCGGCGTTCTGGGGTTGGCTACGCCGCTGCCGAGATCGCGCCTGGGGATGGCTAGGACCGCGGCGCGGGTGTTCGCAGGTTCCGGCGACTGATCGTCGCGCGAGCCTGTCACCTGCTCCGAACCCTTTGCTGATTTAGCCTCGCTCGTCATCTGTTGGCGTTGCCGAAGAGGTCGTGTCGGTCACCAGCATTGTTGTTACTTCTGCATTTCTGGGCACAGCTCGCTTATCAACCACTGCACCTGCTATCCAGATCGGCTCGCCGCTGCCTCAGTGCTTCAATTGGCCACGAGTTTGTCGCAACCACGCGGCCGGCGGTCTTGCCTGCGCCACTCGCCAGCAATGAATGGTTCCTCACCGATCCCTCTGCGCAGACGCGACAGAGCGTGGCTGACCGCCGAGGGGGCACTCTCGGGTCGCGGGCGGCGGCAGCGACGCGGCGGGGGCCTGACTTGAGCGTGTTAGGGTGATACGATGGACCGTCTGGAAGCAGAGTAGGGGTGAAACAGGAACATTTGAAAATTGCAGGGAGCCAGATTACCGTGCTGCTTCTCGCCGGCTGCAGCACGTCACCGGCCCAGAACATGCTTGGCTCGTTCGTTCCGGCGTGGTTGCTCTGCGCCGCGACCGGGATCGCCAGCGCGGTCATCCTGCGTCAGGCCCTGTGCGCCCTTGGCGTCAACCAGCATCTCATCGCGCCGCCGCTGACCTACCTTTGCATCGCGGTGGCCGGCACTTTGCTCGTCTGGCTCCTCTGGTTCGGTCACTAGATGGTTACTGGCTTTCATCCGCAAGGGCATGGGCGTTCTGGTCAGCCTGGCGGCCCTCGCCGCGGTGATTTCATTGGCTGTGCTGACTATCCGGCGCGTCGATCTCCGGCCGCGCACGGACGATGCATATCTGCAGGCCGACATCGTGCATATGGCGCCCGATATCAGTGGCCGGATCGTCGAACTGGACGTGCGGGACAACCAGACGGTTCACCGGGGAGACGTGCTGTTCCGCATAGACACGGTCCCCTTCCGCCTGCGGGTGGAGCAGGCGCAGGCGACGGTCCGGGGCCTGGAGGCGAAGCTGGCGGTGACGGCGGATCAGGTCGCCGCCCAGACCAGCAACGCGGATACCGCAAACCGTGGCATCGCCACCGCCGAGGCGCAATTGAGCCTCGCCTCCTCGACGCTTGCGCGGATGGTACCGCTGTTGCGGCCGGGCTACGTGACCGCGGAGCAGGTGGACCAGGCGCGGACGGCGAAACAGACCGCGGAGATCGCGCTCCAACAGGCCCGGCTGCAGGCGCAGAGCGCGCGTCACGCGATCAGCAGCACCAAGCCGGCCGCGGAGGAGTTGGAAGCGGCCAAGGCCACGCTGGCGATGGCGGAGCGCGACCTGCGGCTGGCGGTCGTGCGCTCTCCCTGCGATGGCCGGATCACAGCGCTGGACATCGCGGGTGGGGAATTCGCCATCACCGGCAAGCCGCTGTTCACCATCATCGACACCGAGCACTGGTACGCCATCGGCAATTTCCGCGAGACCGATCTTGCGGGCATCAAGCCGGGCCAGCACGCCCTGGTTTATGTGATGCAAGCGCCGCAAACCGCGGTGAAGGGCGTGGTGGACAGCCTGGGCGGCGGGGTGGCGCCGGATGAGGGCGCAACGTTCCTCGGCCTGCCGCATGTGCCGCGCAGCCTGAACTGGGTCCGCATCGCCCAGCGCTTTCCCGTCCGCGTTCTGCTCGATCACCCGCCGGAGACGCTGATGCGGATCGGGGCGTCGGCTGCGATCGTGATCGACCGATGAGCGTTGCGCCCGGGATCGACGGGGGCGATCCGCTCCGGCCTGGCGCGGTTTTGGCACCTTGTGATCAGCCCCACGCCCGGACGGCTGGAGAACACAATCCGCGTTGTCGTGCTGGCGCTGGCGGTTGTCGCGATCGGCGAGACGTTCCGCCTCCCGGAAATCGCGATCTCGGCGTTCATCGTGTTGTTCCTATCGCGCGCCGAGGCAGCGTCCACTGTGATGACGGCGCTGATTGCGGGCGTCGCTGTCATCCTGGCGATCTTCGCGGCGATCGGTGCGCTGATAATCAGCCTGTCGGAGCCGGCGGTGCGCATTCCGATAATCGCGGGCATGACGTTCCTTGCCATGTTCCTCGCGCGCACGACTGGCGAGCTGGCGCCGGCTTTCTTCGCCGCAGGGTTTATCGTCGCTTACGGACTGACGCTGGGGGACGAGGTGATCGGCTTCGCGCTCATGCCGGGTTCGGTGGCCAACACGCCACAGGCGATGCTGCCGGAGCTGGCCTTCATCCCGCCCGACGAGGCGCTGCTGCAGTTTCTGTTATGGCTGGCGTTGGCGGTGGCGATTCCGGTGACCCTGGTGATCGTCGCGAATTTGCTGACCGGCCGTGATCCGGCCGTGCTGCTTCGCGCGGCTCTGTTCACACGGCTGCAGGCGGCAGCGCGGTTTTGCGAAGGCCAGCCGGTGGGAGACCGGCAGCTTGTGGCGCTGGCGCGGGAGGGGACAACCGGATTGCTCAAGCTGCGCCACTTATCAGGCTTGCTGCACAAGGCAGCTCAACTGGCCCCGGTGGCTGAGATCCAGCGGCTGCTGCTTTTGCTGCTGGCCGTAAAACGCGTCGGCGAAGGCTATGAATGGCGGGACCGGTTGATCCCGGTCGCGCAATTCTGCCGCGAAGCAGCGCAGGCGCTGGCGGATGCTGCGCCGGCATTGCCGCAGGCCCCAGAGATTACTTTGACCGGCGCCGCTCAGCCTTTGGGCAAGCAGATCATCCTGGCGATGCAAGCGATCCGAGAGCCGCCCGCCGCTGCGCACCCGGTCACCAAGGAACCGCGGCGGCTTCTGGCGCCGGACGCTTTCACAAATCCCGAGCACACTCGCTTTGCGTTGAAAGTCACGCTGGCGGTGATGCTTTGTTACTTTACCCAAGATATGCTGGATTGGCCGGGCATCCACACCTGCGTGATCACCTGCTTCTTCGTCTCGCTGGGCACGATGGGCGAGAGCTTGCACAAGGCGACGCTGCGTTTGTCGGGCTGCATCGTGGGTGCTGCGCTGGGGATCGGGACCATCCTTCTGCTGATGCCGGTCATGACCGATCTCGGCGAGCTGCTTCTTGTGGTTGCGGCGGTGACATTCCTGGCGGGCTGGATCGGCTTCGGCAGCGAGCGCATTGCGTATGCCGGCTGGCAGATCGGCTTGGCGTTTTACCTCAGCACGTTCCAGGGCTTCGGCCCGACGCTGGACATGGAAACAGCGCGCGACCGCGTTGTCGGGATTGTGTTCGGCAACATCGTCATGTTGGTTATTTTCGCGACGATCTGGCCGGTCAGCGCGGCCCGCGTCGCGCGGGCGAACGTGGCGAAGGCCGTCGAGCACCTGGCGGCGCTGTTCCGGACGAATGAAGCGGAGGCAACGCATCGTGCGGGATTCGCTCAGGCGATAGGACAGGCTCGGGCGATTGTAGTAAACGAGCCGTTCGAGACCCGCGCAGTGCTGACCGCAGATGGCCGCCGGCCGATCGACGCGAGTGTCCTCGCGCAGGTGCAGGCGCTGTTCGTCCCGATTTCTGTCATTCTCGATCTGCGGCGGCAAATTCCCAGGCCGGTTGACATTGCAACTTATGACGCGGCCCTGGCCGCCTGGTTCGAGCGGGCTGCCGCGTGGGTCCGCGACGGCAGCGGTGCGGGCGAGATCACGGAGAGCCTGCCCGAGCCGCCCGTGGCAAGCGAACCCCTGGGCGTCTGGCATCGGGTCTTAGACCGGGACATCCGCGCGATCCTGACGCAGGTCGGCGCTCAAGGGCGGCCAGCGCGCGAGGCCGCACCGGGCGAGTTGAGCCTTGCGGCGGGTTAGCTGCGTCGTCGCGGGTCTGGCCGCCTCCCTTGCAGGTTGCAACGACACGCGCGACCTTGCGCCACCCGCGCCGGACGTGCCCTGGCCGATCCCGGCCTCCGCCGCTCCCACCGTCCAGGAGGTCGCTCCCGTTTCCGAGGGGCCGTCCACCGAAATCAATCCGGCCCACCGCTACTCCCTGGCCGAACTGATCGACATCGCGGAGCGCCGCAACAAGGCAACACGGGTCGCTTGGGAGCAGGCGCGGCAGGCGGCGATCAATGTAGGCATCGCGCAGGCGGCCTATCTGCCGGTGCTGACCGCCAGCGCCATCGGGGGCTATCAGCGCATCGCGCTACCTTTTCCCAGCAACCTGGTGCCGCGCGGCTTTATCACTGCGAACACCGAGGAGTTTCTTCCGACACTTGCGGTGCGATATCTGCTGCTCGACTTCGGCAGCCGGCAAGCGGCCGTGAATGCGGCGCGACAGCTTTCGGTCGCCGCAAATGTCACCTTCACCCAGGCGCACCAGAAGCTGATCTTCGACGTGGCGCGCGCGTACTTTTTCGCTTGATGGAGCCGATGAGGCACTTCGCGCCGCGGAGCAGGCGCTGAAGGACGCGCAGGAATTGCAGGGGTCAGCGGAGGCTTTGCATACGCGGGGTCTGGCGACGGTCGTCACGGTTGAGCTCGCGCGGCGTGCAACGGCGCAGCGACGCTATGATCTGGCGCTGGCACGCACCGCGCAGCACGACGCGGCGTATGGTTTGCTGACCGCGATGGATCTGCCGCCCACCACGCGGTTGCGCATCGTGGATGTCTCGAATTGGGCGCTGCCGCAGCCCTCTGGCGCCACCGTGCAGCACCTGCTGAGCGAGGCGTTGCGTCAGCGGCCGGACCTGATCGCGGCGGTAGCGAGGCTGCGCGCCACCGATGAGGGGATGGCGCTCGCCCGCTCGGCTTTTCTGCCGAAGGTGTCCGTCAGCGCGAACGTCCAGGGCAATCTTGGTCAGATCAGCGTGGACGGAATGCCCTATGAAAGCGTGAAGCAACCGCAGGCGGGCCTCTTTCTTCACTTCGACTGGCCGCTGTATCAGGGCGGGCTGCTGCAGAACCGGCTGGGGGAGGCGCAATCGCAGCACGATGCCGCGATGGATGTCGCTCAAGAGACCCGCAATCAGGCGCTGCGGGAAGTTGCACTCGCCTACGATCAGCTTGACACCGGTCTGCAGCAATACGACTCGGCGCGAGCCTTGCTGACCGCAGCGCAGACCGCGTTCAGCTCAGCGAGCGACTCTTACGCGCACGGGATCGCCACGTTCACCGATGCCGCCTCAGCCGAGGCTGGCTTGGCCGCGGCGCGGGCCGACGTGGCGCGGGCGCATGCCCAATCGCTGATCAATGCCGCCGCGCTCGCGTTCGCCACCGGGGCGCTGAATGCCAGCACGGCTGCAGGCCTGCCTGGGGCCGAGAGATGAACGCGGCCACGTTATCGGCACTATCCGCGCTGGCCGGGTCCGCCATCGGCGCGCTCGCATCACTCGCAACCACCTGGCTGACGCAGCACCATCAGGACCGTGCTCAGCGCCGCGCGCAGGAAATCGCACGGCGGGAGCGGCTGTTCGGTGATTTCATCGTGGTGGCGTCGAAGCTGTATGCCGACGCGCTGACCCATAACGTTCTCGATCCATCGACGGTGATACCGCTATATGCGCTAAAGGCGCAGCTTGGCCTGTTCGCATCGAAAACCACCACCGATCGCGCCGACGAAGTGCTGCAGCTGATCATCGATACCTATTACCGGCCGAGCCCGGATCTTCACACACACGAGGCGGTGCAGAGCGGCACCTACGACTTTCTGCAGGCGTTTACCCAGGCCTGCCGGAACGAGCTCGGCGGGTGATCACGAAACACAAAATCCCCGACAACGGGCGGATACGGCAGCATAACCTCCTGCTCCGCCAGCACCCGTCCCCGGCGCCCAACGACTTCGAGGCAAACCGGTCCGGGTGGGACCAGCTTGCGGCGCCGGCTTCGATGCAACCCAACCGGCTATCTTGGCTTCCAGCGGCGACAGCGTGTATCTCACAAAGGATGCGATCGCAGCTACGTTGCGGTGGCGACGCTCGCTCCCGGCTCGACACTCGCCATGACGTTCATTCTGCCGCTCGAATTCGCCGAGCCAGAGGAGCGGTTGGGGCGTGAGGCAGCGGAAAAGGGCGCACGAGCAAGCGGGACGCCTTTCATCAGTTTCTTTACCCCGCCGGACACGCTGGCATTGGCCCGTAAAGCCGGATTTCGAGAAGTCCGGTACGTGCCGGCAGCGAGTCTTGCCCAACGACTTCGCTGACAGGACCACTCGCGAATACCAATCTTTGGCGCTAAGGCGGATCTCGCAAAATGGACACCACGGCACTTCTTCTGTCACGACTGCAGTTCGCGTTTACGGTCTCATTCCACATCATATTTCCATCCTTTACGATCGGCCTGGCGGCGTGGCTGACGGTGCTGGAGGCGCTGCATCTTTGGACCGGACGTCCGGCCTACCGTCAGGTTTTCGAGTTCTGGTTGAAGATTTTCGGCATCGCATTCGGACTTGGCGTGGTTTCCGGCATCGTCATGGCGTTCCAGTTCGGCTCCAACTGGAGCGTGTTGGCGCGGTTGTCGGGGCCGATTCAGGGGCCGCTGCTCTCGTATGAGACCTTCACCGCCTTCGCCCTGGAGGCAAGTTTCTTTGGAGTGCTGCTGTTTGGCCGCTCGCGCGTTTCGCCAGGGTTCTATCTGTTTTCGACCGCGATGGTAGCGCTTGGTACCACCCTGTCCGCTTTCTGGATCCTGGTCAATAACAGTTGGATGCAGGTGCCGGTCGGCTACGTCGTCCAGAATGGCCGCCTTGTTCCGCGCTGCCGGCGCTGTCCGAGCGGCTCGGCGGCCGTACGCTGCGCGTATCGATAGCGCCGGCCGCCGCATCTGGCTTGCCCCGATTCGACGTTGCCTCCCATCTCGCCGCGCTGGTCGCCGATCCGCCCCGCTGGCCGGCGCGGACAACGGCGGTGTCGCTGCTCGGGCTCAACCTGGAGCTTGCCCGTGACGGGTTGCTGGCGTTGCTCGGGCCGCGCATGTGGCGGTTGGAGTTCCTTGACTATCCGGGCGAGTGGCTGCTCGACCTGCCGCCTGCTGGATCAGGACTTCTGCGCCTGGTCAGAGGCCACACTGCGGCGGCTGGAGGCGCCGGAAGCCGCAGGAATTGCCCGCGACTTCCTGAGCTTCGCGGGTGGGCTGCCGGCGGGCGCTGCGGCGGACGAGACGCTGGCGATGAGCGGCCACCGGCTCTATGCCAGCAGCCTGTGCCGGCTACGTGACGAAGCGGGGCTCACGTTCCTGCAACCCGGGCGCTTTCTGATGCCGCCGCCGGGCCTCGCGCCGCCATGGATGTAGTTCTTTCCGTTGCCTGGACGCGGCCCGCTCGCAGCCCTGCTACGGGCGCGGTTCGATGCTTATGTGGAGGCGGTGCGGCGCGACCTGAACTCGCCCCTGTTCGGCGACCTCGACCGGCTGGTGGTGCTGGCCGATCTGCTCTCGGCCCTGCACGAGGGCCGCGCGGCTTTCGCGGATGCGCAGTCGGCACTGGCCGCGGCGGCCGGCGCGTTACGCTGGGGCCGTTCCTGGACAGATTGGGTGGCGGCATTCGCCCGGTTGGAGCTGCCTGCGCAGGCGATTGGCCGCGTGGCTTTCGTTGCTACCAAGGCCGACCACGTCGCCGCCCGCCAGCGCGGCAATCTAGCGGCGCTGATGCGCCGCCTGACCCGTGTGCCAAAAGGGGGCGCCACCTCGGCCGCCTTCGCCATCGCAGCAGTGCGTTGCACCGAGGACGTGGTGGAGACGCTGGCCGGCCGCCCGGTCTCGGCGGTGCGTGGCCGCATCATCGGTGAGCCCCGACCTGCCCGCTCCTATCCCGGCGAAGTTCCGGATGCACCGCCTGACGACGCATTCTGGCAACACCGGTTCCTTGCCCTCCCCGATTTCGAGCCGATGCGCCCACCTGAGGATGGCCGTGGCGGCGTGCCGCAGATCGGGCTCGACTTCTCTGCTGGCTTTCCTCTTGGCGGACATTCTGTGATGGATACACAGGTCGAACCTTTTCTTCATCTCGAGACCGATATGGCGCCCCGGCTGGAGCTCGTACCCGCCGTGCTATCGCCGACGTCGCAACCAACGAGGGCTGGGCGCATACCGCCGGCACTGCTTGGCGCGGGAGTGCTGGCACTCGGGTTTCCGGCACTGTGGGCGGCCTGGCTGGTCGGCGCATTGTTTGATCGCTCGGCTTGGCTGGGTTGGGCGGGGGTCGCCCTGGTGCTAGCCGGATTTGGCCTGGTCGCCGCCGGTATTGGCCGTGAGTTGCACGGGTTGGCCGCGCTTCACCGGGTTGACCAGTTGCGCGCCGAATTAGCTAGTGGGGAGGCGGAGCGAGTGATGACGGCGGCGCGGCGGTGGATCGAGGCGCTGCCGCAGCATGCGGCGCTGCTGCCGGCGCTCAACGCCGCTGGCAGCCCGGAATCGGTACTGGCGGTGTTGCGCGCCGGGCCGGGGACGGCGCTGCGGGATGGCGCAGACGCGCTCGGGCGGACCGCCGCGTTCCAGGCCGGCGCGATCGTCGCGGCGACTTCCTCACCGGGGCTTGACGTACTGACGGTCGGCTGGCGCGGCGTGCGCTTGGTGCGACAGGTGGCAAGCCTGCACGGGATGCGGCCGGGGTTGACCGGGACGCTCGCATTGCTGCAGCGGACGGTGCTGGCGGCGGCGTCGGCTGCGGCGACGCAGCTCGCGGTGAATGCCGCCGCGCACGCGATCGTCTCGCATCCGCTGCTGCGCCATCTGCTGGCCGATGTGGCCGGGGCAGGCGTGGCGGCGCGCCGCATGATGGTATTGGCGCGCCGCCGCCCTTGCCTGTTCGCCGTTGCCGCCTGAATGACGCCCAGGCCAGTTTGGCCGGAACTTGTATGGGAGTTTGGCAGTCAAGCTGAAACCATCGGCAGCCGATTCCCTTCGAAAGTTTCTTTGTTCGGCCTGAAAGGGGCCGTTTCTTCGTCCCGGCCTGCGCATGAAGACGCGCCGCGCGCAGCGGCGGTCAACACTGGCCGAAGGCCACCGCCGAAGGCGGCGCGCAGCGGTGTGTGTGCTGGGCATGCCCAGCAGTCTGGGGGTGAAAGTCCCCTGTGCAACCTGATGGAGGTGAAGCACGAGTGAAGCGCAAGGGCGGAACCGCGAGGGACCGTCTGAAGGAAGCGTGGAGCGAAATCGCGACCTGACGAACAGGAACCGGATACGAGGCAGAGCTGGGCGGACGAGCGGGCAGGACAGTCGCAAAGTCCATATCCATCAAGGCTCGGAGCTGTAAATCCGGCAGGTGTGCGAGGAAGACTGCGGGGCTTACCCCAGGAGATCTGCATCGTGTCCCCCGGGACTGAGGATGCCGCAAGGTGCCCTGATCGCGATGCAGAAGTCAGCAGAGGGCGTAGTAGGACGCCTCGGCGTCCGAAGGCCCGAACGGTCCCCGATAAGGGGTTGAAGGAGAGGGCAAGTAGATCGGGAGTCTCATGACCACACCGCGACCGCCAATCCAACTGCTTTTGGACTTGCCGATGCCGGGCAGGGGTGAAGCCCCGCGTCCGGACTGGCGAGAGGTCGAAGTGGTCACGGCGACGACCGGACCCGAAAGCCCGGCACCTGACGAGAATCTGATGGAGGCAATCTGTGACCCAGAGAACATAGAAGCGGCGTTGCGTGCAGTGATGCGCAACAAGGGAGCGCCTGGAGTCGACGGTATCACCGTTCGACAACTGCGGGGCGTTCTCCGCGCGCGTTGGCCGGAGATCGAAGATCAACTGCTTCAGGGTTGCTACCAGCCGCAACCGGTCCGTCGGGTGCAAATCCCGAAGCCGGCTGGCGGGATGCGCGACCTCGGCATTCCAACCGTGATTGATCGCGTGATTCAGCAAGTGGTGTTGCAGCGGCTCCAACTGCTGTGGGATCCGACATTCAGCGAGCACAGCTACGGTTTTCGGCCGGGCCGCTCTGCTCACCAAGCAGTGGCACAGGCGCAAGCCTATGTCACTGACGGCTATCGGTTCGTTGTCGACTTGGATCTGGCGAAGTTTTTCGACCGGGTTAATCACGACAGACTGATGGCACGGGTGGCAGCGCGCATCCCGGACCGACGGGTGCTTCGGCTCATTCGGAGCTACCTGACAGCCGGCGTGCTCAACAACGGGCTGTTCGAGGACAGCCGGGAAGGCACGCCGCAAGGCGGGCCGCTCTCGCCACTGCTCTCGAACCTCGTGCTGGATGAACTGGATCGCGAGCTTGAGCGCCGCGGCCATCGGTTCGTCAGATATGCGGACGACTGTAACGTCTATGTCCGCAGCGAAAAGGCCGGCCGCCGGGTTATGACCAGTCTGACCCGCTTTATCGAGGGGCGCCTCAAGCTTCAGGTCAACGCGCAAAAGAGTGCCGTCGCCCGACCGTGGCAACGGTCGTTCCTTGGCTTCACGATCACGGACGACCCGGAGCCACAGCGACGCATCGCCGACAAGGCCGTTGCCCGGTTCAAGGACCGGGTTCGCGAGCTGACACGGCGGCATCGCGGGGTCAGTCTGGAGCGGATGATCGCCGACCTGAATCCGCTGTTGCGGGGATGGGCCGGCTATTTTGGCTTCAGCCAGTGGCGCGAGTTGGCATCATTGGACGGCTGGACACGACGGCGGTTACGTTGCGTCGTCTGGGTCCAGTGGAAGACGCGTGGCAGACGTTATCAGGAACTCCGTCGCTTAAAGGTCCCCGAACGGACGGCCAGTGCGGCCATCTTCAGTCCGAAGGGGCCGTGGCGGTTGAGTTCGGCGAGCGCACTGCACCGCGCCTTCACCAACGCCCGCTTTAGGACTCTTGGGCTGCTTTCCATGGAAAAGCTCGCCGCGGCTTAATCCGCCGAACCGCCGTGGTACGGACCCGTATGCCCGGTGGTGTGGGAGGGGTGGCATCGCGAGTTGTCCCCCTATCCCGATTGACGGCCGCGAGCACGGCGCCAACCTCGCCCAGGTCGGGACCGCTTGCGGGGCCGCCGGAGCGTTGGCTGCGTTGAGCGTGCCAAGGCGGCAGGACCTGGACGGAAGCAGGAAGAGGGCTAGATGTGCCTGCTGCGATAGCGCTCAGGCTTCCTTGCGCGTCGCGTGCTTTGCTTCAAGGCGGCGCCGCACTATGCTGGCACTGGCAACGTTGCCATGCCGACGAAGGCTCCGCGGTACGCATGAGGCTCAGCAGAGAAGGTCCTATCACGCCTCTTGCGGCGGCGGTCTGCCTGTCGCTTGCACTGTTCAGCTACGCAGCCTGGCTCACCTCGATCGTGTTCTGCGCAGCAGCGGGGCTGCGACTGCTATTGATCGCGGCGGCGTTGTTTTTCCCGGTCGGCATCGTCCACGGTGTAGGAATTTGGTTTGGCGGCTGGTAGGCTGTCTCGTCCGGGGCTGCCCTGACGTTGTCCAGCGCTCTCCGGGCCCGGTGGGCTGATCGTCGGCACGCAAGATCACTGTCGCTGAGCCCGGTTTCGCTGCAATATGGGATTGCAGCGCGATGGTTACCTGATGCGGGCTAATGAACCCAGCTCACCAAGTTCGTGTCCCCCTCCAACTGCAATCCGATCTTCCGGTGTAGGAACTCCAGCTCGGCCCAGATCTTCCTCGTCCAGTCCGGCGAGCGCTCGCGCCACCTGCATCTGCGTGGCCCCGGCACGGGTCGCCTCGACATTCGCCTGCATAGTGGCAGCCAACTTGGGATGGACGTAGGGCGCGGCCGCCAAGGCCGCCTCGAACTGCGCGTGCGTTATTGACTGATCGCCTCGCATCTTGGCCAGCATCACCTCAAGCGGACTCATGTCCCCAGCGAACATAGTGGTAAGCGCCTGTTCAGCCACTTTTCGGGCCTTGCCCGTGCGTTCGCTCACCTGCCCTGGCTTTCGCCCCGCGCCTTCTCGTCTACCACCCACGCCATGCTTGCGTAATTGATACGGCTTGAATGTTATTCAAGCCTCGCGGATGAGGCGACGGTTCATTGGCCCTGCGGAACATAGCCGTAATTATGTGATCCGGCAACTACCTAGCGGTCGCGCTGTTAACGCAGAAGCGCATTCCTGCCTAAGGCTGAACACACCCATATCACACCCAACCTGCGTCCAGAAAATCGCCGAAAGCGCCGGACGGACGGCCGCTGACCATAATTGAAATCATGAACCAGCGCCGTGACCGAGGCCGGGCATATCGACGAGCGTGCAGCGGCGTATCTCGCCCGGCTCTCCCTGGTGCCTCACCCGGGGCGAGTTCGCGCCAGCCGGGCCCGGGTGGAAGTCCAGGGGCGGCGCTCATGGTAAGTGCGATGACCGCTGCTAACAGCGGCCGTAACAACGGCCGTTTCGCAAGCGGAAACAGCACGGCATTCAAGCCGGGCAAGTCGGGCAATCCCAACGGCCGTCCTGTAATTCCTAGCGCCGTACTAGACGCTGCTCGCGCAGAATCGCTGGCATCGATTGCGACACTTGTAAAGTGGAGAGATTCTGATGATGCGCGGGCCAGCTGCTTTGCTTGTAACGCGCTGCTCGACCGTGCTTGGGGTAAGCCGGAGCAGACGATGAACCTGGCTGGCGGCAATCATTCCACGGAAGACGATCGGCAATCATTCGCCACCTTCGCTGCTGCTGAAACGTGTAGGTCAGGCCGCGTTCCTTCTCGCGAGCCGAAAGCTGACCAGCCGATTGAGGCTGACGCCCGCCTCGGCGGCCTCAATCGCCAACTGCCGGTGCAACTCTGGCGGGGCCGGTTGAACCTTGCCGGCTATAGAAACGCTCAAGCGATTGATGGCCTCTCCAAACCATGCTGTGAGATTGGGAGCTTGTAACGCGCTCCTGGTTCCACAGTCTGCCTCAGATCAGGGAATAATCAGGGACTGCCGCGGCGTACGCGCGCGTTGCCCGTTTTGGCGAGGCCTTTTTCTCGCCGTCGCGAGCCGCTTTCGTCGGGCGAGCCCGTCAGCCCGGCATAGCGGGCCACGGCCCAGTGATCGCGCAGATCGCGTGAGAACATCTCATGGACGAGCATATCCGCCGTCTCGAGGCCGGCGCTCATGGTACGTGCGATGACCGCTGCTAACAGCGGCCGTAACAACGGCCGTTTCGCAAGCGGAAACAGCACGGCATTCAAGCCGGGCAAGTCGGGGCAATCCCAACGGCCGTCCTGTAATTCCTAGCGCCGTACTAGACGCTGCTCGCGCAGAATTGCTGGCATCGATTGCGACACTTGTAAAGTGGAGAGATTCTGATGATGCGCGGGCCAGCTGCTTTGCTTGTAACGCGCTGCTCGACCGTGCTTGGGGTAAGCCGGAGCAGACGATGAACCTGGCTGGCGGCAATCATTCCACGGAAGACGATCGGCAATCATTCGCCACCTTCGCTGCTGCTGAAACGTGTAGGTCAGGCCGCGTTCCTTCTCGCGAGCCGAAAGCTGACCAGCCGATTGAGGCTGACGCCCGCCTCGGCGGCCTCAATCGCCAACTGCCGGTGCAACTCTGGCGGGGCCGGTTGAACCTTGCCGGCTATAGAAACGCTCAAGCGATTGATGGCCTCTCCAAACCATGCTGTGAGATTGGGAGCTTGTAACGCGCTCCTGGTTCCACAGTCTGCCTCAGATCAGGGAATAATCAGGGACTGCCGCGGCGTACGCGCGCGTTGCCCGTTTTGGCGAGGCCTTTTTCTCGCCGTCGCGAGCCGCTTTCGTCGGGCGAGCCCGTCAGCCCGGCATAGCGGGCCACGGCCCAGTGATCGCGCAGATCGCGTGAGAACATCTCATGGACGAGCATATCCGCCGTCTCGAGGCCGGCGCTCATGGTACGTGCGATGACCGCTGCTAACAGCGGCCGTAACAACGGCCGTTTCGCAAGCGGAAACAGCACGGCATTCAAGCCGGGCAAGTCGGGGCAATCCCAACGGCCGTCCTGTAATTCCTAGCGCCGTACTAGACGCTGCTCGCGCAGAATCGCTGGCATCGATTGCGACACTTGTAAAGTGGAGAGATTCTGATGATGCGCGGGCCAGCTGCTTTGCTTGTAACGCGCTGCTCGACCGTGCTTGGGGTAAGCCGGAGCAGACGATGAACCTGGCTGGCGGCAATCATTCCACGGAAGACGATCGGCAATCATTCGCCACCTTCGCTGCTGCTGAAACGTGTAGGTCAGGCCGCGTTCCTTCTCGCGAGCCGAAAGCTGACCAGCCGATTGAGGCTGACGCCCGCCTCGGCGGCCTCAATCGCCAACTGCCGGTGCAACTCTGGCGGGGCCGGTTGAACCTTGCCGGCTATAGAAACGCTCAAGCGATTGATGGCCTCTCCAAACCATGCTGTGAGATTGGGAGCTTGTAACGCGCTCCTGGTTCCACAGTCTGCCTCAGATCAGGGAATAATCAGGGACTGCCGCGGCGTACGCGCGCGTTGCCCGTTTTGGCGAGGCCTTTTTCTCGCCGTCGCGAGCCGCTTTCGTCGGGCGAGCCCGTCAGCCCGGCATAGCGGGCCACGGCCCAGTGATCGCGCAGATCGCGTGAGAACATCTCATGGACGAGCATATCCGCCGTCTCGAGGCCAACCCCGCGTATTCGCGCCAACTGTAATACCTTGGAGTTTGGCCCCTGTTGCGGTGATTGTTTCACCCGTTCCAGACGGGCTGCCTCGATCTGCTTGATCTGGTCGTTAATGAACCGCAGTTGCGCCATCTCGCGTGTGAGCTCGGCCAGTGTGTTGGGAGGGATCGGAAGTTCGACAACTGCGATCAGCGTCCTATGCTGTCGCCGTCGCGAGCCGCTTTCGTCGGGCGAGCCCGTCAGCCCGGCATAGCGGGCCACGGCCCAGTGATCGCGCAGATCGCGTGAGAACATCTCATGGACGAGCATATCCGCCGTCTCGAGGCCAACCCCGCGTATTCGCGCCAACTGTAATACCTTGGAGTTTGGCCCCTGTTGCGGTGATTGTTTCACCCGTTCCAGACGGGCTGCCTCGATCTGCTTGATCTGGTCGTTAATGAACCGCAGTTGCGCCATCTCGCGTGTGAGCTCGGCCAGTGTGTTGGGAGGGATCGGAAGTTCGACAACTGCGATCAGCGTCCTATGCTGATCGAGAGCGACGAGGGATCGGCTGAGGTCATTTTTCGGCTGAGGCATTGGGGCACTCCATCATCAGTTTCGTAGCGACGACGGTGCCACCACCTCGCCGCTCGCCCCATAGCGTCTTCGGGGCGGCTTTTTTGGTTACCGCGGGGACGGGCTGCAGATAGCGCCCCAGCCCGGACGGGCGCAGGGAACACCTGGCCGGACCCAGGCAAAGGAGTGACCAATGCCGAAGGCTGATCGCACGCCTACCACACCGACCGAATACCTGCACCTCAGCGCACCGGGATATCAGTGCGAGGGGCCAGAAGATGAAGCCGGGCTGCCGCTCGGCTTCGATGAGTTGGTGGCGGACGCGAAGCTGATCCGGCTCTGCGGCCTGTTCCACGAAGTGACGGACGAGATCGAACTCGTACGAGCGCGGTGGGGTGACATGCGGGACGGATATCCCGGATGAGGCCAACGTTGCGTTCTATCAGGCGCTGGAGGCGATCACGGCCACGCCTGCAGGAACGGCGGCTGGGATGAAGGCGAAAGCAGGGGTGGCGTTACGCAGTCTGAAGGACGAGGTCCCTCATTGGGAAGAGACAGGCATGGACGAGCATATCCGCCGTCTCGAGGCCAACCCCGCGTATTCGCGCCAACTGTAATACCTTGGAGTTTGGCCCCTGTTGCGGTGATTGTTTCACCCGTTCCAGACGGGCTGCCTCGATCTGCTTGATCTGGTCGTTAATGAACCGCAGTTGCGCCATCTCGCGTGTGAGCTCGGCCAGTGTGTTGGGAGGGATCGGAAGTTCGACAACTGCGATCAGCGTCCTATGCTGATCGAGAGCGACGAGGGATCGGCTGAGGTCATTTTTCGGCTGAGGCATTGGGGCACTCCATCATCAGTTTCGCAGCGACGACGGTGCCACCACCTCGCCGCTCGCCCCATAGCGTCTTCGGGGCGGCTTTTTTGGTTACCGCGGGGACGGGCTGCAGATAGCGCCCCAGCCCGGACGGGCGCAGGGAACACCTGGCCGGACCCAGGCAAAGGAGTGACCAATGCCGAAGGCTGATCGCACGCCTACCACACCGACCGAATACCTGCACCTCAGCGCACCGGGATATCAGTGCGAGGGGCCAGAAGATGAAGCCGGGCTGCCGCTCGGCTTCGATGAGTTGGTGGCGGACGCGAAGCTGATCCGGCTCTGCGGCCTGTTCCACGAAGTGACGGACGAGATCGACTTGTACGAGCGCGGTGGGGTGACATGCGGGACGGATATCCCGGATGAGGCCAACGTTGCGTTCTATCAGGCGCTGGAGGCGATCACGGCCACGCCTGCAGGAACGGCGGCTGGGATGAAGGCGAAAGCAGGGGTGGCGTTACGCAGTCTGAAGGACGAGGTCCCTCATTGGGAAGAGACAGGCGGCGCGCGCGGAGAGCTGGCAATGGTGTCGGTGCTGCGGGACGTGCTCCGGGAGGTGCAGGGATGACCCGCCCCCACATCGTCACTGCTCAAACGATAGTGCCCTCGGCCCGCCAGCCGTCCTGAGGGCGGGTTCTGAGCCGGACGCGTGTGCCAGGACGCGTGTGCCAGGTCGGAGCGTTCTCATGGCTGCTTATGCCTACTAGTAGGCCCCCCCGGAGCGGCGTAACGCTGTGACATGACCGATCCGCCCAGGATACGCACGGCCAACACCCGGGCGCGCAAGCAGCGCGGCCTGCTCGCAATCCGGGTGGAGATCCACGCCCATGAGCGGGCAAAGTTGGTGCAGCAAGGGCTGCTGCGTCCGGAGGCAGTCAACGACAAGCAAGCGTGCAGGGAGGCGTTGCACGCTTTGCTCGGCCGTATCTTCCCGCCGCCGTAATCCCCGCGGGCAGATCGCCTACACCAGCTCGCGCGCGTAGGGGGCGAGAATTCCAAGGTTCTCCTGGCCCTGGCTGATGTTGTAGTCAGTCCCGCCGAACAGGGTTTCAGTGGTGCTGGAGTTGAAGTTGAGTGTTTTTGTCAAAGGGTATCTCCCTAGCTTGTCATGGTTTTTGACCCACAGGGATTTGGCGCGAGTACCCGCAACAGTGCCGTACAGAAAATTGCCGCGTGTTCTCCCTTTGACAATTTGCAAGGTCGGATCCCACTCTCGCAGTGAGAACCCCATCCGCCCCGGCGGAGTTTGCCCGCCGCAGCTCATCCAGGGCGACTTGGGTAGCCTCGGGCGATTGCGGAGTTCGGGGCCGTAATGGCCGTGTTATTGGCCGGGATTGAGTTCTCGGGTGGCGCCTAGGCGCAACGTGGATCGCTCCCTCGGCGGGGAAAAATCGAAGTCTCTACGTCACGAGTTCGTGAGCTGGCCCACAGGTAGCTTGCGTGTCTAAAAGGTTACTGGCTCGCTAACGGCTTAGCGACACGATGACGCAATAAAGTGTCACCAAGGAAACTTCGGAGGGGACAGCCATGAAAGCTCGTCGGCTTCTTGCCGGGACAGCGCTCGCGCTAGGTGCCGGACTTATCGCCTCATCATCATTCGCACAACCGATTGATACAGCACGGATTGCCGCGGGCAGCCCGAATGACTGGCTGAGCTATCACGGTTCTTACAACGATTGGAACTACAGCGGGCTCGATCAGATCAACACGAATAACGTGCAGAATCTGTCGGTGGCGTGGATCCACGTTCCCGGGCATTCGACTCGCGGACTGCAATCGATACCGCTCGCGGCCGATGGGGTGCTTTATTATACGGGATCATACAGCCGGGTGTTTGCGCTCGATGGCGCGACTGGCCGCGTGATCTGGTCGTATACGCCCCAGCTGGATGAGGAGTTGGTCGCACGCCAGACACATTCGCCCTATAACCGCGGCCTCGCGATGGGCGAGGGCAAGGTTTTTGTCGGGACTGTGGATGGGCGCTTGATCGCCCTGGATATGAAGTCCGGGAAACCGCTCTGGGACACCAAGCTTGAGAATTCTGAGAAGCTCACGGTCGGATTCACCGGCGCACCACTTTATGCCAACCATACCGTGGTGATCGGCAGCCAGGGCGGTGAATGGCCGGGCCGGGGTCCGATCTTCGCCGTGGATGCGGCGACAGGAAAGGTGAAATGGACGTTCGTGACCGTCGGCGGCACCCCGGACGCGATGAAAACCTGGGGGCATGATTCCTGGCGCACCGGGGGTGGAGGCGGATGGATGCCCGGCACCTACGACACATCCACGAACACGGTCTATTGGGGCACCGCCAATCCGTCGCCGCTCTACGATTGGGCCGGATCCGACTGGATGAACACCGGCGCCCGCCCGGGCGACAATTTGTACACCACCTCGGTGCTCGGGCTCGACCTCGATACCGGAAACCTGAAATTCTATCATCAGGAACTACCGCACGATACGTGGGACTTCGATAGCGCGATTGGTGAGTTTGTGCTGCTGAACTACAATGGCCAGCGCTATATCGTGCACCCCAACAAGAGCGGGTTTGTGTTCGTTTATGATCCCCAGCTCAAGCTCCAGAACGTCTATCCGCTGGTGAGGAACTACAATTTCGTAAAGGGGATCGACCCGAAGACAGGGGAGCTGATAGGCCGCCGCGACTTCACAGCGGGCAAACAAAGCGAGCCGCTTTGCCCGGCGATTAACGGCGGCGTGAGCTGGAATTCCGGCAGCTATGACCCGCAAACCGGGCTTTATTACAAAATCGCAAACGAATGGTGCATGGATCTGGAGGTGGTGAAAACGCAGCCGGTTACGGAACCCGTCGCCCAGCTCAACATTGGCGCGAATTTCAAGACCGTTCCCCCGCCAAGCGGCCAGATTTACGGCCATCTGGATGCGCGTGATCCACTCACCGGCGCAAAGAAATGGGAAATCCGCTTTCCGGAACCGCCCTTGTCCAGCATTCTGACGACCGCCGGCAATCTTCTGTTCGTGCCGGACAGCCGTGGAATCCTGCATGCCTACGATGCCTCGACCGGGGGCGAGCTCTGGAACCATAACGACGGCCTTGGCCACCAGGGCGGGATCATGAGCTACTCCGCAGGAGGCAAGCAGTATATCGCCGTGACAGCGGGCTTCGGCGGCATGCTCAGTGACGATTACGCGCCGACCTTTGGCGAGCCGTACAAGAGCATGCCACGAGATGAGGGGGTGCTTGTGGTCTATGCGTTGAAATAGCCGATGTCTTCGGGAGCGGTATGTGGCTGCTCCCGAGCTCTCGTTCGCGATGGGCAGTTTCTTCAATGAAGGCTTTGCTTATTCCTGCGGCGGTGTTGCTGATAGCGGCGGCACCGCCTGGCCCCGGCAAATCGACCCTGAATGTGCCGCAGTTGTTTGCGACAACCTGTGGCTGGTGCCACGCGGACGGTGGCCGGGCCGCCGGGCGCGGTCCGCAACTGATGAACACCACCCGCAGCGATGATTTCATTCGCTTCCGGATCAAGCATGGTAAGGAAGGCGCCATGCCTGCTTTCGGCTCCCAGTTCAGCGATGCTGATATTGACGCGATCATTCACTACATCCGCAACTTGAAGCCTGAGGGTCAGGGAAAAACATAGTAATGCGCGCCCGGCATTTTGCGCTTCCAGTAATGGCGGCCGTCGCGGCCACTTGCATCGCCAGCAGCTCTTATGCGCGCAGCTTGGCTGCGATCCAGGAGAGCGGGACCATCCGGATGTGCGCCCATCCCAACTCGCTACCTTTCGCCAGCCGCACCGCGGAGCCACCGGGGTTCCAGGTAGAAGTCGGTGAGGCGCTGGCCAAGTCGCTCGGCGTTTCGCTTGTTACCGACTGGATCCTGATCTCGTATCAGGTGCCGCGGACAAATTGCGACATCCTGCTGGATATGCTCGCCGCTCCGGATTACACACCGGATTTCGGCATCAAACTTTCCAAACCGTATTACCGGAGCGGAGTTGCGCTGGCGGTGCCGCCGGACAGCCCGATCACTTCCTTCGCAGCGCTGAACGAGCATACGAAAGTGGGCGTGCAGACGGGCTCCTTAGCCGCGATGATTCTTGATAAACGACATGTCCCTATTTCAGTCTTCGGCTTCGATGACGATATGCTCGCCGCCCTGGCCGATGGGGAAATCGCTGCCGCCGCCGTCTCGCCAGTCAGCGCGGGCTACTATAACCTTCAACATCCTGAGCATCGGGTTGTGATCCTGCCTCCCGGCGAGGCGGAGCACGATCTGGTGTGGAACGTTGCAGTTGGTATGCGCCATCCCGATCCCGCACTGCGGAACGCGATCGACGAGGCGCTGGGCCATTTGCAGGCGGACGGAACGCTACAACGGATCTACGGCCGATACGGGGTCACGTTACAGGCGCCGCAGTAGGATGGTCGGGCCAATCGACTGCCCGGTCTTATAGACCGGGATGCCCCACCTGCCGGTCCCCGATATCCGGGGTTCCGACAACGGGCTGGCTTGTTGGTGGCGGCTGGCCAGATCGTGCGGAGAACTCCGGCGTGACGGAAGGGCTAAGTTCCCAACATCCGAACGACAGTCCCCAAGCGGTTTCCACTCTGAAGCAAAGGCGGCAGGTGAATAAGAGTTGTCGGTGGGGAGTTCGGATTCCTGGTCTGCATTCACCAAATTCCTGAACACTTCTAGGAAGGTAACAATGAACCGACGCAGATTTTTGGCGACAACGACGGCTGCCGCGACGGCCGCGACCGCGGGCCGCTGCGGCGACCGTAACGCCGTTCGGCGAAACGGGCGTCCCACTCAGTCCAACGCAGCCGCTGCCCTTGGGGCCGCTGCCCGGGAGCCGCTATCCGGATCCTCACATTGAGTCTATGAAAAAGCCCCCGGTTTCGTTTGGGCCCACCGGCTTCCCGGCCTTCGCTGGCACCTCGGCGGTCGAGCGCATCGCGACCGGGTTCCGCTGGGCCGAGGGCCCGGTCTACTTTCCGGCTGGGCGCTACGTGCTGTTCAGCGACATTCCCAACAACCGCATCATGCGCCTATGCGAGGATGACGATCACCTGAGCGTATACCGCCAGCCGTCAATGAACTCGAACGGCAACACCATTGATCGCGAAGGACGCCTGATCACTTGCGAGCATAGCGGGCGGCGGGTCACCCGGACCGAACTCGACGGCTCGATCACTATCATCGCCGACAAGTACAATGGCAAGAAGCTGAACTCGCCGAACGACGTGGTTGTCGCTTCCGATGGTTCGATCTGGTTCACTGACCCAATCTACGGCATCGGCGGCTATTATGAGGGTATCAAAGCCACGCCTGAGCAGGAAAAGCATAACGTCTTCCGGGTAGATGCGAAATCTGGTGAGATCAAGGTTGTCGTCGATGATTTTGTCGAGCCCAACGGCATTCTCTTCTCGCCTGACGAGAAGAAACTCTACATCATCGACACCGGCTTCACAGACGGGCCGAACAACCCGGCGCATATCCGCGTGTTCGATGTGGATGTTGGGTCCGGAAGGGTGTCGAACAGCAAAGTCTTTGCCGAAATGCCAAAGCCCGCCATCACCGACGGAATGCGCTGTGACACCGCCGGGCGTGTCTGGTGCTCCGTGGGTTGGGGCGATCCGAGCGAAACCGGCGTGCGCTGCTACACTCCAGGTGGGGATCTGCTCGGCAAGGTCCACATACCGGAAACTGTCGCCAATTTGTGCTTCGGCGGCCAGCAACGAAACAGGCTTTACATCTGTGGCCAGACGTCACTCTATGCACTCTACACGAGTGCGTAGGGCGCTCTGAAGCCATGATCCAGCTCCGAGCGTTTCCCTGAGGATCAGGCGGCGCGACGCCAAGGTCCAACACAAGCGGCAAGACCGGGTGATCGACAATCAGAGTTCGACGGAGAGGAGGCATTCGCCAACCGGCACGGCGCCGGCCTGGCGGGGCTTCTCTGGCGTTGGCGGGCCGCCGCTGTTGTTGCTACAGGCTGCTTCAGCCTGCTCGGCTGTCTCTGTCTTTGCCGGGGCCGAGGGGGCACCAGCGCAGCCGGACATGGCGGACACATCTGAAGGTGTGTGTCCGGTTTGTCCGGTGTCGGGGCTGGCCGTGCCGTGGACGTGAACACGCGCGCTACCACGGAGCGGCCCATCCCGGCTCCATCCGGGGCCGGGCCGCGCAGCCGCCTGAAGTCGGCGGCCTTTGGCTTCGACCCTCCCCCCGCCACCTTCCCTTGGGGGCAAGGGGAGGGCGAGATTAATTCTCTCCGCAGGTGAAGCTGAGGTGGAACGTTGCAATCGGTATGCATCACCCCGATCCCGCACTGCGGAACGCGATCAATAAGGTGCTGGGCCGCTTGTAGGTAGGCGCGACGCTGCAGCGGTTCTACAGCCGGTGCCCGCGTCACGTCGCAGGCGTCGCAGTAGCCCAAGAGCCTATTGCGAAACTGGTTTCCGTTTCTGTACGGCGCTCGTGGTCGCCTGAGGAGCTGGGTGTTGGGACGGCGCGGCCTGCTGGGTTCCGACCTCGGTTCTGGGCGAGAACCCCTTTGGACCGGTCACCTGTGTTGTCGCCTGAGATGCCGGGGCCTGCGAAGGGGCCGCCTGTGGCTGCATCGTTTGCCCTTGGGTCTGCGCAAGGGCCGGATAGCCGCAGGTCAGCATTAGTCCGACGAGTGCCCCGAAAACCAATATCCTGCCGGTGTCCATAGAAGCTCTCCCGTGTTTGGATACTATGGAACCCCGTGGCCCCGGCTCGGTTGGATGTTCCTGACTTCTTGTTTAGCGGAATGTCGAAGTTCGAAGATGTAAACGCATTTGTCGCGCCCGGCCGCGCGTGCCTGCAAAGGGGTGGGTTTGACCCACCAACGGGACGTTCCGGGCCATCGTCGATCGCGTCTGGGTCGGAGAAGGCTGGATTGCCGCGCGGATTGCCGCGCTTGAAGCCGCCCGTGGCTAAATCAGAAGAGTGCACAGCAGTAACCTACCCGTTGCGTAGCCGCATATAAGCAGCAAGGCGCGAGCGGGCAACACGGCTGCCTGGGACGCGTTGCCCTTTGGGGAAGGGACGCCCACCGGGGCGAGGCTTTTGCACCGTATTGGTGGCAGTCACACTCATTCCGGACCTCCTAACGACCGATCCGGTCATGTGGGGTTGTGCGGGTTGTGCGGGTTGATGCGGGTTAAATCACCTAGTCACGCGCGAGATTATAGTTAGATATACTAATAAGGAGTTATATATACAAACGTAGTGCACAGAGCCGACGAGGCAAATCAACCCGCATCAACCCGCATTTGGGGGGTCAACCCGCATCACGGGCTCGTGAGTTCCGTGAGTTTCCATCTAAGGCGAGACTTGTCAGTGCGATCGACCGACAACTGATAGCCTGCGGCGATAGTGCCCTCGTTGGCGGAGAACCACTTCCCGAGCTGTTTCGGATCGATAATCTGATAGCCGGACTTGGGGGCGGCGATAGCGTAGAAAGCATCCCAGAGGGCGGGATGCTTGCGGTTTCCGGTATCGTCGTGTTCCCCGGCTACGCGGATGAGTTCGGCGGTTTGGTAGCCGATATCCAGCCGGAGTTCGTCGGCCCATGCGATGAACACGGCGGCGCGTTGCTGACGGATCGGATCCTCGGCCTGGACGGTAGCGACAGTTGCGACGGGATCTGTCCAGTTCAGCCAAATGAGGGCGCTGCGGACGGTATCGGACCAGCCTTCGAAGCTGGCGAGGCGCTTAGCCCGACTGGGCCGGCCGGCGGCGATATAGGCGCGGGCGATAGTGAGTATGGCGGCGATGTATTTGCCGCGGTTGGCGAACACGGTGGCGACTGGGTCGGAGGCGAAATCGCGTTCGCCTGGATTTTCCATTTCGGCGTCCAGTCTGCACTGGATGGTGCGGCGAACGACGTCGGCGCCGATGTGGAGGTTGTTGCCGTTGGCGAAAACGGTGAAGCTGTTACTGACACGAATGAGATTGCTCGAACCTAGCCCGCGGATCAACAGTGATGGACGCTCGGTAATTTGGCAGAGGAAATCGCCGAACAGGAGGGCGGAGACGTTATCCAGGGCGACGATGGGCTGTTGCGCGAGGGCGGCGCCCACCAGCCGTTTTTCCGTCTCGTCCTCTTTCGCGGAGGCGGACAAGACGGCACAGCGGTCGCCGATGGCGACGGCCGATGAGATGTCCTGCAGGTAACTCTTCCCGGTTCCTGCCTCCGGAGCGGAGATAACATGCATGGGCACGGCAGCGCCGAGAGCGCCGCGGAGCACTGGTGTCATCAGCATGCTCATCGCGACGCTGCGGCTGGCCTCGTTGGCGAAGGGGAATTCGGCGAGTAGTTCGTTCAACGTGGCCAGGGCGTCGAGTGCGTCGTGTTTGGTCGGCGTGTCGGGAATGGGAGGCATAGGCGGCGGGGCGAAGAGCACGTATCCGGTGGCGGAATCGTAGCCTTCGGCGAGCAGGAGGCTGCCATCGGGGCGCATGGTCGGGGTGCTGATCACCCCGCATAGTGGCGGGAACGGCCACTCGTTGATCATGCCGGCGATCTGCTCGACAACTTCTTTGGGTGGATCGGCGTTTGTCACCTTTCCCTTGCTGCTAACCTTCTGCCAACAGGCAGATTGCCCGAGGAACTCGGCCCAGGACGCCTGACGAAACCGGGTCGATGGCGGGGATCATAACCATAGATCCGTCGGCGGCCTTACCTTTGGTGCGGCAGACGCGGACCAGGGCACGGTCGCGGACGTAGAACGGGGCGCTGGCGATGGCGGCCAGGCCAGCGTCGGCGGCTATGTGTCGTTTCCCAGCGACAACCAGGACGGTTGGCTTTAGTCCAGGCTCAATTTCGTCGCCAATCCTATCGCCAGAAGGCGGGGGTATGTCCTCCCATTCGGGCGGTGGCTGCGGCGGAGCTTTCGCGCCAGAGCGCTGCCACATCCGCGAAAAGTAGCGCTCGTCTTCATCGGCCATCTTGCCGTGCTCAAACAAACAGAGCGCGGCTCGGACCTCGCCCTTGGCGAAGCCGGCGGCGATCAGCATCGCTAGCATCGACATGTCACGGCCACTGCGGGAGGTATCCTGAAGACCCTCTGTGCCGCCTTCCCACCGGTGACGGAGGGCTGGATTGGCCAGGAATGCGATGGCGAGCTTGTCGCGCAGCGCGGCTTCTCCAGGTTCGGTCTCGTCCTCGGACGCGGGATCGCGGTGGCCTCCGTTACTGGAGGCTTGCTGCTTCGGCCCGAACAGTTCGCGCAGCCTGGTGACCTGACCGAGTGTCAGCGACACCACCTCACTGGGCGAGCCTCTCCACCGTAGTCCGGTGACGCAGAAGAACCTGCTCATCAGGAACAGTTGCGCTCCCGGGGCATGCGTACCGTTGCTGCGTTCGCCGAGTGTTCGGGTCCGCGCCTGATCTTTGTCACCTTCCGGAATGCTTAGCAGCCGGCGCGCCGCGGGCAGATCGGCCAGGTTGAGTCGGGCGATGATTTTGATGCCGCTGCCGCTTGGGCTGATTTCGGCATAGGACGGCATGGCCTGCAGAAACGGCGCGGCCCAGTCGGCCAGGACTTCGTTTTTATCAAGGCAGCTATCAAGATCGAGCCCCATGGCCAGTTCGTCGAGCTGTTCGATGGTACCGAGCACGAAACCCACGCCATCCCAGGCGCCCGGGGCGTGGGTCAGGGCATTTTCGACGGCTTCATAGTCCGCCCACGAGCGTTGGTCGGTAACGTCGCAGACTTTACCGGTGCGGTAGCTGATCGGTAGTTTGGTAGCGCGAATCTCGCCGGTCTTAGGATGCTTCTCACTCTTGCTGCGCCACAGCAGCCAGCGTGGCTGACAGACGAGATAGAGGGGAATGGAGCTGCGCTCCCCGGCGCCGCCCGACGCGTCATGAACCGCGGAATTCGGCCCACTCGGTGCGGCCTCGCGCGCCCCGTTTCGTTCCTTCCATCGGCGCTTCCGCTCGGCGCTCGTCATCGCGCGGTCGCCGATTGCCGGCCGGCCGACTTTCACCCCGGCGGTCCGGGGGACCGCCTGGTCGTTGGTGTGCGCTGCCGCGGCGGCAAACGCCTCGGGATACGCCTCCCGCGGGTTGCGGTCGGTCCAGATAAGCCGCGGCTGGGTCCAGAGCTGCTTAGGCCCGCCCCCCTGGGGCTCCGCCCTGACCCGGACTGCCGCGGCTTCCTTGCCGTTGAGCTCGGCCAGCCGCGGTTTGTTCCAGAGGAAGCACAGCGCTCCGAATGCCAGACTGGCGGCGGCGCTGTGCCCGTTCATTGGGCCGTTCGGGGGCGGAGCGTTGCCCATCATGCCACCTCCCCGTCCTGGTCCTCGTCCTCGTCGGGCAGCGCGTCGGTTTTATCGGCGATGTCGTGCAGCGCGTCGGTTTTATCGGCGATGTCGTGCAGCGCGTCGGTTTCATCGGCGATGTCGTGCAGCACGTCGGACCAGGGTAGCGTCGGCTTTTTGGAAAAGATTTCGTCGATCTCCGCTCTTAGATCGTCGGGCGTGATCTGCTCGATTATCCGCTCCGTCCTCGCGACTTGGTCGATAGCCTCGGCTGCCGCTCGCGCTCCCCCGGCCTCCATGTCGAACGGTGCTTCCAGGAGTGCGATCGTTTCCCGGAACGGCGCCTCCACCAACGTCAGCAGCTCCCGCAGAGGCGCCGTGGCGCGGGCCATCTCCTCCCGTCGCAGCCGCGCGGCTGCGGCCTTCGCCGCTTCGATAGTGGTGATCTCGTCATTGAGGCGCCGCTCGATCGCCGCCGCTACGGCTTCCTGCGCCCGTCCACGCACCCGCTCACCGAATTCGTCTTGCAGGATGTTATCGGGCGGGATCAGCTTGCCGTCGCCCAGCTCCGCCATCTTGTTGTCGAGCCAGTCGATCAGTTCGGCGCTGGTGAAAGCATTCAATTCGACGCGGCTGTGCTGCAGCCATTCTTCCCAGGTCTCGCCGGTGGGCGCGCGGTCAGTGCGCTCGCGTATATAAGCGCCCACTGGCCGGCGTATCGGCTCGCCATTCTTGGCGTACCGGATCGGCACCTTCTCGACGGCGAGGGCGAGCGCCAATCCTTCCCAGGGTTGCAATCCCAGGTCGATGACCTCGATCTTACGCGCAGCCCGCGCCAATGTAGCGTGCTGCAAAGTGTGTTGGATCACCGTGCCCGGGCCGTCGGCATCGTGGACCGAGTAAACTCTAAGCGGCTCGTTCATCTCGGCGATCAGGTCACGTGCTGCCCGGGTGTTGAACCCCACTGCGCTCATCAAGACGGCGTCGTGACGTTTGTCCCAGCCAGCCTGTTTCAGCATCAGCCGGAGATCGTTCTTTTCGATCGCGACGATCTTGTTGAAGCGCCATGGCGGGCGCTGGAATTCCCGCACGGTCAACGTGCCGAGCGGCGTGTCTCTGCCGTCGTGCGGGATGGAGAAATAGCCGCGGGCCTCGCGAATGAGCAGCGGCGATAAATCACCCCGCTCGGCCTCGATCTCGGTGAGCAATTTGTCGAAGTAGTTTTGCTCGAGCACCTGGCCAGTGCGCTGCCGTACCTGGTCGCGGATGCGGTAGACCAGCCGGCGGGTGTTGAACAGCAGCCCCGATGCTTCCTCGATCTTGAGGGCGTCGGGCAGTAATTTCACTACCACATCGCGGATCGACGGCCGCGCCCTCCGTTCTGCCTTCTGCGCCTCGATCTGCGCGCGCCGCTCTTGGCGCGCTGCACGGTTGGCGATCTGTAGTTGCTGTGTTTCTTCACGCTGCCGCTGTTGGCGACGCGCTGCCGCTTGCCTCTGCTGCGCGCTCATCGCCTCGGCGATGTCGCGGCCGGCCTGTTTCGTCGCTTTGCCAATCGCCTCGATGAGCGCAGCACGGAATGGGCTACAGTCAGGCCCCTTGCCATCACTGATCAACCGGAACATCGGTGAGGTGATCGCGACCGTGATGTCGTAGTGCGGTCCAGCCGGCACTGGCACGAATACCCTAATGCCGCTGACCGACACCTCGAGCCGTCCATGCCAGGCGTTGCAGGTGCATGGAGCTATGGCCCGAGCACGGTTCATGAAGAGAACGGGCTGTCCCCCGGCCTCCGCATCCGATAGGAAAGCGTCCGCCCAGCACTCGACCAGGAACGGGATTTTGGCGCGGCTCGTGTATGCCTTCGGTGAACATGCCCTTTGCGGTGCCGTAGCCGCCCGAAACCACCGCATCTTTGCCCAGCGGACACAGCTTCTCGGGCTTCGGTGGCTCAGTCGCGGCTTGGGCAGCGGCCAGCAACTCAGCGGCCTCGGCTTCGTCCAGACTGACAGCAGAGCGACGGAGGAACTTGGCGGCGATCTTGCTCTGCAGGAGGCTGCCCTTGCAGCCAGCGAGATCGTTGAGGAATCGCCGGACTGAGACGTTGCCGACTGCGGCGCGTAGCGCCACCCGGAAGTAATCGAGGTCGAGCCAGTGTGCCGAGGGGTCGTCAGTGAATGCAGGGGCGCCCGATTGCCGCGCCAGCTCGACGGCGTCCTCTGCCCAGGACAGATGTTCCGTGGCGAACGGCGCATCGCCAGCGATTGCGGTCAGGCGCAGCCCCTGCCGAGGCTCGATCGTACTGCTGCGAACGATGCGGCTGCTGCCGTCGATCTCTGGCACCAGTTCCACCCGGAGAGTGCCCGTTTCGACGATCAACCTGCCGCGGGTCGCAGTCAGATAGCCGAGGCAGGCTCTCAACCCGTTGCCGACACACCCCCTGGTGGGGCGGCGCAGCAGCTTGGTACTAACCATCGGGCGGGCGACGCAGAACAAACCGGCGATCCGCTCCGGCGTGGCGTCGGCAATTCCAGTGCCTTGGTCGGTGACGATCAGGTTCCCGGAATCGACGCTGATATCGACGGCACCAGGGCGGCCAGCGGCGTCGCAGGCATCCAAAGCGTTGTCGCCGAACTCCTTCACCACCAGCAACGGCAGCATGCTGGCGGGAACGCCAGCCTTCTGCGGCAGGGTCGCCAAATTCACGTAGAGCGACGAGTCCGCTCGGCAGAAAAGTAATGGCCGGTTCGGGTCGTCTTGCCGACTGCGGTCGGGGAGGAGCTCGGGATTCACTTTTTGCCAGATAAGCCGCGGCTGGGTCCAGAGCTGCTTAGGCCCGCCCCCCTGGGGCTCCGCCCTGACCCGGACTGCCGCGGCTTCCTTGCCGTTGAGCTCGGCCAGCCGCGGTTTGTTCCAGAGGAAGCACAGCGCTCCGAATGCCAGACTGGCGGCGGCGCTGTGCCCGTTCATTGGGCCGTTCGGGGGCGGAGCGTTGCCCATCATGCCACCTCCCCGTCCTGGTCCTCGTCCTCGTCGGGCAGCGCGTCGGTTTTATCGGCGATGTCGTGCAGCGCGTCGGTTTTATCGGCGATGTCGTGCAGCGCGTCGGTTTCATCGGCGATGTCGTGCAGCACGTCGGACCAGGGTAGCGTCGGCTTTTTGGAAAAGATTTCGTCGATCTCCGCTCTTAGATCGTCGGGCGTGATCTGCTCGATTATCCGCTCCGTCCTCGCGACTTGGTCGATAGCCTCGGCTGCCGCTCGCGCTCCCCCGGCCTCCATGTCGAACGGTGCTTCCAGGAGTGCGATCGTTTCCCGGAACGGCGCCTCCACCAACGTCAGCAGCTCCCGCAGAGGCGCCGTGGCGCGGGCCATCTCCTCCCGTTGCAGCCGCGCGGCTGCGGCCTTCGCCGCTTCGATAGTGGTGATCTCGTCATTGAGGCGCCGCTCGATCGCCGCCGCTACGGCTTCCTGCGCCCGTCCACGCACCCGCTCACCGAATTCGTCTTGCAGGATGTTATCGGGCGGGATCAGCTTGCCGTCGCCCAGCTCCGCCATCTTGTTGTCGAGCCAGTCGATCAGTTCGGCGCTGGTGAAAGCATTCAATTCGACGCGGCTGTGCTGCAGCCATTCTTCCCAGGTCTCGCCGGTGGGCGCGCGGTCAGTGCGCTCGCGTATATAAGCGCCCACTGGCCGGCGTATCGGCTCGCCATTCTTGGCGTACCGGATCGGCACCTTCTCGACGGCGAGGGCGAGCGCCAATCCTTCCCAGGGTTGCAATCCCAGGTCGATGACCTCGATCTTACGCGCAGCCCGCGCCAATGTAGCGTGCTGCAAAGTGTGTTGGATCACCGTGCCCGGGCCGTCGGCATCGTGGACCGAGTAAACTCTAAGCGGCTCGTTCATCTCGGCGATCAGGTCACGTGCTGCCCGGGTGTTGAACCCCACTGCGCTCATCAAGACGGCGTCGTGACGTTTGTCCCAGCCAGCCTGTTTCAGCATCAGCCGGAGATCGTTCTTTTCGATCGCGACGATCTTGTTGAAGCGCCATGGCGGGCGCTGGAATTCCCGCACGGTCAACGTGCCGAGCGGCGTGTCTCTGCCGTCGTGCGGGATGGAGAAATAGCCGCGGGCCTCGCGAATGAGCAGCGGCGATAAATCACCCCGCTCGGCCTCGATCTCGGTGAGCAATTTGTCGAAGTAGTTTTGCTCGAGCACCTGGCCAGTGCGCTGCCGTACCTGGTCGCGGATGCGGTAGACCAGCCGGCGGGTGTTGAACAGCAGCCCCGATGCTTCCTCGATCTTGAGGGCGTCGGGCAGTAATTTCACTACCACATCGCGGATCGACGGCCGCGCCCTCCGTTCTGCCTTCTGCGCCTCGATCTGCGCGCGCCGCTCTTGGCGCGCTGCACGGTTGGCGATCTGTAGTTGCTGTGTTTCTTCACGCTGCCGCTGTTGGCGACGCGCTGCCGCTTGCCTCTGCTGCGCGCTCATCGCCTCGGCGATGTCGCGGCCGGCCTGTTTCGTCGCTTTGCCAATCGCCTCGATGAGCGCAGCACGGAATGGGCTACAGTCAGGCCCCTTGCCATCACTGATCAACCGGAACATCGGTGAGGTGATCGCGACCGTGATGTCGTAGTGCGGTCCAGCCGGCACTGGCACGAATACCCTAATGCCGCTGACCGACACCTCGAGCCGTCCATGCCAGGCGTTGCAGGTGCATGGAGCTATGGCCCGAGCACGGTTCATGAAGAGAACGGGCTGTCCCCCGGCCTCCGCATCCGATAGGAAAGCGTCCGCCCAGCACTCGACCAGGAACGGGATTTTGGCGCGCGGCTCGTGTATGCCTTCGGTGAACATGCCCTTTGCGGTGCCGTAGCCGCCCGAAACCACCGCATCTTTGCCCAGCGGACACAGCTTCTCGGGCTTCGGTGGCTCAGTCGCGGCTTGGGCAGCGGCCAGCAACTCAGCGGCCTCGGCTTCGTCCAGACTGACAGCAGAGCGACGGAGGAACTTGGCGGCGATCTTGCTCTGCAGGAGGCTGCCCTTGCAGCCAGCGAGATCGTTGAGGAATCGCCGGACTGAGACGTTGCCGACTGCGGCGCGTAGCGCCACCCGGAAGTAATCGAGGTCGAGCCAGTGTGCCGAGGGGTCGTCAGTGAATGCAGGGGCGCCCGATTGCCGCGCCAGCTCGACGGCGTCCTCTGCCCAGGACAGATGTTCCGTGGCGAACGGCGCATCGCCAGCGATTGCGGTCAGGCGCAGCCCCTGCCGAGGCTCGATCGGTACTGCTGCGAACGATGCGGCTGCTGCCGTCGATCTCTGGCACCAGTTCCACCCGGAGAGTGCCCGTTTCGACGATCAACCTGCCGCGGGTCGCAGTCAGATAGCCGAGGCAGGCTCTCAACCCGTTGCCGACACACCCCCTGGTGGGGCGGCGCAGCAGCTTGGTACTAACCATCGGGCGGGCGACGCAGAACAAACCGGCGATCCGCTCCGGCGTGGCGTCGGCGATTCCAGTGCCTTGGTCGGTGACGATCAGGTTCCCGGAATCGACGCTGATATCGACGGCACCAGGGCGGCCAGCGGCGTCGCAGGCATCCAAAGCGTTGTCGCCGAACTCCTTCACCACCAGCAACGGCAGCATGCTGGCGGGAACGCCAGCCTTCTGCGGCAGGGTCGCCAAATTCACGTAGAGCGACGAGTCCGCTCGGCAGAAAAGTAATGGCCGGTTCGGGTCGTCTTGCCGACTGCGGTCGGGGAGGAGCTCGGGATTCACTTTTTGGGCGGCGCTCATGGCCGGCTCCGGCAGCTCACGCCCACCCCCCAGGCGCGTACACGCGAAGCGCAGCATCGGAGAGCCAGTGCCGCAGAATCTCGCGCAACTGCCCGAGCAGATCGGCCGGCAGGTCGGCGCCGCGCTCCAGCGGGCCCGCGCTTCGGGGTCGCGGAACCCGAGGAGCTTGGACGACGGCAGCCCGTTCCTGCTCGGCCTCCGGGGCCGGTTCGCATCCCGCCGGCTCGTGGGCATTGCATGTAACGGTGTGACCGGCTGAGGGAAGGATTGCGGGCACGGCGGCCTCTCTGGGCTGGCCAACCGGTCATGGGCTCGCTAGATAGGGAACGCCGCTGGAAAGGCTTCGACCCTAGCTCGTGACCTCCGCGCGCCCTGTTGGCGGGGTTGGTCACGGGTTCAGGCGGTGGTCTGCTGGGCGTCGGCTTCGGAGGTGCTACGGCGCGGGTCGCTCAGCCGGCCCTTTGCCCAAGCCAGCGCATCACCCCAGCGATACAGCGGTATCCTCCCGTAAACCCGATAAGGAGGGCCGCCACCCCGTGTGGCTTTGGTGGCGAGAGTTGTTTCAGCCGTAGGGAATCCGGCTTCGGTCAGTGCGTCAGCGGTCAGGCGACGCCGGAGGAGGGTATCTGGGTCGGTGGGTATGGTTGCCATCGTTTGCCATCTATCGAGTTGCGATGGCCGTCCATTGTTGGCATGGTGCGAAGCTTGGCCATGCCGTGACCTACGAGGCGGTTTTCGCGACCTTAGGTCACGGGAGATCTCACGACGCCCTGTATCTTGCCCCTTGTGACGTCATTCCGGTTAAACGCGATGTTGGTCAGTGTCGCAACTGTTCCTGGCATCTTCTTATTGAATAAAGCGACACATGCCTGCGTCGCGTCTATGATAAATCCGCGCACCCAATCGTCGCCGACTCGTTCGCTCTTGCGCTGTACCTATCCAGGGATCGCGGGCGTCAGGATGCAACGCCTCAGTGGTCTTCCGGATTTTTGCGGCTATTTCGTGAAGCTTGATGGCGGCATGCCACTCTCCAAGCTTTTGGCAACTTTCGGCGGAGGCTTCGAGTGATGCGGCGAGTTCGTCGCGTTTCGCTATCTCCTGGTCGATTTCCGCGCGCGTCCGGGTCCGTGGACCAATATTGAGGCGACGATCCCAAAGCGCATTGCTGGTTACTGCGAGGAACAGGAGGGCTGCGGCTTGGTCCTGGAGACGGTCCCTGGCGGGCAGCTCGGACGATAAACGCTCGACCGCCTGATAATGCGAATTCGCGCGGACCCTCGCCGCAACCGCGGCATTCACGTATCCGCCCCTTCGCTGCTTGCCTCCTTGCCTGCCGTAGATTTCCTTCCACACCCCCTTCATTCGCTCGTCAGTTGCGAACTTGCGAAGGGCGTCCGCGTAGTCGTCCATCGGACGTACGATCGCTTCCGCGTAAAGCTGTTGCGCCAATGACGTGATCGGGGGAGGGACCCAATGTGGAATGTTCAGGGTTCTTATTTCACCCACGTTTAGCTTGCTTATCGGACAGGGACGATGACACACGTAACGGAACCACGGCTGGGGTTGGTCACCTCTCCAATCCAATGCGCGGTCGGGTTCGGCGCCCGCGGCCCGCGAGCAGGACGGTGTTGTCGCGGGCCTTCCGGCCTGTGCCACGAGCAGGCGTAACGTCTTCTCGAATTCGCCGCGTTTTTTGTCATCCCGCCACGCGCAAAGCCACGACGCCACCCGCTGGCTGCGCTTCGCCCATCAGCTCGAGCTGTGCGCCGGGCTACTGCATCGGCCGCTGCGAGCAACACGGTGTCGGCAGAATGCACGTAGCGCGAGGTGATCGTGTGCCCTTTATGCCCCACCAGTGCTGCAATGGTCGGCTCGGAGTATCCGAGATCTGCTGCGAGCGATGCGAAACTATGCCGGAGCACATGGGGTGTTATATCCAGTGGCAACTCGCCCAGCTTCGTTATCCGATCCCAGAGTGTCCGAAAGCCGCTCATGGTGCCCTCACCGCGGGTGGGCGGGAAAACCAGATCGGAATCGCGAAGCCGGCCCATGCCGCGGAGCAGGTCGCAGGCCGCATGCGACAACGGCCGCATACTCTTGCCGGTTTTTGTATCGGTCAAGCTCGCCGTACGGCGGCCGAGATCGACATCCTTCCATTGCAGCGCCAGCGCCTCGCCGCTGCGCCAGCCGGTCAGCGCCAGAAAGCGCGTGCATGCCACGGCGGCGGGCCAGAAGTCCTGCGTCTCGGCCTTGCGCAGCGCCGCGCCGAGTACCGCATATTCGTCGTCACTGAGCCGCCGTTCGCGCTGCCCATCCGCCGGACGTACGACGCCATGCACCGGATTGTCGGGGCGCATGCGGTGGCGCATGGCATAGGAGAAGATCGCCCCCAGCAGCCCCGCCGTGCGGCTCGCGGTTCCACTGCCACCGCGGACATTTGATAACCCACGCTTGCGCCCGGTTTTGATCCGCGCCGCTGTCCTCCCCTCTGCGACCGCGCGCATGAAAGCTTCGATGTCCTCGCGAGTGACCGCCTTCACCTTCTTCTGCCCGAGAAGAGGCCGGATGTGCTTCTCGATGCGCCCCTTATCTGAGAGCAAGGTGCTGGCCTTTTTCGGGGTGCGGCGGCGGGTCAGCAGGTTGCCGGCTTCGGCATCCTCCCAGTACGCATCAAGTAGCTCCGATACCGTGGCCGCTGTTCGCCTAGCCTGCTTCTCGGCTGCGGGATCGGCACCTTTCACCGCCTCGCCCAGCAGCCTGAGGGCTTCGTCGCGGGCCATATCCGGCGTCCAAGGCGCTCCATGCCGCCCGATGGTGTGCCAGCGCTGGCGGCCCTCGGGGGTGCGGTAGAACAACACGTAGGTGACCGCCGTGCCCTTCTGCCTGCGGGCATGAAACCCCGGGACGGCGACATCCCACACCTGCTCGCCCGGTCGCAGCGTCCGCGCCTCTCGCAACCCGATCCGCTTTCGCTCCATGTCGTCGCCCTTATTTCTAATGCGGTTTGCTTGCTAGCAAGCACATAGCAAGCAACTATACGCAAGTCGTATCAAACAAGGGCAATGGTCGTCAATGGAAAAACTGGAACTTCGAAGCGTCGATTCAGAGTCGGACAAACGGTAGCAAGCAGCTTCAAGGCTCAGGAACTGCCCTCCGAAGGCGAAGGTCGCACGTTCGAGTCGTGTCGGGTCCGCCCAATTATTTCAGCAACATACGGGCGAATAGTTTCGCCGGCACCCGTGCCTAGCCGCTCCTATTCACCAAGCGCTGTGAAAAATGGCTGAGTCGCACCGCCGCGAATTCGGGCAGCCTCGGCCGTTGCGCCTGTTTCATCGCGATCGGACCGGATTGTTGGTTGGGGTTGATGGGAAACGGGTTCGACGGGGCGCCTGCCCCGCGGTCTATGGAGCGGCCGGCACCAAGCTGTGGGCGAGGTCGCGGAACAATGCTGCCTCAGGGCAGGAGGCAGCGAAAGCGACGCGCACACGGGAAGCGGTCTCGATTACCCGTGCAGCGACCTTCATCAGCCGCAGCCGAATGGTGGTGAACTCGGCGGTGGTCAGCGCGTGTGCCTTGGGGATGCCGTCGCGCACGTTGAGTAACAGCCAATAAGCTGCGGTGTGAAGGATGAGCCGCATCTGATTGGCAAGCGGTGCCCGACATGAGGTGCGGTCGGAGGCAAGTTGGCTCTTGTGAAGTTTGATCAGGTTTTCCGCCTGGCCGCGCTCATAATAAAGCGTATCATACAGCCACTCAGCGCTGCCCGTGGTGATGTTGCTGACCACGAAGCGGATGTCGAGGCCGAGAGTGGACGCCTCGATGCGGGCCGCGATACGACGCGAACGCGACCAGGATTTGGCCCGATACTGTGTTTCGGTGTAGCGCCGCAGCAGCGGGGAATCGGCTTCGGCGCGACGGACACGAACGTCGTCGAGCTGCCGGCTCGACCAGGCGGTGCAGCACGTCGTTGCCGGACAGGCCGAAGACGTAGCGAATACCCTCCGCTTCGCACCAGTCCATCACCTCTGGTCGGCCGTAATGGCTGTCACCGCGGATGGTGATGCGCGTGTTCGGCCAATGCCGTCTGATCTCGCGCAGCAGGCGCCGCAGGTGACGGCGGACTTCCTTCCCCGATGGGGTTTTGCCGGGCCGCAGCAGCACCGCCACCGGCCGCGCCGTGGCAGTGTCATAGATATGGATCGGTAGAAAGCAGCGCTCGTTGTAATGGGCATTGAACAACGACAGACTGCTGATATCCATGCACCACGTCCACGGTGTCGTCGATATCAAGCGTGACCGCCTCTGGCGGCACTGCATAGCTGGCGCAGTAGAGGCCAATCATCGCCCGCATCATTCGGATGATCTCGCGCAGGCTGGGGGCGTTCTCCCACCGCGACATGGTCGGCTGCGAGCACAAATCGCGGCCGCTGGCGGGCAGCTTGCCGCAAGCCAGTTTGAAGGCCGGGTCGCGGCGCAGGTGATCGAGGTCGTCGGCGTCCTCGTAGCCGCAGGCGATCGCCAGAATGCGCGCACGCAGGATGTCACTCAGCTGATGCACGATCCGGCCTGGATCGCGATGATCGGCAATCTCCGCCGCCAGTCGATTACAGATGCCCAGACGTCGTTCCGCCCGCGCCAGCAAGATGACGCCGCCATCTGACGTGATCCGTCCGCCATCGAATGCCGCGGTGACTTTCTTGCCTGCAACGGCTGGCAATGCGAACGGCTCGGTCGTATCCTCGTGCATGGCGGGTGTGGCACCGGTGAGATTGCGATTCGGATGGCGTCAGGCACCCAATTCGTAAGTCACAATCACCACCTTACGCGACACCCGCCGACGAATCCCTGCTATGCGATGAATAAGACAGGCTAGCTACTTTCCGGCGCAAAATTCGCTGTCCCGGTGGAAGGGCGGTGCGGCTTGAACGAGAACGTTGGGGTCTGCCCGGAACAGCTCGACAGGTCACCGCAAGGTGCTGCAGTCTTATGGCGTCAGAGGCCGATCAGACCTGCTGCCTGCCGATCGCGTGGCCGATATTGATCAAATTGTCGGCAATTACCCCGAGGCCGACCCAGCGCTTCATCCCGTCATCACCGCGATATCGACAACGGTTCAGGCCGTGCCGTCGCTTGCTCACGCTGATGCGCCCCTCGCACCCGGTGCGCCATCGCTGCCCGTTGCGGAACCAGCGCTTCTTCTGCTCACGTTTACGGCTCTTGTTGGAGCGATTGGGAATGCAGACCCGTTTGACACCTCTGGCGTGCGCTGCGATCTCGTTCTCGGTGGAATAAAAGCCGGCATCGGCGGCGACTAGCCTCGGTATGCGTCCCAGCTTCGCCTGGTGGGCGGCGATAGCAGGGATTAGCAGATCTGCATCATTGGGTCGCTGAGCATAGACCTCATAGTCGATGACGATCTGATTCTCCGCTTCCTGTAGTTTCACCAGCTTGCCAAACTCGGTAGGTTTGCTGGCCTTGCCTTTGCGGATCACCTCGGTCGAAGGCTCGAACAAGCTGACGATTTTGTTTTCGCTCCGGGTGTCACCCAGGAGGATACGCGCCTTGGTCTGGCGCATGACCTGCTGCAGCCGCGGCACCATCGCGTCCAGCGCCTGGCGCTGACCTTCCAGCATGGCTTGCTGAACCATCCCTTTGCACCGCTTTACGCCCTCGCCGATCTCCGTGGAGAAGCGCTTCGCCTGTCCCACCACCCGACCGGCCACATCCAGCAATTTGCCGTAGGCCTGCTTCAGGTTGTCCCAACTCGGTGGCACTTTGCCGCGTGCAGCCCGAGCAATCTCCAGCATCCGCAACTTTGCGCTCCGGCTCCGGTCGCGCAGCTTGGCGCCGACCGCGCCCGTCAGCCGACTGATCTTCTTCATGGTGCGGGTCAGTACGCGGACCCCGTCACCCAACAGGCTGCTGTCGGTGGGGTAGTGGATATTGCTTTCAACCACCGTGGTATCAACGCGCATTCTTCGCCCCTGCACAACATCTTTGGCGTGAGCGATTTGGATAATTCGTTGGTGGATCTGCGCGACGACCGCCGGCCCCAGCGCCACGCCCCAGCGGCCCATCGTCTTAGCATCCGGCATCTTGCCGCCACCGACGCGCGTGAAATCGCGGTACACCAGATTGGCGCGGACTTCACGCTCCAGCTCCTCATAGCTCCAGTTGCGCAGGTGTTTCAGGATCAGCAACCGGACGACTACCTCGGCTGGAAAACCCTGGCGGCCACGCCGGCAACTATTGGGGTGACGCTGTGACAGGGCGTGGTAGACCGTCGAGACGATTGCTTCGTCTTCCAGCGCCGCATCGACGTGCTTCATCCAGGTTTCATATAGATCCTCGACCTCTGCGGCAATCAATCCATCGCCGAAGCTGCGCTGCAGGCGCCTGGTCTTAATCACCTCGCTTGCCTCCGCGGTGAGATGCACTCGCCATCGATCAGCTGCGAGGTTCGCATCTCGTCGCCGCGTCGCGCCTAGCAGAAGCACTGATTCGATAGTTGCGTTTTTTATGCTTTTTCGATTCTTTCATGTCGCCGTTGATTCTGTACGCCCATGCAGCTTGCGGGACGTCAAAGAGGCGCCGTTAGCCCAAAATCACCAGGTATTTTGCGCCGGAAAGTAGCTAGCACATAGCGAGCAAGAAGCCGATCGCGCAATGATGTGCTCCCTTCGAGCAGCCCCGAACGAAATCGCTGACCGACTTCGCCCTCTGCATCGCGTCGCAACCGGCCCGTGATGTCGGAATGAGGATCGCTGCAAGGGCTGTTCGATCCTTGGACGTCTGAGCTCGCCATGGACAAGCCCCTGGATACAAACCAAGACGGAGGGGATGCGGCCTTGGCTCACTCCTATCAGGCGACTGACCTGACCCTCCCTCACCTCCAAAGGAGCGAAACCACCCGGACGAATGGGACCCCCCGTTCTTCCTGCGATTACCCCGAAAAACCAACTCGATCCGATGACGCTTCGCGCCCGTGCCGGCCACTCAACGTTCCCGAAAGCGGACTCGAGTTTCGACGATGGTCATTTAGCAGCCGACGCGAGCGTCAGAGCACGTCTCGGTCTGGAATCTTTGACCAGCCGCACTGGTCGCGCACCGTTGCTGCGGCGCGCATATGCTCCACACCGAGACCGCAGCAGCCGCCTAGAACTTTGCGCGTCCTGCGCCAACCAGGCGACGGAGGGGAACGCAAACCCTTTTTGTAAGTTACGTTTCCAAAATACGGCGCCCGCCCTCAAGCAGCATGTCGCTGACCCCTGCTGACTTCATCACGTCCGCTTGCATCCTGCGTCCCGCCTGGTGGATGCGCCCCGTGATCTCCTGCTTCGCCTTCACGACTTCCGGATGGTCCAGCTCGCCGGGATGACCCATGCTCTGCGCGAAGTCATTCGGCCCGATGCTGTAAAGATCGATGCCTGGCACCGCCAGAATGGCGTCAAGGTTCTTTAGCACGGCGGCGTCTTCCAGCAGCGCGCAAACGAGCATCTGTTCGTTCGCCTCGCGGTAGTACGCCGCCTTGTCAGGGATGCCGGCATTGTAGTCGGTGCCGCGGTTGCCGCCGAATGAACGTTCACCCAGCGGGCCGAAATAACACGCCCGCACCAACCGGCGGGCGTCCGTCTCGGTGGCAATGTGCGGGCCTAGGATGCCCATGACTCCGCGGTCGAGATAGCGGAGGATGGTTGATGAGGTGATGTCGGGCACCCGGGCGAAGGTCGTCAGGTTATATCGGTCGGCCGTCCGGCACAGGTCCTCGAGCCGCTCCAGATCGAAAGGCCCATGCTCACCGTCGATGAAGACGTAGTCAAAGTCGAGCTTCCCCAGGATTTCGATCACCCATGGAGAGGGAAAGGTAAGGCCGTAGCCACACGCCTTGCGGCCAGCGCGCATGGCGGCCTTGATCCTGTTCGGTTGCTTCACTGGCCGTCCTCCTGAGTGCTGGCGTGCGGGAAGAATGGCGGATTGGTCTCGCCGCGTCATGCGGGGCCTTGCTTGGGCTGGCGGGTGCCGGCGCCAGCCATTCACTACCGCCTTCAGACACCGGTCGTAGTCTCCATGAACGAACGTCTACTTGGTGCGGCTGGCCACTCCAAAGCGGCCGTGCCGGTTTCGGCCATAATCGGATCCTATGCGGGCACCGGCAAACGTCACCTATGGGCCGAAGAACGAACCCGCTTACCGCCGAGCGAGAGGTTTTGGATGGGGAAGTCCGGGTGGCCGTTGGCCGAGGCCACCCAGCTCCTGAGGGCCGGGTCGTGCATCTCGTCCGTCGGCGCATGGCGCGGCTCACCATTCGCACCGGCCGGGGTCGAAATGCCGCCGCAGCGGCTGGCCGTAGTCGCCGTAGTCCCGCTGGAGCTGCGGCAGGTCGGCGGCGTAGGTGGTTACTCGTTGCATAAAGCGCGTCTCGAACATGAAGGCCATGGTGCCTTCCTGCTTGTACGGCTTCAGCTCGGTGTTGCTTGCCCCGTCGAAAGCCGCCGCATCCGGCCCGTGCGGCAGCATAGTTTTGTGCAGGCTGAAGCCGCCCGGCTTGGCATCGTAGACCCCGTAGATAAGACCCATGAACTCGCTCAGACGTTCATGTGGTACCCAGGCGGGCGGAAGGTGTTCTCAGCCACGATCCAGCGATCTTAAAGGGCGCGTAGTTGCCGTGCCAGGCGACCACGTCCAGAGGTGAGTGGGCGATCTCGGTCCGCCACAGTGACATGCCGAGCAACTGTGCGGCGGAACTGCGCAAGGGGGCCGCACGGTGCGTCAGCGAAGCACGGCGCCAATGGCCCGCCTCTTCAGCGTCAGCGCGCCGGCAGTGTCATGGGGACGTGAGCATTCCAGGAATAGTCATGCCGCGGCGCCTCCCCGAAAAGGAAGACCGGACCGCATCTCCTGATGCTTCTGGGGCTTGGCCAGGCCCACCCACGCCTTTGCTTGCAGCCCGAAGAAAAGTCGTGGGTGCTCGGGCCATCCCCGCGTACGCGGGGGCGGGTATGACGGTGCCGCGATGAAAAGAATCAGGTTCCACCACCGCTGGTATCACGCTGTCTTTAGAAAGTATATGCCGCACGCCGAAGGCCGGCTGGGCGTCTGCGTCAACCGTCGCACTGAGCGCGCTTATCCCACAACCGCGATGCTTCCGATTCGGCGCCGGCAAGATCGCGGCCTGCCAGCGCCACCAGCGCGGCCGCTAGCGTCGCCTTCACGGTGGCCTCGGCGCGACGGCGGTGGGCCTCTCGGCGCCACACCGCGGCGAACAGCCTCACGGTTTCGTCCGTATCTTCCTCATCGCCCGCCTCGCCCGTCGCCGGGAACACAATCTCCGTCGCCGTCCCGCCCCAATAGAGCTGCGCCGTTACCGGCTTGAATGGCTTTCTCTCCGCCTCCCCGCCTCCGCCCTTCAGCACGAGCAGCCGCTCTCGACCCATCGCGTGCGCCGCGCCGAGGTGCACGTCGACATAGGGAGGGTGGAACACGCCATCGACTCCGCATGGCGCGTTCGCCGGATTGAGCAGTCGCGCTGCCGTGTTGAGCGGGGAGCGCAGGCCGAGCAACCTGCGCAGCATCAGTAGCTCAGAAAGCCGCGGCGACAGTACCGCAAGCGGCAGATAGGCGAAATTGCGGGCCGAAATCTGCGCCCGCGCTTCCGCAAGCGAGGCCGCAGGCTCGGTCCCAAGCGCAGCAAGCCCCTCCGCCACCGGAATCCCGGAGGTGAATTGGTTCGTGCCGTGCATCAGTACCCGCACCCCGCTCGCGGCCAGCGACAGCGCCGCGAGCAGGAACCAAGGCGCGCCGCGGGTGCGGCCGGCGCCGTAGGAGGGCCAGTCGAGATCCGCCCAGGGCGGCACCGTGTCGATCCCCGCCTCCGCCCGCGCGGCGTCCACCAGTCCGGCGATTTCCTCTGCGTCCTCGCCCCGGTAGCGCAGCAGCATCAGGAATGCGCCCACCTGATGCGGGTCGGCGCGGCCGGCCAGGATCAACGCCAGGGCCTCACGTGCCTCCACGCGCGTCAACGCGCGAGAGCGGCCGGGCCCGCGCCCAAGCGTGGCGACGAAGGCGGCGATCCGTTTCTGGTCTTCGGTGATCACGCTGCTCGCCTCTGCTCCTGCGCCACCGCTTGGGCAAGGCCCACGACCCTTCCGATCAACACAAGCGTCGGCCCCTCGAATCCCGCTTGCGCCAAATCAGCTGGCAGCTCGGCAAGCGTCCCATAGAGCCGCCGCTCGCCCGGTCGGCTCGCGTTCTCTACCGCGACTGCCGGCGTCGATCCGGGCAGTCCCGCCGCGATCAGCCGCGCGGCCCCGTGATCGATCGTGCGGCCCGCCATGTAGGCCGCGATGGTGCCCTCGCCCGAGGCCAGCGTCCGCCTCTCTAGCTCCGGCACGAGCCCGTCGCTGCTGTGGCCAGTGACGAAATGCACCGTGCGCGCGGTGTCGCGATGGGTGAGCGGGATGCCGAGCCGCGCGGCAGCGGCGCAGGCGGCGGTGATGCCGGGAATCACCTCGACTTTGATCCCCGCCGCGCGCAGCTCGTCCAGCTCTTCCCCGCCCCGGCCGAAAATGAATGGATCCCCGCCCTTCAGCCGCACTACATGCGCGCCCGCGGCGGCGTGCTGCACGATCAGACGGTTGATCGCCTCCTGGCGCATCGCGTGCCGACCGCATCGCTTGCCGACGTCGATCCGCCGCGCATCGCGCCGGGCGAGATCGAGGATCGCGGGGTCGATCAGCGCATCGTGGAGGATCAGGTCGGCGCTCTTGATCGCGCGCACCGCGCGCAAGGTCAGCAGTTCGGGATCGCCCGGCCCTGCGCCCACCAGGCTCGCCCGTCCGTGCGGCCGTTCCGGCATGTCGTGCGCCGCCGCGTCCAACCGTGCGCGGAGCAGGTTCGCCGCGCCGTCGATGTCCCCGTCCAGCACCGCCGCAACCTCGGGTCCGGCCATCACCGCGTTCCAGAATCGCCTTCGCATCTCGCGTGCGGGAAGGCGATGCAACACCTCGGGCCGCCATTTTCCGCACAGCGCGGCGAGCGCGCCGTAGCCCGGCGACACTGCCGTCTCCACACACGCGCGCAGATCGCGCAAGAGCGCCGGCGCGGCGCCGTCGGTGCCGATCGCGATCGTCACGGGCGTACGCTCGACGAAGGCTGGGATGATGAAGTCGCACAACTCCGGCCGATCGACCACGTTCACCAGCACCCCCACCTCCCGCGCGAGCGCGCAGGCTACTTCAGCCTCGCCCGCATCTTCGAGCGCCACGATGGCGAGCCGCGCCCCACGGAGGTCTGCGATCGCGGGTGCCCGTTGATGCAGCGCGATAGACGTCGTCTCGACAAGAGCCAGCAGTTCCGCGCAAGGCCGCGCGGCAAAAACGCGTAGTTCCGCCCCGGTCGGTACAAGCAGCGTCGCCTTGGCCACTGCCTCCTGGCCTCCGCCGACCAGCACGACAAGCTTGCCGGCGAGGTTGAGGAATAACGGGAAACGGGCACCGCCCTCACCCCTCCCTCTCCTCCCGTGCAGACGCCGGGGGAGAGGGGGATTCGCGCTAAGCCGCGGGCGCATGGACATGGCGCAAAATCTCCTCAAGCTCGGGAATGCAGGAGCCGCAGTTCGTCCCTGCCCGCAGGTACCGGCCCAGCTCAGCCACGCTGCCGAGCCCATGCGTGACGATCGCGTGGCGGATCGCTGCGCGGCCGATGCCGAAGCAGGCGCAGATGCGCGGCCCCTCCTCGGCCGCGCCCTGGTCGGCGCGACCCGCGAGCAACGCCGCGCGTGCCGCCTCAGCCACCGGCGTGCCGAGCAGCGCGGCGATCATCTCCGCGCGCGGCAGCCGCGCCGCCTCCGGTGCGACAAACAAGGCGGCGACAAGCTGCCCCGTGATCGCCGCCGCCCGCAGCGTTCCGCGTCCGGCGTCCACCACCTCCAACCGCTCCTCGCCCTCGGGCATCAGCGCCCGCACCATCGCGGAATCAGGCAGATCTCCCGCGAAAGACAGCCGGTAAAGTTGCCCGTTCTCTATCGGCACGCGAACCCAGCGGCAGAACCCGGGCAACGCACCGCCGCTTTGCCGCACCAGCAAGCCATGAAGCCGCTCCGCCGCCGGGGCGATACACGCCGATGTCGATTTCAGCGCGGGCTGGTCTGAATGGGGATCGAACTCCGCGCTGACCACAAGCCCCACCGGCCCGGAGGAGGCGAACACCACGTCCGGCCGATGCGCCGCCACCGCGTCGGCGAGCAGCGTCGCTGGGCCTGCCCGCAGGCCCGCAGCGCCTCGGCGCGCTCATCGTCGTAATCGGCCAGGAGAATCTTCACGTCGGTGTCGGTGTGCGATCACGCTCGCTGCGCCGCAGCAACTCCCATGCCAGCCTCTCAATCGGTGCCGCCCCGATCCCGTACCGCTCCGCTTGCGATAGAGCGTGCTGCGCGCCATCCCGAGCGTCTGCGCTGCCTTCAGATTGCCGCGGTGCACCGGATCCCTCGGCGATCTCTGCCGCTCGGCCGGGATTTCTTGATTGCGACCGGGGGGATCTCCCAGGCGACCGGCGTCGACACCGGCGAGCTGCCCATCCCGAAACTACGCAAGGGCAGCTATTTTCCCAAGCGTTCTCGAACCCCGCCGGATGGCTGAGAAGGCGCTCACAGCGGAGGCCCATCTCGGCGGCATTTCCATCCGCTCGGTCAATGACCTACTCAAAAGGCTCGAGTACTAAGCGCCATCTCCAAAGCCAGGTAAGCCAGGAATTAACTTGCTGGTACGCAGCTTGTCGCGTGAGGTGGCTCAATGTCGGATCAACGTAAACGCCATCGCTCCCGGGCTGGTTGCCACGCCAGTGACGCAGGAGCGCCGCGATGATCCTCTGGAGCGTGAAAAGAGCATGCAGGGGATTCCGTGGGGCGGAAACCGTCGGGCGAGGCGTTTTCCTGGCATCTGATGCGGCGGGGCTTAGCTTCGAGATCGTTCGCGACTTACTTACGCGACGTCGGGAAAACAATCCGCGGGGAGGTTCGGTATTTGGCCCATTATGGGCTCGTCCAGCGAGGCCGTAAGCAAGGAGGCCTTCAAGGAACAGCAATTCCTGTCGGTGCGCTATGCCTGGATCCGATTACGTAATTGTTACAAGCTGCATCCGATAGCGGAGTGGCTTTCGATGCGCTCAGCGATCAGTCAAGTTATAATTTACCTGCAAGTGGGTGGGCACTGCTTCGGGCTTTTACCACTCAATTGACTGCCGTGCCGCCGTTGTCTCATTGCACATGAGATGCCACGACAATCCTTCCGCGATAATGTCTTAACGTCGCTTACCTGATTTGCCTCGCGGGCTGCACGAAGATCTGGTGCGGAAGGGCCCCACGGCCAGCCTAGCCGAGCATGGGGCCAGCGACGCGGAGAGCGAGGCCGTCGTGCCGCATACCGGGAACATGACCCGCCTATACCGAAAGCAGGCGAGCCAGAAACCCTTGCAACCGCAGCGATAGCCCGGCTCCGGGAACGGGCAGTGACATACGCCCATGCGACAACGCGACATACGGATTCGGAAACTGGCGTCCCCGGCGGGATTCGAACCCACGACCCCAGGATTAGGAATCCTGTGCTCTATCCGGCTGAGCTACGGGGACGCAAGCGGTGGAATAGCATCTCCATGACCCAAGCGCGAGAGCGTGTATTCGTGAAATTGGCGCAGTGCCCCATCGAACGGGTTGCGAAGGCGCAGCGGTCGGGTCAGGTTGGAGGGCTGAAGGAGTGGCGAATGTCATTCAAGGTGCAAGTCGGCCCACCGCAGATCTCCATTCACCAGGGGCACACGGTACTGGTGACGGAACCGGACGGATCAGTACAATGGCCGTCCGACCGCGGATTATATTTTTTTGACACGCGGTTGATCAGCCACTGGGAGGCGTATGCCAACGGGGAGAAATGGAAGCTGTTGAACGGCGCCGCGGTTGCATATGACGCCGCGCAGGTTTTTTTGACCAATCCGCATTTTTTGACGCAGGATGGGCCGATCCCGGAGCATACGCTGAGTTTCGTATTGAGCCGATTTATCGGCGGAGGTCTGCACGAAGATCTGAATATAACGAATCACGGGACAAAGCCGGTCCGGTTCAACCTCGAGATCTCTTATCGCTGTGACTTTGCGGACATCTTCGAGGTAAAGAATAACCGCATCGTACGGCGCGGCCGTATCAGCAGCAAGTGGTCTGATGCAGAGCAGGAGTTGCGGACGGAGTACCGAAACCAGGATTTTGTGCGGGCGGTGCATTTGCGAGCCGAGTGTCAATCGGGCTGCGCGCTGTATGCGAACGGTCGACTGAGTTTTGATGTACAACTTGGGCCGGGCGATAAGTGGCACAGTTGCCTATTGTATAACCTCGACAACGGAGAGAAGCGGTACCAAGCGCCGCGCGACTGCACGCATAAAGCCGGGGAATCGCGGCATACGCAGGAAATTGCGGAATGGCGGCGGCGCGTATTGAAAGTGAACACGTCGAATGACGGTTTCGCGCGGTTTTATGCGCAAGCAATAGAGGATATGGCGGCTCTCCGGCTGCCGGTCGAAGGGACGGACCACATGGTGTTCGTACCGGCAGCCGGGCTGCCGTGGTTCGTGGCATTATTCGGGCGGGACTCGCTGATCGTTTCGCTGCAGAACATGCTGGTTTATCCGGAGTTCGCGCGCGGTGCGATTGATGTTCTGGGGCGGTGGCAGGCGACAGAGCGCGACGATTATCGCGACGCGGAGCCTGGCAAAATCCTGCATGAGCTGCGGTATGGTGAACTCGCGCATTTCAAGCTTATTCCTCACACCCCGTATTACGGGACGGCGGATGCCACGATGCTTTATCTGATCGTGCTGCATGCGGCCTGGCGTGCGACCGGGGATGATGCTCTGATCGAGCGCATGTTGCCTCGCGCCGAGGCGGCGCTGCGCTGGATCGATGACTGGGGTGATCGTGACGGGGATGGTTTCCAGGAATACCAGACGCGCTCCCCGGCCGGATATGAGAACATGGCGTGGAAAGATGCGCAGGATTCGATGGTGTATGATGATGGGACACCGGTTAAGGGGCCGAAGGCGTTATGTGAGCTGCAGGGTTACGTGTACGACGCGTGGCTGAGGATGGCGGAGGTATACGATGCATTGGGAGACACGGAGGGAACGGGGAGGTTAAGAGCTAAGGCGGCGAAGCTGTATGATCAGTTCAACGACGTGTTCTGGAACGAACAGACCGGTTTTTATGCTTACATGCTGGACGGGCAGAAGCGTCCGGTCTGGACCGTGGCATCGAATCCGGGGCATCTGTTGTGGTCTGGCATCGTGCCGGAGGAGCGGGCCGGTCGGGTAGTGGCACGGCTCCTTGAAACGGACATGAACTCCGGCTGGGGGCTGCGGACACTTTCGGCGCACCATCCAGCGTTCAATCCTTATTCGTATCAGAATGGATCGGTATGGCCGCATGACAACGGCATGATCGTGGAGGGTTTCAAGCGATATGGGTTCTTCAGGGAGGCGGCACAGCTGGTGCGGGATTTGACGGAGGCGGCGAGCCACTTTCTGCTAGACCAGGTGCCAGAGCTTTATTCAGGCGTGCAGCGTGGTGGCGATGGGTTTCCGGTGCAATATCTGGGCGCGAATGTGCCGCAAGCGTGGGCGGCTGGGAGTGCCTTCATGATAATCCAGACGTTGCTCGGGATTCAGCCCGACGCGCCAGAAGGCAGATTATATGTTGACCCGTATTTGCCAGAGTGGCTGCCGGATTTGCGCCTGATCGATCTGCGGCTGGGAAGGCGGACGTTCGACATCCAGTTCTGGCGCGATGGCGAGGAGACGAAGTACGAGGTCCTGCGCGGTGACGCAAGGGTCGTGCAGCGCCGAAGCGGGCTGGAATTGCTGCGGCTCCTTCGCAATGGCAAGGACGATTTAGGGACTGTCGCCGAAAAAGGATGAGCCGGGCCGGAGGTGAGCGCGGGCGACGTTCTCGTTGAGGGTGAGGCCGTGACCGGGCTGATCAGTCAGGTGGATGTAGCCGTTGGTGATAACGGGGCCGCCTTGGGCCAGATCGTCCCACCACGGTACGTCGTGCGCATGATATTCCATCACGAGGAAGTTGTTTATCGCGGCGCAGAGATGGGCGCCGGCAACGGTGCCGATGGGGCTCGCGACATTATGGGGGGCGATCGGGATGTAGTAGAGATCGGCGTGTTCGGCAACTTTCTTGGCCTCGGCGAGGCCGCCCATTTTGGGAATATCGGGCGCGATGATGCGGGCGGCCTGTTTTTCAATGAGCTCGCGGTATCCATGCTTGCGATATAGGTTTTCGCCGGTGCAGATCGGGGTGCGGGTACTGTGGGTGACATGACGCTGGGCTTCCATGTTCTCGGGTGGGACCGGGTCTTCAAGCCAAAGCAGGTCATAGGGTTCGAGGGCCTGGGCGAGCTTAATGGCGTCGTTGACGCCGAATTTCCAATGGGCGTCCATGGCGACCATGATCTCGGGGCCGACAGCTTCCCGGACCGCGCGGACCACATCGACCATCCAACGCATTTCCTGAGCTCCGATGGTGCGGTTGAATGGCTCGAACCACTGGCGGCGCGGATGGGGGTCGCCGCTGATATCGATGGTGTGGGGATTGCGCGTGTCGAGGTCGAACTTGATGGCGGTGAAGCCTTCGCGAACGACGTCGCGAGCTTTCTTGGCGTAGTCGGTGGGATCGGGCGTTTCGCCGGCGTGGCAGTCGGCGTAGATACGGATTTTGTCGCGGAAGCGGCCGCCGAAGAAGGTTGAGATGGGGGTTTTGAGAGCGCGGCCGAGCAGATCCCAGAGAGCGATTTCAATGCCGCTGATGGCGGTGACGGTGGTGCCTGCCTGGGAACCCTCGCCGGACAAGCAGCGGATCATGATCTCAACGAGCTTATTGATGTTGGTGGGGTCCTGGCCAAGGATAAGGGGCTTGGCACGGTGGACGAGCTCTGCGACGCCGGCACCCCAGTACGCCTCCCCCAGGCCAGTGATACCGGCATCGGTTTCAATTTTCACCAATACCCAGGGGAAGTTTCCCTGGATGACCGCGGTGCGGACGTTGGTGATTTTCATAGAGTGTTCCCTGTTTCAGGCGGATGGGAGGGTCTGGCCAGTTTTGGCGTCGAACAGATGGAGTTTCCCGGGATCGAAGCCGATCCAGACAGGTTGATCGGGCTGTAGGCGCCGTTCGGGTGGGATACTAACGACGATGGTGGAAGCGCCGAGCATGACGTGGGCGTAGGTGAGGTCGCCGGTGGGCTCTGTGGTGTAGATGCGGCCAGGGATGGTGTGGTGCGTATCCTCGGAGTGGAGCGTGATAGCGCTGTGCCGAGCGCCCACAATGACCTCGGCCGAGGGCGCGAGCATGGCTCGTCTGGCGTTCGCGTCAGAGAGCGGCAACCGCCAGCCATCCTTGCTTTCGAGCCCGGTGCCGCGGACGAATGCGGGAAGAAGGTTCATTGCGGGGCTGCCGACGAAGCCGGCGACGAAGGTATTGACCGGGTTAGTGAACACATTTTCGGGCGTATCGCATTGCTGGAGCAGGCCGCCGGACATCACAGCGATGCGGTCGGCCATGGTCATCGCCTCCATCTGATCGTGCGTGACATAGACAACGGTCGCGTTGAGGTCCTGTTGGAAGCGTTTGAGCTCGGCGCGCATCTGGACGCGGAGCTTGGCGTCGAGATTGGAGAGGGGTTCGTCCATGAGGAAGGCCTGCGGTTCGCGGACAAGAGCGCGGCCGAGGGCGACGCGCTGCTGCTGACCGCCGGAGAGCTCGCGGGGGCGGCGCTCGAGGAGGTGCTCGATGTCGAGGAGCCGGGCGGCAGCACGGATCTTACGGCCAATCTCGGCGCGGGGGAGTTTGCGCATAACCAAGGGGAACGCGAGATTCTTGTAGATGGTTTTGTTGGGATAAAGGGCGTAGTTTTGGAAGACCATGGCGACGTCGCGGTCTTTCGGATCTATATCGTTGACCAAGCGATCGCCGATAAAGATCTCGCCGTCAGTGATTTCGATCAAGCCCGCGATAAGGTTGAGCGTGGTGGTCTTGCCGCAGCCAGACGGGCCGACAAGAGCGACGAACTCGCCATTGTTCACTTTAAGTGTGACGCGATTGACCGCGCAGGAACTGCCGTAACGTTTGATGACGTCGCGGAGGAGGATTTCAGCCATTACGATTTAATTGCGCCTTCAGTCAGCGCACGAACGAAGTAGCGCTGGAGGATGAGGAACATGACGACCACGGGAACACTCATGATGAACGAGGCGGCCATTAGACCGGGCCAATCAGTGGAGTATTCGGTAAAGAAGCGCTGCAGGCCAACCGGCAGGGTGAGCTTGCTTTTGTCGTTCAGGAAGGTGAGCGCATAAACATACTCATTCCAGGCTCCAATGAAGGCGTAGATAGCGGTGGCGATGATGCCGGGGGAGGATAGCGGCATTACTACGCGGATAAAGGCCTGGAATCGTGAAGCACCGTCGATGCGAGCCGCCTGTTCGAGTTGTGGGGGAACGTTATCATAGAAACCTTTCAGCAGCCAGATTGAGAGTGGCAGGCCAAAGGTGAGGTAAGTTAGGATCAGCGACGTTTCGGTGTTCACCAGGCGCAGCCAGCGCATCAGGATGAACAGTGGCATCAGCAGCACGACACCGGGAAACATGTTACGGAGCAGGACCGAGTAGAGCAAAAGCTGGCGGCCCGGGAAGCGGAAGCGAGAGAAGGCATAGGCGGCGGGGACGGCAATGATCACGCCGAGGATGGTTGTGCAGGTGGAGACGTAAAGGCTGTTGAGCATGTAACGGAGGAACTCTCTACCTACGTCGCTGGAGGGCGAGAGGAGGGTTGCGTAGTTCCGGAGGGTTGGGTTGTGCGGGAGCCATTCGGGCGGGAATTGCAGGGCGGCGAACTGGGTTTTTACCGACGTGAGGAGCATCCAGATCATCGGGAGGATGGCGAACAAACCGAGCATGATCAGGAAGATCGTCCCGGTGATCGACCAAGCCCCCGGTTTGCGGGTGCGGCTGGCGCGGGCCAGCGGGGTGGCGGGAGCGGTAATCGAGTAGGTAGAGTTCATTGCGGGTGGCGTTCGTCGCGTGCGGTGAGGGCGCGGATATAGAAATAGCCGAGCGCCGCCATGATGATGAACAGGATAACGGAATAGGCAGAGGCGATACCGAAATGGATTTCGCCGAAAGCAATTTGGTACACCTGGGTGATCCAGATGTCGGATGCGCCGGCGGGGCCACCGCCAGTCATGATATACGGGATGATGAAGCTGTTGAGATTGACGACCAGGGTCAGCAGGACAGTAACGGTCGCTACCATTTTTACATGAGGCATAGTAATGTGCCAGAAGCAATCCCATGGGCCTGCGCCATCGACCATCGCGGCGCGATGAAGCTGATCCGGTACCGTTTGCAGGCCTGCGAGCATCATGATCATGGCAAAGGGAAATTCCTTCCAGACGTTAACGACAATCAGAGCGGGCAGGACTGTGGTGGTATTGTCGAGGATATTGATTGGCTGGTGGGATATGCCGAGTGCAGTAGCGATTGCGCCGATTACCCCGTAGTCGCTGTTGTAAACCCAGATCCAGACGTAGGAGGCGGTGACGGCGCTGATGACGTAGGGGATGAGCAGTAGTCCGCGCACAAGGCCTCGGCCGCGAAACTGACGGTTCAGCGCGAGGGCGGCTCCGAAACCGAGAATGAAGGAGAAGAATGTGGAGAAGACGGTCCAGATCGCGGTGTTGACGGTGGTCTGGTGGAAACTGTCGCTGGCGAGGACGCGGGCATAGTTGCCGAGGCCGACGAAAACATTCTGGGATATCGCCAGGCTCGGCGGGGTCTCAAAGAAAGATAGGTAGATCGTATAACAAATAGGATAGCCGATTACCAGTAGCATGACGGCGATCGCGGGCAGAACGTAGATATAATCAGCGCGGTGGGCCGTTATCTCCGCCGCGAGATTAGAGCGGACAGCGATGGTCAGAGTCCCTTCATCGTGTTTTTGATCTGCTGGGCGGCATCTGCGGCTGCGGCCGCGACGGTCTTTTTTCTGGTGAGCGCGTTCTGGAGCATATCCGGCACAATGGTGTTCATGATTTGTGTGGACTGCGGCACGACCGGGAACGGGACACCGAAAGGCAGCATGGAGGTGGTGACATTAAGGAATTTAATTAGTTCCAGGCGCTGCTTCATCCAAATAGTGCGAAAGCCGCGGAGATTGCCGGGGTTGGAGCCGTCCCAGGCCAGTTTCGTGGACCATTCAGGGCCGGCGGAGAAGGTGATGAAGGCGAGTGCGGCCTTCATGTCCAATCTTCCGTCCACGACATCGGGGTTGAAGATATGGATGTTGGAACCGCCGAAAACGGCAGCACGACGGACCGGTCCGGCGGGGATCAGACCATAGCGGGTGTTGGCGATTACGGCGTCGGCGCTTTTGCGGTCCGCTCCGGTGGCTTTGTTCGCGATCTCGATAATAGCGGCGTATTCCAGGGGATGGCCGATCATCATAGCGAGCTGGCCGGCGATGAAGGGGTTCTCGTTTTCGTTTTGCGTGTTCGTAAGGGCAGAAAAGGGCACAGAGTGATCTACATCGTACATGTCATAGGAGAGCTGCAGGGCCGCGATGGCGCCTGCATTATCGATCATAATCATATCGTAAGTCGGGTGGGTCGCGGTCTCGTCCAGCGCGCCGCCGCCAAAGGCCCAGCACTGCGGCATGTAGCGGAACGGGGTATTGCCGGCATTGACCCTGGCCACCATCCCATAGCCGTTCTTTCGAGTTTTTGCCTTGATCAGGCGGGAGTATTCGCGCAGGTCGCTCCACGTGGGGGGTGGTTCCTCGGGATTGAGGCCCGCCCGGCGGAACAGCTCCGCATTCCAGATCAGTCCCATGGTTTCGTTGTTGGTTGGAACGCCGTAGGTCTTGGCTTGCCAAGTGACCGATTTCATGGCGGCGGGCCAGAAATCCGTACTTGGATAGCCGACGTCTTCGGGCCGTAGCGGATGGAGCTGCTCTTTGGCGGCGAACTCCACGCCCCACATAATCGGAAGTTTTGCGACCATTGGTGCCGAATTGCCGAGCGCTGCGGTGCGCAGCTTGTTCAGCATACCATTGTAGTCCAGGTTCTGCTTCTCGACCATGATGTTCGGATAAGTTTTGGCAAAGGCTTGCCAGAACTGAGCATCGATCTGTTGTTCAATCTGAGTGGAGGCCTGAGTGGGACCGGCGTACCAGTAGGTCAGGCGGCCTTTGTAATCGAGCGGGACAATCCTGGCGCACTCGGCGGCGGTATCGAAGCTGGCAGTGCCTGCAAGGCGTTCGATATATTCCGGGGTCCAGATGCCGGTGTTGATGCCCGTATCGATCGGTCCAGCCTGACCTTGGGCGGAGGCGGGCAGGGCAGCGGCGAGACCCGCCGCAGCCGTGGCGCCGAGAAAGCCCCGCCGGTTGATCGCCAGGGTCATGAACGCATCTCCCCTTTGATCAGGACTGCTCCGGATTCTTTTCGCGCCATTCGCGGTATTCGTCCATGGCAACCTCCGACAGCGGGTAGTAGCGGCGGAGCTCGCCGCCCTGGGAGAGGCGGAGTCGGGAAAAGTCCTCCCATTCATGGTGCTGGCTGGCGCGATCGAGCAGGTCGTGAGCCAGGTCGATGGGGACGACCACCGCGCCGTCATCATCGGCGATCACGATGTCCCCGGGGATCACGAGGACGTTGCCGCAGGCGATGGGAACGTTGACGGCGAAGGGGAAGATACCGGTCTGAGTGTGGAAGTTGGGGGTGACGCCGCGCAGCCACATGCCAATACCGAGTTTTTTGGCGTGCGGGTAGTCGCGGATGCAGCCGTCAATGATGACCCCGGCGCCGCCCCGGCCGGCGAAATAGGTCAGCATCATTTCGCCGAAGACGCCGCTGCTCATGTCCGCGCGGGCGTCCACGACGACGATGTCGCCGGGATCCACCTGATAGAGAACGTGGCGGTGGAGCTGCTTTTCCGGCTCGGTGAACTCGGCTTCGCCGTAGAGGTCCTCACGGATGGGCATGAACTGCAAGGTTAGCGCTGGGCCCGCGATGGTTTTGCCAGGGGTCCAGGCCACTGGACCGCAGATGTGCGGATTGCGGATGCCCATGCGGCTCAGTTCGCCGGCGGCAGTGGCGGCACCGACTGCGGCGAGGCGGGCGAGGAGTGATTTGTCGGGGCGCTGTATGGTGGGGACCTGGATGGTCACGTTCCCTCCGTCTGTGTCGTCGGTTGGATTTGACCCGGCTCGGTTGCAGCAGGCAAGGCTTGCGAATCCGCTTCGATTCAAGACTGATCGCGAGTATTGTAAGGTCGTTCCGATATCCAAAGGACATGCGTATGCTGCGATTTTCCGGGGCTTGATGCTCGACGTGCCGTCACGGGAGCCGGACGCCGTTCTTCAGCGGGTGTTCGGGTTATCTGAGTTCCGTCCACTGCAAGGTGACGCGATTGCGCATGTGGTAGGGGGTGGTGATGCCCTTGTGCTGATGCCGACCGGGGGTGGGAAGAGCCTCTGCTATCAGGTTCCGGCGTTGTGCCGGGCGGGGACGGCAGTGGTGATCTCTCCGCTGATTGCGTTGATGGAGGACCAGGTCGCGTCACTGCGGGGGCTGGGGGTGGCGGCCGGGGCGCTGCACTCGGAGCTCGATCCTGCTGAGGCGCGGAGCGTGACCCGCGAACTGATCGAGGGCGGGCTGGATCTTTTATATGTGTCCCCGGAGCGGTTGCTGAGCGGCGGGATGCTGGACCGGCTGGCGCGGGTGAAGCTGGCGCTGCTTGCGGTCGATGAGGCGCATTGCGTCTCGCAGTGGGGGCACGAGTTCCGGCCGGAATACCGGGAGTTGGCGTGTCTCAAGGACCGGTTTCCAGGGGTGCCTCGGTTGGCGTTGACCGCGACGGCTGATCCTCGGACGCGGGCGGATATTCTGACGGCGTTGCGGATGGAGGGGGCGCGGGTGTTCCTCGCAAGCTTCCATCGGCGCAACCTGTTCGTCTCGGCGGCCGCGAAGGAACGCGAAACGTCGCAGTTGCGGGGGTTTCTCGCGGCGCAGAGGGGCAGGTGTGGGATCGTGTACTGCGGAACCCGGTCGAAAACCGAGCGGGTGGCAGCTTCATTGCAGCGACGGGGATTGGAGGCTGTGGCATTCCATGCCGGGCTGGAGCCGGCACACAAGCGGGCAGCACTGGAACGGTTCCGTGCCGGTGCTCCGATGATTGTGGTGGCGACCATTGCGTTCGGGATGGGGGTGGACCGGCCCGATGTGCGGTTCGTGGCGCATCTGGATATGCCGAGTAGTCCCGAAGCCTGGTACCAGCAGATCGGTCGGGCCGGGCGGGATGGGGCGGCTTCCAACGTGCTGCTGCTGTATGGCGGGCAGGACGTAGCGCAGGCGCGGCACTGGCTGGCGCAGTCAACGGCCCCCGAAGCGCAGAAGCGGGTAATGCGGACGCGGCTCGAGCAGATGGTCGCGCTGGCGGAGACGGCGGGGTGCCGGACCCGGGAGCTGCTGGCGTGTTTCGGAGAGGATTTCGCCGGACCGTGCGGGCATTGCGACAACTGCCGGGCACCGCCTCGGACGCAGGACGGGACGGTGGAGGCCCAGAAGGTGCTCTCGGCGGTGTACCGGACGGGGCAGGTGTTCGGAGCGCAGCATGTGACGGCGGTTCTGCGGGGGGAGAAGACGGAGGCGGTGATCCGGCACCACCATGACCGGCTACGGACGTTCGGGGTGGGGCGGGACCACCCGGCGGAGTTCTGGCGGGGGTTGATCCGGCAGTTAGTGACGCTCGGGGCGTTGGATGTGGATGTGGAGGGGCACGGCGGGTTATTTCTGGTGCAGGAGAAGGCGCGGCCAATCCTGCGGGGCGAGGCCGCGGTAAGAGTTACCGGAGCCAGTGGAAGCCGTGAGCCATGAGGGTGAAGCCTGCGCCGGAGAGGCCGAGCATGGTGCCGAGGAGCCAGTGGAAATCTGAGCGGTGTTCGGCTCGGATAGCGCGGAATTCGGCGATTTCCGCTCGCCGGGAGGCACTCTCCGCTTGGATTTCAGCGCGGAGGCTGGCGGTTTCCGACTTGATTTCGGCCCGCATTTCGGATCGCAGCGCGCGGATTTCGGTGGCGAGCTCGTCCAGGCGGCGATGCGTTCGAGCCGCGATCTCCTCCAGGAGGCGGACGCGCGCTTCCATATCGGAACGATAGGGCTCCCGATCGCGGGGATCAACCGCGGTGTCGGGCATCGTTGAAATCCGTGCTGGGATGCCCCTACTCCGCCATGAGAACGGTAAATGTTTGGTTTGCCCCCACCGGAGGACTGGCCCGCCCCGGCTGATCAGGCGGCGGCGGAGCGACTGATCGAGCGGGTTGCCGAGGTTGTTGATCTGGCGCGGCCGGAGGTCGCCGCGATGGTGCGGGCGATCGGTGGAAACAGCCCTTTTCTGAGCGATCTGGCGGTGAGGGAAGCCGCGGTGCTCGGTCGCGTGGTCGAGGAGGGGCCTGACGCGGTAGTGCGAGACGCGCTCGCGCAGTTGCGGGCGGTGGCGCCGAGCGCGCGGCGGGAGGAAGTCTCGGCTGCGATGCGGCGGGCGAAGCGGGTGTTGAGTTTGACCGCTGCCCTCGCGGACATCGGGGGGATGTGGCCGCTCGAAGGATTTACCAGCGTCATGACCGAACTGGCTGAGGCAAGCCTGGAGCTTGCGGTGGCACACTTGCTGATCGCGACGCAGGCGGCGGGGCAGGTGAAATTGGTCGATCCTGGGCGTCCGGTAGAGGGGAGCGGGTTCGCGGTGCTGGGGATGGGCAAACTGGGGGCGCGGGAGCTCAATTACTCCAGCGATATCGACCTGGTTCTGATCTACGACCCGGCGGCGCCGATCTATACGCAGCGGACCGAGGTGGATGAGCTGCGCGGGTTTACCTCGCGGCTGGCGCGGGACCTGGTTACGTTGATGGAGCGGCGGGACGCCGAAGGGTACGTGTTCCGCACGGATCTGCGGCTGCGGCCCGATCCGGCGGTAACGCCTCCTGCGGTCAGTCTCCCTGCGGCGTTCACCTACTACGAGAGTATGGGGCAGAACTGGGAACGGGCGGCGATGATCAAGGCGCGCCCTGTGGCCGGCGATCTGCGCACCGGCGCGGAGTTTCTGGAAGCGATCCGTCCGTTCGTCTGGCGGCGTGGGCTCGATTTCGCGGCGGTGGCGGATATCGCGGCTCTGAAGCGGCGGATCGACGCGCATCGGGGCGTTGTGGAAGGCATCCCCGGGTTCAACGTGAAGATCGGGCGGGGTGGCATACGGGAGATCGAGTTCCTGGCGCAGACCTTGCAGATGGTATGGGGCGGGCGCGATCCACGGCTTCGCGATCCGACGACGCTCGGGGCCCTGGCGGTGCTGTCGCAGGCGGGACACCTGCCCCCCGAGGCGGCGGAGGAACTTGCCGACGCGTACCGCTTCCTGCGCCAGGTGGAGCATCGGCTGCAGATGGTTGCGGACCGCCAGGTTTATGCGCTGCCGGAGCGGGGAGCGGAGCTCAGGCGCTTTGCCATGTTCATGGGCTACCCGGGGTTGGAGGAATTTGCTGATGCGCTATCGGCGCATCTGGGGCGGGTGCGGCGCCGGTATGCGGCGGTCTTCGAAGCCATCCCGACAGAACAAATAGAAGCGCCCTTTGCCGGGGATCTGGATTTTCGCGGCGACGACCCTGCTCCGCCGGGAACGGTGGAGGTGTTGAAGGAACTGGGATTTAGCGACCCCGGTCGGATCATCGCGGCGGTGCGGGGATGGCAGGCGGGGCGAATTCGGGCATTCCGCTCGGACCGAGCGCGCGAGTCACTGGAGCGGGTTTTGCCGGTTCTGCTGACTGCACTCGGCCAGCAGCCGCAGCCGGATGGGGCGTTCGGCCGGTTCGATGCGTTCCTGTCGCGGCTGCCGAGCGGTGTGCAGTTGCTGTCCCTGTTCGAACACAATCCAGCGCTGCTGGAGCGGCTCGCTGCACTGCTGGGAGCGGCTCCGTTCCTCGCGGAGCGTTTGACGCTAAATCCAGCGGCGCTGGAGGGACTGCTGTCGCCGGATGATGCGCCAGGGGATCCGGCGGAACTGATGGCGAGCCGGCTGCGGGATGCGCGGTTGTTGGAAGAGGCGATCGCGATCTGTGCGACGGACGGTTCGGGAAGAAGACTTTGCTATTTCGGCGGCGACGCTGGAGGGTTGGCTGGACGCGGATGAGGCCGGGCTGCGCCGGACAGCACTAGCGGATGCTGCGTTAGCTGCGCTGCTTGGACCAGTAGAGGCGGATTTCGCCCGACGCCACGGCGCGGTGGAGGGTGGACGGATGGCCGTGGTGGTTCTGGGGAAGGCCGGCGGCCGGGAGATGATGGCCGGGTCGGATCTGGACCTGATGCTGGTTGATGATCACCCGGACGGCGCAGCGGAGTCCCAGGGCGGGCGGAGCTTGCCGGCGCCCCAGTATTTTATCCGGCTGGCACACGCGTATGTGGCGGCGCTGACGTCGCCTGGGGCGGACGGGCAGATGTACGCCGTGGATATGCGGCTGCGGCCGTCAGGCAATAAGGGACCGGTGGCGGTGTCACTGGCGGCGTTCCGGCGGTATCACGCAGAGGCGGCGTGGACGTGGGAGCGGATGGCCCTGACTCGGGCCCGGGTGGTAGCGGGAGAGGAGGCGTTCGGGCGGGAAGTCGAAAGAGCGATTAGGGAGGCGATCGCGGCGCGGGTACCGGCCGAACAGGTGCGCGCCGATGCCGCGGCGATGCGCGGGCGGATGGCCCGGGACTTGCCGCCGGTTGGCCCATGGGACGTGAAACTGAGGGTGGGCGGGCAGGTCGAGGTGGAGTTCATCGCGCAGGTCCTCCAGCTTCTTCATGCCCGGGCAGACCCGGGGGTGTGCGGTACGATGACGCGGTCGGCTCTGCGGCGGTTGGCCGAGGCGGGGTATCTGGATGCACGGGATGCGGAGGTGCTGGTGGCGGCTGACCGGTTGTGGCGGACAGTGCAGGGGATGTTGCGGATTACGGCGGGACGGTCTGTTCCGAAAGAACTGACGGAAGCGGCAGGAACGCCGCTGCTGCGGGCGACGGGCCTGGCTGACGCGGTGGCATTGCGCGGGAGGATGGAGAGGACGGCGAAGGCGGTGCGTGGGGCTTTTGTGCGTATTGTTGGGGAGGTGGCATGAGTGTTGAGGAGGGGGACCTGGCGCCCGATTTCAACATGCCGGCGACAGGTGGGTGCAAGGTCAGCTTGCAGGCGATGAGAGGGCGGCCGTTCGTGCTGGACTTCTATCCGAAGGCGGATACGCCGGGGTGCACGAAGGAGGCGTGCGCGTTTCAGGAGGTGTTGCCGCAGTTCGAGAACATCGGGGTCGAGGTAATCGGCGTTTCCAAGGACAAGATGCCAGCGCTGGAGAAATTCGCGGCGAAGTACGGCTTGAGCTTTCCGCTGGCGTCGGACGCCGGGACGCAGGCGGCGGAGGCGTACGGGACCTGGGTGGAGAAGTCGATGTGATGTACGGCCGCAAGTACATGGGCATGGAGCGGAGCACGTTTCTGATCAATAAGAGTGGGAAGGTTGCGAAGGCGTGGCGGAAGGTGAGCGTGCCGGGGCACGCGAAGGCGGTGATGGAGGCGGTGAAGGAGTTGGGGTGATTTCCGTGCGGCGGGCCTGGATCGCCACGCCCCTCTCCGTGGGGCTCGCGATGACGCGGACGACAAGGCCACGTTCCGGGGACGGAACTGATGAATTGAAAGGCCCGGTTGCTAAGGTTTTAGCGGCTGGCGAGTGGCGAACACGGAACTTTGGTTTAGTTGTCGCACATGGCCCGGGCAGAGCAGGATTCGACGAAAGCGGCATCACGCAGGTGGGTGCGCGAGCAGACAAAGCTGGGGCAGCGGGCGGCTCGGCCGGCAGTGGCACTCGGGCTGGCGATGGGCGCGGTGGCGATTGCGCAGGTTTGGTGCATTGCGCGGGCGTTGTCGTCGATCCTGGCTGGGCATGGGGTGGCGCTCAAGCCGCTGGTGGCGTTCGGGGTGCTGGCCGTGGTGCGCGCCGGGCTGATGTGGTTGTCGGAGCAGGCAGCGATGCGGGCGGGCGCGGCGGGCCGGCGGCGACTGCGGACGGATGCGTTTACACGGATGCTGCAGGCCGGGCCGGCGCTGCTACGGGAGCAGCACTCGGGCGAGTTGGCGAGCATCGCGGTCGATAGCGTCGAAGCACTGGACGGGCTGTTTGGGCGGTGGATACCAGCTTCGAAGCTGGCAGTTGTGGGGCCGGCGATTGTCGCGGTGGCGGCGCTGTGGGCTGATCCGGTGGCGGCAGGAGTGCTGGTCGGCTGCGGGCTGCTGGTGCCGGTGGCGATGGCGGCCGCTGGGATAGGGGCGGCGGCGGCTTCGAAGAAGCAGTTTATTGCGTTGGCGCGGCTGCAGGCTCGGTTCCTGGACCGGGTGCGTGGGATAGCCACCATCGTATTGTATGGCCGGGCGGAGGACGAGGCGCGCGATCTGGCGGCGGCAGCGACCGAGTTGCGGCGCCGGACGATGCGGGTGCTCCGGGTGGCGTTTCTGTCCTCGGTGGCGCTGGATCTGGCAGCAGCAGCGGCGCTGATCATTCTAGCGGTACGCTACGGGATGATGCTGCTGCATCATGATCTGACCGATCCGAGTCATGCGCTGTTCGCGCTGCTACTGGTGCCGGAGTTTTTCGCGCCGCTGCGTGCATTTTCGGCGGCTTATCAGGACCGGCTGCACGCGACCGGGGCGGCGGAGGCCTTGATCGGACTGCCGCCGGCGGCGGAGCCGGGGCCGCCTCGGGAGGTGAGGACCATCGAGGCGCGTGGCGTGGCGGTGTCGTTCGAGCATGTATCGCTGGTGTGGGATCCGGCGCGGGGCAAGGCGCTGGACGATTTGTCCTTCCGATTGCCGGCGGGGGAGACGCTGGTGCTGGTGGGGCCGTCCGGCGCGGGGAAGTCGAGCGTGATCGAGATCCTGTTGGGGTTTGTGCGGCCGAGCGAGGGCCGGGTCACGCTGAACGGCATGGATATCACCGAACTGGTGCCGCAGGCGCTGTCTCGGCTGACAGCGTGGATCGGGCAGCGGCCAACCCTGTTCGCGGCGAACATCCGGGAGAACATCCGGTTTGCGCGGCCGGAGGCGACGGATGAGGAGATCGAGCAGGCGGCGGAGGCGGCGCGGGTTATGGCGTTCGCGCGAGAGCTGCCACAGGGATTGGATACGCGGATCGGCGAGGGCGGGTATGGGCTGTCGGGCGGACAGGCGCAGCGGGTGGCGGTGGCTCGGGCGTATCTGAAGAACGCCCCGTTGCTGCTGCTGGACGAGCCCACGGCGCACCTGGACCCGGCGACCGAGATGGAGGTGCTGGACAGCCTGCGACGGCTGGCGGTGGGCCGGACGGTGATTTTGGCAAGTCATTCCTCGGCGGCGCATGCGTTCCCGGGACGGCGGCTAGATTTGCGGGACGGGCGGGCGGTGCCGGTGAGGATGTCCGCATGAGCGACCTGCTGCGGATCTTGGGCTTGTGGCGCCGGCAGGCGGCCTGGCTGGTGCTCGGTGCGGTGATCTCGCTGGGAGCAGTAGCGGCGGGCGTCGGGCTGATGACGATTGCCGGGCGGGTGATCGAGGCGGCGTTCGTGCTGGCGGTGCTGGCGGCTCCGATTGCGCTGGATGCGTTTGGCGTCGGGCGGGTCGTGCTGCGGTATCTGGACCGGCTGATTACCCACGAGGCGACGTTCCGGGCGCTGGCGGATCTACGGGTATGGTTTTTCCGCGGTTTGGCGCGGAGCGGCGCCGGTGGGCTGGGCTTTCGCCAGGCGGGGGACGTGCTGGCGCGGCTGGTGGCGGATGTGGAGGCGCTGGACGGGTTGTATCTGCGCATTCTGGTGCCGCTGGCGGCGGGGGTGATGCTGCTGCCGGGGTTGATCGTGCTGCTGGGCGGCGGGGTGGTTTCGGCCGTTGTGGCGGTACTGTTCGCGGTGGCGGCGTTCGTGGTGCTGTGGGCGTTGTACCGGGTTGCGGGTGATGCCGGGGCGGCAACGGCGGAGGCGGCGGGCGGCTTAAGGATCGCCGCGGTGGATGCTCTGACCGGCATGCGGGAGGTACGGGCATTCGGGGCCGAGGGCCGGATGCTGGCGGCGGTGCAGGCTCGGGAGGGCGCGCTGCTGGCGGCGCAGCGGGCGCTGGGGAGCAAGGTCGGGCTGGCGGCGGTGGCGGGGCTGCTGTGTGCTCAGGCGGCGATTTTGGCCGTATTGGCCGGGACGGGAGCTGCGCGTGTGGGGGTTGTGGCGGGCGTTTTCCTGGTGATTGCGGCGTTCGAGATGATCGCGGTGTTGCCTCGGGCGGGGGTGCTGGCGGGTCATGCGGCCGCCGCGGCGCGGCGGGTGATTGAGGCGGCGGAGGCTCCGGTGCCGGTTGCGGAACCGGCTCTTCCTGCAGTCGTGCCGGCCGAGACGACTCTGCGGTTCGAGGGGCTGCGGTTCCGGTGGGCTCCGGATGCGCCGCTGGTTTTCGATGGCCTGACGCTGGAGGTGCCCGGAGGGAGCAGGGCGGCGCTGTTGGGTCCGTCGGGGTCGGGGAAGAGCACGCTGGCGGCTCTGGCGCTGCGGTTGGCCGATCCCGAGGCTGGCCGGGTGTTGCTGGGGGGCGCGGATGTTCGCTCGCTGCGGACGGAGGACGTTCGGCGGCGGATCGGGTGGTTGAGCCAGGCAACGCATCTGTTTGACGATACGGTGCGGCGGAATTTGCTGCTGGCGCGGCCGGATGCAGATGACGCGGTGTTGTGGGGGGCGCTGGAAGCGGCCCAGATCGCTGACGTTGTTCGGGGGCTGCCGGATGGGTTGGATAGTTGGGTGGGCGAGGGCGGAGCGCGGTTGTCCGGGGGACAGGGGCGGCGGCTGGTTCTGGCTCGGGCGCTGCTGTCGCCGGCGCCGGTGCTGATTTTGGATGAACCCGCGGCGGGGTTGGATGCGGAAACGGAACGGGCGTTTTTATCGACGCTGAATGAGGCGGCGGCGGGCCGGACTGTTATTCTGATTACGCATCGGTTGATGGGGGTGGAGCGGCTGGATCGGATCTGGCGATTGTCTGGCGGGAAGGCGGTGGCGGCGGCGGGGTAGTGAGGGAGGTGCCGCTGGGTCCGTTGCGCGGGTGGGTTGGGAGTGCGGGGTCGGTTGCCGAAGGGGTCACTTCGGGAGGTTGCGGGGGTTCGAAAGGGTCACTTCGCAGGTTTTGAAACGGGTGAAAGGGTCACTTGGGCAGTTTTGCGGGGACGGAAGGGGTCACTTGGGGGTTTTTGGGCGGGCGGAAGGGTACGCTTCGGGGGTCGGGCGGGCGTTTGGCGTCCCTTAGACGCGAAGACCTGTATAGGCGATGATGTACGGTGGGTCGGGCGCTGTCGACGCTATGGAGGCGGCGCGATAGAATAAGGGTACTTGCGTAAATGCAGGCGGATACACACGGATGCAGGCAGATGCGAGCCCGCGACGCGTGCCTACACTGCGATTTGCGAAGCCAATTGTGGTTCGAGCATCACTCGGTATTCCTCCAAAGGTAGAGATTCCGATCTCTTCGGCAGGAGCATTGCGTAGTGTCCAGCCGTAGTCTCTGCCAGGTGGACATGCCAATAGGTGTGACCCTCTTTGGTGGTAGTCATGTTCAAGGCATCCAAACGGCCGTGGAGGACATTCCAGGGCACTGCAAAGGCGAACGGAAGATCCATGCACCCGAAGATGGCGTACAACTCTGAGCCTTGCTGGAGGAACTCGTCCCACTCTGGGTGATAAGCGTACCAATAGGGATAAGACGACCGTTTTATATACCGCTTGGAGATTGTGCACACGAGACGCTTCTGGTGGCTGGAGTCCCAGTAGGTTGCGCGGCTGTTCTTCACGAATGCCGCACCAATTTTTCGGCCGAACCGAGCGACTATGTCTTCACGTTTGGCCTGCAATAAGTGGCTCTCGGTGAACTGCCAAGTCCCCTTCGGCTTCTCTTGCGATGGTGGGATCTCCTGATCGTCGTCCTTTTTCGGCCGCCTCAGACGCTGTTGCGGTCTCGACGTCCTTGGCGGTGGTGAAGACCACGTCAATTACGTCATCAAGACGTGTATATTCGATTGGAGTCAGTAGACGTCGGATCTTCTTGCCGGTATCCGGGCCTTCGGCGTTTTCCTTTAGTTGAACCAGCTTGATCAGAGAATCGGCGCTGATCAGGCGGATATCCCAGGCGTGACGCGAGCCTCGGACTTGTGCTTCCAGCTCGCCTGTCTCCTTCCGGCCGACTGTGATCAAAACTGACGATGGATCGGCGATGTGGCTGGACTTAAGAAGCTTTTCCCTGTAGCCGGCGATTGTGTCCAACGAGATCTGGTAGGCATCCGTTGTCTTCACTTCGGCGACAATCGTATGCCCCTCCGGAGATCCCCATATTCCATCAAACCCGATCTGTTTTGACGTTCCCTGATATCGGCCATTGCTTACTTTGTAGTCGAGCCGCCGCCCGAGCTCATGACGAGGTCCTGGAGAACCATCCCGCCTTTATTGAAAGCAGAGGATAGGCAGTGGTCCACGTAGACTGCGATTCTGCTGTTGGGGATTTGGGCGAGGTAGTTCCGGAGCTCTTGCGAGCAAAGCGAATCGTCCTTCAGGGTGCCATCGCCTGCTGACGCAACGATCTGCTCAATTGTCAATTTTTCGACGGCAACGACAGGATGCACCCCGATTACAGCACTATTTTCCCACCACATTACGCGAGAAGGTCGGTTCGTGCAAACGTTGCGGCGCAGAGTGCGGCGGCCTGGATCGCCACGCCGCGCTTCGCGGGGTCGCGATGACACCGGACCCTTGAGGTCTGACCGAACGAGTTTGCTTCGTCGCTACGCTTCTCGTAATGACAGCTAAGGGTGGGCTCCTGCATGATTGGACAAACCGAGACGACGGAACACCACCAGCTTCGGCGTGAAGCTTTGGACAGTCTCACCGTTCTGGTTTACGGTTAGGCATCGAACCAGTACCATACCGCGGTCAGGTTTCGACCGTGAGGGTACGATTTCCAGGATCTCAGTCTCGACATGCAGGGTATCACCGGGGCGGGTTGGCTTGGTCCACAGCAGCTCGCCTCCGGTGCCGATGATCCCGCATGCCAGTGGGAGTCCGCCATCCACGAGCAGGCGCATTGTTGCTGCTGCAGTGAACCAGCCGCTGCCGGCGAGGCCGGCGAAGAAACTGTCTCGCGCGGCAGCTTCATCTAGATGGAACGGCTGCGGATCCCATTCCTGCGCGAAGCGGATCATGGTTTCCCGGTCCAATGTGCGAAAGGCGCTGGTGAAACGCTGCCCTACGTGGAGACTCTCAAGGTAAAGGGGTGTCATGTATGCCCCGCGTTAGATGTTGGGAACGTGTTGCGAGCCGGTCTGCTGAGGGCCTTTTCGAACGAGATTGCTTCGTCGCTAAGCTCCTCGCAATGACACTGTCGGAGGGCGTTCAGCGGCGGGCGCCGACGGTCGTGGCGCGGAAGAGGAAGCTCAGCGGGATGCCACAGAGGGAAGCGATGGCGAGAAGCTCGAAGGCATCGGAGTAGGCGATGACTGCGGCTTGGCGATCGAGAATGTGATTAAGCAAACTCATGGCAGCGTGCTGGGCTTGGAGGGCGGTGTTGCCCATGGCTCTTAGGGTATGAATGTAAGTGGCGAGCGTGTCGTTATATGGCTGGTTGTATGGCGAGAGGTGCGTGGCCAGGTAGGCGCGATGCTCCTCCAGGTGCTGGCTTAGGGTTGCGGTAATAACGGAGATGCCGATCGAGCCGGAGATGTTGCGGAACATGGCGTAGAGGGCGGTGGCGTCGGGGTAGAGCGGCCGCGGCAGGGTGGAGTAGGCGAGAGGTACTGTTAGGAACGAACAGGAAGGCGAGTCCGACATTCTGGATGGCGCGGAACAGCGCCAGCGTGAGGAAGTCGATATCGGGAGTCAGGCGACGCGCCCAGAGCGCCGACGCCGCGAGGCCGATGAAACCGAATGCAACCAAACGACGGGTCTGGAAGTTAGGAAGGAAAAAGTTGCTAACGATAGGAATTAACAGGATCATGACGACGGTGCCCGGCGTAAGCAGCCAGCCGGCGAGCAGTGCGGTATAGCCCATCCATTGCTGAGCGAAGGCTGGGATGAGAAGGTTGCTGGCGTAAAGACCGGATCCGACGGTAGAAAGGACGGCGACGCCCACCGCGAAATTGCGGTCCGCGAAAGCGCGGAGGTTCACCACCGGCTTATCGATCAGCAGCAGCCAGGCGATGGCTGCGGCAAGCGCGGTGGCGGAAATCCACGCGAAGGCGCGAATGGCGGGTGAACTGAACCAGTCCCAGTCTTCGCCGCGGTCGAGCATGAGCTGCAGGCAGCCGATGCCAATGGCAATCAGGCTCAACCCGACATAATCGACTTCGGCAAGGCGGGCGCGGTCGCGGGCGACCCAGGGTGGATCCTCGACCAAGCGGGCGCAGGAAAAGAACGCGATAATGCCGATGGGGATGTTGATGAAGAAAACCCAGCGCCAGGAGTAACTGTCGGTGATCCATCCGCCGAGCGCAGGGGCGATGATTGGGGCGAAGATGACGGCGATCGCGACGATGGAGAAGGCGCGCCCGCGCTGTGAAGGCTCGAAAGTATCGAGGACAATCGCTTGCTGATTGGGCTGCAGGCCGCCGCCGCAGATGCCTTGGAGTAGGCGGAAGATGACGAGCTGGGGAAGGCTGGTTGAGATGCCGCAGAGGAAGGAAAAGACGGTGAACAGGGCGATGCAGGTCAGGAAATAGCGCTTTCGCCCCATGACACGCCCGATCCAGCCTGCGATGGCGAGAACGATGCCGTTGGCGACCAGATAGGAGGTCAATGTCCAGGTGGCATCGTCGAAACTGACCGACAGGCTTCCGGCTATGTTCGGGAGGCAGACGTTGACGATGGTGGTATCGAGCAACTCCATAAACGAGGCGAGGGTAACGACAGTGGCAATGAGCCAGGGGGGACCCGTGGGGCGCCAGGCGAGGTCGCTTACGGTGTCCATGCGCTGGCGCCAGATGACGTCATAGCAGGCCGCACGTCGCCGACCGTGCGCAGATCGCCGGGCCAAGCCCGGCCACGACGGCAACGTCGGGGGCGGCCCGTGTCACTGGTGGATACGGATGGTGGGCTCGACCGAGATACCGAGCGGGAGGGGGTGATCCTTATCGACGCCGCTGTCGATCAGGATCTTGACCGGTACGCGCTGGACCACTTTGACGAAATTGCCGGTGGCGTTCTCGGGTGGGAAAGCGGTGAAGCGCTCGCCGGACCCCAGCTGGATGCTGTCCACGTGTCCGCGGAGGTGAAGGTGTGGGTATGCGTCGGCGTTGATACTTACTTTCTGACCAGGGTGGATGTAATTGAGATCGGTTTCTTTGAAATTAGCGGTGACCCAAACGCCTGGAGTGACTATCGCGAACAGAGACTGGCCAGGCTGGACGTAGTCGCCCGGGTTGACGTTGCGTTTGGTGATCCAGCCCTCCTCGGGCGCCGTGATGCGGGTCCATGCTAAATTGAGATTGGCCCGCTCCAGGGCTGCCTGTGCCAGGGCGACCTTGGCGTGCATGTCGCGGACGGTTGCCTCGGCCTGAGCGATATCCTCATCGACGGTGTCTGCCTGTTCAACGGCGGCCTCGGTTTGTTCGACCTGGGCCTCGGCGTCCAGGCGAGCGGCGGTGGCGGCATCGATGGCCTGCTGAGTGGTGGCGCTGCGGGGTAAAGCAAGCTGGCGGCGGTAGTCGGCTTCGGCCTTAGCCAGAGTTGCTTTGGCGGCGTCACGCTGGGCCTGGGCGGCGGCAAGGCGGGCGGGGTAGATGATGCGGGCAGTATCGAGCTTCAGCCGCGCGTCGGCGAGGTTGGCCTGCGCCGCCTGGAGGCTGGCGGCGGCCTGGTCGTAGGCAGCCTGGTATGGCCGCGGGTCGATCTGGAGGAGCAGTTGACCCAACTTGACGTATTGGTTGTCCGTCACGTTGAGAGTGGTGACGTCGCCGGCGATCTGTGGAGCGACGGTGATGGCGTTGCCATCGGTGAAGGCGTCGTCGGTGGTGACGTAGTCCTTGGTGAGATACCAGTAGGTCGTGGCGCCGGCGGCACTGATCAGGAATATAAGGAATACGGCGAAGCGGGCGCGGTTCCGGGGCTTTCGCCGGGAGCTGGCGAACCGGTCGGGCTGCAACCGGGCGGTGGTGGTCGTCAGGTCGTCCATCTAGTGACTCGCGAGATTGCGAAATGGGTAGGGCGCGACAGGCGAGCCGTCAATCGGGTTATCGCAAGAGAAACGAGCCTTAGGATGCAACGAGTTCCTGGTTGCGGACGAGTTGGGCGTAGAGACCGCCGCGTTCAATGAGGTCGGGGTGGCTGCCCATTTCGGTGGCGCGGCCTTCCGCCATAACAATGACCAGATCGGCGTCGCGCACGGTGGATAAGCGGTGAGCGACTATGATGGTTGTGCGTCCGCGGCGGAGGCGGGCGAGGGCGATCTTGATGGCGGCTTCGTTTTCAGCGTCGAGGGCACTGGTTGCTTCGTCGAGAAGAAGAATGCGGGGGTGACGGAGCAGGGCGCGGGCGAGGACGATGCGCTGGCGCTGTCCGCCGGAGAGGCGCTGACCGCCGGGTCCGACGCGGAACTCGAACCCGTCAGGGAGGTCGCGGATGAAATCGGCCGCGGCGGCTTCGGCCGCGGCCTCTATTTCGCGATCGGTAGCATTTGGACTGCCGCTGCGGATGTTGGCGGCGATGGTGTCGTCGAACAACAGAAACTCCTGGCCGACATAGGCGGAGGCGTGGCGCAGGCTGGCGAGGGTGACGTCGCGGACATCAGCGCCGTCGATGAGGACGCGGCCTGAGGTGACGTCGTGGAGGCGCGGGATAAGGGAGAGTGCGGTGGATTTTCCGGCGCCGGAGGGTCCGACGAGCGCCACGGTGGTCCCGGGGGCGGCTTCGAAGCTGAGGCCTTCGAGGGCGACACGGCCGTCGGGATAGGTGAAGTGGACGTCGTCGAAGACGACGTGGCCCGGACCGTCGGGGAGAGGGCGGGCGTGAGGGGCGTCGGTGATTTGCGGCGGTTCATCGATGACGGCGAAGACGCGCGCGAGGCCGGCGAGTCCCTCCTGGAGGGAGGCGTTCAGGGAGCCGAGGGCGCGGAGGGGGCGGGAAGCGATAAGGAGCGCGGCGACGAAGCCGGTGAAGTTGCCGAGAGTGTGGCCGCCCATGGCGGCGCGCCATCCGGCGAAGCCGATGACTGAGGCGACAACGACGCCGCCGAGCACTTCGAGCACGGGATCGACGGCGGCGCGGCCTTTGGTCATGCGGACGAGGGCGCGCGAGAGGCGGTTGAATGCATCATTGGCGCGGGCGGTTTCGGCCTGTTCGAGGCGGTAAGCGCGGATGGTGCGGGCCTGGGCGAAGCTTTCGTTGAGCAGGGCGGCGGTTTCGCCCATGCGTTCCTGCATTCCGCTGGAGGCGCGGCGGACGCGGCGGCCGAGGCGTTGGATGGGCAGTGCGGCGAGCGGGTAGAGCAGGGCGCCGATCAGGCTGAGCATCCAGTCGAGGTAGAGCATCGAGGCGACTAGGCCCACGACGGTGATGGCATCGGCGATGCCCTGCACGGCGCGACTTAGGGAATCGCGGATGATGGTCGCGTCGGTGGTGAAGCGGGCGGCGAGCTGAGCGGGGGATTCCCGCTCGAGGCGGGCGAGGTCGGCATGCACGAGATGGGTGAACATGCGGGTCTGCATGTCACGGATGGTGAGCAGGACGAGGCGCTGGACCTGGACCGTCTGGAAGTACTGGGCGAGGGCTTTGACGGAGGTGATGACGAGCACCAGGACGGGGACCTGATAGAGGATCCGGGGGTCCTTACGGGTGAACATTGCGAAGGCGTGGTCGATGACCACGGGGTAGAGCGCGGTTGTTCCGGCCATGAGGCCGGTGAGCAGGAGGACGGTCAGCAGGCGGTAGCGGTAGGGCGAGACATGCTCGGTCCAGAGGCGCCGCAGCAGGTCGCGTGGTACTTTCAGAGGCGGGTGAGGTGTGCGGCGCTGCGACTGCGTCCATGCGGCGGGTGCCTGTCGCGAGGACAGGCGAGTGTCAATAGCGGGCGCTATCGGCTAGAGCAGGCTAAGGCCGACTGAAGCCGCACCACCCCTCACCCGGCGCGCGCCGACCTCTCCCGCACAGCGGGAGAGGTGAGTTCTGGCGGCACCCAGCGCCGCAGGGCGGCAGAATATCAGGCGGCTTCTTCCTCCTCGGTCAGTGGTTCATCGAGGGACTGGACGTGGGCGCCGATGCGGGCGAGGGCCTTGCTGAGGGAGGCCCACTCAGCCTTGCTGAGGCCGGCGGCGAGCTCTTCCTCAAGCTCGCGGACGATAGGCAGGCAGCCTTTGTGGACGCTTACGCCCTTGCGGGTGAGGCGCAGGAGGCGGCCGCGGCCGTCTGCCGGATCCTGGCTTTGCTTGATCATGCCTCGGGCGACGAGGCTTGCGGCGGCGCGGCTGACCTTGACCTTATCCATCGCGGTACGTTCGCCAACGACACTTGGTGACATAACTCCGAAGCGGCCGACCATAGTGAGGACGCGCCACTCGGCGATGGAGATGCCGTAGGCATCAGACAGGCGGCGAGCCAGCAAGCGCGAAACGCTAGCCGAGGCGACGGCCAAGCGGTAAGGCATGTACTCTTCGAGGCGGAAGCCGTCATCGATTTCCTCGATGGCGGTTTCGCGATTGACAGGTTTCGTGGACATTGAAGAACGAATCTCCCCCCGGATCAAAACAAGCCTGCCCCGAATCGGGACCAGGCGCAACCGAAGCGGGACCATGTATAACCTTTTTTGGGGAAATTGAAACCTCCCCCTGGTATCATTCCTGACAGAAAATTGGGAGGTCGAGGGTTGGTGAAGGAGGGAGCAGCGGAGTGTATGCAGGCGAATTGTGCATTTGCGGCAAAGGGGGCGAGGTGCTTGGGAGACGTATCGGTGCTGACGGTGGAAATAGAACCAGCATGGAATGTGCTGCAATCCATTATGCCATCGGAATTGGCTGCGGTTGTTGCTGGCCGATACCGACGATCATCATGCAGGGGAGAATGTCGTGCGGCCCATCGCATGTGACATGCTTTGGCTCACACGGGCCAGTTGTCCGACTGCCGAATGTAATCTTTTATTTTGCGACCAGCCGGCCTGGGGGCTCCAACCGGAGGAGCGCGCTGGGGTACCGACTGTAGCGGAAACCGCTGTGCCTAAATCAAACCGCATGCCGCGCGGTATCAATAATTCGCATTTCTGGCGGTTTTTGAATTCGGGGGCGATGCAGTGGCGCGTATGGCAGACGCGTGCGTGGTGCAGAGGTGGATTGTGGCTAAGTATCCGAAGTGGAGGGGCGCTGGGGGCACGCGTGTTCGAGCGGCGGGACCTTCCGGCCGTTATGCGAGAGTTCCGGTGAGGCCGGGATGAGGGCGGCGGAAACCCACCGGTGGCGGCGGCGAGCCAAACCTTTATGACGAAAGTTATTTTGACTGGGGCGGCGGGGTTTGTGGGATATCACGTGGCCGAAGCTTTGTTGCTGCGCGGCGATAGGGTGATTGGGATTGATAATGTCAACGACTATTACGATCCCAGGCTGAAACAGGCCCGTCTGGGACGCTTAATCGGACAGGGGCGGTTCGCGTTTCACCGGGTGGATGTAGCGGACCGCGACTCAATGCACGCGCTGTTTCGGGAGCATGGCGACACGGAACACGTCATACACCTGGCAGCGCAGGCCGGCGTGCGGCATTCGATGATTGATCCGTACGCGTATGTGAGGTCGAACGTCATGGGGCACCTTGTGGTGCTGGAGGGGGTTCGGTTGCTGTCGTCGTTACGGCACCTGGTGTATGCCAGTTCGTCGTCTGTTTATGGTGCGAACCAATCGGTGCCGTTCGCCGAAACGGATCGCGTGGACACGCCGTTATCGATGTATGCGGCGACGAAACGTGCGGACGAGCTGATGGGTCATGCGTATGCCCACTTGTATGCTGTGCCGCAAACGGGGCTGCGGTTTTTCACGGTTTATGGGCCATGGGGGCGGCCGGATATGGCGTACTACAGCTTCGCTGGGGCAATCGCCGCGGGCGAGCCGATTACTGTGTACGACGGGGGCCGGCTGAAGCGAGATTTCACCTATATCGACGATATCGTTGCGGGAGTGATCGGTGTGCTGGATCGTCCGCCGACGGGCCGGGTGCCAGCGAGGATCGTGAACATCGGCAATCATCGGAGCGAGACGGTTTCCAGGCTGGTGCAGTTGCTGGAGAAGGGCCTGGGAAGGCGGGCAGTGGTGCGAAATGCGCCTCGGCCGGCGGCTGATGTAGAGGAGACATTTGCCGACGTCGCGGCCATCCAGGAGGTGGCAGGCTTTTCGCCGAGCACACCGCTGGAAGTGGGGATCGGGCGGTTTGTTACCTGGTTCCGGGAGTATCATCGCGGGTGATGGGTTGTGACTGTATTCAGGGTCGACCCCGAGTTCGGGTCCCTGGCGTGGGGCCTGGGCCGGATCCGGGGCAGGCCCGCAAAGTTGCTACGGGCCGCCGAGGTTGACCAAACGGGGTTGTTCTTGGTGGGTATGGCTCTAGGCGTGAGGAGTGCACGAAGGGTATTGACGGCCTGGGTAGGCGGGGCTAGAAGCCGCCCTCCGCCGCAGGGCGGGGGCCTTG
>CAWIDE010000006.1:0-307500 GCA_963834715.1 uncultured Pseudomonadota bacterium | reverse complement strand
AGCGGAGGGTATTCGCTACGTCTTCGGCCTGTCCGGCAACGACGTGCTGCACCGCCTGGTCGAGCCGGCAGCTGACGACGTTCGTGTCCGTCGCGCCGAAGCCGATTCCCCGCTGCTGCGGCGCTACACCGAAACACAGTATCGGGCCAAATCCTGGTCGCGTTCGCGTCGTATCGCGGCCCGCATCGAGGCGTCCACTCTCGGCCTCGACATCCGCTTCGTGGTCAGCAACATCACCACGGGCAGCGCTGAGTGGCTGTATGATACGCTTTATTGTGAGCGCGGCCAGGCGGAAAACCTGATCAAACTTCACAAGAGCCAACTTGCCTCCGACCGCACCTCATGTCGGGCACCGCTTGCCAATCAGATGCGGCTCATCCTTCACACCGCAGCTTATTGGCTGTTACTCAACGTGCGCGACGGCATCCCCAAGGCACACGCGCTGACCACCGCCGAGTTCACCACCATTCGGCTGCGGCTGATGAAGGTCGCTGCACGGGTAATCGAGACCGCTTCCCGTGTGCGCGTCGCTTTCGCTGCCTCCTGCCCTGAGGCAGCATTGTTCCGCGACCTCGCCCACAGCTTGGTGCCGGCCGCTCCATAGACCGCGGGGCAGGCGCCCCGTCGAACCCGTTTCCCATCAACCCCAACCAACAATCCGGTCCGATCGCGATGAAACAGGCGCAACGGCCGAGGCTGCCCGAATTCGCGGCGGTGCGACTCAGCCATTTTTCACAGCGCTTGGTGAATAGGAGCGGTTAATTGGTTTGCCGCTCGCTCAGCAGCTTTTTGAAGTAGGTGATGGTCTCTCGCAAGCCGTCCTCAAGCGCGGTCTGCGGTGTCCAGCCAAGGAACTCCTGGACGCGGCTGATGTCCGGGCATCGCTGCATGGGATCATCCTGCGGCAATGGCCGGCTCACGATCTTCGATCTGGTTCCGGTCAGCCGGAAGGTGGCCTCGGCCAACTCGCGCACGGTGATTTCGTGCGGATTGCCGATATTGAGCGGTCCGGTGACGTCGTCATCGGTGTCCATTAGCCGGACTAGGCCCTCGATCAGGTCATCGACATAGCAGAACGCCCGGGTCTGGCGTCCGTCACCATACAGGGTAATGTCGTGACCCTGCAGCGCCTGCATGATGAAGTTAGAAACCACCCGCCCGTCATTGGGGTGCATGCGCGGTCCATAGGTGTTGAAAATCCTGGCGACCTTGATTCGTACGCGGTGCTGGCGGAGGTAATCGAAGAACAGGGTTTCAGCGCAGCGTTTGCCTTCATCGTAGCAGGCGCGGGGACCGAGGGGATTGACGTTGCCGCGGTAGTCCTCGGTCTGCGGGTGCACGGTCGGATCACCATAGACCTCGCTGGTGGAGGCCTGCAGGATCTTGGCGCCCACGCGTTTGGCCAGCCCCAGCATGGTGATCGCGCCGATCACGCTGGTCTTGGTGGTCTGCACCGGGTCGTACTGGTAATGCACGGGGACGCGGGGCAGGCCATGTTGTAGATTTCATCCACCTCGACATACAGCGGGAAAGTAATGTCGTGGCGCATTGCCTCGAAATGCGGATCGCTGAGGAGGTGGGCGATATTGTCTTTGCGGCCGGTGAAGTAATTATCGACGCAAAGCACATCGTTACTGTCACGCAGCAGACGCTCGCACAAGTGCGAGCCAAGGAAGCCTGCGCCGCCGGTGACTAGAACGCGCTTACGTGTGTATGACATTGGTTTCAACCTCGCGTTTGTTGAGAGAATCTTCTGTCCAGACGTGCGGATATGGGTGTAGCAAGCGAAACCATCCATCTCACAGGCGGACGCGTGTTTGATTTTGCCTCCGTACGCCGCGTTTCGCGAACCAAAATCGAGCAGGAAGTTGCTGCGGACGGCGCTGGACATTGCGCGGGAGCTTGCGTCGCGGGCTGGTGGGCCCGTCGTCGGTATCCACACTTCATGCTCTCCATGATCGTTCAGACGGCTCGAATTTTCTGGACACCTACACCCCCGGTGGAGGCGAATGGCTGCTCGCGCGAATCGAGGCATAGGAACGCGGATTAATCGGGTTTGCGTGCTTCGAATATCATGCTCTCTGCTTCTAGAAAGCCCTGAGGCAGGCGACCTACATCTTCCAAGTTGCATAGAATTGGGTGATTACTGTCGTTTATGCGCTTTTCATCGATGTCCGCAAAACCAGCTTCGCTCATAATATTTCGCATTGTGGGCTTGTCGTAGATAAATTGATGGCCCCAGGCGCGCATGTAAAGATTGAGAAATACGGCAGGAGTGACCTCGTTGTAGTCTTGGACGAACGTCTTACAGTACCAGTTGATATATGTTTGTGCAATTCAGTCTGATCGGAACCAATGATGCTGGTGAGAAAATGCAGAGAGGGTGTAACAATACGAATCACGCCACCGGGGCGCAGCACGCGGTAGCATTCTTTGAGCATTTTTTGTCCACCCACTAACGGTACGTGCTCGATCATGTGCTCGGAATAGATAAAATGAAAGCTGTTGTCCGGCAACCGGAAGGGCTGTGTCGCATCCATACCGAAAACACCTCGGTTCGGCCGGAGATCGCAGGTGAGCCAACCCGGCTTTGGACGCTCACGGCGACCAATCTCCAGGCAGTAAACCGGCTCGTCTTGAGCGGTTAACTTAACGCGTCCAAAGCGCTCGAGCGCGACGGGGCCGATCGGTCGGGCCCCATTCCCCTGAACGCGCGCTTTCACCACGCGACCGGCCAAATACAGGTTAACCGCCGTCGGTGACTTACGGGCCAAGATTTTGAGACGGTCCACGTTCATCATGCTCTTTTCCTTCCGTTCCGCGTTTTCATCTCTGGTATTCGGGACGTCTCCAGTAAGCCAAGCAGGGTTTGCGGATCCGGGAGCCACAGCCCTTCATCCTGGCCCTGGAGAGAAATCCTTAGCGACACTATCTAAGCGCCAGCCAGTCGACCGGGTTCAACTCAGGCGGGCGTACGCGTACTTGACCTTGCCGGCCTGCTCCCAGAGCACAATCCTCGGAGCCAATTTATAGCGACGACGGAGCCCATAGATGCTCCGGGCAAACCACCAAAACTCTCCATTCATGAGCAACTTCATATCGTATGCCCCACGCCCTATGGCATAAGACTTCCAAGTCCTTATAGCGTCCGATTCTTTTCGGCCGTGGTGATGACTGACCACGATATCAGGGCAGTACCGCCCTTTCCAGCCCATGGCACTCGCGCGCGCAGCAGCGTCGATATCTTCAGCGTTGAACAATGACCCCGGACCAAACAGCGGATCGAATCCGCCGATCGCAACAAGGACGCTGCGGCGGAAGGCCATATTGGCCCCTTGGATGTCGCTCGGCTGGACATACCAGCGTGGGGGAAATTCACGAGGAGTCAGTGACTCGTTGATGGTCAGCGGATGGTCCGATGGATCATAAAGCATTATCCGGCCGGACACATAGCCGAGATCAGGGTCGCCGTCGAACGCAGCACATACCTGGATAATGTAGCTTGGGTCTGCATAGCAGTCGTCATCCATAAACGCCAAAATCTCACCACGTGCTGCCTTCAGCCCGGCGTTATGCCCGTTAGCCAATCCTGGGCGGGGTTCGGAGACGTAGGTCACGGGAAAAGGCGCCGTGGCGGCGAAATCGGCGACAATGGAAGCCGTGGCATTGCTCGCCGATGCATTGTCCACGACTATCAGCTCCCATTTTCGATCGGACCTGATATCCCTGATTGCCTTCAGGCAACGGACGAGTTTCTCACTGCGATCACGGGTACATATAATTAACGATACGTCCATTCTGTATCTCCAGTACAGTCCTGCGCCTATGCAGCGCTTGCCTTCTTCGTAGCCGGGGGTGCGGACCGAGTGGACTAACGTTGGTGGCGTAAGCCTCGCTCTGCGAATCCATCGTGGGACGGCCATAGACCTGGTTGGTGGGACCTGCATGGGGTATCCGATCCAGGTGCTCCTGAGCTAACTGACTGGGCCGAGGGCCGTGTCGAGCTCCCGCGCGACGCGCCGCCAACTCGCCCATTCCGCTCTGTTCACAGCGGCTTGGGGAAGCGCATTGTAGCGGGCTGTGTCTGACATGAGTGCGGCAAATTCCTCGGCCAACTGCTCGACGTTATATTCGCGGGCACAAGAACGCCGCCGCCGCCTTCGATGACGTCCGGCATGCCGCCAATGGCGGTGGCCATGATCGGCACGCCAACCCGCAAGAACTCCATCATCGCAATACCTGTCAGTTCAGCACGCGACAACTGGCATCCAAGATCAACCGAGCGGATCGCTTCAATAAAGCGAGCCAGGTCCGTTGCCTTGTCGATAGGCCCCAGGAACTCAACACCGTCCATCGCCGCCATCCTGTCCGGGCATCGTCCAATCACGCGAACCCGGATCGGCAAACCCCGCTGCCGAAGCATCTGAACCGCGTTTGCTATCTTATCCAGTCCCTTGCGCAGTGGGTAGAGGCCGACGAAGCCAAGCGTAAACTCGTCGCTGTACCATCCCATACATTGCCACTGTTTCGGCACTGCGGAGTCGTCCAGATTCGCCCCGGGCATTACGAGCGCAATTCTACCGGATGGTATCCCATACACATCGATCAGATTCCGAATGGTCGCGCGGCTCATCGAAACAATTCGATCTGCCTCGAGATACCCCTCTCGTTCAACTTTGATGGCTTCTCGCATGACATCAGCACCGATCCGCGTTACCACGGTGTCACCAACACCCGCGTATTGAAAATATTCCGTAAGAGTCCCATCGATGTAGAAACAGGAGCGTATATTAAACGCGCGCCGCTTTCGCAAAAAGTATACTCCGAATGTCTGCATATTGTTAATAACAACAGTACCGGATAAATCGCGCAGGTACTGAGACCACAGAATATCGTGGTAAGTCGGATGAAATTTGAACCCACCGTACTTCCGCCCGCGAAGCATCCGTTGTGCCCGCCACAGGCCACCGATCGCGTAAAGGGGCATGTTCCGACGTGTTTCGGTTTCACTGAGTGCAAACGTGGCCTCCAGGACTTTCTCTGAGATCGCTGCCTGGCCGAGATGCCACGAAATACCGCTGAAAGACTTCCGAAGCGGCCCAACGACCGGAGTCATAACACGCGGGCACCGCGCCGCGGCGCACCTGTTTATCCCGCCGATCACATCCGGAAAGTGAGATATGTCGGACGTCGCCATTACAGATCCCCCTTGGCGTTCACAGCATGGCCGGATCGGTTCCTGGATATCTTCCGGCCGGTCGCGAGAACCACGGTGGTCGGACTCTGGAACGCGGCGCATGGTTCGGTAACATAATCGGGTGGATCCACGCTAGACTTCCATTTTCGCCTGATGCGGCATGATCGCCTGTGCGTCTGATATGCGCGGTGCGTAGTCGAAACCCAGTCCAGCCTTGCAAGTGCCCGCTAAGAACGGCGATTGCATACGAATCAGGGAGCCGAACATGACTAACAACATGATGTTGGTATGTGTCACAAAGCCCCCGCCGAAAAAAAGATGCGGAATCAAGACCATCAACGCGAGTGTGCGGCTGGTCGGTGTGCGAAGTACAGCGGTCAACAAAAAGAGATGAAAAACGATCGCCGTAAGGATGCCGGTACTCAAACCCGATCTTGCTGACCGGCCATTGCAAGGTGTCGTGGCCCTTTGGTGAGGCGCCAGGCCCGTTGCCGCTGAGCAAATAAGCGGGGTCGGAGAATACCTGAATTGTATCATTTAGTGGCATTGTAAACCGCTCATATGCGCTGCCGTTAGTCCTGGAGAATTCGCTGGATCGCTCCAAGTAATGTGAGAACGCTCCGCTAGCCGCTGCAAGTGCAATCAGAGGTATGCCTAAGCTCAGTGCCCAACGACGCAGACGCCCGCCCATTTGAACGAACAGCCAGGGCGCAAAGAGCGCGACGGTTGCCACACCGGTGCCGGCCATGCCGACAATAAGAGCCACACTAAGGACACCAAGTCGTGTCAACCGCTTGAACCACACAATCTCGACCGCAAACGAAAGTGCCACGTAGCCAGAAACAGCGGAAGGCTCGAGAAAAACGACGCCGTTCGGGACAAGGTATGGTGATCTCCAACTGTAAGGTCTGATATACTCGTAGCCGTCGACGAGTATGGTGTTCGGCAGCATTTGATTGAGGTTCGGCCAATAGCGATTTCCGATGGAGTACTGGACAATCTGTTGACCGATAACTACTAGCGCAATAAAAAACATGCACTTCTGGTACGTTTCCATGCAACCAAGAACGGTTCTTTCGTCAGCAATGACAACGAACAGCATGGTTGCATACATACCAAGAAATACTAGAAATGCCGGAATGCTCGGGACAGAACCAGAGATATAAAGGCTGAGCATTGCGGAGAATATGAGTGACAGAAACAGGAACGCTCGAAGTGGCTCAATTACTGCCTGCTCGTGGACAAACAGCCAGACCACCACACCCCATAAAATAAAGTCGTCTATACCGACGGAGCTTCCTCCACCGAACGAGAAACCGAGCTTCTGCAGAAAGATCGCGCTGAAAACCAGTACGGCGAAGGCCTTCCGAACCCGGTTCTCGGCGTTCCCTGTCAGAGGCCGAACGCTCATAGCTGACCGGCCCTCGGCGCGGGCGAGGCTCTATCCGGGCAAGGAGAGGCCGTCTGATCAGAGCAAACTGCTTCCTTGCCACGGTCGGAATCGCTTTTAAAATCAGGTTCACGATAAGCGCGAATGTAACGTATAACCATCTGAGCAGGGAACCGCGTATCGGCATTAGGCGGCCCACCCCAAGCGCCCCCGACGGCCAGATTAACGAAAATCATCATCGGCCGGTGAAGTCCAGGGTTAGCCATTCGTCCTGTTTCCTTCCGGTCGATGTACCAGACTAGGTCGCTTTTCGTCCACAGAAGTCCATAGGATCGAAACTGGACTCTACCGTCGACTTTGGCGGTTATTTGCTTGTAGTTTGCACGTGTTCCGGCATCATCAACTGGATAGTGCGCGGTGTAGTAGATCGTCTGCAGATCCTTACCCAACATCTCGACAATGTCTATTTCGCCAAGATATTGCGGGTTAGGATTGGTTGGGTCAATTGGAACATTCAGCCAGAAGGTCGGCCACAGGCCGGCGCCGGCAGGAAGTGCCGCCTTCATTTCGAAATAACCATATAGCTGCCTGAAGGAGGCCGATGTCGTCAGTAGGCCTGACGTATAGGGTTTATTGGCGTTCCTAGGGCCAGCTCTATCCCGATCGATGTCCGCAACGATAGCAAGACCTTCCCTAGTCATCTTAAACGGATTGATGCCATTGTATAGCTGGTCTGAATAGACCTCCAGCTCGTCATTCAGTGTTCTTGCACCGCCACCCCAATCATAGGTTGTCTTCCAGCGCCCCTTCCCGGTTTGTGGATTGAACAGGCTCAGGGGCGTCCTAAACTCTTCCGAGAAGGTGCTTCGCAGCCTGGAAATATCGATACTGTTGGTTGCACGAGCGGTGCTTTGACTCCACAACAATAGGCCGCTGACGCCGCTGCCCATTATCGCTCGCCGCGTAATCGTTCGGGCCATTCGTGGTTGACTTCGTTTCGATGCTATTTCCAAACAGCGCCTCCACACGCCCGGATGTACCCGCGCGCTGCCGCCCCGATCGGGCGTCTATATGCAGCCGGTCGGCTCCTCCAGGCAAAGAAGTCAGTTGAGCCGACCTCGGTTCAGCAGCATGATATAAATCGTGAACATCAGGATGTTTGGCAGGATGTAGTAGGTTGGCAAGTATTTGTAAGATATTATCATCTTATTAGTAAGCCGCATCTCCTGAACGTGTTGGGCCGGCAGTCGCCCCCCTGGATCGTTGTGCTCGACCACCCATACGCTGGGTAGATACAAGATTTCCCACCCCGCGTCGATAACACGGTAGGCATAGTCGATCTCCTCCAATCCATAGAAATAATCCTGTGACATCGGCCCTACAGCCTCGAAAGCGCTGCGCCTCAAGCAGAAGCCATTGCCCTGGAAGCGGAATGTCTTGAACGGACGGTCCTTCGGCAGCGATTTGTCCGTGTGTGGGAATGATGCGCGCGGCGTCCCACCCGTATCGGGATCAACGTTTCTCGCGGTCACAATGGCAAGTTTTGCGTTGTTGGCAAACGCGTCCGCGAAGTGGTTCAGCGCACCCACGGGGTGCAAGAATGCGTCATCATCAAGGAAAAGAATGTAATCGCCGCGCGCTACGACAGCTCCGTCGTTGCGGGCCGATACCCCTTGTTCCAGCCAATTTTGATATAGGTGTGGACGACAAAGTCGTTCAACATGGAGCCGCGATCGACTTGGTCAGGGTTATTGTCGACCAGGATGAATTCAACATCAGGCCTGAGCTCAGTGGCTACGGCCACCTGCTTAATAGCCAACTCCACGATGCGATCCCTTGCGTACGTTACCATGACAATCGAAAACACGATCTCGCACTGATCAGGTGTCTGGGCTGGACAGGCCACCTCACTATCTGCCATTCACGGGTGCTCCTTGGTATTTTGGGTTTCAGGCAGAAAGTCTAAAGAGGCCGGCCGCGGCAGCGAAGCCAAAGACCGCGCGCTTCGTTTGATCTGATTCACGCAACTAGCCATCACGCGTGGCCCATGTCGGTGATCGCCGCGTCGACACTTCGCGGCACTTTGTCGGATCGGCTTGAAGTCGTGATATGATTCGGCCGCAGATCTCGATGCAGGTGATCAGCTAGCCGCACAGCCAGAGCCAGGATCGTCAACGTAGGGTTCGCATGACCGCAGGTCGGAAATACGGCGGAGCTTGCAACGAACAGATTTGCCATACCGTGTACACGGCAGTCAGTATCGACAACTCCGTCGCGGGCAGAGGCTGCCATACGCGCTGTGCCGATATGATGTCCACCTATTGGGGTAGCCGTAGCGATTCCAGAGTCGAGCTTGTCGTCACTGATCTGAACGCGGCCGATCCCGGTGCGAGCCACTGCTTTCTGCAGAGTGAACACTGAGTCACGAAGACTCTCGCGGTCTTGTTCAGTGATTCGCCAATCCACATGTGGGCGTGGAATGCCGTAAGCATCGCGGTCGGCGGATAGCGTGATCCGACTCAAAGGATTCGGAACCTGCTCGGCGTTGACTTCAATTGGATAACAGCCGAGGCGGCTCTCAATTACGACGAACGGAAGCTTTCGTCGAGCAAAAATCCTCCTGAAGGCCCAATCGATACTGAAGCGAATCACATCGGGGCTATCCAATGCCACGTTTTTGACATGAGACAGCCAGAACCTGGCATCACGCACAACCCGATCCCGGCCAGCAATCTCCAACACCGTCAGCTTTCTGCGGTATTCCGGCAATAACGCGTCCTTCACGAGATACATCGCGGACAGAATACCTGAGCAATGGGTTGCATCAGCAATGAGCGGGTGATGCAGGCGGAAGGCCGTGTTAAGAAGCTGTATACGACGCTGGGCAGCTTCGGAAAGGACAAGCTTACGACGCACATAGACTCCGCCGCCGGTGCGCTCGAAGTGAAGAGCGATTGGGCGATTATAAGGTAAGAGACGAAGCTCACCCAGCATCGCCTCGATATGGCACATGTAATTCCGGCCGAGATGACCGCCTTGGTTGCCGAGACCACCACGCCCTTCAACATCGGAATGCATCAGCAGCCGTACGGTCTCGATCCCACCCACAGCGAGAACATAGCGCTGCGCCGAAATACGGATCCCCCGCCCGGGCGCGGCGGCCGCGTGGACTGCGTGGACAGATCCAGAAGCAGCTTCGATCGCTGTCGTCATGGCGCCCGTAACGAGTCGGATCTGACGCGCGTCTTTCAGCCAGGCGCGGTATGCTCGACCGAAGTGAGTTGGAGGGCTGAAACGCTCGACGAGCGTGGCGTCGATGTCCGGATCCTGCAAGCCAAAGATCGTCTCGGGCGCGTTCAGCCCAAGGGCGCCGGCGACCTGGTATTCGTAGCACCCGACCTCAAGGTAGGGGTGAGCGCGGCGGTAGTACGCATCAAGCGTTGACCATGAGATCGGCCAGCCACTATTGGAAACCCAGGAACGCCGTTCAACGTCGATCGAGTCGAGAGGAACACAGCGCCCGCCCCAAATGCTGGTTGCTCCGCCGACGATCCATCTTCGATACATATGCGGTGGCGCGTGGCGGGAACCTTCCGCCACGCTGCCGCGCATAGCCTCATTCGTCGCTGTGCGGTACCGAAAGTCGCCCGCCTCAAGCAGCAACACGTCGCGGCCGGCGAGGACAAGTTCATGAGCCACGGTAATGCCGGCGGCGCCCGCCCCAACGACGCATACCTCGGCTTCGAGGTGAACGCCCGGAGCGAGTTGTCGGGCGTCGATCATCATGCGACAATTCCCTTTTTCGACCGACACGTGGCCAAATAGTCGTTAATTGCCGCGTCAAGATGATTGACGCGCGTCGTGCCGACCAACGCTGCTGCGCCCGGAATTCCTGTGGCATGTGTCAGGCCGATCCTGCGGGTCTCCGCCGTCGCAGGCGTCCCGTCTCGGCTCGCATAGATTTCGCGGACAAGCAGCCCGATACCACGCCACACTGCGGCCTGAACCATAGCCGGATCTTCCAGGCACAGTCGCAGCGGCACCTCAAGCACTGCAAGGCGCCGGAACATAAAGGCGGAGTGAACTGCTGTCGTGCTGTCGCAGGAGATGCCCCAATGCCGGATTTTCTGCCGGTCCGAGAGTTCATCCATCAGATCGGTAAGCTGGGCCTCGTGCCGTCGCAATTCGTCGGCTGACGGACTGTGCAGCAGGAAGATGTCAACATAGTCCGTGCGAAGACGCTGGAGACTAGCATCGAGAGATTTGCGCAGGTATGTTGTCTTCAAGTTGCGAGGCAAGGGACGCGCGCGCCGCGCTGCGATCCATTTGCGCAGGCCGGGCACCTGTTGGGATAGAGCGGTGGCGGGGCGCTTTGCAGCGGTGGCAACGTGCTGAATCGAAGTGAAGTGCTGCCCGGCCTTGGTCACGATGACAGCGCGGTCTCGCTCGGCACCTAAGGTCGTGCCAAGAAGACGCTCGCTATCACCTTGGCCATAGATGTCAGCTGTATCGAACAATGTAACCCCGACATCCAATGCATGGCGTATCAAGTCCATCGCCACGCTTCCCCTGCATCCGCTTACAGTGGAACCAAGTCGGCTGCACCCTAATCCGATAGCGGAGGTCCGCAGACCAGTCCTGCCAAGTGGAACCTGCTGATGCCCGCCTAGCCGGTCAATGAGTACCCTATCCGTCATGGAAGGGATTTCTGTCACACAATATCAAGGCTGCCTTTGCTCCCCGCATGCTCTGAAGCGATGAGTTGTTTTGGCGGTACTGGTAAGTCATGCCGATTTAGCTTTCGCCGGCACTAGGACCCAACCACTACCTCGAGCCGCACAATCAATCGCAGCTAGCAGAAACAGGGCCACCGCAGTTACCGAGCCGGCGAGCACAAGAGTCGCCAGAATGCCGCCCCACGATACCACAGTGAATACATGCCCAACGTCCGCGTCCACGACGCCCCACATTAAGCCTGGTGACGACGCTCCAATGAACAATGCTGCGACGACAACGCGCCGCACTCTAGCGCCTAAGGTGGCCGCAAACAGGCCGGCAATCACCAGTTCCTGCAAGGTGATGGACGCGAGATAAAGATGGACGGAACCGGTCAGAAGCCGCGCAGCAACGGCACATGTTAAACTCACAAACAGATACACGTATTGTCGTTTGGCAACGCCAGTAACATTGCCGGAGCGGATCAGGATGCTGGCTGCCACTTGATAGCTTAAGGGGATGGTGGCCAGCGCCAGCGCGAGGACGACGAGACGCTCAGAATCCGTGCTCTTTGCCCCCAGCCACGCGCGTACCAGCCGGCCGTCGTCTGCAATAAGTGCGTTGGACGCAGCCACACTGATAGCAGTAATCCCTAGAATCGCCCGAATGGCGACACGCTCAGCGCCTTCACGACTGCTGCGGAAGCGTTGCACGTAGACCACCGATGCGTAGCGGGTGAGCTGACTTACAATCTGACGTGGAAAGCCAAACACGGCTCGTATAGCTACGAAAGTTGTTATAAGGGCAGGCGATGCTAGAGTGGCAAGGACGATGACCGGAAGATGCAACCGCACGCATCCCACCAGCGGTTCCGATAAGACAAACCGAATTACGCACAGCGATCGCCAGTTGAGTTCCCGAAAACCGCCTGTGAAAAAGGCTAATGCCGGGACCCGCACGAGCCAAACCTGTGTCACCACGCCCATTGCGGATGTAAGCAGCATGATTGCAGCGACCATAATCGGCGATCCGCCAAACATAAGAGCTAGGATTGACAGTATGACCCTGCTCGCTATCATCCCAAGATATGCAACCTCGACACGGTTGAAATATCCAAGAGTGTCCAACCAAATGCCTCGGAGAATTACTATCGTGTCCATCGTAACTGATACAAGAACAGTCGTCGATAGCAGAGGCTCCTTGCCGCTGAACAGGAGCTGATAAGTCAGAAACGCTGCAGCGAATCCCAGGACAAGAGCACGGGTCAGCGCCCATACCTGCCGAAACTCCGAGCACGCCGCTCCATTCCGACGCTTAACGTCCGAGAGAAGCTGATCATGTCCAACGTTGCGCAGCCCGAGATCCGCAACGCTCATGAGGTTCGCCGTGGCGATCAATACAAACCACTGCGCGGTCACGCTTGGACCCCACATACGCACCTGAAGAGGCAGCAGAACGAGCTGGCTTACCATGAGGCACGCCTGACTGCCTGTCGTGAGGGAAAAAAAGCTTAGAAAGCTTTTCACTCAAATCGCTCTTGAGCTGGTGAGCATAGAGGAATTCGCCGACATGTGGCTGGACCCAGGCACACTCGTCGCGATTCCTAGTGCCCTTCTGCGGGTCAGCCGCTCAGTTTGCACGTACAGGATCCCCCAAGACGGATTGCGCGACCGGGGTTTACTGCCTTGTCAATGACGCCGCAGACGACACCGACGCCATAGCTTAGGTGCATCACAAGTAGCGCGGGACCGGCCGCTGAAAGCCAAGGATCACGCCGCCGCACTGCGATAGCTGCTCCGAACGCCAAACAAAACAGGCCGTAAAAAAGCGGCGGCAGAGCTGCCTCCCACCAAAATAGTGACAACGCGGTGCCGAGAACCACAAGGGCCAGCAGAAGCACCGGCAGCATTTGGCGGAGCTTCGGCAGCACGCGATGACGGGTCAGAGTGCGCACGCGCCAAAGACCGTAGCCGAAATACTGGCGGGCAAGGGCTGACAAAGTTCGCCGCGGGAAGTAGTAGACACGGGCCTCCGAGGCCATCCAGATGCGGGCGCCGGCGTTGCGGCAACGAAGGTCGAACTCAATATCTTCATTTATGCGGAAGGACTCGTCGTAGCCCGCGCATTTCCGGAAAAAAGCAAGGTCAAAGGCCGCATGATGTCCATGTTCGACGAAGCGCGACCGTTGCTCCCCCGATCTGTGCGCGGCGCCCCCGGTCCCGAGCAGACTGTTTTGAACGGCTGCGACAGCGCGCTGGAACCCGGTCCGACCTACGGTCGTCATCGAGACTACGACGGACGTCGCATTGTTTTTCAGCAGCGCTTGAACGCACCGCATAACGAAGTCGGCCTCATAAGTCATATGAGCATCCGCCCGCACAAAAATCTCTGAACGCGGATCAATGGCGCGAGTTGCCAGGTTCACCGCCGCCGATTGCAGCCGGCGTGGGTTATGCATCAAGCGGACCTGTGGATGGCGCTCTGAGAAGCTAGTTATCAGGGGAATCGTCTGGTCAGTACTTCCACCGTCCACGACAATAATCTCGACGACGTTGCATCCGACTTGCCGTAGCAGGCTGTCTAAACAACTTTCGATGTAAATCGCCTCGTTCCACACGGGTACAATCACTGAGACCGCCGTAGAAAATATGGCAGGGTCCAAAACGTCCATGGTGGTCACTCTCTGGAGGCTATACGGCTCGAAGTCCGGCGAAGGGGAACGTATCCACCGTAGTAATCCGTTGGCGCGAGATCGCTATGCTTCACACGTGTCAGCAATGCCGCGACCTTGGCTCGGTCCCTTCCCGCAAAGCGATGCACGGCTTCGTTGAGAAATTCTGCCGGCATTCGGCCTGACTCGACCACGAATAGCACATGCCGGCAAACTCTAGCCAGCAATGTTGCGTCCGCAACTCGCAGCACAGGCGGACTGTCAAGTATCACGAAGTCATACATCTGCCGGGCCCCAACAATCAGGTGTTCCAGCTCGTTAGACAGAAGCAGCTTCAACGGATTGTCGGCGCCACCTTTAGCGACTAAGCAATCTACATCAAATTGTCTGTTAGGGGTAAGCGCGACATCTGGACTGGTCCTGCCGCCCAATACCGACTCTAATGTTACACGATGCGGAGAAATGTTGAGCGATGCCGACAGCCGCGGATGTCGTAGATCTGCATCGATCAGCGCAACGCGAAACCCGTCCAAGGCCATTTGGCGCGCGAGCGCCATAGCAACCGTCGTCTTCCCTTCCCCTACTTCGCTTGAGGTTACGACGATGGTGCTTGCGCCTTCACTTGGATCCGACCGCATTGCAAGATAGAGCGCGCGGAGCGTTTCCGAGACCAGCGACGCCGTTCTGCCGGAAACGCCTCTTAGGTCGGGCAGGCCTCCAAGGACCGGGACTCCGGTGGCCTCTGACATGTCGGCGGAGGATCTGACGGTCGACCCAAGCTTTGTCCGTAGCAGGCTGACCCCCGCCGCACCAATCGTGCCAGCGATGAACCCGAGAGACAAAGACAAGAGGCCGAACGAATGCAGAGGGAGTGACGGGGGGACCGCACGGAACATGACGTGGGCCGTGGGTAATTGCTCAGCCGCAATCCGCATTTGTCCCGTACGTGCAACCAGTTCTACATACAAGCGCCGCTTAGCCTCGACGTCGTCGACCAACTGCTTCAGGGTGGTGCTGGCCACGGTATCCGCCTGTGCTGCTGCACTTTCGGTCTGTACCGCCGATTCAAGTGCAGCCACCTTAGCGGACGCGACTTGTACTTCACGTGACAGCGAGGTTAGAATAAGAGAATTCTCATTTTCAATTTGAACCCGCAAGCTGGCAAGCACGGATTCCATAAGACGGCGCCTTGGATCGTTTGACGACAGCAAGCTCAACCGCTCGCTCGTCGTCGCCTTGAGCTCCTTTAGGTTTTGAATTGTCTTGGACCCAAGTGCCTCTTGTGCGCCGGAGACGGATCCTCCGTGCGCAACCGTCTGGTACGACGCCTCTTTTTTGGGCAAGATCTTCGCGCGCAAGCACTAATTGCTTCTGGTCCTGGCTGAGCTGAATCGCCGCTGTTAGTGAGTCCTGCACTTGTGGGAGAGCATGCGCGTGCACAAATTGCTCAACGCGCTGAGCAGAGACCTCGACATCGTGCCGACTTCTGGCCATCTGTTCAGCAATCCAGCGGTCAATTTTCTCGCTTTGCGCCTGGCGCGCCGCCGCAGTCGTTGAAAGATAAGCATCCATGACAGCGTTTGTGACTGCAGATGCCATACTCGGCGAGCCGGCCGCGAACTGCACGGTGATTAAGCTACTGTTTTCCTTCGTCTTAACAAGAATATGCTTTTGGACGTAATTCTCAACTCGCTCCTCACCCGCACTATGCTCGTCTACCGCATTTCCAGTTGCCGCGTTCCACCACCCAGTTACCTCGGAACGGAGTGCCGCCGCGTACCGTTCGAGCGGGCTGGGCAGGCGCACCGCCGGGGTCAAGTCGGGCGAGTGCACTAGACCGAGCTCGCGGGTCACGTTTCTGATCAGTCCCTGTGATTTCAATAAGTCCACCTGCGTCGTCACATCGTTAATAACGCCTGCGGGAGCGTTAATGGACGTTTGAGCCTCGATAACAAGCGTGCCCTCGCTGGAGTACTGCAGAGGCAGCAGTTTTGCCAACCCGTAGGCGACTAACGCGGTCAAAATGCCACTGACGAGCATTCGCCACTTGTTCTTTGATACAGTGAAAACGACATCGCTGAAACTGATCGGCCGCTCAGTCATATCTTCTGTGCCCTAGAGCGAATCCCGTGTGGCGGTGTGAGCTGCCGAACTCTCGGCGGGGAGGCGAGAAGCCGAGAGCGGTCGAGAGACCAGGATACAAAGTAGCAAGTGAATCCTCCGATGATGGCCTAGTCACTATGAGGATACGCATCAAACTGGTGTCGCTACACGGTTGAGAGCGCAGGTAAACCATGCAGGTGCCACGACCAAGCGTCTTGGATAATCCGAGTAATATCCAGCGAGCGGGGGAAAGTGACGCGCAAACTTTCGCGCGCCCGTCGGGGATCCGCAACGAGTTCGGGTGGATCGCCTGGTCGACGAGGCCTGTTGCGGAAGGGCACATCGCGGCCGGTCACGAGCTCTGCAGCACGGATCACCTCCGTACGGAGTGGCCGAAACCCGTTCCGAGATTGCAAGCGAGTGATGAGCCGCCAGTGGCCAAATACTCTAGTGCGGCGACGTGCGCGTCCGCAAGGTCGGAAACGTGGATATAATCACGGACAGCGGTCCCGTCAGGTGTCGGGTAATCGCTGCCCAGAACGTCCAGTGGCGGGCGATGGCCGAGAATGGCGTCAAGAACGAGTGGAATCAGGTGCGTTTCAACTGCCCTGCATTCGCCGATTTCGCCATCCAAATCGGCACCAGCAGCATTGAAATAGCGCAAGGCGACATAACGGATTTCATATGCCATCTCGTAGTCTGCCAATATCCGCTCTATCATTAGCTTACTGGCACCATACGGGTTCATAGGACGCTGTGGTGAGTCCTCCGCGATCGGGCTCCTCTCGGGAATGCCATAAGTCGCACACGTACTCGAAAATACAATGCGACGGATTCCCTGCAGTCTAGCGACCTCAAGCAAATTCAATGAGCCCACTACGTTGGTTCCATAGTAAACGCAAGGACTTACCATCGACTCGCCGACCAGGGCCGAGGCTGCAAAATGCATAATAGCGATCGGACGGTATCTCTGACACACATCGGAAATGCGGCTTGCATCGAGGATGTCGCCAGATTCAAACGGTCCCCAGCGCACTGCCCAACGGTTCCCAGATACAAGATTGTCGTAGGTGACAGGGATATAGCCCGCGCGCGCCAGAGCCTTGCACGCGTGGCTGCCCACATAGCCGGCCCCCCGGTGACAAGTACACGATCTTCTCTCATTGGGTCTCTCTGCTGCCGCAGTTGCTCAGATGTGGCACAAGTTCCCGCTGAACGATTGGTGCGGAAGCGGTTCTGTCTTGGAGGAGGGCAACAACAAGAGCATCGGTTGCCCTCGGTCGTGCTGAGCGGCTCACCATCTCAGATGAATATGAGACTGGCTGTCAGTCGGATTGGGGCCAAGGCGGCAGCAGCGCTTGTCGAGTAATGACAGGAGAAAACCGGCGCCACAACTCCGCCGGCCCGGCAGCAAGGCACCGGACGCGTGGATGACGTGCTCGTCGGCGATCTTCGTGGGTCGTATGAGCGAATTCACTCCTGCCATTTCAGGCAGCTCCCTTGCGGCGGAAAACCGCTGGCACGGTTCGAAGCAGTATATTTAAGTCAACTCGGATTGAGGGGTTGTTGGCGTACCATGTGTTGAGCTCGATGCGGCGCTCATAATCGATATCGTTTCGGCCACTGACCTGCCACGGCCCTGTGATCCCGGGAATGCACTGACAATAAACATTGAACGCGTCGCCATACGCTCCCCGCTCGGCCTGGAGCAAGGGCCTTGGGCCGACGAGGCTCATATCGCCTCGCAGCACAGTAAACAATTGCGGCAGCTCGTCAAGGCTTAGCCCCCGTAGCAGTCGGCCGATTCTTGTGATACGTGGATCGCGGCGGAGCTTGAATCCCGCGTTCCACTCAGCACGCACTTGCGAGTCTCGCTCAAGCAAATCGGCGAGAATCCGGTCCGCATCTGGCGCCATTGTCCGGAACTTCAACGCGTAAAATACCTTTCCTCCGCGCCCTAGGCGAGGTGAGGCATAGAGAGCTGGCCCTCCGTCCGATATGACGATCAGAGCAATGATGACCATGAGCGGCGCGGCTAGAAGAAGGAGCACCAGACTTATAAGAATATCGAAGCACCGCTTCGCGCAGGCCCGTAGCTGCGGCGATATAAAGTCGAGCTCGCGCAGGATCACCCAATCATTGCCGAAGAAGCGGTCTAAAACGAGCTTCTGCGTAGGAATTCCTCCGAACCCCGAGACGATGCCGATGGTGACAGCGCGCGTTTGTCGGACAACCTCTGCAATTGCGGCGCGTGTATCAATCGATAGGCTATCTGGTACGAGCAGAATGTGGCGCACGGTGCCTGCCTCAACCAGTCGCCGTATTTCACGAGCAGCCGAAGAAGTCTGGCCATTGTCGATGGTGATCCTGGCATCGATCGCAAAGCCGCGGTACCAGTCATTTGCCAGCGTGCGGGAGATCGCAACGCATTGCATTGCAGAGCCGACGATCGCGGTCGGAACATGCCAGGGACCAAGGCGGAACAATGCCCATTTCAGAGAAGCGCGCCCGACCGGAATTGTGACAAGCGCCATCGACCACGGCGCTAGAGTAGATCGGAAGCTGACCGAGGTGCCCATCGGCAATGACAGATCGATCACCGAGGCCAGAAGGACTCCGGCCGCGATCTGCTGTAACTCGGTAAAGAAAGCATTGCGGCTTGCATAATGGCCCTGGACGGCAAGCCACATGACCAGGGCGGCCCATAGGGTCAGATTATGACGTTGGAGCCAGAACGGCTCGCGGAGGATCGGAACGGTAGTCAACTCCGCAAGCGCGAACCATGACAAAAGCAGCATGAAAAGATCGCAGGTAATGAGCAGGATCGGAACGGAAGAGTTCCATGGAGAGCGTCCGGGCATCCATCGTTGCTCGTGGCGGCCTGAAGAGCCAAGCAGCTTTTGATAAGCTGGTATGTGGCGGGCAGCCGGGTCCGTATGGGTGTCCAATGAAGAATCCCCCGGAGCACGTCCGGCTCCTGTTACCAATGTTGTTTTGGGAAACTCTCCACGGGCAAAAGTCATCATGCTGCACGTCGCACTGTTGCAGTGCGGTGGTCCCGACGCATTTACGGTAGTGTCGTCCACTGAAGCAAGCGCTTTTTCGATGCGTTTGCAACCTGTATCGGTCGCAAAACAGCTTTCTGCTATCCGCAGTTGTTGCTATTTGCCAAGTCGCAACATTACTGCCTCCGCCTTACATCTTAATATCCTTCCATCACATCATAAATTAGAGACCAAGGCCTAACGGCCGCACCTACCCATAGTTGCAGGAGGATGTAAGAAGGGCAGCGGCTTAGATCCATCACAAAAATGCGAGGATCGTTTATGCCCGGAATCGTTGCAACCAAGAATTGGCTGATCCGGCGGGTGAGCACGGAGATGGCGAGACTGGTTCGATCAATATCGGGGTAGGTCTGGTTCAGGTGTGAGGCTGACCAGAGAATGCTATTCAGCTAAGGCCAACGGTGTGTGGTCCGATCGCCGGTGATGCGATGCCTTGCAGGGAAAGGAGGGTTACCCTCCTTTTCCCTGCCGGCCTCGCGCGGGCTAAACTCACCCCGTCCACCTTCCCCCGTGTGGCTCGAAATGGTGAGCGATCTGTGGCAGGATCGGCCGGCCGAAGTTTAGCCGACCTGCCGCGAGGCGGTCGGGCCAAAACAAGTGGGAGGTCCGGATATCTGTCGTTTCGAGGCCGGCACGGGTGCCTGCCAGCGCGCTCTTCCTCTAATAACGGAGGGATCAATTATGAAACCTGGACGCTCGGCCGGAATAACCGGATCATCAGCGCCGATCTGGATCAGATCACCAAATACTGCGGCCTGATCAAGACATTCCACGACGCCCGGTCGAAACGTCAGATGCCCAACGCGCTGAACAACCTCAAGATATCGATGGCTGCGCAAGGGCTCGGCAGCATTCCCGTAAGGACGATCATCGTGAACTATTCGAGCGACCCTAGCGCCAACCCGGTCGCGTCGAAGACGACCAGCTTCGTGACCAACTCGGGTTATTGGAGTTCCGCCTGGAGCAGCGGCCACCCGTTCCTGATGTTCAATCAGTACCACACTGAACTATGGCATGGACCCCAACTTCGCGCCCGTGGCGACCTATTTCGATAATCTCGGCACCGCCTTCAATCACAAGCCTGGTGTCTTGGTCGACGAAACAGGCTTTTCCGCGGAGTTCGGAGCTGGGTAGCGGATGAGGCCAAGGTACTTGGCCAGATGTTGCTTTGGCAGGCGCACCGCTCGCGACCGGCAAGATCACGATCCCGGTGTTTGCCTTCGACGCATTCGACCTTTCCGACAAGCCGCCGGGCCAGAAAAAGTTCGGGCTGTTCGCAAATAATGCGAATAATGTGCCGGAGGCTTGAAATCGGGGACCGTCGTGCCAGCCTGGGTGCTGGAACCCATCGAACACGAATAGCCGGCTAGCCGGACATGTAGGAGCTGCCTCAAGCCCGCCAGCAGGTGATCGCTAAGTGGTGGAGCGAGCTCGACGAGGAAGGTCGGCGTACTGGACGAAGCAGGCCGGTACGGAGAACCCAGCTTACGCTTGGTTGTTCTACAGGCGCGTGATCGCAGAGGATCTTCGCACGCTTGGTGCAGTTCCTGCCGCTGACGGAAACGATGAGCTGACCTGATTGACGGCCAATTCCAGGCCCGGCAACCACAAGGTCTAGGAAACCCAATGGAAGTGAGCTGAGCAGCGCGGGAGAGTGGCCATTACCCCGCCAAGTCGGTACAAGCTGAAGTGCGTATGACAATGGCTCTATGCAACCACTCGGGTGGTGGGTCAAGTAAAACGCTTCTCCAGGGGGCGGCCCGCTCTCGATGGCTGTCTGAAATCCGCCTGGATCTGGCGCAGTTCCATGATTGGCGCGAAGTTCGGCGAGGGCTGCAGCCAGTTCCGATAGTGCGAGACGTTGAACTCGGAGTCCAGCAGTCATACGTCCGACCAAGGCGCGTAACTTCCAGGGAGATACCAGGTTCCGCGGCTAGAAAGGTGAGTTTTGCGCCGGAAAGTAGCTATCGGTGCGGGTAGCGACGGGTTGCCGGGCGGTGCGGGGCGATTCGCCCGCTGCGCCCAAGCCCGCCACGGGGGGCGGCTGACAGGTGCGAGACGGCCGAACATGTCGCGCCACGTCATCTGCTCGGCTGGAGTGACCTAGCCGCAGCGGTTTGGCCACTAATCGCAGGAATTCGGAGAGGAGTTCTGCGGCGACATTGACGGGTCGTGCCCTATCGGGCCGCTAATAGAAAATTAACTTTGAGAGCCTACTCTGAGCACGGCGCAAAATTAGGGATCGACGCCGTATGAGTGCCGCCCCCTGTGAACATCTAACTGATCACGCTTCACAAGGAAAAAATCCATGGAAAGGAATGATCTCTGAGCCAGCGCGCAGTTGAGGTGCAGGAGCGGTGGAGCGGCCGGGTTTGACGCGATCACCCACGGCTCCACCCCAGAGTGGTTCTTAGTGCATTGAGAAGACCAGCACTGGGCCTTCCCCGGCGGCGGCCAAGCGTAGCCGTTTTGTTGGTGCGTGCTACAGCCCGACACTCGACGCGCTTTTGCCTCGCGACGTAACGTAGCACAGAACTCATCGCTCACAGAACCGCTCTCGCCCGCGTCCTACTGACCACATCGAAGAGCCCAACCCCGAGCAACCCCGGCAGCACCGGGACTGCAGGAGATTCTTATGTCAACACAACAGGGTTTCTCTGTCACGAGCGGAAAGATTATCGCACCGGACGGAAGTACGTTCGCTGCGCGCGGTATCAATCTCTACGCCGGAGGTTGGACCAACCTGGACGGCTCGATGCAGGCATCGGCTGCGACGGTTCTTGCGACTTTCCCAGGTATCAACATGGTGCGGGTCGAGGCTTATCCCAACACCAACAACGGTATTACTGCGCCGACCAGCCTCAGCGCCCGCAATACTTTTATTCAAACGATGACTGCCGCCAAAGTAGTGGTCGAGATCGAGGACCACTCTTACCCGGAATATACGGCCGGCGACGCTAGCTGGTACGCATCGCTAGCGGCGCAGTACAAAGACAACCCTTATGTATGGTTTGGTACGCCAAACGAGCCATCTGGTTCGGACCCCGACGTTGTCGCGCAGGAAGTCAGCATCTATGACGCGATCCGGAATACCGGCAACGCTAATCCTATCATGCTGGAACTTGTTGGTGGTGGCGGCATCAGCGCGGAGTACTCGGACCCGGCTGCTTATGCCGCCATGACCAACACGATCTGGGATGTACATCACTATGGACTCCTTAGTGACGGCAGCTATTCAAGAGACCTTTCGGCGATCGCATCGGACTTAGAAAATGAGGCATACTGGGTGCAGGGCATCAAGAGCGCCGATGGGACCATGCCAATCATCTGGGGTGAATATGGTATCTCCACAAACGGGGGAACAATAGATGCTAACGCAACGCAACTTCTTCCGGCCGTCCAGTCACGCCCTGATTCCGGCAGTCTCGCATGCGGTTGGAACGCAGGCGCTGACGCGTTGACCAATGGCAATGGTACGCTGACGGCGTATGGGAACGAGGTCGCGAGTTACATCGCGAGCGCCGCGGCTAATCAGGACACATTAGACATCGCAGTTTCGGAAGATGCGTGGAAGGGGGACGCACAATTCACCGTCAGCGTCGATGGCAAGCTAGTGGGCGGGATCCAGACCGCCCACGTTATCCACGGAATCCGCGACGACGGCCATGTTCTGCTGACAGGGGACTGGGGCTCCGGCCAGCACGATTTTAAAATCACCTTCATCAACGATGCCTATGGCGGTACTCCGCAGACTGACCGCAACTTATACGTCGACTCGATTTCGCTCGACGGCAAGACCTATGCCGGGACCTCCGGCACATTCCTTTCGGATGGGAGTCAAAGCTTCACATTGGGCGGAGCTATGCCGGTGGTCACACCAGCGTTGGACACACTGGTGTTGCACCTTTCGGAGGATGCCTGGAAAGGCAATGCGCAGTTCCAGGTCAGTATTGACGGCAAGGCGATTGATACGCGCGAGACGGTCACCGCCCTGCATTCGGGCGGCAAATCTCAGGAATTTATCTACACCGGCAACTTTGGAACCGGCTCGCACGACGTCGGGGTCAGTTTTGTCAACGCTGCGACCGGTCGCAACCTTTATGTGGGCTGGATCACCTTCAACTCGAACAATTACAGCAATTGGGGCAAGGCGACGCCGATAACCAACGGCACCGCTCACTTCACGGTATTCGCCTAGCTAAGCTAGATATCGTTGCTAAGGACGTTGTCCCATCCTCCGATCACTCATTGTGCTCGCGGCCGGGCCGAAGAGTGACTCGGGATCGCATTCAGGCGCGGAAGGGGACCACTGGCCGCGGCGCTGCGGTGACGCGGGAAATGGGTGGGCAGCCGGCAAGAGCGGAAATGGGGTCGGACGCGATTGTAATCGGCGGCCCACGGATCCAGAGCAGCGGCGCGTTCAGCCGAGGTTGTGGTTGCCACACAGGCAATCCCCTAGTTTACCCCCCGGCTCAGTGACCGCTGCGAAGGTACGTCCTCACCCTTCGTCGCCAGCGCCTGACCGTGATCGCGCGGCGCCTCGGCCGGCCGGTGTGTGTCGACCGTCGGCCTCGTGCTGCGCCGGAACGGCCTCGGTCCGGCTACGGACGTCCGCCGACCGGCCCAAGGTCATGCGCTACGAACGGGACGATCCGCGTGTACGCGGCGGCCTCACATCACGGAGGGTAACCCTCCTATCCTTCGATTCGTGCGCCGTAAGTAGATAACCCTCCTTCGCATGCAAACCGCTGCTAGCACAAAGAGCATGCCTTTTGCATGCGTTCGGGCTCTGATGGTGCGCATCGCAGACCGACGCAACCGAAAGCAAGATGACCTCATGGGGCTCGATCCTGCCGGTGCCCGCCCCACGACGTGTTAGACCAGCGGCCAATGCGAGCCCGCGTTCGATCGGGATCACGGCCGCGCTGGTATGGGAAGCTCATGGTGCATGGCCCACACGTGCTTTTGCGCACTAGATCCAAGTCCAGTTTGTTGCTCGCGCCGTGACCCCGCGGAATACGACGACAATGGCCGAGGCTGGGCGCATAGCTTGTAGCGAAGTATGGCAATCATTGTCGCGATGGTCTCGCCCCCGCCGATCAGAGAGTTTGCCTGCTTGCCATCGGTGGCAGAATGAATTGCCTGTGCAGCCTGAGCTGTCAGCACCGCAACGGTGCCCATGATACTGGCGACGCGCGATCCTCAGCAGAGCGTCAGCAACAAGACATGTAAGATCAGGAGACATCACCGTATCCTCGTGGCCCTACGCCAGAGTTAAACCCGCTGATCACGCCAACGCGGAAACCCCATTCTGGAAAAACCACTATGAAGAAGCGACTGAAACGAATCACTCCAGCCGCCTAGTCTTACTGTGTCATAAATTCCTGCGCGACGTAATGCGCTGGCAGCAAGGGCAGCGCGGGAGAGTTTGCACCAATGCATGAGCGATCGCGATACGGACCGTGGCAATGGAGTTGAAGACATGGCGCTCAGGCCTGACTGGGGGACCCACGGGGTCGGTAACTGCGGGGTAGAGAAGGCATTTGGAAGATCCGGGCTCGAGGTTCTCCTGCGGGGGGAATCGCACTCCGTTCCGAGATCAGGAAGCCGTAGGCTGCGATCGTCAGCGTGGCGTGATGATGAAAGCCACGCCAGCCGCGTCCTTCATAGTGGCCGAGCCCAAGCTCCTGCTTCAATTCCTGATAGTCGCGCTCAATCCGCCAGCGCAGTTTGGCCAGATTGACCAGATTCCGCAGCGGCATATCGGCCGAGAGCGTCGACAACCAATATTTAGTTGGCTCTGTCTCTCCCTTCGGCCATTCGATCAAGCACCATTCTTCCGGTCTCGGGCTGGTGCGATAATAGTCACGATGCGCGGGCCGCACCCGTACCGCAGCAAAACGAGACGTCAGCCTGGCGTTGCTGCCTTCGCGCCAAGTGACGCTGTGCCACTGCTGTTTCGGCAACCTCAGTGCCAATTCCTTGACAGACACCGGCTTATGCTTCGCATCGCGTCGCACCAGCTTCGGCGGGCGCCCATTTCCGCTCCAGCGTTTCGGTCGCTTCGGCGCCGTGCCCGGAGCCCAGACGCTGGTGGAAGAGGGAATGCCGGCGACATAGCGCAAGCCAAGTTCGGTGATGCCATCGCGGAACTCGGTATCGACGCCATAGCCTGCATCCATCAGCAGAGTCGCCGGTGGCACGCCGGCCAGCAGCGCCGATTGGATCTGCCCCAGGGCGATCTGTGGTTTGGTCTGGAACGCAATGTCATCGGGAATGCCTGTCTTGGCGCGTCGGGCCACGTCATTGGCCCACACTTCCGGCAGATACAGCCGGTACACGATCGGCAGGCTGGCGTGGTCGTTGGCGATTGACAAACTCACCGCGACCTGGCAATTATCCTGCTTGCCGAGCTGACCGCAATACTGCCTCGCGACGCCAACCGAATGCGTCCCCTTCTTGGGAAATGCGGTATCGTCGATAATCCATGCACGGATCGCGTCGTGCTGCTCGATGGAGGGTAACACTTGCTGACGCACGACGTTGAGCACCGCCTCGTCCGACCAGTCGGCTTTGGCGACAAGATGATGCAGCGATTGGTGCGTCGCCTGCACCCGTGCCGGTGCTACACGGGCGGCCATCGGTTCGATGCTCTTCCGCGGGCCGGGCAACACCAAACCAGTACAGTAAGAGTGGAACGGCGCCGCTCGGTCGGCGTGTCCGAGCGTCGCTGTCAGTGCCTCCACGTAGGCCGCGAATCGTGATTCGCTGCCGTGTCTGTCGGATTCGAGACCCACACTCCGCCTCCGCGAGTGAGAAATCTCCATCCGTACATAACGAGGATCAAATCGTACAAGGGGATTTTTATGACACAGTAAGACTAGCCCGCTCCGCCGCTCCGGGGGCTGCCCTGGCAGCCGATCCCGGCAGTCCTGCCGCTCCGCCGTTCAGGGCTGCCCTGCCTGCTCCGGGGGGCTCACAACAAAAAACCGGGCTGTTTCCCGCCCGGTTGATTCAGTTCTGCTAAACTAAGTGAGTGCCATCAATTACGCCAACTGTAACCTAACCCGTTACCACCGTGAGTATGGTGATAATTCCCGGCATGCCCGCTACCTCTCGTATATGCTAGCAAGGCAACCGCAGCAACCGCCAGCATGGCAGCCACAACCGCAACCAATTCCGCCCGAAGCTTCTCAATGCTATCCATTGCCCTACACTCCCCTAAAGCAAAAAAGCCGGGCATTGTTGCCCGGCTGTTCTTACACCTGCGGATACTAAGCCGGCCCTGCCCTTGCCAGCCTTAGCCGGAGCAGCCGTGGTAAGCATCGCTGCAAGCTCAGCAATTAGCCTATCTTGTTCACTGGCAACCTTTTTAGGTGTGGAAGGCATAGGCAGATTGGCTGCCTGCAACCGTCTTGTGAAAGCAGCCTTATCAGCCGACCTAGTGTGACTAGTGTAAACCTCATCAATCCGTCCCTGCCTCTGTTCAACAGGCATACCCTTGATCTCCGCAATAATCCGATCTTGTTCACTGGTTTTCTTGGCAACCGTAGGGAGAGGAAGATTACCAGCTTCTTTCAGCCGCCGACGGAAAGCCGCCTTCTGTGCTGGTTTCATTGCAGCATATTCCGCATCGATCCGTGCCTGGACAGCTTCAATAGCAGGGTTGCCAGAGCTAGCAGTGTTAGTGTCGGTCATTGGTTTAACTCCCATGTTGCATGGGGAGCACCTTTTTGCCACTCCTGCCATGATTGTCTGCATGATTGCCTTACTGGCAATCCAACATCACACAAACATAAATCCGGAATGTTTGTAAACTGGAAAGATGATGCTCAGCGTCAATTTTCCTCGACGGGCGCAGACACTTCATGAATGACGTTTACGTTTGCAACCTTTAGACGGTGCCGCACGCAACCGGTCAGGTTCCCACCCGACGCCACATGCACCCCATAGGCGGGCGCCTATGACGCGCACGTCTCCGCCACCGGCCGTGGGCGTTGCTTAAACGCGTGGGTTTTTTATTTTCGGGGGTGGTCATTCGGCGATTGACGGGTCGGCGCTGGCCTGCCGGGTGTAAGCGGCGGTGTAGTTGGGAGGCGGCCATCGGACCGGTCGGCTATGATGGAGATGTGCAACTTCACCCAAGCCCGAGCAGAGGAACGATGGCCGAGGAGCCGGCTTGCCGGTTCTCGCGCTTGTGCTCATCGCGGTCCCCGATCGCCGCCACCTGTCCACGGTAGGTGCCGCTGCCGTGATGGTCCGCCAGTGCAACGCCCGGTGGGCCACTCCCGGCTGATGCAGCATTGGCTCACCGGCAAGCCCAGAGTCGCCGACGCGCGCGCTATCGCCTATGTATGGACTGCTTGGCCTCGGAGTGTTGCTATGACCGCTTTCCTGCCCCGGCTGTTTCACGGGTTCCGCGCCAAAGAGCCTGCATGGATCGAGTTCTGACGAATTGCAGAGTCGGCTCACAACGGGCGATCACCTCATGTTGCTGGATGTCCGCCAGCCCGATGAGTTCACTTCGCCACCCGGGCATTTGCCGGGCGCCGTTAATGTACCGCTCGCCGAACTGGCTGAGCGCACCCCGGACCTAGCGCGACGCAAACAGCCGATCGTGGTGGTTTGCAAGACCGATCGGCGCTCGGCGGCAGCGGAGTTGTTGGCTGCCGGTCTCAAGGATGTTGCTGTTCTCCGCGGCGGCACAGATGGTTGGCATCAGCGCGGGCTGGCGCTGGAATGAGCGCGTGACCACGGATGCGGGCATAAGCGGCCCACATAGTTCCGTATATCGCAAGCGCTGTCCAGTCGGATGTCGCGCTTTATCGAAAGTCCCTATTTATCGAAATAACGCCATGCCAGGTGACTGCATAGACCATCTAGATCGGGAAACAACGAGGCACGGTTTATACCACATCCACTCAGACTTTTCTTCAGAGAGGAAAATAATTTGGCGCGACCTCAAACTTGATGAGGCGTTTGGAATACTGACTGTTTTTGTCAAGCGGCAGAAAGTCTTGCTGCTTCTTACGCAACATGTGGACGGTAAATATACCGCCCTGCGCAGATATGAGGTGGACCCACCTATGGGACCAATTTGGCCCGCTGCTTAGCTACAGCCCCCGTCCGGCTCTCGTCCTCCCTTCTTTCAAGCTAAGCATAAACCTCTTCCTGCTGTTGTGGCGGCTGTGGATATGTGGGCAACGCGCCAGCGTTGTCCAAGCGAGGCGGCATATCCACAGCCGTGCCCGCCAGGCCGGCCCGCCACACCGCCATCGGCATGTGATGTCCCAGCGCCTGATGCGGGCGCAGCTCGTTGTAGAACTCCATCCACGCGCCGATCCCCAGCCGCGCTTCGCGCGCGTCCGCATAGTCCTTCAAGTAAACCTCCTCATGCTTGAGCGAGCGCCACAGCCGCTCGATGAACACGTTGTCCATCCACCGACCTCGGCCATCCATCGACACTGCAATCCCGGCCCCAAGCAGCGTGCCGACAAATGCGTCACCGGTAAATTGGCTGCCCTGGTCCGTGTTGAACACCTCCGGCCGGCCGTGTCGTCGCAGGGCGTCCTCTAGTGCGTCCACGCAAAACCCCGCATCCATCGTGTTCGACAGCCGCCACGACAGCGCCGCGCGGCTCCACCAATCCATCACTGTCACCAGATACAGGAACCCACGCCGCATCGGAATGTAGGTGATGTCCGCGCACCATACCTGGTTCACTCGCTCGATCCGCACGTCCCGCAGCAGATACGGGTAGATTTTGTGTCCAGGCCCTGGCTTGCTGGTGCGCGGCTTCGGTCCCAGCGCCGCGATCCCCATCACCCGCATCAGCCGCTGCACCCGCTTGCGGTTTACCTTCTCCCCGCCCGTGCTCAGCGTCGCCGCGATCCGCCGCGAGCCATAGAACGGCCACGCGACGAACACCGCGTCAATCTGTCGCATCAGTAACAGCTCATCCGCGTCATGCTCCGGCTTCGCCCGATAAACACCCGAGCGCGCCAGCCCAAGCAACGCGCATTGTCGCCGTACTGAGAGCTGTCCGTGGCCGCGATCGAGCATCGCTCTCCGGCCCGCCGCGCTCATCTGCCGGACCTCCGCGCTAAAAAATCCCGCTCCACTACCAGCTCGCCGATCTTGGCGTGCAGTTGGGCGATTTCCTTCGCCGACTGCCCGTCGTCTGTCCCGGTCCGGAAAACCCGTTCGGCATGTTCTAGCAGCTGCTTCTTCCAGGCGTGGATCTGTGTCGGATGCACCTGGTAACGCACCGCCAGCTCGGCCACTGTCGCGTCTTCCCTCAGCGCTTCCAGGGCGATCTTCGCCTTCAGCGCGGCATCGATCCTGGCGTCGGGTTCTGCTCATGTTCCGCTCCGTGTAGCATGGACGGAACCGGTTCGGTTTATAGCTAGCGGGTGGTCCCAAATTCGGGGTCCACTTCACCAAGCTGCGGCTGCGGCGCGGTGCCCAAGGACAGCGAGAGACACCATATTGACCGCCGTCGTCTTTCCGCCGCCACGTTGGCCCGCAGTGACGAAAAATGCAGGACGCTCAGGCAGGGCGATGCGCTCAAGGATAGTAAGCGCCCTAGCAAGGAAAACGCATTTCCCCTCGTAATCAGTGGCGACATCGATCAGCTACTCGTCGCACAAGAACTTTATGGCTTTGCCGACTGCGAGCGGCGTGCAGTCCGCGGCCTTTGGTAGGAGCGCCAACAGCTCGGGCGGGATGCGGAAGACGATGCCGCGTTCCCGGTCCAGGCCTCGCCCAGCGAGGATGCTGCCGTCTTCCGGCACCATCGGCATGGTGGCAATTGCGGAAACTCTGGGCAGCGCAGTGTCGTTCCTGCGCTGCCAGTAGTGGTGAACAAACCGCGTCGGGAGGTAAACCAGCTCTCCCCGGTGATCGACATACCCTATATATCGCTGGATCAGCTCCGCCACTTCCGGCTCGCTGAGGCGATACAGTATCGGCTGTTCGGGCGGTGGGAGCCGTGTTTCGTCGGTTTCGTCGTTGTTTGATCCGCGCGAGGTGAGCAGGTGGGTCCCACGCACACGACGCACGCAGACGGAAGCGACGAACCCCTCGTCGTCTCGCATGGGCGGTTCGAGCGCGTTCACATTTCTTAACACTTCATCTATCGCTTGGATCTGAGGTAACCATTCCACCTTGTCCGCTGGCGCTGGCAGTTGCGGTCTCGGGTCGCGGCGTTCTGCTATCCGGCGGTCGTGTTCTTCCTGTGCGTGCTGGCGAGCGTGCTCTTGCCTGGCAGCTTTCAGTCGCTGCTCGACAGCACGCTTGCCGACCCCGGCGCGCTCAGCGGTGAAATTGCGCAGGTCCGCCACCTCATCGGCGGCTAACTCCGCATGTAGGGCTAGCCGCACAAACAGGTGACGGCTTGATCCTTCTCGGCTTTGCTGGTAGCTGCGCGGACTGCCGCGGCGTCCTGCCTCAGGTCGTAGACTGTGCGCCCGTGCGCGAATGAGTGAACCCCGGTCGTGCCATCGGCCCGGAGCATCACCTTCGCCTTGCATCGCCCGTATTCGACACCCTCCAGTGGATCGGCGAGTGTTTCGCCTTCATACCTTGCAGGATTAGCTAAGACATCCGCGACGGTGGTACCGGCCAGCTCCGGGTCATCGAAGGGGAGCACAATGCTCGGCAGCAGCACGCCCCGGCACTGCCTCTCAATCACTTCAGGAGCGATACCGTGCCGTTCTGCCTGATCCTTTATGAACGCTTTCCGCGCCCTGGCTGATTCGCCCGCAAGGCGGTGCGCCTCTTTTGCGCGCAGCTCACGGAGCTTCGCTTGTTCGACGATGGTGAGCGGAGGGCAGGTCGCGACGGTATTGAGTGCTTCGCCATCACGAACAATGGGCCTGCGACTCTTCCTGATCCTGGGCCAGCGGCGGTTCCACCACTGGCGCGCCCTCAAATACCAGACGCTCCGGGGCGCCAACCATTCGATCTACAATGGAGCGATCAAGCAACTGGCCTCCAGACCCCACCATCATCCAGCCGAAGCCGGCAAGCCAACAGCGGTCATGGAGCGTTCTAAGGAAACGTTCGCTGTCTGAGCAAGTAGGCGTGCAGGCCCCCCGAGCCAGCGAATTGCTCGCCTGTGTCGGACAGGCCGGCGCTGGTGGAGCGGCGCATCACCCGCCCCACGCTTTTAAGCTCTGGGAGGACGGAAACCACCGCCGGCCAGAAACCGCCAAGCTCGTCAATGCGCTCCTTTACATTGTTCGGCATCCCTTTTGTGTCGAAGTCCAGCAGGGCGAGGGCCGGTCGTTTCGGACAATAACAGATTTCCCCGGCCATCCGCGCGATGATGTAGGGCGCGGCTATCCCATTAAGCTCTTCCAGCTTAGCTTTTGTTACGATCTCTACCTGATCGGGGAGCCCGTGCCGTAGTATGCCCAGAGCAATGGCTTCGCTGGGATTGAGATTACCGATGAACTGCGCAAACTCTGTTATGCTCGTAAAGCGCAGCCTCCTGGCGGAGCCGCGGCTCATCACACAGGCGCTGCCATCGCTTTTCGGTATGCCGTCCGGGCCAAGCGATATCCGCTTCGTGAGCGGGCCACCCGATTTCGTAAAATTTGTGATTTCGAATGCAGGGAGGGCTTTCACTGCACCATCTCCCGCGCCGGATCACCGGGCGCTCAGCACGCGCAGGAAGCCCCGCCCGACATACTCGCGCGGAGGGATCAGCGGCTCTATCGCTGACGGGAAAGCCGCCTCGAGGGCGGGATCGTCGCTTCTTTCCCGCGCAATGTTGAGCCAGCCCCGGTGCGCCCGCCGATGTGGCAGCGGCGGCATCTCCCACGGAGCGTCAAAATCACCATTGAAACTGCCGATCTCGTCTGGCATATCGAACCGTCTCCCTGACCGGGGCGAAAATCTTTTGTGGCTGATAACCCGCCGCTCTCCCTCGGCGGGTTATCGGTTTTCAGTAGGCGAACGTGTCTGCCCCGATGCGCGCGTGTGCTTTCACTGCGATGTCCTTCAAAGCGTCCAGATCGGTTTGCGTAAGCCGTGGCTTGCGCGCCAAAACATCGATCAGCTTGCGCTCCTCCTGCCTCAGAAGCCGCCAGCCCGTCCGGCATTGGGCAAACAATGTCTCCGCTTCGCTCATAAGACCGACTGCTCCTCTGCTTCGTCATCGGCAGCCGGCTCAGTGTCGCTGGGTGCCGCGGCACCCGCGTTCACTGCCCAGCAAACTCCGGCAATCGTCAGCGCGGCAGAGATGATGTAGAATGATGCGCTGCCACGCGTCACCGCGAATGAGATCGCTATGCGGCATCAGGCACTCCGGCGCCCCATGCCGACCAGCCAAGACGCTCGGTGCGAGCGAACACCTCCAGATATGGGGGATAGGAAGCCCTTTGAGCGAGATCAAAGAAAACCTTGGGCTTCTCGCTGTGTGCGCCTGCACAGGCCTCGAAGTGCGTCTGGATATCGTTCGCCCGCGTTGTCACGTCACCCTTAACTGCGAAGAGACAGTGCTCCGTGCTGGACCGAAAGTACGAGCCCAAGCCGATGCGCGGCTTCACCCAGGTAATCACCGTCTTGTATGAAAATCCCCACGCGGGGATCAGCCCACCAGCTCGGAGCAGAAAGTTGTTTGTTGCTCCACAGATAGAGGTGACACTCATCGTCGGCCTATTAGGCTATGGGCAGCGCCAGCAGTTCTTCGTGGGACATCACCGCATACTCGGGGCGCCCGCGGCCAGCGATAGACAGTCCTTCGTGATCCCAAGGCGGATCCACACGATGGTGCGGAATTTCCCGCTGAGGGGCTTGAGGGCGAGACGTTTGGCCTCGTCTTTCTTTTGTTGAAATTTCCGATAAGCACCATCGACCTTGCCGGTGCGGTCCATCTCTTTCAGCAATGGACCGTACTTCTCAGGCTCGCGTTCAGCAGCCTCGACCACCTGGGTGATTTTGTCAACGGTGCGGCCGGAAAGGCCAGCGAAGGCGCCGATGCGATCGCGGACTTTCCCGGCATCGGAAGGTGTGGAAAGTTTCCCTACCTTCCCACGGGCGAGGCTGGTGGCGGCGCGCAATTCCCAGCCTCTTGCCCCTTGCGCGCGGGCAATATCGACCGCCGTCCGTAGGCTCGCCTCGGCCGCATCGGAGTGCCGACTTTGCGCCTGCAGGAGTTCGGCACGCAGGTGATGCAGTCGGGGCACGTACCACTGCTCCCCGATCTCCGCGGCCACGGCGAGCGCCTGCGCAACGTGCTCCAGCCCGTCCGCGTACTGCCGCCCAAGAAGATAGGCTTCCGCAAGAACGCAGAGCCCGCACGGCAACCAGGCGCGGGCGCCCAGCGTACTCCAGGCGCCTACGCCCTCCGCCAGTCGCTGCTTGCCCTCGGTCACCTCGCCCGTTTGTGCCAGCGCCCAGCCGACGCATATGAGTGCGCTCGCACGATAGGGCGGTATCCGGTGCTCCTCGCCCAGCGCCAGCAATTCCGTCGCAGTGGCGATGAGGCGCATACGGCTGGGTCGTGCCCGAAATAGAGATAGCGGTGTGCTCGTGCCGTTCTTCATTGTAGAGCGCCAGGCCGGCGTCGATGTGCTCGCCAGCCTCCGCAGGCATGCCGCGCCAGAAGCGGATCGCCCAGGCGGAGTGGCGTGCTTGCAGCAGGACGTCAGGGTCGTCGAGCTCGCGCGCGATCCGGAACAATTCGAGCGAGATCTCCTCTGCGCGCGTGAACTGCCCGAGGGCCACGTGGAAAGGCCACAAACCCGCCAGCGGTGGTACAAGGTCAACCGAGCTTTCGAGTCGCCGGGCGACCTCAAAGGCCCGCTCGACCGCGGCGCCAACTTCCGGCGCGGATCGGGTATCAATGCTCATCAATGCCGGGCCGAGCAGCGAAAGGATGGCAAGTTCGGTGCGCTGACGGTCGATACCATCGAACCGCGCCGCGTTGAGCGACAGCGCGCGCCGGAAGTGCTCTATCGCCTCCCGGTTCGCTGCGCGGCGCACTGCTTGCTCGCCGGCGTTCCGCCAATGCACGACCGCGGGATCGACAAGCCCGGCCTCGGTGCAGTGGCGGGCCAGCACTTCGGGCTGTGTTTGGGCGGCCTCCGGGAATCGCTGCTCGTGCGCAGCGGCAATGCGCGCGTGCAGTTGCTGCCGGGCTCCGCGCAGCATGATGCCGTAGGCGGTGTCCGGCACCAGAGCGTGCTTGAAGGTGTAATTATTACTCCGTGATCCGGACTACCTCATAGCCCAGCGTATGGAGTTGAGGAAGCGGTCGTTCAATTTTGAACTCGATCGGCTTGTCGCTGCTGGTCATCGTCATGGTCTGTTGGGAAGTGATGCTTAGCAAGGGACAAGAGTGGGACTGGCTGGGCGACCCATTCTGGCGTGTCCAGACGCTGGCGGCTCTCTTCCTTGTGGGTCTGATCGGGCTGATCTTCTGGGAGTTGCGCCACCCCAATCCCGTGGTCAATCTCCGCCCATTGGCGGAGCGAAACTTCGTCGCGTGCTGCATCATCATCTTTACCGCCTACGCGGTGCTTTATGCCGCCAGCACCTCGTTGCCTGGCCTGCTGCAGTCCCTGTTTGGTTATGACGCGCTGAGCGCGGGATTGGTCATGTCGCCGGCCGGATTCTTTGCTGTCGTCGCAATGCCTTTGGTGGGCCGCACGCTTGGCCGGGGTACCGACGCCCGGTGGGTGATGGTCGTCGGCCTGCTGACCATGGCCGCCGGCAATTATTGGATGTCACAGATGAATCTTGACATCAGCCCGGGCCAGGTCGTCTGGCCTCGGGTGATATTAATAGTGGGCCTGGCGATATGCTTTGCCCCGGCGAATGTAGCGGCCTACCTCTACACTCCAATAGCGCTACGCGGAGCGGCCGTCGGCTTGTTGAGCCTGCTGCGCAACGAAGGGGGCAGCGTAGGCACGTCGTTGGCGCAGACGCTTCAGGAGCGCCGCGACCAATTCCGCAGCCTGCGGCTCGTCGAATCTCTTGATCCCTTCAATGCGGCTACGAATTCCTTCCTCGATCAGGCTCAGGGGCAGTTCCTTCAGCAGACCGGCGATCCAGTTGCGTCGCAGCAACTAGCCCTGCAAACACTCGAGAACGTGCGTCAACAGCAAGCATCCGCCCTTGCCTATTTTGATGTCTTTTGGGTGTTGGCCGTTGTGATGCTCGTGCTCGTGCCTGTAGTTCTGGTTATGAAGCGCTCGGTGGCCGAGAAAGGCGCTCGTATCGGAGCCGAATGACGGCTTGCCTGCAAGCGGAGCCTGGCCTTGCGGGAAGTCGGCAAAATCAACAGCGCTCCACCCGGCAAAGGAAACAGCCCGGCTTGGCCGTATGGATGTTCACGTACGCAGTGCGCGGATCGTTCAGCGCGCGTCGCAACGGCTCGTCGATTTCGGTTCCCTCACTAACGTGGCCGAGATCGTAAAGGCACATATCCTGCGAATTGTACCGACCGCAGAGACACAAGGGTGCCGCGAACCACCTCCGGTATTTTCATTCACCGCCGTGAAACGTTCGCACAGATCAGCGTGGACGAAGATCGGGCTGGGCGTCCAATAAACCCCGAGGGGTCGCGGCAGATCATAGGACACCAGGACCAGCATCTCGCCGGGGCGCGCGAATCGTAGACAGTGGCGGCACGGGCCACGTGACCCAGGGGCCAGCTCCCGCACGATGGCGGCGGTGCCCCGGTCGCCGACATGAGTGACGCGGAAGCGCTCGGCGGTTTCGGTCGGAAGTGCGATGCAGCGGAAATCGGACATTTGGGCCTCCTTCGGCTAGAGACCGCCTGTATGGGGGTTGCGGCGGAGCCTCGCCCTCCGGTTGTTGCGCTCGCACTGCGTGCGGTAAGCTTGGCCTATGGATACCACCACCGCGCCCGAAACACTCGTCCGAGCGCCGGGCGAAGCCCCCCTGATCCCGCAGGCAGTCAGGCCCGATAGCCCGGATCGGTTCATCAATCGCGAACTCTCCTGGCTCGACTTCAACCGCCGCGTCGTCGAGGAGGCAGAGAATCCGCGCCATCCCCTGCTCGAACGGGTGCGCTTTGTCTCCATCAGCGCATCCAACCTGGACGAATTCTATTCGGTGCGCGTGGCCGGGCTGATCGGCCAGGCCAAAGCCGGAGTGACAGCGCGCTCGCCCGATGGGCGCACGGCGGCAGAGCAACTGGCCGAGATCAAAGTCCGGGCGGAGTTGCTGCTGCACGACCAGCAGCGCGCCTGGAGCGATCTCAATGCCCTGCTGCGGGAAGCAGGTATGGAGTTGTGCGCCACCGCCGATCTGCCGGAGGAGGACATCACGTGGCTCAACGTGTGGTTCATGGACCGGCTGTTTCCGGTGCTGACACCGCTGGCCATCGATCCCGCGCACCCGTTTCCGTTCATCCCGAACATGGGCCTGGTCATGGTCTTCCGCCTCACCCGGCTCGAAGACGCCAGCATCATGCGTGCCCTGCTCCCGCTGCCGTCGCAGGTGGAGCGGTTCATCAGGCTTCCAGCCGGGACGCATAGCAAGGCGATCCGCTTCGTGGCGCTGGAGGATGTAGTCACCCGCTTGTTGAATCACGTCTTCCCGGGCTTCCGGATTGCCGGCCACGGCATGTTCCGCCTGATCCGCGACACCGGCGTGGAGTTCGAGGAAGAAGCCGAGGACCTCGTTCGTTCATACGAGACGGCGCTGAAGCGCCGCCGCAGAGGTCAGGTGATCCACCTGACGCTAAGTGCGGACATGCCTGGCGACTTGCGGGAACTTGTTGCCGACGAACTTGGCGCCGCCCCAGACGAAATCTTTATACAACCCGGATTGCTCGGAGTGGTGGATCTGAAACAGTTGATCGTGGATGATCGGCCCGATCTGCTGTTTCCGCCCTATACACCGCGTTTTCCCGAACGCATCCGGGATTTCGGCGGGGACTGCTTCGCGGCCATCCGCGCTAAGGACATCATCGTCCACCACCCGTACGAAAGTTTCGAAGTTGTTGTGCAATTCCTGCGCCAGGCGGCGCAGGACCCAAACGTAATCGCGGTGAAGCAGACGCTGTATCGCACCAGCCGCGACAGCCCGATCGTCAAGGCGCTGATCGAAGCGGCCGAAGCGGGGAAGTTCGTCACCGCGGTAGTGGAATTGCGGGCGCGATTTGATGAAGAAGCCAACATCCGGCTGGCACGCTCGCTGGAGGCAGTCGGTGTGCAGGTCGTGTTCGGCTTTGCAGCCCTGAAGACTCATGCGAAACTATCGCTGGTGATCCGTCGCGAGGCGGGCTCGGTGCGCGCCTACGCGCATTTCGGCACCGGCAACTACCATCCGATCACGGCGCGCATCTATACCGATCTATCATTCTTCACGACCGAACCCGGGCTCACGCGTGACTTGGCCCGGCTGTTTAATTACCTGACTGGGTACGCGGAACCGGAAAAGATGGACGCGCTGGCCTTCAGTCCGGTCTCTTTACGCGACAAGCTCCTGGCGCTGATCGAGGCCGAGATCGGTTTCGCACGGGCGGGCAAGCCGGCGGGCATCTGGATCAAGCTCAACAGCCTGGTGGATGAACAGTTGATCGATGCGTTGTACCGCGCGTCTCAAGCCGGGGTCAAAATTATGGGAGTGATCCGCGGCATTTGCTGTCTGCGCCCGGGCGTTCCGGGCCTGTCGGAGAATATCCGGATCAAGTCCATAGTCGGCCGGTTTCTGGAACACAGCCGCATTTGCGTGTTTGGTAACGGCCATGCACTGCCCAGCCGTAACGCTAAGGTGTTCATCAGCAGCGCCGACTGGATGATCCGCAATATGGACTGGCGCGTGGAGGCCCTGGTACCAATCCACAACCCAACCGTGCATGCGCAAGTGCTGGACCAGATTATGGTAGTAAACCTGAAAGACACGATGCAATCGTGGGAGCTGAAGTCCGACGGGGTGTGGAGGCGGGTTGCGCCGGGACGCAAGCCGGTTTCGGCTCACGACTACTTCATGACCAACCCGTCGCTGTCCGGCCGCGGATCGGCGTTGCACGGCGCGACGGTTCTGCCCCACCGGCGGCCGGACCGGGTCAACCAGGACTGACCATGCGTTGCGTCGAGATGACCCACGGTTCCCGTGTCGCGGTGGTCGATCTCGGGTCCAACTCGGTTCGGCTTGTGGTATTCGAAGGCCGCGGGCGTAATCCCGTCGCCATCTTTAACGAAAAGGCGGTGTTACGCCTGGGGCGTGGGCTGCAATCCACGGGCCGCCTCAACCAGGAGGGCATGGCACAAGCGTTTCCCGTACTGGCGCGCTATCACACGCTGGCGCGGGCGATGGGCGCTGAGTGGCTGAACGTGCTGGGAACTGCCGCCGTGCGCGACGCCAGCAACGGAGAGTATTTCGTCCGGGCCCTGCAGGAGCATCTACCGGGGCTGACGGTGCGGGTTCTGTCCGGCAAGGAGGAGGCTGAACTGTCGGCGCTGGGCGTGCTCTGCGGCATTCCGGGCGCCGACGGCATTCTGGCCGATATCGGCGGCGGATCGTTGGAACTGGTGCGGCTTACGCCGGCGGGCCCGCGTGCCAGCCAGACGACCTCCTTAGGTGTGATCCGGCTGGCGGACCGCGCCGGCGGCGATCCAGAGCGTGCGCGGGAGATCGCGGATGCCGATCTGGCGGAGGTGCCGTGGCTCGCGGACGCGGACGGGCGTGACCTCTACCTGGTCGGCGGAGCCTTCCGCGCCTTGGCGCGGGTCCACATGGGTCAGGTGGGCTATCCGCTTCACATGGTGCACCAGTACACGATCGGGCGGGAGGAGGCGCGGCAGCTTGCTGCAATGGTTGCCGGAGCCGGGAAGCGCGGCCTCGAACGCATCCACGGGCTATCGCGAAAGCGAGTTGAGGATCTGCCCTTCGCCGCAGTAGTGTTACGCCGCATCCTGCGCATGGCGAACGCCCGGCGGGTTGTGTTCAGTGCCTCGGGCCTGCGCGAGGGCTGGTATATGCGGCTCCTCCCGGAGGGAATTCGGCTGGAGGATCCGCTGCTTGCCGCCGGCTGGCACTATGCCGCCTGGCTTGGCCGCAACTCTGGTCTGCCGGGTCCGCTGTTTGCCTGGACCAGCACGCTGTTTCCCGACGAGAACAGGGAGATGGGCAGACTGCGGGAGGCGGCTTGCCTGATGTCGGACATTGGCAGCCGCGACCATCCGGAATTTCGTTCCGACCAAGCTTTTTTTCGGGTATTACGTCAGCCCGGATTGGGGCTTGACCACCACACGCGGGCTTTTCTCGCCCTCGCGGTGGCAATCCGTTACGAGGCGGAGGCCGAGGCCGAGTTTCTGCGTCCCGCGCGGTTGCTGCTCGATGTAGCCAGCACGCATCGGGCGGAGGTTCTGGGACTTGCCCTGCGGCTTGCTTACACGCTGTGCGGGGGCACGCCAGAGGTGTTGGCAGGTACGGGTCTGTGTGTTGAAGGGAGTTGGCTGGTGCTGAGCCTTGAACCATCGCATGGCGTCTTTGCCGGAGAGAGTTTGCTCCGGCGTCTGGACCGGCTAGCCGAGGTCATGGGGCTGGATCCGGTCCTGCGGTGAAATTCTATTTCCGGTCCGACATCATCATCGCGAGCCGTCGCGCCTGCCCCGGACGTGATCCGGGGAAGCGGCGGCGTGGCGATCCAGGCGTGAGGCACAATGGCACCCGCTTCGCACGTCGGTATGGCGCCCGTTTTTGTGCCCTAAACTGCCTATCGCAATAAACAGCTCTCACTACGTTGGATCACGGATTTTGCAGTTTCTGACGGATTTCGCTGACGAGGCAGTAATACTCCCGCTGATCTTCGCTATCGGCGCTACGCTGTGGCTGCTGGGTTGGCGCCGCGGCGCGATCGCCTGGACCGGGGTTACGTTAACGACGCTCGGTGCCATGCTCATACTGAAACTTACGATGATGGCATGCGGTCCCGCGCACATGCCACGGCTCCGCACCCCGAGCGGGCATACGGCCGCCGCCGCGGTCGTGGCCGGCAGCCTGGCGGCACTCATATTCCGGCGGGAACGCTGTCTCGCGGCGATGATCGGCGCAGTGGTCGGAGCGGCGATCATCGGGACGTCACGTTATATGCTTTGGGCTCATACTCTGTCAGAGGTTTTGGTGGCGAGTTTGGTCGGGATTGCCGGGGCGGTGGGCCTCGCCTGGCTGTCCGGAACACCGCCGCCACGTTTACGCCTTGCCTGGGTGGCGGTTCCGGTCGTTGTGGTACTGGTTGCGTTTCACGGCGACCGGCTGCGGGCAGAGCCGCGCATCTGGCGCGCAGCGTATGCGATTTCGCATGATCTGGGAGTGTGCCGCGGGACGGAGTCTTGGCGGCAGTTTCACACGGGGTACCCTTGGGCAGCGGGACGGCGCTGAAGCTGGTTTTGGCTCTGAAAACAAGTCAGCACAAAGGGCCATGAAGAAGCGAAACCCTGTCCAGCCGTCATTGCGAGGCGCGAAGCGCCGAAGCAATCCAGGCCAACCAGCACACAATCAGCGGGTGCGGAGTTTTCGAGCAAGACGGTATCCCGCGCATCTTGCGTCGGTCGGAAGCATAACAGACAGAACACTTACTGCAGATGCACACGGATCCCGAGTCCACCAGCGTGCATCCGCTTAAACCTTTTGTGGAAATGCGCTCCCAACAGTGTCATTGCGAGTTTCGTACCGGCCTGCGGCCGACGCGCCGTAAATGAAAAGGGCGCAGTGGATCTTGTCCCCCTCCGCCCCTGGGGGCGGAAAGGGTTGGGTGAGGCGGGGGAACGTCCCGCACTGGCCTACCATTTCCTTGTCAAAGCTGGCATGGAGCGCCCGCCCGACGACCAACGCCACAACGGATAATTTTATATTCAGGCGAGGCCGAACACCAGCACACGTCCGTCATAGCTCGGCACATATATCTTGCCGTTGCATACAACCGGCACATTGAATTTGCAGTGGTCGTAGGCGATGCCCCAGTCGGACGATTTCCAGAGTGCGTTCAGTCTGAAGCTGCCGTCCGGTCGCGTGGCGAAACTTTCGGCATCATAAATCACACAAAACCCAGTGGTGACCGAGGTATTAGCATCGCCATAGGGGAAACAGGCGATGAGCAAAGCCGTGCCCGGCTCACTGCCATTGGCCGATAACGACAGCATCGCCCCCGGCATGCCGCCCGGAGGCACCGGAGAATTGGGCGAGGCATATTCATCACTGTCGGCGAGGAATGTCGCCTTTCCATCCGCATCGAGCGCCCAGGCGCGCACCGGGCCATTCTCGCCACCGCAGAACAGCATTGGCCCATGCTTGGCGCTCTGGTAGAAAACGGGCGTGGAGTGCATGTGATGCGTGCGTCCGAAGAAGCTAACATCGAGGGTCGTAAAATCGGTGGGCGCCGCATCGACGCCCCATCCTGGGAAAAAGGTGAACCAAATCGGCGGCGTTTTCAGTTTCGCATAATTGGCGTTAATGCCCGCCGGTGAAGCGAAATCCTGGAGCTGCGTGCGGCCGAGATCGGCGCTGTTCAGCACGTAGAGAATTCCGTCTTTCCCGCCGCCCAGCAATAAATTAAGTGGCGGCACAAGCAGGCAGCCGGCCGAACCGAGATCTTCATCGCGCCACGCCGCATCGTCGGCCATCGCGCTATGAACCATCCGCCGGTTTGTCTCCGGCGTCATCGGCATGACCAGCATGGCGTTGCTCGGCTGCGGAGCCGCTCGAGCAGTCATCGTCATCTGTATCGTCGGCTGCGCCGGGTTCTGTCCGGCCCGGGCGGCATCCGTATACGGCGCCCACCAGTCCACCGCCTGCAGGCTGGCCGGGCTGTTCGCAGCGGCTGGCGTGAAGCGCAGCTTCACGAAGCTCTCGCCAAAATCGGTCACGCCATCGAACGCACCGTTTCCGGTCATCAGATAGATGTTGCCCTGATCGTCAGCCGCCGGAGCCTGCGAGCCCATCCAGATCCCGGCACCCGAATAATGCGGCGTTGAGCACCAGGCGCACGCATAGCCCAACGGATCGACGGTAAGCGCAACCACCCACCCATGCGAGTTCGGATCGCTCTCCAAGGCCGAGGCGAAAGTCACCAGGAGCACCTTCACCCGCCTGGCCGAAGCATCCGGGGCTGTTGTCAACACCAAACCGCACCGCTGTTTTTTCGGCGTTGATCCAAAGGCGATCGGCTTCACCCCATGACCCGGATCATAGCTTCCGTCCGAGAGATCAACCGGAGCCGCTACGTCAGACCCATCGGCGATACCGAGCGCATGAACGATAAACTTGGCGCCATTGATGGTGCCGTCCGGGCTGTCCCACGCGCAGGCATAGATGATGCCCGTCTCGGCATCGATCGCCGGGGTCGAGAGGATCCCCCAGTGGTCGTTGATTTTCCAGGCATCGAAATCGCCATTGTCGTTGACCGGACTGCCCAGCGACTTCATCCAGAGCACCGCCCCGGTGTTCGCATCGAAGGCGAACACGGCATCGCTCATCGAGGCCTGGATCGCGATATCATGCACCTGCCCGTCCGGTGTGCGCACGTCGGGTACAATCAGCGTCTGTGCCTCCGAGCCGCGGGCATCACCCGGCATATTCAGGCTGAACAGTTGCTTGATTCCGCGCGTCCCGACATTCGCCACGTTCAGCGTGGTTTCGGTCAGGTTGGCTCCGGTCCGCGCGTTGTTATAGGAGCGCGTGAGCACCGCCGTACGTGCAGCGATCGCGGCGCGGGAGGAGCTGAAGCCGCTGGAGACGGCGGCCAGCACAGCCATGAAAGATCGCCGGGTAATCACAGCTTGAACTCCTGCGGATCAGTGTAGGTCACGGTTTGGCTGAAATTTGAGCTGCTTACGCCGCTCGGAAAAATCGTGGTCAGCCGCATCGTGTGCCATTCCTCGCGGCCCGTTCTGTAATCGGAACTACATCGCTCTGATTTCGCATGATCTCGGGGTGTGCCGCGGGACGGGGACGTGGCGGCAGTTTGATACGGGGCATCTTCGGGGTGAGGCCTCTCAGGCTCCCTCTCCCCTGCGCGAGCGCAATCTCTTCACCCTAACTGCTTCAGATCGTGATAAAGCTCGCGAGCTTTGCGCGTATCTGCCGAGCCAGGTCTGCCGTAAGAGTCGCACCCGCATACCGGATCGGCCGCGCCAAGATGTCGATGCTGCGCACGTGACTGATCAGGATCTCCCCCGTGACCGGCAGCCCAGCAGGCAACACCTCGCTCGTCGGGAATGGCTGCACCCGCGACCTGATCGGGCAGACCACCGCAAGCCCGGTGTTGGCATTAAAGAGCGAATCGGAAACCACCAGTGCCGGCCGCCGCCCCGCCTGCTCCCGCCCGTTGCTCGGGTCGAAATCGGTCCAGATCAGGTCACCGGCCGCCGGGACGTAACCGGCGTTGGTCATTCAGGAATCGCTTCGCGGCCAATATCGGCCCCCCAATCGTACGCCCCGGCATAATCGGCGCGCCACTCTTCGGGCGACTTGCCGCGGAACAGGTCCGCAAGTGAGATGGGGGGCTCTACCGGTCGGATGACTACTTCCCGGTTCCGAGCCTCAATTTCCGCCCGGTCACCTTCTCGCAGCTTGACCGTGTCAGCGATTTCGCCCGGCAGCGGACCGCCAGATTATTGCCCCATCGGCCAACCGTCACCTGGACCATTGAACCCCTCATCGTGGATATCCTAAGAATATCCACACGCCTCGCAAAAACAAGCCTCAAGCTACCCCATGTGCGGAAGCTCATGACTGCACCTTCTCCATCCGCGTCCACCGGCGTGCATCCGCTAAAGTCTGCTGCGAAAATGCGTTCCCACCAGCGTCATCGCGAGGAGCGTAGCGACGAGGCAATCTCGTCCGGTCAGGTGCTGGGTGAATCGGGCCGCACCTCCGGGCGCCACCGCCGCTATCGTCGGTACCGCAGTGCATCGACCAGCAGAGAGAAGGCCGCCGAGGATTGGCGCCGGCTGGGGTACCAAAGATGGTAGCCAGGATAGGGAAGGCACCAATCCTCAAGTACGCGCTTGAGACGACCCTGGGCCACGTAAGGCTGCGCCATCCCCTCCGGCACATAAGCCAGGCCGAGCCCGGACAGCGCCGCATTCAGCATTTGCGTTGTGGTGTTGAAAATGAGTTGGCCTTCGACTCGAACTTTCAGTTCGCGTCCTCCCTTCTCGAACTCCCAGGCGTATAGCCCACCATGTGTCGGCAGGCGCAACGCTATGCAATTATGGCCAATCAGGTCCTGCGGCTTCTTCGGCTCAGTTCGATCCTCGAAATACGATGGGGACCCGACAACCGCCATGCGCATGTCCGGCGCCACACGCACCGCTATCATGCCACTCGCCACCTGCTCGCCACTTCGAACGCCAGCATCGAACCGCTCAGCAACAATGTCCGTCAGCCCGTAATCAATGGCGATCTCAACTTTGATGTCCGGATAATCATGCAGGAGCTTCGTAAGCTTGGGGAGGAGGATCGCATCCGTCGCATATTCGGTGGCAGCGATCCGAATAGTACCAGCGGGCTTCTGCCGAAGCTCGCTCACAGCGGTGAGTTCGGCCTCGATCTCCTCAATCCGCGGGGCAGCCGTCCGAACCAGGCGTTCGCCCGCCTCTGTCAGCGAAACGTTGCGGGTCGTACGCGTTAGAAGACGAACGCCAAGCCGCACCTCAAGTTGACGGATCGTCTGACTCAGCGCCGATTGCGAGACGCCAAGCTTTGCTGCCGCTTTCGTGAAACTTCGCTCGTGCGCTACTGCAACAAGAGCTCGCAGGTCATCCAGACTTCCACGCTGCATCAATCGGCCCTGCTTATAACTCTTTGCAGACTATACCGCCTAATCTCGGCTCCCGCCTTTCTCATCTCACAGACTATGCGCCAGGGAGCGCGGCCACACGTTCCCGGGCTGGCGAGCGCAGGAGATAGGGGATGGAAATCAAGCGTGCTGGTTCGCAGCCTTCGGCCAAAGGACCGGCCGACTACTTTACCGGCCAAGTGCGGATTGATCCGCTGTTTGACGCTCAGGAGCCGGCCCGGGTCAGCGCTGGGCTCGTGACATTCGAGCCGGGCACCCGCACCGCGTGGCACACGCATCCGTTCGGCCAGACGCTGATCGTGACCGACGGATGCGGCCGCGTCCAGCGTGAGGGCGGGCCGATCGAGGAGATCCGTCCGGGTGACGTCGTCTGGTTCGAACCGGGAGAGAAGCACTGGCACGGCGCCGCGCCCACCACCGCAATGAGCCACATCGCGGTCCAGGAGAAGCTGAACGGCAAGCCTGTCGAGTGGCTGGAGCATGTGAGCGACGAGCAGTACCTCGCCGGATCGCAGCGATGAATCCGGCCTACGACTTCACGGGCCAGGTCGCGCTGGTCACGGGTGCCGGCTCCGGTATAGGGCTGAGCACCGCCAGGGCCTTTGCCGAGACCGGAGCCGCCGTCGTGCTGGCCGACGTCAACGGCAGTGCCTTGGAAGCGGCCACCGACACGCTGGGCCGGGCTGGCCGCAAGGCGCTCGCCGTGACCTGCGACGTGTCGGACGAGGAGCAGGTCGCCGCGATGGTGGGGCGCATCGTCGCCACGTTCGGCCGGCTCGACAGGGCCTTCAATAATGCTGGCATCCAGGTCCCGCCGAGCGACGCGGCGGATGAGCCGGCCGAGGCCTTCGACCGCGTCAACGCGATCAATCTGCGGGGTGTCTGGGCCTGCATGAAGCACGAGCTCAAGCAGATGCGCGAGCAGGGCAGCGGAGCGATCGTCAATTGTTCCTCGCTCGGCGGCCTTGTCGGCTTGCCCGGCCGGGCCGCTTACCACGCCTCCAAACATGGCGTGATCGGCCTGACCCGGAGCGCGGCGCTCGAATATGCGCCGCGCGGCATTCGCATCAATGCGGTGTGCCCCGGCACGATCGACACGCCGATGGTTTCCGACATGTTGGAAAAACAGGAGCTGGCGATCTCGGAGGTCATGAAGCAGCAGCCGATTGGCCGTCTCGGCCGCGCTGAGGAGATCGCCGCCGCGGTGCTTTGGCTGTGCAGCCCGGGCGCGAGTTTTGTGATCGGCGTCGCGCTGCCGGTCGATGGTGGTTTCACCGCACACTGATCCGACCATCAGGGAGAGCGACTATGGCCAACGAGCCCGCTAAACGTCGAAGCCCCTTCGCCGACATCGCCCCGGCGCTGGCGACATATACCGACGACGTCCTGTTCGGGGACGTCTGGAAGCGTCCTGGCCTGTCGCCGCGCGACCGCAACCTGGTCACCGTGACAGCATTGATTGCTCTTTACCGGACCAATGAGCTGCCTTTTCACCTGAAGTTCGCACTGCAGAACGGCGTCACCCGCGAGGAGCTGGTAGAGGTGATCACCCATCTCGCGTTTTACGCCGGCTGGCCACCAGCGAGCACGGCGGTCCCGATCGCGCGGAAGGTGTTCGAGGAGGAGGGCGTTTAATGGAGGAACATGAAATGCAGACACGCACACTTGGCCGTGGCCTGAAGGTGTCCGCGATTGGCCTTGGCTGCATGGGGATGAACTGGTCCTACGGCCCCGCCGGCGACAGGCAGGAGATGATCGCGCTGATCCACGCAGCGGTCGAGCGCGGTGTGACCTTCTTCGACACCGCTGAGGTTTACGGACCGCTCACCAACGAGGAACTGGTGGGTGAGGCGCTGGCGCCGGTCCGGGACCAGGTAGTAATTGCAACCAAATTCGGCTGGAAGCCCGCCCACGAAGAGGAGGCCCGCTGGAGCATGCTCGACAGCCAGCCCGAGCATATCCGGACGGTGGTGGAAGGCTCGCTTAGGCGTCTGAAAGTCGATGTGATCGACCTCTATTACCAGCATCGTGTCGATCCGCAGGTGCCGATCGAGGACGTTGCCGGCGCGGTGAAGGAGCTGATCCACGCGGGCAAAGTGAAGCACTTCGGTTTATCCGAGCCGGGCATCGGAACCCTGCGCCGCGCGCACGCGGTCCAGCCGGTCACGGCCGTCCAGAACGAGTATTCGCTGTGGTGGCGCCGCCCCGAGCAGGCCATCCTGCCGGCGTGCGAGGAGCTCGGCATCGGCTTCGTACCCTATAGTCCACTCGGCAAAGGCTTTCTTACCGGCAAAATTACCGCAGAAACCAAGCTCGACGACAGCGATTTCCGCAACACCATCCCCCGCTTCTCGCCCGAGGCGCGGCGGGCCAACCAGGCGCTCGTTGACCTTCTCGCCCGCACCGGGCGCAAGAAGGGCGCGACCACGGCGCAGGTCGCGCTCGCCTGGTTGCTCGCGCAGAAGCCGTGGATCGTGCCTATCCCCGGCACCACCAAGCTGCACCGCCTTGAGGAGAACATCGGTGCCGCTTCGGTCGAGCTCACGCCAGACGATTTACGTGAGATCGGCGACGCCGCATCGAGGATCGAGGTGCAGGGCGCACGCTATGCCGAGGCCGCCGAGCGGATGACCGGGGTGGAGGCGCCGCACGCCGAAGGAGCGCGGACATGAGCGAGAACATCGCAAGCAAGGTCGTTGTCATTACTGGAGCCAGCAGCGGACTGGGCGAGAGCGAGTTCATGGTGGCCGGAAACGCGCGCCCCGCAAGAAGCCGTCATGGCCGGTCCCATGTGTTCGGGCTTGACCCCACCACTCGCGCCGGCAGGGCCAGTGCGCTGATGTCATCGCCACTTCCACTCGGCCTCAACCCGCTCGAGGCGACGGTGCATCACTGAAGACGGTCCGGGTTCCGCCGGATCGAATTACGAATTGGGATGGAGGACGGAAATGCCCCATGTAATCATAAAGCTTCATTCCGGCAGATCGGAGCAGCAGAAATCGAGGCTTGCCGAAGAAGTCGCGAAGGCGGTCATGGCTGGGGCGAACTGCACCGAGAGCGCCGTATCGGTCAGCATCGAGGATGTTGAGCCGAACCAATGGACGGAGAAAGTTTACAAGCCGGATATCCTCGGCGGTGCCGGCAAATTATACAAGAAGCCCGGTTATAGCCCGTCATAAACACCCCGAGCGTTGGCAGATCATATCTTGTGATCGCAACGGAAACCAGCAGGTCGCGGGGTTTTCTCGTGGCATGCATTAGCCCTTGTTATAAGTGTATCCGCATAACGCCACCTAATCGCACGATAGGAACATGCCAAATAGGACAGTCGGCAGTACGGTTGAGGAGTAGTGAACAATGCCGCATGTGATCGTGAAATTGTGGCCGGGAGAGTCGGAAGAGCAGAAAACTGGAATCGCCAAACGGATCACCGAAGCCGTGATGAACGTTCTGAATTACGTTGAAGAGTCACTTTCGGGGCGCGGGGCGAAGTCAAACCAGGCGATTGGGCAGAGTGGGTCTATAAGCCGGAAATTCGTGACGCCCCCGAGAGGCTCTTTGAGAAATCCGGATACGCGATGTGAGCGTTACGAACGATCATTCATGCACTCAGTGTCGCTCATGCACTCGTTGTGGATGGTCGGAACACCACGCGCCGAGGAGTAAAGAATGTGAATATTAGATCCGGCCGTCGGTTCGTTAAAATGGAACTCAGGGGTAGCTCCGATGACCACCTGTGAAGATCGCGCGTCGCCCAGTATGCTGGAAGCCAGCGGTGCAGCAATGTTTCTTTCCCTTCGTTGGGCCACAGTCGCTAGAGCGGTCCAGCCGGGCAATTCCGATGGATGGCGGCGTCGAGGTTATAGGAGATTAGGCCATGCCGAATTTCGATGCGGACTGCCTGCGCGAGTTGCACGACGTGCAGGAGGTCGTCATCCGGACCGAGAAGCACCGCAAGAGCGCGGTCGTGATCTGGGTGGTCGTGGTCGGCGACGAGGTGTTCGTGCGTTCGTGGCTCGGCACAAGGGGCCGTTGGTACAGGGACATCGCGGCGGGCGGACCTGCTGCGCTCGAGTTTGCCGGCCACCGGCTCGCGGTGCGGGCGATACCGGCGAACGACCCAGCCGCGATTGCCCGGGCCAGTCGCGGATTCCTCAGAAAGTATCAGTCGAGTTCCCATGCCCAGGAGATGGTGCGTTTCGAAATCTTGCCGACCACGCTTCGACTTGAACCGCGGGACGTTTGATACCGCGCAGCACGAGGCTTGACCTCATGCGAGCGGTATCACGCGCAGGGCGGAGCCGGCCAAGGTTCCATTCGCTCTGCGAATGGAATGCCGACGGAGAGGGCTGCGCGCGAAACCAAGGTCAGCCGAAAGGCTGGCCGGTATGAGATTATCAAATGCCTCAAGCTGATGGCTGCGTCGCCGGGCCCAACCCGGCTTCCTTACATCATCACGCCCCTCCGGCACGGCGGGCCATGGCACCGCGTGGGATTCCAGCAGGCACTCTCGAACATACGACTGCTCTTGCCGAGGTTAGCAGCGCTGATCTACACGTGGCACGTCCCCCGTCATCGCTACGGGGTGTATTGCACATGGCAAACGCCATGTAACCATGACGGTCTGCGGTGCTCCGGAATGTGCCGGTGAGGGGGAGATGTTGAATGGGCGAAGCAAAGCGTCGCCGCTTGGCAGGCCACGTCCCCTGCCCCAAGCGGGTAGCAGGAAAATCTATGGACGTGGTGGACCAGCATCAGGCTTTTGAGAAAGCCCACGAGGCGGGCGACAAGGACGCCACCATTGACGTCCCGTGCAACGGCTGTCGTGCCTGCTGCTATTACAACGCTCTCAACGTTAATCGTGACGAGGAACCGCCAGAGCGACTGAAACAGCTGCAACTTCATTGGAGCGAGCAGCACCGGTGCTGGGAGATCCCGAAAAAGGAGGACGGCGCCTGCATCTACCTCGGTCCAAATGGTTGCACCGTTCATGAACACCGCCCCACGGCTTGCCGCTACTACGACTGTCGCCTGGCCGCGATCTACGGTTGGCGGCCGCAGTTTGAGGGCGAGCAGAGGGCGCCGACATGGGAATTTACCGACAGGGGCACTGATCTAAGTATGTTGAAGATACGGCATATGTTCGGGCAGGCGTGGCTCAAAGAACATACGGATGAGCCACTCCTGCATGATCTTATACGTGACGTGGAGACACACATGGCCGAGCTGGACCAGCAAGGTGAGCTTACGCGGTTGGTGGATCGCGTTAGAAGAAACGTTCGCATAGAGCCAACCTAGAGCGAGGCCATGATAACTGGAAACACGCGCGCCGCAAGAACCCCTCACGGCCAGCCCTGAGCCGGCCATCTTCGCACCGGCGGGGCAATACGCTCATCTCACGGCCAGTTCCAGTCAGCCTCAACCTGCTAGTGACCGCGCGGGAGCGCGGGGTGTCTGCTGTCAGCGTAATGCATGTGGCTCCGAGATCCTCCAGCGCTTTTTGCAATCACTGGTTTCTTATGAGACGACTCGGTACCCACACGCGGAAGACACCAAGTCCGGCGCCGGTCAATACTTCACTCCCCGCGCGCTCATCACGCTGCGCTGGAGGACTTGGTGGACTTCGTCGCGTGCTACAATCCAAAGAACCGGCACAGGTGGAAGGCGACCCGGGACGCCGAGACGAACCACGAAGGCCGCTGGCGCAGATTCGCCTACCAGGAGCTCGCCGCACGCGACAAAACAGCCTCGATGTCTTCTGGCTCAAAGACAAGAGCCTGACCGATCTCGACAACCTTCCGGAGCCAGACGAACTCGCTGAGGAGATAATCGAAAATCTTGAAGCCGGCCCCAACAGCTTCCGGCAAGTGCTACTGGGTTTAAGCAAGCCGGCACACGAGCAATTGCGTCCGACAATCTCTCCGTGTCTCCGCGCCTCCGTGGTGCATCTTCTCCGTGACCTCCCAAACCTCGGTTCCAGTCAAGCGAAACTTGCTTCAGCCCTGGAAGCAACAATTAATACCAAATCCCTTTGACCATCATGCATGCGCCCAGTCCCGAAGGCCGATCGACATGATGGTCCCAGGCTGATCGATCAACTTGTTCCAGGCGTGACAACAGTGGTCGACAACATCGGCCAGGGATGAGAACACCCGGTTGGACAGCCAGTTATCGCGCAGGTACTGCCAAACATTTTCGGTCGGGTTCAGCTCCGGCGACTTCGCGTATTGCCTGCAGGTCACGCTGAAGCAGCGGTTGAAGGCTTTGGCGGCGGGACTGACGCCGCGCGCAGTGCTGGAGAAGATGGCAGCCATCCAGATGGTGGATGTGCACCTGCCCACGACTGGATGGACGAACCGTCGTGCTCGCCCGCTACACCGAGCCCGAACCGGACCAGGCCATCCTGTTGCAGCAGATGAAGCTGCACCTGCCGGCCAGCCGCCACCGCGGATCGCTGCGCCAAATGTTCCTGCCGCAGCATGATCGGCCGTCCTGTAGATGGTATGGGGCGGGCGGCGAGAAGATGGCACTGATCGTCGTCCCCAACAGACCGATGGAGTGCCTTATGCCAAAGCCGAACGACCTGAGCAGGTCTCTCGTCGCCCTCGATCAGGATAGCACGTTGATAGCCGTGATCGAACTGGGACTGGCCAGTTGGTTGGTGGCCGGGGTCGTGCCTGGAGTTGACCGTCAACCCTTGAAAAAACTCACAGCGGATCCGAACCAGCTGGCCGTGATGCTACGGCGCTGGAAAGAACAAGCAGAGAAAGCTGGGCGGACGATCGAGCGCGTCACCGTGGCTTTCGAAGCCGGTCGGGACGGTTTCTGGCTAGCCCGCTGGCTGCGTGCGCGCGGGATAGAGGCTCACGTGATCCATCCATCAAGCGTCCCAGTACCCGCGTGAACACCGGCGCGCGAAAACCGATCGCCTGGACACCGGTCTGCTCAAGCGCGCCTTCCTCGGCTGGCTACGCGGCGAGCCGGGCCATTGCAGCATGGTGGCGATCCCCACATTCGAAGAGGAGGACGCCAAGCGGCCCTCCCGCGAACGAGAGAACCTGGTTGCCGATCACACACGTATCACCAACAGGATCAAAGCAACTCTAATTCGGCTCGGCATCCGCGGGTTCACTCCGAAGTCGAGCCATGCATCGCAACAGCTGGCGACATTGCGCACGCCCGAAGACCAGGAAGTACCGCCCAACACGTTAGCCGAACTGCGGCGCGATCTAACACGCTTGACCTTGCTCAAACAGCAGATCAAGGAACTTGAAGGCACCCGTCGCGATCAGCTGCAACGGGCGTCCGGAGAAGGACGTCAGGCAATGGTTCATCTCCTCGCCAGAGTCGTCGGCATCGGCCTCGAGACGGGCGGACATGCTCGTGCACGAGGTATTCAGCCGCCCGCTGCGCGATCGCCGTGCGGTCGCGCGATACGCGGGCTTGACGGGAGCCCCGGATGAAAGCGGCCAGAAACGGCGCGAACGCGGGCTGGCCAAAGCCGGGAACCCGCGTGTGCGCCGAGGCATGATCCAATTGGCCTGGCGCTTTCTGTGGCTTCAGAAGGACAGCCCCTTGGCTGAATGGTATCGCGTGCGCACGGCGGATGTCCGTGGTGATACGCGCAAGACTATGATCGTGGCACTGGCGCGAAAGCTACTGATCATGCTTTGGCGCCTCGTCACCACCGGTGAAACAGCCGGGCTTGTCCTCCGCCCAGCTGCTCCATGATGGCGCCGGATACATTCGCTGAGTTTCTGCGGTCTTCGCCACACGCCTAGCAGACCGCAGATGACAGTCCGAGGTGGCGGCACCCCGCGTCGGCACATGGCCCTTTTGCGCCGCCCTGTAGAATGGGCCCGCCGCCCCGGAGCTTCGTCGCTGATGCGCATAACTGCATCATGGTTTGGGCCAGGACACGGCCTACCGAATACAAGTTTGTGGCGCGCTGGCCGCGCCTGATGGCGAGCTCCCCTCGGATCATGTCATGCCAACCGCCGGCTTGCCGCGGACCACCCCGCCGATGAACAAGCGTAACCTTCCCATTTGCACTTGACACGATGCCTCATACAGGTGCCGACCTTGTGACCGGCTGCCCAGCAAAAGCGCGGGTTTGCCGCCGCTCCGGGCCGCCAGTTGCGAAACTCGGGCTAGGCAGAATCCAAACCGACCCGAGGCTTCTTCCCCGCCCTCCAACCCTAACCGAACACGCAACCAATACCAGTTTTGTACCTTTTCCGCATCGCACAAACCCCGGTTTTGTACAAAACCTACCAGCGAGTAACCCCGGTTTTGTACTTTTCCCGCATTGCACAAAACCGGCTTTTTGTACCTTTGTTGCAATGCAATAACCCCGCTTTTGTACACCCCTCTCACGCCCGCCATCACCAAACTAACTTCTGCGATTTTACTCCCTCGCCCCTCTCCGGGGCGAGAACTTCCTCACCAACCCGCCCCGGGCTTACCCCGCGAGCTCGGCAGAGCAGCTACGACCGCCCGTACCGAGTTCCTCCATCCGCACGATATCGTCCTCCCCCAAATACGACCCCGACTGAACCTCGATCAGCGACAACGGGATCTTCCCCGGGTTCTCCAGCCGGTGGACCGCCCCCAGGGGCACGTAAATGCTCTCGTTCTCATGTAGCAGCACCGTCTCGCCATTCCGGGTCACCAGCGCAGTGCCGTTAACCACCACCCAGTGCTCAGCCCGATGGAAGTGCTTCTGCACCGACAGCCGGCCGCCTGGCTTGACGTAAATCCGCTTCACCTGGAACCGCTCTCCAGTGATCAGCGACTCATAGAACCCCCAGGGCCGGTAGGTCCGGTTGTGCGCGACCGCCTCAGGCCGGCCGGCGGCCTTCAGCCGGTCCACCAGAGCCTTCACCTCCTGCGTCTGGCACCGCTTGGTGGCCAGCACCGCGTCTTCGGTCACCACCACCACCGCGTCGGACAAGCCGACCACGGCGGTCAGCATTCCATCGCTTCGGACGTAGCAACTCTCAGTGTTCTCCAGCACCACGTCGCCCACGGCGACATTGCCCGCCTGGTCCTTGTCCCCGATCTCCCACAGCGCCCCCCAGCTTCCCACATCGGACCATCCCAGTTCCGCCGGCACAACGGCCGCCCGGGCAGTCCGCTCGGCAACCGCGTAGTCCAGGCTGATGGACGGCGCCTCTCTGAACTCTGGCCCGAGGCGAATGAAATCCAGGTCCGTGCCCCGATCGGCTACCGCGGCGCGAACGCATTCCAGCACCTTCGGGGCGTACGCCGCGAGCTCGTTGATCAATGTCCCGGCGGTGAAAACGAACATGCCGGAGTTCCACAGGTGCCGGCCGTCGGCCAGGAAGTCCGCGGCGGTCTCGGCCGAGGGTTTTTCGATGAACCGCGCCACCTCAAACACCCCCGGATTTCCCTCCAGAGCACAGCCCTGCTCGATGTAGCCGTAGCCGGTTTCCGGGGCCGTCGGCCGCATTCCGAACAGCACAATATGACCGGCCCGCGCCGCCTCCACGGCCGAACGCAGATACTCGTGCAGCCTCTCAAGGTCGGAGATGTAATGGTCGGCAGGCATCATCCACATGACCTGCCCTTCGTCCTGCTCGGCTGCCAGCAGGGCGGCGGCGGCAATGGCCGGGGCGCTGTTCCGGCCCTCCGGCTCTAGCAAAATGCGCGCACCAATGGCGCCGGCGAGTCGCAGATGCTCGGCGATCAGGAATTGGTGCTCCTCGTTGCAGACGACCATCGGCGGTGCGAACCCCTCCCCGGTCCCGCGCGAGGCGGTATCCTGTATCAGGGAGCGTTCGGTCAGCAGGGGCCAGAGCTGCTTCGGAAAGCTGGCGCGCGAGACCGGCCAGAGCCGTGTCCCGGACCCTCCAGACAGGATTACCGGCAGGATCGGGCCCAAGGGAAGGGTATGTGGCGAACCGGCATTCATTCTGGTGCTGTAGCCGACTCGCCGTTTGCCGTCCACGCGCGCCCGGGTTAGCCTGCTCGACAATCCAGCGGAGCGAGTCATGCAGGTCGAGATCGAATACTGCGGTATGTGAGGCTACGAACCCCGCGCCCGTGCGGCGCGTGATCTGATGCTGAAGCGTGTTCCGGGCGCCCAGGTAAAACTGCGCAAGAGCGGCGGCGGCGTCTTCGAGATCACGGTAGATGGCCGCTTGCGCTTCTCCAAAAAGGCCACGGGACGCTTCCCCACCGAGGACGAGGTGGCAGCGACACTGTCCTGAGGGCAGGCATGAGAATCTGCGTGTTCGGCGCCGGTGCCATCGGCGGGTACTTGGCTGGCCTGCTGGCGGAATCCGGGGTCGAGATATCGGTAGTGGCCCGTGGTCCGCATCTGGCGGCAATCCGCGCCTCGGGGCTGCGGGTCGAGATGCCGGGGCGATCAGTGCAACCGCTGGTCGCCGCTTCGGACGATCCTTCCGAGCTGGGGCCTCAGGACGTGGTGATCGTGACCGTGAAGGCGCCTGCGTTGCCATCGGTCGCCACGGCGATCCCACCGCTTCTGCGGCCGGACACGCCGGTAGCCTTCGTCATGAACGGCATCCCCTGGTGGTATTTTCATCGTCACGGCGGGCTCTGGGAGGGTCGGCGCATCCCGCGGCTGGACCCCGGCGGAAGCCTGTGGGAACAGGTGGGACCCGAACGTGTGATCGGCGGGATCGCTTGGCCGGCCAGTTCCGTGCCGGAGCACGGGGTAGTGCGAGTCCTGAGCGGGGAGACGGTGGGCACGACGTTCGGCGAACCGGACGGCTCGGTGTCGCCCCGCGTGCAGTCCCTGGCCGAGGTGTTCCGCGGCGCCGGGCTGCCCGTAGCCGTCAGCACCACCATCCGCGACCTGATCTGGCAGAAACTGATCTTCAATCTCAGCGCCGGCCCGATGTGCGTACTGGCCGTATCGCCCGTGGAGGCAACGCAGGAACAGCAGGACCTTGTGGCGGCGTCACGGAGGATGGTTGCGGAGGCCGAATCGGTGGCGTGCGCCATGGGCCGGGCGCCCGAGGTGGATATGGACCGTATTCTGGCGGTCAATCAGCGGCTTAGCCACTGGCCAAGCATCCTGCAGGATCTCCAGGCGGGCCGGCCAATGGAGATCGACGCGCTCTACTCGGTTTTCCAGGAGTTTGCCCGCATGGTGGCTGTGCCCACGCCGACCCTGGACCTGCTGTTCGCGCTGATACGTGTGCGGGCCCGGCAAGCTGGATTGTATTGAGGCTCCGGTCCCGAAGGCGTGCATCTTGGGTTGCGCGTCGCACCCGACTGCCGCAGAACCGATCGGCTACTTCCCGGAGTTGATCCCCGCCTGATGCGTTCCCGTATCGCCGTGACCCGCCTGGACCGCTACATGTTCCGGCAGCTTTTCTTTGCCCTCATCGCGGTCACCGGCGGGCTGGCGGCACTGATCTGGCTGACCCAGTCGCTCCGATTCGTCGAGCTCGTGGTCAATCACGGGCTGTCTTTCGGTGTGTTCCTGGAGCTGACCGGCCTGCTAATCCCGAGCTTTATCGCCGTCATTTTGCCGATCACCACGTTCGTCGTGGTGCAGTTCATCTATCAGCGCCTCTCGGGAGACCGGGAGTTGACCGTCATGCGCGCCGCGGGACTGTCGCCGTTCGCCCTGTCGCGTCCGGCGCTGGCGGTCTCACTCGTTGCGGTAGCAGCCTGCTACGTTCTCAACCTAATCATTGTGCCAGCGAGCTTCCGTGAATTCCGCGATTTCGAGTGGGAAATCCGCAACAGGGTGGCCGCATTCCTGCTGCAGGAGGGGGTTTTCACCCAGGTTAGCCCAAACGTTACCGTCTATGTCCGCTCGCGCGATCCCAACGGGCTGCTACGAGGCATCCTGGTGGATGATCAAAGGGATAGGAACGCCGAGGCTACCGTGCTGGCCGAAACCGGACGGCTGATCGAGGGTCCGCAAGGTCCCGAAGTATTGCTGTTCAACGGCAGCCGGCAGCAAATCGACCCTAAGACCGGGCGTCTCGAAATGCTGACGTTCAAGGAGAACATCCTGGACCTGACGGCCGGCGGTGAGTTGGGCGCCGCACGGGTGCCGGACATGAGTGAGGTCCCGTTGCGCGATCTGCTGCACCCTCATCCGGCAAATCCACAGGATGCGCCGAAGTGGATCGCCGAGGCTTACAGACGGCTCTCGACGCCGGTTACGGCCCTCTCCTACGCGCTTGTGGCGCTCGTCTCGGTGCTGACCGGCCCATTCCGTCGGCACGGCAACCTGCTCCGTCCGTTCGTCGGCGTGGCGACTATGGTGGGGCTGCTCGCAGTGCAGTTGTTGTCGCAGGATCTCGCTGCCCGCAACAACGCGTTGCTATCGGTTATGTGGATACAAGCGATTCTGCCCGGGGTGGTCTGTGCGTGGCTGCTGTTTGGTCCGACGCTTGAGGCAACCCTGGTGCGGTGGCGGATCCCGGCTCCGAGTCTGTCGCGATGACGGCGGCCGTCACGCTCGGCCTTTATATCTCCCGGCAGTTTACACTGTGCGTGCTGGGAATGCTGGCGGCCCTCACCGGGCTGACGTCGTTGTTCGACATGATCGAACTGCTGCGGCGAGCGGCAACGCATCCGGACGCAACGTTTGGTCTGGTATCGGAAATCGAAGCTCTGCGCCTGCCTTACCTGATGCTTCAGGTGCTGCCGTTCGCAGTGCTGCTGGGGGGAATGCTGGCATTCTGGCGGCTGACGCGGTCCTCCGAGTTGGTTGTCGCCCGCGCGGCCGGGGTATCAGCCTGGGAGTTCCTGACCGGCCCGGTGATATGTGCGCTGTTTCTTGGCGGGATTGCCACGGCTGGCATCACTCCGGCCTCATCGGCCATGTTCGCGCGGGCCGAGGACCTGGCCAACCGCTTTCTCTCCAGCGGCGGTGGGCCGCTCCAGCTTGCGGGCGGGCAACTCTGGCTGCGACAGGCCGATTCCGGGCTGACCGCGCATGGAGTGGCGATCATTCACGCCCGCGAGGTCAAGGTTCAGCATGAGATGCTGGCAGCGCGAGTGGTCACCGTATTTCGTCTCGATTCGGCCGATCGGTTGCTGAGTTGGGTGGAGGCAACCCGGGCTGTGCTGCACAATGGCGACTGGGTGCTGCAGGACGCGCAAACGGTCCATCCCGACGGCTTGCCGCAGAACTCCCATCAGGAGCGGATCCCGACCGACCTCACCGTCGATCGCGTGCAGGAGAGCTTTGCCTCACCTGACACGCTTTCGGTCTGGGAGCTTCCCGGGTTTATCCGTCTGCTGGATCGGTCGGGGTTTTCCTCGGTTCGCCATCGCCTGCACTTCGAGGCGCTGCTTGCTTTACCGCTGCTGTGCGCCACCATGTCACTGGTCGGCGCTGGGTTCTCGATGCGACCGGCACGCCGTGGCGGCGTAGCCAGAATGATCGGCAGCGGAGTGGCCGCGGGCTTCGCGCTGTTCATGATTTCCAAATTGGCTGAGGAGTTCGGCCAATCGGGCGCAATGCCGGTGATGCTGGCCGCGTGGGCGCCGGCCGCGGCAGGCATGATGCTGGCAGTGGCCCTGCTTCTGCACATGGAGGATGGGTAAGTGCGGTGGGGAAGCCGCTTCCTCAGTGCGGTCGCTTTGAGCGCATGCGTCTTGGGACCGGGGGCATCGTGGGCGCAACTCGGGCAGTTGCAGGGCGGCGCAGCGGGGATCAGCCGCACTGAGCCGGTGACCTTCAGCGCTGATAGCGTCGAATATCAACAGAACCAGCAGCTTGTGATCGCGAAAGGAAACGTGGAGGCTTGGCAGAATGGGCGTTTTTTGCGTGCTGACGAGGTGACGTTTGACCGCCGCACGGGGATCGCCATCGCGCGGGGCCACGTGACTCTGATCGAGCCTGGCGGCCAGACACTGTTCGCTGATGCGGCTGAGCTGTCACAGAATATGCGCGACGGCATCCTGACCGCGCTGCGCGCACGGCTGCCGCAAAATGCACGGCTGGCCGCGAACGGTGGGCGCCGCACAGCGGGCGTGCTCAACTCTCTGTCGAAGGTTGTCTACTCCACATGTAACTTGTGCAAGAAGCATCCGGAGCGGCCGCCGCTTTGGCAGGTCCGGGCGGCGAATGCGACGGAGGATACGCAGCACAAAAAGATCGAATACACCGACGCCGAGATGCAGATTTTTGGCGTGCCGGTCGCCTACTTTCCATATTTCTGGACGGCCGAACCGGGTACAAAACGAGAAAGCGGATTTCTCATGCCCTCGTTTGGGACGAGTTCTCATATCGGCGCCTTTACGAGTTTTCCCTATTACTGGGTGATCGACAACCAGTCCGACCTGACGATAACCCCGATGTTGACCACGGAAGCGGGACCTGATCTGGATCTCGATTACCGCCGCCGGTTCAACTTCGGCTCCCTGGAGGCGAACGTTAGCGCTGGCCACTATCTTGGTTCATTCCAAGGCACGATCTTCACTAAGGGCCAGTTTGATTTGGACGATACCTGGCGTGCTGGTTTCAACGTCAATCGCGCGTCATCGGCAAACTACGTGAACGACTTTCACCTGGGTAGTGATGTCGGCGGCTACGCCAGTTTGCTGACGAGCAACATCTACCTCGAGGGGTTCGGTGAGGGCGCTTACTCACGGCTGGATACCACGTTCTACCAAGGATTGACGACCTCGATTACAAATACAGCACTCCCGATTGTTCTGCCGCGGTATCAATATGACTACTTTGGGCAACCGGACGCCCTTGGTGGACGACTCTCGATTGACGCCATGGCGTTCAACGTCTTTCGAGGTGTCGGCACCAACACGCGGCGGGCCAGCCTGATCACGGAATGGGACCGTCCGTTCGTGGGCATGCTTGGCGACCTGTGGACTGTGAAGCTGCACAACGTCGCGGCCGCATACGATGCCAGCGATTTCAATGAACAGCCGAATTTCGGGACGGTTTCGAACATTGATGATGCTCGCGCTTACCCACAGGCGGCACTCGATTTCCGCTGGCCGTTCGCGCGCTATTCGGGGGCCTGGGGTACTCAGATCATTGAGCCGATGGCCGAATTAATAGCCGGTCCGGTTGAGGGCAGTAGCCAGCTTGATAAATACCCCATCGAAGACGCCTTCGATTTCAACCTGACGGATATGAACCTGTTCGGGTTCAATCGGTTCGGTGGCATTGATCGGTTGGAGGGCGGATCGCGCGCCAACATAGCAATGCATACCGAATGGCTGATCGGCGGCGTCATCTGGGATGGCTTCATCGGCCAGTCCTACCGGACCATCAAGGATACATGGCTGCCTGAGCAGTCGGGTCTGCAGGATAATATATCCGACATTGTGGGGCATCTGAGCTTTACCCCGACGAGCTGGTTCGATGTAACCGACCGTTTCCGTTTCGACCACCGGAATTGGGCTCTCCGATGGGACGATGCCACGGCGTCGGTTGGCAACCAGCGGCTGAGGGTGACGGCCGGTTATCTCTACAGCAGCATCGACCCGTACTATTTCTACTCTCAGGCTCCGCCGCTACCGCCTGCAGGATCGCCTTATTACACACCGCGAAACGAAATCACGCTGTCCGCCAGTACAGACTTGGGGGCGAACGGACATGGGCCAATACCGGTTCAGCGGCTTTGCCCAGAGGGATGTGGCCCTCAATCAAATGGTGGCGCTCGGCGGCGATGCAATCTATGAAAATGAGTGTCTGATTGTCGATTTCCGCTATTATCGGCTGTACACGAACCTCAACGGGCAAGGTGGCTCGACCACGTTGCTTCTGCAGTTTACCTTCAAGACGATCGGACAGTTCGGCTTCCACGCGCTTTGACACAGGAACGATGACTATGGCTATCTCCCCGTTCCGCTTGCTCGCCGCGGTCAGTCTCGCTGCAAGCGTGATGTGCACCGCACCTGCTCTGGCCGTACGTTCTGTGCCGCAGACGGCGGCGCAACCGGAGGTGATCCGGATTGTGGCGGTCGTGAACGGCCATCCGATCACCAACGAGGATGTGGATAACCGCGCCCGGCTGTTCGCCGTGGCGTCCGCGCTGCCGGTCTCGCCCGATACGCTGGAGCGGCTGAAGCCGCAGATCACCCGACAGCTCATTGACGAGCGGCTGCGGATGCAGGAGATCGAAAAGGAACACATTGTGGTTCCCACCCAGGCGCTCGTGGACGACATCAAGCAGCTGGAGGCGCGGAATGGGCTGCCGCCAGGCGGGTTGCGGGCCAAGCTGCAAGCTGACGGCGTGAGCTTCACCACATTGATCGATCAGCTTCGGACGCAAGTCGGGTGGACCCAGGTGTTGCGGCGCAAGCTGGGTGACCGCGGGGTGGTGACGGACGCGGAGATAGCGGAGCAGCGGCGTTTACTGGCCCAACAGGTAGGCCAACCGGAATACCACGTGGCGGAGATCTTTATTCCGGCTGAGGGCAGTAACGGCAATGCGGTAGCGACGCGGTTTTCTGATACCGTGATCAAAGAGCTTCGTGCCGGGGCCCCGTTCGCGGTTGTTGCCGCCCAGTTCAGCCAGAGCCAGAGCGCGCTACAAGGCGGCGACCTCGGCTGGGTGCAGCCCAACCAGCTTGATCCTCAAGTTGCCCGAGTGGTGGCCGAGATGCCGGCGGGGGCGATCAGCAATCCGATCCCGGTGCTCGGCGGGGACGATATTGTCACGCTTGTCGCCAAGCGGACTGTGGGGAACCAGATGGGCACGGTGTTGTCGATGCGGCAGGTATTCCTGCCCTTCGCGGCGCCGTTGAACCCGAATGCCCCCACGGCGACGCAGGTCCAGTTACTTCAGAAGGCGAAGGACATTGCGGCCACTACTAAGAGTTGCGGGCAAATGGAGCAGGTAGCACAGGAGGTGAAGTCGCCGCGGCCGGCCGATCCGGGGGAGGTTAAATTGGATGAGGCCAACCCGCCAAGCTTCCGCGACATGCTGGCGAAAATGCCATTGGAAACCGCGAGCAAGCCTCTGGTTTCGCCGGACGGGATCGCGGTGATGATGGTGTGTTCGCGCGAGGAGAAGAACCTGGCGCAGATGTCGGCCAAAGACATCAAGGAGCAGATTTTTATCCAGCGGGTAGAGCTGCTGTCGCGCCAGTTGCTCCAGGATCTGCGGAATCAGGCGCGCATTGAGATTCGTTCCAACGCCGGGGCCGCCTGAATCCTCGCCCGGCACCTGGCCGCCGCTGCGGGAGGTGATCGCACGGCACGGGCTCGCGGCCCGGCGCTCACTGGGCCAGCATTTTCTGATGGATAAGAACCTGATCGCGCGGATTGTGCGGTGCGCCGGCGATCTGCAGGGGCGCCAGGTCGTTGAGGTGGGCCCGGGGCCGGGGGGACTGACGAGGGGCTTACTGGATGCGGGAGTGGCACAATTGGTGGCGATCGAGGTCGATCCCCGGGCGGCCGCCGCGACGCGGGAGCTGGTTCCGTCTGCAGGCGGGCGATTGGCGGTGATCGAGGCCGATGCGCTGAAACTGGATGTTGCGACGCTGATACTGCCACCGCGGCAAATTGTGGCCAACCTTCCGTACAACGTCGCGACGCCCCTGCTGATCGGGTGGCTGTGGCAGGCGGGGCTATTCGAGCAGATGACGCTGATGTTCCAGCACGAGGTGGCAGAGCGGATCTGCGCGGCGCCGGGGACGGAGGCCTATGGGCGGCTCTCGGTGTTAGCGCAGTGGCTATGCGAGGCGGAGATCGTAGCGCGGATTCCGCCGGCGGCGTTTGTACCCGCACCGAGGGTTTGGTCTGCAGTGGTGCGGCTGAGGCCACGGGTGGAGCAGCCTGCGCCATCCGAGATCGGAGCGATGGAGCGGGTGACGGAGGCCGCTTTCGGCCAGCGGCGGAAAATGCTGCGATCATCGCTGCGGGCGTTGGGCGGCGAGGAATTACTGGCGCAATGCAACATCGCGGCCAGCCGTCGCGGAGAGACGCTGACTTTGGCCGAGTACGCCCGGCTGTGCCGGGCGCTGGCTGTCTCGCTCAACTCCCCGCGGGCGCCGACCTCTACCGCAGAGCGGGAGAGGTGAGGCTTTAAGCGGCGCGAGGGCGGGCCTCGCGCGAACTCGGCAAGATGGTCGAATCGGCGGGAGTACGTTCCAAGACCCTGGGTTTGTGAGCGCAGTTCGATAATCAGATCATGCAGTTCCGCTTCGGGGACGAGGGCGTTGACCTCGTCCCAGCCCGGCCAGCCCAGTTTTTCCGCATAGCCCAGGATCTGACCTCTGCGGCCGGTAAACAGGCGCTGTGCGCGTGCCGTGAAATCGTTGGGCACGCTGATGGTGACGTGGTCGATCGGTTCCAGTACGACCGGGTCTGCGGCGGCCAATCCCTCTTTCATGGCGAATTGGGTTGCGGTTTTGAACGCCAGGTCCGAGCTGTCAACCGAGTGGAACTGGCCATCCACCAGAGTAACGGAGATATCCACGACCGGGTAGCCAAAGGGGCCTTTTTTGGCGGCTTCCTCGGCGCCTTCGGCAACCGCGGGGATGAAGTTGCGCGGAACGGCACCGCCGACGATCTTGTCGATGAACTCGAACCCGGCACCACGTGGGCGCGGAGCGATATCGATCTTCACGTCAGCGAACTGGCCATGGCCGCCGGTCTGGCGTTTCAGGCGCCCGTGCTGATGGATGGGGCGGCGTATAGTTTCTTTGTATGCGACGGCAGGGCGGTGGGTGTTGACCTTCAGACCGTAGTTATTGGCGAGGCGGGCGACGGCGGTATTGAGATGGATCTCGCCCTGACCCTGCAAGATCGTCTCGCCGGTGTCCTGGTTGTGCTCCAAGCGCAGTGCCGGGTCCTCTTCGAGCAGCTTTTGCAACGCACCTGAGAGCTTCACATCGTCCTTACGGTCGGTCGTTGCGATCGCAAGCGCATAGACCGGTTCCGCAGGTTGGGGGAATGGCAGCGGCTCGGCAGTACCGTTCGGGATTATAGTGGCGCCGGTGGCGACATTTTCCAGCCGGCCCAGCGCGAAGAGCTCGCCTTCCTGGGCTTCGGGTATTTTGACGAGGTCGTTGCCTATGAAGCGGTAGACCCCGCCGAGCCGCGACCCGCCGAGGGTGGCGCCATCCTTGATGCTGCCGCGCCAGATGCGCGCATAGGAGAGTTTACCGGTGTGGCCGGCATGGACGGTGCGGAAGACCTGCGCAAGTGGCGACCCTTCCGGCTCGATACCGAGGCGTGTCGAGGTTTCACTTGCCACGGGAGTGTCGTGCCGCAGAGCTTTCCAAAGCCGGCGGATGCCGCCCGCATGCTCGGCGGCGCCGAGTAGCACCTCGATCACGTTGCCGGCGGCCAGATCCTTGCGAAGGCCGCGATAAACTTCATCTGTGCTGGGCTGCACGTCGTCAAGCACTTTTTCCAGCAGCGCATCGTCGTGGTCGGCCAACGCTTCGACGAGCTTGAATTTTGCTTCCTGTTCGGCCGCGGCCAGATCGGAGGGGATTTGCATTAGCTCCGACGGCATGCCGCGGCGGTAGCGATAGGCTCGCTCGCTAACGACATCGACGTAGCCGGTCACCGTCTGGCCTTCAGTAATTGGCATCTGACGCAGCACGAGCGGGCATTTCGCATAGGCCTGGAGGGCAGAGAGCGCGTCGGCGAGACCGCCGTTCAACGTATCGATTTTGTTAAGGAACAGAATGTAAGGTGTGCCTTGGTCGGCGAGCATTTTGAGCAGCGGCGCCACCGCCATCGCGCGGGCGGGAAGCGGTTCGCAGACCACGACGGCCAGATCAACGATCGCGAGTGCAGCTGCCATATCGTACGCGAATTCGATCGAGCCGGGGCAGTCCAGTAGCGACCATTGATCGCCCAGATAGGTGCAGTGGGCGAGACGGAGCTCGGTGGTGGAGGGGCGGTTACGCGGGTCGGCAGGTTTTTTTACCGGGGAGCCCGCGGCTTCCAGCAGAGCTTCGAAGAGGGTCGATTTACCGCTGCTGTAAGGCCCCACCAGGGCCACCGAGCGAGGACTTCTGCCGCTTTGATTTCCGGACATTCTGGACGCCTCCATGCGTTAGGGTCGGGCGCCAGCGAGCGCTGGACGTTGCCGTGGGGTGATCCTAGAGCAGGACGGTGGCGCGGTGGAACCCGGTTGGGCGCGCTGGTGGCCAGGCCGGAGGCGTAAGATTTTGATTGCAGATAATTGCCTGCAAAGATATGAGGGAGTGAATGCTCCCCGGGTACTCCTCCTAGTTGTGCTATCACGCGTTTGTGAAGAACTTCAGGTTGTTAGTCGCCCTAGTGTCTCGATTGGCGGTAGCCCAATAGCGAAATGGCTACGCCGGGACATCAGGAGGAGCTGGCAATGGCACGACTGGTTTTGGACGACGGGTTCCAACCCAAGATTACTCACCGGACGGAATCGCTTCACGTCAGATCGATGGAGATCGATCCCGTAGCGGTCCTGCCGCTTGATCGGGTTAACGGCCCTTCCCTGGGTGTCGGGGGATGTGACATCGGGGGCTGCGCGATCGGAGACGTGGGCGGCTGCGGGTCGGGGATCGTGTAGGCGCGGCCCCCGGCAGGAGGGGGAAGGCAAAGAGACAAGAGAGAGTAAGCTTAGCCTCGTGCACTTTGCTGGGGGCGAGGTCCGCGGCCGCTGGCTTTTGCAGGGCGGAAGAATGAGTCGAAATCGGTCAGAGGCTGGTGGTTCGCTCTTCCGTTTCTATTGCGTGCATTTCGCTGGGCGAAGTTAGCATCCGGACTGCTGCGGATTCTTTCACGGTTGAAGATCCGACGGGAGAACTCCTCGCCCTTGTTGAGCATTATCGGTATCCCCGGGCCGGGTTACCGGATACACCTTCGGCTGAGAGGTGGGCCTCTTTTCTGACCGACGAAGGCATTCTGGTGGCTGTTTCAGACAAGCCTCGCGATCTCTTTCTGGATCAGGTGGATTTCATTCGGGCGCGCCGCGAATGGGCTGGCGATTATGTGGCCCCCGGAACAAGAATTCACGACGGCGCACCGATTGAAGTAAGGGGGGATGGCGCTCTTGCCGCAGCCGTGCGTTCCGCGATCACGGAGCTGGGCTTCTCGACCGAGATCAGCAAAAAAGCAGCATCTGAGCACCCGGTCATATGTTGTTCGGACTGGGACGACCGGGAGTTCTTCCTGACCGAAAATACAGATGCCGTCCGAAGTGGCCGTATCTTCATCCCGGCCGCGGTAGAACAGCGAGGGGTTAGGATCGGTCCTGTGGTAATACCTGGAGAGAGCGCCTGCTTTGGTTGCTTTCACGCGCGCAATCTGGCGAACCTGAGATACCCCAACGAGGATCAGGCACATGCACGGGATTGGGGCTCGCGGGTTCAGGGCGACGCGAGCCGGCCGGCGGCATCGGTGGAAATAGGTGCCCAGGTCACGGCGACCATTCTCGCCAAGGTGGCGGCGGGGTTGGATGACCTGGCGCTCGTAGGAGAAGTGCTTTTCTTTGATCCTTTATTGCTTACGTTCGACGTGGCTTCCGTTCTACGGCTGCCGCGCTGCGCGATCTGCGGCGGCAGACCGCTGCCGCCTGGAACCGCCAATGGCGGCGCATGCTGAAGGCGCAACACGACTACAAGCATGCAAACCGCAAGAAGCTTGAGGATCTGCTCCGAGTTGTTACCCACCCTCGTTGCGGCATCGTTCACCAGGTCGTCGCGGTCCCTCTCTACCCCGAATGCCCTCCGGTTTTCGTATATCGTTGTGAGCTGGCGAATCGGCTTCTTTACAAAGCAGACACCGTTATCCCGGTGCAGCCGGTAAACTTTGCATTGGCATCAGGAGCCGGAGTGACGCGCGAAACCGCGCTTTGGGCGATGTTAGGGGAGGCGATTGAACGATACTCCGCTAGTGTAGTTCTCGACGAGAGAATGGTTACGGCCAAAGAGAGCGACCTACCAGGGCCTGCGGTGAGCCCACGCGATTTTATTGGGTATTCCGAGCACCAACTAAGCCTTCCAGGCTTTGAATACCGCAGGTATGATGCTCGAAACCCGATTAGTTGGATCGAAGCATACCGTCCTGCCACGGGCGAGAGCGTGTTTGTTCCGGCTAGTGTGGCGTGGCTTAGCTACGATAGTATGAATACCAACGAGATTTTTTTGCAGAACCTCACCACTGGCCTGGGTGCCGGTAGCACTTTGGCGCAGGCCGTCCAGGCGGGGCTGTACGAGGTGGTGGAGCGGGACGCCTTCATGTGCCACTGGATGTTGCGGCGCCGGCCTCGGCAACTAGCGATACGAGGAAGAGAGATAGAGGCTCTTGATCCGCTCGAATGCGTGCTTTCCGAGGATTCGTCTTTGAGTGCGAGCGTTCTGGATCTTTCGATGGACCATAATGTTCCTGCTGTCGCGGTCGTGATCCGGCCAAAGGCAAAAAACTTAGCTGTGTTGGGGGCAAGTGCACACCTTTGTCTTCCAAAGGCTATCGAGAAAGCATTCATTGAAGCTTGTCAGAACTGGGTGTGGGCGGAGAGTTCTGATACGAGAGGGGGTCAATACTCCGGCGGCAGACGAGGTACGCCGGTTCAGGGATCACTTACGGTTTTATCTGGATGAGAAGAATTACGACAAACTATCGTTCCTCGTCACAGGGTCAACAGTTGCGCTAGAACATTCATCGAGGGCTGTCGAGTATGGGATGGATGACGAGTGGGGAAAACTCGTTCACGGGTGCGACTCGCTTGAGACCTTAGGGTATAGAGTCCTAGTCGTCGATCTCACTCCGTCCGATGTCAAGGGCCTTGGGTTCAACGTGGTTAGAGTACTGGTCCCTGGTTTACAGCCGCTATACATGGGAACACGGTTCATTAACGGGGATACTCGACGGCTAGAAAGCATAGCAAGGCATTGGGGTTATTCCGCCCGAGTTACCCCGAATTACGATCCCCACCCTTTCCCCTAGATTATATTGCAGGCGATGGTTGCAGGCCTTTCCATTGACGACATCCCGATCGTGGGAGAGCTCGGAAACGTCCCCGAGCAAGTAGAGCAATTCCATGAGACGACCCGACTTTATCAGAGAGCAAGCGCTCGGTTCCGACGTTCGGTACAATTCTTCAACCGGTCTGAAGCAGGTTTGCTTGCCATTACCCGGAGCGGGAAAACCTATCCGAATGGCCGAATCCTGAGTTTTCCTGAACCGCAAACCCTCACATCGACACTGACGGAAGCTTTGAAAAACCGGAGAAGTACCAGGGATTTTTGCGATAAGGCCATATCCAAAGAGGAAGTATCCACCCTACTCTACCACGCTTTAGGCTCCAACCGGTCGGTGCCGTCTGCGAGCTCAGCAGAAGCGATTTTTCGACTGAGGCCCTATCCAGCAGCTGGGGCATTGTTTGCCGTAGAGTTTTATCCAGTATTTCTGCGAGTAAAGGATGCTTCTCGGGCCGTTGCGCACTTCAATCCGAGCTTAATGACAGGGACTTTACTCCGGAATGCAGTCGCCGATGCCGAATTGGAGGCTGCGCTGGGGGATACGCCGGCACTGCGAACCGCAGCGCTCGTCATAATCCAGACAATAGTAATGAAACGCATCACTCAGAAGTATAGAGAACGTGGATATCGCTTTGCGCTTCTCGAGGCAGGTCTGGCAGCGCAGAATATCTGCTTGGTCGCCAGTGCGATGGGATTAGGGTCGCTGATCTGGGGCGGGTTTTTCGACACGACCTTGGATGAGCTCATTCAGGTCCATGGGCTGGAGGAAACCTCGGTAAACGCGATCTTTGTTGGAACGTTGCCGCGCTGATCAACTCGCTGGAGTTGAGGACAGAAGAGGCGAAGGCGGCGGTGCGCTGTCGTTCGGCGGGATCCAGGGACGATCGCCGCGGGCCTCGCTGTCGGTGAGAAACTCCGGACCGGAGCGTGTCAACCAGATCGCGGTCGCACCGTCGCGATGCAGGCGGCGGCGGCTGATGATGCGGGTAGCGGGCGCGCAGTGGAGGGGCCATCCGCTCAATGCGATGACGAGCATGGCGGCTCCGCAGTCCGTGCGCCGGGCATATTGGCGCAGTAGCAGGAGAGGAGCCGCGGCGGGAGTAATGCGGAGCAGGCAGGAGGTGATCTGGCAGTCGATGACGCCGGCTGCATTTCCTTTTGCCGGCATGGGGACCGGCGGGCCACTAGCCCAGTATTGCGTCCAGGCATCGCGGGTGAAAGCAGAGGCGCTGGAGGTCTTCTCAAGGAAGATACCTTCTCGTGTGCGGAAGCCGACCAAGTGGGCGTCGGCGGCGACCAGAAGGTCCGGGGGGAGGGTGATCAGCGGGGTGGCCAGGCCGGCTGCGATGAGGGCGACTCCAGTTAACCGGAATGCGCCGCGCCAGAGACCGAGCAGGGCCATGCCGATGGCGACCAGGGCCATGCCCCAGGGGGGGATGTGCGACACGGCCATGGTGGCATCCGGTAGCGCGGCGGTTTCTCGCGCGACGAACAGGATGGCCTTGATGCCCCAGCCCATGGGGATGAGGGCGAGGCGCTCCAGACCGACCGGCATCAGGGCGAGGGCGATCAGGCCGGCCGGCATGACCCAGAGGGCGGTGAGCGGGACGGCGATCATGTTGGCCGGCACGAAATAGAGCTGGATCCGCCCGAAATGGTACGCGCCGTAGGGAGCGGAGGCGGTGCCGGCGAGCAGGCTGGTGAGGGCGAGCGCTGTCAAGTGGAGGGCGAAACGGCGGGGGAACGAGCCGTCGCCGCGCAAGGCATGAAGGTGCGGGCGGAGGACCTCGTAGCCGGCGATCAGGGCGAGCACAGCGGCGAAGCTCATTTGAAAGGACACGCCCGGCACCTGCTGCGGTTCGGCGAGGACCAGCGCGGCAGCGGCGAGGGCGAGACCGCGCAGCGAAATGGCAGGCCGGCCGAGCAGGACGGCGAGAGTGAACAACGTTGCCATGGCAAAGCTGCGCAGAATCGGGACGTGCATGCCCGTGAGCAGCATGTAGAAGCCGCCCGCCGCCAGCGCCGCTACGGCCGCGATCTGCTTGGTAGGCCAATTCAGGGCGGGATATTCCCAGCGAGCCAGGGCGGTGCGAGCGGCGCCTAGGATCAGTCCCATGACGATGCCGATATGCAGACCGGCGACGGCGAGGAGATGGGCGAGCCCGGAGGCGCGAAAAGCCTCGCGGTCCTGCTCTGGGATTGCTGTGGGAGCGCCGGTGAGCAGCGTGGCCGCCACGGCTCCTGGGGCTCCAGGCAGGGCCGCCTGGAAGCGGCGGGCAATCGCCTCGCGGAGTGACTGCAGCAACGCGTCGGGACCATCGCGAGCGTGGTGAGCCAGGACCTCGGCCTTGCCAACGGCGAAGCCGTACCCGCCCAGCCCGGAGTAGAAGGCGTCGCGCTGGAGGTCCCACGCCCCGGGATACGCTGGGGGCGGGGGCGCTTCTACCAGGGCGCGAACCCGGATGGTGTCGCCTTGGGTAATGATGGCGGGGTCGTTGTTGCGCAGCCGGACACGGAGCGCGCGAGGCAGCGGCGCGTCGTCGTTCAGTTGGACATGACTAAGAGTTACGCGGCGGCCCTGGGGGAGCAGATCCACCCCGCCTACGATGGCGGTAATGACGACGGCGCCACGGGGTAACGGCTCCAAGGGGAGCGCCCGGACGGTAGCGAGCTGGGCGGAGGCGAAGCCGAGCGCGGCGGCGGCGGCGGACAGGGTCGCGACCCGGACCCAGAATCCGCTCCGGAGGGAGACCGCGGCAAGAGGGACGAAGGCCGCAGTGCCGAGCCAAGGCGGGGGCTCAAAGCGCAGGGCGAAGTAGGCAAGGACACCCGCGATCATGAACACCGGCAGCCAGAGACTCAGGCGGCCCTGCTGGCTGGCGGCAATGATGGTAAGGCGGAAGGCAAGGTATTGTCGCAAAATCCCGGCCGGCGGTTATCCGGGTTAGAGATATTGCGAATAGGTAAAAGAAGGGTTCCGGTCGGGCTGGCGTTGTCCGAATTAGCAGCGGTGGGCTGCCCTGATGCTCCGTAGGGCGCTAAGATGGGACAGTTATCGAGGGAGGCTAATCATGGTACCGCGGCCGCGTCCTTGCGGGCTGAATCATCTGGTGATCAACGTGCGGAACATGGAGGAGAGTCACCGGTTCTGGACCGAGATGCTTGGCTTCGAGCAGGTGGGGGAGTTCGGATCGGGCGATCCGTCCGGATTGCGCCGGACGATGCGGTTCTACAGCGGCGATCATGGCGGGGGAAAGCTGGCGCACCATGACATTGCGTTCTGCGAGGTTCCTTCACTGCCCGCGCCGGATGCGGAGGCCAAACTGGCCGGCGCCATTGGGCATATTGCGATCGGGTACGCGGACCGCGAGGCATGGCTGCGACAACTCGCTTATCTGCACGCGAGCGGGGTGAAGTTTGAGCGTCGCGTGGAGCATGGGATGACGCACAGTGTGTATATCCGCGATCCCAACGGGTATTCAGTGGAATTGCTCTACGAGCTGCCTCGCGAGATGTGGGAGGGGGATATTAACGCCGCGTTGAACCACTATGTCGCGCTGCCGACAGAAGGGCCCGAAGCTCTGGAGGATCAGACGCAGGATTTGCCCATGTTTGCGGGAACCTGAGCAGCTAGGGATCGAATGACGCGTCAGTTCCAAGTTCGAGCTGCTGTTTGACGGCATCGACATCACCCAGGACCCATATTTCGCTTATGAGGCCCTGATGGACGGTGAAGAAGGCGGCGCCGCTCCACTCGATGGTTTTGCCTGTGGCAGGGACGCCGACGAACGTGCCCTGGTGAACGCCATGGAAGCGCATGCGAGCGGCCACGCGGGTTTCGGTTGCAATCAGGTCCTCTATCTCGCACGTATATTGACGTAGCGCGGCGTGAATGGAACGCAGGTAACTGAGGAAGTTTTCGACTCCGACGACGGTGCGTTTCAGCGATCCGGTAAAGCGGAGGTCCCTATGTAGGATCTGCCGGGCCACCACTTCATCGGCGCGATCCCAGACGTCGTTGTAGAATCGCTCAACCAACCTGGATGGGGTGCTGTGCAGGGTCACCAGTGATTGACGCGGTACCAGACGTCCTCGACGTGATCGCTACCGTTGACGACATGGTAGCGATCGTGGGCGGCGGCGGTCATGCAGGTGTGATTGGAGGCGATGCGGACCAGGGCGCCGACCGGAAGGTCGGCTGGGTAGGCGGGATGGAGTTCGATCAGTCCGTGTTCCTGATAGACGCGCCGGACAGTCGCGTTGCCGAAACTGCGGCGGCCGTTGCGGTCGAGCATGAGGCCGAAGCCGTAGTCTATGGGCACGGCCTCTGTGCTGCGGTCTTTTGAGAGGGCGAGGCCCCCGGCATCGATGAGCAGGCGGCCGGGACGGTGGCCGATGACGCTGGCGAGGACGGTGACGGCGATATCGTCGAGCGTATGGGTGCCGATCTCGGCCTGGAACAGGTCGCCGAACATATAGACACCGGCGCGGATCTCGGTGACACCTTCAAAAGTGCTGCCGTGCAGCGCGGTGGGGGAGCTTCCCATCGAAACGATGGGCACAGGGAAGCCGGTTGCGCGGAGGCGCTCGGCAGCGGTGACGATGGCGTCGCGTTCGGTTTCGGCGAAGCAGACCATGTCGTCGTGAGTGCGGCCGGAGTAGGAGTGGCCGGCGTGGGTGATGACGCCTACGAGGTGGGGGCCGAGGCGCTCACCGATCGCGAGCAGGCGCGGATCAGTGGGAGATAGGCCGCCGCGATTCTCGCCGCAGTCGATTTCGATCAGGGTTCGGGGTGGTGTCGGGCGGGCGGCGATGGCTGCGGCGACGTCGATTTCGTCAGTAATAACTGCGACGTCGGCACCTTGGGAATTAAGGCGGGTAACGACGTCAAGTTTGTGCGGAGTGATGCCGACGGCGTAAATCATGTCAGTAATGCCGTGGCGGGCAAAGTAGCTCGCCTCTGCGAGGATGGAGACGGTGATGCCGCCGGGCTGGCCGCGCAGGACCAGGCGCGCGACGTCGATTGATTTGGCGGTTTTCATGTGCGGGCGAAGCGGAACATTATGATGCGCCAGGGCGGCGGCCATTCTGGTGATGTTGCGCTCCAGAATACCACGCTCCAGAACCAGGCAAGGCGTAAGAATCTCGTCGAGTATCATGCCTGCTCAGGGCTCCATTGGCGTGGTCTTCGATAGGATGCGGGCGCGGGTTTCATATAGTAACGCCCAGGAGGTCGGCGATGCGGGGCGTGGCTTTCAGGCCGGAACCCGTGAGGACGAGAACGGTGATTTGGTCACGCGTGATCGTTCCGGCATCTCGCAGGCGGCGGAAGGCGGCCAGCACTTGAGCGGAGGTGGGCTCGACATAGAGACCCATTCGGGCGAGCTCGATGGTTGCTGCGGTAATTTCATCCTCAGGCACCATGACTGCGCCGCCCTGCGTTTCGCGTAGTGCGCCGAGAACCTCGGGCAGGCGGATGGGCGCGGCAATGGCGGTGCCCTCGGCGATAGTAGGACGGATTTCAAGCGCCGGCGGCAGGCTGCCGCCCTCCATGAAGGCGGTGGCGATTGGGGCGCAATTGGCGGGTTGGGTGGCGAAGATGCGGGGGATGGCATCGATCCGGCCGGAGCGGAGGAGCTCGGAGAAGCCGATCTCGCAGCCGAGGACGTTGGAGCCGGCGCCACAAGGAACGATGACGTTGTCAGGGGGGCGGAAACCGAGGTCCTCCCAGAGTTCGTAGGCGAGCGTCTTGGTGCCGTGAAGGAAGAAGGGGTGCCAGTTGTGGCTGCCGTAGAAAATAGTTTCGGAGCGGGCGATGGCAGCGTCGGCCGTATCCTGTCGGGTGCCGGGGATGAGTTCGATAATGGCGCCGTGGGCGCGCATCTGCACGGCCTTGGCAGGGCTGGTCGAAGCGGGGGTGAGGATGGTGGCTTTCATGCCCCCAGCCGCAGCGTACGCGGCGACGGCGGCACCTCCGTTGCCGGAACTGTCTTCCAGGACGGCGGTAATGCCCTGTGCGCCGAGCAGCGAAAGCATGACGGATGCGCCGCGGTCCTTGAAGGACCCAGTGGGCATCATCCACTCGCATTTAAGCAGGACGCGCGTGCTATCGATCTGGCGGACAAGGAGCGGTGTGCAGCCCTCGCCCATGGTGATGATGGTGTCCGGCTGGAAGGGGAGTGCGGCTCGATAGCGCCAGAGGGAGCGGATTTCGGGATCGATCTGATCGCTGTGAATGCCAGGGAGTGGCGTTAGAAGCAGCGGTTCGTGGCTGGGGCCCGACCAGCGGGGTTGGTCGAGCGGGAAGGTCACGCCGGTGCGGGGATCTAGATAGGCGGGGGGCATGTGGACAAGCTGCCCCGGGGCGGGGTGGCCCGTCCAGTCAGGGGGGTGTTAACGAATGGCCCGTAGAAAAGAGACACCGGCCAATAGCCGCTAGCCGGTGTCGGATCGGGCCACCCGACGTAGTGCTGGCCCAATTCTCGGAGGAAGTGCGATGAACCAGCATCGCAGGTTCCTGCCGCGATAGTGGTGATCTTGAAGATAGAACTCAAGATTATTAGGAAGCGGTAAGGAACTCAAGGGGCCGGGCTTCGGCCCGGTCCCGTCCTTCGAGGCTTACGATCGTTTGGCTGCTTGAATGCGCACGTTCTGGGGTTCGAATTGCCGATGCTCGCGGAAGAAGTGTCTGAGCGGGGTGCAGTAGAAAGAATTGCAGAGGTCGGCGCGCAGATCGCGAGGAAGAGTGCAGCCATTAACGGCGTGGAAGACGCAAGAGCCACTGAAGCTTTGGTCGGGCAGGTGAGATGCGTATAGTTCGGCAAGCGCTCGACGGCTGAGCTTCGGGTGCTGGCGGATAACGCGGCTGATGGAGGGCTCATCAAGATAGGCGTGGGTGCCTCCTTTGGAGCAGCACTCGCCGCCGCAGGCAGCGCAGGCCCAGGCGGCGAGATCAAGCTGGCTGGGCGTGGCGGTAGTCTCGGGGCGCTTACGGTTAGGCGAGGGGGCCTCGAACGCGTCCCAGATCAAGTGGCGTAGATAAGCGAGGAAGGCGGCGCGGCGGTCTCGGGGCAGGCGCGAGAGGGTACCGCGATAGGATGGCACGGTGAGCGCATGGCGTGCATCATCAGTCATGAGCAGTGCGGAGACATATGATGATACTGGCAGCCATCGATCGTGCCCAAGCCCTTCGTGTGACCGCCCCCGACGGGTCGGAGGTGCGGGTTCTGTGTCAGACTACGCGCGGTAGCATGGCGCATTTCTCGCTGCCCGCTGGCGCGGTTTCGCGCGCGGTAGCGCACCGGAGTGTGGACGAGATCTGGTATTTCGTGGGCGGTCGAGGGCGGATGTGGCGGAGATGGCATGAGGCGGAGGAGGTTATCGAGGTCAGGGAGGGGATTTCCGTGAGCATCGAGGTGGGGACGCAGTTTCAGTTCCGTTGCGACAGCACCGAGGAGCTGTCGGCCGTGGCAGTGACGATGCCGCCGTGGCCGGGTGACGGGGAGGCTTATGCGGTCGCGGGAACGTGGGAGCCAACGGTATAGACCTCGCGGAATGCTGAGACGAAACGGTCGATGTCGTGCTCGTCATTGTAAACGTGTGGGCTGATACGCAGGCGCCCGAGGCGAGCGCTGGCATAGACTTTCTGGGCGGCGAGGCGAGTGGTGAGGCCGGAGGGCATGCCGCTGGGGAACTCGAGGCCGAGGATATGGGGTGCGCGGAGATGCTCGCGCGGAAGGCGAACGCCGGTGTTGCGCAGCTCGTCGGCGAGCAGGCGTGTGAGCATCAGCAGGCGTTCGGAAATAGCGGGTGCGCCCCAGACAGCCATCATTTCCATGCCGATCGCGGCCATTTCGAGAGTAATGAAGTGGTCGCGCTCGCCCATGTCGAAGCGGGTGGCGTTGGCGACGTAGTCTGGGTCGCTGATGTAGGGCGAGCATTCTGAGTTGATTTGCCGACGACCGGCTCCGGTCTGTTCGAGCGGCGTGCCATGCTGCCAGCGCTTTGCGACGTAGAGGAAGGCGCGGCCATAGGGACCGAGGGCCCATTTGTAGGTTGGGGAAATCAGAAAGTCCGGATCGAGTGTTTTTACATCGATGGGCAGGACACCTGCCGCGTGGGTCGCGTCGAGCACAATCGGTGCATCGGCGGTCCGGAGTGCGGGCATGATGCGGTCTAGATCGATCAGGCCGCCATCGGACCAGTGAACGGCGGAGATGGAGGCGAGCGCGACCGGCGGCGATCCACGTCGGGCGATAGCGTTGAGGACCGCCTGGGTCCAGTCGCCGTTTTCGGGGCGGCGGATGATATCGACTTCCGCGCCGGCCGTCCGAGTGCGCCCCATCCATTCCAGCACTGGGGAGGTGTGGTCGTCTTGCAGGACGAGGACACGCGAGCCGGTGGGTAGCGGCAGGATCCGGCCCGCAGTGGCGACGCCATAACTGACCGAGGAGATCACCGCAACATCTTGCGGATCGGCGTTGATGAGGTGGGCGGCGGCCGCGCGGGCGCGCTCGATCTGGCGAGCTGGATCGTCGGTGCGCATTTCCCAGGGATGGACTTTGCGGAGAACGCCGTTCTGGCCGGCATCGCGGGAGGCAATCGGGAGTGGGGAGCAAGCCGCGGCGTTGAGATAGCAGATGTCGCGCGGAATATCGAACAGGTGGCGCTGGCAGGGGAGCATCAGACGGGTTTCCAGTTTCGGTCCACTTCGACGTCGATCAGGGTTGGCGCGTTGGATTTCAGGGCGTGAGCCAGAAGCTCGCGGAAGTCTGGGATGGTGGCGGCGCGATGGGCGGTGATGCCAAAGCCGGCTGCCACGCTCAGGAAGTCAATGCGGGGTTTATCGAGATCCATCCCGATGTAACGATCCGTCTGGGCGGCGAAGGCTTTCATTGCGTTGGTACGCTGTTTGAGGATCCGGTACGAGGAATTGTTGATGATGATGAAGACGACCGTGACGTTCTCCCGGGCGGCGGTCCACAGGCCCTGGATGGTGTAGAGGGCGCTGCCGTCGCCGATCAAGGCCACGACCGGACGGTGCGGTAGCGCGAGCTTGACTCCAATGGCGGCGGGCAGACCCCAGCCGATGCCGCCCCCGCGCAGGCCGAAGAAGCTTTGCGCGTCGTTACTTTGCAGCAAGCGCCGAAGGCCAGCACCGGAAGAGATAGTTTCATCTATAACGACGGCGTCGGACGGTAGCGCCTGGGCAACGGCGTGCATGAGGGCGAGCGGGGCGACGGGGGTACGGTCCATCACGGCTGCGGCTGACGCACGCAACTTCGCCAGGCTGGCGCGGCCTTCTTCGCGGACGGTTTCCAGGCGCTCCGCGGCGCGGGCGCGATCCGCCGGGGACATAACGGTGCGCAGCGCCGTGGAGAGGTCGGGGAGGGTATTTTTGGGGTCGCAGAGTAGCGAGATGGTTTCGGGATAGTTCTTGCCGAGCTCCCAGGGATCAGTATCGAGGTGAATGATGAGAATGCCTTCGGGAAGAGCTTCGATGGCTCCGGGAAGGGAGAGGGTGAAGAGGTCAGCTCCGACCGAAAGGACCAAGTCGTGCTCCTGGAGGATGCCGCGGATGACCGGAGCGAGGCGGGCGAAGGAGCCGCGGTAGAGTGGGTGGGTTGAGGGGAACGCGGTGCGGCTGGCGACGCCCTCGTCATACACGGGAGCACCGAGTTGTTCGGCGAGACGGACGAGCTCGGTGAGTGCGTTGGCCTGGGCGACGGCGTCGCCGGCCAGAACGATCGGGCGGGTGGCGCGGGCAAGGAGCCGGGCTGCCTGGCCGATCGCGGCGGAGTTGGCGCGGGTGGCAGCAGCAATCCGGGTGGGCGAGCCGAGCTCGATATCGGCGGTCGCGTTGAGGATGTCGCCCGGGAGGGAGAGAAAGACTGGGCCAGTGGGTGGAGCGAGCGCGGTTGTGGTGGCGCGGTGGAGGGCTCGGGGAAGATCTTCCAGCCGCCGGACCTCGTAGGACCACTTCACCAACGGGCGGGCGATGGTGGGGAGGTCGGCCCAGAGGATGGGCTCGGTGAGGTTGAATGTTTGTTCATGCTGTCCGGCGGTGACGATGATAGGGGAGCCGGCCTTCTGGGCGTCGTAGAGCATGCCCATGGCGTTGCCGAGGCCGGGGGCGACGGGGAGGTTCACGACCGCAAGGCCGCCAGAGGCCTGGGCGTAGCCGTCGGCCATGGCCATGGCTGGGGCTTCCTGGAGGGTGAGGACATAGCGGAGGTCAGTTTCGACGGCGAGAGCATCCATGAGGGGCAGCTCGGTCGTGCCGGGGTTGCCGAACATGACGCGAACGCCTTCCTGTTTGAGGAGTTCCAAGAAAGCGGTCTTGCCCAGCATGGCCGGCATGGGTTCCCCGTTTCAATGCGCGGGCGCAGGCTATCGGGCGGAAGGGGAGCGGGCAATTGTCGCGCGGTGGGTTTGGTGCGAGAACGTGTGGTTAGTTGGGAAACGCCTAAGGAGAATATCGGCATGACGAAATGGACGATGACCCGGCGGGCTGCGTTGAAGGCGGGTATTGCAGGGGCCGCGCTGCCGTTGGTGCATGTGCGAACAGGGCACGCAGCGGGGTCGATAAAGGTGGCGTTCTGGGACCATTGGGTGCCGGGCGCAGACGTAATCCTGAAGCAGCAGGTGGACGACTGGGCGAAGAAGAGTAATGTTTCAATTAATATCGACTTTATCACCAGTCAGGGCAATAAGCTGCAGTTGACGGCGGCGGCAGAGGCGCAGGCCGGCACCGGGCACGACCTGATGACGTTCTTCACATGGGACGTGCACAACTACCAGGCGAAACTGGCGCCGGCCGATGATGTGATAAAAGAATTGGTTGCGGCCGGCGGGCCGTTCAACAAGGTTTCGGAATATCTGGCGCATATCAAGGGGCATTGGCTGGCGGTGCCGGCGACCTGGGGCACGCAGACCAAACCTTCCTGCGCCCGGATCAGCCTGTTCAAGAAGTACATCAATACCGACCCGACGCAGCTCTACCCGGCGCATCAGGTAAATCCGCCAGAGGCTGCGGATTGGACGTATGAGAACCTGTTTATCAAGGCGGCCGAGGCGGCGGCGAAGGACAACGAGACGTTCGGGCTCGGGCTGGGGCAGACCACGGACAGCATCGACTGGGTGGGTGCGATGTTCGCGGCGTATGGGGCCGACCTGGTGGATGCTCAGGGAAACTCGCAGGTCAAGAGCGACGCTGTGCGACAGGTGCTGGAGTTTGCTGAGCGGCTGGTGAAGGTACTGCCGCCGGATGCGGTGAGCTATGATGATGCTTCGAATAACCGGGCGCTGATATCGGGCAAATCGGCGCTGATCTTCAACCCGCCGTCGGCGTGGGCCGTGGCGAAGCGGGACGCACCGCAGGTGGCGGCGGATTGCTGGACGTTCCCGAATCCGGCGGGACCAAAGGGCCGGTATATTCCCTTCCTGGGGTTCTTCTGGGGAGCGTGGAAATTCAGCAAGAACCAGAGCGCGGTTTTCGATCTGATCCATACGTTGATGCAGCGTGAGGCGGTAGCGCAACGGGAGCCGTACACGGTAGGCTATGACTTGCCTCCGCAGAATAGCATGATGAATTTCGACGTATGGTCTCAAGTGGAACCGCCGAAGGGAACGGTATACAACTATCCGATCCGGCCATGGCACCAGGCGGAGGCGAGCATCGCAACGTATCCGGCGCCACCAGATGTGGCGGTGCAGATTTATAATAGCGCGACCATGCCGACAATGCTGGCGAAGCTGCGGAGCGGGCAGTCGGTTAAGGACGTGATCGCCTGGGCGGACAATCAGGTGAGTGGTTTCCAGGAACCGTAACCTGCGTGGCGGTGACCGCCGTAGTGCGACATACGGCGGTTCCCGCTGTAACGACGCCGCTGACCGAGATTGGGTGCCCGCTGGTTCACGCTTGAACCGCGACCCGCGGTTGTTGTTTGCCGAAGCCGAGCAGGCGGGCGGAAGCGCCCACAGTCCAACCCTGGATGATAAGCGATGCGATCACGAGGACGAAGACGCCGGCGAACAGGGCGGCATCGCGGTGTGGGTCCACGAGGGCTGGCAGGAAGCTGATGTAGATCGGCACCGCGCCGCGCAAGCCCACCCAGGAGGAAAAGGTGGTCTCCCGCAAGGAAAAGCCGAACGGGAGCAGGCAGGGAAAGACGATGGCCGGGCGGGCGATGAAGATCAGCACCGCGGCGGCTGTTACCGCCGGAGCGATGAACGGCAGCAAATCATGCGGGGTGACAAGCAGGCCGAGCATCAGAAAAAGGACGATCTGAGAGAGCCAGGAGAGGGAGTTAATGAAGCGCTCGACATCCGGAGCGGTGCGGAATTTGGCGTGGCCGACGACGAGTCCAGCGAGATAGACGGCGAGGAAGCCGCTGGCGCCGGCGAGTTGGCACAACCCGAATATGCTTAGCGCCGAGGCAAGGGCGAAAACGCCTGCTCCAGCAGCCTCGAGAGTAAGCGTGCGGAGGGCGAAACTGGTGACGAACCCTCCAGCCACGCCAAGTGCTGCGCCGCCGGCCATTTCTTTCAGGAAGAGCAGAATGGCGCCGCTGGTGCTCATTCCATGCGGGTCGGCGATGATGTGCAGCAGGAGCACGGTCAGGAAAATCGACATGGGATCGTTGAAGCCAGACTCGGCTTCGAGCAGCGCGGGCACGCGCTCCGGCAGGGTGGCGCCGGACTGGCGGAGGAGGGAGTTGACCGCGGCAGCGTCGGTGGGGGCGGAGGCGGCGCCGACCAGGAGGCCAGCCGTGAGCTTCGTTCCGGCGATCAGGGCGACGAAGATGCCGAGGATGCCGGCGGTGACGGCCACGCCGACGGTTGCGAGCAGCAGCGCGGGCCAGAAGACCATGCGCAGGTGATGAAGCGGGATGGTCAGCCCACCTTCGAACAGGATAACGGCGAGGGCGACACTGCCAATGAGATAGGCGGCCTGGAAATCGTCGAAGGGGATGTGCAGCGGTCCGTCCTCTCCGGCCAGCATTCCGATGATCAGGAAGACGAGCAGGGTCGGAGCGCCGATCCGGCGGGATAGCAAGCCGGCGAGGATACTGGAGAGGGCGAGCAGCCCGCCCAGAAGGATCAGGCCGTGTGCATTCTGGAGTGCGGCCTGACCGGCAGCGAAAAGATCATGCTCCACGCGGGAATCCCTAGCTTTTTCAAAGGTCGAATACAGATATCGCTTGCGTGGGCGGATTGAAACAGCGCAAAGTGACGGTTCGTTAGCGGGGGGAAAGAAACGTGAAAGTGGGCCGCCGCGGTGTATTAGGCGGCGCGGGTGCGGGCGTGGCAATGGCGATTGTGCCGCGGGTCTGGGCGCAGGGTGACAGGCGCTGGCCGCACGAAATCAGCGTGAACGGCGCGCTGGTGACAGTCTATCAACCGCAGGCAACCTCCTGGCCTGAGCGGAAGACGCTAACAGCGCGCGTGGCTTTGGCGATTAATCCCGCCGGGGCCAAAACGCCGATTATGGGAACGCTCGACCTTACGCTGGAAACGACGACGGATGTGACTGCGGGGGTGGTGCATCTGTCCGATCCGAAGCTGATCGCCTCGCATTTTCCATCATTGGATACGCAGCAGGCGGCAGCGATGGAGGGAAAGGTGCGAGCGGCGCTTTCGACTATGCAGATGCCCTCAGTGCCGCTTTCAGCGGTAGTGCTCAGCCTGAAGCAGGCGCCAATGCCAAACGTGGCGGTAAACAACGATCCTCCAGAGATCTTTTATAGCCAGAAGCCGGCGTCCCTGGTGGTGTTTGACGGCGAGCCGGTCTTGGTGCCGATCGGCAAGACGGGTCTATCCTATGCCGTGAACACGAACTGGGACGTCTTCAAGCAAGGGAACACATGGTACCTGCTCGCCGGCAGCATTTGGATGGAAGCGCCGAGCGCGAACGGGCCTTACCGAGCGGTGGCCAAGCTGCCAGCAGCGTTCGATGCGCTGCCGCATGACGCAAACCTCGCCAACGCACGGGCGCACATTCCGGGACATCTGCCGGGGGTGGATACGCCGGCGCCGGCAATTTTCGTGAGTACTAAGCCGGCAGAGATCATCGTGACCGAGGGCACGGCCCGTCTGGACGGCGTGCCGGGTACCTCTTTGCAGCGCGTGAGCAATACCATCAGCACGGTGTTCTACGCGCCGGCGGAGAGGAAGTTCTATTACCTGGTTTCGGGTCGCTGGTTCTCGGCGCCCAGCTTGGCGGGGCCGTGGACTTTCGCAACAGATAAGCTACCGCCTGATTTTGCGCTGTTGCCTGTGGGAGGCGCGAATGACCCGGTACTGGCGGCGGTGCCGGGAACGGCGCAGGCGCAGGTGGCGGTTCTACAGGCGCAGCTTCCGCAGACAGCCACGCTGAAGCGGGACTCAGCCAAGCTCACCGTGGCGTATTCCGGGGCTCCGCGATTCGAGCCAATCCCAGGCACAAGTATTCTATACGCGGTGAATACACCGGACCAGGTGCTGAAGGCCGGTGATAGGTATTATGCGTGCAATCAGGGTGCGTGGTTTGTTTCGTCCTCTCCAACCGGACCGTGGGTGCTGGCTGATAGCGTGCCGCAGGTAATTTACACAATCCCGCCCAGCAGTCCCGTGTATAACGTGACCTATGTGCAGGTCTACGGGGCAACCCCAACCGCAGTGACCTATGGGTATACGGCGGGATACATGATGGGGTTCATCACCGCTGGAGCGCTGGTTTACGGCACGGGATATTACTATCCACCGGTGGTGATTCCGGGTCCGGTGCCGGCTTATTATCCATATCCGTACACGTATGCCGGGAATGTCTGGTATAATTCCGCGACTGGAGCGTGGGCACGCGGCGGCACGATTTATGGTCCGTACGGGGCGGCGAGCGGTGCGCGCTATTATAATCCATACACAAGCGGGTGGGCGCAGGCCGGGGCCATCTATGGCCCGTACGGCGGGGCGGGGGCATGGTCGTACTACAATCCACGAACGGGCACGTATTCGCATGGAAGCGCGGTGTGGGGCGGGGGCACGGGAAGCGCATATGCGAATTTCTACAATCCGCGCTACGGCATTTCCGGGTCGACGACGCAGAACGCGAATGCCTATTCGCGCTGGGGTTCCAGGTACGCTCACCGGACCGAAGCAGACGGTGAACACGTCGAGCGGGCGGAATGCGCAGGGTGCCGCGGGCGGGTTCAGGTCTTCATCCGGGGCGGCTGGGGCGGGATACAACAATCGGGTTACAGGTAATCGTGGTGGTGCGGTGAGGACGCCAGGCGGCGATGTATATGCCGGGCGTGACAGCAATGTGTACCAGCATACGGATAACGGCTGGTCTAAGTGGAGTAACGGAAACTGGGACCCCGTCAGATCGCCGCAACAGACCTATGGTGGGCAACAGCGATTTCAGGGGGGGCAGGGAACCTTGCGTCGCTCCGATTATCAGCAAATTGGAGCAGGATCGGCTGGGGCGGCAATTTGGTGAGGGGCGTTTCGGCGGCGGCCGGTTTAGGCGGTAGTTATCGAGCGAGGTGGCGGCATGGGGAAGTGCGTATGGTTGCTGGCTGCGCTTGTCGGGTTGGGGTGCGAGGCGCCGCTACTTGCGCAGCAGCCGACGCAAGAGCAAGCTAATGCCATCCGTCAGGAGTGTCGGATGGACTATCAGCAGGTTTGTGCGGGCGTCCCGACGGGTGGCTCGGCCGCGCTGCAGTGCTTGCAGCAGCATGCGTCCAGTGTTTCCCCGGGGTGCCAGCGGGCCTTGGCGTCATTCCACGGAAGGGCGGGATCCGCTGCAACAGGACAGGCGGCTGCGGGTGCGGGCATGTCTCGGCAGCAGAAAGTTGCGATGATGCGACGCGCGTGCGGTACGGATTACCGGAGGCTGTGCGCGAATGTGCGCCCGCACGGTGGTGCGGCGCTGGCATGCCTGAGGCAGCATCAGGTGTCGCTGTCTCGGAACTGCCAGCGTGCGCTGCAGACGGTAAGTCGCGGTGGAGCTGACTAGGATGCGCTATTCGGTCGTATGCTGCGTTGTGCTGCTGGCTTTGCTGGCGGCGTGCAAGAAGGAGAACGCCTACGTGCCCCCGCCGCCGGCTGCAGTCGGGGTCATGCATCCGATCGCACGCACAATTGCGCCCTATATCGAGAGCACCGGAACCGTTGTCGCCTATAACCAGGTCACCGTCCAGGCACGCGTGCAGGGGTTCGTGCAGCAGATCGCCTACAAGGACGGCGACCATGTCAAGGCCGGACAGTTGTTATTCCTGATAGAACCGGCGCCCTACGAAGCGCAGCTCCAGCAGGCGCAGGGAAACCTCGCTGCCGCCCAGGCGCAATACACATACAACGCCGCCCAATACCGGCGCCAGCTCTCGCTCAACCGGAGCGGCGACTTCGCCTCCCAGTCGGCGGTGGACCAGGCACTGGCGGCGCAGGACAGCACCGGTGCCAATATTCTCACCGACAAGGCGGCGATCGCGAACGCCTCGATCAATCTCGGCTATACGCGCGTTACAGCGCCCTTCGACGGCATCGCGACCAACCACCTGGTTTCGCTGGGGCAGCTTGTCGGGGTGGCTGGACCGACTGCGCTCGCCAACGTCGTCCAGCTCGATCCGGTTTATGTCACGTTTACCGCCCCAGACCAGCAAGCCCAGCAATTCCACCTGGCACTCGCGAAGAAGGGATTGACCGTTGTCAGCCCCAACGCGATCGCGGTCAAGGTCGGACTGACCTCGCAGAACGGCTATCCCTATGAAGGCAGGTTTGACTACCTCTCGCCGACCGCGGATTCGACCACTGGCACAGTGCTGGCGCGGGTGATCGTGGACAATCCGCACCACGACCTGCTGCCTGGGTATTACGTCAATGTTCGCGCCTCTGCCCCGATCCTGGCAGCCCCCGCGTTGCTCGTGCCGGAAGTCGCGCTCGGCCAGGATCAGCAAGGGCGCTATGTTCTCGTTGCCAACGAGAACAATATCGTCGAGCAGAAACACGTCGAGACTGGTCAGCAAGAGGGCACGCTGGTCGTCATCGCGTCCGGGTTGACCCCCGACGACAACGTCATTGTCACTGGGCTCGAGGCCGCGATTCCCGGCAACAAGGTCGCGCCGCATCCGGCGCCGCCGGCCACCTAAATGATTTCGAAGTTTTTTATCGAGCGGCCGGTCCTCGCCAACGTTTTGGCGATCCTGTTCGTGCTGATCGGGGCCGTGGCGGTCTTCGAGCTGCCCATCGCGCAATACCCGAATGTGGTGCCGCCGACGATCGCCGTCACGACGCGCTATCCCGGCGCCTCTGCCGAAACCGTGATGAACACCGTCGCTCTGCCGATCGAGCAGCAGGTGAACGGCGTCAATCACATGATCTACATGCAGTCCACCAGCGCCTCGGACGGCACCTACACTCTGACGGTGACGTTCGAGATCGGCACCGATCTTAATGCCGCGCAGATGCTGGTGCAGAACCGCGTCTCGGCCGCGACGGCGCAACTCCCGCAGGAGGTCCAAAGCCAGGGTGTCGTTGTCCAGCAGCAGTCCACCTCAATCCTGCAGATCATCACGCTGAACTCGCCCAACGGCAAATACGACAACCTCTTCCTCAGCAACTATGCCACCATCAACCTGCTCAATGAGCTGCAGCGGATTCCCGGCGTCGGCAACGTGCAGATTTACGGCATCGGCCAGTATGCGATGCGTGTCTGGCTCGACCCGCCGAAACTCTATGCCCGCGGCCTCACGCCGAGCGACGTGATCCAGGCGATCCAGCAGCAGAGCCAGCAGGTGACCGGCGGTCAGATCGGCACACCGCCGGCCCCGAACACCCAGGCCTTCCAGTACACGCTCAGCGTCGAAGGCAGGCTCTCCGACCCGGCGCAGTTCGCCAACATCATCGTCAAAAGCGCGAACGGCGCGGTCACCCGGATACGCGACATCGGCCACGTCGAGCTCGGGGCGCAGACCTACTCCGAGTACTTCACCCAAGATGGCAAACCCTCGGCGGGCATCGCCATCTCGCAGACGCCCGGTGCGAACGCGCTCACGGTCGCGAAAGCGGTGCGCGCGCGCATGGAAGTGCTTGCCAAGAACTTCCCGCAAGGGATCACCTACTCGGTCCCCTACGATACGACGAAGTTCGTGACGGCCTCGATCGACGAGGTCTATAAGACGCTCTACGAGGCGGCCGTCCTCGTGCTGATCGTGATCCTCGCGTTCCTGCAGGACTGGCGGGCGATGCTCGTGCCAGCCACCACCGTGCCGGTGACAATCATTGGTGCCTTCGCCGCGATGGCCGCGCTTGGATTCACGGTCAACCTCTCGACGCTGTTCGCGCTCGTGCTGTCGATTGGCATCGTGGTGGATGATGCGATCGTGGTGGTGGAGGCCGCCTCGGCGCACATGGAGGGCGGGATGTCGGCGCACGACGCCGCCATCCAGGCGATGAAGGAGCTGTTGGGGCCCATCATCGGCATCACCCTCGTGCTGATCTCGGTTTTCCTCCCGGCTGCCTTCCTGCCCGGCCTCACCGGGCAGATGTACGCACAATTCGCGCTGGTGATCGCGGCGACCGCGGTGATCAGCGCGATCAACGCGGCGACGCTGAAGCCGACGCAATGCGCGCTATGGCTGCACGCGCCCAAGCCGCCCGAAAAACGCAACATTCTCGCGCGCGGCTTCAACCGCGTTTACGGCGGGATCGAGCACTGGTACGTGCGTCTCATCCGGCGCATGACGACGCACGCTGGGCCGGTCGTAATCCTCGGCCTGCTGCTCGCCGGCCTCGGCATCTGGGGCATGGGGCGCCTCCCCACAGCTTTCATCCCGACCGAGGACCAGGGCTACGTGATTGTCGCGGTGCAACTGCCCGACGGCGCCTCGCTGGAACGAACCAACGCTACCCTGCAACGGGTAACGAACATTGCGCGGGGGATTCCGGGAGTAGAGACAGTAGTCGCCATCTCCGGGATGTCGGCGCTCGACAATTTCGCGACACTGCCCAGCGCCGGGACTGCGTTCGTGGTCCTGAAGGACTGGGGCGTGCGCGAAAAGGCGAAGGACGAGGGCCTGCGCACGATCTATGAACGGCTGCAGAGAGCCGTCCTCAACATGCCGGACGGCAGCGGCCTCGTGCTGATCCCGCCGCCGATCCAGGGTATCGGCAATTCCAGCGGCTTCAACATGATGGTCGAGCTGCGAGACGGCAGCACCGATTTCATTAAGCTCGGGCGCATCACCCGTACGATGGTCGCCAATGCCTCCGCGCAAAGCGCGTTGCAGCATGTCGGCACCTCCTTCCGCGCCCAGGTGCCGCAATTGCGGGTGACCATCGATCGCACCAAGATCGAGACGCTGCACGTTTCCGTGGGTGACGTGTTCAACGTGCTCGCGGGTTACATTGGCTCGAGCTACGTCAACCAGTTCAATAAGTTCGGCCGCACTTTCCAGGTTTATGTGCAGGCGGATTCCAAGTATCGCCTGAGCGCCCGCGATCTCAACAATCTTTACGTTCGCAGCAGCGACGGCAACATGGTGCCGCTGGGCGCACTGGTTCAGATCACTCCCACGGTCGGGCCGGCCTTGGTGACGCTTTACAATCTTTATCCCGCTGCAACGGTCGTTGGATTGCCAACGCCGGGCTTCAGCTCCGGCCAGGCAATGAACATGATGGAGCAGATTGCAGCGCACACGCTACCGCCCGGTACCAGCTACGACTGGACGGCGATGTCGTACCAGGAGAAGCTTGTCGGCGGGCAGATCTACTCCGTCTTCGCGCTGGCGCTGGTGCTGGTCTATCTCTGCCTTGCCGGACAGTACGAAAGCTGGGTCACGCCGTTCGCGGTCATTCTCGCCGTGCCGCTCTCGCTCATTGGCCCAGCGGTCGCCTACGGGGCGCTCGGCCTGCCGAACACCCTCTACACCCAGATCGGCCTGCTCCTGCTGATCGCGCTTTCGGCGAAGAACGCGATCCTGATCGTCGAAGTGGCCCGCGAGCACCGCGCGGCGGGCGAGCCGATTATCGACTCGGCGGTTGATGCGGCGCGGATCCGCTTCCGCCCGATCATTATGACCTCGTTCGCCTTCATCCTCGGCGTGCTACCGCTCGTGTTTGCAACGGGGGCCGGCGCGGCGGGGCGGATTTTCCTCGGCCTCTCGGTCACCAGCGGCATGTTGGCGAACACCTGCCTCGCGGTGGTGTTCGTGCCCTCGTTCTACATGGTGCTGCAACGTCTGGACGAGTGGCTACGGAGGCCGAAGGTGGCCAAGGTGCCACGGCCGGCCGAGTAGGCGGCTTCGCGCGGAATTGGTAGCATGCCCGCGATAGACACGGGGAAATGCGCCATGCTCGACCTGACCGGCAAGATCGCCATTGTGACCGGCGCGGGATCAGTTGGTCCGGGCTGGGGTAACGGCAAGGCGACGGCGGTGTTGTTAGCGCGGCAGGGCGCATCGGTGTTCCTGGTCGATGTCAACGAGGCTGCGGCGCGCGAGACGCACGAGATTATAGAGAGCGAGAGCGGGACGAGCGCGGTGCATCGCTGCGACATGATGGTCGCGGCCGAGGTGGAAAGGATGGTGCAGGCGTGTCTCGGGCGCTTCGGCCGGGCCGATATCCTGGTGAACGACGTCGGCGGGTCGGCCCCCGGCGATGCGGTGAGCATGAGTGAGGACGTGTGGGACCGGCAGATTGAATTCAATCTGAAGACGCCGTTTCTAGGGTGCAAGTATGTGATCCCGATCATGCAGCGGCAGAAGAAGGGAGCAATCGTGAATGTGTCCTCGGTGGCCGGGCTGCGGAATGACGGACAGGGGGGACGGCAGCACGTGGCGTATAGCGCAGCGAAGGCCGCAGTCATTCAGTTCAGCCGGGCGACGGCTGGTGCCTTCATTAGGGACGGCATCCGGGTTAATACGGTGGTGCCCGGGCTCATGCACACGCCACTGGTGGAGCAGCGGCTGGCGAAAACGGTGGCCGGCGGCGACGTGGCAGGGTTGATCGCGAGCCGCAACGCGCGATGCCCGATGGGACGCATGGGCACGGCGTGGGACGTGGCTCATGCGGCGTTGTTTCTCGCGTCGGATGAGGCGAACTATGTAACGGGGACCGAGATTATCGTGGATGGCGGCCTGATTCTGGTTGATAGGAGAGACGTTGGTATGACTGGGCCGCGGTTCACGGAGCTTACGCCGGAATCGATGACCCCGGAACAGCGGCAGGCGGCGGAGGCGATCCAGTCCGGGCCGCGCGGATCGGGGCTTCGCGGGCCGTTCAATGCCTTACTGCGCAGTCCCGAACTGTGCGACCACGTGCAGAAAGTAGGTGAGTATGTGCGGTTCAGGAGCTCAATCCCGCGAAAGCTGAATGAGCTGGCTATTATTACCACGGGGCGGCATTGGACCGCGCAGTACGAATTCTATGTGCACCGGAGGATGGCGGTGGAGGCGGGGCTCGCTCCGGGAATCGCGGATGCGATCGCCGAGGGCCGGCGGCCGGAGGCGATGGATGTGGATGAGGCCCTTGTTTATGACTTCACCGCGGAGTTGCTGAGGACCGGTCAGGTGCCTGATGCCCTGTACCAGCGGGCCGTGGATCGGTTTGGGGAGCACGGCGTGATCGATCTGGTCGGCGCGGTGGGGTATTACAGCCTGGTATCGCTGGTGCTGAATGTCGCGGAGGTGCCGCTGCCGGCGGGGGCGCAGCCGTTGCTTGCACCGGCTGGGTCGGGCAACTAGTTTTTTGGTCCGGTGCGGGTGTAGCTCAATGGTAGAGCCCCAGCCTTCCAAGCTGGTTGTGCGGGTTCGATTCCCGTCACCCGCTCCATAGCCCGTACCGATTCCGTGTCAGGTCCCGATTCTGCAATTCAGGCGCTGTTTGAGCGTGCTACGCACCACCACTCGGCGGGGCGACTTGCGGAGGCGGAGCAGGCGTATCGGGAGGCGCTGGCGATTGCGCCGGATCACGCCAATACGCTGCACGGGTACGGGGTGCTGGCGCATCAGCTTGGGCGGGCTGATGTTGCGGTGGGGATGATTGGCCGGGCGCTGAAGCTCGGTGGCGGCCGGGCACACTATTACATCAATTTGGGCCGGGCGCTCAGGGATCTAGGCCACCGAGAGGAGGCGCGAGGGGCGTTTCAGTGCGCGGTGATCCTCGATCCGGACGATCCGGTGGCGCGCTTTAATGTCGCGGTTGCTTTGGCGGAGCTGGGCCGTGGAGCTGAGGCGGTGGAGCACTACCGGGCCGCGGTGCGGCTCGATCCTGGGATGGCGGAGGCATGGGTCAATCTGGGGGTGCTGGTGCACACCGCCGGGGAAGTGACCGAGGCGGGGGCGTGTTTCCAGCAAGTGGCCAAGTTACGGCCCGGGGATGCGGCGGCGCGTGGGTTGTGGGCGTTGGTCCTGCGCGAGCAGGGGCGAGCGGTGGAGGCGGAGTTGGTGCTGCGCGAGGCCGTGCGCGTGGATCCGGATAATGCCGAGTATCGCAACATGCTGGGCGCGACGCTGATCGATCTGGGCCAACCGGCCGAAGCCGAGGTGGAATTGCGGCGCGCGCTGATAGCTGCTCCTGACCATGTGCAGGCGCGGAACAATCTGGGGCTGGCGTTGCAGGGGCTCGGGCGGCTGGAGGAGGCGCTGACGGAGCTGCAGGTGGTTGTGCGGAGGGAGCCGGATAATCTCGATGCTCGGAGCAACCTGGGTGGGGTGTTGCGGGATCTCGGCCGGACGGAGGAGGGGGAAGCCGCCTGGCGGGAGGTTCTGGCCCGTGATCCGTCGCACGCGTCGGCGCATTTCAACCGGGGGACGGTATTGCTGGCTCGGGGCGATTTCGCGGCGGGGTGGGCGGAGTTTGAGTGGCGGGACCGGGTGCCAGGAAGGCGGCCTCGGGAGTTTGCGCAGCCTCGGTGGAGAGGGGAGGAGCTGGGTGGCGACGTGCTGCTGATTCATGCGGAGCAGGGCTTTGGTGATGCCATACAGTTCTGCCGGTATGTGCCGATGGCGGCGCGGCGCAGACGGATGGCGCTGGAGGTGCCGGCGCCGCTGGTGCGGCTGATGCAGGGATTGGAGGGGGTGGGTCGGGTGGTCGCCCAAGGGGAGGAGTTGCCGCGTTTTGATGCGCACTGTCCGATGCTGAGCCTGCCGCATGTGTTTGGAACGACGGTTGAGACGATCCCGGCGGATGTGCCGTATCTGAAGGCACCGGAGAGTGCGCTGTGGAAGTCTCGTGTAGGCCAGCTTGCGGGGTTGCGGGTCGGGCTTTGTTGGGCGGGTAGCGCTGGCTACCGCTATGACCAGTGGCGGTCATTGACCTCCGGGGAGCTGGTCGAGCTCGCGGGCGTTCCAGGGGTTTCGTTGGTGTCGCTGCAGAAGGACCCCGCGCAGCCAATCCCGTTCGAGTTGAAGCTGCATGACTGGAGCCCGGAGCTGCGCGATTTTGCCGACACTGCGGCGCTGATTGCCGAGCTCGACCTGGTGATAAGCGTGGATAGCGCGGTGGCGCACCTGGCCGGAGCACTCGGGAAGCCGGTTTGGTTGCTGAACCGGTTCGCTCCTGACTGGCGTTGGGTGCAAGGTGGTGAGCGGAGTCCGCGGTACCCCAGCCTTCGTCAGTTCCGGCAACCGGCGCGGGGCGACTGGGGCAGCGTGATGCGGCGGATACGAGCGGCGCTTGAGGGCGAAGTCTTGACATTATCACCTCGCCAGCCTCTCTAACGCAGGTTGCGCCCGGCCCCCCGTGGGCCGGCAAGGCCGCATGGCCGGCGTAGGGGTGTAGCTCAATTGGCTAGAGCGCCGGTCTCCAAAACCGGAGGCTGGGGGTTCGAGACCCTCCACCCCTGCCAGCTCCGGCGCTCGGTCATTACTACAAGACAGAGGTGAGAATTTTGGCTTTCCAACCGGGTCAGTTCCTTCGTGAGGTAAGGGCGGAGATGGGGCGGACCACGTGGCCGAGCCGCAAGGAGACTGCGGTGACCACGGCTCTGGTGCTGGGGATGGTGGCGCTGTTCGCGATGTTCTTTTTCTCGGTGGACCAGATTATCGGCCTGGGCGTGCGGGCGTTGTTCGGCGCGTTCGGCTGACGGAGAGAGGACATGGCGAAGCGCTGGTACGTGGTGCACGTATATTCCGGTTTCGAGAAGAAGATCGCGCAGCAGATCAAGGAGCAGGCGGCGCAAAAGGGGCTTTCTGACCAGATCGAGGAGATTATGGTTCCCTCGGAGGAGGTGGTTGAAGTCCGTCGCGGGCAGAAGGTGAATGCGGAACGGAAGTTCTTCCCTGGTTATGTGCTGGTGAAGATGGATCTGACCGACGAGGCCTGGCACCTGGTGAAGGACACGCCGAAGGTGACGGGATTTCTGGGCAGCCGCCACAGACCCTCGCCGATTTCGGATGCGGAAGCCGAGCGGATCATGAAGCAGACCCAGGAGGGGGTGGAGCATCCGCGGCCCTCGGTGCTGTACGAGGTCGGCGAGCAGGTGCGGGTGGCGGACGGACCGTTTACCAGCTTCAATGGGACGGTGGAGGAGGTTGATGAGGATCGCGGCCGGGTGAAGGTGAGCGTGTCGATCTTCGGCCGGTCCACCCCGGTGGAGCTGGAGTATAATCAGGTGGAGAAGATCAGTTAGGGTCCGGCGGGGGTTGTCGTAGGGCGGATCTGGGACCGGGGTCCGGGGGTGGCGCGGAGCGTCGCAAAATAGAGACAGGATGCTGGCCAGGGAGGTGGCTGCCCCGGGGGGCTCCTGCGGGCTTTGCCGGGTGGCCCCGTTTTCGCTGAAGCTTCACCGGGCAACGGGTCACTTGGGCTGTTTTGCCGGGAGCGAAAGGGTCACTTGGGCGACTTTGGCGGGGGCGAAAGGGTCGCTTCGCAGGTTTTTGGACGGGGGAAAGGGTCACTTCAGCGATTTTCGGGGATGGCAAGTGTACGCTTCGTGGAGGTTCGGAGAGGGGTTGGCGGGCCGGGATGGTTGTGACCGGGGTTCCCTTTCCGTAAGGAGGGAGATTGATCTGGACGCGAGCGGCCGGCGTTTTCGCAACTGGGTCCGTGGCGGGTGGAGGTGTTAAGACGTCTGATTTGATAACGGTTTCCAACGTGACGAGCTCGATCAGCGTCCCGCAGAGCAATCATTTCTACGACGTCCTGCAGACGCGTCGAAATGCGTTTGACTGAGGGCTAGATGGACCCACCGGGAGCGTTCTGCCCGAGAACCTGATCGTTGCCAGGCTCACGCGACCTCGAACGAGCTCTATGGTTGCATCCCAGCGCGGCGACTGAAGGATATTGAAGCTGCGGCTTTCAGAAGAAGGCTGAGAAGTTGGATAACGCGCTCTACGCCCTCATGATCGGCATGCCGTTGATCGGGTGGGGAATGCTATCGGCGGCGGCCTACCCGGTCGTGCTGTTCGGAGGCGTGCATCTTCCGGCGATCCTACCACAGAGCGACAGCTTACATACGCTGCTGTGGGATGCGCATTTCTACCTTGCATACGTGTTCTTTGCCTTGATCCTGTTGCATGTCGCGGCGGCGCTCTTCCATGCGCTCGTCCGGCGTGACGGCGTATTCGACGCGATGTCGCCCGTGTCGATTCGTGAGGAAGTCGCGCCCGCCGAGTGACGGGCCCTTTCGGGGAAACGCAGTGACGGCGGGCGCTTAGCCTGCAGGCAATCCGTGCACAATGCAATATGCGCAGTTATACATTAGACCGAACTTCCTTCTTTCGGAGAGTGTGAAGTGGCAGGAACAGTAGGGACAGAAGCACGAGACTGGTCCCAAACGTAGCCATGTAATCCGGAAATTTGGACTTGTACTCGCGGCGGTGTTGTGCCAATGCGTTGCCATGTATATCGAAGCTGTTCCGAATCGGAACTCGCCTCCCGCCATTCTGCTGCGCGAGAGTTACCGCCAGGATGGCAAGGTCCGTAAGCGCACGATCTGCAACCTCTCCGATTGGCCCGCCGAGCACGTTGAAGGCCTGCGCGGTGTTCTCAAAGGCGGCGTTGTCATTCCGGCCGAGCGGGATGCGTTCACCATCACCCGCAGTCTGCCGCACGGGCACGTTGCAGCAGCGCTCGGGACTGCCCGCAAGATAGGGCTTGATCGGATGCTCGGCGATCGCGAGCGATACCGTGATCTTGCCCTCGCGCTGATGATCGGGCGCATTATCGAGCCGGCATCCAAGCTCGCCACCGCTCGTGCACTTTCCTCCGCCACGGCTGCATCGAGCCTTGGCGAAATGCTTGGCCTCGGTGAGGTCGACGAGGACGAACTCTATGCCGCACTGGACTGGCTGCTGGAACGCCAGCCTGCCATCGAGACAGCCTTAGCCAAGCGCCATCTCAGCGATGGCACACTGGTGTTATATGATGTCTCGTCAAGCTACATGGAAGGCCGCTGCTGCCCGCTCGCCCAGCGTGGCTACAGCCGCGACGGCAAGAAGGGCACGCTGCAAATCATATACGGCCTACTCTGCGCTCCCGATGGCTGTCCGATCGCCATCGAGGTGTTTGAGGGCGATACCGCCGATCCGATTACGCTTGCCAATCAGATCGAAAAGCTGAAGCGGCGGTTCCATCTCGACCACGTGGTCATGGTCGGTGACCGTGGCATGATCACCCAAGCACGCATCACCAATGACGTTAAATCGGCAGGCTTCGACTGGATCACGGCACTGCGCGCGCCGGCGATCAAGGCGTTGATGGAAACCGGCGCTTTGCAACTCTCGCTGTTCGATCAGCGCGACTTGGCCAGTATCACGGCGCCCGAATTTCCGGGTGAGCGCCTGATCGTTTGCCGTAATCCCGATCTCGCCGTCGAGCGCGCCCGCAAGCGGGAGGATCTGCTGGCCGCCACCGAACGTGACCTCTCCCGTATCCAGATCGCGGTCGCTCGCAAGCGCAATCCCCTCCGGGGCGCTGCGCGGATCGCACTCGCGGTTGGCGCGGTGATCAACAAGCACAAGGTAGGCAAGCATTTTGTCATCGAGATCACCGATACCGTCTTCAGCTTCGCCCGCAAGACCGCCGAGATCGTCGCTGAAGCAGCAACCGATGGCGTCTATGTCGTGCGCACCAGCCTGCCGGAAAGCGCGCTCGATGACACCACGACCGTGCGAAGCTACAAGTCGCTTGCGCTTGTGGAGCGGGCCTTTCGCTGCATCAAAACCGTCGATCTGCAGATCAGGCCTGTCCATCATTGGCTGGCAGACCGCGTGCGGGCCCACGTCTTCCTGTGCATGTTAGCCTACTACCTCGAATGGCATATGCGGACCTGCCTGGCGCCAATGCTGTTCGATGACGCCGATAGGGAAGCGGCCGAAGCCTTGCGAGACAGCGTAGTGTCGGAAGCGCAACGTTCCCCGGCTGCCATCGCCAAGCAGACCACAGGGCTCACCACGGACGGCCTGCCGGTGCATAGCTTCCGTTCATTGCTCGGCGATCTGGCAACCGTAGTGCGCAACACCATCACCACCGCGATCACACCGGACTATCGCCTTACCGTCGTCACAAGGCCAACACCGCTGCAGCAGAAGGCATTCAATCTCCTCGGCGTCAACTGTAGCCAGTAATCCACAGGTCGCGAGACAGAATGTATAGATGCTTCAGTAACTTGCGTGTCTCGAGGCTAGGAAGTTCGGATTAGATCATTGCCGAATGACAGCGCCAGCAGACTCTCGGCCAACCCCTGTCACGAGCGGCGATCTGCCGTGCGTGCGCCGCATCGTTACCGGCGTTCGCCGCAGTCGTCGTGAAGGGCAGCTTAGGGTGGAAACCGGACGTTCGGCGGTGCGGGGCGTCGCTGCACTCAAGCTCCCGTTCTCTACCACGCCAGGAGCATCCCTGAACGCATCCCCAGCGAACTGGATCAACTCTACGCGGGTTTCGTTTGAACGGCGCTGCGGCAGGCTTGCCTCCCGTAGTGCGGCGCGCAAGCTAGCAAGCGGCGCCCTTAAATGTTCTTCGGTCCAGCAGGAGGATTTCATGCGCGTGGGATTCGCACTTGCCAATATCGGCCCCATTGGTACGATGGACAACCTGATCAGAATTGCCCAGCGCGCAGAGGCGCTGGCGTACGACAGCCTGTGGGCGGTCGAACGGCTGCTGTGGCCGGTGAAGCCGCAGTCAGCGTATCCGGTAACGCCCGACGGCTTGCTACCGGAGGAGTACAAGCACGTCCTGGACCCGCTGGAGGCGCTGGCATTCGTGGCGGCGCGCACGAAGAACATCGCTCTCGGCACCAGCGTGCTGGACATGCCCTACTACAACCCGGTGATGCTGGCGCGGCGCGTTTCGACTCTCGACGTGCTTTCGGGCGGGCGTGTGCGGCTCGGGCTGGGGTTGGGCTGGTCGAAGGATGAACACGATGCAATCGGCGCCGAGATGAAGCATCGCGGGGCGCGCGCCGACGAGTTCCTTCAAGTGCTGAAGGCGATCTGGACCACGGATCCCGCGAGCTTCCAGGGCCGGTTCTATACACTCCCGATGTCCCACATCTATCCCAAGCCGGTGCAGAAGCCACACCCGCCGATCTACCTGGCCGCGTTCGTGCCGGCGGCGCTCGAGCGCATTGCCAAGCATGGCGACGGATGGAACCCCGCGGCTATCCCCGTGGCTGGCATGGAGCAGATGTTCGACGGCATCAAGCAGATGGCCAAATCCGCGGGACGCGACCCGGCGAAGCTCGCGCTGATCGTCCGCGCCAACGTGGAGATCACCGAAGCGCCGCGTCCGAAGGACCGGGCAATCTTCACCGGCACGATGGAACAGATCAGGGAGGACGTTGAGGGCTGCCAGCGTATCGGTGCGCAGGAAATCCACTTCGACCCGACGTTCACGCGCGGCGCGCAGGAGATCTCCCGTTGGCTCACGTTGATGGAGCAACTCCGGAAACTGGTCTGATCCGGGCGAGAAGATTATCGCCGCGATGAGAGAAGATGAGGGCCAGTCGACTGTCGGACGTTCTCTATCGCGCACCATCCGATGTTGGTCCGCGAACCCGATGGAGCGTCTACTTCGGGTCGAGGCTGTGTGAAAACGCACTAGCTGATCGAAGTTGCGCACGTTCTTATCGCTGCGAGGCGACCCGGCACACGGATGATTTCGACCGTAGGCCTGAGGCAGCAACCTCATTGCTCGTTGTCGTTACGGTACGGCGTTTTCACACAGCCTCGTCCGGGACCCGACCTCCGCATGGTGCGAAATTCTTGCAGACCGTGTGAAAACTGAATCGCAACGGATTCCGAATTGGGATGCGGGGCAATAGAATTGCTGCATGACGCACCTCGTCGGCCACGATCGCGGTCAAACTCTACTGTTGCCGGAATTGCTGGACGAGTATGTTGGCCCGGAGAACCCAGGACGGTTCATCGAGGCGTTTGTCGATGGGCTCGATCTCGCTGCCGCAGGGTTCGGTCGGGTTCGACCGAAGGAGACTGGCCGTCCTGGCTACGCGCCCGGTGATCTGCTGAAGCTCTACATCTACGGTTATCTCAACCGGATCCGGTCCAGCCGACGCCTGGAAGCCGAAGCTCACCGCAACGTTGAAGTGATTTGGCTGCTGCGGCACCTGAAACCCGACTTCAAGACTATCGCCGACTTCCGCCGTGACAACCGCAACGCGTTCCGCCCGGTATTCCGCCAATTCGTGTTTGCTATGCCGACAGTTAGGCCTGTTCGGTCGGGAGTTGCTGGCGGTCGATGGGACGCGGATCAAGGCGGTTAACAACAAGGATCGCAATTTCACGCGCGCGTCGTTGACCGAGTTCATCAAGCTGGCCGATGCCAGGCTGGACGACTACCTGAAGCGCCTCGATACGAGCGATGTCACCGAGCAAGGAGCCGGTGGCTCGCGGGTCAAGAATCTGGCCGAGAAGATCGCCGCCATCCGCGAGCGCCGCACGCGATGTCAGGCGATGCCGGCGGAACTCGACCGCACCGGCGAGGATCAGATCTCGCTCACCGACCCAGATAGCCGGGCTATGGCGGCGCACACCCACGTTGCGGTCGGCTACAACGTTCAGGTCGCGGTGGACACCAAGCACAAGCTGATCGTTGAGCAACAGGTCACGAATCAGGTCGTTGATATGGGTCTGATGACCGAGACGGCGGAGCCGGCAAGGGAAGTTCTCGGTGCGGAGCGCATCGCGGTCGTAGCTGACCGTGGCTATTTCAAGATCGAGGACATCGAGGCCTGCGAGAAGGCCGGGATGGAGCCGTATGTGCCGCGCCCCCAACGTGGCCCATCGGTCAGCGCGGGCCTGTTCCGCAAGGACGAGTTCGAATACGACGCGGAAGGCGATAATGTTCTCTGCCCGGGGGGCCAGCGCCTGCAGCCCTATTCGTCATCGGTCCTGCGCGGGCTCAAGAAAATCAACTACGCCAACAAGCAGGCGTGTCGAGATTGCCCGATCCGTTCGCGATGCACGAACAATAGCTTTCGTTCCGTCTTCCGCATGGAGAATGAGGCGGTACTCGACCGGATGCAGGCCCGACTAGCGAAACGACCGGAGGTTCTCCAGCAGCGCCGCGAGACAGTGGAACACCCATTCGGTACGATCAAACAATGGATGAACCAAGGTGCGTTCCTGATGCGTGGGCTGGAAAAGGTTCGCGGCGAGTTCAGCTTGACGGCGCTCGCCTACAATCTCAGGCGGGTGCTCAACATTGTCGCCTTTACCGAGTTGATGATCGCGGTGCGGGTTTGAGAATCCGCCTACCGGCATTTTAGCCCTGCCAGTTAGGTGCCCTTGGATTGCGAAGCTGTAGGGCAAATCACGATGAGACTTGCCTGTTCACTTCGAAAGCCCTGGGTAAAAGCTTCCAGACTGGCCACGAGCGGTCCCTATATCGTCGGCAGACGTGTTTCCACACGGTCTGCTTGATTAATGGGCCTCACTGATTAGGGCCGTTCGGTTCCGGGGGGCTTTTTTTGAGGGGCGCGACACTTGGCTTGCTGCCGCTTTGTGGATGGCGTCCACATCCGCGATGTCCTGTGGTCGCCCTGCTGCCAGTTTGGCTGCTATGAGGTCGTCGGCTGAAATGAAATTCGCCTTCAGCCCGCTCGTCGGGTCAATCACGGTTTCAACGCGCTTCTCCCATGCCGCGTCAAAATCGACGCCCGGAATATCGGGAAGGATATCGATCCCGCGCGGGTCACGTCCAAATCGGAAGAAACTGTTGCGGTCGGTGAAGTCTTCCGGGCGGATGCTTTGGAGCGCAGCACCAAATTCTGCAAGGGCGGCTGAGGTGGACCCCACCTATGGGACGAATTTGGCCCGCTGCTTAGCTACAGCCCCCGTCCGGCTCCCATCCTTCCTTCTTTCAAGCTAAGCATAAACCTCTTCCTGCTGTTGTGGCGGCTGTGGATATGTGGGTAACCCGCCAGCGTTGTCCAAGCGAAGCTGCATATCCACAGCCGATCTCGCAAGCCCCACTCGCCACACCGCCATCGGCATGCGATGTCCCAGCACCTGATGCGGGCGCAGCTCGTTGTAGAACTCCATCCACGCGCCGATCCCCACCCGCGCTTCGCGCGCGTCCGCGTAGTCCTTCAAGTAAACCTCCTCGTGCTTGAGCGAGCGCCACAGCCGCTCGATGAACACGTTGTCCATCCATCGACCGCGGCCATCCATCGATACCGCAATCCCGGCTCCAAGCAGCGTGCCGACAAAGGCCTCGCAGGTGAATTGGCTGCCCTGGTCCGTATTGAACACCTCCGGCCGGCCGTGTCGCCGCAGGGCGTCCTTCAGCGCGTCCACGCAAAACCCCGCATCCATCGTGTTCGACAGCCGCCACGACAGCGCCGCGCAACTCCACCAATCCATCACCGTCACCAGATACAGGAACCCACGCCGCATCGGAATGTAGGTGATGTCCGCGCACCATACCTGGTTCACTCGCTCGATCCGCACGTCCCGCAGCAGATACGGGTAGATTTTGTGTCCAGGCCCTGGCTTGCTGGTGCGCGGCTTCGGCCCCAGCGCCGCGATCCCCATCACCCGCATCAGCCGCTGCACCCGCTTGCGGTTTACCTTCTCCCCGCCCGTGCTCAGCGTCGCCGCGATCCGCCGCGAGCCATAGAACGGCCACGCGACGAACACCGCGTCAATCCGGCGCATCAGCGCCAGCTCGTCCGCGTCATGCTCCGGCTTCGCGCGATAAACGCCTGAGCGCGCCAGTCCAAGCAACGCGCATTGCCGCCGCACCGAGAGCTGCCCGTGGCCGCGATCGAGCATCGCTCTCCGGCCCGCCGCGCTCATCTGCCGGACCTCCGCGCTAAAAAATCCCGCTCCAGTACCAGTTCGCCGATCTTGGCGTGCAGTAGCGCGATTTCCTTCGCCGGTTGCTCATCGCCTGTCCCGGTCCGGAAAACCCGTTCGGCATGTTCTAGCAGCTGCCTCTTCCAGGCGTAGATCTGTGTCGGATGCACCTGGTAACGCACCGCCAGCTCGGCCACTGTCGCGTCTTCCCGCAGCGCTTCCCGGGCGATCTTCGCCTTCAGCGCGGCATCGATCCTGCGTCGGGTTCTGCTCATGTTCCGCTCCGTGTAGCATGGACGGAACCGGTTCGGTTTATAGCTTAGCGGGTGGTCCCAAATTCGGGGTCCACTTCAGGCATACGTCGCGCGCGCATTGACCGCGTCGGGTCTTATGAAAAAATCGATGTCCTTCGTGAAGCGGGGCTGCGCGTGCAAGATAACGCGTAACCCCTGACAATGAGGTATTTAACGCCATGGGCATGGAAGGCGGACAAAAGGTCTTTGTAGTCTTGGTTCATCCGGCCGCGCCTTCCAACCTTTGAGGGCGTACGCGGTCTGGATCATTTCTTCTACTGCATCCAGCCGTTCCTGCCCGGGCCGACTTTGCCAGTGTCGATATTCGTCAGCCTTCATTTCATCAAGGCTGCTATACCTCCGCGCGGTCCGTTCTTCTTCCATGCGCTATTTATAGCATAATGATCCCCCTGCGGCAACGCTCGGGACATCAGGAAAGCGAAATAAGCGGCCGCTGGAGCGCAGAAAGGGCACCCCGTTTGTTTCAAAGGTCGTGAATTCTGTAATGGAATGCAGATGACTACAAGGCTTGTGTAAGCGGATTGTTTCGGGTTATTTTCTAGCCGTAGCAGTGACCGGCCTGGGAGAGCCTTTGGTGATTATGATATTGCCCTGCTATGGTGTCTCGAAGGCGTGCAATTCGCTGTCGCTGCCTTCAAAAAGCGTCCCAGGCGTCAAGCAATGCTTTCCACGTGCCGATCGGTTGCGGGGGTCTGACGGATTTTGCCAGAGCATGAGCTAGATCGCGTTCAGCTTGACTGGAAACGGTCACCCATATCGAGGTGCAAAGCGCGGGCTGGAATGTGCCTCACGCCTGGATCGCCATGCCGCCGCTTCGCGGCGGCTCGCGATGACGATCTCGGGCTGCCGATTCCAACCCATATCGAGGTGCAAAGCGCGGGCTGGAATGTGCCTCGCGCCTGGATCGCCACGCCGCCGCATCGCGGCGGCTCGCGATGACGATCTCGGGCTGCCGATTCCAACCCATATCGAGGTGCAAAGCGCGGCTGGAATGTGCCTCGCGCCTGGATCGCCACGCCGCCGCATCGCGGCGGCTCGCGATAACGATCTCGGGCTGCCGATTCCACAACCCATATCGAGGTGCAAAGCGCGGGCTGGAATGTGCCTCGCACCTGGATCGCCACGCCGCCGCTCGCGGCGGCTCGGGATGACGATCTCGGGCTGCCGATTCCAACCCATATCGAGGTGCAAAAGCGCGGGCTGGAATGTGCCTCACGCCTGGATCGCCATGCCGCTGCTTCGCGGCGGCTCGCGATGACGATCTCGGGCTGCCGATTCCAACCCATATCGAGGTGCAAAGCGCGGCTGGAATGTGCCTCACGCCTGGATCGCCATGCCGCCGCTTCGCGGTGGCTCGCGATGACGATCTCGGGCTGCCGGAGCGGCCGGCACCGTCTGTCATAATACCTTCACAGAACTGAAATCATAGAGTCGCGCTTGCCCTGTAGAGTTTGTGGGGCAGACCGTCAGCTTCACGCTGCAAGATAATGGCGCGTACAGCTCGGCCTAATGTCGGCCCAGAACAAATCGAAAGTCGGGAAGGAGAATTGCTCGATGTCACATCCTCGAGCCGGCGGAAGAGTGAGCCGCCGTGGTCTTTGCTGCGGGATTGCGCTGGCGGCTGGCCTTTGGGCGGCTGGGACGGTGGCGGCCTCGACCCAGCAAATCTCTATCCTGGAGACGGGGTCGAGCCTGTTGTATCCGCTGTTTAACTTGTGGGTTCCGGCCTATTCGAAATTGGAACAGAACGTTCGTATCACGACCCAAAGCACGGGCAGCGGGACCGGGATTTCCGAGGCTGTTTCAGGGTTGGCGCAGATCGGAGCTTCGGACGCGTATATGGCCAACGCGTTGGTCAAGATGCATCCGGACATGCTGAACATTCCGGTAGCGATCTCGAGCCAGATGGTGAATTACAACCTGCCGGGCCTCAATGGGGATCATCTGAAACTGGATGGACCGGTGCTGGCGGGGATTTATGAGGGCAAGATCACGAAGTGGAACGACCCACAGATCGCAAAGCTGAACCCAGGCGCGAAGCTGCCGGATCATCCGATCATTACGATTCATCGCACCGATGGCAGTGGGGATACTTTCATCTTCACCCAGTATCTGTCGTTTTCAACGCCGGATTGGCAGAACTCGATCGGGTACGGGACCACGATCAGTTGGCCGGCAGCTCCTGGTGCGATCGGTGCCAATGGCAACCAGGGAATGGTATCGGCGCTGAAGGGCAATGATTATTCGATAGCCTATATCGGCATCAGCTTCGAGCAGGCCATTGCCGACGGAAAGATGGGTACTGCCGCACTGGGCAACAGGGACGGTAAGTTCGTGGTTCCAACGATTGAGACCGTACAGGCGGCGGCGGCGGCGAAGGTGAAGGAGACACCTGCGGATGAGCGGATCAGCCTGATCTTTGCGCCGGGGCCGAATTCCTATCCCATCATCAACTACGAATATTGCATTGTGAAGCAGCAACAGCCGAGTGCGGCCGAAGCAGATGCTTTGAAGCATTTCCTGAGTTGGACAGTTTCGGCGAAGGGGGGCAATGCGCCGGAGTTCATGAAGGCGGTTAACTTTGTTCCATTGCCAGCGCCGGTGGTTCAACTTAGTAGCCAGCAGATTAACAAAATCCGCGGGTAATTCCAGTGGTAACAAAGGCTGCTATATCGCGACGCCCGGGGGCTCGTGCCATTGTGCGGCTGAGCCTGGATCGCCACGCCCCGCTTCGCGGGGCTCGCGATGACGGCCAAGGCCCGCTGCGCTGGGGCTACTGATGACGGATGAGCGGGGCAGCGAATGAAGTTTCGTAGTTGCGTGGCGGTAATAGCGGGGGCGATACCTGCGAGTTTGGTCGCGATCCTGGCATTTCTGACTTATTATAGCTGGCCGGCATTGAAGTTTAACGGCGTCAGCTTCCTGTGGGCTAATTCGTGGAACCTGGGCAACCTGTATGGAGAGCCGGTTACGCAGCACGGCGTGCAGGTGATGCCGGGTGCGCATTATGGCATTTTGTTTCTAATCGTGGGGACACTGCTGTCCACGCTGATTGCGTTGATTTTAGCGGTGCCGATCGGTGTCGCTGCAGCGGTTTTTCTGGCTGAGGCGGTGCCGTCGGCTTTGCGCATGTGGGTGTCGTTCCTGGTGGAACTGCTGGCGGCAATCCCAAGCGTGGTATTCGGACTTTGGGGCTATGCCGTGCTGATCCCGTTGCTTGGTCACCATATTTTTCCATGGATGGCGAGGATTCTGGGGTTCATCCCGTTTTTTGGCGCGCCCTATGGCAGTGGCTACGGTCTGCTGACTTCGGGCCTGGTGCTGACACTGATGATCGTTCCGCTGATTGCGGCCACGATGCGCGATGCGATCGTGGCGGAGCCGATGACGGTGCGAGAATCAGCCGCGGCGCTCGGGGCGACCAGGTTCGAGACAATCTGGCGGGTGGTGTTGCCGGGCGTGCGGCAGATTCTGATTGGCGTTACGATCCTGGCTACGGGCCGAGCGTTGGGCGAAACCATGGCCGTGCTGATGGTCAGCGGCAACGGGCTGAATTATCTGCCGCCGAATATCTACTCGCCGATTTCGACCATGGCCGCCTTCATTGTGTCGCAGCTCGACAGCGCACTGCAGGATCCATCCGGCATGGCGGTGCGGTCGCTGGCGGAGGTGGCACTGGTGCTATCGGTGATTTCGGTGGGTGTGAATGCCGTGGCACGGTTTATTCTCTACCAAACCAACCGGCCGATGGCTCGGGCGTAGCGGAGCGGCGCGATGGCATCGGCGAGCGCAACGGCCGGAATGGGCTTCGGGATTGTGGATCCGGGGCTTGTCCAGCGACGCCGTATCCTGAGCGCGACGGGGTGGGCGCTGTGTGGGCTCGCGTTTGTGCTGTTGAGTATCGCGGTGATTTGGATTCTGGCCACGGTTTTCGTCCGAGGCGTCAGTGCCTTGTCGCCGCATGTGTTCACTCATATCACGCAGGGCACCGGGGGCGGGCTTTTGAACGCCATCGAGGGTACGATCCTGATCGGTATCGGTTCGATGGTGCTCGCCATTCCGCTGGGGGTCGCTGCGGGGCTTTATGTTGCGCTGTTCAAGTTCACCGGCTGGGCGAAGGTCATTCGTTTTCTTTCCGACGTTTTGGTGGGGGTGCCGTCGATCGTGCTGGGGTATTTCGGATATGTGACGATGGTAGAAGAGCTGGGCTGGGGTTTTTCCCTGGCGGCCGCCTCTATCACGATCGCGATCCTGTGCTTGCCTTATATCTGCCGCTCGACCGAGCTGGCGCTACTGCAGGTGCCGGAGTCGCTGCGTGAGGCGGCGTACGCAATGGGCGCCGGGGACGGGGCCGTTTCGATCCGCATTTGCTTACCGGTCGCGTGGCCTGGAATTCTCACGGGTATTCTGCTGGCTTTCGCGATTTCGATCGGCGAGACGGCACCGCTGATCTACACGGCCGGCTGGTCGGATTACCTGTGGACCGGGAAGTTTGTTCACTCGCCCATGGGGTACCTGACCTACGCGATCTGGGCGTTCATCAATGAGCCGTTCGCGGCTACGCAGGCACTGGCGTACGCCGCGGCTTTCCTGGTGACATTCCTCGTGCTGCTGATCAGTATCGCCTCGCGGATCGCGTTGGCACGCCGGCAGAAGATGGCGGCGCGGTAGCGGCCGGCGCGCCACCTTGATTACGTAGATGGCCGGGTCAGGCCCGGCCATGACGGGCGCGTTAGGGCGCGGGGGGCTCGTTGACTCCCTTGGGGCTCGCGCGCAGTTTTCGCCCGATCGAGGAGGGGCTCCAGGGATGGCAAAGGATAACGGCGGCGACAAACGTCTGCGGAGCAGGAGATGGTTCGACAATCCGGCTGATCCGGCAATGACGGCGCTGTATGTCGAGCGGTATCTGAACTATGGGATCACGCGCGAGGAACTGCAGGGCGGCAAGCCGATCATTGGGATTGCGCAAACGGGGTCGGATCTCGCTCCGTGTAATCGGCATCACCTGGAGTTGGCGAAACGGGTGCGGGACGGCATCCGCGATGCGGGGGGGATCCCGCTGGAGTTCCCACTGCATCCGATCCAGGAGACGGGGAAACGCCCGACCGCGGCGCTGGACCGCAACCTGGCGTATCTCGGCCTGGTGGAGGTTCTGCACGGGTATCCGATTGACGGCGTGGTGCTGACCACGGGGTGCGACAAGACGACGCCGGCGTGCCTGATGGGTGCAGCGACGGTGAACATTCCGGCGATTGTGTTGTCCGGTGGGCCGATGCTGGACGGGTGGTGGCAGGGGCGGCTTTCCGGCTCTGGCACAATCGTCTGGGAGGGGCGGAAGCTCTACGCCGAGGGGAAGATCGGGTACGAGGAGTTCATGAAGATGGTGGCGTCGTCGGCGCCATCGGTCGGGCACTGCAACACGATGGGCACGGCGACATCGATGAACTCGCTGGCGGAGGCGCTGGGGATGTCGTTGCCGGGGTGCGCGGCGATCCCCGGGCCGTACCGGGAGCGCGGGCAGATGGCTTACGCAACGGGGCGACGGATCGTGGAGATGGTGCAGCAGAACCTGCGGCCGTCGGATATCATGACGAAGAAGGCATTCGAGAACGCAGTGGTCGCGGCGGCGGCGCTGGGGGCTTCCAGCAATTGTCCGATCCATATGGTAGCGATCGCGCGGCATATGGGGGTGGAGCATCTGATGGATGACTGGCAGCGGCTTGGGCCGGAGATCCCGCTGCTGGTGGATTTGCAGCCAGCCGGACGGTTCCTGGGGGAGGCGTTCCATCGTGCGGGTGGCGTGCCGGCGGTAATGAAAGAGCTGCTGCAGGCGGGTAAGTTGCACGGCGACGTGATGACGGTGACCGGCAAGACGCTGACGGAGAATTTGCAGGACGTTCCGGAGCCGGACCGGGAGGTGATTTGCCCGTATAACCGACCGCTCAAGGAGGCGGCGGGTTATGTCGTGATGTCGGGCAATCTGTTCGACAGCGCCGTCATGAAGATCAGCGTGATCGATCAGGATTTCCGGCGGCGGTTCCTGTCAAACCCTGATCATCCGAACGTGTTCGAGGGCAAGGCGATCGTGTTCGAGGGGCCGGAGGATTACCACGAGCGGATCGAGAATCCGGATCTGGGCTGCGACGAGCAGTCCGTGCTGATCATTCGGAACTGCGGACCGGTCGGGTATCCGGGCAGCGCGGAGGTGGTGAATATGCAACCTCCGGCACGGCTGCTGAAGCAAGGTCTCCAGGCGTTGCCGACGATGGGTGACGGGCGGCAGTCAGGGACCTCCGGTAGCCCGTCTATCCTGAACGTATCACCGGAGGCGGCCGTGGGTGGTGGGCTGGCGTTGCTGAAGACGGGGGATAAGATCCGGATCGATCTGAACAACCGGAAGGTGGATGTGATCCTGCCGGAAGGCGAGCTGGAGGCGCGGCGGTCAGCCTGGAAAGCGCCAGTGCTGAAACATCAGACGCCGTGGGAGGAAATTTACCGCTCGATGGCTGGGCAGCTTGGCACGGGTGGGTGCCTGGAGCCGGCGACGCTTTATATCAACGTTATCGAAACAAGGGGCGAAGCGAGGAACAACCACTGATGGCTGGCCGGCTGGAAGGAAAGCGCGCGTTCGTTACCGCCGCGGCGCAGGGCATCGGGCGGGAAACGGCGCTGGCATTCGCCGCCGAGGGCGCGCGCGTGGTTGCAACGGATATCAACGAGGCGGTGCTGCATCAGATTGCCTCTGACCGTATCCGAACGGCCAAGCTGAATGTGCTGCATGCGACGGATATCGCGGATGCGGCGAGGGATGCGGGTCCGGTGGATATTCTGTTCAACTGCGCGGGGTTTGTGCACCAGGGAACGGTACTCGAGGCTACGACGGAGGACTGGGAGTTCGGCTTTCAGATCAACGCGCGGTCGATGTTCCTGACGATCAAGGCGTTCCTGCCCGGAATGCTGGAGCGTGGCAACGGTTCGATTATCAACATCGCGTCGGTGTCGAGCAGCGTAAAGGGTGTGCCCAACCGCTTTGTATATTCGGCAACCAAGGCGGCCGTGATCGGATTGACACGCTCGGTGGCGGCGGATTTCGTGGGAAAAGGGGTGCGCTGTAACTGCATCTGCCCGGGCACCGTGCACTCGCCCAGCCTTGACGAGCGAATCCGGGCGAACGCCGCGCAGGCAGGATCCGAGGAGGCGGCGCGGGCGGCGTTCATTGCGCGGCAGCCTATGGGACGGCTGGGGACGCCGGAGGAGATCGCAGCACTCGCGGTGTACCTGGGGAGCGATGAGTTGCAGTTCATGACTGGGCAGGCGGTGGTTATCGACGGCGGGATGACGGTGTAGGCGGAGGGTTCGTGCGTAGATGGCCGGATTGACCCCCGGGACAGGCCCGGGGGCTTCGGCCCGGCCATGACGGGAGAGAGGGAAGGTTGCGATGAAACTGCTGCGTTACGGGCCGGTCGGGGCGGAGAAGCCGGGACTTTTGGATGATAACGGAGATATACGGTGCCTGGCATCGGTGGTGCGGGACATCGACGGCTACGCGCTGTCGGAGGCTGCGTTGGGAATGATCCGGAGCATCGATCCGAAGACGCTGCCCAAGATTGATCCGAAGGTGCGGCTGGGGTCGTGTGTCGCACAGCCGACGAATTACATATGTATAGGGCTGAATTACTCTGATCATGCGGCGGAGACAGGGAATCCGATCCCTAAGGAGCCAGTCGTGTTTTTGAAATCGCTCGGTGCGCTGTGTGGTCCGAATGATGACGTGATTATGCCTCAGGGCTCGAAGAAGCTGGACTGGGAAGTCGAGCTGGGGATCGTGATCGGTAAGAAGGCCAAGTACGTGGCGGCACATGAGTGGGAGCAGTACGTGGCCGGTTATTGCGTGTGCAATGATGTCTCGGAGCGGGAATTCCAATTGGAGCGCGGCGGGACCTGGGACAAGGGCAAGGGCTGCGATACGTTCGGGCCGGCCGGGCCGTGGATGGTGACGCGGGACGAGGTGCCGAACCCGCAGAAGCTGCGGCTATGGACGGAAGTTGACGGGCAGCGGATGCAGGATGGCTCGACCGAGACAATGATCTTCGATTGCCGGAAGCTTGTCAGCTACCTGAGCCACTTCATTACGTTGTACCCCGGGGACATTATTTCGACCGGGACGCCTCCAGGCGTGGGGGCGGGCCACAAGCCGCAACCGATTTTCCTGAAAGTGGGGCAGACGATGCGCCTTTCCGTGGAAGGGCTGGGCGTGCAGACACAGCGTGTGGTGGCTGAGGCGGGTTAGCATCGACACACTGGCTGGGGCGCCTCCGGCCGTAGAGGCTGGGGTTAGGGGCGGGCAGCACGGGAAGCAGGTTGTCGCACTTATTTTGGCGGCAACGCTCGTCCGCGTAGTATTTGGCTGGGCGCTCGGGCTCGGGGTGGACGAGAGCTATATGGTCTCGTCGGGCCGGCTGTTGCGCTGGGGGTATTTCGATCATCCGCCCGCGTCGTGGTGGATGCAGTGGGGCGCGGCGCATCTGTTTGGAACTGAGGCGCCGCTGGCCGTGCGGGCGCCGTTTATACTGTGCTTCGCGCTGACGACATGGCTAGTGTACCGGCTGGGCGCCGCGACGGTTGGTGAGCGGGGCGGGTTCTGGGCAGCTCTGGCGTTGAATCTGTCGCCCGTGTTCGGCGTGACCACGGGGACATGGGTTTTGCCGGATGGTCCTTTGGACGTGGCTCTGGTGGGCGCGGCACTGTGCCTGGTGCATGCGTTGCCGGCACGCGGGCGGGCGGCATGGAGCTGGTGGATTGCCGCGGGAGTTTGCGCGGGGCTCGCTTTGTTTTCAAAATACACGGCGGCGCTGACGATCGTGGGCGCGTTTGCTTATCTATTGACCAGCGCGGAGCATCGGCGGTGGCTCAAGCGTCCGGAACCTTATGTCGCCGGTCTGATTGCGGCGGTGATGTTTGCGCCGGTGCTGGCATGGAACGTGATGCATGCATGGGCATCGTTCGCGTTTCAGGGCGACCGGGCGGGTGACCTCGCGTTCCGACCGGCGGAGTTCTTCGCCGTTCTGGGCGGCGAGGCGCTGTTTGTGCTGCCCTGGATTTGGGCGGGCTTGATGATTGCCTGCTGGCCCGCAATCCGGCGGCGGGCTGAGGATTGGCGCGGCTGGCTGCTGGTGTGTCTTGGGGCGCCACCGATTCTGGTGTTTGCGGTGATTGCCGTGATCTCGCGGCACAACGTGCTGTTTCATTGGGCGGCGCCCGGTTACTTGGTGCTGTTTCCGTTGCTGGGCGGCTGGGTCGCGGAGCGGGAATGGTGCGTCTGGGTGCGCCGGGCAGTGGTTGGGACGACGGCGCTGGTGGTGGGAGTGGTGGCGCTGCTTTGTGTCCAGATCCGCATGGATTTTCTGCGTCCGGTTATTGCGGCGGTGGCGCGTCACGATCCTGATCTCGAGGGTAGCGACTGGACGTCGTTGCGGACGCAACTGGCTGAGCGGGACTTGCTGCGGCCAGGAACAGTGGTTGGGGTGCCAAACTGGCGGGATGCGGGGAAAATCGCCTATGCATTGGGGCCTTCGGTGCCAGTGGTGTGTCTGAACCGGGACTCGCGGGAGTTGGGTTTTGCCTATCCGGCATCGCGTTTTCTGGGGCGGAACATGCTGGTATTGGCGCTTGACCACCCGGACCGGGTCCGGAGGGATCTGGCGCCGTTGTTCCGATCAATCGAGAATGAAGCGGACGCAAGGATCCTGCTCGATCGTATTCCGCTGCAGTCCGTTACAGTGCTGCGTGGGGTGGACTTGCAGCGCGTGCCTTAGCCGCTGCCCATTTTTTGTAGAGCCTCTGTGATGTGTTCCGCGCTTTTGCGGAGATCGGAGGTTTCTTCTTCCGTCATGGACGCTCTGATCACACGCTGAATGCCAGAACGTCCAAGTACAGACGGCAGGGAGAGGGTGACGCCGAATTCCTGGATATAGCTGCCGATCGGCAGCACCGCGCGTTCATCGCGAGCTACTATTTCGGTCATGCGGGCGCAGACGATGGCGATGCCGAGCTGGCTGGCGCCGGTGCCTTCGATAATTTCGATGTTGGCTTGGCGGACTTCCTTCTCGATCTGTTCGCGAGTGTGCGCATCTTCACCGAGGGCATCAAGGATCGAGATGCTGCCGACGCGCGCGGAGGACCAAAGGAAGACCGACGATGTTCCGTGTTCGCCGACCACATTGGCATCGACGCTGGCGGGGTGAACCTGGAGCTTGCGGGCGAGGTGCGCGCGAAACCGCAGGCTGTCGAGGAAGGTTCCGGTAGAAATAATCCGCAGCTTTGGGGCGACATTGCGTGCGACATCGGCGAGGGGGTCCGGGGGGTCGGTGACGACCAAGAGGATGGTGCCGGGGGCGGCGCGTGCGATCTGCGGGACGAGGTCGCGATAGATCTCGGCGTTTTTGGCGAGGAGCTTGAGGCGGCCTTCCGGATCGGCGCGATCGGTAGCGCCGCCGGATTTTTCATTCAGACCGGCGGTGAACATGACGAGTTCCGGCCCCGGCGAGGTCGGCATAATCGCCTGCGCGTAGGGTGACCGGAGGGCAGAGCGTGGCGCCGTAGGTGATATCGGTCACCATGCCTTCCGCTTTTTCGCGGGTGCGGTCAACGAGGACGATTTCGGTTGCTGAACCGCGCGTGACGGCGGCTTCGAGGCAGGCCTGACCGACGCGACCCGCGCCGATAATGCCGATTTTCATCCGTGATCTCCCGCGGTGCTGTTCGGGGAGAGAAGAGCCAGCAGGAGTAATGGTGCCACCGCGTCGCTTCACCGGTTGGTGAGACCACCGAGGCTATGCGATGAGGGCGGGGAACGGTCGGGACCGAACGCGTGCGGATCGCCCAGGGGCACGAGGCGGTGCACAGGTGTGGCCGACTGCCGCAAGGACGCGATGGCCGGCTGATTTATGGCAGGGCGGTCCGGGTTGCGCAGGAGGGACTGCGGCGGGCGGGGCTGCTGGAGCTTGTGCCTCTGGAGATGCCGCATGTAATGGCGCGGCTGTGGATAGGACGGTTTGACGTCGTGCATTTCCACGATTTGGGCGACGCATTCTCGCCCTGGACCGTGTTGGCGGTTGCCTGCTTGGTGCCGACGGTTTGGACGTTGCACGACTGTTCGCCGTTCACGGGCGGTTGCCTGTATCCGATGGATTGCGGCCGGTTCACGCGTGGGTGCGGCGCGTGTCCACGGTTGGGCGAGTGGCCGCTGGGCTGGCTGGATGCGACGGCATTGTCGGCTCGTTTGAAACGGTTCGTTCATGCTTCGGCAAGGGTAAAGGCGATCGCGCCGTGTGCGTGGATGGCGGACCTGGTGGCGAGCAGGCGGGTGAGGGAGCGTCCGGTGATCGTGCCGTATGGCGTGAATACGGAGATGTTTCGGCCGACTGCGGATCGCGCAGCGCTGCGGCGATCGTTGGGATTGCCGAAACAACGACCGGTGTTCCTGGTATCATCAATGCGGATTGCCGAGCCGCGCAAGGGGGTGGCACATGCGCTGCGTGCGGTTGCGGCATTGGCCGAACTATCGCCGGTGGTCGTAGCGATCGGCGCGCACCCAAAGGCGTTGAGCATGATTCCGCGGGACGTGGAGGTGCGGTTCACAGGCTATGTAGGTGATCGATCAGAGCTTTCACGGTGCATTGCAGCTTCTGATGCGTTCATCTGCTGTTCTGCGGCGGATAACCCACCGCTGGCACTGCTAGAGGCGATGGCCTGCGGGGTTCCCACTGTGGGATATGATACAGGGGGAATTCCAGAAACGCTCGGCGAGTGCGGACGATTGGTGCGGGCGGGCGATCATGTCGCACTGGTGGCGGCGCTTCGCGAAGTTCTGGACCGATGGTGGGATCGAGACTAGGCCGCCTCGCGCGGATGCGAGCTGAAGAGAGGCACGGCATGGAGTCGTTTCTCGCGGCCCATGTGGCTGTCTATGGGGATGTTATCGCCTTGCACCGCCGGGGGGGCGCGGCAGAGGGCCAGTAAAATTGCTGTTTTCACATCATGCCTCCAGGCTAAAGCGCGGTGCGATATATTACATTCGCTGGGTGTTTGATTATTGTCGGTTGGGTGAGTTGGAGCCGTCTGTACGGGGACGGCGCTTGAGGAGGAGTTAGGGATGCAGCCAGGGATCGCGACTTTGCGAGCGTTGCCCGTGTTCAGCGACCTGAACCACGAGTTGCTGCGTCACCTGGATGAGATTAGCAGCATCGTGATCGCGGATCACGGGACCGAGCTTTGCGCGCAAGGAGATCTTCCGCGCTCGCTGTTTTACGTTGTTGACGGCCAGGTTGCGTTGAGCACCACAGCACCTGATGGGACCCGTGCGGTGGTAGAGGTCGTCCGGCCGACCGGGAACTTCGTGCTTGCGACGGTGATGTCGGGCCTGCCCTATCTGCAGTCGGCGCATGTGGTGCAGCACGCACGGCTGGTGGCCATTGATGCGGAGGAGCTGCGGGATTTGGCGGTGGAGCAGGGTGAACTGGCGATGGCGCTGATGCGCTCCTTATCGCAGGATGTTCGGGGCCTGGTGCGGCAGATCCGGGATTTGAAGGTGCGGACGACAGCGCAGCGGCTGGGGGCGTATCTGCTGGCTTTGGTGCCGGATCCGCTGGCGCGGGAGGCGGAGTTCAAACTGCCGTTTGAAAAGGGATTGCTGGCGGCGCGGCTGGGATGCCGGCAGGAAAATCTCTCTCGCGCCTTTGCGACGTTGCGTGAAATGGGTGTCGAGACGCGTGGATCGCGCGTGTGGCTATCGGACATTCCGAAGCTGACGACGTATTCCTCGCCGGACTACCTGAACGATTCGGAACTGGCCAGGGCACATTCGGTTCAGTTTGAACCGCATGCGGCGTAGAGCAGGTGGAGGCTGACTGAAGCCGCGCCACCCTCACCGGGCGCGGTTTGTTCCGCGCCGAGCTCTCCCGCAGAGCGGGAGAGGTGAGTATCGCTTCAGTGTCCGAGCGTCGGCATGACGAACTCGGCTCCGCGTCGGGCGCCGCCAGGCCAGCGCTGAGTCACGGCCTTATAACGGGTGTAGAACCGCACGCCCTCGGGGCCATAAATATGGTGGTCGCCGAACAGCGACTGCTTCCATCCACCGAAGCTATGGTAGGCCACGGGAACAGGAATGGGGATGTTTACCCCGACCATGCCGATCTGGACGCGGCTGGCGAAGTCGCGGGCGGTGCCGCCGTCCGAGGTGAAGATGGCGACACCGTTGCCGTAGCGGTGGGCGTTGATAATCCGAATGGCGCTGGCGACATCGGGAGTGCGGACCACATCGAGGACGGGGCCGAAGATTTCCTCCTGATAGATGCGCATATCGGTCTGCACGTTGTCGAACAGGCACCCGCCGAGGAAGAAGCCGTTTTCGTAACCCTGGAGCCTGAGGTCGCGGCCATCGACGACAAGGTCTGCACCTTCCCGCACCCCAAGATCAACGTAACCCTTGACTTTCTCGCGATGTTCCCGCGTGACGAGCGGGCCCATTTCGGCTTCCGGATCGGTGCCTGGGCCGATCTTGAGAGCGCGCACACGGGGTTCGAGTTTTTGCACCAACTTGTCGCCGGTGTCGCCAACGGCGACCGCGACAGAGACGGCCATGCAACGTTCGCCTGCAGCGCCATATCCGGAGCCCATCAGGGCATCGACCGCGTCATCGAGGTCGGCGTCGGGCATGACGACCATGTGGTTCTTGGCGCCGCCGAGGGCCTGGACGCGTTTTCCGTTAGTCGTCCCGCCTCGATAAATGGTTTCAGCGATGGGGGTTGAGCCAACGAAGCTGATGGCGGCAATGCCCGGGTGGGCGATGATGGCTTCGACAGCCTCGCGCGCACCCTGAACCACGCTGAACACGCCATCAGGGACGCCGGCTTCAGCCATGAGCTCGGCGAGGAGAAGGCTGGCCGAGGGGTCTTTCTCGGACGGCTTAAGGATGAAGCAGTTGCCACAGGCGAGAGCGACCGGAGCCATCCAGAGTGGAACCATCAGGGGGAAGTTGAAAGGTGTGATGCCGGCCACGACGCCAAGCGGCTGGCGGATGGACCAAGCATCGACACTGGTGCCGACGGCTTCGGTAATTTCGCCCTTCAGAAGGTGCGGAATGCCACAAACGAACTCCACCACTTCAAGGCCGCGCTGCACTTCTCCGTCGGCATCGGAGAGGACCTTGCCATGCTCGGCAGTGATGGCGGCGGAGAGCTTCTGGCGATTGCGCTCGAGGAGATCCTTGAGGCGAAACATAGCGCGGGCGCGACGGAGCGGCGGGGTGGCGGCCCAGGCCGGCCAGGCGGCCTGGGCGGCCCGCACGGCGCGGTCAATTTCGGTGGAATCGGCGAGGGCGACCTTGGCGGTGAGTTCGCCCAGGGCGGGGTTGAAGACATCGCCGTAATGGCCGCTGGTGCCCTGGACCATGCGTCCGCCGATGAAGTGTCCGATTTCACGCATGAGCGGCTCCCCATCAATGATCAGTGGTCAGTGATCAGATGAGTGGTGTCTAGATCAGGTGGTGGCCAGTTGCGAGAGGTGTGCGGTTGGGCTGCGGCCAGCATACAACGTTTGTGTTTGTCGCAAATTAGAGATTTAAGCGTTATGAAAGAGACTAATTGGACTCACGTAGTTGTTTGATCTACGATATTTTTGATCGTTGACAACGAGTCTGGACGCGGACGACATTCTTCCCGGTTAACGTTGCAACAGCCCTTTTTGGGCCGCGAGTTGGTGAGGGAGAAGGCAATGTTTCAAGCATATCACGGCGTGACAGCGGCGGAGCATCAAGCCAGGTTCAACCAGCTTAGCGCGCAGGGCTATAGGATTATCTCGATCAGCGTGTATGGCGAGCCGGGCAATGCGCAATATGCAGCAGTGTGGGTTCAGCGCTCGGGACCAGCATGGGTGGCGGTACATGGGGTGGACAGCGCGGGGTACCAATCGTTCTTCAACAACTGGACCACCAAGGGCTATGTGCCGGTGTTGATTTCCGCGACGGGCGACGCCGGCAACGCGATCTTCGCGGCCGTGTTCGAGCAGGGGATTAGTGGAGCGTGGTTTGCGCGTCATGGGATGACGACAGGACCGAGCGGGAGCGTCGGAACATTTGCGTACTATAATACACTGGGGGCCGCCCAGAAGCAGGTATTGCGTTCGGTAGCAATATACGGAACGGCGAGCGATCGCCGCTATGCGGCGGTGTGGCATCCGAACCCCATTTACGTGAAATGGCACGTTCATCAATCGGATACTGCCGCGAGCTATCAGACGTGTTCAATGCGGAAACGCAACTCCCCGGCTACACTCTAAACGCATACCGTCCCGCGTATGTGACGCTTTCGGACGATCACATTTACTGCTCGGCGTTCAAGGATGATGTGGTTGGGCCGTGGGTGGCGCGGCATGGAATGACCTCGGCGGACTATCAGGCGGAGTTCGACCGACAGAACGCCGAGGGATATTATCCGATCTGCGTGCAGGGCGGCGGATCTGGCAACGACACGCGGTATGCGGCAATTTTCGCCAAGCAGGATATTCCGCTGAGCCGGGCGTGGACGGTGACCGGCGCGGCCGTCCCAGCGCTCGCGGGGTTCGATCACGCGATGCAAAGTTTCATGCAGGCAAACGGGGTACGGGCAGCGCAACTGGCGATCGCGAAGAACGGGGTGACCAAATTGTCTCGCGCCTATACGTGGGCGGAACCGGGGTATAGGGTAGCGCAGCCTTCGGATCGTTTTTTGCTAGCGAGCTGCAGCAAGATGTTCCTGGAAGCGGCGGTCCAGGCGCTGTATGACGCGAAGAAACTAGCGCCGGCCACCAAAGTGTATCCGCTGCTTGGGTTCTCTAAACCCGCGGATTCGCGTAGTGACACGATCACCATTCAGCAGCTTTTGGATCATCAGGGCGGGTATGATGACTCGCCGCCGTCGCAGGGCGGTTCCGGCTTCGATCCGACGTATAACATGCGGGAGATCGCACTGGCGCTTAATCTCGGGCATCCGGTAACGAAGCTGGATATTGCGCGGTATATGTACGCCCGGATGCTGGATTTTGCGCCGGGGACGAACACCAAGTACTCGAATTACGGGTATCTGCTGGCTAGCGCGGTGGTGGAGCATGTCACCGGGCAGAAATACCTTGACTATGTGGGATCGGCACTGCTGCAGCCGGCCGGCATTACGGAAGTGGAGGTGATTTCCACGCTTGCCAGCGGGCGGACGAACAACGAGGCGATCGCGGAGGATCAGGGGTTAGGGCTCAGTCCGATTGATCTTGCCTCGCAGTTGCTGGTGCCGGCGGTTTACGGCGGTGACGGCGAGATCAACGAGGTAGGCGACCCGAACGACGGGCTGGGTGCCTCGGCGTTTGCGCTGACGCAGTTCATTCGGCTTCATGCGGTATGGGGCAACGGTCCGCGCCCGACCAGTGGGACGTTCGGATGGCTAGCACGGTCGGGAAGCACGCCGGGCGCTTCGACTCTGGCAGTATCGCGCGGCGACGGGATCGACTGGGCTTATACGATCAACACGCGGGACTGGCCGCCTTCGACGTCTCCGAGTTTGGATGATCTGGGAGGGCTGGCGACGCCTTCGAGCCCGTCTTCGATCACCTACCTTCTGGATACGCTGCAGATATAAGGAAATCCTAAGCGGACGCGGCGAGCCTGGCTTCGATCACGTCCCAGATCGCCTTGGAGAGATCGGTGCCGTCGAAGCGGGCGATTTCCTGGATGCCGGTCGGGGATGTGACGTTGATCTCGGTGAGGTACTCGCCGATGACATCGATGCCGGCGAAGATCAGGCCCTGCGCCCGCAGGGTCGGACCGATGCCGGCGCAGATTTCACGGTCGCGGTCGGAGAGGGTCGCTTTTACCGCTTGACCGCCGACGTGCATGTTGGCGCGCGCCTCGCCCTCGGCGGGAATGCGGTTGATTACCCCCATTGGTTCGCCGTCGACCAGGATGATGCGTTTGTCACCCTGGCGCACCGCCGGTTCGTAGCGCTGGATCATCAGTGGCTCGCGCGAGCGGAAGAAATGCATTTCGAGCAGAGCAGCGAAGTTTTCGTCGTCCGGCTTGACGCGGAAGACGCCGGCGCCGCCATTGCCGAACAGGGGTTTTATGACGATGTCGCGGTATTCCTTGCGGAAGGAACGAATTGCTTCGAGATCCCAGGCGATCAGAGTGGGTGGCATCAGGTCGGGGAAGTGCGTGACCAGGATCTTCTCTGGAGCGTTGCGGACTGCGGCAGGATCGTTGACGACCACAGTCTTCGGCTGGATGTGTTCGAGGAGGTGGGTAGCGGTGATGTATGCCAGGTCGAACGGGGGATCCTGGCGCATCAGGACTACATCCATGGTCGCCAGGTTGAGCGGGATCTGGTCACCAAAGGTGTAGTGCGCACTGCGTTGACGCCGGACTTGGACCTGGCGGGCGTGGGCGAACAGGCGGTCCTCTCGTTTGCCTCCCGGGGTGGTCGTGCCTTCGCGCAGGTAGAGGTGACGCACCTCGTAGTGCCAGAGCAGATGGCCGCGGGCCTGGGCTTCGAGCATGAGGGCGAAGGTGGAGTCGGCGTCGATGTTGATGGTCTCCATGGGGTCCATCTGCACGGCGACGGTCAGGGGCATGTCGGTGGGTCCGGGTGGTGCTTTGAACTGGGGATTTAGTGTGAGATCTCTTCCAGAGCGAGGCCCCGGGTATTTGGGCCGAAGAAGCCGATCACACCCATGACGATGAGCATGCAGCACGCGATGAAGATGAAAACCGCGCCGGTACCACCGAGGCCGAGGAAGAAGGCGATGGCGAGGCCTGAGATGGCGGCGGAAAGACGGCTCCAGGCGTAAGCGAAGCCCACAGCGCGGCCGCGGACGCCGGTCGGGAAGAGCTCGGCCTGGTAGTTATGAAAGGCGAACGACATCCAGTTGTTCGAAAGCGTGATCAGCACACCGAAGATGATCAGCGCGGCATCCACCATCAGATTGGCGAAGATAAGGCCGAACACGGCGATACCGAGTGCGGCGCAGACGATCTGCCATTTGCGCTCCATTTTATCGGCAACCAGCATTCCGAGCAGAGGCCCGACCGGGTTGGCGACAGCGATGATGAAGGCGAATTCCAGGCTTTTGGTGATGGTGATGCCCTTGGCAATGAGCAGGGTGGGCACCCAGGCGGCGAAGCCGTAGTAGCCGTAGGTCTGAAAGAAGTTGAACACGGACAGCATGATGGTGCGACGGCCATAGGGCGGCTGCCAGATTTCGGAGAAGTCAGCCCTGCCGGTGTCCGGGATGGCGTGACCGGGCGGGCGCAACGGCCCGCCTGATTCGGCCTGCACACGGCGTTCGATGTCGGTGACAATCCGTTCCGCCTCAGTAAGCCGGCCGTGGTGCGCGAGCCAGCGGGGTGACTCTGGGAGTTCCTGGCGCAGCCACCAAACGAAGATGGCGCCGACGGAGCCTATCACGACGACCCAGCGCCAGTTCTGCGGGCCGAGCAGCCAGGGAGAGGCGATCAGCGCGACCACGGGAACTGCGCAGAAGGTGACGAACTGGCTGAAGGCGAAGGCGCGGCCCCGGGTCTGTCTGGGGATGAGTTCGGAGACGTAAGTATCGATGGTGACGAGCTCGATGCCGATGCCGATGCCGGCGATGAAGCGCCAGATGTCGATCCAGAAGCCGTTCGGCATCGCGGCCATGATGAGGGTGGCGAAGGAGTACCAGAGGAGGGAGAAGGTGAATACACGGCGGCGGCCGTAAGCGTCGGGCAGCCAACCGAACAGGACGGTGCTGACGAACAAGCCGGCGAAGAGGAAGAAGACGAAGGTGCCCGCGCCGGGCGCCTTGATGGCTTTCAGCGCGGCGAAGGGGCCGAGGGAGGCATCGGAGAAGATGCCATGCGCGGCCATTCCGGGGACGACATAGGCGGTGAGGAAGAGATCGTAGAACTCGAAGCAGCCGCCAAGCGAGATCAGCAGGATCATGCGCCAGATGGTCTGGGTGGCGGGCAGGCGGTCGAGCCGGGCGGCAAGCTGTGCTGCCTGGGTGGCGTCGATGGACATTTCCGTTTAGGTCCCTTGTTCTGGCGGTATGCAGACGGGCCATCACGGCCGCGTCAAGGGGCGGGGCGCGCGGGCTTGCCCCTGCGGGCGTGTCGCGCCATGTAGCGCGACAAATGGATAACAGAGCGAGTGTGTTGCCCGATCCGGTGGGCTGGCACGGGACCACTATCCTGTGTGTGCGCCGCGACGGGCATGTGGCGATGGCGGGTGACGGACAGGTGAGCCTGGGTCAGACGGTGATCAAAGGCAATGCGCGAAAGGTGAGGCGGATCGGGCCCGCGGGGACGATCCTGGCGGGGTTCGCGGGCGCGACGGCGGATGCATTCACGCTGCTGGAACGGCTGGAGGCCAAGTTGGAGCGGTTCCCGAACCAGTTAGAACGTGCCTGCGTAGAGCTGGCGAAAGACTGGCGGACCGATCGGTATCTGCGGCGGCTGGAGGCGATGATGGCGGTTGCCGACCAGGACCGCAGCTTTACGCTGTCCGGCAATGGCGACGTGCTGGAGCCGGAGGATGGGGTTATCGCGATCGGGTCAGGCGGCAACTTTGCGCTGGCCGCGGCGCGCGCACTGCTGGAGATGGATGGGCTCTCGGCTGAGGAGATCGCGCGGCGCGCCATGCGCATCGCGGCCGAGATCTGCGTTTATACCAACGACAAGGTTATTATCGAGACAATCTGAATGGAAATTCCGACTTATTCTCCGCGGGAGATCGTATCCGAGCTCGACCGCTTTATTGTGGGCCAGGGCGATGCAAAGCGAGCGGTCGCCATTGCGCTGCGCAACCGGTGGCGGCGGCAGCGCGTGCCGGAGGTCATCCGCGAGGAGGTGGTGCCGAAGAACATTTTGATGATCGGGCCAACCGGGGTTGGCAAAACGGAGATCGCGCGGCGGCTGGCGAAGCTGGCACAGGCGCCGTTTCTGAAGGTTGAAGCGACGAAGTTTACCGAGGTGGGTTACGTCGGGCGCGATGTGGACAGCATCGTGCGCGATCTGGTGGATGTCAGCCTGCAGATGCTGCGGGATTCCTCCCGCAAGGATGTGCAGGCGAAGGCGCAGGCAGCGGCCGAAGAGAGATTGATTACGGCGCTGGTTGGTGAAGGGGCGGCGGCGGATACGCGGTCCAAATTCCGGCGCATGTTGCGCAACGGGGAGTTTGAGCACAAGGAGATCGAGATTTCGGTAAGTGAATCGTCGAGCGTGCCGATCGGGCAACTGGACATTCCGGGTATGCCGCCGGGGCAGATGATCAATCTAACCGAGATGATGAAAGGGATGTTCGGCCGGCCGCAGCAACTGAAGCGGATGACGGTGCAGGCGGCACGTCAAGCGTTGGAGCGGGAGGAGGCGGACAAGCTGCTGGATAACGACCGACTGGCGAAGGACGCGGTTTTCCATGCCGAGAATAATGGCATCGTTTTCATTGATGAGATTGATAAGATCTGCGCGCGCACGATGGAAGGTGGTTTCCGAGGTGGTGATGTGTCCCGCGAGGGGGTGCAACGTGACCTGCTCCCGCTGATCGAGGGGACGACGGTGACGACCAAGTATGGGCCGGTGAAGACGGACCATATCCTGTTTATCGCCTCGGGGGCGTTTCACCTAGCGAAGCCCTCGGATTTGTTGCCGGAGCTGCAGGGGCGGTTACCAATCCGGGTGGAGCTGTCTCCGCTTTCGCGGGAAGATCTGCGGCGGATTTTGACCGAGCCGGAGCATTCGCTGGTCAAGCAATATGCTGCGTTGCTGTCCACGGAATCCGTGAATTTAGAATTTACGGAGGGAGCGATTGATGCGCTCGCGGAGCTGGCGGCCGATATCAACGATCGGGTGGAGAATATTGGTGCTCGGCGGCTGCATACGGTGCTGGAGCGGCTGCTGGAGGAGATCAGCTTTACCGCGACGGACCGGGCGGGCGAGACGATTACGGTTGATGCGGCGTATGTGAACGAACGGGTTGCGCCGCTGGCGCAGAAGGGGGATCTGAGCAGGTTTATTTTGTAACAGCGGCGGTGCGGTAGGCGGCGCGCAGAGGTACCGCGGGGCGGTCGAGCTCACCACGGGCGGCGAGAGCCTTGATGCGGTCAGCGATGCGGCAAGACATGGCCTGAATTGTAAGCGAGGGATTCACGCCGCCAACGGTGGGCATGATTGAGCCATCGGAGACCCAGAGGTTTGGCACCTCCCAGCAACGCCCATCGGGGTTGACCATACTAGTCGCAGGATCGTCGCCCATGCGGCAGGTGCCGCCAAGGTGTGCGGTGCTTTCGGACGACCAGATGTCGTGCGCACCGACGGCTTCCATAGCGCGGGTCATCTCTCGTATTGAGTGCTGGCGCAGCTTGTTATCGTTGTCGCAGTAGGAGAACGTGACCTTGGCGATGGGCAGACCGTACTGATCTTTCTGATCGGCCAGTTCAACACGGTTCTGCTCGCGCGGCAGGACTTCGCCCACGATCTTGAGGCCTGCTTCGTAGATGTAGTGGGAGATTTTGTCTTTCAGCGCCTGGCCCCAGAGGCCGCGGCCGCTGGCGAGCGTGCGTGCCCACTCGACGGCAAGCGGTCCCTGGCTCATGTATGAATAGCCGCCGTAGAAATCCTTACCCTCGTCAATGTAGTTCCAGTGTTCGGTCATCGCCATTGAGGGCGGACCTTTGTACCAGCGGATTTCCTGGCCCATGGTGCCCCAGACGGCATCGTTCGACTGGACCATGAAGTATTTGCCGACAAGTCCGTTGCCGTTGGCAAGCCCGTCCGGGAATTGGGCGTTGGCGGAGTTGAGGAGCAGCCGTGGCGTTTCGATGGCATACCCAGCGACAACCACGTTTCTTGCTTTCTGGAACCGCCACTCGCCATCGCGATGGTAGTGCACGCCGGTAACGCGGCCGTACTGGTTGGTTTCGATGCGGCCGACCATGGCGAGGTCCCGGACTTCGGCGCCGGCGGCGAGTGCGCGGGGGATCCAGACGTTTAACGAGCTCTGCTTTGCATTGGTGGAGCAGCCGAAGCCGCAGAAGCCACGATAGACGCAGGGGTGCGCCCGCCCGCGTGGGGCGGAAATGGTGGCGAGCGGCGTGGGGCACCACTGCATGCCGAGCTTTTCACATCCGCGCGCTAGCACGAGGCCGGCCGCATTTACTTCGTGCGGGCGATATGGGTAGCGACGGCGATGCGGGCCCCATGGGTAGTTTATGGGGCCAGAGATTTTCAGGGCGTCCTCGACCTCATCGTAGTAGGGCCACATCTCTTGCCAATCGACCGGCCAATCGACGGCGTAACCGAGTTTGGTACGAGATTTGAAGTGCTCCGGCCGAAAGCGCAGCGACACCATCATGAAGTGGACCATGCTGCCGCCAACAGCCTTGCCGCTGTTGTTATGGCCGAGCTCGACGGGGTCGTTGCCGTCGACAATTCGGTTGTCGGTCCAGATGAGTTTTTCCTGCTCCACCTCATCGGAGGCAAATTCCTCGAGCGGACGGAACCAGGGCCCGGCGTCGAACGCAACGACGGAGAAACCGTATTCGGAGAGTTTAGCAGCCAACGTCCCACCGCCCGCACCGGTCCCGATAATGGCGAAATCGACTCCCTCGGATTCGGGATACTGGCGCATCGGAACCCATGCGCCGACGCGAAGTACATCGGGAGCGCGGTGATCCTTGCCGCGCGGCGCTCTCGGGAAGATGTCAGGCACCGGAGGGCAGCGGTTTGGCGGGGACCGCGTCCCAAGGATCGCGTCGATCGAAGCCCATGCGGACATAGCCGCGGGGCGAGGCGGGGCCGCCAAAGCCCATTTCGTCCCAGCCTTTCGGGTGTCCGTAATAGAACGTCACGATATCATGCAATAGCCGGCCTTTGAAAAACCCGCTGGGGGGCACCTCTTCCCATCCCGGGGAGCGCACGTCGCCTTCCTGGACCATGTGCAGGATGTCGTCCTGGCGTCCGCCGGGCAGATCGATGAAGGGCTGGCCGAAGCGGATTTTTGCCTCTTCGTTGAGTGCATGAAGGCCGCGCCGCCACATGTGCTGCATGTCGGGATTGCCGGACTTTTGGTATCCGTCGCCGAGGTTTTCGGCCATCTTTTGGTCGATAAAATTTTCCAACGGGACGCGGTCGGCTGATTCCTGCGGGATGATGTGGTCGCAGATGGCTTTGAGCAGCGGCCATTCCTCTTCCGTGAAGAAGCGGCGGGGTGGCGGGCTCAAGAGACGCTTTTCGACGACGATGCGCGTCGCCTGATTCCAGGATGGCGTGTCACGTTTCGCGTAGGTGCTGTAGCCAGGAAAGCGGATGCGCTCAGGCACGGTGTCTCTCCAGCAGGTCGAGCGCAGCGAGGCCGGCGAGGGCGAGGCCAGTGAAGCTGGGGGGTGCTGGGATTGGCGGTCCGTTCAGGATGTTCTGGCTCCAGTTGCGCCAGCCGCCCATGTTGCGAGCGACTCCGTAGATGTGGAAGCCGACGCCGGCGAAGCCTAGGGCGGTGGTGAGCCAGAGCCACGCTCGGGTGAAGCGATTCCAGGTGGGAGTTTTTTCTGTTCCGGCCTTTGCTAGCAGTGCGGCGGTTACGGGTGGTACGGAAACGGGAAGGAACATAAATGGGTTATGGAAGGCACCGCGGAAATGGAGGAGCGACGCTTCACCGACGGTGCCTGCGAGACCCCCAGCAGTGAGGGTAGCGAGTGCGCGCCCGGCGGGGAATCCAAAGAGACGGGGATCCGAGGAGTCGGAATCGCGGACATGTTCGGCGGCGGTGCCCATGATACCGGCTAAGATCAGGGCGTACGGGGCTCCCAGAGGAGCACCGTAGAACAGATTGTGCCAGGAGAAACTGCCTTCGCGCTTGGTGACGTTGTACAAATGGAAGCAACCACCGGCCAGACCGATGGCGCCGGAGATCGCCGCGATAGCATGGCGCAGGCGGTGGCCCGCGGCGGTTTTATCATGAGTGCCATGCAGGCTGGAGCTGAGTGTGGCGGCGGAAGAGAGGATCGGGAAAAACATGTTCTTATTGAAGAACATCCCACGGTAATGCTCGATCGAACTGTCCGCGAAGACTGAAAGTGCGAGCAGGGCGGAGCTTTTGTTGAGCCGGCGGGCGGCGCGGGTGGCGACGGGGAGGGCAACCGGAACGGACCGCGCGGTCAAAGCGGCAAGTACGCCCGCCGAAACAAGACCGAGCGCAATGAGGCCGGCGCCCTCCTTACTGTCGTTCGACATCTCGACGCCTAGGTCAACGGCCTGGCATCAGGGTAGAGGCCATCTCCTTTGCGGTGTCCTTGACCACGCTGAGGAATTCCGGGTCCTGCGGCAGTGAAGTCGCGAAGGCCTTGGCGTTCTTTAGAGTGATATGAGGCGGTAGCGGCGGGACGTTCGGGTCCGTGTAGAACTCCAGCACCACGGGGCGGTCGGATGCGAGCGCCTGATCCCAGGATTGGGCGACGTGTTCGGGATTGTCGCAGAAGATGCCTTTGAACCCAAGCAGATCACCGTAGCGGGCGTAGGACACGTCGGGGATGTTTTGCGATGCCTCGAATTTGGGGTCCCCCTCCTGGGCCCGCATCTCCCACGTGACCTGGTTCAGGTCACGGTTGTTGAGCACCATGACGATGAAGCAGGGATTGCTCCATTGTTTCCAATACTTCTTTACAGTGATCAGTTCGTTCATGCCGTTCATCTGCATGGCGCCGTCGCCGACCAGGGCGATGACCGGGCGATCAGGGTAGGCGAACTTCGCAGCAACGGCGTAGGGCATGCCGGCGCCCATACTGGCGAGGCCGCCGGAGAGGGAGCACATCATGCCGCGACGGATTTTCAGGTCACGCGCGTACCAGTTGGCGGCCGAGCCGGAGTTGCTGGTGAGGATGGCGCGCTCAGGGATTTTGGGGGAGAACTCCCAGAACACGCGTTGTGGATTAATCGGGTCGGCGGAATGCATGGCGCGTCCCTCGAGGACTTTCCACCAATCCTGCACCCAATCCTCGACCTGCTTGCGCCAGGAGCGGTCCTGCTTCGGCTGGATCATGGGGATCAGGCGCTGCAGAGTGGTCTTGCTCTCGCCCAGCAGGCAGACTTCCATTGGATAGCGCAGGCTGAGCATTCCGGATTCGCGGTCGATCTGCACGCCGCGCGCGGCACCTTCCTTGGGCAGAAACTCCGAGTAGGGGAAACCCGAGCCAATCATGAAGAAGGTGTCGCAGTTTTGCATCATCTCGTAACTCGGCTTGGTGCCGAGAAGGCCGATGGAGCCGGTGACGAACGGGAGGTGATCGGGGACAACTGCCTTCCCAAGCAGCGCCTTGGCGACACCTGCTCCAAGCTTTTCGGCGATTTCGATGACCTCATCCGTGCAGTGCAAGGCGCCTGCGCCGACCAGCATGGCGACCTTTTGGCCTGCGTTGAGCACCTCGGCTGCGCGACGCAGTTCAGCATCGGTCGGGGTCGGGATCAGTTCCGGCGCGCCGATTCCGGAATGAATGGTGCCATGAGTCTGCGGCGGTTGCTCGACCGCTTTCATCTCCTGCAGATCCTTCGGCATGATGACGCAGGTGACTTTGCGGTCGGACTTGGCGATCCGCATGGCGCGATCGATCAAATGCCGGACCTGCGCCGGTGAACTGGCCTGCTGCACGAAGGCACCGGCGACATCCTTGAACAGATTTTCGAGGTCCGTTTCCTGCTGGTAATGCCCGCCGAGGGCGGCGCGGTCCTGCTGGCCCACGATGGCGAGCACAGGCTGGTGATCGAGCCGTGCGTCATAGAGGCCGTTCAGCAGATGGATGGCGCCGGGGCCAGAGGTTGCCATGCAGACACCGACCTCTCCGGTGAATTTGGCATGAGCGCAGGCCATGAAGGCTGCCATTTCCTCGTGCCGGACCTGGACGTACTCGAATTTGCCACGGTTGCGGTCCAGCGCACCCATCAGGCCGTTTATGCCGTCGCCGGGGTAACCGAAGATACGCCGGACGCCCCACTGGTGAAGGCGCTCCCAGAAGAAGTCGCTAACGGTATTCGCCATGAGCCCGCCCTTGGTGAAGGATTGCCTGAGATGGCGGGTCAACGCGCTGCGGCCGATCCCGTTGCCCGCGGGCAATTATGATCCTGCGCGGTCAGCGGGATTGTGAGTGGGCGCTTCACGGACGCGCGAACACAAGCTTTTGCTTTTTGTGGCAAGAACGGCCCAGCTTCGTGCTGAGTTTGAGGCAGGGCCCGCCGCGTTATCGGGTCGATCTATAACTGGGAGTTAGCCATGAAAAGCATGAACGATCTGCTTCTGACGTATGTCCAGGATGTGTACTACGCCGAGCGTCAGATTTTGAAGGCGCTGCCCAAGATGGCAAAAGCTTCGGAAAACGAAGAGCTGAAGCAGGCGCTGATGCAGCATCGTGATGAGACCCAGGGCCATGTGGAACGCCTGCAGCAGGTGTTTGAGATGATGGGCAAGCGAGCCCGCGGCCAGACTTGCGAGGCAATTAACGGGATTATCGAGGAAGGCGAGGAGATCGTGCATGACTTCGAGCAGGGCGCGGTGCGCGATACGGGCATCCTGGCGAGCGCGCAGGCCGTAGAACATTACGAAATGGCTCGCTACGGCACGATGATCGCATGGGCGAAGGCTTGCGGAATGAATGACATGGCCCAGGTTCTGCAGGAGACGCTGGAGGAGGAGAAAAAGGCGGACGCGCTGCTGAACCAGATCGCCAATAAGTCGCTTAATAAGGCGGCTACTCAGAAGGCGGCCTGAGCCCCTCTACGTCCTCGGTGAAGCGGCCAAGTTGATGGATATGGTCGCTTTGCCGGGGAGCGGCGGCAGTTGAAGCGGTCGGCGAGGTTGTAGCACCACCGATTGACGGCCCGCTTGCTCGTCAGTTGCCAAAGAGCGCGAATATTTGTAACAAGTTCCATCGGCGTAAATCGGTCACCGATTGTGGTGTGCAGAAACGCCATACTTGCGCAATTTATTCGCGATCATGGTGTGCGACGAGTTGAGCCGCGCGGCCAGTTTGCGCGTCGAGGGATACCGCGGAAACAACTGATGCAGAAGCGCCTTTTCGAAACCGGCAATCGCCTCGTCCCATGAAGTTGGCTCAGGTTCGCCGGGGCCGGCGACGTGCGCCACACGCGCACCTGCGATCTCCAAGTCCTCAGCGTCAACGAGGGCGCGATCGCTCAGCGTGACCGCGCGGAACAGCACGTTCTGGAGCTGCCGCACGTTCCCAGGCCAGGCGTTTGCCAGCAGCGCAGCATTGGCCCGAGCGGTCAGCCGGCAAGCCGGCCTGCCTGTCTGCGCGCAGGCGCGGCGGATGAAGTGGCGGGCTAGCAAGCGGATATCGTCCCCACGCTCGCGTAGCGGTGGCACACGCAGGGTAAGTACGTTGATCCGATAGAACAGATCCTCCCGAAACGCGCCCTCGGCCACCATGCGCTCGAGGTCGCGGTGTGTCGCGCTGATAACCCGCACATTGACCCTGATCTCGCGTTCCCCACCTACGCGGCGGAAACTTCCGTCGTTAAGGAAGCGGAGTAGCTTCGCCTGCAAGTAGGGCGACATCTCGCCCACCTCATCAAGGAATACCGTTCCTTGATCGGCGAGTTCGAGAATACCGGGCTTGCCGCCTCGCTGCGCCCCACTGAACGCGCCCGAGGCATAGCCGAACAATTCGCTCTCGATCAGGTTCTCGGGCAGCGCGGCGCAGTTGAGGGCCAGGAACGGCTTGCGAGTGCGCGTGCTGACCTGGTGACAGGCATGGGCTACCAGCTCTTTGCCGGTGCCGGTCTCACCCAGGATAAGCAGCGGCGCGTCCACGGTCGCAACCCGCGCTGCCCGCGCCTTTAAGGCGCGCATCGGCGGTGACTTGCCCAAGATCGTTTCGAACCCGCCTTCGTCGAAATGCTGCAACGCGTGCAGACGCTCACCGATCCGTGCCGGGGCATAAAGCATGACCACGCCACCAGCGACTTTGCTGCCGGCGGACTCGGCAATCGGCCGGACATCGAGCAGGAATGCGTGGCCCCGAAGCTGTACTTCGCGGGTGGGCAGCGAGAAACTCTGGCGCACGAGGGCCGGCTGTAGCTCGGGATCGTCAAAGATCCTGGTTAATCCGGTGCCGATCAGGTCCGCCTCGGCAATGCCGGTCGCTGCGGCAGCCGCGGCATTCGCGATGACGATCGCGCCCGTGGCATCGATGGCCATCACCGGATCGGCCATCGCATCGAGCAGCGCGTCGAGATGGAGACGCCGCCGCTCGCCCGGCAGCATGTCGATCGGCTCGACCGTTTGGACGTTCTGAACCTTCAGCAGCTCAGCACGAAGCGTCGCGAGTTCCGCCGTCGCCAGGTCCGGGGCGTCGATAAAGAGGTGCGGCACCACCACTTCGACGGCCACCACGTTGAGCCGCCGCTCGGCGAACACGGCCAGGATCTCATGCGCAATCCCAACCCGGTCGATGAACTGAATGTCGATGCGCATCTTGGGTGTTCACAGACGCTGACAGTGTAAACGATCGCTGCCACCGCCGATCGTCAAGGCTTTCTCTCAATTTTCCTGCGGACCTGTAAAGCTGCGTGGACACCCGACTGGCGAGCGGTGTGGCCGTTATCCGCGAAAACCCCCGTCAAAGCTGGCGTTTCCCGACTTGGCACGCCCCTTGCCCTATAGCCACGCATCCTGAGGGCGCTCGGCAGCGCCGTCGTAGAACGAGGACGAAAGGCTTTGGGGGAAATGATGCCGCAAACCGTACCGCCCGCCGCTGGTGGCATACTGACAATCGATCTTGCCGCCATTCGCGCGAACTACATCCTGCTGCGGTCCCGGCTCCGCGGTGCGGCCTGCGCGGCAGTGGTGAAGGCGGACGCTTATGGCCTCGGCGCGGCGCGAGTGGCGCCCGAGCTGGCCGAGGCTGGTTGTCGGCACTTTTTCGTCGCCCATCTCGATGAGGCGATCGCGTTGCGGCCACACCTGCCGAAAGGCGCTGAGGTGTTCGTTCTGAACGGGTTGCTTCCAGGCGCGGAGGCGGAGGCACTCGCGCAGAACGTCACGCCAGTGCTCAACAGCCTTGCCCAGATCGATGCCTGGGCGGCATTGGCCCGGGCCCAAGAGCGTGCCTTGCCGGCGGTCTTGCAGGTCGATACCGGCATGTCACGCCTCGGTCTGTCACCCGCCGAAATCGGACTTCTGACGGAAGACCCACATCGTCTAGACCGCGTTGCGCTCAGCTACGTGATGAGCCACCTCGCCTGCGCCGAGCAGCCGGATCACCCGCTGAACGCCGAGCAACTCGCCCGCTTCCGTTTGTTGCGCCGCAAACTCCCGGCGGTCCCAGCAAGCCTCGCCAATTCCTCGGGCATTTTCCTTGGCCTCGATTACCACTTCGATCTGGTCCGTCCCGGCGCCGCGGTTTACGGCATCGCACCGGTTGCGGGCCGGCCCAACCCGATGCGACAGGTCGTCCGGCTACATGGCCGCCTGATCCAGGTCCGCCAGATCGAGGCGGGATCGACCGTCGGTTATGGCGCTACCTGGCGGGCGAACGGCCCACGCCGCATTGCGACCGTGTCGGTGGGCTATGCCGATGGTTTCCCGCGCAGTCTCGGTGATGGCGGCAGCGCATTTATCGGTGCCAACGAGGTCCCGCTCGTCGGCATCGTATCGATGGATACGGCCACATTCGATGTATCGAACGTGCCACCCGACATGCTTCAGCCAGGCGGCCTCATCGAACTGATCGGCGACCGCAATCCCCTGGATGCCGTGGCGCGCCGCGCCGGTACCATCGGCTATGAAATCCTGACCAGACTCGGTCATCGCTACCACCGCCGTTACATCGGCGGTTGATCGCAACAGCAACGAAGGAGACTAACTTGAAAGTGCTAGTGCTTGGCGGCGGCGTGATCGGCGTCACGACCGCCTATTACCTTACCGAGGCCGGCCACGAAGTGATCGTGCTCGACCGACAGGCCGGACCGGCGTTGGAGACCAGCTTCGCCAATGCCGGTGAAGTCTCTCCTGGTTATTCCTCGCCCTGGGCGGCGCCCGGCATTCCAATCAAGGCGCTGAAGTGGCTGTTCATGCACCACCGCCCGCTGTTCATCTGGCCGCGCCCCGATCCCGACATGATTCGCTGGGGCCTGATGATGCTGCGGAACTGCACGAGAACCGCCTACGAGCGCAACAAAAGCCGCATGGTGCCGATCGCGGAGTATAGCCGTGATCTGCTGCGCGAGCTGCGCACCAAGACCGGAATCGCTTACGACGAGCGCAGCCTCGGCACGCTGCAGCTTTTCCGCAGCCAAAAAATACTCGACGGTACCGGCAAAGATATCGCGATTCTCGAAAAGCTCGGCGTTCCGTACGAGCTGCTCGATGCCGCCGGATGCATCCGTTACGAGCCGGCGCTGGCGCGCGTGCGCGAGAAATTCGTGGGTGGCCTGCGCTTGCCCGGCGACGAAACCGGCGATTGCTTCAAGTTCACCACCGCACTTGCGGAGCTTTCCAAGCAGCGTGGCGTCACATTCTGCCACGGAGTGCAGATCGAAAGCCTTCTCGTGGAGAATGGCAGGATCTCCGGGGTCCGAACCTCGTCGGGTATCCTTACCGCCGATGCCTACGTGGTCGCCTTGGGCAGCCACTCGCCCCTGCTCTTACGGCGCATTGGCATTCGCCTCCCGGTCTATCCGGTGAAGGGCTACTCGCTGACGGTGCCGATCACCGATCCGGCGGGTGCACCTCAATCCACCGTCATGGATGAGACCCACAAAGTTGCGATCACCCGGCTCGGTGGCCGTATCCGGGTCGGCGGCATGGCCGAGCTGGACGGCTATAACACCAAGCTACGTGCATCACGCCGCGCGACGCTCGAGCATGTCGTTGGCGATCTCTATCCGGATGGCGGCGACCTGGCCCGCGCGAATTTCTGGTGCGGCCTGCGCCCGATGACGCCGGACGGCCCGCCCGTGATCGGTCGTACAAAATATCCGAACCTGTGGCTCAATACCGGCCACGGTACCCTCGGCTGGACGATGAGCTGCGGCTCGGGACACCTGGTGTCCGATCTCGTTTCCGGCAAACAACCCGCGATCGACCCGCGGGCGCTCGGTATCAGTCGTTACCAAAAGCAGTCGAACATCCCCACTCAGACAATGGAGGAAGCTCTCGCATGAACATCATCGATACTAACACCGCGCCCAAGGCAATCGGCCCCTACAGCCAGGCGGTCGTTATCAATGGAATGCTGTACAGCTCAGGCCAAATCCCGCTTACTCCCGATGGCGAGCTCGTAACCGGCGACATTGAGGCTCAGACGGAGCAGGTGTTTCGCAACCTGAAAGGCGTGCTTGCGGCCGGCGGCGCGTCGCTGGGCGATGTCGTCAAAACCACGGTGTTCGTCCGGGATCTGAACGACTTTGTGCGGCTGAACGCGGTCTACGAACGGCACTTCGGCACCCACAAACCTGCCCGTTCGACCGTGCAGGTCGCTCGACTGCCACGCGATGCAGCGGTCGAGATCGAAGTGATCTGCCAGCTCCCTTCATAACCAAACATACTACAGAGGAACCAAGCTATGAATGACATTGTTTCGAGCAGGATGCTCGACAAGGAACAAGCGCGCGAGTCGAAAGATCTCACGCGCGGACTTAAGGAACGGCACGTGCAGTTGATTGCCCTCGGTGGGGCGATCGGCGTCGGGTTGTTCCTTGGCTCGGCCACCGCGATCAGCAAGGGCGGTCCTGGCCTGATGCTATCCTACGCGATCGGCGGCGTGGTGATATTCTTCATTATGCGTGCTCTCGGCGAGCTGCTGATGCACCGCCCGGTTGCCGGCTCGTTCGCTACATACGCCGAGGAATATGTCGGTCCTTGGGCCGGGTTCGCCACCGGCTGGTCCTATTGGTTCATGTGGGTCGTCACCGGCATGGCGGAAATCACCGCGGTCGGTGTTTATTTCCACTACTGGTTCCCCGATCTGCCGCAATGGATCCCCGCGCTGGGCGCCCTTGGCGTTCTATACGGCGTCAACCTGATCGCCGTAAGCCTGTTCGGCGAGCTTGAGTTCTGGTTCGCGCTCGTAAAGGTCGCGGCGATCGTAGCTCTGCTTGTGATCGGTCTGGTGGTCATCGTCTTCGGAGTGGGCGAACTGGGCCACACCGCGAGCTTCAGCAATCTGTGGACGCACGGTGGGTTTTTCCCGACAGGTGTGCTCGGCGTAGTGCTGACGTTGCAGATCGTAATGTTCGCCTATCAAGGGGTCGAGCTGCTGGGTGTCACCGCGGGCGAGGCGCGCAATCCCGAGAAGACGCTGCCCAAGGCCACCAACAGCGTCGTGTACCGGATCCTGATCTTCTACATCGGCGCCCTGCTCGTCATCATGTCGCTGGTGCCCTGGAACCAGTTGCATCCGGGTGAGAGCCCGTTCGTCCTGGTTTTTGCGCGCATCGGCCTGCCCGCCGCCGCTGGCATCATTAACTTCGTTGTCATCACGGCGGCGGCGTCGTCGTGCAACAGCGGGCTCTTCAGCACCGGGCGGATGCTCTATACCTTGGCGCAGCTCGGCCAGGCGCCCCGAGTGTTCGGGAAGGTGAATGCCCGGCACGTGCCGGCGGCCGGCATCACCGCCTCCGCGGCGCTCATGCTCATCGGCGTGGTGCTGAACTACTTCGTGCCGGAGCGGGTATTCACCTATGTGACCAGTGTGGCCTTGGTCGGCTCGCTGTGGACCTGGGCGCTCATCATGATCTCCCACCTCGGCTACCGCCGTGCGGTCGCCGCGGGACAGGCCAGGCCGGTTCCCTACCGGATGCCCGGCGCCCCCTACAGCAACTGGTTCGTGGTGACGTTTCTGATCCTTGTGGCCAGCTTCCTTGGCATCGATCCGAGCACACGCGTTGCGCTCTATGTCGCGCCGGTGTGGTTTGCCATGCTTGGCATCGGATACTACCTGTCGAAGACGCGCCAACCACAGCTCGCATATGAGATGTAATGCGATGGACGTCACCCTGAACGACATTCTCGCCGCCCGCGATCGCATCGCGGGCGGGATCGAGAAAACTCCGTGCCCACCCTCGGTTCGGCTCTCGGAGCTGTGCGATGCAGAGGTCTTCTGCAAGCTGGAGTACCTGCAGCGAACTGGCAGCTTCAAGGAGCGGGGCGCGCGCAACGCGCTCATGCTGCTCTCCCCGGAGCAGCAGCGGCGCGGCGCGATCGCCGCTTCCGCCGGCAACCACGCGCTTGGCTTGGCCTATCACGGAGGTCTGCTGGGCATCCCGATCACCGTGGTAATGCCGCGCTTCGCGCCGCTGATAAAGGTTGCAAACTGCCGCAAACTGGGCGCTACCGTGGTGCTCCACGGTGACAGTCTGGCCGAGGCGCGGACGCGCGCCGATGAACTCGCAGCGGCGGAGGGCCTGGCCTACGTGCATGGCTACGATGATGCGGCCATCATTGCCGGACAAGGTACGATCGGGCTCGAGATCCTGGAGCAGGTGCCGGACGTCGAGGCGATTGTGGTATCGATCGGCGGTGGCGGAATGATCGCCGGGATCGCGCAGGCAGTAAAATCGCTCCGTCCGTCAGTTCGGATCATTGGCGTGGAGCCAGAGCATGCGGCATCTTATGGCGCGGCGCTGGCCTCGGGCGAACCGCGGGATGTCGAGGTCCGGCCCACTCTGGCTGATGGACTCGCGGTGGGGCGCGTGGGCGCGCGCGCCTTCGCAACCGCCCGCGATCTTGTCGAGCGCGTGGTGACGATCAACGAGGCGTCCCTGGCCACAGCAATCCTGCGCCTGATCGAGCTGGAGAAATGCGTGGTGGAAGGAGCGGGTGCGGCGCCACTCGCCGCCTTTCTTGCCGGATGCCTGCCGGAATTGTCCGGCAAGCGAGTCGTGCTGGTGCTTTCAGGCGGTAATATCGATGTCAACATCCTGGACCGCGTGATCGAGGTGGGCTTGGTCCAGGACTCGCGGCTTTGCCGCTTCACCGCAACCATCACCGACCGCCCCGGCGGACTGGCGGGCCTGGCTGCCCTGATCGCCTCGGCGGGGGCGAGCGTCAAAGACATCGCCCACGATCGCGCCTTCGCCGGCCCGGACGTGTCGGCGGTACGTGTGGTCTGTACGGTCGAGGTTGCGGACCGTGCACATCGTGATCTGCTGGTGGCCACGCTGCGCGACGCGGGCGTTCGGCCGGTTCTCGAGGCTTAATGGCTCCGAGCCATCGAGGCTTCCCTAACCAAACGCTCCCTGTGCAGCTTGTCTGCGACGGCTCCGCCTGCTTGACCGGGCTTCCACGATGCGGAAGGTTACTCCTTACCGTCAATCGGAGGTCTCGCTTTGGCCAAGTCATTATCGAAACCAGCAACCCGGCGGGGCGGCAAGCGCGGGGGTGGTCCGGCGGCCAGCAGCGGGAACGTGCAGGCGCTGACCCGCGCGCTCACGATCCTCACCATTCTCGCTCAGCACGAAGACGGGTCCACCCTTACGGAGGTCGCCCGCACCGCCGGACTGGCCCCCTCGACCGCACATCGCCTGCTCACCACGCTTCAGCAGGAGCGGTTCGTTCGATTCGATCGCGAGCTGACTCGCTGGCTGATTGGCGTGCAGACCTTTGCCGTCGGCAACGCGTTTCTGCATTCACGCGATGCCGCGCGAACCGCGCGGCCTTACCTGCAGCGGCTAATGGAGGAAACCCGGGAAACGGCTAACTTTGCGATCGAGGACGAGGGCATGGCCGTCTACCTTGGTCAGGTCCAGAGCCGACAGCTCATGCGCGCAATTGCCAAGCCGGGCGGTCGGGTATTCATGCATGCCTCGGCGCTTGGAAAGGCCATGCTTGCGGTATTACCGTCCACCGCAGCCGCAAAGATCATTCGCGATCACGGGCTGCCCGTGTTCACTCCGCGCACAATCGATACTCCTCCCCGTCTGCTGCGTCACCTCGAACAGGTGCGCCAGCAAGGCTTCGCCGTTGACGACGAGGAATATACCGCCGGGTTGCGCTGCGTAGCAGCCGCGGTGGTGGATGAGGATGGCGTCCCCTTGGGGGCGATATCTGTCTCGGGACCGACGGTGCGCATCCCACCGGAGCGCGTAGGGGAACTCGGCGCGACTGTTCGTCGCATAGCTGACGAGCTGACGACAGAGCTGGGTGGCCGGGCAAGGGCAGCTGCCTGAACAACGGCGGCAGCGTCCATCCTTCACTGAACTTTCCACATTGTGGAACACTCCTCGAGCAGGCACGACCGGGTCATTTCGGGCCTCTTCGAACACAAAGAAGCTTGTTTTCAGCACAATCCGGCATGTTTTCCATATCACGGAAAGCCTTTGATCATCTTATTGTGGCAGGTCTGACTGAAGTGGTACAAGCAAAGAAAACGAGGGAGGTGACGTATCATGGCGCGAATGGCGGGGGCGGAACTGCGTTCAGAGGCGCTGATTCTTCGCCCCCGAATTGTTTGCGAGCGTAGGCCAAGGTGATGCCGGATGAACGTCGAGACCAAGAGGTTGACTTTGGCCGAGCTCTCGGCCGCTTCCCGAGCGGCCTTCGTGCACGCGCTCGACGGCGTCTACGAACATTCGCCATGGGTGGCCGAGCAGGCTTGGAATGCTCGTCCCTTCGCGACGCTGGAGGATCTGAGGGTGGCCCTTACCGCGGCCGTAGCCGGGGCCGATAGGTCGGCCCAGTTCGCGCTGATCCGCGCCCATCCGGAGCTAACCGGCCGGGCCGCTGTTCGCGGTGAGCTTACCGAGCTTTCACAGCAGGAACAGCAGGGTGTTGGCCTCGACCGCTGCTCGCCGGAGGAGTTTGCACGCCTGACCAGGCTGAACCAGGAATACAAAGCAAAATTCGGCTTCCCGTTCATCATTGCGGTCGCGGGTCACACGCGCGCAACCATCATCGAAGCGCTGGAGCGGCGGCTGCACAATATTGCTGATAACGAGTTTGGAGAAAGCCTCCGCCAGATTGAGCGCATCGCGGCCATCCGGCTTCGTGATCGGATCCTTGGTGGGGATAGGAACCAGGCAGCCGCGGGAATGCAGGAAGCAACCGCAAAGAAATAGGGAGAGAGATCGTGTCCGAGTCCAGTATTGCCGTCACCGCCGCCGCGGCGCTGCCGCCCGGCGGCTCTGTCGATCAGGTGGATGAAGTCCTCGCGTTTCCGAAGCTGTTGACGTTGGGTATCCAGCACGTGCTGGTCATGTATGCCGGCGCGATCGCGGTTCCGCTGATCATCGGCGGCGTGATGCACCTGCCGAAAGAGCAGGTGGCGCTTCTGATCAATGCCGACATGTTCGCAGCCGGAGTGGTGACGCTGATCCAGTCGGTCGGGGTATGGATCTTCGGTATCCGCCTGCCGATCATGATGGGTGTCACCTTCGCAGCCGTCACTCCGATGATCGCCATCGCCACAACCCCAGGCCTGGGGCTGCTTGACATCTATGGCGCGATCATCGCTTCCGGCGTGTTCGGCATCATCATCGCGCCGATCTTCAGTCGCCTGTTGGTGTTGTTCCCGCCGGTGGTAACCGGAACGGTGATTGCGGTGATCGGCATTTCGCTTATGGAAGTTGCCGTTAACTGGGCCGCCGGCGGTGTCGGTAACCCGAACTACGGTGCTCCGCTGTACCTGGCGATAGCGCTGGGCGTGCTAGTCGGCATTCTGCTGATAATCCGCTTCTTTAAGGGATTCGTTGCCAACATCGCCGTATTGCTTGGGATCGTGATCGGCTTCCTGGTGGCCCTGGCGCTTGGGCAGGTGAGCTTCGCCGGCGTGCACGAGGCACCCTGGGTCGCTGTCGTCTGGCCGTTCGCCTTCGGCTGGCCGCGATTTGAGACCCTGCCGATTGTCACGATGTGCCTGGTTATGATCGTGACGATGGTGGAGTTGACCGGCATGTTTCTCGCCGTCGGTGATATGGTCGAGCGCCCGGTGACGCAACCGGTGTTGACGCGCGGGTTACTTACCGACGGGCTGGGGACGATAATCGGCGGCGTATTCAACACCTTCCCGTACACATCGTTCTCGCAAAATGTCGGACTGGTGGGCGTTACCGGCGTGCGCAGCCGCTGGGTCACGGCGATGGGCGGGATTGTGATGGTGATACTTGGGCTGGTCCCGAAACTCGCGACGGTCGTGGCGTCGGTGCCGCAATTCGTGCTGGGCGGTGCGGGCATCGTGATGTTCGGTATGGTTATCGCCACCGGAATCCGCATCCTCAGCCATATCGACTATGAACGCAACCGCACCAACCTGTATATTGTTGCGATCAGTGTCGGCGTCGGCATGATACCCATGCTGTCAACCAAATTCTTCGCCCGGCTTCCGCCGGATCTGGGAACTGTCCTGCGCAGCGGCATCCTGCTGGCAACAGCTTGCGCCGTACTGCTCAATCTGTTCTTTAACGGTACAAAATCAATCCAGGAAACAGAAGCCGAGCTCGCGGCGGCGGCGCACAGCGCGGAGGCCTGAGCCGTGAACTCCCCGGCCATACGCACCACGCTGATTCGCAACGCGCGTGTCGTCGTAACCATGGATGAGGTCCGCCGCGAAATTCCAGACGGTGCAGTTTTCGTGCGAGGCAATCGCATCGAGCATGTGGGCCTGGCGGCTGAATTGCCGGCTATGGCGGATGAGGTGATCGACCTTGCGGGTCATGTCGTCCTGCCTGGGCTGGTGAACACGCACCACCACATGTACCAAAGCCTGACGCGCGTCGTTCCGGCGGCACAGGACGGGGAGTTGTTCACCTGGCTGAAGACCCTCTACCCGATGTGGGCGAGGCTTACGCCCGAGATGATTCGCGTCTCGACAATCGTCGCCATGGCCGAGCTGATTCTTTCCGGCTGCACGACGAGCAGCGATCATCTCTACGTCTTCCCCGACGGCTGCCGCCTGGACGACAGCATCGAGGCGGCACGCGAAATCGGCATGAGGTTCCATGCCACGCGCGGCAGCATGAGCCTGGGCGAAAGTGCGGGCGGCTTACCGCCTGACAGCCTGGTGGAATCCGAGGCCGCGATCCTCGCGGATACGCAGCGGCTGATCGAAAGCTACCATGACCCCGGGCGCTTCTCGATGCTGCGGATCGGGGTCGCGCCCTGCTCACCGTTTTCGGTAACCCGGGACCTGATGCGTGAGTCGGCCGCGCTTGCCCGCCAGTACGGCGTCGGCCTGCATACGCACCTGGCGGAGAACGCGAACGATATCGCGTACAGCCGCGAGCGTTTCGGTATGACACCGGCGCACTATGCCGAGGATCTCGGTTGGGTCGGTGCGGACGTCTGGCACGCCCATTGTGTGCAGCTCGATAGTCCAGGCATCGCTCTGTTCGCCCGCACCGGCACCGGTGTTGCGCACTGCCCCTGCTCCAACATGCGCCTCGCCTCCGGTATCGCACCGGTTCGGGCCATGCTGGATGCCGGAGTTCCGTTGGGCCTCGGGGTGGATGGCAGCGCTTCGAACGACAGTGGGCATATGCTGGCCGAGACGCGGCAAGCCATGCTGCTGCAACGGGTCGGATACGGGCAGGCGGCGCTCAATGCGCGACAGGCGCTGGAACTGGCGACGCGAGGGGGCGCACGGGTGCTTGGGCGCGACGACATTGGACATCTGGCCCCCGGCGTGGCGGCCGACATCGTCGCGTTCGATACCACCGCGATCGGTTTCGCCGGAGCCGGGCATGACCCGGTGGCGGCGTTGGTATTCTGCGCTCCGGCCAGTGCGTCCTTCAGCATGATCGACGGACGGGTAGTGCTGCGCGATGGTAAGTTCGTCGACCTCGATCTGCCGCGTATGCTGGAACGGCACAATCGGCTGGCCGAAACTCTTACGCGAGGCGAACACTGAGACGCGAGGGCCGAGCCTTGTTCCACAATGTGGAAACGCGTCAGGGCCCGCTTGATTATGGCATATGGGAAGGAATATTATTGGCGACTAAGATCTTCTAAACGAACGCTGCGCTCGCCTATCGATCCGGGCGGGCCAACAGGGAGGACCGATGGGAAAACTCACCACCCACTTGCTCGATATCGCGTCCGGTCGCCCGGCGGCGAAGGTGCACGTCGAGCTATGGGCGGACGAGGGGGCCGAAGGGCGGAGCCTTGTAAAGACAGCCACTACCAATGCGGACGGACGGACCGATGCGCCGCTTCTCGTGGGTGATGCCATCAAGGTGGGAAGCTACGAACTCGTATTCCACATCGGTGCCTATTTTGCCGCGTCCGGTATGACGGTCTCCGATCCCCCCTATCTTGACGAGGTGCCCGTCCGGATCGGTATCGCCGATGCTCGCGGCCATTATCATGTGGCTCTTTTGGTTTCGCCGTGGAGTTATACGACCTATCGGGGGAGCTGATATGATCAACGCTCGAAGCCGCTCTATAAGGAGACAATCATGACGCTAATAAATGCTACCTACGGCAAAGGCCGAGTTGGCGTGCTGCGCCTGCACCGGGAGGGGGACTATCACGAGGTTCGTGAAGCAACGGTCCGGGTGATGCTGGAAGGAGCGTTCGATAAATCTTTCACGAGAGCAGATAATTCGTCGGTCATTGCGACGGATTCGATCAAGAATATCGTCAACATCACAGCGCGCGATAACCTCAGCCTGGACAACGAAACGTTCGGTGTTGCCATCGCCCGGCAGTTTCTGGACCGCTACCGCCAGGTTGAGCGCGCCAATGTGGAGGTTGTCGAGACGCAGTGGCAACGCCTGTCCTTCGACGGCAAGCCCCACGGGCACAGCTTTACCAAGGCGGGCAACGGCAACCCTGTCGCGCGGGTTCGCGCCACACGCGACAATGTCGAGATCGATTCGGGCGTCCAAGGGTTCATGTTCATGAAGACTACCGGGTCCGGTTGGGTCAATTACGTGAAGGACGAGGCGACGACGCTGAAGGAAACAACAGATCGCATCTGCGCCACGAGCATGGACGCTATCTGGCGGTACACGCAGCAACCCAAGGATTTCAGTGCCGCCAATTCAGCGATTCTGCAGGCCATGCTCAAAGAGTTTGCCACCACCTACAGCGAAGGCGTGCAGGACAGCATGTATCGGATGGGTCTCAGAGCGCTGGAAGCTGTGCCGGAGATCTCGCAGATCACTATCGCCATGCCGAATAAACATTACCTGCTGATCAACCTGTCCGCGTTCCAGCGTGACAACCCCAATGTCGTTTTCCTTCCGACCGAGGCGCCGCACGGTCAGATCGAGTGTACTGTGGGGCGCGGCTGAAAAAGGGTGGATCCGATGCGTATAGCAGACCGAAGCTCGCGTGCACTTCGTCCTTCGCGGCGCGACGTGCTGCGTGCCAGTGTCATTGCCGGTGTCAGCGTCTTTCTCGCGCCATTCGGCAGCCCTGCCTACGCCGCTTTGTTCGAAGAGAATCTGCTGACCCGACCGGCGTGGACCGGCACCAACGGTGCGCTGCGATACCGCATTGATGGGCCCGCAAAGGTGACGGGGCAGAAGATCTTTGCGCGGGACATCAGGGCGCGCGACATGCCGCATTGGCCGCCTGCTCAGGCGCATGCCCTGGTGCTGCGTGTCACCAAGGCCGACCGGCTCTATACCGGCTTCGACATCTCCACCCTTGGCACTGATCTGAAGCCCGACCGCGTGGTCACGGCCGCAGATCTGGCGCGCGATGGTCTAGCCCTGCCGGAGTTCTACGGGACCGACATGCTGCTGCCGGAGGGGAAAACGCCAGCCTATCTCGGCCAGGCGGTGGCGATCCTGATCTTCCATGATTTCACCCGGTTTCGCTTTGCCAAACCGAAGCTGCAGTTCAACGATTCGGTAATTCACTACGGCGCTGTCACCGGCCCGTTGCAGCGTGACCCGTGGGGTAGCTCTCGATTCGTCCGCGTCGGCGGCAAGACACCGTACGACGACGATGTCTTCTCACCGATGACGCAGGGAATAATCTTCCCCGCCTTCAAAAAACACGAGCCAGCCTGGCCGCAAGGGCAACCGAGCGGCGATATTGGTACCGAGGGCATGTTCTATGCCGATGCTATCGGCAAGGAACTGGCGAACCCTCCCGCTGACTGGCTGGTGCTGACGCGCGACTATGTTTCGCAATACACCGACACCGCGGCGTTGGAACCTGATAACGCCAACGGCTGGTATGACGCGGCAAAGCAAGAGATGCACCTGGTGGTTCCGACCCAGTCGCCGCAGGAGGTAGCACAGAATGCCGCAAGCATGCTCGCAAAGAGCAGCCTTGGCCTGAAGCGGCTGTTCCTGCACCCGTTCTACACCGTGGGCTATGGCTCCAAGGACCACTACGACATGCCGTTTTATGCCCTGGTCGCTGCCGCCTACGGAGACGGTCGGCCTGTAAGGCTGGCGAATGATCGATTCGAGCAGTTCCAGACCAGTCTAAAGCGGCACGAGTTTCGGATGCGCTACACGCTGGCAGTCGACCGCACGAGCGGGAAGATACAATCTCTCCGCGCGAACATGATCGCCAACGGGGGCGGCCGGGCGAACTTTTCCGCTTCCGTTGCCATGGTTGGTGCTACCGCCGCGCAGTCGATCTACTATCTGCCGAAAAGCGATCTGGCTGCCACTGCCATTGCCTCGCGTGCTGTCGTTGCCGGCTCGGCCCGTGGCTACGGCACGCAGCAGTCCATGGCGGCGACGGAGATGATGGTGGACGAGATCGCCGAGATGCTCGGCCTCGACCCGATCGAGTTCCGTCTGCGCAACGTGCTGAAATCGGGCATGAAGAACACCCAGGGTGCGATACCAGCGGGCGCCGTCCGCGCCGACGAGATACTCGAGCGGGCACGCGCCCATCCGCTTTGGATTGGTCGCGCCGCGCGCAAGAAGACATACGACGCCGCCCATCCCGGACAATATTACGGCATTGGATTCGGGTGCGTGCAGAAGGATTTCGGCCATGGCGACGAAGCCGCGCTGGCCAAGGTCGAAGTCTCGCCGGACGGGCACATCACGGTCTCTCATAGCGGCACCGAGATCGGCACCGGAGCATCTTCTGGCCAGGCCGTTGCGGTGGTTCTCTGGCTCGGCCGTCCGGCGGATAAAGTGCAGATGCCGGTCACCGACTGGCCCGACCTCATCGTGGAGACCAGCGGTGATCCCTACACGATGGAGCAGGCGGAACAGGACCGGCTGGCGAGGAATCCGCGCTGGAGCCCCAACTATGCGTCTGAATCCAGTGCCAGCAACTCGGCCTATTACTTCGCCCATGCGACAAGGGAGGCGGCACGGATCGTGTTCCGCCATGGGCTGTGGCCGGCGGCGCTGGGGATCTGGCAGCGTGGTGTCGGGGGTGGTCAAGCCGCGCCCCTGGTCGTCCGTGAAGCCGATGCGCGGTGGGTGGACGGACATCTGACGGCGGGCGGGTTGCAGCCTCTTCCGTTGGCTCAGTTGACGAAAGAAGCTCATGCGCGCGGGCTGGTCACTGGCGCGGTGGTGCACACTTTCAACCGCTGGCAATGGGCGGAAGCGAGTTTCCTGATTAGCGGCAAGACCGAACGCGCGCCGATCGACGGGCTATCCATCCGGCTCGGCACCGGAAGCCAGGCGACGACACCGGGCGGCTATCGGATGCTAGACCGCACCGACGTCTTTTTCCCATTAGTGCGACGCAACAATGCGATGGTTACCTATTACAGCGCCGTTGGCGCGCTGGCGGAAATCGTCGTCGACAAACAAAGCGGCAAGGTGAACCTGCTCACGCACCACACCATCGTTGAATGCGGCAACCAGCTCGTGCCTGAACTCGTCTCCGGCCAGATTCAGGGAGGCACAGCCATGGGTATCGGCCACGCACTCTATGAGTATCTGCCGCTTTACGAGGACGGGCCCGGCAACGGCACCTGGAACTTCGACCGCTATTATTTGCCGCGCGCCAGTGACGTAGCAGTGTGGCGGCAGACTGCAGAGGTGCTGCCGGCGCTATCGGAAACCGATCCGCCGAAGGGCATGGCCGAGGTGACAATGATCCCGATCATACCCGCGCTCGTCAACGCAATTGCCCATGCGACCGGGCATCGCTTCCGCGAAACACCGGTGACGGCCGAGAACATTCGAAAGGTGCTGTCATGAGCATTCCGACGCGCCCCCTGACAGTTACGGTGAACGGCACGACGCACGGCCCGCTGAACGTGCCGGTCGGCATGATGATGATTGACGTGCTGCACGAGATGCTGGGCCTTACCGGCTCGCGCCTTGGCTGTGGCGAGGGTATCTGCCATGCCTGCGTGGTGATCTGGGACAAGGACGATCACACCAGCGCGGAGATGCCGAGCTGCATCACCGACGCGCACTTCTTCGATGGCAAACGCATCCGCACCATCGAGGGCATTGCCCAGCGTAACGCGAGAGGTGAGATCGTCGCTCCGTCGCCGGTGCAACAAGCCTTTCTCGATCATTTCAGCTTCCAATGCGGCTATTGCACGCCCGGCTTCGTCAATGCCGCGACCGTGCTGCTAGAGCAATTGAAGCGTCAGCCCGTTCCGCGCGAGAAGGTGGAGGAAACGGTGGCAAACGCACTAGGAAGTCATATCTGCCGCTGTACGGGTTATGTGCGTTATTACGAGGCGGTCCGGGATCTGATCCTCGCTGCGCCAGACCTGACGCGCGCTGCCTAGGTGTCGGCGCCGGCTCTTGCATGACTGCGACGTCGTGCGAGCCGTCCGCCCTCACTTGCACCACCTGAATCCAGGAAAGGCGAGAGACGTTAATCTCGCCATCTCTCCCATGACTGCTGCGCCGGTTTAAAACAGATCCACGGCAAGATGGCTGACAGAGGCAACCCAGGCTTTTTCCGCATTGTGGAAAGCGCTTCGGCAAGAAGCGCCGAATCATTTCGGTGCGCGTGTACACAAGGACCTTTTGTTTACTGTGGAAATCCAGTGTGCTTTCCACATAATGGAAAGCTTCCAAACTCTTATTGGCGCGACCTTCGTTAGGGTGCTAGAAGTGACCCCGCACGTTGCGATGGCAAAGACAATTGCGTCACGGGCGGAGCCATCGAATCTCGGCCTAACCATCAAAACCAGGACTGCGGAGTGAATGACATGAATGTTGGTTTCATCGGCCTCGGCATTATGGGCCGGCCTATGGCGGAACATCTACAAAATGGCAGTCACACCCTCTACCTTTACGACATCGGCAAGCTGCCCGAAGACCTGCTCCGCGCCGGGGCGACATCCTGCGCCTCTGGCAAGGAGGTAGCCAGCAAGTCCGAAGTGGTCATCACCATGGTGCCGGACACACCGCACGTCGAGGCTGCTTTGTTTGGCAGGGACGGTGTGGCCGAGGGGCTGTCGCGCGGCAAGATCGTGATGGACATGAGCTCGATCTCGCCGATTGCCACCAAAAACTTTGCGCGTCGGATCAACGAGCTGGGGTGCGAGTATCTCGACGCACCGGTGTCCGGCGGTGATGTTGGTGCCAAGGCTGCGTCGCTCACCATCATGGTGGGCGGGTCACAGGCGGCGTTCGACAAAGTCAGGCCCTTGTTCGAGCTGATGGGGAAGAACGTCACGCTGGTTGGTGGCAACGGTGACGGGCAGACAACCAAAGTCGCCAATCAGATCATCGTCGCGCTGACCATCGAGGCAGTCAGCGAAGCGCTGCTGTTCGCCGCCAGGGCGGGCGCCGATCCGGCCAGGGTGCGAGCGGCGCTGATGGGCGGCTTCGCCAGCTCGCGCATCCTCGAGGTGCACGGCGAGCGCATGGTTAAACGCAATTTCGCGCCGGGCTTTCGCATCGAACTGCACCAGAAGGATCTTAATCTCGCCCTGCAGGGCGCCAAAGAGCTCCGGATCAGCTTACCGAACACAGCGACCTGCCAGGAGCTGTTCAATGCCTGCGCGGCGCACGGCGGCTCCGCCTGGGACCATTCCGCAATAGTCCGGGCGCTGGAGATGTTAGCTGATTACGAGATCGGCAGCCGGCCAGCGGACTGAGGGGCTGGCATTCTCCGGCGAGCTTGACTCGCCGAAAAGCGGCAGAAGGGCCGCGTCAAAAAGGGGTTTGATGCCCCGTTGGGAGGAGAGGATATGCGTGCGTTCGTGCGCTCGTTATTCGGCCAGGTTGTCGTTGCCCTGATCGTGGGCATCGTCCTGGGCAGCGTGGCCCCGGACTTTGCCCAGAGCCTAAAGCCGCTCGGCGATGCCTTCATCAAGCTGATTACGATGATTATTGCGCCAATCGTCTTTTGCGTGGTGGTACTGGGCATAATCGGCGCCGGAGATCTCAAACGGGTTGGCCGGGTCGGCCTCAAAGCAGTGGTCTACTTCGAGGTCCTCACCACTTTCGCACTGATCATCGGCGTCGTGCTGGCCTATGTGCTGCACCCCGGCGCCGGCATGAGTATCGATCCGCGAACGCTCGATGCCTCAGCGTTGAGCAGCTATACGGCCCATGTCGGCCAACTGAAAGGCGGCGCCGTCGCCTTCCTGATGAGGATTATCCCGACCACGTTTGTTGGTGCGTTCGCTCAAGGCGACGTCCTGCAGGTCCTGCTGCTCGCGATCCTGTTTGGCGCCGCGATGTCGCTGCTGGGCGAGAAGGCCAAGCTCGTCGGCGAATTCATCGAGCGATTCTCGCACATCCTCTTCCAGATCATGTTCTTTGTCGTCAAACTGGCACCACTCGGCGTGCTCGGTGCGATAGCCTTTACAGTCGGCAAGTACGGCGCCAGTTCGCTCGCCGAGCTCGGCATGTTGGTCCTGGTCTTCTATGTAGCCTGCATCGCCTTCGTGCTTCTGGTCCTGGGCTTCGTAATGCGCTTGGTCGGGTTCAGCATCCTGAAGTTTCTCAACTATATCCGCGAAGAGCTGGTGATCGTGCTGGGCACGGCCTCATCGGACGCGGTTCTGCCCCAGCTCATGCGTAAGCTCGAGCGGCTGGGCGTCGGCGAGTCGACTGTCGGCTTGGTCATCCCCACGGGCTATTCCTTCAATCTCGATGGCTTCTCGATCTACCTCACGCTGGCGGCGTTGTTCGTGGCCCAGGCCACCAATACGCCACTGTCGTTCGGACAGTTGCTCGCCATCCTCGGGGTTGCACTCCTGACCTCGAAGGGAGCGCACGGCATCCCTGGTTCGGCCATCGTCATCCTGGCTGCGACTCTCACTGCCATCCCCGACCTGCCGGTCGTCGGTCTCGTGCTGGTGCTCGCTGTGGATTGGTTCATGGGAATCGGCCGAGCGCTCACCAATATGATCGGCAACGCCGTCTCGGCGGTGGTGATCGGTGCTTGGGAGAAGGACCTGGACCGCGAGCAGGTACGCAGTGTGCTCGATGGTGAGGTCAGTATCACTCTTGGCGAAACTGCTGCCGAAGCAACGGGACCAGAAACGCGCCCAGCTTTCGCGGCAGCCCCGGCGCGGTTGTCGTGATCAGCGCTGGGCCCAGGCAGGGGGAAATCAATGTCACACGCAACAGACAGCAACACACAGGCTCCAACACACGCCGCCGGTCATGTCGTGATGGCGCGGCTAGACGAGCTGGCGCGCCTTTCGGCCGAGCCTGACGCGCTGACTCGCCTTTATCTGTCCACGGAACACAAGACTGCCGCACTGCAAGTCCAGGCGTGGATGCATGAGGCCGGTATGGCCGCCCACATCGACGCGGTGGGCAATGTGGTTGGGCGCTACGAGGGGCGCGAGCCAGGTCTGCCGGCGCTGCTGCTGGGTTCACACATCGACACGGTGCGGAATGCCGGAAAGTACGACGGTTGCTTCGGCGTGGTGGCGGCAATCCAGGCGGTGACAGCACTGCACGCCAGCGGAGAGCACCTGCCCTTCGCCGTCGAGGTAATCGCTTTCGGCGACGAGGAAGGAGTCCGGTTCCCGGTCACGCTGACAGGGTCGCGCGCCATCGCTGGCACGCTGAACGCGGCGGCGCTTGATGCGAAGGATGCCAACGATATCAGCGTCCGCGAGGCGTTGCAGCAGTTCGGCTGCAACCCGTTCGAGATTCCGAGCGTGCCGCGCCGTCAGGCCAAAGTGCTGGGTTATGTTGAGCTGCACATCGAGCAAGGTCCGGTGCTCGAGGCCGAGGGCCTGCCGGTCGGTGTGGTTACGGCGATCGCTGGTGCGTCTCGCTTGATGGCCGAGGTCGCTGGCACAGCCGGCCACGCCGGCACCGTACCGATGGCACTGCGCCACGACGCGCTTGCCGCCGCGGCGGAGATGATTCTCGCCATTGAGCAAATCGGGCAGTCAACCGCGGACTTGGTCGCCACCGTGGGCCGGATCGACGCGATGCCCGGGGCGGTGAATGTCATTCCTGGCGGCGCTCGCTTCACGATTGACATTAGAAGCCCGAGCGACGCAGTGCGCACTGCCGCCATTGCTCGCATCCAGCGAGAGCTTGAAGCGATCGCCGAACGCCGGGGGGTCGGTCTCAGCCTCGCCCGCTCTTATGACGAGGCGGCTGCGACCTGCGCGCCGCGGCTAATTGACCAATTGAGCGCGGCAGTCGCGCGCAGCGGAATTAAACCGCATCGGCTACCGAGCGGCGCCGGCCATGACGGTCTTGCCATGGTGGCGCTCTGCCCGATCGGCATGCTGTTCGTCCGCTGTGCCGGCGGCATCAGCCATGACCCTGCCGAGGCGATGACCAGCGACGACGCCGATATCGCCATCCGCGTGCTGATCGACTTCTTGCGCCATTTCACTCCAGCCCACGCGACTGCTCACCAAATCTCCCCGGAAGGACCAACAACATGACTGACCGCGCCGCCGAGGCAATCACGAACTTCCTCGAAAATCAGCGCAACGCGCAGACGCGCTTCCTGGCTGAACTTGTCAAAGTTCCGTCCGACAATCCGCCGGGCGATTGTGAGGCGCACACCATGCGCGCCGCCGCGCTGCTCGAAGGTCTCGGGTTCACAGTGGAGCGCCACCGTGTCCCCACCGACTCGGTCCAAGCCAATGGGATGGTCAGCGCCACCAACCTCGTGGTCCGCAGGCGATTCGGTGACGGCCCGGTGATCGCGCTGAATGCGCATGGCGATGTCGTACCGCCCGGTGAAGGCTGGACCAAGGACCCCTACGGCGCCGAGGTCATCGATGGCTGGATGTACGGCCGTGGTGCCGCGGTCTCGAAATCCGACTTCGCCACCTACACCTGGAGCCTGCTCGCCCTCGAACAGTGCGGTGCGCCACTGGCCGGCAAACGGCGACCTCGCGTGGCCTATCAGCAAGCCGTACGCCGGCAATCTTAGTCATTTCGCACCAGCTATGCGCGGTCTCTGACCGACAGACGGGAGGAACGAACACGTGGACAAGAGTGAGATCGGTCGGCGAACTCTTCTCACCACAACAGGGGCGACGCTGCTCGCCGGCCGTCCTGCTCACGCCGCGGCACAGCCTGTCCCGGTCAGCCGGCCCGCCCCACAGAGCGAAAAAGTCCTCCAAGTCGGAGTGCTCGGCGTTATGCGCGGGCCTGCGGCTTCCTGGGGACTGGTCAATAAGTACTGCGCCGAGGTCACGGCGCACATGTACAATGAACAAGGCGGCGTTGATATCGGCGGCTCCAAATATAGGATCGAGGTCATCACGATCGATGACCAGCTCGACCCGGAGCGTGCGGTGGCCGGCGCGGAGGAGCTGCTGCGACAGGATATCCATTACATCATAGGTCCGAACATCGACACCACGGCAGCGGTCGTGGTGCCGCTGTTGCGGTCCGGCAATGCCGTCAACGTCCCCTATGCATTCGCGAGGTATCTCTATACCCCGCCCCAGCGGAACTCGATCCTGGGGATGGTTGCGTCCTATCAGGATGGACCCGCGATTTATCGGTATCTCCGCGACAAGCGGGGTGTGAGGACAGTTAGCTTCGTCGCCCGCAATGAAGCCGATTCGCTCAACCAACGCGATCAGGGCGTGGAGGGTGCTTGGCGCAGTGGGCTTACGGTGCGCTCGTCCTCGGCGACCTACGCCTCCGGCACCACAGATTTTCGCCCCGTGCTGGCGCAAGCTCTGCGCGGCGGCTACGCGGGTGTCCTGGTCGGCATTGCTGGCCAGCTCGGCGGCCGGGCCCAGCCTACTACAGGTACGCCCGACCTCGTCGTGCTCTCCGGCGTCGCGCCCGCGGACGCGCCGCTGATGCTGCTCGCCCTGCGGCAACTTGGTTACAAGGGTCTGGTTTCCACCGAAACCGCGCAGGATGCACGCTATCTTCGTGAGGCCGGCAAAGCGGCGGAGGGGTTTATCTCGGTCGGCGGCGCCAGCCCGCCGGAAAACCGCAGTCCGTACATGCAGGACTTCGTCAGGCGGTACGAGCAGCTCGTTGGTGAGTGGAATGACGAAGCCGGTACCAAAGTCTATACGCTGGAGGTCCTGCTGCGCACCCTGCAACTGGCCGGGCCAGAGGCGCTTGACGATGTCGGCCCGTTCTTGCGGGCAATCCCCACGTTCGCGATCGACAATCCGTTTCTGAACGAGAAAAGGATTCTGCGCTACGTAGGGGAGAAGACCTTCGGGCAGCAACGCCAGATCGGTGTGCCGCTCGTCGTCGACGAGTTCAGAGACGGTGATTTCCACACGCTGTTCATCGGGACCGCCGAGTAGGGCACAGAACTTCGGGAGGAGAGGGAAATGGCAGGTGGAGCACACAAAGGCGAGGTTTACGTCCCCGCTTATGCGAGCGAGTCACTCTACAACGCCGATTTGGCGCCTTTGAAGAGCCGCTTCTGGGGTCGTTATCAGGTGTTCTGCATGTGGATGTCCGACGTGCATAGCGTCGGCGGCTACCTGTTCGCGGGAAGCCTATTCGCCCTTGGCATCGCGGCTTGGCAAGTTCTCGTGTGTCTGATCGTCGGCATCGTCATTGTGATGTTTCTGACCAACCTGGTTGCTAAGCCTGGTGTCGATATTGGGGTGCCTTATCCGGTCGTGTGCCGGCTATCGTTCGGCGTCTTCGGCGCCAATATCGCTGCCGTGATCCGCGGGGTGATCGCAATTGCCTGGTACGGAATCCAGACCTATGTTGCCTCGCGGGCGCTCATCGTCGTCATCCTGAAATTCCTGCCTCAATACGCCGTGTATCAGCAGAGCTCATTCATGGGCCTGTCCTACCTCGGCTGGTTCGCCTTTCTCGTCATGTGGATCTGCCAGTTTCTCGTGTTCTATCGCGGCATGGGAGCCATCACCGTGTTCATCGACTGGGCCGGACCTGGCGTTTATGCCGTGATGTTCATGCTCGCTGCCTGGATCATCTACAAAGCGGGATGGCACAATATCAGTTTCACGCTCGGTGAGATCAAGTACTCGGGTTGGGGTGCTTTCTGGGAGATGGTGGTCGCCACCGCCCTCGTGGTCTCCTACTTCTCCGGGCCAATGGTCAACTTCAGCGACTTCTCGCGGTTCGCAACCGACATGGGTGCGGTGCGGACCGGCAACTTCTGGGGCCTGCCGATCAATTTTATTGCCTTTTCGATTGTAACCGTGGTGACCACCTCGGGCACCTTCGCGGTGTTCGGGCAATATATCGGCGATCCGGTTGAGATCGTGGCGCGAATCGATAGCACCATGGCGGCCGTGCTGGGTGCGGCGACATTCCTGACTGCTACCATCGGCATCAACATTGTCGCGAATTTCGTCTCGCCGGCCTTTGATTTTTCGAACGTGTCGCCCAAGCATATCACCTTCATCCGTGGCGGAATGATTGCGGCCGTCGGCTCGGTCGCCGTCATGCCCTGGCATCTCTTCAATTCCCCGGACATCATCCACTATACGCTGGATACGCTCGGTGCCGCGATCGGCCCACTGTACGGGATCTTGGTGTGCGACTATCATTTGCTGCGGCACGAGCATGTGTTTGTCGACGATCTCTACAGCGATAAGCCCGACGGACAGGTACCGGTACCAGGGCGGATTCAACCCGAACGCAGTCTGGGCGCTGGTGGTGGGAGCCCTGGCCGCTATGCTGTTCGTGGTCGTACCCGTACTGCACACCTTCGCCGCCTTCTCGTGGTTCGTGGGCGCCCTGATTGGTGGCGGCGCCTACTGGGGATTGATGCGGCGGGGTGGCACCCACGCGGCGCGGACGGAGCGCGCTCGGATCAGGTTGGCGTAACTGTAATGCATAGGGGAACCGGACGATGGACACTTATCCGCGCGACCTGATCGGCTACGGGCCCAATCCGCCGCCCGCGGACTGGCCGGGCGGCGCTCGGCTGGCGCTGCAATTCGTCCTCAACTACGAGGAGGGGGGTGAAAACTGTGTCCTCCACGGCGATCAGGCGTCAGAGGCCTTCCTCTCCGAGATCGTGGCTGCCCAGCCGCTGTTCGGCGTGCGTCATATCAGCATAGAGCAGATCTACGAGTACGGCTCACGCGTCGGCGTCTGGCGCCTGTTGCGCCTGTTCGAGCGCAAGCAAATACCACTCACCATCTTCGCCGTCGCCACCGCCGCCGCACACCATCCGGACGTGATCCGTGCCATGATCAATGCCGGCCACGAGATCGCCAGCCATGGCCTCAAGTGGATCAATTACCAATTCGTCCCCATCGATGTGGAGCGTCAACATATCCGCGAGGCGATGGAGATTCTCACCCAGGTGACAGGTGAACGGCCACTTGGCTGGTACACTGGCCGGACCAGTCCAAACACCCGTCGGCTGGTCGCCGAATACGGCGGCTTTCTCTACGATGCGGACGACTACAATGATGATCTACCCTATTGGGCATTGGTCGAGGGCGCACCACAACTCATCGTGCCGTACACGCGTGACGCCAACGACATGCGCTTCGCCAGCCCGCAGGGATTCAATTCAGGCGACCAGTTCTATGCCTATCTCAGGGACAGCTTTGATGTGCTCTATGCCGAAGGGCTCGAGACACCCCGAATGATGTCAGTCGGGCTGCATTGCCGCCTGGTCGGCCGACCGGGGCGAATGGCGGCGCTCGAGCGCTTTCTTGACTATGCAAAGGCGCATGAAGGGGTGTTGCCGGAGGGTGAACATCGCCCGGCACTGGCGCCAGCGGCATCCCTACCAGGCGAGAGGCTAATGACATCACGCGCGGCGGGATGCTACGCTACCCAGGAAGGCAGCACAGCCAGAACTCTAAGTCTTTTGCAGGCGAACCTCCCTGGAGGAGGAGCGCCCTTCTACCTGGGAGGGGAAGCATGAATGCACCAACGCTAAGACGCCGCCATGTTCTTGCCGGAGTCGGGGGGCTGGTAGCTGCGGGGCTCGCGCGCCCGGCAATCGCGGCGCTGAAAACCTTCCGTGTCGGCGTGCTCGGGGTGATGAGCGGGCCGGACGCCGCCTGGGGTCTGCACAACAAATATTGTGCGATCGCCACCGCCAATATGTACAACAGCTCCGGCGGTTTCCCTATCGGTGACGACAAGTACGGGATCGAGGTGGTCACCATGGACGACCAGCTCGACCCGAAGATTGCCGTGGCTGGGGCCGAGAAACTGTCCCAGCAGGACGGCCTTCGCTACGTTATCGGTCCGAACGTCGACACCACTGCACTCTCGATCAAGCCGGTGATGGAGCGCAACAAGGCGATGTACATCCCTTATGCCTTCAATAAGACGCTCTACACGCCGCCGGCCGAGAACGCGATCCTGGGCATGATCGCCTCCTACGAGGCTGGGCCGATTATCTATCAGTATCTGATGAAGACGAAAGGGATTAAGACGATCGCCTTCCTCGCGGCCAACCAGCCCGATCCACTAAATCAGCAGCAGGCAGGTGTCGAAGCCGCGCAGAAGCTTGGCCTCAAAGTGCTGGTGAAGGACGCGACCTATGAGGCGAGTGCCGCCGATTTCTTCCCGGTGGTCGCGCCAATCGTGCGGAAGAAGCCGGACCTTTTCGTGCTTTCCGGCGTTGCGCCGGCGACTACGCCTCTTCTGATCAAGGCCGCTCGCGAACTCGGCTACAAAGGCCTGCTCTCCACCGAGACGGCACAGGATATCAAGATCCTTAATGAGGGCGCTGGTAAATATGCCGAGGGGTTCGTCTCCGTGGGTGGTGCCTCGACCCCTGAGATCCGCTCCGCCTACATGGAGCGGTTCGTCGAGGAATATACGAAGGTCGCTGGGGGATGGGAAGACGAAGCAGGCACCAAGGTTTATGCGCTGGAAATGATCCTGCACACGATAGCTAAGGCCGGACCACAAGCGATCAGTGACACCAGTGCCTACAAGGCCGCGATCACTAGCTTCGCCATGCCGAACCCCTTCCTCAAATCGCCGACCACGCTGAAATACGTCGGTGAAGACTACTTCCAGCAGAAGCGGCAGATCGGCGTACCAATGGTGGTGAATGAGGTGAAGAACGGTAAATTCAACACGCTCTTCATTGGTAGCGTAGCCTGACGCGGACGGAAATGTTGCCCCCGCGACAGGGCAACATGTGCGGCGAGGCCAGATGGCGCAGATCCTGATCGACGGCTGTGTGCTGGCGGCGAACTACGCGCTGATTGCGCTCGGCATTACGCTCATTTTCTCGGTCATGAGGCTGCTCAACTTCGCGCACGGAGAGCTTTTCATGATCGGCGCCTTCATGGTCTATTACGTCTATGGCGTCTGGCACCTACCGTTCGTAGCCGGGCTCGTGGTCGCGGCTCTGGTCCCCGCGCTGATCGGCGCCGCCTTCGAGAAACTCCTGTTCCGCCGCGTGATGCGAATAGCCGTGCGCGAGGAGAACACAATGCTCCTCGCTGTTGGCACTGCGATCCTGCTGGACAATGTTGCACTTTTCCTGTTCGGGGAGGAGCAGCACGGTGTTCCTGAAACGGTCTCGGGCGTGCTGCAGATCTCCGATGGTTTCCTTCCCTATCAGCGGCTCGTCGTCATGCTGGTGTCCCTGGGTCTGATCGCGGTGCTCCTGGGCTTCGTCCAATTCACGCGGCCGGGACGGGCAATGCGGGCGCTTGCCCAGGATCGCGAGGCGGCTCTGCTGATGGGCGTCGATGTGGATCGGACCTCGATGCTTGGGTTCGCGATCGGCGCGGGGCTCGCCGGTCTCGCCGGCGGGCTTTTGGTGACAATTCAGGGTGTAAACGCCGGCATCGGCGTCGATATCTCGATCAAGGCCTTTATCATGATCATGATCGGCGGCGCCGGTGTGGTGAGCGGCGCTCTGCTGGGCGCGCTGGCACTCGGCTTCGCTGAATCCTTCGGCTACTCGATCCTGCCCGGATCGGAGACCTATCTGCTGATCTTCGTCGCCCTGGTTCTGTTCCTGATTCTCCGTCCGCAGGGCATCATGGGCCATCCCTGGGGATGATGCAGCGCCTTTCCGCTCCGGCCGTGTTCGTGGTTTTCGCCATCGCGATGCTCATCGTCGTGCCGCTCGTGCTGGCAGGAAATGGCTATTGGCTCACGGTACTCACCACGGCTGCCTTGCTGGCTTTCGGCAGCCTCGGGGTCTGGCTCACCTTCTCGATCGGACGGATCAATATTGCCCAGGGCGCTTTCGCACTGATCGGCGGCTACGTCGTCGCGATCCTCAGTACGCGGTACCATGTCTCGTTCTGGCTCGCCCTGCCGCTTGCGGTGTTCGCGGCGATGGTGGTGGCAACGCTGGTTGGCTGGCCGATCCTGCGCCTGCGCGGCGTCTATTTCGCCATGATCACGCTGAGCCTTACAGAAGTTGCGAGCCTCGCCTTCCTCAACGGCGGTAACTTCACTGCCGGGGCCTCCGGTATCACGTCGATTCCCCGCCCTGCGCTACTTTCTTCTACTCTCGCGATCTATATTGCCTCCGCCCTGCTGCTGCTCGCCGGGATTGCACTGGTCTGGCGCTTTGCCGTTTCGCCAGTGGGTGCGGTGTTGCGCTCGTTACGTCAAAGCGAGGAACTCGCTGCCTCGCTCGGCATCAACATCGCCCGGTACCGGCTGCTTGCGTTCGTCGTTTCCTCCGGGATGGGTGCCGCTGCCGGCGCGATGTTCGCGGTTTTCCAACAAAACATCTTTCCCACCAGTTACACGGTCAACGACAGCGTCAATTTTATGCTATATTGCTTCCTTGGCGGCCTGCAATCGGTCGGCGGACCCGTGCTGGGTTCGTTTCTGCTAGTCATCGCCTTTCAACTCCTCTCTGTCATCCAGCGCTTCCAGGCGCTGCTCTACGGCATCTTTATGATTGCGGCGATGCTATTCCTGCCGAACGGGCTGGTGAGCCTTCCGCAAGTAATCGCCTTGCGCCGTCGTAGTCGCGCCGGCATGAGCCCAGCGCAATGAGTTTGCTCGCGATCGAGGACGTGAGTCGCCGTTTCGGCGGCCTCGTCGCAGTTAACCAGGTTAGTTTCACGGTCGAGGCGGGCGAGATTCTGTCGGTCATCGGTCCAAATGGCGCGGGCAAGTCAACACTGTTCAAACTCATTGCCGGCTTTCTCAAGCCAAGCTCCGGCCACATTCTGCTTGATCGCGAGCGCATCGACGGCCTCAGACCGCATGCTATTGCCGCGCGCGGACTAGTGCGCACCTTTCAGGAGACCACGGTGTTCCGCGAAATGAGCGCGCTCGAGAATGTCGTAGTCGCGCATCATCTCCGGCGTCGGCACTCGGTTGCGGCAGCCCTGCTGGCAACGCCGGGAATGCGGGCTGAGCAGAATAGTTTCGTCTCTGATGCGCTGTTAATCCTGGCCCGCGTCGGCCTCGCCGGCATGGAGCATGAACGCGCGCGCAATCTGCCGCACGGGCATTTGCGAGCATTAGGCATTGCCCTAGCACTCGCGGTGCGGCCGCGTATCATCCTTCTTGATGAGCCGTTTGCGGGCATGAACTCCGAGGAAACCGCGCGCGCGGTGGAGATCGTGCGCAACATCCGCGCCAACGGCATCACCATCGTGCTGGTGGAGCATGATATGGGCGCAGTGATGCGGATCAGCGATCGCATCATCGTCCTCAATTTCGGTACGCTGATCGCTTCCGGCCCGCCATCGGCCATTCAGCAGAACGAGTCCGTGATCGACGCCTACCTGGGCCGAGCCGACGAGATCGCCGCGCTATGAGCGATGCATTCTTGTCTGTCCACAACCTTATCGTCTGCTATGATCGCGTGCTCGCGGTGCGCGACGTCTCGCTCGCCTGTCCTGCGGGCAGCTCGATTGCACTGATCGGTGCCAACGGCGCGGGCAAGACATCGACCCTGCGGGCGATCACGGGCCTTGTTCGTCCTACGAGCGGCGAGATCCGGCTCGAAGGCGCACGCATCGATGGGCTGGCGCCGGCTACAATTGCAGCTCGGGGAATCACTATGGTGCCGGAAGGCCGACATGTATTCCCGCTGATGAGCGTGCGCGACAACCTGATGATGGGCGCTTACCTTCGCCGCGATCCGGCTGCCATCCGTGCCGACTTCTCTCGCTTACTCGAACGCTTTCCCCGCCTTTCGGAACGCATCAACCAGCCGGCGGGTACACTTTCCGGCGGCGAGCAGGAGATGCTTGTGGTGGCGCGCGCTCTGATGGCCCGCCCCCGCCTTCTCCTGCTCGACGAGCCTTCCCTTGGCTTGGCGCCGAAAGTCGTAGCCGAGATCGCCGCCCTTATTCTCTCGATCATCCGGGACGAGAAGGTGAGCGTCGTACTCGTCGAGCAAAACTCACGCATGGCCCTCCGTCTCTCGCACTACGCCTACGTGCTGGAGACGGGGCGTGTCGCCCTCTCCGGTCCCTCAGCCCAGCTTGCCGAAGATGACCACGTCCGGCGTCTCTATCTCGGCGCAGGAGATGGAAGACTACGCGCTCCGGAGACATTCCAGTGATGCGACGCGATGGACCCTCAACGAAATCAGACAACCCGTTCGGCACGAGGTTGTCACCCATGTCTCCGGGTCGGACAGGAGGAGTGCTGGCTCCCGGAGTAGGACTCGAACCTACGACCCAGCGGTTAACAGCCGTTGCCAAGGCAAAAACATGACACAACATGAGGCAACAATAATCGCCCGCTAGACAACGAATATCCTTGCCCAATTACCGATACGGCGCCACATGATACGACACGAGGCGACGTTAGTCGGCAGCCAAGTCCGTTGTCCCAGCGTAGCCCCTGACGGACCAGGCGGTCGAGGCGAGGTATTCCATGGCGCGGGTGGTCATCAACGATCGGATGCTCGCCGGTTGGGCGAGACAGGCCAAGGGATGGCCGAAGGGAAAGCGCAAGCCGCTGCACGATGCGGTGGTGCCGGGTGCAACGGCGATGGTGCATACCGGCGGCGGCGTGTCGCTCGGCATGATCGCCCGGTTCCCGCTGCATCGCAAAAATCCGACTTTCCGCAAGATCGCCGACTATTCCGGCGCGGGCTCATTGGCGCCGTGGCGCGACACGGTGCGCCGCTGGCATGAGCTGATCGCCCGCCGCATCGATCCCAAGATCGAGATGGCCCGGGAGCGTGCCGCGGCGCAGCGGCTGCAAGCGACCACGTTTGCGGCAGTGTGGGACGCCTTCTACCGCCAGCACGCTTCCCAACTGGCCAAGGCTGATGAAGCCAGACGCGCTGGCGTGGCATTCACGCGCCTGTTCGGCATTCGTCCGGCGGCAGAGATCGCCCCGGAGGAAATCAGCGCTTACATCCAGCGGCTCAGGAAGACACCAGCGGAAGCCCGCAATCGCCTCGGCCATCTTCGCAGAATGTTTAGCTGGGCAATCGGCGCCGGCGGCTTCGGCCTGAGCTTCAACCCGGCCGCTGTACCTCAAGCCAAAGGACCTGATCGGCCAGAAGAAAAACCGTGATCGCATCCTGAGCGATGGCGAAATCCGCGCGGTGTGGGGTGCATGCGGCGGGCCGGCTAGCATTGCGGCGCTGCAAGAGGCCCGCCGGCGGAAAGAGCCACGGGCAAAGGATGCCCGGCTTGGATACCCCTACGGTCCGCTGATCCGATTCCTACTGCTGACCGGGCAGAGGGTGAACGAAGTCGCCGGCATGTCCTGGTCGGAGGTGGACTTCGAAAAGGCGCTATGGACGATCCCGAAAGAACGAATGAAATCTGACAGGGCGCACATAGTGCCGCTTGCAACCGATGCGCTGAGACTACTGCGCTCCCTGCCTCGGTTCACCAGGGGCAGCTTCGTATTCACCACTACAGACGGCCGGCTGCCGGTTAACGGCTTCTCCAAAACCAAAGAACGCATCGACAAACTTAGCGGGGTGCAGGATTGGGTTCTGCACGATCTGCGCCGCACCGCGCGCACCCACTTCTCCGCGTTGCCCGTGCAGGACATGGCGCGAGAGTTGGTGATCGCGCACGCCCGCCCTGGATTGCACAAAGTTTACGATCTGCATGCCTATCTCGACGAAAAGCGCGAATGCCTGGAGCTGTGGGAAGCCCGATTGCGGGGCATCCTGGCGCCGAAGCCGCCGGCTGAAATCGCGGACATCGCAGCCGCACGCGGGCGGGCCACTGCGTGAAGCCTCCCGCGCCGGTTCGACGCAAGAAACCCGATCCGATCGGGCCCGACCTCGTATTATTATGGTTTCGAACATGCTGGCCGAAAGCCAAACGTTATCCAGGCACAGGCGCATGTTGGCATGTCGTATATGTGTTGCGCTCGGTTCTGCAGGTGCACAAGGGGCTGCTTGTCGCGGCTGATGGTTGGGAGGAGGTGCGAGGCGACCGGCGTAAGACGCCTCAGCCCTCTCCCGATACGCTCGTCGCGCTGAAACATGCCAGGCTGTTTGTGCGGCATGCGCCCTGCTTGGTCAGATACTTAGGAGGTAGGGCGGAATCACAACGCCTCGGATGGGAGGCCGACGCCGATGGCCGGCACGCGAGGATCGTCGTGGATACCGATGCCCATGCGGACGCACTCACCGTATTCGCTCAACTAAACCAAGCCGTGCGGGCCACGACAAAGGCGCTCGACGCGATCGAGGCCAGCGGTTTGCTAGCACCCTGGCCGACGCGAGAGCCCGAGCGATCAATCTGCCAGGCAGCGCAAGTCGCATGGGGCACTGTCCTAGACGCAAAAGTGCCGCGTGGTGTCGGTGCGGGTCTTCCGGCGCGTAATCGGCCTAAGCCACCTGATCCGCTGTGTCTGTTCGTCCAAAAGGCCATGGAAGCGATCGGCAAACGGGAAACGATTTCGACGATCAGCGCCGTCTTGAAGGGCAAACGGCGTCCGGTTCGAACAAGGAGGCGCCCGAATAAAGGGACATCTCGCGTTCCGGAGAGTGTCACTTCTTAAAGCCGCCGCTTCCGCTGCCACGTGGGGGCGCAACGCTTCCTGACGCAGCGCGAGGCACCGAGATGCGGATATTGGTTTTCAGCGATCTTAAACCGAACTTCCTAGCCTCGAGACACGCAAGTTACTGAAGCATCTATACATTCTGTCTCGCGACCTGTGGATTACTGGCTACAGTTGACGCCGAGGAGATTGAATGCCTTCTGCTGCAGCGGTGTTGGCCTTGTGACGACGGTAAGGCGATAGTCCGGTGTGATCGCGGTGGTGATGGTGTTGCGCACTACGGTTGCCAGATCGCCGAGCAATGAACGGAAGCTATGCACCGGCAGGCCGTCCGTGGTGAGCCCTGTGGTCTGCTTGGCGATGGCAGCCGGGGAACGTTGCGCTTCCGACACTACGCTGTCTCGCAAGGCTTCGGCCGCTTCCCTATCGGCGTCATCGAACAGCATTGGCGCCAGGCAGGTCCGCATATGCCATTCGAGGTAGTAGGCTAACATGCACAGGAAGACGTGGGCCCGCACGCGGTCTGCCAGCCAATGATGGACAGGCCTGATCTGCAGATCGACGGTTTTGATGCAGCGAAAGGCCCGCTCCACAAGCGCAAGCGACTTGTAGCTTCGCACGGTCGTGGTGTCATCGAGCGCGCTTTCCGGCAGGCTGGTGCGCACGACATAGACGCCATCGGTTGCTGCTTCAGCGACGATCTCGGCGGTCTTGCGGGCGAAGCTGAAGACGGTATCGGTGATCTCGATGACAAAATGCTTGCCTACCTTGTGCTTGTTGATCACCGCGCCAACCGCGAGTGCGATCCGCGCAGCGCCCCGGAGGGGATTGCGCTTGCGAGCGACCGCGATCTGGATACGGGAGAGGTCACGTTCGGTGGCGGCCAGCAGATCCTCCCGCTTGCGGGCGCGCTCGACGGCGAGATCGGGATTACGGCAAACGATCAGGCGCTCACCCGGAAATTCGGGCGCCGTGATACTGGCCAAGTCGCGCTGATCGAACAGCGAGAGTTGCAAAGCGCCGGTTTCCATCAACGCCTTGATCGCCGGCGCGCGCAGTGCCGTGATCCAGTCGAAGCCTGCCGATTTAACGTCATTGGTGATGCGTGCTTGGGTGATCATGCCACGGTCACCGACCATGACCACGTGGTCGAGATGGAACCGCCGCTTCAGCTTTTCGATCTGATTGGCAAGCGTAATCGGATCGGCGGTATCGCCCTCAAACACCTCGATGGCGATCGGACAGCCATCGGGAGCGCAGAGTAGGCCGTATATGATTTGCAGCGTGCCCTTCTTGCCGTCGCGGCTGTAGCCACGCTGGGCGAGCGGGCAGCAGCGGCCTTCCATGTAGCTTGACGAGACATCATATAACACCAGTGTGCCATCGCTGAGATGGCGCTTGGCTAAGGCTGTCTCGATGGCAGGCTGGCGTTCCAGCAGCCAGTCCAGTGCGGCATAGAGTTCGTCCTCGTCGACCTCACCGAGGCCAAGCATTTCGCCAAGGCTCGATGCAGCCGTGGCGGAGGAAAGTGCACGAGCGGTGGCGAGCTTGGATGCCGGCTCGATAATGCGCCCGATCATCAGCGCGAGGGCAAGATCACGGTATCGCTCGCGATCGCCGAGCATCCGATCAAGCCCTATCTTGCGGGCAGTCCCGAGCGCTGCTGCAACGTGCCCGTGCGGCAGACTGCGGGTGATGGTGAACGCATCCCGCTCGGCCGGAATGACAACGCCGCCTTTGAGAACACCGCGCAGGCCTTCAACGTGCTCGGCGGGCCAATCGGAGAGGTTGCAGATCGTGCGCTTACGGACCTTGCCATCCTGGCGGTAACTCTCGCGCAGCAGAATGGCGGGAGGCGAGTTCCGATTCGGAACAGCTTCGATATACATGGCAACGCATTGGCACAACACCGCCGCGAGTACAAGTCCAAATTTCCGGATTACATGGCTACGTTTGGGACCAGTCTCGTGCTTCTGTCCCTACTGTTCCTGCCACTTCACACTCTCCGAAAGAAGGAAGTTCGGCTTAAAAATCGAGGCATCCACTACAGCCGCGAGCACCTCCGTAGGCGCGAGCGTGCCGGCACGTTTCCGCAGCACGTCGAGTTAGGCGACAAGAGAATCGGATGGGTCGAGACGGAAGTCGATCAGTGGCTCGCGGACCTCGCAGCCAAACGAAACAGCGTCTCGGAGGCCGCCTAGTCCGTCCCAACCCGGCGAAAGCGCGGGTCAGGACGGGCAGGCACACGTAATGCGGCTCGGAACAAGTCGCAGATAATCCCCCCGCACCGCTCGCGCAAGTAGCCGCCCCTTCACCCAAGGAGGCGTTGCTGTGCGTATCCATTTCGCCAAAGCCGCGACCGCGACGGGAAGTGCGCCATGAGCGCCTCCGAAATACCACTGCCCGGATCCTATCAGGCTAGCCTGATAAAACGCCGTCGCCACCGTTCAACCAAACTGCAGGTCGAGGCGAGACGAGAGGCGCTGTTTGCCATCGTCCAGGCCATGTCCCCGATGACCGTACGTCAGGCGTTCTATCAAGCAACGGTGCGCGGCCTGGTCGAGAAGACCGAAGGTGGCTACGCCAAGGTGCAGACCGACCTGACCCTGATGCGCAAGGCGGACGAGCTGCCCTACGGCTGGATCACCGATTCCACGCGCTATATGCGCAAGCCCAAAACATACCGCAGCGTAGATGACGCTCTCAAACAGACAGCGGATTTCTATCGCCGGAACCTCTGGGCGGATGCTGAGGCTTACGTCGAACTCTGGATCGAGAAGGACGCCCTAACTGGCGTCGTGTGGCCGGTCACAGAAGAATACGACGTCCCGCTGATGTCCGCCCGCGGCTACGCCTCTCTCTCTTTCCTCCATGGCGCTGCCGAATACATCGAAGATCTGGAAGTGCCAGCATATATCTATCACCTCGGCGATTACGATCCGTCCGGGGTGAATGCCGGCGAAAAGATTGAACAAACCCTACGGGAACTGGCACCAGGAGCGGAAATCTATTTCGAGCGTCTGGCCGTGACGCCCGAGCAGATCAAGCAATGGAATCTGCCAAATCGGCCAACCAAAACGACAGATCCCAGGGCAGCACGATTCGGCAAGCAGTCTTCGGTTGAGTTGGATGCCATCCATCCGGAGCGGTTACGCTCGATAGCACGTGAGGCAATCGAGCGGCACATTGACCAGGATGAGCTGGTGATCTTGAAAGCCGCTGAGGCAAGCGAGCGCGAGCTACTGACCGGTCTCGCCGGGGCGCCGTGAGCGACATGAGCGCGTCCGCTCCCCCCGCATACGATAAGCGAACCGGCGCAAAGACCCACGTCGTCATCGACGAATGGCGGCCGCTGTCGCCGCCTCATAATACACTGAAGGGCTTCGCCCGCGCCGTGATGCGTTCGGGGATGATCATCGAAGAAGTCGCCGTTCATATCAGCGCCGACAATGCGTGGTGCTCGCCGCCAGCACGACCGATGCTCGACCGCGATGGCGCCGTGATGCGGGATGAACATGGGGCGATCAAGTATCGCTCGCTGCTGAACTTCACCACGCGCTGGGTTCGCGAAAGCTGGTCGCGACAGATCCTTAATGCGTTGCGTCTGAAACATCCGGAGGTTTTTGAATGAGCAACCACAGGCGGCCGCTGGTCTTGTTAGATACCTCCGGGTCAATGGGCGAACTCGCCGGAGCCCGGCGGCGCATCGACGTCCTCGCCGCTGTCTTGCAGCAGGTGCTGCCGGGCGCTCCCGGCGCGAGGCTTTTCGCCTTCGATAGTATCGTGCGCGAACTCGACGGCGCCAGTCGTCTGCCGGAGCCGGCCGGCGGCACCGCGCTGCACGTCGCCTTGGGGGCTCTCGCGCCCCTGCAACCGCAACTGGTCATCATCGTCTCCGACGGCGAGCCGGACGATGCCGAGGCGGCACTCGCCGCCGCCCGCGACCTGCATTGCCAGATCGCGACCCACTTCGTCGGCGACGAGCGGGATCACGCAGCGGTCGCGTTCGTGCGGGCGCTCGCCTGGTGCAGCACCGATGGCATGGGGCAGACCGCGATCTGCGATCTGCGGCGGCCGGAGCGGCTCGCACACAACCTGCGGCGGCTGCTGACCGGACCGGCCATGGAGTAACAGTCGTGCCGCTCTCCGAGGCCGACCAGCAGCGGCTCGAGCAGATGGTCGGAATCGCCAGCACCTCGGTCCATGACGGTGAGGCGTTGAACGCCCTCCGGTTTGCCCAGCAGCTGGCCGCAGCGGCAGGCTATTCGCTGCTCGAAGCGCTGCGTTCCGCGGCACAGGCACAGCTCGATCTCGAACGCCTCGCCGCCCTCGAAGCCGACGCGTACGAGCGCGGCTTGGCCGCCGGCCTGGAGCGCGCCGGCGCGAAGCCACAATCAGCAGAAGGACGCCATTGGCGCGACACCGCCAACACCCTCCTCTCTCATCACCAGCGCGCACTCAAAACTCGCGATGTCGAGTTCCTTGAACTCGATCCTCAGCCGCGCTCGCCGGCTCTCACCAAAACAAAGCCTCTGGCTGACGGACCTCGCAACTCGCTGCGGGGTGCCACTGTGGCAGTAACCGACCTCGCCTTGACGATCTCCTGGTTCCTGACCGGCATGCCGAGGGGACCGGCGATCGGCGACCCCGAGCGCACCACATGGGAGAACTTTTGCGGCGTCGTCTCATCGTATCGCCGGGAAAACGACAAAAAGGACGGCGTGAACTTTATCGCTGCCAGGTTCCAACCCGAACCGGATGGCAAGCACGTGCGGCGCCTCGGCCGCAACCTGATCGCCCGAACTGCAATCGCGCTCGATATCGAGGCCAACAAGAAAACGGGCGAGGACCCGCCCGATTTTGCCGAAGCCGTCGCACGTGTTCGGCAATCCGGTTGGGCCGGCATCGCCTATACTTCGCATAGCCACAGCCTGTTCAACACCCGCTACCGGCTCGTGCTGCCGCTCTCGGAAGAGATCGATCCCGAGCTGCCTGCCGTCGAGCTTATAGCCGGCCACCTGCTCCTGCACGGCGTGTTCGACCAGAGCAAGCGCGGCGCGTCTTCCATCTTCTATCTGCCATCGTGTCCGCCCGGACTGCTCTACCTACACGAGGTCGCCGTGATCGACGGCGCGCCGATCGACGCCGACTGGGTGCGCTGCGTCGCGGGCGAGATGCTCGCCGAGCGCAAGGCGGAACAGGACCGCATCGCCGCCGAGGCCCGTGCCCAAGCCGAAGCCCGGCGACAAGCCAAGATCGCCGCCGGCCACGCTCCCGACGACAGCCTGATCGCGAAAATCCGCGACCGCCTCGACCTCGAACACCTGTTGCTGAGCCACGGCTACGATAAACGCGGCGATAAGTTCCGCCACCCGAACTCGACCAGCGGCTCCTACGGTGCCGACATCAAAGTGTTCGCCGGGATCGAGCGGGTTTATTCACATAACGCCAACGACCCGCTGCACCGCGACAGCCTGCCCATATGGTGCGGCGGCGTGACCGCACTCGATGCCGTCGATGTCGCGATCATCCTCGATCACGGCAGCAATCGCTCCGCAGGACTGCGCGGCCTCGCCGAACGCTGCGGCCTGACCCGCACCAGGGAATGGAAAGCCATCGCCGCGCTGCTCTTCCGCCTGATCCGCGAGCGGGTCCCACAGGAAAAAATCGAAGCCGCCGCCTATGCCGAAGGCACCCGCCAGGGCCTCACGCCCTGGGAAGTGTGCGAGGTGTCGCGCTGGGTGGCCGCGCACTACGCCAACAGAAAGGCCGCCTAAACTATGGACGCCGCCGGCTCGTTCGCCAATTTCGATCAGGCCAAAGCAGAAGAATGCGAGAAAATCGCCGTCTCGCTCGATGACTTCCATGCCTACATGCCCATGCACAATTACATCCACGCCCCAAGCCGAACACCCTGGCCCGGCGCCAGCGTCAACGCGCGGCTGCCCGCCGTGACCCTGACCGACGCCAACGGCACGCCCGTGCTCGACGGCAAGGGCAAGCCGAAAACCATCCTCCCCGCCACATGGCTCGATAAGAACCGGGCGATCGAGCAAATGACTTGGGCGCCCGGCCTACCGGAGATCATCCGCGATAAAACTCATTCTCGAGGGCGGCTGGATCGACCATGACGGCGCCGCCGTGTTCAACCTCTATCGTCCGCCCGAACCGCTACCAGGCGATCCGACACAGGCCGGCCCATGGCTGGATCATGTTCGCCACGTCTATCCGGACGACAGCGACCATATCCTCGATTTCCTGGCCCACCGCGTGCAGCGCCCCGAGGAGAAAATCAACCACGCCCTGGTGCTCGGCGGCCTCCAGGGCATCGGCAAGGATACCATCCTGGAGCCGGTCAAGGCGGCGGTCGGCGCCTGGAACTTCCGGGAAGCCTCGCCCAAGCAGATCCTCGGCCGCTTCAATGGCTTCCTCAAGGCGGTGATCCTGCGCATCAACGAAGCCCGCGACCTCGGCGAATACGACCGCTTCGCCTTCTACGATCACATGAAAGCCTACACCGCCGCCCCGCCCGACACCCTGTCCGTCGATGAGAAAAACCTGCGCGAATACAACATCGTCAATGTCTGCGGCGTCATCATCACCACCAACCACAAGAACGACGGCATCTATCTCTCGTCCGACGATCGCCGGCACTACGCGACCTGGTCCACATGCACCAAGGAAGACCCGCAGTTCCAGGGCGGCTACTGGACCAAGCTCTGGGGATACTACGCAGCCGGCGGCCTGGGTCACGTCACCGCCTACCTGCTGCAGCGCAATCTCAGCAAGTTCAACCCCAAGGCCCCGCCACCCCAAACCGAAGCCTTCTGGTCGATCGTCAATGCCAACCAGCCAGCCGAAGAGGCCGAACTCGCCGACGCCATCGACAAACTCGGCAACCGTGACGCGTTCACCCTGCTGCAGCTGCGCAATATCACCACCGACGCCAGCCTCGCCCAATGGCTCGACGATCGCAAAAACCGCCGCGTCATCCCATACCGGCTGGAAAAGTGCGGATACACCCCGGTCCGCAATAAGGACGCCGACGACGGACTCTGGAAGCTCTCGCAGAAGCGCCAGGCCATCTACGCCAAAGCCGTCCTCCCCCTCCGCGATCAGCTCCAGGCAGCAAAGAACCTCAGCGCGACCATGCCGTGAAATCTGTTATGAGGAAATCGTCAGAGTGCCAGGACTATGCCCCGGCGCCAACAATGCACCACAGCGCTCCTGCGCTCACTGGGTCTCGATACACAACGCCCATTCCGGCAGCTTCGGTGAACTTCCAACCCAATGCGCCAGAGGGCGCCGGTCGAAGGCCCGACGCTTTCTCTTTGCCACCTTCAGCTCCCGGTCAGTCTAGTCAGTGAAGTCAGTGATCCCAGCTCTTTATTAAATAACCATATCCCTCCTCCCCCTCTCATTAAAAAGAAGCGCACGCGCGCGTACGGGTATAGCACGTTGAAAAAATCACTGACTTCACTGACTAGACTGCCCTGCCCCCGCCGCTACCGCCGCTACCGCGGCAACCGTGCTTCCGCCGTCGGCCGGCTGACGAGCTGAGGCCGGGCGACCGTCTGGCCTGGCCTGGCTAAGTCAAGGAAAACTGCGGTTTCCGTTGCGAAGCCTGAGTGCCGGGCGCATATGGGCAACGGATGGACAACGCAGGGAGCATGTCTCGAGTCACCACGCCACCACCACGCCGTTCTCGGGCCGTCGATTTACAAGTAAGGCCGCTTCGCTGGTCTGGTAAGGCGCACACTCGGGAAGCGCGCCTGTTCCGCGAGCTTCGGGCGGAGCTGGTGCTGCACGTGGGTGGCAAGCCGAACGCGGTGCAGCGCGCGCTGATCGACCGGATCGCCATGTTGCAAACGCACTTGGCCCGGATGGACGAGCGGCTGTTCCGCGAGGGCGAGATATCCGACCACGGGAGCCGACAATATTTGGCCTGGGCGAACGCGGTCTCCCGGATGCTACAGGCCCTTGGTTTGCAGCCGCGGGAGGCGCGCGAGCCGACGCTGACCGAGCGGTTGGCCGCAGAACGGGCCGCCCGCGAGGCTACAGGCCAGTCCGGGCTCGCCTGGGATGTTGAGCCTCCCGGCCCGAGGGCAGCAGCCGACCCCGCACCTGGGGAGTCCTCATGACGATCGAGATCCGATTGCGCGATGCCGAGACGGCGGAGTGCGCGGGCCGGGTGGTGCGTGATCACACACCTGTCTTCTTTGCCATGTGTCGCAAACTGCTGGCGGCCGGGACCGATCCGAAGGAGCTGGTGCAGGTGATCGCCCCGACCGGGACGCCGAGCTTCACCGGGTCCTGATGGTGCTGGCTGGGCTGACGGTCAAGGAGAACGACGGGCCGCCGCGGTTCGCCCGCTACATGCCATTACCCGCCGCTCGGTCGCGCCGTACAGCCCCTTTACCGCCTCGGGCGGTATCCGGGGGGGGACCGGGATGGAGGCTGCGGCTGTCTACGAGGCCGCTGGCGGGGGTCTGACGCGGGTCGTGCTGGACGGTGGGGTGCCGATGGGGTGGGCCGCGTGATCGTCGCCCCGCATCCCTTGGAATGGTTCGCCGCGCTGCGCTGGCTGGACGGGCGGAACTTGCTGGAGACGATCGAGCCGTATCGGCGCGATTTATTCGCGCGGGCGCTGTATTCGTTCAATGCGGATGGGTTTCCGGTTTACAACCGGGTGCTGAGCAGCATGGCCAGCAGCCCGGTTGCGAAATCGCCATAGGCGGCGAACGTGGCGAAGCTGGTGGGCAGATTGGGGCCAACGACGCCAGGAATGATGAAGAAGAGTCCGAAGAAGCGGAAGCTGTGCAGCGTCGCGATGGCGCGTTGTCCTTCGACGCGATCCATGGACCTGAGCTTTGGCCAAACATAGGCGCCGAAGCAAAGGAGCCATGGAACATAACCGACCACCCGGAACGTTACGCTGCACGTTGGGCCTGTTCGGTGCCGAACTGATCCGCAACCACGCCGCGCCGCCCGCGTTGCCGTGAGGCCTACGCGGTCGGAGATCGGGTATCGGTATCGCGGGGCAGGGTCCCGCCTCGCCGTCTTGGGGGCGGGACCCGCACATAGCGTGATGCCCGGCGCGCCATTTCCTCCGCGCGTCCGGGTCCGGCCGGCGCCGCAGATCCCCGAAGTCCTGGGCGCCGGCCGCGCTGCGGGCCACGGGCGAATATGAAGGTCGGCGGAGACAGGCGGTCCGACCATTCTGCAAATTTGCAGAATGGTCTCTCCCAGGCCGACGCCGTAGGCCACGCGGGTAAGTTGTGCCATTAGGCCTTGAGCCTGCGGTAACCGCGCTATTTGTTCCATACACCCCGACTTGCGGCTTTTGGTGCGTTCCTTTAAAGTGTAGCCCGTTTGGAACACTCGGGGTTGGCACGATGATCTGGGGTTACGCGCGCACCAGCACTGACGACCAGAAGGCCGGACTGGAGGACCAGAGGACGAAGCTTCAAGCCGCAGGGTGTGATCGTGTCTTCGTCGAAGAGGCTTCGGCTGGCGAAGGCAGGGACCGTCCCAAGCTTGACACGCTCATCGGCGACCTGTTGGACCGGGATGACGTGCTGGTGGTTACCAAGCTGGACCGGCTGGCTCGCTCCACCAGCGATCTGCTTCGTATCGTCCGGCAGCTCGATAAGCTCGGGGCTGCGCTCCGCATCCTTGATCTGAGCGGCAGCGACACTGACACCCGCTCACCGATGGGGCGGCTGTTGCTGACGGTGCTCAGCGCCATCGCCCAGTTCGAGCGCGAGCTGATGCTGGAGCGCCAGCGCGTCGGGATTGCTGCTGCTAAGCAGGAAGGGAAATACAAGGGGAGGAAACCTACCGCCCGGGCGAAGACGGATGATGTGCGTCGCCTCAAGGCCGCTGGCATTGGAGCTGCTGAGATCGCGCGGCGGCTGAAGATCGGGCGAACCAGCGTCTACCGGGCGCTTGAGACAGCGGCATGACTACCGATCGCCTCGTCCTAGCGCATGCGCTAGAGGAAGCCGGCATTGAGCGCGAGGGCGCCGAGAAAGTCGCCTCGATCATCTTCGATGCGATCCACGACAACGTGGCCACCAAGACCGACCTTGCGCTGCTACGTGCCCAACTCACGCATGACCTGACCATGCGCGGCATCTACGGCCTCAGCGTGGCAGTCGGGACACTGTTTGCTTTGTTGCGTATCTGGCCCGGTCATTGAGCGCCCTGACCGAGCCAGCGCCGGATCTCGGGCTGCTACAGCGCCTCGTCCAGCAGACGTTGGATCAGGTGAAACTGGTGCGCGACGAAAACCGAGGCCTACGGCGGCGCATGAGCAGCGTCGAGCGCAGGCTGGTCGGGTTCGATGCGCGGTTCGCCAGCATCGACGAAGCGATCCTGGGCTTGCGGGATGACTTCGACGCGCTGATCGAGCGGCTGGACAAGAGCTCATGAACCGCAAGTATCAGACCACGGCGGCAGAGATTGAGGCGGATCTCGTGATGATGCGCGAAGTGCTGGAGGGCGTGCCCCCAGCAGAGGAGCAGGACCGGTGCGCCGTGGCCGACATTTGCGACGCGATGGAGGATGTGGCGGCGGCACTGCGGGCGGAGGCGGAGCTGACGCTAGTGCGGCGGTTGTAGCAACGGGCACAAGCGATGATGACCGCATACGTGGACGCTGACGACTAACATCCGGCAATCTAATCTTCCCGGATGTTGGGAAAAGGGGCGCCCAGTTGCCCGAGCGCCAAGGTGCTCGAATACCCGGGCAGCATATCGCACCGAGCGGCGGCGCGCAACGTTCCGCAGTGCATCGAACGCCGGCGGCCCGATCTTCCGTGCGAAGCGCGCCCGCCGCGGCTATACCGTCGCCATGACGCCAAGCAAACCGACGGAAGAACTGACTGACGATGAAGCGGATTGCAGGAAGTTGGTCGCCGCAATGGAAAGACTGGAGGCCAAGCCAAGCGTGTGGCACGTCGATACCGACACTGGTGAGATGCATTACTCGATGGAAACGCTAGCGAAGGAAAGCGGCCTGTCCGAAGACAGGATCTTTCAGCTTTTCGCAGAGGAAGGCATGTTTCCGGTCTACGACCCGGGTGGCCGCTTCAAGCCGCTGCCGCTGCACTAGGCTCCGACCTAGCGATGAGCATGGTGCGCCTGATCTCCGATAGCATCAAAGAGGCGATACAGATCGGCCCGTTATTCCCAGCAAAGGCGCGGCTGGCGCCATTACTGGGATATCGCAGCTTCCGGACCAGGGTGGGCGGTGGAGTGATGAGGTAGCGCGCCGGAGACGAGCGATCGGCATGTGCTACACGACGTGTTCGCCAGCCGCGAATACGACCTCTCAGAATTTCCGCAATGGCCAACCATCATGAACGCCTACAACGCGTTGCTGGAGCAGCAGCGGACGCCGCTCATTATCGACGCGGGAGGGCACATCGGGGCGGCGGCAGTCTGGTTTGCCACGCAGTTCCCCAAAGCGCGCGTCGTGTCGGTCGAGCCCGATCCTGACAACGCGGCGCTATGCCGCGAGAATACGGGGAGATTGGGCAACGTCGAGGTTTGGCAGGCGGCGATTGGCGGCAGTAATGGCTCTGGTTCGGTCCAGATATTCACCATCCCCTGGATTGAGTCGATGCATGACGACTGGTCGTTGTTTCTTGTGAAAGTGGATATTGAGGGCTTCGAGGCTGACCTATTTGCGGCGTCTGATCTAAGCTGGTTGGACCGGACCAGCTGCTTGATCATCGAGCCGCATGATTGGCTGGTTCCAGGAACCAGCCAGTCACTGCAACAGGCGATGGCGTCCAGGGATTGCGATCTGGTTATCTCTGGCGAGAACCTGGTTTATGTCCGGCGCGGCGCGGGCAAGTTCGGCCAGGCGGCGAGCTCAGCCAGCGCGATGCGCGCGACTGCGGCCACCGCCGGTGCCCAGTGATGCGGCTGATTGCAGCGGGCGATGCGCAGCGTCGGATACCAGGTGCCGTCCCATCGGCGATCAGGCCACGGCGGGACGAAGACCGAGCCGGGCAGGCCCATGGCGCCGGCGAGGTTGGCAATGCTGGTATCGATACTGATTACGTAGTCCAGATTTGCCATCAGAGCGGCCGTTTGCTCGAAGCTGGCGAGCAGCGTGTCGTCGAAATAGAGGAGCGGGAGGGTGGTGCGATCGCCGGGCAGCAGCGGCTTCTGCAAGCTGACCAGTGTCGCGGTGGGTGCCAGCGTGTGGACGAGCGGGAGCAGCGTGGCGGGCGGGTAGATGGAGCGCTGGTCGGTGTGTGAGGCAGCGCCGGTGCGGTAGAGCTCCACGCCTGCGGAGCCGCGCCAGCAGAGGCCGACGCGAGGGTGGCGGACGGCGGCGAGCCGGACGTTCCATGCGGCGGCGAGGACGGGGTTGGCGTGGAGGTATGGGACGTCGGCTGGTATTGGTTCCTGGTGGAGGGGCCGGCAGACCATGCGGGCGTGGCCGCCGAACAGTGCTGGGATGCGGACGTTTATCTTGCCCTGGGCGTGGGATGGTGGGGCTGCGGTAGTCCAGCGTGCGTTGCGGAAGGCGTCGCCGTCGCCTGGGGTTGGGAGCATGGGGGGAGGGTTAGCACGGCTGCCCCACAGAAGCCCGTGGAAGCCGGTAGGGCGCCCCGGAGGGCGCCTCGGAGCCATCAGGCCGTCCAGGGGCTCCTAGGGCAAGCTGGTGCGGTATGCAAGCGAGTTGTTCCGCTGGCGAGCGAAGTGTGCTAACGTTACCGCATGGCTATGACGAACGCAGAACGACAGCGCCGGTGGCGGGCGTTGCATAACTCGGACCCGCGAACGCCCGAGAAAAAACGGGCGAATTTCATTGAGGACGCGGCCGCGTCGTTGGTTTTGAGCATGGGTAGGACGCCGTCGACGGGGCAGCTTATGCTGGTCCGGCGGTGTGGTGCGCTGCTGTGGGAGCTGGAGAAGTTCGGCCGCCGGATTGTTCTGGGCGAGGAATTGTCGGCAGTGGAGGCGCAGTTGAGGGCTAACGACGAGACATCGTTACGACAGCATTTGAAAGCGTTGCACATAGGTGATCCCGACCGGTCGAAGCTCGGTGTTGCGCCGAAACGAACATGGACGGAGGCGCTGGCCGAGGTGTCGCAGAGTGACGGGTCAGGGGAGTAGCGGACGGTGCGGGTTTGGGTGCCCACACCGTCCTGACTGTCGGCCTAGCCGAGCCCTGCCTAGCCTCGTCTGGCCAAGCCGCGCCATGACCGCCGTGTTTTACCGCGACCTTGAGCAATGTGCCCACCGGACCGTCTGCCCGGCTCCGCCTTGCCACCGATTGGGTGGCCGCGCTGAAAGGAGCGCATAGCACGATGGCCGCACTAACACCAGCACGCGCGATATCTGCAGGCGGCTTATTATATCACGATTTCAAAGGCCCTTCGTGGGATCGTTGGCGAGCATGTTTACGCGCAGCATTTGCTGAGAAGATGACGGCGCGGGAGGTGGAGCTGTTTGCGGAGGTATCGGGCGGGCGTTCATTACCGACGGAACGGGTGAGGGAGCTGTGGGTTGTTGCAGGAAGGCGAGGTGGTAAAGATTCTGTTGCAAGTGCAATCGCTACGACGATGAGCCTGCAGGACTATAGCGAGTATACGCGCGGTGGCGAGCATGTATGTGTTACATGTCAGGCGGTAAACCGGGATCAGGCGCGAATTGTTCATAACTATATTGCGGCTAACTTTGCGACGGAGAAGTTAGCGCCCCTAGTGAAGCGGCAGACGCAGGAGATTGTGGAGCTGCATAATGGCGTAGACATCGTCGTTGCGCCGAACTCTTTCCGCTCGGTGCGTGGGAGGACGATTGCTGTTGCTATTCTGGATGAGTGTGCGTTTTGGCACAGCGATGATGTCGCGAACCCGGATTACGAAGTATACAACGCGATTGTTGGATCCACGCTATCGCTGCCGGACGCGATGATTATCGGGATCAGCAGCCCTCACCAGCGGCGTGGGTTGTTATTTGAGAAGTGGCGGGCGAGTTTCGGCAAGGATGATCCTGATGTGTTGGTGATCCAGGCGCCGTCGCGCACGTTGAATCCGACATTGCCGGAGAAGGTGATTGCCCGGCGGTATGAGGAGGATGCGGAGGCGGCGGCGGCGGAATTTGGTGCTGAATGGCGGTCTGATTTATCAGACTTTCTGAGCCGCGATGTGGTGGAGAGCTGTATAGATTTAGGCGTGACGGCTCGTCCGCCGCGTGGTGGGGTCGAGTATAGCATGTTCGTGGATGCGAGTGGTGGGCGCGGCGACAGCTTCGTGGCGGTGGTGGCGCATGCTGAGGGCGATCTGGTGTATATCGATGCGATCCAGGAGACGCGGAGCCCGTTTAATCCGATCAATGCGGTGAGGGGCACGGCGGCGTTGGCGCGGCAGTATCGGATTAGTGTGATTATGGGGGATGACTTCGCGGCGAACATACTGACGTCGCTGGTTGAGCAGGAGGGGATACGATACGAGAGAGTGAAGCGGGACCGGTCGGCAACATATGTTGAAGCGGCGCTGCTGTTTAACACGGGTCGGGCGCGGCTGATCGAGAACAGCCGGATGGTGCACCAATTTGCGGCGCTGGAACGGCGTGCTGCGTCGTCGGGGCGGGACCGGGTGTCGCATCCGATTGGCACGCACGACGATGTTGCAAATGCAACTGCCGGCGCGTTGGTGATGTGTGCGGTCGATAGAAGACCGCGGATGGTGCGATTGGACAGGATGCTGTCGGACGGCCGTGGTGTGGTGATGTCGCCGGTGTGTGACCAGGTGTATGCGGTGGCGATTGTGGGCGAGGACGGGACGGCGGGTGTCGTATGGTTTGCACGGAGCCAGCATTACGGGGTTCCGGTTACGGTGCTGGATTTTGAGGTGGGGCTGCTGTCGGTAGGGTGGTGGCTGCGGGTGTATGCGCGCGGTGCGGAGCTAGGGGAGCAATGTCGGGCGAGACGGCGGGTGTTAAGTGTGTTTGTGGAAGAGCCGCGTCGGGAGCCGGCGGAGTTGGAGATCGCGGACCATGTTTTGGGGCGCTGGCGGAATGGGGATAGGGTTTGGGATGTGACGGTGCAGGTGGTTCCGAAGGAGCTGCTGAAGGATTTGGAGCGGACTGCGGCGTTGGCGAGTGAGCACGTGATAGGCGAGCGGGTGAAGCTGACGGCGGAGACGTTGGTTAAGATGCAACAGTCGCCGCTGGCTGGTGGGTTGGAATTCAGGAGTGGGGATACGAGCGCGGATCCGTTGAGGGTGAGCGGTTTGGTTGGAATTTGCCTGGCGTTGACGCGTGAGGGTGATGTGCGCGGGGGCGCGAGGGCTGCTTGACCGGCTGATGGAGCCGGACTACCGTCCGGAGCATGAAGCTACGGGATGCGAAGACGGCGAAACTGACTGGCGATCTGTTGCTGCCATTCGGGGAGGAGCCGGCTAATAAGGGGCCAGTTCTGTGGCCCAAAAAGCGGAGGCGAGGAAGGCCGAAGAATCCGGCGATAGCTCGGACTATGAAACAGAAGCGGTGTTCGCGTCGGACGGCGACGCGGAAGCTGGCGAAGCAGCGGGACCATCGGCGGTCGCTGCGGGAGAAGGTGCTGGCGGCGAAGGGGCGGTTCTCGTCGGTAATCAAGCCGGACGACAGCTGGAACTTCAACCCGAAGGAAATCCTGTATCCCAAGCTCGACGAGGGGGCTGATGGATACGGCTACATCCCGGGCGACCTGTATGCGAACTGCCTGTATTATTGGGCTCGGAGCGGTGATCTCGTGGTGGCGCCGATGGCTGGGTCGGGGATGATCCAGCACGTCTACGAGGACCGCGCGCTATGGACCAAGGGACTGCCGCAGCCGTGGGACATTGAGCTGCGGATGTTCGATCTCACGCCGCGCGGCCGGTATGCGGCGCTGATCGGGCAATGGGACATGACGCGCGGGTTTCCGCCGGTTTCCCGTCGTCCGGACTATGTTGTCATGGACATTCCCTATTTCGGCATGTGCGGCGGGCAATACTCGTCGAAGGCCGAGGACATTGCGAACTTGACCGACATCGAGGAGTGGACGGAAGCCATGCGGCGGGTGGCGCGGGGCTGTGCCGAGGCCGAGGCACGACGATGCACGGTGCTGGTATCGAATTGGGTGGATAGCGCTAAGGGCGAGCAGGTGCTGTGTGCCGAGATTATCCGCGATCTGTGGCGCGCCGTCGGCTATCGCTTGGAGCGGGTGGCCTATGCATCGAAGCGCATCCAGAGCGCTCGTCGGGACAGGATGGCGCTGTTGAACACGTTAGCTCGGGAGAATCGGATGATGCTGTCGGACATGACGGAGGTGCTGACGTTTGGCGCGGATTGATGAAGCGTGTTATGATCGCAGGCGGCGCGGTCGTCATTGACGGCAAGGCGGAGCCAGAGCAGATGGCACTGGCGGGCGATAACGCTCAAGGTCGCGGTAAGGTATGGCGGTCATGGCGCGCTCGGGTATGGCGAGTTGAGTTGCGGCTGGGCGCGTTGCGGCATGGCGCGTTGCGGCATGGCGCGTTGCGGTGTGGCGAGTCGCGGCGAGGCCGCATAGCCGGAGAAAGGGGGGCGCTGTAATGGCGCCCCTTTTCTGTAATGGCGACGATATTTGAGGCGGTAGCGGCTGTCGAGGCGGCGGAGCAGGCGCTGGCGGCGCGGGCTGCGCGCAATGCAAAAGCCAAGGCCGCGTTTCGTTCGTCGCTCGGTTGGCGCCGGATACGCTACAGCGTGCTGCGGGAGGCAGCGCTCCGGCAGCCGGATGGGATACCGCGGTGCGAGCTGTGCAACCGGACGGCTGAGGAGAGCGGTGGTCCGCTGCATGTCGATCATCGCATTCCTCTAGCCATGGCCGAAGGTTGGCGGAGGCGGTATGACAAAGCGAACTTAGCGGTGCTTTGTTGCGATTGCAACTTGGGCAAACTGGCCGGGCCGGACTGGCGCGAGCCGACGGCGGCCTAGCCGAGGTGCTGCAGCGGAAAGCTCGGCAAGAATGGCGGACGGCCGCCAACCGTCGTTACATCCACCACCGGGACGGTATGGACCCCGTCTGGCGATAGCATCCCGCCGAATGCCGCAAAGCCTCGGCCGGTGTCGTCGGTCAAAGACAGCCGGTCTACAGGCGTATTGCCGTTATACAAAACGAGTTCGGAACCGTTGAAACTGAAGGCGGTGGCGGAGACGTTCTCCGCCAGGACATTCAGCCCGCCGGCGGCGGCATCGGCATCGATATGGCCGAAGAAGGTGTTTGGGTTGCTGATAGCGAGATCGGACTGCGAGCCTAACTCAAAGCGCTGGCCGCCGCCGACCATGCCTTGCAGATCCATCTGCGAGTTGTTGTTAATGAAGAACACGCCGCTGCCGCCGAGGACGGTAGTGTCGATATTGACGAAACTGTTGGTGAGGGTGAAATTGCCATCGTTGTTAAGAACGGAGCCCTGGAAGGAGCCGCTGGAATTCTGACTAATACCAAGAACTCACTGATCAAAACCGGTGGATCCAATCGCGTAAGCCCAGTGACATGATGGTCCACGGCTGAGCCTCCAACTTGTTCCAAGCGTCGCAGCAGTGATCGAGAAGGGCATCAATAGTGTCGAACACGCGGTTGGAGAGCCAGTTATCGCGCATGAACTGCCAAACGTTCTCCTGGGCGTTTAGCTCGGGGCATTTCGGCGGCAGCGGCACAATGGTGATGTTATCCGGCAGCGCGAGTTTGGTTGACAGGTGCCATCCGGCCTGGTCGAGCAACAGCGCCGCGTGGCGTCCAGGAGCGACATCGGCGGAGATCGCGGCGAGATGCAGGTTCATCATTGCCGTGTTGCACCAGGGCAGGATCAACCCGACGGCCTTGCCCTCCTTGGGGCAGATCGCACCGAAGATGTAGGTGGAGGCGGTGCGTTGGTCAGAGGGAGCAGCAGGACGGCTGCCGCGCCGCGCCCAGCGTCGGGTGATCTTGTTCTTCTGGCCCACCCTGGCCTCGTCACCGAACCAGACTTCTATGTCGCGGGGATCGAGGCCGCGGCGCTGCGCGATAGTTTCCAGCACCTCGGGCCAGTTTTTTAAATGCCTCGATCGCGCCTTCCGGCTGCGCATGATGGCGCGGGCGCGCCGATAGCTTGCGATACCCCATAGCCCGCAGCTCGCGGCTGAGCGTCTGCTTCGACACACTAATCTCGAACTCGTCCCAGACCCACTGGCACAGATCGATGATGCGCCAGCGGACCACGCCATGCACCGCTGGGATTGGCCCGTCTTCAACCATTGCTGCCAGCGTGGCACGGTGCCGGTCGTCGAGCCGCGACCGCTGTCCGGGTGCCTTGCGGTCGATCAGCCCGTCGGGGCCGAGCGCGTTCAACCTGAGCACCCAATCGCGCACGACCTGCAGGGTCACGCCACCGATCTCGGCCGCTTGTGTCCGGCTGGCTCCATCATAGATCGCCGCCAGCGCCAAGAGCCGCCGCACCTGTTTGGCATCCTCGCTCTCACGGGCTATGCGGCGCAGCTGCACCGCGTCGAAATCCGACCTCAGTGGGATCGGCATGGCGAACCTCCTCCGTTCACCAGCCTTGAAGCAAATCACGCCCGCGCCGGGGAATCCCCCCGAGGAGTTGCCGTCAGTGAGGCTTGGTATGAATGCTGCGGCGCGCAGCGTCATGACGGAGAACGTGTCGGCCTGATCGGTGATTTTGTTGCTGTCAGCGAGGCCGGTTACGGTATCGCTGGTCAGTGTGACCGGCAGCGCGAAAGTCAGCGCCACGTAGGGCGCCGTATTGGCCGCAGTCTCGGTGATGCTGTAGCTCGTGCCGGTGAGCGTCTCGGTCGTGTCTGTGCTGAATGTGAGGTTGGCGGTCATAGCGTGCCCGCTTTCGCGTTTGGACGGCAGGATTGCCGTCCGGTGCAGGGCGCGCTGGATTGGGTATAACCCGAGTTTAGGTGGCGCGAGTTCTCACGAGCCCGTGCGCTCCGTCTTCCGATGACGACGCGGCGGGACGAGCCGGATTTTGTTGTCGCCGACGACGAGCGCGGTGAAGCCGCCGGCGTTGGCGAGAATGCGGATATGCTGGGCGGTTTCGAGCATCCTGAGACGCTCGCGGATCACCGTGCAGGTGACGTCGGCATCGGCTGCAAGATCCGAGAGCAGGATTTGGTCGCCATCGTGCTGCTTTAGGCGTTCCAACAAGCGTGCAGTGGGCGTAAGCACTGGCGGCGCGCGCGGCAGTGGCGGCGGTTCGGGCGCGAGATAAGTCGCACCCGTCGGGCAGCGTCGTTGGTTTCGCATCTGATCGGCGATAGGTGGATATCCCGTTAGTCGCGAATAGACCATATCAGTAACTATTGCACCTTAGCGTATTGCCGGCAGTCCAGCAGTATGTGTGCTGTAGATTACACGGATTGGCCTGTCGCGGCGGGCTCGGCGCGAATGAGCCGACGAGCAGGCCGATTAGGAGCAGAAAGCCGGAGCTATTCATTGCGGGATCCGTTCCCGTATCGCAGCGCATATGCTCTCCACGTCCTCGTTCGTGAGCGCCATCTGCGGCGACGCGCGCTTGCACAGGCCGACGGTGGCGCGGACGACGGCAGCCACCGCATCGGGCGGCACGTGGTGCTGCGCGGCGATGGCGGCGATCTCGGCGATGAAGGCCAGGACGCTCGGCCGGTCCATCACGGCTAAGACGGTTCGTTGGGGCATCACTCCGCCCTCCAGTCTCGGGTTCCGTCGAGGAGCTCCTGATCCGCCGCGTCCTGTTTCGCCCGCTCGACGGCTTCCGCGGCCGTCTTGGCAAATACAGGCCCCGTGCTGTTCGTGATGTCCTTAGCATCGACCCACCAGACAATCCACGTGTAGCGGCCGTCGGGTAGCGGTTTCTTCGGCTTAGGCTTGCGCACTTGTTGTTTCCCTCAATGATCGAGCCAATCCATGAACCGCTTCTCGGCGGCGGCGTCTGAGTGCTGAACGCGCACCTCGGATGCTTCTTGCCGCAACGGCGGTCCGGCGATCTCCGCCTGACGGCGCTCAAGGCGCTGCAGAATGTCCTGCCAGCATTCAGGGCCGATGCCGCGCGCAACGCTCGGCTCGTCGGTCAGATCCTTTTTGCAGCAAACACAACGGTCTGCCGGGCCGTATTTCTTGCCCAGTCGCAAGCCTTCGACGATCTCGTATACCTTCTTTTCGTGCCGGCTCTTGCGGGTGGCCGCCTGTTGTGCGGCAATTTCCTTTTGCCGATAGACCATAGCGGCACGGACAAGCCCTTCAGGGTAGCGGTTCGGGTTAAATAGAGTCCCGTCTCTGTTGGTGCCAATGTTGCAGAGCCTAATTTTGTCGAGGGGAGCGCGCCCTTCTCTCATGTAGCGCTTGGATATTCTTATGGAATGACAGTTGTTTAGTGCGGGGTCATCGGAGGCTAGTAGGTCTTCAGTGAGAGGATACTCCACGTCGCGATAATACTTCGCGGGACGCGGCGGAACTGCCAGCACAGCCGCGCGCACCAAGTCTTCGGGGTATCCATTTGGATTGTGCAGGCTGCCGTCGTCGTTGATGCCTACGTTATAGAGGAAAGGAAGACGCTTGAGGCGACCGAAATCCTGAAAATGCTCCCTGGTCAGTTGATCCACCCACTGCCCCGTAGATGGATCGATATACCAGTTCTCCCGGGCGCCAGCGCCGATCCATCTGTATCTCCGCACGTGGTTCCCGGTGGTGTCCCACTTATAGTTGCTCATCTCACAGCTCCAAACAGAGTTGCCCCGGCTCGTCGAACTCCAGCTCCCCGCAGTGCCCCAGCCAGCGGCATGCCCTGCGCACTTGCAGGCAACAAGCCTCGTCCGCCAGGTATTGGACACGCTGGCGCTCGCCCATGTCCTCCACGTCAACCAGGACACCGCCGGCTGCGGCAATCAGATCGGCAACATGACACGTCGCGTCAGTCGGGCCGGTATAGCCGACGTAGTGTAGTTCGGACATCGCCTACACTCCGGGGATTGCGCTGGCGCCGAGCACCAACAGGTTGGCCAACACCAGCGACGCTGCGAGCGCGACGGTAATGACGACGATGGTTTGGATCATGCTCGCTTCTCCTCTAGTTCACGGCGGCAAAAGCGCTGCTGCTAAGCAGCATCAGGTGCAAGCAGAGCAGTGCGCTGGCAACCGCCAGTGCCTTCAGGATCCCGATGGTCATAGTTTCCCCTCCTGTTTCGGTGCAGACAGCGCGGCAGTGACACAGCGACTCACGACCCACGATACCGTGTGGTTCGGCTCCGCCGCGCGGGCCGCGGCCACCGCGTCAGGGTTGCGGTCGATCCAGTCCTTAGCGGCATCGCTAAACCAGCGCCCGGAATTGAGCACCGCCTTCCTTATCCATCCTGGGCCATTACCATCCAAGATAAACAGCAGCCTCGCGGTCTCGCGAATCACGGCGTGCGAGCGCCATTCCAGCGGGCTAGCGACATGGTTTAGATGCACCCCGTTCAGTAACTCCCACACGTGCGGCGATGGCGTATCGGTGGCGCTGGATGGGGAGAACTTATAAGCAAATACCGCCCTGTCCTCCTCACGCTGCCTGCCACGCGGCTTTGAGGATTTCGTAGGCCGGGCTGGTGTAATTCTTGAACTCGTCCATTTTTGTCTCCCAGCGCTGCAGAAGGCTTGATTCCGTAGGGACGATCCCTATGTAATACACCGATATCTCGAATGCAAGGGGGTGCTTAGAGACAAAATTCTAGCTATTTTAAGAGAATCGGAATATGCTGCCGGGATGGTGAAGAAGCCTATGGAAGCGGCCTTGTCCCTTAGGCTGCCAGATGAATTGCTATTGGCGATTGACCGCTGGCGGCAGCGGCAGCCGGGCATACCGACTTGCCAACAGGCGATTTGGTGGCTGATCCAAGAGGCGCTGCGCGAGCATCCGGCTCCTCCGCCGCCCAGCCGCAAGGGACGGCAACCGTGAGCCGATATTGGTGCTGCACTGCCGTATGCAGTTGCGGGCATATCGCCTGCACGGTCATGATTGATGACTCGGCTAGTCCGGCTGCTCAAGTCGCAGATGAGGATTTTGCGCAGTCGGAATTCTACAATGGCGAGTTGTGAGCCCAAGCGCCTGGACCCTGGAACACCAAGCCCGGCGGGTGGAGCGCGAGCGCGCATGGGGCGATCGCGTCGTTAGCCTCAACCGTCTCAGTTGCGCGCCGCACTACGGCGTCATCCTCACTGACGACTTGACGCTTTCCAGCCTACCAGCAGCCAAAGACTGCGTCGTGTTCCTGTGGGTGTGGCCGAACGAAGTCCCGGCTGGCCACGACGCTCTCGCCCGATGGGGGTTTTCCTATCGCACCGGCTTTGTCGTGGTCCTGCCGGCCGAACAATGCCCGCAATCCGACGATTGGCCTCGGCTCCGCATCTGCCACGCCACGGTATGGCGGCGCGAGTTGGCGCACGGGATGATCTTCCCGGCAGCACGTAGTGAGGCAACGGGAGCGATGGCTGCGGCAGCGGGAGCCGCGCAATGAGGCACCGGGAACATTTTGATGAGGCAAAGCCCGGCGGCTCGGGAACATCTCTGAGAGATTCTCTTATGTTCGCCGGGTCAAGCTGCAGGCACAGAAAATTCTTTGCCTGATTTTTTCAGGCCGTTCAGCATGGCCGCCGCTGGCAGGGCAGGAGGCACGATCATCAAAACGACGGTTGATCAAGCTCTGATGCGCGGGTTGGTTACCGCCGGACCACTGATTCGTCGCGGAGCTGCCTCGGTCTATGGACCAGCATCGGGAGTCCGGCTGTAGAATCTTACGAGGGTTCTCCTGGCCGTGACCGTGCCCCCAGCCTTGCCGAGCTTTGGGTGTGTCGCTCTTTGCGGGTCTCCTTTTCGGGTTGGTGGGGCCAGGGTGCAAGCAGAAGCCCTATCTATATTTCTCGGGCGATTGCCCAGACGAAGCCTGCCAGTTCGCGCGCGATCGCTGTTGCTGCGACAGTTGGTAACTTACGTGCCCATAGCAGCTTGCGATATCGCCGACACAGGCGTTCTTGCGCCTTCCATGCGGTATCGCGGATTGCTCTGGGCAGTCCCTCTTGCCTCAGAAGCAACGTCCGACTGACCCGCGCCGGATGCCGATAGGACCATGCTGCCTCGATCAGTGTCCGTCGCGCGGCGCCGTTTCCCGCCTTGGTGATCTCACCCTGGCGTCGCCTGCGACCACTTGAGTTCTCGGATGGTGTCAGCCCGAGATACGCCATGAGCTGACGTGGATTGTCAAACCGCGTAATGTCGCCGAGTTCGGCAGCCAGTGTTGCCGCGGCCACCAGCCCAACGCCGCGCAGCGATTGCAGCGCCTCCACCAGTGGCGACAATGACCAAGTTGGCAGCGTCGCCTCGATATCTCGTTCCAGACGGTGGAGCCGCGCCGTCGCACCTTCAATAGCGGCGAGGCAGTCTTCCACGACAATGTAGTGCACCGGTTGTTCGAATTTCAGTCCTGCTAACCAGCGCCGGTGAGCTTGCGTCCACGTTGATCGGCCGCGATAGTGATAGCCGTGGCGCAGAAGAAACCCTGACAGCTGTTGACGAGCTCGGCGCAGCGACTGCATGGCGGCTGTGCGCAGGCGCACCAGGTCACGGATGGCTTCGTGCGCCGGATCGGGAACCCAGACCGGGGTCAGGTCGCCGGCCCGGTGCGATTTAGCGAGTTTGGCCGCGTCGCGCCGGTCCGTCTTGATGCGCTCTCCGGGTTTGCGGGGGATGAGTGACGGCGCAACAACTATGCATTCATGTCCTGCCGCGCTCAGTTGCCGCTGAATACCGTAGCCACATGGTCCCGCCTCATAGCAAAATCGCAGCTCGGCCTTGCCTCGAGCCAGCGTGGAGGTCAGTTTGTGGAGGGCAGCCGTCCCCCGCTCCACAGTTGAGTGAGACATCCTGTAAGCGGACGGCATCCGCAGGAGGGATGATCGGTGAAGCAAGTCAGGACAGAGCGGCCGGACGTTGGCGGGCGAGTGCAAGAGAGCGACGTTGCCGGGCCCGGCCGGGGCGGGCGGATGTCGCGGCAACGCAAGACCGCGGCGGTGCTGCGGCTGCTGCGCGGTGAGGATCTCGAGACGGTATCCCGCTCGCTCGGCGTGACCGCCGCCACCCTGACGAGCTGGCGTGATGCCTTTCTGGCGGCGGGAGAAGCCGTGTTGGCGAGCCGGCCCGGCGATGGCGAGGAGCTGGAGAGCCAGCGCCTCAAGGTCAAACTCGGCGAAGTCATGATCGAACGCGAGCTGCTGCACGAGAAGATCGCCGCGTTGGAGGCTAATCGCCCTTTGGTCCGGCGGAGGCCGAGGCCATGAGCCGCACCATCTCCCCGCTGAGCGGCAAGCCGTACGGCCTCGCCTTGGTGTGTCGGACTTGGCGGGTGCCGCGTGCCACCGTTTATCGCCACCGGGTCCCGCAACAGGCCTCCGCGCCGCAGCGTTCGGGGCCGGTCGGGCCGATGGCCGATGCGGCGCTGCTGGAGCACATCCGCGCCGTCCTCGCCGCCAGCCCGTTCCATGGCGAGGGGCATCGCAAGGTCTGGGCGCGGCTGCGGACCGCCGGGATCCGGACTTCGCGGCGGCGCGTGCTGCGTCTGATGCGTGAATATAACCTCCTCGCCCCAGCCCGTGTCGGCGCACCACGCGGGCCGCGTAACCACGACGGAACCATCATCCCGGAAGCCCTCGATACTATGTGGGGCACTGATCTCACGACCACGATCACCAGCGAGGGGCAGGCCGCGGTGTTCGTCGCCGTCGATCACTGCTCGGCCGAGTGCGTCGGGATCCATGCCGCCGCTCGTGCCACCCGCTTCGAGGCGCTCGAACCGATCCGCCAGGGCGTTCGTGAGCATTTCGGCGGCTTCGGCAAAGGCCTCGCTCGCGGCCTTGCCGTGCGGCATGATCACGGATCGCAATATCTGTCCGACGCCTTCCAGAACGAGCTCGCCTTTCTCGGCATCGAAAGCTCACCCGCCTTCGTGCGTGCCCCGGAAGGCAATGGCTGCGCCGAACGTTTCATCCGCACCTTGAAGGAAAACCTCTTATGGGTGCGTACTTTCGAAACCATCGAGCAATTGCGCCAGGCGCTGCTCGAATTCCGCGACACCTACAACACCATCTGGCTCATCGAGCGACACGGGTTCATCCCGCCAGCCGCCTTTCGTCGGCAGCAACTTGAACCCGTGGCTCTCGCCGCATAGGCTTCAGCCAGATGTCTCAGCGACCGCGGGCAGTACAGCCGTTGTGTTCGCGATCGTACCATACTCGCGCACTTCCTTCCGCTCGCCCGCCTCGCCAAGCGCGACCACTATGGTATCTTTGTGCACATCCAAACCAACAAATGTGATAGACTTTTCCACGGCCCGTCTCCCCTAGGCATGAGGCTCCGCACCGGACCACCCGATGCAACCCTCGTTTAACCTGCATACTGTGAGACGGGTCACCTCCTGTCTCAGGCGAACATGTGGTCTATGCGGGTGGATGGCAGCCGGGGATGATCCGAGGTTGCTATTCCTTCCGATGGAGATTGACCGATGCATGGCACCGCCCGCGTCCTGCACCCGACGACCACCGCACAAGAGTACGATATCTCGTTGTTTGTGGCTCTGGAATTGAGCCGGTCAAGCTGGTTGCTTGCCGTCAGCGTCCCGCACAGCGACAAGATCAGCAAGTACCGAATTGACGCCGGCGACAGCACGGCGTTGTTGAACCTCTTGTCGCGTCTGAGAGCGGAAGCTGAACGGCGGTGTGGAGGACCGGCGAAGATCATCTCGATCTACGAGGCTGGGCTTGATGGCTTCTGGGTGCACCGCCTACTGGGAGCCAGTGGCGTGGAAAGCCACGTTGTTGATGCCGCATCCATCGCGGTGGACCGGCGCAGCCGACGGGTCAAGACCGACCGGGTCGATGCCGAGAAGCTACTGCGCTCGCTGATGAGTTGGGCGCGCGGAGAACGGCAAGTTTGTTCGATGGTGCGACCACCAAGCCGGGCAGAGGAGGATGAGCGGCGGCTGACACGCGAACGCGGAACGCTGGTTACGGAACGGGTCCGACACGTAAACCGGATCAAAGGGCTGCTGGCCACGCAGGGCGTGTTCGACTTCGAACCGATGCGCAAGGACCGCCGCGATCACCTCGAGGAACTCCGTTGTTGGAGTGGCCAACCGTTGCCGCCGCGGTTGAAAACGGAGCTCATTCGGGAGATCGAGCGCCTGGAATTGGTGATCACGCAGCTCCGAGAGATCGAGGCCGAGCGAGACCTAGCTCTGCAGCCGACGCGATCAGCAGCTGAGAAACTTCTGCAAGACCCGAAGGTAAAGCCCACGCCAGTTGCATCGTACGGCAGCCAACTATTGCGCCTTCGCGGTATTGGACCGGAATTCGCTTCCGTGCTGTCGTTGGAAGCGTTCTATCGTGATTTCCGCAATCGAAGGGAGTTGGCGGCGTACTCGGGTTTGACGCCAAGCCCCTGGAAGAGCGGCGGGATAGACGTCGAGCAAGGCATCTCAAAAGCGGGCAATGCTCGCTTGCGCAAAACCATGATCCAACTAGCATGGCTGTGGCTGCGACACCAACCTGGCAGCGCGCTGAGCCGATGGTTCTACGAGCGTGTTGGTGACAAGCGCGGCAAAATGCGTCGCATCGCTGTCGTCGCACTGGCGCGCAAATTGCTCGTGGCGCTCTGGCGTTACGTGACTGAAGGCGTAGTACCGCTGGGTGCCGATCTCAAGGTATTGGAGGCCCGAGGCCAATAGTTGAATCAACCCAATCCGCGGGTCGGTCCCAAGGTCGGCCTGCCGGATCCAGGCAGGTGGCGATCGTGGACAGACGTGGCTGCAACAGGCCGTCTCAAAGAGATGGATCCCACCTTCCTGAGCCCAGTCTCCTCAAAGAATGAGGGATCGTGGTGCGGGCCCTGGTGCCCGACCGAATGTGAGTGGATGCGGTGATCGCCTGCCGCATAGCAAAGCGGGCTCGAGCCTTGGATCCGCTGCAAGGAGAAAAATACATGCGCCGTAGATAAGCCTTGACGAAGAACACCCCATGTGAGTCTGTCCGGGAACATTGCTAGTTCCTGCACAGCCTTCGGACCATCAGGCTGATTGAGGCTAGCAGCAGGAAGGCGCGCGCCTTCACGTTGAGGTCCTCCCAGTCCTTGGCCAATCGGCGACAGCGATTGAGCCATGCCAGACTGCGTTCGACCACCCATCGCTTGGGCAGAACCATGAAGCCGCTCATGTGGTCAGATCGTTTGACGATCGCCACCTCCGCCTTCGACACGACACGTTTCAGCGCCGCCTGGAATTGCTGTCCCTGATAGCCGCCGTCGGCATAGAGTTTCAGAAGGAACGGGAACAGCCCAAACAGCGTGGCCAGCAGCATTGCGCCGCCGTCACGGTCTTGAATATCCGCCGCAATCACGATGGCCTGTAGCAGCAGACCCTGGGTATCGACCAGCACGTGGCGTTTCTTGCCCTTGATCTTCTTGCCCGCATCGTAGCCGTGTGGGTCGATCGAGGCCCCCCTTTTTCGGCGCTCTTCACGCTCTGCGCATCAATCACCGCGGCGGTTGGGCTGGCCTCTCGCGAGGCCTGCTCGCGGCATTTCACATAGAGCAGGTGATGGATCCGCTCCAGCGTGCCGTCCCAGGTCCATCGTTCAAGGTAGTCGTGCACCGTACTTCGCGGTGGCAGATCCTTGGGAATAGCGCGCCACTGGCAACCGGTGCTCAGTATATACATCAGCCCGTTCAACACCTGGCGAATCTCGACAGTGCGCTTGTTGCCGCCTGGTTTGGCGGGCGGGATCAGTGGTTTCACTTCAGCCCATTCGGCATCCGTCAGATCGCTCTCGTAGCGCAGTTGACTGCGGTCATACCGCGCGCGGTTCTCCTTGGTCCACATCCAGTCCCCCGAATTGATCTTCCGGGGAAGGGAATCACAGCCGATTCCACAAGTTCAAGGGCAATCCGCTAACCGATTCTGAAGAACTCAATTTGTTCCCGGACGGACACTAAGGATCCTCCCAATGTTCGAGCAACGTTTAGCCGTTGGGCTTCGTCTCTGGCATTTACACAACGGATTACACTACAGGTCTTGCGTGGTTCGCTGTCAAGCGGCCAACCGCATGCGAGGCAAGCACGACTGTCGCCGCAAACCGGGCAGCGAATATTGCTACTGCAATTGATCCGCAATCTCCGGCCCGTCTCGGCGCAAGCGGGCGAGGAGATGGGCGTGGCTATTGCCGTGGCTCAGCTACATCGTCTGCTTGCCCCTTGTCCTGACAGGTGTTGTTTTTAACCCGGCCTGACCGGATCAGAATGCGCAGCTTCCGCGGGTATTGAGTCCTTCCCGGAAAATGCTCCTAACCGGGACAAATGTGCTTCCATGCCACACGGAGGGGGTGGAAAGAGTGGCCGAGGGCGATTGTTGTTGTTCGCCGCGAGTTTTCCTGTTTTTGTCCGGCTACCGGCATGGCCTGTTGGCCACGGGGTCCTTTTCCAACAATCTAGAACCTGAATTCGCCCCGCCCTGTTAACGGCGGCGCTGGGGCTGGACCAGTTTCGGCCGTGGCACGCCCGGATGGTTGTCCTGGGCTCCGGGTTAGACGCCCCGAAAGTGGCGGGGAACGGGCGCGCTGATGACTTGGCGGCCCGACTGCTGCTCTTTTAGTTTTTGGGTTGCGTGGCTCCTGACGATCGAACCAAGCGCGCGACCGCGACGGCGCTCCTCCCTCCCCCGAGAGCTCCCCAAAATCAGCAAAGCATCGGGCATGGGCAAATCCAGCCATGCGTAATGATATGAGGACAAGGGGCGCAAGCGCTTTCACCAATGGAGAGTCGAAATGTACTTCAAAACTCCGCCCACCGCGGAAGAAATAAAGAGCATGTCCGCAGCGGATTTTCGTCGGGCATGTCAGGACTCGGCCGCTCGTGAGCATGCCCGCCATCACGCAAGCTTCGACGCGGTCGAGACGCAGCGGACTCTGCAGAAATTCGGCGCGCCCCAGCCGCGGCAGAACGAACGTCTGCAGCAGCTCGACGCCAAGCTCGCCGAGTTGAAACAGACTGCCGTTATTGGACGCAACCGTCCCGGCAATGCCACCCGGTCCAAAGACCGCTGCGCCACGATCCGGCAAACTTTGAGGCGGCAGAGGTTGAGTTTGCTGCTGGGATTTCCGAGACGAGGGCGCTGGCGGCGGTATGACGTAGGGCTGCACACCCATCGGTGACGACGGTGTCAGTCCCGTCCCCACATAGACACCATCGGGCGCGCAAGGGCCGTGGATGTATCCGAAGGTCTCGGAATAGGTTTAACCCACTGGGGCCGCATGCGCGTAATACTGAACGGGAGGGTTGGCGCATCCCGCCAACGTGAGCACTGCCGCTGCAATCCCCGCACAGGCGAGGAGTTGACTCATGGCAGTCCGCCAGTCATCCGCGCCATCTGCGCCATGATCGCCTTCAGGGCTACATTGATGGCTCGTGCCTTCAGTTCTGGGGTCATCTGCTTGTCTCCCATTCCACTAGGAATGGCCCGGTTGGTCCTGGAGAGTTCTATGGCATGGAAAGGCGGGCCCGGCACCAGGGCTACATCAGTGCTGGGCCTCGGCCAGGAGAGGGAGGTTCGGCGTCAAAGTCTGCCTGGCATCGGGAAAGATGGAGCGTATCGTACTTGGAGCAACTGTAGCATTTGGCATGACGGTAAGAATACTTTCGTATAATTTGGGTCCGGAGCTGCGGTTCGGCCAAACAAAAAACCCAGCCGCACGTGGCGGCCGGGTTGCTTGAAGGTTCCTGACTAGGCGTTGCGTTACTGGTTGCTCACGTGATACTGACCGTAACCATTCGATGCATACCCCATCCGTTGTCGGCCGCAAACGCAGACGCGCCGGACATCAGAGCAAATGCCACAGAGATAGCCGCGATAAGGTGACGCATAAAACTCTCCTCTTTGCTTTCAGTTAGAAAGCGCGTTCTGCGGTGAACTTCGGATCGAACACTCTCGGAATATCGTAACGGCTAATCCCAAGATCTGTTAGCTCACGATCGGACATGGCTTCGAGTTCGCGGATCACCCGCCGACGCTCCTTCATCTGGTCCCACCGGACCCTCACATCAGCGACCGCGCGAGCCAGCCAGCTCTTGCTCCGATTCGGCACGACCGGCTCATAGTCGGCGTCGTCCCATCTGCTGTGGTAAGACTGCATCTCAGGCAGTTTGAAAAAAAACAATTCGGCCGAGCGGCTAAACGTGTTCATTGTCCTGCACCCCTTTGGCGTTTCGGTCCGAGAGGTGGGATCGCGCGCGCATTGTATTATTCCTCCCGGCATTGTCACCTTGATGGGCACTGGCCGGAACGACCTGGCTGAGCCAGGCTGGCGAGATGAGCCAGTCACCCGACCCGCACCGCGGGCACCGCTTCCCCGCCGAGATCATCGCCCACGCTGTGTGGCTCTACTATGTGTTCAGCCTGAGTTTGCGGGATGTTGAGCTGCTGCTGGCCGAACGGGGCGTGATCGTCTCCTACGAGAGCGTCCGGCGCTGGTGCCTGAAATTCGGCCGGAGCTTCGCCGATAAGCTGCGCCGGCGGCGGCCGCGACCAGGCGATACCTGGCACCTCGACGAGGTGTTCCTCCGGATCAACGGCGAGCGGCACTATCTCTGGCGTGCGGTCGACCAGCACGGCGTCGTGCTCGACATTCTGGTGCAGAATCGTAGAAACGCCGCTGCCGCCAAACGCTTCTTCAAGCGCCTACTCCGCGGGCTGCAGGTACAAACCGCGGCGCCTGATCACCGATGGCCTGCGGAATTACGGAGTGGCGAAACGCGCGGTCCTGCCGGAGGTCCGGCATCGGACCAGCCGGTATCTAAACCGAACTTCCTTCTTTCGGAGAGTGTGAAGTGGCAGGAACAGTAGGGACAGAAGCACGAGACTGGTCCCAAACGTAGCCATGTAATCCGGAAATTTGGACTTGTACTCGCGGCGGTGTTGTGCCAATGCGTTGCCATGTATATCGAAGCTGTTCCGAATCGGAACTCGCCTCCCGCCATTCTGCTGCGCGAGAGTTACCGCCAGGATGGCAAGGTCCGTAAGCGCACGATCTGCAACCTCTCCGATTGGCCCGCCGAGCACGTTGAAGGCCTGCGCGGTGTTCTCAAAGGCGGCGTTGTCATTCCGGCCGAGCGGGATGCGTTCACCATCACCCGCAGTCTGCCGCACGGGCACGTTGCAGCAGCGCTCGGGACTGCCCGCAAGATAGGGCTTGATCGGATGCTCGGCGATCGCGAGCGATACCGTGATCTTGCCCTCGCGCTGATGATCGGGCGCATTATCGAGCCGGCATCCAAGCTCGCCACCGCTCGTGCACTTTCCTCCGCCACGGCTGCATCGAGCCTTGGCGAAATGCTTGGCCTCGGTGAGGTCGACGAGGACGAACTCTATGCCGCACTGGACTGGCTGCTGGAACGCCAGCCTGCCATCGAGACAGCCTTAGCCAAGCGCCATCTCAGCGATGGCACACTGGTGTTATATGATGTCTCGTCAAGCTACATGGAAGGCCGCTGCTGCCCGCTCGCCCAGCGTGGCTACAGCCGCGACGGCAAGAAGGGCACGCTGCAAATCATATACGGCCTACTCTGCGCTCCCGATGGCTGTCCGATCGCCATCGAGGTGTTTGAGGGCGATACCGCCGATCCGATTACGCTTGCCAATCAGATCGAAAAGCTGAAGCGGCGGTTCCATCTCGACCACGTGGTCATGGTCGGTGACCGTGGCATGATCACCCAAGCACGCATCACCAATGACGTTAAATCGGCAGGCTTCGACTGGATCACGGCACTGCGCGCGCCGGCAATCAAGGCGTTGATGGAAACCGGCGCTTTGCAACTCTCGCTGTTCGATCAGCGCGACTTGGCCAGTATCACGGCGCCCGAATTTCCGGGTGAGCGCCTGATCGTTTGCCGTAATCCCGATCTCGCCGTCGAGCGCGCCCGCAAGCGGGAGGATCTGCTGGCCGCCACCGAACGTGACCTCTCCCGTATCCAGATCGCGGTCGCTCGCAAGCGCAATCCCCTCCGGGGCGCTGCGCGGATCGCACTCGCGGTTGGCGCGGTGATCAACAAGCACAAGGTAGGCAAGCATTTTGTCATCGAGATCACCGATACCGTCTTCAGCTTCGCCCGCAAGACCGCCGAGATCGTCGCTGAAGCAGCAACCGATGGCGTCTATGTCGTGCGCACCAGCCTGCCGGAAAGCGCGCTCGATGACACCACGACCGTGCGAAGCTACAAGTCGCTTGCGCTTGTGGAGCGGGCCTTTCGCTGCATCAAAACCGTCGATCTGCAGATCAGGCCTGTCCATCATTGGCTGGCAGACCGCGTGCGGGCCCACGTCTTCCTGTGCATGTTAGCCTACTACCTCGAATGGCATATGCGGACCTGCCTGGCGCCAATGCTGTTCGATGACGCCGATAGGGAAGCGGCCGAAGCCTTGCGAGACAGCGTAGTGTCGGAAGCGCAACGTTCCCCGGCTGCCATCGCCAAGCAGACCACAGGGCTCACCACGGACGGCCTGCCGGTGCATAGCTTCCGTTCATTGCTCGGCGATCTGGCAACCGTAGTGCGCAACACCATCACCACCGCGATCACACCGGACTATCGCCTTACCGTCGTCACAAGGCCAACACCGCTGCAGCAGAAGGCATTCAATCTCCTCGGCGTCAACTGTAGCCAGTAATCCACAGGTCGCGAGACAGAATGTATAGATGCTTCAGTAACTTGCGTGTCTCGAGGCTAGGAAGTTCGGTCTAAACAACCGGGCTGAAAATTCGCACCGGCCGACCCGGCGACGCGAGCGGCAGATGCAACGGTTCAAATCACCCTTCCAGGCACAGCGGTTCCTATCGGCGCACGGAATCATCTATGGTCATTTCCGCCCACGGCGTCACCTGATGGCAGCATCCGGTTACCGGCGCTCCCGCGCGAGCGCCTTTCGGATTTGGCAACAGGAGACGTGTATCCAAATCGGGGAATGACGCTTTGCGTACGGTCACTTCGATGGCAATGACGCCCCCGTTTGCGGCCAACGTGACAATGCCGTACGAGAGCTGTCCGTGGCCGCGATCGAGCATCGCTCTCCGGCCCGCCGCGCTCATCTGCCGGACCTCCGCGCTAAAAAATCCCGCTCCACTACCAGCGCGCCGATCTTGGCGTGCAGTTGGGCGATTTCCTTCGCCGACTGCCCGTCGTCTGTCCCGGTCCGGAAAACCCGTTCGGCATGTTCTAGCAGCCGCTTCTTCCAGGCGTAGATCTGTGTCGGATGCACCTGGTAACGCACCGCCAGCTCGGCCACTGTCGCGTCTTCCCTCAGCGCTTCCAGGGCGATCTTCGCCTTCAGCGCGGCATCGATCCTGCGTCGGGTTCTGCTCATGTTCCGCTCCGTGTAGCATGGACGGAACCGGTTCGGTTTATAGCTTAGCGGGTGGTCCCAAATTCGAGGTCCACTTCACCGCAATTGGCTGAAACGCTCGCATTGCCAACGAACGCAAGCAAAGAAGAAGTTATAAGGCTATTCTTCCGCAAATAGGGGCCGTGATCGGCGGAACGGACGATCTCATTGCTAATCTGGCAAATGTCGCAGCTATATTGAAGCAAGCGTTCGATTTTCACTGGGTCGGTTTTTACCGCACTACGGCGCCACAGTTTCCTACATTGACCTTAACAGCCAGGATTTATGCCCGACTTGAACAGTGAACTCCCGATTTCGACATTCGGTGAGACGTAAGTTGTTGATTTACTTGAGGTGAGTTTCGAACCGGGAATTCGCGTGGTGCTAAATAATGGAGGCCATAAAGCGATTTTGCTTGACGAATCGCCGTTATATTCGCTGCTAATCGCGGCGTGTTTGTCCGCCAGAAGCACATCAACGGTTACACCTACCTCTACCTCGTCGAGAGTGTGCGCGAGGACGGCCGCGCCAAGCAGCGCATCATCAAGAACCTCGGCCGCAAAGAGGTTGTGGTCGCCTCTGGTGAACTCGAACGGCTCGCCGCGTCAGTGGCACGCTACGCCGAGCGAGCGATCGTGCTCTCGCAGCTCGCCGCCGGAAATCTCGGGCCATCTGATCGAGCCGCTGGACTGCGGTGGTAGCTGGCGGAGGCAATTGCCTGCCCGTGGCGGCGGCAGCGCCAGAGGAGCACGTCCAGCAAGGCGAGCTGGTGGTGGGGGATGGGCGGCATAAACGGCGGAAATTGCTGGTGCCGATAGCGGCGTGACGTGGTGCCCGCGCGTTACTTTCGGCTTTAGGTTCGCCGAGCGCGCTTTCGGGAGGCGTTGAACCCCGCCTCGCACAACACCTTCGCGTAGCCGTATTTCACGGGGTCATTATGCAGCGGACTTACGCGGCAAAAAAGCCGCTTGCTTTCAGGGGCCTATTTTTGCCGACCGTCGTTTAATCTCTGTCTGCGCCTCGTCCCGGCGAGCACATACGTGTCGAATCCATTCGGCTGGCCAGACAGAAGCGGTGACCGTCAAGCATGCGTCCCATGCGGCGACTGCCTCCTCCAGCCGCGCCGTGTCGCCCTCGCGTTCCCCGAGCCTCAAAAGCGCGGTGCCGAGAGTGGTCTGCGTCTGCGCCCAATCGAGCGGCACCCGCTCGCGCGTCCGTTCCTGCAGCGCTGCGCGGCAGGCCGCCACCGCTTCCTCCAGCCGCGCCGTGCCGCTCTCGCGTTCCCCGAGTATCGAAAGCGCGGTGCCGAGGGTGGTCTGCGTCTGCGCCCAATCGAGCGGCACCCGCTCGCGCGTCCGTTCCTCCAGCGCCGCGCGGCAGGCCGCGACCGCTTCCTCCAGCCGTGCCGTGCCACTCTCGCGTTCCCCGAGCCTCGAGAGCGCGACGCCGAGGTTGGTCTGCGTCATCGCCCAATCGAGTGGCACCTGCTCGCGCGTCCTTTCCTGTAGCGCCGCGCGGCAAGCCGCCACCGCTTCCTCCAGCCGCGCCGTGCCACTCTCGCGTTCCCCGAGTATCGAAAGCGCGCGGCTGAGGTTGTTGTGGGTCGCCGCCCAATTGAGGGGCACCCGCTCGCGCGTCCATTCCTCCAGCGCCGCGCGGTAGGCCACGACCGCTTCCTCCAGCCGCGCCGTGCCACTCTCGCGTCCCCCGAGCATCGAAAGCGCGTTGCCGAGGTTGGTCTGCGTCATCGCCCAATCGAATGGCACGCGGTCGCGCGTCCGTTCCTGCAGCGCCGCACGGTAGGCCGCGACCGCTTCCTCCAGCCGCGCCGTGCCACTCTCGCGTTCCCCGAGTGGCCCAAGCACAGAGCCGAGGTTGTTCTGGGTCGTCGCCCATTGGAGCGGCACGCGCTCGCGCGTCCGTTCCTGCAGCGCCGCACGGTAGGCCGCGACCGCTTCCTCCAGCCGCGCCGTGCCACTCTCGCGTTCCCCGAGTGTCCCAAGCGCGATGCCGAGAAGGGCGGCGGCGGTGCCGCGCTCATCTGAGTTGCGGGCGGTAGCGACCATCCGGCGGGCGCATTCGATAGCAACTTCTAGGGATAAATTAAGTCCCTTATTTTCGCCCTCTGCGCGATATTCGTCGTATTGCATCCGAAATCCCGGATGCCATGCGGGCCGCTCTGTCGCGTGCTCCTCAGCAATTAGCCGCTCAATCCGTTCAGCCACGGTCGCGGCGTCGCGGCGCAGCATGTGCTGCCGTATCGCTGCCTCAAGAATGACGATGCGTTTGCGGCGGGTGGCTTCACGCTGCTCTGCCAGCTGCCTATCGAGTTCAATCAGCGCATCATCGACGGCCTGCGCTGCGCCGTTCAGATCATTGCCTTGGGTCTTTTCTGCGGCTTCAGCGAGGACGGCATCGACAAACGAGTCCTCATTCGTGCCGTGCGCGCCACGCTTGATGACTTCGATGGCGATTTCGACTGCGCGTTCCAGCTCGGTGATCGCCTGGTCGAAATCTAACCGCTCTGTCGGCTTGAGGCGTTGCGCCAGCATCACGATCACGCGCCGTTGCAGGCCGGCGGTCTCAGCGTTTTGGACGACCCCTCGCGCTTCTAAAACGTCAACGAAATCCTCAGCGCTTGGCCCCTGGTGGATCGTTAAGTCGCCACCAACAACATGGCCGCCCTGGGTGCTGATGGTGCCTAGATTTTAATGCCGCCTGCATGCCTAGTCATCGCAGGCGCTCCGGCGCAAGCCGCAACTACTTTCCGGCTTCGCCGAGTTCGTCCAGAACAAATTTGGTCACCGGGCCAGCCACGCCACTCAGGATCGGCGTGCCGAAGGCGCTAACGACCGCACTGACCCCTGACGGCACCAGTCCCACCAGACCCTTCACAAGCTTCGCTATGGTGCTGTCTTCAGCTTTATTGCCTTTGGCAACCTCCTTTTTCAGATCCTCGAGTGTCGCCTGAGCCTTGGCGCGTTTCTCGGGTGGCGCTGCCTGGATGGCCTCCGCGACCGGTTGCCAAGTGTTACGGATCTCGGTCGGCGAGTAGTAGGTGGTTGTTGTATTGCTCATGTTCCCACCAACCACATTTCCTCCGCCGGTATTCATAGTGCCGGTATTGGATACGCCGCCGCTCTGACCGCTTGTCGGCTCGGGCATTTCGCTTCTCTCCATATAATCTCACCTTGGCGGAAGTTATGCCGCGTTCTGACAATAACGCAAGATGCTGCCGACCGTGAAGCTGTGCGTGACCGCTCTTCGAGCGCGGAGCGCTGTCGGAGCTGTCGGCGCCCTTCTTTGTTTCGTTCCGGAGACGAGCGGGGTGTCGACGCAGATGGTGATTGAGCCATTTTCAAAGGCGATGACTTCGCGAATAGGGATCTGCCGTCAGGGGTTCGATAACCATCGGATCGTCATCGGCAACCCCTGGTACGGTAGGCAAAACCCACAAGGCCTTCTCTGCCCTGCAGCTCATCGCCCACGCGCTACGATGACTTTATCATTGCGATGTCGTATGGGGATAGCCGGAATTCGGTACCGCCCTTGGCACGGCTCCGCTAGAGCAGGGCCTCGCACGAGGTTTCGGACGCCGGGTTGCGTGGCGAGGTTACTACTTTGCTATTTTGCTACTTTTAGCCATGCGGCGCGCTTCGCTAGGGGCGGAGGAATCGTGTTCATGATGGCCGCATTGGCCATACTTTATCGCTATGCGCCGGATCGCCGGGAGCCAAAGATGGGAGTGGGTCTCACCGGGCGCGATTTTCGCCACCGTACTTTGGGTGATCGGGTCGATATTATTCACAGTCTATGTGTCGGATTTCAGCGATTACAATAAGACGTATGGATCATTGGGGGCGATTATCGCGTGGCTGACCTGGCTGTGGCTGTCAGCATACATGGTGTTGTTAGGGGCGGAGATAAACGCGGAAGCGGAGCGACAGACGCGGCGGGATTCTACGCGACTTCCAGAGAAGCCGACGGGAGAACGGGGGGCGTTTGCGGCGGATACGCTGGGACCGCCTCAGGATTAGATGAATTTTGCTTGGCCGTGCTCGCGGCCCCTGAAATCGCCATAGCCGCCTTCGAATTGATCAATATCGCAATGTCCTGGCTCGGCGGCTGCGGCGATCACGACTGGTGCCAGTTTGATATTTGCTTACGGCTATTATCATGAGAGCAATGGCGCCTCGGCGGGTGGGGTCACCCCAGAACAAGGGATGACTCCTGCGCGGCTGACGGCCGGGAAGTTCATGATTCCTGTGGTTACCATTTTCCGGAGCTGCCTCGGCTGTTTCCTCATAGATTGTGGTAGGGGTGGCAGTCGCAGTGTTGGCCCAGAGGTCTCAAGCGCCAGGCACACTCGCCTATCAGGCAGATTTCGGTACGTAGCGCGAGCCTGAGACTTGCTAACTCGTCATCGTGCCTTTTCCTATCATCCCATCTGACCAGCCACGGCATTGTCACCTTGACGGGCACTGGCCGGAACGACCTGGCTGAGCCAGGCTGGCGAGATGAGCCAGTCACCCGACCCGCACCGCGGGCACCGCTTCCCCGCCGAGATCATCGCCCACGCTGTGTGGCTCTACTATGTGTTCAGCCTGAGTCTGCGGGATGTTGAGCTGCTGCTGGCCGAACGGGGCGTGATCGTCTCCTACGAGAGCGTCCGGCGCTGGTGCCTGAAATTCGGCCGGAGCTTCGCCGATAAGCTGCGCCGGCGGCGGCCGCGACCAGGCGATACCTGGCACCTCGACGAGGTGTTCCTCCGGATCAACGGAGAGCGGCACTATCTCTGGCGTGCGGCCGACCAGCACGGCGTCGTGCTCGACATTCTGGTGCAGAATTGTAGAAACGCCGCTGCCGCCAAACGCTTCTTCAAGCGCCTACTCCGCGGGCTGCAGTACAAACCACGGCGCCTGATCACCGATGGCCTGCGGAGTTACGGAGTGGCGAAACGCGCGGTCCTGCCGGAGGTCCGGCATCGGACCAGCCGCTATCTAAACAACCGGGCTGAAAATTCGCACCGGCCGACCCGGCGACGCGAGCGGCAGATGCAACGGTTCAAATCACCGTTCCAGGCACAGCGGTTCCTATCGGCGCACGGTATCATCTATGGTCATTTCCGCCCACGGCGTCACCTGATGGCAGCATCCGGTTACCGGCGCTCCCGCGCGAGCGCCTTTCGGATTTGGCAACAGGAGACGTGTATCCAAATCGGGGAATGACGCTTTGCGTACGGTCACTTCGATGGCAATGACGCCCCCGTTTGCGGCCAACGTGACAATGCCCGGTGCACGAATACCTCACCCGGCTCCAGCCCGACGATCTGGTTCGCCGGCACACGACTATCGGAGCAGCCGATCCACAGATAGCGCGGGGACTGCTGGCCAACCAGACGAGTGAAACAATCTGGATCGTCAGCTACTCGCTGAGCCGCCCATGCACGATTTCTCGCCAATAGCCCGTCGAGGCCGCACATTCACTTTAGCCTTTATCGCATGGTACCCGCCGGAAAACGAGTTGCCTTAGGCTGCTAAGCTCCCACTCGCCTTGCGGGAGTGGGGCGGGGGAGGGGCCAACATCAGCCGCTTGGCAGGAGATCGCGTCGGCAGGGCGCCATAAAATTTTCACGTTATCCCGTTGCCGCCAGCTGCGCATCAGTGAAGGCTATCCACAGCCGCGGCGATGCGCGCACAGCCCTCCTCAAGTACATTCAGAGAGGTCGCGATCGAGAGGCGGAAATACGGGGAGAGGCCGTACGCCGTGCCGGCGACAACAGCCACACCCGCATGCTCGAGCAGGAACATGACCACATCGCCATCATCAGTCAGCTTCTTGCCGTCAGGTGTGGTCTTGCCGATCAGCCCGGCGCAGTTGACGTAAAGGTAGAAAGCACCGGCCGGCGGCGTGCAGCTCAACCCCGGAATAGTGTTGATCCTGGCCAAAACGGCATCCCGGCGCTGCCGATAGATGGCGACGCTTTCCGCTACAAAGCTTTGGTCACCATTCAAAGCCTCGGTCGCCGCCGCTTGGCTCACGGAGCAGCAGTTGCCGCTCGACTGCGACAGCATCGTGTTCATAGCCTCGATGATGTCCGTCGGCCCCGCCGCGTAGCCGATCCGCCAACCGGTCATCGCATAGGTCTTTGAAACGCCGTTCACGACCAGCACCCGGTCCCGGAGTTCGGGCGCCGCCTCAAGCAGATGGGGGTGCGCGCGCCATCGAAACGGATGTGCTCGTAGATGTCGTCGGTCATGACGAGCACGTGCGGACGGGCAAGCAAGATCTCTCCCAGGGCGTTGTACTCCGCCTTGGTGTAGCTGGCGCCGGTGGGGTTGCTTGGCGAATTGATCAGGAGCCACCGGGTGCGCGGAGTGATTACACCTGCGAGCTGCGCCGGGGTCAATTTGAAATCATTCGCCTCTGGACAGGGCACCGCCACCGGCACGCCTTCGCAGGCAAGCACCATGTCGGGATAGGACACCCAGTACGGTGCCGGGATCACCACCTCGTCGCCAGGCTCCAGCGTGACCGCCAGCGCGTTGTAGATCGCGCTCTTGGCGCCGTTGGTCGCGATGATCTCGTCAATCCCGTACTTCAGCCCGTTCTCCCGCTCGAGCTTGGCGGAAATGGCCTGCCGAAGCTCGACGGTGCCAGCCATGAGGGTATAGCGCGTCGCCCCCCGCTCCATGGCCGAGGTAGCGGCGGCCCGGATGTGGGCGGGCGTGTCGAAATCGGGCTCGCCGACGACCAGGTTCACGATCGACCGCCCGGCCCGGCGAAGGCTGTTGGCCCGATCGGCCGCGGCCGTGCTTGGGGATGGTTTGATGCGCCTCACCCGGCTAGCGATGCGGGACGGCGGGGCGAGATTGGCTGGGGTGCCGTTCATAGCCCCAAGGCTAGGCGGCGCTTTGCACCAAGTCTAAGACGAGTTGCCTCTGCCGAAAGAAGCAACACTTATGGCCTTGGCCGCGGGACTGGCGTATCCCTTATGACGGGGGCTGGCCTGTGAACTTCAAGCGCCTGAAGTACTTCGCGAAGGTCGTCGATGTCGGGAACCTGACCCAGGCGGCGGACCTGCTCCATGTCGCGCAGCCTGCGCTTAGTCAGCAAATCGCGATCTTAGAGACAGAGGTGAAACATCAGTTGCTGGTCCGTACCAAGCGGGGCGTGTCCCCGACCGCGGCAGGCGAGACACTTTATCGGCATGCTCAGGTGATACTGCGGCAGTGCGAGCAGGCACGTATGGACATGGCGGCGGAGAGGAGCCGCGGCGTATCCGGCCCGGTTTCGGTTGGTCTTGCCCCCGGTACTGCCGCGGCGACTCTGGGGCTCCCCCTGATCCGGGCCATCCGATCGCAGCACCCGGGGATCATCCCCTATCTGAACGAGAACTACGGAACCACACTCTCAGAGCTGATCATGAGTGGCCGCATGGATCTCGCCGTACTCTATGGGTACCGACCAGTCCACGGCTTGAGTTTCACCCCTCTCCTGCACGAAGAACTGTTCCTGGTTGGCCCATCGGCCAGCGCCGATCCGATCCCGCTCGCAGAAATGCAAGGCATCGAGCTGTTCTTACCCCGGCCCTATAACGTCGTCCGAAAGCTGGTGGACGAGAACTTCATGCGGGCCGGGATTACGTACCGGCTGGTGGCCGAAGTAGAGTCCGCGATGACCTTGGAGGCGGTGATCACTGACGGGCTGGGGGCTACCATTCTACCCGGGTCCATGGCCCGTGAGATCGCTGGCGACCGCCTATCATGGTGCCGGCGCATCGTGAACCCGGTGATCACGGCCCCTTTGACCCTCTGCCAATCGGACCATCTGCCTCTGTCCGAGCCGGCCCAGATCGTCAGAGGGATTCTGCTGGAGTTAGTGGCCGGGCTGAGCGCGAACACTGGCTGGCCTCATGAGAGCGGTGATCCGGGCGCTCCATAATAAGTCCTTCCTATCGCGGCAAAGCCAATCCGTCTTAGCGCGGCGGCAGATCGCATATTAACTTGCTCTAGCGGAAGCATAGAGCAGATCGCGGTTGACTGGATCGCCGGCGATACAGGACCGCGAGAATCTGCTTTCGAACAATGCCGCACCTACCGGACGCGAGGGCGACGTGGAGCATGGACCGAGACGTCATCAAGGAACTAATCGAGGCACTGGCAGCTTCTGACCTTGCGGAGCTTGAATACCGCAGTAACGGCGAGACGCTCAGGCTGGTGAAGCGCGGCGCGGGTGTGCCAGCGCCGACTCGCCTGACACCACCGCCTGCCACCGATCAGACTCCCGTTTCTGCCCCGGCACAGCCACCTCCTCCCGAGCCCGGCGCCGCGGTCTCAGACACAATCGTGGCTCCGCTCTATGGGATCGTCCACTTGCAGCAGACAGCGGGCGCGCCGCTGCTTGTGAGCCCTGGGCAATCCGTGACGGCCGGACAGGTCCTTTGCAACATCGAGGCGATGAAGGTGTTCCATCAGGTACGCGCCGAACGCGACTGCGTGGTTTCTGCCCTGCTGGTCGAGTTCGGCCAGGAAGTCGAGGCGGGGCAACCGCTGTTTCGGCTGGGCTGAGATAACGTAACATGTTTGACACGGTTCTGATCGCCAATCGCGGTGAGATCGCGCTCCGCATCCAACGCGCCTGCCGAGGGCTCGGCTTGCGCACTGTTGCCGTTTATTCCGAGGCCGATGCCGACACGCGCTATGTGCGGCAAGCGGATCAGGCCCTCTGCATCGGGTCGGCTGCTGCTGGAAAGAGTTACCTGAACCAGGCCGCGATCCTATTCGCTGCCGAGGTCAGCGAGGCGCAGGCGATCCATCCAGGGTACGGTTTCCTGTCGGAGAATGCCGAATTCGCATCGCGGGTCGAAGAGGCCGGGCTCATCTTCGTCGGCCCCAGCGCCGCCTGCATCAGGACCATGGGCGACAAGGTCGCGGCCAAGCGTGCAATGCGTCGCGCCGGCGTGCCCTGCGTGCCCGGTCCCGACGAGCCGCTTCCGGACGACCCCGCTGCGATCCATATGATTGTAGACGAAATTGGTTACCCGGTCATCATCAAGGCAGCCGGCGGCGGCGGCGGACGCGGCATGCGTGTCGTCGAAGATCCTGCGGCCTTGCTCGATATGCTCGCGCTCACGAAACAGGAAGCGCGCCATGCCTTCGGCAACCCCGAGGTGTACATTGAAAAATTCCTGTCGCATCCCCGCCATGTCGAGATCCAGGTTATCGCCGACCGTCATGGCACGGCGTTATGGCTGGCCGGGATTGCTCGCTGCAGCGCCGCCATCAGAAGCTGGTCGAGGAGGCTCCGGCGCCTGGCATTCCCTCCGAGGACATCGCCCTTGTGGGCACCAGCTGCGCCGAGGCGTGCCGGCATATTGGCTACTGCGGCGTCGGCACCTTCGAATTCCTGTTCGAAGATGGCCAGTTCTACTTCATCGAAATGAACACCCGTCTCCAAGTCGAGCATCCTGTGACCGAGATGACCGCGGGGATCGACATCGTTCAGCACCAGTTGCGCGTTGCTCGTGGCGAGAAGCTTTCATTTGACCAGGGCTCAGTCCAGTGCACAGGGCACGCCTTCGAATGCCGGATCAACGCCGAGGATCCAGGCACCTTTGCACCGTCGCCTGGCCGCATTGCCGAATGGAGCGTGCCCGGCGGCTTCGGCGTGCGTGTCGATACTCATGCTGCCGCAGGCTACCGGGTGCCGCCCCATTATGAACTCGATGATCGCCAAACTCATCGTGCACGGCGCGACCCGCGAAGACGCTCTCACTCGCATGCGCGTGGCCCTGCGCGAGATGCATATCGGGGGCATCCGGACCAACCTGCCCCTCCATCAAGCCATCTTCGAAGACCCGGCATTCAACGCCGGCCAGGTCGACATTCACCACCTGGAACGCTGGCTGGCCCAGAGGGAGGCAGCATGATTACGTCTCCCAGAATCAGCTTGCTGGGGACAGCGGCGTTGCTGTTCGAAGCCTCCGGCCCAGCCGTGCTGGCATCGCAGCAGCGCATTTGGGCGCTGGCGCGGGTCGCGGCGGAGTGGCGAGAAATCGAAGAGGCCGTGCCGGGCGTGAACAGCCTGATGCTGACCTTTGCCAGCCCGCCCCGCGATCTTGCGCCGTTGCAGGCGCGGCTCCTGGCCGCATGGGCAGATGCTGAGCCCGTACCCTTGCGGGGGCAAGTCATTGAGCTGCCCGTTATTTATGGAGGCGATGGCGGGCCCCATCTGGCCGACGTTATCGCCCATACCGGGCTCAGCATCGAGGAACTGATTGATCGGCACACCGCGCCACTTTACCCCGTCTACGCGATCGGCAGTCATCCCGGCTACTGTTATCTGGGCGGTATGGACGAGCGGATCGCGACCCCGCGCCGCAAAGTCCCCGTGCTGAGTATCCCTGGCGGATCTGTTTCGATCGGCGGCAGGCAGACCGGTGTTTCGGCCTCGCCCGGGCCGAGCGGCTGGAACACGATCGGCCGTACCTCATTACGCTTCTTCGATCTGGCACGATCGCCTCCCACCTTGTTGCAGCCCGGCGACGCGATCCGATTCCGCGCTGAAAAGGTGATCCGGTGATCGAGATCGTTGCCACCGCCGGGCTTGCCACCGTGCAGGATCTGGGCCGCTACGGCAGCCTGCGTTACGGTGTCGGCCGGGCTGGAGCAATGGACCGCTTGGCCCTTGCCGCCGCAAACCTCCTGCTGGGCAACGACGAGCGCGCTGCCGGCATCGAGGTGCAGATGTTTCCTTTCACGGCGCGCTTCACCGCGGACTGTGGTTTCGCAATCACCGGTGCGGACTGTGCGGCTCGGTTGGATGAACAGGCGCTGCTGCCCTGGTCTGTGTGTCGCGCGCGTGCCGGCCAGGAACTCGTACTCGGGCTGCCACAGGGCGCGGTATCGCGTGCCAGCCGTGCCTATCTGGCGCTGCCGGGCGGCATTGACGTGCCCGAAGTGCTCGGTTCCCGCAGCACCCAGTTGCGTGGCGCATTTGGCGGCCTGGAAGGTCGCTTTCTCGAAACCGGCGATCATTTGCGGGCGGCAGCCCCAGAGCCGGGCGAGACCGCCGCCGGGTTCGGGCTGGTGCCATCCTCCCTGGCGTTACCGTTGCAGGCCGACGACCTTCCAGCCGTTCGCGTGCTTCCGGCCGCCGAATACTGCTGCTTCACGCCTGCCTCGAAAGAGGTCTTCTGGTCAGGGGAGTGGAAGATCACCGCGCAGAGCGACCGGTACGGCTATCGCCTGGCGGGCACGGCTCTGGAATTCGTGGAGCCAGTCGAGATGCTGTCGCACGGGATCGTGCCAGGCGTGATCCAGGTGCCTCCCGGCGGCCAGCCTATTATCCAGATGAGCGATGCGCAGCCCTCGGGCGGCTACCCGAAGATCGGTACCGTTATCGAAGCCGATCTGTGGCGGCTCGGGCAGGCACCGATCGGCAGCCGGATCCGCTTCGTCCAGGTTACCTGGGAGGAAGCAGTCGCTGCCGGCGAGGCGATGAGTGCCTGGCTGGCCGAGGCGAGCCGGCTGATCCGGCTGCAGCGCGCGCAGCTTCTCGGAGCGCGCCACTGATGCCCGGACTTGGCGATCAGATCCCTTTTCTCAGCCGTTGCTTGCAGGGAACGGATATCGAGCTTCTCGAGCTCACGATTGGGCAGGACGTCATCCGCCTCCGGCGGGACACATTCGGCCAAATCTCCGCAGCCTCTGAATTGGCTAGCACGATCTCATTTGATATTACGGCCCCTTGTGTGGGTATTTTTCGCCGCACTCACCCGTTGCGAACGGCTCCACTCGTTCAAGCCGGCCAGCGACTGACAGCCGGCGATCCAGTTGGCCTGCTGCAGATCGGGGCGCTGCTGATCCATGTCGTCGCGCCGAAGGACGGAACCGTGCTCGATGTGCTCGCTGAGGACGGCGTCGCGGTCGGCTATGGGACAGCGCTGGTGCGTCTAACAGGAAATAGGAACCAATGATTGAGATCGACCTGAACGCGGACTTGGGCGAGGGTTTTGGCCCGTGGCAGATGGGCGACGACAAGGCGCTGCTCGATCTGCTGTCCTCCGCCAACGTCGCCTGCGGTTTCCATGCCGGCGACCCCGCCATCATGGACCGCACAGTCCGGGAAGGGCTGGCTCGCGGCGTCGATGTGGGCGCCCATGTGGGATTTCCTGACCGGCAGGGCTTCGGCCGCCGCATTATGCAGATCGAAACGGCCGAGCTGGCAAGCATCGTGACGTATCAGCTCGGAGCGCTCGCGGGGATCGCGCGCCGGGCTGGACACCGCATGACTCACATGAGCTTCCATGGTGCGCTGGGCAACATGGCAGCGGCGGATGCCGTGCTTGCAGATAGCCTCGTTCAGACTGTTGCGGAATTCGATCCCGGTCTCACTGTCCTTTCATCCACATCACACGCGATCGAGGACGCGGCGGCCCGACATGGGCTGCGGGTCGCGATCTGCTTTCTCGCCGATCGCGCGTATGACGACAACGGACTACTCGTCCCACGCAAGCTACCGAATTCGGTGATCAAGGATCCCGAGGCATGTGTCGAGCGCGTGACCCGGTTGTTGCGGGACGGTACGGTCGCGACCTATTCGGGCAAGAGTATCCCAATGCGCGCCGACTCCATCCTGCTGCACAGCGATACGCAAGGGGCGGTCACGCTCGCCAAAAATATCCGTGCCACGATCGAACGTTCTGGCGCACAGGTCGTGCCGCTTTCGCACCAACAGGCGCGTACGACATAGGATCGGCTTATCGGCCCACAACCAAATAGTCTTGGCGTGCGCCTGGCGGTTTCGCCCATAACCGGGCTTACGCAATCAAGGCCCGAACCAGACCCGACATGCCGATTTCCGACTATCAGACCGCCCTTGTTACTGGCGCCTCCTCGGGGATCGGCGCCGCGGTTGTTAAGCGTCTGTGCCGGGAAGGCGTGGCCGTTCATGCGCTTGCGCGCCGAGCCGATGCGCTGGAGGCGCTCGCGACCCGCACCGGCTGCATCCTCCACGCATTGGACGTGCGCGATCTGCAAGGCGTCACCCGCCTGGCCGAGAGCGTCGAATTCGACATTCTGGTGAACAATGCAGGCGTGGACCGACCCGGCTCCATTCTTGCAGCAGATGCCGAGGGTGTTGATCTGCTGCTGGATGTAAACCTGCGAGCCGTGCTGCACCTGACCCGGCTCATCGTGCCCGGGATGGCCGCTCGCAATCGCGGGCATGTGGTCAATCTCAGCTCTATCGCCGGCACTTATAATTTCGGTGGTAACAGTACCTATCACGCCGCGAAGGCAGCGGTGCACATGTTGTCCCGTCAGTTGCGGATCGACCTCTATGGCAAAATGGTTCGTGTGACCGAGATCTGTCCGGGCCGGGTCGCGACGGACATTTTCGCCCACGTGCATGGAGACAGCCCCGAGACCCGGGAGCGGTTCATCGAGGGCTTCCTGTTGCCAGAGGCCTCGGACATTGCGGATGCAATTGCTTTTGCAATCGCCGCACCCATCGCCGTTAATGTGAGCTACATCGAGATCATGCCGACCCTGCAGGTACCCGGTGGTCTGCAGACGATGCGCGCCGAGCGGGCGACTGGGTAAAGCCGAAACAGAGATCACCGCATGCAAGGCTTCGATTTTTCGGCGGTTCTGAAACCAGAGTTCACGGCGATGATCCTCGCCGGGATCCGAACGACCTTCGGTGTCTTTGCCGGATCATGGCTGCTGGCAATAGCACTTGCCATGGTGCTGCTGACGATCCGGCTCACACCGTCGGTGATCGCGCAGCGTGCGATCGCGGGTTACGTCTCCTACCACCGCAACGTGCCGACCCTGGTACAGTTGATGGTCTGGTACTTCGGCATCGCGAACCTGCTGCCCGATCCGGTGCAGGGATGGCTGTCCAACCATAACGGCGAAGCTATTTTCGCCATCATCGCGCTCGGCCTCTGTCAGGCGGCGTTCTTCAGCGAGGACCTTCGCTCGGGGTTGCGGGCCGTGGCACCCGGGCAGGCCGAGGCAGCCCGCGCACTGGGGCACTCCTATATCGGCTCGATGCGCTATGTCATCCTGCCGCAGGCCATCCGTAACGCTATCCCCGCCCTGGTGAACCACACCGTCTCGCTGTTCAAAAACACCAGCCTCGGCATGGTGATTGGCGTGACCGAGATCACGCACGTGGTCCAGGAAATCGAGAGCCGAACTTTCCAGACCTTCAAGATTTATGCGATCGGTACCGCGTTCTATCTGACTGTCTCCCTGCTTCTGATGGCAATGGGCGCCATGCTGGCCCGGCATTACCGTTTGGCAGCAGCGCGCTGACATGCTGAGCGTCATCGAAATCATCCGGGACAATTGGCTGCTGCTGCTGATCGGCCAGTATCCCCACGGCCCTTTGGGCGGCATCACCGCGACGCTCATACTGGCCATTCTCGGCATCTCTCTGGCATTCCCGGTGAGCATACTGCTCGCGCTCGCGCGGCTGTCGCCATTCGCGGTGCTGCGCTGGCCGGTGACCGGCCTCGTCTATACGACCCGCGGCGTGCCGCTGCTGATGATCATTCTGTGGACGTATTTTCTGCTGCCAGTCCTGCTCGGCCGACCCATCTCCGGCTTCGTCACCATGCTTTGCACGCTGGTGCTCTACGAAGGATGCTACCTCTCGGAGGTGGTCCGGGCCGGAATCGAGGCGCTACCGAAAGGGCAGACCGAGGCCGCAAGGGCACTCGGCCACGGCTATTACAACCGGATGCGGTACATCATTCTGCCGCAGGCGCTCTATAACATGCTCCCCAGCATGCTGAGCCAATTCATCTCGACCATTCAGGATACGACGCTCGGCTACGTCATCAATGTTCAGGAGCTCACCTTCGCGGCGAATCAGATCAACAACCAGCTTCTGACCAAGCCCTTCCAGGTGTTCTTTATTCTGGCCATCACCTTCTTCGTCGTGTGCTTCACCTTGACGCGGCTGACGCACTGGCTGGAGCAGCGCATTGCGACCCGACGCCGTGGAGCAACGGACCAGCCTGTTGCCGTCAAGGCCGCCCTCGCCGACGAAACCCTGCCGCTGCCGACAGGAGAGGAACTGCTGTGATCACGTTCTCGAACGTAAACAAGTGGTACGGCGAATACCAGGCCTTGTGCGACATCAACGCAGAAGTCAAAAAGGCTGAGGTTGTCGTCGTCTGCGGGCCGTCGGGGTCCGGCAAATCGACGCTGATCCGCACAGTCAATCGGCTCGAGGAGATCAACTCGGGCTCGCTGACAGTTGACGGCGTCGATATTCAGGCCCCGTCCAACAAAGGCCGTGCGCTCAACCGCATGCGTAGCCGGATCGGCTTCGTGTTCCAGAGCTTCAATTTGTTTCCGCACCTCTCGGCATTGGAGAATATCACCCTCTCACCCATGAAGGTCCTCGGCGCGAAGCGCGAAGAAGCACGGGCCAACGCCATGCGGCTGCTCGAGCGGGTCGGGCTTGCCCACAAGGCCGGATCCTACCCGGCACAGCTCTCCGGTGGACAACAGCAGCGGGTTGCGATCGCGCGGGCGCTGGCCATGCAGCCACCGGCGATGCTGTTCGATGAGCCGACCAGCGCGCTCGATCCGGAGATGGTCGGCGAGGTGCTTGCCGTCATGCGCGGCTTAGCCGACGAGGGAATGACAATGATGTGTGTCACGCACGAGATGGGCTTTGCGCGAGAAGTCGCGGACCGGGTCTGGTTCATGGACGCCGGCCGCATCCTCGAGGTCGCCGAGCCGGAGACATTCTTCCGTTCGCCGCAGCACCTGCGCGCGCAGCGATTCCTTTCCGACTTGCGCACCCATTGATCCAAGGAGCTCGAACCATGTCCCGCATGACGATCGTCTGCCTAGCTCTCGCTTGCCTCGGTATCGCAGCCGTCGCGCAGCCTGCGCGTGCCGACCAGTGGGATAACATCATGCAGCGCAAGGAACTCAAGTGCGGGACGTTCGCCGACGTGCCGCCCTTCGCGGCGCCAGACCCGAAGACACGGGAGATGGTCGGTTTCGATGTCGACATGTGCCGGGCGTTGGCCAAGCATCTCGGTGTCTCAGCTTCGATCACACCCCTCTCGGTCGAGGCGCGCGTGCCGGAAGTGGAGATGGGCCGCGTCGACGTGACCATCGCAAACCTGGCCTATACCACCAGCCGGGCTAAAGAGATTGACTTCAGTGACCCCTATTACGTCGCTAAGGAAATGCTCATGGTCCGCGCCAATAATCCGGTCACCACTCCCGCCGATCTGAAAAGCGAGCGGATCAGCGCCGCCAAGGGCTCTACGTCTGAGCTCTCAATCACCCTGAACGGCTCCAACCCGGTCACCTTCCAGGATACCGGTTCAGCATACATGGCGCTGGAGCAACACAAAGTGGTCGGTATGGTCGCGAACACAATGACAATCACCAAGCTTGTCGACCAGTCAAAAAAATCAGGCGTCCCGCTCAAGATGATCAAGACGCCCATGCTGCTCGAGCCGATCGCGATCGGCATGAAGAAGGGAGAGCAGAGGTTGCGCGATAAGGTCAACGAGGCGCTTTACGCGATGGACAAAGATGGCGAGATCGACGCGATGTGGAACAAGTGGCTTGGCCCCAATACCGAGTACAAGTTGACCCGTGAGGAGCACGTTCAGCCCATCACGGCGATCCATTTCACGCCCATTCCTTGAGGGGCCGTGCTGGCCCTGCCCATTGGCCGCCCAGCTGGCCAGGAATTTTGGCTAACAAAAGCAGTATGTACATGCAACCTGAAATCATTCAGCTGTTCAATCTCGCCCCAAAGCGGGCCCTGATCACCGGATCTGGCCAGGGCATCGGCCTGGCGTTGGCCAGCGGTCTCGGACGCGCGGGCGCAGCGGTCGTCCTCAATGGCCGCCATTCGGATAAGCTCGAACAGGCAGCGCAGGACTTGCGGGCGCTCGGCATCGCGGTCGAGCTCGCCCCGTTCGATGTAACAGATCAGAAATCGGTACTCGCCGCCGTGGCACTGATTGAACGGGAGTACGGGCCCATCGACGTGCTTGTCAACAATGCAGGAATCCAGCGCCGCGCGCCTCTCGAGGAGTTTTCTGTTGAGACTTGGCGAGAGCTTATGCGAACCAACCTCGACAGCGTTTTCTTCGTAAGCCAGGCGGTTGCCACACGTATGATCGCCCGCAAGCGCGGCAAGATAATCAACATCTGCTCCGTGCAGAGCGAGCTCGGTCGTCCGTCCATCGCGCCCTACGCAGCGAGCAAGGGGGCGGTGAAAATGCTGACCAAGGGCATGTGCGCCGATTGGGCCCCGCACGGATTACAGGTAAACGGGATTGGGCCCGGCTACTTTGCGACGGAACTGACCAAGCCGCTCGTAGAAAACCGTGAGTTCACGGACTGGCTGTGCAGGCGGACCCCGGCTGGGCGCTGGGGACAGGTCGAAGAGCTTATGGGCGCTGCCATCTTCCTCGCCTCAGCCGCATCCGACTTCGTCAACGGACAGATCCTCTATGTCGACGGCGGCATGACGAGCGTTGTCTGATGAACCAAGTCGGCCAGGACCATCACAGGCGAGCAGGACACGATCCCATGCCCAAGCTGCTCCAGATCACCCCTATTCATCCGGATGCCCAGGCTAGATTGGCTGCGTCCTACGACCTGATGCAGGTCGAGCTCGCTGCCATCGACGCGGGTTGGCTCGCAAAGCACGCGACGGGGGTGAACGGCATCGTTACAGGCGGCCATGTTGGCGTGCCGTCCACGCTAATGGCGGCGCTGCCGAACCTCAAGGTGATCGGTATCAACGGGGTCGGATTCGACAAGGTCGATCTCGAACTTGCGCGCATCCGCGGCGTGCCGGTCACGAACACCCCCGACGTCCTCACCGATGATGTTGCCGACCTCGCCGTCGGGCTCACGATCGCGCCGTTGCGCCGCCTGCCGCAGGCGGATGCTTACGTGCGTGCGGGCAAGTGGCTTTCAGGCGAGATGCCGCTCGCCACCAAGGTCAGCGGCAAGAGGATCGGGATCTTTGGGTTGGGGCGGATCGGACGCGCCACGGCCAAGCGCTTCGCCGGGTTCACCGACTGCATCGCGTACGCGGATATTGTCCAGCACGATGTATCCTTTGCTTACTATCCCGATGTTGCAGCCCTTGCTGCTGCTTCCGATGTCCTCGTGATCTGCGCCGCAGCGTCGGCTAGCACGCGCCGGATAATCGGCCGGAATGTCTTCGATGCCTTGGGGCCGTCCGGGGTCCTGGTGAATGTGGCACGCGGCTCTATCGTGGACGAGCCTGCCCTGGTGAACGCCCTGCAGGAGGGGCGCCTCGGCGGCGCGGCGCTGGATGTGTTTGAGGATGAGCCAAACGTACTAGCCGCGCTACTCGCGATGGGTAACGTGGTTCTCACGCCGCACATCGCCAGCGGCACGAATGAGACAAGGCGAGTTATGGGCAACCTGATGATCGACAACCTCGACGCCGTCTTCGCGGGTAAACCTATGCCGACTCAGGTGGTCTAGTCCCGCAAACTGCCAACTGGCCGACTTAGCCCGGATCGAACGCCATGCTGTCCACCAGCGAAGATCACAAACATGCCCTGATCGAGGCCGCCGCCGCACGAGCGGGAACCGAGGCGGAGTTCGTGCGGACGTTCTACCATGACGTGCCGTCCGCCGATCTCCTATCCCGCGACCCGGCCAGCCTCTCGACCACCGCCCGGTCCCTGTGGATGTTCGGCGCTGGCCGCCAGCCTGGCACAGCTCGCGTGCAGGTGCTGCCGCGCGGTGCAGAATCCGAGCGCAGCGTGGTCCAGATCGTCACCGACGACATGCCGTTCCTGGTAGCGAGCGTCACAGCCGCCCTCGCCAGGTCGGGCCTCGAAACCCATCTCGTTATCCATCCGATCGTGAAGGACCCCTCTGGCGCCAGGGTCTCGATGATGCACATCGAGCTGGGCGGCGAGATCGAGGAGGAGCGGCGCTCTATCGTAACTATGCAACTGGACGCGGTGCTTGCTGACGTGCGAACCGTCGTGAGCGCGTGGCCCTCGCTGCGGCAAGCCGCCCGAGACATGGCGGATGCGGCGGAGGCTGCGTCCGCAACAGATGATGCGGCGGAGGCGGCGGCATTGCTGCGCTGGCTCGAGAACGACAACTTCCTGTTCCTCGGCTACCGCGAATACGCCATGGGCGCTGAACGCCCGAGCGTCGTACCCGGGGCCGGCCGCGGCCTGCTGCAAAACGATGATCTGCTCGTTTTTGACGGGTTGCGCGCGATGACCTCGCCCTCCGTGTACGCGACGATGCAGACGCCGCAACCGCTGTTGATCGCTAAGTCCAATCGCCTCTCAACCGTAAACCGGCCGCTGCCGATGGATGCGGTCCTGCTCAAGACACTCAACGCCGAAGGTGCAGTCACCGGCCTGCGGATGCAGCTTGGATTATTCACCATAAACTCGCATTTCCGCCCGGCGCACGAGATTCCTCTGCTGCGACAAAAAGTTCGGGGTTGCCAGGAACGGGCCGGCTTTGGGCCCGAGAGCTATAACGGCCGGGCACTGCAGCGCATCCTGGACAGTTTCCCGCATGACGATCTGTTCCAGATCGATCAACAGCATCTGTTCGACACGGCACTGGCCATCCTGCACCTGCGCCAACGCCCGCGCTTTCGGCTATTCGTGTTGCGCGACCCCTTCGAGCGCTTCGCCACCTGTCTCGTCTACCTGCCGCGGGACCGCTATAACGCCGAGATCAAGCAGCACGCCATCGCCATCCTGGAGCAGGCGCTGAACGGTCGCCTGACGACGGACTCCACGACCTTCGACGAGATCGGGCTCGCGTGCTTGCGCGTCGTGCTCACCTCCTCTTCCCGCCACGCCCCCGCGGTGGACGTCGCCGCGATCGAGCGGCAACTCGCCGATGCGGCGCGCAGCTGGGCGGATCGGCTGGGCGAGAGTCTCATGCGGGCACGGGGCAGATACGCGGCTGCCGGGCTCCTGCACCGGTTCGGCGCCGCGTTCCCTGTCGGCTATGCGGAGCGCTACGGTACCGATGTCGCGGTCGAGGATATTGAATCGCTGGAGAAGGTGATCGAGGGCGAGAAGATCGCGCTGTCGCTGACGTCCACCGGCGCTGACCTGCAGCTCAAGACATTCCATGCAGGCGAACCGATTGCGCTTTCGGACATCCTGCCGATTCTGGAAAACCTTGGCGTGCGCGTCATCACCGAAATCCCGCATCAGGTGGCGCAACCCGATAGCGCGACGCTGTGGATCCAGGAGTTCCGGTTGCAGCTCCAAAGCGGTCAATCCCTGGCCGCGCAGGAGGGCGCGCGAGGCTTGTTTGAGGACGCACTTCGAAAGGTCTGGTCCAACACTATAGAAAATGACGGATTTAATCGGCTGGTGCTCTCGGCGGGGCTTTCCGCGCGGCAGATCGTAGTACTGCGCGCCTATAGCAAAGTGCTGCGCCAGGGCGGCAGCAGTTTCAGCCAAGCCTACATGGAGGACACGCTCAACGCCCATCCCGACATCGCTCGCCTGTTGCTAAACCTGTTCGAGGCACAATTTGACCCGGCGCACCACGATGCGGCCGCAGCGCAACAAGCCACAAGTGACATTGCCGCCGCTCTCGAGAAGGTAGAGAACCTGGATGAGGACCGCATTCTGCGCGCCTATCTGCTGCTGATCGGCAAGACGCTGCGGACCAACTTCTATCAGCGTACCGAGGCGGGGGAACCAAAGCCCTATCTCTCGCTCAAGCTCGCCAGCCGCGAACTCGACCTGCTGCCGCAGCCGCTTCCCCAGGTCGAGGTTTTCGTCTACAGCCCGCACATGGAGGGCTGCCACCTGCGCGGCGGTAAGGTGGCGCGCGGCGGTATCCGCTGGTCAGACCGCAAAGAGGATTTCCGCACGGAGATCCTTGGACTGATGAAGGCGCAGATGGTGAAGAACGCCGTGATTGTGCCAGTTGGTTCCAAAGGCGGCTTTGTGCTCAAGCGCCCCATTGCCGGTGGGCGCGAGGCGCTCCAGCAGGAGGCGACCGGCTGCTACAGATACCTAATGGCGGGCCTATTGGACGTCACCGAGCGACGTGATCGTGCCGCCGCCGGACGTCGTGCGGCGAGACGCAGATGATCCGTATCTCGTCGTGGCCGCCGACAAGGGTACGGCGACATTCTCCGATATCGCGAATGACGTCGCCATCGAGTACCGGCTTTTGGCTCGGCGACGCTTTCGCCAGCGGCGGCTCGGCGGGTTACGATCACAAGGCCATGGGCATCACCGCGAAAGGCGCTTGGGAGGCGGTCAAACGGCATTTCCGCGAGATCGGCATCGACATTCAGACCACCGATTTCACCTGTGTCGGCGTGGGCGACATGTCCGGGGATGTGTTCGGCAATGGCATGTTGTTATCCAGGCACATCAAGCTCGTGGCGGCCTTCAATCACATGCATATCTTTATCGATCCCGATCCGGACCCGGAAGCGAGCTGGATCGAGCGCAAGCGCCTGTTCGACCTGCCGCGCTCCACTTGGCAGGATTACAATCCGAAGCTTCTGTCCAAGGGTGGCGCGATCTACGAGCGACGGGCCAAGTCCATCACACTGTCTCCGGAGGCGCGGCGCACGCTTGGCATCGACGCGGAGACCCTGTCGCCGCCCCAACTGATCCAGGCGCTGCTTCGGTCCGATGTGGACCTGCTGTGGTTCGGCGGCATCGGCACGTACGTGAAAGCCACGACGGAGAGTGACGCCGATGTGAGAGACCGCGCCAATGACGCTCTGCGGGTGGACGCGTCGAGCTTGCGGGCAAAGGTGATTGGGGAAGGCGCCAATCTCGCGATCACCCAGCGCGCGCGGGTCGAGTTCGCGAGCAGAGGCGGGCGGTTGAACACCGACGCGATCGACAATTCGGCTGGCGTGGACACCTCGGACCACGAGGTAAACATCAAGATCGCCACTGACGACCTGATCGCAGCCGGCCTTATCGCAGCTGAGAGCCGCGCTGCCTTTTTGGCCAGCATGACGAGCGAGGTCGAGCGTCTGGTGCTGCGGGACAATTACCTGCAGACGCTCGCGATCACCCTCGCCGAGGCGCAGGCGCCGCAGTTGCTCGATACCCATGTGCAACTGATGCGTGCCATGGAGCGGGCGGGCCGGCTGGACCGAGTGCTGGAGTTCCTGCCGGACGACGAGACAATCGCCCAACGCGCTGCGGCGAAGCGGGGCTTGACACGGCCGGAGATCGCGGTGCTGCTCGCCTACGCGAAGAACCGGCTCTACGACGAGCTGCTCGCCTCCGACCTGCCGGATCAGCCAGAGCTACGTTCGGAGCTGCTCGCTTACTTCCCGCAAGTCTTGAGCCGCCTCGCGCCTGACGTGCTTGCGTCGCACCGGCTGCGGCGGGAGATCATTGCGACTTCAGTCGCGAACGCTGTGGTCAATGGGATGGGGCCGAGCTTCATCGAGGACATGAAGGCGCACACCGGGCGCGACGACGCCGGCGCGATCGCAAGGGCGTACTTGATTGTGCGCGACGTGTTTGCTTTCGAAACAGTTGGGCACGACCTCGAGGCGCTCGACAACAAGGTGCCGCCGGCCGCGCAGACGCGGCTTCTGCTGCTGGCGGCGACCGTCGTGGAGCAGGCGGTGCGCTGGTTTCTGTTGTCGGGTCTCTCGCTCGAGATCGATACGCGCGTTCGGCAGTTCCAACCACAGGTCTATGCGCTCGCAAGCCGATTGACGGACCTGTTGCCCGAGAACGAACGGCAGCGTAACGAGGCACGCCGTATCAGCTATGTCGAGGCGGGCGCGCCCGGGGAGCTGGCCGACCGCATCCTTGTGCTGAGCTCGCTCAGCACCGCCATGGACATTGTCCAAGTGCACGACGAAACCAAGCGCGACATTATGGAATTGGGACGACTCTATTTTGGTGCTGGCACAGCGCTCGGCCTGTTGACGATCCGTCGGCAAGCCCGAGCGATGCCGGTCGTGACGGAGTGGCAGCGCATAGCGGTAGACAGCCTGATCGACGACTCCTACGCACAACAGCGCGCCGTCGTGCGCCGCCTTGTTGCCGCGGGAGTGCGCGACGCAGACAATGGGCTCTCGGACTGGATCGGGTGTAGGGTCGGGCCGGGCTCGCCAGTGCGGAAAGTGCTGGCCGACATCGCACGGGCGCCCACCCCGGACCTCGCCATGCTTACAGTCGCCAGTCAACGCATCCGGGCGGCCTTTGCCTGACATCGGCACGGGCTTCCCCCATTGCTCGAAGCCCGAACCAGCCCCGGCATTCTGACACGCAAGAGGAGTTCTCCATGTCACCATCCGATCGCCTGCGTTCCTTACTGGCTGAACCCGGCTTCGTCGTGATGCCGGCGGTCTGGGACGGCTTGAGTGCCAAGCTCGCCGCGCGAGCCGGGTTCCAGACCGCTTTCATGTCGGGTTCGTGCGTTGCGGCGAGCCGACTGGGCGGACCCGACCTTGATCTTATCTCGTTTGGCGAGATGTATGACTTCGCTCATGATGATACGGGGCTCGGCACCGGACACCCTGGTGCTGGCCGATGGCGACCACGGCTACGGGAACGCGATGAACGTGCAGCGTACAGGTACGCGCTTACGGTCGGGCCGGGGCCGCCGGAGTCCTAATCGAAGACAAGATCACACCACGGGCTCTCACAGCCGCTGGCAAGCCGTGCCTCCCGCGGGAGGAAGCCCGCATGAAGGTGCGCGCCGCGGTCGAGGCTGCTAAGGAGTTTGGCATCATGGTCATGGCCCGCACAGACTGCCGGCCGACCCAGGGCATCGATGAAGCCGTGGCCCGCATCGAGATGTTCGTCGAGGAAGGCGCCGACATCTTATTCCTGGACTCCCCCGCGAGCGAAGAAGAGATCCGGCGGGCGATAGCAGCGGCACACGGCCGGCCGTCTTTCGCCGTGCTCTCCCCTGGAGCGCCGCGAGAAACGCCAACCCAATCGCGTGCCGAACAACTCGGCCTCAAGATAGGCGCATATCCTACTGCTCTGCTTTCCCCAGTGGTGGCCGGGATCAAGGCAGGGTTGGCGGCTCTGGCCGCTGGACAGGCGGAAGCGCCCAGCGCCCTCCCTCCGAACGACTTCCGCGGCGAACTGGGATATTCCGAGTATGATGCGGAAGCAAAGCGATTCGTGCTTGAGTAAGGCCACCCATGCCGGCGCCATCGCCCGCGGGCTGGTTCGGGCTTCGAGCAATGGGGGAAGCCCGTGCCCTTGGCGCTGGAGGATGCCAAACAGTAATGCAAGACGCCGCGATGTTTTTCCGGTCGCGGGCCGTGGCGGCATTCCATCGGCGGCGCAAGTATGCGCTTCTGTCCGCCGATTGGCGCGATTGTGTTGACGAGGCGCGGTATTTCATTCGCGCGTGCCGTCAGAATTGGGACTACGACCAGCCCCACCAAATTCTTCGCACGCTCTATGCTCTGGGGCCGCGCACCGGGATACGCCGCAAGGATAACGAGCCATGACGGCAGCAGAGAGAGGCGTATCATCGCGCTGGCACAGATTGAGGACGGCCTATCGATGCCCGTTCGCATGAAGCTACTTCCCGCAGGAGCCGGAAAACCCCGCGCCGTCTTTGTGCCGATCCGCGCCACCCGCGCCATGCGATGCCGCGTCACCGCCGTTGCGCGCGAGTTGCTGCGCATGGTGAAGGCGGGAGAGTATGGGCCGAGCGTGCTGCGGGTAGCCCACATGCTGAACCATGCCCATCTCGCGCAGGAAGGCTTGCCGCCGCGCCGGGGCCGCGCTACCAGACCCCGCGCCGCCTCTTGACCTATATATTGTGTCCGGCGAAGCCCAAGTAATCGCCAGCCGGGCAAGTATTTGTGGTGATTTCTGGGGTGCAGAATGAAGTTGATCGCGGGTGATTATTCGCCCCCCGTGTTTCTGCGCTTGGCGACTTCAGAATTACTGCAAAGTTTTTGACATAATCCACCTTATCACACAGTTGCTTGCTCGTTTATCCGCCGTGCTTTAGACCGAACTTCCTAGCCTCGAGACACGCAAGTTACTGAAGCATCTATACATTCTGTCTCGCGACCTGTGGATTACTGGCTACAGTTGACGCCGAGGAGATTGAATGCCTTCTGCTGCAGCGGTGTTGGCCTTGTGACGACGGTAAGGCGATAGTCCGGTGTGATCGCGGTGGTGATGGTGTTGCGCACTACGGTTGCCAGATCGCCGAGCAATGAACGGAAGCTATGCACCGGCAGGCCGTCCGTGGTGAGCCCTGTGGTCTGCTTGGCGATGGCAGCCGGGGAACGTTGCGCTTCCGACACTACGCTGTCTCGCAAGGCTTCGGCCGCTTCCCTATCGGCGTCATCGAACAGCATTGGCGCCAGGCAGGTCCGCATATGCCATTCGAGGTAGTAGGCTAACATGCACAGGAAGACGTGGGCCCGCACGCGGTCTGCCAGCCAATGATGGACAGGCCTGATCTGCAGATCGACGGTTTTGATGCAGCGAAAGGCCCGCTCCACAAGCGCAAGCGACTTGTAGCTTCGCACGGTCGTGGTGTCATCGAGCGCGCTTTCCGGCAGGCTGGTGCGCACGACATAGACGCCATCGGTTGCTGCTTCAGCGACGATCTCGGCGGTCTTGCGGGCGAAGCTGAAGACGGTATCGGTGATCTCGATGACAAAATGCTTGCCTACCTTGTGCTTGTTGATCACCGCGCCAACCGCGAGTGCGATCCGCGCAGCGCCCCGGAGGGGATTGCGCTTGCGAGCGACCGCGATCTGGATACGGGAGAGGTCACGTTCGGTGGCGGCCAGCAGATCCTCCCGCTTGCGGGCGCGCTCGACGGCGAGATCGGGATTACGGCAAACGATCAGGCGCTCACCCGGAAATTCGGGCGCCGTGATACTGGCCAAGTCGCGCTGATCGAACAGCGAGAGTTGCAAAGCGCCGGTTTCCATCAACGCCTTGATCGCCGGCGCGCGCAGTGCCGTGATCCAGTCGAAGCCTGCCGATTTAACGTCATTGGTGATGCGTGCTTGGGTGATCATGCCACGGTCACCGACCATGACCACGTGGTCGAGATGGAACCGCCGCTTCAGCTTTTCGATCTGATTGGCAAGCGTAATCGGATCGGCGGTATCGCCCTCAAACACCTCGATGGCGATCGGACAGCCATCGGGAGCGCAGAGTAGGCCGTATATGATTTGCAGCGTGCCCTTCTTGCCGTCGCGGCTGTAGCCACGCTGGGCGAGCGGGCAGCAGCGGCCTTCCATGTAGCTTGACGAGACATCATATAACACCAGTGTGCCATCGCTGAGATGGCGCTTGGCTAAGGCTGTCTCGATGGCAGGCTGGCGTTCCAGCAGCCAGTCCAGTGCGGCATAGAGTTCGTCCTCGTCGACCTCACCGAGGCCAAGCATTTCGCCAAGGCTCGATGCAGCCGTGGCGGAGGAAAGTGCACGAGCGGTGGCGAGCTTGGATGCCGGCTCGATAATGCGCCCGATCATCAGCGCGAGGGCAAGATCACGGTATCGCTCGCGATCGCCGAGCATCCGATCAAGCCCTATCTTGCGGGCAGTCCCGAGCGCTGCTGCAACGTGCCCGTGCGGCAGACTGCGGGTGATGGTGAACGCATCCCGCTCGGCCGGAATGACAACGCCGCCTTTGAGAACACCGCGCAGGCCTTCAACGTGCTCGGCGGGCCAATCGGAGAGGTTGCAGATCGTGCGCTTACGGACCTTGCCATCCTGGCGGTAACTCTCGCGCAGCAGAATGGCGGGAGGCGAGTTCCGATTCGGAACAGCTTCGATATACATGGCAACGCATTGGCACAACACCGCCGCGAGTACAAGTCCAAATTTCCGGATTACATGGCTACGTTTGGGACCAGTCTCGTGCTTCTGTCCCTACTGTTCCTGCCACTTCACACTCTCCGAAAGAAGGAAGTTCGGTTTAGAGCAGTTGGCGCGAGGCTGCCTGCCTTGATCCCAATCGAACCGAAGTCAACCTCCAGTGCCAGCTCCTTCGCTAGCCACATTGTGAATGTAACGATTGACTGCGAGTGTCGCTTGGCATGCGGGAACACGAGCCAATGGGCGGTGTAGTCAACACCCTTGCAAATGCCCTGGAGTGGCCGTACCAGTCGGCCAGAGGCGAGCTCGCGTTCTGCCAATCGCGTTGATTCGAGTGCTACGCCGACGCCATCTGTCGCTGCACTAAGCGAAAGAAAACTGCGATCAAAGCGTAGCCCGTACCAATTCCGGTGCGAGCACATCGTTCGCAGCAAACCACTCGGTCCAGCGCACCTTCTTCACTTCACTCAGGATGAGTTTCTCGCTCAGCAGGCTGCGCGCCGACCGTATCCGTTCAGCAAGATCGGGGGCGCAGAGCGGGGTCACAGTTTCGGTGCCGAGTGGGAGCATCACCACACCCTGATGGCCCGACCTGCCATAGAGATGCGGCGATGGTGCACCGTACACGATATCCGCATCGAAATCGTCGTCGACAAACCGGGTGTAGTTGGTATCGGCCACGATTCTCACGTCAAGGCCGCTTGTTTCGGCCAACAAGCGGTGCAGTCTCGGTACCAGCCATTGTGCGGCGATGCTGGGCGCGCAATGCAGACGCAGCAACCGCGGGCCGCGCATCGAAGTGCTGATGATCCCTAGTTGCAATTCGCTGAACCCACGTTCGACATAGTGCATCAATCTCTCGCCTTCCGCGGTCAGTCGGATAGATCGGCCGTCCCGAATGAAGAGGCTGGCGCCCAGCGTCTGCTCCAAGCCACGAATTGCGTGACTGACGGACGGAACAATGGTTAGGTTATTGCATCGATACGGTGGCGGCGGCGCTCGTGCTGGCGGAGGTGGTGATCACCTTCGTTGGCGTCGTCAGAACCCCGATGCCTACCAATATGCTGAAATTATTCAACGAGTTATCTAGGTATGCGGTAAGAGGGGCAAAACCACGGGCAGCGGCTGATTTTTTGCTTGCCCCGACGCGGGGCGGCACGATTTAAGCTGGCCGTGACCGCTCCGGCCGACCTCGAGGTTCTGTCTCCGACTGAGCTGAAGCAGCTTGTCTTAAAGCTGCTGGCCGAAAATGCCGAACAAAAGCGCCAGATCGCTGAGTTGCGCGAGGAGATCGTGCGGCTGAAAGGGCTGAAGGGTCGGCCGCAGATCAAGCCGAGCGGGATGGACGCGGGAACGAACTCCAGACCAACGGACAAACAGGCCGGCCGGCGCGGTCGGGGCAAGACGGCACCACGGGTCAGCGTTGAGGACACGATCCTCAAAGCGGAGGTGCCACCCGGCTCCCGCTTCAAGGGCTACGAGGACTTCGTCGTGCAGGATCTGGTGCTGCGGGTTCGGGTCATCCGCTATCGGCGCGAGCGCTGGGTCACGCCGGATGGGCGCACCGTGATTGCGCCCTTGCCTCCCGGTGTCAGTGGGCACTTCGGGTCGGAACTGCGCCGCTTCGTGCTGATGCAATACCACCAGGGACAGGTGACTGTGCCGCGGCTGATGGCGATGCTTCGGGCGATTGGTGTGGACATCTCCAAGAGGCAGGTCATGCGTCTGCTGATCGCCGACCAGGATGCGTTCCTGGCCGAAGCACGTGATGTGCTGCGCACGGGTCTGGGGACAGCCAGTTGGATCACAGTGGACGACACTGGTGCCCGTCACAAAGGCGCCAATGGCTTCTGCACGCAGATCGGCAACGACCACTTCGCATGGTTCGGGACGACCGGAAGCAAGAGTTGCCTGAACTTCCTTGATCTGCTGCGTGCCGGGCACACCGATTACGTGGTCAACCATGCCGCCTTGGCCTATATGCGCGAACATGCACTTGCTGGGCCCACTATTGCCCGGCTTGCGGAACACCCTGACAAACAGTTTGCCGACCCGGTGGCTTAGCAGGCGCATCTTGAACGGCTGGGTATCACCGCGCTCACAGTTACGCCCGACCCGGTACAGATCGCCACAGAGGGTGTGTTGTGGGGCAGCATCCATGCGCATGAGTTTCTGCATAACACGGTGATTGTCAGCGATGACGCCGGCCAGTTCGCGGTCGGTCAGCACGCGCTGTGCTGGGTGCATGCCGAGCGGCTGGTGCACAAGCTCGACGCGTTCACCGAGCACCAGCGCGTCGCGCAGAAGCGCGTCCGCTCGCTGATCTGGCGGTTCTATGCCGATCTGAAAGCTTACCGCATCAACCCGACGCCACGCCGTCGCCGGCAGCTTCGCGCTCGCTTCGATCGCATCTTTGACCGGCGAACCGGTTTCGTCACCCTTGATCGCCTGCTGGCGCGGCTGCATGCCAACAAGGCCGAGTTGCTGGCAGTGCTCGACCGACCGGAGATCCCCCTGCACACCAACGGCTCCGAACGCGACATCCGCTGTCACGTGACCAAGCGAAAGGTCAGCGGTGGCACCCGCAGTGATGTTGGACGGGACTGTCGTGATGCCTTCCTCGGACTGGCCAAGACCTGCGCCAAGTTCGGCATCGCGTTCTGGGATTATCTCGGCAGCCGTCTCGGCGTTTCTGGCCAGGCGACCGTACCTCCCTCTCCCAGATCTTATCCGCTGCCGCGGCCAACCCGCGTAGCTCCCACTGCCCGTGGTTTTGCCCCTCTTACGGTATGCGGCCCAGTGCCTACGTCTGGGCAACATCTGGGCAACGGGCCAGCCATTGCTTAAGCCGGTTCAGGTTCTCCCGGTCCGCCTCGACCATCACCAGCGCGTCGCTATCCCCGTCCGCATCCCACGCCGGCCACGCGTCAACTCCGGCGGCCCGCAGGCTCGCAAGCAGCTCGGGATCACAGACCAGCGGCAACATCTGCCTCACCTATCCTCATAGAAAGTTCTACTTCAGGGTGCACAGCGACAATCAAGGTGGATAGCGCGTCAGTCAGGATGAGTGGCGCCGGGGGCGGCCGGAGGGCGGGCGTAGCCCAACCGTAGGCTGGCCCCCGGCGCCAAAGCGGTCTTTTCGGATCGCCTGCGACTCCGTGACGCATGCCGGAATGGCGAGGTGCTCAACCGCCAAGAAGAGACCTCTCTGTGCCCGGCCGACACATCACAGACCAGCAGGCGAAGTTGTACATGAAGCGGTGCCGTCGCGAATTGTGTGGAAATTCGGTGGCGAGGTCTCCGATGCAATGAATAGCGGTTCAAGCTGCTAGGTCAATGCACGGAGGAATGAGCTTCTCGGGAAGCGTCTGCCAACCATCGACCTTCCGCATGGTGATCTGACCCGAGGCGAGTAGGGCCCAAAACAACATCGCCGCGGTTTCCGCCGACGGCAGTACCGTCTGCGTTTTGATCCGTCTCCTAAATTCTTCGTGGAGTCGCTCGATAGCGTTCGTGGTTCGCGCCGACTTCCATTGGCTTTCGGGCAACCGGGTGAAGGTGAAGAGCCGGTCCCCGGCTTCTTCCAAGCTCTGGGCTACAGCGCGGCATTTCAGTCGCCATTTGCGTAGAAAGGCGCGGCGCTTAGCCTCGATCTCCTTCGCGATCTGACCCGATCGGCCCTGAGTTTTCTCCTGTTCCAACGCATTGACCAGGTCGACGGTCCCGAAGAACCGAACCTTTTTGCGATGGTGTTCAACCGCCTGCACGCCAAGCGCCGTGGCGATGTGAGTCTTGCCGGTGCCCGGACCGCCGACCAGGACCACGTTGTCGGCGTTTTCGATGAACTCACACCGGTAAAGCTGGCGCACCAGGGCTTCATTGACTTCGCTGGACGCAAAATCAAAACCGCTCAGATCCTTGTAGACGGGGAAGCGCGCCGCCTTGAGTTGGTAGGCAACCGATCGAACCTCGCGCTCGGCGGTTTCCGCCTTGAGCAGCTGTGACAGAATGGGGACGGCCGAATTGAAGGCTGGCGCACCCTGCTCCATCAGTTCGCCCGCGGCCTGCGCCATGCCAAACATCTTCAGGCCGCGCAGCATGACGACAATCGCCGCCCCGGCCGGATCATGACGCATGGCGGGCCTCCTGCCGCTTTTCGCGTAGGGCATCGTAGCGTTCGACGTCGGCACGTGGCTCCTGGTCCAAGGCCAAGGCCTGTGGAGCCTCAATGATTGCTGTGGCCGTGGATTTGCCGTCGATCAGCCGGTGCAACAGGTTGAGCACGTGCGTCTTTGTCGGCGCTCCGTCACTCAGCGCCAGTTCGACGGCACACAGCACCGCATCCTCATCATGGTGCAGGGCCAGGGCAAGAACCTCCACCATCTCCCGGTCGCCCCCGGGCTGCTTGAGAAGGTGCTGTTGCAGCCGCTTGAACGCTTCCGGCAATTCGGCGAACGGCGCGCCATTACGCAGAGCTCCCGGCTTGCGCTGGATCACCGCGAGATAGTGGTGCCAATCATAGATGGTACGGCCGGGCAGATGATGCGACCGCTCGATGAGCCGCGCGTGCTCGCAGATGACATGCCCTTCGGCAATGACAACGATGCGGTCTGGATAAACCCTTAAGCTGACGCGATGATTGGCGAAGGACGCGGGCACGCTGTAGCGGTTGCGATCAAAGTGAACGAGGCAGGTGGGCGAAACGCGTTTGCCGTATTCAACAAAACCATCGAACGGTCTGCCAACGGGCATCAGGCATCCGACTTCACTTTGCCACGCTTCGAACATTGATCCTTGCTGGCTGCCGTGTGGAATCTCGCGCCATAACGCCTGGCAGCGTTGTTCCAGCCAGTCGTTCAAGCCAGCAAGCGTCGCAAAGTGAGGCATGGTCCGCCAGAGCCGGTGACGCGCGTCCTGGACATTCTTCTCGACCTGACCCTTCTCCCAGGCTGAGGCCGGATTGCAAAAGTCAGCATCGAAAAGGTAGTGGCTGGCCATCGCGGCAAAGCGTGCATTGACCTGGCGCTTCTTGCCGGCGCCAACTTGGTCAACAGCCGTTCTCAGGTTATGGGATGGACGCCTCCCGCTTCCCGGCGACGATGCGGTCGCAAACCAAGGAGGGGAGCATGGCACTGGAGTTACTGGCGATCGATCTCGGCAAGCGCTCGTTTCATTTGTATGGCATCGACAGCGATGGGGTGATCCTGTCCCGGAAGGTCAACCGGGCAAAGCTGGCCGAGGTGATCGACGAGATTGCGCCGGCGACAATAGCGATGGAGGCGTGTGCCAGCGCACATTACTGGGCTCGCTGCTGGCTCGCGGCCGGCTGCAAAGTGCGCCTTATCAATCCGCGCTTTGTGAAGCCCTTCGTCAAGGGCTCGAAGAATGACGCGGTCGATGCCGAGGCGATCTTCGAGGCGGCGATGCGCCCGACGATGCGCTTTGTGCCGGTGAAGTCGACAGACCAGCAGGACCTGCAGTCACTGCATCGTGCCCGCGACCGGCTGATCTGCCAACGCACGGCGCTGATCAATCATACCCGCGGCCTGCTCGCCGAGTATGGCATCGTGCTGCCACAAGGCCCGTGGCGTTTTACGGCTCGGGCACCGGCTGCCGTCGCTGCGGCCGAGCTGTCGGACTTGGCGCGGGCGATCTTCGGCGAGCTCCTGGATCAACTCGACGAGCTCAACCGCCGGATCAAGAAGCTCGATGAGATTACCGTTACCCTGTGTCGCACGCATGAAGCTTGCCGCAGGCTGGCGAAGCTACCCGGCGTCGGGCCGATCGTCGCGACGGCGATCGTCGCCGCTGTAGACCAGGGCCGGCAGTTCGCTCCGGCCGCGAGATGGCCGCCTGGATCGGCTTGGTGCCGCGGCAATATACGACCGGCGGCAAGCCGCGGCTGGGTGGCATCGGGCGCCGCGCCAACCATTACCTCAGGCGTCAGATGATCCACGGCGCTCGTGCCGTCGTCACTCGACTGGCTAAGCATCAGGACCGGCGATCAACCTGGCTGAAGGCGCTTATCGCCAGACGCGGCTTTAATCGGACGGTCGTCGCTCTCGCGAACAAAACGGCGCGGACCGCCTGGGCTTTGCTTAACCGGAACGAGGAGTATGCGGCTCGCTGAAGAAGCGCCTTCTGCTCTACGCGAAGCCGCGATCGAATGCGAGGTGATCACTGATGGCTCGTCGGCAAGGACCGCAGCCTCGAAGCCTGATCTACGACAAGGCCCGCGTGGCCGATCATGTTATGAGGCCAGAGGCAGCGAACTCCCATCAAACCAGCACGGCAGCGACCAACGCCTGTGATCGGCTACCGTTCCGACGCCGTGCCGCTTCAGCGCCAGCAGGAGAGCCCGTAATGGCGACGAAGAAACGACCAAAGCCGGCACAGAAGCCGAAACCGCCGAAGAACTCGCTGCCGAAATGCCACCCTCCAACCCCGGCACGCGTGGGCGACCCGGATACGCCAGGGGCGCAAATGGTGCCAATCAACAAGCTCGGCTGGCCTTGGCCAAAAAAGTGGTCATGACTATGCACATGCTCATCCCGTGCCTCTTTTTTGCCATATTCGCCTACCGGTGCCACGCCCGGCGCCACCACCCTCCCCTACTCGGCCCGGCCAGTACCAAGCGCTCGGCCTGACCGCGCCAGCGGTCACGTCTTCCGTGACATCCGCAACTCGGGCTCGCAACTCGGCATTGATCCGCTGCTCAGCGTCTAGTTTCGCCGCCAGTACAGCCGCCTCCGCATCCTGTTCATGCTGTTTCAGGTCCTTGTTCATCCGCTGTTCAGGCGGAAAGGCCCTGGCCAGCTCAGAGCCATCAATGAGGTACTCACCGTTATCACCACGAGCAGCCGAGAGGCGGCCGGATTTGATGGCGGGGTGGCAGTACATCACGCGTCGCTGCAAGGGGTTAGCGCAACACCCTGACCTTAATTCGAAGGTTGTGTCCCGGCGGCCACGTTCAGGTAAGGGTGCGCGGTCCGGGCCTAGGCGTCCCCGCGCCTAAGCCGCCAATCCCAGGCTTTGACGCAACAGGCCATTGACGCGCGATTGCCACCCTGGACCAGAGGCGCGCAGCCGGGCGAGTACTTCCGGATCGAGCCGGATGCTGATTGACTCCTTGCGGGTCTCGGACGAGGGTCGCCCGCGCCCGCGGCGAACGAACCGGTCGCCTCGGAACGTTTCGGCCTCGTCGAAAAACTCCTCAGTCAGTTCCGGCGCGTCGTCGGGATCAAACCATACTGTTGCGCCAGCGGCGTTGTTCTCGCTCATGGCAGTGCCTCATCGTGATGATGTGCCGGTCCTCGCCGCGCGGCGTCCAGACCATCACTACCAGCCGCCCTTGTAGGTAACCGGCGGTAATGTAGCGGTCCTCCCCATAGTCCCATCGGGCGTCTAACACCGTGCGCGCCTCCCCCGCGAACACCAGCTCGGCATCGGCGAGATCCAGCCCCCTTTCCTCAAGGATGCGGCGATGCTTCTCCGGGTCAAAGCTGATGCCCACAAATTTGGCTGATGCCCACAGATTTGGCTGATGCCCACAAATTTGGTGTATATACGCCAAATGCCTCGCGAGTCAACCGCCCGGCTTGGCCTGCGCCTCCGCCAGCAACCTCGCTGCCGCTTGCCGCAGCTCCATCGCCGTCAACTCCGGTCCGCGGCCGACGATGCGACGCTTGATATTCGGCCAGCCGGGGAGCTTGGGGTGCTTAGGCGGGCGCGCGTGGACGATGCGGGACATAGTTCAGGGGGCTTGTAGGCGGAGTTCGATCTCGGCGACATGGCAGCCCTAAATGCCGTGATGACCGCCTGCACACGCGTATACGCGTCAAACGAGCGTTGTACGTCAACGGTGTTGCCCGGCTGGCACATCGCCTCGGTCCAGCGGTGCTGCCTTCCAAATTGCCACCGATAGGTCAGAGCGTGCGTCGCCTCGAATGCGTCGAAACGTTCACTGTCAATCCTGACAAGCATACGGGCGGTCATTCGCGCATCTCCGGTGGGATACTCTCGGGCTTGCCTTCCGCGGTGTCGCGGTGATCCCAGGAGTGATAGCGCCACGGCTGGACCATCTCCAGCGGAGTGACCTTTGGGCGCAGCGCGGTTCGAAACACCTCCAGCCTCGGCACCAGTTTCTCAATGCATTCGGTAGGAACGAAGATCCACACCCGGATCGGCCAAGTCAGCCCCGAACGTCGTCGGAGCGCTTCACGCACGCCGTCCAGGTTGGACTGCCACTCCAACAAGCGCTTCATCAGCCCGGCCGGCGGACGAGCGAACGTGGTCTCACAGAGCCATACCGTCTGGGTTTGGAAGTCGCACGCCACAGCGTCGCAGTACCAGTGCCGACCGAGATCCGGGTTGTGCCCTTCGCTAAGCTGGATGCAGTATTCGGTGTTCACGAACATTGCCCGGTCGGCGCGGAGATATTCAATCACGACGCCTTGGTAGTAATCCATCGTGCACCTTGGAAAGAAAGGCCGCCCCGGTTAAGAGGCGGCTGTAGTTTATTAAGCGTATTCTGAAAGTTGACGGTCAGGGATGTGCCGTGCGCGTTCCATTCGTCATCCGCCCATCCGCCATTAGTGCTGCTCGCGAAGTTGACCACCGGTGCAGTCAGGTTAAGGGTGACATGGGGACCCTGACCGGTAATCCCGCCAATATCGCGGTTGTAGACCTCGCCGACCGCGTAATCCGTGCCGGATAAGGACTGCGTGACGGTCTGGTTATTACCGTAATAGAGCGTCGTGGTCATCTTGAAATCCCCACTAAGAGCAGGAAGAAAAGCATCGCAGCCCCGAACGCACCGCCCGCTAACAGGCGGCGAACCGCGCCCAGGCCATCCAGCGCTCGACAGCACGGTCGTCGTCATTGGCCGGCATCAGTCGGCTCAGGCCCCAATTGAGTGCTGCGGCAGTCCGGTGAGGGAAGGATTGTCGTAGTAATAGCCAAGAGATACCCCGCCGCGCGCGACATAAGGGGAAGCCGCGTAATCCTGGACGACAAGCCCAGGCAGTCCAGGCGCCACAGGGGTGCCTTGGCTTACTCGCAGTTGATAAATCGCAGCGTTGCCTTGATACGTAAGCGGAGTTCAGTGGCCCTGAATGTTCGGCCTTGACGTCAGGCGGTTTTGGCGTCGGCCCAATACCAGGGCATGAGCTCGTCGATGCGGGCCTGGCGCCAGCCGTCAACGAGGCGGGTCAGCAAGTCGGTGAAGTAGCGCTGTGGATCGACCCTGTTCAGCTTACAGGTTTCGATCAGCGAGGCTATGGAGGCCCAGTTTTCCGCTCCCTCGTTGCTGCCCGCGAACAGTGCGTTCTTTCTGCTGAGGGCAACCGGCCGCATGCTCCGTTCCACACAATTCGAATCGATTTCGATGCGTCCCGTCATCGAGGAACTGCACGAGCCCATCCCAGTGGTTCAGCGCGTAACCGATTGCCTCAGCGGTCGGAGCGCGGCCGGGCAGCTTCGCCATCTGCATTCCGAACCACGTGCGGAGCTGCTCAAGCAGCGGACGGCTATGGTCCTGACGTGCAATGCGGCGTTCGGATGCACTCTGGCCGCGGATCTCGGTCTCGATCCTATACAGTGCGGCGATGCGCGCCAGCGCCTCGGTGGCGATTGGCGCGGCACCGCCTCTGGCTAGATCGTAGAAGTTGCGCCGGACATGGCTCCAGCAGAACGCCAGCTTGCTTGGGCCGCACCTGCCCAAGGGGTCGATCAGGCTCTTGTAGGCAGCATAGCCGTCGCATTGTAGGATACCGCGGTAAGCACCGAGTAGCGCCCGGGCATGCTCGTGCTGGCGCCCGGGCGCGTAAGTGTAGACCACCGCGGGCGGATCGGGACCGCCCCAGGGTCGGTCGTCGCGTGCAATCGTCCAGAAATAGCCTTGCCTGGTGCGGCCTCGGCCGGGATCGAGCACCGGCACGACGGTTTCGTCGGCAAACAGTCGCGCCGAGCCGAGCACGATCTCTTTCAGGCGGCGCGCGATCGGGGCGATCTCGGCAGCGGCGTAGCCAACCCAGAACGCCAGCGTCGAGCGGTCGATCGCGACCCCCTGGCGCGCCATCATCTGCGCCTGGCGATAGAGCGGCTGATGGTCGGCAAAGCGGCTGACCACCACGTCTGCCACCGTTGCCTCGGTGGGCAGACCACCTTCGATCAGGCGTGGCACCGCGGGCTGCTGTACCACCACACCCGCACAGCTGCGGCAGGCAAACTTTGGTCGCCGTGTCACCAGCACGCGGTGTTGCGCGGGGATCACGTCGAGCCGCTCGGAGCGATCCTCGCCGATCTCGACCATGGCCGCTTTGCAGCAGGGGCAGGCGGTGTCGGGCGGCATCAGCACCACCTCGATGCGCGGCAGATGCGCGGGCAACGCGGCGCGGCTGGCACGCCGCCTTTTGGCCCGTTCGCGTTGCAGTGCAGGATCACCTCTCTCGGCTTCGGCCTCGATCCCGGCAATCGCTGTTTCAAGATCTTCCAAGGCGAGCGTAAGCTGCTCCGCGGGTAGCCGCTCCGACTTCCGCCCGAACTGCATCCGGCGCAGCTTCAGCAGCAAGGCGTGCAGCCGCTCGTTGCGTGTCGCCAGCTCATCGCGCTCGGCAATGGCCGCGTCGCGCTCCGCCATCATCGTCAGCACGAAGGCGCGCAGCGCCTCGGGCTCGGCAGGTAAGTCCTCGGTTGCGACGGAAACGACGCGAGTCACGTCGCGATTCTACGCGGCAGCGCTCGGCGTGGGAATCCCTTTTGTCGCCTGCACGCGTGTCCAGTCCAGGCCATCAAATAGCGCCGCGAACTCCAACCCCGACAGCCTCATCACGCCATCCACCACTGGCGGCCAACGAAACGCACCATGCGACAATCGCTTCCACACCAGCACCAAGCCGCTGCCATCCCAGACCAGGATCTTAATTCTGTCGGCGCGCTTGGAACGGAATACGATGACCGCGCCGGAGAACGGGTCCTCGCCAAGCACCTCGGCGGCCAGCGCCGCCAGTCCATGCGACCCTTTGCGGAAGTCCACGGGACGCGCCGCCAATAGAACGCGAACGCCCGAGGGGATCGAGATCATGCCGCCGATGTCCGCAGTGCGCGCAACACCTCCGCCAGCAACGCGCAGTCGGTGCCAGGGGGCACGCGAATCCGCGCTCCGGCCAGCCTAATCTCGATGCATGACCCGATGGATGCTTCGACAACACCGTCTACCGCCGCAGGCGCGCCAACGCCCCCGTTGTTGTGCCCCTCTGGCCTCGTCTCCGTGACAATCGGCACGAAACTCGTCTTACCCTTTGTTACTGCCTCCACAGGCAAGGCCAAGTGTCCAGCCCGCGCTTCGCGCCTCCACGTGAAAACCTGCTGAGAACACACTTGCCAGCGCCGTGCCACTTCGCTGACCGACGCTCCCGGCAACAGCGTCTCGGCTACAATCTGCGCCTTCTCCGCCGCCGACCAGTGCCGGCGGCGCCCTGGTCCCGTCAGAACCTCAATCCGCCGAAAGCCATCCTTCGCGTCAGCATTAAAGTCATCCATAAGGTTAGCTCGAAGCCGTTGCCCCGTATCTGCGAGCACATCCGCGCCTCCAGCGAAAGAAGGGCCTCAGCACTTCGCTTACCTTGATACAGCGTCAACAGATCGTTCTTGAGGTCGTAGCTGGTCGCTGACAGGCCGGCGAGATTAAGCTGCACCTCCGGCCAGTCATTAATCATGTTGACCTTCGAGAAGAACGTGTGCGGGTCATTAATCGTGGTGTTGCCCCCGATGTCGTACGTCAGGCGCCATATCGCCTATCGCGACGCAGATGCCGAAACTAGGGCTGCCATGGACGCCAAGTCCGAAGCCGCGCGAAAGGCATTTGCCGAGGGGCTCAAAGCGATTGCGGGAGGACAGCGACCAAACGGTAAGTGTTTGGAGCCGTCGGCCTCCCGCTCCACAACACTTATCCGATCTCGCTAGTCGTCTTCGCAGCCTGATGACACTGAACGACCCGGACGCCGTGCGCGATGGCTTGCGCGAGATTACCGATGCGCTCGACCGTATGGCCGCCCCGAGCATTTGACGAAAGGAAGAACCGCCATGGCTAAGGTCAGGACATCCGCGCTGTCCGAAACATCGAATGGCCAAGCCGCGAGGAGCGGGCGAAGCAGCGCCGCACGGTCTATGCCGACATGCTGCAGGATTTGCCGGTCAGTCACAGATTGAGCGACTACACTACGCGGAGATCGACGCCGCCATTGCCGCACTCGAACGTGTGCCAGAGATCAGCCAGGAAGAATACGAGAGGCGGGGTCGCCAGCCACGCTCTCATTCTGGCACGATCGTGGTGAAGATATTACGGTTGCCATCGACACCCCACATGGTGATTTTGTCGACGACAGAAATATCGATCCATGGGGGCCCTCAAAACGGCCCCCCGCACGGGGAAGCTCAAGCCAACGCACGTCTTCACCAGGGTCGCCCGAAAGTGAAGTCGGTCGGTTCCTGAGGGGTGGCAAGCGGCGCCACGCACTATCGCCCATTATCGCCACGATCGTTCCATCGTTGCCGACGCTGAAAGTCCTTCGGGCATGATTCCACCTACTCACTTCCGACGCTGTTTCAACGAAACTAGGGTACGGGGGTATGTCTCCGGCAGGATAGCCTTGTCTCATTCCTAACTCCTCCCACTGATACGATGGGCCCCACTCGGAAAATTTACGGGGTGATAAGTTTGGGGGCGGAAATTTCCAATTCGGAAGCGTTCCACAAATCAATGGCTCCCCACTCGACCGACGCCCGATAGCGAGGTCATGCATTACGATGTTGTTTACAAATCGAGGATCCGTGCTCACCTTGATGGTCCAGTCACCGTTGCCCGAAGCTATATCTCCGTGGTAACGAACGATTTCGACGACCTCATCCTCTGTTAGGTGAGGAGGAGAATTCGGCCGCCGGTCGACTACGGCCCAAACTTCTTCTGAACCCTTCGTCCCGCCGACCGCTACGTTTTTAAATTTGGCACTGCTACCGAGGCTGCCTTTGTCAACGCTGATCCACTTTTGGGTCCCGTAATCATAACGCCGCAAATCGCCGTACCACTCATTCCCGGCCGCCTTGGGCGACTGTAGCCCTGGTCGGTTTACGAAAATCCCGAGCACGAGCCGGGTATCGAAGACGGCCACGCGGCTCAAATATCGTCCACGGTAGATCCATTTCTGGTCGTTTAACCCGTAATCGTACGCATAGCCATACCCATCAATCGCCCAAACGGTTTTATCGAGACCGGCGCTTACCTGGTAGAAACTCAATTGGGTGGTCTCTGGGAGATCGGGCGGGCCCGAGAAGAAGGAAAAGCTCTTGCTCACCGGCCACCACCTAAACTGACCCTGTTTGGCATGGTATTCAGAGAACAGACTGTGCATTGACCGAGTTCAACGCATTGATGTCCACCTGGGGAATCGGCGCTGTTCGATATTTTTTAAAATTATTCAACCACTCCATGGACCCATCCATGACAGATTCATTAATATCATTGTCAGGAAGTCCAAGCGTGTGTCCGATCTCTGAAGTGGACCCCGAATTTGGGACCACCCGCTAAGCTATAAACCGAACCGGTTCCGTCCATGCTACACGGAGCGGAACATGAGCAGAACCCGACGCAGGATCGATGCCGCGCTGAAGGCGAAGATCGCCCTGGAAGCGCTGAGGGAAGACGCGACAGTGGCCGAGCTGGCGGTGCGTTACCAGGTGCATCCGACACAGATCTACGCCTGGAAGAAGCAGCTGCTAGAACATGCCGAACGGGTTTTCCGGACCGGGACAGACGACGGGCAGTCGGCCAAGGAAATCGCCCACCTGCACGCCAAGATCGGCGAGCTGGTAGTGGAGCGGGATTTTTTAGCGCGGAGGTCCGGCAGATGAGCGCGGCGGGCCGGAGAGCGATGCTCGATCGCGGCCACGGACAGCTCTCAGTACGGCGACAATGCGCGTTGCTTGGGCTGGCGCGCTCGGGTGTTTATCGGGCGAAGCCGGAGCATGACGCGGATGAGCTGTTACTGATGCGACGGATTGACCCGGTGTTCGTCGCGTGGCCGTTCTATGGCTCGCGGCGGATCGCGGCGACGCTGAGCACGGGCGGGGAGAAGGTAAACCGCAAGCGGGTGCAGCGGCTGATGCGGGTGATGGGGATCGCGGCGCTGGGGCCGAAGCCGCGCACCAGCAAGCCAGGGCCTGGACACAAAATCTACCCGTATCTGCTCCGGGACGTGCGGATCGAGCGAGTGAACCAGGTATGGTGCGCGGACATCACCTACATTCCGATGCGGCGTGGGTTCCTGTATCTGGTGACAGTGATGGATTGGTGGAGCCGCGCGGCGCTGTCGTGGCGGCTGTCGAACACGATGGACGCGGGGTTTTGCGTGGACGCACTAGAGGACGCCCTGCGACGACACGGCCGGCCGGAGGTGTTCAACACGGACCAGGGCAGCCAATTCACCGGTGACGCATTTGTCGGCACGCTGCTTGGGGCCGGGATTGCAGTGTCGATGGATGGCCGAGGTCGGTGGATGGACAACGTGTTCATCGAGCGGCTGTGGCGCTCGCTCAAGCATGAGGAGGTTTACTTGAAGGACTATGCGGACGCGCGCGAAGCGCGGCTGGGGATCGGCGCGTGGATGGAGTTCTACAACGAGCTGCGCCCGCATCAGGCGCTGAGACATCACATGCCGATGGCGGTGTGGCGGGCCGGCCTGGCGGGCACGGCTGTGGATATGCCGCCTCGCTTGGACAACGCTGGCGCGTTGCCCACATATCCACAGCCGCCACAACAGCAGGAAGAGGTTTATGGTTAGCTTGAAAGAAGGGAGAACGAGAGCCGGACGGGGGCTGTAGCTAAGCAGCGGGCCAAATTGGTCCCATAGGTGGGGTCCACCTCACTCGTGGACGGCGACGCTGAGCAGATCCGGTCGAGACAGGTCAAAAAAAACCTCCGTATCAACCCAGGTACGTGAATTGTCAAAAACGATCGCATGCGTCCCCCAATTGGTCTCGGCTAATACCTCGTTGCGGGACACGCTGCCGAAGCTCAGCGGAATGTCTGGGGTGCCCGACGTGATTAGTTGGAATTTGAAGGGCGACGCGGCCTGCCATTTGTCAAACGCCGCGGCGATCGCGCCGTCGATGCGCGGCCGGGACAATTCCGTTTTCGAAGGATAGTTTGCAACCTTATAGGTAAGGTCGAGCTTTTTGAACTTACCATAAGAACCACCAAGAACTTCGCCTTTCACGCCCGACGTTGACATTGGCCCACCTCCTGGATGTCCTTCGGAATCGACCTATATTAAAATAACCCAACTGACGGTGGTTCGCAAGCCAGTTGCCGTGAACCCTTATGGGAGAGGTCGTGGGATGGATCCGCTTTCGAGCCATTTCCCCTATGCATTGGCGGATATCCGCATTCGGCCTCTCCCGCAGGAGCACCACTGCGCCGCGACCGACGTCCAGGATTGATCGTGCAACTCCCTGCCATTCGGACTCGCGCGGCCAAGGGGTATAGTTCGATCCATCCATTTCACAAACCGGGATGTCGGTCCCGTTGAGCTTAAGACTGGCCGTCACAGGTCCTTTCACATTCCCCTGACCGAGCAGAAGAAAGATGGGCATTCCTGCTGGGTTGGGGGTCGCGCCAGCCGCACTGGGATCGCGCATCAGGGGACTCGTTCATGTAGGTGGTGAATGGGGAGGTCTTTCCCTCGGCTGGCCACATGATCGGAAATTGGGGTTGCATGTTCCAATCGAGCCAGCCGATGTTATTGAGCGCGGCAACCATTCTATAACTCGGTTGGGGAGTGCTGTAACTGCCGAACCCGACGGTCTTCAAACGAGGGTCGATGAGCCCAATCCCATGGAAAAAACACTACTTAGCCAATTGAAGACGGCCTGATCGTTGGAGAAATTAGGGTCAGAGCTCTCGGCTAAGTTGCTCTGTTTTGCAGCCGTGGCGTTTGGGTTGCCCTCAGGCAGGATATGAGTGATGCCTGAACCGCTTTTTACAAAGTATTCGGCGAGTCTGCGGTCCGCTTCACTGAAGGCGGGGTCTTCAGTAACAGCTGGCAGGTTGGCCAGCGCACGATAGGCATTCACTTGCTCAAGCCACGTCGCCACCAGATCTTCCCCTCTAACCGTTTGAGTGAACCGCCTAAAGCGCAATCGCTGCACTCACCTGCCATGCCGTGCTTACTCCCCGCCGGGGAGGCCTGGGCCAAGCATGACCGGGATTATCAGGGCACCATTCATCACGGTGCGTCCTCCCTAGGTTAAGCATAGCTCCGCCAATGGGGCGCTCGCCGCTCTCGGCCTGTAGCAGCTTCTGAGCAGCAGGTACCCTTCACGGTGGATTTCAGGCCGAGTTTCGCCGCAGCCTCCTCCGGAGAAAGCCCGGCGGTCTGTCGGGCCCAGGCCAGGAGCCTGGGATTAATCTGCGCCACCCGCGCCATGCTGTTCACTATTATTCCTTCCCAACCATATCACGGTGGCCCCACGCGGTGCGGTACACGTGCCACTGGCCTTGATGGAGTCCGCGAGCCGGGTCGCCAATCGTTTTGGCGCAGTTCGAGCATTCGATACACGCTGCTCCGTGCGATCCTGAGCTTCCGGGCGATATCGACCGGCTTCACTCCTGCCGCCTTCATTGCCCGGATCTGGTCGGCTTGGTGCGCGACGGTCGGGGCACGGCCCTTATACTTCCCCTGGACCTTGGCTTTGGCGATCCCTTCGCGCTGACGTTCCAACATCATTTCCCGCTCTCATTGGGCGACGCCAGCCAGCACTGTCAGGATCAGACGTGTGGTGGGGTTGGCGCGGTTAGTCCGGGTATCCAACCCCATGCTTTGCACCACCAAACGGCGTTGGTGCACCGATAACCCGGAGCTGGCAAGACGGCCCACCACCTTTGCCGGGCAGCTGGCCGGCCGGTGGGAGTGGAGGATGGTTGGACGGATGGCCTTGTTGATGCCCGGACGGTAGAGTGGCTCAGTCGTTCCCTCGTCGTAGTTCTGGAAACCCATGCCGTACAAGTTCAACGAAAGCCGCCGCCACAAGTTTCCCAAGGCGCGATATCGGGTGACGAATTGGCCAGACTACGATACCGCTCTGGTACGGCGGGGAAGTCTGACCGTCTGGTTCACCGAGGAGGCGGTGGCGGCATGGCATGCGCCAGCCACCGGAGAGTGCGGCGGTCAGCCGGTCTATTCGGCGACTGCTATCGGGACGGGTCTCACTCTTCGCCTGGTGTTTCACCAGTCGCTGCGGCAAACCGAAGGTCTGCTGCGATCGATCGCCGATGTGCTCGACATCGATATTGCCATCCCCGATCACACCACCCTGAGCCGTCCGGGTGGCGGTTTGGCCATCCTGCCAAAGACGATCGGTCGCGAGGAACCCCTGCATCTGCTTGTCGATGGCACCGGCTTGAAGATTTACGGCGAAGGCGAATGGCGGGATCAGAAGCGCGGTATTCGCTCGCCTCGGCGCTGGCGCAAGCTGCACCTCGGTGTTGATGCCGGCACGCACGAAATTGTCGCCGTGGAATTGACGCCGGACGATGTCGGTGACGTGTCCGAATTACCGGGTCTTGACCAGATTGATGCCGACGTCGCGTCACTAACAGCAGACGCGCGTATGATGGAGAGGCGGTTTACGATGCTGTGGCCGACCGCCATCCCGACGCTGAGGTCATCATCCCACAGCGTGCGACAGCAGTTCAGAACGATATTACGACGACGCAGCGCGATCGACATATTGCAACGATCGAAAAGCATGGACGCATGGGCTGGCAGCGCCGTTCTGGCTACAATCGTCGGAGCCTGGTCGAAACTGCGATCTATCGGTACAAGACCATCATTAGCCGGCGACTTCAAGCCCGGACTCTGCCCAATCAGCGGACCGAGGCAAGGATCGGATGCAACGTGCTCAATAGGATGACGTGTTTCGGCATGCCGGCCTCTGTTCGAATGCGCTGACACTCGACCCGGGTGGACAGACGCCGCCGACAGGCCATTCATGCACCAAAGCGCTGATGACCGACTTGTGGCCGCACTTGTTCAGACGCACCGATTTGTATTTCGTGCTCCTGGGTGAGGGGATCGTGCCGGTCCGACAACTCTCGGCGCCGGGCGACGCCGATGCGCTGTATCAGCGTGTAGAACGCCGGCGTGAAGAGCAGCCCGAAGCCGGTGACCCCGAGCATGCCGCCGAAGACGGTGGTGCGACGCCCTCGGGCAGCAAAGCGAGTTCACCCCACTTGTCGATAACGGCGCGACGCTCCGATGACTTGATGGACGCCGCCCAAGACCGACGCCGATGGAGGAAGATCGATGTCATTCTATCGAGGCATGACCTGCGAGAACGTGACCATCGAAGGTGACAAAGGAACGCCGATAACGGCTTATGTGGCCAGGCCATCTGGTCCTGGCCCCTTTCCGGGCGTCGTGCTTGTCCACCATCTGCCGGGCTGGAGCGAGCTCTACATCGAGACGACGCGCCGGTTCGCGCATCACGGCTATATCGGGATCTGCGCCAACCTCTACGAGCGCGAGGGTGGAGGCAGCGACGGCAACCCTGACGACGTCGCCGCCAAGGTGCGCGCCGAGGGCGGCATTGCCGACTCCCAGATGGTCGGCGATACCGAAGGCGCCGTGAAGTGGATGCGTACGCAGGCCAATCACAACGGCAAGGTTGGTCTTTTCGGCTCCTGCTCGGGCGGCCGGCACGCCTTCATTTATGCTTGCCAGCGAAAGGACGTCGATGCTTGCGCCGACTTGTGGGGTGGCCGCGTGGTGATGGGTAAGGAGGAGCTCAACACCAAGACGCCCGTTGCGCCGATTGACATGACTAAGGGCTCGCCGAGAAACAACTGCGTCATGGTGGTTGTTGTTTAGGTGATATGGTGTAGTTCCAATCACCATGAAATTCATCACGTGCGATGTTAATCGCTTTCATCTCCTGCTCGCTGACCTTCACGCCTTTGGGGTAACGGTTGCCATCAATCTCGCAGCAGACTTGCAGACCGCTTCCCGTCGTCGTGGCGCCGATGAGCTGCACGATCACCTGTCAGGCAAACCTCCTGGCCAGTCGAGTACAGCCCTTAGATTGTGCGTGCGGTCGATCAGTTCTCCTATAAGTTGTAGAGCTATCGAATCAGTTCGCCCTTTGCTCGTGCAATTGATTGCACGAGCCGCCAAAGGTGAGATCCCCAGCGACTGTCCGGAACGAGGAACACGCGCGTGCAGGCCACCATTCGTCCAGTGCAGGACAGTCGAGCGGCAGACAAAGGTTCCATCGCGGCCATCCAACCGAATGGTCGCCCATAGCATCATTGACGTCCGCGAGCCCCAAGTCAGCCCGAGTCTCTCGCACCCTAACCGCGGAGTAGCTGCTCTGCAGCTTCGAGAACGTCGCGGAGGCTTGCCGGTATCTCCACAAGCTGCCCGACACCCTCGGTAAAAACCCGCGCTTCGGCGCGCCCTACAAACAGGACCGGCAAACCGGGATGCCTGTCTCTCGCCATGTTGGCCAGATCGACGCCATTGATCGTGTGACGTTTAAAATCGACGCGCGTGATCAGCAACTCAAACGATGCGGTCTCAATCGTGCTCAGAGCTGCCTTGGGCTCGGCAAACCGCGCTACTGCGTGTCCAGCCCACGTAAGAGCCGCTGAAAGGGCATTCAGCAGATCGAGGTTGTCGTGAACCAGTAGGACGCGCGATGGCATGCGTCTATTTTTTCTGTCTTTGGGTCAGCAACTAGTAAATCGCAGCGCGCGACCAACTTCCATAGACAGAGCATTAAGAATTGGACATCAACGCCCACCTACTGGAGCCCACGCTAGCATATCTTCGTATCGGAAAAGAAAGAAGGCGCTGCCTGCTGAGCCAGGGCGAGCGCCTTGGACGGTAGTCGGGAAGACGGCGCGAATCATGACGGTCCCCGCACTGTAAGTAAGAAAAAATTGGAACCTAAGCCAAACATTTTCGACAAGTTGCTAGCCGGACACCGCGGCTTAGGGCCAACTTGTTGCCGGCAAGAAAAACGGCGCCGGCCAGTGGGGGACAGCGCCTTGAAATATGAACATTGTCATCATGACACCTTCCCGCAGGGTACGACAAGGAAAGACATAGATTTCTACGTGATTTCTTTTGACATTGTCGCTCGACGTTTTTCGTGTTCCGTTGTAGGGCTATTTCTGAGACGAAACTAAAATATTGCTCCGATGATTTTACTCTTTCTCTAGCAGCAGTCCGCGTTCAGCAGGGACTAAGCGATCCCCCGCCACAGTTGAGTGAGACATCCCGTAAGCGGACGGCATGCGCAGGAGGGATGATCGATGAAGCAAGGCAGAACGCGGCAGCCGGACGACGCCGGGCGAGTGCAAGAGACTGACGCTGTCGTAGTCGGCCGGGGCGGGCGGATGTCGCGTCAACGAAAGACTGCGGCGGTCTCTTTCCATATGCAAACGAACATGAGACGATTCTTTCTGTTCTGTAAGGCTAGGGGATAAAGTACCGGATCACTGACTTCGCTGACCTCACTGACCATAACTCTCTCCTGACCAGCAGGAGTTTATGCCTGCGCAATTGATTGCACTAGCCGCCTAAGTGGTGAGCCCAGGGACGTCCGGGACGAGGGACACGCGCGTGCAGGCCGCCATTCCAGCACTTGGCGTCGTATCGTTGGCACCTTGCCCCCCGCATGATGAGATCTGTAGAACACGACCGACGGACGCGCGCTGCAGGGTGGCGATGAACCATAGCTATCCTTCATCACGACTTCAGCCTGACAGTGAAGGAAGGTGGGCTTGACGCCCCCTCGGTGCACGTAGCGGACGACGTAAGGCGATTTGCTCTCGCCGGCAACCTTATTGCCGTGCTACGCGGCGACAGGACGTTGGCAGTAAAGTCCAGCCCTCTCGTTCTCATTTTGTCCAACAAAAAAGCCCGCCTCTCGCCGCGAAGTGCTGCCGGTCTTGACTTGACCTCGGAACGAGACTAGATCGCTGGCACTCCCTGACCCGTAGTGCTAGCAACGTGCCACCCATTCAGTCCGCGGCCGGCACGCCCGCTGGCAAACCATTCCATCCAAAATAGGACATCACCAGGAGCGATCTGTATGAAGTTTCGTCCCCTCCACGACCGGGTCGTGATCCGGCGCATCGAAGCCGAGGAAAAGACCTCGGGAGGCATCATGATCCCCGATACCGCCAAGGAAAAGCCCATCGAGGGTGAGGTCATCGCGGTTGGTCCCGGCGCTCGCAATGAGCAGGGCCAGATCGTCGCGCTCGACGTTAAGGAAGGCGACCGCATTCTGTTCGGCAAGTGGTCGGGCACCGAAGTCAAGATCGACGGCGAAGAGCTGCTGATCATGAAAGAGTCCGACATTATGGGTGTGGTCGAGCAAGGCGCCGCCCGCCGCAAGGCTGCCTGACCGCACATCTCCATTCATTTGACAAACTAAGGGAAGAGAAACACCAATGGCTGCAAAAGACGTCAAGTTCGGCAGTGATGCCCGGACCCGCATGATGCGGGGGGTGGACATCCTGGCTGGGGCAGTGAAGGTCACGCTCGGGCCCAAGGGCCGCAACGTAGTGCTCGACAAAAGCTTCGGCGCCCCGCGCATCAGCAAGGACGGCGTGACCGTCGCCAAGGAGATCGAGCTCGCCGACAAGTTCGAGAACATGGGCGCGCAGATGGTGCGCGAGGTTGCCAGCAAGACAAGCGATATCGGGCGGACTACATGGCCCGCCCTTTTTTGTTGGCTCGCCATGCGCTCCGCTCTCCGCGGGACGAAGCAACCTCGCTTACGAGGCGCACGATAAGCCACACGCGGTCCGCCTCAAGTTGCGGTCGCACAGAGATCCGCCGGAATGACAACTTGCGTACAGCTTGCCCAGGGTGCGCTCGTGCAGCGCGCAGACCTACTCCCACTACCAAAGCAGGTCACGAGAAGTGTCCTCCTGGGACAGTACCTCAACCTGAGGATCAACCCTGATCTATCGTTCGAGTTGTGCGACTCTACCTCATTCAATTCAGCAAGTCATCTCAGCCCAACTCATCTCAGCACCCTGAACCACCTAAGCACACCACATCAGAGCACTCAATCAGACCATCCTACCTCTCACCTACTACAGGAGATAAACAACACATTCAGTCTTGCGGATTCAGGTGTGGACGAATTCATGTTTGCCACTGAATTTGCAGTGGCCCGGAGGGGCCTTCCACAAGGGTCGGCCACATCGCCTTTGGTTGTCGAAATGCTGCTCGCCCCTGTCCTCGGAAGTTTGCCTTGCGAGGATTGGGTCGGATATGCGGATAACCTTCTGACGCTCGGAAAAAGCGAAGGTGACGTGGTGTCGATATTTACAGCCTGTGGCAGTGCCGTCAAGGCACATCCCGCCGGGCCGCTTCGACTGAATCCGCCTAAAGTTTACCATCCCGGAACCCCGATAGATTTTCTTGGTCATCGGCTTCGATGCTTCGGTAACCAAATCCAGATAGAACCTACCCCTGATCACCTAGTGAAGTTCAAAACCAAATTGCAACACGGGCTCAAGCTGGTTAAAAAAGGCAATAACAAGGCCGCAGAACGCCTCAGAAAATATGTGCTAGGTTGGGTGGCCGCATTCAAGCAATGCACCGATATCCCGCAAATACGGGCAGCAGCTCTTAACCAGATCGCTGAGGCTGTCAAATAGTGCTTTTAACTACGATCCTCCGCATCAGGCATGTCTGAAGGCCGGCCAGCTGACTGGCCTCGCACACTGCACGAAGGTCTCGCCGCGGCCTACTTCGGGCTACCGCTAGCATGCCCGGCCTCGCGCGAGCACGGCCAGTTCCCGGCGCTCGTGCCCCTGATGAAAGGGCGCCAGGTATGGCTCCGAGAGCAGCTTCTGAAATCGCTAGACCGGAGGACGGGAAAGATGGTAGGGCCCCCTCATGCCACACTTTCGCAGCGCCGCAGGTCTTCGCCTCCACAGTCTTGTAGCCGATGCCGAAGACGCAGCGTCAGCTTTGCGGCGCCTTAGATACCGGAGCACGCGATTTGCGTGACATACTCCTCCCCCACCTCGGGCGAGCCGAGGCCACTATGTGTCGGGCCAATCAAACTGGACATGCCCGCTGGATCACTGGGTTTATCCTCTCGCGCCGCTCCGAACGGATCACCCGCCGCGATATCTGTGCGCGAACCAGCTTACCAGTGTCATGAGCAGGTTGGCTGCGATGGCGGTGGGTTCGGGAGGAGACGCCTGATAATCAAGCGCGCCGACCGGCTGCATGAAGGGTTATGTCGCATTTGTCGCTCGCGCGCGTATGCATAGAAAAAACATCCCAGAAGAAGAGAGGGAGTCAGGCCGTCTCAACAAACCGAGGGCGGTTAGCGTCCCCGGAAGTGGTGGAGATTCGACCGGCGCTGCCGGTGTAGGCGGCGGTGTAGCCGGGAGTTGGCCATCGGATCGGTCCTGGTCGAGCAGCACAGGCGGGTTTAGCTCCCCTGGCCTGGAGAAGCGCATCGAGGTTCCAAACTACCTTGTGCAATCAATTGCACGGTCAGTGTGGAAGGGCCTAGCGCCGGTCAGGACAACGATTGCGGCCGGTTGGAAGGACAGCCTGTACGGTGCGGAACGATCAATAAACCCACCACAGCCGCTGGATCGCTGCTCCCTCTCTCCGTCCGCATGCTGAGATCAGTTGCACCCTGACCGGTGCCGGCACCCAGGCGTTCGTCCGAATGCAAGTTCCTATCGGGAGGTGCCCACAGGCTCATAACGGAAGGTCCCAGGTTCAAATCCTACCACCGCAACGGCCTTCACCGAACCGGTTTGCTTCGTTTCACGTTGGCAACACAGGTTCGAATCCCGTCGGGACGACAACGAAATGGATGAGCAATTTTTCCAACTAATTCAATGAGTTGTTTCGAGGCGAGAGTGGTTTGATACCCCTGATGATACTCCCATCGCGATAACGCTTCACAACAAACGCCGCCCAGCCATCTGTCGCGAACCCCCAGCTATCCGCACACGCTTAGTTGACAGGGCCGAAGGGGCTGCGTAATTGTGTCGGATGTGCACACGCCACAGCGGGGCGTTCACAAAGTGGAGCCCGTGGCAACGGGGCGGGATCGTCACCTCCCTTGCGATCCCGCCCCGCTCTCTTTTCGCCACATCTGCCATCATGCCCGCCCCGGCCGAATCCGGCGCGAGCTGGAGGCTGCGGACCCGCCCAAGCACGTGCGACTCAGCGCGCCCTTCTCCGAATCGGGGCACGGCTCGCAAGGTGCCGCGTTCCTTCTTGCCAACCTTAGCGCGCCAGCGATGGCACGCCCCTTTGTTTCGAGGCCCGCCGCGCAATGTGGGACAAAGAACATGGGATTTATCCACGCTCTCACTGGGCGGGATCGTAACAAGCATGCCGCAGGCATGGGTTGAAGGAGCAACCGAGGTAGTCCGCGAATAGGTTGCGCACTCTCAAGAAAAACAATCAGTTAGCGCCGTGCCTACATTTTGAGCAATGTTGTGCAACGCAAGCAGCAAGGCCAATCTAACAGATTTGTGACACTGGTTATCCACAGACTTATCAACGGAATTAGTGGAAATGCGTCGTTCGGAATGTTGTTCCCTGGCAAAAAAAGCGGCAGTTAGGGATGTCGCCCTGAATGCTGAGATGCGGCATGAACTGGAGGCAACGGAATCCGGTTGCCGCGGACTGATCGCGCTGTTCCCCAACTCGGCGCGCGTTCTCTAGGGTCCCAACTTCCTCTCTTCCGACTTGGCGCGCCAGCGATGGCGCGCCTCTTTGTTCCCAACTCCACGCGATGCCTCGTGCGTTGTAGGGTGAACCCACGTGCCTCCCGTTTTCTCAATGGAGGGCGTTGTAGTGAAGATCCGTGTAGAGATCGACTGCACTCCGGAAGAGGCGCGCAGCTTTCTTGGCCTGCCAGACTTGGGACCCATGCAGGACGCGATAACCGCAAAGATTCAGGAGCAAATGCTAGACGTGGTCAGCAAGCTTACACCCGCTGCCATGCAAAGCTTGGTTGCCCTGGATGCAGTTGGCCGGCATTCGCGCCGTACCGCGGAGAAAGCCGCCCAGGCCAACGAAGAGAACGCCAGGCAGACGAGCAGGAAGGCTTCTCGGCCAAGCGCGGAGGAGCGAGAGTAGGGCGCGCGCGATCTTCGCGAGCGTTCTCCGCGATTCCGTAGGCCGGGTTTACAATCAGTCCTTGTTCTCCTTCTGTTCCCCGTGCTTCTGGGCGGGCACAAGGCCCTAGCAGATAGTTCTTATCAGATTTTGACCAAGCTCCCGACCCGCGATATGTCCGCCATGCTTACCAACAACCCGAACATCGTCATCGCCCGGCCGCCGCGCCGGATCAGGAAGCCGAAGACGGCCGCGCAGCCGGCAGCAGTGGTCGTCGGCCGGAAGGTGGCGCCGGAGCTGCCGGAAGAGGAGCGTGACCATGCCCCGTCCGAGGCCGCAGAACGGCTGTGGCGCGAGCTGGTCAGGCGGGTGGAGGAACGGCGGCGGGTAGCGACGCGACAAAAAAGCCGCCCGCGGGGGCGGCTTAATCCAGATTGACGTTCACTTGTTGGCCCGGGCGGCATGCGACTGCGACGGCGGAATGGTCAAGAACTTTACCAAGAGGCGCTGGGTTGGCTACCACATGCATTCCGGAATGTTGCATGCTTGCCCGGCCTTCGTCGACACAACTAGGATTGCCGATGCCTGTTCCTCTTCACGCTAAAAATGTCAATGCCGGGCGGACGAATGCCAGCCAGAGATTGGACATTCCAGAATTGGCACGACCTCTCCGTCCAACTTGGATCGACGCAATGGGGATTGCAGCGATCCATGTGATCGCACTGCTTGCGTTCGTGCCCTGGTTCTTTAGCTGGACCGGAGTAATCCTGGCACTTCTGGGGCTCTACGTATTCGGCTCGCTCGGGATCAGCCTGTGCTTTCACCGTATGCTGACTCACCGCGGCGTCGTCTGCCCAAAATGGCTGGAGCACTCCCTTGCCATTCTTGGTTTGTGCTGCGTCCAGGATACCCCGGCCCGCTGGGTCGCAATACACCGGCGACATCACGAACATGCCGATAAACGGCCGGACCCTCATAGTCCGCTGGCCGGCTTCCTTTGGTCACATATCGGTTGGATGATATTCAGAAACCGAAAGCTAACTCGCCTCGGGTTGACCTCGCGCTACGCCAAGGATGTTATGCGGGACCCTTTCTACGCCAAGCTTGAGCAAAACTTCCGCTGGGTCAGGGTGGTGTTGATCTCATGGTTGGGCTTCTTTACCATCGCGTTTCTCACTGAACTGGCTCTACAGAGAGGCGTCTCTGAAGCGATTCAATTCGGCTTCAGCGTGCTGATCTGGGGAGTGTTCGTTCGTACGGTCCTCGTCTGGCACATCACCTGGTCTGTCAACTCTGCGACGCACCTGTGGGGATATCGCAACTATGAGACCTACGATTACAGTCGCAACAATCTGATCGTTGGTTTCTTGGGCAACGGCGAGGGCTGGCACAACAATCATCATGCGTTCCCACGTTCAGCGCGTTTCGGTCACCGGTGGTGGGAATTGGACGTGACGTGGCTAACGATCCGACTTCTCGCCACCCTTGGGCTCGCGTCGAAGATCATAACGCCATCTCCCCCGCTTGCAACCAAAGAAAACGTGGGTCGGTAGGTGTAGCGACTTGCACTTATCCGCGCTCGGGCCACAAGGGCGACGCCAACAATTCGCTGCGCCGTGGGGTATTCTTCCATCGCCAGGGTGAGACCGCACCTTCGAGGAACCGAAGCTTTCGCGCCTCAGCTTCCAGCTGATCACCGCGATGATTGCGCACCGGGACACCGTCTATCTGGATCGTGGCGGCAGCAACAGGATATCTGGTGATCCGGGCGCAGATCCTGGCGGGGGCGATGGTGGAAATTTCGCTATCGCGCTGAGAAATGTTTATCTACCGAACGACTCGTCACGGATTAGAGCGAACGAACGGGCGCCCTTCCTCCCCCGTGCCCGGGCATTCGCGTTACGTATGCGCTGCAAGTCCTGCTGGATTTCGTTCTCGCTTCTATCGGTTGTGACGGACGCAAGCTTTGAGAGCTGTTGCTCGCTGACTGCCCGTTCCTGGTTGTCGCCCACCCGCTTCACCCGATACTGCCACACGTTTGCCTGGAAAGGCAGCGTCTGTGAGATCGTATAAATGTCCCACAGGCTGCTATTGGCCGCAAAATTTTCGAGGCGCACTTCGACGCGATCGCCGATCTTGAATTTCCGCGCTTCCATAAGGCAGTCCTCCAGAGTGTGGATTTTACAACGCCGATAGTTCACTCGTTGTTAGTGGTCTTCGCGCCAGTGCTGCCTGCCGCAGCACTGGACGGAAGCTCGCGCTGGCCGCTCTCGACGTCGAAACTGACGCTCTGGCCCTCGGCGACGCTAGGCAAGCCAGCGCGTTCGACAGCCGAGATATGGACGAACAGATCGTTAGAGCCGTCATCCTGCTGGATAAACCCGTATCCCTTTTTCAGATTGAACCATCTGACCGTGCCTTCCGACATCGCGTCTTTCTTCTTTTGCAGTCCGGCGATCCACACCACGTGGACCGGAATGCTTTTCAAAACCTGGGGCCGACCCGCGACAAGGTCGCACAGCCAAGGTAACGATACGATAGGCTCGGGCTGAAAAGTGCCGCCGCTTCTATATGGGTGCCCAGGAGCGGCTTTGCGAGAGTAACGGTCCTTGTCGGTTGATGCCCGGCCTGACCGGCGCTCCGTCTTCCCCGAGCAAGGCTTGATTGAGCTGTTGGAGGCGCCTTGATCGGACACCGTCTCGAGGTCCTCACCGCGCAGCAGCCGCAGGACCGCCGCAGTCTTCCGTCGACGCGACATCCGCCCACCCCGGCCGACTTCGACAGCATCAGTCTCTTGCGCTCGCCCGGTAACCTCCAGTTGCTGCGTTCTGCCCTGCCTCATCGATCATCCCTCCTGCGGATACCGTCCGCGTACGGGATGTCTCACTCAACTGTGGAGCGGGGGACTGACTTCATCGGAATCCGCAGACGAAGACGCGGTCGTGGAGATTAAGAAGCTCGAAGTCGAGGCCCCCCGTTGTCCCGCGAAACTGTCGAGGGAACTCGCTGGGCAACGTGTTACGGGAACCACCCCCAGCCCACTGAAAGACGGAGACTGAGGGTGGAGGGAAGCTTCGAAACGTTAGTTGGTGCGAGCGTTCTATCGAAGCCCTCCAGCCGAGTCAACGGTGCTTTTGGTGGCGCCGGTCTTCTAATTCGGAGACGCGCCGAAATGAGCCTCGCCGTTCAATTTTTCATCGCTGCCTGCATCAGGGACAACGATGTCGAAAGCTTCCGTAAGTCCGGCAAGCACCTGTTCGACAGTGACCCAGATAAGCAGCTTTACGACTTCATCGCCAACCACCTAGTCTTACTGTGTCATAAATTCCTGCGCGACGTAATGCGCTGGCAACAAGGGCAGCGCGGGAGAGTTTGCACCAATGCATGAGCGATCGCGATACGGACCGTGGCAATGGAGTTGAAGACATGGCGCTCAGGCCTGACTGGGGGACCCACGGGGTCGGTAACTGCGGGGTAGAGAAGGCATTTGGAAGATCCGGGCTCGAGGTTCTCCTGAGGGGGGAATCGCACTCCGTTCCGAGATCAGGAAGCCGTAGGCTGCGATCGTCAGCGTGGCGTGATGATGAAAGCCACGCCAGCCGCGTCCTTCATAGTGGCCGAGCCCAAGCTCCTGCTTCAATTCCTGATAGTCGCGCTCAATCCGCCAGCGCAGTTTGGCCAGATTGACCAGATTCCGCAGCGGCATATCGGCCGAGAGCGTCGACAACCAATATTTAGTTGGCTCTGTCTCTCCCTTCGGCCATTCGATCAAGCACCATTCTTCCGGTCTCGGGCTGGTGCGATAATAGTCACGATGCGCGGGCCGCACCCGTACCGCAGCAAAACGAGACGTCAGCCTGGCGTTGCTGCCTTCGCGCCAAGTGACGCTGTGCCACTGCTGTTTCGGCAACCTCAGTGCCAATTCCTTGACAGACACCGGCTTATGCTTCGCATCGCGTCGCACCAGCTTCGGCGGGCGCCCATTTCCGCTCCAGCGTTTCGGTCGCTTCGGCGCCGTGCCCGGAGCCCAGACGCTGGTGGAAGAGGGAATGCCGGCGACATAGCGCAAGCCAAGTTCGGTGATGCCATCGCGGAACTCGGTATCGACGCCATAGCCTGCATCCATCAGCAGAGTCGCCGGTGGCACGCCGGCCAGCAGCGCCGATTGGATCTGCCCCAGGGCGATCTGTGGTTTGGTCTGGAACGCAATGTCATCGGGAATGCCTGTCTTGGCGCGTCGGGCCACGTCATTGGCCCACACTTCCGGCAGATACAGCCGGTACGCGATCGGCAGGCTGGCGTGGTCGTTGGCGATTGACAGACTCACCGCGACCTGGCAATTATCCTGCTTGCCGAGCTGACCGCAATACTGCCTCGCGACGCCAACCGAATGCGTCCCCTTCTTGGGAAATGCGGTATCGTCGATAATCCATGCACGGATCGCGTCGTGCTGCTCGATGGAGGGTAACACTTGCTGACGCACGACGTTGAGCACCGCCTCGTCCGACCAGTCGGCTTTGGCGACAAGATGATGCAGCGATTGGTGCGTCGCCTGCACCCGTGCCGGTGCTACACGGGCGGCCATCGGTTCGATGCTCTTCCGCGGGCCGGGCAACACCAAACCAGTACAGTAAGAGTGGAACGGCGCCGCTCGGTCGGCGTGTCCGAGCGTCGCTGTCAGTGCCTCCACGTAGGCCGCGAATCGTGATTCGCTGCCGTGTCTGTCGGATTCGAGACCCACACTCCGCCTCCGCGAGTGAGAATCTCCATCCGTACATAACGAGGATCGAATGGTACAAGGGGATTTTTATGACACAGTAAGACTAGAGCAGTTTAACAAGCTCCCCAGCGTGTATACCGCCCGCTAAAAAGGCCCAAAAAGCCGCTAATTAGCGCTAATCCCCGCTAGGGAGTGTCCACCGTGTCAGACATTCAACCGCTTCAGCTCAGACCGCACCCGACCACACCCGACACCCTGCAAATTGCACTGCCTCTAGTTTGGCCTGTAGGGCCGTGTTTTGATGGGATAACTCCTCGTCCACGCGCTTCTATGATTGCAGATGCAACGTAGCTCTCGATGCCCCCGCGCAGGCGCCCAACTCGCTACCAGATCGCGGCTCCCTGGCTTCACCGCCCTCTGGCGCCAGATGCTGCAGAGGTGTACCAGAACCTCGCGGAGGCCGCTGACTAGGCGCCTCCGTCCATTTTCTTGCACTCACTTATCCACTTTCCTGCACCGACTTATCCATTTTTCCCGCACCGATTCATCCACGGCTTTTATCGCCCCCGGCGGCCGAATAGGCTTGACTATGCCGGCCGCACGATCCGAGCATCCTCACTGCTCGCCCATCAACGAGTGGCCAGACCCGGTGCGATCAAACACCGGGCCCGGCCTAACCCACGGCAAAGGAGTAAGCCATGCCGAAGGCTGACTACACGTATAACCACGTCCGTAGCCGACGCGAGATCGTGGGCTTGCTCCGTCACTGGGAGCCGAAGCTGCGAGCCTGCGGAAGCGATTGGGGATCGGGGACATCTGGTCACACCCGTTACCGCATACTTCGTGTCGCCAATTCGATGTTGCGGGTTTTGGAGCGGGAATACCCCAATTCAAGGTCTCGGTACAGCAAGAAGCTTGGCCGCAACTCTACGGCCGCGACCGGGCATCTCTGCATTAACGATATGCCTGCCCGCAACGATATGCCTGCCCACGCAGACACGCCAGCCGGCCTGTTGGGGGCTTTTTTTCCGGCGTTTGGTGGCGGGAAAACCGATAATTGCGACCAATCCCCCCTCAATTCGGCGAGCGTCATCCGACCGACACCGAGAGACTTCGGGATCGCTGTTAAGGAAGCTGGGTGAGCAAGCTCGCCCGTTGTTGTTGGGCGAGTTCACCGCAGGCGATGCCGGCCCTGTCGGCACCGTTCCCGCCGGTGAAGGTCTGAGCAACCCATCTGATCGCCTTCGACTTCCCCGAGCACGGTCTCAGGAGGGCAAAATGCCGAGCGCATCCACAGATACGGCGTGGGGCGACGACGCCGTTTTCCGACTCCGAAGCCTCTGGGACGAGGGGCACTCAACTTCGGAAATCAGCCGCAGGCTCGGCGTCTCCAAAAATGCCGTGATTGGCAAGGCACGCCGTTTAAAGCTGTCCCGCCGGCCGTCTCCCATCCTGTCGGCCGGCTCAGGGGGTCCACGGCCGTCACGGCGGCCGCCGCCGAACCTTGCCGAGATTGCACCCGTGCGCGACACGGCCCCGAAGACGAGCCCGGCGGCCGCGGCATCTCTGCCAAGGTCAAGCGCAGTTTCGGTTCCTTCGGTGGCGGCGGTTCAAGCCGCGGCAGCGCCGCCATTTCTGCGGCGCGGAACAATTAGCTGCTGCTGGCCCATCGGCGACCCTGGCACACAGTGCTTTCGCTTCTGCGCTGCGCCAGCCGTTACGGGCAAGCCCTACTGTGAAGAGCACTGCACCCTGGCGTATCAAAAGCAATGTGAGCGACGCGATAAGAATGGTCCTAATGAGAATCGGAGCAGAACAACTCTGCATGCCGGTGGCGTGGCTTTCACGCCACTGTGAACGGACCCAGAACGATCAGCATGGAAAAGCTAACGAGCCCACGCCAGGCCGGGGCGCCTCGCCGGGACCACCGGGGAGCGCGGGTAAGGGACGCTTGGTCCAACTCGTCCCGCCAGTGGACAAACGGATATAGTTGCAGCGGACATGCTCCTTGTGATGTTCCAGGTGAAATTCCAGATCGGTGACATCGTTCGCCGGACTGTGCGAGGGCGGAGTTAGACGGATCGCCTGATTGCCGTCCGGCCTCATACAAACCACTGGTGTTTTCCTGCAGCCATACTCGTGTGGGCTGGTCGCTGCGCGGTCTGCGATGCTCACCACTAGTCCGAACTTCCTAGCCTCGAGACACGCAAGTTACTGATGCATCTACACATTCTGTCTCGCGACCTGTGGAGTACTGGCTACAGTTGACGCCGAGGAGATTGAATGCCTTCTGCTGCAGCGGTGTTGGCCTTGTGACGACGGTAAGGCGATAGTCCGGTGTGATCGCGGTGGTGATGGTGTTGCGCACTACGGTTGCCAGATCGCCTAGCAATGAACGGAAGCTATGCACTGGCAGGCCGTCCGTGGTGAGCCCTGTGGTCTGCTTGGCGATGGCAGCCGGGGAACGTTGCGCTTCCGACACCACGCTGTCTCGCAAGGCTTCGGCCGCTTCCCTATCGGCGTCACCGAACAGCATTGGCGCCAGGCAGGTCCGCATGTGCCATTCGAGGTAGTAGGCTAACATGCACAGGAAGACGTGGGCCCGCACGCGGTCTGCCAGCCAATGATGGACAGGCCTGATCTGCAGATCGACGGTTTTGATGCAGCGAAAGGCCCGCTCCACAAGCGCAAGCGACTTGTAGCTTCGCACGGTCGTGGTGTCATCGAGCGCGCTTTCCGGCAGGCTGGTGCGCACGACATAGACGCCATCGGTTGCTGCTTCAGCGGCGATCTCGGCGGTCTTGCGGGCGAAGCTGAAGACGGTATCGGTGATCTCGATGACAAAATGCTTGCCTACCTTGTGCTTGTTGATCACCGCGCCAACCGCGAGTGCGATCCGCGCAGCGCCCCGGAGGGGATTGCGCTTGCGAGCGACCGCGATCTGGATACGGGAGAGGTCACGTTCGGTGGCGGCCAGCGGATCCTCCCGCTTGCGGGCGCGCTCGACGGCGAGATCGGGATTACGGCAAACGATCAGGCGCTCACCCGGAAATTCGGGCGCCGTGATACTGGCCAAGTCGCGCTGATCGAACAGCGAGAGTTGCAAAGCGCCGGTTTCCATCAACGCCTTGATCGCCGGCGCGCGCAGTGCCGTGATCCAGTCGAAGCCTGCCGATTTAACGTCATTGGTGATGCGTGCTTGGGTGATCATGCCACGGTCACCGACCATGACCACGTGGTCGAGATGGAACCGCCGCTTCAGCTTTTCGATCTGATTGGCAAGCGTAATCGGAGCGGCGGTATCGCCCTCAAACACCTCGATGGCGATCGGACAGCCATCGGGAGCGCAGAGTAGGCCGTATATGATTTGCAGCGTGCCCTTCTTGCCGTCGCGGCTGTAGCCACGCTGGGCGAGCGGGCAGCAGCGGCCTTCCATGTAGCTTGACGAGACATCATATAACACCAGTGTGCCATCGCTGAGATGGCGCTTGGCTAAGGCTGTCTCGATGGCAGGCTGGCGTTCCAGCAGCCAGTCCAGTGCGGCATAGAGTTCGTCCTCGTCGACCTCACCGAGGCCAAGCATTTCGCCAAGGCTCGATGCAGCCGTGGCGGAGGAAAGTGCACGAGCGGTGGCGAGCTTGGATGCCGGCTCGATAATGCGCCCGATCATCACCGCGAGGGGAAGATCACGGTATCGCTCGCGATCGCCGAGCATCCGATCAAGCCCTATCTTGCGGGCAGTCCCGAGCGCTGCTGCAACGTGCCCGTGCGGCAGACTGCGGGTGATGGTGAACGCATCCCGCTCGGCCGGAATGACAACGCCGCCTTTGAGAACACCGCGCAGGCCTTCAACGTGCTCGGCGGGCCAATCGGAGAGGTTGCAGATCGTGCGCTTACGGACCTTGCCATCCTGGCGGTAACTCTCGTGCAGCAGAATGGCGGGAGGCGAGTTCCGATTCGGAACAGCTTCGATATACATGGCAACGCATTGGCACAACACCGCCGCGAGTACAAGTCCAAATTTCCGGATTACATGGCTACGTTTGGGACCAGTCTCGTGCTTCTGTCCCTACTGTTCCTGCCACTTCACACTCTCCGAAAGAAGGAAGTTCGGGCTAAGGGGGGAGGCGAGCGCCAGCAAAGGCGGTTCATGATGATGCCGCGATCTGCTTCGCAACCTTGTTGACGTAGCCCGCGCTGCAGCCGACCTCCCGAGCAACCGCGATCCGGCGCATGCCAGCCGCCAGATACGCCCTGACGGCCGTCTCGACCTCCGATGGCACCACAATGCTTACCAGCTTCCTGTTCCGCAGCGCCCGGTGTCGCGGGCTGCTATCCCGAAATCTTTCGTGTTGAAAGTCTCCGTGATAAGACCGTGAGATTAGGCAACTGAGGCAATACCCAGAGAGATTTGCCAGAGCCGACGACGCGGGGGAGGTTGGAGTGGTAGAAAGGAATCCCATAAGCGATCCCTTAACCCTATCCACCAAGCTCGACCACGTCGCCGGCCAGCTCCGCAGCCTCGCGGAGCGGTTGGAGCAAGGCTTCCCACCACTGGATGCGGTCATCCTGCTCCAGGCTTATGCTCAGGAGATCGAGAACCTTAGGCAACAAATACCAGGGGCCATTTAACAGTGATCTCTAGGCCGCGAAGCACTTGACGACTTACGCTAGCCAGGATCTCTCACACTGGATAGGTGCACCGGGGCTCCGAATCGGCGAAAGTTCTTCTGCAAAAAAGGCTTATCGCCGAGCGGCGGAGTTCCCCGATGCCGACACAGTGTAACCCGGCGCTGTTCGATTTTGCACCCATCGACGGCCGCGCGGTGGTGGCCGCGTTCGACGGTGGCACGATCACCTCCGATGCCGGGGCTTTGCTTCTGGGCCAGGCCGATCGTGCGATCCTCTCCAGAACGTCCGTTGCGGGCCGTGCGAGAAGTTCGAAACCTAGCCCGAATTTCGACCGTCACTTCACCTCGCTTCTCGCCTGGGTAGACGTCGATTGCGCCGGCCAGCCCGCGAAGCGCTTCCTTGCTGCAACCGCTTTGTGCAGGATCCGCCCCTGATCCTCGAAATCGATGCTTCGCACTGATCATCAGAGCAGCACCGCGCGTGAGGTAGCGGCCCGCTTGGCTGCCTTTCACCTGGCCGGGCGCGGCGCGACGAACGACCGGCGCCTCGTGGACATAAGTTGCCGGAGATAGGTGCCGCGCCTGCTATAAGAGATCGGCACCGGACAGCCGTGCCACAGAATATGGGTTGAGCTGGATTACCCCACCGGCCACCGTACCCCCATCGTGGTGCCAGAATTCATCTGGGTCAAGTGTCGCCGCAACGAAGCTTTCCGCGTCCAAAACACGTACGCGCTCGCCAGGAGTGGCCACAGTGACTGGCTCAGAACCAAGATTGGCGAGCCACAGAGAATCGTGAACTGCAAGTGCAGTAATCGGGGCGGAGGCACTGATTTCAACTGATCGAATCCGGGCGCCGGAATGCGGCGCCAAGCCGCTCAGCACATGGTAGGCAGGATAGGCGATTCCGTCAGGATGCTGCCCGTCGTACCACGGGATTGAGAAGCCGGCAGGAGAATGGATCACGCCAAGCGGGCCAAACGGCGTATAGAAGAACAGCGTCTCGATCCCGGCCCGCGCCCATGCGGCGATCTGGCCGAGTGTGAAGGCGGCGCCGAACAGTCCTCGTTGGCGAGCGTCCACGTCGGCTGGCGGCATCCCCGGCCGGATGGAAGCGACCGGCCCAGTGGCGTTCGGGTTGAACCGCATACGCAGGGTCACCGGCCCGCACCAAAGCGGGACACCCGGACAATGCGCCCTGGCTGTTGCGGCTTGATCGCCCAGCACGCCCAGGGTCTCCATGACCGAGGCGTCGTCCTCGGCATGCACAGTGGGGTTAACCGTCCAGAACACGAAATCCGCGGCAACCGGGGGGGTGCGGTTGAACTCGGCAAAGAAGGCGTCCGTGCCGGCACCGACTCGGGCGCCCGGGAAAACGCGCCGAGCCTCCTCGATCAGCACCGTATCCGCGCCGACCAATGCCACCGCTGAAGGCGCAAGGTCCGCCCCCGCCAGGGCTGTCAACGCGCCATGGTGGCGCCGTAACATCAGTACGAGGCCGGCGCCGGTAGCCGCTTGCGCCGCGCGCACTGCATCGAGGTGGCCCGGCTCGGCGCCAGGCGGATCCAGTTCAACCAGCAGCAGCGATGGCTGCAATGCCGCAAGCTTTCGCCGCGCGAGGTCGCTGCCCACATATTCCTGTGGTCGGCCGCCTATGCCCAGGCGCGGCAAATAGCCGCCAGGCTGATCGATTATACGCACCGCAACCGGTCGGTCCGAAGATATTCCGGGACCCGGTGAAGTTCCGGTGACGGTCACTTGCACGTTCTGGCGCGCCGTCTCCCCATTGCGGATCACATAAGGGAACGGGAGCGCCAAAGGTCGGCTATAGATCTTGAACGAGGCGTCGGACCAGTTGCGTTGATCCTCCATCTCGAACACTTCGCCCTCGAAGCGGGTGGTGACGGTCATTCCCGAAACGGGCTGATGTTCAATTGCGCGCATATCCATGAACGGTTGATGCGGTCTGATCAGCTTCGGGAAATGCCCTTGCGTCACTCTGCTGCCGGTGTGCTCGACCCGTGCTGACTCGCCGGCGCAGCTTGCGGAGTGCAGTATGACAAAGCCGGTGCGATTCGTTTCAAAGTCGCCACTTGCTGTTGCATCGGCGATAACCGTCAGGCCGGCTGAACCAGCCTCGATTCTCATAGTGCAGATGAGCTGCGCTTTGTTACTGCCGATTGTCGCGGATAGGACCATGCGAGTCAAGTCGCCCCGCATTTCCTCCTGCTCTATAACGGTTTCCGTTCTGTAGGTGCCCCAATCGCGATCACGAACCACGAATGCGATGCCACGCAGCAATTCGACTTCGTCTCGGCGGATCCATCGCAGGGCCATCCCTTCCAGGGTGAACGACAGGCCCCCGACGGCGACATGCCGTGCAGGGGCGGTCGCGCGGGGCTCGCCATAGAGCCGAAGTGCAATGTCCGGTGTTGTCGTGGTGGTATTCATCCCTGCACTGCTCCCAAGGTCAAACCGCGAACCAGGTGCCGCTGCACCATCATGCCCAGCACGATGGAGGGCACCAATGATGTGACGGCGAGCGCGCTCGATTCTCCGTACTGTGCCCCCTGGAAGCTGACGAAGGAGCGGAATACGGTGGGCAGGGTGAAGGCGTGGCGACTCGTCAGAATCAGCGCGAAGAAGAATTCGGTCCATACGGCGATGAAGGCAAATACCGCGGCGGCCACGATGCCTGGTAAGGCTAGGGGTACGGCGATCTTCCAGAACGCCTGCCACCAGCCGCAGCCGTCCACCAACGCCGCTTCCTCCAGCGAACGCGGAAGCTGGCGGAAGTAACGCGTACATCATCCAGACCGACAGTGGCAGCGTCATTACGGTGTAGGCCAGCACAAGACCAGCGCGCGTGTCGTAAAGGCCGTAACTGCGGTAAAGCAGGAAAATCGGCAGCACGATGGCGATGGGCGGCAGGAAGCGCTGAGACAGGACCCATAAGGCCAGGTGCTTGCCGCCGGTATTGAAGCGCACAAAGCTGTAGCCCATGCAGGTCCCGAGGATCGCCGAGAGCACCGTGGTTGCTGAGGCAACAATCAGGCTGTTCAGCAAGCCGGCCAAGCCACGATACGCAAACAGCGCCGCCACATAGTGGACCAGGGTGGGATGCGCCGGGAACCAGACAGGCGGAACTGCCAGGTAATCGTCACTCGGCTTGATCGAGGTAATCACCACCCAATACAGCGGTATCAGCACGAACGTCAGGAACACGCCGATAAAGCCGAAGCGCAGCAGACTGCTTGGGCGCATCATGCCGTCTCCACGCGCAGCAGCCGCCGAACCATTAATGTAATAACGACTGCTGTCAGAATCAGAAACATCCAACTCCCGGCAGTCGCCTCCGACAGATGAAACTCCGCGAAGCCGATCTGATACAGATAGAACGACGCCGTGTAGGTGCTGGTGCCTGGCCCGCCGCCGGTCATCATAAAAATCGTGTCGAACAGCTTCACCGCGTCAAGCAGACGGAAAGTAAGTGCCAGCATGACCATCGGCCCGAGCTGTGGCAGAGTGATATAGCGGAACGCCTGCCAAGCGTTTACACCATCGATCTGCGCCGCTTCATAGGGTTCGCGAGCGAGGGCAGTAATCCCGGCCAACAGGATCACGAACATGAATGGTGTCCACTGCCAGACATCGGCCATGATGAGGGCGACAAAATTCCAAGGCCGCTGACTGAGCCAGTTTATAGTGACGGGGTGGCTGAGGAGTTTGCTGAGTACGTAATCCGCCGGCCCGAACGGGCGCTGCAGCAATAGCGCCCAGAACTGCCCCACGATTACCGGGCTTATGAACAGCGGCACGATCAACACCGACATGATCACACCACGGCCGCGGAAAGTCCGTTCCATTGCTAGTGCGAGCGCCAGTCCAAGAGCGAACTCTACCGCCACATCGACCGCGGACAGCCAGATTGTTGTGACCAGCGAAGCCCTGGCAACGGGATCGGCGATCACTTCAGCAAAATTTCCTAGTCCGACGAAAGCGTGGCCCGGTATCAGGAAATCGTAATTTACGAACGCAACCCAGACTGAATAGATCAGCGGATAGATCGAGATCGCCAGTATCACCAGCACGGCTGGCAACACCAGCAGCCAGCCAATGTGCCGGTCCGCCCAGGTGGAGCCCGTACCACGGTACGCTCGACCGCTCAGCGCTACCCGTTCTGCTATCGCACCCATCTTGGTGGCGACCAGTGTGGCGCGCTTGGCGTCAGGTGATATGCACGGCGAGGCCGAGGGTCTCGATTGTATGGTCAGGGTAGGAACCGGCTACTTTCAGGAACTGCTGGTAGGCAGCGCGTTGGGAATCGGCCCCGATCCGATGCGTGATGCCATCCCACTCCGCCGCGGCTTTTACCAAAGACTGCTTCGGGTCCTCGCCCGCCCAGACCGCGGTACACATGCGGTCGAGAGTCAGCGCGTAGTCCTGCCAGCCCGGCATGATCATGTCCACCACCGCGACATTCGCTGAGTTGGACAGATTGACCAGATACTCCTTTGCCGCTGGCCACAGTGATCGATAAATCGGTGATGTGTAGTGCGAAAGGCGATACGGGTCTCGCAGCGTGTAGGGCAGCATTACCCGGACCAGTGATACTGCCGGGCAGGTGGTCCATTGCATGAACAGGTAGGCGGCATCCTTGTTCTGCGAGTCTGTCGTAAGTGCCTTGACATAGCCTGAGGCCATTTCCGGCGCGCCGCCCGGCACCACCGAGTAGCCGACCTTGCCTACGATCGAGGATGACGGCACGAAGTTGATCGCCTTGGAGCGCTGGGAATAGTTCTCACTCATTCGCCCGGTGGGCGGCCAGGAAAAGTGCATTGCCACTTTGCCTTGCAGCCAGGCGGCCCAGGCTGCCACGGCATCAAAGTCGTTGTCACCCGGGATGGAAGCCTTGTTCTGGGCCACCATCTGCTGCAGCGTGCGAATCCCAGCATCGGAAACAAGCTGCGCTTTCATCATCTGAGGATCGAAGAACCGGCCGCCATTGGCGCGGAACTCCTGCAGGAACGCGAACTGATTCCCCGGGCTGCCGGCTTTGCGGAAATGCGCCGCGCCATATACCTTGGGCGACATCTGATCGGTAATGAACTGCGCCACCTGGGCGTATTCGTCCCAGGTTTTCGGCACCCGCAGATCCTGATTGTATTTCGCTTTGTACGCGGCGCCCAGCTTTGGGTCCTCGAAGACGTCCCTGCGGTAGTACAGCGCGAACATGTCGCCATCATCAAAGAAGCCCCAGCGCTTACCTTTGTAGGTCGGCAGGAATTTGTATAGCGGGTGGTAATCCTCGAGATCTGCCTGGTTCATGTATTTGACAACGTACTCGTCGATGGGCGCGATCACCCCGCCATCCGCCAGCGACGGGATCCAGGCCGGCTCGATATCGATAATGTCGTAAGCGCCCGACTGCGCGATATGTTCGGCAATCGGCTTCGAATACTGATCGGGGTGCGATAGCTCAATGACGTTGAATCCCATCCCGGTCAGGTCCTGCCATTGGGGGCCGGAATAATTGCGCGGCTCCAGCGCCTGCAGACCGGCCTCATAGGTCATGCTGATCGTGGCGCCCTTGAACTTCTTCGCCGCTTCAACAGCTCGAAACGCTGACCCTTCCTTCGGCCCCTCAGTGGATGCCTTCACTGCATCCGCCTGTGCCTTGCCCAGCGGCGTATCCGGTGACGCCAGTTCCACTGTGGCCTGCTCCAGCAGGCGATCAACTGGTGAGCGGGAGAGACGCTGCGCCACCGCCGCCTGCGCCCCCCTTCCCGCAAACGCGAACCCGCCGGCACCGAGCAGCCCTGCCAGCACGTGACGGCGTGAGCAATCGCCACGCAGCCACGCCTCGATCTCGCGCGAGAGGCTTGTTGCGTAATCCCGGTCGCTGTTCATTTCATTTCCTCCCTGTTTTCGTGATGGTCTCAGGCAGCGTTGGCCTTGAGCCAATCCGCCAAATGCGGATTATCGAACACCTCGGGATTGACTACGCCAGTCGGCCGTTCGCCGTGCAGCGCGGCTACGATACCCTTGAACCCGCTTTCGGCGAGGCCAGAGAAGCACTGATCCGTCCAGCATACCGCGTGCGGGGTAACAATGGTGTTGTCCATCGAGAGCAGGGGGTTTTTCGGATCGACCGGCTCGGTTTCGAAGACGTCGATGCCAGCACCGGCGATCCGCTTTTCCTGTAGGGCCGCGATCAGCGCTGCTTCATCAACGATCGGGCCGCGCGCCATATTTATCAAATAAGAAGTGGGGCGCATCAGGCTGAGTTCGTGTGCGCCGATCAAGTGATAGGTTTCCTGGTTCAGCAGACATTGAACCACGACAAAATCGGACTGGCGCAGCAGGGTGTCGAGATCAACGGGGTTCGCGCCAAGGCCAGTAATGATCGCTGGATCCACGTAGGGGTCGTCGGCAAGCATGCGCAAACCGAATACCGGCGCCAGCCGAAGGATCTCCTGCCCAATATTGCCGGTACCGATCACCCCGAGCGTGCGGCCAACCAGGCCGATACCCATTTGGCTCGTCTTTTCGGCCCAACGCCCGGCACGTGTCAGCCGGTCCTTAATCAGCAGCTTTTGCGATAGTGCCAGGACATAGGTGATTGCGGCCGCGGCGACCGGGCGGCGAACGCCATCCGGTTGGATCGTCAGGATTACGCCGTTTTCTGTGCACGCGGCGACATCCACCGAGTCATACCCGACGCCATGTCGCGCGATGATCCGGGTGCGCCCGTTGCCCTGGGCGAAGCTTGCATATGTTACCAGAGGCGTGTTGATATAGAGTGCGTCGTAGCGGGCCAGGTGCGGCGGGGTAATCTCGGCAGTGCGTTTGGGGAAATACTCCCATTCGAGCTCCGATTGGTCGAGCAGCGCAAGCGGCGCAGTGCCGAAAGTGGGCGCGCCGGTGGCATCCAGCACGTCGCACGTGATACCGACGCGGAAGCGGGCCATGACCTATCTCCTCGCGGCCTGAGCGGCTTCGCGCAACACGCTAAGCCCGCGCGAGAGGCTTTGTTGCAACAATCCCTGATCCGGGCCGACGGCCATCATACGGAAGCCTTTCGCGTAATAATCGCGCGCCCATACGTCGTCCATCGCCATGAATCCGGCGACTTTCGCATGGCGGCGCGCAGCGGCCAGGATCGAGTCCACGGCTTTCAGATAGCCCGGGTGGGTGAACTGGCCGGGAATCCCCATAAAATTCGTCAGATCGAAATGGCCGAGCCAGAGCACGTCCACACCATCAACGGCAGCGATCTCATCGACCGCGGCGATGCCCTTGGGTGTTTCGATCTGCACGATAACCTGGGTGCGCGCCAGAATAGCGGCGATCTTTTCAGCGACCGAGCCGCCCTCGTAGTCATCATGCGCCATGCCGAAACCGGCTCCGCGCACGCCCTTCGGCGGATAGCGTGTCGCAGCCACGATTTCGGCGGCTTGGGCGGCGGTTTCGACCATCGGCACCATGATGCCCATAGCGCCGGCATCCAGCACGCGGGCGATGAAATGGTATTGCGTTGCCGGCACACGCACCAGCGGAACCAGGCCGATACCGCGGCACCAGGCCATCTGCTGCTTGATGGTGTCGATCCCAGCGCCGCTGTGCTCCATGTCATACAGCAGGAACTCAGCCTCAGCGGCCCGGACGATCTGTGCGATGCCCGGGGTGAAGAATTCAAACACCATAGCGCCGAAGGCGGCTCCGCCTTGGATCAGGCGGTGCTTCACTGGGTTCTCCCGCACGGTTCCGTCCCTCCCAGTTGTTGCCGTTTGCACGCGTTCCGGCATCTCCGCGCGCAGACATAGCATCATGGGGGCGCCTGCGGGGTCAATTCCCCGCCCGCAGGGCCGATCCGAAGGCTGCGAGCCCCTCGCGTCAAAAAAGGCCCTCGTGGCCCGCGTGGCCCCTACACGGACGAGGACGCGCAAAAGCTCTTGCAGGCTGCGCGTAGTGGGACAACCGCCCTACTGAGATGGGTTCCGTGGGTGCTGTGCTTCACCGGCTGTCGCATTGCGGAAGCTTGTCAGTCCAGGCGGGAGGACGTGAAGGGCGTCGGGCGGGACGGCTCCTGGTATCTGCATGTTCACGGCGAAGGCGCCGGGCGGACCCTCAAGACCGCGCAGAGTGAGCGCATGATCCCTCTGCACCCGGCGCTGATTGCCGAGGGTTTCGTGGATTACGTCCGTTCGCTTCCGTCCGGCTCGGCTTTTTTCCCTGAGGTGGAGTCCGATCGGTTCGAATCGCGCGGCGGCACCGCGACGAAAGTGCATAGCCGGTGGGTTCGCCGCATTGTCGGACGCCACGGTTGACGGGACGCGTTCGCTCAATGTGATGAACCTGGCGCGCTCCGGATTCCTGTCGGCTTGCCGTCGTGCTAGTTGGCAGTGGAGGTATCGCGACAGGGCGCGTGCTTGGATCGACATCGAAGGTGGCAGAGACCAGATCATCCTGCATTACCGTGTCAGATCAGGCGGCGAGGACTGGCAATCAGTTGAACAGCGAGTGCCGATCCGCTGGACCCAGTGCCGCTTCGGTGGCCAGCGACCGTGGTTTATCTGCGATGTGCGGGCCAACGGCGCGTACTGCGGCCGGACGGTCGCCAAGCTTTATAGCGTGGGACGGCTCTTCGCCTGCCGGCACTGCTACCGTCTTGGATACGCGGTCCAACGTGGCGGCCCCATGGACCGCGCCCACCACCGGCTCGCGCGTCTGCACCGAAAACTCCGTGCCGATTACCAAGGGCCCGACACACCGCCGCCGAAGCCCAAATGGATGAGGTGGAAGACGTACTCCCGCATCGCGAAGCAGATCGAGGCGGGACAGGAACGCCTGGACATGGTGTTCGTGGCTGGCGCGCAGCGCATCCTCGCCCGGATAGACAAATCGGAACAGCGCAGAGGTATTCGACGATGAACACGATCCCGTCTCCTGCCGATCTGGGACATGCGGCGAGTTACGAAACGACGCGCTTCAACGCCCTGCGGCATGGAGTCCTGTCGCGGTACACAGTGCTGCCCTGGGAGGACGAAGGCGAATACCGAACCTTGTTGAATGCTCTCGTGGCCGAGCATGCCCCCAAAGGGCCTACTGAGGAGCATCTTGTAGAGGAACTAGCCGGGATCATCTGGCGCAAGCGGCGGGTCCGCATGGTAGAGGGCGCGGTGTACCGCGACAAGCTGCGGCGCGATGCGTCCGCATACGCTGGCGGCGCACATATCGCTGGTGCAGCCTTATTGCCCATCACCGGTAATTCCGAGGGCAACGCCAGCATTTCGCAAGTGCTCACCGCTACGCCGGCCGAAACCGCACGCGACCTGCGCGATGTGAAGCGTGATCAAGCCATGACCCGCCGGGCTTGCGATATCCTGCAAGCGGGCGGTGGTCAGGCATATGAGCGCGCCCTGGGTGAGCTGAGGGAGGACACGCGGGATTACTGGCAACAGAGCTTGGCTGACCCGCCGGATGACGGGCTTACCTATGCTGCCAACACTGAGGCACTGAAAGCGTGGATCGATCCCCATTGGAAGGAGTGGTACGACTGGCCCATCTCCGAGTTGAAGCACCGCGATGCCATTCGAGACCAAGCGCTCGGGATGGCATATGGCACTGATGATCTGGAGCGTCCTGCCCGCTACGAAGTCCATCTTGACCGAAAATTGGAGCGGATCTTGGCGATGCTGGTCCGCTTACAGGACCTTCGGCACCTGCCGGTCTCGAAATAATCTGTTTGGCAAAAATCCGGGAACCGGTGCGCTTGGCCCGGATCCCGCTTTCGCGGGAATGACGGAAATGGTCAATTGCGACGCTTCAGTATTACAAGCCGTACACACGGCCTCAACGAGGATTCAGCGTGTCGCATGCACGAGTGAGCAATCGGCTGGACCGCCCAGTCGATGACGGCTACGATCACACCCTAGGCCCCGCGAACGCCGCGATTACGCTGGTGGAATACGGCAGCTATGCCTGCCCCTACTGCCGGGCCGCGAACGAACGGATTGCCGAAGTCCGCGACCAGCTCGGCGACCGACTGCGCTACGTCTTCCGGCACCGGCCGGTGCCTGGCAGCGACCTCGCCCTCCGCGCTGCGGAATTGGCGGAACACGCCAACGATCCCAAGCACTTTTGGGACGCCCATCTCGCCCTGATGACTCGATCCGAGACCCTGACCGAGGACGACCTGCGCGCGGTCGCCCGCGACCTAGGCCTCTCGCGGGATGACACGGAAGGAGCGGAGGCTGCTCGACAAGCAAAGGCACGCGTCGAAGCCGACATGGCAAGCGCGCATGCGAGCGGCGTCCTCATCACGCCGACCTTCTTCATAAACGCCCGCCGCTACGACGGGCCGTGGGACGAAACCTCGTTCGCCGACGCGATGCTCGGCCGACTCGGCCATCGCGTGCAGGCGGCCGCATTGGACTTTGCCGCATGGGCGCCCTCCGCGGGCGCCTTGCTGCTGATCGCGACGGTTCTGTCGATGGTGCTGATGAACTCGGCTCTGGGCAACCGTTTCGCGGCACTGTGGGAGCAGCCGTTCGGGTTCATGCTGGGCGGCAGTCGCTTCCGCATGTCTTTGCTGGATTGGATCAACGAGGGGCTGCTGACGATTTTCTTCCTGGTCGTGGGGCTGGAGATCAAGCGCGAGGTGACAGTCGGTCATCTCACCAGCCTGCGCTCCGCCGCCCTAGCGACCGCTGCGGCGATTGGGGGCATGGCGGCGCCGGCGATCTTGTACGCTTTACTGATTCCCACTGGGCCGTGGTCCCACGGTTGGGGCGTGCCAATGGCGACTGACACCGCGTTCGCGGTCGCCCTGATCGCCATGATGGGCAGCCGCGTGCCCGTCGAACTGCGCATTTTTCTGACCGCGGCCGCGATCGTGGACGATATCGGCGCGATCACCGTGGTGGCCATCTTCTACTCCGGCGCGCTGGATTTCCGTTACGCCGCTGGCGCCGTTGGCACCATCGTGGCACTGGCGCTGCTCAATCGGTCTCGTGTCTACAGCGTCGCGCCCTACGCACTGCTGGGTATCGTGCTGTGGGCCTGCGTGCGTGCGAGCGGCATTGACGCCACTTTGGCCGGCGTGGTCCTGGCGCTATTCATCCCGACGCGTCCGCCCCCCGACCTGGCGACACTGATGGTGCAGGCGAACACGATCCTGACCGCCGAAGCGCAGCGCAGCGGCGAGGTCCTCCGGCACGGGCCGTCCGTGCCGGGATTGCGGGCCCTCGACGCAATCCACGACCGGCTGGAATCGCCGGCGGACCGGCTGCTGCGGCACGCCGGCGCGCGGTCAAGCTACATTGTGCTGCCGCTGTTCGCGCTGGCTAATGCTGGCGTCTCGATAACGGCCGGCGTGCTGCACGGCCATGAACTGCTCATGCTCGCGCTCGCCGCCGGGCTAGTGGTGGGAAAGCCGCTGGGGATCATATCAGCGTCCGCGTTGGCTGTCCGGACGGGTATCGCAGTCAAGGCGCAGGCTTATTCTTGGCTGCAGCTCGCCGGCGCGGGCGCATTGGCCGGGATCGGGTTCACCATGTCGCTGTTTATCGCGGGCCAGGCCCTCCCGGCAGAAAGCGACTTCATGGCCGCCAAGCTTGCAGTATTAGGCGCCTCGGCCGTGTCGGCCGTCATCGGGATGGCCGTGCTTTGGAGCGCTGGCCGCCTCGCAAATGGAGACAAGAACGCTGTCCAGCCGGATAGCGCCACGTCGGAACGACGGCGTGCCCGGACGCAGAAACGGAGCTCGACCGAACCGAAGAAACGCCCCTAACAGGGGAGCCTAATTGCCGCATAAGAGTTGATCTGCTTTGTCGAGCTGGTCATTCAGCATAAGCTCCTCTTCGGGAGCAAAAGGGGTCAGCAGGTCAAGGCGGTTCTCAAAATCCAAATACAACTCCCATAGCGCTCGGTGGATGGGGGTGTCGTCCGAACGGATGACATTCGTGAGTCCGACATGCTTGACGGCTTCACTCCGAGAAATAGCGTGTCTGTGGCTATTAATTCGTTTTGCGAGAGTGGCAACTATGGCCTTGTTTTCTGCATCTGAGAATGGCCTCAGGCGAGAGCTTAACATTTGACCAGCAACTAGTTCCGTTTGATCCTCAAGCCGCTGAATCATGCCAAGTGCATACGGATGGACCTGCCTCGTAAGTTCCTTTAGCCCGTCTATCCTGCTGTCAGACCCCGTGCAGCCTACTTTCTCTAGCAAAGAAAAATAGCCCATCACATCTTCAACGCTGATGGGGAGGATTTCACCGGTCTTTGGGTGTTGAGGATTATATTGCGTATGCATAGTCGTATCGATTGGACCAAACTCAGCCTTCGGACCAGCGATGATGGTATCAGCGCCCAAGACCGTTATCGTTCCTGCACTATGGCAGCGATATGGAACCAGAGCATTTAATTCCTTTCCGGAAATTACTTCACGAAGCGCACTCATTATCATCCAGGGGACATCGCTATCGCCGCCCCGTGTGAATATAAACAAATCTAACTTCTCTGCGCCTGGCGACCATATCTCGCATGCCAAGTCGTAAACATGCCGCACCAGGTCTTGCTGCATGCTCTGAGCTCGACTTTCCGCATCTTTTCGCGAGTCGGGAGGGTCAGCAAAGCACCCAGAAGATGTCCTCCTGGGCGATGAACTGGAGGGCATCGTCGATGGGCAGGACAGTGCGTCCGAATGGGCCGGTAGCAGCCCATCGTTCTCTCCACACTGACCAGTAGAGAACCTCGAAACTATCGTTGCGTCCGACTGTTCGGAGGCGTGCGACTGGTACACCTGAGCGGGCGTGGCAGAGCGTGTACCCACGGTTGCGACGCTCGGCGACGACGGCACCTTTCGGGAATCGAAAGTGCTCGATGCGCCGGACGATATCATCGGTCATAGCGCCGATCATAAACATCTCCCCGGTCGCATGTCGCCGGCGGGCCCGGAATTGCGGCGTCGCCAGTCGCGACGATGCGCCAGGGACTCTTGCGGCTCGGATGTGACTCGATTCTACGGATGTGATGACGACACATCGTATCCATCCCGGTGCGGCCGCAATCGATCCAAGCCCTGCGCCAGGCGTTCTCTCGACCTGGTTGTCCGACGTCCGCGACTGCTTCACCGCGCCGGTTTGGAGCCATGTCCTGGTACTCGTGGCTGGAGCCGTTCTGGCGCCAGGCAAGCGCACAGTGAGCCAAGCCCTGCGGGTTATGGGGTTGGCCGCGGAACCGGGCTTCGCACGTTATCATGAAGTGCTGAACCGGGCGCGCTGGAATGGACGCAGCGTGGCACGCCGACTTCTTGCGCAAGTGCTCGGCACTTTCCTGCCGGCAGGTGAGGTGGTGATCGGCATAGACGACACGATCGAACGACGCTGGGGGTCCAAGATCAACGCACGCGGCATCTACCGCGATCCGGTGCGGTCTTCGCATGGCCATTTCGTCAAAGCGAGCGGGCTGCGCTGGCTGTCGCTCATGGTCATGGTTCCGATTCCTTGGGCAGGAAGGCGCTGGGCCTTGCCCTTCCTGACAATCCTCGCACCGTCCGAGCGCTGGAGCAGCGAGCAGGGTCGACGGCATAAGAAGCTGACTGACTGGGCGCGTCAGGCGATCCGACAGGCCAAGCGTTGGCTGCCTGATCGCCACCTGATCATCGTCGCCGATGCGAGTTTCGCTGCCCTCGATCTGATCGCGGCGCTTCGCCATCAGGTGTCTGTCTGGTGACCAGGTTGCGGATCGACGCCAGCCTGTTCGCACCCGCTCCACCGCGTCAGCCGGGGCAAATGGGCCGCCCACGCTTGAAAGGTCGGCGCCTGCCAAAGTTCGCGGCAGTGCTGGCCAACCCCAAGACCGTCTGGTCGCCAATCACCGTGACGGAATGGTATGGCGGTCGACAGCGCAAGCTGGAGATCGTCTCAGACACAGGGATCTGGTATCATTCCGGACTGCCGCCAGCACTCATCCGTTGGGTACTGGTGCGCGATCCCTCTGGCGAACGCGAGCCGCAAGCCTTCCTCTGCACCGATCTCATGGCAACTCCGCAGCAAATTCTCGGTTGGTTCGTTTCACGCTGGCGCATGGAGACCACGTTTCAGGAAGCGCGCACCCATCTCGGCGTCGAGACGCAGCGGCAGTGGTCCGATTTGGCGATCTTACGCACCACGCCAGCGCTGCTTGGCTTGTTCTCATTGATAACCATCTGGGCACATGGACTGGCGACCACTGCCACTGCTGCAGTATGTGCTCATCCGACTGCCTGGTACAACAAGCGCGAGCCAACGTTCAGCGACGCAATCGCCGCCGTCCGTCGCGTGCTCTGGTCGCCGCCGGATTTATCCATGTCCCGGCAAAGCGACAATCATGTCAAAATCCCAGCCGGCTTGGTAAAGCCATTCGTGGAGACTCTCTGCCTCGCCGCCTGAAATGCGGAAAGTCGAGCTGAGCAGAGGGCGAAAAACCCGCCCGATCACTCGTAACGACGCAGAGCACACGGCTGCCGCGGGCATCTTGAATTTGCTTTATTATTTCTCGACTGGTCATCCCGTTCCTCTGTATCCGTCCATGCCCGCTCAGGGCGCGGTTTGGGGGGCGAGCGACCATGCATTGTGCTACAGTCTGCCATTTACAACCATTAGTAGGCATATCGGAGTGCTGCCCCTCAGGCTCGTTGGGTCGCGTTCGCACCCCGATCAGGCACTTGAAAGTATGCAAATTGTTGCCCTGTCTGTTGCCCCAGAGTTGTGTTCTTGCCCGTTATCGGAATGGATTTTCACTCAAGCCATTGATCAAGTTGGCTCCCGGAGTAGGACTCGAACCTACGACCCAGCGGTTAACAGCCGCTTGCTCTACCGACTGAGCTATCCGGGATCACCGCCAGCATATACCCAAACCATCGGCCGGAGGCAAACCGCCGTCCGCCCGTTGTGACCCCGCCCCCAACCCATGTAGTCTCGATCCCGTGCGCGACAACCGCGCCTGAACGGGGAGACTGAACGGGATGAGCCAAAACGACGACGCCCGGCGCGGGCCGGGACTGACGCCCACGGCTTCGCTAACCCGCCGCGCGGCGCTGGCAGCGGCGGCCGCCTCCATCCCGTTGCTCGGCCGCAGGCCGGCCTGGGGAGCCGCGGAGCCCATCGTCATTGGATGGGTCGGCCCGCTCTCCCCGCCCGGTGGCTACGCCGAGGGCATCCTGATGAAGGACGCGGCCGAAATGGCGGCCGGCGAGATCAATGCCCAGGGCGGCGTCCTGGGCCGGCCGCTGGAGATCGTCTATGCTGATACGCGGGGAATGCCGGCCGAAGGCCGCACCGCGGCGGAGCGGCTGGTCCAGCAGAACAAAATCGTGGCCGCCTTCGGCGAATTTCACAGTCCGGTGGCGCTGGCCGAGATGGAAGTATTCCGTAAATACAACATTCCATTCATGGCCTGCGACGTATGGTCCGACCAGATCACTGCCAAGGGCTATTCGCAGGTGTTCCGCAACGCGCCCACCATTTCGCTGATCGACACCAGCATCGGCAAGTGGCTCGCCGCGGTGGGATTTAAGAAGGTGGCGTTGCTGGCGGAAAAGAACGATGTCGGCCTGGCCGCGCGCACGGCGGTGGCCGAGCAGTTGAACAACGTCCACATCCCAAACGATTCCGTCGATGCCGAACCGAACACCACCGATTTCACCGCGCAGATCCTGCGGTTCAAGAACGCCAACCCGGCTTACGACTTCTTCTACACCGCATTCTCCGAGGCCGGCGCTTACGATCTGATCCGCCAGGCCAAGGAGCTGGGCATGTCCCCGACCCCGAAATGCGGCATGTACAACTCGGGCGGCGAGGCGACCGATCCGACGTTCTGGCAGAACGTGAAAGAGGCCGGCGTCTGGCTGGTCACGGAGAATGTCGGGCTGCCGCAGAGCGGTTGGAACGACAAGACGCGCGCCTTCGTGAAAGCGTTTACCGCCAAGTACAAGGCCGAACCGCCCGGCGCGGTGATGGAAAGCTACGACGGGCTTTATCTCCTCGCGGACGCCATCAAACGGGCGGGCAGCACCAATCCCGACGGCATCATCCACGCGCTGGAGACGACCAAATATGTCGGCGTGCGAGGCCAATACTCCTTTGCCACCGACCACGATCCGCCGTGGCACTATCACCAGTTCATGCAGGCTCCGTTGACGTTGATCCAGTACGACAAGATCAATCAGACGGTGAACGACGCGCCGATCCTGTGGCCGCGTAAATTCGCGACCGCCAAGGAGCTCTACATGACGCCCACCTAGCGTCATGCTGAACTATCTGCTCGTTCAGGCCGTCAACGGGCTGGTCATCGGCGTGATCTACGCGGTCATCGCCGCCGGGCTTGCGGTGATTTTCTCGATCCTTAAGATCGTGAATTTCGCCCATGGCGAAGTTTACATGATGGGCGGCTACTTCGCCTATTTCGCGATCGCGTGGCTCGGTATTCCGCCGATGGCGGCAATCTTCGTCGCCATCGCACTGGCGTTCGCGCTATCGGTGCTGTTCGAGCGGACCCTGCTCACACCGCTCTACAGTCCCACCACCGAGCGGAAGGCAGACTACGGTATCCTGGCCACCTTTGGAATTTCAATATTACTGCGTAACCTCGCCATTATCGCATTCGGCCCATTTCCGTTGCGCCCGCCTTCGTTTTTTCACGGCGTGCTGATCTGGGGACCGATCATCATCAGTTGGGACCGCGTTTTCGCCGCCGGCGCCGGGGTCGCAATCCTGGTTGCACTGATATTGTTCCTGCGGCGCAGCGCGTGGGGTCAGGCGCTCAACGCAGTCAGCCAGTCTCGCGAATCAGCGGCGATCGTCGGCATCAACGATCGCCTGGTCTACACCCTGGCCTTCGGCCTGGGCGGCGCTCTGGCGGGTGGCGCCGGCGCGCTGGTCGGTCCGATATATGCGTTAAGCCCGTCGATGGGATTGCAGCCGGATACGCAGGCTTTCGTCATCGTGGTGCTCGGCGGAATGGGATCGGTGGGCGGAGCAATCATCGCGGCGCTGCTGATTGGCCTCAGCGAAGGAATGTTCGTCGCCCTGTTTCCTGACCCCACGCGCAGCCTCGCCTACGCCCAGGCCTTTTCCCTGCTTGTTATGATGCTGGTGCTGCTGGTACGGCCGAAAGGGTTCTTCGGCCGTGTGCATCTGGCGATGGAGTAAGCGCGTGCGGCCGATGCAGCTTGCCGGGGCCGCGCTACTGCTGGTCCTCGTGCTGGCCTTCCCGGCGCTGGTCAACGCGTATTGGCTGACCGTGGGCATTCTGGCGATTTTCTATGCGATCGTGACGGCAAGCTGGGCACTGCTGGTGGGCTATGCCGGACAGTTCTCCTTTGGGCACATGGGGTTCGTGTCCATGGGCGCGTACTGCTCGGCGCTGCTGGTCGCCGACTTCGGGTTGCCGATCCCGCTCGGCATGGCGTCGGGGCTGATGCTGGCTGGCGTGGTCGGTGCGGTGATCGGGTACACCTGCCTCAGAATGCACGGGCCATATCTGGCGATCTTTACCATGGCCTTCTCCGAGGTGTTTCGAATTATCGTATTGACGGAAAATGAAATTACCGGCGGAGCAGGCGGGCTGGAGGTCACGCCGCTGTTCCACACCCGCTCCGACGCGCCGTATTATTATCTGGGGCTGGCACTGCTGGCGGCGTCGCTGGGATTGATGTCATGGATGACCGCGTCGCGCTGGGGCCTATTCTTCCGCGCGATCCGGGAGAACGAGCAGGCCGCAGCGGCGGCGGGGGTAAAGGTTGTGCGGTTCAGGGTACTGGTGTTTGCAATCGCCAGCAGCTTTGCCGGTCTCGCCGGCGCATTCTACGCCCATTTCATCGGCATTCTTACACCAGATATCGGCTCGGTAGATCAGATGGGAGTGGTCGTGGCGATGGCCGTGATCGGCGGTGCCGAGAGCCTGCCAGCCGCAGTTGTCGGCGCTGTTTTCGTCGAGTTCCTGTTCGAGGCGTTGCGCGCCTACGGCGAGTGGCGCCTCGTGATTTTCGGCGCCCTGTTGCTGCTGACCGTGCGGTTCGCGCGGAATGGCCTGTTTATACTGGCTTGGAACGGTGCGGTGAAACTCGCGCCGGCGCGCCGGCCGCAGCCTGCGGAATGACCACACCCCTGATCTGCTCCGAACGCCTCACCATGCAATTCGGCGGCATTACCGCCGTGAACGCTCTGGATCTGGCGGTGAACGAGGGCGAGCTGGTTGGCCTGATCGGCCCGAACGGCTGCGGCAAGACAACCACCATCAACATGCTTACCGGGCATCTCACCCCGGGCGCTGGCCGCATTCTCCTTCGCGGCCACGCGGTGCATGGCTGGCCCGCGTATAAATTTGCGGCCGCCGGTGTGGGACGCACGTTTCAAGTCACGCAGCTCTTCGGCCGGATGAGCGTGATGGAGAACATGCTCGTGCCCGGCCTGGCTCGCCACGGCTCAACACACACCGCAGCACGACGGCAGGCGTTGCTGCATCTGGAATTCCTGGGACTTGCGGCGCTTCAGGGCCTACAAGCCAGGAATCTCTCCGGCGGACAACAGAAGCTCCTGGAACTTGGGCGCGCGCTGATGCTGGAGCCCGCAATTTTGTTTCTGGACGAACCTTTTGCCGGCGTAAACCCATTCCTGCGCGATGAAATCATCCGCCTGGTGCGAGAGCTGCATGCACAGGGCAAAACCTTCGTAGTGGTGGATCACGATCTGGAGGCTATTCAACGCCTGGTGGATCGGCTAGTTGTAATGGCGCTGGGGAGAAAGATCGCGGATGCAGCACCGGATGTGGTGCACGATGACCCTGAAGTGCTGCGCGCCTACGCCGGGGTGTGATGCAGCCTGCCCTCACCGCACGCGGACTGGTCGCCGGATACATGCCGGGCATTCACATCCTGCATGGCATGTCGGTCGATGTGATCCCCGGCCAGATCCGCGCCGTTCTCGGCCCCAACGGAACTGGCAAATCCACCCTGCTCAAAGTCATCTTCGGCTTCCTCAAGCCGGTTTCCGGCGAAATAATCGCGGCAGGCCGATTCCTGAACGGCGTCTCGCCTCACCGCATGGGCGAGCGCGGCATCGTCTATCTGCCGCAGCGCCCCAGCGTGTTTCCCTTCCTTTCGGTCGAGGTCAATCTGCGCCTGGGGGCCTGGACATTCCGCAACGACCGCGCACGGGTCCGCCAGGCGATAGACCAGGCCTATGAACGGTTCCCAGTATTGCGGGAGCGCCGCCGCCAAACCGCCGGGACGATGTCCGGCGGTCAGCAACGCCAGCTCGAAATTGCCCGTAGCCTACTCACCGACCCGACCACGTTCCTGATCGACGAACCGACCGCGAGCATCGAACCAGAGAATCGCCGCGCAGATCTATGGCCTGATTCAGGACCTCGCGCGCGCCGGCAAGGCCGTGCTGCTGGTCGATCAGAACATCAAGGGCGCACTTGGTGTTGCCGACCACGTCTATGTCATGCGTACCGGCACGCTGTTTACCGAGGGACCGCGGTCCGATTTCACCGACGACGTGGAAACGCTCGTGCGCACCTGGCTCTACACGCGCGATCCACCCTCCGGTGCGCGGGAATAGTCCATCGCGGGATACTGACCGCCCATGTATTTCTCCTCCACCGGATCATCGCTGATCTTACCGCTGAGCTGCCCCGCATAAGGATCGGCACTATCCTGCGGCTCCCACCCGACCTTGGCGCGATCATCCTTGCCCCACCATGTCATGCGCGCGTTCTTCGAGGCACCCCAGATCACGGCATAATCCACCCGCGGCGTATCTACACAACGGATAACAAGCCGCGCAAGATCGGGATAAGAGAGCCACGTGGCCAGCATGCGCGCGTTAGTTGGTTCTGGAAAACATGAGCCGATGCGGATGTTCACGCTCTCAACGCCGTGTTTATCGAAATACAGGCGGCCCATGAGTTCGCCATACGTCTTCGACAGCCCATAGTAGCCATCCGGCCGGAAGCGGCAGTCGCTGTCGATGGTTTCGGCCCTCTCATAAAAGCCGATGGAGTGATTGGAAGAAGCGAAAATCACTCGCGCCTTCTCCCGCCGAGCCGCTTCGTAAACATGGAACAGTCCACGGATATTGGGGCCAAGCACCTCCTCGAACGGATGTTCGGTCGAGACGCCGCCAAAATGCAGGATCGCCTGGCAACCTTCAGCCAGACGCAGGATCGTCACGCCGTCGTTCAGGTCCGCCCTGGTGAACGTGGCGCCCTTGGGGATCGGGTCGGGGAAAGGCGCGATGTCGGTCAGGCGCAGGGTCCAGCCCTCGGCGCTCAGCGCCTTGGTCAGATGGCGGCCGAGATTGCCGGAGGCGCCGGTGAGCAGCACGGGCTTGGCGGGAGTGTCGGGCATCGTTCATCCTTTGACTTGGACGGAGGCTTTGGGGATGGATTACCGCGAGAGCGTAGGACTGGAAACTGGGCACGATTTCGCCGCGGAATGCGCGCGACAGGCCAGACTCGTGCGTGAAAGCGAGACTGAGCAGGACCGGGAGGATGCCGAAGCTTGGTGGGAGCTGTCGAACACAACCGGTTGGGCCGCCTGATGCGCACGATCGCGGAACAAACAAAGGCGCTGGCGGACGGCCGGGTCACAGGCCGCGAGCTAGTTGAGGAATCGCTCGGGCAGATCGCCGATCCGAACGGAGAAGGACCGCGGGCCTTCATCAAAGTCCACGCCGAGACCGCTCGCGCCATGGCCGACGCAATGGACGCACTCCGGCGCACCGGACGCGCGCCATCCCCCTACGCCGGCATCCCCATCGCCCTCAAAGACCTACTCGACATCGCCGGCGAGCCGACACCCGCGGGCTCCCGCGTGCTGGCGGACGCTCCGCCGGCCCAAGACCATGCAGTGGTAGTTCGGCGGCTGTTAGCCGCCGGGTTTGTCCCCGTCGGCCGGACGAACATGACCGAGTTCGCGTTTTCCGGCCTCGGGATCAACCCGCACTTTGGTACCCCCCGGAGTCCATGGGACCGCGCAACCGGGCGAATTCCCGGCGGCAGCTCCTCCGGCAGCGCCGTAGCCGTGGCCGACGGAATGGTGCCGGCAGCGCTGGGCACGGATACCGGCGGATCATGCCGCATCCCAGCAGCATTTTGCAGTATCGTTGGATACAAGCCGACCGCGCGGCGTGTCCCAACTCAGGGCGCATTGCCGCTCTCGTTCAGCCTTGACTCGATTGGGCCGCTTGGCGCCTCCGTGAGCTGTTGCGCAATCATCGATGCCATACTGGCCGGCGAACAGCCGAATCCACCGCAGCCCGCCGAAATCAGCGGTCTGCGTCTCGCCCTCCCGCAGAACTTCATGCTGGACGGGCTCGCGCCGGAAGTGGGCGCCGCGTTCGAACGGGCTGTCGCGGCGCTGTCGACCGCCGGCGCGCGCATCATCGAGGCGCGGATCCCCGAACTGGATGAGCTCCCTGCAGTCAACGCTGCCGGCGGATTTGCCGCCGCCGAGGCATACGCATGGCACCGCAGACTGTTGGCAGAAAGGGGAGGGAAGTACGACCCGAGAATCCGCATCCGGATAGAACGAGGAGCGCGGATCAGCGCCGCCGATTATGTGGATCTGCTGCACGCACGGGCGCGACTGATCGCGTCGTTCAACGCCAGGACCGCGGCGTTCGATGCGCTTATCGTGCCGACCTGCCCCATTATTCCCGCGCGTATCGCCGACCTCGACGACGAGCGCGAATATAACCGGGTAAATCTGCTGTCGCTGCGGAATACGGTGCCGGCGAACTTTTTCGACCGCTGCGCCATCAGCTTGCCGTGTCATGCTCCGGGCAGCGCGCCGGTGGGGCTGATGTTTGTGGGCGAGACGATGGCGGATGCGCGCCTGTTTGCAATCGCGACGGCGATAGAGTCCGTCCTGAATTCGCGCTGACCAGCGGACAAGCGAGGATCGCGCTACCATCCAGATTGGACCGGACCTGCTGACAGCCGGCCCCGCGGGTCAGGCCAAAGGCGCGCAGCGTAGCATTGGCAATGCCTGGGGACTCGGCGGCGTCCTCAAGCCCCCAAAGCGGGCCGCTACCCGCGTGAATTGCCGCGGCGACCTCAGTCGCAAGCTGGGTGCTTTGGCCGGGATGGACCAAGTTGTTATCAGCGCCAATGAAGCGGACGCCGGGCGGAGCGAAAGCGGCGACGTACGCCATCGGACTTGGATCGAGCAGAACGACGCGACTGCTTGCCGGTATCGGCGGAAAGCTGACGGTAACGGCGCATGGGCCGGTGGTGCGCCCCCAATTCGGGTAGATCGTCGCAACGATAATGGCCGGGGCGACCAGCCATGAGAGCCGGCGGAGCGCCAGCACAATCAGGGTGCCGGATAGAAGCTCCAGTGTCGCCAGGTAGCGGAAGATGGAAAACTGCGCCTCCCACAACCCGAGCGAGGTCAGAAAGAAGGCAACCAGCGGAACGGTGGACCGGCCCGGCCGCAGCAGCGCAAACGGAACGGCAACCAGCGCCAGAGCGAGCCGCGGATCGCGGAGCGGTAATTCCGAGACCAGCGTCGTGGGATGCAAGGCCCAAAAGAAAGGATAGACCAAACCTTGCATTGGCCCTCGCGCCATGAACCGCAGGTCGTTCAGCCGCGCCGGTTCGGCCCACGCAGACTGAAACAGGTCGTTGAAATAAGGGAACACCGGGTTTCCGTAGTGCCGCCACAGCAGAAACCACCACCAACCGGCACAGAGCCCCGCCCCGAGGGCCACTCCCAGCACCACGCGTATTGTGATTGCGAGGAGCGTAGCGACGAAGCAATCCCATTCGGGCAGAGGCTCGACAGACCGCCCCACGATACCCGCCGCGACAAGCCCGACCGCGTACGGCGCAGCGGTCAGTTTCAGTCCGACGGCGATGCCGGCCAGGATACCCGCGCTGAAGCCGCGCTCCGGCCGGCGGAGGACCAGCCAGAGCGCCGCAAGATCCAGGGCAGCCATCGGCGCTTCGGACATCGTGCTTGCCAGGGTGGAGACCGTCGCGGCCCCCGTGGCGCTGATTACGGTGGACAGCAGAGCCTGGGGCCGGGACAGGAAGCAGCGGGCGATAGCCCAGCTCAGCCACACGGCAATCGCCTGGGGCAGCGCCATCAGGACGTTCAGCAGCCGTGGCGCACCGTTGAGGGCCTGCAACAGCAGCCAGCAGGCGGCATCCAAAATGGGGGCATAAAAGGTCTGGAGCTCGGCAGGGGCGAGATCGACCCCGAGCCGCCCGTGCAGCACGGCGTAACCGTCGTACAAATGGTAGTTGCGCAGGTCCCAGGATGCGTCGGAGCCAGCACAGGCCGCGGCGCCCAGGACGGCACCGGCCAACATCGCCAGTATCGCAATGTCCAGACCCGTCATGGCCGGCCCTGAGCCGGCCATCTTCGCAACCAGGGTGGAGTGCCGGTCCGCAAGCGAAATCCGCATGCCCGCACACTGCCCAGGCTCGGTTGCTTCCCGGTTAACCCGACCGTACGTTCGGTCTTCGATTTCGGAGGCGGGCATGGATTTCGACCTGTTCGTGATCGGCGGCGGCTCCGCCGGGGTGCGGTGCGCGCGCATCGCCGCGGGTTACGGCGCCCGGGTGGGCATCGCCGAAGAACGATTCTGGGGCGGAACATGCGTGAATGTCGGCTGCGTGCCGAAGAAGCTGCTGGTTCAGGCGGGGGAGTATGGCGGTTGGGCCGATGATGCGGCCGGGTTCGGCTGGACCATCAGGAAGGGGCCGCATGACTGGGGGAAACTTATCGCGGCCAAAGACCGGGAGATCGGGCGGCTCAACGCCATTTACCGCAAACTGCTGGCCACCTCAGGGGCGGCAATCTTCGAGGCCCACGCGGCGTTCCTCGACCCGCACACGCTCGACGTGGGCGGCGAGCGGGTCACGGCCGATCGCATCGTTATCGCGACCGGGGGCCATCCGGTGCGCCTTCCGATCCCCGGTGCCGAACTGGGGATAGTTTCGGATGATGCGTTTTACCTGAAGGAAATGCCCCGGCGCGTTGCGGTGATCGGCAGCGGGTATATCGCGGTGGAGTTCGCCGGGATCTTTGCCGCTCTAGGAGCCGATGTTCACCTGGTGTATCGCCAGCCGCTGCCGCTCCGCGGCTTCGACCAGGATCTGCGCGAGGCTCTGGCGGAAGCACAGCAGGCGCAGGGGATCAGGTTGCATCCATCTTCGCTGCCAGAGCGGATCGAAGCAAGTGCCAAGAGCAAAAAGCTGACCCTTACCAGCGGCGAGATTATCAAAGCTGACCTCGCGTTTTTTGCGACAGGCCGATGCCCGAACACGCAACGCCTGAAACTGGGCGCCGCCGGAGTGAAGACCAGTACCTCCGGGGCCGTGGACGTCGATGAGCACCTCCGCACTAGCCAGCCACACATCTTCGCCATTGGTGACGTAACCAACCGGCTGAACCTGACGCCAGTGGCGACAGCGGAGGGACATGCGTTGGCCGACTCGTTGTTCAGCGGCCGCTCGCGGCGCGTGTCACTGCAAAATGTGCCGACCGCGGTATTCTCGACCCCGCCGATCGCGACGGCGGGGCTGACCGAAGAGCAGGCGGCGATGCGAGGGCCAGCGGACATTTATGTGGCGCGGTTTACGCCCATGCGGCACGCGTTATCGGGCCGGGCCCGCAAGTCACTGATGAAACTGGTGGTCGATCAGGCCACCCAGCGGGTCTTTGGCGCACACATGCTGGGCGAGGACGCGCCGGAGATCATGCAGGGGCTGGCGATCGCCCTGGTCATGGGGGCGACGAAGGCCGATTTCGATCGGACCATCGGCATCCATCCGACCGCGGCGGAGGAGTTCGTGACCATGCGGACCCGCACGCGGGTGGCGGGGGCGTCCCAGGCTGCGGCGTAGCGCGCCACAGCGTCATTGCGAGGAGCGTAGTGACGAAGCAATCTGGTCCCGTCATGTGCTTACCAGGCCGTCCGACCACGTCATCGCGAGCCGCCGCGGAGCGGCGGCGTGGCGATCCAGGCGTGCTGCACGCGCCTGCATTGCTTCGGCCGTCGCGGCCTCGACCATGGCTACGGTTTCCGGCCAAGCTGATTTTGGGCTACTTGCACTGGTACTTGTACCCATAGCGCGAGCGCAATCGCAGAGCGTATAAACCTGGACAAGGGAAACTGATACCGCGCCCGCGACCCTCCGTTACCCTGAGCCGTAGGAGCATCGAGGCTTTGGGTCCTAACGCGCCGAAAGATTTCTTGCAAAAGCCGAGCGGCAAATCCGGTTCGATGAGCTTGCGCCCAATCTGGCCGCGACGCGTGAAACTTTTCACAGACACTGTCCCGACATCCAGCGAATGTCGGGGTCCTACCGTGATGCAGCAAAGGGAACGTCGCCCATGGCCGATCCAGCGGGCGAAACAGAGTTCGAGAATGGGCCGACTGGCTGTCAACGTAAACTGGCTGTCAACATAAAGAGGAGGAATGACGATGGGCTGGAATCTAACCGACCTGACCGCGCGAACGGGCTCACCACTTGCAACTCCGACTGTAAGGAGTGACCTAAGCGGAAATCCTGGCAATGCACAGAATATTTCGCAGCATCTCGTCTACGTCGGGTCGATGGATAATCACATCCACGAGCTTACGTTTGACCCCGGTACAAAAAAATGGTCGCACACGGACCTGACTACCACAACTACTTCACCACCCCCATTCTCATCTCCGACCGGCTACGGATTACCCTTCTTCGAAGCTCGGTCGGTCCTCTACGTAACCGGCGATAACGACATCCACCAGCTTATGGGGGCTGGCGGCAGTTGGCAACATACGGACCTGACCACCGCCGCAGCCGGATCACAGCCAGCCGGTAGCATTCCAGAGGGCTACCTCTTTCCCGACGATCAGCATGTCGTCTACTTGGGAACCGATAATCACATCCACGAACTCGTTTCCGAGTTTGGCTTCAACACATGGAGTCATAACGACCTGTCGGCTCCATTCGGCGGACGGCTATTTGAGGGGTCGCCGACGGGTCATGCGTTCAACGCCCGCCGTACGCAGCATCTCATCTACTCGGGGTCCGACAATCACATCCACGAACTCTGGTCGAGTACAAGCGACCCGTGGCGCCATAACGATCTGACGGCCGCAACCGGCGCACCATTAACGCCACCTGGCGTTAAGTCGGCGCGTGGATACGTGTTCGAAGCCCAACTAACGCAGCACATCACCTACCCGGCGGTCGACGGTCACATCCACGAGCTTAGGTGGGACCTCGGAGGGTGGCATGATGCCGACCTGTGCGTCGCGACCGGAGCACCAGAATGGGCGCTGCCTGGCTTCCCGACTGGATATGTCTTTGACGCCGAAGGGACGCAGCATGTCGATTATGTGGGGATCGACGGTCACATCCACGAGCTATGGCGGGATAGCAGCGGGTGGCATCATAATGACCTGACGGCCGCAACCGGCGCGCCGAAAGTAGCTGGCGATCTGACAGGCTATGTGTGGGCATTTGAAGGCTCTCAGCACGTCGTCTATGTGGGCGCGGACAGTCACATTATCGAACTCTGGTGGCTACCCTAAAGTCGGAAACGTGTAATCCGACGCACCAGCAGCACAGGAGAAGCCGCGTAGAGGAACGCGGTGGCGGAGACAACGGTGGCCTCGGGGTCCCTGGCGAGGCGACGTTGCGGTTCGGCCAAGCGTACCGGCGTTGCCGTCGGTCAGGAGGTTTTCCCTGCCAATCGCGGCGCAGTGCCTTTGATGCGCTCGATCATTTAGGGAGCTTGGTTGGCGGGCATTCCCCCTCCTCTGGGATGCGCGCCCATAAAGGACGCCGAGCGAGCTGAACGCGCCATAAAGCACGCTGTGGCGATGCGGACAATGCCGGTTAATGACATGTACAACGATAACGTGCGCATCGCGCGGATGGGCGCGTGCTGTCAAAGATGCGCCTGATGCAGGTCAAGACGCCATCAGAGTCGGCCTACCGCGGCGACGTACATAGGATCCTCTCGACAACCCCGGGTGAGGATGCGTTCCGCTCACTGAGCGAAGCGGAATGCGCCTTGGTAAGGAGGACGTGAGTTCGCTCAGTCCCAAGAGAGGCCTGAGCGGACCAATCCCTGTATCGGCACTGAAACGACCGCAATCGGCTCGCGGTCCCAGCATTTTCCCTCTAGGGTAGTGCCCACCGCGCCGGCTGCGGGATCGTCTGGAATGATGCAGGGAGCTTCCTCATGAACGAATCTGACCAGCTCGTTATCGACACGGGCCGGCGCTTCGCCGCGGAGCGGCTGGCGCCAAAGGCGGCCGCGCGCGAAAAGGCAGCCGCGATCGAGCCGGAAATCATCGCGGAAATGGGCGAACTCGGGTTCCTTGGGACCACCACCCCAGCCGAGTGGGACGGCTCCGACCTCGATCCCATCACCTATGCCCTGCTCCTGGAGGAGATCGCCGCTGGCGATGGATCGGTCTCCACGCTGGTTTCCGTCCACAACTCCCCCACCTGTGCAGTACCGGTTCAGTATGGAACCGATACACAGAAGGACCGCTGGCTCCGGCCACTGGCGACCGGGCGGCACGTCGGATCGTTCGGTTTGACGGAACCGCAGGCGGGCTCGGATGCCTCAAACCTTCGCACTCGGGCAGTTCGCAAGGGTAACAGCAGCTACATCGTAAACGGGTCCAAGCAGTTCATTTCGAACGGAACGCTGCAAGGAAGCGTCGTCTTCTTCGCAGTGACGGATCCGGACGCAGGCAAGCACGGCCTCTCCTGTTTTATCGCGGAAAAAGGCATGCCTGGTTACAAAGTACCTAAGGAAAGAGGAGAAGCTGGGCCAGAAGGCTTCGGACACCTGCGCCCTGGCGTTCGAGGACATGGAATTGTCGGCCGATCAGCGGATCGGCGAGGAAGGGGAGGGTTACAAGATCGCCCTCTCCACGCTGGAAAGCGGCCGGATCGGGATCGCGGCGCAGAGCATCGGCATGGCGCGAGCGGCACTGGAAGCGGCGATCGCCTACGCTCGCGATCGCTGGGCCTTTGGCAAACCGATCATCGAGCATCAGGCCGTGGCATTCCGGCTCGTCGAGGCGAAGATGAAGCTGGAGGCGGCGCGGCAACTGACGCTTCACGCGGCCCGGATGCGGGCGGAAGGAAAGGACGCACTGGAAGCCGCCTGCATGGCGAAGCTGTTCGCGTCGGAGGCGGCGGAGTGGATCTGTACCGTAGCGATCCAGACCCTTGGGGGCTACGGGTATCTGGCAGATTACCCGGTGGAGCGGATCTACCGGGATGTGCGGGTGTGCCAGATTTATGAAGGCACGAGCGACGTGCAGAAGATGATTCTGCAGCGGCTGTTATAGAGGCGCCTTGGAGCCGATGCCACGAAACCCAGACTGTTACTGTACCGCGGCCCCGGCCTGCGTCTGGGTCAGGCTGGCGCCTCCAAACCCGGGTGGCACCTTGGCCCAGGGATAGCCGGCCTTCCCCATATCATAGCCGACCTGGAACAGCGCTTTCATATACTCCGGATCAAACGAATACCGGAGCGGCTTGTTGAAACTCTCCGGTATATTCGCCAGATTGAAATCCACATCATCGCGCTGGCAGACGCTGTAAATTCTATAAAGATCACCGATTCCCTGCGTCTGGATCAGCGATGATGTCGCGCGGCCGGCGATGCTCAGCGTCTGCCGGTTCACGTCCGCCCACTGCGGATCAAGCCGCGCATTGCGGATAACATACAGATAGCGCCTGCGTACGACCCCAGTTTTGTTGAGCTGCAGCCCCGGCGGATAAACAAACACCTGGGCGCTGGCCCCGCCATCGACATTCATCTCCTGGTAATGCTTCCCGTCTGCTTCGACGTCGATCATCACCGGCGGGAATGCGACGGGGATAGCCGCTGAGGCCAGCAAGATTCTCTGTATCAACGTCACAGCACCCGGCTGGCCGGAGGCGGCAATCTTACCAATATTCCAGATCACCGGCCGGCCGGCATCCAAATCCGTCGTGGCAATGAGCAGCAGGCGTCCCCTCTGATATTGCTCTGCAATAGCCTGCAGCAGCTCGGGCGTGACGTAACGTTGGATTGTGAGATACAGGGGCCTGTTGGTCGCCAGCGCATCGCTGAGTAAGGCAGCGAGAATCCAGCGCCGCTCCAGGACGTTCTTCGGCGAGATTTCGGTATAGATCGCCTTTAGCTCAGGATCATAAGCGGAACCAAGAAAGGCAAATGGCGCGATCAGCGCACCCGTGCTGATTCCCGTAACGAGCTTGAACATCGGCCGCGTACCCGCCGCCGTCCAGCCCACTAGAAGTCCGGCGCCGAACGCGCCGTTCTCGCCACCGCCGGAAATCGCGAGATAATAAGCCGGCGGAAGTGGTCCGGGGTGCCCCGTGGCCGTCGCGTAAGCGCGCTCCCGGCGGTACGCGTCGACTCCTTCCGCTATCAACTGCGGCGTCACCTCGTCGCCCCACGCTCGGACGTCCTTGAGACCAAGAACAGTAATGTCGCTCTGCTCCGCTTCTGGGGGTGGGTTCAGGCGCGGCAATGGCCCGCAGGCCGATACCAGGACCGTGGCAAGCATCGCCAGAACCGCGAGGAGTTGCTGAATCCCCCGCTTGAGTGATACGGACGCGAGCATAACGCAATTGGCCTGACTTCCCGATTTATCAGTCGCCCAATCTCATAGCATCATCTGGCTGGGACCGCATAGCGCCAGTGGCGCGAACTCTTCCGGGGTAAGGAACGGGATGGTCTCAGTGGGCGAGCAGGGGCTCCGTCTCGCTAATGCCGCATCAGCACCGGCAGGTCAGCGTGAGCCAGCATGTGTCGCGTCACGCCGCCCAGGACCAACTCGCGTAACAGGCTATGTGCATACGCTCCCATGACCAGGAGGTCCGCGCCGAAACGGTGAGCCGTGTCCAGAAGCGTCTGACCGAACGGACCCGGGCGGATCGGAAGAACATGCAGGCTGGCCGTCAGCTCATGTTCCAGAAGGACCGGCGGAACATCCACACTATGCGTTGTGTCACGCACCCCGACGAGCACATGCACCTGCTCCGCACCAGCTAGCCAGCGCAGGGCTGGCAGCACCGCCCTGTGCGCCTGTTTCTCATCTCGCCAGGCAATGGCGACGTGTCGGCCAAACGTTGTGTCCACCTCGGGTATGGCCCGCCTCGGCGGCATCATAAGAACCGGCCGGTCTGTGCCGAAGAGGGCCATCTTGAATGCCTCGCGGTCGAGCCGATCCCTCGGTGAGGGACGTGGAGCAATGATTCGGTGAGGGACGTGTAGCAATGATAACGTCGGCCCGCCGGCCCCACCGGACGACCATGTCGGTCGTTCTCCCGTCCGCCTCGAACAAGTGGGCATCTACGGCATATTTTGCAGCGGCCGCAGCCCAGTCCGCAAACAAGCGTTCCAGGATAAGGACACGTTGCCGCTCTTCCTCCCGTGCCTCCAGGATCGCCTCGCACCTGTCGGCCAGGGTCAGCGCACCGGCCGGGGTAACCTCGATTGTTTCGTGGATAGCCAGGGCATTGACGCGGGCAGAGCCCATGATGTCTGCAAGACGTGCTGCCGATCAAGCAGCAAGCCTGCCTCCTCGGGGTGTCGCAACAGAACCAGGATTGCTTCCGGCATGGCAGCCCCCTCTGCCTTCGGGTGTTACAAGGGTCGCGCCTGGTTGTTCCGCTGCGAAGCCAGCGGGCGCAGCAACTGCACCCACATGCCCACGAAGGTCAGTACCCAGGCGAGCAGAGCCACCCAGAACACCGCATTGGAATCGCGTCGAGGAATTGCAGATGCGCCTCCGTCGCATAATCGTGCGTCGCCGCAACATACATTCCAAGCGGAAACACGACCGACCACAAGCCCGGATCGTAGCCCCGCGGACCGCGCTGCAATTCCTTCCAGATGAACAGAATCACGAGCAGTGGAATCCAGAAAGTGCTGGTAGCCCACAACATTACGGTAAACGGGGCAACAAAGCGTTGCAGCAGCACTAGATTTGGGTCGTCGCCGGGCAGCGCCATCAGCCGCGCACCGGCCAACGTCGCAATGGCCACTGCACCCATATTGATCCACCATGGCGCGCCCATCTCGGCTGGATGCATCGGGCGGAACGCCCAGCGGAAGAAGATTAGTGCCGAGAGCAACACGTACAGCATTGTTCCGAGCAGGTAGAAAGCGAGGTCGGTGAACACGAGTGACGGCGGCGCGCCGGTGTGAAGGGCAAGGAAGCAGCCCAGCACGGCCATCGCTTCGGTCGCCACCACCAGCAGCAACCAGGCGCCGTTCAGTCCATGCTCCAGGTCTGGCTTGGCGATACTGACGGTGACGGTGCTGAGGAAACCGTACACCAACACCATCCACAGCACGAGGCTAAACCAGAACAGCGCTGGCAGAACGACGGTGAGTACGTTGAACACCGCAAACTGGCTGCCGAGCACGCCGTTGGCAGCGACGATTGTAAGAAAAGAGGGACCGCGCTCATGGCTCGCGAAATCTGCCCACACGGCACGCGGAAAGCGAGCGAGACGGGCGAGCAGTATGCCCCAGAGCAGCGGATAGGCAGCCAGGCTGATGCCGAACAACGGCCACGCCAGCACATCGCGGCCGAGCAGCCGGGCGGCCACGGCGACGATGCCAGTCCCCATCACCATGGCGAAATAGCCGGGGAAAAAATCCCTAAGCCAGAAAGGACCGGCCTCGGCTGTCGAGCCGCTTACCATTCTGTGCTCCCGTGAGCGCGTTCGGGCAGGCCGTACGCCCCACACGCCTCCACCTTCCGCGACAACGGGCGGAGGCCAAAACCGCGGGGCGGCCGCCGTCACGTAACGCCGCTTCAGGCGATGCGATGCGCTACAGATATGGCAGCGAACGTTACGAGCACCAGAGCGGCTGGCTGTCGGCGTTCGTTGCTCGTGCCCAAGACGCGGGATCGTGATCTCCAGGCTGATGGAAAAGAAGGCTTAAGCAATCATTCGTAACTGAAAAAAATAAGCCGACTTATGACAAGCGGCTAACCTCCCCCCGCTGCGACACGGCTCTGGCGGCCGGCGCCGGAGTTCTGGTTGCGTTTGCAATCGGCGCATGATGAATCGCTGCGTGCAGCGGATGCTCTCCGCCTACATCTCCACCGCTTCCTTCTGCGGCACCGGCTGAGCCGCCGCGGCGCGCCGCACCCGCACCCGCCTGATCCGCCTCGGGTCCGCGTCCAAAACCAGGAACTCCCATCCTGACGGATGGGTGATCACCTCGCCACGTTTCGGCACATGCTCGGCCAGCGTGAAAACCAGGCCACCGACCGTATCGATATCGGCGGCCCGCTCTTCCTCGGTCAGCACCGGGCCGACCCGCTGCTCGAAATCCTCCAGCAGCATCCGCGCGTTCACGTCCATCGACCCGTCGGGGCGCTCGACCAACATCGGTCCTTCCGTTTCGTCATGCTCGTCGGAAATATCCCCGACAATCGTCTCCACCAGGTCCTCGATCGTCACCAACCCGTCGATCCCGCCATACTCATCCACCACCAGCGCCAGATGCACATGCGACTGGCGCATCTGTAACAACAAATCCAGCACCGGTATCTGCGGTGCCACCATCAGCGGCCGCCGCAGAATCTTTTCCAACGAAAAATTCTCCGGATGACCGACGAACGCATACACATCCTTGATATGCACCATACCGAGGATATCGTCTAACCCGTCACGGTACACCGGCAGACGCGAATGGCCGTCATTGCGAATTTGCTCGACCGTCTGCTGGAAATTCAGATCATGCGGTATGGCCACGATATCCGCCCGTGGAACCATCACATCCCCCGCCGTAATGCCGCGCAGCCGCAGCACATTCGCAATCAGCAACTGCTCGTGGCGATCCAGTTCGGGCACAGCCCCCGGCGCTTGCGGGGCCTGAGCCGCCTCCTGCACCAGTTCTGCAATCGACTGACGCACGCTCGGCTCGTTGCCCCGATGGCGCAGCAACGTGCGGACCCTCTGCAGCAGCCCAATCCGGGACAATGAATCACTCATGCCCGCTTCCACGGGTTCGGCACACCGATCCGGTGCAACAGCCGCGCCTCCTCCATCTCCATCCGTCGGGCATCGCCAGCCCGGTCATGCTCATGGCCCGCCAGATGCAACATCCCGTGCACTACCAGGTGGGCCAGATGGTCCGCGGGCCGCCGCCGCATCGCGGCAGCCTCCCGGCGCACCTCGCCCAGCGCCAGAATGATCTGCCCCGGCATGCCCGGCCCGGGCGGCTCATATGTCAGCACATTGGTCGGCTTGTTGCGCCCGCGGTCGCGGGCATTCAGCCGGCGCACGGTGCGGTCATCCGCCAGCACCACCACGCTGCCGCCGCCCGCCGCAACGGCCGCGCGTCGCGCCAATCCCCCCGCACGCGGCACCAGCCGGCGCCACGCCGCATCTTGAACGATAACGTCAGTGTCTGACTGGGTCCCCGCCGCGAAGGCGGGGCCAATACTGCCTGGGCCCATCCTATTTGCCCGAAGCGGCTCCTCCTGCTGCTTCCCGTGCCCGGCGCGCCTCTCGGCGTTTTTCGCCGACGGCAGCCGAACGCTGATCATACGCATCCACAATCCGCGCTACCAGCGGGTGACGCACCACATCGCGCCGGTCGAGCCGGACGACCGAAATACCCTGCACCCCCTCCAGCGTCTCCAACGCATCGTGCAGGCCGGAAGTTGTGCCGGAGGGAAGATCGATTTGGCTGAGATCGCCTGTGATCACCATGCGCGTGCCCTCGCCCATGCGGGTGAGGAACATCTTCATCTGCACCGGGGTGGTATTCTGGGCCTCATCCAGGATCGCATAGGCATGGGCCAGTGTACGCCCCCGCATGAAAGCGAGCGGCGCAACCTCGATCTCGCCGCTCCCCAGACGGCGCACGACCTGATCTCCCGGCATCATGTCATACAGCGCGTCGTAAAGCGGGCGCAGGTAGGGATCGACCTTCTCCTTCATGTCTCCCGGCAGGAAACCCAGCCGCTCGCCAGCCTCGACCGCCGGGCGGGACAGCACGATACGATCGACCTTGCCGGCCTGGAGCATGGCCACCGCCTGCGCTACGGCGAGGTAGGTCTTGCCCGTGCCTGCCGGACCAACGCCGAAGACCATGTCTTGCCGCGCCAGCGCCTCCATGTAAGCCGCCTGCCCGGCGCTGCGTGGCACCACCGCACCACGGCGGGTCCGGATCGCCGGCAGGTCGGAAAACGGCAGGCGTGGGTCGATCTCGGAATTGGCGAACCGGATCGCGGCGTCGATTTCCGGCCGGCCGACGCTCTCGCCACGCTCCAACCGGGCCCACAAACCTTCCAGCACTGCCTGAGCGATATCCACTCGCGCCGGGTCGCCCTGGATTGCCACACGATTCCCCCGGCAGGATAGCCTCACCCCCAGGCCCTGTTCCAATCGGACCAGATGCCGGTCGTGATCCCCGAGTAACAGGGGCAATAGCAGATTGTCACTAAACTGGAGTGTGACGGCTTTTCCGCCACTGGTGGGAGCTTGGATAACCGGGAACGTAGTGGTCTGGCTCAAGCGGCTGCTGGCTCCTGAATAAGACTGCCTGACAGAGAATTGGGCATTGCGGCGCCGATTTGCACGGAAATTTCTGCACCGATCTGAATTACATCTCCGGTCACGTGAACCGGCTGCAGGTACGGGGAGCGTCCCACGATCTGCCCGGGATGCCGGCCTGGGCCCGTGAACAGCACGGGCAGGGTCAGCCCGACGCAGTCCTCGTTGAACCGCGCCTGCTGCCGCCGCAGCAGCGCCTGTAGCTCCTGCAACCGCCGCTCCTTGTCCGCTTCCGGCACCTGACCCTCTGCCGAAGCAGCCGGGGTCCCCGGCCGCGGAGAATACTTGAAGCTGAATGCCTGCGCGTACCCCACCTGCTCCGCCAGCCGCAGCGTCGCGCGGAAATCCTCCTCGGCCTCGCCGGGATGCCCCACAATGAAATCGGACGATAGCGCCAGATCCGCCCGCGCCGCCCGCAGCCGCTCGACTGTGGAGAGGTAATCAGCGGCGCGGTGGCGCCGGTTCATTGCCGTCAGCACACGGTCGGACCCGGACTGTACCGGCAAATGCAGGAACGGCATCAGTATGGGCACATCACGGTGTGCCGTAATCAGCTCCTCATCCATGTCACGCGGATGCGACGTCGTGTAGCGCAGCCGCACAAGCCCCGGTATATCGGCCAAAGCGCGAATCAGCCGCCCCAGGTTCCACACGCGCCTATCCAACCCCTCGCCGTGCCAAGCATTCACGTTCTGGCCGAGCAACGTGATCTCCCGCGCGCCCCCTGCCACCAGCCGGCGCGCCTCCGCCATCACCGCGGCGGCCGGACGGCTCTGCTCGGCCCCGCGCGTGTAAGGCACCACGCAGAAGCTGCAGAACTTGTCGCAGCCTTCCTGGATAGCGAGGAAAGCCGTCACGCCCTGTGGGGCAGCGGCTTCCGGCAGACGGTCGAACTTGTCCTCCGCCGGAAATTCGGTATCGACCACCGGCCCGCCCGAAGCCGCACGGGCCACCAGCTCCGGTAGGCGGTGATACGTTTGCGGCCCAAGCACGATATCGACGAACGGCGCCCGGGCGAGGATCTGCTCCCCCTCGGCCTGCGCCACGCAACCGGCCACCGCCAGAATCATCCGACCGCCGGCACGAGCTTTCGCCTCCTTCAGCCGGCGCAGGCGACCGAGTTCCGAAAACACCTTCTCTGCGGCTTTCTCGCGGATATGGCACGTATTCAGGATCACCATATCCGCGCCCTCGGGCGCATCGACCGGTGCAAACCCCGACGCCGACAGCACATCCGCCATGCGGGTGCTGTCGTACACATTCATCTGGCAGCCCCAGGTAATGACGTGCAGACGCTTTGCCGGAAATTCGCTAGAGCCGATCCGGGATGGATTCATAAACACGCAACCTCGTTGAGCGAGGCGGACAATCCGCCATGCCCACGAGAGCAGATCATCAACACAAGCCGACTGGTCAAGCGGCTGTCACGCGGCACAATCTCCACGATTTGCTTTATGTGACATAAGACAGGCCGGTTCTGTCAACAACAGAAGCGTTGCCGGCACAGACGCGTTGTTTCGGGATTGCGGGCCCCTTGCGGGAGGGGGCCAGGGGAGGGATCGAAACAGGGGCCGTGGCTTGGCGCAACGTCGGCCAACACGCCTCGCCGCAAGCGCGAGGAAACGGGGGGTCACCATGCGGGACCATCGGCAGCCCGCCGAACAAGTGGCCCACGCGGTCGTTCGCTGGGCCGAAGCCCGCCAGGATGTCCGTGGCGTTGCCCTGGTCGGCTCGCGTGCGCGGGGCACGGCGCCCCCTGACTCCGATATCGATATCGTCATCCTCGCGGAACCCGCAGTGTTCCGGGCCGATCTGTCCTGGCTAGGATCGATCGACTGGCCGGCAGTCGGAACACGCGTTGGGAGTTGGCGAGACGAAGACTACGGCGCGGTGTGGTCGCGGCATGTGTGGCTCGATACACAATTGGAGGTGGAGATCACTTTTGCGCCGCTCACCTGGGCAAACCTGGCCCCGCTCAATTTCAGGCACACGAGCAGTAATAGCCGCTGGCTGTCGCGTCCTGCATGATCCTGACGGCTTGTTCGGCAACCTTTGCAAAGCGGTGAACTGCTAACCCCCAAGTGGACGTCGGGGCCCTATGCCCTTGGCTGTCGCGGACTGGACCATGCTGAGGAAGGCCGCCCTTTTGGCTTCGCGATAAAGCCGAACTGGAAGCAGAGCAACCAGCAGACAAGCGAGAGGATGCACGCCCGGCCTCGATAAGCCGCCTGAAGCAGTGGTGCAGACCCTAATCCTCGACCAAGCAAGCCGAGGTGGCGGCTTGGGCAAGCTCATGATTGAGGCGGCCGAGAAACGGGCTGCGGAACCGAGGGTTTAGTTCCGTCGCGAGCGCGGGGCTGCGAAGCACGTCACAATGTGAGTTAAAGTCTAACACAGATGCACGCAGATAACATCAAGCCGCACGAAACCATCTGTGTGCATCCGTGTGCATCTGTGGTTACACCTTAGTTCGTCGCACTGTCTCCGAGCCAATCGCAACGTCGGACGGGCGCGTGCGGGACCGCCGGACCGCAGCCGATCGGCACGCTATCAAAGCGGCTGGCATTGACCGTCCGCCGGATCATTCTGCCCCATCCCCGGGGAACGAGCATGGACAGGCTCGTTCACGCGCTGGCGGGTGCCGGTCCGCAGAGGTCGCCGTGGCCCCACTTCCCAAGTCGGCCCCCTCGGGCCTATGACCAGGAAAGACCTCCCCTGGGCCCGTTTGGATGTATCTCGGAATTGACCTTGGCACATCCTCGGTAAAAGCCGTTCTAGTGAACGATGCCGATGTGGTGCTCGCGGAGGCATCGGCTCCGCTGGCCGTTTCGCGCCCGCAGCCGGGCTGGTCAGAGCAGGACCCGGCGGAATGGTGGGACGCGACGACCAGGGCGATCGATGAACTCGCCGCGAAATCCCCGGCCGCTCTGGCCGCCACCGCCGGTATCGGTCTGTCCGGCCAGATGCATGGCGCCGTGCTGCTGGGTGAGAACCATCGCGTGCTGCGCCCGTGCATCCTGTGGAACGACGGCCGGTCCGCCGCCGAGTGTGCCGAACTGGAGGCCGCATTTCCCAGCCTGCGGCAGATTACCGGCAACATCGCCATGCCGGGTTTTACCGCACCGAAATTCGTCTGGGTCCGCAAGCATGAGCCGGAGATCGCTTCTGCGACCCGGCTGGTGTTACTGCCCAAGTCGTACCTGCGGCTTCTGCTCTCCGGCGAAGTCGCCGAGGAGATGTCGGACGCCTCCGGCACGCTCTGGCTCGATGTCGCCGCCCGGGACTGGTCCGACGCCGCGCTGGCCGCGACCGGCCTGACGCGTCACCAGATGCCACGCCTGGTCGAGGGGAATGCCCCGGCAGGGCGGCTGCGCCCCGAACTCGCTTCCCGCTGGGGAATGACTTCGCCGCCGGTGATCGCCGGAGGCGCCGGGGACAACGCCGCGAGCGCCATCGGCCTTGGGGCGATCGCACCCGGCGATGCATTCCTTTCGCTGGGAACCTCGGGCGTGTTGTGGGCCACCACCGACCGGTTCCGGCCCAATCCGGCGCAGGCGGTGCATGCGTTCTGCCACGCCCTGCCGCAGACCTGGCACCAGATGGCCGTGTTCCTGGCCGCCGCGGCCAGCCTGGAGTGGTGGTCGGCGGTGAGCGGAGCGCCAGTCGCGGACCTCATCGCCGAGCTGGGTCCGCCTCCCGGCAAGCCGGCCGAGGCCCTGTTCCTGCCGTATCTCTCGGGCGAGCGTACACCGCACAACGATGCCGCGGTGCGCGGTGCTTTTGTCAATCTCGGCTGGGCCAGCGACCGCCGCGACCTGACTCAGGCCGTGCTGGAGGGTGTGGCGTTCGCATTCTGCGACGGGTTGGATGCGCTCTCGGCCGCCGGCACGCGGATTGAGCGTGCGATCGTCACGGGCGGCGGTTCACGCGCCGGGACCTGGATCGCGATCCTCGCCGCGGCTCTGGGCATTCCGCTGTCGCGTCCCGTTGCCGGCGAGCATGGAGCCGCGCTGGGCGCCGCTCGGCTGGGCCGCATGGCCGCCACCGGCGAAGATCCGCGGCAGGTCTGCCACCCCCCCGCAATCGCCGAGACAGTGCAACCCGACCCGGCGCTGCAAGCTGCATATGCGGAGCGGCACTTCCGTTACCGCACCGCCTATCCTGCTCTGAAGGACATCAGTCGATGACAACCGATTTTTTCACCACCGCCGAACCGCTTCGTTGCGAAGGTCCGGAGAGCCGCAGTCCGTTCGCGTTCCGCTGGTACGACAAGGACCGCGTCGTGCTCGGTAAGCGGATGGAGGACCATCTGCGCTTCGCAGTGGCGTACTGGCACAGCTTCTGCTGGCCGGGCACCGACCCATTTGGCGGGGATACCTTCCGGCGCCCCTGGATGCGCGGCGGGGACACGATGGAAGGCGCTCGCCAGAAAGCCGATGTGGCGTTCGAGTTGTTCCATTTGCTCGATGTCCCGTTTTTCTGCTTCCACGACCGCGACATCGCGCCCGAGGGAGCGACGCTAAAAGAAACCAACCGTAACACGCGCGGGATCGCGGCGCTGTTGGCGCGCAAGATGGAAAGTGCGCGCGTGCGGCTGCTGTGGGGCACCGCGAATCTTTTTTCGCACCGCCGCTACATGTCTGGCGCAGCGACCAATCCCGATCCTGACGTATTTGCTTTCGCCGCGGCTCAGGTACGGACCGCAATGGAAGTCACGCATGAGCTTGGCGGGCAGAACTACGTTCTGTGGGGCGGACGCGAAGGCTACGAGACGCTGCTGAACACCGACTTAGGGCACGAGCTGGACCAGTTGGGACGGTTCATGAATTTGGTCGTGGAGCATAAGCACCGGATCGGTTTCAAGGGAACCATTCTGATCGAGCCGAAGCCGCAAGAGCCGACCAAGCACCAATATGATTATGACGTCGCGACAGTCTACGGCTTCCTGAAGCGTTACGGGCTGGAACAGGAAGTGAAGCTGAATATCGAAGCGAATCATGCGACCCTGGCGGGACATAGTTTCGAGCATGAGATTGCACTCGCAACTGCGCTCGGCGTATTTGGCTCGATTGATATGAACCGCGGGGATCCGCAATCAGGGTGGGATACGGACCAGTTCCCGAACAGCGTCCCGGATACCGCGCTTGCGTTGTACTACATCCTTAAAGCAGGCGGGCTGGGCACCGGCGGGCTGAACTTCGACGCAAAAATTCGCCGCCAATCGATTGATCCGGACGACCTGGTAATCGCACATGCCGGCGCAATGGATGTGTGTGCCCGGGCGCTCCTGATCGCCGCGCGCATGATCGAGGACGGCGCCATGGCCGAGCGTCTGGCAGAGCGTTATCGCGGCTGGGATGGCCAAGAAGGGCAGGCCATGCTGTCGGGCCGGCGGAGCCTGGCGGAGATCGCCGATCGGGCCGAGGCGGCTGACCTGGATCCGCAGCCCCGTTCAGGCGGCCAGGAGGCGCTGGAGCGATTGGTTAATAGCTACATGTGAGGCTCACGGGAAATCCCCCCTCCGCCCTGGAGGGTGGAGAGGGTCGGGGTGAGGTGGGGGGCCCCGGCACACTGCTGTGGAGGACCGGTGAACGCCACTACAATCCTGGCACCCCTCTGCCTCATCCTCGCAGCCCTCGCCCTCTGGCTGTATCACCACCTCGGGCGTGCACACGAAGAGCGGGCCCGTACCCGCCGAGAGCAGCAACGGCAGGCCGACGAGCTTTCTCGGCTCCGCCAGCTTGACGCGCCGCTTCTGGACCTACTCCCAGACCCGACGCTGGTGCTGGATGACCGCCGCCAGGTCCTGCGGGCCAATCAGGCCGCGCAGCAGGCATTCGGTCCCGACATTTCGGCCGTGCTGCGCCACCCGGGACTGCGCCTGGCAATCGAGCGGGGATTTCGCTCGGGCGAGGCGCAGATGGTCGACCTGGCGTTGCCGGTCCCCGTGCCTCGCGACGTGCAGGCGCACGTTCTGCTGGTGGACCGGCCGCTCGAAAATGGCGGCCGCGCAGTGGTGATCCTCTCGGATCGCACGCGGGAAAAGGCAGCGGAGCGAAGCCGCGCGGATTTCGTGGCCAACGCCAGCCACGAACTCCGCACCCCGCTCGCCTCACTGATCGGCTTCATCGATACGCTGCGCGGCCCAGCGGCCGACGATCCGCCGGCGCAACAGCGTTTTCTCGGCATCATGGCGGAGCAGGCGTTCCGGATGCAGCGGCTGATCGATGATTTGCTCAGCCTGTCGCGAATTGAATTGGCCGAGCACCAGCCTCCGCGCGAGCCCGTCGATCTGGCGGCATTGATCCGCCGCGTGCTCGCCGGGTTTGAGCCTCGGATCGCCGCCGGGCAGGTGGATCTGGAGCTCGAGCTGCCGGAGCAGCCCGTCGTGGTGAACGGGGATGCCGACCAGCTCGTGCAGGTTCTGCAGAACCTGGTGGACAACGGGCTGAAATACGGAGCGGACGGACGTTTCCTACGCGTCCGGCTGTCGCCTCCGCAGCCCGGGGAACGTTGGCCGGTACGGGCCGGGGTCGTCATTGCGGTGACGGACCGGGGGCCAGGCATTCCGCCCGAACATCTGCCTCGGCTGACCGAGCGGTTCTATCGGGTGGATAAGGGCCGGTCGCGGGCGATTGGCGGCACCGGGCTCGGACTGGCTATCGTGAAGCACATCGTGAACCGGCACCGCGGACAACTGGTGATCCAAAGCGATGTCGGGGTCGGGACGACCGTCCGGGTGTGGCTGCCGGCGTCGGCGTCGTACCGCGCGGCATGAGGCCGCGCAACACTCCCTCACCCCGCGTCCGGGGAGAGGGTTGGTGAGCGGGCTCGCAGCTTACCGGGCAGACGCCGCCGCCAGCCTCCGTCCGCTGACCAGCGTCACCACCGCCGTCACCACCACGTTCAGCCCTAGCGCCACAATCCCGACATTCAGGTCCTTGAACGCCTGGGGCGCACCGGGGAACAAGGTCCCGAGGCTGGTGTTGGTGGCGGTGATAGCCGCCACGGCGCCCACCCCGACCAGAATACCGAGGAACGCCGCCTCCTTCGTGACTGGATTGTCCCGCTTGAGGCTCATCAGTAGCGCAGGGAAGAGCTGCGTGACGAAGCTGTAGCCCATCAGCAGCAGGGCAACGATGGTGCGTCCGCCTTGCACGGTGAAATAGACGGAGACCAGTGCAACCACCGGCACGAGCAGCTTCGCGGTCCAGGTGATCACCTTGGAGCTGGTTTGCGGCCGCAACGGCCGCAGCACGTTATTCGCGAGCAATGTGGCCGCCGTCATCATGATCATCGAGCCGGGAACCAATGCCGTAAGTACCCCGGCGCCGCCGATAATGCCGAGAACCCATGGCGAGAAAGTCTTGAGCGACAGGCGGAACAGCGACAGGTCGATGTCGCCGCCTTTAAGCCCCGGCACCTGGAGGATGGCAGCGAAACCCACGAAAAAGACGAACAACAGGATTAGCTGATAAAGCGGCAGAACGATCGCGTTTTGGCGGAACACGCGCTCATGGCGCGCAGTGTACAGCGAGCCGAACGAGTGCGGCCACATAAAGAAGCCGAGCGCAGTGAGCAGCACGGTGGAATTGAACCACGCGATACTTTGCCCCTTCGGCGGCAGCGCCAGGAACCCCGGCTTCGCCTGCTGGATCGCGGTGAACATGCTGCCGTAGCCGCCGTAGTAATGCAGCGGCAAATAGATCCCCAGGAACAGCACTACGGTCAGGATGGCGATGTCCTTGAGCACTGCGGTCCAGGCAGACCCGTGCACGCCGGATACCATCACATAGACCGTGACGATGGCAGCACCGATCCATATCGCCGCAGTCGAGGACAGGGCGCCGTAGGACGCGGTTTCGACAATAATACCAAGGCCCTTGAACTGCAGCACCAGATAGGGAATGAGCGCAACGATCCCGACCACCGCAACAAGAACACCCAACCACGGACTGTCATACTTGGCGACAAAGAAATCCGGCTGCGTGATCAGCCCCTTCTCCTTGGCGTAGCGCCAGATCGGCGGCAGCAACCAGTAGGAGATCACGTAGGCAAGTGACCCGTAGCACAGGATGTAATAGGCGGGTGCACCCTTGCCGTAGGCGTAGCCGCTACCGCCGAGGAAGGTGAACGTCGTATATATTTCGCCAGCGAGGAGCAGGAACACGAAGATGAAGCCGAAGCCGCGACCGCCGACGGTCCACTGCTCCAGGTTCATATCGCGCCCGAGCCGCGCGACAACCCCCAGAATCAAGGCCACTAGTGCCGTGGCCGCAATGATGATCAGCGCCGCGCCGCTCATGGGATGTCCGCCCCCCGGCGATTGGCCGGATCAAATATGTAGATCACGGCCATAATGGCGCTGGTCAGCAGGATCCACAGCAGCAACCAGGCAAGCAACAATGGCAGGCCCAGGATCAGCGGCGTGACGTGGTTGAAGAAGATTGCGCCGACCAGCATCCCCAGAAAGGGCAGGACGGCAAGAACTCGGATCAACGGCATGTCTCAAGGGTGATGATACGGGCGTGGTTAGGATGCAACGGGTCGCAGGCCTCTGTTCACAGTCTCGTGTTGCTGGACAGTGAGACCGCTTGCAGTGCATGAACTTCGAACGCGTGGTTATTTCGGGATCGGTGTCGAGGGCGTATCGAAATCGGCCAACGTTGGGGCGCTGCTGCGCACAGCGCATGCCTTCGGCGCGGCGTTTTGTTTCGTTATCGGGGCGGGTTGGGACTCTCGTGCCACGCGTCAGGCCGATACCGCCGATACGCCAGCGCACGTGCCGCTCTGGCGTTTTCCGTCGCCGGATGCACTGACGCTACCTGCCGGCTGCGTGTTGGTCGGAGTGGAGCGTTTGGAGGAGGCGACGGATCTGCCCTCGTTCCGTCACCCGCTCAATGCCGCGTACGTGCTGGGACCGGAGCGGGCAGGGCTGTCTCCTGCGTTGCTGGCGCGATGCCGGCATATGGTGCGCATCCCCACCCGATTTTCGCTGAACCTGGCAGTCACCGGCGCCTTAGTCCTGTATGACCGTCTGCAACAGCACGGTCGTTTCGCGGAGCGGCCGGTTGCGAGCGGTGGGCCGCGGAGGCAGGCGACCGAGCCGGCCGGACACGGACCCCCTCGGTTCCGCCGGACCGTTCCGGACTGGCTGGCGCGAAAATAGCGCCCAGAGGTCGTTGCGAGAAACGTAGCGACGAAGCAATCTCGACCAGTCATGCCCGATTCCCCGCCCGAGCCGAGCGAAAGTGCAATCGCCGCCGAACGCGTGCTGATTCTGGACTTCGGCAGCCAGGTAACCCAGTTGATCGCCCGACGCCTCCGCGAGTCCGGCGTTTATTGCGAGATCTGGCCGTTCAACGCGGACCCGGGGCGCATCCGGCACTGGCGCCCCCGCGCGGTTATCCTCTCTGGCGGGCCGGCCTCCGTGCATGAACCTGGCGCACCGCTGGCGCCCGAGATCGTCTTCACACTCGGCGTACCGCTACTCGGGATCTGCTACGGTGAGCAGTTGCTGTGCGCGCAACTGGGCGGAGCGGTTGCGGCCTCGGATTATCGCGAGTTCGGCCGCGCCTTTATCGATGTAACCGGTCGATGCTCTCTGTTCGAGGGTATGTGGCCGGAAGGCTCACGCGAGCAGGTGTGGATGAGCCACGGGGATCGGGTGATCAAGCTGCCGGAAGAGTTCCGCGCAGTAGCGGCTACCGAGGGTGCTCCGTTCGCCGCCATCGCCGACGATGCGCGGCGGTTCTACGGCCTGCAGTTTCATCCGGAAGTTGTGCACACACCGCACGGCGCAGCGCTGCTGCGAAACTTTACGCATCATGTAGCGGGCCTGTCCGGTACCTGGACCATGGCCGCGTTCCGGGAGACAGAAATCGCGCGTCTGCGGGCGCAGATCGGCAGTGGGCGGGTGATCTGCGGCCTGTCGGGCGGCGTGGACTCCTCCGTAGCAGCGGTATTGATCCACGAAGCAATCGGCGAACAACTCACCTGCATCTTTGTCGATCACGGGCTGCTGCGCGCGAACGAGGCGGAGGAGGTGGTTTCAAACTTCCGCGATCGGTTCAACATAAGGCTGGTTCATCGGGATGCATCCGACGTATTCCTAGCTGCGCTGGAGGACGTGACCGACCCGGAGAAGAAGCGCAAAACCATCGGCCGCCTGTTCATCGAAATCTTCGAACAGGAAGCCGCGAAGATTGGTGGGGCGGATTTTCTGGCGCAGGGGACACTGTATCCGGACGTAATCGAATCAATCAGCTTCACCGGCGGCCCGAGCGTCACCATCAAGTCGCACCACAATGTCGGCGGTCTGCCCGAACGGATGCGCCTGAAACTGGTCGAGCCCTTGCGCGAGCTGTTCAAGGACGAGGTGCGGGCGCTGGGGCGCACGCTCGACATGCCGGAGAGTATCGTCGGCCGGCATCCTTTCCCCGGCCCGGGACTGGCGATTCGCATCCCGGGGGCTGTAACGCGCGAAAATCTAGAGCTGCTGCGGCGGGCCGATGCTATTTTTATCGAGGAGATCCGTGCCGCGGGACTGTATGACGCGATCTGGCAGGCGTTCACGGTTCTGCTGCCCGTGCGGACGGTGGGGGTTATGGGGGACGGGCGCACGTATGACCAGGCGTGCGCTCTGCGCGCGGTAACCTCAACGGATGGCATGACCGCCGATGTTTATCCGTTCGAGATGGCGTTCCTGACACGGGTGGCGAACCGGATCGTGAACGAGGTTCGGGGGATTAATCGCGTCACGTATGATGTTACCAGCAAGCCGCCGGGGACGATTGAGTGGGAGTGACCAAACCTGAGTGCCGGCCAATGTAGAACCGAATATCCGGGTCGGCATCGGCGGCTGGACGTTTGAGCCTTGGCGCGGCACCTTCTACCCCGAGGCGCTCCCGCACCGCCTGGAGCTGGAATATGCCAGCCAGCATCTGACCTCGGTCGAGATCAATGGGACCTATTACGGCAGCCAGAAGCCGGAGAGCTTCGTGCGCTGGCACGAGGAAACGCCCGCCGACTTCGTGTTCTCGGTCAAGGGCCCCCGCTTTACCACCAACCGACGCGTGCTCGCCGAGGCCGGCTCCTCGATCGAACGCTTTTTCGCCAGCGGCGTCATGGAACTGAAGGAGAAGCTCGGGCCAATCAACTGGCAATTTCTGCCCACAAAACGATTCGATCCGGCCGATTTCGAGGCGTTCCTGAAGCAGCTCCCGCGCATGTCGAGGGACGCGCCATCCGGCACGTCGTCGAAGTCCGTCATGAAAGCTTCGCTGTGCCGGAGTTCGTTAAACTTGTTCGCGCATACCAGGTTGCCGTGGCCGTCACGGACAAGGAGGGCTTCCCGCAGATCCCCGATGTCACCGCGCCCTTCGTCTATGTCCGCCTGCAACGCGCGTCAGAGGGCGTGCCGACCGGCTATACGGCGGAGGCGCTCGATGCGTGGGCGGACGGGCGCGCGCCTGGCTTGCCATGCCCGGTGACGTATTCATCTATATGATCAACGGCTTCAAGCCCAAGGCGCCCGCGGCCGCGATGGCCCTGATCGGAGCAATCAAGGCAAGGGGCTCTGCCCCTTGACCCCGCCAAGGGCAGTGCCCTTGGATCTCCCTCCTTAAGGGATGAGGTCCAGGGGCTCGGCCCCTGGCGGGTCCAGGGCAGAGCCCTGGCCTTCCTTAACCTAGGAACCCTCATGCACTCGAAGCCGCGCGGCCGCCTGTTCTTCGCCGGTCCCGGCCCGACCAACATCCCCGACAGCGTGCTGCACGCCATTGGCCACGTGACCGTGGATTTCAACGACCCCGATTTCGTCGCCGTGTTCGACGCCTGCGTCGCCGGCCTGAAGCGCGTCCTGCGCACGCGACCACGAGCTGTTCATGTACACCGCCTCCGGCCACGGCGCCTGGGAGGCGACGCTCGCCAACCTGTTCTCGCCCGGCGACGCGATCCTGATGCTGGAATCCGGCTATTTCTCCGAAGCCTGGGCGGCAATGGCGCGCAAACATTCGGCCTGGCTGTGCAGACCGTTGCGGCCGACTGGCGGCGCGGCGTCGATCTGGCCGATGTCACGGCGGCGCTGCGCGCCGATCCGGCGGCACGCCATCCGCGCGGTCTGCGCCGTGCACAACGAAACCTCGACCGGCGTGACGCTGCCGCTCGCCCGACATCCGCGCGGCCATCGACGCGGCCGGCCATCCGGCGCTGCTGCTGACCGACACGATCTCCTCGCTCGCCTCGCTGGAATTCCGCATGGATGCGTGGGGCGTGGATGCCGCGGTCGGCGCCAGCCAGAAAGGGCTGATGCTGCCGACCGGGTTCAGCTTCACCGCGGTCTCGCCAAAGCGCTGGCGGCGCACGCGAGGCGAAACTGCCGCGGCGCTATTTCGACTGGTCCGCCATGCGCGAGCGCCCGCACAAAAGTTTCATGGGCACCATCCCGACCAGCCTGTTCTTCGGCCTGCAGGAATCGCTGCGCCTGCTGGAGGACGAGGGGCTGGACAACGTGATCGCGCGGCACTCCCGCCTCGCCGAGGCGGTGCGCCGCGCGGTGCGCGCCTGGCAGGGCAATGCCGGGCCGCAGATTTTCTGCACCGACCCGGCGCGGTTCTCGGATTCCGTCACCGCCGTGCTGCTGCCGGAGGGCCACGACGCCGAGGCGGTGCGCCGCACCGCGATGCAGCGTTTCCACGTGGCGCTCGGCGGCGGACTGGGGCCGCTCGGCGGGCGGGTGTTCCGCATCGGCCATCTCGGCGACCTCAACGAGGCGATGGTGCTGGGCACGCTCGGCGCGGTGGAGATGAGCCTGCGGCTGAACGAGCTGCCGCACGGCCGGCGGCCTCGACGCGGCCGTGGAATGGCTGACCGAGCAGGCGCGGGTAGCGCCTGACCCTATTGCGCCGGCGCCGGGCACGACGCGCGGGCTCGCCGAAAACTCAGCACCATGACCAGCGAAAGCGCGGCGGCGGCGGCCAGATAATAGGCCGGGACCATCCGGCTCCCCGTCAGTCCGGTGAGCCAGGTCACCGTCAGCGGCGCCATGCCGCCAAAAACCGCGACCGAGACGTTGTACGACACCGCCATGCCGGTCGAGCGCACCGCGGTCGGGAACATGCCGGCGAGCAGACCCGGGATCGGCCCGGCCATGAAGCCAGCAGCACGTTGGCGACGAGCTGCACTTCCAACAGATGCGGCCAGCTCGGCGCCGCCAGCATGAAGGCGAACAGCGGCACGGCGGCGATGCCGGACAGCACGACGGCGGGCAGGAACACGCGCCAGGCGCCGACGCGGTCGGCCAGCAGGCCGACGCCGAGGGTGAGAAAGATGTTGATCGTCCCGCAAATGGCCGCGCCCAGCAGCGGCGCCGAGAGCGGCAGATGCAGGGTCCGGGTCGCGTAGCCCGGCAGATAGGTGTTCCACAGATAGACGCTCGCGGTGCCGCAGACGATGGTGCCGATGGCGCAGAAGACGGCCGCGGCATGCTGGCCGAGCACCACGCCGAGGGCGGCGCGCTCCCGCCGCGGCAGGCGCGCGGCGAGGCGCAAGAACTCCGGCGATTCCGCCACCCGGCGGCGGATGTAGAAGCCGATCGGCCCGACCAGGCCGCCGAGCAGGAAGGGAATGCGCCAGCCCCAGGCCGTGCAGCGCGGCGGGCGAGAGCGCCGCGATCAGCCCGTAAGCGAACCCGGCGGCCAGCGCCACCGCCAGCGACTGCGAGCACATCTGGAACGAGCCGTAAAACATCTTTCGCCCCGGCGGGGCGTATTCCACCAGCATGGCGGTGGCGCTGGCGAACTCGCCGCCGACCGAAAGCCCCTGGAAGATGCGCGAGGCCACCACGAGCAGCGGCGCGGCCAGGCCGATCGCGGCATAACCCGGGGCGACGCCCAGCAGCACCGTGCCGAGCGCCATCAGCAGGATCAGCAAGGTCAGCGCCTTCTGCCGCCCCGCCCGGTCGGCGTACATGCCAAGCAGGATGCCGCCGAACGGCCGCACCACGAAACCGACGGCAAACGTGCTCCAGGTGAGCACCAGCGACAGCACCGGGTTGCCGGAGGGGAAGAACACCTGGCTGATGATGCCGGCGAAAAAACCGTAGATCAGGAAGTCGAACCATTCGAGCCCGTTGCCGATGGTCGAGGCGACCACGGCGCGGCGGATCATGGCGGGGCTGGGCGGGTGCTGCGGCATCGGGGGCGGCTCCCTGCAGGCGGACGGCGGGCGTCATATAATGCAATCAGAAGCAAGGCCAGGGCTCTGCCGCCATCTCCCATTGGGACCCGCCAGGGCCATCTTGGCCCGTGGAACCCGGTGCTTGGAGGCGGCCGGGGCTCGGACCGGCCGGCGTGCCGCGCAACCTGGTGGCAGACTGACCGGCACGGGCCATATATGTTGACGCGAGAACGGACGGGCGGATGGTGACCGACATCGCCGCTCCGGGGAGCCGGCATGCTCGGTGCCGACATCCAGTTGCCGGGCCGCCACCAGGTGCGCGTCGATCGCTCGCCGCGACGCGCTGATGACCGATTTCGGCCGCGCCACCCTGGACAACCGCTACCTGCTGCCGGGCGAGTGCTACCAGGACCTGTTCGCCCGGGTCGCCAGCTACTATGGCGACGACGCCGGCCATGCCCAGCGCATCTACGACTACATCAGCCGGCTCTGGTTCATGCCGGCGACCCCGGTGCTGTCCAACGGCGGCACCAGCGCGGCCTGCCGATCTCCTGCTTCCTCAACGAGGCCTCCGACAGCCTGGACGGCATCGTCGGGCTGTGGAACGAGAATGTCTGGCTGGCCTCCAAGGGCGGCGGCATCGGCAGCTACTGGGGCAACCTGCGCTCGATCGGCGAGAAGGTCGGGCAGAACGGCAAGACCTCGGGCGTCATCCCGTTCATCCGGGTGATGGACAGCCTGACGCTGGCGATCTCCCAGGGCTCGCTGCGGCGCGGCTCGGCGGCGGTCTATCTGCCGGTCGGCGCATCCCGAGATCGAGGAATTCATCGAGATGCGCCGCCCGACCGGCGGCGATCCGAACCGCAAGGCGCTCAACCTGCATCACGGCATCCTGGTGCCGGACGCTTTCATGCGCGCGGTCGAGGCGGACGAGCCGTGGGCGCTGGTCTCGCCCAAGGACGGCAGCATCGTCCGCCGGGTTTCCGCGCGGGCGCTGTGGATCCGCATCCTGACCGCGCGGATGGAGACCGGCGAGCCCTATCTGATTTTCTCCGACCACGTGAACCGCGCCCGGCCGGAGCACCAGAAACTCGCCGGGCTGGAGGTGAAGACCTCCAACCTGTGCAGCGAGATCACGCTGCCCACCGGGCATCGACCAGCATGGCCAGCAGCGCACCGCGGTGTGCTGCCTGTCCTCGGTGAACCTGGAGACCTGGTTCGACTGGAAGGACCATCCGCTGTTCATCGAGGACGTGATGCGCTTCCTCGACAACGTGCTGCAGGATTTCATCGACCGCGCGCCGGAGGGCATGGAGCGGGCGAAATACGCGGCCATGCGCGAGCGTTCGGTGGGCCTGGGCGTGATGGGCTTCCACAGTTTCCTGCAGTCGCAGAACGTGCCGTTCGAGAGCGTGATCGCCAAGGTGTGGAACAAGCGCATGTTCCAGCACATCCGCGCCCAGGCGGACGCGGCCTCGCGGATGCTGGCCGAGGAGCGCGGCGCCGTGCCCGGATGCGGCGGAGTACGGCATCATGGAGCGGTTTTCCAACAAGCTGGCGATCGCGCCGACCGCGTCGATCTCGATCATCGCCGGCAATGCCAGCCCGGGGATCGAGCCGATCGCCGCCAACGTGTTCCTGCAGAAGACGCTGTCCGGCAGCTTCACGGTGCGCAACCGGCATCTGCAAAAGCTGCTGGCGGCGAAGGGGAGGGACAACGACGAGGTCTGGTCGTCGATCACGCTGACCAAGGGCAGCGTGCAGCACCTGGATTTCCTGACCGAGCAGGAGAAGGCGGTGTTCAAGACCGCGTTCGAGCTCGACCAGCGCTGGGTGGTGGAGCACGCGGCGGACCGCACGCCGTATCGTCTGCCAGAGCCAGTCGGTCAACCTGTTCCTGCCGGCGGACGTGCACAAGCGCGACCTGCACCAGATCCATATGCTGGCGTGGAAGCGCGGGCGTGAAATCGCTGTACTACTGCCGCAGCCTGTCGCTGCAGCGCGCCGACAATGTGAGCGAGAAGGCGGTCGCGCGCCGGCGGCATTCCCGGCAGTCCGGCGAAGGATGCGCTGGAGTTGCCGCTGGCGGCGAATGCCAGGCGACGGATTACGAGGAATGTCTGGCGTGCCAATGAAGCGGTCGGATACGTGGGATGCCGGCTATCCGGGAGCAGAAGCAATGGCCGTGATGATGCCCTCTACGACTGGGACATCGTCATCTGGTCGGAGCGGCAGGGCGATCTGTTGCGGCGGATCGCGGGCTGGCGAGCGGATCAGCGATGCGCGACCTCGATTGGCCGAATATTGCCGAGGAATCGAGAGCGTGGGCCGCAGCCAGATTGAAGCGGGTCGAGTTGCTGCTGTTGCAGGCGCTCGTCCACATGTCAAGGCAAGCAGGGCCGCAATCGCTTGCGGCCCGCGGCGGGCCGATGCGCGGCTGTTCCGCTACAAGGCGCGGGGGCTTCGCACCCTCGATGCCCCGTCGGATCGACCGTGCGGAGCCTCTACGCCGACGCCTGAAGGCGTTGCCGGGCGATCGACGGTCGGGGCCGCTGCCCGTGCAGCGGGATTGCCCGGTCAGCTCGATGAACTGCTCGCCCAGTGACGGCGCACCAGGAACGGGACCAGAACCGATGCAGGATGCGCCGACGAACCCCGGTCCGCTTCGACCTGCTGACCGAAAATCCCGTCTACAAGCCGTTCCGCTATCCCTGGGCCTACGAGGCCTGGCTCACCCAGCAGCGCGTGCCATTGGCTGCCCGAGGAAGTGCCGCTCGCCGACGACGTGAAGGACTGGCACCGCAACCTCACCGACGCCGAACGCAACCTCGCTCACCCAGATCTTCCGCTTCTTCACCCAGGCGGATGTCGAGGTGAACAACTGCTACATGAAGCACTACAGCCAGGTGTTCAAACCCACCGAAGTGCTGATGATGCTGTCGGCCTTCTCCAACATCGAGACCATCCACATCGCCGCCTACAGCCACCTGCTGGACACGATCGGCATGCCGGAGATCGAGTATCAGGCCTTCCTCCGCTACAAGGAGATGAAGGACAAGTACGACTACATGCAGTCCTTCCGCGTCGACAGCAAGCACGAGATCGCCAAGACCCTGGCGGCTTTCGGCGCCTTCACCGAGGGGCTGCAGCTGTTCGCCTCGTTCGCCATCCTGCTGAACTTCCCGCGCTTCAACAAGCTGAAGGGCATGGGCCAGATCATCTCCTGGTCGGTGCGCGACGAAACGCTGCACTGCCTCTCGGTCATCCGCCTGTTCCGCACCTTCGTCGCAGGAAAACCCGGAAATCTGGACGGAGGAACTCAGGCGCGAGCTCTACCTCACCTGCGCCACCATCGTCGACCACGAGGACGCCTTCATCGACCTGGCCTTCGAGCTGGGCGCGGTGGAAGGGCTCGATGCGCCCGGCGGTCAAGCGCTATATCCGCTACATCGCCGACCGGCGGCTGGTGCAGCTCGGCCTCAACCCGCTCTACCACGTGGAGGCAACCCGCTGCCCTGGCTGGACGACATGCTGAACGCGGTCGAGCACACCAATTTCTTCGAGAACCGCGCGACCGAATACAGCAAGGCCTCCACCACCGGCACCTGGGAAGAGGCCTTCGACGATGTCGCCCCGGCTCGGGCCTAGACTGAGCCCTGGCCGAGGCTCGCGCCGGCGGGTCGCCCGCCCTCCCGGCGTGGTTATTCGTTCCAAAAGTAATTGCTAAACTGCGGATGTGTGTCGGATAATCACTGATCCATTTGTCCGGCGCCGTACCGTGGTTTATGTAGACGCCCATGGGTCGGTCATCCGCGTCATTCGCTCCGAACTGGTGCCATGCTGTTTCTGGTTGGGGGGTGGTGTGGCTGGCGGAACCTGCCGAACGCGCGCCCCGGGCCGAGTGTGTCACCGACCTGACCGGCACGCCGGCCCAGATTGCCCATGCGGCGCGTGCCGATCGCGTGTATTACGGGATGGTGACGCCGACCGGCGCGCCGGCTTACCTTATGGATCATGCCTCCCTATTTATCTGATGGGCCCGAAGGGACAGCTCGCTGCCCTGTATGGCCCGCGCACCAGCGCCGATGGTCCGCTCGTCGGCATCCAGGAGCGGGTATTCCAGAAGAGTTGACCTCCAGGGTCGGTCCCCCGGCCTGGGCCCGCTGGTTCGGGTGGCTGCACGTGCCGGCTCGATCGATCGTCCAGGAGGCGAAGATGTGCAGTGACTGACAGTGACGGGGATACCAGGGAAGCCACTACCGCGGCTGTTCCGCGCTATAGCCGCCG
>CAWIDE010000005.1:0-149644 GCA_963834715.1 uncultured Pseudomonadota bacterium | reverse complement strand
TCTCTTCGAGGGTGAGTCAAATCGCTAAGGAAATCTACGAACGCGTAAAATCGTGATGGCCCAACCTAAAGCTATCCGGACGCTCTGACGGCTGGAGGAGATTTGGTTAGACGGTCCTCCCTCGTAATGTAACCGATAAACCTCTATGACCGCTGAACAGCTCCGGATCGAGCCCGGCAGCCTTCGCCCGGGGCTTGACCACCTCGGCGACGGCATGACCAGACATGCCCACAGACGCCACGCCGCCCTTACTGATGGGACGGAATATCGGCCCGGCGCTGATCCCCGAGGCCACCAGCCACTCCTGTACTGCCGCGACAGGGCGCAACCTGCAGCCCCGCGGAACGGCGATCTCTTGGCCTTCGCCTTCCTGGTCCGTCTTCGATTTCCGGATCGCCACCCGGTACCCCCGGCGTTTCCATCAGGTCCTCGACCCGCGCGCGCCCGGACATTGCGATAGTGAAGGCCGAGGCGGAGGCATGGCGGAGCTTTCCGCGCGAGCATCGGGTGGGACCTGATGCGCGCCGCAACGCCGAGGTGTTACGCGACCTCGCGGGCGTTAAACGCCGCGCCGAGCACGATGAGCCATGAGCGACGAGACGGATGACGAAGCCGCCGAATATCCGCTGATCCAGTGCTGGCCTGTTGACCACCGTGACTACCCAATCACCCGTTGCCGCTCATGCGGATGGATTCATGTCGGCGTTCCCCGACCTGAGCCTGCGGGCGACTGCTGCTTTCGCTGCAATGGATACAGCTTTGACGTTGTTATCGACACCGACGAACTCCGGCGCTTGGTGCCGCCCGGTGTGACGCTGCAAGGCGTCCGCTGGCCGGTCGAACCCCGCGAAAACGCAGGGAGCGTGTGACCTATATTGTGTCCGCGCGGGCCAAGTAATTCTTTGCGGCGCCAAGTATAGATTCAGCGAATTCGGGGTTTTTCAAAACCAGTCAAAACGGCCCCCCGCCCGTGTTTCACTTACCAGAAGTCCGCAGGGACTTGGCGAGGACTTAAAAAATTTAGACATAAGGGCAATTACAGGATTCTTCCGTTTGAGGCCGACCTCGCACAACAACCCCCAGTTGATCCACCGACCCGACCACGAAAGGATACTCCACCGCCCGCCGGGTCCGCGCCACCCACCACGCCGACCAACACCGATGCACCGCAGCCGTCGCGTGACAGCAAAGAGGCTAAAGCCCGCGGCGTCACATTTGATCGATGCCTTGTGCGATCAATGGCTGCTGGTGATGACGGTATAACGACTATGAGGAATTGTGTCAGTGCCGGGGTAGCTTGGTGCAACGTCGTAGGTATAAAAACGGCCCTAGTTGGAGTTTCATCCGTCACAGGGAAACCCAGACTTGATAACACGGCTTGCACGTGGCAACTGCAACTGCTGTATAACAGCGTCCAAGAAGAATTTAACCAAGAACTACAGATCTACATAAGATCGGTCGGCCTAGGGAAACTCTGATTAAGTGTCTCTCGACACGGCTACGGAACGGCGTGTAGGGCCGGCTGCGGCAATCAAGCGGGATCTGGGATGCGGCAGCTGACCTTGGCAACGGCGGGTTTTGAGTTCTTCGGGAAGAGCACGCGTCGGGCGGCGTTTCTGGGAGAGATGGATCAGGTTGTGCCGTGGCAAGCGCTGTGTGCACTCATCGAGCCGGTCTATCCCCAGCCTGGCAACGGGCGCCCGCCGGTTGGGCTGGAGCGGATGCTGCGGATCTATTTCTTGCAGCTATGGTTCAACCTTTCCGATCCCGCGGTTGAGGAGGCGTTGTACGAGTCAGTGTCGATGCGGCGATTTGTCGGCGTCGACCTCGGGCGCGAGCCGGCGCCGGATGAGACCACAGTGTGCAAGTTCCGCCACCTGCTGGAGAAGCACGAGCTCGGACAGCAGATATTCGAGCGAGTGCACGAGCACCTTGAAGCCCGGGGCCTCAAGGTGAATGCAGGTACGATTGTTGACGCGACCATCATCAGCGCGCCGAGTTCGACCAAGAATGCCACCAAGTCCCGCGATCCCGAGATGCATCAAACCAAGAAAGGCAACCAATGGTATTTCGGGATGAAGGCGCATTTCGGGGTGGATAGTAAGACTAAGGTCATCCACGCAGTGGTGGCGACGGCGGCCAACGTGCATGATGCGACGGTGCTGCCGGATCTCTTGCATGGCGAGGAGACCCGGGTCTGGGGCGATCGAGCCTATCAGGGGCAGGGCGATGTGATCCGCAAACATGCGCCGCGCGCCAAGGACTTCACGAACCGCCGGTATCGGTATCGCGACGCCGTCGATGAGGCGGAGAAGGCGCGGAACCGCACCAAATCCAAGGTCCGGGCCAAGGTCGAGCACAGCATCGGCGTCATCAAGCGGCTGTTCGGCTTCGCCAAGGTGCGCTACCGCGGCCTGGACAAGAACGCGCACCGCTTATTCGTGACCGCGGCATTGGCCAACTTGTTCACTGTTCGCCACCGACTAGGCTGCACCTGACGGGCGGAATCTGTCGGCAGCACCGCTGGCAAGTGTCCCAGCTCGCAAACAAAGGGACCGCAGTATCATCATTGCGCTGCATTCGCTGCTATGTCGATATGAATGGGAGGGGTCCTCCAAGCTGAATGTCGGCTTGATCAGACTTTCCCTAGGTATTCCATACACACCCACTTTCTTCGACATTCGCAAGTATATCCAGCGATAACTGTTCAGTCTGCGGCGATTGGCGACCATCCCCCGGCGCACGTCTGAGTTTCCATAAACGCGGTTCCCGCACAGCGCCGATCCGAGGGACTGATCGGGTGTTCTAGGCGACGCTGCAGCTCCCAACCATTGAGCGGCCCACACCGCCGCGTCTCATCGGCTGGCGCCAGGGCGCAGCGCGGCGGTCGCCGGGTGTCCAGTCGGCCGCCTCTCGGCCTATGCGGTGACCCCTTCGTGTATCGCCTCGGGGCAAGTCGTCCTAAAATGCCTACGTGAACGACCTTCCTGATGATCTTGTCCAATCCTCGGTGGCGTCGGCTCCTTCAGGACGAGAAATATCCCGGCGAGGTCGGCGTCTTTGCCGGTATCCTCATGCCGGAAGACTGTGTCGGGGAGAAGGTGCCCCTCTTCCAGAACCTCATTGCAAAATTCACTCCCTCGAGCGGTAAGCTGCATATAGCTGATCTTCCCGAGGACCAAAAGGAAGCGCTGAGACGGGATGTTTACGCGGCCGTCCAGGATAGCGGCCTTCCTTGCTTCTGGTATGCCATCCATGTTGCGGGATTCCACCAACGGCATAGTGAGAAACAAGAACTCCTGGACAAAGCTCGCAAGGCAACAGCTTCTTCGAGGTTCAAGAGGGGAAGCCCAAGATCCACTCCCGAGTCCATGCATGAAGGATTGTTTGCGGGGCTCTATGCTCACTTAATCGCATTCTTGGAGGAGCGTGGCAAAACGGATGTCTGCATCGAAATCCGATCAGATCAGATCGATGAACCGATCATCAAGGAATTCGAAAAGGCCGCCATCCGCCTTATCAGCACGGGACCAACGGTGAGCCAATCGACCAGCTTTGACACCGTGACCCGCAGTGTCGTCCATGGTCAAATCAGTATTAAGACCAATTACCCCCCCGGAACTGGCGATCAAGGCCATAGTGCGTGAGCTGGTGTTCAAGCCCATCCAAGAGGGTGACGGCCTGGTGCTGGCAGCCGACGTGCTGGCGAACAGCTTAAATCACCTCTTCAAGAATAGACCGCGGTCCGAGCTGTATGGCGATTTGAACCGACCTGAAGCCGTGGCTCACCATCCCGTCGCGAAGAATCTGGACGCGTTCAAAAACTGGGGTAGCGGCGACCTCGTTGGGGACCGCCTCTACCGGCATCCGAAGGCCAGCCCGCTCGTCTAGCGATGCGGGTGCGCTTTCCCGATGCAAGAATTTGATGCAAAAAGCGATTGAAGGGTGCGGCTATAGCCGCAACTCTGCATTCGAGGCGTAGTGCAAGCCCATGGACAGCCAAACCCCCATTCCGGCCGTGATCGAGCGTATCGAAAAGCTAAACCGCCATCTCGCGGAGTTTTGGAAAGCGGCGCACGGGTGGGCACCACTCGAAGCCGCCGGCTTATTGGGCAAAGCTCGGCTTGACTGGCAGGTTTCGCTATCGTCGTCCCTTCGCTTATGGCTGCGCGACCCACCAAACGCCATCAGCGATGGTGAACTCATTCTCGCATGGACGTATCTCGGTGCCCTGATCGAGGGTACTCTCAAGCTCTTTCTGTCTGTCTATTACAACGACTTTCGGGATGATGTTGAACATCTCAAGGCCGCCGGAGCGTTCGATCACAAGAAGCAGGCTTCCAAGTCGCCAGATGGTCTGACCCTCGAACCGCTGCGGAAATATGTGCAGGCGCGCGGCCTCATCGGCGCAACCGGAGACAAACTTGTTAAGCTCGTCCAAGAACGGCGGAATGCAATTCACGCATTCAAAGACCGACCTATTGGGACGGGCGAAGAATTTTGGGGAGCGGTTCGAAGCTATCTGGTCATACTCGCTGACGTGAACGACCGGCTTCCTTATCCCTGGTGAGGCAAATTCCCCTGCCCCCTTCTGGGCCGATCTTGTGAATGATAATGAAGAGCGTTTTTCGCTTGGCGGCGCGGCGCACGAACGTTGGCGCGTGTCCGCCGGAGCTGGAAGCCGCACCGGTGAGCGAAAAACGTGTTGGACTAAACCGCTCCCCCGACGGGCTATGGGGGTTGAATGCCAGCAGCAGCCCTGACGGCGCCGGGACCGGGACGTTTGGGCCGCTGAACCGCCCGGGCGGGTAAGCTGTCGTGGATTGGCAGTGCGGATTTCGATGGGTATCGGAGTGCTGACGGTTGCCCGGGCGCCGCCAACGTCGCTGTAGCGAGGCTCATGGCCGCAGGGTCCCGCCGCCGTCTTGGCGAGTGTTCTCGGCGTCGCGGGTCTGGGACGCCGCTGCCCATCGTCAGGTGTCCGGAGCCGGCTGGCAGACCCTGGGTCGTTCGATGCAACCGATCACCACCATGGTACCGGTGAGGCAGTGCGGGCATTGGCGCAGCGACGTCCCCGTCAGCATCTCGTATCGGTTGCGGTAGTCGGCTGGCGATTCAGCCGGGGCGGCCGGCGTCATGTGGAGCAGTTCCCGGCACAGCGCCAGCTTTTGCGTCCGGTGGCAGTTGCTGAGGAAACCGAAGTAGCGGATACGATGGAACCCGTCCGGCAGCACATGGATCAGGAAGCGGCGGATGAACTCCCCGCCTTGCAGGCTCATGGTCTTCTGCCAGTTGCCATCCCGATAATCCTTCCAGCGGAAGCGGACCTGCTCCCCGTCGATGGAGATCAGGCGGTTGTTGGAGATGGCGACGCGATGGGTGTACCGCCCGACATAATCGAGGACCTGAGCTGGCCCTGCGAACGGCCGCTTGGCATAGACCACCCACTCGGCATCGCGGACTGGCCGCAGGTAGCGGCGGAACGCCGCGGGCTCGTGCAGAGGGCGGTGTTCCAGCATGGCGCGCCGCCGTGCAGAGGAGAGCGACGCGTTGTGCTGGTCACGGAAAGCTTGGCCGAAGCGGCGGAACACGTCCGCCACTTCCAGCCCGTTGCCGGCCACGGCAGCGGTGCTTCAGGCAGGTACGAGGTCCGGGGCGGTTGGCGGGACGGTATGCAGGGACTCGAACGGACTGGTAGTGGCGCACACCCTGCTGGTCGCGATCATCAGATAGCGAGCCGTGGTGCTCAGGTTGCGATGCCCGAGCAGCAACTGGATGGTACGCAGATCGGTGCCTGCCTCCAGCAGGTGAACGGCGAAGGCGTGGCGCAGGGCATGCGGCGCGATTGGCTTGTTGATGCCGCACTGTGCGCGCACTTCCCGGCACGTGTGGTTGATGGTGAGCGGAGAAATTGGTCGGTCCGGCCGGTCGCCGGGAAACAGCCAGACGCCGGGACGAGTATGCTTCCAATAGTCCCGCAGCAGTTCGAGCAACCTCGGCGGCAGCATGACGTAGCGGTCCTTGCGACCCTTGCCCTGCGCCACCCGGATCACCATGCGCTTGCTGTCGATTGCATCCGGGGTGAGCCGGACGGCCTCCGAGATGCGCAGGCCGGTCGCATAACAGACGGTCAGGATCACGCGATGCTTCAGATTGTTGACGGTGGCCAGTAAGCGCGCCACCTCGTCCTGGCTCATCACGATAGGCAGCCTCTTGCCTTGCTTGCCGGCGGGAATGTCGTCCTCGATCACCCAGGGGCGCTTGAGCGTGATGGTGTAGAGGAACCGCAGGGCAGAAACCGTGACGATGATGGAACTGGCGGCGAGGCGCCGCTCATTGGCAAGGTGCAGCAAGTAGGTCCGGATCTCGGCTGGTCCGAGACGCTCGGGTGACTTGTGGAAGTGACGAGCAAACCGTCCGACCTGCTCGCGGTACACGCGTTGCGTGTTCGGGGTCAGGTTGCGGATTTGCATGTCCTCGATCATGCGACGACGCAGCGGACTCATCGGCGGCTCCTGTGCGAGATGGCCGGCGCCACATGGCGCCGCTGCATCGTCACACAGCCGCGTTGTCAGATCAGGAAGAGATGGTTACGAACGTTGGCCAGATCGGATGTTAGAAATTCAACGAACTTGGACTCAGTAGGTCACGCCTCTAAATTACCGCGAAGCGGTTTAGTCCAACGTCCTTTATCATGCGCAAGATTTGTGCCTTGCCCCAAACCCCGCTCCTCATCATTACCTTCGTCCGAGCAGGCACCTTCGGTCTCGCCCGGACCGTCCGCTGGGCCTTTGGTTAACGCGAGGCGTACACCTCAGTAACCCGAAAAACCGCCGAGTGACCCTTTCGCCCAGCCGAAAAACCTCGAAGTGACCCTTTCGCTCGTCTCAAAACCTGCGAAGTGACCCTTTCGCAACCCGCAAAACCCCTCAAGTGACCCTTTCCTCCAGCCCCCACCGTGGCCGCGGCGCCACCTCCAGCCCGCCCGCGGCCAGCCCAAGCCGCAACCGCTCCACCCCGGCCCAGGCCACCATGACGGCATTATCGGTACATAGCCGCAACGGTGGCGCAACGAACCGAAACCCCCACCTTTCAGCCACCCCCACCAACCCCTTCCTCACTGCCTGATTGGCCGCAACCCCCCCAGCCACTACCAAACTCCGCTCTCCCTCTGGCCACTGACAACTGACCACTGCGGACTGACAACGGTCCGCCAAAACCTCCACAACCGCAGCCTGAAACCCGGCCGCCAGATCCGCCGCCTCCCCTCGCTCCAGCGCGCCTTCCCCAAATCGCGCGACCTCCTGCGCCACCGCCGTTTTCAGCCCGGAGAAACTGAAATCGCACCCAGGCCGCCCCAGCATTGGCCGAGGAAACCGAAACCGTGCCGCATCCCCCTCCTTCGCCAACTGCTCGATTGCTGGCCCGCCCGGCCATCCCAACCCCAGCAGCTTCGCGACTTTATCGAATGCCTCGCCCACCGCGTCATCCACCGTCCGGCCCAGCACGCGGTAGTGCCCCACCCCCTCGACAACGACCAGTTGGCAATGCCCCCCGGAAACCAGCAACAGCAGATAAGGAAACGCTACACCCCCGGGCACCAGCCCCGGAATCCGCGCGGTCAGCGCATGCGCCTCCAGGTGATTGACCGCCACGAACGGCACTCCGGCCGCCAGCGCCATCCCCTTCCCGAGCTGAGACCCCACAATCAGGCCCCCGATCAACCCCGGCCCCGTGGTCGCTGCCACACCGCCCAGCCCGCCAAATCCGACCCCCGCCTCCTTCATTACGTCCCGGACCATATCCGGCAGCAGCGCCAGATGCGCCCGCGCCGCGATTTCCGGCACCACACCCCCGAATGGCGCATGTTCCTGCAACTGGCTCGCCAGCCGCTCCGCCAGAACCCGCCCATGCTCGTCCATGACCGCCGCCGCGGTTTCATCACACGAGCTTTCAATCCCCAACACCGGACCCATTCACGAGCCTCTTCCGTTCGCCAGAGGGCAGCGCCAGCCCGTTTCCGGGACTGGCGCCGACCCTACTTCCGATGAATGATGATCTTGACCCTCAAGGCCACGATCACCACAATCGGCAACAGGAGCCAAACATGGTGGCCCATGTCTGATCTCCTCTGAACGCCGGCCAGGCCCATTCCTGACCGGCGTTGCCATTTTCGTAGACGGGAGGAGTCGCGGACAGCTTAGCTCGGCCGCGAGCCGCACGAGCCCCGATCTCCGGTGCCGGAGCCCATATCGCCGCCCACTTCCCTTCCTCCGCTTCGGGACATAGGACTGCGGCATGGACGCCGCCACGCACTATCCGCGGGTGAAACCTCACGCCCGCGATCTGCCGCTCCGCGTCGGTACCCGCGGCTCCCCGCTCGCCCTCATTCAAACCCGCCTGTTCCTCGACCTGCTCCGCGGCTTCTGTCCGGTGCTGCAAAGCATGAACGTGTTCGAGGAACACCCCATCCGCACCACGGGCGATGCCGTCCAGGACCGCCGCCTTGCGGAAATCGGCGGCAAGGGCCTGTTTGCCAAGGAAATTCACGAAGCCCTCGCCTGCGGCGACATCGACTTCGCCGTCCACAGCCTCAAGGACCTGGAAACCGAGCTTCCCCCGGGCATCGTCCTCGCCTGCACTCTGCGCCGCGAAGACGCGCGCGATGCCCTGATCCTCGGCAGCTCCTGCCACGCACCCGACCCGTCTGACCCGTGGGCTTCACTTCCCGCCGGCGCCACCATCGGCACCGCCTCGGTCCGCCGCCAGGCGCAGCTCCTTCACGCCCGCCCCGATCTCTCAGTCCAGCCCCTCCGCGGCAACGTCCAGACCCGGCTCGCTAAGCTCGACCATAGAGCCTGCGACGCTGCTCTTCTGGCCCTTGCCGGACTCAAGCGCCTGGAGCTCACCCACCGTGCCTCGATTATCCTCGACCCGGAGGCCATGGTTCCCGCGGCCGGCCAGGGCATCATCGGAGTTACCGTTCGCGCCGACGACACGGAAATCCGCGACCTTCTCTCTGCCATCGAGGACCCTGAAGCCAGGGCCGTCTCCACCGCCGAGCGGGCCATGTTGGCCGAACTCGACGGATCCTGCCGCACCCCCATCGGAGGCCACGCCCGCATCCTCCCCAATGGCCAGCTTCATCTCACTGGCCTGGTCGCCCGCACCGACGGCTCCTTTCTGTTGAAGCGCAGCCTGCACGGCGTCGTCAGTGACGCCGCCTGCATTGGGGCTAGCCTCGGCGCCAGCCTGCGCGCCGACTCCCCGCCAGACATCTTCGCCTGACGTAATGGCAGGACGCGGCCCCCAGGACTTCCTCTCCACCCCTAGGGGTGGAGAGGGCCGGGGTGAGGTGGGGGTCCTCATCACGCGCCCGGAGCACCAGGCCGCCGCGACCGCCCGGCGTGTCGCCGGCCTCGGCTATCGCCCGATCCTCGCCCCCATGCTTCAGGTCCACCGCCTGTCCACCGAGCTTCCCGACGATGCCGGCGCCCTGCTCATCACTAGCGCCAACGCCGTGCCGAGCCTTCCTGCCTGGGCGCGCAAGCGCCCCGTTCTCGCCGTCGGTGACGCGACCGCTGCACTCATCCGCCGCGCCGGCTTCCCCCACGTCCTCAGCGCCCAGGGAGATGCGGCGGCGCTTGCTGCCGCTACCCGCCGGCACGTCGCCTCCGGCACCCCCCTCCTGCTGCTCGCCGGCAAAGACGAGGGTGCCGATCTTGCTGAGGTGCTGAGCGACTTTGGCTGGCCGGTCACCCGCGCCGAGGTTTACGACACCGTCCCGGCCACCGCTCTGCCGCCCGACGCCACCGCTGCCCTCCGCCAGGACGCGGTCCACGCCGCCCTGTTCTTCTCAGCCCGCACCGCCCTCGCTTTCATCGACCTGGTGCTTGCGAAAGACCTGGCCCCCCATCTGGCCCGCGCCGAGGCCTGTGCTATTAGCCCCCGCGCCGCACACGCCCTTGAGCGACTTGCCTGGCGAAAAATCCGTATCGCCGCCCAACCAACACAGGAGGCCATACTGGCCCTTTTGCAATGAGCGACGAACCCCTGGCCCTTCCTTCGCCCGGCCCCGAAACACCGCCCCCAGCCCCGCCGCCTCCCCGCCGGCAGGGCGGTCGCACCCTGGTGCCCTGGATCTACGCCCTCGGCTTCGTCGTCCTCGCCTTCGCCTTGATCTGGATGTGGCAGAACCCCACCCCGCCGCCAAACACCATCCGGCTGAGCCAGTTCAACGAGATGGCCAACCAGATTACGGCCCTGGGTTCCGAGCTTCACCGCCTGGAAGGCCGCATCTCTGCCCCGCCGCCCAACCTGCAGCCCGTGCAGCAGCAGATCGCTGCACTCTCTTCGCGCATCGATAAACTGCCCAAGCCGACCGGGGCCCCTGATCTGGGGCCGCTGCAAAAGCAGATCAGCGACCTGCAGGCCCAGGTCAGCCATATTGCGGCGCCTGACCTGCAACCGCTCGAACAGCGCGTGGCGGCCCTCGATCAGCAGGTCCATTCCCTGCCCCCGCCGCCGGATGTGCGTCCCCTCCAGGCCGAACTCGCAAACCAGCAGAAGCTGATCCAGGACCTGGAACAGCTACCTACCCAGCTTCAGACCGCCGCCCAGCAGCGCGCTGCTCTCAGCTCGCGCCTCGATAGCCTGGCCGCCCAGCAGCAAATCCTGGGCAAACGCCTGGACGACCTGACCAGCACCGTGAAGTCGCAAATCGGCACCTTCGACCAGAAAGTCGCCGCCATCGAGCAACAGGCCGGCCAGGTCGCCGCCGCAGTCAAATCGGCAACCCGGCTCGCGCAGCTCGAAACCGCCCGCTCCGCCCTCATCGCCGGCCAGAAACTCGGTAACATCCCCGGAGCGCCCCCGGCGCTCGCCCGTTTCGCCGACGCCCCCCCACCCACCGAGGCCGACCTTCGGCTGACCTACCCCGCCGCCGTCAAAGCCGCCCTGGACGCCAGCGGTAACCAGCCTCCCTCCGGCGCGACCTTCGGCGCCCGCATCCTGAACCGTGCCCAGAATCTGATCACAATCCGTGAGGGCGACCGGGTGCTGGTCGGCGATCCGACCGCCGGCATTCTCGCCTCCGCGAAAACTAAGCTTGACGCCGGTGATTTGAGCGGCGCCGTGGCCGAGCTGTCCAAACTCTCCGGCCCGCCCGGCCGGGCCATGGCACCGTGGCTCGACAAGGCGAAGGCGCTGCTCGCCGCGCGCGATGCCCTGAACGACATGACGGCGCACGCGTGATGCTGCGCGTTCTCGGGATCCTGATCGTCGCCGCTGCGGTGGTTGCTGCCGCCTGGTACCTCGCCGGCCTGCCCGGCGAGATCACCGCCCAGGCCGGCAACATCACCTTCCAGGCCTCGACCTCCGTCGTCGCCACCTGCCTGCTGGCGATCTTTATCCTCCTCTATGTGCTGTTTCGCCTGATCGGCTGGCTGCTGCGCCTCCCGCGCAACCTCCGCGCGCAGCGAGCCGCCGCCCGCCACGCACAGGGTGAGGTCGCGGTCACCCGCGCTCTCGTCGCCCTCGCCGCGGCCGAACCTGCCGACGCCCGCCGTGAAACCGCTCGTGCCCGCCGCCTTCTCGGCGACACTCCTCAGACCCTGCTTCTCGCTGCCGAGGCCGGCCGCATTGCCGATCGCCCCGACGAAGCCCAGGAGGCCTTCCGTCTTCTCGCCGCTCGTCCCGACGCCGCTTTCCTGGGCTATCGCGGGCTGCTGCGCCACGCCATCGAACAGCACGACTGGACCCAAGCCGCTGCCCTGGCCCGCCAAGCCGAGGAAGCCCACCCCGGTGCCGCCTGGCTCCGCAAGGAACGGGCCCAGCTCGCCATCCGCTCGGGCAACTGGCGCGATGCGTTGGCGCTCGCCGATGCCGATGCTCCTAAGGCTGCGCTGGCTACGGCGGCAGCCGAGGCGGAAACCGACCCTGCGGCCGCCCTGCGCCTTGCCCGCATTGCCTGGAAGGAAGACCCCACCTTCGCCCCCGCCGCCCTTAATTATGCCCGGCGTTTGCGTGAATCCGGCCGAGAACGCCGGGCCCAAGCCGGTACTCCGCCAGGCCTGGGCAAAATCCCCCATGCCCGATATCGCAGAGCTCGCCCTCGCCAGCATCAGCGACCCTATGGCCCGCCACAGAGCGGCCCAACGCCTCGTGAAGGGCTATGAATTTAACGTCGAGAGCAGGATGCTCCTCGCCCGGACCGCGCTCGATGCCGGGCTGCTGGAGGAAGCTCGCCGACATGCTAACTTCGCCCGGGAAGATGGCCTTAACCAGCGCCGCCTCTGGTTGCTGCTCGCGCAGATCGAAGAGCAGGAGAACGGGAGTACCTGAAGAGGGGCGCCTGGCACAGCGGGATTATTTGAGGAAGGCGGCGTCCGCAGAACCCGATCCGGGCTGGCTGTGCACCCACTGCCGCACGCCGCTGCTGCGCTGGCTGCCCGTCTGTCCCGCCTGCGGCACCGCCGGAACCGTCCGCTGGGTCGCCGCCGAGACTCAACCGGTCCTGGAATCCAGCGAAGTCGTTGCGTAGCCCTAGACCGAAGTTGCCGGACGCTCCGGGCGCAAGCTCTTGACAACATTCGGAAAATCGCATCGCGGCATGTGGTTTACTGCCTACGGCCGGGGCTTCGTCATCTGCGGATAGAGCCGGAACGTGTCTTCCGGGGCGCCGCCAACCGCCATGGTGTTGCGGCTGAAGGTGGCGAGTTCGCCCAACAGGGAACGGAAGCTGTGCACCGGCAGCGCTTCCGCGGCGCGCTTCTGTGCAGCCTTGCGGCGCGCCGCGGCGGAACGCTGGGCCGGGGCAACGATGGAGTTGCGCTCGGCAGCCGCCGCTGCTTACTCGTGGTCGTCGAACAGGATCGGCGCCAGTGCTTCGCGCAGGTGCCATTCGACATAACAGGCCAGCATGCACAGCAGTAGATGCGCGCGCACGCGATCGGCCAGGCGATGATGAATTGGGCAGACCTCGAGATCGACGGTCTTGATCGAGCGGAAGGCGCGCTCCACCCGGCTGAGGGATTTATACGATGCAACCACGTCAGGAGCGGCGAGTTGCTCGGCCGGTACATTGGTGCGGACGATGTAAATCCCGTCCAGGCCGGCTTCGGCGGCGAGGGTTTCGGAATTGCGGGAGAACCTGAAACTATGGTCGGTGATGGTCAGACGGAAATGCTTGGCCATTTTGTGCCGGTCCAACACCTGGCCCACCGCCAGCCCGATCTGATCGGCGCCGCGCAGCGGTTTGGTCTTGCGGCTGACCGCTTTTGCGATCCTGGCCAGCTTGGCTTCGGCGGCAGCCAGCAGGTCGTGTCGTTTACGCGCGCGCTCGACCGCGAGCTGCGGGTTACGGCACACCACCAGCCGTTCACCAGGGAAATCCGGCGAAGTCACCTCGGCCAGATCGCGTTCATCGAACAGCGACAACTGCACCGTACCGGCCTCGGCCAGCGCCTTGACCGTGGGCGCCCGAAGCGAGGTGATCCAGTCCAGGCCTGCGGGTCTCAGCATTGTTTCGATCCGTGCATCGGTGACCATCCCGCGATCGTCCACCAGCACCACGCGGTTGAGACGGAAGCGCTGCTTCAGCTTCTCCACCTGATTTGCCACCGTGGCAGGATCGGCGGTGTTGCCCTCGAACACCGCACCGCCACCGGACAGCCATTGCTGGCACACAGCAGGCCGAACACGATCTGCGGCCAGTCGCGTCGGCGGTCGCGGCTGTAACCATACCGCGCGAGCGGGCAGGTACGGCCTTCGAAGTAGGTCGACGTCACGTCATACAGCACCAGGGTGCCGTGGCTGAGATGTTTGGCCGCGAGCCGGTGCTCAATGCGGGATTGTTGGCTGAGCAACCAATCCAGCGCGGTATAAAGCTCCTGCTCGGTCACGCTGCCGAGCTTGAGCAGGGGACCGAGCGAGCAGGTCGCAGTGGTCTCGTCGAGTTGCCGAGCGGTCGCCAGCTTGGATGCGGGATCGAGGATCCGTGCCACGATCATCGCCAGAACCAACGCCACCTGCCGGGCTGGAGAACGGGGCCCCGCGAGCAGACGCTCGAGCCCGATCTTGCGCGCGGTTCCCAGCACCGCGGCAACGTGGCCGTGCGGCAGGCTGCGCAGCATGGTCATGCTTGTCGTTCGGCTCCGCCAGAACCTCATCGCGCAACACGCGGGCGAGACGTTCGATCTTGGCCATCGGCCAATGCGAGAGATTGGCGAGCGTTCGGGTCTTGACCTTGCCGTCGTCGCGATCGCCCTCGCGCAGCAGGTAGGCGGGTGGCGAATTGCGGTTCGGGATGCGCGCGACATACATGCGGGGAGCGAATCGGATCGATTTCGCGTCGGGTCAAGCATCATTTTGCCGTTTACATGCCAACGCTTCAGGGCCGATCCCGGCCAGATCCAAGGTCCTCCGCGGGTTTGCGCGCAGGGAAGGCGGGTAACTCCGGGTGAGATATTCACGTCTCACCCTACTCTTATCCGGACGGCCTGCCTTTTGCGGTAGCACGCGAAGGTCGGGTCAGGAAGAATGAAATCAAGTCAGTGGGATGGGGAAACAGGCTCACCCGTTTCAGGGAGCAGGGCCGCAGCGCCGGTCGCGCGGCCCGCCACTTGGGAGTGGCCCCCCTCTGCTATCAGTTAGCTCGTCGTGCGCCGGCGCACGGTTGCGCTAAGTGTTGGAGACGTAGCGAGGGTAACGGTACATTATAACCGCTACGGGAACGCGCTTTTCAGACCACATCCACCCAGGCCCGGTAACCGATTTGTCGGCCCAATTCGGGATCTTTAAGGCTAAGCGGGCCCGTCCGGCACCTATGAGTGCTGATGCCCCAGGCACGAGCCGCGACGGTTCGCGCCATCTCCTCGGCCCGCAGGCAAAGGCGCCCCACCGGATCTCCGGTCTGCCCGCTCGGGTCGTCCCCGTAAACCTGGCTCAGTGAGAGCTCCGCTCGCCCCAACTGCTGCACCGGCCGCCGTGAGCTGTCGAGCTGCATCATGTCGATCGTGGCGCCGCGCCGGCAATCCAGCCGGATATGGGCCACGATCATGCCCTCGAACAGGATGGAACCCACGGGCGCGGCTTCGGCCGCGAGAGCCTCTCGCGAGCCGAACCCGATCGCCGCCAGGCTGCCGGCAATGGCGCCGGCCTGCAAAAGGCTGCGACGCGCGACCGAGTTTCCCATGTCAGCCCCGCTGCGGGTTGTTGGTGGGCGCCGTCCGGGGCTGCACGTTCGGCGAGGTCGGCGTGGGCGATTGCAGGGGTGGTGGCCCCGAAGGCGGGGTCATCACCATTTCATTGGAATATTGCGGGGCGTTCCCGTGCTCCTGGATTTCATGGCGCACTGGATCGGCGATGTATTGGAAAGCCGGTTCGGAATTCCATGGACCTCGCAGGTCAGCTCCCGGACCATTCGAAGTATTGAAGTAAAGGTTGACGGTGTGATCTGGTTTGAGATTGCCGAACAGCGGCTCCTCTAGCCCATTCACGGATCGCAGTGCCTCCATAAACATGTGGGTATGTGCCACTTCTCGGGTCGCCAGCGTGCGCAAAGCCGCGGTCGAGCCTTCATCTGGAGACAGCTCCAGAAGCATCTCATAAGTGTTCAAAGCGCCGGCTTCGGCTGCCACGTTCGCGCGCAGGTCGCGTACGATGTGCCCGCCCTCGTTTACGTAACGGCCGTCCCAAGAGGATCCCTGCGAATTGATCAGGTGCGGTCCGCCGCCGCGAAGGGAGAAAAGCGTGCTGCGATACGCGGCCTCCTGGATCTTCTGTCCGGCGCGCTGCGTGTGCTGTTCGATCAGCATGGCAATGACTTCGAGGTGACTGAACTCCTCGGTCGCGATGTCTTGCAGCATGTCGCGTATCGGACGGTTATCGGTATGATAGGATTGCGTGAGATACGTCAGGGCCGCGGTCAGTTCGCCGGTCGCACCGCCATACTGTTCAAGCAGCTTTTGTGCGAAGACCGGATCGGGGTTGGTGACACGGACCTCGGTGAACATGATCGGGTGGTGGATGAACATAGGACTTCCTCCGGTGCCGGACGTCGGCGAAGCCGGGAGCGATTGAAGAACCTGCCCGGTTGCGGTCACGTCCTGCGGAGGGAGCAGGTTTAGCGGGATCTTTATTAGGTGCAGTTCAGTCCGGCTATCACGCGACGGCAGCTTCGTAAGCGAGTAGTAAGTTCAGCACGCGGCTCGCGATTTGGTACCGATGTTTCGTCGCCGTCGCTCCTAACACGAAACTGTCTTCTGTTTGGGGCGAAGGCGTGGATGCCAACCTTCGGCATGACAAGGAGGACGGTTTGGTGCGCTATGGGTCGGCCGCAGGCCGGTACGGAACTCGCCCTGACCCGGTGCGGCTGATTACTGGCGCAACACCCGGGTTACCGTCCGCCGGACGCCATCCCGCCAATCGGGCAGCCGCAGCCCGAAGTGTCGCGCGAGCTTTGTGCAATCCAGCCGCGAGTCAGCGGGCCCCTGCGCGGGGGTGGGCCAATCCGCCGTGGTGATCGGTTCGATTACCGGCGAGACCACGCCATAACGAACCGCTTCCTCGAAGATTGCACAGGCAAATCCGTGCCAGGTCGTTTCACCCGAAGCCGCCGCATGGAACACGCCGCGATAATCGTCCCGCCAGTCGCCGCGCAGGAACGGGAGCGAGAGGATCGCGGTAGTCAGATCTTCTGCCGCCGTGGGGCTACCACGCTGGTCAGCGACCACGCGCAGGCGGTTTGTCTTCTTGGCGGCGTTCAGCATCGTCAGCAGAAAGTTGCGGCCGCGCGGGGCATAAACCCAGGCCGTTCGCAGCACCACCGCCTTCTCGCATCCCACCAGCACCGCCTGCTCTCCGGCGAGCTTGCTTGCGCCATAGACGCCAGTGGGACCAACGGAATCGGTCTCCACGTATGGTGCGCCCTTGCGCCCGTCGAAGACGTAGTCTGTGGAGATGTGCACCAACGGAATCCCGGCATCCTGGCACAGCTCCGCCAGTACCGCGGGGCCGTCTCGGTTTGCCCGATAGGCCGCATTCTGATTGGTTTCCGCCGCATCCACCGCAGTGTAAGCGGCGGCGTTTACCACCGCAGAGGGCCGCGCTGTGCGGAAGATCTCGCCGATGGTCTCGGGCCGGTCGAAATCGAAGTCGGGACGGCCAACGACCCGTACTGCTATCCCACCTTGTGTCCCGAGCTCCCAGGCCACTTGGCCGGAGCCGCCAGTTACCAGAATCGTCACGCTCGAAACCACATCGGACAATCAGCCAGCCGAGGGAGCAACCGGTCCTTGTCGGAGAGCAGCGCCTCGCCTCGGATCGGCCAGTGGATTTTCAGGTCAAGGTCGTTCCAGATTACGCCGCGCTCTGCCTCCCGGTCGTACGGCGCGGTTACCTTGTAGGAAACTTCGGTTTCCGGCTGCAGTGTGATGAAGCCGTGCAGGAATCCTACCGGGATCCATAACTGGCGCCAATTTTCGGCGCTAAGTTCGGCGGCCACATGGCGCCCGTATGTCGGGGAGCCGTGCCGTATGTCCACTGCCACGTCCCAGATCGCACCGCGCACCACCCGAACCAGCTTGCCCTGCGCGTTCGGGCCGACCTGGGCATGGAGGCCCCGCACGGTGCCGGTCGCGACCGAGAGACTGTGGTTGTCCTGCACGAACGGACCGGGAATACCGGCCTCGGCATAGCGCTGCGCGTGCCAGGTTTCGGAGAAAAAGCCGCGCGAGTCCGGCAAGCGACGCGGGGTAATCAGGTTGACTCCGGGGATTGCCAGTTCCTCGACCGTCATGCCGTCCAGTCTCCTGGCTGGCCGGCATTGAGTCTTTGTTTCGCGCGCAGCCGCCACTCCAACCCTGCGCGCGATCCCGCTTCGCATGGGTCAAGCCTCATGCTTCGCGGGATCATCGGTGCCCTCCGGCGGCGATCTCGGCCAGGACGCGTCCGAGCTCGGTTTTGCCCAGGCGGCGCGCCGCGTCGTGGAGGCAATCGCTGCCGATGAAGCCCATGCGGAACGCTACTTCCTCCGGGCAGCCGACCAGGAGCCCGGTGCGGGTCTGGATGGTCTGCACGAAGTGCGAGGCCTGGAGCAGGCTGTCGGGGGTGCCGGCATCGAGCCAAGCGCAGCCGCGGGAAAGGCGCTCCACGTGCAACAGGCCGGCTTCGAGGTAGAGGCGATTGAGGTCGGTGATCTCCAATTCGCCGCGTACGGAGGGACGGATCTGGCGTGCCAGGTCGGAGACCTGGTGGTCGTAGAAGTAAAGCCCGGTCACGGCCCAGTTGGATAGGGGATTGCGGGGCTTTTCCACGATCTCGACCGCCCGGCCGTCAGTATCGAATGTGACTACGCCATACCGCTCCGGGTCGTGGACGTGGTAGGCGAACACGGTTGCGCCACGATCACGTCGGCCGGCTTCCTGCAGCACCTTTGAAAGGTGGTCGGCATGCACCAGGTTGTCACCTAGCGCGAGCGCGCAGGCCTCGCCGCCGATCCAGTCCCGGCCGATCAGGAACGCCTGGGCCAGGCACTCCGGCCGTGGCTGCTCGGCATAGGTGAAACTTACGCCGAGGCGCGAGCCGTCGCTCAGCAGGTGCTGGAACTGCGGCAGGTCGGTGGGGGTGGAGATCACAAGGATGTCGCGGATTCCCGCCAGCATGAGCGTGCAGAGCGGGTAATAGACCATCGGCTTGTCATAGACCGGCAGCAACTGCTTAGAGATAGCCAGAGTCGCGGGATGCAGCCGGGTCCCTGCCCCGCCGGCCAGAATGATGCCCTTCATGCCGCCGTTCCTAGCCGTTGTCCCGCATAGCGTTCCGCACGCACGGCCTGCCACCATGGCCGCTGGCCGAGATACCAGTTGATCGTCCTCTCCAATCCCGTTTCGAAATCATGCTTTCCCTTCCATGCTAGCGCCTGCTCTGTGCGGCTGGGGTCAATCTCGTAGCGGAAATCGTGGCCAGGACGGTCGCTGACGAAATGGATCAGACGCTCCCTGGGCCCTACGGGATCCGGTTGACGCTGGTCGAGAAAGCGGCAGATCGCTTTCACCACGTCCAGATTGCTTCGCGGCTGGCGGGCGCCGATCACGTAAGTCGCCCCTGGGGCGCCATGCTGCAGCACGCGGACCAGCGCTTCGGCGTGGTCTTCCACGAACAACCAGTCGCGGCGGTTACTGCCGTCGCCATAAACCGGCAGAGGCTTGCCCTCCAGCGCGTTCAGCATTACGAGGGGAATTAGTTTCTCAGGAAACTGCCATGGCCCGTAGTTGTTCGTGGTGTTGCTGATGATCACGGGCAGTCCGTAAGTATGGTGCCAGGCGCGCACCAAATGGTCCGAGCCGGCCTTGCTGGCGGAGTAAGGGCTGCGCGGATCATAGGGCGTGGTTTCGGTGAACGGCGGATCGTCTGGGCCCAGGGCGCCAAACACTTCATCGGTGGAGACGTGGTGGAAGCGGAAGCGTTCGCGTTTTGGTCGGGTTAGGCCAGCGTAGTAGGCGCGCGCGGCGTCCAGCAACGTGAACGTGCCGACGAGGTTCGTGCGGATGAACTCGGCCGGTCCGTCGATGGAGCGGTCGACGTGGCTTTCCGCGGCCAGGTGCATGATCGCGTCGGGCTGGTTGGCAGCGAAGATCTGCCGAACCGCGTGCGGATCGGCGATATCGGCCTTGATGAGCAGGTGGCGGCGATGAGTACGGGCTTCTTCCAGCGCGTCCTCCGACGCGGCGTAGGTCATCCGGTCCAGGTTGATGATGGTGTGGTCCGTATTGCGAATCAGATACCGGATGACGGCGGATCCAATGAATCCGCAGCCCCCAGTCAGCAGAAGCGTCATGGCCATCCGGTGTGCTGATCCTTCTTCATGCGTCGGGGGAAGCTCCCTAAAGTGCACATATCCGCCAAGTCAACCGAAAGTGGCACCAGCACACGTTATGGAGGTATCGGGGATGGGGGCTGAAGCAGGCCGGACACTGAGGTTCGCCGCCGTAGGGCTGGATCATCGGCACATCTACGGAATGACCGGCTGCCTGTTGGAGCAGGGGTGTGAATGCGTGGGGTACTGGACGGAAGGGGAGTCGGAGCCGCTGGCAGGGTTCATTCGGCGCTACCCGCAGATCCCCCGCGTTACCGACAAGCGCCGCCTGCTGGAGGACCCGACGGTGGCGCTGATCCTGACAGCGGCGGTCAATTGCGACCGCGGCGGTATTGCCATCGAGGCGATGCGGCACGGCAAGGACGCGATGAGCGACAAGCCCGGCTGCACCTCGGCCGAACAGCTCGCGGAGCTGCGGCACACTGTCGCCGAGACCGGACGCATCTGGTCGGTCAATTACTCCGAGCGGTTCGAGGTCCGGGCCATGACGCGGGCGATCGAGCTGGTGAGGGCAGGGGCGATCGGCCGGGTGGTGCAGACTATCGGCGTGGGTCCGCACCGGCTGAACCGGCAGTTGCGCCCAGCCTGGTTCTTCCAGCGCGCGAAGTATGGCGGGGTGCTGTGCGATATCGCCAGCCATCAGGTGGAGCAATTCCTGACGTTCACCGGCTCGACGGATGCCGAGGTCGTTGCCGCGACGGTCGGCAACTTTGCCAATCCGTCCGATCCGGAGCTCGAAGATTTCGGCGAGGTCCTGCTCCGCAGTGATCGCGCGCAGGGCTACATGCGAGTCGATTGGTATACGCCGGATGGCCTGGATCAGTGGGGCGATGGTCGTGTGACGATTCCCGGGACCGAGGGCTATATCGAGCTCAGGAAGTATATCGATATCGCGGGCCGGCCGGGCGGGAATCATCTGTTCCTAGTCGATGACAAGGAGACGCGTTATATCGATTGCAAGGATGCGCCTCTGCCCTATGCGGCGAACCTGATCGCCGATGTCTTAGACCGCACGGAGCGCGCGATGCCGCAGGAACACTGCTTCAAGGTGATGGAGCTGGCGTTGAAGGCCGAGGAGGTGGCGACACGGCTGGGGAATTTGCGATGAGCAGGCGGTTTCGGGTGGCGGTGATTGGGGCGGGGATCGGCGCCGCGCATGTCGAGGCCTATTGCGCGAATGCGGAGCTTTATGAGGTGGCGGTGGTGTGCGATCTAGACGCGACGCGCGCGGCCAAGGTCGCCGGGGGTGCGGGCGCGGCAGTCGAGACTTCGTACGATGCCGTCTTGCGCCGCGACGATATTGACCTGATCGATATCTGTCTGCCGCCATGGCTGCATGGTGCGGCGATTGAACGGGCGCTGCAGGCGGGCCGGCATGTGGTATGCGAAAAGCCGCTGGTCGAACTCGTTGCGCGAGGTCGAGCGGATTCAGGAGATTTCGGCGAAGACTGGCCGTGCGGTGGTCCCGGTGTATCAGTATCGGTTTGGGAATGGTCTGGCGCGGCTGCGCCGCCTGATTGCGGCTGGGGTCACGGGAGAAGCGTTGGTCGCCAGCATCGAGACGCATTGGGATCGCGGGCCGGACTATTATGGGGTTGCGTGGCGCGGCCGGAAAGCAACCGAACTCGGTGGGGCGATCATATCGCATGTGATCCACGCGCATGATCTGCTGACGTTCACGCTCGGGCCAGTGCGCCGGGTGTTTGCGCGGCTCGCGACGAGGGTGAACCCGATCGAGACGGAGGATTGCGCCGCGATTGCGTTGGAGATGGCATCGGGCGCGTTGGTTACGTCTTCGGTTACGCTCGGTGCCGCCGAGGAAATCAGTAAGTTCCGTTTTTGCTTTACTGATCTGACCGCGGAGAGCCCGGGGACGCCGCCGTATCGTCCGGCCGAGGGCGAGTGGCAGTTCGTGCCGCGGGGTGCGCGCCAGCAGGCCGAGATCGATGCAGCGTTACGGGATTTCATGCCGCGTCAGGAATACTTTGCTGGGCTGGTGGAAGCGTTGCACCCGGCGCTGGATGGTCGCGCTGACTGGCCGCTGACGTTGCAGGATGCGTACCGGTCGTTGGAGCTGGCGTCGGCCATTTATTACAGCGCAGCGACGGGTGCCGCGGTGGAGTTGCCGCTGGCGGGGGATCATCCGGTGCGCGACGGCTGGGCAGCATGGCTGCGTTGACCGAGGGTACAAGCTACCAATTGGTGGATGTAGCAACCGCGAGCGATTGGCGCGACTATCACTCACTGCGACGTCAGGTGTTGTGGGAAGCAAGGGGACGGCGCGGCTATGATCAGAACCATCCGGACGAATACCTTCCAACGAACCGTCCGTTGCTATTGAAACTTGAGGGGCGCTCGATCGGGACAGCCCACCTTGACGATTTTGGAAACGGCACGGGTGCAGTGAGGTTGGTGGCAGTCGCGCCCGGTATGCAGCGGCATGGCCATGGCCGTGTGCTGGCAACGCTGGTTGAAGACTATGCGCGCCGCCTAGGATTGAAAGTGCTGTACGTCAACGCGGCTCCTGAGGCGGTCGGTTACTATGAGAAGCTGGGCTGGCACGCCTGCCTCTGGAATGAGGCAGAGCTCGTGGGCATCGCGGCGGGAAGCACGCAAATGAGCAAGGACATTTCTGCGCTGTCGTCAAGCTGAGCCGCGGGCCATCCGGACCAGAGGCTTGTGACGGGCTGGCAATGCAGCCAGGCCGATCCCACCGAGTGCTACCGCCAGCGCTCCCACCTGGCGAACGCCAAGAGGGTCGCCGAGAAGGACGGCGGAACTGACCACGCCGACGAGGGGCGCGAGCAGCACGGCTATGGCGGAGGTAGAGGCCGGGAGCAGAGACAGCGCACGGAACCAGGCGAGATACGCGACCGTTACCGGAAACACCGCGATGTAAGCAAAACCTGCCCATGCGAGCGGTGTCACGCGCAACAGATGCGGATGCTCGAACAGCGCCAGGCCAAGCTGGGGCAGCGAACCGAAAGCGATTTGCCAGGCCACGCCAGCAACGGGCGGCAAGGCGAGTGGCCGCCGTTTGGCAATGACCGCGCCCAGGCCAAAACAGAACGCAGCAAGAAAACCGCATGCCACGCCGGGCAGCATCGTGGGGCGGAGGCGAATCTCGTCAGCCCCGACCAGCCATGCGATCCCGCCGATCGCCAGGATCATTCCGATAATCCCGGGCGGATTGGGACGCTCTCCCAGGATTGGCCAAGCCAGCATCATGGTCCAGATCGGCAGCGTATAGGTTATCACCACGGCTTCGCTTGCACGCATCCAGTAGAGCGCCAGCACAGTGAGCAGGCCGAACACGCCGTAATTGAGCATCGCAAAGACGATGACGTTCAGCACCTGGGAACGCGGCAGGTGCAGGCTTTCCCGCCGCCACAGGGCGATTGCAACGGCGACCACCAGCCCCAGGCCGCCACTTACAGCCCGCATTGTGAACGGCGGAAGTTCCGTCAATAGGAACTTCATAACCGGCCAGTTGAGCCCCCAGGAGCAGGCGGTAAACAGGAGCAGCACCAGCCCTTCCAGCCAACGCACGCGGCCGAAATCATCGAGGCCGCTGGCCAGTTTTACGCTCATACCATTCTGAACGATGCAAGACTGCGTTTTTGCTGGCCGGTTTCATCGAAATTCGCCGGGTCCAGCCATTGCTCGAAGCCACGTTTCAGCGCCGGCCACTCGCGATCGATGATGGAGTACCACGCCGTATCACGGTTGCGGCTTTTATAGATGGTCGCCTGCCTGAAGATCCCTTCGAAGCTGAATCCAAGACGCTGGGCCGCCTGGCGCGAGGGCCCGTTAAGCGCGTCGCACTTCCATTCGTACCGCCTATACCCAAGTTCATCGAAGGCGCGCCGCATCATCAGATACATCGATTCCGTAGCCGCCGGTCTCCGCTGCAGGCGGGGACTGAAGTTGATCCCGCCGACCTCAATGCATCCCATCGCGGGCTCGATCCGCAGGTAGCTCGCCACGCCCCCGGCTTCCCCGCTGTCCCGCGCGATCACCGCAAAGAATAGCGGATCATCACCGCGGCTATACTGAACGGCCCACGCGCGATAATCGTCGAACCGTTCGAATGGCCCATATGGAAGATAGGTCCAGTTCCTGCCTTCCTTGTCTTCGCTGTTCGCAGCGAATAGCGCCGCGGTATGCCGATCCGCGTCCAGCGCCTCCAGCCGGCAGAACCTGCCTTCCATCGAGGTTCGCCCTGGGCGGGGTCGAGGCTGCCATGAAGGCACCGGAAACCCGATCGGCTGCCCGAGGGAGTTGGTGTGTTGGCTCGAACTCACGGCGATGACCTATTTCGTTAATTATGAAAATTTGTCAGACGGAAGCGGATGCCCGGCAACATGCCAGTCCCGCTCCAGCATCGCCCGTTGGCGCGCCTCGCCGCCAGGGCTACGTCATCCAAAAATTCGCATATCAGCCATGACCACCCTCCCCTCCCCGTTTGCGGACTGGTTCACGGCCCGCGGCTGGACCCCACGGCCGCACCAGCTTGCGCTCCTGAAAGCCGCGGCAGCCAAGGAAAGCGTGCTGCTGATCGCACCCACCGGTGGGGGCAAGACGCTGGCCGGCTTCCTGCCTTCGCTGATGGAGCTTGCTGCAGATCCGACCCCCCGACTGCACACGCTCTACGTCAGCCCGCTCAAGGCGCTGGCAACCGATATTGCGCGCAATCTCGCGGCCCCGGTGCGGGAGATGAACCTGCCCGTCGCGATCGAGACGCGCACCGGCGACACGCCGGCGAACCGACGCGTCCGGCAGCGCGAGCACCCGCCTCATATTCTGCTCACCACGCCGGAGAGCCTCGCCGTCCTGCTCTCGATGCCCGAGCCGACAAGGATGTTCGGTGGAACTCCGCACCCTGGTCCTGGACGAAGTCCATGCGCTGGCGGGCACCAAGCGCGGCGACCAGCTCGCGCTCTGCGCCGAACGTCTGGCCAGCATGGCCCCGGGCCTGCGTCGGATGGGGCTCTCCGCCACCGTCGCCCACCCAGGCGCCATCCAGGCGTTTGTCGGTGCGACACGCCGGCTCGAGGTCGCGGACGGCGCCCCACCTGAGCTCACGATGCAACTTCCAGCGGGGCCGTTGGCGTGGTCCGGCCATATGGCGCTGGAGGCCGCACCCGAGGTCATGGCCCGCATACGCGCCGCCAACATGACCATCGTTTTCGTCAACACGCGCGCCCAGGCCGAGCTGATGTTCAACGCTCTGTGGAAGCTGAATAACGCCACGCTGCCCATCGCGCTCCATCACGGCAGCCTGGAGGTCGAACAGCGCCGCCGGGTCGAAGCCGCAATGGCCGAGGGGCGTCTGCGCGCCGTGGTTGCAACCTCCTCGCTCGATCTGGGCATTGACTGGGGCGGGGTCGATCAGGTCATCCAGGTCGGCGCCCCCAAGGGTGTCTCGCGGCTGCTGCAGCGCGTCGGCCGGGCCAACCACCGCATGGACGAACCGAGCCGTGCCGTCTTGGTGCCGGCGAACCGCTTTGAGGTGCTGGAATGCGAGGCCGCTATGCTCGGGGTCGCGGCCCACGACCTCGACGGCGATCCGCCGCGGCCTGGTGGGCTGGATGTGCTGGCCCAGCATCTGCTGGGGATGGTCTGCGCGGGTCCGTTCCTTCCGGATGAGGCGTATGCCGAGGTAATCCGCGCCGCCCCGTACGCCGCGTTATCGCGCCAGGATTTCGATGACGCGCTGTCGTTTGTGGAGAACGGAGGCTACGCGCTGGCGGCCTACGAGCGCTACCGCAAGCTGTTCCGAGATTCCGAGGGGCGCGTGCATGTCCGTTCGGAGCGAATCGCCCGTCAGCACCGGATGAACATCGGGACCATCGTCGCAGCACCGATGCTAAGGGTGCGGTTAGCCGGTAAGAGGCGCATCGGCCCCGTCCTAGGCGAAATCGAGGAGAACTTCGTTAACACGCTCTGCCCGGGCGACACCTTTATGTTCGCGGGCCGGCTGCTGCGGTTTCTCCGGATCTACGAATTGGCGGTCGAATGCGCCGAGGGTGGCGAGGGCGAACCCTTGGTCCCCGCGTACGAAGGCGGCCGCATGCCGATGACCACGAACCTCGCCGATCGCGTGCGCGGCTTGATGCAGGATCCCGAAAGCTGGCATGTGTTCCCCGACGCGGTTCAGGAATGGCTGCGGCTACAGAAACGCCGCTCCCGCTTGCCCGGCCGCAACGATCTTTTGGTAGAGACTTTCCCTCGCGCGGGGCGGTGGTACCTGGTCGCTTACTGCTTCGAGGGCCGCCAGGCGCATCAGACCTTGGGCATGCTGGTGACGAGGCGGATGGAGCGTGCCGGTTACGCGCCCATTGGTTTCGTTGCCACGGATTACGTTCTGGGTATCTGGTCGGCTTATCAGCCGCTGAATGTCGCTGTGCTGTTCGAGGAAGACTTGCTGGGCGACGATCTGGAGGCGTGGATGGCCGAAAGCTCGATGCTCAAGCGCAGCTTCCGCAGCGTCGCGGTGATTGCCGGGCTGATCGAACGCAACCACCCCGGAGCCGAGAAGACCCGCCGGCAGGTTACCGTGAACAGCGACCTGATTTACGACGTTCTCCGCAAGCACCAGCCGGATCACATTCTGCTGCGAGCGACCCGCGCGGATGCCGCCTCCGGGTTGGTCGATCTCGGGCGCGTGGCGGGGATGCTGAAACGCGTGCGAGGCCGAGTGGTCCACATGGCGCTGTCACGCGTCTCGCCGCTGGCGGTACCGGTGCTGCTGGAGATCGGACGGGAGAGCGTGCGTTCGGGGGCCGATGAGGAGCGACTGCTGGCGGAGGCAGAGGCGATTGTTGCGGAGGCTATGGGGGATGGGGAACCGCCGGGGGCGCAGCCGGCCGCGCCGGTGCAGCGGGGGAGTATCGCGCGGCCGGGAGAGCAGGGGGATCTTTTTGCCCAGTTGGAAGAAGATGGAGTTCCAAGTGGAGGCATCACACGGAGATCGCCGAGATTGATGCTGGATAGGCCCGCACCCGGGGACGGCAGAGGGGACTACTGCAATCAGGCCGGCGGCGCGATCGAGCGCTATCGTTGGTTCCCGAAGCTGGAAAGTGCTTCTACCGTAGTTTCGCGTCGACATCGCGACCTGCCCATCTGAGTGCTTCGAAGTTTTGAGTTGGCTCGGAAATTTAAGAGGTTATTTACATCCCCGACACATACTGGCGAGTGCATTCGGTTGGGAGCCTTGACGCGTCGTGCAGGTCTGGAAGCTCGTTGAAGCGTCGTGTCAGAGCCAGTCTATTTACTGCGATCGAACAAACGAGGAGGCGAGGATGTGGACAGGGCGGAGCTACTTGGGCGTCGGCATTGTAGATTTCAGTTGAATGAGGGTCCTCAGCTTTGAGCGTTCGCTCGGCGGTCGACATGTCGGATGGCTAACCCGGCGTGCGCAGTGATGCTTCCATGGACTAGTCAGTACACGCCTGTCGAACTCGATGAACTTTAACATGGCGTCTGCCTTTGAGCTGCGTGAGATCGAGCCTAGCTTCCCCCTGAGTAGCAAGGCCGACATTTTTCTTGGCTCGCGCTTCCACCCGCAGGTGGCGCGGCGATATGCACGTCATTTCTTCTCTCTGCCGACTTAGCATATCACAGCACACAATGTCGTGCTTGATCCCGTCACCGCCATGGTTTTCCATGAGGGAACTCCCATGCCATGGTCGTGCTATTTTGGGCCACATCACCCCCGGGTTCTCGGCGATTGTGCAGCGGCGGCCACACGCGATCGCAATGGCAGGCTCCAAGTCCGCGGGCGCCGGGTCTATTGCGGGTTCAACCGCCATCATGCCAACTACCTTCATTGGACCACAGAGTGTATCCCCGCCATTGCTGGCTATGCGATCGAGCCCGAGTTCGCTGAGGGGATACTCCTTCTGCCTGCCCTGAACATTCAGCAGCGGCGCGCGCTCGCTCTTGCCGGGCTTAAGCTTCCGGAGATCGCCGAGGTCAGTGCGGACCGGGTCGTAGCGGTCGACGAGCTGGTCTATTCCTCTCTGCTCCTGCCTCATTATGCGCCTTCAAAGCTGGGGCGGGGTGTGTTCGACCGGATAATTCGTGCTGCTTGCGGTCCAGAGGCGCGCGCTGGCGAGAGGCCCGAGCGCCGGATCTACGTGTGGCGCCTCGACGCCTCACGCCGTCCGATGACGAACGAAGATGCTCTTGTTGAGTACCCTCATAGAACGGGGAATTGAGCCGATCATTCCAAGTACGCTGACTGTTGACGAGCAGGTCCGGCTTTTCCACGAAGCAGTCCTTGTTCTCGGCCCGCACGGTGCGGGCCTCGGCAACGTTGTGTTTTGCCGTCCTGGTGCGGTGCTGTACGAGCTTATTCCTGATCACTGGACGCACTCCTTCCTCGGACCGTGTATCAACCTCTTCGCCCAGGGGACTGGGATACACTACTGGGCGGACGCTCACGAATCCCACGGAACCTTCGCCCAGTTCGGTCACAACGTGCCCTGGACGGTCGATCTCGATCTGACGCTCGAGCGTCTTGCACAAATTGAGTTGACCTACGCCGAGGTTCACGGGCCTGCCCTATAACATCCAGCGCCGAACTGGTGGTGGTCGGAGTCGGGTTGTTCGGCCGGACAATTGCCTTCTTTCAGAGAACGAGGTTAGCCCGTAGGCGAGGACGCGGAGGCGTGGGGCCGGCGGACTAAGCCACGCTCGGCTCGAATGCTCCACTCACAAGATATCGTAAGATGAAAGGATTTCTTCCAGACGCCTCTTGATCACATTGAGATTGACCTGCCACGGCGTTTTATGCTGCCGCAGGTCTGGCCGGGCCTCGGCGCGAAACGCATCGCACCAGTAGTTGAGTTCGCGCGCCTGAGCGAGCTGGTTCATACAGGGATTGACCCAATGGCTAGGAAATAGCTCGTAGAGCACTGCTCCGGGCCGGCAAAACACGATGTTGCACAAGCCCGCACCATGCGGACCTATGATCAGGCGGGCGTTCCGAAACAGCGCAATCTGATCGTCGAGTTTAAGACCACTCAGGATGACAGGCTCGATACCGTAGCTGGTTAGAAGGTCCAGCAGGTCGTCTTCGTTGCGCATCGGACGTGCCGGCGAGTTGATTCTCCACACATATATGAGACGAGATGCCTCCGTCATCGGCGTACTCGGCAGCGCACGCTCGGCCATTCGGTCAAACACGGCAAGACTGAACGAGGAAGGGGTGAACGAGGAAGGGGTGTAGTTGCTCAGCAAGTTGCAATAGGTAATATCGGCGACATCAATTGCCGTCGGCTCCGCGATCACTCTACAGCTTGTAAGAGGGATGCCCGCAAGCTGCAGCGCCCTCAGTTGAAGTTGCGACAACGGCCTAAGCAGCAGTTCCCCACAAGGGAAGTCGGGAAAATCATGATAGGAGGCGATGGCCGGGACACACTGTGCAATCCAATGGAAGTAATTGACATAGACCCGATTGAAGCCCATGTAGAGGCGCTTGTCTTGCACATTAATCCGATCACGAATGAGTTGCTGCTTGGCGAACGCTTCCTCCCACGGAAACTCGACAAAGCGCGTCTGCTCGAGGACCTCTCCCTCGGCAAAGACCAATGCAAACGTGGGCTCGAGTGATACGTTGCGCAGACGCCAATGCGTGACCGGCGACCAGCTGGCAGGGCGGGCAAACCGCGAGCGGATTGCGGGATCGGTTATCGTCTCTCCGATACGGAGGTGTCCCCTCCCGACGAACGGTCGGGATTCTTCTACCACCCGTTCCTCGGTCGCAGCCCGTGCGCCGTTTATCACCATCGATCGGCAACGACGGAGTTGGCAACCGGCGACAAGGTAAGCTCCGTCGCCACCGCCAACACGCCGGGCTTACGCTCGATCACCGTGCGTACCCGGTATCCGGAACTCTGCAGCAGGTTGCGGAGGAGCTTTTTTCCCCAATACCCTGCTCCAATCAGCGCCACACGCATGGCCGCCGTGCCTTCTGCTCTGCGGACCGGGGATTGTGGGAGAAAAAGCTTACCAACCGGTTAGCACACGGTCAGGAGTTGGGCTCGCGCACTGGCTTCGTGCCGGATTAGCGCCTATCTGTGGGCGCGTTTCCACGTTTGCCCCCGAGTACATGACCGACACGCCGATCAGCCACATCCGCAATTTCGCGATCATCGCCCATATCGACCACGGCAAGTCCACCCTCGCCGACCGGCTGATTCAGGCGACCGGCGCGCTGTCTGACCGCGAAATGACCAACCAGGTCCTGGACACGATGGCGCTGGAGCGGGAGCGCGGCATCACCATCAAGGCCCAGACCGTCCGCCTGACCTATAAGGCGAAGGACAGCCAGGTGTACGAGCTCAACCTCATGGATACGCCCGGGCACGTGGACTTCGCGTACGAGGTCAGCCGCAGCCTCGCGGCCTGCGAGGGCTCTCTGCTGGTGGTCGATACCAGCCAGGGGGTAGAGGCGCAGACCCTTGCCAACGTGTATCAGGCGATCGATGCCGGCCACGAAATCGTGCCGGTCCTGAACAAGATCGACCTGCCGGCCGCCGAACCGGAACGAGTGCGCCAGCAGATCGAGGATGTCATCGGGCTCGATGCCTCGGACGCCGTGGAAATCAGCGCCAAAACCGGGCTGAACATCGAAGGCGTGCTGGAGGCGCTGGTAACGCGGCTGCCTCCGCCCAAGGGCGACCCCGACGCGCCTCTGAACGCGCTTCTGGTGGATAGCTGGTACGACCAGTACCTTGGGGTGGTGATCCTGGTCCGGGTCAAGGACGGGCATCTGCGGCGCGGCCAGAAGCTACGGATGATGTCCACCGGCGCAGTGCACATGCTGGAGCAGGTGGGGGTGTTCAGCCCCAAGATGGTCCCGGTGGATGATCTGGGGCCGGGTGAGATCGGCTATCTGACCGCCGCGATTAAGACCGTAGCGGACTGCCGGATTGGCGATACCATTACGGAGGACCGCAATCCCACGGCCGAACCCCTGCCGGGGTTCAAGCCTTCGGTTCCCGTGGTGTGGTGCGGGCTTTACCCGGTCGATGCGGACGATTTCGAGAAGCTGCGGGAGAGCCTAGCCAAGCTGCGCTTGAACGACGCGAGCTTCCATTACGAGCCGGAGACCTCGGCCGCCCTGGGCTTCGGCTTCCGATGCGGCTTCCTGGGCCTGCTCCATCTGGAGATTATCCAGGAACGGCTGACGCGGGAGTTCGACCTTGACCTGATCGCGACCGCGCCTTCCGTGGTGTACCGGATCTACCGCACCAACGGGCAAATGCAGGAGCTGCACAACCCGGTGGACATGCCGGACGGCTCGGTGATCGACCACATCGAGGAGCCATGGATCAGGGCCACCATCATGGTTCCGGACGACTATCTGGGCGCGGTTCTGCAGCTATGCACTGAGCGCCGCGGAGAGCAGGTGGATCTGACGTATGTGGGCAATCGGGCGATGGTGGTCTACCGGTTGCCGCTGAACGAGGTGGTGTTCGACTTCTACGACCGGCTGAAGTCGGTTTCTCGCGGCTATGCCAGCTTCGACTACCAGATGGACGAATACCGGCCGAGTGACCTCGTGCGGGTTTCGATCCTCGTGAATGGCGAGGCGGTGGATGCTCTGTCGTTCATCGCTCATCGGAGCGCGGCCGAGGCGCGCGGGCGCGCGATCTGCGCCAGGCTGAAGGACCTGATTCCCCGGCAATTGTTCAAGATCGCGATCCAGGCCGCGATTGGCGGGCGGGTGATCGCGCGGGAGACGCTCTCCGCCCTTTCCAAGGACGTGACGGCGAAGTGTTACGGCGGCGATATTACGCGCAAGCGGAAGCTTCTGGAGAAGCAGAAGGAAGGCAAGAAGCGGATGCGGCAGTTCGGCAAGGTGGATATCCCGCAGTCCGCCTTCCTGGCCGCACTGAAGATGGACGCTTGACGGGAGCGGGGCTATAGTAGGGTCTGCTGGAGAGATGGCCGAGCGGCTTAAGGCGCACGCTTGGAAAGCGTGTGTACGTGCAAGCGTACCGTGGGTTCGAATCCCACTCTCTCCGTAGAGAGCGTCACCAGCTCCAGCCGCATTCGATCGATTGTCCTCACCCCCCACCATTAATGCCGCCCAGCGGATGCCACTGTCGGAGCCAACAAGCTTACTCTGTCCAGCAAGTCAGCTGAGCTGCCATGACTCGACGTATTTCACAGCTCGTAATCTCAAAGGAAATTTGGTCTTCTTCCGCATCACGATCCGCGCCCGTGCTTAGGAATGTGTGGCGCTATATTAATCCCTATTCTCACCACGTTATAGGTTAGCAGTGACCACAGTTGCTGTGGGTGGCGCGACGACTCGGTGGTTGGTTTCGTTGCAGATCTCAGAAGCTTGGGAGCTTGGCACGGGAACTCGATTCGGGTCGAGCTCCTCCCGATCGCTCGTCGCGATGCGGCTTACGAACATGTCGACCGGCTTGCTGGGTCGTATCAGCGCGTGGCCCCTGCCCAACAACCGCGTGGGCGAGCCCGAACTCGTGCTGATAGGCACGCTCGAACCGGCGTCCCCGATGACGTCCCGATGGCAGCAGGGAAAACTCACGTAAGCGTGACTGGGTGGCAGAAAAAGTCCCTATACTGACGATCAGTATGCTGATAGTATCTTTCCACTATCTCAGTGGAACACATCCATGACGCGCAACCTTCCCATCCTGATCGCCGGCGGCGGCATCGGCGGCCTGGCGAGTGCGGTCGGGCTGGCGAGCAAGGGTTTCGACGCCGTTGTGCTGGAGAAGGCGCGCGAACTCGGCGAAATCGGCGCCGGCATTCAACTCGGCCCCAACGCCTTTCACGCCTTTGATTATCTTGGCGTCGGCGATACCGCGCGCGACATGGCCGTCTATATCGACAAGCTCCGGTTGATGGACGCGGTGGGTGGCGAGGAGATCACCCATATCGATCTCGGGGAGAAGTTTCGCCGCCGCTTCGGGAACCCCTATGCCGTGATTTATCGTGGCGACCTGCACGGCGTGTTCCTCAAAGCCTGCGGCGAAGATCCCCGCATCGATCTGCGCACCAGTTCGCAGGTCACAGGCTATCTGCAGGACGGCAGCACCGTCACCGCGCAACTCGCCAATGGCGACACCGTAACAGGTGCGGCCCTGATTGGCGCCGATGGGCTCTGGTCGAACGTCCGCAAGCAGGTGGTGGAGGATGGCCCGCCGCGCGTCTCGGGTCACACCACCTATCGCTCGGTGATCCCGACCGAGCGCATGCCCGAGGATCTGCGCTGGAACGCGGCTACACTCTGGGCCGGGCCAAAGTGCCACAGCGTCCATTACCCGCTGCAGGGCTGGAAGGTGTTCAATCTCGTCGTCACCTACCACAACAACGCGCCCGAGCCGGTTGCCGGCAAACCGGTCTCGTTCGACGAGGTGATGCGTGGTTTCCAGCACGTCCACCCGCGTGCGCAAAACATCATCCGCCACGGCAGCAACTGGAAGCTCTGGGTGCTGTGCGACCGTGAGCCGACCGAGAAATGGGTGGATGGCCGGGTTGCGCTGCTCGGCGATGCCGCGCATCCGATGCTGCAGTATTTTGCGCAGGGCGCCTGCATGGCGATGGAGGACGCGGTCTGCCTCTCTCACATGCTGGACGCTTATCCCGGCCGCATCGAAGCCGCGCTGGAAGCGTACCGCTCGCAGCGCCTGCTCCGCACCGCGCGCGTGCAACTTCAGTCACGTGCCATCGGCGAGCACATCTACCACCCCGCGGGGGCGCACGCGCTTCTGCGCAACGCCATCATGTCGGCGAAAACCTCCGAGGATTGGTACGAGGCGGTCGCCTGGCTCTATGGCGGCAATGGACTTGATTCGGCCGACCGGCAGCGCATCGGCGCCTGACCCTCCCACCTATTTTCAATGGAGACCATCATGAGCGAAACCCTGTCTCGCGGCGCGCCGGCACTCGGCACTGCCGAAGACCTGCCAGCCGATTATCGAGCCGCGATGCAGGCCAAGAACCTCGTGCCGCTCTGGCCCAGCATGCGTGCCTTCCTGCCGCACGGGGCGCCGAAACCGCAGACGCAGCCCGTGCTTTGGCGCTATGCCGATGTGCGTCCGCTGCTGCTGCGCGCCGGCGAACTCACGCCAATTGAGAAGGCCGAGCGACGCGTGCTCGTGTTCTCCAATCCCGGCCACGATCTGGACGGGCTGCACTGCACTGGCACGATCTATGTCGGGATGCAGTTGATCCTGCCGGGCGAGAACGCGCCCAGCCATCGGCACACGCCGGCCGCTGTGCGCCTGATTGTCGAAGGCGAGGGCGGGTCCACGATTGTCAACGGCGAACGGCTGCCGATGGAGCGTGGCGACCTGATCCTGACGCCCGCCCTTCAATGGCATGAGCACACCCATGCCGGCACCGGTCCGGTGATCTGGATGGATGCGCTCGACTTGCCGCTGCTGGTCGGCATCGAGGCGTCCTACGCGATCGAAGGCGCTCCACAGAGGGTGCGGAGCGCGCCTGATGCTTCCGCCACCCGCTATCGCCACGCCGGACTGGGCCCCTACGAGAGCTTGCGCGCACGCCCCGGGCCCTATCCCCTGTTGCGCTGGCCCTGGGCCGAAGTGCGCGCAGCGCTGGAAGCGCTGGCGGCCGACACGCCAGCCGGCTCGCCTGTGCAACTCGCGTACGTCAACCCGGAAACCGGTGTCGAGTGCCTGCCCACGCTTGGCTTCTCCGCGCTGATGCTGCGCCCGGGTGAGGAGGTCGGCTTGCCGCGAGACAGTGCCTCGGCAGTGTTTCACGTCGTTACCGGCGCCGTCCAATGCGCGATCAACGATACCGTCTTCGAGGCCGATGAAGCCGACGCGCTCGCTGCGCCCGCGCACGCCCAGGTTCGCCTCACCAACCGTTCGGCCAAAATATCCGCCTTTCTGTTCCGCGTCGACGACGCGCCTCTGCAACGCAAAATCGGCATTTACGAAAAGTTTGCCGCATGAGCGCCCTGGTCTTTCACGCACCAACGTCGCCGACCCTGCCTGTCGAAGGCGGCGGCCGCAGTCCGGTCGCGCGCATCTTTTGCGTCGGCCGGAATTACGAAGTCCATGCGCGCGAGATGGGCACTCAGGTGGATCGCGAAGCCGCCGTTCTGGTTCACTGAGAGTCCGCACGCCGTGGCCGAAAGCGGCGGGACAGTGCCGCACCCGCCGGGCACCGCAGACTACCACCATGAGATCGAACTGATCGCCGTCCTCGGCCAGGGCGGTTTCAAGGTGCCGGCCGCGCGCGCTAATGACCTGATCTTCGGCTACGCCGCCGGGCTCGATATGACGCGGCGTGACCTGCAGCAGGCGGCTCGCGCAAAGGGGCGGCCATGGGACACCGGCAAGGATTTCGAACAGAGCGCTGTGTTTGGCCCCGTCGCGCCGGTATCGCGGATCGGTCATCCGGCCAACGGGCGGATCGTGCTGCGCGTAAACGATGAGGTACGCCAGCAGGGAGATCTGGTCGAGCTTGCCTGGAAGGTGCCGGAGCTGGTCGCGCATCTTTCTACACTGTCTCACCTGCAACCAGACGACGTGATCATGACCGGTACGCCGGCCGGCGTCGGCGCGGTGCCGCCGAGCGACCGGCTGGAGGGCGAAGTCGAGGGCGTCGGCCGTGTGGTGCTGACGATCGGGCCGGCGGAAGGCTGAAGGAAATGGCCCCCGCGGAACTCTATAACAAGCCGGGCCATCTGATCCGCCGTTGCCACCAGATCTCGGTCGCCCTGTTTCTTGAATATTGCGCCGAGTTTGAACTGACGCCGGTGCAGTATGCCCTGCTGAAGGCGGCCGAGGCCGAACCCGGCGCGGATCAGATCACCTTGGCCGGGCTCGCCGCGATCGACCGCTCCAATGCCGCGCGCCTTAGCATGGTGCTGGAAGAGCGTGGACTCCTGCGGCGCGCAGCCGACCCGAACGACCGGCGCGCCCGTCGCCTGTCCCTCACTTCCGAGGGGCAGGCGCTCCTGCGTCGTGCCGAGGCCGCGGTGCAGCGCGTGCAGAAGGAATTGCTGGCGCCACTGAAGCCGGAGGAGCGGCGATCGTTCCTCGCAGCGCTGGAGAAAATTGCCGACGCACACAATGAATCCTCGCGCGCGCCATTGCGACGGAGCGACGCGAACGAGGCCGCGTAGCCGGCGCCGCCCCCTCCCAACGGGCCCGCAGAGATCTGAAAGGACGAACTATGTCCACCAGCACCACTCCCGAGCAGATCGAGGACCAGGGCGCTCCTGTGTTGGAGATTCGTGAGGCCCGGGGAAACGGGACCGATCTCCTCATCAGCAACAATACGCTCGGCCGCGCGTTGGAGGCGCTATTCGATGGCAGCGATATTGTACTAATGCGCGGCCATGGCTCAACCGTGGTTGGTACCTCGATCCGTCAGGCTGTCTATCGAACGGTGTACGCCGAGCTAAATGCGCGGTACCAGCTTGAGGCGAGCAGGCTGGCGAGGTAATCTTTCTTACTGAGGCTGAAGGCCAGGCCTGCGTTTGCAATGTAGAGGGCCAGGTGCAGCGGCCGTGCGACCTCTGGGTAGAGCAAGCGCAGGCACAGCGTACGGGTAAACCCTAGGGAATCTCTGATTAAGTCCCTCTCGACACGGTCACGGAACGGCGTGTAGGGCCGGCTGGGCAACCGCGAGGGATGTGGGATGCGGCAGCTGACCTTAGCAACGGCGGGGTTTGAGCAATTCGCGAAGAGCACGCGTCGGGCGGCATTTCTGGACGAAATGGATCGCGTGGTGCCGTGGCGAACGCTATGCACGCTGATCGAGCCGGTTTATCCCAAGCCCGGCAACGGACGCCCGCCGGTTGGGCTGAAGCGGATGCTGCGGATCTATTTCCTGCAGCTCTGGTTCAACCTGTCAGATCCGGCGGTGGAGGAGGCGCTCTACAAATCAGTGTCGATGCGACGGTTTGCCGGCATTGACCTTGGTCGTGAGCCGGTGCCTGACGAAACCACGGTTTGCAAGTTCCGCCACCTGCTGGAGAAGCACGATCTCGGGCGGAAAATTTTCGAGCTGGCACACGAACATCTGGAGGCACGCGGGCTTAAGGTGAACGCGGGCACGATCGTTGACGCCACCATCATCAGCGCGCCGAGCTCCACCAAGAACACGACGAAATCGCGCGATCCCGAGATGCACCAGCAACCAGTGGTATTTCGGGATGAAGGCGCATTTCGGAGTGGACAGCAGGACAAAGGTGATTCACGCGGTGGTGGCGACGGCGGCAAACGTGCACGATGCCACGGTGCTGCCGGACCTGCTGCATGGCGAGGAAACCCGGGTATGGGGCGACCGGGCCTACCAAGGTCAGAGTGACGTGATCCGCAAACATGCGCCGAATGCCAAAGACTTTACCAACCGCCGGTGTCGGTATCGCGACGCCATCGATGAGGCGGAGAAGGCGCGGAACCGCACCAAATCCAAGGTCCGGGCCAAGGTCGAGCACAGCATCGGTGTCATCAAGCGGGTGTTCAAGGTGCGCTACCGCGGGCTGGACAAGAACGCGCACCGCTTATTCGTGACCTCGGCATTGGCCAACTTGTTCATTGTTCGCCACCGACTACGCTGCACCTGACAGGCGGAAATCTATCTGCAGCACCGCTGGCAAGTGTCCCAGATCGCAAGAAAGGGACCGCAACATCGTCATTGCGCTGCATTCGCTGCTACATCGATATGAATGGGCGCTCCTCCTCCAAGCCGAATGTCGGCTTGATCAGACTTTCCCTAGATCTTGTATCAACGCTCAGTCCGCAGTCCAACCGCCAATGAAGGTTGGCTCAGTCCGGACTCTCTCGCGGTTTGCCCGCTCCGATGCGGCCCTGCGCAAGCCATGCGCGTAGCCCGGGAGTGAACTTCTCCCGCACCTTAGCCTCGTAGGCCGCAAGCTCGCTAGCACCCAGCACATCCCGCCATCGGCCATTCGTTCCCTTATTGAAGAAGCGTCGAGAACCGTCGGTCAAAACAGTCCTCAAGTGTGGCATCAACAGGTCACCCGCGCTCTGCATTTGGGGGAATTCGGCTGCCCGAACGGGCGAGGGCCATATCCTCCCGTCGATGGGAATTTCCAGGAAAGCCGCGATCCTTCGCATTTCTGCGTCGAGATCATGCAATAAATCACTGTAGTGAACGAGTAGGAAGTTTGGTCTGCGGCGTTCAGACCAGTATCCCATTTCCAGATCAAAGAAGGGCGGGTAAGGCGTGCCATCGGTCTGGCCAGCCGCCACCGGTGTTGTTATCCAGAGTCGAAAATATTCGGCAGGGTCGCTTGGAAAGCGTGGATATGGCTCGCGAATGGTTTCATCCTGGAATCCGATCTCATCAAATGCCTTAGTTTCTCTTCTGAGAACCCCGTGAAGTGATTATGCATTGAGAGAGCCGCATCGCGCCCGTCCCGTGCGACATGGATGTACTGCACTTCATTATAGATTGGCAGACCGTCAATCGGTAGATGTGTCTTGGGAAACCGTCTATGGGTTTGTCCCTCAAAGGCCCGATACGTATCGGTCACCGACGCGAAAAACCGAGCATCTATCCAAGTCGATACACTATATAGCGCTCGTGGTGTTGGATCCTGAAACACCAGTGAGGATACAATTTGTTGCATCCACGTTGTGCCGCACTTGGGGGCTGCGGCGATAATTATGTCGCCGGACCTCGGTATGTACCTAGTCCATGGTCGGCTATCCATGGCCCATGTTCGATACTCACGCAACGGCGGACGGATCAGCACTTCGGCGCCTCCTGGCGGTCTACCCCAACGCGAATAAAAGCCGACCTCTCGCGGTCCCGCCGTCCTTTCTCAGCGTAGGGTAACGAATCTTGTCGTCAAGAGCCAAGTCGGCTGAGGGCAGGCACCGGGCGCGTGACCACAACTAACTCTAGAGAATAACGAAATCGTCACTCAGCCGAACGGGTCGTTGTTTGCCCGGCCTTGAGAACTCCTGTGTCAAGAAGCGGTCGGACGCACTCGGAGTTGGGAACCCATACGGAATACCCGACCCCTCGAAACGGCGCAGTAACAGAAATCGTCACCGACGCGACCTTACCACCATATTGTCCTCCGTGATGGTGTTGGCGAGCCGTTCCGACGCAAGATGTTCGTGAAACAGCCACGGTGTGGGCGTCTTAGGCATTGGCATTAATTCGCTGGCAGGGTGACACTGAGTGTCAGCGTAGTCCATGATAGTCCACGTGTGATTCGTAGGGTTCGCAGCCAGTATCGGTGTGTAGAGAAGGCACGCTGCGGCTGCGAATAGGCAACCCGGCGCTCCTGTTCAGTAAGTCGCGCATCGCGGGTGCCACATGGTCCGCGTCTGCGACAAGCAACAGGTCCGCAGGGGGGCAGGCCCTCGTGGCCCGTGCTCCAGCCGTTGTACCGACCGTGCGGTTTGGTACGGTTAAGAACCGGTCCCGGTGCAGAAACCTTTTGACATCCCACCCCTATCCCGGTCACATCCTCGTATGCTCCTCCCGCGCCGAGTCGCGCTCGGACTCCCGTTGCTCGGTCTCCCGAGCCTTTCCCCAGCCTCCGCCCAATTTCTCCCCGAAATCTCCGACCAGTTCTTCACCACCTCCGACCGAGTTCGGCTCCATTACCTCGAAGCCGGTTCCCCAGCCGCTCACACCATAGTCTTCATCCCTGGCTGGACCATGCCGGCCTGGATCTTTGCCCCCCAGATCGCCGCGTTTCGCGACCGCTACCGGGTTATCACGTTCGATCCTCGCGGCCAGGGCGACTCCGAGGTCGCTCCCTCCGGCTACGAACCGCGCCGCCGGGGTCAGGATATCGCCGAGCTGCTGGAGCGGCTCGGTCCGGGCCCTGTCCTCCTTGCCGGGTGGTCCCTGGGCGTGCTCGACACCCTGGCCTACATCCATGATCATGGCGATAGCCAGATCGCGGGTTTGGTGCTGATCGATAACTCTGTGGGCGAGCCGCCTGCCCCCCTGGCCCACCTGCATCCGCACCAGCACGGGCCTCCGATGCCGCATGCGGCGTATATGGCCCTGTTCGTCCGCACCATGTTCCACACGCCCCAGGACGAGCGCTGGTTACAGACCCTGACCCAGGCTAGCCTGCGTACTCCCGACTGGGCCGCTCGCCAGCTTCTGCGCTACCCCGAGTCGCGGACCTATTGGCGCGATGCGATTGAATCGATCCGCAAGCCCGTGCTGTATGCGGTCCGCCCCGGGCTCGCCGCCCAGGCCGCCAACCTTGAGGCGAGCCGCCCCAACGTGGAGACGGCGATCTTCGCCAATTCGGGCCATGCTCTGTTCATCGACAATGCTCCGCGCTTTAACGCCCTGATGCAAAACTTCATTCAGGAGATGGTGTGGCCGAAGGAAGCCCCGCGAAGCTAGGAAGTCTCGCGCCCCTCTTCCTCGTCTCCTTTACCGGTATCGGCTACGAGATCGCCCTGACCCGGTTCTTCGCGGTTGCGGAATGGTCCGATTACGGTTATTGGGTCATCTCCATTGCCATGGCCGGGTTCGCCCTGAGCGGTGTCGTTCTGGCCCTGTGCCGAGACAGCGCCGCCCGCCATGGCCCTGCCATCTTGGCGGTCCTGCCGACTTTGCTTATTCTGGCTGCCGCCGCGGGTTTCACCGCCGCTGCTGTCAATCCGTTCAATCCGCTGCAGCTCCAGAACCCGGTCACCTGGCAGTCCCAGCTTTGGAACATCGGCGCCTACTATGCCGCGCTGCTGCCGTTCTTCTTCCTCGCCGGGCTGTTTGTCAGCCTCAGCTTCGTGCTCAACGCCGGCCGGATCGGAGCGGTCTATGCCGCCGACCTGACGGGAGCAGGGCTGGGGGCGGCAGGAATTCTGGCGATGATGTTCGTGCTGCACCCGTTTCATCTGGTCCCCGCGTTGCTGGTGCCCCTCGCGCTTGCTGCCGTTTTCATCCGCCGCAAAGCGGCCGTTGCCGCCTTGATTGCCCTGCTTGCCGGCGAGGCGCTGCTTTTATTCGGGCCCCAGGCCGACATCAGCCAGTTCAAGCCGATCTACCCTCCCCTGCACACGCCGAACGCCCGGGTTGTCGGCACTCACCTATCCCCAGCCGGCGCCTACTCCCTGCTCGATGACTTCACCGAGCGCCTGGACACTGACCTGTCCAACAACGCCGAGATGCTTGGCTTCGGCACGCCTCCCAGGACGTATGGTTTGTATCGGGATGGGGACCGCATCGCCGCCCTGCCGCAGACCCCGATCAAGCCGGACGGCAAGGAGCTTGCCTACGCCCCTGCCACCCTCGATGCGCTGCCATACTCCCTGGTTCCGCACGGCAACGTCCTGCTGATTGGCGCCGGAGGCGGATATCGGATCGCCCAGGCGCTGCGTCTCGGCGCGGCGCATGTCGCCGTGGTCGAGCCGGAGCCGCTGCTACGCTCCGCGCTTCGCCGTGGGTTCGGGCCTACTCCGGCCTTTCCCGCCGACCTGGCCGTGAAGCTGCTTCCGGAGCCGCCCCTTGCGGCGGCTGCCACCGGCGCCCGGTACGAGCTGATCGATCTCGCCGCCAACCTGCTCTCGGCCAGTCCCGCGGCGCAGACTGCTTTCTCGGCCCAGGCAGTCGCCGCCGACCTGCACGCCCTGATGCTGGGCGGAGTCATCGCCATTCCCGTCTCCATACGAGAGTTCCCGGTTTATGCGTTGCGAATGCTCGCCACCGCGCGGGAGGCGTTTCGTATTGCCGGCATCCCCGACCCGGGGGCCCACGCGATCATGTACCGCTCGGCCTGGAACGTCCGGTTGCTGCTCTCGAACGAGCCGTTCGATGCTGCGGCCATCGCGGCGGCCCGGAAGTTCTGCGATGACCGCTCCTTCGATGTGTCCTGGTATCCCGGGATCAACGTCGTGACCCAGCGGGCCAATATTTACAATGATTTGCCTGCGGTGTCTTTCACCGTGGGGGAGGTCTCATCGGCCGGTCCCGACGACTCGATCGCCGATGAAGCCGCTGCGGTGCTTGCCGGTGCGCCGACGGCTTCGGCCGCCGCGTTCGATCTTTCGCCTATAACCCTTGACCGGCCGGCGTTCTTTTCCGTGCTCCGGCTGTCGCACCTCGGCCTGCTGCTGAAACGCCTGGAAGTCCTGCCGCAGCAGGAGATCGGAGCACTGGTCAATCTCGCCGTTCTCGCCCAGGCGGGCGTTATCGCTCTTGCCGTGCTTCTGCTGCCCCTGGCCGCTCCGAGAAGACTGCGACCAGAGCAGGGGGGATGGGCGTGGGCGGTGGGGTATTTTCCGGCGCTGGCATTGGGGTTTCTGTTCATCGAAATCGCGCTGATCCGAACCGCGACGGACTGGCTTGACGACAAGACCTCCGGCTTCGCCGTCGTGCTGACCGGGATATTGATCTTCTCCGGCCTCGGCAGTGCCGCCACGTCCCGGTTCTACGGACGAGAACGGGGAGCCATCAACACCGCCTCTCTGCTCCTGATCGGCTGGACCGGGGCGATGTTGGTTGGACTGCAACCGGTGATGCTGGCCACACTGGGTGCGCCGGTTGGCATCCGACTTGTGTTGATTCTCGCGGTTACAGCGCCCGTTGGCTTGCTGCTTGGCTTGTTCTTCCCGCTTGGCCTGGCGCGGGTTGGTCAGGGTGGTGCTCTGCCATGGGCGTGGGCACTGAATGGTGCATTCAGCGTGCTTGCCACCCCTCTCGCGAACCTGATCGCGCGTGAATTCGGTTTCAGCCGGGTGCTGTTGTGCGCCGCATTGATGTATGGTCTGGCCGCACTCGCCTTCCCTGCTGCACGGAGATTCCCTCAGTGGTTCACACAGCCGGTACGCTCACCCGGCGCGGACTGATTGCCGCCGCTGCTTCTGTTTCTTTCGTTGCGTCTGCCCGGGCCGCCGAATCGGCCTGGAGCCGTCAGGCGTATGAGCGGGCGATGCGCGAATTGGGGCGGCCGGTCAGCCTGACCGACGTCCAGTTCGAAGCGATTCAGAACCGGAAGCCGGCGGCCATGAAGCTGATCAAGAGCTATCTGGCGTCCCGCCTGGGTTCGGCTGACCCGGCGGTGATCGCGGCCTTCGAGGCGGTCCCGCGCGAATACTTCCAGTATATCTATTCCGACCGCCGTTCGATCGGCGGCGATGCTTATGAGAGCGACCCCAAGCCCTGGAGCATCGGGTATGGGTCCGCTCTGTCGGACTATCTCGGGCAGGCGTACATGACGCAGGTGTCTGCCCCGAAACCGGGTGAGACGTCGCTGGAGATCGGCACGGGGAGCGGGTTCCAGAGCGCGCTGCTCTCCCGGATTGTGGGAAAGGCTTACACGATCGAGATCATCCAGCCCCTGGGGAGGGCGGTCGGCCGTATCTTTGCCCCGCTTGGGTACCATAACGTGCATACCAAGGTGGGCGACGGATATTACGGGTGGCCGGAGGTCGAGGGCGGCTTCGACATTATCATGGTAACCTGTGCCGCTGAGTATGTGCCGCCGGATCTGTTCAAGCAGATGAAGCCCGGCGGCCGGCTGGTGATCCCCATCGGGCAGCCGTTCAAGCGCGGCCAGGTGCTTTATACCTACACCAAGGACCGGGAGGGTAAGATCCACTCTCGGCGAGATATGGGGGTGTTTTTTATTCCCATGGTGGGTGCGATCCAGAAGAACGCGCCGGGTCACGCTTGAACGCGATGGGAGGCCGGGGTAGAACGTAGCATGAACCCGTCCTTTCGCCGGAGGAGGTAGGGCACAGGCGGATCGGTACCCATGGCCGGTTTTGGGGGTTGACAACGGTACCGTTGGGCCGGTTCGGGGACTTGACAACGGTACCGTTGGGCCGGTTCGGGGACTTGACAACGGTACCGTTGGGCAGTTTGGGGGACTTGACAACGGTACCGATGGGCGATTCCAGGGGCTTGACAACGGTACCGATGGGGATCTCGATACAGGTTCGTATCTAAGGTGCCGCGTAATCAGCCCTGGAGTTTCCGCGGCCCCCTCTGATGGTGGTATTTGTGGCGCCTCCTCTCGGGCTACATAGCTGATAGTCTAAAATACCGCGAAAGGCCGCAATCTTGTGACGGTCATCGAGGCAACCCCTGAGAGACGCCGGCGTTGCGTTTGGCGTGGCATCATTGTTGCAGAATCTGATAGACCAAGGGACACCGATCACCCCGGCGGCACGCTCAATCCCAACGGTGGTTCGTATTTGTTTTTCGATACACTGCATCCCACCGCGTTGACCCATTCCTTAATCGCCGACGATATCAGCCAGACCTTGGGGCCGGTTTTTGCCTGAAAGTCGCCGCCGGTTGTTAACAGGATGCTCGTGTTCGAGGCGCCTCGCGGAAACGCAGCGATGGAAGTTGCATGAAGATATTACTTGCGTGCGCAGCCTTTCCGCCGTACGGTCGCGGCGGCGGGCCGATCGATAGCGCTTTAATCGCCAGGACGCTGGCTACACAACCGGCCCAGGTGCGGGTCCTGGTTGTGGGAGATGCTGAAGCTCAGGAGCGGCGGGGCGACATTGAAGTTATAACTACGGCGCCATTGAATGTCTATCGTGACTGGCTACAGAAAGATAAGCCAGTATTAAAGAAGCTTATTTGGCATCTGCTGGAAAACTTCAATCCCATTGCTTACAGGCGGATGAAAAAGGAGCTGCGGTCCTACCGACCTGACGTATTGGTAACGACCGACACTCAAAACATTAACGTAGCAAGCTGGGCGGCAGCGAAGTCACTTGGGATTCCCTGTGTGCATCTAGCCCAGGGCTATTTCCTATTGTGCTGGCGTAGTTCCTTGTTCCGTGCCGGATCCAATTGCTCTCGTTGCCTGAGCTGCAAGCTGTCTTCGGTAGGAAAGAAACATTTTTCAAAGTACGTCGATGTTCTTGTCACTGAAACCAGACTTCGTCAGACGTATGCATCAAGATGCAGGTTATTTCCCTAACGCGGAAACTTGTGTTATTCCCGGCCCCCTGGACGATCGAGTCTCGTCGCCTCATATCAAGCTTAATGGCCTTAAAGTCGGTTTCATTGGAGCTCATACCCGCAACAAGGGGATCGAAATTCTTGCCGCTGCCGCAACGCGACTAAGTGATCGTCCGGATATACGGTTTATTATAGCCGGTTCGGGAGACGATGAGTATACAGATGAATTAAAGGCACAATTCCCGGGCAGCAACACTACCTTTTGCGGCTGGGTCCAACCAGACGAATTCTATGCGAGGATAGATGTCGTCGTCGTTCCATCTATTTGGCGCGAACCGTTTGGACGCGTCAGCATCGAAGGTTGCTGCTTTGGCGTACCGGCTGTTGTCGCACGCTCTGGAGGACTTCCCGAAAATGTGGAGCCAGGTCACGACGGTTTCGTGTTCGAGCCACGCGATGACCAGGGGCTCGCAGAGCTTTTGAAACGCCTTGCGGATGATTTCAGAGTTGTATAATCGTATTTCGGAACGTGCAAGAGAGAGAGCCAAGCGGTATGCGTTGGATGCGATCGGCCAGCGTTGGTACGCCTGTCTGACGGAAATCATTGACCGCAAAGGAAAGACCCAGCTCAGGAATACGCCTCCCCGTCGGGATGGGCAGGTGAGTATCGGCGCGTCCACGCCGCCCGCGTAGGCGGCTGCGGCAGCTGTTTTGACCGCGCCGCCCGGCGCGCGATACGTCCGCCGATTTGACGACGGCGGCAGTATCTATCACAACGAGATTGGTAGCGAATGCAACCGAATAATCATGCAGACTGGTGGAAACCGAGATCGGCGCGGTCCAGAGCCACTATGCACGTTTGCGTAAGCGGCCATCACCCCGACCTTGGAAGCGTTGACCGAATCCGTTCGGACACACTGCAGCAACATCACCGCGACATCCTCAACCCAGCACGGTAGCGGCGACCCTCAGGCGCATAGAATGGATAGAATGGAGCATGACCATCTATTTTCAGAGAGATTGGCTCAGGGAATAGATCACTCAGATCATGTTCCTGAACACGCCGAACGGCGGCGCCATCTTTTGATTGCCGGAACCGGACGCTCAGGCACGAGCGTCCTGGTGAGATACCTCACTGCTCTAGGATTGGAGACGCACCTCTCCAAACGTCAGGGCGACCCGCAATGGGACGATGCTGCTCAGGCCGGCCTCGAGGACCTACCTGTTTCGACAATAAGTCGGGACCTGCCTTATGTGGTTAAGTCTCCCTGGTCGTATCAGTTTGTTGATGAAATTCTCGCGGACCCCCACATCGGGCTTGATGCGGTCGTTATCCCCATGCGCGATCTCGTTGAAGCCACGGCAAGCCGCACAATCGTGCAGCTGCAGGCGGTGCATCAGGAAAATGATTTCGTGGCGCGGTTTGCCAACACCTGGGAGCATTGGGGATCTACGCCTGGCGGGGCCATATTCTCGCTTCACCCGCTCGACCAGGCACGCTTACTCGCGGTCGGTTTCCATCGCCTACTGGAGCGTTTGGTCCAGGCCGATGTACCGACTATACTCATTGCGTTTCCGCGTTTTGCGACCGATCCCGACTACCTGCTCGGGAAACTGTCTCCGGTGTTGCCAGTCCGTGTCTCTAGTGAAGGCGCGCAAAGCGCATGCGGCAACGTTTAGCGCGGCAAATGTCCGGGTCGGGGATGAACTGAGCCGCGAGCCTGAGTTCCCACTCTTCCGCAATGAGGTCCGGGGACCAAGCTTCGGTGCGTTGGACAATATCGCGCTGAAGCGCAGCCTGAACCTGCTGCGTAACCGGCTTGAAGAAGTGGAGACGAGCCGCAAGGAACTGGAGCACGAGGGTTTTGAATGCGCCGGCGGCACTGGCCCGGCGCCGAGCGGAGATGGAGCGAAGAATGCTTGGGAGAAGATGCGGGCTCGGCATTTTACGCGATCAGGTCCACCACCTCGGCATCCGCACCGCAGAACTCGAGGCTGATCGCGCGGCATTGGCGCACGAGCGCGATACCTTGCTCGCTCATGCTAAGCAGCTCAGCATTTGCATCGCACAGGCCGAGGCTGATCGCGTGACTTTGGAGCATGCCGCTACTGACATGAAGCGCAGCACGGAGGCGCAGGCACAGCGCTTGGCTGCGGCGCAAACGGAGATTTGCCTGAGCCAATATCGGGCCGCCGAGTTCGAACGGCGCCTTGCAGCCATCGAGACGAGCACGATGTGGCGAGCCACACTTCCGCTACGAGCTGCCTGCCGGCATTTCCCGCGTCTCGCTCGTGTGCTGCGCGGCAGCATTAAGCTCGGTTGGCGAGGAATTTCGGTCCTGCTTCCACAAAGACCGGGGCCACCTCAGCATCCTTGAGCTCAGATGAAGCCTTTCAGACCATGGTCAGCCGAAAGGCTGGCCGGCATGATGAGACGCGGCCCGTGGTCCACGAACGCGACTTTTGCCGGACCTGCCGCACCCGCTCAGCCCGGATGCTCCGGTCGGCGGATCCGCTCTCCTGAACTCTACCATCGCAGTACCGATACGCTTAGATTTTGTGCATGACGAAAGCCTCGGCTCCAACCAAGCGTCCGCACAGCAAGGAGCGCAGGGGCAGACTATCCCGCCTGCCCGAAAGGCAATTTGCGGCGATCGCCAAGGCGCTGGCGGATCCGCGGCGATATAGCATGATTAGCGAGATCGCATCGGCATCCGACGCTTTGCCCTGCTGCGCCCTGAAAGCGGCCGAGACGGTGAGCGCCGCCACGATCTCGCATCATATCAAGAGTCTTGAGAAGGCTGGCCTCATCGAGGTCGTCCGCGACGGCAAGTTCGCGCGGTTGTCATTCCGACGGGACACCTTCGACGCTTACTTGCGACAACTCTCCGACGCCCTGCGGACCCCCGCTTGACATCCTGCCGGCCCGGCACACTTAGACGTCCCTCTAACTGTCGCTTCCAAGGGTCGGAGCAGAGCAATGAGCAAATTAGCAGGCAAGGTGGCCGTCGTCACGGGTGCCTCCAAGGGGATAGGCGCCGGGATCGCCAGACGGCTGGCGGCGGAGGGTGCGGCGGTCGTCGTGAATTATGCGAGCGATCGCGAAGGCGCAGACAAGGTAGTCGCGGACATCGTGGGCGCGGACGGCAGGGCGGTTGCGGTCCAGGGAAGCGTCGCGAGGTCCGCGGATGTCAACCGGATCTTCGCCCAAGCCAAAAGCGCCTTCGGAACGGTCGATATCCTGGTGAACAACGCAGGAGTGTATCAGTTTGGCGGGATCGAGGAGGTCACGGAAGACGAGTTCCGCAGGCAGTTCGACACCAACGTACTCGGCCTGCTGCTCGCGACCAAGGCGGCGGTCGCTCAGTTTGGGCCGGAAGGCGGCAGCGTGATCAACATCGGCTCGGCAGCCAGCCGGGCTACGTCGCCCGGCACTGCCATCTATACCGCCACAAAGGAAGCCGTGGATGTTATCACGCGGGTGCTGGCCAAGGAGCTTGGTCCGCGAAAAATCCGCGTGAACTCAATCAATCCCGGCATGGTCGAGACGGAAGGCAACGCGGACTTCAGAGGCAGCGACTTCGAAGCGCAGGTGGTGCAACGGACGGCGCTTGGCCGCATAGGAAAGGTAAGCGATATCGCACCCGTCGCGGTGTTTCTGGCCTCGGACGACTCACATTGGGTGACCGGCGAAACCCTGGTCGTTTCCGGCGGTTCGTAGTCGTTCCGCGAGGTCGCGCCACGTGCGCGATGCATCGCATAGGTATCTGTTGTCTGTAAATCAAGAGGAATTCTATATGCGTTACTTTGTGACCGCAGTTAGTCTGGTGTTTGCTCTGGTCCTGGCCCAGGCCGCAGTTGCTGCTGATGGTTGGGGCACTTCCCAGAATGGTTACGGGTATTATCACCAGAGCAATAACTGAAGAGCTTCGCCGCAAACGGGCGACGTCTGTGCGCGCAGGTGTCGTCCGTGCCGGCCGGCTGATAAGCTCGCGCGTCGTCGCTACCGCGCTGGCCAAAGGCCCAGACCTCTCCTCGCCACGTCCTTGCACGTTGTGGTGGCCGCTACCATGTGTTGGCTGCTCGCGTCGCGTCCAATTCACCGAATATGCTATGCTGCATGCCCAGGGCCGTTTCAGTATGACTGGAGCCGCGCCACCCTCACCCGGCGCGCTGCGCGCGCCAACCCCGGTCGCAGCCCGAGGGCCTGCCTCCTCCCAGAGCAGGAGAGGTGGTGTGATGCGACGTTTCCGATCACCATGTATTTGCTCTCGTTATGCTGACGTGATGCCAATCAACAGGAGGTTCGATAATGTCTGAGGCCAAGCTCGCTCCCAACCTGCCCGGATGGATACAAGAGCATGCCAATCGCTATCTCTCCAGCGGCGGCACCGACGGGCACATGTATACCGTTGCTCCGCCAGGCTATTCAAAATTGACAGTGCCATCGCTGCTGTTGACGACAACCGGCCGGAAGTCGGGCGAGAAATTCATATTCCCACTGTTCTATGGCAAGGACGGAAACAGTTATTTTGTCGTCGCCTCGAAGGAGGGTGCGCCTGAACATCCCGGTTGGTATCGTAACATCCTCGCCAATCCAGACGTCGAGCTTCAAGTCGGTACAGAGAGGAGGAAGGCACGCGCAAGAACTGCGACCGGCGAAGAACGCAAGCGGCTATGGAAAAAAGCGCTCGAGTTCTGGCCGCCATACGCAGATTACCAGAAAAGGACGGAGCGCGAGATCCCTGTCGTGGTACTGGAACCAGTGGCTTAGGGGTGGCCGTTCATAAACTTAGCGGTCTGGGACCGGGGTGCCGGAAAGGCGTGGATGCCGACCTTCGTCGGCATGACGGGAAGGCAGTTTCGTGCCCCTGCGGGTGTCCGTCCCAATGAATTCGCTTTTAGCGGCGGGCGGTCTCTAGAATCTTGATCGCAGCCGTGGCGGCGCCGAAGCCATTGTCGATATTCACGGCCGTGACGCCTGGCGCGCAGCTTGAGAGGGCGGCGTGCAGCGCCAGGGTGCCGCCGGCAGCCACGCCGTAGCCGACAGACGTAGGCAGCGCGATGACTGGCGCGGCAACCAAGCCCGCGACGACGCTAAACAGGGCGCCTTCCATGCCCGCAGCCGCGATGATGACGCGTGCCTCGCGCAGCCGACCGAGTTGCTCGTTCAGGCGCCAGAGCCCGGCGACACCTACATCCGCTATCAGCGGCGCCGCGTATCCATGGAAGGCCAGAGTGCGCGCTGCCTCTTGGGCGGGGCCAAGGTCCGCCGTTCCAGCGGCGACGATCAGTGCGCCCTCGACTGGCGTGCCGGGAGGTAGCCCGCCCAGGATCGCCGTGCGGGAGAGCAGGTCGAAATCGAGCAGTTCCCGGAAGGTCGAGGGCAACGCAGCGTGCTGCTCCGGGGTGAGGCGTGTGAGCAGCAGGCGGACGCCGTTCCCCGCGGCCTCATCGAGGATCGCTACGATCTGGGCTGGGGTTTTGGGCTCGCAGAGCACAGCCTCGACGACGCCGGTGCGCGCCTGCCGTCCCCAGTCCAAGATGAAGTCGGTCACGGCAGTCCGTGCAGGAAGGCGGCGCCACGACGATAGGGGCGGAAGCCGAGGAAGGGGCGCTGTGCAGAGCGGCAGAGCTCGTCGGCGATTTGCCGCATCTCCTCGTCGGGTGCCGGAGCCTCGACGACGATGCCGCGATGGGTGACACGACAACGGAGATCCGCCCCCGGCGCTACGTGGGCAGCCAGCACCTGCTCCATACGCGCAACGAAGGCGAGGTCTTGGGCGCTGATCGCAATGCCGGTCTCGATGCGGCTGGAAAGACAGGGTTGAGCGGGAAGCTCGGAGATGTCTGTAAGGTTGAAGGTTCGCGCGAGGGCGCGGACGGCGGCCTTGTCCATGCCGGCCTCAATGAACGGGTGGCGGACGCGGTGCTCCGTCGCGGCGATCAGGCCAGGCCGGTAATCCCCGAGGTCGTCCAGATTGGCGCCGGAAGCGATTGGCCCCTCGGTCACATGGGCAATACGGGCGTAGAGGTTGGACTTGCAGAAATAGCAGCGGTTGACAGGGTTCGCACGGTATGCCGGATCGGCGAACTCACCGGCGTCCACCTCGATCAGGCGCCAGCCGAACCGCGCAGCGTGGTCCCGCACGCGTGCTGTAGCTTCCGCCGGCACGGCGGGGGAGAGCGCATGCACGATGATGAGTTCCGGCACGCCGGCGCGGTGCGCGGTATGGGCAAGGGTCATGCTGTCTACGCCGCCGCTGACCGCGATCGCGAGGCCGGGCAGCTCCGCGAATATGCCCTCCAGTTTCGTCATGGCTCCTCCGCTGCGCGCTTCGCGGCGCGCCGCGCCTCGAGTCCGGCAATCCGGCCCAGATCGTCGGCCTCTGCCTTGCGGCTCGGTCCCGAAGGCCGGGTCACCGTCTTCACACGCACCGAGCCAGCGTCGGAGATCGCGCGGGGCAGCACGGCACGACGCGCCGAGTGCCAGCGCAGACCGATGGTGGAAGTCTCTGTGAAGCAAGCTTCGGCCACGAGTTCTCGCTGCCCGGGCTCGACGAGCAGGCGGAAGGTTTGGAGTGGGCGGCCTTTTTTGCCGATGGCGGGGATGAGCACGAGGTCCCTAACGCCGGGAGTGGCACGCAGTCGGTCAGCCGCGATGCCGATCTCCTCGGCGGTCATGTCGTCGATCTCGAAGCAGAGCACGAGGATGTCCTCTTCGTGCGGTGTCTCGGCCGTGTCTTCGAAGATAGCGGCGCGCAGGATGTTGGGCTGGCCGGGAAGCTCGCGCGTGCCGGCACCGGTGCCGGTAGCTTGCAGGCGTCCGCTCACGCGGGCATCCGGCGTCTGGATGAGATGGCGGAGAACGGCGGCGCCGGTCGGGGTGACGCGTTCCCCGCCAACACCGTCGTCCCGCCAGGTGAAGCCCTCCAGCAGCCGGGCGGTGGCCGGCGCTGGCACAGGCAGCAGGCCGTGACGCGTACGCACGAGCCCATCCCCGCGCGGCAGGGCTGAAACGCTCCAGCGTGCGCCCCCGAGCGCCGCGGCAATGCTGCCGGCGGCGGTTACGTCCATCAGCGAATCCCAGTCGCCGATCTCGTGGAAATGCACCTCATCCACCGGCACGTGGTGTATGGCGGCCTCTGCCTCGGCCAGGAGGCGCAGGATAGCGGTGGCGTGCGCGGCAGTGCCTTGGCTTAAGGGCGCGGCTTCGATGCGCGCGACCATGTCCCGGAAGGTGGCATGATGATGAGGGGCGTCGACGCGCGCCGAGAGCAGGAAGCGCAAACAGTGCAGCCCGGCGCTGGTGCCGTGTTGTATCGCCGGCGTGCCGGTTCCGGGCGGCAGCACGGCGGCGGCGTCCTCCAGCACGCGGCCGCGCAGGTCCGGCAACGCGTCAACCATGGCGGCGACAAACATGTCTCCCGCGATGCCGCCGACCGCGTCGAGCCGGATCGCGAGCGTCATCCGCCGGCGAAGACGGGTACGACATACGGGCCCTCGGGGATAAAGGCCACGTCCGGATCGTCGTGGCGGGCGACCGCGTCGTGCAGCGACTTGTCGATGTTCGTAGTGATGGTCACGCCGGTGATGCGCTGCTCCTCCTCATCCAGCCCGGTCGTGTAGAGTTCGACCCGGCCGAGGCGCATCGCCTTCATCTGCATCTGGGTCTGCCACTCATCGATGTCGGCGAGCGACTTTGCGGTGAGCGTGGCGAGGAAGCGCTCGGGCCCCCAGGCGACCAGCTTCGCCTGCGCCTCCCGGAACTCGGGCGAGCCGAAGCCCTCGGAGCAGGAGGAGGCGATGATGAGAGTGCCGCCGGGCTCGAGGATATCGAGCGGGGTCACCATGCCCTTGACGGTTTGGTAGTAGTTCTTGTCCAGCGGGTAGCCGGCCGCGGAAGTGACGATCGTCTTGTAGCGGCGGTCCATGCCGATCCGGGTGGAAGCCGTGACGAAATCGACGGCGGCCATGTGGCTCTCGATGACCTCCCCAAAGGTCACGCACACCAGGTCGCGGTCCTCATCGATGACGGTGTTGAGCGCGTAGCAGTTGCCGAGGCGGCGCACGACCTCGAGCTGTTCCTCATGCAGCGGGTTGCCGACGAGGTTGCACTGCACCGCGAGGGGGTCCGCCATGAACCGGGCGGAGTGGAAGGTGCGGATCGTCTCGTGATGCGCGACGCCTGGGGCGATAACCTTCCGGCCGCCCGACCAGCCGGCCATGAAATGCGGTTCGACTAGGCCGGTGGCGATGCGCAGGTCTGCCTCGACAAAGCGGCGGTCGATCCCGATGGGCGTGCCGCGTGTGCTGGTACGCCCGAGATCGACATGCATCGCGTCGTCGCGGGCGAAATGGTTCTCTACCCGCACCTCGGCCATTACCCAGGGGTCGCCCACCAGCTCTGCCAATTCCTCACCCTCGTTCGGGCGGTGCAAGCCGGTGGCGACAAGGACAGTGATGGCGCCGAGCGGGATGCCGGCGGAAACCATCGTCTCGATCATCGGGCGCAGGAACAGCCGGTTTGGGACCGGGCGCGTGATGTCGCAGATGAGGATGCAGGCGCTTTTCTTGCCACGCGCGAGGGCGGCGAGCGGGGCCGAGCCGATGGGATTGGCGAATGCCTCGGCAATCGCCGCATGGGGGTCCGGCAGCTTTGGCATCGCGCCCTTGCGGATGACGGTCGGCCGGGTGCCTGCCGGTAGGTTCACCGGCAGGTGGCCCCTTCCGAACAACAGGTCGATCCGTGACTTAGTCATTGTTCGGCCTCCCAGGCGTTGGGCCCTTTATGCCTTCAATGCGGGGGTCGGGGCAATTTGGGGCCGGGCGGGCCGGTGGGTGGCAGCGCACTGCCGGCGCTCGGGGTTCGGGATAGGCGCTGACGGGTGCGAAGGTGATGTTGGGCCGATTGAAAGGGTCACCTGGGCGTTTCTCGCCCGGGTGAAAGGGTCACTACGCAGGTTTTGAGACAGTCGAAAGGGTCACTTGGGCAGTTTTGGGCGGAGCGAAAGGGTCACTTCGTGGATTTTGCCGTTGGCGAAGGGTACGCTTCGGGCAGAATAATTTGATTATGAGCAATTTTCTTAACGGCTTCGGGTGGGGTGAGAGAAGAGAGGCCAGGGTGTCGCGCCCCGCGTAGAGGGATCGGCCGCGGAGGTCGCGCAGAGCGACTGGCCCCGGCCGTGCGTGACCGGAGTGCTTTCACAACGGCTCCGGCGCCGACGCAAAATAAGCTCCCGGGACGCCTTTCTGTTGCGCTGAGAGGCACCGGAGTTTGTTTCTCCATCGTTCGGCGAAATGGTTGGGATCGTAACCTCCGCGCTGTAGAGTGATGAGTTTATTATCCGTCGGTGGTCACCCGAGCCGGAGTGACGCCAGTCACCGTCTTGGCAGATCGAAAGAACTTCTCTGCCGCGGCCATATCGCGGGTCTCGCTCAGCATCGCGTCCACCAGCGCGCCGGTGCGGTCAATCGCCCGGTACAGATAGCACCATCGGCCATTGACTTTGATATAGGTTTCATCGACGTACCACGAGCGGCGGACCCGGCTGCCACCACCCCGGCGGCGGCGAAGATTATCGATCAGCAACGGCGTAAGTTTCGCCTCCCAATCCCGAACCGCCTCGTAGGTGAATTCGATGCCGCGGAGAAGGAACATCTCCGGCAGATCGCGTAGGCTCAGCTTGTACCGCAGTCGCCAGAAGACAACGAGCGCGATGACATCGGACGGATAATGGGTGCGATTCAGGGACCCACCAGTTCGTTCGTTGAACTGCTTGCCACAATCGCGGCAACGGAACCGCCGGTAGCCCTGCGCGGTGCGCTCAGGCCGCTCCGAAATCGCTGCCCCACCGCATGCGACGCATTCCACCCGCCGTGCTCCCCGTCCAGGAGCTATCATGCCCGAACAGAACCGTCCCCGGAATTGCGATCTGGCGTGAACGCTGACGGAACCAAAGGAAGCGGTGCTGCGTCGCCTGTCAGCAAAATGTTTTGCAAGTTGCCCATTGTAATTCCTGACGCGCCCCATCAGATCTGAAAGCGTAGCCCAGTGAATTACACCAATAATTGTCGATCATTGCTCTGTAGTTTGGATATCAGCGGAAGCATTCCGAACGACAGCGTGATATGAAGACTGACTGGTTTCTGGGCATGGCGCACGGCCCAGCGGATAGAGATGGCGCGCGCCAAGGCGATTCTGGGAACGCTCAATCCTGCGCGCGTTGACCTGCATAAAAATGCAGTTGCTGCATAACACTTAGGGAGGCGGATATGGCCAATACACTGAGTCTCGGCAGACGTTGGGAGGCGTATCGGCCGACCAAGGGGGTTTGGTTCTGGTCCAGCACAGGCTGCATCGTGGCCACCATTGTGGTGGGCTTCGCGTGGGGTGGCTGGGTGACCGGCGGGACAGCGACGCGCATGGCCAGCGACGCGGCCGACGGGGCACGGGCGCAGCTGGCGGCGATGATCTGTGTCACTCGTTTCAACCACGGCCCGGATGCGGTGGCCCAGTTTGCTGCGCTGAAGAAGGCCGACAGCTATGAGCGGGGTGATATGATCGTAAAGAGTGGCTGGGTGACGATGCCCGGCAGCACAGACCCGGTGGCGGGAGCGGCCGATATCTGCGCGCAGAAGCTGATGAGCGCGGATCCGAAGATTGTGACCCACGGGTAGAGTCCGACGTCATGGGAGTCATCGAAGGGATGCCGGCCGTCAACAAGAAGGCTGCCTGAGCTTCGCCCACCGGACTCCGACTGTTCACATTATTACGGAATAGAAGGTCACGGTTGCCAAGGACATACGGTTCGCCGGTGACGCGCGCGCTCGGATGATGCCCGGCGTGGACACCCTCGCCGATGCCGTGAAGGCCACGCTGGGCCCCAAGGGGCGCAACGTAGTGCTTGACAAGAGCTTCGGCGCGCCGCGGATCCACCAAGGACGGCGTCACCGTCGCCAAGGTGAACCGTACCGGTTCCCCGGAGGCCATTTGGTTTGAGTTACGCTGCCCGTAGCGAGCCCTTCGGTTTGCGCATAGTGCGCGCTTCGGCTTCGGCCGGAGGAATGTTTCCGATCGGCGCGAGCAGGGGCCCGTGCTTGAACCAGTCCACCCACTCGAGAGTGGCGAATTCCACCGCTTCAGCATTGCGCCAGGGGCCACGCCGGTGGATCACCTCGGCCTTGAAGAGACCGTTGATGGTCTCGGCGAGAGCGTTGTCGTAGCTGTTGCTGATGCTGCCCACCGAGGGCTCGATCCCCGCCGCGGCCAGGCGCTCGCAATCCCTGCACATGACCCAGCCCGCCGCCTCCAAGCTCCTGCACCAGCTCGAGACCACCCTCGGCGTGCCCCTGTTCGTCCGCCCCACGCCCGCGGCGCCGAGCCGACTGAATACGGTGAAATCCTCGCCCGCCACGCGATCACTGAGCTGGTCCACGCGCAGGACGAGGTCGCCGCGCTGCGGTCCGGCCTCACCGGCCAGGTCGGTGATCACTCGCCTGCTGCAGCTCAGCGACATGGTGGCACCGGAACAGGTCGTGCGTCCGTCTTGCGGCGCGGGCGGCCTGAAGTTACTGCCGATCGGCCTCGACCTGCAGCTTAGGCCGGCGGGCGTCGTGACGCGGCGCGACCGCACGCTCTCGCCAGCGGCGCTAGCGATGTTAGGAGCGCTGCGCGACGTGGCTGGGCTGATGCGTGGCCGGGCGCCAAGTGGCCGGCCACACTGACCGGACGGCGACGTTCGGCTCGTCCAACACACCGGCCGGTTCCGTCACCCGTGGAAATTGCGCAACATCAACGTGCTTTCAATGTCGATATTGCCGTGCTCGCGGCGGGACTTTCGGCCTAGCCCACTGGCAGCATCCGTGTGGATTTTTACGGCAAGGACCTGAGCGGGTTCAAACCGTCTCCGCCGCCGCAGAGCCCAAACGCAGCGATCGGCAGTTGTCGCCTCCCGCGCTGACCTGCGGGAAGGCGACACCCTAAATGCTAAGCGGCTCTCAGCTGAGGTATGGAGCGGTTTAGGACGTTGGCGCCGCACGATCAACTTGAGTGGGATGGCGCTGCGCTTCAGCGATTGCATCCTCCAGGTTCGTGTAGCGATAATCCCCATAGAAGAACTGGCTGATCTGGTCGCATTTGATGCCATATTTCGCCATCTCCTCCACGGCCTCGCTGCCGAGATTGGCACCGCCTTGGTTCATATGTTCCGGCATCATGTTGAGTCCCCCTGTTGCAGAAAAGCCGTTCGCGGTGTCTGTCCTCAACGCGGTTTGCCCTTATCACGTCGACGTTCGATAGCATCGGCCGTGACCTCTTCAGAGATGCTTGCCAGCGTCGCCTCGACGGCCTGCGGCGAACCGTCTTTTCCCGGCGGCGACGCTGCTCGGCGAAACGCCTCCCGGCGCGCTGCATAGGCCGCCCTGGCCTCTCTGACAGTGTCGGCGCGGCTTTCGTCATCCATGTTGAGGTTCCCTCCCCTACTGCGTCTTCCAACTGAATTGCACCCACACGCCACCGCCGAGCAGGCCGGCTAGACCGGTAAGCAGCAGCCATTCCAGGGGTATCGGCAGCGCAGTTGGGGATTGCGCGTTCATTGAGGCGATCGCGTAGAGCGTCAGCACTGCACTACCGCCGGCGAGAAGAATACCCGCCCACTGCACCAACCCGAGCGGCTTCATTTGCTTTCCCCCGAGCATCATGAGACGTGCCCACGCCTGTCGCCGTCCGGCGCTTTGTCGGACAGTTCGGACACCAGGGCCTCGGTGGTGATCAGCATGCCCGCAACCGAGGCTGCGTTCTGCAAGGCGATGCGCACGACCTTGGTTGGGTCGATAATCCCGGCTGCCACCATGTCTGTGAACGCGCCGTTCTGCGCGTCGAAGCCGTAATCGTAATCGTCGCGACCGAGCACCTTGCCGGCAATGACGGCGCCGTCCTCGCCAGCGTTCTCCGCGATCTGCCGCAGGGGAATCTGCACGGCTCGACGGATCATCTCGATTCCGAACTTCTGCTCCTCGTTCACTGGATTAAGTTGAGAGAGGATCAACGAGGCGCGGGCCAGGGCAACACCGCCGCCCGGGACAATGCCTTCCTCGACCGCCGCTCGGGTGGCGTGTAGCGCGTCGTCCACGCGGTCCTTGCGTTCCTTGACCTCGACCTCTGTCGCACCCCCGACGCGGATCACTGCCACCCCACCGGCAAGTTTCGCCAGTCGCTCTTGCAGCTTATCGCGGTTATAGTCTGAGGAGGTCTCCTCGATCTCCGCGCGAATGCGGGCGCAGCGGGCCCTTATGTCCTCCGGGACGCCGGCGCCGTTGATAATCGTGGTGTTCCCCTTTTCGATCATCACACGCTTGGCGCGACCCAACATGCGCAGGGTCACGTTTTCGAGCTTCATGCCAAGGTCAGCCGAGATGACCTCGCCACCGGTCAGGATGGCGAGATCCTCAAGCATGGCCTTGCGGCGATCGCCAAAACCCGGCGCTTTCACCGCGACGACCTTCAGGCCGCCTTGCAACTTGTTCAGCACCAGGGTGGTCAACACCTCGCCTTCGACGTCCTCGGCCACGACCAGCAGCGGCACGCCGGATTGCGCGACGCTTTCCAGCAGCGGCAGCATCGCCGTCAGACCGGATAGCTTGCTTTCATGGATCAGGATGTAGGGATCGGACAGTTCGGCCAGCATTTTCCCGGTATCGGTGATGAAGTAGGGACTGAGATAGCCGCGGTCGAACTGCATGCCTTCGACGATCTCCAGTTCGGTCTCCCTTCCCTGGGCCTCTTCGACTGTGATCACCCCCTCTTTGCCGACTTTCTGCATGGCCTGAGCAATCAGGCGGCCGATCTCCGTGTCCCCGTTCGCACTGATGGTGCCGACCTGGGCGGTTTCCGCCTCGGTGGTGATCTTTCTGGAACGGCGGTGCAGTTCGACAACGACAGCTGCGACAGCCTTGTCCACCCCACGCCGCACTTCCATCGGCGCCAGCCCGGCGGCGACCGCCCGGCCACCTTCCCGAACAATCGATCGGGTCAGAACAATCGCCGTTGTCGTTCCATCACCGGCTGTGTCGTGGGTCTTGCCATCACCGGCTGTGTCGTGGGTCTTGGTCGCGACCGCCCGCATGAGCTGGGCGCCCATGTTCGCGAGCTTGTCGGAGAATTCGACTTCCCGCGCAACGGCCATGCCGTCCTTGGTGATTCGCGGCGGCCCATAGTTTCGATCGAGCAGGACGTTGCGACCTTTAGGACCAAGCGTCACCTGGACCGCACCGGTCAGCAGATCCACCCCGCGCAGCAGGCTTTCGCGTGCGTCCGCTCCGAACTTGATGTCCTTGGCTGGCATATCGATCTTCCTGTGTTGCCTGTCGTCGTGCAGCCGGGAAAGCTCGTCCGCGGCGAAGCGGCGGGTCTGCCTCTAAATTAGTTACGGTCATTTCGTTTACTTCCCGCCACTTTTCGGCGGTGGTGTTCTGACCTGGGTCAGGTCTCGCAATGCGGCACTGCCGACGACAGACTTCTTCGCCGTCTTCGTCTTCGGTTTCTTTATCTCGCGGTTTCCGCGCTTTTGGCCCTTTGCCATTTATGTTGTCCTCCTCTGGTTCGGCTCGAACCGGGGCCTTATCGTTCGAGCCCCTCACGTAACTAGCCTACGGTATCGAAGAAAAGCTTGCCCTCGCTTGTCGAGTAGCCTTTCTCGAGGCAAGATATAGAAGCAAGTGTATCCGAAGAATTACAGACGACTCCAATTATTACTTGGCGAGCGCACTCGCCAGATCGAGCACAGAGCCTCTGCGCTGCCGGCGTTAAGCGCAAACAGCCATGTCCAAGGTGCTGCTTGATCGGGCTCGCTACTAACAAGCCGATTGTGCTGTCGGGGCGCCTTCTTTGTGGGCGGAGAAATTCGTCTTGCCTCTTCAATAAATAATCGGTCTCAGCGGCTTTACAAGCTAGCGGTATCGATCAATTTGAGCAGGTGCAGCGAGCGGAACCCTTGCCGCCTACTTCGGGTCGCCCGGCAGATAGGGATGGGTGTACGACCCCGTGCGAAAACAGCGATCTATCAGCGTCCGCTGCCTGGGGCGACGTGCGGGCGCCCACTTCGGCAGTGCTATGCGATCTGCTGCTTCAATAGCTGGGGGAGGCAGCGACACTTGGCGGGCTGATCGGCGCCCTGGGCGCCGGCGGTTCAGTATCGTCCTGTTGCTGCTGGGGCATCCGTGCGGAAACTTACGGTAAGGGCCTGAGCGGGGTCAGGCCCCGTCGCCTCGGCGGTCTCGTCCCTGCGGCCAGCCCAGGAAGTAGGTGCCGTTCGGGGTGAATGCGGCCGGCCGCCCTTTGCTCCGCGAAGCAAAATAGCTGGCCCCACGCCGTCCTCCGCCGCGCTCCGGCCGCTCGGGGCTTCGCCCCGGAGGTGCAAGCCCGCTCTGCTCCCGGTCTGCGACGCCCACGAAGGCCACGATGGGCGCGGCCCGAACCGGAGGCAGCCATGATCGATCCACGCTCCCCTGACCACGAGCCGCGTCACCGCCAGTCTGCGACCGCCTTCGTCCTCACTGAACTCCGGCTCCACGGACACCGCCCCTTCCAGGACGAGCCGGACAGCCGGCCACTTCCCGAGGAGCGCCAGGTCCGCGCTGCACTGGCCGATGGTTCTGTCTGGACTCGCGCCACCGAAGTTGAAACGAGTAATTTTCGTTCACGTGCTGGCCCGAAGGCTTGCGCTCCTGCCAATGCCGGGAGCCGACACGCAGGCGCTGCAGGCGCCAGCGGTGCGTAGGCCGGCTTCCTAACGTTCCGGCGAACCAGCGCCCCAAGCGACATGCCCCCAAGCGCGCTCATGCAGATAATAAAGGACCGTTTTCGTTGTGCTCTCGATGCCTATGATGGAAAGCGACCATGTCATGCTCCCGGTGATCAGGTAGCTGACGAGGAATGTGTCCAACTCGGCGAACACGCGCCACGTCAGTGTCTTCGCTATCGAGCGGTTCCGTGAGCTGACCGGCTTTCGTGTAAGCGGTATTTTGCTTGCGATCGGGATCATCGTGTTCTCCTGCGGCGGTGAGAACGCTCGGCGAGCACGCCCGCTGGGCCGACGAATCACTCGGTCGCGCGCGGCCTGGGCGTGCGTCGCGGAAGCCACCAAAATAGTGCTGCGGCAGGATTGTAAGCAGATCCGAGTCCTCTCCATTGAAGACGGCCGGCCGCATTCACCCCGAACGGCACCTACTTCCTGGGCTGGCCGCAGGGCGAGACCGCCGAGGCGACGGCGGCCTGACCCCGCTCAGGGCCCTTATCGCGGTAGGGACGCCCGTTACCGGGCGCCCACCCGGTCGTCGGAGGCGGTCGCCCGCCTCCGACTCCCACAGAACGTAGTGTGCGGATCTCTCGCGCTACGCTCGTCAGGCGTTGATTTACAGCACTGCGAGAGCCTGCAGCGCCCGGTAGGGCAACCGCAGCTGTGGTTGCAGTAGCGAGACCCTCTCCTTTAACCGGTTGAAGTCGGCCCAGGTGAAGTGGCGGCATGCGTCAGGGCGAGGAGACCCGGGTATGGGGCGATCGAGCCTATCAGGGGCAGGGCGATGTGATCCGCAAACATGCGCCGCGCGCCAAGGACTTCACGAACCGCCGGTATCGGTATCGCGACGCCGTCGATGAGGCGGAGAAGGCGCGGAACCGCACCAAATCCAAGGTCCGGGCCAAGGTCGAGCACAGCATCGGCGTCATCAAGCGGCTGTTCGGCTTCGCCAAGGTGCGCTACCGCGGCCTGGACAAGAACGCGCACCGCTTATTCGTGACCGCGGCATTGGCCAACTTGTTCACTGTTCGCCACCGACTAGGCTGCACCTGACGGGCGGAATTTGTCTGCAGCACCGCTGGCAAGTGTCCCCGCTCGCAAACAAAGGGACCGCAGTATCCTCATTGCGCCGCATTCGCTGCTATGTCGATATGAATGGCAGGGTCCTCCAAGCTGAATGTCGGCTTGATCAGATTTTCCCTAGACCGAACTTCCTTCTTTCGGAGAGTGTGAAGTGGCAGGAACAGTAGGGACAGAAGCACGAGACTGGTCCCAAACGTAGCCATGTAATCCGGAAATTTGGACTTGTACTCGCGGCGGTGTTGTGCCAATGCGTTGCCATGTATATCGAAGCTGTTCCGAATCGGAACTCGCCTCCCGCCATTCTGCTGCGCGAGAGTTACCGCCAGGATGGCAAGGTCCGTAAGCGCACGATCTGCAACCTCTCCGATTGGCCCGCCGAGCACGTTGAAGGCCTGCGCGGTGTTCTCAAAGGCGGCGTTGTCATTCCGGCCGAGCGGGATGCGTTCACCATCACCCGCAGTCTGCCGCACGGGCACGTTGCAGCAGCGCTCGGGACTGCCCGCAAGATAGGGCTTGATCGGATGCTCGGCGATCGCGAGCGATACCGTGATCTTGCCCTCGCGCTGATGATCGGGCGCATTATCGAGCCGGCATCCAAGCTCGCCACCGCTCGTGCACTTTCCTCCGCCACGGCTGCATCGAGCCTTGGCGAAATGCTTGGCCTCGGTGAGGTCGACGAGGACGAACTCTATGCCGCACTGGACTGGCTGCTGGAACGCCAGCCTGCCATCGAGACAGCCTTAGCCAAGCGCCATCTCAGCGATGGCACACTGGTGTTATATGATGTCTCGTCAAGCTACATGGAAGGCCGCTGCTGCCCGCTCGCCCAGCGTGGCTACAGCCGCGACGGCAAGAAGGGCACGCTGCAAATCATATACGGCCTACTCTGCGCTCCCGATGGCTGTCCGATCGCCATCGAGGTGTTTGAGGGCGATACCGCCGATCCGATTACGCTTGCCAATCAGATCGAAAAGCTGAAGCGGCGGTTCCATCTCGACCACGTGGTCATGGTCGGTGACCGTGGCATGATCACCCAAGCACGCATCACCAATGACGTTAAATCGGCAGGCTTCGACTGGATCACGGCACTGCGCGCGCCGGCGATCAAGGCGTTGATGGAAACCGGCGCTTTGCAACTCTCGCTGTTCGATCAGCGCGACTTGGCCAGTATCACGGCGCCCGAATTTCCGGGTGAGCGCCTGATCGTTTGCCGTAATCCCGATCTCGCCGTCGAGCGCGCCCGCAAGCGGGAGGATCTGCTGGCCGCCACCGAACGTGACCTCTCCCGTATCCAGATCGCGGTCGCTCGCAAGCGCAATCCCCTCCGGGGCGCTGCGCGGATCGCACTCGCGGTTGGCGCGGTGATCAACAAGCACAAGGTAGGCAAGCATTTTGTCATCGAGATCACCGATACCGTCTTCAGCTTCGCCCGCAAGACCGCCGAGATCGTCGCTGAAGCAGCAACCGATGGCGTCTATGTCGTGCGCACCAGCCTGCCGGAAAGCGCGCTCGATGACACCACGACCGTGCGAAGCTACAAGTCGCTTGCGCTTGTGGAGCGGGCCTTTCGCTGCATCAAAACCGTCGATCTGCAGATCAGGCCTGTCCATCATTGGCTGGCAGACCGCGTGCGGGCCCACGTCTTCCTGTGCATGTTAGCCTACTACCTCGAATGGCATATCCCCCGCTCCACAGTTGAGTGAGACATCCTGTAAGCGGACGGCATCCGCAGGAGGGATGATCGGTGAAGCAAGTCAGGACAGAGCGGCCGGACGTTGGCGGGCGAGTGCAAGAGAGCGACGTTGCCGGGCCCGGCCGGGGCGGGCGGATGTCGCGGCAACGCAAGACCGCGGCGGTGCTGCGGCTGCTGCGCGGTGAGGATCTCGAGACGGTATCCCGCTCGCTCGGCGTGACCGCCGCCACCCTGACGAGCTGGCGTGATGCCTTTCTGGCGGCGGGAGAAGCCGTGTTGGCGAGCCGGCCCGGCGATGGCGAGGAGCTGGAGAGCCAGCGCCTCAAGGCCAAACTCGGCGAAGTCATGATCGAACGCGAGCTGCTGCACGAGAAGATCGCCGCGTTGGAGGCTAATCGCCCTTTGGTCCGGCGGAGGCCGAGGCCATGAGCCGCACCATCTCCCCGCTGAGCGGCAAGCCATACGGCCTCGCCTTGGTGTGTCGGACTTGGCGGGTGCCGCGTGCCACCGTTTATCGCCACCGGGTCCCGCAACAGGCCTCCGCGCCGCAGCGTTCGGGGCCGGTCGGGCCGATGGCCGATGCGGCGCTGCTGGAGCACATCCGCGCCGTCCTCGCCGCCAGCCCGTTCCATGGCGAGGGGCATCGCAAGGTCTGGGCGCGGCTGCGGACCGCCGGGATCCGGACTTCGCGGCGGCGCGTGCTGCGTCTGATGCGTGAATATAACCTCCTCGCCCCAGCCCGTGTCGGCGCACCACGCGGGCCGCGTAACCACGACGGAACCATCATCCCGGAAGCCCTCGATACTATGTGGGGCACTGATCTCACGACCACGATCACCAGCGAGGGGCAGGCCGCGGTGTTCGTCGCCGTCGATCACTGCTCGGCCGAGTGCGTCGGGATCCATGCCGCCGCTCGTGCCACCCGCTTCGAGGCGCTCGAACCGATCCGCCAGGGCGTTCGTGAGCATTTCGGCGGCTTCGGCAAAGGCCTCGCTCGCGGCCTTGCCGTGCGGCATGATCACGGATCGCAATATCTGTCCGACGCCTTCCAGAACGAGCTCGCCTTTCTCGGCATCGAAAGCTCACCCGCCTTCGTGCGTGCCCCGGAAGGCAATGGCTGCGCTGAACGTTTCATCCGCACCTTGAAGGAAAACCTCTTATGGGTGCGTACCTTCGAAACCATCGAGCAATTGCGCCAGGCGCTGCTCGAATTCCGCGACACCTACAACACCATCTGGCTCATCGAGCGACACGGGTTCATCCCGCCAGCCGCCTTTCGTCGGCAGCAACTTGAACCCGTGGCTCTCGCCGCATAGGCTTCAGCCAGATGTCTCAGCGACCGCGGGCAGTACACATATGCGGACCTGCCTGGCGCCAATGCTGTTCGATGACGCCGATAGGGAAGCGGCCGAAGCCTTGCGAGACAGCGTAGTGTCGGAAGCGCAACGTTCCCCGGCTGCCATCGCCAAGCAGACCACAGGGCTCACCACGGACGGCCTGCCGGTGCATAGCTTCCGTTCATTGCTCGGCGATCTGGCAACCGTAGTGCGCAACACCATCACCACCGCGATCACACCGGACTATCGCCTTACCGTCGTCACAAGGCCAACACCGCTGCAGCAGAAGGCATTCAATCTCCTCGGCGTCAACTGTAGCCAGTAATCCACAGGTCGCGAGACAGAATGTATAGATGCTTCAGTAACTTGCGTGTCTCGAGGCTAGGAAGTTCGGCCTAGACGCAAAATTCTTGCGAATCGGAGCGAGTTGCGAAATCCGGGTTAGCTCGCGCTCGAACTCGGCAGGGCCACCCAACACGGTCAGCATCAGCCGCCCGTGTGCCCTGGTGGTATCGGCCCACGCATCGCCAAGAGAACGGAAACCGGCCTTGCGTTCGGCAATGGTGGCACGCGTGTTCAACAGGTCGCGGGTGGATCGGGCCAGCCGGTCGAGCCGCATCACCGTCAGCACGTCGCCGGGGCCGAGCAGGTCGATCACTCGGCGAAGCTGCGCGCGATCGGTTTTGGCTCCGCTCAACTGCACGTCGCGGAACACCTTCCTGCATCCGGCCTTGGTCAGTTGCCGCGCCGGCGCGTCCACGCTCTCGCTCTCGCCGCCTGGCGATACGCACGCATAATCATAGATCACGGCGCGGGTTTATCTCCGTCGCGGCGGGGGCTGGTTGGAGGCTGTGGAGCGGAAAGCGCCTGCCTCAAGGCGCTTAAGGACTCCCCCAGCGCGGTATCCAGTCGCTCGTTAAGCAGCCGGTCAAATGCTTCCGTACCGCGCCCGGCCTGTGCCTGCTGCAAGGCGCTGACATAGGCGGGGCGGTCTTCCGGCCGCACGGCGACCGGCGAATAGCCGCCCCGGATCAGGATAAGGTTCATCAGGAGCCGGGCTGTGCGGCCATTGCCGTCGTTGAACGGGTGAATGTCCACGAGCCGCCGATGCGCGGTGATAGCGCTTTCCGGCGTGACCGGCGCGGCCGTCAACCATCGGGCGAAGTCGCCCATAAGCGCCGGAACCTCCGCCGGGGACGGGAAGCTGTGGCGTCCGGCGTCGGTCAGCACGAAGCGACCTTGATCGGCGTAGCGCCCGGCGATCTCGGGCGCGGAGCGCAACACCACGAGGCGATGCAGATTGCGCACGTCCAATTCGGTGATCGGATTCGTCTGGCGTGCCAGCTCGCGCACATAGTGCAGCGCCGCGAAGTGATCGACGGCTTCCAGATGATCCTTGAGCGGCTTGCCGCCAATGGTGATGCCTTTCTCGACAACAAGCGTCGTCTCGGCGGCGGTTAACGTGTTCCCCTCAATCGCGTTCGATGTGTAGGTAAGCTCAAGGTCTTGCGTGTGCTCGAAATTGCTCAAGCCGCGCGGCGCGCGCGCGCGCAGTCGGTCAAGCTCGGCCTTCTTCTCCGCGATGCTGCGAATGAGTTCGTCCACCGGTTTCCCCAAAATGTGGGGCCTATTATGCAACGGGATTACGCAACGGAAAAGCCCTTTATTTTCAAGCTACTGATTTTGTTGCGTAAATCTTGCAGACCGTGTGAAAACTTCAGGCCGTAACGGCAATGAGCAGGTTTCGAATCCGCTGGCGTTTAGCCGAGACATATACCTGCCGCGAAGCAATTGCCTGCGAAACTATGTTGCGCGCGGTCCGCACGCTTCCGCGTTTTCACACGATCTGCTTGACTTTCGCAAACACGTCTGGTTCCAGGCCGATTGTGTTACCTGAGCGTGAGTGGGCCCGACTTGCCACAACGGCTCACGCTCACGACGCCGCCGCTTGTGAGTGCGTTCCTTAAAAATCAGACCACTGTCTCGACGCTGGTATGGGAGGGGTAAAGTGATTGCAGAGTGATGGAGGGCACAGCGTCGGTTGTGTCGGCGAAGGCCGGTTTATGGCAGTCTCGAAATTCTTGCAGACCGTGCGAAAACTCCATGCCGTAACGGCAACGAGCAACTCTCGAATCCGCTGACGTTCACCCACGACATATGCCTGCCGCGAGGTGGTCGTTGGCGAATTTATCTTGCGCGCCGTCCGCGCGCTTCCGAGTTTTCACACGTTCTGCTTGAATATTGCAAACTGCGGATGAGCCCAGCCTTTCGCCTTGGATATTCAACTACTTGCGAGAGCAGAGTACTGTATGCAGATGTTAACCATCGATTAACCAGGAGGTAGAACCATATCATTTTCCACCACAGAGGAGAGAGGACGTGGACAAGCTCTTCGGCATCACTGATGTGGTCATGATTGGAGACCGGCTCTCGACGATCCTGGCTGAAGCGAAGAAGAAGACGGACTTGCGATTGCAAGTAGACTTTGCCACCTCCGAAGGCGGCGCTCCGTTCAAGCGATACCTCGCCGTTGTGCAAGTTGGCCCGGGTCACTGGCAACGATTCGGCATCGGCAAACGGGATTTCAACTTCCTCCGCTGGACAGGCATCGACGTCGAGATCATCGCCGGGCCGAAGGCGCGCCGAGCGTTGGGCAGGCCGCACGCACTGGATGCGCGTGGACCTCAAAGCGTCAGAGCAGCAGACCGATACGCGCGCCCACACCCTTCCAGCACCGACCACTTATACCGGCAGCCTGTCGGCTGACCGGTATTGACTCTTTGTTTTGCGCGCGGCCGCCCCACCAACCCCGCGCGCATACCAGTCGGCGGAAGCGCCGACTGGTATTACTCACTACGGAATGATGGAGGCACCGATGATAGCGTGTGCACGCGGGATAGAGCGTGAGTTCACTCGCGAGGCGAGTTGGCCCCATCTCTTGATGGTTGGAACACTCCACGCGTTGCGCAATCGCTGACAAGATGGATCACTTGCTTGATGAGTGCGCGGGCTACCCGCGCTCGGGGGTGCCAGCAAATGACGCTGACAACGGCTCCCCGATCGTCCTCCTCGTTGAAGACGAAGAACTCCTCCGAGCTACCGTATCGGACATCCTGCGCGATTCCGCTTTTGATGTCCGAGAGGTCGCGACGGTCGGCGCCGCGAAGCGACTACTCGTCAGCACGCCCGCCATCGACGTCCTGTTCAGCGACATTCGCTTGCCCGACGGGAGCGGTCTGGAGCTGGCCAAGTGGTGCCGGGAAGTTCGACCCCATGTGCGGATTCTATTGACGTCCGGGTACCACCAAGATCCGACTGCTGTCGATGAGTTCTCACTCCTGCCGAAACCCTACCCCATCGTCACCCTGCTGGCGCTGCTTAAGCAGCTGCCGCCGCAGCGTGACGCTGGGCCTCAACCGATTGACATTGATCGCTTAGGTGCGTCACGCGTCGTTAACTTTGGGAACGCAAAGCGTGGACGTTCTCGCGGGCGGAGGGAATAGTAGCATGAGCAAGCAGCACGGCATCATCGATACGCTCCTGATCGCCGGCCGCAAGACGTCGATCTTTGATGAGGTCCAGCGCGGCGCGGACGTTCGCACGCAGATCATCCACGGCCAGACCCCCGACGGCCTTCGCCCGGAACGACACATGGTGGTCATCCGCACCGGCTACTACGTTGATGAATACGAGATCTCCGCGATCGCTTTCCGCCAGCTTCGGGCCATGGGCGTCCTCGCCGAAGCCGAGCGAGTGCCCGTCGAGGCCGCGGGCCGCTGAACAGCGACCGCTCGGTAAAAACCCCCGTATCAGAGCCAAAACGGCCTCGCTTCTTAAGGTTAGTGAGTCCGGAAGCTTCATGTCAAACAGTACATTCGAATCACCCCCTTGGGGTGGCCCTCGCACTCGCGAACGCAATCGCCGTCGCCAGTAGCGCCGGCTATGCATTTCAAGATGTAACGCCGCGCGGCAGCAACCCGAGTTATGAGGATCCGGGTCATGGCTGCTGCGATAGCGGCTTTATCGCAACTCATACCGGCCAGCCTTTGGGCTGACCGGTATTGAGTCTTGGTTTCGCGGCGCGGCCGCCCCACCAGCCCCGCGCGCGATACCGCTCGCATGAGGTCAGGCCTCATGCTGCGCGGTATCAGAGACCGAGACGGTCCAGCAACCCCAATCCGAGAGCAGTTCCGAACACTAGTGCATCAATTACGAGATGTAGCAGAAACCCCAGCACAAATCCCACTGTAAACCTCCTACAGAGCTTTGTAGCTGCAACTCATATTATCAGCCAGTTGCACGAAATGTAGTCCGTGCTACACTCACGATGCGGAGACCTGAGCGAACGCCGATGGTCCGTTCCTCCGCCGTGGAACCCACCACACAGAAGCCCGGGACGGCGACCGCCACTCGCGATTATATACTTGACTGACGGAGACGATTGCGATATGGTCGGGCCTAGGAGAGACGATGACCCCGATCAACGTCAGCGATCCAGTCTATCACGATGAGGAAGCGGCAAGACGGCATTTGGAAGCCGTCCGGTGGCCCAGTGGGCAGCCGGCGTGCCCGCATTGCGGCGTGACGGACAAGTCGCGCCCCCTGCAAGGGCAGTCGATGGGGCCGGGCTGGCATTACTGCGAGGCTTGCAAGGACAAGTTCACGGTGCGGACTGGTACAGTTTGGGAGCGGTCGCATATCCCGCTTCATAAGTGGTTGCTCGCGTCTCGCATGATGGCGTCCTCAAAGAAGGGTGTCAGTGCGCACCAGCTCCACCGGACGCTGGGCATTACTTACAAATCCGCGTGGTTCCTCGCGCATCGGATCAGAGAAGCTATGACCGACACCGACCCGACGCCAATGGGCGGAAAGGGCAAGGTGATTGAAGCCGACGAGACGCTGCATGGCCCAGGCCGGGGATGGATCAAAGAAGGTGGCCAAAACAGCAAGATGAAGGTGCTAACACTAGTCGAACGGGGCGGGAAGGCACGGTCGCTGGTCGCGCAGCACCTGACCTCGATTGACGTACAAAAGGCCGTTCTGCCTCGGGCATCCACGGAAAGCCGGTTGCACACGGATGAAGGCAACGAGTTCGTCCGGGTCGGCCGGCAATTCGCGGCACATGAAACCGTCAAACACACTGCTGGTGAATATGCAAGGGAAGACGTTACGACAAACAGCGCCGAAGGCTACCTTTCCATTTTCAAGCGGGGCATGATCGGCACGTATCAGCACTGTTCTGAACACCATCTGCATCGGTATGTCACCGAGTTCGATTTCAGGTACAGCACACGGGCAAAACTCGGCATTGACGATGCCGAGCGGACGACGCGGACACTACAGGGCGCGGAACGAAAGCGGCTGACATATCGCCGCACTGGCGAGCAGAAAGCCGCCTAGACGGCGGCTAACGCGGGCTGAGTTGCGTTTCCTGCGGAAACTGTGGTTATACCTTAGGAACGGCGACGGGAAGCCTTTCCCGTAGCGGCTTTCTTAGGCTTGGCGCGTGTTTTCTGTAGCTTGTCGCGTTGGCGCTTCGGCGGCGTTTCCATCATGCGCCTGAGCGCTTTGTCCATGCGCTCTGCGATTTGTTCGTCAGAAGGTTCGCTAGTATCGGGGCTTTCTCTCGGCATCACGCCGCAAGTTCCTGAATGATCTTTGAAGAATGAGAGAACTGGATGAGTGGGGCACCGATTTGAAGCAGGTTAAGATCAGAAGCAGACCAAGCGTCTTCATCGTCATATACGATACGCTGCACTATAGACCGGTCATTCGTGCTTTTGATATCTAAGTTCGCTACGACCCTTGCATTGATAGATGAGGGATCTCGAACTACTGGATCAAGGGTGAGCCTACGTCCGTCCCGCAAGTGAACCACGTTGGCAAATTTGTGATGTTTGTTGCTGGCTCCGATCAGGGTTTCATCACGAATCAAGCGATTCTCGAACGTCCGCTCCAAGAACGCAGCTAGCCTTTCTCGAAAGTCTTGAGTGCGCCTGATTTTCGCATGATCGTAAAACCAGTGAGCAAGTTCTTTTGAAGCGTTCGCGACTAGGATCACCGCTACCGGAGCGTGTTCAACAGAGACTTGCGGAGAAAAAATCACACCTCCTTTGAAGAACAAGCCCTGATCTCTGACATGATGCGCCAGCAGCCCGTCCGATTGCGTGACGGGTATTCCTGCGCTTATGGCTTCGTCGATGGCACCCCCCTCGTCAGAGATCACGAAGCTATTCGGACCACCACGAACTAGAACCCGAACCAGCCCGTTGGACGGATACATGCAGTGAGTGGTTACAAGGATACCGTCGAGATGCGGTTTCAGCGTTGCGACCTCGGCCAATCTGCTTCTAAGCGCAGTGGCGAAACCGACTAGGGGATTGCTCATGGCTTCGCTCATAGCAGTTGACCAGTCTTTGGTAGCTCAATCCGATGATCGCTCGGCAAGGATTCTATACTGGTATCAGTGCAAAACCAACGTAAAATTGCGTCAAACGAACTTGCGGCGTCGAAGGCGACGGCGAGATGCAATCTAGGCGGCGTGGCAACCCCATGGAAGAAACGGCGATTGAGGGCCCAGGAATGGTAATGTGGCCCAGTCACGAACGGCTGGGCATTGTCCTCCTGTGCGGCAAGGGCATTGGGGTGTGTCTCGTCAGTGAAGTCGAGTCGGCACAAGCAGCCAGGGGCCAATATGCCTAACCGGAACATCCAAGGCGTCTGGGGGAAACATACCACCATAAGTTGTGCCCCGATCAGTTCGCCCGCTAGCGAAAGAGGGTACTTCATTTGCCGCTCGCGCGGCACGAACCCGGTTCCCCATCGGGGTGGTGTGTCGGTGCCCTCCACGCGTTTCTGTGCGGCCATAAAAGCATCCAAGGCCGCAAGATCAATGTGCGCCATTCCCTGCTCATGCTAGGAATGACGGTCATCAGGCAACTTATCCGTCGGTCAGTCAAGTATATAATCGCGCCGCCACTACAGGGAGATTGCACGAGGAAACCGGCGCCACATGCCGGGGGTGGTGCGGTGGCCGAACCCCGCCGGCCCTCAAGACGACCTCCAACCGGCACGCTCAATCCTGTCTCAGCGTCGCCTCCGCCCGTGCCTGCAGCTCCTCGAAACTCAGCCCCGGTATTATCTCTCGCACTGCGAAACCGCGCGGCGTCACGTCCAGCACCGCCAGGTTGGTATAAACCCGCCGCACTACGCCGCGTGCCGTGAGCGGATACGAACACCGGCGCACGAGCCGCGGCGTACCTTGCTTCGTCGTATGCTCCATAATCACCCAGACCCGCTTCGCCCCGATCGCGAGGTCCATCGCCCCGCCAATCTGCTTCAGAGGCTCATGCGCATGCCTGGCCCAGTTAGCCAGATCGCCCGTCTCCGAGACCTCGAACGCCCCAAGAACGCACAAATCGAGATGCCCGCCACGGGCGATGGCGAAGCTGTCCGCGTGATGCACGTAGCTCCCGCCACGCACCAGGGTGATCGGCTGTGTCCCCGCGTTGATCAGGTACGGATTCACCGCCTCTGGTGCCGGCTCCGGTCCCGCACCAATGACCCCATTTTCGGCGTGGATAATCACCTCGCGGTCCGCGGGAATAAAGTTCGCGACCGCGGTCGGGACGCCGATCCCGAGATTAACCAGCCATCCCTCGGGAATATCGGCTGCGGCCCGTGCTGCCATCTCGTCGCGAGTTCCGCGGAACCCAGCTTTCCATCGCAGTCTTTAACCCGCCACGTGGACAATCCGATCGACAAAAACACCGGGCGTATGCACATGCTCGGGTGAAATCGCGCCCAACTCCACTGCGTGACGCACCTGTGCCACCGTCAGTGATGCCGCCATCGCCATGACCGGATTGAAGTTCCGCTGCGTATCTTTGTACGTAAGGTTTCCCCAGCGGTCTCCCTCCCAGGCGTCAACCAGCGCCACATCCCCACCCAGCGGTGGCTCGAAGAGGCACTGCCTGCCGCCGATCTCCCGGACTTCCCGTTCCTCAGCCAGGATCGTGTCCGCCCCCGTCGGCGTATAGAACCCGCAAATCCCTGCCCCCGCCGCTCGCAGCCGCTCCGCCAGAGTTCCCTGCGGTACCACCTCCAGCTCCAGTTTTCCCGCCGTAAAGAGGCGGGCCGCCTCGCTGGCCGGCCGGATGAAAGTGCAGATCATTTTCCGCACCTGCCCTGCCGCCAGCAACCGTGCGAGCGGACTACCATCCCGCCCGCCCGAATTGCACACGACCGTCAAATCCCGCGCCCCCTGCTCGATCAATCCTTCGAGCAGAGCCAAGGGCGTTCCGACATCGCCGAACCCGGCCAGCAACACGGTCGAGCCGTCCTCCACGCCCGCCAGAGCGTCCGCCACGGAGGCAACACGCTTATCGATCATGCCCGGCGTTTCATGCTGCGTTTCTCCCGTAACCCTAACCACCCGATCGTCATTTGGCCACCAGGGCTACCGGCCTGGACACCTGACGCGCACGCATTATTGTTACGGAAACTCGCATTAATTAGACGGGAATCAAGTAAGGAGACACCGCCCAATGACTCTCACCCGCCGCTCGGCGCTTCAGCTCGCCCTCGCTGCCGGCGCCTTCCCCACCGCTGCCCGCGCTGCAGAAAACCATCCGCCGATCGGCACCTGGCCCGCCGGCGCCGAGGGCGACACCATCTTCGTCGGCGTCACGACCGCGCTCACCGGCCCCTACTCCGCCGACGGCACCGACGTGAAGCTCGGCTACGAACTTGCCATCGCCGAAATTAACCAAGGCGGCGGCACCGCCGCTCAGTGGGGGCTCAAAGGCAAGGGCGTTCTCGGCAAGCAGATCCGCTACCAAGTGGCTGATACCGAAACCAAGCCCAACATTGCGGTCGAGGCGCAAACCCGCTTCATTACGCAAAACAAGGCGATCATGATCACCGGCTGCATCAGCAGCGCTACGGCTATTGCGCTCGAGGAACTTGCTCAACGCGAGAAGGTGCTGAACATGGTCGGCGGCAGCGGATCCAACGATACCACCGGAAAGGATTGCCAGCGTTACGGCTTCCGCTCGCAACCTTCTGCTTACATGGCCGCCAAAGCCCTGGCCCCGGTGCTTGCAAAGAACCTCGGCAAGAACATGAAGGCCGCTTATCTTACTCCCGATTACACCTACGGTCACTCGGTTTATAACAGCGTGACCGAGCTGATGAAATCCCACGGCTGGACCATTGCTACGCAACAGGTCGTTCCGCTCGGCACCACAGACTTCAGCTCTGCCCTGCTCAATATCGCTAACAGCGGTGCCAACGTCTTTGTCAACATCGCTTTTGGCAACGATGCCGTTGCCTCCTGTAAGCAGGCGGTGCAGTTCGGCGTGCTGCCCAAACTGAAACTGGTCGTGCCCAACATCTCCTCGTTCCAGGCCAAGGAGCTCGGCGCCAAGATTATGGGCGGCGCCTTCGGCACGTTCGACTTCTGGTGGACTCTGGAAGATCGCTTTCCCCTCGCCAAGGCTTTTGTCGAGGGGTTTCGTCAGAAGAACAACTATTACCCACGCTGGGGCGCGCATATCGGCTACATGCAAACCTATATCTGGGCTCTCGCCGTCGAGCGCGCCGGTACCTTCTACCCGCCGGCCGTCATCAAGACCCTCGAGGTTTCAAAAGCCAACCCGTTCGAAAGCACGCTCGGCAAGGTTTGGTACCGGGCCGAAGACCACCAGATGGTCCGCCCGGTCCCGGTGGTGGTCGGCAAAACCCCGGAGCAGATGAAAAACCCGGAGGACTTTTATGACATCCTCGAACTCGTCCCCGGCGAGCAGACTCTCAACCCGCCCGATCTGTTTGGTTGCCATCTCGGCGCATATACCTGAACCCGCGAGCGGCCGTCTTCTGTGTCGCCCTTTAGTCTAAAATGATCCCTCACGCCCCCGCACCCGCCCCCACACAAACCGCGCCCCCACTACCAGCACAACCGCCGCGATCGCATAATCAGCGTAGTGGAAGAGCGCGTGCAGCCGCGGGTCCTCGCCCCACTTCTGCCCCAGCACCATGCCGACATATGCCAGCACAAAGCACCACGGCCACGATCCCACGAAGGTGTAAGCGTGAAACCGTAGCCGGTGCATCCCGGAAATCCCCGCCGGCAAAGCTATGAATGTCCGCACGACCGGCAGCATTCGCGCAATCAACACCGCCAGACTGCCAAATTTCTCAAAAAACCAGTCTGCCCGGGCCAGATCATGCCGTGTCAGCAGCACATAGCGGCCCCATCGCTCCACCGCCGGACGCCCGCCATATCGCCCGATCTCATACGCGATCTCCGAGCCGATGTTGCATCCCACCGCACCCACCGTCGCGACCAGAACCAGATTTATCGCCCCAACCGAGACCAGATATCCCGCGAACGGCAGAATGATCTCCGATGGCAGCGGAATGCATGCCGATTTAATAGCCATCAGCCCAGCCAGCCCGGCGTATCCGGCCTTCGACAGGACGGCGATGATCGCCTTGGCCAGGAATCCGGCCGCGCTTCCAGTCATACCGTGCTTCTGCTCAGCTCACCCGCCGCCCCATACACGCCTCTGCCGCCCGGCGGGAGAGGGCGGCCCGCAGCTATGCGCCGGGTGAGGGCCCTACCCCCGTAACCACCGACGTCGTGTCGTTCCGGTTCTGTGCCCAGGACTTCTCGTTGTCCCCGGGCGCGATGGGACGATCCTTGCCGTAGCTGATGGTCTGAATTCGCGATGGATCCACGCCTCGCGCCACCAGATAGTCCCGGGCCGCGTTCGCCCGACGCTGGCCGAGCGCGAGGTTGTATTCCTCCGTCCCGCGGTCATCGCAGTTGCCTGCGATCAAGACACGCACGTTTGGATACTTCGCCAGCCACGCCCCCTGCTTGTCCAGGGTCGCCTGCGAGTCGGGCGTCAACTGCGAGCGGTCGAAGGCAAAGAAAATCCGGTTCCCGACATTCTGGACCAGATCCTCCTCGCTTCCGGGTGCCGGTCCGGGAGCAACAGCGCCAGCGCCAGTATTCGCGCCGGTCGTGGCAGGGGTTTGGTTCGCGCACGCCGCCAGCAGGGCGACGGCCGCCAGTGCGCCGGCAATTTTGCTATTCATGGATGTTCGATCCCTGTGTGGATGCAGCGAAGAAGAGCAGGCAATAACCGAATCAGCGAAATGACCCGGCGACGTCCGCGATAGCCATGCTCACGCCCAGCGTCAAGTTTCCGTGTGCCTCCAATCGCTTACTTCCTTTCCAGCATCATATGCGGGGCTAGGCGGCTCCGCCGCAGGGAGAGATCATCATGCAAATCGGTTTCATCGGACTCGGCCGCATGGGCTCGGCCATGGCTACCAGTCTGCTGAAGGCCGGCCATCAGGTGACGGTCTGGAACCGCACGCCTGATCGCGCCGAGCCTCTGAAAAAGCACGGCGCCACCGTCGCCGACTCCATAGCCGATGCCTGTCAGGGCGAGGCCGTCATCACCATGCTCAACGATGACCATGTCGCTGAAAGCATCACTCTAGGCCAGGGCAATATCCGTGACAGCCTGCCCCGCAGGGGCATCCACATCTCCAGTACCACCATCTCCGTCGCCTGCTCCGATCGTCTCGACGCCGCCCATCGCGAGGCCGGCCAGACCTACCTCGCGGCGCCCGTCCTCGGCCGGCCGGAAGCTGCGGCCGCCGCTAAGCTCAGCATCATCGCCGCCGGTGACCCCGACGCAATACGCCGCTGCCAGCCGCTGTTCGACGCCATCGGCCAGCGCACCTTCACCGTGGGCGACCGCCCCTCCGTCGCTAACTTGCTCAAACTCAATGCCAATTTTCTGCTCGCCTCGATGATCGAGTGCCTCGGCGAGTTGATTGCCCTGATCCGCAAGTCCGGCGCAGATCCCCACCAGTTCGTCGATATCATCACCAACACCCTCTTCGCCGCTCCCGCCTACAAAACCTACGGCGAGCTGATCGTGAACCAGCAGTTCGAACCGGCCGGGTTTCAGATGCCGCTCGGCCTGAAGGACATTCGCTCCGTCCTGATTGAGGCGGATGCCCGGGCGGTGCCGATGCCCGTCGCCAGTGTCGTGCATGATAATTTCCTCAGCGGCATCGCTCAGGGCTGGGAGAACCTCGACTGGTCGGCCCTTGCCCGCGTCGTCGCGGCCCGCGCGGGGCTATAGTCCGCGAGGCGGGCTACCGACGCAACGAAAGCGCCAACTATCCAGGTGCCGAAGCGGTAATAAGCTGCCGTTGGTTATTGAGCAGCGGGACCCCATACTCCTCCAGAATGCGATTAATCTCGTCCTGGTTCTTCACAATTAACTTGTTTAACTGCCGCTTCCAGGCTTGGTCCGAGTATCGTACCCCCATAGTAACGCTGAAATCCATCGGAATGGGCCCTGGTTCGTGCAGCAACGGCACCACCTTGATCGAAACCGGCTCATGCCTGGCGTAGTATCCGGCCAAGGGTCCCCAAAGCACGGCCGCATCGATGCGCCCCGCCGCGAGATCGTCCATCATCTGCTTCGCTGGGGCATCGGCCTCCTGGCTTGACAGTGCCAGGATATAAGGTTTTGCAGTACTCATCAGTCCGTTCATAGCCATGATCGTAGCCGGCGGGGTCCTTGCAACCACCCCAATCCGCTTGCCAACCAGTTGCTTGTCCTCCAGGCTGGTGACACCGTCCAGCCCGGCACCAGGCCGGATCGCCAGTGCATACACCGAACGGTAATAGGGATTTGTGTTCTGCATCAGGTCGGATCCCTCGGCCACTCCCATCACCACATCGCAGCGGAACACGTTCAATGTATTGCGCGCGAAGCCGATGACCTGCGGAAACCAGACGTAACTGACCGATTTGCCGAGCTGTTTTGCGAACAGATCGGCAATCTTGTTCTCAAAGCCCTGGCCGTGCTGGTCAGACAACGGCATGTTGTTAGGATCGGCACAGACGCGGAACACCTTGGGGTCGACAAGCTCGATCGAGGCGCCAAGACCCGGGGTTTGCGCCCTGGCACGTTGTGCGGCGAAGCCAAACACCACCAAAGCAGCGGCGAGCCCGCGCGCTGTCGCCCTCCGGTTCATGGTCCAAAGCACGAGTTGACTTCCTTATTAAATGCGTCAGGAACCTCGGCGTGCTTCGGTGGGCGGCCGCGCCCGACCGCACCATCCGCCCGTGCACGGAGATACACGTAGATGGGATTGATATAGCACATCACGTTTTTGTTGAGGCCGAACGACGGCATGACCAGCTCCTGCGAGGTGGATACGGCCTTTTTGCCGCCCGCGACCGTCGCCATGAACTGCCCGTAAGACAGCGTCTTCAGCCGATCCGTCAGATTGGGTCCGTAGCTCGATCCCAGCCCATCCGGCCCATGGCATTGCAGGCAATTCGCTGAGTACCGAACGAAACCTTCGTAGGTGTACCAGTCCACCGTTCCATCCGGTGCGATCTTATAGGTCGGGGTGCCCGTCGCATCCATCCACATGCCGTCCGGTTGCTGTTTCACCGCCGCGGATTTGCTGTTCTCGTTTCCGGCCCCAATGGCGGTACCCGCTATTGTCAGCATCCCCAAGATGGCCCCAGCGGCAATAGTCGCGTTTTTCAACCGTATTTCCCTTATAGTTTTCTGCTGCTGCACGAAATGGGCCCGGCGTCTGGCCTGTTGCCAGACGCCGGGGTGAGCCCCTGTATCGCGATCGCTTACGACGAAGGCAGTGCGAATACCGTCAACTGGCCGCCCAGATTTGTGTAGTCGGCAAGCGCCTTGTAGCCGCCGACCGCACCCAGACCGGCGTGCGGATCGGTCAATCCGGCCGCCAGCCCAATACCGGCCCAGCCACCGACCCCGGACAGCACCGCTACGTACTGCTTGCCGTTATGCATATACGTCATGACGTTGCCGATGATCCCAGAGGGCGTCTTGAAGCTATAAAGTTCCTTGCCGGTCTTAGCATCGACCGCCTTCAGATAACCCTCCAGGGTGCCGAAGAATACCACGTTGCCCGAGGTCGCAAGAGCGCCCGACCATACCGAGAACTGATACGGGATGGACCAAGCGATCTTATGCTGCGTCGGATCCCAGGCAATGAAGTTGCCCATATTGCCACCCGGCCCAGGATACATCGACAGCGTGGCGCCTACGAACGGCTGACCCGCTGTGTACGAAACGCGGAACGGCTCGTAATCCATGCACACGTGGTTGGTCGGAACATAGAACATGTTGGTCTGCGGATCGTAGGCCCCGGGTTGTTCGTCCTTGGATCCGAGCGCCGCCGGGCAGATACCCGTATAGTTGACGTTTTCACCCTTATCACCCGGCGCATACTTGGAAACGACTTGCGGCCGGCCAGTCTGCATATCGACCGTGGTCGCCCAGTTCACTGCCGGGTCGTATTTCTCGGCAGAGATCAGCGCACCAGTCGCCCGGTTCAACTCGTAGGCAAAGCCATTGCGGTCGAAGTGCATCAGTATCGGCGTGTTCTGCCCGTTGATGTTCTCGTCCGCGAGAATCATCTCGTTGACGCCATCATAGTCCCACTGATCGTGCGGGGTCATCTGAAAGACCCATTTAGCCATGCCCGTATCCGGATCACGTGCCCAGATGGTCATGGACCACTTGTTGTCACCCGGACGCTGATTGGGATTCCACGTGCCCGGGTTACCAGACCCGTAGTAAATCAAGTTTAGCTGCGGATCGGACCAGGTACCAGCCCCAGGTATCCCCGCCACCCAGCTTCCACTCGTCACCTTTCCAGCTTTTGAGGCTGGAATCGGCCCCGATCGGCTTGCCGAGCTCCGTAGTCTTCTCCGGATCGACTAGAATGTCTTTATCCTGCCCTTCCGAATAGGCCCGCCACGCCAGCTTGCCGTCGCTGACATTGTAAGCCGACAGCCAGCCGCGCACGCCATACTCGCCACCGGACACGCCGATGAACACCTTATCCTTGACCACCATGGGCGCCTCGGTGCCGGTGTCACCCTTAGAGGGGTCGCCATCCTTCACCGACCAGACCACCTTGCCGGTCTTGGCATCCAACGCTACCAGCGTCGTATCAGCCTGGTGCAGGAAGATCTTGCCATCGGCATACGCAACGCCGCGATTAACGGTATCGCAGCACATCACGCCGATCACGGTGGGATCCTGCTGCGGCTCGTATTTCCACAGAATACGATCAATATGGTCGAGATCGATCGCATAAACGACGTTGGGGAACGGCGTAACCAGATACATCACGTTCCCGATCACCAGGGGTGCGCCCTCATGACCACGCAGCACGCCGGTCGAGAATGTCCAGGCCACTTGCAAGTGGCTGGCATTATCGGAGTTGATCTGGTTCAGCGTAGAGTATCGCCAGTTGGCGTAATTCTGGGTCGGCATGACCCAGTTGTCGGCGTTTTGTTGCATCTGCAGCAAATCTTGGCTGCTGCTCGTTGTATTTTGCGCTTGCGCCGTGCCCAGCGATAAAGCCGAGGACAGCGCGATGCCCGTCAATAGGGCAAGCCTCGTGGACGCTCTGCTCATTGGACCTCCCATTCATGGGAATACTCACGGCAGCGTGTCACGGCGCAGCAAAGCCACTGCGTCTCCGAGAGTGGTGCCTCCCACCGCAACCACCCTTGAAGCCGGGAGCATGAAGGAAGGCTAAACGCCCGACAGAGGAACATCAACGGTCTGCGCGCCCTGGAGGCCGGGAATCACAAATGGTTTACTTCATGGTTGTTGCGGGTTCGGCGGCGCTAACCCATTGGTTTATATAGGATAATCACGCACAATTGATCCTTCGGCCCGTCAGAAACACCGCACCGTGGCTTCAGCCTGCGATTCCCACAGGCGGCGCACCATGGTTTTCGCCACGTCGGTTCGAAATTCGTCGGCCAGATACCCGGTTGTGCGCTGCATCCGGAGCACGGTATCAGCCTGTTCGTAGTTCTTATATGGCAGCAACGACGCGATTACGTCGATGGCACAGGAGCATTTCTGCAGCGCCTCCTCGGTGCCGCCATTTTCGTTCATGCAGGCGAAAACATAATCGGCACGTGCGGCCGTCGGATAGTCGTTTGTCGCCGGAGGCGGCGCGGATCCAATCGCGGCCTGCGGACCCACCGCGGTCGCGGCACCGCTCACTCGGAGCGGCAAAAGTATCAGGACAAGCCCGGGAATTAGCAGAGACCTCATCCGGCATCCTCCCAATGGTGCCGCTACCCTATCCGATCATCCTGAGCCGCCCAAACACGGTGCGCAATGTCACGACCACCTGCAACGCGCGGCGTTCCTCCTCCGGTTTCCGCGGTCACGCATGATGCTGCCGCGACGAACAGAAGGATGCGCCAATGAGACACATCACGCTTGCCGCATTCGCGGCCGCAATTGTCCTAGCGGTCTGCCCCGCGGCGTTCGCAGCCGGGAACACGGCAGGAACGGGGGTGACCTCAGGACCGGCCGCCGGTAGCTCCACAATGCCAAATATCGCCGTTCCGAAGCAGAACTGGTCTTCGGCCGGTGCAACCGGTGCAGGAGCCCCGGGCACGCCGGCAAAGCGCGGCACCGAAGCCGGCGCGGCACCGCATAAGACCATGTCGCAAAAGACGAATTCTCAGGGCTGATTGTTGCCACGCGGAGCTCCGAGGGCTCCGCCCGGCCAGAGCGCAGTTGACACGACGCCCCAACTCCCCCAACACGCCGGAAACATTTTTGGTGGAGGAGGAACGATGCGGCGGCACTGCGTCTCGGCTGGCTTGTTCTTTGCAACCGCGGTGCTGATGGCGGGCCCCGCCTTGGCGCAGAACAACGCGGCGGTCACCGGCAATGCGGAAGCTGGCAAAACCGCTTTCGCCATCTGCAGTGCCTGCCATCAGATCGGTCCGAATGCGCAGAACGTCGTGGGACCGGAGCTCAACGGCGTGATCGGTAGTAAGGTCGCATCTGATCGGGGGGGCTATGAGTTTTCCGACGCACTCAAGAACGCCCCGTTCAAGGTATGGACAGTTCCGGATCTGCAAAAGTGGCTGTCAGGCCCGCAGAAAGTCGTGCCTGGAACCAAAATGGTTTTTCCGGGTTTGCCGAATGAGACGCAGGTAAACGACGTGATAGCTTATCTCGCCCAGTTCAATGAAAAGGGCGAACAGAAGAAGAGCTAAGGCAGGTTGAGGCTGACTGGAACCGCGCCACCCTCACCCGGCGCGGCTTGCTCCGCGCCGACCTCTCCCGCAAAGCGGGAGAGGTGAATATGATGCGCCGTTTTCAATCATCATCTGCTTCAAGCTGATGCCTCGGCCCTCGGGCCTTCTCGATTCGCCTGCTGCCAATAAAGCTCGGTGACCGCATCCAGATGCGCGTGCATCTCCGCCTCCGCCGCATCCGGATCATGCCCCGCGATTGCCGCAAATATTCGTTGATGAAACGCAAACGCCGTTGCCTCCGCACCGCGCGCCCGCAACGACACGTTCCGTTGTTCAGCAAGCCACCCGGTCAGCGCCCGGTGCACGCCCGTCAGCAGCGGATTGGCGACGGTGCGCACAATCTGCAGATGAAACTCGATGTCGCTTTCCCGAAACGCCTTCAAGTCCCCCCTCGCCTGCCTGTTCTTGCGCAGCGCTTCGCCAATGCGCCGAACGTCGCTCGCCGTCGCGATCCGTGCCGCCTGCCGCGCAGTCGCCCCCTCAAACAGCCTGCGCGCTGCCTGAAACTGCCGCACCCCCGCTTCTTGCACCAAATAAACACCCGCCGCGCTGGATAGTGCTCCGATCAGCCGCTCTGCATCCGGTGCAATCACCCGCGCCCGCTCACCATTGCCGATCGCAATCAGCCCCTTCTGCTGTAGCGACAGCAACGCTTCGCGGATCGCCGGCCGTCCCACGGCAAACCGTTCCATCAGCTCGCGCTCCGACGGAAGCGAGCCGCCTTCCGGCAGTTCGCCGCGGCGGATCAGCGACTCCAGCCGATCCGCGACTTCCTGATACAGCCGCCGGCGCTGTACGGGCGCGATATCCATCCGGGCAACCTTGATGGTATGAAAGGTCGATGGCATGCTAGCTTGCGAAGATCAAGCCAGCAACTTACTGGAGGATGAAGCGATGTTCCAATCGACACGGCACTTTTTGCTTGGCCTTGCCGCAGTCACGCTCACCGCCGGTCTCGCGCACGCCGCCGACCCGGCGCCGGTGATCGCGCTGTCAAACGCCTACTACGGTAATACCTGGCGCCATCAGATGGTCGAGGCCTTCACGGCTGCTGCGGAGCAGGCCAAGGCTAAGGGGGAGATATCGGATTATGTTGTGCTGAATGGTGACGGGTCGGTTAACCAGCAAATGTCACAGCTCAGCGATCTGATCCTCAAGCACGTCAACGCCATTGCCATCGATGCCGCATCGAATACCGCGCTGAACGGCATCATCCAGAAGGCGTGCGCTGCCCGCATCAAGGTCATCGCATTCGACTCAATCGTGAGTGCCCCGTGCGCCTACAAGCTGAACTTCGACTTCACTCAATATCAAGCGCAGTTAACGAAGGACGTGCTTAAGCTCGTCGGTGATAAAGGCAACATTATTGTCGTGCGTGGCGTAAAGGGTTCTGCCCCCGATCATGACATGTACGAATCCCAGATCAACACCCTTAAGAGTTATCCCAACGTCAAGGTAGTCGCGACCGTATACGGGCAGGCCACCGGGTCTGTGGCACAAGCTGCTGTCGCCAACGTGCTGCCCAGTTTGCCGCCTGTCAGCGCGGTGCTGGCACAAGGCGGCGGCGATGACTATGGTATCGCTCAGGCGTTCGAGCAGTTCGGTGGTCCATACAAAGATCATCCCCCGGTGATCAGCGGCGGGGGCAGCTCGAATTTCATACATTGGTGGGCAGAGCAGGGGAAGGAGAATGGGTATAAGACGATTTCGATGAATACGACACCGGGCATCGGAGGCGCCGCCTTCTGGCTTGCTCTGGATATAGTGAACGGTGCCAAGGCACCGAACTATATGATCATGCCGGTTGCGACGGTAACTCAGCAGAACCTCGGCGAATACGCCAACATGAAACCCGGCACGATCGTCAGCCCGACCTACAGCAATGAATGGGTAAAGCAGCATCTGCTGAACCAGAAATAGCTCCGAAATGCTGGGCGCCACGCTGGTCAAAGAACAGCAGCGAGCCGCCGGCCAGGGCGCGGTGCCGGCGCTCCGGCTGGACGGCATCTTTAAAACCTACGGACCGACGCGCGCCAACGAAGATCTGAGCTTCGCCATCCAGCCCGGCGAAATTGTCGGGCTGATCGGCGCGAATGGCGCCGGCAAGAGCACGCTCATGCGCATCCTTGCCGGCATCACCTTCCCGGATCGTGGAGCGTTGCACATCGCCGGTACAGCGGTGGACCTGGAGCGCTTTTCTCCGCATCGGGCGCGCCAGCATGGTATCCGCATCGTACACCAGGAACTTTCGCTCTGTGACAGCCTTACCGTTGCGGAGAACTTCTACATCGAGCAGCCGAACCGGATGCGCGGCATGCTCTGGCGTCCCCATTATGAAAGGTTCGCCGAACAGAGCATAGGCGCCATCTTTGCCGAACACGGCATCGACGTCCGCCACCCGGTCGCGGACCTCGCGATCCCTCAGCGTCAGATGACGGAGATCGCACGCGCTGCGAGTGATCCAAATCTCCGCGTACTGATATTGGATGAGCCGACCTCCTCTCTTGACGCGCGCCGCAGCGCAGAACTGCAGCGCTTTGTCAGGGCACGCGCTGAGACCGGTGTCGTCGTCATCTTCATCAGCCATAAGCTGACTGAGGTGGCCGCCGTTGCCGATCGTGTGCTGGCCATGCGCAACGGCCGTCTGGTTCTCGATCAAGCTGCGCGCCTCACGGACATCCCGCGCATGATCGCGGCCATGGCCGGCGAGTTGGCCCGCGATATTGCGCCGGCGCGGCACCTAGGACGCCAGCAGGCCGCGCAAACCACGCGCGCATTCGTGGAAGTCACCGCTCCCTTCGCCGCCTCACCGGTTACTCTCTATGCGGGCGAAATCATCGGCGTCGCCGGCCTGGAGGGGAGCGGCCAGCGCCCGTTTCTGCACGCTTTGCACGCAAGCTCCCGTGGCCGCCGCACGCACGGCGTCACCTGCCGCGGCAGCACCGCCTTTGTCTCGGGCGATCGCGTCCGGGAAGGCGTATTCCTCCTCTGGAGCGTCATTGCCAATACCACGATCGGCCGCATCGCCGCTGGTCCGATGCTGAATTGGCTCCGTCCTCGGGCAGAGCAGGAGCTAGCGGGGCCTCTGCTGGATGCGGTGCAGCTCGATCCGCAACGACGCGCTGCCAACATCCTGGAGCTCTCCGGCGGCAATCAGCAAAAAGTCCTGATGGCCCGGGCGCTTGTCCAGGACGCCGAGATCGTCTGTACTCGATGACCCGACCCGCGGGGTGGATGTTGCTGTCAAGAGCGAGTTCTACCGTCTGATCCGCTCCGCTGCCGAGGCCGGCAAGCTGATTATCTGGCACAGCTCGGAAACTATTGAATTTCTCGAATGCGACCGCGTCCTGCTGTTCGACGCAGGTCAGGCCCGCCGTGTTCTGAGCGGCGCCGAGATCAGCGAAGACGCCATCGTCAACGCGGCCTTCGCCGAACGCATCGCCGCCACGTCTGTGTCCGCGACGAGGCATGCGGCAACTCGACATGGATTCCTGTTCCGTCTGCTGCCCTTCCTCACCACCGCGCTAATGTTTGGCATCATCGCGCTGCTCAATCACAGCGCCGCAACCCTGTTCGGCATCGATCTCCTGCTCAGTGCCGCGGTGCCGCTGGTCCTGGTCGCGCTCGGCCAGATGTTTGTCATCGGCGGCAGTGAAATTGATCTCGGCATCGGTGCATTCGCTGGCCTCTCGAATGTGCTCAGCGCAACTTTCCTTGTGAGTGCGCCGTTTTTGGGCGCCGCTACCCTGATCGCCGGTCTGCTGGCCTATGCGTTAATGGGCCTGCTGATCCAGGCCCGCGGTATTCCCGCGATTGTTGTCACCCTGGGCGCCTCGTTTATCTGGAGCGGCATCGGATACGCCCTGCAACCGACGCCCGGTGGCAGCGCGCCCGGCTGGCTCTCCGCCGCTGCTGCGTTCCACTTGTTTGGCCTTCCCGCCTCGATCATTGTAGTGCTGCTGGCTGCCGTGATTGGCGCCGCCCTGAACGCGGGCCGCCTTGGCGTGGTGCTGCGCGGGTTCGGCGCTAATCCGCGCGCGATGGTGCAAAGCGGCTGGTCACCGCTGAGAGCGGCGATGATCCGCTACACTATCGCGGCCGCCTTCACCATGTTTGCAGGCCTGGCGCTCACTGCCGTGAACACCGCATCCGACGTCAACGCGGGGGCTTCGTACACGTTGCTTGGAATTGCCGCGGCCGTGATCGGCGGCTCGGAGCTTGCGGGCGGGCGCATCGCCCCGGTCGGCGTGGTTTGCGGCGCCATCACGTTGTCGCTCATCGGCAGTCTGCTCGGGTTTATGAACGTCAGCACGGATTTCAACGCCGCGGTCCAGGGTGGACTACTTATCGGCATTCTCATGCTTCGGGTGGCCTTGCGATGAGCTGGCTTCGCGCGCATCGGTGGTCCTGGGCCGGGCTTGGCGTGCTGCTGCTGTGGGCGGCGCTTTCCGTTCTTACTTCCCGCTTCAGCCTCACCAGCCTCTCTGGGGTGGCGATCTCGGCTTCCTTTCTGACAATAGTTGCGATCGGGCAGATGTTTGCTATCTCGACCGGTGGCGGAAACGTTGATCTATCAATCCCCGGCATCGTCACGCTTGCTGCCTTCCTGACCATGATATTTTCCCATGGAACGAACATCGGTCTGCTGCGTGCCATCCCGGTGGTCCTCGCCGTTGGCGTGACAACCGGGGCCCTTAACGCAGCACTCATCCTGTTCCTACGCATTCCCGCCATCATCGCAACACTCGCCGTCGGATATGTGCTGGAAACTGCGTCACTGCTCGCAAACCGCGGCTTCGTTACGTTCGGAATCAGCCCCGCGCTGCAGGCCCTCGCTACATCCCGCATCGCCAACGTGCCGGTGATCCTGCTGCTGGCGCTTATCATCACCGCGCTTGCGGCAACGCTGATCGGCCGCAGCGGTTACGGACGATGCCTGATGGCCGTCGGTCAGAACGCCACCGCCGCCGATCTGGCCGGAGCGCGTGTCGCACGCGTCACGACCATCGCGTTCATTATCAGCGGTGTGCTCGCGGCCATCGATGGTGCGCTGCTCTCAGCACACACCGGCGGCGCATTCCTAGAGATGGGACGTCCATATCTGTTGCAATCGGTCGGCGCCGTTGTGGTCGGCGGCACGCTTATTTTCGGCGGCAGCGCAACCGCGCTCGGCACGCTGCTCGGCTCCATCTTGCTGATACTGATCGTGACGACAATGCAGATCGCGGGCCTGCCCGGCGGGGTGCAGGATATGGTGCAAGGCGCTGTCATCATCGCGGTGCTCGCTGCTGCCGGCAGCGGGTTGACCAGACGAAGCGCGTAGGGCTCTTTCAAGGTGTCCGGACCCGAGGCACCCTCACCGGGCGCGCTGCGCGCGCCGATCCTGGATCAAGTCCGGGACAGGCCTCTCCCGCAGAGCGGGAGAGGTGATTGAGGAGCGCGGTTTCCTCGTTACAGAACCGCCTGCGCTACCCCCGCCCCTAGCAGCACCACCGCCCACAGGGGCACCGCCCATCCCACCAGCAGCAGAAACGCGGCCAGCATTAGGCCGAAGCTCGCCGGCGACGTCACCGCTGGAGCCCACATAACGGCATACAGCGCAGCCAGCAGGATACCAACCACCGCCGCGTTCACCCCGCGCAGCGCCGATTGAACCGCCGGCCGCTGCCGCAACGTGTCCCAGAACGGCAGCAGCCCCCCAACCAGCAGAAACGACGGGAAGAAGATCGCAATCGTTGCCAGCGATGCTCCAAGCCACCCCGTTGGCGCCTGACGCATCGACGCTCCGAGAAATGCGGCAAACGTAAACAGCGGACCCGGCAAGGCCTGAGCCGCCCCATACCCGGCCAGGAATGTGTTATTGGACACCCAGCCCGGCGGCACCACGGCTGACTGCAGCAAGGGTAGAACCACGTGCCCTCCGCCGAACACCAGCGCCCCGGCCCGGTAAAACGCCGCCATCATCTGAACTCCGGGGTTCCCGTGCGACGTGGCCACCGGGACCAGAAGCAGCAGCACAATGAATGCCGCCAGCAGCAGCAACGCGACCGTACGGGGCACGTTCGCCGCAAACTCCGGCTCCTGCGGGGCGTCTTCCACGCGCGGCCGCTTCAGTACTGCCAGCCCCGCCGCGGCACCGAGCAGAATCGCACCGATTTCGCTCGCCACTCCGAAATGCACCAGGCATATCAGCGCCGCCACAACCGCCAGCGTAGCGCGCTCCCGGTCTGGGCACAGGCTGCGCGCCATGTTCCATACCGCCTGCGACACCACCGCCACCGCAACCAGTTTCAGTCCTTCCAGCCAGCGCGCGTGAGCAATGTTGCCGACAGACCCGATGCCGTACGCAAACCCTGCCATCAGCAGCGCCGAGGGCAGCGTGAACCCGATCCATGCGCACAACATCCCGAGTGGTCCCGCGCGCAGCAGCCCAAGCGCCATCCCGAGCTGACTCGAAGCCGGTCCCGGCATGAACTGGCACAACGCGAACAAATCAGCGAACCCCTGCTCGCTAACCCACCGGCGCCGTTCGACGAATTCGGCACGGAAGTAACCGATATGCGCCACCGGTCCACCAAACGACGTCAGGCCAAGGCGAAAAAATGCCCTGAGCACTTCTAGCGGAGAACCATGTCGGATCGCCATCAGTGTCCCTTTGCGAGCCGCCGCTCATACCACTGAGCCAGCATCGTCGAAGGGAACAGCAGTGCGAAATATATCAGCGCAACCACCGTATAAACCTCCAGCGGACGATACGTCGTCTCGGTAACCACCGTTCCCTGGTACAACAGATCGGGCACGGCGATCGTCGAAACCAGTGAAGTATTCTTCAACTGTGTTACTCTTACTGTGTCATAAAAATCCCCTTGTACGATTCGATCCTCGTTATGTACGGATGGAGATTCTCACTCGCGGAGGCGGAGTGTGGGTCTCGAATCCGACAGACACGGCAGCGAATCACGATTCGCGGCCTACGTGGAGGCACTGACAGCGACGCTCGGACACGCCGACCGAGCGGCGCCGTTCCACTCTTACTGTACTGGTTTGGTGTTGCCCGGCCCGCGGAAGAGCATCGAACCGATGGCCGCCCGTGTAGCACCGGCACGGGTGCAGGCGACGCACCAATCGCTGCATCATCTTGTCGCCAAAGCCGACTGGTCGGACGAGGCGGTGCTCAACGTCGTGCGTCAGCAAGTGTTACCCTCCATCGAGCAGCACGACGCGATCCGTGCATGGATTATCGACGATACCGCATTTCCCAAGAAGGGGACGCATTCGGTTGGCGTCGCGAGGCAGTATTGCGGTCAGCTCGGCAAGCAGGATAATTGCCAGGTCGCGGTGAGTTTGTCAATCGCCAACGACCACGCCAGCCTGCCGATCGCGTACCGGCTGTATCTGCCGGAAGTGTGGGCCAATGACGTGGCCCGACGCGCCAAGACAGGCATTCCCGATGACATTGCGTTCCAGACCAAACCACAGATCGCCCTGGGGCAGATCCAATCGGCGCTGCTGGCCGGCGTGCCACCGGCGACTCTGCTGATGGATGCAGGCTATGGCGTCGATACCGAGTTCCGCGATGGCATCACCGAACTTGGCTTGCGCTATGTCGCCGGCATTCCCTCTTCCACCAGCGTCTGGGCTCCGGGCACGGCGCCGAAGCGACCGAAACGCTGGAGCGGAAATGGGCGCCCGCCGAAGCTGGTGCGACGCGATGCGAAGCATAAGCCGGTGTCTGTCAAGGAATTGGCACTGAGGTTGCCGAAACAGCAGTGGCACAGCGTCACTTGGCGCGAAGGCAGCAACGCCAGGCTGACGTCTCGTTTTGCTGCGGTACGGGTGCGGCCCGCGCATCGTGACTATTATCGCACCAGCCCGAGACCGGAAGAATGGTGCTTGATCGAATGGCCGAAGGGAGAGACAGAGCCAACTAAATATTGGTTGTCGACGCTCTCGGCCGATATGCCGCTGCGGAATCTGGTCAATCTGGCCAAACTGCGCTGGCGGATTGAGCGCGACTATCAGGAATTGAAGCAGGAGCTTGGGCTCGGCCACTATGAAGGACGCGGCTGGCGTGGCTTTCATCATCACGCCACGCTGACGATCGCAGCCTACGGCTTCCTGATCTCGGAACGGAGTGCGATTCCCCCCTCAGGAGAACCTCGAGCCCGGATCTTCCAAATGCCTTCTCTACCCCGCAGTTACCGACCCCGTGGGTCCCCCAGTCAGGCCTGAGCGCCATGTCTTCAACTCCATTGCCACGGTCCGTATCGCGATCGCTCATGCATTGGTGCAAACTCTCCCGCGCTGCCCTTGCTGCCAGCGCATTACGTCGCGCAGGAATTTATGACACAGTAAGATTACCGATTGATTGACAAACGGCGGCACCATCCGGCGCACAGCCTGCGGCAGGATCACCAGCCGCATCACGTACCACCAATGCAACCCCAGTGCCCGCGCCGCATCCCACTGCCCCTGCTCGATCGAGATAATCCCGCCGCGGAAAATCTCCGCATAGAATACACCGGTGTACAGCGACAGCGTCATGGCCGCGGCTGCCATTGCCGGCATTTGAATATTCAGCAAAACCGGCAGTGCATAATAAAACCATACGAGCTGTACCAACAGGGGTGTGCACCGGAACGCCTCAATCAGTCCGATCAATGGCCAGTTGAGCACCTTCCATTTCGTCAGCCTCCCCAGGCCAATCAGCAACCCGATCACCAGCCCCAGGAACACCGTACCGATGGTAAACGCGATCGTCACCAGCGTGCCACGCCATAACAGCGGCCAGGTCCTGAGCGAAAAAGCTGAAATTCCACTGATAATGCATCAGCCCCGCCTGAACTTCCTCTACTCTGCAGCCCTCCGTAAAAAGCCGCCATCATTCAGAACGTCAGATTTGGCGGTATCTGCTCCCGTTTGACCCCTTCCTGCGCCAGCCCGTCGATCAGCCATTCCCGAATCTGCCCGATGCCACGGTTGTAATCCAGCCACGCATTCAGCACCGTCGCGAATCCCCCGTACTGTTCCTGCGGCTGAATCCCGAAGCACGACGGTAACGCGATCACCGGATCACCCAGCAGATGCCACGGCGCCAGCGACGGGTTCCTGCCGATCGCCCCAAGACCCAGGAGCGCTGCCAGGATAACCACATCGACCCGCCCGGTCTGCAGCGCCAGAATCGCCTGATCGGTATTCGGGAAACCCACGTGCTGCGCCTTCGGAGCAAACCGCCGCGAAAGCGTCTCGTGCAACGACCCGATATCGAACGACACCCGCAAATCCGGATTATTAAGATCGTCCCATTTCGTCGGATTAAGCCCGTGCTTCGCCAGGCAGCCAAACGGGTGAATGATCATCGGGTGCGTAAACCCGATCGATAGCGCGCGCTGCGGCGTGGGATTCAAAGCAAACGCCAGATCCACCTTGTTGGTCTGCAAATCGAGCACCGACGTGCCATAGGTCGCTTCGACATAGTCCAGCTTCGCCCCGAAGACCTGGGCGATGCTGTTCGCCATTTCTATGCACGACCCGCTCCATTTGCCGTTGACGATATCCTTGTTGAAATAGGGCAACTGACCAGGTAACGCCGCGATCCGCAGCACCTTCGTGCGTTGAATCCGCGCTAGCGTACTCTCGGCAGCACCCTGGGCGTGCGCGCTCGATATCACCGCGGCAGCCGGAAGCAACGCCGCACCAGCGGCAATCCCGCGTCGGCTAAGACCATTCCTCATGCACGTCCCTCTCGTTCTAGGCGACCCCGTATTTGCGGAACCAGGCCAGGGCGTGGGCCCAGCCGTCCTTGGCGTCTTCCGGGCGGTAGCTGGGGCGGTAGTCGGCGTGGAAGCCGTGCGGGGCATCTGGGTAAATGATGATCTCGACCGGCACGTGGGCTTGTTTTGCTTCCGCCTGGGCTTCCCTGATCTGGTTCACGGGATTGGCGGCGTCCTCTCCGCCGTAGAGGCCGAGAACGGGGCATTTGACGAGGGGGATGATGTCGAGGACCGTCCTGGGGTCATTGGCGGTGGGCTTGCCGTCGAGGATACCGTACCAGGATACCGCAGCTTTCAGGCGGTTGCTGTGGGCGGCGTAGAGCCAGGTTTGGCGGCCACCACGGCAGAAGCCGTTGATGCCGAGGCGGTTGCCATCGCCGCCATTGGTGGCGGCCCAGGTGGCGACGGAGTCCATGTCAGACATCATCTGCGCATCGGGTGCCTTGGCGACGATTGCCAGGAGCTCGTGCACGTTGGTGATTTTCGAGAGGTCGCCGACACGGGCGTAATACTCAGCGGCGACGGCGAGGTAGCCCTGTTTGGCGAAGCGGCGGCAAACGTCGCGGATGTATTCGTGGACGCCGAAGATTTCCTCGACGACCAGGATGATGGGAAAGGGACCGCCAGTGGCGGGCTGCGCGATGTAGGCGGGAAGGTCGCCGTCTGAAGTCGGGATTTTCGCCTCGGCGACGTGGAGGCCGGTGATGTCGGTGTGGATGGCCTGCGCGTCAACACGGGTTGTCGCAAGGGTAAAGCCGCTGATGAGAGAGCTCATCATGAAGCCGCGGCGCGGGAGGGGGTAGCGGTGCAGTCCGTCCATTGTCGAGCTCCGGAGGTGCCTTACGGCGGAGTTTAGCGGCGGCTGTGTGGCGGCACCACACGGAGAACCCGGAACAAAGTCCCGCCCGGGGCGTTCCCATCGTCCATGCTCCCGTACGGCCCCCTACCTGCGAACACGCTTCACCTCTGCATCGACATGCAGCGCGTGTTCGCCGAAGACACCCCCTGGAGAACCCCCTGGCTGCCCCGGGTGCTGCCCGTCGTGCTTCGGATCGCTCGCGCCCACGCCGAGCAAACCATCTTCACCCGCTTCCTCCCGCCCCATACCCCAGAGCAGGCCCGGGGTGCCTGGCGCCGGTATTATCAACGCTGGGCTGAGCTAACCCTGGACCGCGCCGGACCCACGCTATTCGAGCTCGTTCCTGAACTTGAGGCGCTATGCCCGCCAGCTCAGGTGTTCGGGAAGCGCACCTACTCTCCGTGGGGTACCCCGAATTTTGACCGTGCCCTGGCGGAGCGCAATCCGCTCGCATTGGTCATCACTGGCGCCGAGACCGATGTATGCGTGCTGGCCGCTGTCCTCGGCACCGTGGATCACGGCTATCGCGTCGTGGTTCCGACGGATGCCATCTGCAGTTCGTCGGATACTACGCATGACGCGCTGCTGACGCTCTACCGCCAGCGTTTCGGCCAGCAGATCGAGACAGCAACGTCCGCCGAGATCCTCGCCGCGTGGGGCTGATCCGCACACCGCGGGACAGTGGCCTCGCCCTGGCCCTGATGGAGTCGCGCTTACTTTTGGGTAATAGTGACTTAGCGATGGCCAAATAGCGTAACTGTGTCAGCTTGAGCCAGCATCCACTGGGCGCGGAGGCAGCAGCCATGCGGCTTGGTGCTTTTTATTTCAACCCCGACTACGGGATCGGGATCGGCGAGCTCGCGCGTGAACTCGAAAGCCGTGGTTTCGCCTCTCTCTATGTGCCGGAGCACACCCATATCCCAACCAGCCGGCGAACTCCTCTCCCGCACGGTGGCAACATTCATCGAACCGCAAGCTACGCGCACATCCACGATCCGTTCGTCGCGCTCTCGTTTGCCGCAGCCGCAACAAAAAAACTGCTGGTCGGCACGGGGGTCTGCCTGATCCCGGAGCACGACCCGATAGTCACCGCGAAGTGCGTCGCCAGCCTCGACCAATTGTCAGGCGGACGGTTCATTTTTGGGATCGGCGGCGGCTGGAACGTCGAAGAGATGGAAAATCATGGTGTTCGATACGACACCCGCTTCAGGCTGATGCGGGAACGCATTCTCGCAATGAAGGCACTATGGACTCAGGAGGAGGCGTCGTTCCACGGCGAGTTCGTCAATTTCGACCCTGTATGGTCGTGGCCGAAACCGGCGCAGCATCCACACCCCCGCATCCTTCTGGGTGGCGAGAGTGAATATACGTTGCGGCGTGTCGTCGAATATTGTGATGGGTGGATTCCGCGGACCGTTGCCGGCTTCACTCCCAAGGGCGCCATCGACCGCTTGCGGCGAATGGCCGAACAAAAGCAGCGGGACCCTAAGTCCCTGTCGATCTCAGTGTTTGGCGCTCCGGCGAACGAAACAGCGCTCGCCGAGTATCGTGAGGCGGGCATAGATGAGGCGCTGCTCGGAATTCCCGATGTGAGCCGAGACGAGATTCTGCAACTGCTCGACCAATACGCCCCTTTGACGACGGCATGATCTGCAACGAGCACGTCTCACCACGAAGTTCTTCGTTATTGGATTAGCCGATGCGACCGTCTCCTGCGCGCCAAGGCGCCCCGAGGGATCGAGTTTCCGGCTACTGCGCCTTTCCAAAGTAAAATTCGTTCAGCGCTTGATAGCGCGCGAGGTGCGGATCGGGTCCAGCCACTGGCTGCGTCCCGAGGCGCATCACCGAGCCGTTCGCGCCGGCAAATACCGGCCATTGCGGCAGGCCGGGCCCGTTCGGGTCGTCACTCTTGGCGAAGTTGGTCCAATAGGTAGATAATAGCTCGGCCATCCTCCGATCCTCCGGCCGCCAATTCCAGTTCCGCACCTGCAGATTATCGAATACGTAAAGGATTTCGGCGGTATGGAAGACGCCTGCTGCGGCCAGCGGCGTAAGTGAGGTTTCGGGCGCTGGCGGACGCAACTCAAAGGAATAGCGATACACTGGGGCCTTGCCGGTCCTGGCCTGCAACTCATCCCAAAGCCCGGTTGGGTACGAGATTAGCTCGTCCCCCAGAAGCTGCGCGAACGATGCCTTCGTTTGATCTGGCGTGGTATCGGGAAAAATCTTCAGCACTGCATCGGCCTGATTGCCGAAGAACTTTTGCAGAGTCTCGGTGTACTTCTCCGGCGTCGGGGTCGGCACACGGCCGGCAAACAGCGTGCCCTCATCGGCGTTGGAGCCGGCCAGAAGCGGAACGTCGTTCTGCCGGCCGCTTGAAAACAGCGCCACTACATTCTCTCGCAGCACGTAACCATCAATGATTGGCAAGCGTGCTGCGCCCACCGACTTGGCATTCTTAGCCACCGCATCCAGGACATCACTGGCTGGTTTAGCCCGCAACTCAGCGATGGAATGCGCACCCAACAGAGCGGCAACTTTCATGCCGCTCTGTTCGGCCTTATCCAGCGACGGCAAGGCAAAAGGAGACTTGTCGGGATAAAGCATCGCTCCGCTCTCGCCGATTGCGCGCGCAAACAGCCCGCGGCCGAGAGGTGAGGCCATCAGGGCGCTGACAGACAATGACCCGGCCGATTTGCCGAAAATCGTTACGCGCGCCGGATCGCCACCGAAAGCCGCGATGTTGCGCTTCACCCAACCAAGCGCCGCAGCCTGGTCCTGCAAGCCGTAATTGCCGGATGCGTGGTGTTCGCTTTCCGCGGTCAGTTCAGGGTGGGCGAGGAAGCCGAACACGTCCACGCGGTAGTTCAGCGTAACTACGATCACGCCCTTCCTGGCGAGATTGGCGCCGTTGTACCACGGCTCTGAGCCTGACCCGACATTGAAGCTGCCGCCATATATCCAAACCATCACCGGCAACTTCTCGTCGGCCGATTTCGCCGGCGTCCACACGTTCAGATACAGGCAATCCTCGCTCATGCGCGGATTTTGTGGATCGATATTGCCGAGTCGAGATGTCTGCATGCAGCGGGGCCCGACCTGGATCGCTTCACGGTCGCCTTGCCACGGCCTGACCGGCTGCGGACTGCGCCAGCGAAGATCGCCCACCGGCGGAGCGGCGTAGGGAAGGCCGAGAAAGGCGCGGACCCCGTTTTCATTGGGCGTGACATCGGCGACCGTGCCACCCTCGATATGCAACGGTTCGGCGGCGTGAGCAGCCGCTGCGGACAGCAGAACCAACCCGGCGATTGCGGCCAGCCTCCCTACGGTGCCCAGCTTCTTGGCCAACGATCGAGAAAATGCGGTCATTTGCCGTATTTACCCCCAGAGCCTGCATCGAATTCGGACCGAAGGCTAGCCGAGCAGTTCCCGAGAGTCATCTGTGCCGGGTGGGAGACGTTGTTCGGGACTTAGAAGAGCACCTTCAACCCGCCATACGCGGCGATCGGCGCTCCGATGTTGTAGCTCCGCGTATTCGTTGCACCAGGCACCTGCACAATCGGCACCGAGGTGGTCGGCGAAAAAGTGCCGTACGTGTAGTTTGTCTGGTTGAACGCATTCTGCACCAGAGCAAATAACTGCACCTTCGGCGTGACCTGGTAGTTGGTGTTCAGGTTCAGCAGGAAGTAGCCGGGCAGCCGCTTGGTCAGGTTCGCCTCGTCCCCGAACAGATACTGCCCGGTGGTCGCGACCGCCGTCGTACCCACCGTCCACTTATCCGTCACGTTGTACTGTACCCCGAAGTTCACGATATTCGACGGTATGCCTGGAAGCTGGTCCCCCGGGACCACTACAATGTTGCCGTCTGCATTGGCCGCAGGGTTGTTTGGGCTCGATACGACGAAGGTGCTCTGAAACGTCGCATTGATGTAAGAGTAGTTTACCCACGCAGTCCACCGCGGCGTGGTCAGCCGGGCGCCCATGTCGAAGCCTTGCCGGCGGGTCGAGCCGACATTCTGAAAGAACCCGGTGCCCAGTATCACGCTCTGCGCAAAGATAATATCGTCATCCAGATTTGTCCGATAAGCACTAAGGTTCCAGGTCACCCGCGCATGATCATATGGCACGAGCTGCCCGCGCACACCCACCTCAATCGTATGTGCCACCGGCTGCTTCAGATTCGGATCACCCGTGAAGAAATTCGCCAGGCTGCACGGCGCCGAGGGATTGGAGCAGGTCAGCTCTGCAGGAGTTGGTGCGCGGTTGGATGTCGAATACCCGCCATATAATGATATGCGCGGCGTGATTTTAAATGTCAGCCCGACCCCGGGATTGACATGACTGTAGTAATGGTTGCCGGTCAGCCCCGGCTCCGTCCCGTTAAGATCGTTAATGTTGATCTCCTCGGCATTGAAGCGGCCTGACACGGTTGAGGACAGCCGCGGCGTGATATCCAGAGTATCCGTTAAATACGCACCATAATAGGCATTTGTAATCCCCGCCCGCACCGGCGCGATCGATCCGTCCGCAAGATCAATAACCACAAATGGCGGGACCGCATTCCGGCTCAGCACGTCCAAACCGGATACTTGGGTATTAGCCGAGAAGGTCGTCTGCGCTCCGTCGAAGCTGAACCCGGCCACAAACACATTCGGGTGTCCGAATACCGGGTTCCTGTTCGTTACCTGCGCCGCCGCGCCATAGCCATTGGTGTTGGTCGTCTGCGCCGCGACTGAGCCATACACTCCTTCTGTTCCCAGGAACGTCGGGATTGGTGTCCCCGCCAGGGTCGTCGCTACAATCCCCGGCGACTCGCACAGGAACGGCGTGCCGTCCGGGCACGGGCTGATCGGTGAGCCATTCCCGTTTAGCACCCGCTCCAGCAGATTGTCGTAATACGCCACGGCCTGGATCGATGTCGTGTCCGTGATATCAAAGCTGCCATTCAGATTGACCCGAACGTAGTTGTCGCTGATCTCGTTCGCTCCGGTGAACTGCGCACTTGGGTCAGCCTGGAGGAGCTCTATCGGCACCGTGCCGGGCCCGTTCAAGCTGGTCTGCGCGGCATCGACGTTCAGATGCACCTCGGCGCTCTCGGTGCGCCAGCCGATGTCGCCATAGAACTGCTTCAGCCCAGATTGCTGGTAATCGCGCCAGCCATTCTCGTGCAGTCCGGAAACCGCGGTATAAATGGCGGTATTGCCGATCTGGCGTCCGTACTCGGACTCCCCAGAGATCTGACCAAAGGAGCCGCCAAAAACGTCCAGTTCGCCGCCGTGGTAGGTGAACCCATCCTTCATCTGCACTGCCAGCGAGCCGCCCAGCGCGTTCAACCCGAACACCGGGTTCGCGCCTTCCAGGTTCATCCGTTCGATCGCAATGTCCGGAATCAGATTCCAATCCACCGTGTCGCCAAAGGGGTTATTGAACCGCGCCCCATTCACGTAGACGGCGATGCCAGTGGGCGTGCCCTGCAACGGCGATGCCTCGAACCCGTGATAAAACACTGATGGCTGGAAGGGATTGCCCGCTGAGTTATCCAAGTTCACGCCCTGCGACTGCGTCTGCAGCGTCTGTAACGCCTGCGGCCGGCCGGTCAGCGAAATGTCCTTGCTGTTGAACACCTGGCTCTGCGCAGGCACCTTGGCCTGCTCCATCCCCGAACCCAGTAACGGGGTCGCTCCGATCACCGTCACCTGCGGCAATTCGGTCGCCTCGGACCCTTGGCCAGGTGATCCCGGCGGTGCTGACTGATTCGCGGTTGGCGTGGAAGCGGTACCCTGTGGCGATGCCGTGCTCGTTGCCTGCGCGTGGGTCGGACGCGGCAGGAGCAGTCCCAAGAGACATAGCGCGGCCAGATATCTCAAGCGCCACTCTCCTCCCGAATTACATGTGGCTTCTAAGGGGCCCTGCGCCCGCGCCCGTGCGATGAGGAGGTAGCACGACTGTTATCGCGGCCGGCAGTAAGTCGAAACGGGACTCAGATGTATCGAGCCAGTACCCTCCCGTCCATCCCCAATAAGTGCGGCCAATTTCGCAAAAAGTGCAGAATGACTTGCACTTTCTGCATCCGGAGCCGAAACGGCGTTGTGTTCTTGTCGCGACATGGTAAGCTGTTTATTGCGGCAATACTGAGGGAACACAGGGAAGCGTGGCCGAGCTGAGGCGCACTATGCAATGTGACCAATGGGTCGGAGGAGTTGAATTCGGCCGCACCGCCGCTGGGCCGACCGCGATCACTGCACCGACAGTTGGTGCTTATCCCGACGGTCATCCTGTTGGCTGGCCTTGTTGCGGCCGTCGGTGTCGTTCTGATGGATGCGCGGGCCCGGATTGCGGCTGAGGTTACCTCTGCAATGGAGCTCGGCGACGAGCTCGTCTTGACGTCACTGCGTAACGTCGCTGCTGCGAGCAGCCCCGCCCTTGCCTTCGAACAGCTAGCAAAGGTGTTGCCAAAGGTCCGCCACGCCCAGTTCGAACTGGTGCCTTCAGATGGCACGTTATTTCGTGGAAGTTACCTTCGGATCGGTGAGGAGCCGCCGCGGTCGCGACCGTTGCTCGCGCGCCTCCTGGCACCGCCGCCACAACAGCGCATCTTTCAAGTAAATGTCCGGGGTGACGTTGTCGGAGAGATCCGGCTGCGCTCGAGTTCGGCCGATGAGATTGCAGAGATCGTGGGTGAGGTGGAGCTCTTTTCCGGTATACTTTTCACGCTGTGTCTTCTCATCGTAGCCTCCCTTCTGTGGACAGTGCGGCGTTCGATCCGCCCCGTCCAGCTTCTGGCCGATGGGTTTGATCGCCTGGAGCAGGGGGACTATCGGCCAATTGAACCGATGCCCGTGGTGGAATTCCGCCGCATCGGGGAACAATTCAATCGGCTGGCGCAATCGCTCCGCTTGGTCACCGCCGACAACCACCGCCTGATCGACAGGATGCTCTCTGTGCAGGAACAGGAGCGCAAGCAGTTGGCCGCTGAACTCCACGACGAATTCGGCCCGGCGTTGTTCGGTATCCGGGCAGAGGCGGCATGCATGCTGAGAAGCCTTCCCGCGGACGGAAACAACAATTTCCAAATTCGCGCGCACGCACATACGATTACCGAATTGGCCGATAACATTCAGAAGCTGAATTGTCGCATGTTGGATCGATTGCGCCCGCTGGTTCTCGAGCAGATGGGCTTGAGCGAAGCCCTGCAGCAACTGCTCGCGTCGTGGCAAACGCGTTATCCGGACATGACCTGGTCGCTGGCGATGCCTCCAGGCCTCGAGGAGCCTGGTGAGGGCGCGAGCCTTACACTGTATCGGATCGTCCAGGAAGCTGCGACGAACTCCATCCGACATGCACAGGCATCGGCAGTGAGGGTCCGCCTTGAGTGGAACGTGGCAGAGAATGACGGCCGTTTTCGGTTAGCAACCGAGAACTCGGGGGTTCCTTCTTTCAGTGGAAGACAACGGTAGGGGCTTGCCAGATAATTTCCGCTGCGGGTTTGGATTGCTCGGGATGACTGAGCGTGTTCGCCAACTTGGCGGTACGTTCAGGATCACAAATACGCATCCGAGCGGTGTGATCGTTCAAGCCTGGATTCCGGAGCAAGAGCCAGCAGCAGTCCTGGAGCCAATGCATGCGGATACTTCTAATTGAGGATCACCCCATCGTTAGAGCTGGCTGCCGCCGCCTGCTCGAGGGCATGCCTGGAGCCGAAGTGCACGAGGCTACCAACGCCGCCGACGGCTTGCGCCTGGCCGGTGAATTCACCCCGGAGATCGTCGTCGTCGACCTGCGGCTGCCAGACGGCAATGGGCTCGACCTCCTCGAATCTCTGTTGGCGCTTAAGGGCGCCTCCAAAGTCATAGTCTTTAGTATGTACGACAATCCGGCGTTTGCAGCACGAGCACTGGAGGCAGGAGCCCGGGGTTATCTCACGAAGAATGACGATCCCGATATGCTCTTGCAGGCAATTGAGAGGATCAACAACGGCAGAATTTTCCTGACCGCGTCAATGGCCGAGAAGTTGGCTCTAATGACAGCCAAGGCGGCAAACCATCCCCTACGTGACCTCTCAAGCAAGGAACGCGATGTACTCGATCTGCTCAGCCAGGGCAGGACGCTGGCCGAAATCGCCGACCAACTAAAGATCAGCTACAGGACATCGGCAAACATCGCCGCACAGATCAAGAGCAAGCTCAACTTGAACAGCACGGCCGCTCTGATCAAATGGGCCGTGGAGCATCAAAGGGCATGGTAGCCTTTGGCTCCGGCGCCTAGTCATTCTCGCACGATCCAGCCAAACCAACCGCGTGGACATCGGCCCTATTCTTCCAACCGGAACAGGATCGGGACTTCCGCGATGGCCTGAACCGGGTGGCCGTTCTGCATCGCAGGCACAAACCGCCAGCGCCGCACCGCATCCAGCGCGGCATCATCCAGGCTGGTGAACCCGCTGGAATGCCCGACAGCCACCTGAACCGGGTCACCGTCCGGCGCCACGCTCACCCGCAGGATCACCCTGCCGTGCTGTCCGCGCCGTCGAGCGGAACTCCGGATAGACCGGTGGCCGGTCGGATTCCATGCCGGCTACCGGCCGTGCTGGCACCAGTGTTGCCCCGGCCGCCCCCGCAACAGAAGCCGTCGCCGACGGCGAAGCCGCGGCGGGTGCCCCCGAGGCCACGTTCGCCGGCGCTCGACTGAGCGTCGGACGCGCCACAACCCGGCGCTGCACGGTTCGCGGCGGAGGGGGAGCAACCGGCGGCAAAGGCAGGACCTCCGTTGTCAGCTCGTGCGGAGGGGGCGGCGACGGAGCGGGGACGGGCGCGGGGGTGATAGGCGCAGGTACGGGCGGAGCCAGCGTGTCAACATGCTCGCGCGGTGAAGGTGCCGGAGCAGGGATAGGCGCGGGAACCACAGGTTCCATATGCTCCCGCGGCGATGGGGCCGTTGCAACCGGCATCTCGGGACCGGGAGCAGGCTGCGCAAATATCAAGTTCACTGCCATCTCGCCCGGTTCCGGCGGCCTCTTGGCCAACAGGTGCGATAGCAAGATCACCCCCGCCAGCAGCGCCACGTGGGCCAGCACAGCCAAAACCACCTTCTGTAGGGAAGGTCCACCGCGCAGGGGCAATCCGCGATCGAGCGGCGCCCAGGCCGAAGGCCCTACCTCGCAGACCGCCTTAGCTGGCGCCAGCACCGTTTCCCCCATGGCCGCCAACATGCCAACCGCGCTGCATGAAGACAATCCGCATACTCTTGCCCGGCTGGATCAACGTAGCATCTTAACCCCGTGACCGAATTGACTATCCCCCACGGGGTCAGACTGCGCGTAGTTGGGGACGTGCACGGTGATGCCGCCGCCTTCGCCTATGCAGTCGAAACCGACCGGTTCATCCTTCAGCTTGGCGACCTTACAGATTACGGCCCCGGCAGCGCTGCGGTGCTTTCCCTCATGTTCCGCGTTATCGACGAAGCGCGCGGCCTATTTCTGCTCGGCAATCACGAACACAAGCTGGCCCGGGCGATTGCTGGGCGGCCCGTTCGGATGGAACCTGAACTTGCCGCCACTCTTGCCCAGCTTGCGCCCGAGCTGCGCGGCCGCGCACTTGCGGAGATCGAACGTGCGCCCGCCTGGATCCGCCATGGCGACATCCTTTTCGTGCATGGGGGCTTCCACACCGATATGCTCCGCGGCCCCTCCCCCATCGTCGGCACCACCCGTCCCGAAGGAGCTGTGGCCCGCGCTCTATTTGGCGAGCCAACCGGCCGCATCCAGCGAGATGGCTACCCGGAGCGGAGCCTCCGCTGGGTGGATCGGATCCCGGCGGGCCTCACCGTTTATTGCGGTCACGACCGGCGCAGCGCCGATGGCCGCCCTTACACCCGCCGGGGCGCCCTCGGCGGTACCGCCATCTTCCTCGATACCGGTGCCGGCAAAGGTGGTCATCTTTCCTGGATCGACCTGTAAGTTTGCCGGGCTGCGTGCCAGGATCGGAATATGCACCAGCTTTTGCTCCTCCGGCATGCCAAGGCGTCTCGCGACGATGCCCGGGTCGCCGACCGGGACCGGCCGCTCAACGATACCGGGCGCCGCCAGGCCAAAGCGATGCGCCGGCTGATGCAAGGATTTGGCTTGGCGCCCGATCTCGTGCTCGTCTCCCCGTCCCGTCGGACACTGGAGACCCTGGAGCTGCTTGAGCCGTGGGAAGAGACGCCGCTGACCGAACCCCTCGAGGATCTCTACCTTGCGGAGGAGGCGCGCATCATTGAGGTTTTAAGAAATGTAACCGAGACCGTCCGCAGCGTACTGCTGATCGGACACAACCCAGGCATGCGCGAGTTGGTGCAGACGCTAAGCCGCTCTGGAAACGGCGGCTCGGCCGACGCGTTTCCTACCTGCGTGCTTGCCGAGTTCATGGTGCGTGGCGCGTGGTCCGATCTTCCAGTCGGTGCCCGGCTCATTCGCATCCTCGACCCGCGCCAAACTGCCCGTTGAGGCCCTGCCTATGCGCTTTTTTGCCGGCGTTGTTGCTGCGCTTGCCCTTCTAATCCGAACTTCCTAGCCTCGAGACACGCAAGTTACTGAAGCATCTATACATTCTGTCTCGCGACCTGTGGATTACTGGCTACAGTTGACGCCGAGGAGATTGAATGCCTTCTGCTGCAGCGGTGTTGGCCTTGTGACGACGGTAAGGCGATAGTCCGGTGTGATCGCGGTGGTGATGGTGTTGCGCACTACGGTTGCCAGATCGCCGAGCAATGAACGGAAGCTATGCACCGGCAGGCCGTCCGTGGTGAGCCCTGTGGTCTGCTTGGCGATGGCAGCCGGGGAACGTTGCGCTTCCGACACTACGCTGTCTCGCAAGGCTTCGGCCGCTTCCCTATCGGCGTCATCGAACAGCATTGGCGCCAGGCAGGTCCGCATATGCCATTCGAGGTAGTAGGCTAACATGCACAGGAAGACGTGGGCCCGCACGCGGTCTGCCAGCCAATGATGGACAGGCCTGATCTGCAGATCGACGGTTTTGATGCAGCGAAAGGCCCGCTCCACAAGCGCAAGCGACTTGTAGCTTCGCACGGTCGTGGTGTCATCGAGCGCGCTTTCCGGCAGGCTGGTGCGCACGACATAGACGCCATCGGTTGCTGCTTCAGCGACGATCTCGGCGGTCTTGCGGGCGAAGCTGAAGACGGTATCGGTGATCTCGATGACAAAATGCTTGCCTACCTTGTGCTTGTTGATCACCGCGCCAACCGCGAGTGCGATCCGCGCAGCGCCCCGGAGGGGATTGCGCTTGCGAGCGACCGCGATCTGGATACGGGAGAGGTCACGTTCGGTGGCGGCCAGCAGATCCTCCCGCTTGCGGGCGCGCTCGACGGCGAGATCGGGATTACGGCAAACGATCAGGCGCTCACCCGGAAATTCGGGCGCCGTGATACTGGCCAAGTCGCGCTGATCGAACAGCGAGAGTTGCAAAGCGCCGGTTTCCATCAACGCCTTGATCGCCGGCGCGCGCAGTGCCGTGATCCAGTCGAAGCCTGCCGATTTAACGTCATTGGTGATGCGTGCTTGGGTGATCATGCCACGGTCACCGACCATGACCACGTGGTCGAGATGGAACCGCCGCTTCAGCTTTTCGATCTGATTGGCAAGCGTAATCGGATCGGCGGTATCGCCCTCAAACACCTCGATGGCGATCGGACAGCCATCGGGAGCGCAGAGTAGGCCGTATATGATTTGCAGCGTGCCCTTCTTGCCGTCGCGGCTGTAGCCACGCTGGGCGAGCGGGCAGCAGCGGCCTTCCATGTAGCTTGACGAGACATCATATAACACCAGTGTGCCATCGCTGAGATGGCGCTTGGCTAAGGCTGTCTCGATGGCAGGCTGGCGTTCCAGCAGCCAGTCCAGTGCGGCATAGAGTTCGTCCTCGTCGACCTCACCGAGGCCAAGCATTTCGCCAAGGCTCGATGCAGCCGTGGCGGAGGAAAGTGCACGAGCGGTGGCGAGCTTGGATGCCGGCTCGATAATGCGCCCGATCATCAGCGCGAGGGCAAGATCACGGTATCGCTCGCGATCGCCGAGCATCCGATCAAGCCCTATCTTGCGGGCAGTCCCGAGCGCTGCTGCAACGTGCCCGTGCGGCAGACTGCGGGTGATGGTGAACGCATCCCGCTCGGCCGGAATGACAACGCCGCCTTTGAGAACACCGCGCAGGCCTTCAACGTGCTCGGCGGGCCAATCGGAGAGGTTGCAGATCGTGCGCTTACGGACCTTGCCATCCTGGCGGTAACTCTCGCGCAGCAGAATGGCGGGAGGCGAGTTCCGATTCGGAACAGCTTCGATATACATGGCAACGCATTGGCACAACACCGCCGCGAGTACAAGTCCAAATTTCCGGATTACATGGCTACGTTTGGGACCAGTCTCGTGCTTCTGTCCCTACTGTTCCTGCCACTTCACACTCTCCGAAAGAAGGAAGTTCGGCCTAGAAGGCAGCTAAGAGCATCGAATGAGCAGCGCGGCCGGCCGCATTGCTCCCGCCGCAGATGAGCGCAGCTGCCACCGCGTCCACGCCATCGGGCGAGCCGTTGAATTTGCCTACCGAAGCGTCGTTCAGCACCAGCCCGTGCAGCGTCACGCGCAGCATGCCATCAGTGCTGAGTTCGGCCTCGCCCGAGCGGAGCGCCCAAATCTTCCCGCAGGCATTCACGCCACCGATGATGGTCTTATCCGATGGGCAGGCGATCAGGGCCGCCTTGAGCACCGGCTGCTCCGCGCGAGCATGGGGAACACCCAAAGCCAGCACCGCCAGCACTGGTATCTGCCCTGTCCAAGCGAGCACACGAGCCATCGTCTTCCTCCCCCCGTCCAGCTTGCGCTTTTAAGCTACCACCACACCGAACAACCGCGGCAACTCTGGGAAGTGGCAGCCGCACGGGTCAACGAACGATCCTGAGGCTGCCTAATGGCGAACGAGACCAAACGCCCGGCCACGGCGGCGAAACCAACCCGGCAACCCCAGAACGAATCGGCTCCCGAAGTGCCACCCCCGCCGGCGCGCCCGATCTCAGGAGGGGGCGCTCCTCACCAACGCAGCGCAGGCGAACGACAGCACCGCCACCGCCGCCAGGAAAGTCGCCACATCCCAAGGCGCCCCATTCGACTGCTGCAGGAACGTCAGCGAGATCAGGGGCGTGAACCCGCCGACGATCGCCGATACCTGGTACGCCACGGACAGCCCGGTGTAGCGCACCCGCGCTTGGAACAGCGTGGTGAAAAATGTTGCCTGCACGCTGAGCATCAGCGTCGGCCCGAGATTGTAAGCTGTCACAAAAGCCAGCCAGACCGCGGCGGCCGTCCGCGCTTCCAGTACCCAGAAGAAGGGAAATGCCAGCAACGCCGCGCAACCGGCCCCGGCCATATAGACCGCCCGGGGCCCGAAGCGGTCGCCCAGCACGCCATAGAGCGGCGTCACCAGCAGCCCCACGCCGGAGGTCGCGACCAGCGCACCGAGCGCCTCCGCGCGCGGCAGCCCAAGCTGGACCGTTGCGTAGGTCAGGCCGAAGGATTTGATCATGTTGCCCGACACGGTCTCCGCCAATCGCGCGCCGGTCGCGAGCAGGGCGGCGCTCCGGTGCGTGCGCAGCAGGTCGACGATGGGCAGCTCGGGACGAAGGTCCCGGATCGCCTCGAACTCCGGCGTCTCTGCGATATGCAGCCGCACATAGAGCCCGATCCCCAGCATGACGGCGCTGAGCAGGAACGGGACGCGCCAGCCCCAGGCGATGAACGCGCCGGGCGGCAGTAACGCGATCACCCCGAACACCGAGGACGAGAGCAGCAGCCCCCCCGGGGAGGCCGCCTGAGGAAGGCTGCCCCAGAAGCCGCGCCTCCCGGACGGGGCGTGCTCGATGGTGATCAGGCTAGCCCCGGCGTACTCACCACCCAGCCCGATCCCCTGCAAGACGCGCAGGATCACCAGCAGGATCGGCGCCCAGATCCCCACCCGCGCGAAGGTCGGCAGCAGGCCGATCAGGAACGTCCCGGTCCCGATGATCACCAGCGTGGCGATGAGGCTTGCCTTGCGGCCGATCCGATCGCCAATGTCGCCAAAGATCAGCCCGCCGATTGGACGGGCCAGAAAGCCGGACGCGAAGGCACCGAACGACGCCATGATGCTGAGCAGCGGATCGCTGCTGGGGAAGAACAGAGGACCGAACGCCAGCGCGGAGGCCGTTGCAAAGACGTAGAAGTCGTACCACTCCATCAGCGCGCCCACGAAGCTCGCAGCTGCGATCCGTCGCATCACCACCTTCAACGAGGCTCCTCCTGCCCTCCCCGCCGCCGCTATCAGGGAACAATAAGGCGGCAAAAAGCCGGACTTCCAGCTGCGGTCGTGTCTCGGTTTGAGATTGGGCGGGGCCCGCTTTCTCCCGCTCAATCCGCAAATGGTCCCGGGCGAGATCGAGCGTGGTTTGGAGAGTCATCAACAGACGACGTGCCGTCGCAGCCTCGTTTGGATGATGTTGGAGGCTCCGCTTCGCAACGACCGCTTCCTGGCGAGCGCCGCGGGCCTCGCCCTCAGCGACATGCCGCTCCGCCATCGCGAGAGGAGTCTCGGCCGCTTCCATCCGACTTGCCTTCCGGTTATGGGTTCCGCGCTATGCTTACCGCCAAGCGGGACGGTAAGATAAGATGCCTTAAGGCCCCCAAGGCGAGAGCGGCTAAAATGACGAAGCCCCGCTTTGGGAGCGTGGTTTCGGCCAGAGTTTGTCATCCGGGACGCTCGCAACAACGGTTCACCCTGGGCCGGCGCGCCGGACTGGAAGCGGTCGTGCTGGGAACGCTGGATCTCATAGCCGATTCAACGTCACCAAGGCCTGCATCTGGTGCTGTGCGGGGCAGCCGAACGGACGCCTTTCTTTCGCAGCCTGTGATGTATTCCGCCCGGCACAGCACCAAATCTAGGCCCGCGAACTATCGTATACCCAGCAACGAGTCAGACCTCGACCTGAGCAAAAGCGGCAGAGGCTTGTGGACCGTCAGAGGCCGCGTCCGCGAGAGCGAAGGATTTGAGGAATTGCGGTGTCTGCACCGTTATTGCTGTAACCATCAGTCTGAGAGGGCCTCGAGCGTGCAAAGTCCTCGCGTCTTCCGCCTGCCTTACCCGTCCGCAACGATCTCGGTCGGGGGGTAGCATTCATGTCGGCCGTCCTCGACACTCTCGAGACCGTCCGGTCCCTTACCCAGACGGGCTACAAGTGGGGCTTCGAGACGGACATCGCGATGGAGCTCGCCCCGAAGGGGCTGAACGAGAACATCATCCGCCTCATCTCCGCCCGCAAGAACGAGCCGGACTGGCTGCTGGCTTGGCGCCTGGAGGCCTTCGCCGGCTGGAAGATGATGGAAGAGCCGCACTGGGCACGAGTGGATCATCCGCCAATTGACTACCAGGATTTGCATTACTTCGCTGCGCCGAAGCGCAGGAAGGCGCCGACCAGCCTGGACGAGGTCGATCCCGAGCTGCTGCGCACGTATGAGAAGCTTGGCGTGCCCTTGAAGGAGCGAGCCATTCTCGCCGGCGTGGAGGGAGGCGAGAGCAACGTCGCTGTTGATGCGGTGTTCGACAGCATCTCGGTCGCCACCACCTTCCGCGCGACGCTGGCCAAGGCCGGCGTGCTCTTCTGTCCGATCAGTGAGGCGGTGCAGGACTATCCCGATCTGGTACGCCGGTACCTGGGAAGCGTGGTGCCGCGAGGCGACAACTTCTTCGCCGCCCTCAACAGCGCCGTGTTCACCGACGGCAGCTTCGTCTATGTGCCGAAGGGCGTGCGCTGCCCAATGGAGCTGTCCACATATTTCCGCATCAACGCTCGTAACACCGGCCAGTTCGAGCGCACGCTGATTGTTGCCGAGGCCGGCAGTCATGTCAGTTATCTGGAAGGCTGCACCGCCCCGATGCGCGACGAAAACCAGCTGCATGCCGCGGTAGTGGAGTTGGTTGCGATGGATGACGCCACCATCAAGTACAGCACGGTGCAGAACTGGTATCCTGGCGACTCCGAGGGCCGCGGCGGAATCTATAACTTCGTCACCAAGCGCGGCGCTTGCCGTGGCGCGCGCAGCAAGATCAGCTGGACCCAGGTGGAAACCGGATCGGCCATCACCTGGAAGTATCCGTCCTGCATCCTGCAGGGCGAGGATAGCGTGGGTGAGTTCTACTCGGTGGCCGTCACTACCAATCGGCAGCAGGCCGATACCGGTACCAAGATGCTCCATATCGGGCGCAACACGCGAAGCACTATCGTCTCCAAGGGCATCAGCGCCGGACGGTCGAACAACACATACCGCGGTTTGGTGAAGATCCTGCCGAAGGCAGCTGGCGCACGAAACCACACCCGGTGCGACTCGCTGCTGATCGGGAGCGAGTGCGGTGCACACACCGTGCCCTATATCGAGTGCCGCAACTCTAGCGCAAAGGTTGAGCACGAGGCGACCACCTCGAAGATTGCCGAGGACCAGCTGTTCTACTGCCGCAGCCGTGGACTGTCGGAAGAGGACGCGGTCAACCTGATCGTCAATGGGTTCTGTAAGGAGGTCTTGAAGGAACTGCCGATGGAATTCGCAGTCGAGGCACAAAGGCTGCTTGCGGTGAGCCTCGAAGGTTCGGTGGGCTAAGAGAGGGCTATATTTCGGTTTCCGCGTGGTCGAGGAGAGAGCGCTGGCGGCACGCCCTATCATTCTATGATGTTGTCCCTTGTGGTGAATGCGCAATGGAAGGGGCGCAGACAGCTGGAACATGGAGCCGGGTCGGACGATGCATAAGTCGCCGGGTCGGACGATGCATAAGTCAAAGCCTGCTACTGCAACTCCCTCGAAGATCGTTACCGCCGTCGCAGCCAGCAAACTGGGCGTGGTGGCGAGCAAGACGCATCACCGACCCGATAGTCCCTATTGGTCTGCCGAGCTGCTCATCACACGGCACGGCGACGACGCGATCGGTTGCGCTGAGAAGGAGATGAACGATTATCAAACCTCAGGCGACGGTGACAGCTATCTGGCCTGGGGAAGGATTTACGACGCGATCGTGGAGTTACGGGAACGCGACGGTTGATTGGGCCCGGCAGGGCAGCCGCCGGATTGGCATTGTGGCGGGCGGTGGCATGCCACCAGCGAATCGTATTCGCCCGCGTCGGTGGACGCCTACCCCGAATTTTGCCCCGATTACGGATATCGTGTAGCATAGTGGTCGATACCAAGATTCTCAACGACGGTATAAACCGTCTCCAATGAACCATCGGTTTCATGACCACGGCACGTAAGGCACGACCCGGAGGTCGGGGATGCGTCTGCTGACGGTCCGGCATGTCACGGTCTACCGCTACACGGTGCCGGTGAGGCTGGGTGAACATCGTATGATGTTCCGCCCGCGGGAAAGTCACGACCTGCGCTTGGTTCGGACCCAGCTCGTCGTGCTGCCGCAACCCATGCAGTTACGCGGGCGGCACGATGTGTTCGACAATTCCGTGGCGGTTGCAACCTTCGTCGGTGAGACCAGCAGGCTTTGCTTCGACAGTATCGTCACTCTCGAGCACACCGAGGTGGCATTGCCTGACTATCAACTTGAAGCCGACGCCTCCGCGTTTCCGTTCAGCTATTCATTCGAGGACCAGCGCGATCTGGTTCGCGCGCTGGAGCAAAGCGAGCCCAGCATGGAAGTAGATCGCTGGGCTAACGGAATGTTGCCGCGAACTGGTCAACGCGCAAGATCGGCCCTCGACATGCAGGTGGATGTCACCGTCACCGAGGGGTCGGATTCGATCGCGCAAACCGCATCGCGAGGCATGGCATGAGAATCAGCGTGGGCTACGAACTGATCTACGACTGTCCTCAACCGACGCCGATGATGCTGATGTTGCACATCCATCACACGCGCGCACCCGACATCATCGTTCCCGACCAGGTGACCACCAACCCGTTGGTGCCGATCACCTCCTATCGCGATGGCTTCGGCAACTGGTGCAGCCGGCTCGTCGCCCCGACAGGCCAGATGCGGATCGCCAGTAGGGCCGTTCTGCATGATAACGGGGCGCCGGATCCCATCAGCCCCTCAGCGCACCAACACCTTGTGCAGGAACTGCCCGCGGAAGTCCTCGTGTTTCTACTGGGCAGCCGATACTGCGAAACCGATCGATTGTCGCAGACGGCGTGGCATCTGTTCGGGCCATCCCCGCTGGGTTGGGGCCGCGTGCAGGCGATCTGCGACTTCGTTCATAACCATATCGCCTTCAACTATGCGGACGCCCGTCCGACCCGAACAGCGTGGGAGGCGTTCAACGAGCGGCGGGGCGTGTGCCGCGATTACGCGCACCTGGCTGTGGCGTTCTGCCGATGCATGAACATTCCCGCACGCTACTGCACCGGCTATCTTGGCGATATCGGCGTGCCGCCGCCGTATGGCCCGATGGATTTCGCTGCTTGGTTCGAAGCCTATCTGGACGGCACCTGGCACGTCTTCGATCCGCGCAACAATGCTCCAAGGATCGGGCGCGTGCTGATGGCGCGGGGGCGCGATGCGGTTGACGTGGCGATCAGCAACACATTCGGTCCGAACACATTGACAAGCTTCAAGGTGTGGACCGATCAGATGGAGGAGGAGCCTGGGCCTCCCCGGCCGGAGGGATAGCGGCCGGCGCTGCAGCTGCTACGACCGGGTCGAGGCGACAAAAACCGGACGCACGATCACGCGAATTGTTCTGGCCTATGAGGCCGGACGCCACTGCCCACACGTCTCACGAAGAGAGACGATATAGGCGGGTCATTCAAGAAGCTCAGCGACCCCCATCAGGCAAGCCGCTGCCGAGAGGCTCAGCACCATCCTTCTGATGTGCCGCGTAGAACCCGAACCAAGGTCCTGGTCTTGCCGAACAGCGGGATCCCCAAATAGATGCGCGCAATCATTACAGCGGAAGATCTAAGTTGCGCTGAAACACGGTATGTTTTTCCGTCATCTGGGTTGTAGAACCACCCACCTCCCCAGCGGCCAGGACCAGTGGGGTGCAGGCCCCAAATTATAGTCAGGCCGCAGAGTTTGCGGTGCCGCAGCGCGGGATTCGGATTATTCTTGTCCACGTCCAATTGACCCTGAGGGTCCCGCGGAATCAGCAGCCAAAGAATCCGGCCGCACAGCGAACCGTCGCAGTCGAAGATTTCCACAGCTACTCTTGAGTCCATAAGCCACACGCCCTGCGGAGTGGCTGCACAGACCGTGGTTCGCAGAACCGCGAGACAGGTGATTGCCGCGACCGGCAGGGCAGCACGGCCTAGCTGATGTAGCGAGCGCAACAAGACGGACCCGTCCACGAAAGCGGGGCAGGTCCATGTGGCGTCCATGATCCTTCTGGCATTACTGCAAATTCCCTCGCTCATGCTGCAAGCCTCGAAATCGTGCTTACGCTGACGTTATAACTGCGTGCGATGTCGGTCAGCAACTCGCCACCCTCGCGCCGCCGGACGGCCTCGCGCCTCTGGTGCTCGGTCATCTTGAATGGACGACCGAGGCTTTTTCCACGCGCCCTGGCCCGCTCCCGCCCCTCGGCGGTCCGCGCCCGGATTAGCTCCCGCTCGAACTCCGCCAAGCCGCCGAGCACGGTCATCATCAGCCGCCCGTGCGCGGTCGTGGTGTCGGCCCATGTGTCGGCAAGCGAGCGGAAGCCGGTGTTGAAACGCAACCCGCCGGTTGCATATTCGGTGCTATCGGTGGATTACGGTCGTGCCATTTCCCAACCCAGGTCAACGTGCCTCCCGGGTGAGACCGAGGCGCTGGTCGAGGTAATGCCGCAATAGCTGAACAAGCTGCCTATCTAAGGCAGGCAGGGCCAACCTTGGTTGGCAGGTACAAGGCACCCAATGCCACAACACGCGACCCGCACAAGCTTCCAGCCAGGACAGATCGCCAACCCGACCGGCAAGAATGGCGCAGATCACCGATCTCCGGTGGTTCCGGCCGAAGTCCTCGAAGCGGCGCGCGCAAAATCCCTGTCGTCCATTGCGACGCTCGTGAAGTGGAGGGATTCCAATGACGCCCGGGCCAGCTGCTTTGCCTGCAATGCTCTCCTTGATCGTGCCTGGGGCAAGCCGGAACAGAGCATGCACCTGGCCGGTTCGTTGGATGTGACCGCCCGGCGGGCGGAGACCGAGATGATGGTCGAGGCGCTCAAGCGGCTGAGCATTGAGGAGCTGCGGACGCTGATTGGGCTTTATAAGAAGGCCGGGATGCGGGTGCTGCCGAATGGCGAGACAGTGCTTGAGGACCCACCTACGACCGTTCCGGTTCCGGGAATGGTTCCGTACGACCGATGATACGCGGGCGCGCCTAATCCTCGCGGAAGCCTTGCTGGAAAGTGCTCAGCCGCCGTAAAAGCAGCCCCTAGCTCTAATCCTCGGCCGCGCGGAACCTAGCGCACATGAGTGGGCTCTTCGGCGATGCTCTGCAGGATTCCGAGCGCCAGGGTGACCGGGTCCGGGAGCGGCGGTTCGGGGGGGCGCTTCCTCCGCCGCCGGAGCCTCGGCGTCGTGGGTGATGGCGAAGCTGGTGCTGGCGCGCATGAGCCAGATTCCTCGCGCGGTTTTTGGCCACACGCAACCTGGACAGATTTGCGCGCTTGGCGGATAACGTCCGCGTGCCTACGGCCTAGCAGGAGGGGTTACGAGGCGGTCGCCGGGCTATCCCCGGTTCTGTCCCCTGAATGCTGGCCTATGGAAGCCCCCGTGCCCTCAGCCTCTGGTGTTCGGATTGCGCTTACGCCCTGCTCGGCCGCATCTTTCCGAATCCATAGCGGAGGCCGCCTTCGTCAGCTGGTAAGCACGTGTGCCGGCGGGGTTTCCACCAGCGGGGCCGTTTTCGCCTTTTTGTTGAACTCGGTCGCTGTTACTCGCAGAATAAAATCATCATCCAGAAACCGGAGGAACAGCGCAGTATATGTGCTGCGTCGCTGGCTGACGCGGTTTACGCGTGCGGTGCCTGTCACATAGCACTGGCGGCCATTCCATAGCATAACCGCTGGAGGGGGGCGCGAGCCGGTATCGACGGCCAGATAGTCGTATTCCTTAATTGGGCTCTTGTGATGCGCAATGAAGGTTCTCATAGGCCGATCTCCGCAATGGTGCGGTGTAGATCACCGTACCCAATCAGGTAATGGTCCGTCCGCTGCAAATCGAACCGGGTGACAATCGCGTAATGGCATTGTTGTCGTACGTCCTACCCTCGCACTGGGCCTTGCCTGCTCGGATGAGCCTCTGGGCCGTATCTTTGTTGATCATCATCTCATCTCTCCTGTCTAGGCGGCAAGATCGTGCGAGCCGGGCGGAACGCTGGCGGTCCACTCGTTGGTGATCGTCGTGCCGGCGGTGGTTACGTAGCCTCCCATCGGACCGACCTCGCCGCTGAGGGCGAGGCGATCAACCGACAGCTTCTGTTGCACATCTGCTTCCATGTTGGCTTCGTTGGCGACATGCTGGCCCAAGGTGTTCTGGTAACTCGCCACAGGACCACCACTGCATCCCGCCAGCACGAGGCAGGCTTGCCGCGGCAAGTAAGGTCGTCCTTTCTGGAAGAGAGGCCGCCCCGGCCGGGGGGCTAGGGCGGCTAGTTTCGTTGGAGGAAAGTTCCGCGCTCCCGCTGTGAGCTGCCAACGAGCAGCGGGTTCGGTACGCTGGCATCCGGCGCGCGCGGCTGGCACCGATCTGGTCATCGCGGCCACGCCCCGAGCAGGAACAGCGCGACCGCCGCGACCACGACGACGCAGGCGAGGGGGTCGATCATCGCGTTGTGCCCAAAATCAACAGGCCGCAGATCGTGACCACGGCGAGTGCGCCCCCCAGCAGCACGCACGCGGCGAACCATACCCAGGTCATCCACTTCGTCAGATCCGGCACCTGCTGGTCATCGTTGGCAGCGTGGGGCGCGGTCATGACGGCACCCGCCGGGGTGGACGATGGCTTCGGCACCACGCGACCGCCTCCTCTCGGCTGCCGAAGCCGAGGCGCACCCGGCACCCGTCAGCATCGCGAGCTGCGGCCACCCAGGGGGGCGGTGATCGTTCCGGCGCCTGCCGTTCGATGATCGATGATCCACCCGCCAGTGTGGTAATGCGGCAGCAGCCGCGCCGTCAGCGGCGACCAGAGGGCTCTCATGACGCCCCCCTCCGCTCCAGCTCCGCCGCCAGCCGGAAGATCATGGTAAGCAGGGTGTCGTTGACTTGACGTTCGCGCTGGAGCTCAGCGCAGAGCTCGCCAATCGTCCATTCCACATCCCAAACGTTGCCCAGAACGCCAGAGAGGAGCGGGCAGAGCGGGCGGGGCGTCTGGGGAGGCAGCCATGAGAGGCGCCCGTGATCTGGTGGTTGCTGGCGGCGTGCGTCCTCTGGGGTTGCTGCCGCCCCCGGACGCCAGCCAGGATCGCCCTTGGCGGCTATCTACTCGCGGCGCTGGCATGCTTACGGTCATGCTGGCGCTCGCGACCGTGCAGCTTCAGAATGGCTCTACATCGAGCGGGAGGGAACTCTTTTGCAATGTTGGGTAGACCTGGCCCCCAGTCATCGATGCCCTGCCGGAATCCCCACAGATGACGTTCTACGCGCGCTACATGCTGGATATGGAGGAGGCGCACAAGCGGGCCAACGACCATTCGCTGGACGGGCTGCTGGACGAAGCTGCCGCCGGCCTCGTCTTCTACGCCGTCATCAACCTCATCGTCATCGTCGCCTTCGTGGTGCTGGGGCTGGTGCTGGCGGGAGCCGGAGCCTAGCCATGAGGGCGATAGGCGCTGCAATTGCCTGCATGATATTGGCGGGCTGTGCGCACCCGACGCAATCGGCTCAATCGCCAGTCTCCGCGGCTCCCAGAATGGGGGATTTGTCGCTCCGGCTGCAACCTGGAATGACAATGGTTCAAGTAGCGGAGGCACTCGGCTACCGACCAACCTCAAGCGAACTTAGGACCTGTGGTCAGAACAGTGGTGCCCCCTTCCCGTGCCTAGCTACTTTCCGGCGCAAAATACCTGGTGATTTTGGGCTAACGGCGCCTCTTTGACGTCCCGCAAGCTGCATGGGCGTACAGAATCAACGGCGACATGAAAGAATCGAAAAAGCATAAAAAACGCAACTATCGAATCAGTGCTTCTGCTAGGCGCGACGCGGCGACGAGATGCAAACCTCGCAGCTGATCGATGGCGAGTGCATCTCACCGCGGAGGCAAGCGAGGTGATTAAGACCAGGCGCCTGCAGCGCAGCTTCGGCGATGGATTGATTGCCGCAGAGGTCGAGGATCTATATGAAACCTGGATGAAGCACGTCGATGCGGCGCTGGAAGACGAAGCAATCGTCTCGACGGTCTACCACGCCCTGTCACAGCGTCACCCCAATAGTTGCCGGCGTGGCCGCCAGGGTTTTCCAGCCGAGGTAGTCGTCCGGTTGCTGATCCTGAAACACCTGCGCAACTGGAGCTATGAGGAGCTGGAGCGTGAAGTCCGCGCCAATCTGGTGTACCGCGATTTCACGCGCGTCGGTGGCGGCAAGATGCCGGATGCTAAGACGATGGGCCCGCTGGGGCGTGGCGCTGGGGCCGGCGGTCGTCGCGCAGATCCACCAACGAATTATCCAAATCGCTCACGCCAAAGATGTTGTGCAGGGGCGAAGAATGCGCGTTGATACCACGGTGGTTGAAAGCAATATCCACTACCCCACCGACAGCAGCCTGTTGGGTGACGGGGTCCGCGTACTGACCCGCACCATGAAGAAGATCAGTCGGCTGACGGGCGCGGTCGGCGCCAAGCTGCGCGACCGGAGCCGGAGCGCAAAGTTGCGGATGCTGGAGATTGCTCGGGCGGCACGCGGCAAAGTGCCACCGAGTTGGGACAACCTGAAGCAGGCCTACGGCAAATTGCTGGATGTGGCCGGTCGGGTGGTGGGACAGGCGAAGCGCTTCTCCACGGAGATCGGCGAGGGCGTAAAGCGGTGCAAAGGGATGGTTCAGCAAGCCATGCTGGAAGGTCAGCGCCAGGCGCTGGACGCGATGGTGCCGCGGCTGCAGCAGGTCATGCGCCAGACCAAGGCGCGTATCCTCCTGGGTGACACCCGGAGCGAAAACAAAATCGTCAGCTTGTTCGAGCCTTCGACCGAGGTGATCCGCAAAGGCAAGGCCAGCAAACCTACCGAGTTTGGCAAGCTGGTGAAACTACAGGAAGCGGAGAATCAGATCGTCATCGACTATGAGGTCTATGCTCAGCGACCCAATGATGCAGATCTGCTAATCCCTGCTATCGCCGCCCACCAGGCGAAGCTGGGACGCATACCGAGGCTAGTCGCCGCCGATGCCGGCTTTTATTCCACCGAGAACGAGATCGCAGCGCACGCCAGAGGTGTCAAACGGGTCTGCATTCCCAATCGCTCCAACAAGAGCCGTAAACGTGAGCAGAAGAAGCGCTGGTTCCGCAACGGGCAGCGATGGCGCACCGGGTGCGAGGGGCGCATCAGCGTGAGCAAGCGACGGCACGGCCTGAACCGTTGTCGATATCGCGGTGATGACGGGATGAAGCGCTGGGTCGGCCTCGGGGTAATTGCCGATAATTTGATCAATATCGGCCACGCGATCGGCAGGCAGCAGGTCTGATCGGCCTCTGACGCCATAAGACTGCAGCACCTTGCGGTGACCTGTCGAGCTGTTCCGGGCAGACCCCAACGTTCTCGTTCAAGCCGCACCGCCCTTCCACCGGGACAGCGAATTTTGCGCCGGAAAGTAGCTAGTGTGGGACTTCGGCACCATTGATGGCGTCAATCCCGTTCTCATGGTCGTTTTCCAAGACTTTGGCGGGGAATGGCGCGCAAGCAATTGGCAGTTAATCCCATAGCAGGGGGGGAACCAAATGGACTACTGCCAGCGGCTCGTCAGCGATTACCTAGCCTGTCTTATTCATCGCATAGCAGGGATTCGTCGGCGGGTGTCGCGTAAGGTGGTGATTGTGACTTACGAATTGGGTGCCTGACGCCATCCGAATCGCAATCTCACCGGTGCCACACCCGCCATGCACGAGGATACGACCGAGCCGTTCGCATTGCCAGCCGTTGCAGGCAAGAAAGTCACCGCGGCATTCGATGGCGGACGGATCACGTCAGATGGCGGCGTCATCTTGCTGGCGCGGGCGGAACGACGTCTGGGCATCTGTAATCGACTGGCGGCGGAGATTGCCGATCATCGCGATCCAGGCCGGATCGTGCATCAGCTGAGTGACATCCTGCGTGCGCGCATTCTGGCGATCGCCTGCGGCTACGAGGACGCCGACGACCTCGATCACCTGCGCCGCGACCCGGCCTTCAAACTGGCTTGCGGCAAGCTGCCCGCCAGCGGCCGCGATTTGTGCTCGCAGCCGACCATGTCGCGGTGGGAGAACGCCCCCAGCCTGCGCGAGATCATCCGAATGATGCGGGCGATGATTGGCCTCTACTGCGCCAGCTATGCAGTGCCGCCAGAGGCGGTCACGCTTGATATCGACGACACCGTGGACGTGGTGCATGGATATCAGCAGCTGTCGTTGTTCAATGCCCATTACAACGAGCGCTGCTTTCTACCGATCCATATCTATGACACTGCCACGGCGCGGCCGGTGGCGGTGCTGCTGCGGCCCGGCAAAACCCCATCGGGGAAGGAAGTCCGCCGTCACCTGCGGCGCCTGCTGCGCGAGATCAGACGGCATTGGCCGAACACGCGCATCACCATCCGCGGTGACAGCCATTACGGCCGACCAGAGGTGATGGACTGGTGCGAAGCGGAGGGTATTCGCTACGTCTTCGGCCTGTCCGGCAACGACGTGCTGCACCGCCTGGTCGAGCCGGCAGACTGACGACGTTCGGGTCCGTCGCGCCGAAGCCGATGCCCCGCTGCTGCGGCGCTACACCGAAACACAGTATCGGGCCAAATCCTGGTCGCGTTCGCGTCGTATCGCGGCCCGCATCGAGGCGTCCACTCTCGGCCTCGACATCCGCTTCGTGGTCAGCAACATCACCACGGGCAGCGCTGAGTGGCTGTATGATACGCTTTATTGTGAGCGCGGCCAGGCGGAAAACCTGATCAAACTTCACAAGAGCCAACTTGCCTCCGACCGCACCTCATGTCGGGCACCGCTTGCCAATCAGATGCGGCTCATCCTTCACACCGCAGCTTATTGGCTGTTACTCAACGTGCGCGACGGCATCCCCAAGGCACACGCGCTGACCACCGCCGAGTTCACCACCATTCGGCTGCGGCTGATGAAGGTCGCTGCACGGGTAATCGAGACCGCTTCCCGTGTGCGCGTCGCTTTCGCTGCCGCCTGCCCTGAGGCAGCATTGTTCCGCGACCTCGCCCACAGCTTGGTGCCGGCCGCTCCATAGACCGCGGGGCAGGCGCCCCGTCGAACCCGTTTCCCATCAACCCCAACCAACAATCCGGTCCGATCGCGATGAAACAGGCGCAACGGCCGAGGCTGCCCGAATTCGCGGCGGTGCGACTCAGCCATTTTTCACAGCGCTTGGTGAATAGGAGCGGTTTAACGCTCTGCAAACAGCCGGCGGAGGTAACCTCCGCCAGCAGCGAATTTCGATCCCGCGCGTGGGATGGCGTTCGGACCGCGCGGGGAAATTGTCTCCACCGGATGGCCGGGCTCGCATTAGTGGCGGACTGCATAGGCGCGGGGGCCGAGCGGGTTTGCGTCGGTGTAGCGGCTACTTGAAAAGACGCCAGTGGCTGATCTTGCGCGCTGCGCTTCGGGGTAATGCGGCCTTAAGTGCCGCAAAATGGCGGAGGCGGGCATGAAGGTGATGCTTGCCGACATCGAGACGGACGCGCTCGCCGTCGCCGTCGAAGACTTGCGTGATCTTGGTCCGGATATGCGCGGTGACACATGCGGGGCTGACTAGTGGCCTCGGGCTCAGCCCCTATTCGGCCAGCAAGTTCGCAGTGGTCAACATATCCGAGGGGTTGGCAAAGCAGGTCGCACCGCTTGGCATCGGAGTGACCGTGCTCTGTCCGGGGTTCGTGCGGACCCGCATCTCCGGGAGCGGGCGTAATCGGCCCGAACGGTACGGCCTGCGCACGTGCCGGACCCAGCGAGCCCGGCGGGCAAGCTGGCGGCCAAGCACGCCGAACTCGGGCAGTTGGGACTCGGCCCTAATGGATGTCGCGGCTCAAGTGCTGACCGCGATCCGCGAGAACAAACTTTATGTATTCACGCATGCTGGTGCGGAGTGGCGAGCCGCGTTGAAGGAGCGGTTTGACGCGATCCTAACGGCGATAGACGAGGTTGCTACGCGTCACGGCATTTTATCGAATGGCTGGGTGGCGCGAACAACACACACAGCCACGGTAGCCGACCGCTCGACTTCTACGCTCGGCTCCCGCCGCTGGCGTCGCAGCGCCTCGATCCCGGCCTCGGCCATTCGATGAAACCGCTCCGCCAGCGGGAGTAGGTCATCACGCAGCCGAGCCACATGGTCATCGACGGCGAGGCCTCGGATATCCTCAGGGCGGTAGCCGTACTCCTTCCGCCAACGCGCACGCAGCGTGGGCTGGCCGAACATCTCGGATTCCAGGATGAGAGCGGTGTTGCCGATCATCGACTGAATGCGCATCTCATTAGCGAACGCGATGACCGCCATGTCGATGAGCACATAGTCTGACATCGAGACTGCGTTCACCTCCTCAACGAGGCCGCGACGAATCGCCAGCAGCATTCCGGTCAACGCGGGGTCGATCAGCCGGTCGGCGCCCAGGTGGTCCATCAGCGAGCGGCCCGAACGGTAGTCATCGAGACACCGTCCCACGATCTCGTGCCAAGCGGCACAGGAAGTCAGTCTGCCTGGGTGATCGATATTGATGATATCCGCGCGCGCTGGCAGCAGGCGGAGAGATTTCTCGACGAACGGGGACGGCGGCTGTTTGCGGCGAACGAGGCGATGGCGCAGGGCTATGGCGGGGTGACGACGACGGCGGCGGCAACGGGTCTGGCCCGCAGCACGATCAATCGCGGCATCGCGGAGCTTCGATCCGGGCACAACGACATCGGCGAGCGGGTGCGCCGTCCTGGCGGCGGACGCAAGAGCGCGGTGGCGCATCAGCCGGGCTTGCCGGCAGCGTTGGAGGCGCTGATCGAGGACGCCATCCGTGGCGATCCCTGTTCGCCGCTGCGTTGGGTCAGCCGGAGCCTGCGCCACCTGGTCAAGGCACTGGCAGCGCGGGGGTTCCAGGCCAGCCAACGCGTGGTGGCGAACCTGCTGCGCGAGATGAAATACAGCTGTCAGGCGAACCGCAAGACGCGCGAAGGCGCGAACCATCCCGATCGGGATGCGCAATTCGCCCACATCAATGCGACGGTAAAAGCGGCGATTGTGGCCGGGGAACCCGCGATCTCAGTGGCGCCCACCATTGATGTCAAGCGACTAAGAGTTAAAGTTCATGCCACATATGAATTGAAATTGGTTGTGGCTAACGTCCTGGGTAACGGGTAACGCGCCAATGCCGACCAACCGCCGCCACATCGTGATCGCCATGCGCCGCGCCTGGTCCGGAAGCGGAAGGCGGGTCGGAAACTGACCCGGGTGATCGTTGAACCGCGCGAACCCGGCGGCAAAACCAGCAGCTGTGATCGTTGGGCGGAAGGTGGCATCAGAGGACCCGGAGACCGAGCGTGATAACGCACCTGCGGAGGTCGCAAAGGCGGGCTGGTGTAAAGTGGTCAGGCAGGTACAGCCTGTTCTCGCGCCTGCGTAGTTCCATCGGTATCTTGGGAACAAGCCAAAGTACGCGAATGGAGCCGGCCATGGCATGGTGCCGCCCCTGCAAGACGTTACTGGTATCGTCCAGGGATTTTTAAGAACGGCAAACAAAAACGACAAGGGGGCCAACCTTGCGGCTTAGCCCCTTTTCCGACAAGGCCTCGTCAGAAGAGCTTGCCGGGTGGATGATGGCACAATATGAGCACATCCGAGTCGTGTCAAGGGGTCTCGCGAGGCCGTGTCCGAATGTACATTGATGGCTTTAACCTCTACCACTCCATCGCTGCTTACCGAGATCATCAACTCAAATGGCTAAACTTATGGCGGCTGTCTGAGACGTTTCTCAGGCGAGGAGAGACGCTTGACGAAGTCAACTTCTTTACGGCTGTGCTGAATTGGGCTCGTGAAAAACAACGACGACACAGGAACTACTTGGCGGCGCTTCGCGCCGTTGGCGTAAACGTTCACGAAGCCAACTTCAAGACCGCACGCCGTCATTGCGAGCAAACAGGATTCCGATGCAAATTCCATGAGGAAAAGCAAACTGATGTCGCTATCGCAGTTAAGGTCGTCTCTGATGTGGTTTCGAGTGCTGTTGATCGTGTGATTTTAATGACCGCCGATAGCGACCAAATACCTGTAGTAAGATTTTTAATCAAGGACTATACTTCTGTCAAATTGACGCTGGTTTTCCCGCCCGGACGAAAAAGTCAAGCAAGGGAACTCGGCAGCCTTATACCCGACCACCATGAGTTGAGTGTGGGGCGCATTTGGACTTGCCCACTACCTCGGACTGTATTCGATTCCCTGGGTCGCCCGATTGCACATATGCCAGCGCTCTACAATCAGGACTAAAGGAATCAAGTAACCAGCCGGAATAGGATTTTTCTTCAAACCGGCTGCGGCTCCCGGGTCACCAGATCGACGTCGCTACGGTCATCCGGTTCCTACCCCGAACAGCCTAGGCAACTCCGGGAAATGACAGCCGCATGGATCATGGGGCTTCCCGGCCTTGAACCGCTCGCAGTCGCCCGCAAGCAGCCGGCGCAGCTCGGTGATGGGGAACCGGGCGCCGTAGGCCCGGAGCAGGCGTGCGACGCTCAGGAAGCCGCGGCGGTCGCACTTCCGGCACAGCACCTCAAGCCGATCCGTCCGCTCGGCCACCTCACCAACCAGAATTACAGTACGCATTCCAGTTCGTTTCCGCCAAAAGCTTGGTAAAAGTCACCGCATATGTTCGCACTGGGCTGTCTGTTCCCCATTGTCCTTTTCTCCGTCTGCAAGGTCGCTGGCGCTGCAATAGGCGGCCAGCACGGAGCCGTGCTCGGTTCCGTAGGAGGAACGGTCGTCGGGGTAATCACGATGTTCGCGCTGGCTTGGGGTTGGGAGCGCATCATCCACCGGTGATGACTCACCGGCATACCAATGCCATGTGTGGGCCGTGCTGACCAACAAACCCCACATCGTGATCGCCCGCCCGCCGCGCCGGATCAGGAAGACCAAGCCCGGGCCGAAGATTACCCGCGTGATCGTCGGGCCGCGCGAGCCGAACGCGCAGCCAGCCGCGGTCATTGTCGGGAGGAAGGTTGCGTCAGTCCCGCCGGAGCAGAAGCGGGACCACGCCCCCGCAGAGGCTGCGGAGCGGCTATGGCGCGAGGTGGTGAGACGGGTGGAAGAGAACGGGCGCGGAAACCACGGCAACGGATAGCTGTTTCCCTCCGATGCAGGCCAGCCAGGAGGGAACACCATGAGAGAGCGCTTTCCCTGCACCGCCGATGAAGATTGCAACGACGAAATGGCGAGCTTCGCCAAACTGGGACGCGGCCTCCAAGAGGTCCTACAGGGTGTCGAGAATGCCCTTATGGCCGCCGGTTACGATGATTTTCGTTGTCGCGACCGAGCACGGTTCCTTCCACTGGCAGACAGCCGAGCATGCCCGCACGGAAGCTCCGGAGACCGAAGTAGAAGGCGATTACGGCCCTACCTAAGCGCCAGCAGCCTTGGAGCCTCGTGGCTCGAAACCGTCATGCTCAAGGATGACAGCATACCGCGCGCCGCTACCGGAGCGGGTCTCGGTTCCATCGTCACCAATGTGCGTGGATTTCACCCAAACCACCTTCCGCAAGCCCTCCGGCGTTCGGATCATGATGATGGCGTCGCGCGGCATCCCCCGCATGGCCTGGGCAAGCTGGTGGAGCGTCATCCCAAGATCATGCGGGACAAATCGGAAACAGCAAAGCATGCCGTTGTGTTCGTTGCAGATCCGTGCGATAGGGCCGGGCTCATGCTCTCCGCAGCCCGGCCACCGCGCCGGATCAGGAAGGCCGCCAAGCTGGCGAGATGATGGGCCAGCCAGGACGCGCAGGCTGCTCCGTCGATCCGGGGGCGTCTAGGGGATCAGCCCCCGTATTGGTCTATTGCGATGCAGGCTTCTGCGGTGCTACGCCCGCCTCGGTGCCAGGCTTGGCCGGCGTGCCAGCGGCCCCGGCGCCGACCGCGGTGTTAGGTACAGTGGGCTTGCCGGCGCCAGGACCAGAGGTTACGCCGGTTGCCGATGTGTTGCCCTGCTTGGCGGCGGATGTCAGCGGCGGATTGGCGGCATTCCCCTGATTTTGCCTGTTCTGCTGCGTCATTTGCGCGAAGGCAGGCAACGTTGCGAACATTATGGATATAGAGAGAATGGGAAGGGCTCTCAGACGCATGGCGCTCCTCCTTGGTCCCGCTGATTCACTTTGGCTCATTGTACGACCGCTCGCAACAATCTCTGCAGCTCCTCGATGCTGAAAGGCTTGGCGAGGAAGGGCAGGCCAGTTGCGACTTCGATCTGTGTTGCGTCACTGGACATCAGGATGACCGGGAACCTTACGGAGTTCGGCCGCTGTGATGACCTCGGCGCAGTCGCTGTCGGGGAGCAGGCAGTCGAGCAGGACAGCCCCGAACTCCGTCTCCCGGAGTTGGCAGACGGCACCGGCGACTGTTGCGGCGGTTGCAACACTGTACTCGCCGTCGAGGGCGCCGACGATGGCTTCCACCACAAAAGCATCGTCTTCTACGACCAGGACGCGCGGCCGTTTCGAGATCGCTTCATAGAATACGAGGAAGGTTGTCAACCCGCAAGAGCGGCACGTCGGTGCTCGCCATCGGCGGAAGAAGCTGGTCGCCAGCATGGATTCTCTCAGGGGTGCCCAGCGGGTAGTTTTGCGGCGGCGGGTGTGAATCCTTCCTCGCGCGGCGATTACTTAAAGCACCACGTGCACAAGATGTAAGGCGCAGTTCGGCGGCTCGTGTGGCATCCTCTTGAATCCATGCATGCCTTCGGTCCGAATGGTATGCTGGCACCTCAAAGGCGGGGAATGGGCGTGAACGGACCGGCGCATGAGGAGGTCGAGCCGATGACAACGAGCGTGAAAGATATGCTGGCTGCCGCGAACGCGACGGTGCCGCGGCTGCAACCGGCTGAGGTCGGCACGATGATCGGCGCCGATTGCGTGCTCATCGTTGATGTGCGCTACCCGACCGAGGTTCAGACCAGCGGCAAGATCAAGGGGGCAGTAAACGTCTCGCGCGGAATGTTGGAATTTCGCGCAGACCCCGAAAGCCAGTACCACAATCCGATTTTCCGGAAGGACAAGCGGATCGCGCTTTATTGCGCTTCCGGGGGCCGCTCGGCACTCGCAGGGAAGGCGTTGGAGGACCTTGGCTACCAGTCAGTGTTCAATGCGGGCAGTTTCGAGGACCTGGCGGAGACCGGGGTGGCAACCGAGCCCGCGTAGTCTCACTGTCGTCGTAAACACTCGGTCTATACACGGCAGCAAGGGGATAATTGCTGACAAAGATCGTCCTGCCATGAGCCGCTTCTCTGTCCCGGCAGGGCGTATCGCATCTCCGCTTTCCAAGGCGAAAATATCGTCTTGCGGGCAGCGCTGTTGCTGCTGTTCAGCCCGCTCATTCTGATCCTTATCTTCCGTTTTCTGCCTGTGCCGCTGACACCGCTCATGGTGATGCGGTCCATGCAAGGGTACGGAATTCGCAATGACTGGGTCGCCTACAACCGCATAGCTCCTGCTATGGCACAAGCGGTTGTGGCCTCGGAGGATAATTTCTTTTGCCGCGAACGTTTCGGCTTCGACGGAGATGCAGTTCTGGGTCAGATCGCTGTCTGGCGGCGTGGTGGACGCCCGCGCGGCGCCAGCACTATTACCATGCAAACGGCACGGAATCTGTTACTCTGGCCAGGACGGAGCACAACGCGTAAGGCGCTTGAGGCGTGGCTCACCCCACAACTCGCCCTCGTGTGGCCGAAGCGACGTATTCTCGAAGTTTACCTGAACATCGTGGAATTCGGACCAGGTGTGTACGGAACTGAGGCGGCGGCGCAGTACTATTTTCATCGACACGCCGCGCAGTTTGACAACTGAACAGGCGGTGAGATTGGCTGTGATCCTCCCAGATCCGCTGGATTGGTCTGCGGCCCATCCCGGACCGTATGTGTTCGACCGTGCCCACATCATTCGCGACCGAATCAAGGAGATCGGTCCGTTACTGAATTGCACACGGTAATGCCGGCAATATCATGAGCCGATCTCATCGGGACCCCACGTCAGGATGCGACCGGCGTTCCGTCCCGCTTGATGCCAGTTTGATTGGTTTCACAATATCCGTTATACGGAGAACGGGCCTTGTGGTTCGGGCTAAACCGAACTTCCTTCTTTCGGAGAGTGTGAAGTGGCAGGAACAGTAGGGACAGAAGCACGAGACTGGTCCCAAACGTAGCCATGTAATCCGGAAATTTGGACTTGTACTCGCGGCGGTGTTGTGCCAATGCGTTGCCATGTATATCGAAGCTGTTCCGAATCGGAACTCGCCTCCCGCCATTCTGCTGCGCGAGAGTTACCGCCAGGATGGCAAGGTCCGTAAGCGCACGATCTGCAACCTCTCCGATTGGCCCGCCGAGCACGTTGAAGGCCTGCGCGGTGTTCTCAAAGGCGGCGTTGTCATTCCGGCCGAGCGGGATGCGTTCACCATCACCCGCAGTCTGCCGCACGGGCACGTTGCAGCAGCGCTCGGGACTGCCCGCAAGATAGGGCTTGATCGGATGCTCGGCGATCGCGAGCGATACCGTGATCTTGCCCTCGCGCTGATGATCGGGCGCATTATCGAGCCGGCATCCAAGCTCGCCACCGCTCGTGCACTTTCCTCCGCCACGGCTGCATCGAGCCTTGGCGAAATGCTTGGCCTCGGTGAGGTCGACGAGGACGAACTCTATGCCGCACTGGACTGGCTGCTGGAACGCCAGCCTGCCATCGAGACAGCCTTAGCCAAGCGCCATCTCAGCGATGGCACACTGGTGTTATATGATGTCTCGTCAAGCTACATGGAAGGCCGCTGCTGCCCGCTCGCCCAGCGTGGCTACAGCCGCGACGGCAAGAAGGGCACGCTGCAAATCATATACGGCCTACTCTGCGCTCCCGATGGCTGTCCGATCGCCATCGAGGTGTTTGAGGGCGATACCGCCGATCCGATTACGCTTGCCAATCAGATCGAAAAGCTGAAGCGGCGGTTCCATCTCGACCACGTGGTCATGGTCGGTGACCGTGGCATGATCACCCAAGCACGCATCACCAATGACGTTAAATCGGCAGGCTTCGACTGGATCACGGCACTGCGCGCGCCGGCGATCAAGGCGTTGATGGAAACCGGCGCTTTGCAACTCTCGCTGTTCGATCAGCGCGACTTGGCCAGTATCACGGCGCCCGAATTTCCGGGTGAGCGCCTGATCGTTTGCCGTAATCCCGATCTCGCCGTCGAGCGCGCCCGCAAGCGGGAGGATCTGCTGGCCGCCACCGAACGTGACCTCTCCCGTATCCAGATCGCGGTCGCTCGCAAGCGCAATCCCCTCCGGGGCGCTGCGCGGATCGCACTCGCGGTTGGCGCGGTGATCAACAAGCACAAGGTAGGCAAGCATTTTGTCATCGAGATCACCGATACCGTCTTCAGCTTCGCCCGCAAGACCGCCGAGATCGTCGCTGAAGCAGCAACCGATGGCGTCTATGTCGTGCGCACCAGCCTGCCGGAAAGCGCGCTCGATGACACCACGACCGTGCGAAGCTACAAGTCGCTTGCGCTTGTGGAGCGGGCCTTTCGCTGCATCAAAACCGTCGATCTGCAGATCAGGCCTGTCCATCATTGGCTGGCAGACCGCGTGCGGGCCCACGTCTTCCTGTGCATGTTAGCCTACTACCTCGAATGGCATATGCGGACCTGCCTGGCGCCAATGCTGTTCGATGACGCCGATAGGGAAGCGGCCGAAGCCTTGCGAGACAGCGTAGTGTCGGAAGCGCAACGTTCCCCGGCTGCCATCGCCAAGCAGACCACAGGGCTCACCACGGACGGCCTGCCGGTGCATAGCTTCCGTTCATTGCTCGGCGATCTGGCAACCGTAGTGCGCAACACCATCACCACCGCGATCACACCGGACTATCGCCTTACCGTCGTCACAAGGCCAACACCGCTGCAGCAGAAGGCATTCAATCTCCTCGGCGTCAACTGTAGCCAGTAATCCACAGGTCGCGAGACAGAATGTATAGATGCTTCAGTAACTTGCGTGTCTCGAGGCTAGGAAGTTCGGGCTAAAGACCGCCGCGCGCCAAACGCCTTCCTTCCCAAATTGGCGGATGCGGAAATCGCTGAGATCGAGGCGCGCGCCCGTGAGCACCAACAATACTGGGATAGGGTGTACCAGATCCTGAAACGCGACGCCCAATCGGCCGCTCGTTCGATGCAATTCTCGCCATTGTTCGGGAAGCCGGAAGACTGGCACGAGATCGTCGGACGGTCTCTCGACGACTACCGTTCGGGCCGCTCGCTAATGGACCACCTCGGCGCCGACCGGCTGATCGACCCTGCGTTGACGGGAATGGTGCTGGCGATTCGGCGCGGCCTCGTTGAGGAGGTGAACGCAGTCTCGATGTCAGACTATGTGCTCATCGACATGGCCGTGATTGCCTTCGCGAATGCGATGCGAATCCAGGCCATGGTGGGCAACGCGGCACTGATCATCGAGGGGGAGATGTTCGGGCAGCCAACGCTGCGGGCCAAGTGGAAGGCACAATATGGCGGCAGACCGGAAGATATTCGTGGGTTGGCGGTGGAGGAGTATGTCGCGCGGCTGCGCGACGGATTGCTGCCGCTGGCGGAGAGGTTCAACCAGATGGGCCGCGAGGCGATCGAGGGTATCAGGCGGCAGCGGCAGATGCCCGCGATTGAGGTTGAACGGGCAGTGCCATGGGAAATCCGGTTTGCGACGCCCGAGTGCGGCGATCTGCCTGTCATTGAGCAGGCGTCGGGCGCGTTGGGCGGCATGCCGCTAGCCGCTCCTATTCACCAAGCGCTGTGAAAAATGGCTGAGTCGCACCGCCGCGAATTCGGGCAGCCTCGGCCGTTGCGCCTGTTTCATCGCGATCGGATCGGATTGTTGGTTGGGGTTGATGGGAAACGGGTTCGACGGGGGCCTGCCCCGCGGTCTATGGAGCAGCCGGCACCAAGCTGTGGGCGAGGTCGCGGAACAATGCTGCCTCAGGGCAGGAGGCAGCGAAAGCGACGCGCACACGGGAAGCGGTCTCGATGACCCGTGCAGCGACCTTCATCAGCCGCAGCCGAATGGTGGTGAACTCGGCGGTGGTCAGCGCGTGTGCCTTGGGGATGCCGTCGCGCAGCGTGACCGCCTCTGGCGGCACTGCATAGCTGGCGCAATAGATCGCGCGCGATGCGCGGTGCGCGTGATGGGCCGGTAGCGTGCCTGTCTTCACGCGTGGTCATCGTCGGTTCATTGCCTCAGGTGCTCCGTCATTTTATGTCCGGCAGCAACCAGGCTGGCTGAACCGAGCGCAGAACAGCAAGACGAACCGAGGGGAGCCCGCCCGTGCGCGCGAGCCTCGCGCCGCGACCTTGTATTCGGTCGGACCGCTGGAGATCCGGACCATGAAGCAGCCATGCGCTTCAGCAGCGGGGCTCCGAGGCGGCGGGCCCATTCTCATTGCGGTATTGGAGGTCTGACCATGGCAATACGCGGGTTGCCACTACCTCCCGCCGCAAACGGATCCGGCCGCCGCCGGCCGCGCTTCCCGGTCTCCTTGGTCCGCGCTGTCGGCCGTATCTCCTCCTGCCGCCAGGCCGTGCGCAAGCTGGCGAGGAACTCCTCCAACGTCGGCTCACGCCGGCTAGGCCGGCCTGCGACATCAGTCGCGCGACGCGCTTGCGGCCGACATGAACGCCCTTAGCCGCAAGCTCGGCATGAATGCGCGGCGCGTCATGATGCCGCGCGACGTCGCGTGTGCCGCGCGGATCTCCGCGGTCAGCGCGGTATCCGTCTCGGTCCGGTGCGATGGCCGCCGCTTCCGCCACGCATAGTAGCCACTGGGGGAGACGCCCAGCAACCGACACATGGTGGCGATCGGATAGTCGGCCTGGTGGTCGCTCACGAACCGGAACCCTTCGATGGGATCGCGTTCGTCTCCCGGGCGAACCAGGCCGCCGCCTTTGAGAGGATTTCCCGCTCCAAACGCAGCTGGCTGGCACGAGATCGTCGGACGGTCTCTCGACGACTACCGTTCGGGCCGCTCGCTAATGGACCACCTCGGCGCCGACCGGCTGATCGACCCTGCGTTGACGGGAATGGTGCTGGCGATTCGGCGCGGCCTCGTTGAGGAGGTGAACGCAGTCTCGATGTCAGACTATGTGCTCATCGACATGGCCGTGATTGCCTTCGCGAATGCGATGCGAATCCAGGCCATGGTGGGCAACGCGGCACTGATCATCGAGGGGGAGATGTTCGGGCAGCCAACGCTGCGGGCCAAGTGGAAGGCACAATATGGCGGCAGACCGGAAGATATTCGTGGGTTGGCGGTGGAGGAGTATGTCGCGCGGCTGCGCGACGGATTGCTGCCGCTGGCGGAGAGGTTCAACCAGATGGGCCGCGAGGCGATCGAGGGTATCAGGCGGCAGCGGCAGATGCCCGCGATTGAGGTTGAACGGGCAGTGCCATGGGAAATCCGGTTTGCGACGCCCGAGTGCGGCGATCTGCCTGTCATTGAGCAGGCGTCGGGCGCGTTGGGCGGCATGCCGCTAGCCGCTCCTATTCACCAAGCGCTGTGAAAAATGGCTGAGTTGCACCGCCGCGAATTCGGGCAGCCTCGGCCGTTGCGCCTGTTTCATCGCGATCGGATCGGATTGTTGGTTGGGGTTGATGGGAAACGGGTTCGACGGGGGCCTGCCCCGCGGTCTATGGAGCAGCCGGCACCAAGCTGTGGGCGAGGTCGCGGAACAATGCTGCCTCAGGGCAGGAGGCAGCGAAAGCGACGCGCACACGGGAAGCGGTCTCGATGACCCGTGCAGCGACCTTCATCAGCCGCAGCCGAATGGTGGTGAACTCGGCGGTGGTCAGCGCGTGTGCCTTGGGGATGCCGTCGCGCAGCGTGACCGCCTCTGGCGGCACTGCATAGCTGGCGCAATAGATCGCGCGCGATGCGCGGTGCGCGTGATGGGCCGGTAGCGTGCCTGTCTTCACGCGTGGTCATCGTCGGTTCATTGCCTCAGGTGCTCCGTCATTTTATGTCCGGCAGCAACCAGGCTGGCTGAACCGAGCGCAGAACAGCAAGACGAACCGAGGGGAGCCCGCCCGTGCGCGCGAGCCTCGCGCCGCGACCTTGTATTCGGTCGGACCGCTGGAGATCCGGACCATGAAGCAGCCATGCGCTTCAGCAGCGGGGCTCCGAGGCGGCGGGCCCATTCTCATTGCGGTATTGGAGGTCTGACCATGGCAATACGCGGGTTGCCACTACCTCCCGCCGCAAACGGATCCGGCCGCCGCCGGCCGCGCTTCCCGGTCTCCTTGGTCCGCGCTGTCGGCCGTATCTCCTCCTGCCGCCAGGCCGTGCGCAAGCTGGCGAGGAACTCCTCCAACGTCGGCTCACGCCGGCTAGGCCGGCCTGCGACATCAGTCGCGCGACGCGCTTGCGGCCGACATGAACGCCCTTAGCCGCAAGCTCGGCATGAATGCGCGGCGCGCCATAGATGCCGCGCGACGTCGCGTGTGCCGCGCGGATCTCCGCGGTCAGCGCGGTATCCGTCTCGGTCCGGTGCGATGGCCGCCGCTTCCGCCACGCATAGTAGCCACTGGGGGAGACGCCCAGCAACCGACACATGGTGGCGATCGGATAGTCGGCCTGGTGGTCGCTCACGAACCGGAACCCTTCGATGGGATCGCGTTCGTCTCCCGGGCGAACCAGGCCGCCGCCTTTGAGAGGATTTCCCGCTCCAAACGCAGCTGGCGGTTCTCGCGTCGCAGGCGGTTGAGTTCTTCACGCTCCGTCGTCGTCAGACCGCCATCGCCGCGGCCGGCATCGCGTGCTGCCTGCGCGACCCAGTTGCGGATCGTCTGTGCCGTCGGCTCGAACTCGCGCGCTAACTCCCCCGGGGCGCGGCCAGCATGCACCAGCTCGATCATCTGGCGACGAAACTCAGGTGCATAAGCTCGTCTCGTCTTCGACATGGTGGACTCCTCGAACGTAAATGCTCGGGCGTCCACGAAACCGGGTCAACTCCAACCGACAAGAAGCTTCCGTCTACAACGGCAACGCTGGCACCATCACCGCTATCGACGAACGCACCGGGCAGATTACCGCGCGACTGGACGCAATGACAGTGCGCGATACAATGCGCCATCCCTTGCGCTTGCTATTGGGCCCAGTGACCACGGGGCTCTCGATGGCCATCGCCTTTGCGGAGGGGGGTTTCCTACTAGCGAGGCCCATTGCGCGCTAACACTTGCAAGAGGCAGACCGAATGAGCGAGCAGAGCGATACGACCATCGTCAGGGCAGCAATCTACCCTGGTATTGGCATGGCCCGAGTTGGCAATAGCGAGTTCTGAGTTTTTTCTTGCTCCGGAACTGCCTGATCCGCTGTGGGAAAGGCCCGGCTTCTACCGTGACGCAGCAGGAGCTCTCAAGCGCCAGGCGCAGCGCTTTCGTGTTTATGGTCTGGACGCTAATGGGCGGCCAGTGACCGAACTGACGGCCGGGAACGCGGAGATAAGCTGGAGCGTGCACCTCGCGAACAAGAAGGCCGCCTGGTACCAGTTCCAGATTGCGTTGGATATCTCGGAGGCAGCATCAGCGCCGCCGTCGCGGCTGCGGAATTCGACAATCGCCGATCGGCAACGCTTAACGATAGATCCCGGGCCGCGCCACATTAGTGGCCGCGACAGGAGCGGGTCGGAGTACCGTTTCGACACAGGCTGCTTCATGGACCGGCCGCTCTACCTGGGCGAATTGCGCACCGATGCCGACGGTCGACTGATCGTGTTGGGGGGACACGGTAAATCGGCGTCTTACCGGGGCGCGCTCGCGATCACTTTCGCCAACAACGAAGGCTGGCATGATGACGTCGCGGACGGTCCTGTAACGGCGGAAGTAAGACTCGGCGGCAGAAATTTGCCCGTCGACCCGGCGTGGGTTGTCGTGGCGCCGCCGAACTACGCGCCAATGCAGAGGTCGGTGCGCACGATGTGGGACCTGATCCGTGACGTGCTGATCAACGCCGGGATGCTGCCGAAGCCGCAGCGACCCTCGTTCACGCGTGACATCCTGCCGATCTTCGAGCGGCTCTCACGCCTACAATGGGTGAATGCCGGTTTTGCCGCAGCTTTCGGCTGGGGCGCTCCGTATGACCTGACGAGCACTGAATGGTTGGCAAGGTTGTCGCGCAACGACCCCGGCAGGGCGGAAATGCGGCATGTCATCGCCAACACGTTCCGCGTATTCGACCGGGATTCGTGGTCGCCCGTGCCGTGGCCATGGCTTTACGGCGACGCGGTGGCTATCCCGCCGGCAGAAACCCCGCGCCAGCATACGACGCTAACCGATACGCAACTCAGATTCCTGCAACAGTGGTCAGCAGGGGATTTCGAAGAAGATTATGACCCGGACGTCGAGCCCCCGCGATCGATCGAGGCTCTGCCGCTCGCCGATCAACCGGATATGCTTGATCGCGCCGCGCTGGAATTCTGCCTGGCTGACGCCTTTCATCCAGGCTGCGAGATGACGTGGCCAATGCGCAATGCCGGTCTCTACATGGCGCCATTCCGGCTGGCCCACGCACCGCCTGGCTGGATCGAGCCCGAGTACGGACCGGTGCTTGGAGCGGAAGCCATCAGCCTGCCAAACGGACCGCTACTCGGCGGACAGCTTCCGGGCGGCATTACGCGATGGATGGCGGTAGCATGGCAGACCGACACCGCCAGTTGCCGATCTGGTTACTTAAAATCCTACGATCCGAACCTGCCGACGTTCTGGCCGGCGCGGGTGCCGAACCAGGTGTTAACCAGCCCGGATTACAAGGTCGTTATCGATGAGGAACGGCCCCTTGCCGAGAGACTAGCCGCGTTCGCCCGCCGCGCGTCCTGGCTCCAACCTCTTGGCAGCAAGAGCTACACTGATCAGATCAATAACATGATTGCGCCATTGTGGAACTACGCGATGGTCCCAAGTCCGGGCCGTTCCCGGCTGTGATGGAGGTGCAGGACCTCCAGGATGTGCCACAGAGCGCTTACCTGCCCGAACCACTGGATCTGGGCGCCATCGAGAAGATGCGGCGCTTCCCGCATGGTCTTCGGCGCTGAGTCCGAATGGAGTCGGTCGATGTGGTCGTTATAGGCGCTGGCCCTGCAGGTGCAACGGCGGCTTTGAATCTTGCGCCGACCCATCAAGTCGTTCTTGTTGAACGCCGCGTCGATGGTCTGCAGCGCACCGGCGAAGCGCTGCCGCCCGTGGCGCGACGGCTGTTCGCCGATATGGGCTTGCTTACGGAGTTCTTGGCCGAGGACCATCTGCGCTGCTACGGCAATCGCGCGCTCTGGGGAACTAATGAGCCGACCGAAACCGATTTCCTGCGCGACCTGGACGGCCATGGATGGCATCTCGACCGCACCCGGTTCGATGACTGGCTTCGGCGGGCGGCGGTCAGGCGCGGCGCAACGCTGTTGATGCCGGCACGTTTCGACGCGATCGAGCGCGATAGCGCACGATGGCGCGTGCGGGTGGCGCGTGACAATGGGCCGGTCGAACTGTCGGCGCCGGTAGTCATCGACTGCGGCGGTCGGAGGGCGCCTGCCGCGCGTCGTCTCGGCGCACAGCGCCACAACGCCGGCGAGCGGTTGGTATGTGCATGGGCACTCGGCACGGAGCGATCCGGAAATCGCGGTGCCGGGTTCAGTGTTGTCGAGGCAGTCGAGGACGGTTGGTGGTACACGGCGCCTGTGCCAGCATGCCGGCGAGTGCTTGCTCTTTTCACCGACGCCGACCTCCTTGCGAAACGACTGACCGGTGACGACACAGCCCTGGTCAGACGTGCAATGGCGACCTGCCAAATCGGCCCACTCATGGAGGAGGCCGCCTTCATCCCGCGGCAAAGCGGGCTGACTGCAGCACATCATTCGTTCCTCGATGCCTGCTCCGGTCCTGGCTGGTTTGCCGCCGGAGATGCCAGCATCAGCTTTGATCCCATTTCGTCGCAGGGATTGCTGCACGCGCTCTTCTCCGGTCTCAGCGCTGCGGAGACGGCTGACAGATACCTGCTGGGCGAGCCCAATGCACCTGATCTCTACCGGCGCGTCATCGATGGTATCAAGCATGTCTACTCGAGTTGCGTGGCAGACTACTATGCGATCGAAACTCGCTGGACTGCGGCGCCGTTCTGGCAACGGCGGCGGTTCAGGCTAGGGCGGGGTCTTTGTCGGTAGGAGGCCGTAGAGAGCGATCAGGTTTCCGTAGATCAAGGACGAAACGCCGCTCTGAGAAGCTGGCGCCAGTGATATCACCCCAAGTTTTACTGATGCGGCTTCCGCGCACCGACATAAAACGATTTCGATACTACACACATCCGGCAGGCCGTAAGTCCACGGTGACGAATTGCGCCCAGGATTGACGGCCGGCCTTGACCCAGGACATCGGTGCACCGCTCGGCCCTAGAGAGGTCGGGTTTAGAGCACCCATGAGCCCCGTCGTCGCTGCAAACGCGAGTCCCCCGGGTACTCCGGCCAATCGCGCAGCAGCAATAAGGTGCTGCCAAAGACGGTTAGCGTTGCATCGGTCTCGACCACGGTGAACAAGCGGTAGCCGAAGGGCTCCGCGGGTGCGGCATCGGCGCCGGCTTGGATCGACCAGTATGGGCTCTTGGTAATGGTTGCACAGGTAACAAGTCCGTAGCCGTTCTCGCAGAACGCGCTGATCAGGACCTGTGACGGGTTAGCCGCGTTGAGTTGGCCCGCATCGGAAGTGGGCAGGCTGAAGTAGTAAGTATTAGACACACCATCGAAGACCTCGAGCTGCCCACCGACGCTGCGCACGAGGTAGTGGGCGGGGTCCGACGTGAGGGGGTCCTTGCTGTTGTCGATGCTCCAGGCCTGGACGAAGGAGACAGACGGGCTGGCGCCGAGCGGATAGCCGGCTGCTGTGAACTTGGGCGACAGCGTCGCAAGGCCAGCCTGGGTCAAATATTGGGCGTCCGTACCCGGCAGGACGAATAGCGGGACGCCTTCCGGAAATGACACGCCGGCATCGACCAGCAGGGCCCCTCGCAGGTTTGCGTTGGTGAAGTCGCAGCCCTGGATCTGCGCGCCCTCCAGCGAGAAGGGCTGGCTGCCGACGCCGGTTCCGATGTTACAGCCTTGGAAGGTGGCCTGGGCGAGCACGGCCTTGCTGAGGTCGGCCCCGGACAGGAAGGCTTGCGTGAAGTCGGTCGACGCGAGCAGGCTGTCCGCAAGGCAGGCGTTCTCCAGGTCGGCATGGTCGAGCGTGGCGCCGCTGCCATACCAGGACACCCCGCGAAGGTCGGCGCCGGAGAGGCCAGCCCCAGGCGCCTTGGTGCCGAGACAGGTTGCACCGCGCAACACCGCCGGGGTGAGGTTAGGCGCGGCCAGGAACACGTCGATACCCGCCGCCACCTGCATCAGCAGGTAGGGACCTTGCGGATCGCCAATCTCCCAGCGGGCCTGCCGGACCAGGACGGTGATTGGCGCTTCCGGCGACAGCGTGACTCCGCCGTGGGCGAAGGCAGCGATGAGGGCCGTGGTGGGATACGCGTTGGAGCCAAGGTCCTCGGCCAAGCTGCCGGCGATCTGGAACAGGTAGGTCTTGGCGCCAAGCTGCGCCTGGCTGAGGTCGGCGTTGGACAGGTCCGCGCGGATGAGTACGGCGTTCGGCCCGCGGACGTTCTTCAGCGAAGCCCGTCGCAGGATGGCTCTCATGGCCACGACGTTGCTCAGGTCCGCGCCGTCGAGAATGGCGCTGGTTAGGTCGGCGCCGGTCATGATCGCGCCAGCCGCGGTCGCGTAAAGGGGTGGGTTACTGCGCGGGTTACTGAGAATGAGACCGCGCAGGTTGGCCCCGCTGAAGTCCCCGCCGGACAGCGTCGCCCCGCTGCAGTCAAGCGGTTGTGCCTGGCCGCCAAGAACCGCACCGGCCGCGCTGCACTGCGTGAGAATCAGGCCCTTGGCGCTGGCCGGCGCACCCCAGGATGGCGAGCCGAGCGTCGCCTGCGTCATGTCGGCCTGGTCCAGCACAGCGCCGGTCAGCTCGATGCCAACCAAGCTGGCCCCGGTGAATTTGGCGCCGGTGAGATCGGCACCGGCGAGGCTGACCCCAGCGAGGACGACGTTTGTGAGGTCGGCCCCGCGGCAGCCACCCGCCTTGACGATGTCGGCTGGCGAAGGTGTGACCACCGTCGGTGCGAAAGCGGGCTGAAAGCCCTCGGCGCTGTTGGTCGTCAGCACCGGCTCAGAGAGGTCCGGATAGTAGCCGACGGTGAGGGGGCCAGCGCTAGACGCAATCTGCCAACCCTGCCCCGGCGGCGTGCCGGAGAGCGTCACCGCCGCAGCCTGTGTCTGGTCCGTGGTGAGGTCCAGGTTACCCTGCGTCGCATCATACGCTATCCACATCCGCTTCCGCGGATCTGGGTCCGGCAGCTGGATTCGCAGCGTCCCGTCCGCGGTGGCGTAAAGGATCCAGGCGAACTCGCCGGCCTGGCCGGAGCCCAGCATCGCCGGGAAATATAGGGTCGGGCGGTTTGCCTCCCTTCGCACCAGCACAGTAAGATAGGATGACGTTGTTGTGCCGACCGACGCAAAAGCGGATTTCCCGGCAAAGACGATCGCGTTGCCTGCCATGGTCCCTTCCTGTCGCGCAACGTCCTCACGCAGACCCCTTGAACCGCACCTGCGCGAGAATTGACACGTAGCCCTGCTGAACGCTGAGGGTGGCGTCCTCAAAGAGGAACTGGAATCCGCTCATGATCGGGAGCGGCACACCGGTTTTTCCGAGATCCGCGAGCACGATGTCGTATTGCGGGTCCCCGGCTGCCTGCCAGATCCCCGCCATGTTCTGCCCCGGGAACTCGGGGATCGTCGACGAGGTGAATGTCGCGTTCGAGGATACCTCTTGGAACGCGAACTGCATGGTCTGCGCCGTCCCGGCAATACCGAGTGCCAGACTGGTGAGGACGTCGGTCCTCGTTACGGTAAAGACGATAGTGGGCTGGGGGGTGGTCACAGTCAGGATCGTCAGGGTCATCTGGATCGACTGGGTCACCACCATGCCCGTGGCCCAGGTGTACTTCTCGATGGTCGGCCACCAATTGCTGTCGACCCCGAGCTGTGTGAGGTCGGAGGTCAGGTCGTTGATGTCGGTGTAGGCATTTCCGCTCATGTTAGTGTTAATATCGCTCCAGACAGTGGATGGTAGCTGGTTCTGCAGCGCGTTGATGTTTGCCTGCGTGAATTCCCAGACCTTCTGGAAGGCGCAGACTGGCGCCTGCTGGGGGACGATGTCCGCCTGCATGCTGGAGGCCGAGGACCTGTTTCAGCGCGCACACGAAAGGCACGTAGGTCTTGACCCTCAGCGCGTTCGGGTCAGGGATGGATCCAGGTGTCGCCGTCGTCTTCAGCAGACCGGCCTGGAAGAAGGCCCAGTTGAGGGCGTTGACCTCGTAGTCGGAGACGTAGACCTGAAGATGATGCGGGTCGGTGGGATCCGGGACCGGCGGCACCGGCAGCGACGGTGGCTCCTGGCCCTGGTAGTAGGTCCCGTTGTAGCTGACCCGACCGGTGATGCCGACCGAAATGCCAGCCGCATTCGGGAAGGTCAGGCCGGAATCACCTAACTCCCACTCGTAGACGATCCCGTTGACCAGCTGGCCGCTGGCCGGGAGAGATTTTAGAACTGGAGGAATAGCTTTGTTGATCGGGGTCGCGAGGTCGACCGTTGAAATGGCATCGCTCGTCGCTTGGTCCAGTGGAGGGGAGAAGCAGTTCTTGCCGGCATTCGCGATAATGCTCTGGCCGGGGATGTTCTCCGTAGGGTTGCTCGAGCTGGCCGTAACCTTGTCCACCACGACAATCGTATAGGTGTTGCTACCACCATTATACTCAAAACCGGTCGGGACCGTCACTTCAAGTGTGCCGATGACCGGGTTATATGTGAAAGGGCCACCGCCATCAGGAAAGGTTCTACACCAAGTGCTTCCATTAGAACTTTGACAGGTTCTGCGACAGTACGTTTCATTCCATTTATATTGCACGTTGACGTTGCTGCCCGAAAATTGTAATTCAAAATAGTTGCCGGACGGCGACCCTTTAGTGCTCTCCTGGGAGGCAGCGTTGAAGCTTGGCGTGAAGGCCTGCACCGTACCTTCGGTCAAGGAAATCTTGATGTTTGTATAATCGTAGTTGATGTTGGGGACGGATATGTTTTTCTGGTCGACTGCTTTGAGGCTACCGATCTCGTTCGCAAGTTGGTTGACCACCAGCGAATTGGCGAAATAGTCGATTCCGGCCTGGCCAATTGAAAGTGTCATGGCTTGCATTGCGTGTTGCCCCCTTCTGCTCAGGCCGGTATAGAGTAAGTCTGGAGCCCATCACCTGACCGGTAGGTATGGTAGATCATTGATTGGTCCTTGACCTGCCACGCGCCGTTTGGGTCGATCACTTCGATGAACGCTTGGCTCGACAAAGTCACGCCTTGCGCTGCGAAGTCGCGCGTTATGGCACCGATGTTTTGCTGGTTGAGATCGACCTGAGCCGACAGCGGCAACGAGAATAGGGGCGGTGTGGGGATCCAATGTCCGACCCCCGGCTGAGGCGTATTCCAGGGTGATATCAGGGTCTCGTAGGTGAGGCAGTAGAGGTTCCGCCAGATGTCCACTGCGATCTTGCCGGCAACAATGTTCTCTGGCGCGCTCGTCACTGACGGGTCCGGGCTGCGCAGACAGAAGCTACCATCAGGCGCGTAGACGTCCAGGATGTAGTCGGACGGTTGAGAGCCATCTCCGCGGTAGGACAGCACATATATGTAGCCCTGCGCCTCGACGGCCATGTCGAGGAAGGTGGTCGGACCTACCCGGGCAGCTTTGAGCGGGAAATAGGAACGGCAGATATAGACCTCGGTTTGCGTGGTGTCCGCCGTCGAAGGCACGAGTTTCAAAGCCAGGAGCCTAGCTGTGTCGACCACCAGCCATTGCGCGCCGTTCGTGATCACCTGGATGCGCGCCGCGGAGAGGCGGACACTGACATTCAGCGCTTTGTCCTGGAGCAGGATCTGCCAAGTGAACCCCCGCGGATCGCAGATGACCCAACTCTGGCCGGGGGTGATCACCTTGATGGAGGCGCTGAGGGTCGGATCAGCCATGTGTTCGGGATCGTAGGCGAGTACGACCCCGTTTTGCGAGAGTGCGGTGATCAGCGGGTCGTTTGGCGGACTGAAGGTTGCGCTATTCAGCTGCGACACGAAGTCCGTGGGGAGGGAGCAAATAAAACCATTGCCATTTGCAATGAGCGTGTCGGCAAGGGTGTTCGGCACCTGGCCCAGAGCCAGCGATGCCGCGATATCAACCGTCGGCAAGTGGAAAAGCGGCTTGTCCGGCGTAAAACAGGGCACTGGGTTGCCCTTTGTGTCAAAGGCCTGCACCCGCGTATTGATACTTTCCAGCACGAGGATACGGCCGTCGGGCGCCACGGCCATTGCTTTCGGTCCGCGGGTCAGCCCTTGCCGGACTCCCTCCCCAGAGACCATCAAAGCCATCGGCGCGTCTGCGTCTTGGACCGGCGCGGGCGGCACTGGAAGCAGCATCAACTTGCTCTCCTTGAAGGAGCAAGCTAGCACCATGTTGTTTGGGTGGATCGCCAGGGCGTCAAGATTCGCTAGGGGAAACTGCCCCCAGCTGAGCAAGCCGGTCTGGCCCAATCCGAAGCTGCCGACCTCATCATTCAGTTCGACCTGGCGAAGGTTCATCACACTGCCACGTGGGTCGAGGATGAAGTTGGTCTGAGCGACCTTGTTCATAGGATTCGTGGAGGGCGCGTAGGCGATCCCGGGACGGTTGGTCAGCCCGATATCCGAGGTTTTCAGGTCCGCCCCGGGTGTGGCAAGCACGGACAGGTTCTGCAGTACGTAAAGCTGGTCATGCGATGGTGGCGCCGAGGCGGAGTCCGGGGGCAGGTTTTGGCCGGAAGCACGCCACGCATAGCCAATCTGGTACGCGCTGTTGTTTAGGGTGATCCCCACCAGTTCGCAGAGTGAGTTGGCTGCGCTGCAATTCAGAGCCGTCAAGCTCGCTGTCGGCGGAGTGCCCGCCTGCCACGCGAATGTCTGGCCTTGGGTGGCAATGCGCTCCTTGAACACGTACTGGGTATCTGGCGCCAGCGGGACCAGGTTCTCGGTAATTGTTTGGGAGCCGAGATCAAGAATACTGGGAGAGCGCTGCGATAGCGCCGATTTCGAAGATCGTCGGCGTGCCGTCGCAGATGCGCAGTTCGACGGTGCCGAAGTTGGGGTGCGGCCGGATGTCCCACCACACCTCGCGGATCGTCTCGATCGTGCGGGAGCTCACCAGCGTTTCCATGAAGTCCTCGAACTGCTCCCAGCCAGACAGCTGGTACGGCAAGCCGGCCGTCGGCAGGTTTTCGAAGACCTTGGAACGTGAGGACGCCAGCCCGGTGTCCGTTCCGATCCAGAACGGCGACGAGGCGCTCAGCGCGAGGAAATGCGGGACGTACGCCGTCAACGCGTTCACGATCGGGATCACCTTGTCCGGCGAGCGCACCCCGACGTGCACGTGGACGCCGAAGATCTGCAGCCGGCGGGCCAGCCACTGCATGTCCTCGATGAGCTTGGCGTACCGCGGATTGGGGCTGATCTCCTGGGTCGCCCAGTCCGTCAGCGGGTGGGTGCCGCTGCACATCACGCCGAGCCCGCGGGTCGCGGCCTGCCCGACGACGGCGTCCAGCGTCTCCTGCAGGTCTGCGGTCGCCTCCTCCACGCTCTCGCAGACACCGGTGATGATCTCGACCGTCGACTCGAGCAGCTCGTGCTTGGCCTTGGGGTGCTCGCCGCCGGCGCCGGCGCCATTGCGGCGAGGATCGGGCTCGCACCGCTGGCCAGTTGCCGGGTTTCGAGATCGACGAGCTCGAGCTCCCACTCGACACCGAGGCTCGAGCGTGCCGAGGACGTGAACGGGATGCGCACGTCCTACTCCTTCCCCTGCCTGTGCGGTTTCCGCAAATTGTCGCGCAACCGGGTCGAACGATGCTGGTCAGCCCGATCGACGGCGTTGCTGCTCAGCGTCTCGAGCAGCCGCAGCCAGATCTCGCTGACCGTCGGATAGGACGGCACCGCATGCCATAGCACCTCGATGGGACCCGGCCGACGACCGCGACCGTCGCGGCGTGCACCAGCTCGGCGATGCCCGGGCCGACGAACGTCGCGCCGACGAGGATGTCGTCGCTCGGTCGACCACGAGCTTGGCGCGCCCCTTGTAGTCGTCGGCAGCACCGACGTGCCGGCCAGGCCGGCCAGGTCGTACTCGACCGTCCCGACCTCGATGCCGGCCTCGCGGGCCTCTGCTCGGTCAGCCCGACCGACGCCGACCTCGGGATCGGTGAACGTCACCTGGGGCACCCCGCCGTGGTCGGCCTGTCGCGTGAAGCTGCGGCCCGTCCACCGGGCTGCCCTCGCCCGGGCGGCGATCACCTCGCCGCAGATCCGGGCCTGGTACTTGCCCATGTGGGTCAGCAACGCCCGCCCGATGATGTCCCCGACGGCGTACAGCCACTCGCCCGTCGACGCCGGTGCACGGTCAAGTGTCGTCGACCTCGACGAAACCGCTTCGGGCGTCCGACGCCGACCGTCTCCAGGCCGATGTCGTCGCTGTTCGGGCATTCGTCCGGTCGCAACCACGATCTCGTCGACGGTGATGGTCGTCGCCGTCGACGACGTGACCGTCGACCTCGCCGCCGTGCAGCCAGCCCTCGCCGGTGTCGTCGACCTCGGGCCGCGTGACGCGCTCCACCCGCGCGCCGAGAGCAGACCTTGACCCCGCGGCCTCGCAGCGACTCGCGCACCATGCTCGCCGGCGAACGGCTCGTTGCTGACCGAGCAGCGCGGCCCGCGCTCGATGATCGTCACCTCGGTCGCGCCGAGCCCGTTCAGCCAGGTCGCCGACTCGCACGCCACCACGCCGCCGCCGATACGACGACCCGGTCGCGGGACCTCGTGCAGGTTGGTCACGTCCCGCGAGGTCCACGGCCGCGCCTCGCGCAGGCCCGGTACGGGTGGGACCGCCGCCGGGTACCGGTGTCCAGCACGACGGCCTGCCGCGCGGTGAGGGTGCGGCTGCCGCCGTCGGCGCGTGCGACCTCGACGGTGCGCTCGCCGCTCAGCCGGGCCCGTCCGCGGACGACGTCGATGCCGGCGCCGATGGCCCATTCGACCTGCGACGTGTCGTCGTGGTGGTGGGTGATCGGTCGCGGCGGGCGAGGACGGCGGCGACGTCGATCGCGCGTCGCCGACGGTCGTCCGCGCACCGGGCATGCCTGGCCGCGTGTAGCATCTCGACCGGACGCAGCAGCGCCTTGCTCGGCATGCAGGCCCAGTACGAGCATTCGCCGCCGACCAGTTCCGCTCGACGATGACCGCCGACAGGTCGCGGCCTGGTGGCGTACTGCGCGGCGTTCTCACCGGGCGGCCCACCGCCGATCACGATGACGTCCCACTCGCTGCGCTCGGGATCCAGCTGTGCGTCCATGGCCCCCACACTTCCGTGTCGGGACCGGGCGCACCACCCGGGGTCCGCCTTAGTCGGTCTGCTCAGTCGGTCTGCTCAGTCGGTCTGCGCGGCTCGCTCGAGCGTCTCGATGTCGAGCTTGCCCATCTGCAGCATCGCCGCGGTCACGCGTTCGCCGGCCTCCGGATCCTCCTCGTTTGAGCCGCCGAGAACCAGGTTGGGTACGACCTGCCACGAGACGCCGAACTTGTCCTTGAGCCAGCCGCACTGACCCGGCTCACCACCGTCGGCGGTCAGCCCGTTCCAGTAGTGGTCCACCTGCTCTTGTGTCTCGCAGTGGATCATGAACGAGATCGCCTCGGAGAACTTGTACATCGGACCGCCGTTGAGCGCGACGAACTGCTTGCCGTCCAACTCGAAGGTCACGGTCATGACGGTGCCGGCGTCACCCATGCCGGACTCGTTGAAACGGGTCACGTCGATGATGCGGGAGTTGGGGAAGACCGAGACGTAGAAGTTCGCGGCATCCTCGCCCTGGCTGTCGAACCAGAGGCAGGGGTTGATGCTGGGTCCGGGCATGTCGTCGACCTCTCTCGTACACGGGTGTCCAGAACAAGACGATTTCGCGCCGCCAAGCTCATCGGTGATCCGTGACCCGCGGAGCGTCAGGTGGTGACCGGCTTGCGTAGACCCTTCACGGATCCGGTGAATGCTGCGTAATTCTGCTTAATCGCCGTGCACATGACGCGACGAGAGCCACCCTTCCACGCACTCTCGCTGGGATAGAAGGCGCTAGGCCCGACTCCCCGTTCCTCTGCGTCGGCGACCGACAAGCCCGTGTAGACCTCGAACGGCCGCTGGCAGATTTCATCCGTCACCTTGTCCAATGCGGACCGGCCGGGCCACACCTGCGCGAACCGGGAAGTGACATCCGTGTCCCCGGTCACCTCCGCCAAGTGCGACTCGGCGCATGGCACGACTGACACCGGCGCGTGTTCGTGCGGTTGCCACGTGATGCACTTGCCCGTCGCCGGGGTCGGCGGCCAGCTCCCCAGCTCACCGGGGAGCGGGGCTGGGGATGACGAGCCGCTCGGTGAAGCCGAGGGACTCTGTGCGCTGCTCGGTGGCGTAGCACTCATGACCGGCGCCTGGGTTGCTGCCGGGTGACTGGATCGACCCGTCAGCCAGATGATGTAGCCGAACAGCGTGACCAGGACAATCACGGCTGTGACGGTGATCCAGCGGCGCTTCTTGGACCGCGGTCCGCGCTCGGACGGCCGTCCGGTGCCGAGTACTGGCTGCTCCAGATGAGCGTATCTGGCGATCGCCTCCCGGGTGCGAGCAGGCGCCTCGGCGTGCTTGGCAGCTTTCACGAACGACTCGTCCAGGACGAGACCGGCGAACGGATCGTCCTCGCTCGCCTCGTGCTCGTCCCCGTGCGTGACTGCCATCGTTCTCCCGCGCTCCCGGTCTGCTCGCTCAGGCGTCCCTCACGCGACACCGATCGGCGCCACGTCCGTCACCGTGTCGGCCTCACGGCTGTCGAGCGTTCGCCCTTGCCAGTGTGCCGAGCAGGGGTCGTCCCGCGCAGGAAAATCGAAGATCCGATGCAGCTCGGCCGTGACTGAGTTCGTACGCCTATGCGTTGTCGGATTCTCCATGGCCCGCGATAGGACAAGATGTCCACCGCAGCAGCACCGGTCGTTCACAGTAAGGACGTGACGGCTGCACGCAACCGCTGGCGCATCGCAGCTGGCTCGTTGGCAGCGACCGTTGTGGCGCTGCCCTTCGTCGGCTTGCTGCAGACGATGCAGAACGACCTGACGGGCCAGTCCCGGGAGCGCCGTCTCTCGCGCAGCTGATCGTGGGAACGCTCGCGATCTATCCATTGACGCTCATCGGCGAGACCGTTCGTGCGTCGGTCTGCACGCTCGCCGCGCGGCGGGGCGTCCGGCGGACCAGGCTGCTGGTCGTGCCGGTCCAGTCGGTCCTGGTCACGGCATACGCCCTCCTCACTGTTTATGGCAGGGCATGGTTGGGCGCTATTGCAGTTGTCGGCGCCGCTTTGCAGTGCTTGATCACCGTGGCAGTGACTGTCCGGCCGACTGTGCCTTTTGTTTCGGGACCATCGAAGATGTCGACCACGGGCGCCACGACCGTGGCGAAGATCCTGAGGATGAGCGAGCAAGGGCGGGCCGCCGAGGCACTGGCCCTGCTGGATCAGTCCGTCGTCGCTGCCGAAAACGAGCACGCGTTCTTACTGCTCAAGGCGTTGTGCGCCTACCGTGCGGGCGCCTTCGAGGAGTCCATGGAACTGGACCGACGGCTCGCCGAAGGCGGCTGGGCGGACAAGCGAACTCGCGAGGTGGCGGCGGCAGACGCTCGATTGTCTGCTGCGCTTCGGGACAGCCGTGCGGTCACACCGGTGGAGCTGGACGAATGCTCCGCCGCGATTCTCGGCCCTGGGCTTCCCGACTGGTACGCAAAAGACGTGGCCTACGCGCATTCCAAGGCCCTTTTGGCTCTCGCCTCGGGCGAGGCGGAGACCGCCATGCATGCAGGCGTCGGCATCGTCGCGGATCGCTCGATCGTGCCCGCGAACCGTGCATTGGTGGTCGCGATGATCGTGATCGCTGCTGCCCGCGCTGGGCATCTCGACGTAGCTCGGTTCTGGGAATTGAAGGTGCCCGATTGGTGCCCGCTGCGCCCCGCCGTGGAGCGCGAGCTGGGAATCCGTTCTCCCGATGATGCGGACGGTCCTGGCGACAATGACGCGGACTGCGTGTTCATCGATTGATCCGGCGGTCGCTCGATGCAAACTCACGCGGGCCGCGCTAGAGCCCGCCGAGCGCCTTTTTCAACCGAGCCGCGTCATCGGCCGACGTCGTCGTGATGACCTGGCGGCCCAAGGCAGTTGTCAGGTCGAGGCTGGCCATCCGCCCGAACTTCTGCTCCTTCAAGACCCGTACCTGACGACGATCGAGCGAGACGTCCACCCAATCGTCGCCCTCCGCGTACCCGCGGGGCAGCAGCAGCCGGCGATTGGTCAGCACGACCACCCGTCGCGGAACGAGCGAAAAGCCCAGAAATCGCTCGAGCTTTGGGATCAGCGCCGAGCGACGAGGCACTCGCATCGTCGCAAGCACCGCCAGCTCGACCATTTCGAAGCGATCGAGATGATGCGAAACCGTCTCGATCGCCCGGTCGAGCCGGCCCTTCCCGCGCGCCACGTCTAGAAGGCGTCCGCCGGTGTGTAGGTCCCCCACACCTCGCGCAGGGCGTGCGACACCTCGCCGACGGTCGCCCGCGCCCGCAACGCCTCGCGCATCGGATAGAGCACGTTGTCGGTCCCGGTCGCGGCGGCCTGCGCAGCTCGTCGAGCCGCTCGGTCGACCTCGGCGTTGTCCCGCGACTCGCGCGCAGCGTAGCCAGCCGCTCGCGCTGCTCCGCCTCGATCGTCGGGTCGACCCGCAGCGGCTCGTACTGCTCCTCGGTCTCCGCCACGGAACCGGTTGACGCCGACGACAGACCCGCTCGCCGCTGCTCGATCTGCTGCGCACGGTGTAGGCCGACTTCTCGATCTCGGCCTTCTGGAAGCCCTGCTCGATCGCCGCGACCGCGCCGCCGCGCTCCTCGACCGCCGCCATCAGCTCGCGCGGCCTGCGCTCGACCTCGTCGGTCATCGCTCCACGGCGTAGGAGCCGGCGAACGGGTCGACGGTCTTCGGTGACGTCGGTCTCGTAGGCGAGCACCTGCTGGGTGCGCAGCGCGAGCGGGCCGCCTTGCTCGGTCGGCAGCGCGATCGCCTCGTCGAAGGAGTTGGTGTGCAGGCTCTGCGTGCCGCCGAGCACGGCGGCGAGCGCCTGCACGGCGACGCGGACCAGGTTGACCTCGGGCTGCTGCGCGGTGAGCTGCACCCCGGCGGTCTGGGTGTGGAAGCGCAGCATCAGCGACTTCGGGTTCTTGGCGCCGAACTCGTCGCGCATCACCGTGCGCCCAGATGCGGCGGGCGGCGCGGAACTTCGCGACCTCCTCGAGCAGCGTCGTCCGTGCCACGAAGAAGAAGGACAGCCGCGGCGCGAAGTCGTCGACGTCGAGACCGGCCTCGATCGCCGCCCGGACGTACTCGATGCCGTCGGCGAGCGTGAACGCGATCTCCTGCGCGGGCGTCGCGCCGGCCTCGGCCATGTGGTAGCCGGAGATCGAGATCGTGTTCCAGCGCGGGATCTCGTCGTGCAGTAGGCGAAGATGTCGCGTGATCAGCCGCAGCGACGGCGCCGGCGGGATAGATGTAGGTGCCGCGGGCGATGTACTCCTTGAGGATGTCGTTCTGGATCGTGCCGGCGAGCTTGCCGCCGTCGACGCCCTGCTCCTCGGCGACGAGCTGGTAGAGCAGCAGCAGCATCGCGGCCGGCGCGTTGATCGTCATCGACGTCGAGACCTCGTCGAGCGGGATGCCGTCGAACAGCACCCGCATGTCGTCGATCGAGTCGATCGCGACGCCGACCTTGCCGACCTCGCCGCGCGGCGATCGGGTCGTCGGAGTCGTAGCCCATCTGGGTCGGCAGGTCGAAGGCGACCGACAGGCCGCCGGTGCCGGCCTGCGACGAGCTGCTGGTAGCGCTCGTTGGACTCCTCGGCGGTGCCGAAGCCGGCGTACTGGCGCATCGTCCACGGCCGCCCGGTGTACATGTTCGGGTAGACGCCGCGGGTGTAGGGGTACTCGCCGGGCGTGCCCAGCCGATCTGCCAGCCCCGGCTCGAGGTCGTCGGGACCGTAGATGGGCCGGATAGGTTCGCCGGACTCGCTGAGCCGCTCGCTCATGCCGAAATCCTACGGACCGTGCGGCACCCTGTTTCCGTGACTAGCGCCACTCCTGATTCGGTACGGGCCGCCGCGGCTGAAATCGGCCCGCACGACGTCGCCGTCGTGCTCGGCTCCGGCTGGGTGCCGGCCGCGGATGCGCTCGGTGCCGCGCAGGCGCAGTGGTCGTACGAGGAACTCCCCGGCTTCGCGCCGCCCGCGGTCGCGGGGCACGCCGGTCTGGCCCGATCCGTGCAGATCGCCGGCCTGCACGCCCTCGTCCTGCTCGGCCGCACCCACCTGTACGAAGGCCATGGCGTGGCCGCGGTCGTGCACGCAGTACGCGTCGCCTGCGCCGCCGGCTGTCGAGCAGTTGTGCTGACCAACGCGGCCGGCGGCGTCAACCCGGCGTACGAAGTCGGCCAGCCGGTGCTGATCTGCGACCACCTCAACCTCACTGCCACGTCGCCGCTGGTCGGGCCGCGGTTCGTGGACCTGACCGACCTGTACACGGCCCGGCTGCGCGCACGCTCGCCCGCGAGTGTGACTCCACGCTCGCCGAAGGCGTGTACGCGGCGCTGCCGGGACCGCACTACGAAACTCCGGCCGAGATCCGCATGTTGCGGACCATCGGTGCCGACCTGGTCGGCATGTCGACAGCGCTGGAAGCTATTGCCGTCCGGGCCGAGGGCGCCGAGGTCCTCGGCATCTCGCTCGTGACGAACCCCGCCGCCGGAGTCACTGGTGCGCCGCTCGACCACGAGGAGGTGCTCGCGGCGGGCAACGTCTCCGCGCAGCGGATGGGGCTCTTGCTGGCCGACCTGCTACCGCGGATCTGACGTGCCCGACGATCCGTTCGCGATCGCGCGGTCCTGGGCCGCCGACGACCCCGATCCCCAGACCGCCGGGCAGGTAACCGCGCTGGCGGATGCAAATAACCGGATCGAGTTGCAGCAGCTGTTCGCCGCGCCGTTGAGTTTTGGCACGGCCGGACTGCGCGGACCGCTACGGCCGGGGCCGGCCGGCATGAACCGGGCGGTGGTCCGTCGCGCCGCCGCGGGCGTCGCGCAATGGGTGAGCAGCGAGCCGAACCCCAGCGTCGTCGTCGGGTACGACGCGCGGCACGGCAGCCGGGATTTCGCGATCGACAGCTGCCGGGTATTTGCCGGGGCCGGCGTTCGCGCCAAGCTGCTGCCAGGTCCGTGCCCACGCCGGTATTGGCTTTCGCCGTCCGCCACCTCGGCACGACCGCCGGTGTCATGGTCACCGCCAGCCACAATCCGGCGAGCGACAACGGCTACAAGGTGTACGGCGCGGACGGCGTTCAGATCGTGTCGCCGTCAGACACCCAGATCGAGGCAGCCATCCAAACCGCCGGTCCGGCAAGGCATTTGCCGCTCTTCGGACAACTACGAGGTGCTCGATAAAGGCGTGCTCGAGGCGTACCTCTTTG
>CAWIDE010000004.1:0-229151 GCA_963834715.1 uncultured Pseudomonadota bacterium | reverse complement strand
GGCGCGGGCGAGCCTGCGGGATGAGTGCAATAAGCTACATCGCATGTTGTTACGAATCCTTACGTCACGACGCAGTATGCCGACTTCTGATGAGCGTGCCTGGCGTCGGCCCGGTGGTTGCGATCACCTACAAGACCGGCGTGGACGATCCGGCAAGATTCCGCAAGTCCAAAGATGTCGGCCCCTATTTTGGTCTGACGCCAACCAAATACCAGTCCGGCGAGGTGGACCGGACGGGCCGCATCAGCAAGGTCGGGGACACGATGGTAAGAACCGCCTTATTCGAGGCGGCCAACGTTATGCTCAGCCGCGTGACACGGTTCTCCGCCTTGAAGGCATGGGCGTTACGGATCGCGAAGCTCCGTGGGTTGCAGCGAGCAAAGGTCGCACTGGCGCGCAAGCTGGCAGTGGTGCTGCATCGCATGTGGGTTGATGGCACCGATTTTCGCTGGAGCAGGATGTCAGCTGAGCTCACCGCCTAAGTAGGCCAGAAAGAAAGGAGGGATAACGGAGGGCAAACGGCTCTTCGATAACGAGGTCCTGTCGCAGGGACGCGGATCGGGTGAAGCCGCAAATGCGGGCGTTGGACGGACAGCAGTTCGGATCACGCGAACCCTAGATCGGCTCACCCGGTTTATCTGATCGCATGAAGTGGCGGCTCCGCGCCGACCACGAACAGAAGCCCGAGCCCTGCGACGTGATGCGTTGACGAGGGACTTGACACCAGCGGCCCCATTACAGAAGCCCGCATTTCTCACCGGCCGGATGCCCGAGAGATTACCTCGGCTACTGAAACGAACTTTTGCGATCGCGACCTGCGATTGCGAATTTGCACCTCGTTTCCGGCGTACGGGATCGCCGCCGGTTCTGACGGGAGTATGGGTGGCACTGAATGTCGGCTTGCGGTGTCTGGTTCGTGGGATCTCAGGCGGCCGCCGCTGGCGGCAAGCCGGCGTCTCGGAGCTTCTCGTAAGCCTGGGCGAATTCCTGCTGCGCCGGACAGCCTGAGGCCATGGCAACCGCGACCCGGCGAACGCTGACCCGCACCAGGGCGCCGATCTTGAGCAGCCTGAGCCGGATCGACCCGCAGGTCGCATGAGCGAATTTGGCGTGCGCCAGGCCGACGCGACGCAGCGCACACAGCAACACATAGGCGGCGGAGGCGAACCACAGCCGCAGTTGGTTGGCTCGCATGGTCGCCGCCGAGGTGCGGTCGGCAAACAGATCGAGCTGACACTCCTTGATGCGGTTCTCCATCTCGCCACGCGCGCAGTAAATCCGTTCGTAGAGATGCCGCGCCTCGGCTTCGGCCGCGCTGAGTGACGTCACGACAAAGCGTGGATTGGCCTCCCCGCCGGTCCATTCGGCTTTGCCGATCACACGCCGCGTGCGGTTCCAGCTCTCCAGCGTGCTCCAGGTGAAATCGCGAAACCGACGAGCCGGGTTGCCGGTTTTCTCCGCTTCGGCGCGAGCCTCGGCCATGTCAGCTTCGATCTCGGCGGTCAGGCGAGCATTGCGGGCCAACCCAAACAGGTAATCGACCCGGTTGTCCTCGCACCACGCCATCAGGGCTTCACGGGCGAAGCCGCTGTCCGCTCGGAGCAGAATGCGCACGCCCGGCCAGCGAGCGCGGATCTGGCTGACGATGCGGGCGACTTCTTCAACGGCGCCGGCACTGGCATCGGCGTTGGACTGCCGCAGCTTGGCGGCCAGCAGATGACGGCCGCAGAACACATAGAGCGGCAGATAGCAATAGCAGTCATAATAGCCATGAAAGAACCTGCCTTCCTGATGGCCGTGCAGTGGATCATCCGTGGCATCCAGATCGAGCGTGATCTGCTCAGGGGCAGATTTGTGTGCATCAAGAAAGAGATCGACGAACAGCTTCTCGATGGCGGCCGTATCAGCCGCCAGCCGGGCATAGCGGGTGGGTTCGGCGCGGCTGAGTTCCAGCCGGTTCAGCGTGCTTTTGCCTGCCAACGGCGCGCAATCACGGCGGCGGGCGGTAAGCTTCCCAGCCAGCGTCGCCAGCACCGGGTCATGACGCAGCTCGTCATGATCCACCAGGTCCTCGTAGCCGAGCGCTATGCCCACCACTCGCTGCATCACCAGCGTTTCAACCTCATGTTCGATGAACGCCGGATTGCGCATGTCGGTGAAGCAGGCCGCCAGCTTACCGGTCAGTCCGATCAGCCGGTCGGCGGCGCCGAGCAGCAGCGCCCCAGCATCGGAGGTGATCCGCCCACCGTCAAACGATGCCACCACGGCACGGCCTTCCACACGTGCAAATTCGAACAGGCTTGGGCTACACTCTGTCGGCATCGGCGGGCTCCTCCGGTCGGCGCAAAAGGCTTTGTGGCAGAAGAACTTTCGCTGATCCGGACCGCCGATGCACCTATCCTCTGTGAGAAATGCGGGCTTCTGTAATGGGGCCGCTGGTGTCAAGTCCCTCGTCAACGCATCACGTCGCAGGGCTCGGGCTTCTGTTCGTGGTCGGCGCGGAGCCGCCACTTCATGCGATCAGATAAACCGGGTGAGCCGATCTAGGGTTCGCGTGATCCGAACTGCTGTCCGTCCAACGCCCGCATTTGCGGCTTCACCCGATCCGCGTCCCTGCGACAGGACCTCGTTATCGAAGAGCCGTTTGCCCTCCGTTATCCCTCCTTTCTTTCTGGCCTACTTAGGCGGTGAGCTCAGCTGACATCCTGCTCCAGCGAAAATCGGTGCCATCAACCCACATGCGATGCAGCACCACTGCCAGCTTGCGCGCCAGTGCGACCTTTGCTCGCTGCAACCCACGGAGCTTCGCGATCCGTAACGCCCATGCCTTCAAGGCGGAGAACCGTGTCACGCGGCTGAGCATAACGTTGGCCGCCTCGAATAAGGCGGTTCTTACCATCGTGTCCCCGACCTTGCTGATGCGGCCCGTCCGGTCCACCTCGCCGGACTGGTATTTGGTTGGCGTCAGACCAAAATAGGGGCCGACATCTTTGGACTTGCGGAATCTTGCCGGATCGTCCACGCCGGTCTTGTAGGTGATCGCAACCACCGGGCCGACGCCAGGCACGCTCATCAGAAGTCGGCATACTGCGTCGTGACGTACAATACGTAACAACATGCGATGTAGCTTATTGCACTCATCCCGCAGGCTCGCCCGCGCCTGCAGCATCGCATCGGCAACCGGCTCCAGCATCGGATGTCCTGTGACCAGTACCCGGATGCGAGCCTCATAGCCGCTCTTGCTCACCTTTCCGACCTTCAGACCAAATCCACGCAGCAGACCGCGAATGCCGAGTTCCACCGCACGCAGCTTGCCGAGAAGTAGCTTCCGACCTGTCAGCAGGGCCCGGATCTCCTGCGCCGGTATGGTCTTGACGTGCACCGGCCGGAACCAGCCCAGCCGCATTAGCTGGGCCATGCCGCGGGCGTCGTTGCGATCAGTCTTCACAGTCATCGCCTTCAGTGCTGCCTTGACGTGGCGTGTTTCGATCAGGACCGCCGACAACCCCACCGCCGTCAACCCAGCATGCAGCCACTGAGACAGTGGGCCCGCCTCCAGGCCGATGCGGGTAACCGTGAGGCCCAGGTTGCGAAACCACCCAACAAGCGCCTCGGGTTCGCTGGCGACCTTGGCCTCGCGGACAATCTTGCCAGTCCCATCCACCACGCACACGCTGCTGAGTTCCAGCGACACGTCAACTGCGGCATAGTCCTCCACGGCTGTCTCTCCTTCCCGATGCTTGGGACCGACCAGTCTCGGATCCCGTGCCGATCATCACAGAGGGACAGTCACCCCCCGGTAGCCCGTTGCCGTCTGCGGCCCCCCATTACCGCATCTAAGGGGGTACAGGGTGATTGTGCCAACTCGCCGACCCGGCGGATTTGGCCGGGACGGACGGGTGGACGATAGAGCTGGTTCTCGCCCTGCGGGTGAACAATCCCAGGTTGAGGAAGTTTTCGCTACCGCAGACACGTTTGGCGGCCGGGTGCAGGTGGAATGGGACGCCACGTGCCCGGTCACGCCACTCGGCCAGTTGCCGTTTTTCATTGACTACCTGCAGCAGGGCGGCCTGTTTGATGCCTGGGTGGCCGATTGCCGCTCATGCTGAGCTGCCCGAATGCGCCACGCAAGCGCGACCTGCTTGGAACGCTGCTGTTATCGACGCTGGCCGGACACTACCGCTACGCCCACGTCACGTCGCTCCGCTGCGATGCGGTGAACCCGCCACTGCTTGGAATGAACAAGCTGGTAAGTGAGGACTCGCTGCGCCGGAATCTGGCCAGGATTAACGAGACGGCTGGTCTGAACTGGCTGCGAAGCCATCTCGACTATTGCACGGCGCCGCTGCTGAGCGAACCCTGGGTGCTCGACATCGATACCACGGCGAAGCCGCTATACGGACACCAGGAAGGCGCGGCGGTTGGTTACAACCCACATAAGCCTGGCCGGCCGTCGCACAGTTACCATACCTACATCGTGTCCAGCCTGCGGCTGGTGTTGCGGGTCGATGTGCTGCCCGGCGATGAACACAACGTTGCGCATGCAACGGATGGCCTGTGGAGTTTGCTGGACCATCTCGGCCGCGCCCGCTGGCCCTGTCTGCTGCGTGGGGACAAGTCCTGGGGCATCGAACCGGTGATGGCCGGGGCGGAGCAGCGCGGCTTGCCCTATCTGTTCCGTCTGCGCCTGACGAAGAATGTCCGCGGCGCATTGGAGCGGGCGATGCGTGACGCGGATTGGACCGATGCCGGGCAGGGCTGGCAGAGCAAGGAGACAACCCTGCGCCTGATCGGCTGGAGCCGCCAGCGTCGGATCATCCTGCTGCGCCGCAAGCTGCGCGGCGATCTGGCGGTCGCCGAGGATGCGCAACCCGTACAGAAGCGGCTCAGCTTTGCCGAGATCGACCGCAACGGCGAGGTCTGGGAATACGCCGCGTTGGTGACGTCACTCGCGAACGAGATCCTGACGCTGGGCCAGCTGTACCGCGACCGGGCGGATTGTGAGAACGCGTTCGACGAGCTTAAGAACCAGTGGGGCTGGGGCGGCTTCTGTAATGGGGCCGCTGGTGTCAAGTCCCTCGTCAACGCATCACGTCGCAGGGCTCGGGCTTCTGTTCGTGGTCGGCGCGGAGCCGCCACTTCATGCGATCAGATAAACCGGGTGAGCCGATCTAGGGTTCGCGTGATCCGAACTGCTGTCCGTCCAACGCCCGCATTTGCGGCTTCACCCGATCCGCGTCCCTGCGACAGGACCTCGTTATCGAAGAGCCGTTTGCCCTCCGTTATCCCTCCTTTCTTTCTGGCCTACTTAGGCGGTGAGCTCAGCTGACATCCTGCTCCAGCGAAAATCGGTGCCATCAACCCACATGCGATGCAGCACCACTGCCAGCTTGCGCGCCAGTGCGACCTTTGCTCGCTGCAACCCACGGAGCTTCGCGATCCGTAACGCCCATGCCTTCAAGGCGGAGAACCGTGTCACGCGGCTGAGCATAACGTTGGCCGCCTCGAATAAGGCGGTTCTTACCATCGTGTCCCCGACCTTGCTGATGCGGCCCGTCCGGTCCACCTCGCCGGACTGGTATTTGGTTGGCGTCAGACCAAAATAGGGGCCGACATCTTTGGACTTGCGGAATCTTGCCGGATCGTCCACGCCGGTCTTGTAGGTGATCGCAACCACCGGGCCGACGCCAGGCACGCTCATCAGAAGTCGGCATACTGCGTCGTGACGTACAATCGTAACAACATGCGATGTAGCTTATTGCACTCATCCCGCAGGCTCGCCCGCGCCTGCAGCATCGCATCGGCAACCGGCTCCAGCATCGGATGTCCTGTGACCAGTACCCGGATGCGAGCCTCATAGCCGCTCTTGCTCACCTTTCCGACCTTCAGACCAAATCCACGCAGCAGACCGCGAATGCCGAGTTCCACCGCACGCAGCTTGCCGAGAAGTAGCTTCCGACCTGTCAGCAGGGCCCGGATCTCCTGCGCCGGTATGGTCTTGACGTGCACCGGCCGGAACCAGCCCAGCCGCATTAGCTGGGCCATGCCGCGGGCGTCGTTGCGATCAGTCTTCACAGTCATCGCCTTCAGTGCTGCCTTGACGTGGCGTGTTTCGATCAGGACCGCCGACAACCCCACCGCCGTCAACCCAGCATGCAGCCACTGAGACAGTGGGCCCGCCTCCAGGCCGATGCGGGTAACCGTGAGGCCCAGGTTGCGAAACCACCCAACAAGCGCCTCGGGTTCGCTGGCGACCTTGGCCTCGCGGACAATCTTGCCAGTCCCATCCACCACGCACACGCTGCTGAGTTCCAGCGACACGTCAACTGCGGCATAGTACTCCACGGCTGTCTCTCCTTCCCGATGCTTGGGACCGACCAGTCTCGGATCCCGTGCCGATCATCACAGAGGGACAGTCACCCCCCGGTAGCCCGTTGCCGTCTGCGGCCCCCCATTACCGCATCTAAGGGGGTACAGGGTGATTGTGCCGACTTGCCGACCCGGCGGATTTGGCCGGGACGGACGGGTGGACGATAGAGCTGGTTCTCGCCCTGCGGGTGAACAATCCCAGGTTGAGGAAGTTTTCGCTACCGCAGACACGTTTGGCGGCCGGGTGCAGGTGGAATGGGACGCCACGTGCCCGGTCACGCCACTCGGCCAGTTGCCGTTTTTCATTGACTACCTGCAGCAGGGCGGCCTGTTTGATGCCTGGGTGGCCGATTGCCGCTCATGCTGAGCTGCCCGAATGCGCCACGCAAGCGCGACCTGCTTGGAACGCTGCTGTTATCGACGCTGGCCGGACACTACCGCTACGCCCACGTCACGTCGCTCCGCTGCGATGCGGTGAACCCGCCACTGCTTGGAATGAACAAGCTGGTAAGTGAGGACTCGCTGCGCCGGAATCTGGCCAGGATTAACGAGACGGCTGGTCTGAACTGGCTGCGAAGCCATCTCGACTATTGCACGGCGCCGCTGCTGAGCGAACCCTGGGTGCTCGACATCGATACCACGGCGAAGCCGCTATACGGACACCAGGAAGGCGCGGCGGTTGGTTACAACCCACATAAGCCTGGCCGGCCGTCGCACAGTTACCATACCTACATCGTGTCCAGCCTGCGGCTGGTGTTGCGGGTCGATGTGCTGCCCGGCGATGAACACAACGTTGCGCATGCAACGGATGGCCTGTGGAGTTTGCTGGACCATCTCGGCCGCGCCCGCTGGCCCTGTCTGCTGCGTGGGGACAAGTCCTGGGGCATCGAACCGGTGATGGCCGGGGCGGAGCAGCGCGGCTTGCCCTATCTGTTCCGTCTGCGCCTGACGAAGAATGTCCGCGGCGCATTGGAGCGGGCGATGCGTGACGCGGATTGGACCGATGCCGGGCAGGGCTGGCAGAGCAAGGAGACAACCCTGCGCCTGATCGGCTGGAGCCGCCAGCGTCGGATCATCCTGCTGCGCCGCAAGCTGCGCGGCGATCTGGCGGTCGCCGAGGATGCGCAACCCGTACAGAAGCGGCTCAGCTTTGCCGAGATCGACCGCAACGGCGAGGTCTGGGAATACGCCGCGTTGGTGACGTCACTCGCGAACGAGATCCTGACGCTGGGCCAGCTGTACCGCGACCGGGCGGATTGTGAGAACGCGTTCGACGAGCTTAAGAACCAGTGGGGCTGGGGCGGCTTTACGACGCGGGATCTGAAGCGTTGCCGGCTGCTCGCCGGGGTGGTTGCGCTGGTTTACAATTGGTGGAGCCTGTTCGTCCGGCTGGCTGACCCGGACCATCATCGCGAGGCGATTACCACCCGGCCCCTGTTGTTGACCGCCGTTGCGCGCCGAACCCAGCACGCCGGACAGGTGACGCTGACCATCAGCAGCACGCATGCCAGCCAGCACCTGGCGCGCCGGGCTTATGTCAGGATTGCCCGCTTCCTGGCTGAACTGCGAAACAGTGCGGAGCAGTTGGATCCGTTGCAACGATGGCATCGAATCCTCAGCGAGGCGCTACGTCACTTCCTCAAGGGCCGGCAACTGGACCCGCCACTTCGGCTGAACCCGGCCTGACCAACCACTGTGGGTTGTTCTTACTGGCCAACCTCGGATCGGCGCGATCCCCAACTGCCGGATTTAGGTTTATGCATCGTCCGACCCAACTCCATGTTCCAGCTGTCTGTGCCCCCTTCCATTGCGCATTCACCACAAAGGACAACATCATAGAATGATAGAGCGTGCCGCCAGCGCTCTCTCCTCGACCACGCGGAAACCGAAATATAGGCCTCTCTTAGCCCACGGAACCTTCGAGGCTCACCGCCAGCAGCCTTTGCGCCTCGACTGCGAATTCCATTGGGAGTTCCTTCAAGACCTCCTTACAGAACCCATTGACGATCAGGTTGACCGCGTCCGGCCGAAACACAACCAAAACCCGCCTTGCTGAGCAGATCGCACAGGTGGATCGTGCGCAAGACCTTGCCGAGCGCGTTCCCACACTTCTAGGCCGGACGTATTAACGCTGTTTTAGGCCGGATCAGCAAAGTCACCCCTCTGCGCCTTGCCTTTGGCGGCAGGCCGCGTGTCACACGTGCTCAGTGCGCCTGAGGGTTTGCCAGATTTCCCTCGCGGAACGAATCGTCGGTTAGGTCTTTGTCGTATTCGATCCAAACTTTCGTATCCGCCACATTGGCGAAGCCTGTGGCGGTCCGAATGATGACGCCGCATTGACTGAGTGCGACACCGTAGTTTCCATCCCGCTGAACGAAGACATGATAGGTTGATTGGGTCATAATCTACACATGGCACCGTGCGGCTCCGGATACATCCCACGAAATGAAGATGATTAAGCCGTGGGACCAAGATACCGCCTTGTATTCAGCCCCGTGATCCCCAAGCAGGCTGTGTCGTCCGTCATTGAAGATCACGCAATATGCCGATCAGAGGCGGGCAAGCCAGTTTCGCGTGGCAGTTGGTATCACTCGGAGTGATCGGGACGCGGCGGGTCTAATTTGCGTGCTGCCCGAAGAAGCAAATCATCTCCCGCGAGGCATCTGGGCCAAGCGGATCCGTGTAGGACCCGACGGCGCTGCCGCCGGACCAAGCATGCCCGCCCCCATGGATCAGCCACTGCTCCAGCAAAACCCGGCCATCGCGGTCGCGATGGACGGTGCGAGTGTAGGCATGGCCGCCGGGAACCCGTTCGCGCACTACCTCCACCTGCAATCCATCGTCCGTCGCGGCCTGCGCGATGACTTGATCACCGTTGCGCGGATGCACCGTGCTGTCCCGGTCCGCATGGAACACGATGGTCGGAACGACGGGTTGCCCGGAGGATGCGTCCCGGCGGCGGCCGGACTGCGGCTGCATGTTCGCACCTTGCCGCATGGCGGCGATGGCAGAGGGCATGTCGCTTGCCGCGCCGCAGGCCAACCCGGAATGCACGCCGACGGCCGCGTAGAGGTCGGGATACGCCGTCCCCATGATCGCCGCCGCCGCGCCGCCTGCGGACAGACCGGCAACGCAGACCCGCTGCGGGTCGACCGCGTAGGTGCGCATGACCTCGCGCGTGGTGCCGGCGATCAGCGAAGGCTCGCCGCCATCCCGCTGCTGGTCCCCGGACTTGAACCAGTTCCAGCATTTTTGCGGGTTCGCCGACCGCGACTGCTCCGGATACAGGACCAGGAAGCCCTGCTCCTCGGCGAGATGATTCATCCGCGTGCCGGCGGCGAAGTCGTCGGGCGACTGGGTGCAGCCGTGCAGCATGACGACCAAGGGGACAGGCTCGCCCCGATAGACGCGCGGAACATACAGCTTGTAGTCGAGCCGGCCGGCCGGTCCTGAGAAGGACCCCGCGAGAAACCGTCCGCCCTCGGAGATCGGCTCCGGGGAGAGCGGTTCGGGCGTGTGGACGAAGGGGGACTGCGTGAGACCATCCAATGCGGACGCCGCATCGCGCGGCCGCGCCGATCGGAAAATCCGCGCAGCGCCTGCCGCAGCCCCATCAGGGCGGCGCTCCTGCCGACTGAGGAGACCTCGGTCCGTGTGTCGGCTGAGCGGGTCGCTGCGACGGGCACCACCATCTCGCTGGTCTCAGGATCGACGTCGCTGACGCGCGACGCGGCCGTGTCGGCCGTGGGGCGCTGCGCCGGATCGGGGTCCGGGGCTGCTCCAGCGCCGCCCAGCATGCGTTGGATCAGGGCGGTGGCCTCGAGAAGCCGACCTTCACGGGTCAGGCGTGTCGCCTCGAGCATGCGGGGTGGAAGCATCGCTGTCATTTCAGGAGCTTTCGAACGTTGCGATTGCCCACGCATCGGCGCGGGCAACGATGAGCGGGCTGCCGGTCAGCGTGTGCGGTCGGCCAAAGCGGCCTTGACTGCTGGGCTGGCCTGCAGAGCCCCGAGGACGGAAACGGACGCGATGGTTGCGCGAGCAAGTTCGGCCGAGACGTCCGTTGCGATGCTCGCCAGACCCAGCACGCGAATGTGGAGCGTCCGACCCTGTGCCTGCACCGCTTCCAGGTCCTCGCGGCTGTAGTGCCGCAAGCCGAGCTCAAGGCTCTTGCGCGCGACCGACTGCTTCGCCCTCTCCGCGTGCCGCTCGATCTGGTTGCGGATCGCGGTGCGGATGAAATCTGTCCGGTTCGAGTAGAAGCCGTCCTGCACCAGGAGGTCGATGTGGCCGAGATCCACATAGCCCAGGTTGATGGTGATCTTCTCGCTGTCACCGCCGGGCCTGGGTCTCAGTTCATGGATGTTCCCCATCTACACCATCCAATACCCATCTGTGTAGATGGTAAATCGGGGCTGCCGGCCGCCGTTTAAGTAGGCCGGCGCAAATCACCGCTGCGCTGCACCGGGCGGCGTCAGGCGGCGCGCCGCCGTTCGCGGATTTCCCGAAGCAGGCGCCGGAAGTTAGGCTTCGGCGCTAGGCACAAATCGGCGGATTTGGCCGGGACGGACGGGTGGACGATAGAGCTGGTTCTCGCCCTGCGGGTGAAGAATCCCAGGTTGAGGAAGTTTTCGCTACCGCAGACACGTTTGGCGGCCGGGTGCAGGTGGAATGGGACGCCACGTGCCCGGTCACGCCACTCGGCCAGTTGCCGTTTTTCATTGACTACCTGAAGCAGGGTGGGCTGTTCGATGCCTGGGTGGCCGATTGTCCGCTGGTGCCGAGCAGCCGAATACGAGGATACGACCGAGCCGTACAGCGATGGCTCTACCGCCTCGATTGGCATCACAGGCGGCAGACATCTGATCACTCTGGAATACCGCTTCAAATCGGGGCGAAACTTCTGACGGATCAGGCCCCAGTGCCCGTCACATTCGTTCTTCTCGCAAAGCGCAGGCAATGCGGTTCCCTCAATCGCGCGACTGGGGATGGAATTGATCGCTGCACGTCGCGCGCGGGCTTGTCCTCACGCAGCCCCACATAGGCGACTTGGCGCAGGAGATTATCGAGGGTCCAGGTGAGGTAATTTACCTCTACAACCAACTCGGGCCTAACCCAATGCACCCGCGACAACTCTAGCGGCGAGCCAAACCTACTCGTACGCGGTGGCGGAACGTCAAGCCGCATCGTGCGGATGGCGAGTGCCTGCAATCTGCGCCACATCCGCTCAAGCTCGTCCTCGCTCATGCCCGTGCCAACTCGCCTGCTTCTTCTTGGTAATCGCGTGTTCCTCGATGATCTCCGGCGTGCGCATCGCGACCTTGGCGACCGCGGCCTCGGCTTGCATTTTGGGCGCCTCGACCAGCGATTTTTGGAGGGTGCATGGCGGGTCATACAGAATTATGCCGATGCCCTGCGGATGCCGCCGCCGGCCGATGATCGCGGAGCGAGGCGCCAGCGGGAGCGAGGCGACCTCGGGCATGGTGCTTGAACGAAAGGAACTTACGGTGCTTCCGGCTATCGCCGCGAAGTAGTCAGGTGTAGGCTCGCCCCACAGTGCCGCCGGATGGCGATGACCGTCAACGAAAGGGCAGCCTGCCGTACAAAACACGGCGGCCCTAGCTTCCAACTCTAAATTTGGGGAGGTTCAGGACATGACCAGTTTAGCCGAGGCGGAAATCAAATATGCTTATGTGGTGCAGAGTGCCGGCGGGAAAATCTTCGGGATTGAAAGGACCGCTTCTGTCGGCAGGGAGGAGGAGAAGTTGCGGATCGGAACCCCAGATGGGTTTGTTCAAGTAGTTGTTTCTCTGAACCAACCAAACATTGATGCGGTTTTGCGTGAGAGAACCACCTTCATCGTCACACATGCTGGCGAACTCAGGGGGGCTTCGCGTCCAGTCCTTGGTGGTTCTGCTTTGCCGCGAGTATCCGGCAAGAGATAGTCCGAAAGATAATGCCCCACTCCCCGCTGACGGCCAGAACAGCCGTTGGCGGAGGCGTGGATCGGCACGATGCTGCCAGCCCTCCAGCAAAAGTGCGATGGCCAGCATGCGGCGTGCCGCGTTTGCGTCAAACCGCCAAACACTACTGGAACCGAACGCCGGCCAGGGCACGATATACACCTGACCGACGCTTTTTCCGAGGTGCCGCCCGCACGCATGAGCAAAATACGGAGCCTCGGGATTACCGCCGGGGTGTTTCCACCAGGCGCGCGCCCGCGAGCACCGATGGGACAGTGTGTACCACGGACGAAACCCAAGGGTTCATGAAGGTTCTTGTTGGTGGGAGTGACGACCAAATTCTTGGCTTCACGACGGTTGGCGCCGAGGCCGGCGAGGTCATGGCCGTGGTACAAACGGCGATGCTGGCATCCGTCCCGCACGTCACCCCTCCGCGAATAGGGAACAGAAAAGGGCCGGCCTCGCGGAACACGCAGATCGTGGACGCCAAGCGCAATTCCGGTTACTGGCCGAGCCGTGGGCCGATGGTCGCGAACGGGGCGAGCCGATCCGCGACATCGCCGCAGCTTCAACGTCAGCCACAGCACGATTTCGAGGCTTCGCGATGTAACCAAAGCCTGACGCCAAAGGGATTTTTCGTGAACCGGTTAAGACCGACCGCTCCGGAGCGTGCGCAGAGCCTTGATATCCAGTTAGGCGGATTTTGCACTTCATCTGTCACCCGTCTCGGCCTTCTCTATACCGCCCCGGCTCGTAAACAGTTCCCCGAGCCGCAGTGCAGCAAATTCTTTGTCGCCCTCGATATCTATGTGAGCATGGTGAGTGTTGGCCTCCAGGCCATTGCCCTCGACTGGGGAAGGAACAGCGGGGAACCTGGCTCCGTGCCAGCCCTCTTCAAGAATACGCGCTCGCACATGGGCCCACCCATTGAATTGCTTTGGCGGGCGACGTGTTGCCCCAGCGTTTTCGGCTCTGGGTTTTAGATAGTTCTTTGCCCTATTATCGATGCCGGTCTGACCTAATCGATCCATTGACAACTTTCCAGCGTCAGCTGGTATCACTTGGAAGTGACGATAGTCGATCCCTCTGAATGAGGGCTGGTCATGAGCACCCATCAACATCGGTTCATCGAACAGGCGACGTCCGATATGTTCGTTCTTCCCGATGGGATCAGTCTTTGGGTCCCACTTGCGCGCCATTCGATCCCGCTCGGAGCATCGTAGTTATACGCTGCAACTCTTGGCGCAGCGAGGCAATTTCGCTGCGGTCGAATCCAAGCCGCCTTTCTATGAGCTTTCCGTCCATCACGGCGAATACGACGATCGTGGACGTTGAAATTATGTTCGTCATGGTGCCATGCGCAGCGCAAAATTCGGCAACAAGGTAGCCTTCGAGCGAGCTATAAATGTAAGGCTCGCTCGGCAGCACATCCGACGTCGCATTGAAAAGGGTCTCTGCGGCGTCAGCAATATCCTGACGAAGCCATTGCTGATCGTCGTCTACCTTACGACCTAGGGGGGCGACAGACTTCTGGATACGCCGCCGCACAACGGGGAGCCAGTTTGCTGGTATAGGACGCACCTCACGTATGCCAGTCTCCTGCTTCGTGTCTGACAGGAGTTGCCGATTGCTCGGCCCATAGTTCGGCAAATGACTTTCCGAATAGCTTACGGCAGGTCCTTGCACCCACGAAAGCAGGTAGCGAATTGAGGCCGTGTCGGCCGCTGTCGCGTTGAACACTTTATCGCTCCTCAAGAGCGTTGATAGTGGTTTCGGTCAGGAGACGAAAGAACTGCTGCTTCTCCATCGTGTGTGCGGAATCAACCCATTGTTTTGCCGTTTGAGCGTCACTTGCCGTGAACGCGTCCTTGGTAAAGACGTCGACGTCGATAACCACGCGGCTGTTCACTGGCGTGATGCCCTGAACAAACTCAGGGGTAGAAACCCGGACCGTGCAATGCGTGTCAGATGATAGTTCGGCAGCTAGATTCACGTTAACGTTGCCGGCCAGTCGCTCGTCTTCGATAACCACCTTTAGGTCAAGATCCAAGATCGATTGTATCTGATGAAGGTCTGACCTCAACGCATTGATGTAACGTAGTCCCAAACGGCGGATGGTGAGGGAGTCTGCCTTCGCGAACAAAGCATCGATCGCTTTGTTGACTTCCGGTTGGAATAGGCTCCAGCCTCCGTAGAGCTGGAGCCGGTGGTATGAAAATACGTTGCTGCCGACGCGCACGATGCGAGTCTTGTCGATGTCTCGCAGTTCGAGGACGGGCTGATAGCGAAAGTTCGGATCGACTTGGCGTATAAAAGCCGGAATTTCATTTGCGGGCATTGGATTCGGCTCGAAGCCCTTCCATGAAGGACAGTCGGCGAGCCGACCGATAAGAACCTCCGGGACTGTTTTCGTATCGAAGCGCACCTCGACGAGCGCCTCGACTATCATGTCGTGCTTTAGCTTTGCAGGAACTCGTTTACGCGTGGGCATCAGAGGCTCCTGAGCAGGTCGAATAGCTCGTGCGGTAAGCTGATTGGAGTTCGCACCGAGCTTTCCTCACGCCTGGTCCTTCTAGTCAGGGTTGCGATTGAGGTTGCCATTTGTTGCGTAGTCTACACTACAGAGCCGCAAGAATACAGGTCCGCATTCGCGAGACCGTTCGTGCTGTGCGCGGCATGCCCCAGATGACAATCCGCCCCTGTTTGCCCACTGTGCGTCTCTGGAGCCCGGCGGCTCCGCACTCGCTCCAGGCTTTGCTCAGCCGGGATTCCTACCAACGCTCAATCACCTTAACCGCCGGGCCATATCCTTCAGCCCGCCAATGACATTCTGAATCCCACCTTCAGCTCGCTGGGCCTTTCCCTCAGCCTCGGTCTTCCGATCACCGAGAGTCTTGTCGACAGTTTGCTTGATGCCTCCGACGAGCTGCTTGATCGATCCGGCGATACGGTCTTTGTCCATGACGACGTTTCCTGGATCAGTTAGGCAACGGCGCTCAAACGTCCTTTGGGTGGTCAACGAGCCCGATGCCGTGGCTCGGACCATCAGAGACAGCACTGCAACGCCTGGAAGAACCTCGCTCGACGTCCCGGTACGGGGCTCTAGGTTGACGGCCGATCTAGCGAGGCGGCGGGTGCGGCCTCTGGTCAGGCTTAGAACGCCTGCTTTGTCCGTTCCGCCGCGCCGGTGACCGCGTGCCCCGTGGCCGAGACATCCTGGCCGACGCCCGCCGTTGTGTTGCAGCCGCCCAGGATAATCACACTCCCAGACAGCGTGATGACCGTGAGCAAGGCCGCGCCGGCACGTGATATCTTGTAGGGTGTCCGCTTCCCGCCGGTCACATCGGGCCCTGCGCCGCGGGGCACGGTTTGGTGTGTAAGCGCATCGAACTCATGCATGGTAGCACACTCGTTTTTTCATGCAGGAAACGTATATGGTGACGAGAGGGCTTGTTTGCAGCACTCAGGTGGCGGAGCAGCAACCGGTCGGTGAGCGAGTGGGGAGCCTGACTGAGATGTGCCTACAGACCCGGCACACGCGCGGCCACAACACGCAACGGAGGTTCCAATGACCACTGACACTGCCGCCGTGACACAGGCTCGGGCGGCCTACACTGCCGCCGTGGAACAGGCTCAGGCGGCCCACACTGCCACCGTGGAACAGGCTCAGGCGGCCTACACTGCCGCCAGAGTGAAGGCGCTGGCGGCCTTACGTGCCGCCAACACGCAGGCTCAGGCGGCCTACACTGCCGCCGTGGAACAGGCTCAGGCGGCCTACACTGCTGCCGCGGAACAGGCTCAGGCGGCCTACGCTGCCGCCGGAGTGAAGGCGCAGGCGGCCTACCGTGCCGCCGACACACAGGCTCAGGCGGCCTACGATGCCGATGTAGCACCGGCTTGGGAAGCCCGCGAGGCCGCCAGGAAGCAGGCTCAGGCGGCCTACACTGCCGCCCTAGCACAAGCAGCCCATTGAAGCAGGACCCAGGATCGCGGCGGACAAGACCCTGCGCAAAGCGCTGGACAGACTGGCCGTGCTACAGCGTGCCATCAGCGACGAGTTGGGTCGGAAGGCCCAGCGAAGTTATGGTGTTCCGCCCGTTAAACGGCGTTACTCAACATCTCTGTGTCCATCCCGTGACCAATTGCGACGTGGAAGTCACGGCGCGCTGCGCGGCCGACTTTCCATAAGTGGCTTCTGGAACCACCGGGCGCGGCGCTGACGATGTGGACCAAAGAGAACCGCGCGCGATACGACCGCAGCCGACTGCGCTACGAGAGCGATCTGACGGATGCCGAATGGGCTGAAGTGAAACCACTGATCCCGCCCGCCAAACCAGGCGGCAACAAACGGACTGTCGAGATTCGCCAGGTGTTGAACGGGCTGATGTATATACTGAGCACCGGTTGCCAGTGGCGCGCTATTCCGAAGGAGCTGCCGCCGCGGAGCACAGTGCATGATTATCTCGAACGCTGGACCTGGGACGGCACGCTGGAGCGACTGCATCACGCCTTGTATGCCGACGAACGGCGCCGAGCAGGAGGCTGCGAGGAGCGTCGCGAAGGCGCCCACCAGGAATGCGTCGGTGAACCGGCCGCTCCCGCGCACCGGCGCTCGCCAAGGACGCGGCTCCGTATTTCGACGCGAAGCCGGCTCCAGCGCCTGAGCAGCCCCCCGATCAGGACAGGACCATCGTAATCAAGGGCGGCCTGCCCGAGGGCAATCGAGATTCAACTGCCGACGCTGCATCCTGGCCAAGCGGCTGCTTATCGCCTGCTGGGCCGTCCCCCGCTCCACAGTTGAGTGAGACATCCCGTAAGCGGACGGCATCCGCAGGAGGGATGATCGATGAAGCAAGGCAGAACGCAGCAGCGGGAGGTTACCGGGCGAGCGCAAGAGACGGATGCTGTCGAAGTCGGCCGGGGTGGGCGGATGTCGCGGCAACGTAAGACTGCGGCGGTCCTGCGGCTGCTGCGGGGCGAGGACCTCGAGACGGTGTCTCGCTCGCTCGGTGTGACCGCCGCCACTCTGACGGCTTGGCGTGACGCTTTTCTGGCGGCGGGAGAAGCCGCGCTGGCGAGCCGGCCCGGCGATGGCGAGGAACTGCAGAGCCAGCGCCTCAAGGCCAAGCTTGGCGAAGTCATGATCGAGCGTGACCTGTTGCACGAAAAGATTGCCACTTTGGAGGCTGGCCGCCCTTTGGGCCGGCGGAGGCCGAAGCCATGAGCCGCACCATCTCGCCGGTAAGCGGCAAGTCGTACGGCCTCACCCTGGTGTGCCGGATTTGGCGGGTGCCGCGTGCCACTGTCTATCGGCACCGGGCTCCGCCGCTGGCCGCCGCGCCACAGCGACCGGGACCAGTCGGCCCCATGGCCGATGCGGCGCTGCTGGAGCAGATCCGCGCCGTCCTGGCCGCCAGCCCTTTTCATGGCGAAGGTCATCGCAAGATCTGGGCCCGGCTGCGGATCGCCGGGATCCGCACCTCGCGGCGGCGGGTGCTGCGTCTGATGCGTGAATATAACCTCCTCGCTCCCACCCGTGTCGGCGGGCCACGCGGGCCGCGCAGCCACGACGGCACCATCATCCCGGATGCCCTCGACACCATGTGGGGCACCGATCTCACGACCACTATCACGGGCGAAGGCCAGGCCGCGGTGTTCGTCGCGGTCGATCATTGTTCGGCCGAGTGCGTCGGGATTCATGCCGCCGCTCGTGCCACCCGCTTCGAGGCGCTCGAACCGATCCGCCAAGGTGTGCAGGAGCATTTCGGCGGCTTTGCAAAACACGCCGCCCGCGGCCTCGCCGTGCGGCACGACCACGGATCGCAATATCTTTCCGATACCTTCCAGCACGAGCTCGCGTTTCTCGGCATCGAAAGCTCACCCGCCTTCGTGCGCGCCCCGGAAGGCAATGGCTGCGCCGAACGTTTCATCCGCACCTTGAAGGAGAACCTTTTATGGGTGCGCTCCTTCGAAACCATCGAGCAACTGCGCCAGGCGCTGCTCGCATTCCGCGAGACCTACAACACCACCTGGCTCATCGAGCGACACGGGTTCATCTCGCCAGCCGCCTTTCGTCAGCAACAAGTTGAACCCGCGGCTCTCGCCGCATAGCCTTCAGTCCGATGTCTCAGCAACCGCGGGCTGTACAGCCGGAGGAAGGCGATCAGGTGCGGCCGGCGGTGGGCCAAGACTGACTTAGGAGCGACGATAGCCTGTGACGCCGCGATTAAGCGGCAGAGTATCGGGTGGTTCGCCGCCGGAATACAAATTCGTGGCCGAGGCTTATACGGCCATTGTGGACATTCTAAACCCGCGATAGGTGCTGACAATGTGGCGGATCTGTATGAGCACTTCGATGGGTGGTTTGGCCAACTCGCCACACCGCGTCGGGTGTTCGTTCCGTGTCTGATCTCGCCATGGGCAGCCCCTCGCTTTTGTGTTGGACCTGCCGCTTTCGTCTTCATTGATGAGGTAGCGCAAAGTGAGTTCTACCCTCCCGCAGAGAAGTATCTAAATCGTAACGGGTTCGACAGCTTGCTGGGGCTGATGAGGGATAACCGGGCTAACTGGCTAGCGTGCGTCTCCGTTGAGGGGTGCGAGCATCAGCGAGCCGAAGAGATCGGTGCTCTCGCGGCAGACCTCGCCATCGTGGCCCTTCAACTCGCAGCCCCTCTCAGTTACGGAACGCGAACGATGGGGCGGCTTGATGCCCGTCGTGGCGCAACTGAACGACGGACCCTTTCCGAAGCACGCGGTTACTACAACGCCGGCTGGTCCAGGATAGAGCCCGGCCTGTCGATCGGGACCGGCACGCTGGCCGACATCCTCCAGAAGACCGCGCCGACAATCGCCGCCGTCGGAGGCCGCGTTACGTCGTTTGCGTCCGGGCAGTTTCGGCTCCCCAACCTAGAGCGAGCGTGGTGCGACGCCGCCTATTGGCTTCACGAAGCGCTGGCAGAGCCCACTGACGCCATCGCCATTGCTAAGCTCGAAACTGCCTTGGAGGTCCTGCTGCGCGCAGAAAGCGCATCGGGAAGCCAAACTCGGCTGCACGCGATCCTCGCAACCTTCTATGGCGTGAACCCAAGCGACGCACTTGCGAGTGGAACTACCACGACGGCCAAGCAGTTCGTGAGCAGTTTAGTCCGTGATCGATCGCGCGTTCTTCACGGCACGTGGTCCACCCTCAACTCACGGCTGGCGCTGAACCGCTCAGGCATGGAGGAATTCGTGATTGCTGTCATCAGGCGGGCAGTTCTGGAACTCGAAACCTACGCGAACGCGGCGGCCCCCCAAGATGATATCGACGCGTTTTTGGCCTGGGTTAGAGGACGCGCCCAGGGTGCGACATCCTAGCGGTGCGGCAGCACGAAGCTCCCCGAGCTTGAGACTGAGACTAGTGTGCCCTTGATAGGAATTGGGAAAAGGCCGAGGCCGTACTTTCGTCCCACGCCCCTTCGTCGCCTTGGCGGGCGCTGCCGGCGGATCCCACGTGACATGAACTGCCGGCTGCGGCCCGCGCACCTGCTCGCCCAGAACTCTTCCCGCCGGGCCCGCCAATCAAACGCCGCAGCCCTGGGTCCGCCGACTAAGCGCCGGCCGTCTGGGGCATCCGTGTAGCTGCGACACCAAGACCGGCCGGGTCGCAGGCCGCGGCCTGATTCCGCCCAGCGTCTCGTTTACTGCGGCACGCGGGGGGCATCAGCCGCCTCCGGGGTGAGGCGGCTGAGCATTCGTTCACGATGTTGGGACGGATCGAACCCGCGCACAGACAGCGTCGCCCGCCTGGCTCCAACGACAGCGACTGCGGGGCCCTGGTGGGGTTATCAGCGGTAATAACGGCCTCGAGCAGCAATTCCTTCCGGAACTCGCGTCCAGTGTCCCCGGTGCGAAAGAGCGTCGCCTTAACCGGGCCGACCGCGGACTCGAAAATGTGGAGAATGACGGTTGAATTCTCCCCAGAAGTTGGAGTGCGCCCCTGGGGGTGGTTGCTGGCGCATCTCCCGGAAGGCGGCCCATCCGGTGGCGTGTTGCGGATCGCGTGACGGGATTGCGTCCAATCTGTCGCTGTGGGAGGCGACGGAGCCTAGTCGCACTGGCTTTGTTAACCGCCACCCCCTGGCCCACTGCGTGCTGACTGAGAAGTGAGGCCGTTGTTGCCAGCACGGGGTTTTGCCACGGGCCTCTTCTGTACCTGTGCGACCACGTGTCCGATAACCTCAGAAAGGAAACGTAATGACTGTTTGGAAATCGATCGTTCTGGCTGGCCTGCTACTGAGCATGCCACCCGCTTTCGCCCAGACGTCAAGCGGCGCGGTGCCCGAGACCGCGGTTCCGGGGCAGAGTGCCGCCAGCATTTCTGACGCGACTGTGCAAAAGGTGGGTGCCGCGCTTCACGACGTGGCGGGGATAGAGCAGACCTATGCGCAGCGCATGCAGTCCGCGCAGAATGCGGACCAGCGGCGCAGTATAGCGCAGCAAGCGCATGCCGACGCGGTACAGGCCGTAAACGCGCGCGGCCTGTCGGTCGATCAGTATGACCGGGTAATCAGGCTCGCACAGGCGGATTTATCGCTGAAACAGCGCCTGCTGTCGGCCGCCCAGGCGACAAAATAAGGCGGGCACTTCCCGCAGGAGATCGCGACCCACCGCCGTAGAGCCGCTCGGTCGCCGCCCATTTCTCAGTCCGTTGGAAAAGTGGAGGCAATTTTCTGCGTTCCGGGCGTTAGCGTCCTTGGACATGGTGGAGATTCGGCTGGCGCTGCCGGTGTAAGGGGCGGTGTAGCTACTTTCCGGCGCAAAATACCTGGTGATTTTGGGCTAACGGCGCCTCTTTGACGTCCCGCAAGCTGCATGGGCGTACAGAATCAACGGCGACATGAAAGAATCGAAAAAGCATAAAAAACGCAACTATCGAATCAGTGCTTCTGCTAGGCGCGACGCGGCGACGAGATGCAAACCTCGCAGCTGATCGATGGCGAGTGCATCTCACCGCGGAGGCAAGCGAGGTGATTAAGACCAGGCGCCTGCAGCGCAGCTTCGGCGATGGATTGATTGCCGCAGAGGTCGAGGATCTATATGAAACCTGGATGAAGCACGTCGATGCGGCGCTGGAAGACGAAGCAATCGTCTCGACGGTCTACCACGCCCTGTCACAGCGTCACCCCAATAGTTGCCGGCGTGGCCGCCAGGGTTTTCCAGCCGAGGTAGTCGTCCGGTTGCTGATCCTGAAACACCTGCGCAACTGGAGCTATGAGGAGCTGGAGCGTGAAGTCCGCGCCAATCTGGTGTACCGCGATTTCACGCGCGTCGGTGGCGGCAAGATGCCGGATGCTAAGACGATGGGCCGCTGGGGCGTGGCGCTGGGGCCGGCGGTCGTCGCGCAGATCCACCAACGAATTATCCAAATCGCTCACGCCAAAGATGTTGTGCAGGGGCGAAGAATGCGCGTTGATACCACGGTGGTTGAAAGCAATATCCACTACCCCACCGACAGCAGCCTGTTGGGTGACGGGGTCCGCGGACTGACCCGCACCATGAAGAAGATCAGTCGGCTGACGGGCGCGGTCGGCGCCAAGCTGCGCGACCGGAGCCGGAGCGCAAAGTTGCGGATGCTGGAGATTGCTCGGGCTGCACGCGGCAAAGTGCCACCGAGTCGGGACAACCTGAAGCAGGCCTACGGCAAATTGCTGGATGTGGCCGGTCGGGTGGTGGGACAGGCGAAGCGCTTCTCCACGGAGATCGGCGAGGGCGTAAAGCGGTGCAAAGGGATGGTTCAGCAAGCCATGCTGGAAGGTCAGCGCCAGGCGCTGGACGCGATGGTGCCGCGGCTGCAGCAGGTCATGCGCCAGACCAAGGCGCGTATCCTCCTGGGTGACACCCGGAGCGAAAACAAAATCGTCAGCTTGTTCGAGCCTTCGACCGAGGTGATCCGCAAAGGCAAGGCCAGCAAACCTACCGAGTTTGGCAAGCTGGTGAAACTACAGGAAGCGGAGAATCAGATCGTCATCGACTATGAGGTCTATGCTCAGCGACCCAATGATGCAGATCTGCTAATCCCTGCTATCGCCGCCCACCAGGCGAAGCTGGGACGCATACCGAGGCTAGTCGCCGCCGATGCCGGCTTTTATTCCACCGAGAACGAGATCGCAGCGCACGCCAGAGGTGTCAAACGGGTCTGCATTCCCAATCGCTCCAACAAGAGCCGTAAACGTGAGCAGAAGAAGCGCTGGTTCCGCAACGGGCAGCGATGGCGCACCGGGTGCGAGGGGCGCATCAGCGTGAGCAAGCGACGGCACGGCCTGAACCGTTGTCGATATCGCGGTGATGACGGGATGAAGCGCTGGGTCGGCCTCGGGGTAATTGCCGACAATTTGATCAATATCGGCCACGCGATCGGCAGGCAGCAGGTCTGATCGGCCTCTGACGCCATAAGACTGCAGCACCTTGCGGTGACCTGTCGAGCTGTTCCGGGCAGACCCCAACGTTCTCGTTCAAGCCGCACCGCCCTTCCACCGGGACAGCGAATTTTGCGCCGGAAAGTAGCTAGGAGGCGGCCACCGGACCGGTCGGCTATGGTGGAGATGTGCAACTTCACCCCAACCGAGAGAGGACCCGATGGCCGAGGAGAGATTGGCGCTGACCGAGCTTCTGGAGAAGGCCGGCGATGGTGATTTCCTGCGCAGCGTGGCGGAGGCGGTGCTGCAGCTGCTGATGGAGGCGGACGTGGACGGCCTGGTCGGTGCCGGCCGTTATGAGCGCAGCGGCGAGCGCACGACCTGGCGCAACGGCTTTCGCGACCGCCTGCTCGACACGCGGCTTGGCCGGTTGCAGCTGCGCATCCCGAAGCTGCGCCAGGGCAGCTATTTCCCGCCGTTCCTGGAGCCGCGCAAAATGTCGGAGAAGGCGTTGGTCGCGGTGATCCAGGAAGCCTGGATCAGCGGCGTCTCGACACGCAGGGTTGAGGATCTGGTGCAGGCGATGGGGCTCAGCGGGATCAGCAAGAGCCAGGTCAGCAAGCTGTGCAAGGACATCGACGAGCGCGTGCAGGCGTTCCTCGAACGGCCGCTCGCCGGCGACTGGCCGTATCTGTGGCTCGATGCGACCTATCTGAAGCAGCGGGAGGGCGGGCGCATCGTCTCCGTTGCGACGATAATCGCTGTGGCGGTCAACACCGAGGGCCGGCGCGAGATCGTCGGCCTGCACATCGGTCCGTCCGAGGCGGAGACGTTCTGGTTGGGGTTTCTCAAGAGCCTGGCGCGGCGCGGGCTGCGCGGCGTCAAGTTGGTGATCTCGGATGCGCACGAAGGCCTAAAGGCGGCGATCCGGCGGGTGTTCGGCGCCAGCTGGCAGCGCTGCCGCGTGCACTGGATGCGCAACGCGCTGGCCCATGTGGCGAAGTCGCAGCAGAACATGGTGGCGGCCGCCCTGCGCCAGGCGTTTATCCAGCCCGACCGCGTCCAGGCCAGCCAGGTCTTGCGCCATGTGGCCGATCAGTTGCGCGAGAAATGGCCGAAACTCGCGGCGTTCATCGAGGAAAGCGAGATCGACGTGCTGTCGTATCTGGATTTCCCCGAGCAGCACCGCAGCAAGCTGCACAGCACGGATGTGTTGGACAAGCGTGTTTGTGCCTCGCGGCTTGTGGCGTCGCCTACCTCATCAGCCGCTTCGTGCCGGTCTTGGTTACCGTCTTCCTCTTCGTTTGGGGCCGTTCCTGCCAAGCTGCAACGAAGCGGGCATACGCGGTCTCCGCTTGTTCAACCCAGGCCCGCTCCTGCTGACGTAGCGCTTTGATGCTGTAGTCGCGAGCCAGACCAGGCGCGTTGCCGCCACGGCGTGAAACGGCTCCCGCGTTCAGCTGCATCTGTCGCTGCTTCATGGCGACCAGCGCGGGCCGGGCCCACGCATAGTCCTCCTGCTTCGTGAGCAGATGCCACGCCAGCACCGCGATCTTGCGCGCTGTGGCCACGGCAGCGACTTGCTTGCCTTTGCGGCTCTGGATGCGCAGGAAGAACGCGTGCAGTGGTCCCGGGGTCGCCGCAGCGGCCCACGCGGCCTCCACCAGCATGCCGCGCGCTTGGCTCCGACCCTGCTTGCTGATCCGTCCGTACTGGGCGGGCTTGTCGCCGCTTTGGCGAACACATGGATCCAGGCCGAGGTAACTCACCAGTCGCTCGGCAGAGGGAAAGCGCGACACGTCGCCGATCGCGGACAGGAGGCCGGCGGCGACGGACACGTTGACGCCGCCGATAGTCATGAGCCTCCGGATGCGATCGTCACCCAGGCAAGCCGAGGCGAGTGCCCGTTCGGCCTCGGTCAGTTCCTGCGTCATCGCGTCGAGCGCCATGAGCCAGCGGTCCACGGCCGCCCTCTCGTCCTCCGCCAAACGCTGGTTGGCGAGCCACTTGCGCCCTGGCGTCATGAACAACTTGCCCTGATACGGCGGAATCAGATTGGCGTGCAGCACCGCGTGGATGCGGTTCTTGGTCCGCGTCATGCTCTGGACGATACCGGCGCGGCGCGCGACCAGCCGACGCAGGCGCTCGGTCGCCTCGTCAGGCTGCCAGACCTCCGGCAGGTATCCCGCCGCATGCAGCCGGGCGAGTACCGCCGCGTCAATGCGGTCCGTCTTGACCTTGGCATCGGCGATTACCCGCACCTGCAGTGGGTTCGCGATGACCACTCGACCGGCATACGGCTTAAGCAACCGCACGATGGCCGTCGTGTTACCGGTGGCCTCCAGCACCACCTCGTCGTTCGGGCCGAGCGTGCGCGCGAACTCAAGGACCTTATGGTAGACCAGGTCCAATCGTCCGCGTTGGCGCAACACGCCGTCCTCCAGCTCAGCAACCTGCGCGAAGCTTCGGTGCACGTCCAATCCAATCACCCTCATGTCCTGACCCTCGTTCTTGTTCAGGAGCAGGCGGGGCAACACGACATCTACGGATCCGCGCTCGCAGCGCACCCGGGTTGGTCGCAGGGGCGGCCAGTTACTAACGCGAGCTCGCAGCTCATGATGCGACAACGGCCTGCCCACCTTCCGTGCTCCAGGCTCCCCTGTCCCGGTCGCCCGAAGACTACGCACCCGCCCCACGGCAGGCACGACGGAAGCCAGCAACGGCATACCCGATACCAATCCGTTGGAGCGCTTGAACAAAGAGGTGAAGCGCCGCGCCGACGTGGTCGGTATCTTCCCGAACGAAGCCGCAATCGTTCGGCTCATCGGCGCGGTGCTGCTGGAACAGAATGACGAGTGGCAGCTGCAACACCGCTACATGCAGGTGGAGGCGATGGCGGAACTCGCGGCGCCCGCCGAGGCCAGGCAATTACCGTGCGCGGCATGACCCGCTGCTTTGCCGCCGGCCACGATGCGCGCGCGACAGACTGCGCCGTCAACGGCACCAATGCCAAACGCTCGGCCGCGGCGCCGGGGTCAAGCCCCGCAGCCGCAAAGCGGGGCGCCGAAGGCGCCGGGCTTGACGCCGGCGACGCGCGCCGCAGCACGATCAAAGGGGCCGCCAAGCGCGCGACCTCAACAGGAGCAAAAAGTTTCACTTGGTCGGCTGATTCGCAGTCGCTTCTCGCTACCCTACGAATTTACACCCGCTTGACGGACGCGACCTTCCGGGCATCGCGGGCGCAAGACGTGGTCGAGTTCTGGCACCTCTAGCACGATCCAGTTGGCGTGGATATGGATGCCTCCGTGTAAGCGCTTGCTTGAAAGAGAGTTTGTCGGGAACGGGGGGATCGAGATTGGCTACAAAAGGTAGATTCGGGAAAGCACTCGGATTGCGGCTGGGACGGCGACGGGAGGAGGTTCGCGTTAACTCCTCCTTGACGTCCTTCTTCGCCGAAGCTGGTTCCTTCGCTGAAGCTCCGGAGGACAAGTCGGAGATGGCTCCGGGAGGCGCTTGGCCGCTTCCCGGATCATCGGCAGGTGTTAGTGGATCTGGCGCATCTGAAGCTGCGGCGACGGGACTTTGCCGGCGCCGCGGCCGCCAGAGCGCAGTGTGCGGCCCTGGCAGAACCCGCCTGAGGCCATCGGGCGATGCAGGGGAAGAAGGATAGTTATCCATTGCGCCCCAACCGATCTCGCCTGAGGAGACGGCGGCGTTTGACGAGGTGGCTCTCCGTCCAATCCGTCGGCTTCTGTTGCCCCGCGATGGTTGGTTGCAGCAATCGGTACAAGACACTATTGGTCAAACCGGGTGGTCTCGTCGTCCCGTCGCCATTCTTGCCCAGTCGCGCACGACCTGCAGGGTCACGCCACCCATCTCGGCCGCTTGTGTCCGGCTGGCGCCATCATAGATCGCCGCCAGCGCTAAAAGCCGTCGCACCTGTTTGGCATCCTCGCTCTCACGGGCTATGCGGCGCAGCTGTCCCGCGTCGAAATCCGGCCTCAGTCGGGTCGGCATGGCGAACCTCCTCCGTTCACCAGCCTTGAAGCAAATCACGCCCGCGCCGGGGAATCCCCCAAGGAGTTCGCCTGCCGGTTGCGGCCGGAATTCTGATTATACTGGGCAACTCATCATCGCCCGTGTAGCCTAACGGAGGCTGTTTGTACCCCCGCGCTTCAATCTGCATTGTATGATTGTTAAGCAGGAGCCCATAACCCGCCAGCCAGAGCAAGCAGCATGTCGCGTACAAAAGTCTTCATCAGCTACTCTCATTCAGATGACAAATGGCGTGAGCGACTCAATGCGCCGGCAGCGGGAAGCCGTCCTGGCCTACGCCAGAGCCCACCGGCTGGAGGTGATCCAGGAGTTCTATGACGCGGCAGTAAGTGGCGCCGACCCCATCGACGCCTGCCCCGCGTTCACCGACTACAAGGCGGCTGTATGTTTGGCTGGCGGCCGGCCGAGACCGTGATCACGATGCGCGTGGATGACGCTTCGCTTCCGCGATGGCATCGTCCAGGTTGCTGTAGCGAAAGCCGCCATAGTAAAAGTTGTCGACCCGGACTCGTATAATTCCGTATTTCGCCATCGCTTCGCCAGCATCGCGGCCGAGATCCTCAGCTTCGCTGCAGAGGTTCTCAGGGCCGTCGTGGACGTTTCCGGGTTGCATCTCGCTCTCCCACGTTGTCCGATGTGCCCCGCCCCCAGACGAGGTGAGGTCGAGGACCCGAGTTCAGCCCCACCGTTATAGCTGCAGAGGAAGTGGCGCCGAGAGTCGGGGTTGTCGTCTGTCGCGTGTGTTCCAGACCGTCGATGGCCCGCGGAGACCACGCCGTCAGCGCAGCTTGCCTTCACGGCGCCGTCGCTCGATTGCGTCCGCCGTCACCTCTTCGGAGATGTCTGTGAGCGTCGTTTCCAGTGCCGGCGGCGATACGTCCCTGCCAGTCCGGCCTCCCCGGCGAGACGCAGGCTGCTGCAGCACGGCGTAGGCCGCCTTGGCCTCCATGACCAGGTCGGAGCGGCGCTTGTCGTCATCCATGCCGATTTCTCCATGTGGCCTGCACGAGACCGCCGCCGCCGAGCACGCAGAGCATACCGGCCAGCAGCACCCAGTTCACGCCTGGTGGCAATCCAGTCGCGAAGGGCCAGCTCGGTGAGGCGCCGGAGCGGGCAACCGCTTCGCCCAACAGCACGGCACCGGCGGTCGCAACGAGGATGCCGGTCCACCGGATCAGTCGTGCCGGCTCTGGCACTTTTCCTCCGAGCGTCATCCTCCATGCCCTAACGGAGTGCCCGCCGGGTGCGGCGAGGTGATCGACTTGCGTGGTCATTATCGCAGCCTCTCCTTGTAGTCAGTGCCATCCCCGACCACTCGCGGGTCGGATGCCCCTGGAATTATGAACAGGTGGATCAAACTCGGACCGCTCCAACCCATCGCCTCGGTGGTGATCAGCAGGCCCGCCACGTAGGCGGCATTCCACGGCGCGATGCGCAAGGAGCAGCCCGCGTCACTAGCATTTGCGACCTTTTGCCAAGCTTAGCGCGTTTTCCCCCGCAATACTTCCTGAGCGAAGGCCTCAGCGTCGAGCGGAACAGTTTCAAACCGCCTCCACATATATGGGTGATGGTAAGTCGTCTGCCAGGGGAGATTTCCCTATTTCGCCGAAGCTGTTCGGAATCCCTCCGTGTTGCAGGCGGGGTTTGCCGCCTACGTTCCGAGATCCGGGCTAATGTTGTCACGTTCCACCTGACCTTGCGGCTTGCGCGGGGTTTGCAACCACAGAACCCGGCCACATAACAGCTCGCTGCAATCGAAATCTGAACGGCTACCTTCGAGCGCCTTCGGGAAGGGCTGTCGCGGCCATCATGCGATGCCCATTGCAACCTGACCTGTGCGGGATCGCCGACTTTATTTCTGTAACGCCGATGTAAAGAGAGTGGGCGCCCCCATATTTATCGCCGTTCGCAATGTCGCTTCGAGAAGATCCTTCCGAAACGAACATCGCACGACCGGGCAAGTGCTCTGCGATCGGACACAGCCCCTGAGCAGCCGGGGGGAAGGCTGTCGCCCCATAAAGTAACAAGCGAAAGGGCTTGCCGACCTATCCTCCTCCCCAAAGGAGTTCCCCTGCTTCGCTAGGCCAAAGTGTCCGTCGCGAGAGGCTCGCCCAGCTCTATGACGAGATGGGCGATACCGCCAAGCAGGAGTTGTTTCAGTTTGCCGAGGACTTATCCAGGCAAGCCGCGCCGGCGGAGGGGATCGGGATGAGGGTCGCACCAATCCGGCCCGAACCCGCAAGCTGGGAGAGTGATCAGCTGCGCTTCGAGTTGCAGCAGAGCAACCGGCGCATCTCGTGCTCGGTCTCGCGGCAGGCCCTTGAACAGGCAGGCCCTGGCCGCGGCGCGCGGCGGTGGCAGCTCATGGAGGCGTTTGAACGGCTCCGTCCGCGTATCGAGCAGATCGCCCGGAACAAGTTGATCGTGGCCCCGGGGGCGACCGACGTGATTGAGATTTTCGCCGTGGACTTGACCGCAATACTTGACGGAGATCCGGCGCCCGCCGCGCCGGCGGCGGCGCTCCACGGAGGATAGGCGAATGACAGCCTCCACCGCGAAAGGCGGTCTGCATCGAATGCCAGAGCGAAAACGCTGAGCGTGACCGCGCCCCGGCTTGCACTCCACGCTGGGACAACAATCGGGTGCTCTTTGGCCAGAAGTAACGAACTGGCCTCCTGGTACGCATAAGCGGACAGAGCAGGAACGTCACGCGGCCCTTGGGTAGGACTCTCGTGAGCCGCCGCATGACGGTTCCGTCGAGTTGCCTGCCCAGATACGCGGCGCACCTGGTGGCCAGCCGATCTAGCTACTTTCCGGCGCAAAATTCGCTGTCCCGGTGGAAGGGCGGTGCGGCTTGAACGAGAACGTTGGGGTCTGCCCGGAACAGCTCGACAGGTCACCGCAAGGTGCTGCAGTCTTATGGCGTCAGAGGCCGATCAGACCTGCTGCCTGCCGATCGCGTGGCCGATATTGATCAAATTGTCGGCAATTACCCCGAGGCCGACCCAGCGCTTCATCCCGTCATCACCGCGATATCGACAACGGTTCAGGCCGTGCCGTCGCTTGCTCACGCTGATGCGCCCCTCGCACCCGGTGCGCCATCGCTGCCCGTTGCGGAACCAGCGCTTCTTCTGCTCACGTTTACGGCTCTTGTTGGAGCGATTGGGAATGCAGACCCGTTTGACACCTCTGGCGTGCGCTGCGATCTCGTTCTCGGTGGAATAAAAGCCGGCATCGGCGGCGACTAGCCTCGGTATGCGTCCCAGCTTCGCCTGGTGGGCGGCGATAGCAGGGATTAGCAGATCTGCATCATTGGGTCGCTGAGCATAGACCTCATAGTCGATGACGATCTGATTCTCCGCTTCCTGTAGTTTCACCAGCTTGCCAAACTCGGTAGGTTTGCTGGCCTTGCCTTTGCGGATCACCTCGGTCGAAGGCTCGAACAAGCTGACGATTTTGTTTTCGCTCCGGGTGTCACCCAGGAGGATACGCGCCTTGGTCTGGCGCATGACCTGCTGCAGCCGCGGCACCATCGCGTCCAGCGCCTGGCGCTGACCTTCCAGCATGGCTTGCTGAACCATCCCTTTGCACCGCTTTACGCCCTCGCCGATCTCCGTGGAGAAGCGCTTCGCCTGTCCCACCACCCGACCGGCCACATCCAGCAATTTGCCGTAGGCCTGCTTCAGGTTGTCCCGACTCGGTGGCACTTTGCCGCGTGCAGCCCGAGCAATCTCCAGCATCCGCAACTTTGCGCTCCGGCTCCGGTCGCGCAGCTTGGCGCCGACCGCGCCCGTCAGCCGACTGATCTTCTTCATGGTGCGGGTCAGTACGCGGACCCCGTCACCCAACAGGCTGCTGTCGGTGGGGTAGTGGATATTGCTTTCAACCACCGTGGTATCAACGCGCATTCTTCGCCCCTGCACAACATCTTTGGCGTGAGCGATTTGGATAATTCGTTGGTGGATCTGCGCGACGACCGCCGGCCCCAGCGCCACGCCCCAGCGCCACGCCCCAGCGGCCCATCGTCTTAGCATCCGGCATCTTGCCGCCACCGACGCGCGTGAAATCGCGGTACACCAGATTGGCGCGGACTTCACGCTCCAGCTCCTCATAGCTCCAGTTGCGCAGGTGTTTCAGGATCAGCAACCGGACGACTACCTCGGCTGGAAAACCCTGGCGGCCACGCCGGCAACTATTGGGGTGACGCTGTGACAGGGCGTGGTAGACCGTCGAGACGATTGCTTCGTCTTCCAGCGCCGCATCGACGTGCTTCATCCAGGTTTCATATAGATCCTCGACCTCTGCGGCAATCAATCCATCGCCGAAGCTGCGCTGCAGGCGCCTGGCCTTAATCACCTCGCTTGCCTCCGCGGTGAGATGCACTCGCCATCGATCAGCTGCGAGGTTTGCATCTCGTCGCCGCGTCGCGCCTAGCAGAAGCACTGATTCGATAGTTGCGTTTTTTATGCTTTTTCGATTCTTTCATGTCGCCGTTGATTCTGTACGCCCATGCAGCTTGCGGGACGTCAAAGAGGCGCCGTTAGCCCAAAATCACCAGGTATTTTGCGCCGGAAAGTAGCTAAGCTAGCTATCGCATGGGGTTCATGCTTTCCGATATTGCCGAGACCAGCTCCGGCTTTGGGCGTCAGGTCTGGGCGGGGAGCGCTAAGATCGGTTTTGGAACCCGACGCTCCGCAAAGTGCGGAGTATGGTTCGAGGCACGATCAAGATTGAGATGAGAGAAAGGCCAAGGCCATGACGGACTCGGTGAAGGTCACGCCGCCGCACGATCCCATCGCGGCCAGCCTCACCCCGGCGGACGACCGCATCGTTCTGAGCCACTGGCTGCCTCCCCAGGAAGGCATCGTTCCCCGCATCCGCATCGGCCGGCGCTGGGTCAGCATCTTGTGGGCGCTGCCGATCGCCGCCGCGGCGCTGATGTTCATGATCGCTCTCGCACAGAGCCTGCGCGAGCTTCCAGGCGTCCAGGCTTTCATCAAGGATTATGGCGGGATTCCGCAGGCCGCGCCCTCGGTCGATACCGGGTTTCCGTGGTGGCTCCGCCTGCAGCATTTTTTGAACATGCTGTTCATGATGTTCATCATCCGCGCCGGCATCCAGGTCCTGGCCGATCATCCCCGCCTGTACTGGAAGCGCGACTGCACGCCCGGAACCGACTGGTTCCGCTTCCAGAAAGCCGTCCCGACCGGCCGCGTGTGGACCTCGAAGGACGATTCCGTGACGCTGCCGGGGTGGCTGGGCATTCCCGGCATCCGCCACTCCATCGGTCTCGCCCGCTGGTGGCATTTCTCGATCAACCTGCTGTGGGTTCTCAACGGCATCGCGTTCTACGTGCTGCTGTTCGCGACCAATCAATGGCTGCGTCTGGTGCCCGTTACGTGGGATGTGTTCCCGAATGCAGTCTCGACCGCCATCCAGTATGCGTCGCTCGATTTTCCGGTAGACCACAGCTGGACCCGCTACAACGGCCTGCAGCAGATCAGCTATTTCATCACGGTGTTCATCGCGGCGCCAGTGTCGATCGCGACCGGCCTTATGCAGAGCCCGGCGATCTCCAACAGGCTGGGCTTGCTCGGGACCTTGCTGAACCGGCAGGCGGCCCGATCCTTCCACTTCATCTCGTTCTCATGGTTCGTGCTGTTCATTCTAGCGCACGGGATCATGGTGTTCGTCACCAGCCTGCGGCAGAACACCAACCATATGTTTGCCGGCGTAGCGAACAGCTCCTGGGTTGGAATCCCGTGGCTCATCGCAGCCATGGTGATCGTGGGGCTGGCCTGGTGGGCTGCCTCGCCGTTCACGATCCGTCACGCCCGGGTTGTCCAGAGGGTTGGCGCCTTCATGATCGGATGGCTGAAGGGTCTGGCGGAATGGTGGGAGCCGAACGCGCAGCTCACCGAAGGGGACATCTCGCCGTATTTCTGGATCAACGGCACCATGCCGAAATGGGGCGCATTCGACGCGCCGCTTGCGGATGATTTCGCGAGCTACCGGCTGCGGGTCGGCGGATTGGTCGAGCAGCCACGGGAGTTCTCGCTGGCCGAGCTGAGGGCGATGCCCAAGCAGGAGCAGATCACGACGCATTTCTGCATCCAGGGCTGGTCCGGCGTCGCCAAGTGGGGCGGCGTACCCATGCGTCACATGCTCGACCTGGTGCGCCCGAAGGCGGATGCCCGCTACGCCGTCTTCTACTCCTTCGCCGACGGCGGCGATGCCGGCCGTTACTACGACGTTCATACGATCGGCAACATGCGCCACGAGCTGACCATCCTTGCTTATGAGATGAATGGTGCGCCCCTGACCGTGCTGCACGGTGCGCCGCTGCGGCTGCGCTGCGAGAACGAGTTGGGCTTCAAGATGGTGAAGTGGATCGCCGCCATCGAGTTCGTACACGACTTCGCCGATCTCGGCGCCGGCGAGGGCGGCTACAACGAGGACCACGAGTTCTACGGCTACCGGATGCCGATCTGAGACAGGAGGATCGCATGAGCGATGAAAAGCCCAAACTCAGCGGGCCCGATCTTACCCAGGGCGTTGAACTCTCGACGATCCCGGACGGGACCATGCTCCTTGGGCACGCGCGGGGCGAACCGGTGATCCTTGTCCGGCGCGGTGACGAGGTGTTCGCGATCGGCGCCATCTGCACCCACTACGGTGCTCCGCTCGAACAGGGGCTGCTCGTGGGCGACACGCTGCGATGCCAATGGCATCATGCCTGCTTCAGCATCTGCACTGGCGAGGCGCTCCGCGCGCCGGCGCTGGACCCAGTGTCACATTGGCAGGTTGAGACAGTGCGTGACGTGGCGCGTCAGTTCACGCCGGTCGAAACGCCGGTCGGCGCTGTGTATGTTCGGGAGAAACTGGAGCGGGTCGCCCGACAGCCGCAACCTAAGCCACCCAGCGGGCCAAACTCCGTTGTCATCGTCGGCGGCGGTGGCGCCGGCAACGCGCGGCCGAGATGCTCCGTCGCGAGGGCTACGCCGGTCGGCTGACGATGCTCAGTGCCGACGAGTCCGTCCCATGCGACCGCCCCAACCTGTCGAAGGGCTTTCTCGCGGGCTCGACGACCGAGGACTCCAATCCTCTCCGGTCGGCTGAGTTCTACCGCGAGCATGATATCGACCTGAAGCTCGGTGCGCGGGTGACAGCGATCGACACCGCAGGTCGGCGCGTCCTGCTCGCGGACGGCAGCCAGCATGGCTACGACGCGCTCCTGCTCGCGACCGGGGCTGAGCCGGTGCGGCTCGACATTCCGGGCGGCGATCTTCCGCACGTGCACTATCTGCGGACCCTGGCGGACAGCCGCGACCTGCTCGCAAAGGCTCTGGTGTCGAAGTGCGCCGTGGTGATCGGGGCGAGCTTCATCGGCCTGGAGGTGACTGCATCGCTGCGTGCGCGGAACATCGACGTGCATGTGGTGGCGGCCGAGGCCATCCCGATGGAGCGGATCCTGGGACCGGAAGCCGGAACCTTTTTCCGCAAGCTGCACGAGGAGCATGGCGTGACGTTCCATCTCGGCACAACCGCGGTCTCGATCGACGAACAGAGCGTCACCCCGAAGGACAAGACACGCCTGCAGGCCGACCTCGTCGTTGTGGGGGTCGGCGTGCGGCCGGCAACCTCACTGGCGGAACAGGCAGGGCTCGCGGTCGACCGCGGCGTGACCGTGAACGAGTATCTCGAAACGAGCGTGCCGGGCATCTTCGCCGCCGGCGACATCGCGCGCTGGCCGGACAAGCTCACCGGTGAGCGAATTCGCGTCGAGCACTGGGTTGTCGCCGAGCGCCAAGGCCAGACTGCGGCGCACAATATCCTCGGCCGGCGCGAGCGCTTCGACCACGTGCCGTTCTTCTGGACCGAGCAATACGATTTCGGCCTCGGCTACGTCGGCCACGCCGAACGATGGGACGAAGCCGAAGTCGCGGGATCGCTCGAAGCCAGGGACTGCACCGGCATGGCACCTCCCTCGTTGTCCCACCTGGACAGCGGCGCTGACGCGAGTCGTCGGGTGTTCGGGTCATGCGCTTGCCTCTGACCTCCACGACGATTGGAACGGGATCGGTGTTCGCCTGCCCGCCAGATCAATGGTATCCGACATTCATCACATAATCTCGCAGCAATGCCTCCTCGTCCTGCACCTCCTCCAGAAGGACCTGCAGCGCGTCTCGCGCGTTGAGCACCCCCAGAGGCCTGGAATCCTGATCCACGACGGGAATATTCTTCAGGCTCCGCTCCTTCATTCGTTTCCAGACATCGCGCAGCCAGTCGCCCGCCCGGCAGACCAAGATGTTGCGTGTCATCACCAATGAAGCCGCCGTCATGCAGCTGGCTCCCTGGCACCGGCTGATCTGGCCGACGACATCCGTCTTCGTGATGACACCGGCCAAAAGTCCTGCAGAGTCGCAAACGACAACGAGATCGTTCCCGGCGCGCAGGAGTTTAGCTGCCTCGATCATCGGAGCGTCATCCGCTATCGTGACGAGTCTCTCACGCGCTGGGGTCAACAATCTTTCGACGAACATCGCTTCACCTCTTGGCCCATCCGGGTGCCGGCGGGCTGTCGCGCGCCGCCTTTTAGAAGGCGACCACCATCCGTTGGCGGCATCATTGCACGTATTCAGGCGGTGCCCGTCCCGTCAACCGCTGAACCCAATGCGCAGGGTGGCCACGATACCCGCGGAGGCAAGTGCGAAGCAGCCCAGGCGTACGGCCATAACCCCCGCGAGCTTGGCTCCGGAGTGTACGTAGTCCTCGATCACGACCTGCAGGCCGAGTGCCATGTGATGGAAAAGGGCGATCAGCAGCAGGATCATCAGGATGGTAGCGGCGCGCGCCCCGTCATTCCCCCGGCAGCTTCAGCCCGGCCTTGCGGTAAATCGCCACCAGCATCCGCAGTTCGGTGGTGTCGAGCTGCTTCATTACCTCGACCAGCGCGTCGGTCTCAGCCTGCTGGGCGGTTATATCCAGCCCGCCGGCAAGGTTCAGGGTTTGCTCGGGCCTGCCCCATGCTCTGTCGCGGTGCTTAGCGGCATCGTCGCAAACCTCCAGGCATCCTCCTGGACGACTGCCGGCGGCGCACGAGCAGTCCCGCGGCGGCGGCGCTTAGACATCAGGCTCTCCCGGAAGGCTCAGGCCCGCCTTCCGATACATCGCAATCAACAACCTAAGTTCGCCAATCTCCAGCCGCTTCATCGCCTCCACCATCGCCTCGGTCTCCGCGCGCTGCGCGTTTATGTCCAGCCCGCCGGCTACGTTCATCGTCTGCTCCGGCTTGCCCCAGGCGCGGTCCAGGATCGAATTGCAGGCCCTCACGCTTGCGGCAGGATCATCTGATTGTTGCATCCAAGCCCTGAGAGTTTCCACAGCCTCCAGCGACAGCGCTCGGCACGCCTCAAGCACTTCAGCAGGAACGGCAGGCCGGCCACCGGGATTGCCCGACTTTCCAGGCTTGAATGAGGTGCTGTTTGCGCTCGCGTAACGGTTCCTGATATGGCCCTGTTCTGAGGCGTCATTGTAGACCGCGGGAAGACCCTCCGGCCCCACTCGACCTTGCGTTCCTCCCGAAGCCGCTCAGCCCGGGGGCGGGTGCGGGCGATACTGAGTTACCTGCTGGCGGAGACGGGGAGCGGGTGAACTGCTGGCGTGGCCGTTGTTAAGTCTGGCCATGACGGGAGTAGTCAATGTGGGGCCGGTCTTGCTTGAAGGCGGCGATCGCCTCGGCACGGCCGGAGACACCAAGCTTGCGGATCACTGCAGTTACGTGAAACTTCACGGTCGCCTCGCTGATGCCGAGTTCACGCGCGATTGCTTTGTTTGACTTGCCGTTAGCAACCAGTGAGAGCACGGCAACTTGGCGGGGTGTCGGCGCCCCTCCTTGCGGTCGCTTCGCGTAAGCTCGATGGGTGGAGTTGCATATCGGTGATCAGCTCGCGGGGTACATAGATGCCGCCGGCGAGCACGGTGTGCAGTGCCGCCGCGATCAGTTCGCGCGGCGACGACTTCGGGATATAACCTGCGGCTCCACAAACGAGGGCCCGGCGGATAACGGCCGGATCGTCGAGCATTGAGACGATCACGATCGGAACGGCCGGAGCGGTGTCACGCAGGACCAGATCGGACAGACCACTGGCGCCGGGCATGAATATGTCCAGCAAAATGAGATCGAGATCGTCCTGGCCTTCGATGATCGCAACGACCTCGGGCCGGGTGGTCGCCTCCAGGCACTCCAGGCTCCAGGCCCGCTGTTCGAATAGTTGGGTGACCACGTCCCGGATCGCCTCGCGGAACAGCGGATGGTCATCGGCGATGAGAACCTTCGGCATAGCAGGGCGCTAATACCATATCTGCGCGCAGAATGCGCGCAGGCCCCATCACCTAGACACAGGTCGTAGTGCGGTCCCATCCGACCACGACCTCTGGCTTATATCCTTGCCTACCTTCCGGCGCTATGGCTATAACATCATACAAAAGTATCCAAAAAAGGGGAGGGAACCTCCGTGAAGTCAAGGCGAAGCTTTTGGCTGGGTACGGCGCTGCTTGGATCGTTGATAGCTTGGCATGGCCCAGCGACGGCCAACGATTCCATCATGAAGGCGGCGGCAGACCCCAATCAGTGGGCGGTGTATGGCCGGGATTACGCCAACACGCGTTTCAGCCCGCTGAACCAGATCAACACCCAGAACGTTTCGCAGTTGAAGCTGGCGTGGGCATTCTCGCTCGGTTCTTTGAGGTCGAACGAAGCGACGCCGCTGGTGATCGGCGATACGCTCTACGTTTCGTCCTCGTGGGGGCCGAAATATGTGTACGCGCTGGATGCCAGGACTGGCGTGCAGAAATGGAACTACCAGCCTGATATGCCTGACGACGTTCTGCAGTACGCCTGCTGCGACGTCGATAGCCGCGGAATTGCTTATGCCGACGGCAAGCTGTTCGTCGGCCTCCTTAACGGCAAGCTGGCTGCGGTCGATGCGAATACTGGCAAGGAGCTGTGGGTCGCTGATGTGGTCGATTACGCGCAGGGCGCGATAATCACCTCGCCGCCGCTGGTGGTGAAGAACCTGGTTCTGATCGGGTTCGGTGGCGGCGAATATGGCGCGCGCGGCAGTCTTCAGGCATATGACATCAACACCGGCAAGCAGGTGTGGAAAGTCTGGACCGTGCCGGGGCCGGGGGAGCCCGGGAACGACACCTGGAAGGGCGATAGCTGGAAGCATGGCGGCGCGGTGCTATGGGGCATGGCCTCCTACGATCCGCAAACGGACACCATCCTTTGGGGTACCAGCAACCCGAGCCCGTGGGCGAGCGCGGTGCGCAGCACTGGCAACTCGGATTATGGTAAGCTGACGAACCTTTATTCATCGAGCACGTTGGCGTTTGACCCCGCGACTGGGAAGATCAAGTGGTATCTGCAGCACACCCCGGCGGATGCGTGGGATTATGATGGGATAAACGAGCCGGTGCTGGCCGATCTGCCGATTGGCGGCACCAACACGCCGGTGGCGATGGTGGCCGATCGCAACGGGTTCTTCTATGTGATGAACCGCGATACCGGAAAGCTAATTTCGGCGCAGCCGTTCGTGTATGAGAACTGGGCCAAGGGGATCGATATCGCGACCACGCGCCCGATTGAGAACCCTGATAAGCGTCCTGGACCCAACCATCCGGCGAAGGATATCTGCCCCAATCTGCTGGGTGGCAAGAACTGGCAGCCGATGTCGTACGATCCGCAGAGCCACCTGGTGTATATCCCAGCCAATAATATCTGCAACGACATGACTGAGCTAAAGGAAGTCACATATCGTAAGGGCGTATTTTATCTTGGCAAGGAGTTCAGCGCGCTGCCGGGGCCGGGCGGTTTTCTTGGCGATACTGTCGCCTGGGACCCCGTGCAGCAGAAAAAGGTCTGGGACATCAAGGAAGCTCTGCCATTCAATGGCGGGATGATGACCACTGGGGGGGACCTGGTATTCTATGGCAACATCGCCGGCTTGTTCAGAGCCGTCGATGCCAAGAGCGGCAAGGTGCTGTGGCAGATGCAACTCGGCAGCGGCATCAGCGCCGGCCCGATCACCTATTCGGTCGATGGCAAGCAGTACGTGGCCGTGGTCTCCGGCCGCACCGCGGCGATTCCTGCTTTTCTCGGCAAACTCGGTGACAAGCTGACGGAGGCGACGCCGGAGGGCGGCACGCTGTTCGTGTTCTCGGAGTGAGCAGGATGATGCGCTGGTTGGTTCTGTCGGTCGTGGCGGCGGCGGTTGTAGCCGCCCCCATCGCCGGCAAAGCGGCGCAGCCCTTGCTGGTGTGCGCCGATCCCGACAATCTGCCGTTCAGCAGTTCCGGGCCGGGCGCGCCGGGGCTGTATGTCGAGCTTGGCCAGGAGCTTGCGCGCACGATGGGGCGCGATTTCGAGCCGGTGTGGACGCTGAGTTACTTCGGCAAGTTCGTGGTGCGGACCACGCTGCTTGCCGGCAAGTGTGATGCCTATATCGGGTTGCCGGCGAGCTCGGATTTCATGGGGCCGCGGCTGAAGTTTTCCACGCCGTTCGCGGCGATCGGTTATGCGCTGGTACTGCCTGCCGGGGTTGCTGTCCACGGCCTGGATGATCTGAAGGGCAAGCGCGTTGCGGTGCAGTTCGGGACCACTCCGCAGGTGGTGCTTGCTGAACGGGATGACATTACCGCCAATACATTCCTTAGTCCTGAGGAGGCGATGCAGTCGCTGGCGAAGGGCGAGGTCGATGCTGCCTTCGTTTGGGGTCCGAGCGCGGGATATATGAACCAGACGAAGCTGCGGGGCGCGTTCCAGGTGGTTCCGGTGCAGGGGCCGGGGATGCAATGGCGGGTGGCGATCGCGGTCGCGCGTGGGCATGAGGCGCTGCGCGAGGCAATCGATCAGGCGCTGGATGCCGACCGCGATGCGGTCCACACGCTGCTGGTCAAATATGGGTTCCCGTCGGCTGCCCCGGTTTCCTTGGCCTCGGAAGCTGCGCCGGCAGCCGTCGTATTGGCTGCTGCTCAGCAGCCTGCCGCTGCAAACCCCGCCGATGTCCCGGCCGGGAAGGAGCTGTTTAACGGCACGTGCGCGCATTGCCATGGTACTGATGCGGTACAGGAGACGAAGAACATCAACCTGCGTCTGTTGCACCATCGCTACGGCGACCGGATGGACCAGGTGTTCTTCACCACGGTCGAGAATGGCCGACCGGCTAAAGGCATGCCGGCCTGGAAGGGCGTGTTCAGCCAGCAGGACTTCACGAAGATTCTGGCATTTCTGAAGACTGTCCAGACCGACTGACATCACGCAAGAGACGAGAAAAGGAGGACGATATGGTTGAGAGAACTTTGGCCCGCGTGGAGAAGGACATCAAAGTCCGTCGTCACTATGACAATTTCATCGGCAATGAGTGGGTGCCTCCGGTGAAGGGGCAGAAATTTGAGAACATATCGCCGATTGACGGATCGGTGGTTTGCACGATCGCCCGCTCGACCGCGGAGGACATCGAGCTTGCGCTGGATGCGGCCTATAAGGTGGTGGATGCCTGGGGCCGGACGCCTGCCGCGGAACGGGCGCTTGTGCTGAACAAGATCGCCGATCGGATGGAAAGCAAGCTGCAAGCGCTTGCGCCAGTCGAGGCAATCGACAATGGCAAGCCGGTGCGCGAGACCAAGGCTGCGGACCTGCCGCTTGCGATCGATCATTTCCGCTACTTCGCCGGCTGCATCCGAGCGCAAGAGGGCGGGATCAGCGAGATCGACCACGACACGATTGCCTATCACTTCCACGAGCCGCTTGGGGTGGTTGGGCAGATTATTCCGTGGAACTTCCCGCTGCTGATGGCGACGTGGAAGATGGCTCCGGCGCTGGCAGCAGGGAACTGCGTAGTGCTGAAACCGGCCGAGCAGACGCCGATGGGGATCATGGTGCTGATGGAGCTGATCGGCGATCTGCTGCCGCCGGGCGTGTTGAACGTGGTGAACGGCTTCGGGGTGGAGGCTGGCAAGCCGCTGGCGCAAAACAAGCGGATTGCCAAGATCGCGTTCACCGGCGAGACGACCACGGGGCGGCTGATCATGCAGTACGCCGCCGAGAATATCATTCCGTGCACGCTGGAGCTCGGCGGCAAGTCGCCGAACATATTCTGCTCCGACGTGATGGACGCGGACGACGAGTATCTGGACAAGGCGCTGGAGGGGTTCGCGATGTTCGCGCTCAACCAGGGCGAGGTGTGCACGTGTCCCAGCCGGGCTCTGGTGCATGAGAAGATCTACGACCGCTTCATGGAGAAAGCGGTCGAGCGGGTGCGTGCCATGAAGCAAGGCAATCCGCTGGATGATAGCACGATGGTCGGCGCGCAGGCCTCGAACGACCAGCTCGAAAAGATCCTTTCCTACATTGACATTGGCCGGCAGGAAGGGGCGAATGTACTGAACAGGCGGGCAGCAGGCGAAGCTTGGCGGCGAGCTCGACAAGGGCTTTTACGTGCAGCCGACGATCCTGGAGGGGCATAACCGCATGCGGGTGTTCCAGGAAGAGATCTTCGGGCCGGTGGTTTCCGTCGCGCGGTTCAAGGACGACGACGAGGCGCTCTCCATCGCCAATGACACGCTCTATGGGCTTGGTGCCGGCGTGTGGACGCGGGACGGCAACCGTGCCTACCGGATGGGGCGCGACATCAAGGCCGGGCGCGTGTGGGTGAATTGCTACCATCTGTATCCGGCGCATGCTGCGTTCGGCGGCTACAAGCAGTCCGGGATCGGGCGAGAAAACCACAAGATGATGCTCGATCACTATCAGCAGACGAAGAATATGCTGGTCAGCTACAGTCCAAGGGCGCTGGGCTTCTTCTGACCGGTATCAGCGGTCGCGCTGTCTCTCCCGCGGCGCGATCGCTTGCTTTTTTGCAGGGGTTGACGATGGTGGCTCGGGTCCTTTCGACGCAGAAAGCGGATGAGCTGATCGAGAAACTGAGATCGGTGCATGGCCCGCTGCTGTTCCATCAATCGGGCGGGTGCTGCGATGGCAGCTCGCCGATGTGCTATCCGCTGCAGGAGTTCCGGGTGGGGCCGCAGGACGTGTTGCTTGGCGAGATATGCGGCTGCCCGTTCTATATGGGTGCGGCCCAGTTCGAATACTGGCAGCACACGCAACTGATCATCGACGTGGTGCCGGGGCGCGGGTCGGGGTTCTCGCTGGAGGCGCCGGAGGGGGTCCGGTTCCTCACGCGCAGCCGGTTGTTTACCGACGCGGAGGCGGCGGAGCTTGCGGCGGCCGGACCGCCGGAGCGCGGTGGTCCGTGGTAAGCGGGAGGTGGCTGCTGATGCCGACAGGTCCTGGGAGCCTGGAGTTATCTAGGAACCAGTCGATAAATTTCGAGATGTTTCCAATATACTTTCGCAAAACCCGAGCTCAAAGCGCGGGTTGACATGAGTTGCTGGCCGTTCGGAACCGTTAAAAGCAACACAATTCGACAAGAGAAAGCGTGTCCGGCTAAAAAGGGGCGCGCAAGTGTAATGCCTGTTGGAGGCCGCAACTTCTATGCCCCACGACACGGTGTGCAAGGGCAAAAACTGAGGTAGCCGGAGAAGGAGGCCAAAATCGCCGTACTTGCGAAGCGGCCAACTTGCGCTCGCGGGCCGCAATCGTTCCACGACGCATTCGGATGACCGAATGATCGTACGCCTTGGATGGGCAGTGCTGGGCGCCTGGGTTTTGCTATGCGCACACGGCGCTTTCGCACAAGAGCGGACGACGCGCGCGCCGGACACGATGCAGGAGCGCATGCAAGCCTGCGCGCCGTGCCATGGCAAGGATGGGGCGGGAACCAGCAACGACTATTTCCCGCGCATTGCCGGACAGCCCGCAGACTACCTTTATGAGCAGTTGGTCGGCTTCCACAACGACCAGCGACACTATGCGCCGATGAATTACCTTTTGGAGTTTTTGCCGGAAACGTATTTGCGGCAAACCGCGGCTTATTTCGCCTCGCTGCAGCCGGCGGCACCGGCACCGTTGCCGCCCGAAGCCAGCTTGCAGGTGCTCGCGCGCGGCAAGGCGATAGCGATGCAAGGAGATCCCGCACACGATATCCCGTCTTGTGCGAGCTGCCACGGCCGCGCGCTAACCGGGATGGAACCAGGGATTCCCGGCTTGCTCGGATTGCGGGCCAAATACATCAGTTCGCAGTTGGGCGCAGTTCGGTATCGCGCGCGGAACCCTACGACGTCCACCTGCATGCAGCGGATTTTGCCGCATATGACCGGTCAGGATATCACGGCAGTAGCGGCTTGGCTCGCCTCGCAGCCATTGCCGTCTGACGCCAGGCCGCTGCCAGCGGGTGCGCTCAATCTTCCTATTCCGTGTGAGAGCGCGGCGCAATGACGCGCGTCAGGTTTGCCGCCATGCTCGCTTGCCTGCTGCTGGCGTTTGCTTCATCAGCACGTTTGTCGCGCGCGCAGACGCAGCCGGCATCGCCAATGCAGGCACTGGTCGCGAAAGGGGGGTACCTGGCCAGGGCTGGCGACTGTGTTGCCTGCCACACGCAGCCGGGCGGAAAGCTGTTTGCCGGCGGGCGGGCCATCGTTACGCCGTTCGGCACACTCTACTCGACCAACATCACGCCCGATCCGAAAAACGGTATCGGGAACTGGACGCCTGATCAGTTCTATCGCGTCATGCACGACGGCGTTATGCCGAATGGCGAGCTGTTGTATCCGGCAATGCCGTTTCAGGCCTACACCAAAGTCACACGCGACGATTCGGACGCGATCTTCGCCTACCTGATGTCGGTGCCGCCGGTTGCTTTGCCCGATAAACCGGATGAACTCAGGTTTCCTTACAGCATTCGCGCACTGGTCATCGGCTGGCGGACTTTGTACTTTACTCCTGGCGCTTTCAAGCCGGACCCCACTCAATCCGAGCAGTGGAGCCGCGGTGCGTACCTCGTGGAAGGGCTCGGGCATTGCGGCATGTGCCACACACCTATCAATGCGCTCGGCGGCAGTTCACAGGCGGAGGCATTTCAAGGCGGACTGATTCCGGAGCAGGGGTGGTACGCACCGTCGCTGACGTCGAACAGGGAAGGCGGGCTTGGCGATTGGAGCCTTAAGGACATTTCCGATCTGTTGCGTGTGGGTGCTTCGGCGCGGGGTGCGGTGTATGGGCCGATGGCCGAGGTTGTGTATGACAGCCTGCAATACCTGAGCCAACCGGATATTGAGGCGATGGCGGTGTATCTTAAGAGCCTGCCAAGTCGTGCTGGGGGGGCGCAGGCAGCTCCCCCGTGCCCGCGGCCGAAAGCAGTCTGCTCACCAGCCTTGGCCAGGAAGTGTATCAGGCGCATTGCGCTACCTGCCACGGGGCGGACGGCAGAGGGATGCCGCCCGCTTATCCGCCGCTTGCCAACAATCAGTCGATTCAGATGACGTCCGCGGTCAACCCGATACGGATGGTGCTGAACGGGGGGTTCCCGCCCGACACGGCGGACAACCCGAGGCCGTACGGCATGCCGCCGTTCGCACAGATCTTATCGGATGATCAGGTGGCGGCGGTGGTGACGTACATCCGCACCGCCTGGGGGAACCATGGCACGGCGGTGACGGCGCGGGATGCCAACGCATTGCGCGCTGCGCCCCTGAATTGAGGTCGAGATGGTAAATTCCGAACACGATCCTGCTCCATCGCCCGGTCATCCAGTTACACAGGTCGATCCGCGCGCGCCTGGCGCGGCGGTGCTTGCGGTGATTGCGGCACTGGTCGTCTGCGGCATCTGGTTCGCCTTCTACATGCTGGTTTTCCTGCCTCGCGCTGTGCCGTAAGGAGCGACGATGTCGGCGACGTCTGATGATGATGGCGAACAAGCCGCACTACGGGCGGAACGGCGATGGGCTGCGCTGTCGATTTTCATTATCTGTCTGTTGATTCTGATGGCAGGCTTTGCCGGCATTCATGTGCTGATCATGCCCCAACCCAGGGTGGAAACTGTCGATGTGCGGACCGTGCCGCTGAAAGGCGAGTTCATCGAGAGCAACCTGGGCACCGAGGCGCAGCCCGACGGCAGCGTGATGGTGCGGATGGTGGCACAGCAGTATTCGTTTACGCCGCCGTGCCTGCTGGTTCCGGTCGATACGCCGGTTACAATCCGCGCCACGAGCCTGGACGTGATCCACGGATTGATTATCGACGGGACCAACGTCAATACCATGCTGGTTCCTGGATTTATTTCCGTCGCCAAGACTCAGTTTCGCCAAACGGGGGATCATCGCATGCCCTGCCATGAATATTGCGGCGTCGGCCACGAGGGGATGTGGGCCGACGTGCGGGTTGTTCCGCGCGACCAGTTTTCGAAAATGGCCGCCGATAAGCCGAGGCTGAGCTGTGCTGGCTAGTCGCCGCCTGATCCTGGCGCATTTCTGGCTGGCATTCGCCGCCTTCATTGTCGCGCTGTTCCTGGGCGCGTGGCAGATGTTCATCCGCAGCCCGATCCATGGCTGGATCGGCAATCCCGAGCTCTACTATCGATCAGTGACGGCGCACGGCACGACGCTGGCCTATGTCTTTCCGACGCTGGTCGCGATGGGGTTTGGATACGCCATCACCGAGACGTCGCTTGGACGCCCGCTGGCGGGACGTCTCTGGGCCTGGCTGGGCTTTTGCTTGGTGGCGGTCGGAGCCGTAGTTGCGATCATCCCCATCGCGATGGGCCGCGCCTCGGTCCTTTACACCTTCTATCCGCCGATGATTGCTAACGCAGCTTACTATTTCGGCGTTGTGTTCGTGGTGGTCGGGTCCTGGATATGGGTGGCGCTGACTTCGGTCAATCTGTGGCTGTGGCGGCGTGACAACCCGGGTCGGCTGATCCCGTTTCCGATGTTTGCCAACACTGTCGGCGCTTATCTTTGGGCATGGACTGCGGTGGGCGCGGCGGTCGAGGTGCTAGCGCAGCTCCTGCCGGCTGCCCTTGGGTTGACCCCAACGGTCAACGTCGGCCTGGCGCGCGTCCTGTTCTCCTGGACGCTGCACGCCATCGTTTATTTCTGGCTAATTCCGTCGTACATCGCGTATTACACCATCGTGCCGCGTGCCATCGGCGGACGCATTTACAGCGAGCCGATGGCGCGCATCTCTTTCGCGCTGTTTCTTGTTGTCGCCATGCCGATCGGCATCCATCATCTGTTTATGGACCCGGAGGTCGGGCAGGGATTTAAGTTCCTGCACTCGGTGTTCACCGCCTTTGTCACGCTGCCGACACTGCTGACAGTGTTCACGATCTCTGCATCGGTGGAGATTGCGGGCCGACTGCGCGGCGGCAAGGGCATCTTCGGCTGGCTGACTGCGCTGCCGTGGCGCAACCCGATGATGCTGGCACTGGCTTTTTCCTTCATCATGCTGGGGCTCGGTGGGGCGGGCGGGCTGGTTAACATGAGCTACCAGCTTGACGCCTCGATCCACAACACGCAGTGGGTGACCGGGCATTTCCACCTGATCTTCGCCGGCGCGATTGTGATCATGTATTTCGCGATCGCTTATGATGTCTGGCCGCACCTGACCGGGCGGCCGCTCAATTCGTTCGGGCTAATGCGGGCACAGCTCTGGACCTGGTTCATTGGCATGTTGGTGCTGACGATTCCGTGGCACTGGGTTGGCATCCTGGGGATGCCGCGGCGCATGGCGTTCTACGACTACGACACACCCGCCACGGCAGCCTGGGTGAGTTCGGTTAATACCTCGGTCGCCGGAGGCTTGATCGTGCTGATCTCCGGGATCCTGTTCATCATCGTGCTGATCCGCGGGCACCTTTCCCCACGGTCCGAGCCCGGAGCCTACGCTTTCAGCCTTGCCATGCATGCGCCTCGGACCTTACCGGTGGCGCTCAACAGCTTCGCGTTGTGGGTCGGGCTTATGATCGCGCTGACCCTGACGAATTACGGCTACCCCATCGCGCACCTGATCGGCGTTTCTGATGCGGCGGTGCCGGCGGTTTATATCGGGGGAGGCGGCTGATGCGGGAGCAGCCGCTTTTTTCCCTACGGAACCGATGGTTTACGACCAGCGTGATCATCGTCGCGGCGATCGCTTTGGTTGCCGGAGCGTTCGGGTTCATCTGGCTGCCGCTGATGGAGCGCAACACCACTTTCGCCAGCGTCTGGACTGCGATTTGCAGTGCGGCCGGCGCAACGCAGAGTGCTCCCGCGCCCGGGGCCATCGTGCAGCCTAGTTTCAAGCTGTCGCAGGTGGTTCTGACGCCCGGCGAGGTCACTCCGGGCAACGCGGAGGCCATCGGGCACGGGGGAACGCTCGCTCGCACGCGCTGCTCAATGTGCCACGGCATCGGCGGACCGCCAACGCAGGCAACCATCCCCAGTCTGACCGGGCAATACGCTGGCGCCATCTACAAGCAACTGCAGGACTTCACGAGCGGTGCCAGGGTGAGCGCGATCATGACTGCCATGATTGGAGGTCTGACGACCCAGGACATGCGGGAGATTGCCGACTACTATGCGTCTCTGCCGCGTCCGTCCTGGAAACCGCACGGGCCCGCCCCCACGATCGTGGAAAGCGGCGCTCCGATGCGGGGCATCGCGCCGTGCGGGGTGTGCCACGGCCAGGAGGGCCATAAGCTCGGCGCTCCCTGGCTGCAGGGACAATCAGTCCCCTACCTTCGCGCCCAGTTGCTGGCGTTCAAGAGCAGCGAGCGGCACAACGACATCGATGACGCAATGCGCAACGTGGCGCGGCAGATGACGCCGGAGGAGATCGACGCCTCGGCACGGCACTACGGGGTGGGTCATCAGTAGCTAAACTAGGATGAAACGACGCACGTCGCTTGGAGGGCCGGTATAATAATACTGGAGCATCGCAATTTGATCATCTGCATCATTCCCGCGAAAGCGGGATCCGGGCCAAGTGCACCGGTTCCCGGATTTTTGCCAAACAGATTATTTCGAGGCCGGCAGGCGCCGAAGGTCGGCCACGAGAGCATTCAACAAGGTTCGGTATTCGCCTTCGTCCTCCCAGGGCAGCACTGTGTACCGCGACAGCACGCCATGACGCAGCGCGTTGAAGCGGGTCATCTCGGTGCCACCGGCCTCGGCCGGCAGGGAGGCTTTGGTCTGTGTCATGGCCAGAAGCTCCTTCTACGGGTGGGCCTACTGCGTTTGGGGTTGTCGAGCCGTGCTAATAGGCGTTAGGCCCGAGGGGCGAACGCTTCGTCGGCGCGCATCTGGGCTTCCCAGGCCTGCTCACGCAGGTAGTCGTAGGTTCGCCGCCACATACGCTTCGGCTTGGGCGGAAACGGCGCGGCCATACCGGGTTCGCCGCCGAGACGCTGCTTGATTTTATTGGCACGGCGTAGCGAGCGGTCCAACGCGCCCTCGCCCTGGCTGGCGTATGCGAGGCGGTAGCAATGCCGGCATAGGAAATAGCGTCCCGGCCCGTTAGACCAACCCTGAAGGACGCGTCCCGAAAGGACGGCGCTGGTACGAGGCGCTGCGATGACGGCTGAGAACAGCGGCCGTAACAAACGGCCGTTTCGCAAGCGGAAATAGTATGGCATTCAAGCCAGGCAAGTCAGGCAATCCTGGCGGTCGGCCTGTCGTTCCTGCTGAAGTGCTTGAGGCGTGCCGGGCGTTGTCGCTGGAGGCTGTGGAAATTCTTAGGAATTGGATGCACCAGTCAGACGATCCTGCCGCAAGTGTAAGGGCCTGCAATTCGATTTTGGACCGTGCCTGGGGCCGGCCGGAGCAAACCATGAACTTGGCGGGCGGTATCGATATCAACGAGCAGCGCGCCGAGACCGAAGCGCTATGAAGTGGCTGGATATCAGCGAGCTAAGATTGTTGATTGGGTTTTACAAAAAGGCTGGGCTCGCGCGTACAGCTTCGACGCCCGCCTCCCGCAGTATTGGCCATTCACACTCACGTCGCAAATGAACCTAATGAACCAGGGACGCTCGCCCCGAACCGGCAGGATTGCCAAATGATTGGGATTGGCTGACACAGAGGAGTATCAAGCCTGATCTCGGTGGTGATCCCGGCGCTGAACGAGGCCGCGCAACTGCCCGATCTCCTGCGTGCACTGCACGCCGAGCCGGTCAGCCAGGAGATCATTGTCATCGACGGCGGCAGCGTGGACGGGACCGCCGAGGCCGCGCGCGAGGCCGGTGCCACGCTGGTGGTGTCCGCCACACGCGGCCGGGGGCAGGCAATAGCGGCGGGCGCCGCAGTGGCGTTTGGAGAGGCACTGCTGTTCCTGCATGCGGACTGCGTCTTCCCGCCCGGCGGCCTCGTCGCCCTGGAGCGGCTGCTGCGGGAGCAGCCGGAGGTGGTCGGCGGCAACTTCCGCCTCGTTTTCGATGGGAAAGACGGCTTCTCGCGGTGGCTGACCGGATTCTACACACTGATACGGCGGCTTGGCTTCTACTACGGCGACAGCGGGATCTTCGTGCGCCGCACGGCGCTCGACGCCATTGGCGGTGTGCGGCCGATCGCACTGATGGAGGACTACGACCTGGTCCGTCGCCTGCGGCGCGCGGGTCCAACCGTCTGTGTGGCGGAGCCGCCGCTCGTCACCTCGTCGCGCCGCTTCGCGGGGCGCCACCCAGCGGCGATCGTCCTCGGCTGGGTGCGCATTCACCTGCTGTACTGGCTCGGTGCGGATCCGGAGCAGCTGGCGCTGCTCTACGACTCCGAGCGCCGCCGAGGCCGGGGTTGACCAAGAAACCTGGCCCCCCCGAAGCCGTTGCTGTGGAGCGGCCACCACCCATCTCCCCTGCCTACACGAGCGTGACCTTCGCGCCTGCCTTAGTCGCGATGAGCTTAGCCAGTCATTGAACACCCAGTGCCGGGAAATGATTTCCGCGCCCATGATGCTGAAGCTGGGGCGTGCGGCGGTCTGCGCCTTTTCTGAGTTCCAGTGATTTGGGAGGACCGGCACCTGGTCGCCGATGACCTTGCTCCAATCAAAGCTTCCGGCGGGGCCTCCCTCTGATCCGCGAGCGCGAAGGCCGCACCTTGCCAGCCGTCTACCGGTCTGAGTCGGAAGCGCTGGCGTTCATTGCCTCCCGTGCTGCGAAAGGCACCGAGATCATGGCGGACGAGGCAACCGCCTGGAACAGCCTGCAAGCCCGCTATGCCATGCAGCGCATCGACCATCGGGAAGCCTACAGCCACGGCGGCGTTTACACGAACGGGGCGGAAGAGTTGTTCTCCCGGATGCGCCGGGCCGAGATCGGCCACCACCACCATGTCGCTGGCCCGTATCTGGTCCGCTATGCCCAGGAGTCCGCATGGCGGGAGGACCATCGGCGGGTGGACACAACGGCCATCAGACCCAGGCCGTCATGGGGCTGGCAATGGCCGCTCAACCGAGCGTAGATTGGTGTGGCTATTGGCAGTGGTTCAAGGCTACGAACCGGGGATGAACAACGAACTTGCGGTGACTCGCGATAACCGCGCGGAGGACGCATGTTTGATAACGTCAGAGATATATATTTTGCGGGACATCATCTTACCCGCGATCTGATCGGTAACGTTGCTCCTCTTACAGCGGTTTGCGCTCTCGTTACGCTAGGTTCACCGTCAGCTCGTGAGTTTGCCCTTACAGTTTTTCAGTCTCATCTGGCCGGAATTGGATTCTGGACATTTGTGCTGATCCTTATGGTGTACTTGGCAATGGCCGCTCAACCGAGCGTAGATTGGTGTGGCTATTGGCAGTGGTTCAAGGCTACGAACCGGGGATGAACAACGAACTTGCGGTGACTCGCGATAACCGCCTAGAAGAGATGCGTGGGCCGGCAGTAGCGCGGCCTCCCGATTCGCGCCCCGCGCGGAGGACGCATGTTTGATAACGTCAGAGATATATATTTTGCGGGACATCATCTTACCCGCGATCTGATCGGTAACGTTGCTCCTCTTACAGCGGTTTGCGCTCTCGTTACGCTAGGTTCACCGTCAGCTCGTGAGTTTGCCCTTACAGTTTTTCAGTCTCATCTGGCCGGAATTGGATTCTGGACATTTGTGCTGATCCTTATGGCGTACTTGGCAATGGCCGCTCAACCGAGCGTAGATTGGTGTGGCTATTGGCAGTGGTTCAAGGCTACGAACCGGGGATGAACAACGAACTTGCGGTGACTCGCGATAACCGCCTAGAAGAGATGCGTGGGCCGGCAGTAGCGCGGCCTCCCGATTCGCGCCCCGCGCGGAGGACGCATGTTTGATAACGTCAGAGATATATATTTTGCGGGACATCATCTTACCCGCGATCTGATCGGTAACGTTGCTCCTCTTACAGCGGTTTGCGCTCTCGTTACGCTAGGTTCACCGTCAGCTCGTGAGTTTGCCCTTACAGTTTTTCAGTCTCATCTGGCCGGAATTGGATTCTGGACATTTGTGCTGATCCTTATGGCGTACTTAATAATAGCCTACTTCATCGGCGCAATCGCTAACGTCGCAGGAAACATGCTGCATCGATGGTGGCAAAGGTTTCGATGGGGTAAAGACACGTCCTACACCTATTGGTATCGAAAGAACGAAGGCGGCATAAACTCCCTCTACGATAGGTTCTTCCCGGGGGAATTTGGCGCCCTTGCGTCTGGCGCCGCCGTCACCCCAACCGACAAGATTAATGCTATTAAGGAATACCTACGGACAGTAAATCCTGGCGGGTATATCGAAACATACAGACAGTTCCTTAAGGTTGATATCGTCAGGGCATGTCACATTGGTCTACTCAATAGGGCTAATCTCGTGGGGCATCGCAAGAGTGATTAGCGGTCGTCTCGTTGAGAGCGCCATCATAATTGCAGTCTCTTTGCTGGTTGCTTTACTTACCCTTGTGGAGCTTCCAAGGCGCGTCCGGAAAGTCGTCAGATCAGAATATCACTTCATAGTTGCTTCAGCGCGGATAAAACAGGACTTGGACCAAAAATCGTCGGTCAGCGAGAATATGCCCTCGCCAAGTGGCGAGATGGCGTCCTAGATCCTATCTAGCCGGAACCAGGCGATTCCCACCGCGCTTTCGCGCCCCATCCATGCTTGCTGACTACGCCCTTCGTATGCATCCGGCTTAGTGTCCAGGCGATGCGCCTCGTAAAGTCCATGCGCAGCGCCTCATCTCCAGCGTCCAACCCCTTCTGGTGCAGAGCCTTGATCGCTATCTCGTGCGCGGTGATCGAGCGTCCCTCGGCTTCCCGTCAACTGTCCAGGCACAACCGGGTCAGTTCGCCAGTCAGGAAGTCAGGAAGTGCGCCGACCGCTTGAACTTGGTCGCTTCCCGTTTCGCCGCCGTCACGCTCGGGGCGAATATGCCGATGGTGGCGTCCAGGCGTCCCGTGGATACTCCAGCAGAAATGGGCAGCGTTCCAGGACGAGCACAAGGATAAGACCAAGGCTGAGATCGATGCTCAGATCGATGCCGAGGTCGCGGCCGGCAAGTTCGAATGGTGGAACGCCCGCCCACCAAGCGAGTTCGCCGCCGCCGTCCCAACCGCAACGGTTGCGGATTTGGCCGCAAAGGAACAGGCACCGGCGCAGGCGGCGCATGTACTGGCGCAGAAAGCGGCGCATGCGGCGCATGCGTCGCGGCGCAGGTGCGGCGCAGGTGGGGTACCTGCGCCAGGGGGAGAGAGCTGAACTCTTCCCAACGGCCAAGGCGCAGCACGTTCCGGGGCTTGACCGGGCGTAGCTTATGGGCTACATAGCGCCAGCGCCATGGAGGTATCCGAAACGGAGGCGTTTTCGGCTTGGCTCAAAAGCCTTCGCGACGCGAGAGCCAAGGTGAAGATCGCTGCAAGGGTCCGTCGGCTGGCATTCGCCAATCCAGGCGACGTCAAACCTGTTGGTTGCGGCATCAGCGAGATGCGCCTCGACTACGGTCCAGGATACCGCGTCTACTACGCCCAGCGGGGACCAAACTTTGCCGTGGTTCTGTGTGGCGGGGACAAGTCCACGCAGGACCAAAATATCGAGAAAGCCAAAAGGCTTCTGGAGGAGATAGAAAATGAAAACTAGATCGTTCGATCCGGCCGTATACCTCGATAATGACGAAGAGGCGGCAGCTTATTTGACTGAGGCGCTAGAAACCGGCGATCCTGCCTTTGTGGCCGACGCTCTCGGCGTCATCGCTAGAGCGCGGGGTATGACAGAAATCGCCCGCGAAGCCGGTATGTCACGTGAAAGTCTATATCGCGCGCTAAGCACCGAAGGAAACCCAGAACTCGCTACCGTTCTTCGAGTGACGCGCGTTTTGGGTCTGGAACTATCTGCTGCGCCGGCACATAAAGAAGCAGCCTGAGGAAGCCGGCCGGGAATTCGCTGTTCAACAACGACGCGCCTCGCACACACCTCCGCCAAAAAAGTCTGTCGGTATTGCTGACCAGCTGGCTGAGCTGTAAGCGGAGTTCAGTGGCCCTGAATATTCGGCCTTGACGTCAGGCGGTTTTTTGGTGTCGGCCCAACACCAGGGCATGAGCTCGTCGATGCGGGCCTGGGGCCAGCCGTTAACGAGACGGGTCAGCAGGTCGGTGAAGTAGCGCTGTGGATCGACCCCGTTCAGCTTACAGGTTTCGATCAGCGAGGCTACGGAGGCCCAGTTTTCCGCCCCCTCGTTGCTGCCCGCGAACAATGATTTTTTCTACTGAGGGCAACCGGCCGCATGCTCCGTTCGACGCAATTGGAGTTCGATCTCGATGCGTCCGTCGTTCAGAAACTGGACGAGCCCATCCCAGTGGTTCAGCGCATAGCGGATCGCGTCGGCGGTTGGAGCGCGGCCGGGCAGCTTCGCCATTTGCATCTCCAACCAGGGCGCGCAGCTCTCCATCTTGGCCGGGGTGATCAGCCCGAGGCCGGATACGTTAGCGCAGACTGTTCATGCCAGAGCACTGAAACCACTTGCAGACGGGGCGGGCCATACGTTTTTAAATGCCTCGATGGCGCCTTCCGGCTGCGCATCATGGCGCGGGCGCGCCGAGAGCTTGCGAGACCCCATCGCCCGCAGCTCGCGGCTGAGCGTCTGCTTCGACACACTAATCTCGAACTCGTCCCAGACCCACTGGCACAGATCGATGATGCGCCAGCGGACCACGCCATGCACCGCTGGGATTGGCCCGTCTTCAACCATTACTGCCAGCGCGGCACGGTGGCGATCGTCGAGCCGCGACCGAGTTCAACCTGAGCACCCAATCGCGCACGACCTGCAGGGTCACGCCACCGATCTCGGCCGCTTGTGTCCGGCTGGCTCCATCATAGATCGCCGCCAGCGCCAAAAGTCGCCGCACCTGTTTGGCATCCTCGCTCTGACGGGCTATGCGGCGCAGCTGTCCCGCGTCGAAATGCGGCCTCAGTCGGATCGGCATGGCGAACCTCCTCCGTTCACCAGCCTTGAAGCAAATCACGCCCGCGCCGGGGAATCCCCCCAAGGAGTCGCAGTCAGTGAGGCTTGGTATGAGCTGCGCATTCCGCTGCGACCTTCGTCGCGATAATTCCTGATGCGTCGATCAGGAACCCAGAGCCGACGTCCCAGCTGCGCTGCTCGACAACGCGATAACCTACAATCCTCCCAGATAACGCGCCAGAGCAGCAAGATCCCGCTCCGAATATGTCTTCAACAATGCCGCCATCCACGGGTTGTTGCCTCGCGTACCATCGTGAAACGCGGTCATTGTCGCCCCCAGATAGGTAACGCTCTGTCCGGCCAGCCGCGGGTTAGCGCTATCCCCTAAAAATTCACCCAAATGACACTGCGTGCACTGTCCCGACGAAATATCGGCAGCGGCGCGCGCCGCATCCTCCGCGCCTGCGCGCTCCTGACCTAGATCCGGCCACGGCTTCTTTTCGAAATACTCGCCCAGCGCAAGCATCTCATCTTGCCTCAGCGCGTTCGCAATCGGTCCCATGATCGCGCTCTCTCGCGCTCCCGTTTTGAAGTCCCGCAGCTCCAAAAAGATATACCCCGCGTGCTGACCCCCGCCGGCCATCGGACCTTCAACGGCGAACACGCCGCGGTCGTGGTCGGTAACTATAAGGTAGAAAGCCTGGCCGGGATCGTCTCTGGGCATGGGTCTGTTATCAAGAATAAAGCCGGGGCAGGGGAATTGCCCTAGGTTTTGCGAGGGTTACCCAATTGGCCAACGCATTGCCCCTGCGGCATAACCGTGCGAGGTGTGGGAACTGGGAAAAGATGTGTCGGAAACGTTTGAACTCTCGCAACGCCCCCCCTGATTGCACCCGATAAACCGGTTTATCGCGTGCTAATTGAAGCAGGCGGGGACACCGTCACCGGCCCGCTTCATGGGTAAGGGAGGCGGCCGTCCACGTCGCAGAGCATGTCGAAGTAATCGCGAACGGCCTCCCAAAACTCCGCACCGTCGCCGATGGGTCGATCCTTGAAAGCGTGGATCGCGTTCCGCCGCTCCTGAACGAGCTTCACAAGCGCATTGCCGCTCGTCCCGATGAGGTCGCGCGCCGCAGCATACTTTCGTAGCGGTTCGAGCATCAGACCGTCCGGGGATTTCGATGCTTGGGCCTTGTGGTCGAAAGCGCCGGCCGCCTTCAGGTTTTCCACGTCGGCCCGAAAGTCGTTGTAGTAGACGGACAAAAAGAGCTTCAGCGTGCCTTCTATCAACGCGCCTAAATTCGTCCAGGCTAGAATGAGGTCGCCATCGCTGAGAGTGTCCGGCGGATCGCACAGCCATAAGCGCAGGGACGACGACAGCGACACCTGCCAGTCGAGCCGCGCCTTACTCAACAGGCCGGCAGCTTCGATTGGTGCCCAGCCATCCGCCGCCTGCCAGAACCGCGCGAGCTTACGGTTCAGGGTTTCAATCCACTCGATGATCTCGGACGGCGACGCCTGCCCTGGCAACATGGCAGTACAAAGCATCAGAATTGTGCATTAGGAAAGCCCAAGGATTTCAGTCCTATGGTTGATGACTTTCGCAAAACAAGCTAAGTATTCAGCGCGGCATAATGGTGGCGATAGTCGGATCGAGCGCGATCACTGCCTGGTATTCCGCGATCCCCATCACGCGCATCAACCGCTGCACCCGTTTGCGGTTCACCGTCGTGCCGCCCGCGCTCAACGTCGCCGCGATCCGGCGTGAGCCGTAGAACGGCCGCGCCACGAATACCGCGTCAATCCGCCGCATCAGCGCCAGGTCCTCGGTGTCATGCTCTGGCTTCGCCCGATAAACACCGGAGCGCGCCAGCCCGAGCAGCCCGCACTGCTGCCGCACCGAGAGCTGCCAGCGGGCCGCGATCGAGCATCGCTCTGCGGTCCGCCGCGCTCATCTGCCGGACCTCCGCGCCAAAAAATCCCGCTCCACAACCAGCTCGCCGACCTTGGCGTGCAGTTGCTCGATCTCCTTCGCTGGTTGCCCGTCGCCGGCCCCGGTTCGGAAGACCCGTTCGGCATGCTCCAGCAACTGCTTCTTCCAGGCGTAAATCTGCGTCGGACCACCTGGTGACGCACCGCCAGCTCGGCCATTGTGGCGTGTTCGCGCAGGGCTTCCAGGGCGACCTTCGCCTTCAGCGCCGCATCGATCCCGCGTCGGGTTCTGCTCATGTTCCACTCCGTCCTAGCACCGACAGAGCCGGCGTGGCTTTATAGCTTAGCGGGCCGTCCCAAATTCGGGATCCATTTCACTCCGCCATCTATTCCTCGCATATATAAACCCTGCGATTGCAAAATTGCGCTTTGACGACTTGGTCTTCTCGGCGGCTCCTTTGGGACCTTCTGTCAAAACGCCATGGACCATTCATACCAAAGGGACGGCTCGTGATCCGGGTCTTGACTGACCGACGTGGTTCCAGCTGGCAGAGGCTTGTCTACTCGAACGACTGCACCTCCCGTCTTCGCAACGAGAGCTTCGACCAGCGTCTCCAGGGGCATCTGCCCCCAGTGTTTTTTTAAAGCCATCTCGTGATCTACCGGAATAAACGCGAGCCCGAGCGAGCTCATTTTCTCTAAACCCTTCTCCTTAAGCGTCGCATTGTGACTCCCGTGATGCCCAACCTTATAGAAGACGACACGAGACAATAGGTCTGTTGCCGTCACTGTGTCCTTGCCTTCACCGAAGCGGACGTTTTCCCAAGAGAGCCAATTGCCAACCTGGGCGTCGGCGGGGAAAAGCACTACCTTTCCAGTAGCTACTAACTCGACTGCAAGGACGAGACTGGTGTTGTTTGTGGCACTGTCTAGGGCAAGAGCTAGTTCAGCTGCTGTCCCCATCCAGTCATCGTCAATGCGGCGCCACCTGATATCCGTTTCTGGTGTGGGGTTTTCTGGGCCGTAGTATCTGGTTGCGAGGAACTCCGCGAGAGCTCACGACTCCCACGCATCCCCTCATTGGCGGGTTGAACGTGTGGGGCAACAAAAGAATCCGCTGAGCGGGTTGTTGTTGTTGCAAAGAATCAGGACGGCCCCGCCCAGGTTCGGATTGTTCCACGCCGCAAAAGTGGTTTCGCTCGGTCTGGCAAGTAGCGAGTCTCCTAGTCTTCCCGATTCGCGGGAGCAGGGGAATGACAGCGGACCAGGCCGTCGGCTTCGATGGCGTGCACGGCTTTCTGAGTAATCTCTTCGACGGCGACCTGCATGCCAAGCGCGTGCTGTCGTTGGCCAACGCCACCCTCGGCGTCATTCGCACCGCGTCCTTGGCGGTGAACACGATCGGCCAGGGTCTCGCCCTGGCACGTGGCCTGACCACCAAGCACGCCATCAAGCAAGTGGACCGGCTGTTGTCCAACCAAGGAATTGACGTCGACGCCGCGTTGCGCCACTGGGTCCCCTACGTCGTCGGGCCACGCACCAGCATCAACGTGGCCATGGACTGGACCGAGTTCGACGCCGATGGTCAAGCCACCATCATGCTCTCGCTGCTGACCCGGCACGGCCGCGCCACCCCGTTGCTGTGGCTCACCGTGGACACCGCCACGCTCAAAAACCATCGCAACGAGTATGAGTATCAGGTGCTGGTCCGTCTGGCCGAGGCGCTACCGGCGGACATCGCGGTATGCATTGCCGCCGATCGCGGCTTTGGCGACCAGAAACTCTACCGGGTGCTGAGCTGAGCGAAGAACTGAAATTCGATTACGTGATCCGCTTCCGCGGCAATATCATGGTGACTGCCGCCACTGGCGAAGTGCGCACCGCTGCAGACTGGGTCGGAGCCGGCGGCCGTGCCCGCCTCCTACGTGGCGCGCTGGTGACCGCCGAACGGTATCAGGTCGGCACCGTGTTGTGTGTGCAGGACCGCGAGATGAAACAGCCCTGGTGCCTGGCAAGCAGCAACACCAATGCCAGCTCCAGGGTGCTGATGAGCCTGTATGGCAAACGCTGGAGCATCGAATGCGGCCTGCGCGACACCAAGGATCTGCGCTTCGGCATGGGGATGGGATCGATCCATGTCAGCACGCCGGCCCGGCGTGACCGGCTGTGGCTGCTCAATGCACTGGCCATCGCTCTGCTGACGCTGCTCGGCGCCGCCGGCGAGGCGCTCGGTTACGATCGCTACCTCAAATCGAACACCACCAAGCGGCGCACACATTCGCTATTCCGCCAAGGCAGCATGCTCTACGACCTCATCCCCACCATGCCGGAGGTCCGGTTGCTGCCCTTGATCGAGCGGTTCGCCGCAACGCTCGACAAGTTACCGATCTTCGCTGGCAGTTTCGGCGTTGTGTGAAATGAGGGGAGTCGTGAGCACGGGAGCCCTCGCCTCACTCGTTACAGTCAATGCGGCCTACACCCGCCCGTGTCATGCCCTCGAGCGCATGGGCAATGGCATACATACGCCGCGCCGCCGCCGCATCGTGCTCGTGGCGTCCCAACCGTCGTACCTCGCTTGGCGATACATCGTCTCGGATCGGCAAACCGCGCACGTCCATGGTCCTCCCTCGCGGTCGGACCGAGGCAGAATCATATTACGCTGCGCCGCTCCTAATCTAATCGCATGCGAGTAAACTCGGCCGCTCGGCGGTATGAGCCGGGCTGAACGCGTGTTCCGCCCAAACCCGATATCAGCGCTAATCAGGGCAGTGCCTGCGGGGCGTTGCTTGCGCATCACCCTGCTCCGAGCTACCCCCTAAGCGATGGTGGATGCCTTGAGCGCCGCGGCAGTGTTTGGAGGAAAGCCTCTCGTCTCTGCGCGATCTCGATGATAAAGCGAACATTGCCTATGTGCTCAATTTTGGCGCCCTCCATGAGCTGATGCATGGGCGTCATATTGCGGCTCAAGCATTTGCTGCCGAGGCACTGGCCGCCGCTCGCGCTGTCCGCAGGACGACCGAAATAGTAGTCGCGAGCACGACATTGGGGCGGGCGCTATCGGCGCAGGGGGATCGTCTGGCAGGTATAGCCTGTCTCAGACAATTAGCATCTGACTGTAATTTCGCGGTCATGAGTGCGCGAGCGCGAGTAGCTGTCGAGAACGCGTCCCACGAGCTCGGCATTTCGGTTGCCCGACCAGGCGAAACCGACGGGGGTGATGAAAGGGCAACGTCAGTCACGCACATCTGGCAAATTGAGGAGGAGCGCTATGGCCTTAGTCTTGGTTGAACGGACGTTCGAGACGCCCGTATCCGATGTGGAATTGGGAGAGATCGCAGCGCGAGAGCGACCGTGCAACCACATCCGTGGTGTGACGTGGAAAGGCAGTTTTCTTTCCAACGACCGAAGGCGCATGATCTGCACGTTTGATGCGCCGGATACTGAGACAGTGCGGAATGTGCAGCGCGAAGCGAGAGCACCGTTTGACCGGGTCTGGGCTGGGCAGAAGCTGGGTGGCGCATCGGAGTAGTTTCGTAGCGCCGGGAATCTCTCCTTTTGCATGAGGCAGGCCGCCAGTCACCAGCGGCTCTCACACCCTGGCGTACCCCGGTCGTAGAGACAGGAGAGCTTTGCTGATGACGCGGCTCCGTCAATCCGGGGGCGCCAGGAGACGGGGACCCCGGTCGTTACTGTTGCCTCCGGACCTCCCTAACGAAATTACCCTGGCCCGATTATGTTTCTGTTGTGTGTCCCTCGCTGCTTTCCGTCAATCCGGACGTGTGCCGTATTTGGTTGCTCACAAAGATATGCACCGCGGCAGGGCGCCAGCCGCTACGGCACCGACTCGATCAGCACCTCCGGATACCCGAGCGAGGCCCAGAAGGCACACTGATGCACTTCGGCGAAATTGCTCTCTATGGTGATCGGCGTTGCTAATGACAGCACCTCATGCGTCTCGTTGAACGCCGGCCAATGCGTGAGATCCTCGTCATCCGATGCCTCGGCGGCCAAGCGGTTAGGGTCGCCTGTGCCGGCGAAGGTGGTCCAGTACGCGATCACCTCATCGGAGAGACGCCGATCCTGCCCGATCAGCGTCTGGCCTGATCCATTATGTCCAAAGACATAGGCCAACTCGGTCGTATGGGAATCGCCGAGCACAATTCCCGACGGGTTCGGCGTCGGCACCGGAAGCGGGAAATTCTGCACCGGGTTCGCCTGGTTGAACTCATAGCCGAACACCCGCACCGAGTTCGACAGCAGCGTGCGCACGTTTTCTGTGGGGCAGGCAAAGAACGAATCAGTTTCGATTGCCGCGAGCGCCTGGGCCGGCGTGCCATAAGTAGCCATCGGGTAGTTCTGCTCGATCTCCGTGGCATTCGCCCCGAAGTCCGCTGCCAGCGTGTTCTCGTAGTCGGTCGCCGTCACTGCCCGCCCGGCCGCGTTGATCGCCACCGTGATGAAGTATGTCCCCTCCTCGCCGGTCGTTCCCGCGATCACTGGCACGTGGTTGAACTTACCACTCGCGAACAGCTTGGCCGGGAGATCGGGGACGATCACGCCATCGATGATCGGACCAGCGTTTACGCCGCCTTGCTCGAGCGCCAGAAACGTCTGGAGCGGCAGGGAGCGCAGGCAGGCTGCGATATCCGTTGCCTGCGGGCAAAGCTCGTTCACCACCGGCGAGTATAGTTGCTCTGCCGCGCCGAGCGGGACCGAGGCGCCGTCGTCGCTGCTTTCCACGATCGCGCGCTGGAACAGGCCGGTGCCGCCGGGCGATACGAGGTGATACAGTACCCAGATTCCGCCGGCAGATTCGCCGAAGACGGTGACGTTATGCGGGTCGCCGCCGAACTGGGCGATGTTGTGCTGCACCCATTTGAGCGCAAGCTGCTGATCCTCGATCCCGTAATTGCCGGCTGTCCCATTGCTTTCCAACGCCTTGGCCGGGAGGAAGCCGAGCAGGCTGAGGCGATAGTTGATGGTGACAACGACGGCGCCGCTGAGTTTGGCGATGTCGGTTCCCGTATAATCCGGGCCGTCAGGCGTTACGCCGCTGTTTCCCCAGTCGAAGCTGCCTCCGTGGATGAACACCATCACGGGGCGGCTGCCGTGCAACCTGCCCTCGTCCTCCCCCGCGCCCTGATCGTCATCGAAAAGCGGCGTAAACACGTTCAGGAACAGGCAATCCTCATTCGTGCTGGCGGAGCCAAGCCGGTTGGTCTGCGGGCACGGACTGCCGAATTGCGCGGCCTGCAGGGGCGTGGACCAAGCGGGATGCGGCTGTGGCGCGCTGAAGCGCAGATCGCCCAACGGCGGGGCAGCATAGGGGATGCCGAGGAACTCCGCGATCCCCTCGTGCCGCAACCCGATGACCACCCCGGCATCGGTCTGGACGGCCGGGCCGTCCATGGCAAGCGCCATAATGGGGCGCGTCAGCAGAGCACCGGCGACGAGAGTTAAGATCCGCACGACAGCCAGGAGGAGCCTTCTCGTTGTCCAACGGCTCCGCATGTCGTCCCTCCCGGCCGACGGCGTGCGGCCGTTATTGCTCTAGGCTCCCGCACCGCCATTCGCGCGGTCGAGTGCTTCGCTTTCGAAGCGTATACAACGGTGCAACCGCCATCTTTCGTTTGTGAAGAAAATTCGGCTCTGAGTAAGGAACGTGAGGCGTAGTGCAGGCAGCGTAACCGGCTACTCGCGACCCGAAGCACGACCGCTTTCGCCTCCCTTTACAGGCCACATGCCGACGCCTCCGCATCTGGATCAAGTTTGTGCACTGCTGGTTGCTAGTGCTCGGTCGCGTCAAAATGCGAGGTCGTCGTCGGACGGCACCGGCTCTAGGATCTCCGCCGCCCATGGCAATCAGGCTGGGGACCGCCCCTCGTTCACCGACGACGTGGGCGCCTTCGGCGTCTACCAAACGCTGCCCGGTCAGGCATTCTCTGCGACCAACTCACGCACCACCGCAGTTCGTTTCGGCCTCGCAGTGCCAACAGATTCAATAGTGTCAGCGGGACGAATAAGATAAGCCCATCCGTGGGTCGAGGGCGTGTACCCCGGCGCCAAAGTGGCACCCAAATAGGGCAATGGCTCACATGTCACTCTGTATAACGGGGTTATATAATGGGCGGAGTCATTTGAGGATCGTGTTTTCTTCTACGCGTCCTCCGCGACCAGTTCTCGCTTGGCCCGCCCGCCTGCTGGCCATGGGCGCGGTTTGCGCCCGGAGCGTCGGCCATCATCGCAGCGGCAATCACCGCCGCACTTCTGGCAATCCACACAAAAATAACAGACCTGCCGCCTACGCCAGCACTGGCATTTGCGTTCCTGAATAGTTGCCATTTCACTTCTGCTCCTTGGCAGGGATCGGGGTCATTCGTCGATGAATTGGACGAAGCGTGCGCCTGGCCATGCGCGGATGATTTCGGTGATCATCGGAAGCTTTCTGAGGGCGGATGGGCGTTCTGGCTGGGGCGGCTTGGCTGTGGACTTGCTTTCGGCGTCGCCGGCCACGGCGCGGGCGCGGAAGTAGTCCAGCGCCTTGGCGTGATCGGTGATGCGGATGGCCGGATTGCGCTCGGCCTGACTGAGCAGCTTGGCCGCCATGAGGGCGACGGCACTCGCTGGATCGGCCGCGCCGATACCCGTGACACAGCTGACTTTGCTGACACTGCAACCTCCGTATCGTTCCGGCATCGCTGTGTCAGCTAAGTCAGCAGTGTCAACACTCTGCATAGGAGCAAGAGGGAGGTTGGCCGGTCCTCCACCCGGACAGCTGCTACTTGTGACACAGCTGACTCTGCTGACTCTGCAGTCTGGAGAGGTGTCACCCCCCTCACCCCGGCCGCGCCATAGGCGTGACACAGCTGACTCTGCTGACACTTTGGGGCGGGAATATTCCGGCTTCGCTGGGTCAGCAGAGTTCTGCAGTGTCAACGCTTCGCTGGCGCGCTCTGAAGGCGTCGGCCCAGTGGCTCATGGCTCGAACACCTTGGGGTTGACGGTGTAGACAACCCGCGCCCGGCCGAGGTTGTCGCCCTTCGGCGGGGGGCGCAGCCAGTCGGCCTCGACCAGCACCAGGTCGCAGGCCTCGCGGATGGCCGCGGCGTCCCGCAAGCCGGGCAGGCGCTCCTGCCGGAGCAGGTGGCGGACGTGCACCTCCTGCGGCTTCGTTCGAATGATCCAGCGGGCGATGGTCGCGGCGTTGCGCTCTGCACGGGTTGCCCCGGCATCGCCATAGACCCGTTCCGCCATCGGCATTGCATAGTCTGCGACCATCATCGCAGCCCCCAAAAAGGCGCGTTCGGTGATTCCGGCTGGAGGCGCGTCGAAGCCGCTTCGTGCACACCACCACAGGTATTCCAGGATCAGCGACAATCGCAGCACAGTGCCCCGGGCCTTGCCGTAGGCGGAGCTCATCAACCCGCCGGCGTGGTTTTGACGGGTCTGCATCTCGCGGCCGAAGGCCTCGATGGCAGGCAGGGCAGCCGCTGCCAGCGGGACCATGACGGGGGCGGCGCGATCATCGGTCCGGACCAGATCGAGCAACCGGAGCCGGTCCAGTGCTTCGATAGCCCAGCCGGTATCCGGAACGGCGCGCCCGAGCGCGAAGGGCACGGCGTCCGGCCAGAACCAGCAGACCCGCGACAACAACCCGTCATCAGCTTCCTGGAACAGCTCGTCGTTGAGCCTGGCTGGTTGGGTTCCGCCCGTCACTGCCACCACGAGGTGCGGCACCTCGATGGGCCGGGGCGATTTCTGCCGCTCCACCCGATACGGGCGCCCGCCATAAGCCTCGATCCAGAACGCCCTCCCGGCGCTGTTGTAATTGGTCATGCCGAGCAGCCAGCCCGCCAGTTCGTCGCGCACGACCAGCAGCCCTTTCGGCGCGGCGCTTGCCAGCAGGCTGGCAACCCTTTCGACAGTCACATCGTTCTGGCGCAATCGCGGCGCTTCTGGACGCGCCGGTTCGTCGCCGTCGAGAGGAGGCAGTGGGGGCGCGGTACCATCCTTCTGGGCCTTGCGCACATCGCTCTTCCACGCTTCCGTCTTGGCCGCGCTGGTCTCCGCCGCGGCTTTCCACTCCCGCAACTGATCCGGGAAGTCGGCCGTCATGCGCGCTTCGATGTGGGGCAGCACATGCCGCATAATCGCGTCCGCTCCAGGCGATTTGCCGCAGCCGGAGTCACCGACGCTGCAGCACCACAAGTGCGGTGGTTCACCCCAACCCGGTGTGGCTTGTCCCCAGCGCGCATTGCCGATCAGGGCGGAAGTGCTGGCGAGCAAGGTCGCCGCCACATAGTCCGGCGGACATGCAGCCGCATCGGCGGCATTCACGATCCAGCTCTGCCACTCGGGACCGAACACCTGCAGCGGCAGCTCTGGTGGCGGGCGGCGGTTCAGCCGCAGCACCGACATATCAGGTACGGGCCACTCGTTGAGGTTGTCGAGCTCGCTCATCGGGTCTGCTTCACGCATGGCTGTTGGTCCTCCGGGCGAGTTCCTTTTCGGCAGCCCATCGGAGGATGTCCTCGATGCGGAAGTTATCGTTGATTCCGAGACGGTCGGCTTCTGCGTGCAGCGCTTCGCGCACCTCGGCACTGAGGTGGCGCTGCTCGAACAGCTGTATGGCCATCGCGCAAAGTTTGCTGTTGTTGTCGCGGCGGATGCGTGCGCTGTCCTGGTATTTCTTAACCGCGCTCGTGACTAAGTCGTCAATTGAGTAATAGCGATCAACCCAGCGTTCGTCGCGCACGCCAGAAGCGGCAAGCATGAAGCCACGCAGCAGTTCGGCGGTAATGGTCGCCGGCACGTTCTGTCCGATCAGGCGAGCGGCGAGGGCGCGCAGTTCGCAGTGGTAGTGCTCACCGGTGAGAATCAGGCGAACCAATTCGGAGGTTTCGCGCGCGTCCTTGCCGACCTCGGCGGCGGTGGTCGTACCTTTGGCGCTGCCCGGCGGTCCGATCCAGCATTCGTCGAGATCATCGTGCAGATCGATGGAGGTGCCGTCGATCAGCTCGACGCGGTGCGACGGATTGTTGCGGACTGAACCGAAATAATAGGATTGAGAAAGCGTCCAGCTTTCGTTTGCGAAGATGCCGCGAAACAGCCCATTGAGGCGGCCGAGCAGGTGCCGGCGCTGATCCGTCGGCATCTCCTGCGAGAGCGGACACAGAACGCGCCAGCGTGGGGCATCCTCAGTATGTGAGGGCGACGTGTAGAGCACTGAGGCGATGCCCTGCTTCGTTAGCGCGTTCAGCGCTTCATCGCCGGTAATTTGTCCGCCGTCATAGTCGGCTTCGATGCCGGTGACGGCGAGCACGTTGGCGTCCCAGCGCAGGCTGTTGCCGCCCGTTCCGTCAGGTTTCGGTGGTGAGCGCCGATTACCGAACTTGGCCAGCTTGAGCCACGGCAATTCGGCTTTCGTGGGTGCCGTGCTGATGAAGATGCGCTGAGCGAGTTCGCGCATAGTGTAACTAGCTTCGCTTTTGTTCTGCGCCGTGTGGCTGTTGAAGAATGTCAGCGGGATGGGGCGGTCGAGCGCGCTCATAGCCCCACCTCCTCCGCCGCATCATCGACCACAGCCGCAATTCGGCGCAGCCGCGCGGTGCGGGCACGCAACTCGGGACACAGCCCCTTGAGCTGTGTGTCAGTTCTTTCGCAGCGTTCCGCAATAAGGCTGAGGCAGCGACAGATCCGCACTGCATCCCCGGACGATACTGAAATGTGCAACTTGCGTGTGCGTTCGGATGGTAATGGTGGATAGTATATATTTCTTGCGCGTTTCATGATGGCTTAAATTCCTTGGTTCGGATGGGCCGTCTCGCGACGGTCCTTCTGGTTGAAATTATTGAGGGCTCATTGGCCGTCTCACGACCACTACCTGCGACGGGGCACCTCCAGTCTCGATCACGGTGAGCCAAGCCCGCTGGCTGGCGGTCGTGCTCGCGGTAAATACCGGGTAGGCGGCTTCCGGCCGGGTCAGCTTCAGATGGCCGCCGGGCGTCTTTTCGACGCTCCAGCCAAGCCGCTTAATTTCTCGGATACACTTGTTGGGCGACATTTGGGGTCCTCTTCTCGAAAGCGGGGCTTGCGAGGGGACCCAACCGGGACTATGTGTGGCGATGCTGTTCGTCGCCACATATAGCTTACCGCCGGGACCCCGCGTTTAGCCGCCGCGGGGTTTCGTGCGTTTCGGGGTCCTTTCAGGCGGCCTTCTGCGGGGAGGTGAGCCGTTCCAGGCTTTCGCGGGTGGCGAAGCGGCGATGGCCGATCAGCACGGTGTCGATGACGCCGGCCTTGATCAGTTCGAAACCACGAGTTTTACCGACGCCAATCATTTCGAACGCATCGAGAACGGGAATCAGCAGCGGTTCGAACCGGCCGCGGCGCGCACGCCGGCGCCGTTCCTGACGGTTGCGCGTCTGCGACAGGGCGCAATCAAGCGACATCGACATTTACTCTCGCTCCTTACTCCGAACCAGCGTGGTTCGGTGTGAGCGAAGGTAAGCAGGCCTCAGACTAAAAAACCCTGCCCCCGGCTGTTTCTACGTAACCTGTTTTCCAAAAGAAAATCAGCGACTTACTGGCGCTTTGGAGATTCGCACCGGATTCGCACTACTCAGATCTCTGAAGCTTCGTGCGCGCAACGTTTCTGGCCTTCCTGCCGCCGCCTCTGTCTGGTGGCGGCCTTTCATGTTCGCGCTCTTTCGGGTGCGCCTTTTTGCCGATAACGCTTCGCTCACCCGGTGCGGCGGAATCTCACACCCTAGCACCGCCTCCATAAGCCAGCGTATCGCTTCCGGCCGACCGGCCTTGGAGAGATTGATGTGCAGGTCGTTGCGGAGTCTGCACACAAAACAACGCAGGGCAAAGAGCTGCCGCGCGCCATCGTCGCGCTTGCGTGAGATGCCAAAGCGCTCCCGCTTGGTACGGTACTCTTCCGCCTCTTGTTCAAGGAAAAGTAGCAGCTTTGGCAGCGCCGATTTAAGCTCTCTAAACTCTTCGGGGAAGTACAGCTCGCTGCAAGACCGTAGGAGGTCGCGCGCATGGCCTGCAGCAATGGAAAAGGCCTTCGCCTCTTCGGTCCAGAAGACCAGGCGGTAATCGTGGTGGTACGCGAGATCGACCGCCTCGATCAGGTACATGAAGACAAAAGGCGATTGCTCAATCGTTTTCAGGCGGCTCAAGGCGGCCGCAACTCGGTCTTCGGCAGCTTCCAGGCGCTGCAACGCGAGATCGGCGTGAAAGGTGTTATTGAGCGGGCCCGCCCGGTACTTTCGGATCATCTCGCGGACAGTCAGGAAAGCAGGCTTGTTCACACCGCCGCCTGCAGCGCCAGCTCGGTCACATTGTCCGCCTGAGTTGGTAGCCGCCGGCACCACTCGGCCCATTGCTCCATCAGCCGGCGCCGCCGGGCCAGCAGATCGCCGCGCTGATAGGCAACAACCGTCTTGTCGCCCAACGCATGCGCCAGCGCGGCTTCGGCAATATCCGCCGGTTTTCCCGTTTCAGCCGCCCAATCTCTGAACGACGAGCGGGCAGTCCCGTGCACTGTCAAATCGCCATGACCCATGCGGTCCAGCACCGCGAGCATGGACATATTAGAGAGCCCGCGCCCCGGCCGCTGGCCAGGGAATACCCAGTCACCATGTTCCTGGTCCCGTAGCGCCAGAACCTCCCGCAGCACGTCCATCGCAGCATCGGACAGCGGTACACGATGTTCCTTCCCGACCTTCATGCGCGCCGGCGGAACTGTCCACACGTGCTCCCGCATGTCGATTTCCGACCACTCCGCACCAATCACTTCACCGGTGCGGGCCGCAGTCAGGATCGTGAATTGCAGTGCCAGGGCGCCGACGCCGCTCTGCTTGTTAAGCTCTGCCATGAAGGCGCCGACCTCGCGCCACGGCAGGGCAGCATGATGCTGCACCTTCGCCACCTTGCCCGGCCGCGCCAGCACGTTCTCCAGATGCCCCTTCCAGCGCGCCGGATTCTCGCCAGTGCGCCAGCCGTGCGTCTTGGCGAAGTCCAAGATGGCCTCGATCCGCCCGCGCACCCTGGACGCGGTTTCCGTCTTGGTGGTCCAAAGCGGCTGCAGGATTTGCGTAATATGCCCGGTTTCGACCGCGCTTACAGGCAGCTCGCCGATGACTGGGTAAACATAATCCCTGAGTGTTTGCCGCCACTGCTGGCGATGCACCGGATTCTTCCAGCCAACTTCATGGGCGGCGACGTATTTCTCGGCGCACTGTCTAAACGTGACTGCTGCGGCCTTGGCCTTGGCCGCCGCTTCCCTTGCCGCCGAGCGCTTGGCGTCCCGCTCGGCCAGCGGATCGATCCCCTCGCCCTTGAGCAGCCGGCGAGCGTCCTCGCGCTTCTCCCGTGCGCGGGCGAGGCTGACTTCCGGGTATGGGCCCAAGCCCATCCACCGTTCCTTGCCGCTCACGACGTAGCGGTACGACCAGGACTTGCCGTTCCGCGGATCCAGATAGAGCCCGCGGCCGTCATGCAGCAGCCTGGCCCCCTTGTAGGTCTCGACCTGTCGGGCCGAGAGCCGGTCCACACCCTTCGCCGCCAAACTCCCCAACGCCTCACGGCGGGCGCCGGAGGGCCGATCTTTGAAAGCAAACCCCCCGGTGGTCCTACGTCCCAGAGCGCGAACTTAGACGGACTGACGCGAACCGTCAAGAACCGTCAGAGACGAAGTAATGCCGGGATTTGCTAGGGTTTTCGCTGGGGAGCGGACTGTCGCGGACGGTTGCGAACGTTATGGTTCCGGATGGGGTGGGATTCGAACCCACGATACGCTCGCGCGTATGGCGGTTTTCAAGACCGCTGCCTTAAGCCGCTCGGCCACCCATCCTCAGGCCCAAGCCACTGCCGCCCCGCGGGCCGTTGACAACCCAACGGGCCCCCTGATCTATGCCCGGGCGGTCACTGACCAACCTGCCTCGGCCGCGCCTCATACATACCACTCGTACCACAAGGGTCCCGCGATATGAAGCAGGTCCTCTCCTGCGTCCTTGGCTGCTCCCTTCTCGTCCTCGCCTCCCCCGCCGGGGCCCAATCGATCGTGAGCGGAGTTCTATCTCGGCGTCCTTGCCCACGATGTCGGCTTTCTCGGCAGCCACAAAGAAGGTGGTGCCGACATCAACGGCGAGATCGTTTTCGCCTCCCCCGTCCCGTACCACCTTATCGCCGACATCAACCCCATGTTCCGCTGGCTGCTCGACCCCCACCCGAATATTGGCTTCTCAGCCAACACCTCCGGTTACACCAGCCAGTTCTATTTTGGCCTCGCCTGGACCGCCGACTTGTTCGACGCCGTGTTCACCCGCCAGGACCACGTCTTCTTCACCTTCGCCTTCGGCCCCGCCTTCAATAACGGCGACATCAGCTCCACCAGTTCCAACCACTTGAGCCTCGGCTCGCACGTGCTGTTCCACCCCAGCGTGGAGCTCGGCTACGCCTTCACACCGCGGTACAGCATATCTGCCTACTTTGACCACAGCTCCAACGGCGGCCTTGCCCAACACAACGACGGTCTGGACGATGCCGGGGTGCGCTTCGGCATCCATTTTTGAAAGCTACCCCGCCCGCCGCCGCGCATCCCGCTCGTCACCTGATTACCTCTCCCTCTGGGAGAGGTCGCCGGCGCGCAGCGCAGCGGGTGAGGGCAGCGGCTCCACCGCCCCCACCTGCTCCGTAATCCGCCAATACGTCTCCGGCCGGCGATGCTTCTCAAACGCGAAAACCGTCGTTCGCCCCAGGCTGCACATCTCCAGGTCGCAGTCCGCCGCTATCAGCTCATCATCCCAGGTCCCCGCTTGTGCAATAATCTCCCCGTGCGGGTTCACGATAATCGAATGCCCTATCAGCTCGCACCCGTCCTCGGTGCCCGCTTTCGCCGTCGCCACCGCAAAGCAGGAGTTCTGATAACATCCCGCCTGCACCGACAGATGCGAGTGAAACACCCGCAAATGATGCGCTTCGAACCCGCGCCCCTCCTGGTTCATGCTCGGCGTATTGTACCCCAGCAGCACCAGCTCCACGCTCTGCAGCCCTAGCACCCGCCACGCCTCCGGCCACCGCCGGTCGTTGCAGATCAACAAACCCATGTTGATCCCAGCCACCCTGCCCATCGGCGCGCGAATCACCGGAAAGCCCAGATCGCCCACCTCGAAATACCGCTTCTCCAAATGCTGCACCTTCCGTCGCGGATCGAATTCCGCATGACCCGGCAGATGCATCTTGCGATACTTCAGCAGGATCTCGCCATCCGGATTGACCAGGACCGCCGTGTTGAACCGGCGTCCCTCAACCGTCTTCTCCGCATACCCCAGATGAAACCCGATCCTCAGCCGCCGCGCCGCCCCAAACAGCGGCGCCGTCTCCGCGGACGGCATCGCCGTCTCGAACCACTGATCCGCATCTTCCAGCCGCTCGTAGTAGTGCCGCGGAAAGAACGTCGTCAGCGCCAGCTCCGGAAACACCACCAGTTCCACACCGCGCCGGTGCGCCTGCTCCATCAGCCGCAGCATTCGTTCCACCGCCACCGACCGAGGCTCCGCCTTCTGAACCGGTCCTAACTGCGCCGCCCCGACCGTGATAATCCGCCTGCTCATTGCACCTGAACCCATTGCAGCAAAGGAGAAATCGTCACCGTCACGTCCTGCCGCGTCCCGTTATCCGCGAGCTGGCTCGTGTAATGCACATACCCCGGCCGAGGCCCCGGCGGCAGATCCTTCTCTGGGATCTCCAGATCCGCCACGCAGACAAATCGGAACGCCAGCCATCCCCCTGCCTGCATTTCGATATGCGCCATCTGCGTGGATGGCGGCAGGTGAAACCGCCCCAGCAAACTCTCCCGCACTAGCGACAGCGTGCGCGGATCACGGCAGTCCGGCGGCACCACATGCGTCCGCACATACCGCGCGACAAAGCCAAACCCGGCCAGCACAACCACGGCGCCCGCAAGCAACGCGCGCCGCCACATCGTCACATGGCCTGACGCCGCACGAACCTCCCGGTCCCCGGCTGCGCCAGCACCGACACGCCATCCCATATCAAACGTCCCCGCAAAACCGTCGCCGCCACCCGCGCCCGCAACCGCCGGCCGTGATATGGCGACCACCTCAATTCCGGCCGATCCACAATCGACGCCTCGTCGAACTCGAAGTCACCCTGCTCCAACACCACCAGGTCGCAATCCGAGCCCACCCGGATCGCCCCCTTCTTCGGCCAGAGCCCGTGCAGCTTGGCACTCCGCTCCGCGCAATAAGTCGCCATCAAACATGGTGACAGCCCCCGCTCCTCCAGCAGAGTCAACATCAGCGGCGCAAAGCTCTGCAGCCCCACCAGCCCGGCACTGCACGCGAAGATATCCGCCGCCGCCTTCCGTTCGATCGGCCACGGCGCATGGTCAGTCGAAACGTACGCAACCCTGTCCGCCAGCAGCGCCTCCCACATCTTCGGAATCTCGCTCGCCGCCCGGAACGGCGGATTGCACTTCCCCTTGCCACCCAGCCGCACAATGTCGTCCTCGGTCATGCACAGATACTGAATGCATGCCTCGCCGGTCGTCTTCGCGCCCATCGCGCGGAACGCCTCTGCAATCTCAAACCCGCGCGCCAGAGAAGAATGCGCGATATGCACATGCGCCCCGGTCTCCAGGGCCATTTCGAAGATCTCCAGGTCTGCCAGTGTCTCCGCGATCGGTGGCCGCGTCCGGCAGTGCATAATCGCTTCGGTCCGCCCCGCCGCTCGCGCCTCCGCGGTCAGGCTCTCGACCAGCTCATGATCCTCGTTATGGATCGCAACCGGCAGCCCCGTACGCGCGATCTCCCGAAACGCCGCCAGCATCGTGGGATGATCGATCCGCGGAAACCGATGCGCATCGTACTCGTAGGTCGAAAGCTTGAACGCCGAGATCCCACCCGCCGCCAGCTCCGGTATTGCGCCCACACCGCCGCTCTTCGTGATGGTGCCATACAGCGCCATATCCACCTGCGCCGTACGGTTTACCCACCCGATCTTGTCCTCGAGCTTCGCCGCATCCGTCACCGGGTCCGGCACGTCATACGGCATATCGCAGCATGTCGTCACACCACCCGCCGCCGCACTGCGAGTCGCGCCCTCAATCCCGATCCACCCGATCGCCGACGATGTATGCATGTGCCCATCGACCAGCCCGGGCAGGATCAACTTACCTCGGTAATCCAGCATCTCAACTGCTGGGGGCGCTGCTCCCGAGCCAACCGCGGCAATGGTTTCCCCCCGAACGGCCACATACCCGTCCCGCAGAATGCTGTCCGTCCCGACAACGTCCCCGATGATCACCCGCTCAAACGGCTGCGACACTTATATATTACCCCTGGTCACTGGTACCGGGCGGATTTGAACCTCCTGCCCCGCGCTTATCAAGGCTTGACCCGTACCGGCTCCCTTGATCACTGATCCCTGAGAAAGGGAGGTCTGCATGCAAATCCACGAGGTCCGGGTCCACCCCTCCACCGACAATCTCACGCGCGAAGACCAGCTCGCCTGGAAGATTGCCGAAGTCGCCGCCGACAAGGTGCCGGTGGAAAAAGATGTCGCAGCCATGATCATCAACCGCATCATCGATAACGCCGCCGTCGCCATCGCCGCCATTAACCGCCGCCCTGTCGTTTCTGCGCGCGACGCCGCACTCGGCCATTCGCGTCGCGACGGTGCCACGGTCTTCGGCGTTTCCACCGCGCGTCGCGTCAGCCCCGAATGGGCCGCCTGGGCCAATGGCACCGCCGTCCGCGAGCTCGATATGCATGACACTTTTCTCGCGGCCGATTATTCGCATCCAGGCGACAACATTCCGCCTATCCTCGCTGTCGCTCAATCGATGGAGCGCTCCGGCCGGGACCTCATCCGCGCCATCGCCACCGGCTACGAAATCCAGATCGACCTTGTCCGAGCCATTTGCCTCCATAAGCACAAGATCGACCATATCGCCCATCTTTGCCCGGCCCAAGCCTCGGGCATCGGCACGCTGCTCCGCTTGCCGGTCGAAACCATCTACCAAGCCGTGCAGCAGGCCGTGCATGTCAGCTTTACCACCCGCCAATCACGCAAGGGCGAAATCAGCTCCTGGAAAGCCTATGCCCCCGCCCACGCCGGCAAACTCGCCATCGAAGCAGTCGATCGCTGCATGCGCGGCGAAGGTGCGCCCAGCCCGATCTACGAAGGCGAGGACAGCGTCATTGCCTGGATGCTCGACGGGCCTCAGGCCGTTTATCAAGTCCCGCTGCCAGCTCCTGGCGAACCCAAACGCGCCATTCTCGACAGCTACACCAAGGAGCATAGCGCCGAGTACCAATCCCAGGCACTGATTGATCTCGCCTTCCGGCTGCGCGAACAGATCCCCGATCTGAGCCAGGTCGAGCGCATCATCATCCACACCAGCCACCATACCCACTACGTGATCGGCACCGGGGCAAACGATCCGCAGAAGATGGACCCCAACGCCAGCCGAGAGACCCTCGATCATTCGATCATGTACATTTTCGCCGTGGCCTTACAGGACGGGCGCTGGCACCACGTCGACAGCTATACCCGGCGGCGCGCCGGCCGCCCTGATACCGTCGCGCTCTGGCACAAGATCGAAACCAGGGAAGACCCTGAGTGGACCCGGCGCTATCATTCCACCGATCCAAACGAGCTCGCCTTCGGCGCCCGCGTGGAGGTGATTATGCAGGACGGCAGCCGCATCGTCGAAGAAATGGCCGTGGCTAACGCGCACCCGCTCGGTGCCCGTCCGTTCGGCCGCGACGACTACATTCGAAAGTTCCATGCCCTCATCGAAGGCATCATCTCCACCCGCGAGTCCAACCGCTTCCTGGAAGCCGTGCAGGACCTCGCACGTCTTCCCACCGGTGAACTAGCGGTGCTGAATATCCCCCTCCCCACCGGCTCTCTGACCCAGGGAAAGTCCGGCATCTTCTGAAGGAAAGGGAACGCCACCATGAGCGAAGCAGCTACCGCAGGAGCCAACCGTCCGAAGAAATCCGTCGCACTCTCAGGCGTCCCTGCCGGCAACACCGCGCTATGCACGGTCGGGCGCACCGGCAACGACCTCCATTATCGCGGGTACGACATCCTCGACTTCGCCGAGAAAGCCGAGTTCGAGGAAATCGCCTATCTGCTGGTGCACGGGACGCTACCCAACCGTGCGGAGCTGCGAGCTTACAAGCAGAAGCTCCAAAGCCTCCGCGGCTTGCCCGCCGCAGTCTGTGCGGTGCTGGAAGCCCTCCCAGCCGCCACTCACCCGATGGATGTCATGCGCACCGGTGTCTCTGCACTCGGCTGCGTCCTGCCGGAGAAAGATGACCGCAACGCTCCCGGCGCCCGAGACATTGTCGACCGCCTGATGGCCTCACTCGGGTCCATGCTGCTCTACTGGTTCCACTACTCCCATAACGGCCGCATGATCGATGTCGAAACCGACGACGACACCATCGGCGGCCATTTCCTCCATCTCCTCCATGGCCACGAACCGTCCGACGCCCGCGTCCGTGCCATGCATACATCGCTCATCCTCTACGCCGAGCATGAGTTCAATGCTTCGACCTTTGCTGCCCGTGTCGTCGCCGGCACCGGCTCCGACATGTATTCGGCTATGACGGCCGGAATCGCCGCACTGCGTGGCCCCAAGCACGGCGGCGCCAACGAGGCCGCTTTCGAAGTCCAGAACCGCTACGCGAGCCCTGATGAAGCCGAGGCCGACATCCGCAAACGCCTTGCCAATCATGAGCTTGTTATCGGGTTCGGTCACCCCGTCTATACGGTCTCCGATCCCCGCAACAAGGTCATCAAGGAGGTTGCACGCCACCTCTCAGAACAGGCGGGGTCGATGAAGATGTGGCGGATCGCTGACCGCATCGAGGCTGTTATGGCAGAAGCGAAGGGCATGTTTGCCAACCTCGATTGGTTCAGCGCAGTCAGCTATCACATGCTCGGCGTCCCAACGGCCATGTTCACTCCCATCTTCGTCATCTCCCGCACCTCCGGCTGGGGCGCTCACGTTATCGAGCAGCGGGAAGACGGTAAGATCATCCGCCCCACCGCCAACTACATGGGCGCCGAAAACCAGCGCTTCATTCCCCTCGATCAGCGTACCTAAGAGCACGAAAACAGGCGCGCCCCAGACCTTCCCGTCATGGCCGGGCCATGTCCTCGGGCTTGAACCGAGGATCACCCCACCGTCCTCGCAATGAGGATGGAGCGCGTGCGATACGGTGTCGTTTGTCAGCACCTCCGCGCCAGGGTCACACGCGCACAAAAAATTTCCTTCATCCTGCGACGAAACGGTTGCTTTTTGTTGACATCTACCCAGCAAAAGCGAAATACCGAATCCGTCATGCATGCGCGCGATTCGCAACCTGTCTATCGGCGCCGGCATGCAGCCTTGCTAAGCAGGAGACGGTCCATTGACCGCTGCCATGGCTTCACAACCGGGATTGTCGCACACCAGTGCGCCTCCGTGTTGCGGTGCGTTGATCAACAGTCAGCGGCAACGGAAGATGACGGGCCTGGCTTCACCTTCACCAAACAAAGGAGCGCTCAGGAACCATGAGCACCGAAGACACCCCCACTGAACGACCCCGCGCTGAGCCAATGGCGATGCGCGCCGGAGCACGAAAAACCACTGGCCGGAAAACGACCGCGCGCAAGACCACGGCCAAAAAGGCCGCTACGCGGAAAACCACGGCCAAGAAAGCTGCGGCTCGCAAGACCACCGGCCGCACCGTGGCGAAGAAAACCGCAACCAGAAAGACCGCGGCTCGCAAGACTACGGCTAAGAAAAAGGCCGCCGGTCGCAAGACCGCCGGTCGCAAGACCGCTGGGCGGAAGACCGCTGGGCGGAAGACCGGCACGCGTAAGGCTGCTGCCAAGCGAGCCAGTACCGCACGAAAAACGGCAGCTCGCCGCCCGCGCAAAATGCCCGAGCCCATGCCCGAAATGGAGCATGAGCCCGAAGAGGAGCATGAGTTGCCCGAGCAATCCTTCTAACAACCCAAGGCCGGAGCATCTTCAGCTGAGCTGAAGGTGCTCCCGGTCTTAATTGCGAGTTCCATTCGGCCGGCGGCGACTCATGATAGACGAAAATGAGCACGCCGGGTCTTCTCCCTCTCGCCCCTCGGGGCGGAGAGGGTTGGGGTGAGGTGGGGGCATCTCGCACTCGCCCACTATATTCTTGCTAGCTGGCCGCGAAGCCGTCTCGATCGTTAGATCCTCTGCAGCGGCCTGCACGCAGGCTCGAGCGGGGCTTTACCCCGATACGCCAAACGCTTTCGTAAAGAACTCCGGACTACCGAAATTGCCCGATTTCAGCGCCAGCCACATCGGCTGGTGCTCGCCCTCGGCGTAAGTCCATGGCACGCCCGTATCGATCTCCGCCCCAATCCGCAGGCTACGAACCCCGAGCCGTGCGACGATCGCACCCGAGGTCTCGCCGCCAGCAACCACCAGGCGCCGCACCCCCGCTGCGAACAGCCCCTCTGCAACGCTCGCCAATGCATGCTCCACCAACGCCCCCGCTGCATCGCGCCCAAGCCGCTCCTGCAACGCTGCGACGCGCTCTGGTGGCGCCGACGCGGCAATCACCACCGGTTTCTCGCCAAGGTGCCCACGCGCCCAATCCAGCCCTTGAGCCGCCAGTACTTTTGCATCCGGTGTCTTCAGTGCATCGAGCTGCAGCACCGGCATGCGCGCCCGAGCCGCCTCGATCTGACCCAGCGTCGCACGCGAGCATGAACCGGCGAGTACTGCCGATGCTCCCGTTACCATCGGCAGCTCGGCTGGATTGAACCGCTCGGCCAGCAGTCCGGCGCGGCGAAAGTTTTCCGGTAAGCCCATCGCGACCCCAGAACCGCCGGTGATTAGCGCATGCGAGGCCGCCGCTCCTCCCATCGCTACTAGGTGTTCGTCGCTGATCGCATCCACAATCGCATAACGATAGCCCTCCGTCTCCAGAGATCCCAGTGCGGAACGGATCGCGTCGCTCCCGCGCGCCACCACCGCATACGATACTAACCCGACCCGCCCTGAGGTTTGCCGTCCCAGCACCCGCACCAGGTTGGGATCAGTCATCGGCGTCAGCGGATGATGCTCCATCCCGCTTTCATTCAGAAGCACGCTGCCCACGAACAAATAGCCTTGATAAATGGTCCGTCCGTTCGCCGGAAACGCCGGGCACGCAATCGCGAACCGTGCCCCCAACGCATCGAGTAGCGCGTCGGCTACCGGCCCGATATTGCCCCGGTCCGTGCTGTCAAAGGTCGAGCAATACTTGAAAAAGAATTGCCGTGCGCCGCCCTCGCGCAGCCAGGCCAAAGAAGCCAGGTTTTCAGCCACGGCCTCTGCCACCGGTGCGGTCCGCGACTTCAGTGCCACCACCACCGCATCGGCATCCGGTACTGGATCGTCGTGCTTTGGCACGCCGATAAGCTGCACGGTCCGCATGCCGTTGCGCACCAGCATAGATGCCAGATCGGTCGCTCCCGTAAAATCGTCCGCGATCGCCCCCAGCAGCATTCCGTTCCTCCCTTTCCGTCATGGCCGGGCTTGACCCGGCCATCTACGCACGGACGATCGAGAGCCTCTACAACGTCAACGCCTCGATAAAGGCCCCAATCTGCTGGTCCCAGCATGGCAGACTTTGGCCGGCCGTCCAGGCCGCCTCCGCCATCGCGCCGCGCAGGTCGCTATCAAAGATCATGCGCCGCAACGCTTTTGAGTACCTGCTCGTCATCGCCCGGCTTGCACACGATGCCCGCCTCCATCGGGACGAGTCCCGACGCCGGCCCTTCATTCGTAATGGCCACCGGCACGCCGCGCTTGAGTGCTTGTGCAACCGCGATCGGGTATCCCTCCCAGAAGGAGGCCAGCGCGAATATGTCTGTCCCTTGCCACAGCCTCTCTAGCTCTGTCTCCCCCAGCTCGCCGGCAAACAAAATATTCTCCCGGACCTCCGCCGCGAGCATGCGCAGTTGTTGCACGTGTGCCGGATCGCGCATCTCTGACCCAACAATGGTCAGGTGCCAGTCAAGATCGAATAGCCGCGCCAGCGATCGGATCAGCACGTGATGCCCCTTGCGCGGAATCAGCGCGCCAATCGAAAGAATGGCGCAACTACCCGCGCCAGACCCAGTGCTCCGCGGCGCCGGATCAATCCCTGCCAGCACAACACGCAGCCGCGCGCGATCCAATCCAAAATCAGTCACGAGCCGCTCTGCCGTTGCCTCGCTCGTTGCGATCACCCGCGCGCACCGCGGAAGCAGTCGCAATTCGGTGTTGCGTAGTGCAGCGCGTTCGGCCTCGCTAATGCCCGTCCCTAACGCTGTCGGGTAATGAATCAGCGCCACTGTTGGGCGCGCCGCCAATGAATCCCCCTGCCCGGCAAACGCCGGCAACGCCAGGCCGTCAATTAGTGCCAGCCGGTCTGCCGGCAGCGAGGCCAAAGCGCCACGCGCCGCGCTGCGCGCCGTTTCATCCGTGACCGGATACTCGCCCGGCAGCTCGATCACCGCAACGTCGTGCCCGGCTGAACGCAGCCCCTCGGTCACCCGCTGGTTATACAGAGTAGGCCCCCAAACCCAGGCCAGCTTGCCGCCAACCAGAAACCCGATTTTCATCGACTATCATCCCCCCTCTTGATATCATCGCCGCGATCCCAAATCCCATCCAACCGGGCTGGGTGGATCGTTCGTATCGATGCCAAGTCGCACCGAACTTCGATTTTGTACGTTTCGACACCCCTGACCCCCCGGTTTTGTACAACTTCCCTCTGTGGATAACCCGGGTTTCGTACGTTTTCCGCAGTGCACAAACAGGGGTTTTGTACGATTGCTGCAATGCAAAAACCGGGCTTTTGTACATGCCCTCACCCGACTCGGACTGCCTCGCTAAAGTCCGCCCGTGAAACCCGCGATCATCGGCCTCTCCGGTCTTCACCTCACCGCAAACGAGGCCACCCTTCTCCGAACCCGTCGCCCCGCCGGCGTCATCCTCTTCGCCCGAAATATCGAATCACCCCCCCAACTCTGCCATCTCATCGCAGCAATCCGCACCGAGCTCCCCGCCAACCTCATTCTGATGATCGACCAGGAAGGCGGCCGGGTCGCCCGCCTCCGCCCACCGCACTGGCTCCCCCACCCCTCCGCCCAGACCCTCGCCCGCTTAGGCCTGCGCGCCGCCTTCCTCTCCGGCGCGCTCATCGGCCTTGAAACCGCCGGCCTCGGTTTCACGGTCGTGGCTGCGCCTTGCCTCGACCGCCTCGTACCAGGTGCCACCACCGCGATCGGGGACCGCTCCTTCGGCCCTGACCCCCGCGCCGTTGCCCGCCTCGGCCGAGCCCAGGCCGATGGCCTCGCCGCCACCGGGATTATCCCTGTTATCAAGCACTTACCAGGGCACGGCGCCGCGCGACTCGATAGCCATTACGGCCTTCCGACCGTGCAGAACCACGACGAAGCGGCCGACTTGCTACCCTTTATCTTGAACGCCGACCTGCCCTGGGCCATGACAGCCCATATCCTCTATCCGGCCTGGGATCCGGACCGTCCCGCGACCATGTCCCCGACCATCATCCGGGACATCATCCGCGGGGGTATCGGCTTTGAGGGAGTATTGGTGTCTGACGATTTGGCCATGCAGGCGCTCAGCGGAGAGCCAGCGGACCGCGCCCTGGCCGCGCTGGAAGCTGGCTGCGACCTCGCGCTCTACTGCGCCGGCGACTTCGGGCCTACGCAAAAGCTCCTGGAATGCTGCCCGCCCATGGCAGACCAAACTGCCCAGCGCTTGGCGCTCGGGTGGGAATACGCAGCCTCGCGCCGCCTTCCCCTCGACCCCGCTTCGCTCCTCAAGGAACGGGACCGGCTGCTGGCGTGAATAGCTTCGTCCTTCAAATCGCGCTTGCCGTCATTCCGGCCATCCTGGCGATCACCCTCCATGAGGCCGCCCACGGCTATGCGGCCCTCGCCATGGGCGACGATACCGCCAAACAAGCAGGCCGTCTCACCCTCAATCCTATCGCCCATATCGACAAATTCGGCACCATCCTGCTGCCCGGCTTCCTGCTCATCACCCAGCTCCTCACTTTGGGCCGAGTCGTTTTCATGTTCGGCTGGGCCAAGCCAGTCCCCGTCGCCGCCTGGAAGTTCCGGGATCCCCGCCGCGGCATGATGATCGTTGCCGCCGCCGGGCCCGCCATGAACTTCCTGCTCGCCTGGATCGGCGCCCTGCTCATCCCGCATCCCGCGCAATGGTATCCCGGTGCCCTCGGCTACCTCGACGCCGCCATCTCTCAGCACCCAATCGTCGGCACCCTGCTCTTCGACTTCATCCTCTACAATCTCGTCCTCGGTCTCTTTAACCTGATCCCCATTCCTCCCCTCGATGGTGGCCGCATCGCTGTCGGCCTGTTGCCGCTCCGGCTCGCCCGCGCCTGGGCCGGCCTTGAGCGCCTGGGAATTCTTCTTGTTATCCTGGTCGTGTTTCTGCTGCCGCCCATGTTTGCCGATTTCGGCATTCACTTCGACCCATTCCGCCAGACCATCAACGCTGTCCTCCCCTGGGCGCTCCGCGTCCTGCTCGTCTCCTCCGGTCACGCGATCGGCGCCGGCCATGAGCAACTCTTCCTCTGAATCCGACCCGAGGGACTCTCTGGTCCTCCGGCTCGACGGTTTTGAAGGCCCCCTGGACCTTCTGCTCGAACTCGCCCGAGCGCAGAAAGTCGATCTCGCGCGCATTTCCATGCTCGCGCTGGTCGATCAATACCTCGCCACGATCGAGACCGCCCGAGTGCGCCTGGAGCTCGCCGCCGACTGGCTGGTGATGGCGGCCTGGCTCACTTGGCTAAAGTCCCGCCTGCTGGTGCCCTGTGGACCCGAGGCCGAGGAAGCCGAGCAAGCCGTCGGCCAGCTCACCGAGCGCCTGCAGGCCCTGGAAGCCATCCGGACCGCCGCCGCCTGGCTCAGCACCCGCCCCATCCTCGGCCAGGATGTCTTCGCCCGAGGCGCACCCGAGGATCACACGGAAATCGACCGCTCGCGCATAGCCCTCGATGTGCCGGGCCTGATCCGCGCGTACCTCGCGGCTGCCAAACGGGGCGCCGCCAACCGCCGCTATACCCCTAGAAAGCTCACCGTCTGGACCGTGAAAGAAGCCCTCGACTGCCTCGGCGCCATGCTGGGCTCGCTCCCCAACTGGACCAGCCTGGAGCGCTTCCTGCCCCACCACCTTATCGATCCCGCCGAACGGCGGGCCGCCATCGCCAGCACCCTCATGGCCGGTCTCGAACTCGCCCGCGATGGCGCCCTCCGCTTTCGCCAGGACCACCCCTTCGGCCCCATCCTGCTCCGCAAGGCACCACACCAGTGATCAGCGACGACTCTGAGCCCACTCCATCATGGCCGGGTCCTGTCCCCGGGCCAGACTCGAGGATCACCCAACCATTCCCCCAAAACCCGGACGCACCGCCGGCTCCGGAGCCCACCCCTATTTCCGACGACCACCTGCGCCTGGCCGAGGCCCTCGTTTTCGCCTCCGCCCAGCCGGTCACGCCCCGCGCCCTCGGCCAACTCCTGCCGAAAGACGCCGATCCTGAAGCCGTCCTGGTGGCCCTAAAAGTCCGCTACGAAGGCCGCGGCGTCGAGCTCGTCGAGGCCGGCCCGGGCGTGATGTTCCGCACTGCCCCGGACCTTGCCTCCCGATTACGCAAGGTCATCGAAGTGCCGCGGAGGTTGCCCCGGGCCGCAATGGAAACGCTCGCCATCATCGCCTACCACCAGCCGATCACCCGCGCCGAGGTCGAGACTTTCCGTGGCGCCAGCCTGGCCCAGCAAACCCTTGATTCGCTTCTTGAGGCCGGCCTGATCGCCCCCAGGGGCCGCCGCGAAACCCCTGGCCGCCCGACGCTCTGGGGAACTACCCCGGCCTTCCTTAGCCAGTTCGGCCTGACTGACCTTCGCGAGCTTCCCCGTCGCGAGGACCTCCTCGTCGAACCCCCTTCCCCGTTTGCGGAGGCGCCGCCCGACGCTCCCCTCACGACGGAGGAGGACCCGGCATCCTTGACTGACGAACCGCACGAAAACCCTGATCCGGAGCCGTCACCCCTCCCCCCTGCCCCCACGGAGTGCTAGCTAAGCATCTACGATGTTCGATTTCGCCTGGTCCGAAATGGCCGTAATCGCGGTGGTCGCCCTGATCGCGATCGGCCCCAAGGACATGCCGGTCGCTATTCGCGCCGTCACCAACACTATCAAAAAAGCCCGCCGCATGGCCGCCGAGTTCCAGACCCACGTGGACGAAATGGTCCGCGAGGCTAACCTGGAAGAAGTGCGCCAATCGCTCCACGAAATCCGCAACTTCGATGTCAGCTCCGCCGTCGAGCGTCACGTCGATCCCGATCACAGCATCCGCGACAGCTTCTCCGATCCGTTCAAAGAGACCCCGGTTTCAGCAGCCGCGACAGCCGAACCGGTCGCGCACCCGGGAGATGCGCAAGGGAGCGTGGCAGCCGAAGTCGCCGAAATCGACCGGCCAGAACAAGACGACGCGACAGAGCGATCTCGGCCGGCCGCCGAGACCCCCGCGTTCATCCCGCCCGGCCTCACCGTGGCCAGCCAGAGCCCGCCAAGGGCTGACGCCCCGGCCTTCATCCCGCCCTCGATAGCCCAACAACACCGAATTTCCGCCTGAAGTATCGCGATCGTGGACAGCATCAATCACATCGAAGACCCGATCGACGACAAGCCGATGCCGCTCCTCGAGCATCTGATGGAGCTACGTCGGCGGCTGATTTACTCCCTGATCGCCTTCATGATCGCCTTCGGCCTTTCTTACTGGCTCAGTGGCCGGATCTACTACTTCCTCGCCGAGCCACTGGCGCACGTGCTCGAGGCTCAGGGCATGCCGCAGCCCCACCTGATCTACACGCAGCTCTACGAGGTGTTCTTCACCAAAATCAAAGTCGCCATGTTCGGCGCTGGCTTCATCGCTTTCCCCATTATTGCCAACCAGATCTGGCTCTTCATTGCCCCCGGCCTTTACCGCAGCGAAAAACGCGCGCTGCTGCCCTTCCTCATCGCCAGCCCCGTGCTGTTCGTGATGGGGGCGTCCCTCGCCTACTTCGTGGTGTTTCCCTTCGCATGGCGATTCTTCGCCAGCTTCCAATCGATGAACGCCGGTGGCGGCGTGCCCATCGAGCTGCTCCCCCGCGTCAGCGAATACCTGGATCTGGTGATGAAGCTGATCTTCGCCTTCGGCATCACGTTCCAGCTTCCCGTCGCGATCACCCTGCTCGCCAAAGTGGGCATCGTCTCCCCCAAGGGGCTGACCCGCTTCCGCCGCTACGCCTACGTCGGCTGCTTTGTTATCGCCGCCATCCTCGCCCCACCCGACGTCATCACCCAGTGCAGCCTCGCCCTGCCGCTGATCGCCCTGTACGAGATCTCGGTGTTCGCCGCCCGCGCCGTGGCGCCGAAGCCGGTCGAGGTCTGATAGCCTCTGCCACGGAGGTGACGCTGCGCGTTCAGCCGGACGCCAGCGCTGCCAGATGTTGATCAACCGCGCGGGGGTTGCGTGCGACCGTCCCCCCGGAAAGGAGGAGTCATCCAAGCATGGCTTATGTTCCACCACAGAACGTGACTGCACCTCAGGAGCGGTGGACCCTTGCATCGCGTGCTCATCGACAATGGACCCGGCACGCCAGCCTATGCGCTCGGCACATGGGACGGCGCCAGATGCATCGGCACGCGATGAAACGGAGATGATGATAACGAAACGGGCTGGCCAAGAATTTTCGTGCATCCCGCGTGGCACATTCTCGATGGAGACTTGACCGATGCGGTAATCGCCTTGTTGCCAGACTACCGCGACAAGATATACGCGATGCGCTTCTTGAACGGCGAACAGATGTAAAGCTGGAGGGGTCACCGTGCTTTCGCCGGGGGGCCGTCGGCTTGCTGGCGAGCGCTGGCCCTTGAGCCGGATCGCACTTGCCGTCACTGGCCGGCCTGCCCCAAAAGACCGACCCACCATGCACGACATCCGCGCCATCCGTGCCGATCCCGCCGCATTCGACGCCGCCATGGCGCGCCGCGGCCTCGGTCCCGTCACCCCCGAAATTCTGGCGCGCGACAGCGAGCGCCGCACCGTCCAGACCCGCCTTCAGGAAATCCAGGCCCGGCGCAACGCCCTCGCTCGGGAAATCGGCCCCCTGAAGCGCGCCAGAACCGACACCGCCGCACTCGAAGCCGAAGCAACTGCCCTCCGCAGCGAATCCGAAACCCTCGAGCAGCAAGCCACCGCCCTCGATGCCGCCATAAAGTCCCTGCTCGAGCTCCTCCCCAACCGCCTCGACCCCGACGTCCCCGACGGCGCCGACGAGACCGCCAACGTTGTGCTCGCCCTGCATGGTGAACCCCGCGACCTCGGCTTCGAGCCAAAGCAGCACTTCGAACTCGGCGAAGCTCTCGGCATGATGGACTTCCCTACCGCCGCCAAGCTCGCCGGCACCCGTTTTGTCGTTCTCCGCGGCCAGCTCGCTCGGCTCGAGCGTGCGCTCGGCCAGTTCATGATCGACCTTCACACCCGCGAACACGGGTACCAGGAAATCTCAGTCCCCCTCCTGGTCCAGCAAGCCACCGCCTATGGCACCAGCAACCTGCCGAAATTCGCCGACACCATGTTCCAGACTACAGACGGCCGCTGGCTCATCCCGACCGCGGAAGTGCCGCTGACCGCCACGGCCATGGACGAGATCATCCCCGAGGCCGAGCTACCATGGCGCCTGATCGCCCTGACCCCCTGCTTCCGCAGCGAAGCCGGTGCGGCTGGGCGCGACACGCGCGGCATGCTCCGCCAGCACCAGTTCATGAAGGTCGAGCTGGTCTCCGTCACCCATCCCAACCGCAGCGACGAAGAACACCAGCGGATGACCCAATGCGCCGAGACCGTTCTGCGCCTCCTGGAACTCCCTTACCGCCGCGTAGTCCTAAGCTCCGGCGATACCGGTTTCCAATCCGCCAAGACCTTCGACCTCGAAGTCTGGCTCCCTGGCCAGCAAGCCCGGCGGGAAATCTCTTCCTGCTCCAATTGCCGGGACTTTCAGGCTCGGCGCATGAACGCCCGCTTCCGCCCGGCGGACGGCAAGGGCCTGGGCTACGTCCATACCCTGAACGGTTCCGGCGTCGCCGTCGGCCGTGCCCTGATCGCGGTAATGGAAAACCACCAGCAGCCTGACGGCTCGATCCTGATCCCCCGCGTGCTCTGGCCTTACATGGACGGGACAGAGCGCGTCAGCGCGTAGCTTTTATCCCTGCCCGGCTCGCGAGAGAGGGGCTCCGCGGGTTCTCCATGAATACGGGCGTCCGACGCCCGGAGAAAGCTGACGACTTCGCCGGTGACGGTCACACCAACCTTCATACCGACGGTCGGCGCCAGGTGGCCGGGAACGACGGCGACCAAGTCTGTCGCCTCGGATTCCGTGCACAGCGCTAGGCGAACGCGCGCACCTCGACCGTAGAAACTGACAGCGATCACCTGAGCTTCCGGCCGCTGTGGCCGACCGGGCGGCGTGAGCTCCAATTGCTCAGGCCGGAGCATGACATCTACTGCCCCAGCCGGCATGCCTGGTGCGAGAGGCAGCACGCCGAGGGCACAGTGGACCTGGCTGGCGCTCGCATGCCCCGGCAACAAAACCGCCTCGCCAACAAACTGCGCCAGTTCGGCATCGGCGGGCCTGCGATAAAGCTCGGTGGGGCTAGCTACTTGCGCCATCCGCCCGCCACGCAGCACGGCGACTTCCTGACCCAGCGACAGTGCCTCCGCCTGGTCGTGAGTTACCAGGAGAGCGGTTGCACCTGCACGGTGCAATGCCGCCGCCACCGCCTCGCGTGTCTCCACGCGAAGGGCGGCGTCCAACGAGGCAAACGGCTCGTCGAGCAGCACCAACCGCGGCGCGCACGCCAGGGCACGCGCCAATGCCACCCGCTGTTGCTCTCCGCCGGAAAGTTCGTGCGGCCACCGCTTCGAATAGGTCGGAGGCAGACCCACAAGGTCAAGCAACTCGGCGACCCGGCGGCGCGTCTTCCGCTCTGCGTGCGAGAGGCCGAACACGACGTTCTCGGCCACGGTCAGGTGCGGGAATAGCGCGCCCTCCTGCGCAACATAACCGATGTGCCGCTGCTCCGGCGGCACTATAGTGTCTCGGCTGGAAACAATCTGTCCACCGATTGCAATCCGCCCGTCGTCAACGCACTCGAAGCCGCAGACCAAGCGCAGCAGGGTTGTCTTGCCGCTGCCGGAGCGGCCCAGAATGGCGACCAAGAGGCCCGACTGCACCCTGAGGTCAACGCCCTGCAGGACCGGCGTCCGGTCGAACGCCTTGTTTAGTCCTCGGATCACCAGCTCCGCCATTGCAGGTTCAGCCCATAGCGACGAGTGCAGCGCTACCGAAGCGGCGTGCCAGCAGCCAGGTAGAGACAAGGGACAAGGCGGCCATCAACGCCGCATATGGGGCAGCCGCGGCGTAAGCGACAGTGGACGTATCGGCCCAGACCTCGGTCGCGAGCGTGCGCGTGCCGATGGGGGCCAGTAGCAGCGTCGCCGTCAGCTCCGTTACCACCGAGACGAAAACAAGCGCCGCGGCCGCACTGAGACCCGAGGCTGCAAGCGGCAGCACCACGCGCCAGACCACTGCGAACCACCCAAGGCCAAGCGAACGCGCGACCTCTTCCAGCGTCCTCTGGGCCTGCATCAGCGCGGCGCGAATGCTGACCAGCGCCAGTGGAAGGAACAGGATAGCGTAGGCGAAGATCAGCGACCCAGCGGTCTGATAGAGCGGTGGCGCCACCTGCAAAGTGAGTGTGATCAGCGCGAGAGCAACAACAATTGCTGGCACCCCTTGGGTGAGGTAGGCCGCGCGCTCCAATAGCGTAACCGCCCAGCCTTGGTATCGCGCCGCAAGGAATGCGAGCGGTAGAGCCAGCAACACAGTGAAGGCTGCCCCGGTCAGTCCCAGCCAGATCGAGGCCCACGTCGCGTTGAGCAACCGCGCTGGGGAGATCTCGGCCGGCGTTATTGCGGCAGCGCCGTGCTGCGTCAGCCAATACAGGATCATGCCAAGGGGTACGCCGACCGTTGCCGTCGTCAGCACGGCCAGTGCCGCGAGCATCGGCAGTGTCATCCAGCGCAGCGCGAGCGGCGTCGTTCGCCGCTGTGTGCCGCGGCCAATGCGTGCATAATGCGCGCCGGCGCGGATACGCAGTTCCGCAACCAGGCAAACCAGGCACAGCACGAGAAGAACCACGGCGAGCAGCGAGGCGCCCGGACCGTTGAAGCCGGTGCGGTACTCGGCATAGAGCTCGGTCGTGAAGGTGCGGAAACGCAACAGCGCAAAGGCGCCGAACTCGCCCAGCATGTGCAGCCCCACCAGCAGCATCCCACCAAATAGCGCCGGGCGCAGTTGTGGCAGGACCACCCCGAAGAAGCAGGCCCAAGGACCGCGACCAAGTGTTCGGGCGCTTTCCTCCAATGCTGGATCCATCCCCCGCAGCGCCGCCGCCACCGGCAGATAGACCATCGGGTAGTACGCGCAGCTCACCACAAGTAGCGCACCTACGAAGCCCTCGAGGGCCGGACTGAGGGAGACCCAGCCGTAGGAGCTGATGAATGGTGGAATGGCGAGCGGCACCACCGCCAGCACGGCCCAGGCCCGGCGTCCCGGCAGGTTTGTCCGCTCCGTCAGCCACGCGTAGCTGGTGCCGATCACACCACAGACCAGGGTCGCCCCGGCCGCGAGGCCAACTGTGTTGACCAGAAGCTCGCCGACCAGCGGCCGAAATAGCAGCTCTGCGGCCTCGCTGCCACTGACCTGCGCGGCCTGGTACAACGTGTCGCCGACCGGCAGCAGAACGAGCAAAGCCACAGCAACAGCCAGCGCGAGAGGAACCCGCGGCAGCCGGCGAAACGCCGCCGCATGAAAGCCGCTTTGTGCCTCTGGTGTAGCTCCGGCCATCAGAGCAGGCCGGCTTGCCGCAGCAAGCGGGCCGCCAACTGATCGTCCCCGAGTTGGCTGATGCTGACCGAGGGAGGTTGCAACTCGTTGAACGGCTTGAGCAGTGGGTTCGCCGCCACGCCAGGAAGCAGCGGATACTCGAAATCGACGTCCCCCTGAGCGGTCGCGGCCTGCACTTTCCCGCTCACCAGGAAAGCCACGAATTTTTGCGCCGCCGCCTCGTGCCTGGAAGATTTCACTACTGCCGCACCGGAGACGTTGATCAGGCCGCCAACATCGCTTGGTGGAAAGTAATGGATGCGACTCTTGGTCCTCGCCGCGCCCTGCTCGGTCCACAGCCGCGCCCAATAATAGCTATTGATGACACCGGTCGCGACCGTACCCCGATCGACGGCGGCAACAACGCCTTCGTCGTCATCGAAGATTTGGGCGTTCCGCCGCAGCCCTTTCAGCCAGTCCAGCGCCGCTGCTTCTCCGTGGAGCGCCACGATTGCCCCGACCAGCGGCAGGAAATCGGCGTCGCTCGGCGCGATGGCGACCTTGCCGCGCCACTGGCCCTGCCCGAGGTCCATCAGCGAGTGCGGTAGTTGATCCGCTTTGATCAGAGCAGGGTTGTAGGCGAGCACATCGACGCGCGCGAACACGCCCACCCAGTGACCGTCGGCTGCGCTATACTTGGCGGGAACCGCGTCAAGCGTTGTCGGATCCACCGCCGCCAGTAGCCCCTTCTCGTCGAGCAATGTCAGTTCGGGCGAGTTCTCGGTGAAATACACATCGGCTGGGGAACGGGTGCCTTCCTGGGCAATCTGGTTGGCAATCTCCGGCGCCTCGCCGGAACGCACGCGCACAGTGACGCCCGTCTCGTGGGTGAACATCTGGGTCACTTGGTCGACCATCTGCTCGTGCTGCGCACTGTAAAGCGTGATCGTCTCGGCTGCCCGGGCGGGCACGCGAGCGAGGCTCGATGCGAGGAGGCCGGTCCACAACATCCAAGCGGGCCAATTATACCGCAGATCGTGACGCCGAGACCGAACGGGCATACCAAGACCTCTTGCAGGAAGTTTACCCAGAAATCTATATGCGAGTCATTCTCATTTGCAAGACCCTCCGGCGTCACTGCGGGGAGCATAGCGACGAAGCAATCTCGGGCGGATCGTCGCAAGAACACACGCCCTCTTGCCATGCGCCACACCAACATGCCTGGCAGCCATAGCCACGTATTCCTCGGCGAAGGTCACCAGTATGCCGAACGCCGCACCTGGGCGGTGATCTGGGCTTGCGGGACGATGATGCCCCTGGGGATCGTCGGCGGTTCGCTTTTCGGCTCCATTGCTCGGTACCGATCCGCTTCCGAGAGGCCACCCCCATCGCCGGCCTGGGCCTTGCCGTGAACGTCGCCGCGGCTTGGCTGCCCTCCGGCGCCGCCCACCACCACTATCACGATCATGATCACGCCCACACTGCGGCAGAGCATGATAACAACCTGCCCGCCGCCACTATTCACGTGATGGCCGATGCCGCCGTCTCGGCACTCGTCATCATTGGCCTGATCCTGGCTCGCATCTTCGGCTGGCTCTGGATGGATTCACTCGCCGGTGTCATCGGCGCCTGCATTATCGCCAGTTGGTGCTACGGCCTTATCCGTCAGGTCCGGCGCGCGATCGAGGCGGACGGCGATCATGTGGCCGATCTGCATCTGTGGCGCCTGGGACCCGGTCATCCTGCCGCAATAATATCGGTCGCCAGCCACGCCCGGCCCGAGCCGGGCGACATCCGCAACCGTCTTGCAGCCATCCCTTCGCTCTCGCACGTCACCGTCGGGGTTGAACGCACCGTCTAACCGCTACGCCATGACCCCGCTGAGCCGAAGGATCCCCCAAACCACCAGCCCAAGCAAAGCCAGCAGCCCCACGACCACTGCCGTCACCCGACCAATGGCGGCTCGCAACAACTGAATCCCGGTTCCGGCCAGCAATCCCTCGATGACGTGCATCGGCGCCCAAACCATCACCCCAACGGCATTCATCGAGGTAAAATGTGATGCTGACATTCCTGTCACGCCCGCGGCCAACGGCACGACACAGCGCGCCCCAGGTGTGAATCGCGCCATCAGAACACTCTTGCGGCCGTGACGGTTGAAGAATTTTTCGCCTCTTGCAATAAGCTCTGGCCGGTGGTTTAACGGCCATATTCCCATAACGCGCCGTTTGTATCGCCTTCCCAGCAGAAACACCAATTGATCCCCGCCGAACCCGCCGACCATGGTGCACGCGATCATGGGACCAAGCGCGACCGCACCACTTGGAATTAGCGTCGCAATTGCTACAACTCCGATCGTCCCAGGAATCATGATGCCAATCACCGGGATCGCCTCCGACCCGGCCAGCAAGATAACTAGCCCATAAGCCAGCACCGAGTGGGCTTTGGCGAATCCGACAATTCCATGTACGAAATGCTCCATTAGCTGGCCTTGAGTTATACTGCACCCGCGGTCGGTGGGCCCGTTGTGCGCAACGACAACACCACCGCGACTTTCATGAGACGTCGGGTACATCCGGCGCCGAGTTGCTCCGAATGAAGAAAGAGCCAGTTCATAAGTCAGCCAAGGTCTGGGCGCGGCGCTCAGCTTCTGGCAGAAGCTGCATCGCAAATTCAAGCAATAATTATGGTCGTGGAATGCGCGCGGTGTTGCACGGCAGCGCACCTGGAAAAACATCTTTGCCGAACCGGGCACCATAAAATCGGCGAACCGAGAGCTGTGCCGCGGCGTTCTTCGTCCGGCGACATAAAGAACCATGCTTCAAGGGGTTAAGCTGCTGAAATATTATCCGAATTGCAGCCGAGTATCGGCTTGGCTTTCACGGCTATCGCTAACACCTCCTCCTTGCTGCGGCGATCGGCAATGGCAGACTACTCAGTTCTGCGACTTCGGAACTGCGGCCCTTGAACACAACACGAGCGTGCCGGCTGTGCTGAGACCTATGGCTTATGGTCAGTGGAGATGCTCCCTGGAATTCGGGACAAGCTCGGTCAGGTCCTCGCACCTCTTCGGGACTGACCCCATGGGGACACCGAGGTTCATGCTCACAACAGGGTGTTTATCGTTCCACAGGAATGCCCCATTGCCGCCATAGGTTTTTCTTACGGTCGTCATTCGTTGCAGTACGTAGCTAAGCGGAGAACAAGGGAATGAAACGCAAATTGAGTTTGAGTATGCTTGCCGGAGCCATGCTTCTGACCCTTGCGGGGTGCGGTTACAGCCCCGGAACCCGGGCGGTGACCGGCGGCGCACTCGGCGCCGGCGCCGGCGCCGGCATCTCGGCACTCGCCGGCGGCAGGCCGGCCACCGGTGCCCTGATTGGCGGCGGCGCTGGTGCGCTCGGCGGAGCTCTCACCGCCCCATAACAATTGCGCGCCATGTGTGCTGTGCTATCCTGTGGCCAGTCCCACGTTTGCTGGCCGCGGGAGCACCCTCTGCGCACATTGCCCGTCCTCCTCCTGGTCCTGACAGGTTGCTCGACCCCGCTCGCTAGCCTCGAAGGAGTGCAGCACGTTGCGCCATCATCCGCGCCGGACGATACCGCGGTCGGCGTGCCAGGTCTCCCTGACAACGACACTACCTTCTCCCCGAGCAACCAGCCCACCACCCAGGGTGGTCGATATTACGGCTACAACTAGCCTGCCTTGGGAGACTACAGCGCGCCTGACGGCAGTATTCACACAGGTAGCCGTATCCGCGCGCGCAGCCCCCCTAGCGGACTGTTCTCCAGCACAATCTCTCCCCCGTGCGCCCGCACGATATCGCGCGCGATCGTGAGCCCAAGCCCGGTTCCCCCCGCCGCCCCGCTTTCGAACGGGCGGAACACGCTCTCGCGCCGTTCCACGGGAATCCCGGGGCCGTCATCATCCACCGTGACACTCACCACTCGGCTGCCCGCGTGAGTAGCCGAAAGCACCACCCGCCTCGCATGCCGCCGGGCGTTATCGACCAGGTTGGTGATCGCGCGCCGGACCGCGTTCACCCGTAGCTTCAGTGTCAGCTCCGTTGGCACCTCCAACTCCACCTCCGTGCCCGCACGCCTTGCCGCATCCGCGATCTGCTCCAGCATGGTCGCCAAGTTAACCGGTTCCGCCTGCTCCGCCCCCTCACCTCGTGCGAAGGCCAGGTACCCCTCGATCATCCGCTCCATTTCCTCCACGTCCGCGGCAAGCTCCCGGATATCGGAGGCCTCTTCGTCGCGCTGCGGAAACATCGCCAGCGCCAGTCTCATGCGGGTCAGCGGCGTGCGCAGGTCGTGCGACACGCCGGCCAGCATCTCCGTCCGCTGGATCAGAAACCGGCGCACGCGCTCCTGCATCCGGTTGAAGGCGGCCCCGGCGCGGCGTACCTCGGTGGCCCCCTCCGGATTGATGGGCCCCGGATCGCGGCCCATCCCGAACGCCTCCACGGCATCCGCCAACCGCCTGATACCGCGCACCTGATTGCGCATGAACAACGCCGCAATCGCGAACAGCAGCGCCGCCGTCCCCACCAGCCAGACCAGGAATAGCCAGATCGTGCCCAGATCGACGCGCTTCCGAGGCGCCAGCACATCCAGCACGCCATCGTGAAGCTGCACTCCGATCAGCACCGACTGCCGGTCATAGCTCCATTCCATGGTGAACGGCCGGCGCAGCTTCTCCTGCAGGGCCGCATAGAGGTCGTCATCCTGCGGCCCGAGAACGTTGCTCCACTTATGCGGAATCAGTTTGGCCCCTGGCTTCAGGTGCATTTGCAGGTCGAACTCGTAGTGCGCGGTCTGCATGATCCAGAGCTCTTCCGCGGCATCGCCATCGGCGCGCTCCAGAAGCTGCAGGGTGAACGCCAGTTCTCCGGCCAGCCCGCCCGAAAGCCGCCGGTACACCAGGTTCAAATGGCTACCGTAATAAATCTGCAGGGCGACGGCCTGGAGCAGAATTAGCGGGATCAAGATGATCAGCAGGCTCCGGCCCAGCAGCGAGCGCGGCAGTACCTTCCGGATAGTCCGTTCGTAGGGGAAGGGAATCCGCATCAGCCTGGCCGCAGCATGTAGCCGCGCCCCCGCACCGTATGCAGATACCGTGGCTCGCGCGAGTCCGGCTCGATCTTCCGCCGGAGCCGTGTCACCTGCACATCGATGGCCCGCTCGCCCGCCTCGTCCGTTCCCAGGGCCGCCGCGATCTCCTCACGTGACAGCACCTCGTTGGGCTTGCGCGCCAGCGCTGCTAACAACGCCGCCTCTCCTCCGGTCAACCGGACGGTCCCCTCCGCCCCCCTGAGCTCACTGCGCTCGGGATCGAATTCCAGCGGTCCCAGCGAGACCGGGCGGGCCGGAGGCCCAACCGCCGGCGGTGCACGCCGCAACATTGCCCGGATCCGCAGGACCAACTCCATCGGCTCGAACGGTTTGCCCAGGTAGTCGTCGGCTCCGGCTTCAAATCCCGCAATCCGGTCTTCAGGCGCTCCACGCGCCGTCAGCAACAGAACAGGCAGGTTCTGATGATGCGAATTCCTGAGCGACGTGATCAAATCCAACCCTGACTCGCCCGGCATCATCACATCGAGCACCATCAGGTCAGGAAACACCGACCGCAACTTTGCCCGTGCCTCGCCAGCATTCTCCGCCGTCGTCACACGAAACCCCTTCTCTGCCAGAAACCGCGATAGCAGTCCGCGCAGCCTTGCGTCGTCGTCCACCACCAAAATGTGCGGGGTCTCCGAGCTCATGCCATCCGGCGAGCCGATTGGTCCAGATACGCACGCGCATCTTCCTCCATTATCGCGCGCATCACACGCCGAAACCCCTCTACGGCCGGTCCGCCGGCCTCGCGATACGCGGCGGCCAGCCGTTCCTTCTGCCGCTCAAATAATCGCCGCTCCAATTCTTGACCGGCCGCCGTCAGCGCCAACAAACGCTGCCGCCGGTCGGCTCGCCCAGGGGTTTGCGTGACCAGCCCCCGGCTCATCAGCGTGGAGAGCACGCGTGCCAGGCTTTGCTTCGTAATCCGGAGGATCCTAAGCAGGTCTGAAACGTTTATACCTGGATTTCGGCCAATGAAATGCAGGGCACGATGATGCGCGCGTCCGAGGCCAAGCTCGTTCAGGATCACGTCCGCCGCGGTGGTGAAGTCCCGGTAGGCGAAGAACAGCAAATCCTGCGCCATCCGGATCTCCTCCTCCCGCAGGAACAACAGGTTGGCGCCTGCAGGGGGTTTGGGCTCTTGCGCGACCGGCGCAAGTCGGCGGACAGAACTCATGCCAGACACCATATCTGGTTGAGACTTCGAGGCGGGCATGGCAGGCATTCCTTGCACATGCGACAGGAGTGTTGACGTATCTGGCCCTGCCTTATACGAGTTGCAACAATGTTGCGAGGATTTGTCCGATGGCGCTGGTTCCGTACGACGACCGTGATGGCTGGATCTGGTGGGATGGCCAGCTCGTCCCCTGGAGGGAGGCCCGACTCCATGTGCTCACGCATGGATTGCATTATGCCTCGGCCGTCTTCGAGGGCGAACGCGCATACAATGGCAACATCTTTCGGTTGCGCGACCACACCGACCGGCTGATCAACTCCGGGCGCATTCTCGGCTTCGAAATTCCGTTCACCGCCGAACAGATCGACGCCGCCTGTTACGAAACCCTGAAGGCCAACAACCTGACCGACGCCTACGTCCGCCCGATCGCTTGGCGCGGGTCGGAGATGCTGGCCGTCTCGGCCCAGCATACGAAGATCCATCTGGCCATCGCCGTCTGGCAGTGGCCCAGCTACTTCGGGGATGCCAGGATGCAGGGCATTCGCCTCAGCCTGGCGGACTGGAAGCGGCCCTCGCCTGAGACCGCCCCCACCGCGGCCAAGGCCACCGGGCTTTACATGATCGGGACCTTGTCCAAGCACAAAGCCGAAGCCGAAGGGTACGCCGACGCCCTGATGCTGGATTGGCGCGGTCGTGTGGCCGAATTGACCGGCGCCAACATCTTTTTCGTCATGAACGGCGATCTCCATACGCCCGACCCGGACTGCTTCCTCGACGGAATCACCCGCCGCAGCGCCATGGCCCTCGCCAAAAACCGCCAGATGCGGGTGATCGAGCGTCCCATCATGCCTGATGAAATGCCCAAGGCCACCGAGGTCTTCCTTGCCGGCACCGCCGCCGAGGTTACGCCGGTGCGGGAGATCGGTTCGTATTCCTTCACCCCGGGCCAGATCACTGAGACGCTGCTAAAGGACTACGACGCACTGGTGCGGAAATCGCCGGAGGAAGTTACCAAAATCACCGGCGCCCCCTGACCCACGGCATGGTCAATAGCGAGTTCCTGCGCGAAGCCACTGAGCGCGGCTTCGTCTTCCAGTGCACCGATCTTGAAGCTCTCGACCATCGGATGCTGGCGGGCTCAGTGGCTGCCTATATCGGCTTCGACTGCACCGCCGACAGCCTGCATGTTGGCAACCTGGTCAGCATCATGATCCTCCGGCTGCTCCAAAAGCACGGCCATAAGCCTGTCGTGCTGATGGGTGGTGGCACGACCCGCATCGGCGACCCCTCCGGCCGCGACGAAACCCGCCAACTCCTGACGGATGAGCAGATCGAAGCCAACATGGCGGGAATCCGCCGGTGCTTCAATTCCTTTCTACACTTTGGCGACGGCTTTTCTGATGCCATCATGGCTAATAATGCCGACTGGCTGAACGCACTCGGCTACATCCCGCTCCTGCGGGAGGTCGGGACGCACTTCACCATCAACCGCATGCTGACGTTCGACGCGGTTCGCCTGCGTCTGGAACGCGAGCAGCCCCTGACCTTCCTCGAATTCAACTACATGATCCTGCAGAGTTACGACTTCCGCGAGCTATTCCGCCGATCCGGGGTCGAGCTGCAGATGGGCGGGTCCGATCAGTGGGGAAACATCGTCGCCGGTATGGAGCTCACGCGCCGCACCGACGGCAAGCAGCTTTTCGGGTTGACCACCCCGCTGATCACCACCTCGTCCGGCGCCAAAATGGGCAAGAGCGTCAGAGGCGCCGTGTGGCTTCGGGCCGACAGGGTCTCCCCGTACGATTACTGGCAATTCTGGCGCAATACCGAAGACGCCGACGTAGGCCGGTTTCTCCGGCTATTTACGGATTTGCCGCTGTCCGAAATCGTGGGGCTGGAAAGGTTGCACGGCTCCGACATCAACGAGGCCAAGAAGATCCTTGCAACCGAAGCCACCCGCCTGGCGCATGGCCCGGCCGCCGCCGAGCAGGCAGCGGAGACCGCGCGGCGCGCGTTTGAAGAGGGTGAGGCGGCTGAGACGCTCCCTGGTGTTGATGTCTCGGCGGGCGAGCTCGCCGAAGGCATTCCTGCGTTCCGCCTGTTCGTTACGGCCGGGCTGGCCGCCAGCAACGGTGAAGCGCGCCGGCTAATCCGTAGCGGTGGTGCCCGGGTGAACGACCAGACCGTCGCCGACGAAGCCTTGCTTATCACCTCGGCTCATCTTCAGGAGGGCGCCGTCAAGCTATCCGCCGGGCGCAAGCAGCACCGCCTCATCCGGGCCGCGAGCTGATACTGTATGCGGCGAGCGTACAAACTGAGCGGGTGCTACTGAAGCGGCGGACGGCCTATGGCAAACTTTTGCTTGCCAGGAGATTGGCTGGTCACAAGCGGTATCTGGGATTGTACGGGCTGGTAGGATTGGTATCGTAATCGACGCTCTCGACGCAATCTTGCGGCGTTGTATGAGCGTTGCCGGTATGCCAAAGCCCATCACGGAGCTCAGCTTTCTTCACCTTGGATAGCCAGAGGCAACGCCATTCACCTGCCGGCGGCAACCCTGACCTGCTCTCGCCGCCGAACTGGTAAGTGAGCGCCTTCTCCTGGCCCTGCGAATGCCCGAGCAAGACAGGACAAAGTTCCCGAGGGTATCCATCGTACAGGCAAATGATCTGCTTCCTGTCCATCATCGCCTGGAGAAACAGATTATAAATCGGGCTAGGCATCCTAGCGGCCGTTTTCGTTCCAAACTTCGCAGCCTGCAAAACCACACGAGCGAGTGCCACCTTATCCTCCAGCGTGCGCATAAGAGTTGGGGCATAGGTCACGCGACACTCCAATGAGGAAAGAGTCCCCACGTCAGCCTTGTCAGCAACAAACGCATCGAGCAAATCGCCGTAATACTCGGCCACCGAACGCGCGCTGGGACTCTGGCCGAACTCCTGCATCATCTTGGCTGCGGGCCCTTTCACCGCCCGCCCCGCGATAATGGGGGAAACCGCAATAACCGTGGCCCGAGCAGCCTGCACCGCGTCGCGATAACCCGGAACTGCGAGGATCGGATCAATACTTATGAAAGGATTGGAGGGACAGATCACTACTGCTTCAGCATGCTGAATGGCAGCAAGCGCGTCGGGCAGCGCGCCCGCGCTCGCGGCACTTACGAAGTCCAGGCCCCGCACCGTAGGGGCAGCCCGCAAGCCCACGAACCAGCGCTGAAAATCAATCCAGCCCTCATCCGTTAGCACCCGCGTCGGCACGCGGTCGTTGCTTGCCGGCAGCACCCGCGCATCCACACCCAGCCGCCGCCCGAAATCGGCGATGATGGCCGACAGAGGCTCTCCACTGTTCAGCCGCCGAGTCCGCTCCACGTGCAGCGCGAGATCGCGGTCGCCCAGGCGGAACCACGTCTCCCCACCCAGTTTGGCGAGGGTATCCATGAACGACCAGGTCTCGTCGCGCCGGCCCCAGCCAAGCTCCGGATTGTCTAACCCGGCGAGCGTGTAAAGCAGGGTATCGATGTCGGGGGTGATGTAGAGGCCCAGGTGCTCGAAATCGTCGCCTATATTGGCGACGACCGTGAGCTGGCTGGGCGGCAGCACGCGACTGAGGCCGAGCGCGAGCTTGGCGCCACCGATGCCACCGGAGAGCGCGACGATCACCGAAACAGATCCTCCTGTTCGGGCCGAAGCAGCGCAGCGGCGGGAGCTTCCGGCGCGGACCAATAGAGGCCGCGCAGGATCACCACAGGCTGGCCTTCGTCCGCCTGCCCCTGCAGCAGCGAGGCAGCCGCGGCAACCTCATCGGCCAGCCCGACCTGAGTCATTTCCAGCTTCCGCCCGAACAGGTCCGGCATGCCTCGCATATCGACCAGTGCTGGCAGGCCGGCCGCGCCGATGGCAACACCACAACTGCCGCGTCGCCAGGGTCGGCCAAAGCTGTCAGTAATCACGACGGCAGGTGCAACCCCAGTCAGGCGTGACAGGTGCGCGCGAATACCAGCCGCCGAGGCGTCAGGGTCAGCCGGCAGGAGCAGGACCTGCTCGCCGCCACCTACATTGGAATGGTCCACCCCGGCATTCGCCATGACGAATCCTAGCCGGTGCTGCATGATCAGCAGGTTGATGCGCTTGCGCACGAGCCGGCACGACTCAGTCATAATGACATGCACCAGACGCGGGTCTTTGCCAATTTCGGCCGCAAGCCGGTGGGCCTCCAGAGAGGGCTGGATCGCGGCGAGATCGACCAAGCGGTTCTCGGCCTTCGAGACGATCTTCTGCGCAACTGCCACGATATCACCGGGCTGCAGGCGTTGACCCGCTCGCGCAACGCCCTCGGCAATCAGGGCGGCAAGATCATCCCCCGGCCGAACCAGCGGGAAGCTAGGCAGTGCGAACAGGTCGAGCCGCGCGCTTGCGGTCATCCAGGCTGGCCGCGGAGCCGAGGCAGCACCTGCGCGCCGTACAGCCGCAGGAACCGCTCCTGATCCGGACCCGGTGCGTGGAACACCAGATGGCTGAAGCCGAGCTCGATATACGACCTGATCTTCTCCACATGCTCATCCGGGTCACTAGAAACAATCCACCGGCTCGCCGCCCGGTCTATAGGCAGCTCGGCGGCGAGCCGCTCCATATCCCGCGGATCGTGGACCGACACCTTCTCTTCCGCGGTCAGCGCCAGTGCAGCCCAGTGCCGCGTATCTTCCAGCGCACGGCGGGCGTTGGTATCAAACGAGACCTTCATCTCGATCATCCGGTCATACGGCCGGCCAGCGGCGGCGGACACCTTTAGCCCTTCGGCGACGTTCGGCAGCAGCGTTTCGGTGTAAAGTTCCGTCCCCTTGCCACTCGTGCAGATAAATCCATCGCCCTGCCGGCCGGCATATTTGGCCACCATGGCCCCTGCGGCCGCAATGTAGATCGGCACGGGGCGCTCGGGCCGGTCATAAATCGTCGCATCCTTGGTGCGGTAGGTACTCACCCTCGAACGTCACATGCTCCTCGGTCCACAGGCGGCGGATCAGCGTGACAGCTTCACGGAACCGTGCAAAGCGTTCCTTGAATTCGGGCCAAGCGATGCCGGTCGAGGGCACCTCGTTCAACGATTTACCGGTGCCGATACCGAGGATCACTCGCTTCGGGAACATCGCCCCGAGAGTCGCGAAGGCCTGTGCGACCAGGGACGGATGGTAGCGGAAGGTGGGGGTCAGCACGCTCGTGCCCATGACAATCCGTTGCGTACTGGCGCCCAGCGCGCCAAGCCATGGCAGGGCTGACGGCGCATGGCCGTCGGTATGCTTCCACGGCTGGAAGTGGTCGCTGATCCAGACGGAATCGAAGCCCGTCTGCTCGGCCAGCACAGCGAAACGCAGCAGAGAGTGCGGGTCGAATTGCTCCGCGGATGCCTTATAGCCTAGCGTCAGCATGGTTCTCCCCCTACGTGTTCCGATAGGTATGACTACCGGGATGCGGGGAGGCAAGGCATGGGCCAAACCTCTCTACATCACCGCCTTATGCCGCTCCCGCAGGAACTGGAAGAACTCCACACCCTCCCGCAACCGCCGCTTCATCATATGCGGGCTTCGCACCATCTCGCCCACGATCGCGGCGATCTTGGGAGCACGGAAGTAGAACCGCCTATAGAACGTCTCGACGTTGTCGAAAATTTCCATATGGCTCAGATGCGGATAATGCAGCGGCGCGATCTGGATGCCATGCTCGTCCACCAGCTCCGCATGCTCTGCATCCAGCCAGCCGTTCTCTACCGCCTGATTATACAGGAACGTTCCTGGATAAGGCGCGGCAAGCGACACCTGAATGGTATGCGGGTTTATCTCTGTCGCGAAGCGGATCGTCTCCTCGATGGTCTCCTTTGTCTCCCCCGGCAAGCCGAGAATGAATGTGCCATGGATCTTGATACCAAGCTCATGGCAGTCCTTAGTGAACCGCTTCGCAACCTTGATCCGCATGCCCTTCTTGATGTTGTGCAGGATCTGCTGGTTGCCTGACTCGTAGCCAACCAGAAGCAGCCGCAACCCGTTGTCCTTCAAAACCTGTAGCGTCTCCCGCGGCACATTGGCCTTGGCATTGCACGACCACACCACCCCCATCCTGCCAAGCTCCCGCGCGATGGCTTCGGCGCGCGGAAGGTTGTCGGTGAACGTATCGTCGTCGAAGAAGAACTCCTTAACCTGCGGAAAATATGACTTCGCCAGGCGGATCTCCTCAGCCACATGCTCTGGAGACCGCACACGATACCGATGGCCCCCGACCGTCTGCGGCCACAGGCAGAACGTGCATCGTGATTTGCACCCACGCCCGGTGTAGAGCGAGACGTAAGGATGGAGCAGATATCCGATGAAATAGTCCTCGACGCGCAGATCTCGCTTGTACACGTCGGTAACAAAAGGAAGCTGATCCATATCCTCAAGGACGGTGCGCTCCTGGTTATGGACAATCTCACCCGCCGCATTGCGCCACGTAATTCCATCGACCGCGGCCAGATCGCGTCCCTCCGCGATCTCCTTGATCGTAAAATCGAATTCATTGCGCGCGACGAAGTCAATCACCTCGCCAGCCTGACGCAGCGACTTCTCCGACTCCACCGCCACCTTCGCGCCAATGAATCCGATCATTAAAGACGGCTTTTCGTCCTTGAGCCGGGCCGCCACCTTCATATCGGCCGCAAACGACGGCGTGGAGGTATGGATAACCACCAGGTCCCTCGCTCGCGCCGCCTCGATCACCGGCTCCATGCCGATCCGCGCCGGAGGCGCGTCGATCAGCTTGCTGTTGGGCACCAGCGCCGCCGGCTGGGCAAGCCAGGTAGGATACCAGAAGGAGCGGATCTCCCGCTTCGCCTGATATCGCGAGCCGGCCCCTCCATCGAAACCGTCGAACGAAGGCGGTTGCAGAAACAGCGTGTTCATCGTCACGGTGCAGAAGTCTCCTGAGGCTGGGCCGGGCCGTCGGCAGTCATCGTGTGACCGCGCCAATCCACTCGCAGCCCGGTGAAGCTCGCGATCATTACTCCCACCGACATAAGCTCCCGCAGCGGCAGAAGCCAGATGGGGACTGGCGTAGCAGCCGCGACACCCAGCCGGCTCAATGCCCTGTTCACGCCCTGCGCAGACGCGATGCGAGCCAACCAAGCGGCCGCAAGCACAACCCAGCCCCAGGTCGGCGCCAGAGCCAGCGCGACCAACCCCCAGAAGATCGGGTATTGCAGGCAGGACGCAGCGAACTGCCCCGGCACCAGAGCCCGGATCGTACGCGCCCAGCGGAGCTCGTGCCGCAAAAGGGCACGGAACGTGTCTTCCGGTACGGTGGTCAACGGGACCGTCCCTGCAAGCCGAACCGCAAGCCCGGTCGCCTGAACCAATCGTCCCAGCGCATTATCGTCCGCAAGATGAGTAACTAGCGCCTCGAGGCCTCCGATCCGGCGCAGCATCGCCCGCCGCAGTGCCATTGTCGCCCCCAGGCAGTCCTGCCGGCCAAGCGCACGGGAAAGCAGCGCACTTGGCAGGAAAGTGTGCGTGATCTGCGTCGCACCAAGCAACGCCGACAGGCGACTCGAAGCCGGAAACCCAGCGTAAAGCGTTGTGACGAGGCCGGTCGCAGGCTGCTCCAGCGCCGCAACCAACTGGTCGAGATAGTCGGGACGGACATGCAGGTCCGAGTCGGCGATGACTAGAATCTCGTGGCGAGCAGCCGGGAGCATGTTGATCAGATTGCCGACCTTCAGATTCGGCCCGTGCCCGGTCGGGTTCACCACCAGCGTCAGGTCCCGCGCCGGAAACCGCGATTCCAGCCGGCGGATAACCGGGACGGCGGTATCATCAGCCGAGCTGACACCAAACACCACCTGATATTCCGGATATCCAAGAGTACACACGGTGCTCAGTGCAGCATCCAGGAGGGGTTCGTCTCCATACAGCGGCTTGAGTATCGTCACCGGAGGCCGGGCGGTTGGCCCCCGCCGTTGCCCGCGAGCGAAGCGCGCCGCCAAAGCCCATCCCGCCAGCGTCTGGACGATGGCAATGGCCGCAAGCAGAGCGGCAAAGACGGCGAGCATGGCCTCAGCCGCACAATCCTATCCGACGCTCAGCAGAACCGCCTTCCGGCCCAGCGCCTCCAAGGCGGTCGCGACGATGTCCTTGGCCGTCAAACCCGCCTCTGCAAGCTGCCTTGGCTGGCTTTCATGATCGATGAATCGGTCCGGCAACACCATGGGCCGTACTTTAAGACCACGATCGAGCAGCCCCGCGCAGGCGAGATGGTGCAACACATGCGATGCGAAGCCACCAATCGAGGCTTCCTCGATTGTGATCAGCAATTCGTGATGCCGGCCAAGCTGTTCCACTATCCTGATATCCAGGGGCTTAGCAAACCGGGCATCAACCACAGTGGCCGGGAAGCCCCGAGCAGCCAGCTCGTCAGCCGCCTTCATTGCATCAGCAAGCCGGGTACCAAGCGACAGAATCGCGATGTCGTTGCCTTCCCGCATCAGGCGGGATGTGCCAATCTCCCAAACCTCGGGAACTGCCGGAAGCGGTACCCCAACCCCTTCGCCGCGGGGATAGCGAAACGCACTTGGCCGATCGTCAATCGCGTGCGCCGTAGCCACCGCATGCACCAGCTCAGCTTCATTAGCCGGCGCCATCACCACAAACCCCGGCAGACAGCCCAAATAGGTCACATCGAAACTGCCGAAATGGGTCGCGCCGTCAGCTCCGACCGGCCCGGCACGATCCATTGCAAATCGCACCGGTAGTCGCTGGATCGCCACGTCATGAACCACCTGGTCGTAGGCCCGCTGCAGGAACGTTGAATAGATCGCGCAGAACGGACGCATCCCTTCGCAGGCAAGGCCAGCGGCAAACGTGACCGCATGTTGCTCGGCAATGCCCACATCGAAGAAGCGATCGGGAAAGCGCTTGGCGAACTTATCAAGCCCCGTGCCCGATGGCATGGCAGCGGTAATCGCAATGATGTTCGGATCTTTCTCCGCGCGTGCGATCAACGCTTCCGCAAACACCTTGGTGTAACTCGGCGGTCCTGGAGGCGCCTTAGCCTGTTCTCCGGTAATGACGTTAAATTTTGACACGCCATGATACTTATCCGCCGAGTTTTCCGCTGGTGCATAACCCTTCCCCTTCTTCGTTATCACATGCAGCAAAATCGGCCCCTGCTCCTCAGCCTCCCGCACGTTACGCAAAATCGGGAGCAGGTGATCGAGGTTGTGCCCATCAATTGGCCCAAGATAATAAAACCCCAGCTCCTCAAATAGAGTACCACCGGTCAGGATGCCACGCGCATACTCCTCCGCCTTGCGCGCCGTGCGTTCGATTCCCCTCGGGAAGCGCCGCGCCATCTTGATGCCCAGATCGCGCAGACCAAGAAAACTGCGCGACGACATCAGCCGCGATAAATAAGCGCTCATCGCCCCCACCGGCGGCGCTATCGACATATCATTGTCGTTCAGAATGACGATGATCCGCTTGCCCAAATCCCCGGCGTTATTCATCGCCTCATACGCCATCCCGGCGCTCATCGCCCCATCACCGATGACGCAGATAATGTTGCGGTCCTCGGGCTCCCCACGTCCTGCCTTCAGATCGCGAGCCACCGCCATCCCCAGCCCGGCCGAAATCGAGGTGGAGGAATGCGCGGCGCCAAACGGATCGTACTCGCTCTCGACCCGCCTTGTGAAGCCGGACAGCCCGCCGCCCTGCCGGAGGGTGCGGATACGGTCGCGCCGACCAGTCAGGATTTTATGCGGATAGGCTTGGTGACCGACATCCCAGATCAGCCGGTCATGCGGTGTGTCGAAAACGGCATGGATAGCCACCGTTAGCTCGACAACTCCAAGCGCAGAGCCGAGATGCCCGCCGGTGACAGAAACCGCGTCAATGGTCTCGGCGCGCAGCTCGTCGGCAAGCTGGCCGAGCTGTTCAATAGAGAAGTTCCGCAGGTCGGCGGGACGGTGCACCCGGTCGAGAAGCGGGGTTTTGACTGGAACTCATGCGATACTCAGCTCCGGCGGGAAACAACGAATTCGGTAAGCTCGCGCAGCAGGCGTGCCTTGGCACCAAAGGTTTCGAGATGACCGGCGGCCTGACGGGACAACAGCTCGGCATGAGCTCGGGCCAGTCCAGCCCCTAGGACGGCGACCATTGTCGCCTTGCCAGCCGCCTCGTCTTTGCCGGCCGTCTTGCCAATGTCATTAGTGTCGCCCTCTGCATCCAGCAGATCATCGGCGATCTGGAACGCCGCCCCTACATCGCGCCCATACGCCGCGAGATGATGACGCTGCGGCAGCGGCGCGCGCCCGAGAATGGCGCCAGCCTCGGCGCTGAACTGGATCAGCCGACCCGTCTTCAGCGCCTGCATCCGGGTGACCTGAGCTGCATCCAGTGACTGGCCCTCGGTCGTCATGTCGATGATTTGACCCCCGACCATCCCGCGGGCACCGACTGCGGAGCCAAACGATACGATCAGTTCGCAGCGAGCCTGCGGGTCGGAGTGGGTGTCCGGCTCCGCCAGCAACTCGAATGCACGCGCCTGCAGCGCATCACCGGCCAGGATGGCCGTGGCTTCATCGAAGGCGCGATGGCAGGAGGGCTTCCCGCGACGGAGGTCGTCGTCATCCATGGCTGGCAAGTCGTCGTGAACCAAGGAGTAAGCGTGCAACATTTCAACCGCAGCCGCGACGCGCGCCGCACACGTCTCGGATACCGCGAACAGCCGGGCGCTTTCGATGACCAGAAAACCGCGCAGCCGCTTCCCTCCGTTCAGACACGCATATCGCATGGCCTCAGCGAGTCGCGCCTCGGGGCCCTCGGGGCGCGGAAGCAGAACGTCAAGTGCGGTCTCGACCGTTTCGGCATCCCGTTCAAGGGCGCCCCACAGGCCGGTTGGGACCGGTTGAAGACTCATTTGCGTGTTGTCCACCCTGATCGCGTTACGCGAACCTGATATATCCATATCGGCGCTGACGAGCCATGTCGCCCCATACGCCCACAGTTGGTCGGGTAATGTGTTGCTCCTCCGCCACAGAGTATTCAAGTGGAGTTGTACCGCTCTCGCAATTCCGCACGCGAACGCTTTACCTGAAAGCCGCCATTTTTAGTCCAGGTCCCGTAAGGGGCCGGCATTGCCGGGGGGGCGGAACCCATGCAATACCGAACCGTTGCGCTGAACCGCTCCCGGCCGGAGTGAGGTATGTTGCGTGTCATACTTGCCCAGCCCCGCGGATTCTGCGCTGGTGTCGAGCGGGCGATCGAAATCGTGGATCGGGCGCTAAAAAAATACGGCCCCCCGATCTACGTTCGTCACGAAATCGTGCACAACCGCCACGTCGTGGACGACCTCCGCCGGCGGGGCGCAATTTTCGTCGATGAGCTTGACGAGGTCCCGGCCGGAGCGCGTACCGTGTTCTCCGCCCATGGCGTCGCAAAAAGGGTCGAGGAACTGGCGCGTGAACGCGATCTGCCGGTGATCGACGCCACCTGTCCGCTGGTCGCCAAGGTCCACAACGAGGGCCGGCGCTATGCAAACCAGGGTCGGGAGATCGTCCTGGTCGGACACGCGGGTCATGCCGAAGTTGAAGGCACGATCGGCCAGATCAACGGGACCGTGCACCTCGTTCAGACCGCAGCCGACGTGGAAAAATTGCGGGTCCGCGACCCCGAAAAGCTTGCGTACATTACCCAGACCACACTTTCGGTGGATGACACGCGGGGAATCATCACCGCCCTCAAGGCAAAATTCCCGGCCATCGTCGGGCCGGATGTCCGCGACATCTGTTACGCCACGCAAAATCGCCAGCAGGCAGTGCGCCAAGTCGCCGCGCTGGTCGACATCATCCTCGTTGTCGGCTCTAGAAACAGCAGCAATTCCAACCGTCTACGCGAAATCGGCGAGGAACTCGGCAAGCCCGCCCACCTGATCGATGACGCATCCGCGCTGCAACCCGGATGGTTCGAAGGTGTCGAATTGGTCGGTCTGACCGCCGGCGCCTCCGCGCCGGAGACATTGGTGAAAGGCGTGATCGAGGGGTTGCGCCGGTTCGGAGAAATCGACATCTCGACCATGGACGGCGTCGCCGAGGATGTCCGGTTCCGTTTTCCCGCTGAACTAGCCGAAGCTGCAGAGTAGGGATCTTTTAAGCATGGCCGTTCCGCTGAACCAGGCGCTCCGCGTCGGCGCATACGTGATCAAGCAGCACATCATGGGCCGCAAGCGCTATCCGTTGGTCCTGATGCTGGAACCCCTCTTCCGCTGCAACCTGGCCTGTGCGGGGTGTGGCAAGATCGATTACCCGTCGGAAATCCTGAACCAGCGGCTATCGGTGGCCGAGTGCATCGAAGCCATTGACGAATGCGGCGCACCCGTCGTCGTGCTCGCCGGCGGTGAGCCGCTGCTGCACCGGGAAATCGATCACGTCGTCGAAGGAGCAGTTGCGCGGAAGAAATTCGTGATCGTCTGCACCAATGCCTTGCTTCTCGAAAAGAAGATGCACCTGTTTAAGCCCGGGCCATACTTCACTTGGTCCGTGCATCTGGACGGCGATCGGGAAGATCACGACCGTTCGGTCTGCCAGACAGGCGTCTATGACCGCGCGATTGCGGCAATCCGCGCCGCGAAACAGGCCGGATTCCGCGTCATCATCAACGCCACTCTGTTCGACGGAGCCGTGCCGGAACGAATCGCTGCCTTCTTTGATGACGTGATGGAAATGGGTGTCGACGGCATCTCGGTCTCCCCTGGCTACGCTTATGAGCGAGCGCCCGACCAGCAGCATTTCCTCAATCGGCGGAAAACCAAACAGCTCTTCCGCTCGATCTTCGCCCTGGAAGGCAGAGGAAAGTGGAAGAAGAAGTGGTCGTTCAACCAGTCTTCCCTGTTCCTGGACTTCCTCGCCGGCAACCAGAACTTCCGCTGCACGCCGTGGGGCAACCCGACCCGCAACTACTTCGGATGGCAGCGTCCCTGTTACCTGCTCGGCGAGGGCTACGCGAAGACCTTCACGGAACTGATGGAAGAAACCGACTGGGACCGCTACGGCACCGGCAACTATGAAAAATGCGCCGACTGTATGGTGCATTCCGGCTATGAGGCGACCGCAGTCACCGAAACCATCCGACGTCCCTGGAAAGCCGCCGCCCAGGCTATGCATGGGATCCTAACGCAGGGACCGATGGCCCCCGAGATCGCCCTGGATAACCAGCGTCCGGCCGAATACGTCTTCAGCCGCCACGTAGAGCAAGCCATTGCGCGGCTGCGGGAAAGAAAAGCTGGCGAGCAGGTTGCAGACGCAGCAGACTAACCGGCTGCGATACACCTCTCCTGCAAACGCGGGAGAGGTCGGCGCGAAGGGCGGGATGAGGGTGCGATGACCGGCACCTGGGCCGCTGTCCCCGTCAAAGGCTTCGCCAATGCGAAGCAGCGCCTCGCACACGTGTTCACGCCCGGTGAGCGCCAGGCCCTTGCCGCTGCCATGCTGGAAGACGTGCTTGCCGTCCTGGCCACTGCTCGCCTTGCCGGCATTCTGGTCAATACCGCTGACCGGAAATCCGCTGCGCTCGCCCGCCGCTACGGCGCCCGCGTCATTACCGTCGACGCCCGTGACGGCCATACCGCCGCTGTCGCCGCCATGGCCCGGGTGCTCGCAAAGGACCGCGCTGAGGCCATGCTTACCGTCCCGGGTGACATCCCCCGCGTCACCCCGGCGGAGATTTCCACGGTCCTTGAGGCTCGCGAGCCCGCCCCCTCTTTCACTATCGTCCCGTCGCGCGATTGGCGCGGCTCCAACGCCGTGCTGCTGGCCCCACCCGACGTGATGTCGCTGACCTTTGGCGACGATAGCTGCTTCCCCCACATCGAAACCGCCCGCCGCCACAACTTGGAGCCGGTTGCCGTGCTGCTCCCCGGCATTGCCCTTGACCTCGATCGGCCAGAGGATGTCCAGGCCTTCCTCGCCGCCAATCCCCCCATGGCCACGCGCACCTTCACTCTGCTCCGCGGGCTCACTGCTGGCCGCGAAACAAACCCCGATGCCACCAGGCGGGAAAGAGCAAACCGCCGATGATTCCATCACCCGGCGGACCTTATGAACCACCTCCATCCAGTGCCGACAGCGGCAACCTTCGATCATTCGCACAATCCACTCCGCACGCGCCTGTTACCTCAGTTCCCGTGCGCTTTTCTCCTGCCCCGGTGTTAGCGTAAAGCAACCGGCATCATCCTGGTGTCCCAGCATCCTGGCGGCACGCCCGGATATCCGGAGACGATCTCGTAATGTTCGGCGTGTCGGTCCACTCTCTGCTCACCTATGCCCTGCACCATCCGGGGCTGCAGGCCGGCGCCATCATTCTTGCTACCTTTATCCTCGAAGATGCTGCCACCGTCCTCGCCGCCATTCAGGCGGCTTCAGGCGACATCTCGATCCCGCTGGCGCTCGGAGCGCTCTATGCCGGTATCGTTCTCGGCGATGCCGGGCTCTACGGCCTCGGTGCTCTCGGCAGATTTATTCCTTTCATCAACCGCCTGCTCCCACCCCGACGCGCCGAGATGGTCCGCGCCTGGATGGACGGGCGCGTGTTCAAAATCGTTGTTATCAGCCGGTTTCTGCCAGGTGTCCGGCTACCCACCTACACTACCTGCGGGTATCTGCGCGTCAGCTTCCGTAAATTCATCTTCGCCAGCATGGCGGCGACGGTGGTCTGGACCTCCGGCCTGTTCCTGGTGTCTATGAAGATCGGGGACTTCATCCTCGCGCACTTCGGCGTATGGCGCTGGGGGGAGTCCTCGGAATGATCGTCTTCATGGTCGCCACCGGGCGATTCGCCTCCCGCATCTGGAAAGAACACCCCGAGGATTGAACCCGGAATGAAATTAGATGCCGTCCTGGACGTCGCGCGGCCGCCGCGTGCGCCGGAACCGCCGGTCTCCTTTTTTGAGTTCTGGCCGAGCTGGCTGTTCTACACCCCAGTCATCGCTCACTGCCTGCTTATGGGCCTGCGCTACCGCTCGCTCACAGTCCTTACCGCTGCCAACCCCGCAATCCCCGGCGGCGGCCTCTGCGGCGAGTCCAAGCTGGACATCCTCAACCAGATCGGCCCCGAGGTGCGCCCCCTCCTGGCTCGCTACACCAGCCTGCGTACCCACGACTTGAACGCCCACGCCGACCTTGCCCAGGCCGAAGCCGTGATAGCCGAGGCAGGCCTCCATTACCCGGTGGTCGCCAAGCCGGATATCGCCTGCAACGGCACCGGAGTCCGCTTGATCGCCAATGCCGCCGACCTGTTCCGCTATCTCGAAGCTTTCCCACGCAACCAACGCCTGATCCTGCAGGATCACATCGCCTACGATGGTGAAGCTGGCATCTTCTATATCCGTCACCCGGACGAACCTCACGGCCGCATCACTTCGATCACCCTTAAATACGCACCCTACGTCGTGGGCGATGGCCGTTCCACCCTACGGGAGCTGATCCTCGCCGACGCCCGAGCCGGCCGGATCTCCCACCTTTACCTGCCCCGCCTCGGCCGCCGCCTGGACGAAGTGCCGCCGGCCGGCGCCCCGGTCCGCCTCGTCTTTGTCGGCAACCATTGCAAGGGCTCAATTTTTCGTAACGGCATCGATCACGCCACGGCTGAGCTTACCGCCCAGGCCGAGCGCATTGCCCGCTCCCTGCCCAACTTCCACTTCGGCCGCATCGACATCCGTTTCGAGTCCATCGGCGCCCTGCGCCGCGGCGAAGCCTTCAAAATCATCGAGGTCAACGGCGTCGGCTCTGAGGCCACCCACGTCTGGGACCCTCGGATGAGGCTTTGGGACGCGTGGCGCGACCAGTTCTACCATTACGGCCAAGCCTATCGTATTGGCGCGGCCAACCGCGCCCGCGGCGAGAGTCCGCTGGATGGCGCCGGTATTTTCCGCATGTGGCGGCTGCAAAAACGGTTGATGCGGTCCTATCCCCTCAACGATTGATTTGCGGCCCAGCAGCGAAGCAGCAAGGAACAAGCATGGACACAATACAAGCCGTTGGGATGGCCCTGTTGCAGGGTGCCACAGAGCTTTTCCCTGTCAGCAGCCTCGGGCACGCCGTGGTTCTGCCGGCCCTGCTCCACTGGCGAATCGACCAGCACGCACCATCCTTCCTACCCTTCCTGGTCATGCTCCACCTGGGGACAGCCACCGCCCTACTGCTCTATTTCTGGCGTGATTGGTGGACGCTCGCAATCGGCATCCTCGGCTTCGGCTCTTCCCATAGGGTCGCGGAAACCCGCCGCGTCTTCTCCCTGATCGTAGTTGCCACCATTCCCGGCGTTGTCGTCGGATTCCTGCTCGAACATTTCTTCCGCAACCTGTTCGGCGCGCCAGAGGTCGCCGCGCTCTTCCTGATCGTCAATGGCGTCCTGCTGATCGCCGGGGAACGTCTGCGCGGCCGTGGAATGCGGCCACTCTCCAGCCTGACCGTCCGCGACGCCTTCACTATTGGGTGCTGGCAATGCACCGCCCTCATTCCCGGCATCTCCCGCTCCGGCGCCACCATGGTCGGCGGGCTACTTCGAGGCGTGAACCACGAAAGTGCCGCCCACTTCTCGTTCCTGATCGCAACCCCCATCATATTCGGCGCCACCGTGCTCGAGGTCCCTAAGCTCTACCATGCCGGCGTCCCGCACGGCGTCGCCTTCAACGCCGGTGTTGCCGCTGTCGTCGCCGGCGTCACGGCCTTCCTCAGCACCGCGTTCCTTATGCGGTACTTCCGCAATCACGATACCTGGGCGCTCAACCCGTTCGCCTACTACTGCATGCTCGCCGGCATCGGCAGCCTGATCGTCCTGCTCGTTCTCTAATGTGCCTGCTCGTCGAGCAGGCGCGCCACCCGACCGATGAAGTCCGCGCGCTGATCAGCGAACTGGAAGCGATTCTGTCCGCCGAATACCCTCCCGAGCAGCGCCACGGTCTCTCGCTCGACCAGATCTTCCAGTCGCACATCCGCTTCTTCATCGCTCGCAGGGACGGCTGCCCCCTCGGCTGCGGCGGCATCGCGTTGTCCCCGGACTTCGCCGAAGTCAAACGCATGTACAGTCCGCGAACCAGCCCGCGGCCAGGGCGTCGCGGACGCAATCCTGGCCCGCCTGGAGCTGGAGGCGAGTGAGGCGGGCATCGGGATGGTACGACTGGAGACTGGCACGAATCAGCTCGCTGCAATCCGCTTCTACGAGCGTTCCGGATTCCGCCGCTGCTCGCCTTTTGGCGCCTACGCGCGCATGCCGCCCCACGCCATTGCCACCAGCGTATTCTTCGAAAAATCGCTCACGTTCGCTCGCCGGTGAACCCCCTGGAGTACTCGTGTAGCGGGTTGATCGTAAGCGTTGCGGCGAGACCCTGCCCGATTTTCCTTGACGGCAGCCGTGCGGCGTATCAGAGGCCGGCCCATCCTCTGTGCTGGGGTGGATTACGCCGGCTGCCGCTGGATGCGTTTCACGCGGTGCTTCTGGTAGGCGATAATCTCACGGGCGAGAGGCAGACGAGCATCGAAACGCAGGTGCGTGATGGAGACAAACGCGGCGTTCTTGGCCTCGTCTCCAAAATCGAGGCGGCACACAATGCCTCCCTCGTCACCGGCGTAGCTGATCCAGGTGATTGAGCAGGCGGCGGAGGTTTGGCTCGCAGCGTTCTTCGCGACGAGAGCGGCGAGCAGCTCGGGTGTGGGGCGCGCGGGCAGTGGCAGAGCCTGTTGCAGCTTCCCCATCAGGCGGTCAACCTGGGTTGGATTATCGATCATGCAGCTGCCGCCAATTCCGTGAGTTCAGTCGGATGCCAATTCCACGGCAGCAGCGCCTCCAGTGCGTTCGCCTTAGTCTTGCCTGAGACGATGCGCTCGAGCACATCAGTAAGCCAAGCCATCGGCTCGACACTATTCAGCTTGGCGGTCTCGATCAGCGTCATCGCGATGGCCCAATGCCGGGCTCCGCCGTCCGATCCGGCGAACAAGGCGTTCTTGCGTGTGAGGGTCACCGGTCTGATCGAGCGCTCGACCACGTTCGTGTCCATCTCGATCCTCCCGTCATCGAGGAATGCCACCAACCCCGGCCAGTGCCGGATCGCATAGCGCATCGCTTTCGCCAGCTCGGAGACGGCGGATATACGAGGCAGCTGCTCCTGCAACCAAGCATGCAACGCCTCCACGATCGGCCGACTTCGCGCCTGGCGCATGCGCTCCCGATGATCGGCAGAATGCCCGCGAATCTCGGCCTCGATCGTATAGAGTTCGCGAATGCGCGCCAGCACATGCCCGGCCAGCGGCGACTTCGTCGCCTGATAGAAATCGAAGAACGGCCGCCGCATATGCGCCCAGCAGAACGCCAGCTTGACCGAATCGTCGCTGCGGTCCCCGGCCAGTCGCTTGAACCCGGCGTAGCCGTCCACCTGCAGCACACCGCGAAACGCTGCCAGGTGCGCTGACGGATGCGCGCCCTTACGATCCTCGGAATATACATACGCCGCCGCCGGGTGCGTCGGACCGGACCACGGTCGGTCATCCACCGCATAGCACCACAATCGCCCGGTTTTGGTTCGGCCGCGGCCCGGATCCAGCACCGGCAATGTCGTGTCATCCGCAAAGACCTTCTCAGACGACAGCACCGTGCTGACCACCAGGTCATAAAGCGGCTTCAGCCACCAGCAGGCTCGGCCAACCCAGTTGCTCAGCGTCGAGCGATCCAGATCGATGCCCTGCCGCGCCAGCATCTTGGACTGTCGATGCAGCGGCAGCGAGTCGCAATACTTGCTGACCAGCACATGCACCACCATGGCCTCGGTCGCCAGGCCGCCATCGATCGGGCGCTCCGGCGCTGGCGCCTGCACCACGGTTCCCTCGCACGCCCGGCAGGCGTAACGCGGCCGGCGCGTGACCCGCACCCGAAGCTGCGCGGGCACGATATCGAGCTGTTGGCTGCGCGTTTCGCCGATCACATGCAGCGCGCCACCACAGCAGGGGCACTCGCGGTGCTCGATGTCCACCACCACCTCGTAGCGCGGCAAGTGTGCCGGCAGATCGCCGAGATTGCGCTGCGCCGGTGCCGCTCGGCGCTTCTGCTCCTTCGGCTCTGGTGCAATAGTGTCCTGTGCCGCCTGGTTCGCGGCGACCGTTTGCTCCAGATCCTCGAGCCCCAATTGCAACTGGTCATCGGTGAGTTGCTCGGAGCGGCGGCCGAACCGATGGCGCACCAGCCGATGAATGAGCAGGCGCAGCTTGTCATTCTCGGTATTGAGCTCTCGCACGACGTCGCGCAGCATTTGCTGCAGCGTCGCGGGATCGTCAGGCAGGTTGTCCAGATCGATTCGCACGCTGCGATTCTGAACGACGCCGCCGAATCGGTGCCAGCCGATTTTTATCGGCGACGCGGGTTTTTATCCCGCCAGTTCCGGTGCTCGTCGCGGCTGCGCTGCGCGCCATTCACAGCCATCCAGCAGCGCCGCCAATTGCGCGCTCGAGAGCATGATCCGGCCAGTCGTCTCGGATGACGGCCAAACAAACTGCCCATGCTCCAGCCGCTTGGTCAGCATGCACAGGCCGGCGCCATCATGCCATATCAGCTTGATCAGTCCTGCGCGACGCCCGCGGAAGGCATACACAGCGCCATCGAACGGGTTGTCGCGCAGCGACTGCTGCACCAGCATTGCCAGCCCCACCATACCCTTGCGCATATCGGTCACGCCGCAGGCGAGATATACGCGCAGGCCGGGTGCGAGTGTGATCATCGGCCTTGCAGCATGCCCAGGACTCGCCGCAATGCCCGATCATCTACCTGCCCATCAACGCGCACCAATATGCCGCCCGGCAGCACGATCTCGATTATTCCCAGCGGCCGGGGCGATTGCGGGATCGTTACTGGCGGGGCGGGCGGCTCAGCCGGTAGCTGGCCGGCCAGCCGCGTCGGCGCCAGCTCCACTTGCGCAAACCGTGTCGGCCGCCTCATCCGCTCCGTCGGAGCCGGCAACAGTTCTCGACGCCAGGTATAAAGCTGCCCCGTACCGATCGCGTATTTGCGCGCCACCTCGCTCGGGGTCAGTTCGGGCCCGAGGCTCTCAGCCACAATCTCGCGCTTTTGCTCCAGCGTCCAACTCCGCCGGCGCTCGCCCCGCGTGATAACCTCCACTCGGACGTTGTGTGCGCTCTTACGATCTGTCGTATGAGCGCTCTCATCAGGGCCGGATCCGTTTAGCGTCTCATCCATGCGGCCCTTCGATCACACGAATGCCGCGCGCCGCCCATGTGGTGCCGCCGAATCGCTTACGGTTGATCCAGATCATGGCGCCTTAACGCCGCATGCTCATGGTTGCGCGTGCGATTAGCGCAGCGAGGACACCAATGAGCATTTCGATGACCGGCGATCGGGTCGATACGCTGAAGGGCCACATGATACCGGCGTTGCTGGCGATGGCGCTGGCAGTGGCTGGCGGGGCGGTCGGGGTGATACTCGTTCGGTTGCTCATGTAACCGCTGCCGCGGCCTCCTCGGGGTCTTCCAGCTCGACGCTGAGGGCGCGGAGCTGGGCAGTGTGCGGATGACTGGTGCGGCCAGTGCGGAGGTCGGCGGCGGAGAGCTGCTCAACCATTTCGCCCGTCTGCATGACGCCGATGATTGGGCAGAGATGGGCGACCACGGCGAGGTTGTGGCTGACCAGGATATAAGTGAGGCCGCGCCGTTGCTGGAGGTCGGCGAGGAGGTTGAGAACTTCGGCCTGGACGGAGACGTCGAGGGCACTGGTGGGTTCGTCGAGCAGCAGCACGTCGGGCTCGGCCATTAGGGCGCGAGCAATGGCAACCCGCTGGCGCTGGCCGCCGGAGAGCTGGTGGGGGTAGCGGAACCGGACGGGGTCCGGCAAAGCCACTTCGGCGAGGCCACGGACGATGCGGGCTTCGATCTCGGGGATGCGGTGGATCAGGAGAGGTTCGGAGAGGGCACGGTCCACAGTCTGGCGGGGGTGGAGCGACCCGTATGGGTCCTGGAAGACCATCTGGACGCGACGGAAGAATTCCTTAGAGCGTTTGGGGCCGAGCAATTGGCGATCAAGCAGGATGCGGCCGGTCCAGGCTGGGGTTGAGGCCTGCGATGGCGCGTAGAACCGTGGATTTGCCGGAGCCGGATTCGCCAACGATCCCGAAGCTGCCGCCAGTCGGGACGGTGAAGGAGACTGAGCGGACTGCTTCGTGATTGCCGAAGGAGACGCGGAGGGAGTCAATGGTGATCATGAGCGACCACACGGGCGAGATTGCCTCGTCGCTGCGCTCCTCGCAATGGTAGTGGTTGGGACTAAGTGGCCCATGCCGAGTCGCGGGCGAGGGTGGCGAGACGGTCGCGCGGGTGCACGAGCGAGGGGAGGCAGTTGAGCAGACCGCGAGTGTAGGGATGACGTGCGCGGGCGAGTTGGCCGGCGGAGAGTTCCTCCATGACGCGGCCGGCGTACATGACCATGACGCGGTCGCAGAAGTGCGACACGAGCGGCAGGTCGTGGCTGATAAGGATGAGGCTCATGCCGCGGCCCGAAACGAGGTCGTCGATCAGGCGGAGGATTTCAGCCTGCACTGTGGCGTCGAGAGCGCTGGTGGGTTCGTCGGCAATCAGCAGCTCGGGATCGGGCGCAAGCATCATGGCGATCATGACGCGCTGGCCCATGCCGCCGGAGAGTTCGTGGGGGTAGGCGCGGGCGACGCGTTCGGGATCACGGATGCGGACCTGTTCGAGCAGGCGGAGGGCGGCCTGATCGGCGATGCGGCGGGAGCCGCCCTTGTGAACGCGCCAGGCCTCGGCGATCTGGCGACCGACGGGCATGACTGGGTTCAGCGAGTATTTCGGGTCCTGGAGAATGAGGCCGGCGCGTTTGCCACGGATTTGGCGCAGGATGTTCTCGTGGGCGCCAATGACGTCGAGGCCATCGAAACGGAGAAGGTCGGCGCTGACCTGGACGGCAGGGGGGAGCAGGCCGAGGATGGCGCGGGCGGTGACGGACTTGCCGGAACCGGACTCGCCGACGATCCCGAGTTTTTCCTGGCCGAGGGTGAAGGAGACACCGCGTACAGCGTGGGTGAGGCCAGAGGGAGTGGGGAAGGCGATGCGAAGATTTACGGTCTCGACGAGCATCAGCGCTGCTTGGGGTCCAGGACGTCGCGCATACCGTCGCCGAGCAAGTTGAATGCCAGTGAGGCGATGAGGATGGCGAGTCCGGGAATGGTGGGGACCCACCACTGCTGCAGGATGTAGCCGCGTGTGGAGGCGATCATGGTGCCCCACTCGGGAGTGGGGGGCTGCGCCCCCATGCCCAGGAAGCCAAGGCCGGCCGCGGTAAGGATGATGCCGCTCATATCGAGGGTGACGCGGACGATGATGGAGGAAAGGCAGAGCGGCATGACGTGGCGGCAGATAATACGCGTCGAACTGGCGCCAGTGAGGCGGACCGCAGCGATGAAATCGGTGTTGCGGATGGTCAGCGTGTCGGCTCGGGCGAGGCGGGCGTAAGGGGGCCAGGACGTCAGGGCGATGGCGAAAACGGCGGAGGTGATGCCGGGTTTGAGGGCGGCAACAAACGCGAGCGCAAGGATGAGACGGGGGAAGGCCAGAAATATATCGGTGAGGCGCATCAGCATACGATCAATGAGGCCGCCCATGTAGCCGGCGGCGCTGCCGACAATCAGGCCGACGGGCGCGACCAGGATGACTACGGCAACGACCATGCCGAGGGTGATGCGGCCACCGTAGATGACGCGCGTGTAGAGGTCGCGGCCGAGCTCGTCGGTGCCGAACCAATGGGCCCAGGAAGGGGGGGCCAGTCGGTCGGCAAGGTTCTGGGTACTCGGGCTGTAGGGGGTGATGAGTGGAGCGGCGAGCGAGGCCAGAATGAGGATGATTACGGTGATGAGGCCTGCCATCGCGAGGTGGTTGCGGCGGAAGAGCAGCCAAGCGCGATAAGTGCGGCCCCAGGCGGCTTGCCGGCGAGAGGCGGGGGTTTCGGTGAGAAGCCAGTCCCTCACCCGCCGCGCTGCACGCGGCGGCGTTTCTCGCGGTGCGGGAGACGTAGGGGATGTGGCGAATTCGCGGCTCATCTGACTCTAGGGTCCAGTACGCGATAGAGGATGTCGGCGAGCATATTCAGGATGACGTAGACGAGGCCGATGACGAGGGTGGCGCCGAGCACGGCGTTCATGTCCGCGTTGAGCAGCGAGACGGTGAGGTAGAGACCGATCCCGGGCCATGAGAACACGGTTTCGGTGAGAACTGCACCTTCGAGCAGACCGGCATAGGCCAGCGCGATGACCGTAACCAGTGGGACGGCGATATTGCCGAAGGCATGGCGCCACAGAATGCGGGCGTTCGAGAGGCCCTTGGCGCGTGCGGTGATGATGTATTCACCGGAAAGCGCCTCCAGCATGAAGGCGCGGGTCATGCGGGTGATGTAGGCAAGGCTGAAGTACGCTAGGACGACGGCGGGCATGGCGAGATGGGCGAGGGCGTCCCAGAACACGGCCCACTGACCCTCGATTGCGGCATCGACTACCAGCATGCCGGTGATGCGGTCCACCATGCCGTCGTAGAGCACGTCAACCTGGCCGGTGCCGGGGGCGATCCCGAGCTTCACGTAGAAAACGAGGAGAAAGATCAGGCCGAGGACGAAGACGGGGATGGATTGTCCAGCCAAGCTGACGACGCGCACCACGTGATCGAAGCGGGAGCCCTGGCGCGCGGCGGCGATCACTCCGAGCGGGATGCCGATGATGAGGGCGATTATGATGGCAGCGGTAGCGAGCTCGAAAGTGGCGGGGAAGTAAGTGGCGATATCCTGCGTGACGAGGTGAGTCGTCATCACGCTGTGGCCGAGATTTCCGTGGACTAAGCGGTCGAAGTAGATGCCGAACTGGACGATCAGCGGTCGGTCGAGGCCGAGCTCGGTGCGTACGCGGGCGATGACGTCAGGAGGAGCGTGATCCCCGACGATGGCGATGACGGGGTCGATCGGCATGACTCGGCCGATCAAAAACGTGACGAGAATGAGGCCGAAGAGGGTCACCGGCACGGCTCCCGCAGTACCGGCGATGTTACGGAGGCGTACCCTCACCCGGCGTGACCCGCACCCGGCGCACTAGGTGCGGCGACCTCTCCCGCGAGCGGGAGAGGTGAAGGGGGCCTAAACAGCTCTTTTCGTCGTTGCGCCGATCCACCCTCTCCCGCAAGCGGGAGAGGTGAAGGGGGCCTAAACCTTCCGTAGGTTGGCATAGCGGGTGTAGTCGGGCATTGGGCCGATGCGGAAACCGGTGACGCGCTTGCTCATAGTTGCCACTTCGTTCTTTTGCAGCATGATGGCGAAGGGTGCGACCTGCCAGAACTGCTGCTGCATCTGGCGGTAGATTTCGAGGCGCTTCTCGGGGTCTAGTTCCTTGACTGCATCTTCGGCTTCCTGGGTTAGCTGCTTGTTCTGGAAGTGGCTGCGCCAGGCGAGGATCTTGAGCGTGCTGTTATTGGAATCGTCTGGGTCGGCGCAGAAAGCCTGAGCATTGGAGTTGGGGTCGAAGTAGTCAGAGCCCCAGACCAGCATTGCGAGCTGGTGGGTGCGGGCGCGGGTCTTGGTGATGACCTGCTTTTGTTCTCCTGGGAGGAGTTGCACCTTGATGCCGATTTTTGCCAGGTCGGCCTGCACTGCCTGTGCGATCTGGTCGTAAGGCGGCGCGGAGATGAAATCCATGGTGGCGGTGAAGCCGTTGGGCAGTCCGGCCTGCTGGAGCATGGTTTTGGCGCGGCTGCTGTCCTGGTGGAAGGGCTGATCGGTCAGCGCGCAAGGGATGCCCTTGGGTAGAAAGGATTCCTGCACTGTCCAGGTCTTGGGCGTGATGTTGTTGGCAATTGCCTCGTAATTGATGGCCCACTTGATGGCCTGATGCACCTCGGGTTTCGCGAGCTCGGGCATGTTCTGGTTCATGGCGATGTACATCGAGGTAGCCTGGCCGGCGGACTCGGTGTGGAAATTGGCGTTGTTTGCGATGGTCTTGAGTTGGTCGGCCTGCAGGTCGCGGGCGATATCCACACCGCCCTTTTCCAGCAGGAGTAGTTGTTCCGCCGGGTCTTTGACGTGCTGGAGCACGATACGCTTGACGCGCAGCTTGACAGGGGCGTGCGGGTTGGCATCCACGATAATGTGATCAGAGGCTTGCCAAGAGGTCAGGCGGAAGGCGCCGGCGCCGGCCGTGCGGGTTTTGAGCCAGCCGTTTCCCAGGTCGTTGTTCTCCGCGTGGGCCATGGCGGTGGCTCTATCGACGATACAGCCGATGTTGGCCGACAGACAGTAGAGGACGAAGCTCGGTGCCTGCTGGGTGGGCAGTTGCATCACCAGCGTGTGGTCGTCCGCGGCGCGGATCAGTTTTTCAACGTTGTCCTTGGTGAAACCGAATTGGGTGAGGATGAAGCCGGGGGTCTTGTTGAGGATGACCGCGCGGCGGAGGGAGAACTCGGCGTCGACGGCGGTGACGGGCTTGCCGGACTCGAAGCGGGCGTTCCTGACTAGGTAGAAGGTGAAGGTCCGTCCGTCCTTGCTGATGTCCCACTTTTCCGCGAGATCGCCGTTGATTTTGGTCCCGTTCACGGCATCGGGCACGATCAGCTTGCGGTAGCAGTTGCCGTCCACTTCGTTGTCGGTGAACTCGTAGGATTCGGCGGGATCGAAGCTGATGACGTCGTCGATCTGCTTGGCCATGACGACGATGCCGGGGGGTGTGGCGGCGAAGGCGGGGGTGTCCAGGGCGGCGGCAGCGGCGCCCGCAGCGGAGGACGCGAGCAGGGAGCGGCGGGTGAGCATGGCGGTCGGGTTCTCCCACGGGTGCTTGTTGGTGGATTTTTATACCTCGGGCTGGGGCGGCGGAAAGCGGCGGGGATGTGTGCGACCCCGAATGATTAAACTGATGTTCACAAGCGCGGCAGAGGCTTTTGCAATCCGTTTAGAAGGTGTTAGCGTTTATGCTGCGTCTACAAACCTGGAGGCGAAAGATGCCGCTGGACGATGTCGGTGGCCGCTATCAGTACCTACTTGCGCCGCGCACAACCTTGGCGGGTGCGCTGGCCGACCACGGAATTGAGCCGGTTCCGCTGGAGTACCTCAAAGCGCACCGTGAGGAACAGGTGCGGCTGAATCCGCCGAGTTTCCTGTATCGTCACCGCTGGGTGGCGCCGGGTCTGACCATGGCGAGCTTCCTGGTCAGTATCGGCGCGGCCGCATTGGTGGGGACCTCCCAGGCGGCGGTTTCGGTCATTCTAGGTGGCATGCTGCCCGCCCTGGCGGGGATCGTGCTGGCTTCGCGCCGGGTGCGAGGTGAGGCGTACTGGACGGAACGACGGATCTCGGAGCATGGGCTAGAGACGGCGGGAGTGCCGCAGGAGATTGGCGAGATTGCCCATAACCTGAAGCGGCAGGTTCCCACGGCTCGGCTGGTGCTTGGCGAACTGCGGCAGGATACTGTTCTCTTGGATCCGTATCTGGTCGCGGAATACGGGGATGAGCGAGTCGTCCTGGGAATCTGGGACGGCGATACGATCATCACCTGCGCGGGCTGAGCGCCAGGGGCCGGACTGGCTTGTTTTGTAGGTGCGGGTGACCGCGCGCGCGGTGTGTGGTGGCCGGGGAGACTGGGGGCCGTCTCCTCGGCGGTTGTTCTAAGATTGACACCCGAGGATCGCAAAGTTGAGACCAAGCGCTGCAGAGGTGTATTGCGGCGGCTGTGATAAGCTGTGGAGGTAGCGGTCGGGTCAGATACAAAATGGCACTTGTTGTGTAAGGAGCCAGTAATCGGGACCTCTATGCTGCGCTGCACTGTAAGTGCAACTCATGGGAGATCCGCTGGCTCGCCATTCTGTTCCGCTTCGAGCCCAACACCTGCTCCGCTATAACACCTTGACAACCGTGTTCCACCGGCTGACTGCGCGACTGGTCGCTGTTCTCTGGACTATCGGGAAGACTGTCGCTTTTCCGTCTGGCGCATGGCGTGTGGATTACCGCTCGGTCCACATCGTGCTGGGTTTTGTGCTGGCGTTCATTCCGGTTGCGCGACTCGGCTGACGAATGTGGCGCGGACTGACCATGCCGGCCGACCGTTATCGCCTGCTGGCGGCGACGGCCAAGACGATGCACTGGGTGTGGGATCTATGCACGGAAGCGTCTTTGCGGGCGAGCGGCCAGGCGGCCGAGACACCGATAATGCCGCCGCCGATGACTACCACGTCGGCGTGCCGGGGGATGGTGTGTCGGGGTGACCGCATCGACCGTGGGGACGGGTCAGTGATCCACGAAGCCGAGCGCCGTCAGTTCACGCCTCAGCGCCGGTGGGTCGGTGAAATGGATGCCGTGCATCCCGAGCTCAGATGCTGCGGCGGCATTGTTCGGGTTATCGTCGATGTAGACAAGGGCACCAGGCTCGAGCGCGTAGCGTTGGCAAAGCACGCGGTAGATCGCAGGATCGGGTTTCACGATTTTTTCGCGGCCGGAGACGATGATGCCGTGGAACCAGCCCAGGAAGTCATAGAGACTTTCAGCGTAGTGGAAAGTTGCATCTGACCAGTTAGTGAGGGCGTAAAGGGGGGTGGAGCGGTCCCGGAGCTCGCGTAGGATATCGACTGTGCCCTGGATGGGGCCACCGAGCATTTCGGGCCAGCGTTCGCGGAATGCTTCAATCAAGGCGGCATGGGTTGGGTACTGTCGGATCAGTAGCTCGGTCGCTTCTTTCCAACACCGGCCGCGGTCCTGCTCGAGGTTCCAGGCGGGGGAGCAGACTTCCGCGAGAAAGTGCTCCATTTTGGCTTCGTCCCTGATAAGTTTGCGGTATAGATGGCGCGGGTCCCAGTCGATGAGGACGCCGCCGAGATCGAAGACAACTGTGGTGCGAGATGAGGAGCAGAGGTGACGGAGCTCAGGAGGGTTCACACGGAGAATCCGAAGATCTTTTGCGGAGGGCTCACGGAGAAAGTAGTTTACGAGCGATGGCGATGACGCGATGGGCTTCGTGCCAGAGCTCATATTCGTTCAGATGATCGAGGTCTGCCCAGCCAACGTCGCTGACATCAGAGCCGGCGATGGGGTCGCCAACTTCCCACGCGGCGGCGAAATCGATGATCGTATAGTGGAAATGGACCCGACCCGTAGCGTCGTGACGGATGTTGTCCACCACGGCGGCGAGGTGCAGCGGACCGACTGTGAGTCCGGTTTCCTCGAGGAGTTCGCGCCGGGCGGCTCGTTCCGCGGTTTCGTTCAGTTCCTGGGCGCCGCCGGGGAGCGTCCAGGTTCCGATGTTAGGCGGCTTAGCGCGGCGGACAAGCAGGACCTTTTGGGGTTTGAGGACGACGATGCCGATTCCAACGATGGGACGGGCGGGGTATTCGCGGCCCTCCCCCGCCGCCGCCCTGACACCCGCCGGCGTCTCCCGCGCGCGGGAAAGGTTTGCGTTCAATTCGTTGCCCCGGCAGTGCCGGGCTTCGGAGGAGGCGTTTCTTCAAGATCGGCGAGCGTGGGGATCAGTTCGCTCTCTTTCCAGGACCCGATCTGGTAGTTCCATCCCGCAAGGCGGGAAGAAAGTTTTGTTGCTTCGGCTTTAGCCGGTCCGTCGCCGGTGACCTCGAAGCGGACGAGCAGGTTCTTGTCCTGCTTGTAGAGATGGAGGGTCACGTGCAGGCCATCAGTGGTGGTGAAAACAGCGTCGCCAACAACGCCAGATGAGGGTACCGGACCGGGATGCACATCGTCGCAGGTGAACTGCTGGAGAGCGGAGGCAAGCTGGTCAAGCTTGTAGCCGGCCAGGGCGGGATGCTGGGCGGGATCGGCCAGGGCGAGCTTACCGTCCTTACCAGTGAAGACGAGTTTAGCGCCAGCTCGGTCGATGGTGATATTTGCAACCTTTGAGGGATCAACGTTCAGCAGGGTATGGTTGATCCAAAGAGTGGGGTCGGAATCCACCTTGAAGCTGCCATAGGCGAGCCAGCTTTGTGCCTCGTTGGGGCGACGGACATAGACCTCGTCCGGGACATTGCCCTGAGTGACCACGCGGCTATGGCCGACGATCAGTTGGGCGATGATCTTGCCATTGCTGTCGATCACGCGGAGCAGGTCTGCGGTGCCGGCTTTGGAGCTGGGGTCATCGACGCCGAGGCGGGCGTAATTGGCGGAATCTGCGGTACGCGGCTCCGCCAGGCGCAGCTCAGTTAGCGCCGCGAACATGCTGTGGAGCTTATCGGTCTCGACCGGATAGCCGCCGCGATCGGCAAGATCCCAGACGCCGCCGTTACGGCGAATCACGAGGGTCTTGCCCTGGTGGGTGATGTCGATCTCGGCGGCGTTCTGCAGGCGCGCCGTGAGGCTGGGGAACATCAGGGTGCCGGCCGCGACGTGTTCGGAGGCGCTGGGGAGCTGGTGAGGGCCGAAATACCAGCCGATGCCGGCGACGACCATGCCGGCAAGGAGGAGTGAGAGTCCGGTGCGGGCTCTCATGCAGCCCTCACCCGGTTCGCTTCGCGAACCCACCTCTCCCGTAAGCGGGAGAGGTGGTAATCTTGCTGCATGACGGACCTCATGAGCGGACCCGGGAGCGACGCCAGGCGCGGCTCAGTCCCATGGCGATAGCGAGGAACGTAAGGAGGGCGGGAATAGCGGCGACGTTGAGCACTTCCAACTCGGTCTTCAGGCGGGAGATGTCTCGGTTGAGGTTGTACTGCACGGCACGGAGCTGGGCGCGGGTGGTCAGGATTTCTTCGTTGGCCTGATGGATAGCGGCGCTCTGGGCGGGGGTAACTAGGGCGTTTTGCTGGCCAGTGCCCTGGCGGAGAGAATCAAGTCTCTTTTGCAGTTCAGTGAGATGCGCCTGCAGTGCCTGCTCCGATTGTTGGAACTTCGCCTGTGCCTGCTCCTGTATGTGGTCGATCAGGGTGAACGGCCGTGCGGTGGTGCCGCGGGCACGGAGGCTCAATAACGCATCGCTGCCGGCGAGGGTATCGACCAAATTGGCGATGAAGGGGCCGTTATCGGAGATGGGGCTCTCCTCGTCCTGGCCGAAAAAGTTCTGTTTTTGAATCCAGAATTGATCAGCGAGGATGTCGGTGTCGGCGATGACGACGATCTGGGCCGGCCCCTTCGTGTGGGACAGGTAAGGAACGGGTGGTTTGCCTTTGGTTACCGGCGGCGGACCGGCGAAAGCGGAGTGGAGCTCCCCGGTTACGCGTGCGGCGATCACACGCGGACCGCCATCAGGCTTGAAGGCGGCGAGGACGGCGGCAGGATTGGGCATTTTCACGCTGGCAGCGGGAATCGGGCCGGAGGCACCATCGATAGTGAGCAGCGGGGTAAAGGTGATGGGGACTCCGGGCGCCTTGGAGATCCAGCCGGGGGTTGCGACGCTGATGTTCTTGATGCTGGCGGTAGCAGGGTCGTCGTGATTGATGCCTTTGGTAATCGTGTACCAGGCGGGATAGTCAGTGGGACTGCCGTTCTGGGTTTGCACCTCCCATGCGCCGTCGAGTTCACCGGCAACCTCGGCAGGATTGTACTGGATACCCCAGGCTTTAAAGAGTTTGGGCAGGTCGGAACCGGTGTCGGTCGGAGGCATGCCGGTCGAGCTAGGGGTATCGGCCTGGGTGTCGCTCCAGGGATCGACCATGACCATCAGGTGACCGCCCCGCATGACGAATTGGTCTATTGCGTACTGAGTGGCTTCGGAGACGTGCTGGGGTCCGATGACAAGCAGGACCTTGATGGCGGGGTCGACGCTGGTGGTGTCCGTTGACACCGAGCGAACGTCGTTGGTCTGACGGAGCAGGACCGAGACCGCATAAGGCTGGCCCATGCTGCCGGGAGGCAGACCGCGCTGCAAGGCCATCATCATGAGCTGCGGATTGCCGTCGATCGGCAGCGAGGACATCACGCCGAGGACCGGGCGGGCCGGGCTGGAGAGTTCGTAGACCAGCTTACCGAGATCGTATTCAAGGAAACGTTCGCGATCGGCCTGAAAGAACGGAATGGTGCGCTGGTCGTCGAGTAGATTGGTAGCAGCGAGGCCGAAATAGATTTTTTCTCCGGTGGTGTTGAGCGGCACGCCCTGGAGACCGTAGGCGATGGCGCGGTCCTCGGTAGCGCTGAAGGGGATTGCGTTGTAGGTTCTGACGATCAGCTTGCCGTGTGAAGCGGCGGCGTATTCGGCCAGCAGTTCCTTCACGTGATTGGCATAGGCGCCATAGGAGGGCGCGGCGGCGCCGAGTGCGCGGGAGTAGAACAGCCGAAGCGTAATTGGTTCTTTCAGGCTGGCGAGGATGCGGCGGGTGCCCTTGGACAGGGTGTAGATGTGGCCCTGGGTAAGATCGAGTTGGATCCGGGGGAAGCGGGCGTCGGCGAAGAGGTTGATGCCGACGACGATCCCGAGAACTCCCAGCACTCCAGCGAGTGCGCACCAGAAACGCAAGCGCATCAGGCTGCCTTTCGTCCTTCGACGATGACCGCGTTGAGGAAGAGCCAGAAGGCTATGAAGGTGGCAAAGAAGATCACGTCGCGCAGGCTGATGATGCCGCGGGTGAAGTCTTCGAAACGCTGGAGAAGGCCGACGTGGACGACGATAGCTGCGGCGAGGGGGGCGTTGCTGCCGAGGAAGTCCGCGACCAAGGGGTAGGAGGCGGCGGCGAAGACGAAGCAGACGGCAAGACCGAGCACGAAGGCGATCACCTGATTCTTGGTGAGGGCGGAAGCGGTGGCACCGATGGCGAGGAAGGCGCCGGCGATGAGCAGGGCGCCGATATAGCCGGAGAGGATCGGGCCGTTATCGGGCCTGCCGAGAATGTTGACGGTGATGACGAATGGGAACGTGAGGATGATGGCGACGGCGCAGAACGCCCAGGCGGCAAGGAACTTACCGAGAACCGCCTGCCAGTCACGGACCGGCAACGAGAGGAGGAGCTCGACGGTGCCGAGTTGGCGCTCCTCGGCCCAGAGGCGCATGCCGATGGCGGGAACGAGGAGCAGGAGGACCCAGGGGAGAAAGGCGAAGAAAGGGCCGAGGCTATCCTGGCCGCTTTCGAAGAAGTCGCCGGCGTTAAAGGTGAGCGCGCCCTGAACGACCAGGAAGATCACGATGAAGACGGTGGCGACCGGGGTGGCGAAATAGCCGGCGAGTTCGCGGCGGGCGATAACGAGGGCGGTCTTCATCAGGCGGCTTTAGCGGCGGGTTGGCTACGCTCCCAGGCGGCGCGGGCCTGGGATTGAGTGGTGAGGTCGCGGAATACCTCCTCAAGCTTGCCCGAGGGATGACGGGTCTGGAGCTCGGCCGGGGTGTCGTCGGCGACGATGCGTCCGCTCGCGATGATCACGGCGCGGGTGCAGACGGCTTCAACTTCCTCAAGGATATGTGTGCTGATGATGATGGCCTTTTCGGGTGCCATGCGGCGGATGAGCTGGCGGACCTCATGCTTCTGGTTGGGGTCGAGGCCGTCGGTTGGTTCGTCCAGGACCAGGGCGGGCGGATCGTGGAGCAGCGCCTGAGCGAGTCCGACCCGGCGCTTGAAGCCCTTGGAGAGCGTTTCGATGGTTTGCAGGCGGACACTGCCGAGTTGCGTCAGGGCCATAGCGTCTTCGACCCGAGTGTCGAGGGCGTCGCCGCGATAGCCGCGGATTCGGGCGACGAAGCGCAGGAATGCGATGACAGTCATTTCGGGGTAGGTGGGCGCTCCTTCGGGGAGGAAGCCGAGGGCGCGGCGAGCGGCGATGGAGTTGGTCTGGACGTCGTGGCCCAGGATACGCGCGGTACCCCGGGTGGGGGCGAGGAAGCCCGCGAGCATGCGCATGGTGGTGGTCTTGCCGGCGCCATTGGGGCCGAGGAAGCCCAGGACCTCGCCGCGGCGCACAGAGAGGGAGATGTCGTCAACAGCGCGGAGGCCACCGAACGTTTTGGTCAGGCGTTGGGTTTCGATCAGGGAATCCAAGTTCGCGTATCCTCCGATTGGGGCGGGGATAGCGGAAACGGGAGGCGATGCAAGTGTAGAAAAGGTCGTCCGTTCGCTTGGGGCAGCTAACGTCCGCGTATCGAGATTGTTTTAAAATCGATATCGAGGAGGAAGGACGAAGGGATGGCTAGTGCCCTGAGTCGCTCATATTGCCGGGTATAACCGCTTCAGTTTGATGCGGGCATCGACAGTGGTGAAGTGCCTGCCTTCGTGTGGTTCTTGTTTCGATCTTTCTGCCACGCGGCGACTTCCTCGATCAGGGTCTGCCTGTCCGGGATTTGCCGATCGAGGCACTGCACCGACAGGACGCTGAGTTCTGATTCGGCCATATCCAGCCAACTGCCATGCTTGGGCGTGTAATGCCACTCGAACCGCTCGACGAGGCGGCGCGCCTCGGCGGGCGGAAAGGCTTCGTAGAGCGAGGCCGGCTTGTGGGTGTTGAGATTGTCCTGCACCAGGACGATCTTGCTCGCGGCGCGAAAGTGCGTGTCGGACAAAGCCTTGAGCAGTTGGGCATAGTCCAGCGCGGCGTGGCGGTCGGTTATCTCGACATGGCGCCAGCCTTCCAGCGGCGCGAATAGCATGAACAGATTGACGGTGCCGTTGCGCTCATACTCGCAGTCGTACCGTGCTGGCTGTCCAGGCTTTGCCGGAACTGGCACGCGGGTTTCCTTGACGAGCTGTTTCGTTGTCTCGTCCAGGCAGACGACGGGTCGGTCTGGATCATGCGGCCGCTGGTAGACCTCCAGCACATCCTCCATGCCGGCTACGAAGGCAGCGCTGGCTTCTGGCGGGATGACCCATTGCTTCTGGAGATGAGGTTTGAGCGAATTTTTTTGAGCGTCCGTCCGATGGTGTTATCGCTGGCGCGATCGACGATGTTCAGCTCCACCACGGCGGTTTCCAACAGCATCAGCGTCCACCGCTTCCGTCCTTTGGGTGGCGGAGAACAAGCGAGCGCGATCAGCTTGGCCTCGGCGGCGCCGTCGAAGATGGGCTTTCGAGCTGAGTTGGGCGAGTGTTTGCGGGTCAAGGCGGCATCAACTCCGCCCTCCACCAATTGCTGACGTGTGCGGGCGACGGTGTCGACGCTGGTATCCAACGCCTCGGCAATTTCGCCGTCACTCCACGCATCGCCGGCCTCGGAGGCGTCGGCCTTCAGCAGGATGCGTGCCTTCAGTAGCTGGCGGGCCGGGGCTTTGCCCTTTTGGATCAGCACATTGAGCCGTTCACGCTCATCGCTACTGAGCTTTACGATGTACTTCTTGACGACAGGTTGTTTCGCGGTCACGACACATCTCCGGGTTACCGGAGATATCGACTCAGAAATCACCCGCAGAATCAACGACGTGGGGTACTAGTGGGATCGGAGCTTTTCGACGGTTTCAAGGAGCTTGTTTGCGGGGCAGGGTTTTTCGAGGAAGTGTTCCTGCGCTCGGAGTGTATGGTGCTGCATCAGCCACGGGCGGCCGCTGATGAAGACGATACCGACCTGTGGCCAATCGCGTGCGACGTTGTCCGCCAAGCTGAGGCCGCTGAGGCCCTCGCCTAGATCGAGATCGGTGACCAGGACTTCCGGGGGGCCGCGGCGTGAGATGACGTCCAGTGCCTCCTCGCCAGTAGCAGCCTCGATCACGTCGTTACCGCCGTCCTGCAGCACCTCGGCCAGGACTTCCCGGACGGTATCCTGATCTTCTACCAGTAGCACGGCTGTCATGGTTTCCATCCGCTAAGTTGCCTTCCGATCCTATCAAGCAACCATGTGTGGAAAACTCAGATGGAGGGGGAGGGCTGCTTTAGCGCGGGTAACGACGCGGACACTTCTGGGCGAGTGTCACTTTCGTTCGATAATACCCTAGGCCGCGATCCGTTGTGCGATGCGGTCGGCAAGCTGGCCAAGCGCGCGGCTCATGCCGGGGACGATGTCCGGGACTTCACCGGATGCCGCCTGGACCGTGATTATTTCGCGACCGCTGTGGACAACGTGGGACGTGCCGGCGTTGAGCAATGCCCAGCTTGCGTTGAGTACCTACGCGCCCGTTCGTGCTGCCTATGAACTGTTCGATGGTGAGGTTGAGGATGCGCAGCCGGCCGTTGGGCGCGACGGAGCCCGGGGGAAGCGCGTTGTTAATGCCGAGGCGTGACTGCAGATCGGCAGTGAGTGCCTGTTGGATCAGCGAGCCGAGCGGTCCGGCCCATTCGTCGTTTGGGGGCACAGATAGCTGGCTGTTGTCTTCATAGATAACGATACTGCTTCGGTCGATTACCGCGGGGACGGGAACGTCGCCGACCTCGATGGGCTCACGGAGCGTGATCTGTGGAGGTGGGTGCGTCGGGGCAACGGGGGTCAGGGTGAAGACGCGAGTGGGTGCGCTGGCGCAGCCCGCGAGCGTCAGGGCGAGCATCACAGCGGCGGCAACGCGCATAGCTATCCCCTTCCGCGGATCAGGGCAGACGGGTGGCGATCGAGGTAGTCCGCTAACTGACGGACCGCACGCGCGGCTTCGCTCAGTTGATATAAGGTTTGTGACAGGCCGGCGGTTTGCAGCCCGGTTGCGGTGACGCCCGATTCATTATTGAGCAAAGTGCGTGCAGAACGGACCGTCGCATCGGCCTGCGCGGCAACTGAGCGAAGCTGGGCGATGATTTGCGGCATCTGTCTGCTCGCGCTGGCGGTCAGGCCCTGAACGTTGGAAGCGGACTTGTCCAGGTTTTCCAAGGTTTGTTGCAGTTGAGCCGATGTGGCGAGGTCTGCGGCACGTGCAGTGATTGTATTGACGTTCTGGCCGATCCGGTCGAGCGGGACAGAGTTGAGTTTAGCGCTGATGTTATTCAGGGCGGTCATGATGCCTTGAATACCGTTACCACCGGACTGGGTCGGGATTCCTGGTGGGTTGCCGGGGAGTAGGCCGGAATCGGAGTGGTTCGCGACGAAGGCGAGCTGGACATTTTGCGGACCGACGAGCGGGATTTGCGAACCGATCTGGGCACGCAGGCCGCGCGTGATGAGTTTGTTGAGCAGAGTGTTCATCTGCTCGCGTGGATGGTTCCAAGAGACACCAGAAAGCAACGGGATGTGTGACGGTTCCAGGTCCAGCGTGACCTGCTCCTCGACGTTTCCAGTATCCGGGTTGAATACCAGGCGGGAGGTTTGCACGGTGCCTATTCGCTTGCCGTTAAATTCGACTGCCGCATGGTCGGCGAGGCCGCCGCCGGAGGCACTGAAGGTTGCAGCGTAGGCAACGGCATCCGGGCCCGGGGCGTATTCGGCAGCATCCTTGCTCTCGTAGAGCTTGAACTCATGGTTGGCGGGGGCGGGTGGCCCTTCGGCTGCGGCAGATGGGGTCTCGAACGCGACGGCGCCTTGCAACAGAGCTGTGGGTGATTGCAATTGAACACTCGGGCCGTTTGGCTGCATCGCGAACTGCACCGCGGAGGCATTCCAGAAGCGGGTACCGTCGTGCACAAACGCGTCGTAGGGAGCCTTGACAAAGATACCGAATTTGAAGCTGTCATCGGGCTGAAGCCCGATCCAGATAACCGCGCCGACTATCTGCCCTTTGTAGTACACCTCAGCACCGCGGCTAAGGTTGCCTTTCTGTTGGGCAGTCAGCACGAGGTTCCGTCCGGGCTCCTGCGGCGGCAGTACCGGCGGTTGCTGCAATCCAACGAAGTGATGCTGGGTTTTTCCGTTCTGGGGGGACACCTCGATCGTGGGACCGGAGATCACCGACCGCAGCGAAGAGAGATTGCTGATGCTTGGCGGGGATGACATCCAAAACAGGGTGCCAGGGCCGAGATGTCCGTCCATCTCGGAGTTCATTGTGAGATGGACGTCGACATGTTTGAGGTCCTTCGCAAGGTGAACCGACTCAACCTCCCCGACTTTCATGCCATTGTAGTGCACCTCGGTGTTACCGGGATTGATTCCGGCGCCATTGGTAAAGGTGACGATTATGGCGGGGCCAGTCGCGGCTATCTGCTTGAAAGCGAGCCAGGCGACGATGGCGATGGCGGCGATGGGAACGGACCAGATCCAGCCGGGCCAGCGGCTGGTTTGTTCCTTAGCCACCGGCGGCTCCGGGGAGATACAGTGTTGCTCATTCTGCGGTTCCGGCGCGGGTCGGGCGCCTTCATCGGGGCTCATCGGCCCAAGCTCCTGCGCAAAAAGGTATCGTCGCGGTCCGCGCGCGTCGTCATCGAACCGGATTGTAACGCCATACTTAATGATCAGTTTTCAATGGCCAAGGATCAGTTGCTATAAACGGCATGGGGGAGAGCCGGGATGAGAGCCAAATATGTGTTAGTGGCAGCGGCGCTGCTGCTCGGCGTGCCTGCCGCAGGGCGTGCGGACAATCCGACGCAAGATGTTACGGTGACGTTCAAGGAATGGAAGCTGCCGACGCCCGGATCGCATCCACATGATCCTCTGGCGGCGGCGGATGGGTCGATCTGGTATACCGGACAAATGGCGAGTGTGCTCGGCCGGATCGATCCACGAACCGGCCGGATTACCGAGTTCCACACGAAGACGCCGGATTCCGGACCGCACGGGTTGGTTGCCGACCGCAGCGGCAACGTCTGGTTTACCGCGAATTTCAAGGGTTATATCGGAAAACTGGACCCAGGCACCGGTGCGATTACGGAATATCGGCTGCCGGACCGCAATGCGACCGATCCCCATACGCCGGTGTTCGACCAATCGGGAACGCTGTGGTTCACCGTAGAGAGCGCGGACATGGTGGGCCGGCTCAACCCCCAGAGCGGACAGGTGACGCTGCTGCACGTGCCGACGCCTGAAGCGGAGCCGTACGGGATGGCCGTGAACGCTCAGGGCATCCCGTTTTTCGCTGAGTTTGGCACGAACAAGCTCTCGAGCATCGACCCAAAGACTTTGGTCATTCGGGAATACACTCTGCCGAATCCAGCGACCCGGCCACGGCGCATCGCCATTGCGGAGGATGGGGCGATCTGGTTCACGGATTATGCCCGCGGCATGGTGGGTCGCTTCGATCCGCGGACCGGGGCTGTACGTGAGTGGGCGTCACCGGGCGGCCCGGACTCCGGACCATATGGGATCGCGCTCGCGAAAGGGGCCGTGTGGTACGTCGAAACGGAAGTGCATCCCAACACGTTGGTGCGCTTTTCGCCCACGACGGGGCGATTTCAGGTGTGGAAAATTCCCTCAGGTGGGGGAGTTGTGCGCAACATGATGGCGACGGGCGAGGGCAATCTCGTGCTGGCGTGCAGCGGGGTAAACCGGGTGGACCTGGTAACAGTGGCCAGTGCCCAGTGATCAGGCTACCGCGCTAGTTCTTCCTGTACGGCTTGCTCGAGTTCCTGCAGACGGAACGGCTTGTGCAAGACCCGCCAGCCGACATGCTGGGAAAGAAAGTACCCGGAGATAAGGATGATAGGTAGCGCGGGTTGTTGATTGGTGATAATTCCCGCTAGGTCGATGCCGGAAATATCGGGCATCCGGACATCGGTGATGACGAGGTCGAGGTCAGGGTTCTGGCGGACAACCTCGAGCGCTTCCAGCCCGCCGGATGCCCGCAGCACGTCGTGACCAAAGTCGCTGAGGAAATCGGCCACGATTTCCTGAACCTCGGCGTCATCGTCCACGACGAGAATGGTGGCACGCATGGTTGCTTGGGGGAGCATGGGGGAGCTTGCGGACGTGTGCACTTCGATTAGCACCAGCGGCCCTCCTGTGGGACAGTTGCCGGCTTCTGAGATGATTCGCGATTTTTTATGCCGGCTTGACATCGTTTATTAACGCAACATTAGCGAACTGCCGAGGCGAGCCGGTCAGTATCTGATGCTGCATGTGCCGAAGATCGGGCCGGATCTAGGAGGAGTGTTCCGCAGATTTGGGGCGAACTTCACGCCTGAGGTGATCCGTGCCATGAGTGGCCTCCTGGAAGCAGCCGCGGCGACAGTAATCGGCTACAACCAGACATCAAGACTTTAACGAAGTTGTGAAGTGCAGGTCACGGTATATGGCCCTGGAAGAAGCTGCCCGGAGCGGCCCTTTGGCTCAGTTCAAGATAATCGATCTGACACGGGTTCGGGCGGGTCCGACCGCGGTGCGGCAACTGGCCGACTGGGGTGCGCAGGTAATCAAAGTGGAATCGCTGGAGGGGGATGCGGGTCTGGGCGGGGAGCGCCATGGCCCGGACTTCCAAAATCTCCACCGGAACAAGCGCAGCCTGACGCTGAACCTGAAGAGGCCGGAGGGCCTGGATATTTTAAAGCGGCTGGTGGCGCGTGCGGATGTGGTGGTGGAGAACTTTCGGCCGGACGTGAAATATAGGCTTGGGGTCGATTACGAGTTGCTTCGACGAGTCAACAAACGGCTGGTATATGCGTCCATTTCCGGATTCGGCCAGGATGGGCCTTATCGGGATCGGCCGGGGTTCGATCAGATCGCCCAGGGAATGGGCGGGCTGATGTCGATCACTGGGCTGCCGGGACAGGGACCGGTGCGGGTGGGCATTCCGGTTGCCGACCTGACGGCGGGGATTTTCTGCGCCATGGGGATCCTGATTGCGTTGCTAGAGCGGGAAACATCAGGAGAGGGGCAGTGGGTGCAGAGCAACCTGCTGTCGGCGCAGATCGCGATGCTGGATTTCCAAGCCGCACGGTGGCTGATCGGGCATGAGAATCCTGGGCAGGCAGGGAACGATCATCCGACCAGTATCCCGACTGGGGTATTCGAGACGAAGGACGGGCACATTAACATCGCCGCGGCGGGGGATGAGATTTACCGCCGCTTGTGTGCCGTGCTCGAGGTACCGGAGCTGGCAAGCGATTCAGCGTTTGCAACGGGGCAGCTTCGGTCGGAGAACCGGGCGCGCCTGAACGAGGCGATTGCGGCGGTGACGCGCACGCGGAGCTCGACGGAGTGGATCGAAAGGCTGAACGCGGCGGGCGTGCCGTGCGGGCCGATTTACAAGATGAACGAGGTGTTTGCCGATCCGCAGGTGAAGCACCTGAACATTACAAGGCGGGTACCTCACAAGGTGCTGGGCGAGGTGGAGGTAGTCGGACAGGCGGTGGAGCTGTCGCGAACTCCGTGGAGCGTGCGGTCGGCCACGGCGGAGCCTGGGGAGCATACGGAGGAGATTTTGGCCGAGCTGGGTTTTGATGCGGAGCAGGTTAGGGAGCTGCGGGAGCGTCGGGTGGTGTGACACTCTCACCCGCCGGCTGCGCGCGGCAACCTCTCCCAAAGGAGACGCGGGGTTTTTAGGAGCGGCTGAGATATGGCGGTTAAGAATGTAAAGAAGGTGGTGCTCGCTTATTCGGGCGGGCTGGATACGAGCGTGATCCTGCGTTGGCTGCAGGTAACGTATGGCTGCCAGGTAGTGACGTTCACTGCCGACCTGGGACAGGGGGAGGAGCTGGAGCCGGCGCGGCGCAAGGCCGAGATGTTGGGGGTGAAGGAAATCTTCATGGACGACCTGCGCGAGATGTTCGTGCGGGATTTCGCGTTTCCGATGTTTCGGGCCAATGCGCTGTATGAGGGACAGTATCTGCTGGGCACCTCGATCGCGCGGCCGTTGATCGCGCAACGGCAGATCGAGATCGCGGAGCAGGTGGGGGCGGATGCGGTGGCACATGGGGCGACCGGGAAGGGGAATGATCAGGTACGGTTCGAGCTAAGCTATTACTCTTTGAAGCCGGACATCAAGATCATTGCGCCGTGGCGAGAGTGGGAGCTAACGAGCCGGACCAAGCTCTTGGAGTTCGCTGAACAGAATCAAATTCCGATCGCCAAGGACAAGCGGGGAGAGGCGCCGTTCAGCGTGGATGCGAACCTGCTGCATTCCTCCTCGGAGGGGAAAATTCTGGAGGATCCGGCGGTTGAGGCTGATGAAATCGTGTATCAGCGAACCACCCGGCCGGAGGATGCGCCGGATAAGCCGACGGTGATCAGTATCGATTTCGAGAAGGGCGATCCGGTGGCGGTGGACGGAGTGCGGCTGTCTCCGGCGGCACTGCTGACGAAGCTGAACGAGCTGGGCAAGGCGAACGGGATCGGGCGGCTCGATTTAGTGGAGAACCGGTTCGTAGGAATGAAGTCGCGGGGCGTCTATGAGACACCGGGCGGGACGATCCTGCTGGCAGCGCACCGGGGGATCGAGAGCATTACGCTGGATCGGGAGGCGGCGCATCTGAAGGACCAGTTGATGCCGCAATATGCGGAGCTGATTTATTACGGGTTCTGGTTCAGCCCGGAACGGCGAATGCTGCAGGCGCTAATCGATGAGAGCCAGAAATCGGTGACGGGTCTGGTGCGATTGAAACTATATAAGGGAAATGTGTCGGTGATCGGACGGGAGTCACCGAACAGCCTGTACTCGATACGAGTAGTGACGTTTGAGGAGGACGAGGGTGCGTATCATCAGTTCGACGCGCAGGGATTCATTAAGCTGAATGCCTTGCGGCTGCGATTGGGCGGGATGGCCGGGCGACGTGGAGGGACGTTGTAGGGGGCGTTTTGCAGCCGGAGTGGAAGGGCCTGGATACCGCCCGTATGCCGGTGTTCATCGGTTACGATCAGACCGAGCGGATGTTGCTGGCTTTGTTGGAGCGGGCGGCGAAGTGGGAGCCCCAGTGGGTTGTAGGGATCACGCGTGGCGGACTGATTCCGGCGACGATGGCCGCCTCGGTCCTGGCGTTGCCGCTGGCGATCGTGACCTTCGAGCGCGCCACGGGGGTGGTGCGCTGGGTGGGCGAGGCAGCAGCAAAGCGGCGAGTGCTACTAGTGGATGACAGTTGTTCGACGGGTGCGACGATGCGACAGGCGCGCTCGTATCTCCTGGAACAAGGGTATGAGTGCCTGACCCTGACGGTGGTGCATGATCCGGAGGTGAGCGCGTTCGTTCCCGATCTTTCGCACCCGATGACGGCGCTCTTTCGCATGCCGTGGGAGCGGGGGGAGGCCACCCCGGCGGCGCGGGCGCAGCGGGCGGAGGGAGAGGACGGGGAGCGGCGGCTATGGGAGGCGCCGTTCGTAGGATTGGACCTGGACGGGGTGTTCATGCCGGAGATCCCTCGCGCGGCGTATGCGGCGGATCTGGAGGGGACGTTAGCGCGACGGCACGCTCTGGCACCGTGTTCGGTTTTGCCGCCGTTCGTGCCGGAACGGGCAGTTATTATTACTGGCCGGCCGATGCTGGATGAGGCGAGGACGCGGGAGTGGCTGGCGGGATGCGGACATGGGGGACTACCGATCGAGTTCCGGCCAGCGGATGTGGCTCCTGAACTGGCGGCGGTGGCGGAGTACAAGGCGCGGGCGGCGACGCGGTGGGGATGCACGCATTTTATCGAGAGCGAGGCGGAGCAAGCGATCCGGATTGCCGCATTGGCCCCGCATCTAATTGTGAGCTGGTGGTCGGCGGAGGAGGCTCGCGCGTGGCTGGTCGGGGCGGCGACGCGGGGGTAGGGCTCTGGTGCTCGTTGGGGTTAGTCGAGACGGGCGACCAAGAAACACGCCAGCCGGTGGGGTCAGTTCATCGGCTTTTCAGCGAGGCATGCATTGCGGGCAGGCGGTCAAGCAGCCGAAAACCGGTTGCGCCGACGGCATTGGTCGTCTCAGCGACATCAGCGCGCAGCTTGCCGATCCGCACCTTCACTGTGATCTCGAACAGGGAGACCACGGACAGCCAAGGTTCGCAAGCAAGCCAAGGGACAGGAGGCGCCGGATTGCTGGGGCGAAGCGCGCCAGATGACGTTGAGCGCAGTCTGCAACTCGACGAACACGAGAACGCGGACGAGCGCACGAGCGGGTTATTCGGAGGAGGGGGATGCCTCCGGCTTGGATTCGTCGCGCCAGGTCATGGCGTTCTGGAGTTCGCCGATCTCGATCTCGGTAGCTTCGCGGCCGTGCGTGCGGCGGAACCATTCGCGGAGCGCCTCGGCGGAAATGGGATAGCCCTCGGCGGGAAGCTGCATGGGGCGTTCTTCCGGGCTGTTGGTTTGGCTGGGGAACGGAGAGGGCGGGATGTGGTTTCCCGGTTGCACACTCGGAGGCCTGTCAGGCCGAGGGTCCGACATAGACAAGAGGGCTCCGCTACGACGATACTTTTGGCACGGCCCTGACGGTGCAAATCAACTCCTCCAGGTACGGTAGCCACTCCAGCCCGACCTGCGCGGCCAGCATGGCGGTTGCGTAGGCCCAAGGAAGCGGGCGCTGCTTCCAGCGCAAACGCCAGTCGGGGCGCTTGTCCGACAATCCGAGCAGTGCCAGCAATTGCGGCCGATGAAGCACGCTGATGAAGGCGATTGCCGCCATCGGCACCATTTCCAGGAAACTGTGTACGTGCTGCTCGATGGGCGTCACTTCGCGCCGCCTCACCGCATAGCTCACGTCCCACAGCGCGGTTCGTCGTGCAGCAGCGCTGCGGCGATAGCCGGGGCGAGCACCGGAAAGGTGATCTCCAGGAACGTTCCGCACAGCACGGGGATCGCGGCTTCGGTCAGCATCCCCAGGTGGTGTCTTCGATCCGCGTGCGGCGATGGCACACCCAGTCAGCGGTGCCGGCGGTAAGCCACACCGGGAGGGGTCACATTCATGATAAAGCTGCGGGTAATATCCTCGAACTCCTGCGGGCGTGGGCTGGAGGACGCAACCGGTGCCGGCTTGTCGCCAGGAACCCTACGGATTCCAACAAAGCCAGCGAACGCGGTCGCGCTGAGGAGCAGATGTTTCATCTCAGGTTTCCGGATCGTCTCTGAACAAACGTCCCGCTCGGCGTCGAGCTGTCCGCAAACCCCCGTTAGAAATTTTGTGATAGCTGACAACTGACGACTGATAACTGGCCTTGGACTAAACCGCTTCGCGGTAATTTAGAGGCGTGACCTACTGAGTCCAAGTTCGTTGAATTTCTAACATCCGATCTGGCCAACGTTCGTAACCATCTCTTCCTGATCTGACAACGCGGCTGTGTGACGATGCAGCGGCGCCATGTGGCGCCGGCCATCTCGCACAGGAGCCGCCGATGAGTCCGCTGCGTCGTCGCATGATCGAGGACATGCAAATCCGCAACCTGACCCCGAACACGCAACGCGTGTACCGCGAGCAGGTCGGACGGTTTGCTCGTCACTTCCACAAGTCACCCGAGCGTCTCGGACCAGCCGAGATCCGGACCTACTTGCTGCACCTTGCCAATGAGCGGCGCCTCGCCGCCAGTTCCATCATCGTCACGGTTTCTGCCCTGCGGTTCCTCTACACCATCACGCTCAAGCGCCCCTGGGTGATCGAGGACGACATTCCCGCCGGCAAGCAAGGCAAGAGGCTGCCTATCGTGATGAGCCAGGACGAGGTGGCGCGCTTACTGGCCACCGTCAACAATCTGAAGCATCGCGTGATCCTGACCGTCTGTTATGCGACCGGCCTGCGCATCTCGGAGGCCGTCCGGCTCACCCCGGATGCAATCGACAGCAAGCGCATGGTGATCCGGGTGGCGCAGGGCAAGGGTCGCAAGGACCGCTACGTCATGCTGCCGCCGAGGTTGCTCGAACTGCTGCGGGACTATTGGAAGCATACTCGTCCCGGCGTCTGGCTGTTTCCCGGCGACCGGCCGGACCGACCAATTTCTCCGCTCACCATCAACCACACGTGCCGGGAAGTGCGCGCACAGTGCGGCATCAACAAGCCAATCGCGCCGCATGCCCTGCGCCACGCCTTCGCCGTTCACCTGCTGGAGGCAGGCACCGATCTGCGTACCATCCAGTTGCTGCTCGGGCATCGCAACCTGAGCACCACGGCTCGCTATCTGATGATCGCGACCAGCAGGGTGTGCGCCACTACCAGTCCGTTCGAGTCCCTGCATACCGTCCCGCCAACCGCCCCGGACCTCGTACCTGCCTGAAGCACCGCTGCCGTGGCCGGCAACGGGCTGGAAGTGGCGGACGTGTTCCGCCGCTTCGGCCAAGCTTTCCGTGACCAGCACAACGCGTCGCTCTCCTCTGCACGGCGGCGCGCCATGCTGGCGATCGAACGCTGTCGCACCGCCGCCCTCGGCGGTCATGTCGAGCGCTGAGGCGACTGTGGCCACCGGCGCATCGCCTACAACTCCTGCCGCAACCGGAACTGCCCGAAGTGCCAGGGCCTGGCCCGCGCCCAGTGGCTGGCGGACCGGCAGGCGGAATTGCTCGATGTGCCGTACTTCCACGTGGTGTTCACGGTGCCGGAGCCGATCGCCACCATCGCGTTCCAGAACCAGACCGCGGTCTACGACATTCTGTTTCGGGCCGCCTCGGAGACGCTGCGCACCGTCGCCGCTGACCCCAAGTTTTTGGGAGCCGAGATCGGCTTCCTGGCCGTGCTGCACACCTGGGGACAGAACCTGCTGCACCACCCGCATCTGCATTGCCTGGTGCCGGGCGGCGGCATCGCACCGGACGGTCAGAGCTGGATCGCCTGCCGCTCCGGGTTCTTCCTGCCGGTCAGGGTGCTGTCACGGATGTTCCGCGGCCTGTTTCTGCATCATCTGGAAAAGGCTTTCGCAATGGGCGAGCTGAAGTTCTTCGCCGAACACCGCCCTCTGCACGAGCCCGCGGCGTTCCGCCGCTACCTGCGGCCAGTCCGCGATGCCGAGTGGGTGGTCTATGCCAAGCGGCCGTTCGCAGGGCCAGCTCAGGTCCTCGATTATGTCGGGCGGTACACCCATCGCGTCGCCATCTCCAACAACCGCCTGATCTCCATCGACGGGGAGCAGGTCCGCTTCCGCTGGAAGGATTATCGGGATGGCAACTGGCAGAAGACCATGAGCCTGCAAGGCGGGGAGTTCATCCGCCGCTTCCTGATCCATGTGCTGCCGGACGGGTTCCATCGTATCCGCTACTTCGGTTTCCTCAGCAACTGCCACCGGACGCAAAAGCTGGCGCTGTGCCGGGAACTGCTCCACATGACGCCGGCCGCCCCGGCTGAATTGCCAGCCGACTACCGCAACCGATACGAGATGCTGACGGGGACGTCGCTGCGCCAATGCCCGCACTGCCTCACCGGTACCATGGTGGTGATCGGTTGCATCGAACGACCCAGGGTCTGCCAGCCGGCTCCGGACACCTGACGATGGGCAGCGGCGTCCCAGACCCGCGACGCCGAGAACACTCGCCAAGACGGCGGCGGGACCCTGCGGCCATGAGCCTCGCTACAGCGACGTTGGCGGCGCCCGGGCAACCGTCAGCACTCCGATACCCATCGAAATCCGCACTGCCAATCCACGACAGCTTACCCGCCCGGGCGGTTCAGCGGCCCAAACGTCCCGGTCCCGGCGCCGTCAGGGCTGCTGCTGGCATTCAACCCCCATAGCCCGTCGGGGGAGCGGTTTAGTCCAACACGTTTTTCGCTCACCGGTGCGGCTTCCAGCTCCGGCGGACACGCGCCAACGTTCGTGCGCCGCGCCGCCAAGCGAAAAACGCTCTTCATTCAAGCGAAAAACGCTCTTCATTATCTTCTCGCCCGCATCAGGCGCGCCCGGCTGCGCTGCCAGTCGCGCTCGGCTACGGCTGCCCGCTTGTCAGCCTTCTTGCGCCCCTCGGCAATTCCCAGCAGCACCTTCGCCCGTCCGCGCTCGTTGAAGTGGATCTGTAGCGGCACCAGGGTAATGCCCTCCCGCGTCAACGCCCCCGTCAACTGTCGTACCTGTTTCCTATGCAGCAGCAGCTTACGGGGGGCGCGTGGTTCGAAGCGCGACAGCACCCCGCCCTGGTATTCGGGGATATACATGTTGAACAGCCACATCTCGCCGTCGCGCTCGCCGGCCCAGGAGTCGCTCAGGCTCGCCCGCCCAAGCCGCAGGCTTTTAACCTCCGGCCCCTTCAGCACGAGCCCCGCCTCAATGGTGTCCTTGATCGTGTAATCAAACCGCGCCTTCCGGTTCTGGGCCGCTATTCCGTGCGCGATCAGCCCTTTTTTACGTCCTTCGGCCATGAACGCGGAGAAATGGCCCGCCGCAGCCTCAGTTCAACACTCCGGCCTCATTCATTGCCGCACGCACCTTCTGACGCGTCGCCTCGGATGGTGGCGCCAGCGGAAGACGGCAACGTTCGGTGCATTTGCCCAGCAGGCTGGCGGCGTACTTCGCCGGGCCGGGGCTCGTCTCGGAGAACAGCGAATCATGCACGGGCAACAACCGGTCCTGGATAGATATCGCCTCGATCACCCGTCCCTCCTGCCAAGCCACATGCATCTCGCTACACAGGCGCGGAGCAATGTTGGCAGTCACGCTGATGCAGCCATCACCGCCCGCGGCGAGGAAGGCCACGGCAGTCGCATCCTCACCGGAGAGCTGGCAGAAACCGGCACCGCAGGCCCGCCGCGTGTACAGCGGCCGCGCCAAATTCGCCGTCGCGTCCTTGACCCCGATAATGTTCGGGTGCTTGACCAGGCGCGCCATCGTCTCTACGCTCATGTCGACCACGCTGCGCGGCGGGATGTTATAGATGATGATCGGCAAATCTACGCTGTCGGCGATCGCCTTGAAATGGAGATATAGCCCCTCCTGGGTCGGCTTATTGTAATAGGGCGTCACCAACAGGGCGGCATCGGCGCCGGCCTCCTTGGCGTGGCGCGTTAGCGAAATGGCCTCCTCCGTACTATTCGATCCGGTGCCCGCGATCACCGGAACGCGGCCCTTCGCCACCGAGATGGCGACTTCGGTAACCCGCCGGTGCTCTTCGTGGCTCAGCGTCGGTGATTCCCCCGTTGTGCCGACCGGAACCACGCCGGCGCTACCCTCGGTGATCTGCCAATCAACGAATTCTGCAAACGCCTTCTCGTCAACGGAGCCGTCCTGATGCATGGGGGTGATCAGGGCGACCAGCGACCCTTTGAACATCGGCTCCTCCCGCTTCAATACCTACAGACAGACAGGCGCAATGTTATGCGGGCTCGGCGGGGTCGTCCATCTCCGCCACGATGGCTGCGGCCAGCCCGCGCGTGATCGCGCGCCCCGTCGCGAGCTGGGCGCGATCCAGCCGGGCCACAGCCTCCCGCAGTGCCGCCGCGGTGCGTGGCAACCGGAGCAGCAGCCATTCCTGAACCCCTGAAGGCATCGCGAGCTGACGGTCCGACAGCAGCCGCGCGAGTAGCGCGCGCAAAAGCGAGTCCTCAGGCGGTCGGATCTCGACTGCCGTAATCGCCCGCAGCCGGCTCACTAGATCGGGCAGGCCGACGGGCCAGCGCGCCGGTCGCAGGCGCGCCGACAGCAGCAAAGCCGTCCCCGCAGCCGCGGCGTGATTGAGCGTGTGCAGCAGCACCTCCGGGTCCGGGGCGGCATCGGCATCGTCGATCGCCAGTGCAGTGGCCGGCGAAGGCGGGACACGCAACCCAGGCCCGTCTTGCCAAGCGGTGCCGGACTGAACGGCCCAGACGCGCAGGCAATGGGTCTTGCCACATCCTGGCGGGCCCCAGATCGCCAGGCGCCGGTCCGGCCAAGTGCTGCTGCCCCGGCTAAGCCATGCCAGAGCCTCGGCATTCGAAGGAGCGGTCACGAAATCGGCGGCGCTGTATGCCGGTTCGTGCCCGAGTGGAAGCGGGAGCTGCCGCCACCCGTCCGTCAGCGCCGCGATCCGATCAGCCGGTCCAGGCTGATCGGTCCTGCTCCTGCGAAGATCAGGAAGAAGAAGATGAAGCAGTACAGGATGGCCGCATCGCCTTGATTGAGCGCGGGAAACGGGCTTTTCGGCAGGTGTACCGTGAAATAGGCCACCGCCATTTCACCGGAGGCGATGAAAGCCGCCGGACGAGTGAAAAGGCCGATACAGATCAGTGCCCCCCCGAACAGTTCGATGATACCCGCCGCCCATAACATCGGCGGCAAACCATGCGCGAATGCCGCCGACGGGGGAAAACCGAACAGCTTGGACATACCATGTTCCAGGAAACATAAGCCTGCCGCGAACCGAAGCAGGCTCAGCACAGGCCCCTGCCATTTATCGGCTGCCAAGGTCACATCAGACATCGCCCGTTACCCCAGATAGAGCGGACTGCGCAGGTACCGACGCAGCCAAAAACGGCACAAGACCCCGATTGTCGCCGCCACCGGCACTGCAAGCATGACCCCCATAAACCCAAAAGCGGCACCACCCGCAAACAGCGCGAAAATGACCCAAACCGCCGGCAGTTCAACCCGGTCCCCCAGGAAGCGGGGGTAAATCAGATAATTTTCCAGAACCTGCCCCAGGATCAAAACCACCCCGATGCCGATTACGCCTCGCCAGCTCGGAAACTGCGCGAGAGCCAACGCTATGGCTGTGATCCCTCCCGTAATCGAGCCCACATACGGAATGAACGACAGCACCCCCGCCATCAATCCCACGATCAATCCCAGATCGAGACCGGCGAGCGTGTAGGCAAGTGCATAGAATAGCGCGAGCAGCAGGCAGCAGAGCGCCTGTCCACGCACCCAGGCAGACAGGATTCGATCCACCTCCTTGGCCTGAGCCCGCAGCACCCCGGCGTACCGCCGCGGCAGCCATGAGTCGATCGTGGCGATCATGCCCGGCCAGCCGCGCAGCAGATAGAACGCCACCACGGGCGTGACCACCGCCAGCGTCAGGGTATTGAAAATCGCAAAGCTACTGCTGATCACTCCGGTAAGAGCGGAGGACAGGAATGTCAGCATGTTGCCGGCCTGGCTACTGACCAGGTCGCGCAGACGCCCATTCACAACGTCCGAGCCGAAGTCACGCTGAAGTTCGGCCACCATCTGGTTCGCCCAGTGCTGCAGCGACTGGGCATATTGGGGGATCCGGCCGAGAAAGAGCCCGATCTGCGACAGGATCAAAGGATAGAGCAGCAGAATGAATAAAAGGACCGCCGCGATCATAGCCAGCACCATGGCTAGCGCGGCAACCCCACGCGGCAGGCCGAGGCGAGCCAAGCGAGTGGTAGGAGGGTCCAGCGCGTAGGCAATCACCCCCGCGGTGACGAAAGGCGCCAGTATGCCGGCAAACAACTGCAACCCGATCCAGGCAACCACTGCCACCCCAGCCACCAGCACCAGTGGCTGCCAGCGAAGCGAGAACGGCGGCGGCGCAACGGCCGGAGTGTTCGGCTCAGGCGGTAGCGGCGGCGACCCGGGCGGTAGCTCGGGAGGATCGACGACGACTTCGACAGGCAGCTCGGTAACAGGCGGGCGGCGGAGAAACCTCATGGCGGGGCCATTGTCCGCCAGACATAAGCACCACCTGATGCCAGCGTGGTCGCAGCCACCACCCAGGTCAGGATATCCATGGCATGGCTCACCGCCGGCTGCGCCAGGCCGAAGCCCGAGAGAAACAGCGTCAGAGCGACAAGAATGATCTGCAGGGCGGTGTTCACTTTCGATATAAACAGCGGCCGGACGCCGGGACTATGGCCGATCAGCACCAGAATGACGAACCCGCCGACGATCACAAGATCCCGGAATACCACCAGGATGGCCAGCCAATCCGGCATCTGCTCGATGGCCGCCAGCGTCACATACATGGTCACGAGCAGCGCTTTATCAGCCACCGGATCAAGAATGGCACCGATGGTATTGCCTCCGCCGTTGCGGCGGGCGAGCCATCCATCCACGGCATCCGAGGCTCCGGCGAGCACGAACAGAATGAACGCGCCCGCCAGCATGTGATCGATCACCAGCCAGCAAGCCAACGGCACGGCGCACAGGCGAGCGAAGCTGATAGCGTTCGGGATCGTCAGCACAGTAAACGAGTAGGGCCGCTCGGCGGCAGATGCATCAGGCATCGTCGCGGTTCCGGGTCTGCACGCCGGCTTGGTTCATGATCGTATCTGCCACCTTGATCCGCTTGCCCTGCCGGCGCATTCCGCGCGCTTCGGAACGTAACTAGTATCGGGTTTTGCGACGAATTGATACGCCACATTGCCACGCCGCATTACGGCCGGGCTTGACCCGGCCATCGGCGCAACGGCAGTGGGGGCGCTTTGCTATCAGTAGGGGCGTTACCTCGATGACCACTAGCGACGACTCGCATTACCGCGCGGCGGGCGTGGACATCAATGCGGGTGAGGCCTTGGTCGAGGCAATCAAGCCGCTGGCGCGCTCTACCGCGCGCTCAGGGCAGATTGGCGGTATCGGTGGGTTCGGCGCCCTGTTCGACCTGAAGGCCGCTGGCTTTACCGATCCCGTGCTAGTCTCCACCACAGACGGCGTGGGCACCAAGCTGCGCATTGCAATTGCCACCGGGCAGCACGGATCCGTCGGCATCGACCTGGTTGCCATGTGCGTCAACGACCTCGTGGTACAGGGTGCCGAGCCGCTTCTCTTCCTGGACTATTTGGCTACCGGACATCTGAACGTCGGGCAGGCGCGTGATGTGATCGGGGGCATCGTCGAAGGCTGCCGTATCGCGGGCTGCGCCCTCGCCGGCGGCGAAACGGCCGAAATGCCAGGCATGTATCAACCCGGAGACTACGATCTCGCAGGCTTCGCTGTCGGCGCTGCGGAACGTGGCTCTCTGCTCCCGCAGGAAGTCGAGCCCGGCGATACCGTGCTGGGCCTGGCGAGCTCGGGCGTGCATTCGAACGCATTCTCCCTGGTCCGGTTCGTGGTGGAACGGGCTGGGCTGCGGTGGGACGATCCCGCGCCCTTCGCTCCACACCAGCGGTTGGCAGAGGCCCTGCTGACGCCAACCCGGATCTACGCGCGACCGGTGCTGGCACTTCACCGGGCCGGGCTGCTCAAAGCGGCGGCGCACATTACGGGCGGCGGCATACCTGGCAATCTGCCTCGCGTACTGCCCGACGGCGTCGTGGCGGCACTGCGATCCGACTGGCCCGTGCCGCCTGTATTCGGATGGCTGGCTCGCACCGGCGGCATCCCAAGCGCGGAAATGCTGCGTGTCTTCAACTGCGGGGTGGGCATGGCGCTCGTGGTCTCCGACCCCGAGGCGGCCGCCGAGGCGCTCGCTGTTACGGGCGAGAGCCCGTTGACCTTGGGTGTGATCACGTCCTCCCAAGGACCTGCCTCGGTGAGAGTTGATCTGCCACAAGGTTGGCCCGAATGAAGCGTCGCGTTGGCGTGCTGATCAGCGGCCGCGGCTCCAACCTCGCCGCCCTGACCCGGGCCGCCCAAGCGCGGGACTATCCGGCGGAGATCGCGCTCGTCATATCCAACCGCGCGGATGCAACCGGCCTGTGCTATGCTGCTAATCCGCGCGTGATCGAGCACCGCCCGTTCGGGCAGGACCGGGCCGCGCACGAGGCTGCAATCGATGCCGCTCTCCGGGAGACTGGTATCGAGATCGTCTGCCTTGCCGGATACATGCGGCTCTTAACACCGCTCCTGGTCCGGTGCTGGGCCGGACGCATGCTGAACATCCACCCCAGCCTGCTCCCTGCCTTCCCGGGCCTTGACACGCATCGGCGCGCGTTGGCGGCCGGCGCGAAGATCCATGGCTGCACCGTTCACTACGTGACTGAGACGACGGACGAGGGACCGATTATTGCCCAGGCCGCCGTGCCGGTCCTGCCCGGCGACGATGAAGAAACGCTCGCTGCCCGCGTGCTGGCCGAGGAACATCGTCTTTATCCGCTCGCCCTGGCGCTGGTCGCAACGGGACGTACCGGCCGCCCCGCAGATATTGCGGCCGCGCTCCGCAACCCCTTGCCGGATATGCAAAATCTGGCTTAAACGCCGCCCATACTCGATAGGATTTCATAGCCATGGCGCAAAGTCCTCAGCCGGCTTCCGGCCCCGACCTGGAAGAGGCTTTCCTGGCCGACCGACAGCGGTTCTGGCTCTCTTGGACCCGCGCCGTATTTGCCACGGCGGCGTTTATTGTCTTCGTTTTGATTATGATGACGGTTTTCCTGGTCTAAGAGGCTGTCTCTGAACGCTGTCGAGTGATCACGTCACGCCGTCTATCAACATGAGGATTAACCACCGACTCGATAACCGCAACAGCCGATGCCAAGCCATCTTTGGCGCGCATCTTCTCGCCCAACGCCTTTGCGCGATATCGCATCTCCGTCGTCTCGGCGGCCGCGATGGCACGCTTCAGGGAGTGCGCGTCGACATCACGGCCGCTCATCGCTTCAGGCGCAACCCCAAGCAGCCGCAACCGCTCTGCCCAAAAAGGCTGATCGCCCGCGAATGGCAGCACGACCGACGGGACGCCGGCGCGCGCAGCCGAGTGCGTGGTTCCCGAGCCGCCGTGATGAATGACCAGGGACGTCCGCCGAAACAGCCAGTCATGCGGAGTGTCTTGGATAAGACAGAAGTTCTTTGGTAGCTTCAGTTCCTGCGTGCCGCTCCCGCCCGGGTAGAACAGCGCGCGGCGGTTTGCAACGGCAGCGACAATCGCGTCGCGCATGGCGTGTTGGTCGAAGCCCACCATGCTGCCAAAACCGATATAGATCGGGGGTTCTCCGGCGCTAAGGAAATCCCGTAGCGGCCGCGGCGCATTCCAGTGGGACGCAGGCCGTATCCATTGACCGCACATATAGGCATTCGACGGCCAGTCCGCGGGCTTCGGCAGCAGGCACGGCGAGATGCCATAGAGCATCGGTTGCGCCGACCATAACTTGGTACGAGGCGGCAAGCCGCAAACTCTGCGCCGCGCTTCGTTGGTCGCCCGGCGAAACGCCCGCCACAACATCTGCGTGACGAAGCGATGGCTGAACCGGTTCAGCCAACGCGGCACGCGCCGCGGAGGCAGGAACGGTGACGGAAACTCTGCGGTCGGCGTCAGCGGGATCATACCGGCCCCGAGGGCAGGAACCTCTAGCTTCTCGGCGACGGAAAAACCGATAAAGGCCGCGAGGCCGGCGCAGATGACGGCGTCGCAGCCGGCGGCCAGGTCGAGCGTCTTTCGCATCCACGCCATCGCGTTGTCATTCGCGACGCCGGAGAGCGTCTTTGCAGTCGCATTCAGGCTCGCCTTGCACGAAACGATCGATGCGCGGCCATCTTTGGGTTGCAGCATGCCGCGGATGTCGCCCGCCAACGCCGCATGCGGTACGCCGAGGTCGCGGGCGCTTCCCAATGTTCCGTCGGCGGCCAGCAGGATCACGTCATGACCAGCGTCGCGAAGCGCGCCACAAAGTGTCGCGATCGGGCGCGTATCACCTTCTGTTCCGAACGTCACCGCGGCCAGTTTCACATGCGCCCCCCTGGGAAACCCGGACCGCCAGCGTCTCCTTTGGCCCTATTTCTACCGGCATAGGAGACCAACCGAAAACCACCCTCCCCGGCCGTTCCACCTTCATCCAAAGACACGCTCTAAGAAGTCGGGGCGCTGGGTGAGACCTACCCGACGATATCCACCTCAGCGAAGAAGAAGCCGATCTCCGTTTCGGCTGTCGCGGCGCTGTCGGACCCATGCACCGAATTCGCCTCAATATCTTCGGCAAACAGCTTGCGGATAGTCCTTTCGGCTGCCTTGGCCGGATCCGTTGCCCCCATTACCTCCCGGTTTCGGGCCACGGCATTTTCCCCTTCCAGCACCTGCACCACCACTGGGCCTGAGGTCATAAACTCTACCAACCCTCGATAGAATGGCCGTTCCCTGTGCACCGCATAGAACGCCTCCGCCTGCGCTGCCGTCAGCCACACGCGCCTTTGCGCGACGATCCGCAGCTCGGCCTCCTCCAGCATAGCATTGATCCGGCCGGTCAGATTCCGGCGGGTAGCATCGGGCTTAATGATGGAAAGAGTGCGTTCAGCCGGCATGTTGTGGATCCACCCCGTGGTTTGCTGTTGCCAGGTTGCTAAACACTCCTCCCTGATCCAGCAACCCGACCGATGTCTCTCCTCGTCATCTCCAATGCTACCATCCGCCTCGGCGGCCGCACTCTTCTCGACGGCGCCGACCTGACCATCGAGCTGGGCCGCCGCATTGGCCTCGTCGGCCGCAATGGGGCCGGCAAGTCCACCCTGCTCCGCGCCATCGCCGGCGATGTTGCACTCGACGGTGGAGAACTCCGGCTCTCGACGCGCGCCCGCGTGGCCCAGGTCCGCCAGGAAGCGCCAGAGGGTGACGACAGTCTGATCGACGTCGTCCTCCAGGCCGACCCGGAGCGCTTGGCGCTGCTTGCCGAAACCGAAATGGCTCCCGCCGAGCGCCTGGCTGAAATCCACGAGCGTCTGCGGGCCATCAGCGCAGACTCAGCGCCGGCCCGGGTGGCCACGATCCTGGCCGGTCTGGGCTTCGACCCCGCAGCCCAGGCACAGCCCGTTTCCTCCTTTTCCGGCGGCTGGCGCATGCGCGTCGCCCTGGCTGCCGCGCTGTTCGCCGCGCCCGACCTCCTGCTGCTGGACGAGCCAACCAACCACCTGGACCTGGAAGCGACGCTCTGGCTCGAATCCTGGCTCGCGCGTTTCCCCGGCGCGGCTCTGATCGTTTCGCATGACCGCGGTCTGCTGGACCGCGCCGTGGAGGCAATCGCTCATCTGGAACGAGGCAAAATCACCCTGACCCCCGGAGGCTTCGACGAATTCGTCCGCATCCGCACCGAGCGCGCCCTGCAGCAGACCCGCGCAGCCGAGCGCATCACCGCCGAACGCGCGCACATCCAGTCCTTCATCGACCGGTTTCGATACAAAGCCACCAAGGCACGACAGGCCCAATCCCGGATCAAGGCCCTCGAACGCCTGCCAGTGATCGAAGCCGTAGTCGAGGAAGCCCCACCCCGTTTCGACTTCCCCGAGCCGCCGCGAATTGCTCCGCCGATCCTGGCGCTGGACCGCGTTTCGGTCGGTTACGACGGTACTCCGGTCCTGCGAAACATCTCCCTTTCGCTAGACATGGACGACCGCATTGCCCTGCTCGGCGCCAACGGGAACGGGAAATCGACCCTCGCGCGCCTTTTGGCGGGTCGGTTGCACCCGATGTCCGGCGAGATGCGGCGCGGGCCAAAGCTGCGGGTCGGTTATTTCGCCCAGCACCAGACCGATGAGCTGATGGAGGACGAGGCGCCACTCGATCACCTGAGCCGGGCACTGCCCCGCGCAAATGCCACCGCGGTGCGGGCACAACTGGCGCGCTTTGGATTGGACGCCGACCGGGCCGAAACGGCGGTCGCCAACCTTTCCGGCGGTGAAAAGGCCAGGCTGCTTCTGGCGTTGGCCACGCGCGACGCGCCGCAACTTCTGCTGCTCGACGAGCCGACGAACCACCTGGACATTGACGCGCGCGAGGCCCTGGTGAAAGCGCTCGCCGATTTTCAAGGCGCGGTGCTGCTGATCACCCACGATCCGCATCTGGTCGAGCTGGTGGCCGACCGTCTGCTCCTGGTCGCAGACGGCACAGTACGGCCATTCGACGGTGATCTCGACGAATACCGGGCGATGTTGGCCGAAAGCAGCCGTGCGTCTGGCCGCGAGGAACAGACCAGCCGGCGAGATGAGCGGCGGGAGAAAGCAGAGGCACGCGCGGCTCTGGCACCAGTGCGCAAACGCGCGCGCGACGCCGAGGCGGCAATCGCACGCCTCACCGCCGAAAAGACGCGGATTGAACAAATACTGGCCGATCCGGCCCTTTATACCGGCAGCCACGCCGACGAAGTCGTGGCAGCCCAGGCGCGCCTCGCCGCGATCACGCGCGATATTGCCGCGGCAGAAACCGCCTGGCTTGAGGCGGAAGAGGTGTTGCAGGCGGCAACTTAATACCAGCCGTAATGAAGATTTGACGTTCGGACAAAAAAGTCCGACACATGCGCCGTGAAAACCGCCGACCTCCTCCGTCGGCTTCGGCGCCTCGCCACGAAGCGCGGTGGGTACTCGAGGAGCGGGAAGGCGGCGGACATGCGAAAGTCACACTGAACGGTCGCGGCACGGTCGTGCCGCGGCATGCGAAAGATCTGAAGACCGGCACGTTCCGGGCCAACCTCAAGCAGCTTGGGCTGACCGAAGCCGATCTGGAGGTGTAACCTAGCTAGTCTAATGCGTTACGCATACCCCTATGACATGGAGCGGCAGCCCGAAGGAGGGTTCACGGTCACCTTCCTCGATGTGCCAGAAGCGAGCACTGAGGGCGACACCGAAACCGACGCCCACGAGCGGGCCGAGGACGCACTCGTGACCGCACTTAGCTTTTACACGGATTCAGGCCGTCCGTTGCCGGTCCCCTCTCCCGCGCGTGGACGACCCATCGCGGTCGTCCCGGTGTTAGAAGCGGCTAAGCTTGCGCTGCACGAGGCGATGCTGGCAGAGGGGATTAGCAACGTGGAGTTGGGCCGCCGCCTTGGCCTGGATGAGAAGGCGGTGCGACGGTTGCGCGATCCGCTGCACCGCAGTCATATCGGGCAAGTGGAGGCGGCGCTCAGGAATCTTGGCAAGCGGTTGGAGGTGACGGTTCGAGACGCAGCGTAATTCACCTGCCCCGAAAGTACCCTCGACCGCAGCCCCTTCTGGTTCTCATAGATTGACCCTTGGAGCGCCGCCGGCGGCAGCGGCAGCCGCACCGGCACCGGTGCCAGCCGCGGCTCCAGCGTTGGCTCCCCCGCCACCATTAGCGCATCGAACGCGCCGATCCCTTCCGGGAACCCGAGCAGCGGCCAAGCGTCGGCGGCACGAAACTGGAACAGCAGCAAACGCCGGTCACGGTCCGACAGGTTCGGCGCCGAGCCGTGCACCGTTCGCACGTGATGCACGGTAATGGACCCCGCCCGGCCGGTCAGCGGCACCGCCTTGCCGTAATCGACCTCGCCGCGCGAGGGATCCATCGCCCCGCAGAAGACCCCATCGGCATGATGGTCGAACGCCGGCCCACGATGGGTGCCGGGGATGATCAGCAACGGCCCGTTCTCCAGCGCCTTGTCGTCCATCATCACGCCCACGGCGGCTAGGTCGTCATTTGTGTGCGGATAGAACGCCCAGTCCTGGTGCCACTCCACCGCAGCTCCAAACCCCGCGGACTTCAGGTTGAGCTTCGAGGTATCGAAGCGGATATTCGGCCCCCACAGGTCCTGCAGAACACCCACGATCCGGGGATGTCTGACCAGCCGCGCGTAGGCGGGGTGGTGCAGGTGGGGTGCCTTGATCCGCCGCACGCGAGGCGCCTCGGGCGTATGGCTGTCCTCCAGGTCGTAAACTTCGGTATGTCCGGTAAGGCCACGGGCACGTTCCACAAAATCATCGGTCACGCGCCGCAGCTCGCTCAGCTCGTGGGTCGAGAGGACGTCCGGGACGACAATGGCCCCGGTCCCGTTGTAGCTATCGATTTGCGTTCGCGTCAGCATGTCCCTAGGTCCGTTGGCGCCCGTTATCGGATGTTTTACCGCCGGCCCGCACAAACAGCGGAGTCCCGTCGCACGCGGCAACGGCACCCAGCAACCCCCGCACGTAACCGGCATAGGACCGTGCCACGTCGATCCGCCAGCTATCCACCCCGCGCCTCCACAGAATGATCTCCGCCTTGCCGCACACCGTCCGGGTGCACATCCCCACGGGAAACGCCTTCTCCGACAAATCCAGCGGCACACCGCCGTTAAGCACGTTAGCAACATCCGCACCGGCAATCTGCATCGCAACCTCGCGGTGCGAGACATCGACCAGCCCATAAGCACGACCCGCTGCCGCTTCGCCGACCCGCGCCTCCAAAGCCGCGCCCGCCCCTGCCTCGGCCAGCAGCAGCCATTCATCTGGCCCGAGCCACAACGCCCAGTCCCCGGTCGCGCGGCAGGATCCGCCCGGCAGGCCAAGCCCGAACTCCAGGCAGGCCGCGCCACGTAGAATAAATCGATCCTGCGACGGCAGCGCGACCAGTTCAGCCATGCAGGCGCGTCCCCTCCGGATCGTAGAACACCGGTGACACCACTCGGGCATAGGTGCCACCGCGCGGAGCAGGAACGCGGACTATCTCGCCTGTGCGCCGCCGTCCGTCGGCGAGCAGGGCCAGCGCAATCGAATGCCCAAGCGCCGCGCTGAAGTAAGATGATGTCACGTGCCCAAGCGGTTCATGCCCATTCGGGGCGGCAACGAGCTGGCAGCCGTCGTCCAACACGAACCCTGGCTCCTCGGTCAGCAGCCCCATAAGTTGCATCCGGCCGGGGGCGATGAGGTCGCGGCGACGAAGGGAACGGGCACCCACGAAGTCCCGCTTGGACTTACCTATGGCCCAGGAGATGCCAAGATCCTCGGGCGTCACCGTGCCATCGGTATCCTGCCCGACCACGATGTAGCCCTTCTCCGCACGAAGCACATGCATCGTTTCGGTCCCATAGGGCGTTAGGCCATGATGCTCGCCCGCTTTCGCGACCGAGTTCCACGCCTCCGCGCCGAAATCCGCGGGCACATTGATTTCATATCCCAGTTCGCCAGTGTAGCTGACGCGGAACAGGCGTGCCGGCGCGCCACAGACACGCGCCTCCACCACGCTCATGTGCGGAAAGGATGCAAGATCGACACCCTCCAGCAGCGGACTGACAACGTCGCGGGCGCGCGGCCCCTGCACCGCAATCACCGCGTACTGTTCGGTAATCGACGTCAGCCATACCTGCAGGCGGGTGAATTCGGTCTGGAGGTAATCCTCCATGTGCGAAAGCACCCGGGCGGCGCCTGTCGTCGTCGTTGTGACATGGAACCGGTCCGGCGCGAGGCGCGCGACGACTCCATCGTCCATCACAAACCCGGCTTCATTCAGCATTAGCCCATAGCGGCAGCGCCCGGATGCCAACCGGGCGAAGCTGCCGGTGTAGATCCGGTCCAGAAACTCCGCGGCGTCGGGACCGACCACCTCGATCTTGCCTAAAGTCGAGGCGTCGAACAGGCCCGCGGCCTGGCGCGCGGCCTGGCACTCCCGTGCGACTGCTTGCCGTTCGTTCTCGCCGGAGCGGGGGAAGTGATGGGCGCGCTTCCACTGCCCCACATCCTCGAACACCGCGCCGAGCGCCACGGCCTGTTCATGCATGGGGGTCTGGCGCACCGGCTCGAACTGATCGCCGCGCGCGTGCCCGGCGAAGGCGCCGAACGTCACCGGCGTGTAAGGCATCCGGAACGTGGTCAGCCCTACCTGGGGGACCGGGCGGCCAAGCGTCTCCGCGGTTATGGCCAGGGCATTGACATTGGACGTTTTGCCCTGATCCGTCGCCATCCCGGTAGTCGTGTAGCGTTTGACATGCTCGATGGAACGGAAGCCTTCGCTCACCGCGAGGCCGATATCCGCGACGGTGACATCGTTCTGGAAATCGACGAAGGCGTGGTGCTCTGAGGCGCCCGGGATCGCCCCCTGGTGCCCGGCGGTGGGGATAAGGTCCCTGGCGACGGTCACACTGGTGCGCGCGCTTCCATCAGCCGCTCGCGTTCCCGCGTCAAACCCATCGTTGATGCAGGCCTCCAGGCCCGCAAGCCCACGGCAGGCGCCAGCGCATGTGAGCGCTTGCGTCGCCTCGCCGGGCAGGAACGTGTGGCGCGCCTCATCGAACACCAGCTTCCCGCGCGATTGCGAAAACAAGTGCAGCGACGGCGTCCACCCGCCGGCCATCAGCACCAGATCGCATGGAACCCGGGCCGCGGTCGCGCCGCGTAAGACGGCACCGGTTATCCGCAGATGGCCGGTCGTGTTGGCGACGATGGTGCGGAAGTGCACCGGCAGTCCGGTGGTATCGCAGCCAGCTGCGTCGCGCAGGTCGGCAACGGCAGCGATGGTCACGCCAGCAGCGCTCAGGTCGCGGGCGGCCGCGTAGCCGCTGTCGTCAGCGACAAACAGCACCGCCCGCGTGCCCGGGCGGACGGCGTAGCGGTTGACGTATTCCCGCACGGCACTCGCAAGCATCACACCGGGGCGGTCGTTATTACCGAATACCAACGGCCGTTCGATTGCCCCGGTGGCCAGGACAACGTGCTTCGCCCGCACCTTCCATAGCCGCTCCCGCGCCAGACCCAGCGGCTTCTCAGCCAGATGATCGGTCAGGCGTTCGGTAAGGCCAAGAAAGTTCTGCAGAAAATACCCGAAGACCGTGGTACGAGTGAGAATGAGGACATTCGCCCGTGCCGCGAGACGCGCGCACATCTCGTCCCGCCATGCGATAGCGGGCGCACCGTCAATCTCGGCGGTGCGCTCGGCCAGCAGCCCCCCGCCCAGCTCCGGCTGTTCGTCGGCCAGGATGACCTGCGCCCCTGACTCCGCGGCGGCCCCGGCGGCGGAGAGCCCGGCCGCTCCGCCACCAACTACCAGCACGTCGCAGAAAACATAACGCTGAGTATAGACGTCGGGATCGGGCCCGCGAGGCGCGGAGCCCAGGCCTGCGGCGCGCCGGATCAGCGGCTCGTAAACGCGCTGCCAGGCGCGGCCGGGACCAATGAACGTCTTGTAGTAGAACCCCGAAGAAAGCAGCGGCCCGGCGAGCCCGGCAACCTCGCCGGCATCGAATTGCAGCGACGGCCACTTATTCTGCGAAAACGCCTGCAGCCCCTCGTAAACCTCGACCTGCGTCGCCCGCATGTTGGGGGTGTGGCGCGCACCCGTCGCGACCGTCATCAGGGCGTTGGGCTCCTCTGCACCCGCGGCGATTGGGCCGCGCGGCCGGTGGTACTTGAACGAGCGCGCCATCAAAAGGACGCCGCTCGCGAGTAGTGCCGAAGCTAGTGTGTCGCCGGGATGCGCTTCAAACGACCGGCCATCGAAGCTGAAGCGAAGCGTGCGGGAGCGATCGAGCCGCCCACCCTCGGGGAACCGGCTCATGGAGCAGGATCGCTGGGACGATAAGTGGCGGCGATCTGATCAGTTGCTGTGTCACGCACCGCATTGAAGTACCGTCCGCAGCCATGCGCATGACACCAGCGCTCGGTGTGACGGCCCTTCCGGTTGTCGCGGAGATAAAGATAAGCGGTCCATTCCTCGTCTGAGGCCGCCGCAGGGTCTGGGCGGGCCACGTGCGCCTGGCCGGCATGGCGGAATTCAATCTCCGGCCGGTCCATATTACAAAAGGGGCAATGAATCAGCAGCATTGCCGGTGGGGTCTTTCCGAGTCATGGGAGCAGCGCCGCCTCACCCGGCGCGCTGCGCGCGCCGACCTCTCCCGCAAAGCGGGAGAGGTGACATGTAGGGTGCTCTGCATTCATCGGCGGTTCCCGTTCAATGCGCCACCGCTGCCGCCGCCGCCTCATCGATTAGCCGCCCGGTATGGAACCGCTCCAGTGCAAACGGCGCCGCAATTGGATGTGGCACGCCGGTGGCGATGGTGTGCGCAAACACATGCCCAGACCCGGGCGTCGCTTTGAACCCCCCTGTCCCCCAGCCACAGTTCACGAACAGTCCCGGCACTGGCGTGGTCCCGATAATCGGCGAGCGGTCAGGCGTGACATCCACGATGCCGCCCCAGTTCCGCAGCATGCGCAGCCGGCGCAGCGTCGGGAACAGTTCGCATACCGCTTCCAGCGTCTGCTCCGGAATGTGCAACCCGCCCGCTTGGCTGTACGAGGTATAGGCATCCGTGCCGGCGCCAATCACAATCTCACCCTTGTCGGACTGCGACATGTAAGCGTGAATGGCGTTCGACATCACCACGCAAGGCATAACCGGCTTCACCGGCTCGGAGACCAGCGCCTGCAACGGATAGCTCTCGAGCGGCATGCGAACGCCGGCCATTGCCATCAGCACGCTCGTGTGGCCGGCAGTTACCACCCCTATCCGCGTGGCGTGGATCTCGCCCCGCGTCGTGTCCACGCCCGTTACCGCCCCGACAGCATCGCGCCTGATCGCCGTCACCTCGCAGTTTTCCACGATATCGACGCCCCGAGTGTCCGCCGCTCGGGCATAGCCCCACGCCACCGCGTCGTGCCGCGCCGTGCCGCCCCGCCTTTGCAACGCGGCGCCCAACACCGGATACCGGATGTTCTTCGACGTATTCAAAATCGGGCAAAACGCCTTCGCCTGCTCCGGCGTCACCCATTCGTTGTCGATGCCGGAGAGCTGGTTGGCATAAACGTGCCGCTTACCCACGATCACGTCGTGATGGTTATGCGCGAGCATCAGCACCCCGCGGGGTGAATACATCACGTTGTAATTCAGCTCCCGGGACAGCGTTTCCCAAAGCTTAAGCGAGTGCTCGTAGATCGACTGGCTTTCCGGCCACAGATAATTGGACCGTATGATCGTGGTGTTCCGCCCAGTGTTTCCGCCCCCGATCCAGCCTTTCTCCAGCACTGCGACGTTCGTCAGCCCATGCTCCTTGGCCAGATAGTAAGCAGTCGCCAAGCCATGTCCGCCGCCACCGATAATCAGCACGTCATATTGGCCCTTCGGCGCCGCCTGACGCCACTGCTGGGTCCAGCCGGTGTTGCCGGTCAGGGCCTCGCGAACCAGCGTGGCAGCGGAAAAACGGGGCATCGCGCCAACCAAGCCTTAAGGCGCGGATTATGCAAGGGGCTGCGGACGGGTGTTCAGCTGTACAAACCGCCCATATGAAGGCTCGGCGTAAGCAAGGATATCGCTGATGGTAGCCAAGATCATTCCGGTCGCGCTGTTCGATTTCGTGGTGTTCGGCGCCACCGGCGACCTGACACTACGCAAGCTGCTGCCGGCCCTGTTCTGGCGCTTCCGCGATGAGCAGATGCCGGAAGGCTCGCGCGTTTTCGGCGCTGCCCGGTCCGACCTCGATGATGCTGCCTTCCGCAACCGGGCCCGCGCCGCGCTCGAACAGCACGTCTCGCCCGAGGCGCTGGACGAGGACACAATGGATCGCTTCCTGCGCCACCTTTTTTATGTCCAGCTCGACGCCGCGAAGCCCGACGGCCACGGCTGGGACGCGCTGAAGGAACAGCTCGATCCCGACCGGGTGCGCGTGTTCTATCTGGCGACCGCGCCCGCCCTCTACGGCCGCATCTGCCGCAACATCGGCAGCCATGAGCTGGCGAGCCCGAAATCGCGCGTGGTGCTGGAAAAGCCCATCGGCCATGACCTCGAATCCGCCCGGGCCATCAACGATGAAGTAGGCCAAGTATTCGCCGAGAACCAGACCTATCGCATCGACCACTACCTCGGCAAAGAGACCGTCCAGAATCTGCTCGCGCTACGGTTCGCCAACACGATCTTTGAGCGGATCTGGACCACCGACACCATCGACCACGTGCAGATCACGGTGGCCGAAACCGTGGGGTTGGAGGGGCGCGCGGACTATTACGACCATGCCGGGGCGCTACGGGATATGGTGCAGAACCACCTGCTGCAGTGCCTCTGCCTGATGGCTATGGAACCGCCGGTTTCCCTGGATGCGGACCGGGTGCGGGATGAAAAGCTGAAGGTGCTGCGCGCGCTGCGTCCGATGGAACCGCATGAAATTCCGCAGCTTACGGTGCGCGGGCAGTACACCGCCGGCGCGGTGGGCGGAAAGCCTGTGCCCAGCTACGTCGACGACCTGGGCGGCTCGAACAGCCCGACCGAGACCTTCGTGGCTCTGAAGGCCGAGGTCCGAACGTGGCGTTGGGCCAACGTCCCGTTCTATCTGCGCACCGGCAAGCGGCTGCCGCAGAAAGTCTCTGAGATCGTGGTGCAGGTCCCGTGCCCTGCCCTTCTCGATCTTCCCGCCCGCGGTGGCGGGGCTGGAACCGAACCGCCTAGTCATCCGCCTGCAGCCAGAGGAAGGTATGCGGCTGGAGATGATGACCAAGGAGCCCGGCCCCGGGGGACTGCGGCTGACCCCGACGGGCCTCGACATCAGTTTCGAGAAGACTTTCGGGATGCGCTATCCCGACGCGTATGAACGCCTGCTGATGGACACGGTCCGGGGCAATGCCACTCTGTTCATGCGCCGCGACGAGGTCGAAGCCGCATGGGGCTGGGTGGAACCGATCATTGAAGCCTGGTCCGCCCGCGGCGACCCTCCCAAGCACTACGCGGGGGGGAGCTGGGGGCCGACTGCTGCCATTGCTCTCATTGAGCGAGATGGCCGGACTTGGCATGAGGCGTAGGCGCCCTCACCCGGCGCGCTGCGCGCGCCGACCTCTCCCGCAGAAGCGGGAGAGGTGAGCATGGCGAGGCCTTTTCCAGTCATCATGAACCTGCTCTGGGTCTAAGCTTCGCCGAAATCGACGGCCCGCCCACATGGTGGTGTTTTTTAATAAAAATCGCAGGAATAAGCGGTACGTCCCACATTACCTCTCTCGCTAGGCGGGGGAGGCCGGCCCGCGCAGCACGCCAAGTGCGGGTGAGGGTGGCCGGTCATCAGCAACCGCTGCCACACGCCGATTGACTGTGGCACCGTTCAGAACCTGAGCCACCGACTGGGGATACCGCCGACGCCAGTTCGGGTGCTGATCGATTGTGCCTGGCAGGTTGGGCTGTTCTTCCTGCTCGAGAATGTCCTCCAGCGGCAATAGCGCGATTTCCGAGTTGGTCCGTGTCACGAAGCGCACGGCCGCATCGACGAACAGAGCAGGACCATTCGGTTTGTCACCCTCAGCAACGCCAGCATCGGAGAACGCGGCCCAAAGCGCTTCCCGCTCCCCTGACCGCTCCTGCTCAAGCTCCTCCCGGCGCTGGTTCTTGCTGAGAACACCACACTCGGCACGCAGGGTGATGTCGGCGCCGGTCCACCAGGCGGCCGCTGTGGGCAGGTCATGGGTCGTGGTCATGGCCATCGCGCCGCGGGTCCAACGATCGGGCGGGACAAAGCGGTCACCGTCCTTTTCGAACCACAGCACCCGCATTCCGTACACACCATGGGCTTCCAGCGCTTCCTGAAAGCCTTCGGGAACCGTGCCGAGGTCCTCGCCGACCACGATAGCATGATGCCGGTCGGCCTCGAGCACGAGCAGCCGCAGCAGATCGGTCAGCGGATATCGCAGATAGGCGCCATCGGCCGGCGAGGCGCCCTCGGGCACCAGCCAGAGGCGCTGCAGGCCCATCGCATGGTCGATGCGAATACCGCCGGCGTTGCGCAGGCTAGCTCGAAGAGTTGCAAGGAATGGGGCATATCCGGTGGTCCGCAGCGCCGCCGGCGAGAACGTGGTAATCCCCCATTGCTGGCCGTTGGGGCTGTACAGATCGGGCGGCGCCCCGATCGTTAGCCCGCTCAGAATATCGCTCTGCCGGCTCCATGCGTGGCTGCCCGCGGGATCCATGCCCACCGCCATATCCGCGATCAGCCCGACCCCCATCCCGGCGCGCCGCGCCCGATCCTGTGCCGCCGCCAGCGAACGCTCCGCGATCCACTGCAAAAAGACATGAAACGAAACGTCGTGGTGGTGGGCCTGGGCGAACGCGGCCACAGCCGCGCTCTCGGGATCGCGCAGATCGGCGGGCCAGTGCCGCCAGTCCACAGCCTTCGGGTCCAGTGCAAGTTGCTCCGCCTGCAAAGCCTCGAAGCAAGCGTGGCCGGTGAGCAGCGGCCCGCTTTCGGCTTCGAACTGCAAATATTCCGAGCGCATCGCCTCGGGGGCATCGGCGTTCAGGAAGAGGCGCGTGAACAAGATCCGGAATAGCCGCATCTTGGCCGCGGTCGATTTCGGCCAATCGATCAGTTCCGTGTGTTCCAGCCGTGCGAATTCCTCGTTGAGGCCCGCGGCGGCGACCGCTCCGCGTCCGAGGACGAGTTCGGGGCTCGCGAGCAGCGGGTTGAGGAACAAACGGCTGGAGGGGGAATAGGGTCCGTAGTGATCGGGCCTGGCGGCGAACAGCGCATGCATGGGGCTGAGCGCGAGCAGGTCGGCCCCGCGAGCGGCGGCCGCTTCGGCGAACTCGGCGACCGCCGCCGTATTGCCAATCCCGCCATCGCCCGACCGGCGCAGGCCATAGACCTGTGTCGCAATGCCCCAGACTCGGCGGCCGAGGCGGGGAGCGTGTTCAGGTGCGATCGCCAGCACGATTTCACGGTCGCCGATGAGCAGGCGGTGATAGCCGGGGTCGGAGACGGGGGCGAGCGTATTGTCCTGAAGTGCGCGGTCCAGGGTTGTCCCGGATTCCAGAAGCAGCTTTGCGGGCTGTTCAGCGGCGGAGAGCTGGATCGGGGCACCAACTCGGGCTGTAATCAGCGGTGGTAGCGCATCCAGTCCTTCTGCCGGTGCCAGGCGGGCGAGGCTTTCCCTAATCTGGGCGGCGTTGGTGCAAGGGTAGCCGAGCGCGGTAAGTACCGCCCGCAGCGCGTCCGGCTGCACCGTCCGAGGTTCGCCGGCATAGTTGTCCCATCGGATCTGCAAACCGGCGGCTTCCGCTAGCCTGTGCAACGCGTCAGTCATCGGTTGGGGTCCAGGAATGCGACGGCTACGCGGCCGAGCAGTTCGCCGGCTTCGGCGCGCCCGCCCGCCTCGTCCGGGGCGGCGAACAATAGCCGGCCCTTGGGTGGGCGGATGGAAACCGCGGCCGGACCAAGGTTCACTGCCAGCGTCAGCACGCCGGCGTGGTGCAAGTGCCAGCGCGCAACGACGGCTGCGCTTCCGAGCGGTTGGGCGTCAATCGCCCAGAGTCTGCTCCAGGTAGGGAGCGATTTCCCGCATACGGATCGCGATCAGGCGCTGGTACAGCTCCCGGCGTGCGGCAGCTCGCTCCGGGTCGGGCTGGGGGATCGAAGCTGCAAAGGTCTCCGGCGAATTGGGATCGGGAATCTGCTGCTGTTTGGCGGGGTCGGAAAACTCGGGGAAATGGGAGAACTCTCGACGGCGGCCTTCCCGCACGGCCTGGCCGAGTTCGGGGTTATGGTCGGTGAAAAACAGGAAGGGCGTGCGGGAGGCCTCTTCTTCCCCCATGAACAGCATCGGGATCTGCGGGCACAGCATCTGGGCGACGATGGCAGCCTCTAGCGCCGCGGGATCGGCGAGTTGCGTTAGCCGCTCGCCAAAGGCGCGGTTGCCGACCTGATCGTGGTTTTGCAGGAACAGCACGAACGCGGTTGGGGGCAGATCGGCGCTGGGGGTGCCGCGCGCGCGTCCGCGGTGGGATGACTGTTGGCCCTGAAAGAAGAAACCTTCGGCGAGCACCTTGGCGAGGGCGGCGGACCCTGCATCCGCGTAATCCTTGTAGTAGCCGCGATCCTCATGCGTCAGCAGGACGTGGAAAGCGTGGTGGCCGTCGTCGTTCCATTGCGCGTCGAAGTCGCGGCGCAAATGGCTTGCTTCGTTCTTCTCGTTCTCTAGCACCAGGTGGACGTGCCGGTCCGGTTCCAGCCTGCGGCGAACCTCGTCGGCCATTTCGTCCAGCCAACCTGGATCGATAATCTCGTGCACGGCATCCAGGCGGAGGCCATCGAACCGGTATTCGGTCAGCCAGTGCAGCGCGTTGGCGGCAAAGAACTGCCGCACCTCGCGGCGGGTGAAATTGATGGCTCCGTCCCAGGGAGTGTGGATATCCTCGCGGAACATGCTGGGGGCATAGAGGCCGAGGTAGTTCCCGTCCGGCCCGAAGTGGTTATAGACGACGTCCAGGAACATCATCAGGCCGAGGCCATGGGCCTGATCGATCAGCCCTTTGAGTTCCTCCGGGGTGCCATAGGCAGAATCCGGCGCAAACGGCAGCACTCCGTCGTAGCCCCAGTTGTGCCGGCCGGGAAAGTCCGCGACCGGCATCAGTTCAACGGCGGTGATCCCCAGTTCCTTGAGCCGCTGCAATTCCTCGGCAACACCGCGAAATCCGCCGAAGCACCCGGCATGAAGTTCATAAAGGACGGTTTCGTTCCACGGACGTCCGCGCCAGCCGGGGTTCTGCCATCGGTATCCATGCGGATCGACCACCTGGCTCGGTCCGTGCACGTCCTGCGGCTGAAAGCGTGAGGCCGGGTCCGGCACCTGCATCCCGTCCTGCAGTACGTAACGGTAGAGCGCACCGGCACCGCATTCGGCCTCTGCTTCGAACCATTCGCCGTCGCGGCGCATGGGAACCGTCGGACTACCTTCAATGGCAACCGAGACGCGGGTTCGCGCCGGTGCCCAGAGGCGGAAGCGGGTACGGCGGTTGCCGAGCAGAGTGGCGCCAAACGCCAGGTCGGGGGTCATGCCGGCGGCCCCCGCTTCGACCCCTCCCCCCAGCCCTCTCCCGCAAGGGGAGGGGGAGTTTGTTCTGGTATCATTCACTCACCTCGGCGAGCAGGAGGATCGTACTGCGCGCCGGGACCATCAGCTCGGCGCGTTCAACCTCATGCTCCGGCATCTCAGGGTCGGCACTGTTCAACATCATGCGGAGCGGCAGCGCCGGGGGTGGGAGCAAAAACACAAGGTCCTCCGGGGCCGGGTTGAGCAGCCAAGTGGCACACTGTACGGCCCCGTCCTCGGTGACCGAGGCACGGCGCAACACCAACGCGGATTGGGCGGGGTTGTTCCACGCGTCTGGTGTCAGTGGCCGGCCGCTGGGGCCAAACCATTCGATATCCAGCAACCCGGGAAGGATCACATTGCGGCCGTAAAGGAATTGGGGTTGGCGCAGGACCGGATAGCGCCGGCGCAGTTCTATCAGCCGTAGGACGAAGCGGGTCAGAGGCTGGTTCTTGGCCGCCAGTTCCCAGTCCAGCCAGGAGATTTCGTTGTCCTGGCAGTACGGGTTGTTGTTGCCTTGCTGAGTGCGCCCGAACTCATCGCCTGCCAGGAGCATCGGGGTGCCCTCGGCGAAGAATACGCAAGCCAGCATGGCGCGGCGGACACGGTCACGCATGGCGTTGATCGTGGGATCGCTCGTAGGGCCTTCATGGCCCCAGTTGCAGGACCAGTTTGCGTCGGTGCCGTCGCGATTGCCTTCTCCATTGGCTTCGTTGTGTTTGTGCTCGTAGCTAAGCAGATCAGTGAGGGTGAACCCATCATGGCAAGCGGCATAGTTAACTGAGGCCCAGGGCCGCCGCCCGCCGGGGGCGAACAGGTCCGCAGAGCCTACAAGCCGTGCTGCGAAGTCCGGCCTTCGCCCCGGTTCATGCTTCCAATAGCGCCGCAGCCCATCGCGGAATCTGTCGTTCCATTCCGCCCAGCCGGGCGGGTGGCGTCCGACCTGGTAACCTCCTGGGCCGAGGTCCCATGACTCGGCGATCAGCTTTACCCGGGAGAGAATGGGATCTTGGGCAACGGCGTCGAAGAACCCGGCGCCTGGATCGAAGCCGTGTGCTTCACGTCCCATCGTCGGGGCGAGATCGAAACGGAACCCATCGACGTGAAATGACGTGGTCCAGTAGCGCAGCGAATCCATAGCCATCTGCAGCACGCGCGGGTGTGTCAGGTTTAGGGTGTTGCCGCAGCCCGTGTGGTTGATGCAGCGGCGCCTGTCGCGGGGATCAAGCTGATAATAGCTGGTGTTGTCGAGGCCGCGGAAGCTGAGCGTGGGTCCGTCCTCGGGGCCCTCTGCGGTATGATTATAAACCACATCCAGGATCACTTCGATCCCCGCCGCGTGCAGGCGGCGGATGGCGCCGCGCAGTTCGTTGGCAGTGCCATAGGCGGGGTGGGGCGCGAAAAAGCCGATTGAATTGTAGCCCCAGTAGTTGGAAAGACCGCGACGGATCAGGGCGCGGCCGTTGATGAAGGCATGGATCGGCATCAGCTCGATGGCCGTAATGCCGAGACGGCGCAGATGCGTGATAATCGCCGGATGGCCCAGTCCGGCGAACTTCCCGCGTTGTTCGGGCGGGATCTCCGGGTGCAGGAAGGTCAGCCCCTTGACGTGCCCCTCGTAGATGACCGTGTCGTTCCATGGGGTGTCGGGGGAACGGTCGTCGCCCCAGGCAAAGTCGTCGTGCGTGACCGACGCCTTCAGCGCGAAGGCAGCGCTGTCCCTCCGGTCGTAGGAGGCATCCGTACGGTGCGAGTGGGTGCGATAGCCATAGAGGGCATCCGACCAGAGGAGCGTTCCGGTTAAGGTGCGGGCATATGGGTCCAGCAACAGTTTGTATGGGTTGAACCGATGCCCTTCGGCGGCGTGATACGGGCCATGCGCACGAAACCCGTACGCCGTGCCCGGAGCCACGTCGGGCAAATAGCCGTGCCAGATCTGGTCGGTCAACTCGGGCAGGTCGTGGCGTGCGCCCTCACACCGGCCAGAGGGATCGAATAGGCATAGCTCTATACGCTCGGCATGCTGGGAGAAGACGGCGAAGTTCACGCCAAGCCCGTCCCAGGTTGCCCCGAGCGGGTACGGCTTACCGGGCTTCAAAGGTGGGCCGGAACAACACTGTAGCCAGTGGCGGCAATAGCAGTTCCAGGGATTGCGGCTGACCGTGCGATGGGACGGATTGCGTTTCCGCACCCCCACGGTTGCCCATATCGGAGCCGCCGTACCAGGCGGCGTCGGTGTTCATGATCTCCTGCCACCAGCCGGAGTGCGGCACGCCGATGCGGTAACCGGAGCGTGGAACGGGCGTCATGTTGCAGACCACCAGCACGGGCGGGACCTCTCCACCGCCGAAGCGGAGATAGGCGAAAACGGAGTTGTCGCTGTCATCGCCGATGACCCAACGGAAACCCTCGGGGTAGGCGTCGTATTCATGTAGCGCTTTCTCGCGGGCATAGACGCCGTTCAGGTCGCGAACCAGCCGGTGCACACCGCGGTGGGGCGGATGATCCAGCAGGTACCAGTCGAGCTCGCCGTCGTGGTTCCACTCCCGCCATTGGGCGATCTCGCCTCCCATGAAGAGCAATTTCTTGCCGGGGTGTGTCCACATAAAGCCGAGATACGCGCGCAGGTTGGCGAATTTTTGCCAGTGGTCCCCCGGCATTTTGTTGATCAGCGAGCCTTTGCCGTACACCACCTCGTCGTGGCTGAGCGGCAGGACAAAGCGTTCTGAAAATGCGTAGATCAGCCCGAAGGTGAAGTCGTTGTGGTGCCATCGGCGATGGATCGAATCCTTCTCCATGTAGCGGAGGGTGTCGTGCATCCAGCCCATATTCCACTTGTAGTCGAAGCCTAACCCGCCCTCGGAGGAAGGGCGTGTAACACCTGGCCAGGCCGTCGAACTCTTCGGCGAGGGTGATTGCGCCCGGGCAGCGCTCCGGCACCACCGCGTTCAAGTGCTGCAGGAAGCCGATTGATTCGAGATTTTCCCGGCCTCCGTAGATGTTGGGGATCCACTCGCCTTCCTTACGGCTGTAGTCGCGATACAGCATGGAGGCCACGGCATCGACGCGCAGACCATCGACGTGGAAGTGCTCCAGCCAGTAGATCGCGCTGGCGATCAGCGTTCCGGAAATTTCCCGCCGGCCAAGATTGTAGATGTAGGTGTTCCAGTCGTGGTGGTAGCCTTCGCGCGGGTCCTGGTGTTCGTAGAGTGCGGTGCCATCGAAGCGCGCCAAGCCCCATTCGTCGCTAGGGAAATGCGCTGGCACCCAATCGATAATCACGCCGACACCGGCCCGGTGGCAGGCATCCACAAAACGCGCAAAGCCATCCGGTGGCCCATAGCGTGCCGTCGGTGCAAACAACCCGAGCGGCTGATAGCCCCATGAGCCGGTAAACGGATGCTCCGCTATGGGCATTAGCTCGATGTGGCTGAATCCCATATCCTGGACATAGGGGACGAGTTTCTCCGCAAGATCGTCCCAGGTGGGGAATCGCGAAGGATCACCAGGATCGGGACGCATCCATGATCCGGCGTGCACCTCGTAAACGGTGATTGGGGCATCGACGCGCTGTTTCTGTGTGCGCGTGGCCATCCAGGCCTCGTCATGCCAGGGGAACGGGTTGCAGTCGGCGACGACGGAGGCAGTAGCTGGCGGCATTTCGGTCTGACGCGCGCAGGGATCGATTTTCAACGGCAGTTTGCGTCCGTCCGGTCCGACGATCGCGTATTTGTACTTGGTGCCGGGACCGATTCGGGGGAGGAACAACTCCCAAATGCCGGCGCCGTGACGGACCCGCATGGGATGGCGCCTTGTATCCCAGGAGTTGAAGTCGCCTACGACCGAAACCGCCCGGGCGTTGGGGGCCCAGACCGCGAATCGCACCCCGGCCACGCCGTCGATAGTCATGGGGCGCGAGCCGAGGGCGAGAGGCAGCTCGAAATGCCGGCCTTCGTTGAACAGGAAGAGGTCGAGGTCGCCTAGAAGGAGCCCAAATGAATAGGGGTCCTCGGTTTCCTGTGCTGCGCCGGGCCAATGGATGCGCAGTAGGTATCCCTCGGCGGTGGCGACGCGGGCGGCGAACAGACCGTAGGGTTCCGCGGGCAACAATGACCCGACGAAGCGTCCATCACGCGAGAGAAGATCCACGCCTGCCGCACCGGGCACATAGGCGCGGATGATGCGGCCCTGGGGCGCGTCGTGGGGCCCCAGGAATGCGAACGGGTCCGCGAGCCGAGCGTTGGCCAGGGCGTCGGCCACCCAAGCGTCCAGCGGAGGGGCTTCGAAGAAGATCTGGTCAGTCATGCCGCGCCACCCGCACCCGGCACACTGCGCGCGCCGACCTCTCCCGCAAAGCGGGAGAGGTGAGTTTGGACCCCTCCCGCAAGGGGAGGGGGGAATTACCCCCGGGTCGTGTCATTCAGCCGCTTCCCGTGCTTCCGGCAACAATGAGGCCGCGAGACGCGCCAGCCCGTGCAGCGGCACCTCAAGCCAGGCGGGCCGATTGGCAGCCTCGTAGGCGACTTCGTAAGCCGCCTTTTCGATGAGGAATAACGACAGCAGGTCGTCCTCGGCCGAGGATGTGGATGTAGTCGCACGATAATGTTCGAGAAACCCTCGCGTGGCGCGATCGACGAACCCCCTTAGAAACCGCTCGCGTCTTTCGGGTGGCAGAGGTGCATACCGCTCCGGGCTTTGCCGGGCGGTGACCGCGGCCGCGTAATCGAACGAGCGAATAACGCCGGCAAGGTCGCGCATCCTGCTGGTCTTGGCACGCCGCTCGGGCAGCGGGCGGGCAGGCTCGCCCTCGAAATCGATGATGAAAATATCGCCGCTGGACACCAGCATCTGCCCCAGATGCAAGTCGCCATGAATGCGGGTGAGCAGCGTGCCGGACCCGTTCCGCGCCATATGCTGAACCGCCTGGAGCAGGAAGGGGCGCGCGGCGAGGATAGTGCGGGCGTCGTCGGCTGCTGCGCCTTCCAGGCCAAGGCGCCCCTCGATGGCCCGGAAGGCGGTGGTGAGTTGCGCCTCGACCTGCGCGGTCCAGGCCGAGATCGCCTCCTCGCCCGCAGTGTCCGGAGCGAAGGCAGCATCATCGCTCGGCCGCGCGAGTATGGTATGCATTTCGCCCAGGCGCGTGCCGATCTGGGCGGCGATAACTTCGTATTCCTGGTAATCTTCCCCACCGTTCTCCGAGGACGCCAGGTCCGACAGGCCGCGCGCCAGCCAGTCCAATGTCCAGGTCCAGGCGTCGCCCTGGTTCCGCACGAAGCTTTGCGCCACCGCCAGAGTGTGACGGCCGCCATCGGCACCGACCCGCACCATCTCGCCGAGCAGGGCGGGAATATGGGCAAAGCCATGCTCGGTCAGATAGCGGCCCATTTCGGCCTCGGGGTGTGGACCGCTGACCACGCGGCGGAACAGCTTGAGCATCGCGGCATCGCCAACGATCAACGAGCTGTTCGACTGTTCCGCGGATAGCCACTTTATTTCGGCATCAGGAGCGACCTGCACGGCCTGCATCCGATCTGTTGGCTCGAAACGGATTTCCCCCTCGCCGGCCGGCAGACACAGCGATCGGGAGAAGCCGGCGACGATAACGTGGGCGAATGCTGGAAGCGTGAACGCGTCAGTCAGCAGGCCAACGCGGCTTACCTTGCGCACTCGTGCCAAGGCAAGTTGCGCGGGCAAAGCGAGGTTCTGTTCCTCCTCCCAATAGACTGCAAGCGGTAATGTCCAGCATGCCGTGCCGCTATCGGTCGTGGTCTCGATCTCGGCCATGAGCACTTCGCGTTCGACGCTGGGGAGTGCACCGAGGAGCGCGAGGCGCACGCCGAGCAGCTTCTGGTCCTTGGCAGCAAACCAGCGCCGCACGGCAAGGTAGGCGGGCAGGATTTCGTGCTGCAGCGTGGGGCGTGCCGTCTCAAGGGCCTCTGCCAGCGAGCGGCGCATGATGATGGTTTGATATTCCGGCATGGGTTCTGGTGGGGGCATGTGCCAGGAGGGCAGTTCCGCCTCTCTAGCTAGCAGAAACCAATAGAAACCGTAGGGTGGCAGGGTCAAAAGGTAGGTGAGCTGTCCGATTGGAGGGAACGGGGATGCGCCGTCCAGTTCGATGGGCATACGTCCTGCGAATTCCGCCAGGTCCAGCTCCACGGCCTGCGGCGTGCGCGACAGGTTGGCGACGCAGAAAATCGTCTCATTTTCATGTTCGCGCAGGTAGGCAAGGACTTTGCGGTTTTTCGGATAGAGCAGCCGGAACGAGCCGCGCCCAAAAGCACGGTGCAATTTGCGGATGGCAAGTGTGCGCTGCATCCAGTTGAGCGGACTGTGCCGATCGCGGAGCTGGCTTTCGACGTTGATCGATTCATAGCCGTACAGCGGGTCCATGATGGGCGGCAGGACGAGCTCCGAGGGATCGGCGCGGGAGAAGCCGCCGTTGCGGTCGGGCGACCACTGCATCGGCGTGCGGACGCCGTCGCGGTCGCCGAGATGGATGTTATCCCCCATGCCGATCTCGTCGCCGTAATAGATCACCGGCGTTCCGGGCATCGAGAAGAGCAGGTAGTTCATGAGCTCGAAGCGGCGGCGGTCGCGTTCGAGTAAGCGGGAAAGCCGGCGGCGAATGCCAAGATTGAGTTGCGCGCGTTTATCGGCGGCGTACGTTTCCCACAGATAGTCGCGCTCGGCGTTGGTGACCATTTCCAGGGTCAGCTCGTCGTGATTGCGCAGGAAAATGGCCCATTGGCAGATATCGGGGATCGCGGGCGTCTGGCGCAGGATGTCGGTGATCGGGAAGCGATCCTCCCGCGCTATTGCCATGTACATGCGCGGCATGAGTGGGAAGTGGAACGCCATGTGGCATTCGTCGCCCTCGCTGAGGTACTCTTTGACGTCTTCAGGCCATTGGTTGGCTTCGGCGAGCAACATGCGGTTTGGGAAGTCAGCATCGAGGGTTGCGCGGATTTCCTTCAAGACTGCATGAGTTTCGGGAAGATTTCTCATTATCGGTACCCTCGCGTTCCACAAGGTACGGTACGGCATCCAGACGCAGGCCATCAACGCCGAGGCCGAGCCAGTATTTCATAACCGACAGCACTTCTCGCAGAACGCGGGGGTTGTCGAAGTTCAGGTCGGGCTGGTGGGAGTAGAAGCGGTGCCAATAGTAGGCGCCGGCTTCGGGGTCCCACGTCCAGTTGGAGCGCTCGGCATCGATGAAGATGATGCGTGTGCCGGCGTATTTGTGGTCGGTGTCCGACCAGACGTAAAAATCGCGATGCGGGGAGCCGCGCTTGGATTGCCGTGCCCGCTGGAACCATGGGTGTTGGTCTGACGTGTGGTTGATCACCAGTTCGGTTATCACCTTGAGTCCACGTGCGTGGGCGGCGGCGATGAATCGCCTGACATCCGCCAGATTGCCGTAGTCCGGGTGTACGCCGCGATAGTCGCTGATGTCGTAGCCGTCATCGAGGCGGGGTGACGGGTAGAATGGAAGTAACCACACCGCGGTGACGCCGAGGCTGGCAATGTAGTCCAGTTTCGATATCAGCCCGATGAAGTCGCCCACACCATCGTTGTTGCCATCGAAGAATGACTTGATGTGCAACTGGTAAATAACGGCGTCCTTGTACCAAAGCGGATCGTCCTGGGCAGGCTGGGCCGACTCCAGCGTAATCGGGTGCGTCAGGGGTGCGTTCATGCGGCGGGACTCTGTGGGCGTCAGGCAGTAAATGAGGAACGGCAGAAAAGCTGGATCCAGCCGGATGTGTTGGCGCTTTCCATGCCAGACCCAATTATAACCACCGATCAGGTCCTCTACCCCGATCGGATCATGATCCGCGAGACCCCATTGCCATAGCGGGACTTCAATATCGGCGTCCTGGGCGTGGTAAGGATCGAAGCAAATTGCGACCAGTATCATGGCACGAGCGCCGGGAGCGCGCTTGCCGAACAGCAGGATGTGGTCGTTGAAGGCAGGCAGGAATTGAACGCCGAGATGCGTTTGCAGTGCCGAATTAAGCCGGCGTAGCCTGTTAAGCAGCCGGATTTCGTCCGTGATGTTGCCGGACGCGTTGTAATCGCGCACGCGAATCTCGTATTTTTCGGAGTCCAGGTATTCCTCGCGCCCGGGCAGCGGAGCGGATTCGCAGAGTTCGAAGCCAGAATACATGCCCCAATTACCGGAGAGCGTCGTGGCAAGTGCGGCACGGATAAGGAAGCCGGCGCGCCCGGAAGTCTGGAGAAAGTAAGGGTTAATATCCGGGGTATTGACGAAGAAGTTGGGACGGAAGCAGTCGCGCACCGAGGCAGTATTTAGTTCCGCGAGATAGTCGGTCATTTCCTGTTTGGTGTTGCGCCAGGTGAAGTATGTGTAGGACTGGGTGAAGCCGACTTTTGCCAGGCGGTACATCATCTTGGGGCGAGTAAAGGCCTCGGACAGCAAGATGACATCTGGCGATGTGGCGTGGAGGTCAGCGATCAGCCATTCCCAGAACGGTAGCGGCTTGGTGTGCGGGTTATCGACGCGGAAGATGCGAACCCCGTTATCTATCCAGAACCGCACGACGTCACGGAGGGCCAGCCAGAGGTCGGGGATGGCGCCTTTGGCGTAGAAGTCGACGTTGACGATGTCCTCGTATTTTTTGGGTGGGTTCTCGGCGTATTTAACGGAGCCATCCGGGCGCCAGCGGAACCAATTCGGATGTTCGCGGATCCAGGGGTGATCGAGCGAGCACTGGATGGCGAAGTCCAGGGCGATCTCCAGTCCATGGTCGGCGGCGGCCTCGACGAGGGCGCGGAAGTCTTCGAGCGTGCCGAGGAGGGGGTGGATGACGTCGTGGCCGCCTTCCTCGGCTCCTATGGCGTAGGGGCTGCCGAAGTCGCCGGGTTCGGCGCGGAGGCTGTTGTTCCGGCCTTTCCGGTTGGTGTGGCCGATGGGGTGGATGGGCGGGAAGTACAGGTACGTCGAAGCCGAGATCGCGGATGCGGGGCAGCACTGAGATAACGTCGCGCAGGGTTGCGTGGTGCGACGGGTCGCTGGTGACGGAGCGGGGAAACAGCTCGTACCAGCTACTGAACATCGCCTGCGGGCGATCAGCATCAAGGGGGTATTCGATGCTACGGATCGCGAACGGATGGTGGCCGGCAGCTTCTACGGCTTGCCTTGTGTCCTCGGCGAGGAGGGCGGCGGAGTCGCTGCGCGCGATTGCGGATTCGAGGGCGGTTTTGGCCTCCGCAGGGGCGGCTGAGGCAATCGTTTGCAGCAGAGCTAACCCCTCCAACACGTCTAGTCCGACATCCTGGCCGGCTTTCAGCTTGGCTTCGAGTCCGTGGCGGAAGGTGCCCCACTCGTCCCACCAAGCCTCGATCGCGAACAGGTGCCGGCCGACGCGCTCGGGGGTGAAGACGCTTTCCCAGCGGTCGTTGACCGAGAGCGACATGGTCTCGCGGCGCCATTCTTTCTGATCTGCGGGCCGCCAGAGCAGGGCCGCACCGAGGACTTCGTGGCCGTCCATGAGGATATCGGCGGAAACCGTGACTGCCTCGCCGGCCAGGCGCTTGGCGGCAAATCGGCCGTTCTCGACGGCGGGCGAGACAGCCTCGATGGCGAGGCGGCGCGCGTCTGGGTCCAGGCGCGGCTGGGGCAGGAGGACCGGGTCGGCGGACTGGTATCGGAAGAGGCGGACTTCGCCGGGTGACAGGGAGGCCCGAAGTTCCAGGGAGCCGTTGAGCCCGGACGGGTGACCGAAGTCTCCACCCGCAGTGGGGGGTAGGTGGTCCAGCGGGAATGGCATTGTCCGGGAGCTTGTTAATGATGGGTTGGCGAAAATGGCGACGACCTGGTGGGAGCGGCGGATATCGGGAGCCTCGGTGCGAAGCAACGCCGTAATGGAAGAATCGGGTCCGATCAGGGATCGGACCTGACCATCCGGGCAGATTGCAGCGACGGAGTCCACCAGACGATTGGCCTCCCTCACCTCCTCCGTCAAATCGATCCAAGCTTCCTGGCGGACCTGCTCGAAATCGTGCGGGCCGGACACCACGGGATCGAAGGGCCGACGCGCGGCGTACTCGAACCCCATGGGCACGAGCATTCCGCTAGCGGTTGCCGCTGAGAGCCGCAGCGCCCGGCGATAGCCGGCAGCAGTATCGGCGTCCGGGTCCAGGCGGGAGGCCAGGCGCTCCTGGAAGCTCGGCTCGGGGGACGCGATCGGGGGCGCAACCTGCCGCAGGATCTCGGCCTCCTCCAGGAACCAGGGTGCGCGAAGATCCCACCACGCGAGCGAAGAGGCGGTGCGGTCAAAGCCCAGACCGGCGAGGGAGGGGACCGCCTCTCGGGGGACGCCCGGAGTCCAGCCGATGAAGAGCGTTTCGGGTGCGATGTGGCGCACCTGCTTGATGAGGTAGCTCCAGACGTGGGGCGGGACCCGGTCCGGATGAAGGCAGCGGAAGCCGGCGACCCCGCACCGGACCAAGCCGGTGAGGCGCTCTGCCCACCAGTCAGTGAGGCCGTTGTCGAACCGGGCTTCCGCGCTACCGGCTGGGGGGCGCGGCCGCCTTGGGTCCGGCGAATTGGGGCTGGGCTCGTTGCCGTGGAACCATCCTGGGTGTTTGGCCAGGAGCGTGGCTTCGGAAGCCACGCGATCGATCACGAGGTCGAGCAGCAGGCGGAGCTCATGGGCAGTGCAGGACGCGGCGATCTGAGCGATTCCTTCATCCGCTGGTCCCTGGAAACCAAGGGCAGGATGCAGCACCTCATGGTTCGCTGTGAGGAAGGTGTCGCCGGCAGCACCAGGGGCGAACAAGGGGGCAGAGGCCGCGAAATCGAACCCCATGGAGCGGATGCGGGCGAGTTGACGGGGCCACTCGTTGAGGGGGCCCGCGACCAGCGGATGCAGATGGTAGATTTTCGGGGGCACCATGCGGGACGGGAACTCCCTTGCGGCGGAAAAATGTGGTTTTGCGGTGGAATGCTGGGGTCACATACACCCGACTCCGTGACCGGGTGCCATGCGGCTACCGCACCATCACGGTCAGTTCACCAAGCGGAGAATGCTTTATTCCTCCCATGAGTTAGCGAAGCCTGCGAATCGTCACGTGGAATATCAACTCGCTCCGGCTGCGCGCTCCGTTGTTGCAGAAACTCAAGGCGGCGCTGAAGCCGGACGTGATCTGCCTGCAAGAAACGAAGGTCCCCGACGAATTGTTCCCGGCAGAGGTGCCGGAGTCGCTGGGGTACCGCTATGTCGCCTTCCAGGGCATGAAGGGCTACAATGGGGTGGCGGTCCTCTCGCGGAGGCCGATTGAGGTTTTACCGGCGCACCCTGACTGGTGCGGAAAGGGAGATTGCCGACACCTGCCGCTGCTGGTGGATGTCCCCGGCGAGCCGATCGTGCTGCACAATTTCTACGTGCCGGCGGGGGGCGATATCCCCGACCGGGAGCTAAACCCGAAATACGCACACAAGCTGGATTTCGTTGCGGAGGTTCGGGCCTGGTTTGCGGCTCGCCCGGGAACAGCCCGGGCGGTGTTAGTCGGGGATCTCAATATCGCCCCTTTGGAGAACGACGTCTGGAGCCATCGGCAATTGCTGAGGGTCGTGAGCCATACGCCGCCGGAGACCGAAGGGCTGACGGCGTGGCTAGAGACGGGGTTCGTCGATGCCGTCCGGCATTTCGTGCCGGCCGAGCAGAAGCTGTTCACGTGGTGGTCTTACCGGAATTGGGACTGGCGAGCCTCGGATCGAGGGCGGCGGCTGGACCATATCTGGGTGACGCGAGATCTGGCCGGGGCGCTGGTGCAGCAGAACGTGCTGAAAGACGCGCGGGACTGGCCGCAGGGATCAGACCACGTGCCGGTTTGCGTGGAAATCCAGTTTTGATTGCTGGCCGGCCTTTCGGCTGACCGGCGACGGGATTGCGACCCCCTCACCCCAACCCTCTCCCCCGACGCGCTACGGTATTCACAGATCTCCCAAATCGGCGCCAAAGCGTGCCGATTGTGCGTCCCCTGGCGCCGACCTTTCCCAAAAGAATTGAAAAGTAGTCGCAGAGTGCATGTTTTGAATCCGGGGGCGAGATGTGCGAATCCCGTAGCGACGCGGGGGAGAGGGAGTTTTTACCCGCGCCACCGGCCCAAATGAGCTCCTCGCAGATCAGACCACGTGCCGGTCTGTGTGGAGCTGGGCCTCTAATTTGGCGGGATCTCCGGCCAGGAGAGCATCGAGGGAGAACGGGTTGCCTGTGGCAGATCTGCGGGTCCTCGGCCGTCAACGACAAGGGCGGACACCTGCTGATTGGCTTTTCGGTAGATCTTATCAAGATCGATCCGCTGACGCATGGAAGGAGCAAAGCGATCTGCAGCGTCCGCGAGGAAGCCGAGGGCGTCGGACCGCCAGTGGCTAGATGCCTGCGAGTCGGGCCATACTGCAACTTTCAGAAGATGCACGCAGAAGATGCACGACTGCCTGGCGCAGGAGGCTGGTGACGGCGTGAAGCTCTGAGTTGCCCACGTCCTCGATCTCCTCGACGACGTGGGCCCAGTCCACGCCATTGACCCGTTCGCCGCGGGCGAGACGGCGCAGAAGCTCAGCCTGCTGCTCGGACCAGAGCAGGATGTCCTGCTCGTAGAGTTCGGCGCCGTCCGACACCGGCGGGTCAGGCGGGGACGGCGGTGGGGATGCCCTCCGGGTCAAGGCGATAGCCGCCGCCTTCAGTGACGAGCAGACGGGCGTTGGCCGGGTCGGGCTCAATCTTCTGGCGGAGGCGGTAAATGTGGGTTTCGAGCGTGTGGGTCGTGACCGCGGCGTTATAGCCCCAGACCTCGTTCAACAGGACCTGGCGGGCGACGGCGCGATCGCCGGCGCGGTAGAGGAACTTCAGGATCGCGGCTTCCTTCTCGGTCAGGCGGATGCGGCGGTTCTTGACCGGCTCCTGCAGCAATTTGGCGGAGGGGCGAAAGGTGTAGGGCCCGATCGTAAAAACCGCGTCTTCGCTGTTTTCGAAGATGCGCAGTTGGGCGCGCAGGCGAGCAAGCAGCTCGTTCAGCCGGAAGGGCTTGGCGATGTAGTCATTGGCGCCGGCATCGAGGCCGCGGACCACGTCGGTCTCGGCATCGGAGCCGGTGAGCATGACGACTGGCATCTTATGGCCCTGGCGGCGCAGTTTCATGCAGAAGTCCCGACCGTCACCGTCCGGCAGGGTGACATCCAGGATGACGGCGTCGAATTGGGCATCCTTGGCGGCTAGGCGTTGGTCGGCCTCGGCCAGGCTGGCGGCTTCTTCGGTGGTAAACTCCCCGTCCACGGCGAGTTGGTCGGCCAGCGTGGCGCGGAGGTCCGGATCGTCGTCTACGATGAGAATCGGTCGTTCGGTCGACATTTGTTGTGTTCCTCGCAAGGTTGGGCGCGCGAAGACGGGTTTCGGCACCAGAATGGCGTGAGCTTCCCGCCGAAGCAAGCAAGCCGTTCCACCTTTCGACGTCGATCTTACGTAGGTATGACGGCATCGATTGGGTGATTTGAGGCACGCTCCGGGTGAATCGTGACAAAAATAGGCCAACTCACGTTCGATTTGTCGTGATTAAAATATGAACCAAACTCATGCCGATCCAGGGCCGTTCTCGACTGGTTCTTCCCGGCCGGACGGGAGGCGCTCCGGGCCGGTCGTGTGTAGATGGCCGGATCAGGCCAGGCCATGACGGGGGTGTTCCGGGAGCCTCGTTCATCCACGGTGCGGCTGCGGGCGGTGCAGCGTGCAGCGGCTGATCTGCGGCGGGGAGTTCCGGTGGTGCTGTCGGGCGGTTCTCCGCTGGCGATTTTGGCCGCGGAAACGGCGGATCAGGCCGGCCTCCAGGAGCTACTGGGGCTGGGGAGCGGGGCCGCGAGCCTGCTTCTTTCACCGGTGCGGGCCGCTACGTTACTGCGCCGGCCGGTGGCTTCCGAGGCGACAGTCGTGGCGTTGCAGCTCCCGGTTGAGAGTTGCCGGCCGGAGGTGCTGGCGGGTGTTGCCGACCCATCGGGAGCGCAGATCGGGGCGGACAAGCGGGAGTTGGTGGCTGTCCCCGATTTGGCGCCCGCTGCGCTCTCGCTGCTGAAGTTGGCACGACTGTTGCCTGCTGCTGTTGCTGTTCCATTGGGCAGTGAGCCGGCACCAGAGCGAGGGCTGATCGTGGTTCCGGCGGCGGATGTGCTGGGTTATCGTGCGGCGGCGGCGGCCTCCCTGCGGCGGGTTGCCGAGGCAATGGTGCCGTTGGAAGGCGCCGAGGACTGCCGTATCGTGGCGTTCCGAACGGCTGATGGAGTGGTTGAGCACCTGGCCATTGTGGTCGGCGATCCGGCCAGTTGTGAGACCCCGCTGGTCCGGCTTCATTCCGAGTGTTTCACCGGAGACCTACTCGGCAGCCTGCGCTGCGACTGTGGGATGCAGTTGCGGGGGGCAATCCTGCGGATGACGCAGGAGGGTGCTGGAGTGGTGCTGTATCTGGCGCAGGAGGGGCGCGGGATCGGGTTGCCGAACAAGCTGCGGGCTTATGCGCTGCAGGATCGGGGGCTGGACACGCTGGACGCCAACCGGGCGCTGGGCTGGGAGGCGGATGAACGGAGTTTTTTGTCCTCCGCGGCGATGCTGCGGGAGCTTGGGCTGTCCCGGGTCCGGCTTCTGACGAACAATCCGGAGAAGGTGGCGGCGCTCGCGGGGTGCGGGATCGAGGTGGTGGCTCGGGAGCCGCATTCCTTCCCGCCCAATGGGGTGAATGATGGCTACCTGGCGACGAAGGCGCGGCGGTTTGGGCACTTGCTGGGGTAGTGCGGTTGGGAGGAGGCGGAGCTTAGCAGGGCCGGAGGGATTTGCTTCTCGCCCAGAAAGGGTCGATTTGGTAGAACATTACGCGAACAGAGGAGTTCGCGTAGCATGGGACTAGGGGCGCCTGGATCGCTGGATTTCTTGCCGCCGCCGGAAAAGAAGGGTCGGAAGCCGGACAGTTGCGAGGTAGATCAGGCCAGACGCCGCAGGGTGCGGGAGGCGGCGGCGGTGCTGTTTGCAGAGTATGGGCCACGGGGGGTTTCGCGCCGACATGCGGCTGATGCTGCGAGAATGCACCGGAGTTGGGGTGAACGGCTGTATGCCTCGGATGCAGACCTGCTGGGGGATGTGCTGGCAAATTTCGTTTATGGACTGGCCCCGCAGGTGCATGCCGCTTTCGATGCGTCCAAGGAGTACGGGCCGGTGGCTCGGCTGGAGGCTGTGATCCGGGCGTGGCTCGACTACGTGGCGGAACATGCGGCGGCTAATCGGGCGTTCCTGCTGGGGCTGCCTCAGACAGAGGCGGAGCGGCGTGAGAGGCTGACGCTGAAATACTGGTCGGTGGTGGAGACTGTGGCGGACGCCTTGCGGGGGGCCGTGCCGGGGCTGGAGACCGTCTCCGAGAACCTGAAGGAGAGCATGCGGAGCTCGCTGAGCGATGCGTGGTCGTGGCCTCGAGGGCGCGGACTGGAAGAGCGCGGGGTGATAGCGCGGCGGATTGCCGGAATGCTGATGGCGGCGGGACGGGCTGAGGCATGCGGCGACTGGACTGGGCTCGGGCCGGTTGGGGGCATTGGGCCGATGGGGCAACGGGTGGTCACGTGTGAGGAGGCTCGGGCGCGGTTCAGTGATCTGATCGACTATGCGGCTGCCGGAGGTGAGATGACGGTGCTGCGGTACGGGCGTGCGGTGGCGAAGGTGGTGGGGGTGAACGCGGAGGGGTGATTTTAGGGTTGTACAAAACCCGTGTTTGTGCAGCGCAACATTGGTACAAAACCCGGTTTTGTGCAATGCAGGAATGGTACAAAACCGGGGGTTCGGGGGTGCGGGTTTGCACAAAACAGGGGTTTGTGCGCTGCGGAAAGTGTACGAAACGGCGATTTGTTACAGGGCCGGTTCGGACGGCCGCTGTGGCGGATGGAGGGGCCGAGCTTAGGACCCCCTGCCTTCGCAGGGGCAGGGGGTTTACACGGAGAATGCGGGAGGGGGCGCGGAGCCTTAGGGGGGAGCGTCTGCAATAAGTCCGGGAGACTGAGCGTTTTGCCGGGGAGAGAGTTCTCTGGCAAAATGCCGAGTGGCGTGTAGCGGCAGATGAGCCGGTATCCGTTTTGACGAGTCCCTGGGGTGATTATGGGCAATCCCGCATGGCGCTGGATCGCAATTGTTGCCGTTTTGCTGGTGATTGTTCTCAGTGCAGTCACGCTGGTGCCCGCTGCCGCTTCGTACCAGCAGTACCTATCGGCTGGCGCTTTGGTTCTGGCTTTGCTCGTGCTTGTGGCGATCCTGGCATCTTCGCGGAAGATAATTGTTGCAGAAGCCACTAGCGGCGCAGGTGCGCCGGGCGTAGCTGCAGAGTCGCCAGGTCAAGCGGAAGCGGAGGTCGCGACTTTCCTGGCCATGTTGCAGGATAAGGGCCGCCTGGTCGATTTCCTGATGGATGACATCAATTCGTATGATGATTCGCAGGTGGGAGCCGCGGCGCGGGTAGTACATGCCGGGTGCAAAGCGGTGTTGCAAGAACACTTGCGGATTGTTCCGGTGAGGCAGGAGAGCGAAGGATCGACGATACAAGTTCCGCGCGGGTATCAGGCCGACGAATATCGCCTGGTTGGCAGGATCGTTGGGGAAGCGCCGTTCTCCGGGGTGCTGGTTCATCGTGGGTGGAAGACGCTTTCGGTGAGGCTGCCGCGTATTTTGGGAGAGCCGGGAGGCGTGCTTCCTACGCTTGCGCCGGCGGAGGTTGAGTTGAGGTGAGGCAGGTTTGATAGTTTCATGAGCGCTCGTTTCAGCCTTGGGATAGATCTGGGCACGACCAACAGCGCGGCGGCGGTCACGGATCTTGCGGCCGATGACACCAGCATTGTGGAAATGCTGCAGGTCCTGGGTCCCTCTCAGCTTGGCGGGAAGCCGACGTTGCCATCGGCGCTCTATGTTCCACATCCTGAGGAATTTCCTGAAGCTTCGTTTCGCTTGCCGTGGGCCGGCGAAGAGGAGAGCGCCGTAATCGGGCAGTTTGCGCGGGATCACGGGGCCCAGGTGCCGGACCGGTTGGTTACGTCTGCCAAGTCCTGGCTGTCCAATCCGCATATCGATCCGAGGCAACCGACGTTGCCTTGGCGGTCGGAAAGCGTGGAGCAGAGGCTGTCTCCTCTCGAATGTTCGCGTCGTTACCTTGAACATTTGAAGGCCGCGTTTCTCTATGCCGAGCGAGAGCAGGGGAGCGGTTGGGAGGTCGGGGACGGTCAGATCGTTGTGACGGTTCCGGCCTCATTCGATGAGGTGGCACGAAGCCTGACGGCCGATGCGGCGGAGGCAGCGGGACTGGGGAAAGTGACGCTGCTCGAGGAGCCGCTGTCAGCGTTCTACGCCTGGACTGCGCATACGGGTAGAACCTGGCATAACCTGGTGTCTGCTGGTGATATCATTCTGGTCTGCGATATCGGCGGCGGGACAGCGGATTTCAGTTTGATTGCGGTGAACGATGTAGAAGGTTCGCTCGAGCTGGAGCGCATAAGCGTCGGCGAACATATTCTGCTGGGTGGCGACAATATGGACCTGGCGCTGGCTTATGCGTTGCAGGCCAAGCTGGCGGCTGGCGGAAAGACCTTGGATGCCTGGCAGTTTGCGGCGCTGGTGCACGCAGCGTCGAACGCCAAGATTACGCTGTTCGAGGACGAGGAATTGGCGGAGGCGAGGATTGCCGTTCCTTCGCGCGGGTCCAGTCTGTTTGCGGGCACGATTGCGACGTCGCTTGACCGGCAGATGCTGGAGCAGATCGTGGTTGATGGCTTTTTTGCGCGGACCGGCATAGATGACCTGCCGCGCGAGGGGCGAAGTACCGGGCTGCAGGAATTCGGATTACCTTATGCATCCGATCCGGTGATCAGTAAGCATCTGGCGCAGTTTCTCGTTAGGAGCCTGCAGAACGTGCGGGCAAGCGAAAAGCTCAGCGGTCTGGTGGGGGTGCACGCGGATGGGGTCGCGCTGATGCCGACGGCAGTTCTGTTCAATGGCGGCGTGTTCAAGGCGGGCCAGATCCGGGCGCGGGTCATGGAGTTGCTGACGTCGTGGAATGGGGGGCAGCCGGTTCGCGAGCTGTCTGGTTTTGAGCCGGATCTGGCGGTGGCTCGGGGCGCGGCGATTTACGGCCGGCACCGCGCGACCGGTAAGGGATTGCGGATCAAGGCTGGGACGTCGCGGTCTTATTACATCGGGCTCGAGACCTCGATGCCGGCTATTCCGGGATTTACGCCGCCGGTGAAGGCGCTCTGTGTGGTGCCGCAGGGGATGCAGGAAGGAACCGACGTGTTGATCGAGGGGCAGCAGTTCGGCCTGGTGACCGGGCGGCCGGCAGAGTTCCGGTTCTTCTCCTCCACAGCGCGTAGCGGCGATGCGCCGGGGCAGGTGTTACCCGATGCAGAGAGGGAGCTGGAGGAGAGTGGTTTGCTGGAGATCGAGCTGCCGGCGGTTGCGGAGTTTCTTGCCGGGCAACCGGTTCCGGTGCAGATTAATTCGGTGGTGACGGAGCTGGGGACCCTGGAGCTGTGGATGAAACATACGAACTCTGACCGACGTTGGAAGATCGAGCTTCAGGTGCGGACGGAGTAGAGGGGAAAGGCGGGTATTGCCGTGTGGGTGGGAGGGTTCACACGGAGGTATTAGGGTTGGTCGGTGCAGCATCCTCGATTTTCGATCGGCATTGATCTTGGGACGACCAACACTGTGCTGGCGTTCGTGCCGCTTGGCGGGGGTTCGCATCCGGAAGTGCTGCCGGTTCCGCAATGGGGTCCGTTGAGTTGTTTAGCGGAGGCGCGGATTCTTCCATCGTTTCTCTATCTTCCGGAGGAGTTTGTTGCGGCGCAGCTCGGTGGTGGATGGGTGGTTGGTCAATTGGCGCGGCAGAGGTCGAGCGAGGTCCCGGGACGGGTAGTTCATTCGGCGAAATCGTGGCTGTGTCATCATTCGGCGGATCGCTCAGCGCCGATATTGCCGTGGGGGCTGGATGATGTTGCGCCCGGGGAGAAGATATCGCCGGTACGGGCTTCGGCGCTGATTCTGGGGCATTTGCGGGATGCGTGGGACCGCCGCTTCGGTCGGGATGGTTTCATGTTTAATGAGCAGGAGATTGCGGTAACGGTGCCGGCGTCTTTTGATGCGGCGGCACAGAGGCTGACCTTGGCGGCAGCGGAGGAAGCAGGGTTTCCTGCCGGTGTGCGGCTGCTGGAGGAGCCGCAGGCGGCGTTCTACGCATGGCTCGATTGGCATGATGCGAGCGAGTTGGCCGGTGGTGGGCCGTTTCATTTGCTGGTTGTGGATGTTGGCGGCGGCACTTCGGATTTCAGCTTGTTTGAAGTTACTCCTGGGCCGGAGGGGCCTTTTCATGAGATCAAGCGCATCACGGTGAGTGACCATATTCTGCTTGGCGGCGATAACATTGATCTAGCTCTTGCGCATTTTGCGGAGCAGAAACTCGGCGGTCAGCGCGGCCAGTTATCGGCCACGCAGTGGAGGCATTTGATCGCGGCGTGCCGCGAGCTGAAGGAGCGCGTGTTGTCCCGGCCGGGTGCGCCGGATGAGAGATTTGGCGTGGCTGTTCCAGGGCGTGGTTCGGGCCTGATCGCCGCGTCGGCTTCAACTACGCTCACGCGCGAGGAGATCGAAGATGTAGTGCTGGAGGGGTTCTACCCTCTGTGTGATGCGCTGGCACGGCCCTATCGTACCCAGGCGGCATTGCGGGAATGGGGGCTGCCCTATGCCTCCGATGGCGCGGTGACGCGGCACCTTGCGGAGTTCCTGTGGGAACGCCCGGCAGTTGATGTGATGCTGTTCAATGGTGGTTCGCTGGGTTCGCCGGTATTGCAGGAACGGCTTCGCGAGCTGATTGGTTTGTGGCAGCGGGGGTTGGCACCGATCGTTCTAGAGAACGCCGAACCTGAGTTTGCCGTCGCGCTTGGTGCGGCGCGTTTCGGCGCACTGGTGCACCAGGGCGCAGGGTTGATCTCAGCCGGCTCGGGTCACGCGGTGTTTCTAGAGGTGTCGCGCGCCGACCGGCAGCCAGTACCTGCTATGCGTGTTGCCACGCGGCGCGGAGTTGGGGCAGGAGTTCGAGATAACAGAGCCGGCGCTGGAGGTACGCACCAATCAAATGGTGCGATTTCAGACTTATTCATCAACACGGCATGACGAGTACCCGGGCTGGGGAGATCGCCACGCAGGATGACGGCGAGTTGCGTGCGTTGCCGCCGTTGCAAACCATGCTGAAAGCGCCTGACAGCCCGCGCCTTGGACCGGGGCGGGGTGTGCCTGTTCATCTGAAGGCGAGCATGAATGCGTTGGGTTTGCTGCAGATCGCGTGTGTAAGCGCGGAGCCCTCGACAAGGCAGAACTGGCCGCTGGAATTCAATCTCCGTCCGCATGAGCAGGGGGATGGGGAAGTGGGAGCGGAGGTTGCGAGAGAAACGGGACCGAATGCGCCGGTGGAAGCAATCGAGGCGGCGCGCAAAACCGTTGGCAGCGTATTCGCGGGACCGTCAGGAAAGGGAAGCAAAGCGAATGCCGCCGCGGTGTTCAAGAGTTTGGAGCGTGTGCTTGGCCTGCCTCGAGCAGAGTGGAATGCGCCGCTGCTGCGGACGCTCTGGGGCGAGTTGGAGGACCGGTTCCAGGACCGAAAACTATCGGTGGATCACGAGGAGGTATGGATTGTTTTAGCCGGATTTCTTCTGCGCCCCGGCTTCGGTGTTGCCGGGGATGAGTATCGGATGGACAGCTTGTGGCGGCTGCAGGAGAGCGGATTGTGCTTTCCCGGTAAGCGTATCAAGACTCAGACCTGGCTTCTGTGGCGCCGCGTGGCGGGCGGGCTAACGGCCTCGCGTCAAGAGCAACTTCTGAGCGGCGAGATGGAAAAACTCCGGAAGGGCGAAGCTGCTGCAGAACTGGTGCGTCTGGCGGGGTCTTTGGAACTGATTCCGCGTGAGATGAAGGTTGAGCTGGCGGATGTGTTTGTCGGTGAAGCGGCAGCGTTGGCCCGGGTGAATAAGCAGCGCTGCGCACCGTATTTTTCTGCGCTTGGGTTGCTGCTCAACCGGGCGCCGTTTTATGGCGGGCCGGAGAATGTGCTTCCGCCCGAGTTTGTAGAGCGTGCGTACGAGGCATTCAGCGGGGTGGATTGGGCTGATCCGGCGTTTTTGGAAGTACAGACGCTGTTTCTTCGCGCTGCGCGCGTGGTCGGCGATCGGAGCCTGGATGTAGCGCGGCCGGTGCGCAACAGGGTAGCGGCAAAGCTGGAGAAGGCGGGTGTGGCGTCGGCGAGGACGGGAAAGATCAAGGAGTTTGTCCCGGTTAATCGGGCGGATCGGATCAGCCTGTATGGGGAGTTGCTGCCGGCAGGGTTGGTGCTTGGGGAGGATGCAGCGGGGCCTCAGAGGTGAGACTGAGGATCACAGAGAGGATTTATAGTCGATGCGAGCCGTTGTTCATCCTGAGGGCCGGTTGGTGTTAGGCGGCTTTGTCTGTCGCGCGGCGCTAGGGCGCGGCGGTGTGCGTATCGATAAGCGGGAGGGTGACGGGGCCACGCCGGCAGGCGTGCTGCCGCTTCGACGCGTGTTGTATCGCGCCGACCGGGTGCCTCCGCCGGAATGCGCGGTGCCGATCGAGCCGGTAGCTGCGGAAGATGGGTGGTGCGATGACCCGAATGATCCGGCGTATAATCGGAGAGTGCGGTTGCCGTACGGCGGACGCCACGAGGAGCTGTGGCGTTCGGATGAGGTTTATGATGTTATTGGTGTGTTGGGCTGGAATGACGCGCCGGTTCAGCGCGAGCGCGGCTCGGCGATTTTTCTGCATATCGCGCGGACTGATTATGCTCCGACCGAGGGGTGTATTGCGCTGGCAAGAGCGGATCTGTTGTTTGTGCTGCGGCAGGGGGTGACCGAGCTGCAGGTGCTCCGGTAGTAATAGCGGGAGCCTTTAACCTGGCCGCGGCCCGCCCTCACCCGGCGGCGCTGCGCGCGCCGACCTCTCCCAAAGGGAGAGGTGAAGATGACGCGCCGTTTCCGCTCATCATGAACTCGCACTGAGAGTTCAGCCGCGGCAGCCGGGTTTGTCGAACAGCGCGGAGCGGCCGCAAGCGGAGGTGAACATGCGGTCTCCGTCGTGCCCGACTCCGGGCACATCGTAGATCCGCTGATGCAGAGCGGGACCGAAACGCTGGCGGAGCGCCGCGTAGTACGCGTGGCCACGGGCGTAACGAGACGGTCCCTGCGCTTCCGCCATGCAGGTCTTATCGAGCGCGGGGTGATTTGGGTTGGTATCGCGCGTTCCGAGCAGGTAGATCACGTCGCGAGCGGCATATTGTTGTTCGAGGGGGTGCTTGGCTGTCCGGCGGCGTAGGGCGGCAGGCCGTTCATACCGTATTTCCATTGATTGTAGCCGGGACAGGTGGCGGCAATAGCGGGCTCCGGACGCTCGGCGCCGAACCACGCATAGCTGCTGGGGTTGCCGACAACGTAACGAACGCGAACGCCGGCTGTTTTGGCATAGGTTTCGCCGTGGCCCAATACGGCATAGCGTTGGACCACTTGAGCGCCTCCGGAATGCCCCGCGATTACGATGGTTGTCAGGTTGGGGAAGAGGTGGCGATCCGATAGATGCATCAGGATTGTATCGAACGCATCGAAGGAGCTGGCGTGTGCGGGGCCTTTGGCGGGTTCACCACCTTCCCAGCCGGTAAGCGACCAACGCAGGATCTGGCCTGGGAGGTGATGCGCGGTAATGTCAGTGCCCGCGAGGAATTGTGGCGCGATGATCATGGTGTCGGCGCCGCGTGAATTTGCGGCCCGCTGGGCCCGAAGCGCTGTCTGGAAATAAGCATCGGTTTGCGCAGATAGCCGTGCACGATCAGGATCGCGCGGCGGAGGCTTGGTAGGGGCTGGGTCCAGTCCTGGGAGATGTAGAGCGGGAGCTCGGCGTTTCCGATCGGAAGCCGGGCATCCGCGATCGTTTTAACAGGCTGCCTCGGAGATTGTGCGGGAGAGGGCGATGAAACCGCGAGCGCGACGACCACGCTAGAGCAGGTTAAGACTGACTGGAACCGTGCCACCCTCACCCGGCGCGCTGCGCGCGCCGACCTCTCCCGCAGAGCGGGAGAGGTGAGTGTGGCGCGTCGTCTCCAGTCATCATGTCCTCCCTCTAAGGAGAAATATCCCGCGGACCGAACTTCAGGCCGCGGCAGATAGTTTATCCAGTTCACGGACGATGGCTTCACCCATGACCGCGGTACCGACGCGGGCGGTCCCGGGAGCCATAATATCCGGGGTGCGAAGGCCGCTCGCCAGCACGTGGGTGCAAGCGGTCTCGATCAGCCTGGCGTCCCGTTCGAGATCCAAGGAATAGCGGAGCAGCATCGCGAAACTCAGGATTTGGGCGAGTGGGTTGGCGATACCTTTTCCTGCGATATCGGGTGCGCTGCCGTGGATCGGCTCGTAGAGCGCGTGGCGTTTGCCGTTGGGCTGAATGGGACCGAGTGTAGCTGAAGGCAGCATGCCGAGACTGCCGGTGAGCATGGAGGCGAGGTCAGAGAGCAGGTCGCCGAAGACGTTGGAGGTGACGATGACGTCGAACTGGCGGGGGTTGCGGACGAGCTGCATGGCGCAGTTGTCGGCGTACATGTGGGACAGTTGGACGTCGCTGTATTCGCGGGCGTGGAGGTCGGTCACAGTCTGGCGCCAGAACAGGCCGGACTGCATAACGTTGGCTTTTTCCACACTGGTAATGTGATTTTTACGCTTTCGGGCGAGCTCGAATGCGACGCGGACGACGCGTTCGATTTCGTTGGAGGTGTAAGTTTCGGTATCGAAGGCGCGCTTCTGGCCGTCGGGCAGGGTTTCGACACCACGCGGCTCGCCGAAATACAGGCCGCCGGTGCTTTCGCGGACGATCATGAGGTCGAGGCCGCGGACGATGTCTCGCTTCAGGGTGGAGGCGTCGACCAACGGGTCGAGGACGGTGGCGGGACGGAGATTGGCAAACAGGTCGAGTTCCTTGCGAAGGCGCAGGATGGCGATCTCCGGGCGCATGTCGAAGCCGAGCGTTTCCCATTTCGGCCCGCCGACGGCACCGAACAGGATGGCGTCTGCGTCTCTGGCGGTCTGGATGGTGGCTTCGGTGATGGGGGTTCCGCGCGCGTCGATAGCGGCGCCGCCGACCAGATCCTCGGTGATGTCGAAGCGCAGGCCGCGGCGATGCTCCATCCAATGAATTACGCGATGGACCTCGCGCATGGTTTCGGGGCCGATGCCGTCGCCAGGGAGGATGAGGAGCTTCCTGGCGGCGGTGGCGGGCATGGCAGCGGCCTTTCAGGCGGCTTGGATGGGGGGAAGCCAGGGTCGTTCGGCGCGGCGGCGGGCTTCGTGGGCGTCGATCGCGGCGACATGCTGGAGCGTCTGGCCGATGTCGTCCAGACCATTGAGGAGCAGGTGTTTGCGGAAGGGGTCGATTTCGAAGTGGATCTCCTCGCCGTTCGGGCGGACGACGACCTGGCGTCCGAGATCGACGGTGAGGCGGGCGTTGCCGCCGAGCCTGGCGTCTTCGATCAGTTGGTCACAGATGTAGCGGGGCAGCCGGATGGGGAGGATGCCGTTTTTGAAGCAGTTGTTATAGAAAATATCGGCGAAGTCCGGGGCGATGACGCAGCGGATGCCGAAGTCGAGCAAGGCCCAGGGGGCATGTTCGCGGGAGGAGCCGCAGCCGAAGTTTTCGTGCGCGATGAGGATGCGGGCGTTACGGTATGATTCCTGGTTGAGGACGAAGTCGGGCCGTTCGTTACCGCTTTCGTCATAGCGGAGGGTATAGAGGAGATAGATGCCGAGCCCCGAGCGCTTGATGGTTTTCAGGAAACGGGCGGGGATGATTTTGTCGGTATCGACGTTGGCTATTGGCAGGGGGGCGGCGATACCGGTCAGGGTGGTGAAGGGTTGCATGGGCGGGGCTCCTAACCGTCATGGCGGGCGAAGGCCCGCCATCCATGACTTCTTAAGCCTCCTTCGGCGATGGTAAGGCCATGCGTGGAGGTTGGGTTTATATCACGTCGAACGGTCCGAACGCGGTTTTGTACATTGGGGTAACCGCGAACCTGGCGCGACGGGTGGCTCAGCATCGGACTGGCGTGGGGTCTTCGTTCGTTCGGAAGTACGGGCTTTTTCGGCTGGTTTATGCGGAGCGCCATGTTTTATGCGGAGCGCCATGTAGAGACTGTGGCTGCGATTCAGCGGGAGAAGAACATTAAGGGTCGGCCAAGGGCGTGGAGGGTGCGGCTGATTTACAGGGTCAATCCGGAGTGGCGGGACTTGTCGGACGACCGGCTGGGTTAGTGCGGGGCGCCCGAAGTCGTGGATGGCCGGCCTGCGCCGGCCATGACGTGGGGAGAGCGTCACACTAACTCGCGCACATCGGTCAGGCGGCCGGTGACGGCGGCCGCCGCGGCCATGGCGGGAGAGAGCAGGTGGGTACGGCCGCCGGGGCCCTGGCGGCCCTCGAAGTTGCGGTTTGAGGTGCTGGCGCAACGCTGGCCGGGGCTGAGCTTGTCGGGGTTCATGCCGAGGCACATGGAGCAGCCCGGTTCGCGCCATTCGAAGCCAGCTTCGGTGAAGACGCGGTCGAGGCCTTCCTGCTCGGCCTGCTGTTTCACAAGGCCGGAGCCGGGGACGACCAAGGCGCGAACGGTTGGCGCAACCTTGCGGCCTTTGGCGACGGCGGCGGCCGCGCGGAGGTCCTCGATGCGGCTGTTGGTGCAGGAACCGATGAAGACGACATCGACTGGAATGTCTTGCATCCGCGTGCGGGGCTGGAGACCCATGTAGTCCAACATGCGCTGCGCTTGGGCGCGGGCGGCTTCGTCCTCGAGGTTGGAGGGGTCGGGGACGGAGCCGGTGATCGGGAGAACGGTGCCTGGATTGGTGCCCCAGGTGACCATGGGAGCGATCTCGGCGGCGTTCAGGACCACGGTTTTGTCGTAGTGGGCACCGGGATCGGAGGGGAGTGTGCGCCAGTCGGCGACGGCCTGGTCCCAGTCTTGCCCTTTTGGGGCGAACTCGCGGCCTTTGATCCAGGCAAAGGTCGTTTCGTCTGGGGCGACCAGGCCGGCGCGAGCGCCGGCCTCGATGGACATGTTGGCGACGGTCATGCGGCCAGCCATGTCGAGGGCGCGGATGGCCTCGCCGGCGTATTCGATGACGTGGCCGTTGCCGCCGGCCGTGGTGATCTTGCCGATGATGGCGAGGACGATGTCCTTGGCGGTGGCGCCGAAGCCGAGGGTGCCATCGACGCGGATCAGCATGTTTTTGGCGGGGCGCTGGAGCAGGGTCTGGGTGGCGAGGACATGTTCGACCTCGGAGGTGCCGATGCCGAAGGCGAGCGCGCCGAGGGCGCCGTGGGTGGAGGTATGGGAGTCGCCGCAGACGATGGTGGTTCCGGGGAGGGAGATGCCGAGCTCGGGGCCGATGATATGGACGATGCCCTGACGGACATCGAGGACGGGGATGTAGGGGACACCGAATTCGTGGACGTTGTGTTCCAGGGTTTCTACCTGAAGGCGGCTGTCCTGTTCCTTGATGCCGTGACGGCGGTCTTCAGTGGGGATGTTATGGTCAACGACCGCGATGGTGCAGTCCGGGCGACGGACCTTTCGGCCGGCCATGCGTAAGCCCTCGAAGGCCTGGGGGCTGGTGACTTCGTGGACGAGATGGCGGTCGATGTAGAGGATGCAGGTACCGTCCGGCAGTCGCTCGACGACGTGGCTGTCCCAGATTTTGTCGAACAGAGTGCGGGGACGGGGGGAGGACATGGGGGGAGCTTTCGTGGGATGAGGCTTTGGTGCGCAGATGGCCGGGTGATCCTCGGGTCAAGCCCGAGGACATGGCCCGGCCATGTCGGGAACTAAGGAGTCTCCAGATAACGCCGCAGTTCTTCGTCCATCTTCGGGGCTATTCGGCGGCGGCGGAGTTGGGTTCGGGTGGGCTCTCGGGGGCGGTGCCGGTCTCGGCGGTCTGGGCGCGGGCTTTTTCCGCGATGCGAGCGCGTTTTCCGGAACGGCCGCGGAGGTAATAGAGCTTGGCGCGGCGGACATCGCCCCGGCGGACGACGGTGATATCGGCGATCATGGGGGAATAAAGCGGGAAGACGCGCTCGACCCCTTCGCCGTAGCTGATCTTGCGGACGGTGAAGTTGCTGTTGAGGCCCTTGTTGGACCGGGCGATGCAGACGCCTTCGAAGGCCTGGGTGCGGGTGCGCTCACCTTCCACGACCCTGACCGCGACGCGCACGGTGTCGCCGGGGGCGAAGTCGGGCACAGCGCGGCTCTGGGTCAGGCGGGCGATCTGCTCGGCTTCGTAGCGCTGGATGATGTTCATAGCCGGGTCCTTTCGACGTATCGAATTACGGCGCTGTAGCGCCGGAGGCAATTGCGTGGCGCGCGGCTCACCTATCCAGCGTAGGAGGGGTTGGGAGGGCGCGGAGAAGATTCACCACGGAGACACCGAGGCACGGAGACTTCGTAGATGTGGGCAGTGTTTCGTAGATGTGGGCAGTGTTTCGGTTCGGCATAAATTGGGGTTTAAGGCTGGTCTCGGAGGCTCCATAGGTCCGGGCGGCGTTCACGAGTGGTGTGTTCGGATTGCTGGCGTCGCCAGGCGGTGATGGCGGCATGGTTGCCGGAGAGGAGGACTTCGGGGACGCGGCGGCCGTTCCAGTCGGCCGGGCGGGTGTAGTGGGGGTATTCAAGCAGGCCGGTGGAGAAGCTTTCGTCCTGAGCTGACTCCGCGGCGCCCATGACCCCGGGGAGCAGGCGGATGATGGCGTCGAGGACAACGAGGGCGGCGAGTTCGCCGCCGGAGAGGACGTAGTCGCCGATGGAGATTTCGGTCATGCCGCGGGCGTCGATGACGCGCTGGTCGATGCCCTCGTAGCGGCCGCAGAGGAGGATCACGCCGGGTGTTTGGGCGAGTTTGGCGGCGAGGGATTGGTCGAAGAGGCGGCCTCGTGGGGTGAGGGCGAGGATGGGGCGGCCGTCCGCGACGGAGGCGACCGCAGCCTCTATGATGTCCGGGCGCATGACCATACCGGCGCCGCCGCCGAAGGGGGTGTCATCGACGGTGCGGTGTTTGTCGGTGGCGAAGTCGCGGATGTTCACGGGGTCGAGTGACCAGCGGCCGGTGGCCAGGGCCTTGCCGGCGAGGGAAAGGCCGAGCGGGCCGGGGAACATCTCGGGGAAAAGGGTGAGGACGGAGGCGCGCCAGGTCATGGCGGGGGCATGTCGATGGGGGTGGGTGGGGAGATCGTGACGCGGCCGGCGGCGAAGTCGATGTCGGGGACCGCGGCGCGGGTGAAGGGAACGAGCAGGCCGGTTTCGGTTTCCAGGCTGGCGCCGGCGCCGTAGTCGTGGATGGCGGTGATGCGGCCGAGGGGGTGGCCGTCGAGGTCAGTGGCGGTCAGGCCAATGAGGTCGGCGATGTAGAACTCGTCGGGGTCCGGCGCGGGAAGCTGGTCGCGGGAGATGTAGAGGCGGGTATTGGTCAGGCGTTCGGCGGCGGCGCGGTCGGTGATTTTGGTGCTGGAGAGCCGTGTCAGTTCGGCGATGCTTTCGCCGCGCCAGCAGAGGGAGAACTCGCAGCCTTTGTGGTCGGTCAGGGGGGAGTAGCGCGCGAGGGCCTCGGGCGGGTCGGTGTAGCTGGTGACGTGGACGAGGCCGCGGACGCCGTGGGGGCGGCCGATGGTGGCCACCCTCACCCGCCGCGCCTGCGGCGCGGCGACCTCTCCCAGAGGGAGAGGTAAAGAGTTAGCCGGCGGCGGCTTTGGCACGCTCCTGGGCCTTCTTCTTGGGGGCGGATTTGATGGGCTGTTCGCGGATGTCGGGCATGGTGGCGAGGCCGGCGCGGCCGAGAAAGCGGGCGACGCGGTCGGTGGGGAGAGCGCCCATGTCGAGCCAGTGGAGAATGCGGTCGTCGTTCAGTCGGACGCGGTCGTCATGCTCGGCAGGGAGCATGGGATTGTAGCTGCCGAGCTTTTCGATGAACCGGCCGTCGCGGGGGGAGCGGCTGTCGGCCACTACGATGTGGTAGTACGGACGCTTTTTGGCTCCGGCGCGTGCCAGGCGGATCTTAAGGCCCATAAGCGAGTGGTCTCCTTGTTAACGATAGGGTCGGTTGGTGGGCATCATGCCCTTGGGCAGGAGGGCGGAGAGGCCGTGGCGCATCAGGCCCTTCTCGCCGAGCTTGTTCATGCGCTTCATCATCGTGGTCATGTCATCGAACTGCTTGAGCAGCTTGTTCACGTCCTGAACCGTGGTGCCTGATCCGGCGGCGATGCGTTTCTTGCGGCTGGCCTTGATGATGTCGGGGGTTTTGCGCTCCTTGCGCGTCATTGAGCCTATAATGGCGGCCTGGCGCTTGAGGATAGTGGTGTCGAGATTGGCGTCCTCGAGCTGGGCCTTGATTTTGTTGACGCCCGGAAGGTGGCCGAGAATGCCGGACAGCGAGCCCATCTTGGTGATCTGTTTGAGCTGGCCGGCGTAGTCCTCGAGGTCGAACTTACCCTTGGCCATTTTGCGGGCGAGGCGTTCGGCTTCTTCCTCCTCGATAGTTTCCGAGGCTTTTTCGACCAGGCCGACGATGTCGCCCATGCCAAGGATGCGGCCGGCGACGCGCTCCGGGTGGAAGTCGTCCAGGCCATCGAGCTTTTCGGAGGTGCCGATGAGCTTGATGGGCGCTCCGGTGACGGCGCGCATGGAGAGAGCGGCGCCGCCGCGCTGGTCGCCATCCAAGCGGGTGAGGACAATGCCAGTGACGCCGACGGCTTCGTTGAAGGCCTTGGCGGTGTTCACCGCGTCCTGGCCGGTCATGGCATCGACGACGAGGAGGGTCTCGGCGGGGTTGGTGGCCTCGCGGATGGCTTTGACCTCGTCCATCAGCTCTTCGTTGATCGAGAGGCGGCCGGCGGTGTCGAGGATGACGACGTCGTAGCCCTCGCGACGGCCGGTCTCCATGGCACGGTTTGCGATCTGGGCGGGAGTCTGGCCGGCGACGATGGGGAGGCTGGGGACCCCGGCGCGTTCGGCGAGCTGGGCCAGCTGGAGCTGGGCGGCGGGGCGCTGGGTATCGAGCGAGGCGAGCAGGACGCGGCGGCGGAGACGTTCGTGGAGGCGGAGGCCGATCTTGCCGGCGGTGGTGGTTTTGCCGGAGCCCTGGAGGCCGACCATGAGGACGCCGATCGGGGCGGCGGCGTTGAGGTTGAGGGGGACAGCCCCTTCCCCGCCCAGTTCCTCGATCATCACGTCGTTGACGATCTTGACCATCTGCTGGCCGGGGGTGACGAAGTCGAGGACCTCGGTGGAGAGGGCGCGCTCACGGACCTTGGCGATGAAGTCGCGGACGACCGGGAGGGCGACGTCGGCGTCGAGCAGGGCGAGGCGGACTTCGCGGAGGGCCTCGCCAACGTCGGTTTCGCTGAGGCGGCCGCGGCCTTTCAGGCGGTCGAAGGTGCCGGTGAGTTTGGTGGAGAGGGCTTCGAACACGTTAGGTTGGCTCCAAACGGTGAAGCGCCGCTGCGCGAGCCTTCGCGGAGCGGCGGGGGTCCCTGGGGGAGGGGTCTGGGGTGTTGGGTAGTGGGGTGGGGGGTGGGAGTCAAGGTGGTGGCTGGCTGCGGGTCGGGGGTGGTGGGATGAAGGGGTCGCTTGGCCGGTTTTCGCGGTTTCGAAAGGGTCACTTGAGGGGATTTCGGGGGAACGAGGGGGTCACTTCGCAGGTTTTGAGACGGGCGAAAGGGTCACCTGGGGGGTTTTTGGAGAGTCGAAGTGTACGCTTCGGGGGGTGGTGAACCTGGGGATGATGGCGGCGGCGGAGGGAGGACGGAGTTGGGAGGCTTCACACGGCGCAGCCGCTCGGCCCTGGTCGAACTCGCCGTCCAGGAAGTGCAGCATCGCGAGCGCGATCTCGTATCGCCGGAGTAGAACACGGCGAGATCCGTCACCCCGGCCGGCGCCGTTCCGCCCGGGCGAAGAGGGTGAATGCAGGAACGGCACTTATCGAAGGCAATCCGGGTGGTGCCGCCCTCAACCGTCGCGAAAAAGGCCGCCCCCTTTACGGGAGCGGCAGGGCGGCCGTTTACTCCGCATCCGTCTTGGCGACCTCATGCCGAGATGACATTGATAGATCCGAGCAGTTACCTTCAGAGACGTAGACATCACATAACCTTGGAGAATGACTATGGAGACCGGTATTTTCCTTAGCGCCAGCGTGCTCCGCACGATGCCGCAACCCTTACGGGATGGGCTTTTGGAGTAAATCGGCTTAACGCCTCAGGAGCCGCCTACGGACGGTGACGCTGCCCTGGTCGATCTGTCGGTAGATGATGCGCACGAGTTCCTGGCGGGATGCTCCGAAAAAATGCAGAGCGTCATTCGTGCGATCGTGGAGCACCACCAGGAGCACTTCTCTTGCGATAAAATTAGAGAGGATCTTAAAATGACCAACGACGATATTGGTTGGGTTTGGGGCGGGCTGACTCGACGCGGGCGCACGCTGTTTGGTCCTGGCGCTGCAGTGTTCCGGTGGAAGCGGATGCACCGGGGTGGGAAATGGGTCGATACTGCGGGGTCGGTGTCCCGTAAGTCCTTGGATGCCGTTCGGCAGGCCCTGAGGCTGAACCCAGCCCCGGCATGGGGATGACAGACATGGCCGAGACAAAGTGGGACGCCATTTGGCGTTTAGTTGGCCTCAGTCCTGTTTGTGGATCTCAGCTCGCGGAAATCGGATGCCAGATGGCGAGCGGAACGCAGGGCGAGCGCGGTCACCGTGCTGGTAGGATTCACCACAGCCCCGGTAACAAAACTGCTCCCATCACAGACATATAGGTTTGGCACCTCCCAGCTTTGGTGCCATTTGTTGACAACAGAACTGGCTGGGTCCGAGCCCATACGACAAGTACCCAGAAGGTGCCAAGCTGGCGTGCGGTACACTCCGTTTTCGCAGTAATCGGTAACCACCACATCGAAAGCATCTACTGCACGGGCGAGGTCGCGCAATCGGTCAATTGCATAGCACATCATGCGTGTGTCGTTCTCGTGCGGGATATAGCGCAACTTTGCCGCTGGCAGTCCGTCACTGTCAGTTTCCGTCTGCGACAGCGTGATCCGATTGGCCGCTTGCGGGAGATCGTCGCCGATTGCGAAGGCGCCGAAGCTGTGCCCGAAGTGACGCACGAACCAGCGGTGGTGCTCCACACCCCAGGGGGCCGGCCGATTGCCGAAAGCTCCAATCGCGCTCGCTCCGGCCGGGCCGGTGCGGGCAACGTTGAAATTAAAGCCATTGACGAACCCGCGCGAGACATCGGTTTCAGCAAATTCGCTGCTAATGATCGCGCCAGAATTTCCAATATGTCCTGCGATCGGCTCGTCGACCCAGATTTCCGCCGCGACGAGGGTGTGGTGCATCAGATAACGCCCGACCACATCGCTGGCGTTCCCCAGGCCGCGGGGATACCGTGCGCTGTCCGACAGCAACAGCAGGCGGGGACTACCAACCCCATTAGCGGCAAGAATCAGCACATCAGCAGTTTGCTGCACCCGCTGTCCTGTTGCGCGATCAATATAGATCGCGCCTGTTGCGCGCCCGTCTGGCCCGGTCTCAATCCTTTCGACCCGCGCACCTGGACGCAGCTCGGCGCCTGCCGCGATGGCGCGGGGCCACAAGGTGATTGACATTTTTGCCATGGAGCCGCGCGGACAGCCGGAGGCGCAATTGCCGCAGCCGTTGCAGGCAGGGCGCCCGTCGTAATTCTCCGAGATGATGCCGGAAGGCATGGGCCACCAATGCCACCCGAGCCGCTCGAATCCTCGCGCGATCGCGCGGCCGCTCGCACGCATTGGCAAGGGCCCGAGCGGATAGGGTGCTCGCGGTGGCAGTCCGTGATCGCCTGTAAGACCACTGACCCCGATCAGCCGGTCCGCCTCGTCATAAAACTCGGCCAACTCTTCGTAGGTGATCGGCCAGTCCAGCGCGAGGCCATGCTCAACACCTTTGCGGAAGTCAGATGGACGAAAGCGGGGCCAGAGCGCTGCATAGACGTTGGTCGAACCGCCGACGCCATTCCACATCAATGCGTGGGATTGGCTCCCCTCGACCGGGTAGTCATCGGCGCCGCGCCGTAGCGTGGGCTCCGGGCTCCAACAATTCTGCCGCTGGTACACGAAATCCTTGTTATAGTGCGGATGTTGAGTTGGCTCGGTCCAACCACCCTGATCGAGGCAGACGACGCGCAAGCCGGCCGCAGCCAGCACGAGAGCGTGGATAGCGCCACTGGCGCCCGCTCCGATAATAAGGACATCGGCGTGATCTGGCCTGCTCATCGCGTTCCCTCCAGACCGAGCCGGCTCAGATCCACCCTTTTCACGTCTTCGGTCCGGATCCATGCGCCTCGTCCGTGCCGTGGTGCGTCACGCTCCGGATCAAAGGGTTCGTCCGGATAGCCATCCGGCAACGGCGAGTCGTTATAACGGAAACCTAACTTCCGGATGGCATCAATTACTGACGGCTGTTCGTAATAGGTGAGATACGCGTATTTCCGGAACTCGTCGAAAAGCTTTGGCTCCACCGCCTCGAGCCGAGCGGCGGCATCGCACCAGTGAGTTTCCTGATCGGGAAGCCGGCCATCTGCGCCGAGTGCGGCTGCGATCTTTCCCGGTAGCGCCGGATCTGCCCTGCGAAGGCGGGCCACAAGCAGATCGCCCATGCCAGTGCTAGCGGCAGCCGGAAATCCGTGACCGCCGGGCAGCACCGTGTTCATAAGGCCGAGTACTGCCCGGTCCTCAGTATTGCTCCCGTTGCCTGGCATCACAACCGTGCCTCCGTGTCTGGATCGAAGAGACAGGCGCGACCGGATGCGAGGGAAATGCCGATGATATCTCCCACGGCCGGAGCGCTGTCCGGATCGACAGTGGCTTTGATAGACCACCCTGCGAGGTCGAGGTCGACGTAAGCAAATGGTCCGATGGGCTCAACGAGGAAAACGCGTCCTCGCAGCTCTGCTGCATCGGGGTTGGTGACCCCCAGGTCGGTTGGGCGCAGGCCAAGGAGGGCCCGTCGTTCGCCATGCCAAGCAGTACGCACCGAGGTGCGCGGCAGGTGAATCACCTGATCCGCCACGCGCGCAGTTATTCGCTCTGGATCAAAGTGTATAGATGACTCCAGCATATTCATTGCGGGCGAGCCGATGAACGAAGCGACAAACAGGTTGACCGGGTCGCGATAGACGTCCGTCGGCTTTCCGAGCTGCTGCAATTCTCCGCCTCGCAGCACGGCAATGCGGTCGGACAGCACCATCGCTTCTTCCTGGTCGTGGGTGACGAATATGGAAGTGACCCCCAGTTCCCGCTGCAGGCGCCGGATTTCAGTACGCGTACGGACACGCAGTGCGGCATCGAGATTGGAAAGCGGTTCGTCCATAAGGAACACGGACGGATTTCGCACCACCGCCCGGCCCACAGCAACACGCTGCCGCTGACCACCGCTGAGCTCAGCCGGCCGGCGGTCCAAAAGTGGACCGAGGCCCAGCATTTCGGCCGCCTTGGCGACCTGGTGGTCAATCTCGGTTCGGCGCATGCGCTGCTGCTTCAGGCCAAAGCGCATGTTGTCTCGTACCGTCATGTGCGGATAGAGCGCGTAATCCTGAAACACCATTGCGACGTCGCGCTCGTGTGGCTCCAACCGGGTGACATCGCGGCTGCCGAACAGGATGCGTCCTGCGGTCGGCAGCTCCAGCCCGGCAATGCAGGCGAGAGCCGTGCTCTTGCCACAGCCGGAGGGGCCCAGCAGGGTGAGGAACTCACCGTCTTCGATACTGAGATCGAGGGCACGCAGAGCGCCGACCGTTCCGTATGACTTGCTCATAGCCTCGAGAGCGACACTCGCCATAGCTAGCCCTTCACCGATCCGGACAGCATGCCGGTGATCAGGGCGCGCTGGAAGAAGAGCGCAACAGCCACTGGCGGGATAACGGCCAGGACACTGGCGGCAAACATCGGACCATAGTCGTAGAACTGAAGCTGCGCGAGAAAACCCGCAATGGTTATAGGGATTGTCTGCGCAGCCGGCGTGCTCGTCAGTATCAGGGCGATGACAAACTCATTCCAGGAGACCAGGAAACAAAAAATGGCGGTCGCGACGATTCCCGGCCGCGCGATTGGTAAGACAATCTGTCCGATCGCTTGTAAGCGAGTACAGCCATCCACCCGCCCGGCATGCTCCAGTGTGGCCGGCATGCCCTCGAAATAGCCCTTCATGATCCACGTCGAGAGTGGCAGGATGAGGCTGCAATACGCGATCACGAGTCCGATGTGAGTGTCGAGAAGTCCAGCGGCACGAAAAATCATGAAGAACGGCAGTATCAGGACGAGGCTCGGCGTCATGCGGGTGAGCATCAGTGCCCAGAATGCCGAGCGCAATGGGCGGCTCCTACGTGCAATGACGAAGCCATATCCTGCTAGCGACCCGAGAACCACATTGATGACGGTCACTAATGTCGCGACGACGATGCTGTTCCAAATCCCATAAGGGACGCGACGCGCCGCTACGCTCGCAGCACCACTAGCTTGCGGAAACAAGACTGCCCAATAATTCTCGAGAGTTAAATGGTTTGGCAGAAGTCGCGGCGGGCTGCGGACGAGTTCCGAGGACGGCGAGATACTCATCAGAACAAGCCATAGGAATGGCGCAACGGACCACACCAGAATTACAAAAGCGGCAAGACGGATGCTCAGGCGTTCGATACGTGCGCGGTTCCTGAAGTGGCGGCGCCGGGATGGACGCGGGGGCGGCACTGCGCGGCCGAGTCCGGTGGGAGTGCGCACGAGCAGTGTTTCCGCGAGGGGGCGTTCCCTATCGCTCCTGGTGCGACCGCCCGATCGCTCAAATAGCAGTAGTCCGTATATAACGGCGAGCAACAAGCACAGGAGGGTCAGCACGTATAGCACTGCGGCGCCCTGACCGAAGCGGAAATATTGGAACGCCTCCACATAGCCTAGCCAGGAGAACACCGTCGTCGCGCTGCCCGGCCCACCTTGCGTGATGATCCAGAATAGATCGAACGCCATAATCGCGTTGATCGTTGTGAGGATCAGTACAAGCAGCATGGTCGGCCGCAACCAGGGCAAGGTAATGCGCCAGAACCGAGTCCATGGCCCGGCACCATCCACGCGCGCGGCCCTGTGCAAATTCTCTGGCATCGATTGAAGGCCGCCGAGCAGCAGCAGGCATGTCAACGGGGCCTGGTTCCATACGTAGACCATTGCGACGAGCGCGAATGCGCCGGTGCCGCTGCCGAGCCAGTGAATTGAAGTCCGGATTACGCCGGAATCGATCAGTAGTGCGTTGAGCGGACCGTAATCGCCGTTGAACACCCAGGCCCATAGAATTCCTACTGCAACCGGGGACATTGCCCAGGGTATCAGCACGAGGCCACGCAGCAGGCCACGCCCGAAAAAGCGCGCATTAAGCACGACCGCCATGCCCGTGCCGATCGCCAGTCCTGCGGTGACCGTCCCGACGGCGAAGACCCCCGTACGTCCCAGCGCGAACAGAAAAGTCGGATCGGCCACTGACTGCGTGTAATTGTCAAGTCCCACGAAGACCCACCGGTGAGTCAGAACGTTGATCTCATGCAGGCTGAGGACCAGCGAATAAGCCAACGGAAGGCCGATCACGAGGAAGACGGCGAGCAGCGTTGGAGTCGTGAGCAGCACCGGGACCCACTTGGCCGGTACGTGCCAACGGCGTATGTGCCTGAGTGAGGAAGCGGACCGCTGCTCTATAGTGGTCGAGATATGTGGCACGGTCAGCCGGGATACCTTGCTTTGAATAGAGACACGTGTTTAGTGAGGTCTTCAACGAGCTGGTCAGTCGGCTGGTTGCCGCGGATATAGTCCTGAACCGCCCCCATCATGTACCAGTCCCAATCCGAGAACCACAACGTTTTGGAAACATCGCGCGGCGTAGAGATTTCCAGTTGATGGCGCGCTATGTCTACATCTTTCCACTTCTTAAAGGACGCGACGACCTCCGGGTCCTCGAGGACCTCCTTGTAGGGTGTACCCAAACCAAACTGAAGGGCCCAGCGTTTTATCACATGATACTGACCGTCCTTTGCTTTGCCGCCAAAAAATCGCATTAGGTTCCACGCACGCTCGGCGCTCACCGGTTGGCCGCCCATGAGGTAGAGTGAAACCCACGAGAATGTTGAACGTATTGCGCCCGGCATCAGGGCATTCTTCACCTTCCCAGCGCACTGGGAAAGCTTGGGGTCGTTCACCACCTTCTGATCGTAGTCGTGCAGGATCATGAAGCTGTGCTGCCCGGTTGCGAAGCTGGGCACACCCTCCTGTGGCAGTGTAAAGATATCCGGCTGGACCAGCGCTTCTTTATAAAGTGTCCGATGCAGCTCAAGGACCTTTTTGAACTTGTCGTCAAATACCGGATTAAACTTGCTGTCGAAGACCTTTGCTCCCTCAGAATACCAGACGGCAAACAGACTCCACGATAAGCTCGCCCAGGTATGCTCCCAGTGGCTGACATAAGGATAGTCAGCGATTTTGTCGCGCTTGAGTTTGCGGGCGGAGGCAAGCAACTCCTCCCACGTCGCGGGTGGTTGGATCTTTGCTTTATCCAGGTGTGCTTCATTAAAGACGAATGCATTGTAACCGGCGTAGTAAGGCAGCCCGCCTAGTTTGCCATTCGGCAGCGAGAGGTTGCGCACTCCGACCGGCACCATACTTTCCTTGATTGCCGCAACATCGGGCATATCCTCCACGTCGCGTGCCCAATTCGCCGCGACCCAGCGCGCAAGGGTCGCCTCTTCGCTGTACATCATGTCGAACTTCTTGCCAGCGATCAGCATCGTTTCTAATAAGGCCTGGTATTCGCCCGCGACCAGCTGATACTCGACGTTCTCGTCGTACAGTTTCTCGAACGTCGCGACGTTCTCCGCTACGATCTGCGGATTGTATTGCCAGCCCACGAAGTGCAAGGGCGTTGTCGGTTTCGCAACGGCGCGGGAGCTCAAGATCGGAAGCATGGCCCCAGCAAGCGCACCAAGCCGGAGGACCGACCTGCGATGCATCAAATGGGTGGTGAGATCTCCCGTCGATCTGCTGGTGTCCATTTAGGCACCTTCCCTTTTTTGTAACGGTCGCCATTGAGGATGGACAAGATCATCCTCTTTATCTAATCACAGTCAAGCTCTGCGGCTAGCAAGACTCGAGAATTAGTGAGCATCCGGATTAAGACGATTAGGAAGCAATCAGAGTATAGGCAAAAATATATCTATTCCGGCACAAAACCACTGACAATGCCAGCGTCTGCTCCTCGCCTTTTTGCGCAACACAGGACCCGTCAGTCGCCTTTGCAAGTCCCGGGCTCAACCCCCGGCGTCACATCGTATGTGCGCGGGATCGCATTTGGCGTGCGACTTTCGGATCGGATGAGCACGGGCGGCCGGTCGCGACCCCGATCCAATACGATTTCCACGGATAAGGTGCCCCTTTAAGTGCGCAGTTCCCATGAGCCGTGCCCTAGACCTGGGCAGGTGCCAAGTTGACCGAGGACCCCTGTTGGGCGCGGGGTCACCTGGGCCTGGGGAGGGGATGGAAAGGCTGATCAAAGCCGATACTGGGCACCCCTGCGGTCGATGGTGCGGATGAGTGCCTGGAATTCAGCCAGGCCGTATTCGTGTGAGCTACGACGCTTTTTGCCTCGTTCCGCGGCCTTATTGATAATGTATTGATCGATGCGGACGGGCGGGACGTTCATCATACGGGCGGTAAGTTCGAGTTCGCAGGCGCGCTCGAGCATGTACATACGCATAAAGGCGCCGTGGATGGTGGGGCCGAGGGTGAGCAGGCCGTGGTTGAGCAGGACAATGCAGGTACCGTGCTGACAGGAGCGGCCAAGTGCCTCGCATTCTTCTCGGGAGGCTGGGACGCCGTAGGGGTGGTAAGCGACGTCGTCGATGACAGCGAGAGCGTCCTGGCTGATGGGACGGAGGCCTGCTTCGATCAGAGCGACGCCGGCACCGGCGCGAGTATGGGTGTGCACAACGCACATAGCGTCGGGGCGGGCTTTATAGACGCCGCTGTGGATAACGAACCCGGCATTATTGACGTTAGCGGGAGAGCCGAGGACGTTGCCGTCCATGTCCATTTTGACAAGGGAGGAAGCAGTAATTTCGTCGAACATCTGCCCGTACGGATTGATGAGGAAAGTATTGGAATCCTCGGGGAGGCGAGCGGAGATGTGGGTGTTGATGAGGTCGGTCCAGGTGAGGTGGTGGGCGATTCGGTAGAGGGCGGCGAGATCGCAGCGGGTCTGCCACTCGGCGTCTGAGACGTGCGACTGCGGGCGCTGGAGGGCGGTGGACATGGCCGGGTCTCCTGGAAGCTATCGCGGAGAGTGTGAGCCAGCGAGGTGCAGGGGGCAAGTTCGTCCAAGAGCCGCAAGGGCCATGATCAGCGTCGTGTGCAGGCGTCCGTGTACTAGACTAAGACTAGGCCAAATTCAGGCTGACCGGAGTTCGCGCGCTGCGCGCCGACCTCTCCCGCAGAGCGGGAGAGGTAAATGTGGGGCGCCGTTTCGAGTCAGAATGAACGCGCTCTAGTTGATCAGCTTTCCCTGCCGGGGTCTCGGCTTTCCCGAGGCGCATCTGCTTGCCTCTGCGTCTTCAGTTTCTTATCCACGCGCACAGAAGCAAGACACCTCCACTGGCAGATCAGCACGCGCGGCGGCGAACTTGACCCGCTGCCGGATGATAGCGGCCTCCGCAGTCTCGCCGCGCCGCTCCAGGCAGTCCAGCAGCCCGCGCAAAGCCCAAAGATTGTCCGGGTGGATCTGCGCGCGCGGCAGCATACCGCCGAGACCCAAATCCTCGCGATACACCACCTCCGCCGCCGCCGCTCGCCCCTGCGCCAGCAGCAGCGCACCGAGCGCGTGGCGGATCGGCTGCATCCAGCCCCAAGGTTCGTCGTACGGCAGGTCGTCCTCCAGCGCGATGGCTGCGCACAGGCGAGCGAAGGCCGCGTCATACTCGCCGCGCCGGTACGCGATCTCGCCCTCAAGCATCTCCTCGGCGATGGCCAGAAGCTGCACGCAGGGGACGTTGTGGATATACCGTGACTCGGGCACTCGCTTCGCTGATTCGCGGAACCGCGCCTGCTCGGCCTCCGCTTCGGTCACCTCGCCCAGTGCGGCATGCGCCACGCCCTTCGCGTAGTGCATCATCGCCAGGGTATTGCAATACAAATCGCGGTCGGCCGGCATCTCCTGCGTGATGATCTCGCGCCATTTGCCGAAGCGAACGAGGACGTGCTGCTTGAGGGAAACGTAACCTTCGAAAAAGTCGGCCATGGGCGGCGAAGGGATGCGCAGAAAGGCTTCCGGCATGGTCTCGATCATCTCGTCGATCGCGGCAATGGCGGGCGCATACTGGCCGAGGAACATCGCGCCGTAGGCGGCGAAGTGGTAATCGTGGATGCGGTAGCCGGAATAGAAATTCATCGGCCCGGCGCGGTCATAGAACTTCCGGTCTGCGATGATCGCCTTCTGGTTCCAGTGCATCGCGTCGCGGTAGTGGCCGCACTGGGTGTCGATATGGGTGGGCATATGCACCAGGTGCCCCATGTCGGGACACAGCTCGCGCAGCCGGTCGCCGGTTACCAACGCAACCTCCGGATGCGGCGACATCTCCATCAGGTGGACGTGGAGGTGCAGAAGGCCGGGATGACTCATCGCCCCCGGCAGCTCGCGGAAAGCGGATTCCAGCACATCGCGAGCCTCAAGCGTGCCGGCGCCGGGAACGGGTTCGCCGGTTCGCAGATCCCACATGCGCCAGGGGGTGCGGTTCAGAATCGCCTCAACGAATAGAGCGCGAAGATCGAGGTCGTCGGGATGCGCCTGGTGGGCCAGGCGCATGGCATCGGCAAAGGCGTCGTTCCAGGGGCGCTGGTCCTCGACCGGATCGCGCTGGGGGTAGCGGGCCGGCAGCGCCTTGATCAGCGCGCGTTCCGGTGCACTGACGTCGCCGCCCAGCACGAGGGCCGAGCGAGCGGAGTCATAGGACCGGGCAAGAGCCGCGGCTTTGCCGGCTGGATCCATCAATTCCCAAGGAAAGTTGTAGTTCGGCCCGGCGGCGTAGCCGATGCCCCAATGCGCCATGGCGCAGTTCGGGTCAGCTTCCAGCGCTTTCTCGAAGCAGGCGATGGCTTCCTCGTGGTGGAAGCCGAAACACCAGTTAAGACCGCGGTCAAACCACCGCTGGGCCTCCGTCGAACTGGTGGTCACCGTCCGCGAGTAGGAACCAAGGTCATAAGGATAATCCATATCGTGGCTCCCTCCTTTATCGAGCCAGCCGGACAGGCCGGCATTCGTGGCCTTCGGCAACCGCGGCCGCGGCACGGCGGTGCCGTTTGCCGGCATTCTCCAGCCAATTACCCCCGATGTCCAACAGTTTCACCGGTGATGACCTCGCGGGCGGGGTGGTGGTTGAAATGGCCCGTGGACCCGCAGCCGGACGTTACTCCGGAGGCCGTTGTCCGTGGCGCAGGTCTGTCACCACTCGCCGTATGGCGTCGATCACCGCGCCGGGCTGCTCGACCTGAATGTAGTGGCCGGTATGCGGAACGACCACACTGACCCCTCGAGTTGAAAGAGCTGCAATACGATCGTGTCCCGCTTTCCACGCAGCCTCCATGGCTGCAACGGAGGTGGGCGGCACTCCGGGCGCTCCCTCTTGGTTCCCTCGCGTGAGCACGATCAGTGGCTTATCGCCAAACAATAAGTTTGCCGTGGCGAATTGTGCGCTGTCGATAGAGGGTTGATCACCATTCGGCACGAAGCTTTCTGTCTCCGAGATCATTGCCTGCCAAACGCGCGGCAAAGCCAATTGGCGGGCGATCGCCTGTCTCAGCGTGTCGTTCAATTTGTCAGGGCTGCCGCTCGCATCAATACAGGCTTCCGCCGCTTTGGTTTGCGGATGAACTAGCAGCTTCTTTTGCGCGCGGGCCAGACACGCGCGATTGCTATCGAGCAGTCTGTGGAAGCCGTCCAAAAGCGCTGTCTGTTGACTGGGTGGCAAGGCCGCTTGGAGAACGCGTAACATGTCGGGAAAGCCGGGATCGACGAGGACCGCCCCCGCTATGTCGTCCGGATAGGTGGCCCAATATAGAGTTCGATCTCGCCGCCAAGAGAGTGTCCCACAAAGACAATCGGTATAGGGATGTCGGCCGCCTCAAGCAGACGATGAAGATCATCGACGATGTTGGCATCGTTCGAAGGGCGGGTGGCTGCATCGCTGAAACCGAGGCCGGCGCGGTCATAGGCGCAGACCCGGGTAAAGCTGGCGACCTCCGCTTGCACATGTCGCCATGTCATCATGCTATTGCCGGAACCGGCCTCCAGCGTGACGGTCGGCTGGCCTGATCCGGTACAAATAGAGGTTGAGGCGGCGTCCGCCATTTATAGGGTATGAGGCGCTGTGGCACTGTATAGACGCTGCTCGGAACGACTGCTTGCGCGAGCGAGGCTGAGGCGCCGGAGGCATATTAAGGCCGCGGTAATCGCCAGCAGTTTTCGGATCGCGGTGAAGCCTCCGATCACCAGACTACTCCATGGGTCCTATCCTGCAAGCACCAGATCGCTTGCCCGTTCGGCGACGGCAATTGTGGCGGCATTAACCATTGCCTGCGGGATCTCAGGAATTACCGAAGCATCAATAACGCGCAATCCTGTTATGCCTTTGACGCGCAAGGTCTCGTCCGCCACCGAGCCGATACGGCACGTCCCGACAGGGTGATGGAACGAATTTGCAGCGCGGCGAACGAAGCTGCGTAGATCGGTGGGACTTAGCGCGTTGCGGCCAGGGTAAATCTCCTGCGCGCGCCAATCGGCAAAAGCGGTCGCGGCGCCGATTTCGCGGGCCAGTCTGACTCCTTGCACGAGCACATCGAGATCCGCAGGCTCGGAAAGGTAATTCGGATCGATCAGGGCAGGGGCCAACGGATCGCTGGAGGCAAGTTTGACGCTGCCGAGACTGCGCGGGCGTAGCAGGCAAGGCGCGAGGACGTAAGCGGGTGGAGCAAGCGGATCGACGGTCGGGAGCACGAATGGTAGAGACAGGCACATCACCAGCAGGTCCGGACTGTCGTTCGGATCCTCGCGCGGCACATACAGGACAGCGTCGGCGTGGTTATAATGCGAACGCGGCACTTCCCGCTTCGCCGCGTATGCCACGCCAGCGACCAGCAAATGATCCTGGAGATGGCGGCCGACGTCCGGCAGATCGACGGTCACGGGAATGCCGAGCGTTGCGAGGTGATCGGCCGGGCCGATGCCGGATAACATCAGGAGGCGCGGCGAATTGATCGCGCCGGCGCACAGCAATACTTCGCTCTCGGGCCGCACGACGCGTTCGGCAAGCCGGATTCCGGCGCATCGTCCGCTTTCGATCACTAAGCCGAGCACCTCTGTTCCTACGAGGAGATCGACGGTGGCGCCCGAGAGGCTGCCGAGAAAGGCCGTCGCGGCATCATCGCGAACATGCCCCTTGATACTAAGCTGGTTCCAGCCGACGCCGGTTGTGATTGCTCCTCCGATATCGGGCGTCATCGGGAAGCCGAGCTCCTGCGAAGCGGACATGAATGCGGATGCAACGGGAGTGCGGTCCGTTACATTAGCGAGCGACAGTACGTGCAGGGGACCATCGCCACCGTGCCACGCGTCGGCTCCGCCGGAAAATGTCTCCGCGCGTTTGAAGTAGGGTAGAAGATCCGAGAAACCCCACCCGTTGGGCCAGCGATCATAAGCGGCCGGGTGGCCGCGCTGATAGGCGAGGGCGTTGATCGCGCTGGAACCGCCCACCACTTTACCACGCGGATACAGAACGACACGGCCGCCCAATTGCGGTTGCGGGGTGGTTATATAGCGCCAATCGACCGAACTGCCCTGAAGCTCCGGCCAATCTGGCGGGTCGGCGATGGCGGGGAGCGTCGCCGGACCGCCAGCTTCGATCAGGAGCACCCGCCGTTGCGCTTGGGCGAGCCGGCCCGCTAGCACGCAGCCGGCCGAGCCTGCGCCGACAATGAGGTAATCGTAGGCTGGAGCGAGCTGCTCAGGCGATACGAGGATGCGGGCGCCAGGCGCGGCTCGCGCGGGCCGGGCGAGGCCCGACAGCGCCAGTCCGCTCCCAATCGAGCCGGCCAGTAGATGGCGTCGATCAAGCTCGCGCGCGGGATAGGTTGAGGCCATTCGGGATCGTGCCGTTGGGGACTGGTGTGATTTAACACGGAGAGCCGCAGAGGAGGTTTTTTAAGTGTCTTAAGCTTTTACTTCCGTCTTGGGTGGGTAGTCCGACAAGGCGGCCGTGAGGCCGTACCACCATGCGAGAAAATGGCCAGCGCGAGGCCGGCCATCACAGCCTCTGTTGGGGGCGCGCGTGCGGAGATCGGAAGTCCGCGGGCCGGACATTACTCCGGCGGCTATCCGCCTGGCCAGCCGGCGCGCGCCGCCGGACGATCGTTGGCGTGGTGACAGAGCGGCTTCACCAGGAGCGCGGACGCCCCTCTGCGGACGGGGGCTGATGTGGTGATCCGGGGCGTTCCCGATGAGCGGAATGTGGGGCGCAGGCCGGAATTTTGGCCGGGTGACCGCGGCTGCGTTCCCTTCGGCAGCGCTCAGGTATGTTGGGCGGATACAACGATACGAAGTGTTACTCATGCGTACCGCCGCGCTCGCGATGATGCTCGGCCTCGTGGCCGCACAGGCAGGGCCTGCGCACGCCGCCGACCCTGGTACTCGCCGAAGCGACGGATCTCACGGGTGCGATTCCGGTGCTCCAGGGATGGTCCTTGTGGTGACACGAGGCAAGGACGAGGTGGTACTTGGCTACGGCGAGACCGAGAAGGGCAGCAAGCGCACACCTGACGGCAACAGCCTAGTGCGGTTGAACTCCACTACCAAGGTGTTCGCGACGGAGGTGCTTGCCTCAACGCTGGTGCAGCCAAGCTACCCGCTTTCGATAGCCGGCCGATCCGATTGCTCGATCTCGCCACGCATTCCGCGGCTTTTCCACGAGAGATGGGCGAAGCACCGGCGGATGCGCCGCCACGCACCTGGCCGACACACGCGGATCGCTGGAAGTGGCTGCCAAGCTATCAGCTACCCTCGGCGCCGCGCAGCATCGCCTCCTACTCCAACATCGGGTTCGATTTCCTGGCTGATACGATCGAAACTGCTTTACAGCACCGGAAGGGACATGGCGCGCTGGCTGCATCACAACCTGGAATATCCGGATGAAACGCTCGCCATCAGTCATGCTGCATATCTTCAGTCATGCTGCATATCTTCAGCGCCAGGGATTGAAAGCGGCAATTGGTTTCGACGAGGGTGGCGCGGGGGCCTCGATGTCCGCGCTCGGGCTGGGCGGGGTTGTTGTGGCCGGTCATGGCGTGCAACCGAAGCTGCTGACGAAGAGCGGCGGCGGGGTGGGATTTATGAGCTATGTGGCGTTGGTGCCGGGACGTAATGTGGGGTTGTTCGTCGCGGTGAGTGGCCGGACGATAAACTTGTCCGGCGGGACCGTGCGTCCGTTCACACGAGATTGCTTCGTCGCTACGCTCACGTTCCTCGCGATGACGCGCTTACCGACAGCCGCTGACGCGGCGCGGGAGATAAGAACCGAGGATGGCGGCCACTTCGCAGGCGCTTAGTACGCGGTGTACCCGAGCCGGCTGACGGAAAACGTTGATGCGCAGAATGCCGCCGCCGACAAGTGCCAAGCGCAGGGTATGTGATGGCATTGGAGGCATGGGGCGGTTTGCCGCGACCGCGGCGACCTGGGCGCGATAAGCCTCCGCGAATTGTGGCGTGTGGGAATGATAAAGGCCGATAGCGGTGTACCAGTTGCCGGCCGCGTCGCCATCGTGCAGTTCACGCAGGTATCTGGCACCGTATTGGGCATTGGCGGCCGGGTCGAAGGCTTCATCGAGGTTGCGAAAAGCATGGGGGTGCATGCGCAGGTCGATTTGCATGCAGCCGACATCCAGATAGGTGATGGTGCCGCCGGCGAGCGCCTGACGCGTCCACGCGACGGCTTTGGCCTTGGTATCGAAGAAGAGACCCTGGCCGTCGGCGTCCACCGTCCAGGGCCAGGGCTGCAGCAGATTGTCGGGCGGGGTGGGACGGCCGCTTTCGACCTTTGCGATGACCGCAAGCAGGCCGGACGGGGTATGCTGGTGTTGTTCGGCAGCGCCGACTGCTGAGAGGCAAAGCACGGAGGGGTTTGGGACGGCTGCGCGTAAGGGCGCCGACCCGAGGAGCAGGGCCGTCAGCGTGAGGGTGGCGACGAGAGCCCAGGGCCGGGGTCCGGACATGAAAGGGTGTTTAGGAGGCAGGGAGCGGCGCTGCAACTCGCCGCCGCCCCTTCCGCCTTGTGGCGTACGATAACCGAACAGTAACGGCTCGCGAGATAAGACCTTGGACATGCTGCTCACGAGCGTCAGAAACTGGCTTTCCGGTCCGCCGCCGGATGCGGATGCGGCGCCGCTGGCGGCAGTGCCGGCGCTTAAACCGATAACGCGGCCGGTCTCAGTGCCATCAGTGCTGTGGCCCACGGCGCGGATTGCGCTGGCGGGGCGGTTATGGGGTGATGGCTATGTGCTGCCGGGCGGCGAGGAGGAGGTGCTCCGGCTGGCGCGGTCGCTTGGATTGTCGGGGGCGGCCAGCCTGCTGGTGTTGGGGTGCGGTCCAGGTGGTGCGGTGTGCTCCATCGCTGGTCAGCTCGGAGTGCGGGTGAGCGGATTCGAGACGGATCCCGAGTTGTCGGACGCCGGCGCTGTGCTGTGCGCGCGTTCGGGGCTGGGGGAGCGGGCGGAGATCTACCAGTGGCATCCGGAACGGCCGGACTTTCAGCCACGATGCTACCATCACGCGCTGGGGCTCGAGCCGATGCGGGCGGCGGCGCCGGAGACGGTGCTGGCCAGCGTGGCGCTGGCGCTGCGTCCTGCGGGGCAGCTTGCGTTGCTGGAGGTGGTGTCGGCCGAGAAGTCCGGCCGAACCGAGGGGGATCTAGCGCGGTGGCTGGAGTTGGAGGGGCGACAGGCGCCTCCGGTGGACGAGGCAGCGATCACGCGCGCGCTGGGGCGGCTGGGATTTGAGATCAGGGTGACAGAGGACGTTTCCGAGCGTCATGCGGCGCAGGTAGTGCAGGGCTGGCAGGCGATTGTGCAGGCATTGCAGTACCACCGGCCGAAAGCAGCCGCCGCGGCGTTGCTGGTACGGGAGGGAGAGCTGTGGCTGTTGCGGGCGCGGCTGCTGCGGGCGGGGCGGTTGCGGCTGGTTCGGTGGCACGCGATCGGCCGGTCCGGGAGGGGGTAAGGACCAACGGCCATGGCAGCCAACCTGCGGTGGCATCGGCCGGGGTGTGGCAAGACTTGTGGAAAACTGGCACAGTAGGCCGGCGATCAGCGCCTATCCGCTCTGCGCGCCATTGCGAACATGGCCGGGTCAAGCCGGCCATGACGGGTAGGATCGGGGGCGCATGTTTCGTCAGGAGGTGCCCGATGCCGGGGCTATTCAACTATGACGACCCGTCTGCAGACGTTTTCACAGAGCATATGGCCATCCTGTCGGATCTCACTGACGGGGAGTGGGATGTGCTGCTCGGGTGTATGGAGCGCAAGCTTTTTCCAGCGGGCACACACATTGTGCGAGCCGACGAGAAGGACCGGGCTATCTATCTCGTTGTCTCGGGCGAGGTCGATGTAATCACGCAGGGCCCGAAAGGGCCCGTGCGGCTGTTGACGGTGACGGAGGGTTCGGTGTTCGGCGAGGTGGCGTTCTTCGATGATGGACCTCGTTCGGCGGACGCTGTCGCGCGGGGTGCGGTAGAGGTTCTGTGCCTGCGGGCCGAGCGGATTGACCAACTGGTTTGCTGGCATCCGCGGCTTGCGCACAAGCTGGTGATGGATCTCGGCCGGGTGGTAAGCCAGCGCCTACGGAGGCTTACCAAGAGCTGGGCGATGACCCAGGCGGCCGGCCCCTGTTTATGAGCGTGTGTTTATGAGCGTGGATGCCGCAAGGCTCTTCGCCAACTATACGCAGACGCCGACTGTTGTTCCAGGCCCGGTATGGATGGGACTGCGGGCTTTCACGTTGGCGGGTACGCTTGGGCTAGCTGGGCTGTTGTTGGTCTCTCCACTGGGACTTAAGATTTTCTGGGGGCTTGCGGTTCCTTTGCTGCCCGCGATGTTCGTGGTGGCCCCAGGCTTGTGGCGCCAGGTCTGTCCGATGGCGTTCGTCAATCAGTTGCCGATTCTGAGTGGCCGGCCGTCTTCTCGTAAGCTGCCCCACGCCGCGCATGACTGGGCATTCACGATCGCCGTCGGTGCGTTCATTGCGCTTGTGGGTTTGCGGCAGCCGCTGCTCAACAATCATGGGGCGTTTGTGGGCGCGGGCATTTTGATTGTGCTGATTCTGGCGTTTGCGGGAGGGGTTGCGTTCAAGGGCCGCAGCGGCTGGTGTGGGACATTTTGCCCGCTGGGGCCGGTTCAGCGCACGTATGGACATGCACCGCTGGTGTTGATCGGCAACGGGTATTGCCGGACGTGCGTCGGGTGCCAGAAGAATTGCTACGATTTCAACCCGCGCGCCGCGATCTTCGAAGATCTGCTTGATACGGACCCGGCCTACGCTGGGCAGCGGCGGTTCTTCATGGCCATGATGCCGGGCGTGGTGTTGGGATATTATTTGCAGCCAACCCATGTTGTATACGGAGAAGGCCTTCGAGCGCTGATTCTGCTCGGGGCCATCTGTCTTTCTGTTGGTGTGTATCAGGCGGTAATCAGTTTCTTCCGTATCAATCCGTTTCGCGCGGCAAATTTGTTTGCCGGTCTGGCGCTGGCCGCCTTTTACTGGTTCGCGGGCCCTGTGATCGTTTCCGCAACGCAGACGCTGTCCGGCGTTCGCATTCCGGGCCTTGTGGTGTTCGCCAGTCAGTGGATCGGTATCCTGCTCGCGCTCGCGCTGGCTTATCGCGGCTGGCAGAACGAGAGTGTGTTCCAGCGCGCACAGGAAGCCGCGGCACAACCTCGGCTGGCTCCGTCAGTCCGTAATCTGAAAGAGCGATTGGCGGCTTCCACCAAGGCACTGGTGACCGATGCCGAGACCGGCACGGCGTTCCCGGTTGCACCGAACCAGACGTTGCTGGAGGCGCTGGAAGCGGCACGGATGAAGATCGAATTCGGCTGCCGCTCCGGGCTGTGCGGCGCGGATGCTGTGATCGTGCAATCGGGTCAGGAGAATTTGTCCGCTCCTGACCCGACGGAGCAAGCCACGTTGCGACGATTGGGGCTGGATGGGGTCGGGCGGCTCGCCTGCATGTGCCATGTGCAGGGCAATGTTGTCATCGACCGTGACATCAAGAATGCTAAGCGTTCATTTAGCGGTGCCGCGGCTTCCGTAGCTGATCCGCTGAAGGAGCGGGGGATTGGGAAAGTGGTGATTGTCGGGAATGGCGTAGGAGGGATAACGGTTGCCGAATACCTCCGCCGTGAAAGCAAGTCGGCGCATATCACGATTGTTACCGATGAGGTCCACCATTTCTATAACCGCATGGCAGTAGGACGGCTGATCTCCGGCCGGTCCGCGATGGACGGAATGATGCTGTTGCCACAGGATTGGTACACTGAACACGAAGTCGATGTCTGGCGGAACACGCTTGCGGTGTCGATAGATCGCTCGGCGCGCAGCTTACGGCTGGGAACAGGTGAAGCGGTTCCGTATGACGTTCTCGTGCTGGCAACCGGAGCTGATCCAATTCTGCCAGCGTCCGATTATGCGCGGTTCTCTAACGCGTTCGTTCTGCGCCGGGCCGAAGACGCGCTGTCAGTGCGGATGTGGGCACAGCGCGAGGCAGCCAAGCGGGCGGTGGTCATCGGCGGAGGCGTGCTGGGGATCGAGGCGGCTGATGTCCTGCGTACTGTGGGCTTGAGAGTGACAGTGCTGCATCGGGCAAGCCGACTAATGGAGCGCCAGCTTGATGAGCAAGGGTCATTGCGGCTGCAAGAATACCTGGTGAAGGGTGGCGTAGATGTGCAGACGGAAGCAGCCGTGGCGCACCTTGCGGGCAAGCAGTTGCTCGAGAGCGTGGTGCTGGAGAACGGAACACGCGTTTCGGGTGATATCTTCCTTGCGTGTATTGGCGTGCGTCCGCGGACGCAACTGGCCCAGTCATGCGGTTTGGAGATTGGGCGAGGCATCAAGGTTGACAATTCGATGCGGACATCCGACCCGGCAATCTATGCCGTAGGAGATGTCACGGAGCTTTCTCGCGCCGCCGGCGGCTTGTGGCCTGTAGCAGCAGCCCATGCTGTTGCCTGCTCGGCGGCGATTACGGGACGAGGTGATGGATACGAGGTGCCGCGACTGGTGGTCCACCTTAAATGCGATGGCATCGACCTCAAGAGCTACGGTGAGATGGACGTGCAGGAGGGCGACGAAGTTATCAGCGCGGCCGAGGACGAGATGGCGTGGTGGCGGATAGTGCTGCGGAATGGGGAGCTGGTGAGCTTGGTGTTCGTCGGTCCACCGGGCAGCGGGCGCGGGTTCGAACGGTGGGTACAGCCTGGCATGGACGTTCGTGCGGTGCTTGGGGAGCTGCGGCGCGGGCGGGGCGGGGCGGCTGTTGATAGCCGTGCCCCTGTGGGGTGATCGGTTGGCGTGCACGCCGCTACAATGATCGGGCCTGCAGGTGGTGCTGAACGGCTGGTGGCCGTGCGAGGGTGCAAAGTCACACTAATTGAGTTTTTGTTTCCCGCGCGGCCGCCCCACCAACCCCGCGCGCACACCAGTCGGCGGGAACCGCCGACTGGTACAAGAAAGCTGTTATGCAGTCACCCTGCTCGTCCCAGGCACCACGTTTAGCGGAAAATGCCGGGCGCGGGCCGCAGTATGGCATGGTTGCCAGAGACAAGCGTGCTTCGTCGCTTCGCTCCTCGCAATGACAATTTACACGCGCCGGTGCCGCGCCCTTACCCCCCGCTCGATCGCCGCCGCAACCAAAGGGTCGAGGTGCAGCTCGGCCAGGACGAACTCCAGCATCTCAAGGGACTGTTGTCCTGCGACTTCATCCGCGGCGACGACCTCGCAAGCGAGTGCGTAGGCTGTCTCTCTCAGTTCGGGCTTCAGCGCCGCCCGGATCAGCCGAGCGGCGTGGCGCAGTCCCTCTTCCTCATTCAGCAGTTCCACGGCGGCATCGGTTGCCTCTCGCAACTGTTGCTTGGAAAAGTCCCGGAATGCCGGCAAGCTTTGCACCTGGGACGACATCACTCCGATCTCCTGGTCGGTCATCCCGCCGTCGGCCGCCGCCACGAGCACCATGGTGCATACCAGCGCCTCTGGCGCATCCAACCTGTTGAGTCTGGGCATTTTGCCGGCTCCCAAATCCCGGTTCAGCCTGCGGTAACGGCGTTCTAAGTTCAACCCGGATAAACGGGTGCTGCCAGGAAGTTGCGCGTCTCTGCCACCGCCTGAGCCAGCCCCACCCGGTGCACGGCTACCCCGGCAGGGAAGGCCGAGAGCAGCCGTTCCGGAGTTCCGCCGGTCCAGCAGGACGAACACGCCCCGGTCGGAGGCTCGGCGGATCAGGCGTCCGAATGCCTGGCGGAGACGGAGCCTGGCTATCCGGTCGTCGTAGCCGCGGGGGTCTCCATCGGAGAGGTAGATGCGGCGTTCCCGGTGCAGAATGTCGGGACGCGCCCAGGGCACTTTCTCGAACACCACGAGGCGCAGGGCCCGGCCGGGGACGTCCACTCCGTCGCGCATCGCGTCGGTGCCGAGCAGACAGCTTTCTTCCTCGGCGCGGAAGATGTCCACGAGGGTTGCATTGTCCATGGCTTCGACATGCTGCGCGTAGAGCGGGATGCCGGCGGCCTCCAGGTCAGGGGCGATCCGCCGGTGCACCGCGATCAGCCGGTTGATGGCGGTGAACAGGCCCAGTGCGCCGCCGCCCGCGGCCAGGAACAGTGCCCGGTAGGCGCCTGATAGCGCGGCGAGGTCGCCGTGCGCGACGTCGGTCACGACGAAGCATCGTGTCTGGGCGCCATAGTCGAAGGGGCTGGCGAGCGCGGCGCGTATTGCGGGGGAAGGGAGATGCGGGGCTCCGACGCGGGCCTCCGCCGCGGTCCAGGCGGTCTCGGGGTCGGCATCGCCGCTGTCCCGCAGTGTCGCGGAGGTGACAAGCACTCCGTGTGCCGGTGCGGCGAGCGTTACGGCGAAGGGGACGGTGGGATCGAGCCAGTGCCGGTGCAGCCCGACATCCCGATCCATCCCGCCTCGCCGGTCCAGCCGCAGGAACATGACGTGGTCGCGCCTGATGCCGGGCTCGGGCGGCCCCTCGGGGAGCTGCTTCAGCATCGAGCGCCAGGCGGCGAGCGGCTGCAGCGCTCGCCGTTCAATCGAGCGGCACATGCCCTCGATGCGGTTGCGCAGTGCGCTGTCCAGTTCCTCGGCGTCGTCATCGAGCCGGGCAAGCAGGCGGTTCCGGAGCAGCGTTAGTGGCTCGATCAGGGCGGTGAGCGCGCTGGCCAGGCGGTGCGCCGCTTCGGCGACCGGGGGTGGCACGGGGTGCAGGTCGCATTCCAGCACCGCGGTGGCCGGTTCTTCCGCCCCTTCGGTGCGGGCCAGCACCTGGGCCCGGAGCAGGCGCAGGAGGGCTTCGGTGGGGTTGGGGCGGCCGGGCTCGATGCCGGCGAGTTGGGGGCCCTCGACTTCGAGCCGGTCCGGCCAGCCGGGGCCAGGCAGGCACCTGGCCGCGGTCATACTGGCCTCCAGCATTGTCTCCAGGGTGGGATGGCCGGCGACCAGATCCTCCAGCCGCCTGCGTAGCCCGCGGGCCCGGGAGCGTCCGCCTTCGGCGCCCAGCAGCCAGCGCCGGAGTTCGGCAGTTTCCAGGCCCGAGAGGACGGCCGCGAACGCGCTGTCGGCGGCATCGAACACGTGGTGGCCTTCGTCGAACACGTAGCGGGTCGGCACGCTAGCATCGTCCAGGCCGCCCCAGGCGGCCTGCGTCATCACCAGGGCATGGTTGGCGACCACCAGCTCGGCCTGGCGGGCCCGCCGGATTGCATGTTCCACGAAGCAGCGCCGGTAATGGGAGCAGCCGCCATGCAGGCATTCGCCACGGCGGTCGGCCAGCGAGGCAATCAGGCCCGGTCCGAAAAGTTCGCTCATCCAGCCGGGCAGGTCGCCGCCCTGGATATCGCCGTCCCGCGTCACCAGGGCCCAGCGGGCGACGAGGCCCAGCGGGATGACCGAAACGGCGACCAGTCCGGTCAGGGCGGGGCGGATCGCGTCCTCCATGTTGAGCAGACAGAGGTAATTTTCGCGGCCTTTGCGGACGACGACGCGGCGGCGGCGCTCGGCGGGGTCGGGGTAGAGGCGGGCCAGCTCGTCGTCGATCTGCCGCTGCAGGTGACGGGTGAAGGTGCTGATCCAGACCGAGCCGCGGTTTTTCTCGGCCCAGAGGCTGGCTGGCGCGATGTAGGCGATGGTCTTGCCGGTGCCGGTGCCGGCTTCGGCGAGCACCACGTGCGGATCGCCGCGGGTTTCGCGGGGGGCGAAGGCCGCGGCGGCGGCTCCGGCGTAGTCGGATTGCCCCTGCCGCTGTTCCGAGTCCGATCCCAGCAGCACGGCGAGCCGGGTGCGGGCCTCGCGGTCTGTTACCGGGAGGCCGGCTGGAGGCGGGAGGGGTGCGGTTTCCTCCCATTCGGGCAGGCGCTTCCAGACCATGAGGCCTTCGGGGGAGGGGCCAGCTTCCGGCCGGCCCAGCGCCCGGAGCACGTAGGGCGCCCAGGCCCAGCCGGCGCGGCCCATGCGGGCGGCGAGTCCGGGGGCGTCCTTGTTGAGGAGGAGCGCGCGCCCGGCCTCCAGGCGACGGAGCAGGATGGCGGCGAGGTCGGGGAGAAAGGCGGCTTCGGCTTCCAGGCCGATGGGCGGGTCGAGATCGAGAGCGAGGGCCAGGCCACGGGGGGTTGGCGCGGCATGGCGACCTGGGAGGACGAAAGCGAAGAGTTCGAGGAGGTCCAGGCATGGCAGCGGGCGGATGCCCAGGCGGCGGAAGGTCGCCGGCCGGTGCACCAGGAGCGCGGGGGGCATATCGCGCAGCTTTTCGGCGGCGGCCTCGGTGGGGAGCGTGACGACCTCTCCGTCCGCTGTAACGACAGCGGCGCGGCCATGGCCCGCGACGATGGCGGGAAGGTCTGGAAGGCCCGGCAGCACGCGCTTCTATAGGCTGTCCTGGCGCCATCACCCAAGCCTGCTCGTTCGGAACGGCTCTAAGGACTTGGTCGTTGCCCAGCGACGGCGATGGGTCGTGATCCGATACAACCGAGGGATCGGGCTTCGGGACGAGTTGTACGTTTCGGGTTTTGCGGGGCTTGACAACGGTACCGTTCGGGGGATTCCGGGGGTTGACATCGGTACCGATAGCCAGATCCGGGGGTTGACAACGGTACCGTTGGGCGATTTGGGGGGCTTGACAACGGTACCGATAAGTTTGCCGGATTTGGATTTGTTCTATCCGGTGAGATTCGCCCTGCAGGTAACGGGTGTTGTGCCGGGAATGGCGGGAGCTGGGCAAGAGGTAAACGAGTCAGGGCTGTTCCCCCCGGAGTTTGGCAAGAGTGGCACGGAGTGCCAAGGGTCTATCGCCTGGGTCAAGGCAGGCCGATCCAGACCTGTTTCGGCTTCAGCAAAGGGGAGTTGTGCTTATCCGATTGCGTTGCTTTCCTCTGAACACAGGTGTTGTGCGCCTGAACTCGAGCTACAGTGCCTCGCCCTGAGACATTCGTATTTGCCGCCGGGGCAGCGGCGAAGCGTCTGGCGGTGGGGAGCGCGTGCCATAATTTCACTTGACCGGAAGCAGAATTGGCGCGAGCGTCAATTGCGCCGAGAATGTTTGACCTGAAGCCGGGATCCCTCGTCTCTACAGCGACAGGACGTTAACCGCTGCTCCAATAAAGCGGGCGTGCTAAAACAACGCAACATTGAGGAGGAAAGTGCTATGCGACGTCGCAAGCGCATGTTTGCGTCCGGGATCGTGGTCACAATCGGAACGCTTGCTGCCTTGGGCGGCATAGCCCTCGCGGCGCAGGACAAGTACACTCTGCAAGTGCCGAACGGGCTCGCGTTCTCTGAGTTCAGGGGATACGAAAACTGGCCGGTAATCGCGATCAGTGAGAACGGGGGCAAGATCGCTGTGATCGTGGGGAACCCGGTAATAATCGACGCCTATAAGAAAGGCGTTCCCGGCAACGCCGAACTTTTCCCAGACGGCGCCAAGATGGCGAAAATCCATTGGAACCCGAAAAAACAAGAGACGTATCCCGGTCAGCCAACGGTGCCGGGTACCCAGCATGACGTTGATTTCATGATGAAGGACAGCAAGAGGTTCGCGGATAGCGGCGGATGGGGATGGGGCGCGTTCGAGTATGACGCTGCGTCCAACACGTTTAGGCCCGCCACTGTGGCGGACAGTCCGCCGCAGGAAAACAATGCGAAGTGCGGCTTCGCGTGCCACACCTTAGTGAAGAGCCGCGATTACGTTTTCACGGAGTACGGAAAGAGGTGAAAGAGGACACGATGCCCGGCGGTTCGAAATCCCCGCTGTGAACACCTGGTTTGATGGGAGTCGATCATGAATAACGGGAGGAACGATTGCCAACGCATCTCACGCCGCCTGGTGCTCACTGGCACCGCGGTTGCGCTCGGGGCGGCGGCAGCCGCGACGGCGATCTCGCAATCGGCAGCACAGCAGAAGATCAGCCAGGCAGACGCCAAATATCAAGGTACACCCAAGGGCGACCAACGCTGCGACCGCTGCATCAACTTCCAGCCACCGAATGCGTGTAAGTTCGTGCAAGGGACGATCAGCCCGAGCGGCTGGTGCCAGTTGTTTGCGCCGAAGACCTAGAGCATGATCGGATCAAGTTGATCCGATCATGCTCGGAAGGCTTTGTTTGAGCGCGTGATCCACGTCTCCGGCGCTTCCGCCTCCGACGATCACGTGCTAGTCCTTGGAAGAGGGATGGGACATGTCCAAACTTGCAATTGTCGCTGCGCTTGAACCGGGTCCGGCGTCGAGGTGCGCAGCGACTGCCCGATCGTGTCGCCCGACGCTCAGACACCCCCGACCGGCTGCTTGGACGGAGGCGACGGCTGTCTGGTCAGCGACGTGGTCATCAGGACGCGCCGGCTGGTACGGCCAGTGGCTCTCCAACGAGCTCTACTACCTCAACCAGACCGGGCGGGCCCACAAGGCGAAGTTCTCCGGTGCCGGCCCGAACGCGCTGTTGCTGACCTCCACCAAGGGATATGCCAGCAGCACCGTACCCATGGTGCTGTTCAAGGCCGGGTCCCACTCGATCGAGATCGAGGGCTCGTCCGGGGGACAGGGCGAGCCGGCGAGCGTGTACAGGTTGTGGAAGCGGCTCGCGCACGCGATCTTCGCGAAGCTCGGCTAGTGACAGACGGCCCGGGATCGCGCGCGGACGAGCTCGAGAATCTGGCGCATCTGCGTCGCGCCCGTGATCTGATGGACCGGGAGTACGCGCGGCCACTCGATGTGGCGGCGCTCGCCCGCAAGGCGCTGATGTCGCCTGCGCACTTCTCGCGTCAGTTCCGCGCCGCCTACGGGGAGACGCCGTATTCGTATCTGATGACCCGGCGCATCGAGCGGGCGAAGGCCCTGCTGCGCATGGGCGAGCTGTCCGTGACCGAGGTGTGCCTCGAGGTGGGCTGTACGTCGCTCGGCTCGTTCAGCGCCCGGTTCACCGAGCTGGCGGGCGAGACTCCGACCGCGTATCGCAACCGAGACCACAGCGGGCTCGCGAACGTGCCGGGCTGCATCACCAGGGACATGACGAGACCGAGCCGCAAACGGAGCAGGATCGAAGAAGCGCTTGCGGTGCCGGCGCCCTAGGGTTGGGCCCATGCAACTCACCTTCTCCCAATGCTTCGTCCTGGTCCACGACCCGGACACCGCGCTACGCTTCTACACCGACACGCTCGGCCTCGAGCTCCGCAATGACGTCGCTCGCGATCAGTTTCGCTGGATCACGGTCGGCGCCGGCGCGCAGCCTGAGGTCTCGATCATCCTCACGAATTACCTGAACGGCAGTCCCGCTGACTCCGATGAGCTCGCGGCGCTCGTGGCCAAGGGCGCCGTGAACGGCGCCTGGTTCCACAGCGATGACCTCGACGCGACGTTCGAGAAAGTGCGCGACTCGGGTGCCGAAATCGTGCAAGAGCCGACCGAGCAGCCCTGGGGCTCCCGCGACTTCGCGCTACGCGACCCGTCCGGGAACCTGGTGCGGATCGATCAGGCGCCCGGGGCTTGAGCGCCGTCCGCTGCGCCGGCTACGGATAGTTGTCGTCCGACCCCGAGCCCCAATTGCCGTCTGACCCCGAGCCCGAGTTGCTGTTGTTGTTGAGGTTGTTCTGCGGCTGGATGAACCCGCCGCCCCCGCCTCCGCCCCCCCCGCCGCCGCCTCCGTGGGACAGCGCCGCCGCCGCCGTGGGGACGAGCGCGCTGTAGACGATCGGCGCGCTGAGCGCGGTCCCCTCCGGCCACTCCGACGCGGCGAAAGAACCGACGGCGACTCAGACCACGGCGGCACCATGCCGCTCCTCGGTAACCGGAGCTGATCAGACCGTGGTCGGCTCAGATTGTCGAGCGCCATCAGCACGACGTCCTGGTCGGCCGGCTCGCCCAGCTTCGCCTCGACCAGCTCCGCCAGCTCGGCCACCGTTCGCCGCCCGTCGCAGCTGCGCCAGACCAGCGCCGCCGTCTCGTTCAGGTGCAGAGGCCGTGTCGCCGGTGAGGTCGTACACCAGCACCTCTCCGTCCAGCCAGTTTCGGTCAGCAGCCCCTCGGTGCGGCCAACCGGCCTTGGCTCGCTCACGGGCACACCGTATTGCTATTTCCCGCGTGAAGCAAGGCGATCTCGACGAGTGCCCGAGCGGTGTCGCAGGCCTCGCCACGCCGCCCGGCGAGGATCGCCGCGCGTCGCGCGCGAGGCCGGACACGTCGCGCGCAGAGCGGGACTCGGACGCCGTCGGGCCGAGACCGTGTTCTGGAGAAGCGCGAGCGCTCCCTCGACCGCGTGAGCGGACCGATGGGCGCCACCGAGCGCCGGGGGCATACGCGGTCAGGACGATCAGTCCGGCTCGAACCGGATGGCGGGCGACGCGCTCCGACGGCACGTCGACCAGTTGGCCGAGCGGGTCGCCGCGCCCGGTTCTGATCGACAGGGGCTTGGCGAAAGGCAGCATCATCCCGCCGACGATCGACCACGGCGTACTCGTCCGAGACATATGTCGCCCCGAGCCGGACGAGCTCGGCCACGAGCGTCGACTTGCCCGTGTACGAGCGCCCGGGGATGACGATCCCACAGCCCCAGGACCTCGACCACGCCGGCATGCACGAACGCGAGCCCGGGAGCGTTGAGCGCGATGTGGTGGCGAACCACCGATGCCAGCTTCAGCAGGGCGCCCTCGCGATGCGGACTCCGGTCCGCACGCGCACCGTCGACGGTGATCAGCCCATCGCTCGAGAGGCCGAAGCGCAGGCTCGCCTGATCGTCGACGGCGCGCCAGCCCGGCGGCAACATCACCCGGGCGGCGAGCGAGCAGCTCGGGGTCGTCGCACGTGAGCTGCGCGACCACGCCGAAGGACTCGAAGGTGATCGCGCAGCCTCCAGGGAGCCATTCGTGCCCGGGGCGCCGGCGGGCTCGATCGATCTTCCTCGGGCGGGAGGTCGAACCAGCGCGACGGCTCGAGCGACTCAGCCGTGAGCGGCAGCTACGATTGTTCGAGCTCGCCGAACACGCCGTCGGTATTGAACGGCCCCAGCCACACGATCAGCTCGAGCAGCGCCCACCGACGCTCCGCGGCCATCCCCGCGAATCCCGGGATGCGCTGCTCGGCCCACGCCGAGGCGGCCTCCAGCGTGAGGTCCAGCAGGTGCGTTCATCTGGGCATCGGACACCGGCAGCCGCCCGCCGCGCACGGCCGCGGGATCGAGTCCCACCTTTCTCCAGCATCTCCGATGCCTCGGCTCGGCTCACGTCGAAGCCCAGGCCGACCGTCATTCGCGGGGTGGGGTCCCGGGACACCGACACCCAGTTGGACGCCGGCTGGTAACGGAGGATGGCTCGTCTGGCGGCCTCGAGGTCGAGCTCGGCCCGCCGGGCGGCGCTCGAAGCGAGCTCATCGAACCGCGACCGCCCCGACGCCGTCCTCCCGGCGGTCGGCGAAGTAGCCCAGCGTCCAGTCGGCCAGGTAGGCGCCCTCACGCGACCACGACCACAGGGCACCCGGCTCGTCCAAGAGGTGCTGGGCCGGGTCGTACCCGAGGCCGGTCCAGCTCGCGGTACCGGCGCGCGTAGCCACGGTTCGCCGTCTCGCCGTGCCATAGGTGGAGCACCGCACCGCCCACGTGCCCGACCCGGCCGCGCACGCGATCCCACGCGTCCTCCGCCCATCGCCGGATAGTGGTCGAGAAACCCCGAGCTGCCCCCGAACACCACCTGCAGGCAGGGCGAGGCGAAGTCTCCACTGAACGCGTGTGCCATCAGGTGGTCGGCCGTCCCGGCGATGGCCGCGTCATACAGGCCGATATCCGACAGCAGCCGGCGGTCGGCCGCCCAGGCGAAACCCGTGTGGCCGTGGATGTGGTACCGCAGTCGCGACAACGAGGGGAGCGCCGAGCGAGTGAAGCCGAACCCTCGCCGACGCTCGCCGCCCCCCGAAGTCGTTCGTCTCCCCAGGGCGCAGGCGCACGGCGTGGGAGAACGGCTGGACCACGGGAATCTCGTCGAGCCGGTCGGACGTCTCGGCGATCCAGCTGGGATTGGTGAACAGGATGTCCGCGTCGACCCAGGCGATCTTCGTGTAGCGGTCCGGCACGCGATCGATCGTCAGGTTGAGCAGCCGTTCCTTCTGCCACATGACATCGTCGCAGCGAAACTGGAACACCGAGCTCGAGGCCTCCAGCTCGAAAGGCTCCTGGCCGAACGCGCACTCGCCGATGAACAGGGGAACGCCCGAGCGCTCCATCGAGCGCCTGAACAGCTCGAAGCCGCTGCCGCTTGCTGGCGTAGTTGTGGGAATTGAAGTAGCTCGTGACGACGGCGAGGTCGGGAGCGGCCAGATAGCGCTGCGCCGGCACGGCGACCGGCTCGACTCCGGTCGAAGGATCGGCGCGGCCACCGCCGCCTCCGGCACCGCTCGTAGCACCACAGGACGCGCCCCCGCCCCTGGGCTGAGAAAGCCCCCCGGTCATAAAGGGATCCTAACCGTCCCTCGGTACGTTTCTCTCGGCCGTGGCTCGGATCGCCCTCGTCAACGTCCCATTTCATAGCCATATTGCGGCGATGCTGAGGCTCGCCAACGTGCTCGCCGGGGCAGGGCCACGAGCTGATCGTGTGGGCGCCTGAGGCTTGGCGGGCTCGAGTGGAGGAACTCGGAGGTCGCTTGAGCCCTCGTCGCCGGAGCTCCCGCGGGTGTCCGCCGATCGCCGGGCTGCCGAGTTCGCAGCCACGATCGAGCGCGAGGCCGAGCTTCTGATTCCCCGCGCTGCACGCGCGGGACGTCGACCTGGTGATCCGAGACAGCCAGGCGCCCTGGGCGCTGGTCGCCGGCGAGTACCTCGGGATCCCTCGGATCATCTCCACCCGATGTTCCCGCTGAGCGGCGGAGATCCGTCCGGCGAGGGCGGCGACTGGATCGGCCGTGACGCGACCGAGCGCGAGCGGTTCGAGCAGAGCTGGCTGTCGATCGCGCGGCGCTGGGGCGTGGAGCTCGAGGACGTGCACGGGCTCCACCACCGGACCACCGAACCGACGCTGATCTTCACAACCGAGGAGATCGTGGGCGACCAGGTGCTTCCGCCGGCGTGGCGATGCGTCGGCCCGCTGCTCTCCCTCCACCCCCTCCCCGCCCTGAGCAACCACCGCTCGTCTACGCGTGCTTCGGAACCGCCCGCAACCGCCGGACCGAGCTGTTCCGCCTGGTCATCGCCGCGATGGCCGGGCAGCCTGTGCGCCTCTTGGTCTCGGCCGGTGGCCGCCGCCTGACCCGGAAGAGCTCGGCCCGGTGCCGCCGACCGTCGTAGTGCGCGACTTCGCGTCCTCACGAGAGGAGCTGGCCCGAGCCAGCGTTCACATCACGCACGCGGGCTGCAACTCGGTGCACGAGTCGCTGGTGGCCGGCGTGCCGATGGTCTGCCTGCCTCAGGCGTTCGACCAGCTCCCGCTGTCGCAGCGAGTCGCGCAGCTGGGCGCGGGCCTGATCGCCGACGAGGATCCGGACGCCGTAGCGCACGCTGTGCTCGCATTGCTCGATGACGGTTCTCAGGCCGCTGCGCGCGCCAGCGTGCTGTCGGAGCGCCTGCTGCATTACGACGGTTCGGCCCGGGTGGCGGCAGCGCTCGAGGCGTGCCTATAGCCCGCCGGGTTACCCGCGTCGGCGATCGATCCACGCGGTGACCGACCAGATCAACCGATAGGCCGGCGTTGGCTTGGTCTGCAGCCCGAGCCCCCGCGCGATCGCGGCGCCTTCGGGCATGGTGGCCAGCCCGATGCCCATCGCTGCCTCGACGTCGAGCCGGCGAGCTAGCCGCGCTGCGGCATTCCAGTCGTCGGGCTCGAGCACCTCGCACGCCCGTTGCAGGTCCGTGCGGGCCCGATTCCAGGCCGGGCCGTGGTGCGCCGCGTGGAGCGCGATCAGCAATGCCGACGCGGCGCGGTCCAACGTCCGCGCCCGGAACTCGACGACGGTGATCGTCGTGCGGTGCGCGTCAAGGGCGCGCCACACCTCCTCGCCGGCAGCGCGGACATGCGGCAAGGTGTGGTGCAGATCGACGGTGAACCGGTCACGGTCGCGGATCCAGGCGATGGCGTGCGGGGGATCGAGCAGCCGGGCGGCGACTCCCGCCCGCCAGCCGAGCCTGCCCAGCGGGCCTCTCGACGCACGGCGGAATCCGAGTCGCTGCATCAGCCGCTCAGCCCGCTTCACGCGGTCTGGCTCGAGCAGCAGATCGATGTCCGCGTATGCGCGCAGGCGTGCGCCGCCGAACAGGAGGTGATCAAAGGCCGGACCCTTGAGCAGGATCGGGCTGAGCCCCTCACTGGCGAAGGCCGCCGCCAGCTGCGTGTACTGGACATCGAGCCGGAACGTGGGCAGTGGGCTGCCGCTCTGTGCCGGCCCGGTCAGGCTCACCGCACCGATCATAGGCCTCCCGGTTTGAGAGGCTTTGCCCCATGCGTGTGCTGATCCCGCTTCCGGACCACGATTTCGATGTGACCGAAGTCTCCGTGCCGTGGCGGCTGCTGGCCGACGCCGGTCATGAGATCGTGTTCGCCACCGAGCACGGCGGCACGGCTCCCGCAGCGGACCAGCGACTGCTCGACGGGGTGATCTTCGGCCGGCTCGGGGCGTACGAGGAGCCGAAGGCCTTCTACCGGCGACTGGCGGACACGCCGGGGTTTCGGCAACCGCTCGCCTGGGCGAACCTGCGCCCGGGCGACTATGACGCGCTGCTCCTGGCGGGCGGCCACGCCCCCGGCATGCGCCAGTACCTCTCCTCCTCCGTGCTCGAAGACAAGGTGGCGGAGTTCTGGGCGCTCGATCGGCCGGTTGGCGCGATCTGCCACGGCGTTCTCGTCCTGGCCCGCACCCTCGACCCGCGCACCGGGCGGAGCGTGATCGCGGATCGGAAGACCACCTGCCTGCCGAAGTACATGGAAAGGAGCGCCTACTACCTCACCGCCTGGAAGCTCGGGCGCTACTACCGAACCTACCCGGCGTATGTCCAGGACGAGGTCATCGGCGCCCTCAACCACCGGAGCCAGTTCGTGCGCGGCCCACGCACCCGGCGCCGAGGCAGCTCCACCGACGACAGCGACGCCTTCATCATCCAGGACGGCAACTACCTGTCCGCGCGCTGGCCGGGCGACGCCTACCTGTTCGCCGAACGATTCCGGCGCCTGCTCGGAGCGGCTCCTGTCCGTCTACTGGCTGACCGCGCTCAGTCGCGGTCGTAAGGCGCGCCGGGCGCGGGACGTGCGCGGTAGGCTGGTACTGACGTCACCCAAGAGGGAGCACGTGGTGCCTGTATTGGTGGTAGTCGAACTGCTCGGCGGCAGCTCCGCTCTCGACGATGTGCTGCTCGGGGCCTGGAACATGCCCGACAACCTTCCTCCCGGAAATCGTTTTCGTCTCGCCGGCCCGATGGACGGCGGCTGGCGCATCGTGAGCCTCTGGGACTCCGCCGAGGACTACGAAGCCTTCATGCGGGCGCGGCTCCACATGACGCTCGAGGAGGTCGCCGAGGCAGAGCCGCGGGTGACCATGTGGGAGATCGAGTCGGTACACGGCGTCATGTGAGCGTCCGCCCCAGAAAGCGAAAACCCCAGTAGAGGCCTGGGGTTTCCGCAGTACCGCTACCGGGATTCGAACCCGGGTTTCCGCCGTGAGAGGGCGGCGTCCTAGTCCCCTAGACGATAGCGGCGAGGAGGACTGGCCGCTGAGCTAGCGTAGCGTGCGCTCGCGCGCCGCGTTCACAGCATCGCGGCCCGCGCCAGTCCGGCTGATAGCGTCGCCGCCGACGGGAGCACGGTGCCAGACTCGATCCACCAGACCGACGAGCGGACCCGGCGGACCTTCCTGGCCGAGGGGCCGAGCGTGGCCGCCGCGGGCACGCTCACGCGGCCACCTGGTCACGGCGCGCCTGCCGCGGCGGCCGGGCGTCGCGCTCGAGTTGTCGCGCGCCTCGCAGGCCGAGGCGCTGCGCGTGCTCGGCCGCTCGAGCCTGCGCCTGCCCGGACTCGCTCCCCAGCCCGCCCTCGCCGCCGGCACCGACACGCTGCCCGCAGATCGAGCACGTCGTCGTGCTGATGATGGAGAACCACTCCTACGACAACTTCCTCGGGATGCTCGGCGCGGGCCCGGCCAGCCACCGCGCGGCGACGGCTTCACGCTCGGCGCGGACGGGCTGCCCGACCGCGACCAACCCGTACCCGAACGGCCGGCTCCAGCGCGCCTTCCGGATGCCGACCACCTGCCAGCTGCCCGGCACGCCGAGCCAGGAGTGGGCGGCCAGTCCACAACGCAGTACGACGACGGGCGCAACGACGGCTTCGTCCGCACCCGATCATCCGTCAGCCCGAGATCGTCGGCCCGGTGGCGATGGGCTACTGGACCGGCGAGGACCTCCGTTCACCTACGCCCTGGCCACCACGTTCCCGATCGGCGACCGCTGGTTCTGCAGCTGCCTGGCCCAGACCGACCCCAACCGCCGCTTCCTGATCGCCGCACCGCGAGGGGATGACCGACGACATCGGCAGGCCGATCCGCGCCGGCGAACTCCGACGCTTCGGCTGCCGCGCCGCCAACGGAACGATCTTCGACCGCCTGAGCGACGCCGGGATCAGCTGGACCGACTACTCGACGAGCTTCCCGACCGGCGCGACGATGGAGCTCTACCCGACCATCGACGGCGCCTACGCGAGACCAACGCCAAGCCGATCGCGCAGTTCTTCACCGACGCCGAGGCGGGCACGCTGCCGCAGTTCAGCCTGCTCGATCCCGACTACGGCACCCAGTCCCAGGAGAACCCGCAGAACATCGTCGTCGGCGAGGCTTCCTGGCCCAGGTGGTCGACGCCCTGGCACCTCGCCCGCTGTGGCGCAAGACGCTCCTGATCATCACCTACGACGAGCACGGCGGCTACTACGACCACGTCCCTCCCCCGGCCGCGCTCGCGCCGGACTCGATCCCGCCGATGGTCCAGCCCGGCGAGTCGACCTACGACGGCTTCGCGCGCTACGGCTTCCGCGTCCCGTCGATCGTCGTCAGCCCGTACGCCAAGCCCGACTACGTGAGCCACGTGGTCTACGACCACACCTCGATCCTGGCCCTGGTCGAGCGCAAGTGGAACCTGCCGGCGATGACCTACCGCGACGCCAACGCCAACGACCTGACCGACTTCCTCGACCTCGGCCGCGATGGCGCGCGGCCAGCCGACGTTCCCCGAGCTCCCGCGCTCGCCGCGGCGGGACACTCCGGCCCGGTTGGCCTGCCGAAGCCCGGACCGGGGACGATCCCGCCGCCGAGGCGACCGAAGCCGATCCCGATCAAGGTGAAGCTCACCCTATACCCTTCAGGCCCGAACCGACACAAGCGGGGCGTGGTTATTCGACGTGCAGGTAGAGCCACGCGAGCACATCAGCGGAGTTGACGGTGGAGCTGGTCCCACGAGCACAAAAGAAGATCGAGAGCAGGTCCACGTTGAGGCGCGTGACCACGATTCCCGCCAAGCCGAGTCGTGACTTCAGGGTCCAGGGCAAGATCCCGCCCGCCAGGCCACTACACGATCAAGCGATCCGCAAGGCCCACAAGACACTCGCGCTCGCGCGCGGTCCACATCCGCTTAGTCTTCTTTCCAAAGCTCGCCTGCTGCTACCTTGACGGCTCCCCGCGGCTGTGGCGGAATTGGTAGACGCGCAGGCTTCAGGTGCCTGTGTTCTTAGGGACGTGGAGGTTCGAGTCCTCTCAGCCGCATCGGAGCCGGCCACCAATGGGTCATCCGCCGGTGGAGTCCACTCCCGGCTCGAGGTTCCAGCGCCACCGCGGTCTCCCGCTCACACCCGAG
>CAWIDE010000003.1:0-406974 GCA_963834715.1 uncultured Pseudomonadota bacterium | reverse complement strand
GATCGCGGAGGCGTATCAGGCGGACGCGGACGGCGCGGGCCAGCGGAATGGCGCGCCCGAACGCCAGATGTGGTGCATGATGACGGCGAGCTTTCGTGCCAGCGCAATGCGCGCCTTGCCGGCGCCGGACCGCCGAGCGATCGCCTGGGCCCAGTCCTTCAGGCCGGAAGCCCGCTTTACCCGTGTCATCAGCACGACCGCCGCCTCGTACATCAGCGTCCGGGCGAGCGTGTCGCCGCACTTCGATATCTTCCCGCTGCGATCAATCTCCCCTGATTGGTATTGCCTTGGCGTCAGCCCCAGATGCGCGCCTACGGATCGTGAGCGACGGAAGCGCGCGGGATCCTCGACCGTGCTGACGTAGGCGAGCACGGAAAGCACCCCTATGCCAGGCACGCTCATCAGGTGCCGGCATGCGGGACTGGACTTCACCAGCGTGCGCACCGCCTTGTCGAAGCCGGCAATTTGCTCGCGCAGTTGCCGCCAGGCGACCAGCATCGGCCGAACAATCAGCGCCACGTCGGCACGCTCGGCGAGCAGGCTCTCGACCCGCCGATCGAACCTTTGGCCGCGCTTCGCGCCCGGCAGCATGCCGAAGGTTTTCAGCACGCCGCGGATATGGTTGGACAATCGCGTCGTCATGCCGACGAGCTGGGCGCGTGCGCCCAACAGCGCGCGTGCTCGGTGCGCGTCCAACGATTTGACGTACACAGCGCGGTACCATCCGGTTCGCATGATCTGCGCCAGTCCCTCTGCGTCGTTCTGATCCGTCTTGTTGATCTGCAGCTTGAGCGCCGCCTTGGCATGCCTCGCGTCAAGACAAGTTACATCGAGTCCCCGGCCGCGCAGCTCATGCACCAGCCACGGGGTCATTGGGCCGGTTTCAATCCCCACGCGGACGTCCTCGCCGCCACGCCGGCCGATCGCGCGCTCGATCTGCTCCGGGTCGGACGCGCACTGACCCCGCCACAGCTTGCGGCCTGTGGCATCGACTATGCAGATGGAAGTCAACTTCTGCGACACGTCTAACCCGACATAGTGGGTCATCCAACAGCCCTCCGATGGTGATGCCGCCGGGCCAGAGCCCGGACGCGGCACTATCGGGAAGTCAGCCGCTGGCCGCGATTACCGGATGTCCACACATGACCCACCATCGGCGACCGCCCAGATGTGCCGAAACACCGCCGGCCGCGCCCTATTCAGCGCCGAGGACTGGCAGCAAATCTGCAACGCGGTCACAGCCGTAATTCATGAGGCACCGCTATGAACATCGCCTCGGGCATCTCATTCGACAGCACCCCGACCGAGGCCGAGGCGCTACAAGCCTGGTGCACCATCTTGGAAAGCACCGTCATCGGCCAGCGCCGGCGCATCGACATCCTGGCCTATGAGGTGGCCGAGAACCGTCGCGCCATCGAGGCGCTGCAGGCGCAGGTCGAGCGCTGGGCAGCAAGCAGCTAAGCCGCAGACCTCCAGTCAATCGAATCGCTAGCGCCCTTCCCGAGATTCTCGTCGTCACAAAAAATCTGGACGTTCGTCGGATCGAGCCGCCGCGTCCAGTCCACGCTCAGCGGTACGATGTGGTCCACGTGGAAGCACTTCACCCCATCCGCCTTGCTCCTCCCGCAGACTTCGCAGCGTATCGTCCCGCCATTCCTCTCAGCATTCGCCTTCAGCGCTTTGTACCGCAGCCCCCGCCAGGCCCGGCTGCTGTAGAATCGTGCCTTATCCGCCTTCGCCAGCTTCCGCGCCGCACGCTCCGCGCGCTGCTCGTCGGTCAGCGGCAGACCCATAAGCAACCGCTCCGCCGCGCTCGGCGTAAATTCGTCAATTCTCGCCATGCGCTATCATTAGCCCAACTTCGCGGATTCGCGGGGCCGGAAGGCCGGAACGCTTGGATTCCCGGGGCCGCGCCCCTGGAGGTCGGCACTTGTATGAGGCATCGTGTCAAGTGCAAATGGGAAGGTTACGCTTGTTCATCGGCGGGGTGGTCCGCGGCAAGCCGGCGGTTGGCATGACATGATCCGAGGGGAGCTCGCCATCAGGCGCGGCCAGCGCGCCACAAACTTGTATTCGGTAGGCCGTGTCCTGGCCCAAACCATGATGCAGTTATGCGCATCAGCGACGAAGCTCCGGGGCGGCGGGCCCATTCTACAGGGCGGCGCAAAAGGGCCATGTGCCGACGCGGGGTGCCGCCACCTCGGACTGTCATCTGCGGTCTGCTAGGCGTGTGGCGAAGACCGCAGAAACTCAGCGAATGTATCCGGCGCCATCATGGAGCAGCTGGGCGGAGGACAAGCCCGGCTGTTTCACCGGTGGTGACGAGGCGCCAAAGCATGATCAGTAGCTTTCGCGCCAGTGCCCCGATCATAGTCTTGCGCGTATCACCACGGGCATCCGCCGTGCGCACGCGATACCATTCAGCCAAGGGGCTGTCCTTCTGAAGCCACAGAAAGCGCCAGGCCAATTGGATCATGCCTCGGCGCACACGCGGGTTCCCGGCTTTGGCCAGCCCGCGTTCGCGCCGTTTCTGGCCGCTTTCATCCGGGGCTCCCGTCAAGCCCGCGTATCGCGCGACCGCACGGCGATCGCGCAGCGGGCGGCTGAATACCTCGTGCACGAGCATGTCCGCCGTCTCGAGGCCGATGCCGACGACTCTGGCGAGGAGATGAACCATTGCCTGACGTCCTTCTCCGGACGCCCGTTGCAGCTGATCGCGACGGGTGCCTTCAAGTTCCTTGATCTGCTGTTTGAGCAAGGTCAAGCGTGTTAGATCGCGCCGCAGTTCGGCTAACGTGTTGGGCGGTACTTCCTGGTCTTCGGGCGTGCGCAATGTCGCCAGCTGTTGCGATGCATGGCGCGACTTCGGAGTGAACCCGCGGATGCCGAGCCGAATTAGAGTTGCTTTGATCCTGTTGGTGATACGTGTGTGATCGGCAACCAGGTTCTCTCGTTCGCGGGAGGGCCGCTTGGCGTCCTCCTCTTCGAATGTGGGGATCGCCACCATGCTGCAATGGCCCGGCTCGCCGCGTAGCCAGCCGAGGAAGGCGCGCTTGAGCAGACCGGTGTCCAGGCGATCGGTTTTCGCGCGCCGGTGTTCACGCGGTACTGGGACGCTTGATGGATGGATCACGTGAGCCTCTATCCCGCGCGCACGCAGCCAGCGGGCTAGCCAGAAACCGTCCCGACCGGCTTCGAAAGCCACGGTGACGCGCTCGATCGTCCGCCCAGCTTTCTCTGCTTGTTCTTTCCAGCGCCGTAGCATCACGGCCAGCTGGTTCGGATCCGCTGTGAGTTTTTTCAAGGGTTGACGGTCAACTCCAGGCACGACCCCGGCCACCAACCAACTGGCCAGTCCCAGTTCGATCACGGCTATCAACGTGCTATCCTGATCGAGGGCGACGAGAGACCTGCTCAGGTCGTTCGGCTTTGGCATAAGGCACTCCATCGGTCTGTTGGGGACGACGATCAGTGCCATCTTCTCGCCGCCCGCCCCATACCATCTACGACGTGGGTTGCGAGCGGGCGACTTGGGTCGTGATCCTTGGCGGTGGTTGGGCGGGCAAGGCGAGCTTGAGCGTGTCGAGCAGCAGCTTCAGCTCGGGTTCGGGCTCCGTGTAGCGGGTGAGCACGAGTTCCCGGCCGTCGGTGGTCGGGACCTGCACGTCGATCATTTGGATGACGGCAAACTTCTCGAGCACGCTGCGTGGCGTGAGACCTGGGGCCAGAGCATGCAGGCGCCGACCGAGGGTTACATGTAGGCAATAGGCCAGGAACGCGATAAAAATATGCGCTTCGATGCGCGCCTCCTGTTGATGGAAGATTGGCCGGAGCGCCAGATCATCCTTGAGGGTTTTGAAAGCCTGCTCCACCGTAACCAGTTGCAGATAATAGCTCCATAGCCGCTCCGGATTGTCTTCGGTGAGATTGGTGCGCAGGAGATATCGGCCCTCGCGCCGGCGCACCTGCCGCAGCTTGTCACGATCGAGGCGATAACTGAATGTCGCGTTCTCTTTGTCGATCGTGATCGCGACCAGCCGCCACGCTGTGGGCGCCTGGCTGCGCGCAGAGCCGAGCTTCATCAGCAACTCCTCAGGCGTCAGCTTCATGGCCGCGATCTGCCGCAGCCGCTTCCATAGCCACTTCAGTTGGCGGCGGCGCATCGCGCGCTCCTTGGCGACGCGATCCCGGCTTTCCGCGAACACGTAGAGTTCGCCATCCTGCGGCAACAACTTCACTTGCACCCCAGGTCGCGCTTCCTGCCAGGGCTTGGCAAGCAGCTCCTGCTCCAGACGCGTCAATCGCCCCTTCGGCGTGCCCACCACATAGCGCACCGGTGGATCAGCCTGGCGCATCTCGGTGAGGACCGCTTCGGTTGGGATACCACGATCCATCAGCCAAATGCGCCGCGCTTTGCCATACTGCTGCTCGATGCGCTCGAGAAAGCTGGGCAGCGTGGTTTTGTCGGCGGTATTGCCGGGCAGCACCTCGTAGGCCAGCGGCAGGCCCTCCGCCGTCACCACCAGCGCAATGACCATTTGCACGCAGTCCGACCGTCGGTCGCGCGAGTAGCCATAACGGCGTTTATCGCTTTCCGGGAATGGCGGCTCCGCCTCGAAGTACGTGCTGGTTAAATCATATAACAACACATCGAAGCTGGCATTGAACAAGTCCCGCCAGCGTCCCACCAGATGATCGAACAGCGCTTGCTTGTACGCCAGCAAATGATCGTGGCAGGCGTAGAGTTTGTGGATCTCCGCCAAGCCACAGTCCGCACCCAGCAGGTCGGCCAGCGCACTGCGTTCGAACCACTCCCGATGCAAGCGCCACTCGCTGCCTGGAGCCAAAAGTCGGTAGGCCACGAGCGCCAGCAGAACTTGGTCCCAACGCGTCCCCTTGCGGCTGGTGGGCAGTCGCTCTGCCCAGAACCGGTCGAGCTGCAACTGCCTCCACAGCATCAGCACCAGCCAGCACGCTCCCCACTGCCGCGGCCGGCGCAGGCGTAACTCCGATAACTTCAGGCGGACAACCGAGGCATCCGGCAAAAGCCCTTCGCCGCGATCCTCCGGAAACAACGACCATGTCCGCGGCTGGGGCGCGCCATCCTCAAACACTTCGATGGATCGCCCAGGCCAGTTCCTGGCTGTCATTGATCTCGCCGAGGTGCAGGACATGGCGCTGCATCACGCGCCCACCAGCAACCCGTCGATTTTCGACGATGCTGAAGTAGCGGTGCTCCTTGCCGTCCTTTCGGCGAATCCTGTGGCGCAGGAACATAGCGCCGCTCGAGTAGCGGCCCGTCTACGCCGCTGGGAATAGGGTAGGTCGGCACCACGGCCGGTTTCAGCCGCCTCCCGTGCCGTCAACCCTTGGCGGACGGGCACTCGCTAAATTCGGATTCCCCCGGCGGCGTCGAATCCGCGAAGTCGGGTTAGCACAAGCTCCCACCGATCTGGGTGAGATGAGCCGATCATCGACGGCACGGAGCCCATGCGCCTGCTAAACAAAACAGCCCGTTTTCTGGTGAGACAAAGAAGCCCCTGACGCTTTCTGAAGCCGACGCCATACCACCCGCCGCAGTGGGCGCAGCGGGTCAACGGATCGCGACGTTAGCGAGGCTCGGCCGCCTCTTCGCGGCCCTAGCCGAACTTATGTCGGGCAACCGTGGACGCGCGAGCACGCAAGGCAGGCTCGTCGTCGGAACCGAGCGCGCTCATGGCTCGTCGCCATACGCTTGCCGCAGCCGCTCCTCTATTCGCTGCTGCGCCGCAAATATCTCCCGGTCGATCTTCTCCTTCGCCTCCTGAGATATCCGACTCCTCCACACCATCCCAATCACCTCGGAAAGCTCTTCCGCGACGATCGCGCGCCATGCTGGCAGGGTTTCGTGCCCTGCATCGCCTTCATCTCGCACCCTCTCGTCGCTCATTGCAGCAGTGGCGGCTCGTCATTTGCCGGCTCACCCTCGGCATCGGGTCGATGATGCCCAGCGCCGCCAGTGCCTCCGGGTCGTCCGGTAACAGCGGTTTCTGCAGGCTGACGAAGCGCACGCCCGGCACTCGCGCCAGCCGCTCCAATTGACGCAGGCAGGCAAAAGCGTTGTGCGGCCGGCCACGTTGCAGCGCTGGTTGCCGCGCAAACACTTGCCCGACGGAGTTCCGCCAGACCAAGCCTACCAGCGGCTTGCCTACCGGCAGCCGCGCGCGCCACTTCGCAACCCTCTCCGGCGGCGCCCCCAAATACGGCACGTCGTCCGGCTGTGGCTGGCGACACAGCCCAACAACACAAGCCTCGCGCCCCAGCCTCACCAGGCCGCGAGCAGTTCGATCCCAGGCACCGTCGCTACCAGATCGCGCAGCGCCGGGCAGCATGCGACGCCCTTCGGGTCTCGCGCCCCGCGCAACGTCAGGAAGTGATCGCCCCACCCGGCCACGCCATGGTCCTGCTGAGCGACCCATCCAGGCGGCGCAAATCGTCGCGGGATCCACGTAGTCACCGAGCGCCATCATCGCCCCCGCAGTAGCAGCACCAGCAGCACCACCACCACCGCCAATGTCGCCAACAGACAGAAAGAATTGCAGGCAGGCCGCGGTCACGGGCCACGGGCAGCAGTAACAGCGCCACCGCCGCTCCGTCATTCGTGCCGCCGCTTTCGCCGCGCCCGCTCGCGCCGCGCCAGGGCCCGCGCCGCTACCGCCGCCGGCAAGTCGAGCAGGCCATCCAGCGGCTCCCGCGCCTGCTTCGGCTTATTGCAGGCGTTTTGTATTTCCAATCTCCTGCAATACCAGGCTTCGGCTTGGCCGGCTTTTGCGGCACCGTGCCGCTAATTCGCTCCACCGTGGAGCAAACTCGGCTGCCTGTTCGCGTCCCCAGCCAGGGCGCCTCCGGGGCCCGTAGCCTCACCGGCGACGCCTTGGGCGATGGTGGTGCTCCGCCGAACATGGAAAACGGCTTACTCATTTTTCTGGATGGTGTCGCAGGCCGAATGATGGCAGCTCTACATCGTCCGGCCACTCATCCTGGCCAATGTGGTCGAAGATCATGTCAAAGAAACTTTCGAAGCACCACGGTAAGTCCGTGCAGCCAGATGCAATTTTGAGAGCGAGCACGCGCTTTTCGAGAGCGCTGAGCGGCCGAGGAGCACGTTAAGGGCCAGCGGCTCAGTGGTGCTGTAGCGATTGGTCACGCCGCCCTCGGCCTCCGTACCTCGCGCTCGTCACAAAGCGCCAGCACGATCCCCGCCAACCCCGCCAGCCGCAGCGGATCGTCACTCACCCCGCCAGCCCGGAACTCCAACGCACCGCCCAACGGACTCTGCGCCATTTTCACCACGCATTCCGCCGTCAGCTTTACCCGGTCCGCCACCACGTGCCCCGACGCCAACGCACCCAAACGCTCGGTGTCCCGAAGCAACTCCCGCGGTATCACCTGCACCGACGCATCCCAAACCAGTCCCCCCATCCTCACCGCCCCGAACAGTGCCACCTCCAGCTCCCGTAGCGCCGGCTCCCGCCGTGCCTCCTCCACGAACACGCTCACCACCCGCCGTCTCGCCCGACACGCCTCCCCCAACTCCACACCCCGCGCATACACCCGGGCATACGTCTCGTTGCTCAGCGGACCGACATCGAAGTCCAGCACCGTCAGCGGCACCCCATGATGCTGCGACCGCGCAAACCACACGCAACCCGCCACCCCGTCCTCACCTACAATAACCGTCGCAAACACCTGGTCAGGAGCCACTGGCATCGCCACGCCACGTCCATCCCGCAACATCCGCTCCAGCGCGATCTGCTGCGGCCTCCTGTCAACTGCAACCATCACCAGCGCGCCCGCCACCGCGTTCGCCAAATCATCATGCGTCCCCAGCGGATGGCTCACTCGGTCCCTTCCACTTGAAACCGCCCTCCGCTCCAGCTGCGCAAACTGATGAATCATGCGCGCATTCTCAACCAGCCGCGCCCGCCCGCTCGTAAACAACACCGCCGCCTCGATGTAAGTCGCGCTATGATCCCGCTTCACCCTCTCATACCGGATCCCCGTCTCCGCCACCATCGAACTCAACACACCCGCCGCAAAGTCATCCCCCTGTATCGCACTAATCCGATACTGTTTCGCCAGCGCCGCTGTCGCCCTTACCGCATTCACGGCATTGAACGGCGACCGCGTCTCATGCAGCGCGTCCACCACAACAACATTCTCCTCGGCATGCGCCACGCACGAGCAAAAACTGTCCCCCTTTCCCCCACTCGCATCGCAGAACATATGATACTCGATCCCCGCCCTTGGCGGCCGCGCCAGCACCCCTTGGTCAACGCAGTTCTCGACCAAATCCCGGCTCAGGAAGTCGGACAGATCGCTGCGCCATTCCGCCAAATACTCCGCAGCTCCCGCCTCCGGGTCCTCCGCCAATCTCCGCTCAATAATCTTCTTCGGCAGCGTGGGGCTAAGCGTCAGCGACGGCGCATGGATAACCAGCACCTCCTCATCGTCTTTCCCGAAATACGTCCGCCACTTATCGAATAACAACCCACGTCTCTGGTGCGGGCTGCTGATCCCGACCAGCATCGCCTCCGGGATCGACAACATCGACCCGACGATCGCGTTGTATACTTCCGCGTCCGGGTTTGCGACCGACTCAGAATGCCAGAAGGCCACCTCATCCAGGTACCGCTACCGCTATCGTCCGGCCTCTCACCGACCGGAAGCTGTTCGGCGCGACGACGATATCCACGCCATTGTGCAACTCGATTAGCTCCAGCGTCTGCCGCTTCACGATCGGCTTCAGCTTCTCCATCGCGAAATTCGCCGCGATGTAGTTATACACAATCCCTGCCTGCTCCTTGTTCACCGCCTGGCAGGTTACGCACACTCGCTCACCACCCCGGGTCTGCGCGCTGTAGTCCTGCAACGCAGCCACCGTCGCTATCGCGCTTGCGATGCTGTCTTTTCCGCCTCGTCTCCCGGCGACGATCCACAATTCTCTCACCCTCCTCGGTGGCGGATCCCGGCCGCCAGCAACCGATTTGAATTGCTCCACCTCCTCCGCCGTCATCTTTTGCCCGAAGGCAGCCTTCATCAGCACGCGCCACAACGCCCAGCTCTCGCCTTTGAAGTCGTGGTAAAGAAGTCCGCCCTCGGAGATCGCGCGGGATACTGTTAACGCCATCTCTTAGTCCGCCTCGCTCCGCACCGCCGCCATAACGTCCTGCCAGCTCTCCGCCGCCGCCCGTTTCCTCTCCCCGGTCATCTGGCGCGCACGGCGCCCGGGCATCAGACCGAGCGTCGCCAAACTTGCCCGCAGCTGCGTCGTCGCGGCCGTACGTTCTCGCATAAGTCCCAGCTTGAACCTGCCGTCCGGCTCCGCCTCGATCTGCGCGTCAAGCCAGCGGATTCCCCACTCGACCTCGCCTATGCGCTCGATCAATATGCGTTCCGGGGGGCTCGGCGGGCGGCCCAAATGCTCGAGCAGCTCGACATAACGCTGGCGTAGGAAGCGCACCCGCGACGATACCTTCTCCATTCTGCGTGGCCGGGCCAACCGCGGCGGATCGATTTTCTCATTCAGGCGCATTCGAAACAGCCTCCGGCCGTATCGTTACCACTTGCCCCTACGCGGCCACAAGCCGCTCGCCTGACCGGGTTTTTAAGGCCGCCCCCACCCCGCAGAGGGCGTCCTGGCGGCCTTACTACGGCGTCAATCCTCTCGACGCTCAGCCAGCGCCGCCACGCTCTCCCGCAGACCGACCGCATATTCGGCGTCCAGCGCCTGGTCCCGGCGGAGCATAGCGATATGCCGCTCAATATCGCCAGCCGCTTGCCATGCTCCGCCAGCGTGCGGCCGTGGTCGAGCTGCGTCGAGCGGGATCTCGCGCAGCAGCACAAGCACCAGGTCGTCAGGTGTGTCGCTCAACGCACTCGCACCGCTGCCAAACGCCGCTGGCTGGTTTCGGTGTAGATAACCGTGCTCTTGATGTCTCGATGGCCGAGATAGTCCTGGATTAGCCTGGTGTCGGTTCCTTCCTCAGCCAGATAAAACCCGCAGGCGTGCCGAAGCATGTGCGGATAGACTGGAAAACCCACTCCAGCGATCTCACCAGCGCAGCGCACAATGCCTTGCACCGCGTCCACGCTCAAGGGGCCGCCCCGTTCGCTGCGGAATACATACAGCCCATCCGAGGCGTCCCTGATCCGCTTCAGCGCCCTGGCGGTGTCCGGCTCCAGGGTGTGCACGCTTTCCTTGCAGCCTTTCAGCCGGCGGACGCGACACGGTCGGTCGCGCGGCGCGTCCAGATCGAAGTCCGTCCAATGCAGATCGACCGCTTCGCTCACCCGCAGGCCGTGGCGATACATCAGCGTCAGGAGTAGCTTGTCGCGCTCGCCCTGGCGGCCCACCTTGCCGGCGGCCTCGATCACCCGTCGCGCCTGGTCCGGCGAGAGATACTTCGGACGGACATTCGGCTTTTCTCCTCCAGCTCCGGTTTTGCGCATAGCTCGCGTCCTACAGATGCCGTGTCCGCGGCCTGCAAAGCAGGCTCGTCATCCGGCAAACTAGAGGAATGCCGGATGTTTGCAAGCACGCTCGGGCGCCTCTCCAACCACTCCGAAACCTGCGCGTCCGTGATGTGGCGGTCCCGCCCCGAATTCCCCGAGGCGAAATCCGCACCCCGGCGCGTGGCAAAGGCACGCGCAGCCACGACTCGTTCGGTTCGCGCATGCCGTTCGGGCTGGCGCTCACTGGCTCGTGAGCAGCCCAAGGCGTGCGGGTTGGTTTTTTCCGGGTGTGGTTCAGGCGCGAAAGGGGAATGTCCGGGGGCGATGCTGGGATTGCCTCTGAATACCCCGTGGGGGTATGTGCTGTTACGCTAATGCACTATAGGTAATATAATACCGAAAAGTCGGAAACCTCGGAAACCTCGGAAACTTTTACTTTACGTCCGTACGCGCGGGGGGGTCGTAATTTTGAGTGGAGAACAGGTCCGCATAAAAGTGGTTCCAACGTAGGGTTTCCGAAGTTTCCGAGGTTTCCGATTTTTCACAACCGGCGCACGAGTTTTACCCAACTCTTGCGTGCATCGGGGGTATATTTTGTCGGAAACTCCTAATATCAATGGGTTAGCGCACGGTCGGTGCCGTCTGTTATGGTGAGGAAGACGTGCATACCGCCCGAGCCATCGAAGCGTTCGCCGGTCTCGGCGTGGTAGAGGCCTGTGCTGGTCGAGGGGCGCAGCAGACGGGTGGTACTGGCCAGATTAGGCAGGATAGAGACGAGAGCGGGCCAGAGTCCGCCCAGTGTTTCTTCTATGTGCTCCTTCACCTGCTCCGGCATACCCTTGGTGTCGTAGTCGATCAGCACGAAAGCTGGTTGCTTTTCGCGATAAACGATGTAGTCGGCTGTGCGGGCGATAACGTCAGGGTTCGCTGTGTCGTTCAGTTCTTCAGCTTGCGCTTGACCGTGACTTTGGCGACGTCCGGGACGTTGGCGCGTAAAGTGCCGAGGGCGATGGCTTGGTTGGTCTCGAGTGTGGAGATGAGCTCCGCTAAGTCATAGATCGTGGCAAGTTTGACGCGTTCTGCTTCGCCCGCGGCCATCACGCAGGCCGCGCCGTCGCTCACTGGCTTGGCGTCCGGCCCGAGATAGATGCGCTTGGTGAGTGGGCCGCCAGATTTGGTGAAGAGGGTAAGCTCAACTTCGGCCGCAGCGAACGGATCCCAACCGATCCCGGTCATTGCGGGCATCTCCTTCGTTTGGGCTGGTGCGCTGACGCGGGAAGAGGTTGCTTGAACGCCTCACAGCAGCGCCAGCACTTCTTGTGCGGGCGGCCGGTGGTCGGTATGAAGCTCGCGTCGTCGTCGCCAAACGATACGTGCGCCCTCGTGTCACCGGCCCCCGGTGTCCGGGGGCGTTGCATTTTAGGGTGCCTTCTGCTCCTCGGCGGCGCGTTCGGCCTCCCAGGCGCGCAACGCGCCGAGCCTAAAGTAAACCCTGCCGTTGATGATGACCGGCTGCGGGAAACGCATGCGAGGGTTCCGGCGCCAGCGCCATAACCCCATGGAGCTAATGCCGCCGTATCGTGCCCTAGTCTGCACAGCGGTCAGCAACGTCTCGTCGTCGGGCGACGACGGCGGGGATCGTGGCGAGCGGTCGCGTAGCTGCTCGTATTCGTAAGTCTGCATCTACCCTCCGTGCTGACCGAGTGCCGATGGTTCGGCGGAGTGGTGGAGAGATAGCGGCTGTTCGGTAGCCTGAGAGGCAGCCAACGAGCCTTAGCGTTGCCGGGGAAAAACTCTTTGTTTCAAATGCCTGCGGGGTTTTAGGGATTTAAGGCGATTTTGCGGGTCGCAAAGCCTAAAAGTCCGCAGGGCCTCCGAAACTCGCGTTGCAGGAATTTCGCAGCCCAAAGCGGCTTCAAGCAGTCAGCACGCGGCTTCCCGTTGTTTCTTGCCGGCTCGCCCCTCGAGTTCAATTCGATGCTCGGAGTGGAGCCTCCAAAAGAAGTGCCGCAGCGCGAGCAACTGCTCGGCCGGCTCACCCGCGTTCTTGCGGTTGATGTGCAAGCGGCGCATGGCTTCGTCGTAAGACTTCGCTCGCGCGTCCAGCGCATCCGCGACTTCCGGCAGGGGCTTCCAGAGGTGGATCGCGATCTTGCCTGTCGCGAATTGCACAAGCTCTCGTGCCATGCGTGCATGGCGCCGAAATTCTTCCGCTTTCTTTGCAGTCTCGCGCACAACCAGGTGTCGCGACTTGGCGAGGTCTACCGCTTGGATCAGGTAGAAGAGCACCGAGTTGCTCCGTGCCCTTCGCAACCGCGCAAAGGCTGCGGACACCTTGTCCTCCGGGTTAACCTCTAGCCGGTCGAGGACCGTCTCGATCAGTTCGGATTGCCCCAGCAAGGGGTTGGTCCGGTAATCGCGGATCGCCTTGCGGAACGAGACGGTCACTGCGCGGCAGCTTGCCGCAGCTCAACCATGTTGGCGGGCGCCGGCCGGATTAGGCTCTCGATCTTTTGTGCCCATGTTTCGAGGGCGATCCGCTTCTCCGGCATGTAGCCGTAACGGTTGTAGATTTTCGTTACGCCACCTTCTTTGTGGTTCAGGATACGGCTGATTGTGGAGGTGGCAATGCCTAGTCTTGCCAGGCCAGTCCCGAGTGTTCGGCGCAAATCGTGGAAGCGCCAATCTTCAATGCCCGTAAGTTTGTCGGCCCGGTTCTTAATTTTGCTGTAGCCGCTGATCGGCCGGTCCCCGAGGGTAGTGAAGATGAACTCCCCCAGGCGGGGCAGAGAAGTGAGAACCTCCAATACCAGTGGGGATAGCGGCACTTCATGCGTGCGGTCGCCCTTGGTTTCCTCCCGCGGAATGGTCCACACGCGGTTGTCGAAATCAAGGTGGTCCCAGCGCACGGTGGCGATTTCGTCCCGGCGCTGGCCGGTTAGCATCAGCATCTTGATAAGGCGCCAGATACCCCCCCGATCTCCTCGGCAGCGCGCCAGAGACGGAGCAGCTCGTCGTCTGCCAAGACGCGCTCGCGCGCGGTCTCCTTCCCCGGAGACTTCACGCCGTGGAACGGCGAGCTGGAGATGATATCCCGCTCCACCGCCCAGCCGAACATCTTACGCCCCATTGCCAGCACCCGATTGGCCGTAACCGGCATCCCATGATCCATGAGACTATCCAGCAGATCCAGCACATCGCGGCGGGTGATGCTGGCGATGTCACGGTCCCCCCAGTGGGAGACGATGTGATTACCAAGCGTGCGTTCCTGCTCCTTCCACGAGCGGTTCTTCGGCTTGGCGTAGCGTTCAATGAACTGCATTGCGATTTTCCGCACCGCGTCCGGCTCCCGAGTGGGCGCTTTCCGTGCCGCGATCTTTGCCTCGGCCGGATCAACACCACGCCCCACCTCGTGCAGGATTTCGCGGGCTCGGCTGCGGGCCTCCTCCACCTTCGGATACTGCGCCAGCGTGCCGATGGTGTAGCGCCGCTGGCGGCCACCAATTCGATAAAACACGCCCCATGATTTATGCCCGATGCCGCTGCGCGGAGGTAGAAACTCGGCAGCACGCTGTCGAAATACTCGAGCCTGCCGGTTGTTGGGCACCGGATTCGCTCGACCCCAAGCTGCGTTAGCTTCATCGTTGGCATGCCTTATGCTCCTTTCAAACCGCCGCACACCCGGTTCACTCGGGTAACAGGAGGGTAACACGAGATGGTGGTTATTGGGTGTTACCCGACGTTATGCTATATGCAACGGGACTGAGCGAGGCACAAGGCAAATCCGTCGATTTTCGGGGCCGGAGCACAATTCTGGTTACGGACGGTTATGTCCGGTCCCGTAAGCTTCATGCAGGTGGACCGCGATGTGCTCAAGGATAAGTTTGTTATCGATACCCGGGGGGCGTGGTAATCCACGGGCACCATGCCCGTCACACTCCACGGTGCCACGTACAGCACCTACACACGCTCCGCGCTGCTTGCCCTGCACGAAAAGTCGGTCGCTTACAGTCTGGCGGAGGTGGACATATTCAAGCCCTTGCCGCCGGAGCATCTTGCTCGCCATCCCTGGGGCAAAATTCCCGTCCTGGAGCATGAGGGATTCCGCCTTTACGAAACCGCCGCGATCCTGCGCTACATTGACGAGGCCTTTCCCGGCCCTGACCTGCAGCCCGGCGCCGCGCGGGACCGCGCCCGCATGACGCAGGTGATCGGTATCATCGACAGCTACGGCTACCCCGCCATCATCACCACCCTATTCGTGCAGCGCGCCTTGCGCCAGCCGCCCGACGAGAACGCCATCGCCGGCGCCGTCCCCAAGGCCGCGAAAGCATTGGACGCAATCATCGCAATCAAAGGCCATGACCCGTGGCTGGCGGGCTCCTTCAGCCTCGCCGACCTGCATGTTGTCCCCATCCTTGCCTATCTCCGCATGACGTCGGACGGGCAGACGATGCTCCGTGCCCGACCCGCTCTGACCGCTTGGTGGGATGCGGTGTCTCAGCGCCCGAGCGTCAGGTCCACTCGCTCGCCGCTGGAAAACTAATACCGACCCTGCTGTCCTAATGACCGTGCGGGGTAGAGAGCAGGCCTGATCGACAGCTTGCATCAGATCGATGACCGGTCATACCGGCCAGCCTGTCGGCTGACCGAGTATTGAGTTTTTGTTTCGCGCGCGGCCGCCCCGCCAACCCCGCGCGCATACCAGTCGGCGGAACCGCCGACTGGTATCAGAGCCCGAAGGCATCTCGGATCATGCAAGCGCTCTCCGAAGGCGTTGCCAGGCTTGTATCGATCTCCAGATCGTAAGTGATACCCCGATGAACACGGTTGTACTGCCAGCGCGCTAGCCTGTCTTATTCATCGCATAGCAGGGATTCGTCGGCGGGTGTCGCGTAAGGTGGTGATTGTGACTTACGAATTGGGTGCCTGACGCCATCCGAATCGCAATCTCACCGGTGCCACACCCGCCATGCACGAGGATACGACCGAGCCGTTCGCATTGCCAGCCGTTGCAGGCAAGAAAGTCACCGCGGCATTCGATGGCGGACGGATCACGTCAGATGGCGGCGTCATCTTGCTGGCGCGGGCGGAACGACGTCTGGGCATCTGTAATCGACTGGCGGCGGAGATTGCCGATCATCGCGATCCAGGCCGGATCGTGCATCAGCTGAGTGACATCCTGCGTGCGCGCATTCTGGCGATCGCCTGCGGCTACGAGGACGCCGACGACCTCGATCACCTGCGCCGCGACCCGGCCTTCAAACTGGCTTGCGGCAAGCTGCCCGCCAGCGGCCGCGATTTGTGCTCGCAGCCGACCATGTCGCGGTGGGAGAACGCCCCCAGCCTGCGCGAGATCATCCGAATGATGCGGGCGATGATTGGCCTCTACTGCGCCAGCTATGCAGTGCCGCCAGAGGCGGTCACGCTTGATATCGACGACACCGTGGACGTGGTGCATGGATATCAGCAGCTGTCGTTGTTCAATGCCCATTACAACGAGCGCTGCTTTCTACCGATCCATATCTATGACACTGCCACGGCGCGGCCGGTGGCGGTGCTGCTGCGGCCCGGCAAAACCCCATCGGGGAAGGAAGTCCGCCGTCACCTGCGGCGCCTGCTGCGCGAGATCAGACGGCATTGGCCGAACACGCGCATCACCATCCGCGGTGACAGCCATTACGGCCGACCAGAGGTGATGGACTGGTGCGAAGCGGAGGGTATTCGCTACGTCTTCGGCCTGTCCGGCAACGACGTGCTGCACCGCCTGGTCGAGCCGGCAGCTGACGACGTTCGTGTCCGTCGCGCCGAAGCCAATTCCCCGCTGCTGCGGCGCTACACCGAAACACAGTATCGGGCCAAATCCTGGTCGCGTTCGCGTCGTATCGCGGCCCGCATCGAGGCGTCCACTCTCGGCCTCGACATCCGCTTCGTGGTCAGCAACATCACCACGGGCAGCGCTGAGTGGCTGTATGATACGCTTTATTGTGAGCGCGGCCAGGCGGAAAACCTGATCAAACTTCACAAGAGCCAACTTGCCTCCGACCGCACCTCATGTCGGGCACCGCTTGCCAATCAGATGCGGCTCATCCTTCACACCGCAGCTTATTGGCTGTTACTCAACGTGCGCGACGGCATCCCCAAGGCACACGCGCTGACCACCGCCGAGTTCACCACCATTCGGCTGCGGCTGATGAAGGTCGCTGCACGGGTAATCGAGACCGCTTCCCGTGTGCGCGTCGCTTTCGCTGCCTCCTGCCCTGAGGCAGCATTGTTCCGCGACCTCGCCCACAGCTTGGTGCCGGCCGCTCCATAGACCGCGGGGCAGGCGCCCCGTCGAACCCGTTTCCCATCAACCCCAACCAACAATCCGGTCCGATCGCGATGAAACAGGCGCAACGGCCGAGGCTGCCCGAATTCGCGGCGGTGCAACTCAGCCATTTTTCACAGCGCTTGGTGAATAGGAGCGGCTAGACCTATCTCGCGGTCCCCACGCGTACGCTCTCTGGCCTCGAGCACGTCCAGAGGCGCGAAGAATCCGACGAAACGGACGTCGAACGGTGAGAGGAGAGCGCGATACTCCCTCTCCTGCGCCACCTCGGTCATGACCTCATCGACGATCAGGTTGTTCCCCTGTGCGGCCATCGCCGCAACCGCATGACGCATGCCACGCATGGCCTGCTCGACGACCGGACCCGATCTGATGAGGATGCACGGCTTGCCCTGGTCCCAGACCGTCTCGAAGACCAGTCCCTCCGGCTGGCCGAACAGCTTCTCCGGCAACATGTTTAGGAAAGCATCCATTGCGACATAGAGGAACGGCGTGGTGACGATGGCCTGAAGGGCCCGGGCTGTTGAGGTTTTCCCAACGCTCCCGACGCCGTTCAGGATGAGGATTTGCGGTCGCGGTTCCAAGCGTTCCTCTACGAAGTGCTTCTCTCGAAACGCTAACTATGATTGGAGATAGCTCGATCGGGAATGACTGCGTTGGGTCGCAAAGGGGTTATTACACCAGGCCGATGACGTAACTATCTTCCAATCGTTATCTCCACCCACCCACGCGAATTGAACCGAGCCGCATCCCCCGGCCGCACGAGCACGGTCGTAGCTTCCGACTCGATCGCCGCCGGCCCGGCAATCCGCTGATCCGGCGCTAGCCGTTCGAAATCAAACACCGGCACCTCGACCCAGTCCGCGAGATAAATCCGCCGGTGCCCGCGGGGGGCCGCTTCCGGCCGATCACCTACCCCAGTAGCGGACACATCCGGAAGCTGCCCGATGACCGCCATCCGGGCATTCACCAGCACCACCTCCTGATCCGGCAGCGAGTAGGTGTACAGCGCCTCGTGCCGCCGCTGAAACCGCACCTCGATCTCCCCAACCGCCCGCACCCCGTCCCACGCCACCCCATCCAACGAGACGCTAACCTCGAACACCTGTTCTCCGTAGCGCATATCGGCAGATCGCCGGACCTCAATCGGTCCCTCGAACCAGCCGAGCCGCAAGCGCCCCTCGGCCTCCATCTCGGCGAACGCCGCCTTCAGGGCGGCAACATCGATTCCGCCGCTCTGCGGCATGCTCCGTGACAGCTCCACCCGCAGATCAGTGGTCAGCATCCCCCAGGCAGAGAGCACCGGCGCCGCTATTGGCACGATCACCCGGCTGATCCCCAGCTCCGCGGCCACTGCACACACATGCAACCCGGCGGCGCCGCCAAACGCCAGGATCGCATGCCGACGCGGATCAACCCCGCGCCGCACCGTCGCAACCCGCACCGCGTCCGCCATCCGCATATCGATCACGCGATGGATGCCGGCGGCCGCGGCAACCGGCGTCAGCCCCAGCCCGGCCGCAAGCCGCCCGACCGCCGCCTCGGCGGCCTCCCGCTCCAATCGCCGCCGCCCGCCGAGAAAAGCCGCCGGGTCCAGATAGCCCAGCACCACATCCGCGTCCGTGACCGTCGGCTCCTCTCCACCCCGGCCGTAGCAGGCCGGCCCCGGATCGGCCCCGGCGCTCCGTGGCCCGACCTGAAGCAAACCGGAAGGATCGAGATACGCGATCGACCCGCCACCAGCTCCCAGCGTGACGATATCCAGCGCCGGCAGCGCGATCCGGGTTCCGGCCAGTAGCCGCCCCGGCGACAGGCTGGGCTGGCCATCCCGGATCACGGCAATGTCCGTGCTGGTACCCCCCATATCGAAGGTGATCAGGTCCTCCCCAACACCCTGCCGCGCCAAAGCGACCGCCGCGGCCACCCCACCCGCCGGACCCGACAGCGCCGTTGCCACCGCCAGACGGCACGCCTCCGCCACCGAGGCGACCCCTCCGTGCGACAGGATCACGAACAGGTCGCCGCCGAACCCGGCCTCCCGCAACCGCTCGTTCAGACGGGCCAGATAACCCTCTATCACCGGCCCCACGGCCGCATTCGCAACGGCCGCGGAGAATCGCTCGAACTCCTTGATCTCCGGCAACACCTCCGAGGATACCGCCACATAAGCCCCCGGCAAGCGCCGGCGGATAGCTTCCGCCGCCTGCCGCTCGTGTGCCGGGTTCCGCCACGAATGCAGGAAGCAGATGGCGACCGCCTCAACCTGCGCCTGGGCCAGCGCGTCTACCGCAGCCTCGAGCGACGCAGGATCGAGCGGGGTTTCCACCGACCCATCCGCGCGCAGCCGCTCTCGCACACCCAACCGCAACCAGCGCGGTACGAGCGGCTCCGGCGGCGGCATTCGCAGATTATAGCGGTCGGGCTTCAGCCCCTCCCGCATCTCGATCACGTCGCGGTGCCCGGCCGTAGTCAGCATCCCGGTCCGGGCGCCTCTGCCCTCCAGCAGCGCGTTCGTGGCCACTGTCGTGCCATGCACGATCCGGCTGGTCCTGGACAGCAGTTCCCCTACTGGCAGGCCGAGCGCCTGCGCCGCGAGCGCCACCCCCTCCATCACCCCGATTGACTGGTCGTGCGGCGTCGTGCCTGCCTTGGCCGTTACGGTCCGTCCGTCCCCGTCCGCGACGACGATATCCGTAAACGTACCGCCGACGTCGATCCCGATATTGAAACTCATGCCCACAGCCAAAGCGTCCCCATGGCAATCGTCAGCACCGTCAGCGGCGCGCCGACCTTGAAGTATTCCCAAAAACCAATGACGACGCCACGCGAAGCTGCCCTCTGCACTACGATCAGATTGGCAATGGACCCCAAAACGGTAAAATTCCCGGCCAGCGTGGAGGCCATGGCGACCACGAGCCACGCGGTATCGCGGTTATGCACCGCCCCGATAAACGGTTTCAGCACCAGCACCGCAGGCACATTGCTGACGAGGTTGGAAAGCACCGCCGTTACCACACTGAGCACCGGCACGTGATCAAGATGCAGCCTGCTCGCCGCGGCGAGCACATCCGGCGTTAACAGCGCGTGCTGTGCCCCGGCGACGATAACGAACAGGCCGACGAACATCAGCAGCAGCGACCAGTCGATCTCGGCATAAATCCGTTCGCTCTTAAGCCGCCGAGTCAGCAGCAGCAACGCACCGATAACGATTGCCGCCTTGGCGGGAGGCTGACCAGCGAAGAACAGCGCCACCATCACCGCCGTCGCCAACAGCGCGCGGATCAACAGCGGCTTTTGCACGCGCGCCGCACGAACGGGCGCCGCCAACCGATCACCTGTTGCAAACTCATCCCGATAAACCAGTGCAAGCAGAACGACCGTCAGCACCAGCCCAATAACCGCTATCGGGGCCAGCGTGGCAGCGAAACGCAGATACGGCAGATGCGAGAAGCTGCCGATCATAATGTTCTGCGGGTTGCCAGTGATGGTCGCCGTGGAGCCGACATTGGACGCCATTGCAACGCCAAGCAGATACGGTGCCGGCCGCCGCTTCAGGCTCAGTGCCAGGTCCAACACCAGTGGCGCCATTACGAGGCAGATCGCATCATTCACCAGGAATGCCGAGAACAAGCCCGAAACTGCAGTAATTGCCGCTAGCAATGAGATCGGCCGGTGCACCCAGCGAACAACCCACGCGTTGGCCAACGCGAAGAAGCCAGACAAGCGCAGATTGGCCACCACGATCATGATGCCAAGCAGCAGCGTGATCGTGTCGAAATCGACCGCTTTGCTTGCCTCTCCAAGCGTCAGGACTCCGGCGCCAACCATGAGAGAAGCCCCGACCAGGGCGACTCCGGCGCGATCGATGCGAAGGCCCGGAATCTTACCGATCGCGAGCGCCAGGTACGACCCGGCGAAGATCGCAACGGCCGCCAGCTTGACGGTATCGCCGCCAGCCACGCTCCCTGGCAGCGCAAACGCCACAAGCGCCGCCAACAAAGCTATTATGATAACGGCGGCGACGATCCCAATGCTCGCCCACACCGTGTAGTGCGGCCTCGGGCGCGGTTGGCCTCCGCCCAAGGTTTGCCGCGTTTTGCCGGTGTCTCTTTTGCTCACCGCACGACCGCGTCCGGCGCGGCATCAGGAGGGCGGCTGCGCTCACGGCTGCTATCCCGCGCTTCGGCAGGACGCGTCTCCGGCATGAAAGCGGCACAGAAGATCAGCCCGCAAATTGCGATCCCCGCAAGATAGAAGAACCCGATTGGATACCCGAACCACTGGACGACGAAGCCCGAACTCAGGTTACTTAGGCCGGCGCCTGCGCCAACTGCGACCATCATTAGTCCCTGGGCCAGGTTGAAGCGGCCCGTCCCCTGCATAAGGTCGCTAGCAATGATCACCGCAATGACGCTGAAGATTCCGGCCGCAACACCGTCGAGCACCTGGATGGCCACTACCGCCCACGGGTTCGCAGTGAGCAGGGCGAATAGCATGCCACGGATGGAGAGCACCGCGAGCATGACCAGGAAGATAGGCTTGCGTCCGCATCCTGCTTCCAGTGCCCGCCCGACAGCCAGCGCGATACCCATCATCACGAGCTGCGCCACAATAATGCAGGCACTCAGTGCCATGGTGGCGCTCCCGGGATGAGTGCGCGCGAGCACCTGACCCGCCATCGGCAGCATGGCCGCATTCCCGAAGTGGAACAGAAAAACCGCCCCCAGAAAGACCAGCAGGTTGCGGTATCTCATAAGCTCACGCAGCCTGACCGGTGACGCGGCACCGTCGTCGGTGGCGCTGCCTCCGCGCGCCAATTGGTGATCGATATCGCCCGCGCGAATGCTGAACACGGCCGCCACCATCCCGGTGGCGAAGGCACAGAGCAGGTAGAAGATCCAGCCGTAGCCCCATAATCGGCCGCCCGCACCGATCAGGATGGCAGCCGAAAATGCTCCCGCATGGCTGAACGCCTGATTGCGGCTGAGTTGCGCGGGCATGCGCCGGTGCCCCACAAGCCCAAGGCACAGCGCTGCCAACGCCGGCGGCATAACCGCAGCAGCGGCGCCGATCGCGATCTGCGCCCCGACCACCCAGGCCAGCTCCGGGCGAGTGGCAATCGCCAGGCACCCGGCGACGGTTATCAGCGCCGCCGTGGCAACAAGCAGCCGCTTGATGCGCAACCCATCGACCAGCATCCCGGCCGGGATTTGACTCGCTACACCGGCTATATTGCTCACCGCCATGGCGATGCCGATATCGCCGGCGCCCCAGTCGCGCGCGCCTTTGAGAAATACGGCCAGATATGGGCCGAGGCCGTTTTGCACATCGGCCATCAGGAAGTTCAGCCAGTCGAGTGCGCGCAGGCTGCGCGCGGAAGGCTTTCGCGCGCACTCGAATTTTATTGGTGCCGTCACGGCTGCGGCGCGTCCGGCCCAGGCGGTTGCGGCGGCCGTTTGCCGTGCGCGTGCGGAGCCATCCACGTAACCTGTGCCAGGCTCTGCGGTGACGGGCCCACCGCCTGAACGTTCATCACGCGCCCGAACGCATTACTGAGGACATAACCCTGCGCGGTGATGGTCTGGCCCGGTTGCACCCAGACCGACACCTGATAGGCCGCTGGCGGCGGCAGTTTCAGCTCCATGCCGTTGTCGAGCAGGACGCCATTTATGTCCCCCTTTGGGCCATGGATGTACTGCACAACCCGACCCTGCATCGTCGCCCATTGCGCGCCCAGAGCAGGTTGGCCAGGAGGTGGCGGAGGCGGCATCGTACCCGGAGGCGGTGGTCCCTGATCGACCACGGTCTGGCCGGTCCGCGCATCCGTTACGCTGCTACCAATTACGAAATCAGGCGTGGCCGACTGCCAGCCACGCACTCGCACCTGATCGCCCGGCCGAACCGCGGCGGTGAGCTGTGCCGTCAGGTGTGACGGCAGATGCACCTCCGTCCCGTTGTTCAGGATTAGGCCTTCCACCTCGCCGCTCGGCGTCAACTCGAACTGGTGCACCGTGCCGGTGATGTTAGCCGCTTGCTGACCCCATACACCCGGAGGTGATGGTGGTGCGGCCGGCTGTTGCGCGGCGGCGATGCCGAGGCCTCCAGCGACGAATGTCGCGGCAAGCAGGGCTGTTCGTGTCCTCATTTCTGTCCTCCGTCTTCTCAGGACCCGCGAGCCGGAAGCGCAAGCCGCGTACCAGCGCTGACCTACTGAGAATCCAAGGGACTGGAGGCACCATACACCGACTCGCCGTCCGCTTCGGGGACGGAGTCCGTCCCGTTCGGGGACAGCTCGAACCCGTATCGGGCGAGTTTTCGGTAAAGAAGCTGGCGCCGGATGCCGAGGCGCTCGGCCGCCTGCGCACGATTGCCGCCCGACGCGGCCAGTGCCCGCTGGATCATCTCCATCTCGACCCGGGCAACCACCTCGGGCAGCGTCCCCGCGAACGGGTCGGCGGCTCCCGGTCTGGCGCCGCCCGCCGGCTCCAGAAACTCGAGATCGGCGGCAACGATCGCAGGGCGCCGGACCAACGTCGTGACGCGCTCCATGGCGTTCCGCAGCTCGCGAACATTTCCAGGCCAGGAATGGCTCAGTAGCCGTGCCGCAGCATCCGAGGCCAACCGCTTTGGCGCCGCTCCGTGAGCGGCGAGCGCGAGGAAATGCTCGGTTAGCGGTACAATATCCGCGAGCCGTTCACGCAACGGCGGCAGCGTAATTGGCACGACGCCGAGCCGGTAGTACAGGTCCTCGCGAAACCGCTCCTCCCGCACCGCCTGACGCAGATCCCGATGTGTAGCCGCGATCACCCGCACATCGACCGACACCGGCTTTCCGCCGAGCGGCGTGATCTCGCGCGCCTCCAGGGCCCGCAACAGTTTCGCCTGCATCCCGAGATCCATGTCGCCGATCTCGTCCAGAAACAGCGTGCCGCCGTGCGCTTCGCGAAAGGCGCCGGGGCGGTCGGCCACAGCCCCAGTGAACACCCCCCGGAGGTGACCGAACAGCAGGCTTTCCAGCAGCTCGCGCGGGATCGCAGCGCAGTTTACGGCAACGAACGACGCCTTGGCGCGTCGGCCATGCCGATGGATGGCCCGCGCCACGACCTCCTTGCCGGTCCCGGTCTCGCCGAGGATGAGGACGGTCGCGCCGCTATCAGCGAGCAGCCCGATCGCCTTTTGCACCTCGCGCATAGGGGCGCTGGTGCCGATCAGTTCGCCCTCTTGCTCCGCAGGTCCCGACTCCGGGACCGTAGGTTGGGCAGGCGGCAGCATGCGCTCCAGCAGCGCGCGCAGTCCGTCGCGGCCGATCGGCTTAGCAATATGATCGGCCGCGCCGAGCCGCATCGCTTCGATCGTATTGGCGCCCGTAGGGACAGCCGTTAGCACCGCCACCGGAGGCGCGTCCGGGCGCTCACGGATGCGACGGAGCACCTCCAGCCCATCCATTCCCGGCATGCGCAGATCGAGCAACACGGCATCCGCTCTTTGCCGATCCAGCCAGGAAAGTGCCGCCGCTCCGTCTGCCGCCTCCGCCGCCCGGTGTCCAAGATCGGCGAGTGCCGTCGCCAGAGCCCGCCGCAACGCCGTGTCGTCATCGACGATCAGGACGGTCGGCATTGATCCTCCAGCGGCAAAACCAGCGCGAATATGGCGCCTTCGCCGCGGGCATCACCACCCGCGCGCCGCAATTCCAGCCGCCCGCCATGCGCATCAGCAAGCTCCCGGGCGATCGCCAAACCAAGGCCTGTCCCCTCTGCCCATCCGGTCACAAAGGGCTCGAACAACCGGTCCTTAAGATCTGTGGCCACTCCATTTCCCGTATCTTCCACCGTGATCGTCAGCACTGTGGGGCTCCGCTCGCCCGCTACCGTCACCTGCCCGCCTTCCGGCGCATGACGGATCGCGTTGGCCAGCAAGTTGCCGAGGATCCGGCCCACGATCCCAGGATCCAGCTTGACCGCCGCGTTCTCCGCCAGCACCGCGATCGTGACCCCCCGTGCCGACGCAACCGGCCGGTGGGGGGCCACTTCGCTCTCGAGGAACGACCGCAGCTCCACCGCAACGGGCTCCGGCTTGACCCGCTGGGTCATCGTCAGCAGTTCCGCCACCAGCGTATCCAGCCGGTTGATCTGGCCGAGCATCTCGACAATGGCCGCGCGGCAGCGATCCTCGTCGCCCGCAAGTCCGTTCTCGCCCTGCAACCGCGCCGCCGCGAGCGGGTTGCGGATTTCATGGGCGACTCCCGCTGCCACGCGCCCAAGTCCGGCCAGCCGCTCTGCCCGCGCGACCCGGGCCGCCAGTTCCTCGGACTCGCGCCGCGCATGCTCAAGACGCACCCCCGCCTCGTTCAGCGCGTCGATGATCCGGTCGAGCTCGCGCTCGCCGGTCGGTTCCAGCTCCGGTATTCCGACCCCACCGGCCCGCGCCAGGGCCGTCTCAATGCGCCCCACGTGCCGCGCCCACACCAGCAGCGTCCGCCCCAGCCAAGCTGTCATCAGCACCATGAACCCGAGCAGAACGCCCAGTGCGAGCCTCAGCCGGGCATAGTCCGGTGGCTCCCTCGACCCAGGTCATGGTCCAGGCCGTAAGCCGCGGTATCGGCCCTGGGAGCGGGCAGGCGTGAAGCAAAAGCGTCTGGCCCCGGGCGGCGGACCGCAGGCTGACCGGCCGTTCCTCACGCACAGCCTGAAGGTTTGCGGCCTCGATATGCGCGCGCTCGGCCGGGGGCAGATCGGTCTTGAGCCCCGTGCCGGCATAAGTCGGATACGCGTAGGCAAGCGACCCCGTCTCGGCCTGCCAGATGCCACCCTCGACTTCGTTTTGTCGTTCCAGCGCGAGACTGACCGCGGTCGTAAGATCGGCTCGCAACGCCGGATCTGAAAGTGCCGGTAGCGACTGCGACCATCGCGGGGCGGCAAATTCGTAACGATCCCGGATCAGGTCGCATGCGCGGGCGATCTCCACCTCGGCGCGCCCCACCCGATTTGCCGTCGATTGCCGGTAGAATTGGACCAGCAGCACGCCGACTGCGACGCACGCCACGAGCGACAATGCCCAGAGGCTTAGAAGACGGAACCGGAGACTGCTCTTGCTCGCACGCATTCCCTGCTCGGCTTTCAGGACGCGCGACAAACGTGTGCCGGGCTGATGCCGAGAGCAATTCAAAGAGTCATGCCGGCCTGCGAGTCCATGCACCTAGTCGAGGCGACGCCTTTCCGGCTAGCTGCGAGGGGCAATAGAAAAGTCATGCCATGGCGAAACTCTATCTAGCGATCGCGATCGTCAGCGAGGTCATTGGAACCTCTGCGCTCAAGGCATCCGATGCGTTCACCAAACCGCTGCCACTCGCCATTGTCGTGGTGGGCTACGGACTGGCCTTCTATTGTCTCTCGCTGACGCTGCGAAGCATTCCCGTCGGTATTGCCTATGCGATCTGGAGCGGGGTGGGCATCGTACTGATTACCCTGATCGGCACGCTATGGTTCCGCCAGCCGCTCGACGTGCCCGCGATTATCGGCTTGGCATTGATCGTTTCCGGTGTGATCGTGGTGAACGCGTTCTCCACGGCAACGCGCACTAACTAAGGCACTCGGGGAGCACATTCCTGATTGGCCGAGGCGTTTCGCCGCCCACCGCGCGGTGTGGAACTCGTGCCTGCTCCGCCAAGCGGTGCCAATGACGATGGCATTGGCACGCGACCTCGTGGCGCTCGCTGAGCAGAGCGGCGACCCGGCGCATATTGCGATCGCCTGCCGGGCCCTTGGGTACTCCCTCTTCCTCGCGGGCAAGCAGGCCGAGGCCGACCCGGTCCTTGCACGGAGTATAGCACTCAGCGACGGCTTGGCAGATTCCCGGTTCGCGGTATACGCGGAGAATCCACGGATCATCTGCAGGCTCTACCGCGCTCAGGTCCGGTGCTTCCGAGGCTATCCGGAGACCGGGTTGCAGATTGCCGGCGAGGGCGTTGCGATGGCGTGCGCCTGCAACAACCCGTACACGATTGCTTGGTCGCTGGTAGTCCTCGCCGACATCCACATGTGTTTCCGCAACTCCGCTTGGGCTGAACGGACCGGGACGGAAGCTATCGATGTCGCTCGGCAGCACCGTTTTGTGCAGTGGCTCGCCCTTGCTCAGCAATGGCGCGGCTGGGCGCTGTGTCAACTCGGCGACGTGGCGCAGGGCTTGGCGCTGCTTGAGGAGGGCCGGAGCCACCTGCACGCAACCGGGGCGATGGTGCACACGACCAGGGTCTATTGTTACCTCGCTCATGGCTGCCTGCTCGCCGGCAAGCCCGAGGCGGCGCTCGGTCACATCGAGGCCGCGCACAGGCACGCCGACACCTACGGGGAACACTACCTGAGCGCCGAGATTCATCGACTCCATGCCGAGGTGCTTCAGATCCAAGGCGCTCCGGCATCGGAAATCGAAGGCCATTTGCATGCAGCCCTAAACATTGCCCGCCAACAGGGGGCGCGCCTTTACGAACTGCGCGCCGCCACCAGCCTTGCCCGGCTCTGGCACGCCCAGGGGCGTGGAGCGGAAGCGAATGCACTGCTCGGCCCACTCTATGCCTCATTCACCGAGGGGTTTGACCTCCCTGACCTCGTAGAGGCCAGGATACTGCTCAGCCAAACAAAGACCAGCCCGTGAGCAGCCGCCCCCACCAACAGGACTTTTCTTACGAAACTACTCGATCAAAGCATTCGTAGCAGCACGAGAAGCGCCAGCGTCAAAACCCGAAAAACCGTTCCCGCAGCGCCGCCTCATACTCCGCCTTCGCGGCCTGTGCCTTCTTGCGCATCACCTCAGCCTGGAAGCACGCTTCTTCCCACTTGTCCACCTCGGCGACGTTGTGGGTCACCGACGCCAGCGCCTCCTCGTTGCGGATGGCATCCACCCAGGCATCGACCGCGGCCTTATACGCCGCTTGCATCCGGTCGAGATCGGCCAGGTCGTCCATTTGCATGTTCCCTCTTTCAGACCATCAACCGGAACAGGGCGTAGAGCACCGCCGACAGAATCATCGCGGCGGGGAGGGTAAGCACCCAGGCAAGCCCAATGCTGCGCAGCGTTGCCCATTGCAGGCCGGAGCCGTTGGCGAGCATCGTGCCCGCCACGCCGGACGACAGCACGTGAGTGGTGGAGACCGGCAGCCCGTACATATCGGCTGCCATAATCGTGCCGGCGGCAACCAGCTCGGCGGAGGCGCCCTGGCCGTAGCTTAAATGCGTCTTGCCGATCTTCTCGCCTACGGTGACGACGATGCGCTTCCAACCGACCATCGTGCCAAGCCCGAGCGCGATGGCGACCGTGACCTTCACCCAGGTCGGGATGAAGCGTGTACCGGCATCGAGCGACTTCTTGAACGCAACCAGCGTGGCCTGTTCGGCATGCGAGAAGCCGGTCTTCGGCATCAGGCGCACAGCCTCGCTCGCCAGATAGATCTCGTTACGCACATTCTGCACGGCAGCGGCGGGCACCTGACTGACCGCCCCATGCTGCTGCACCTGTTGGCCGATGGCGCCGGCGAGCGTTGCGAGGCCGGCATCCACCGCTGGGTCGGCGAAGCGACGGGTCCGCATGGCATCGGTGACCTTTGCCTGCGCCGCCTTCAAGTCGAGCGTGATGCCGTTCGCGTGAGCGCGGAACACCTCCTCACCGGCGTGCACGCTCTGCAGGAAGGCGGGCGTGGTGCTGACCGGCATGGCGCGGTTCAGCGCATATGCCGTGGGCACGGCGCCGATCAGGATCAGCATAATCAGGCCCATGCCCTTCTGTCCGTCATTCGAGCCATGCGCGAAGGAGACGCCCGTGCACGTGAGCACCAGCAGTCCGCGGATCCACGCGGGCGGCGGTCGCGAGGTGTTCGGGGCGACATAAAGCTCCCTCTTCGGAATGACGAGCTTCAGGACTACCAGCAAAAGCGCGGAGCAGATGAAGCCGACGACAGGGCTGAACAGCAGCGCACGGAACACCCCCATTGCTTGGCCCCAGTCCACGCCGGAGGTTCCGCTGGCACCTGCCACCAACTGGTTGGCAAGTCCGACGCCGATCACCGAGCCGATCAGGGTGTGCGAGGAACTGGCGGGTAGGCCAAGCGACCAGGTGCCAAGGTTCCAAATTATCGCGGCGATCAGCAGCGCGAAGATCATACAGAGCCCGGCATTGCTTCCAACCTGCAGGATCAACTCGACCGGAAGCAGACTGACCACGCTGAACGCGACCGCACCGGAGGAGGTCAGAACCCCAATCAGGTTCCATATCCCGGACCAGACCACCGCCACATTGGCGGGCAGGCTATGCGTGTAGATGACGGTGGCAACTGCGTTGGCGGTGTCGTGAAAGCCGTTCACAAACTCGAACCCGAGCGCGATCAGAAGGGCGATGCCAAGCAGCACGAACGCCCCAATCGCGAGCGGCTGCGCCCCGGTCTGGCTCATATCCCCGAGCAGCCCGTGGGCTGCAAAGCCGACGCCAAGCGCGAGCAGGAGGAGGAACGTGATTATCGCGTTGATATGCGGCTTGTGATCCATCTTGGGCCGCGCCACGACGGTGACGCCGTCGGGCTGCGGGACAGCCGTGTCCGACATCCGATCCCCCCCGTGTCTTTGCTCCAGTCGTGAGATTAGCGGCAGTCGGAAGGAGCCGGTGTGAGGGATTTATGAAAGGACAAGTCCGCAATTGCGGCAGGTCGGCCGAATGCCGATCGCGCCTCGACGACACGGACGAGGTGGGACAAAGCTGAAGTCGGGGACTACGTTGCCATCTGCACGTACCCGTACCGCAGATTGCTCCGTGCCGGCCCCGCCTCCTCGTACACCGCCTTCATCGCGGCGAACTGGTCACCCTCCAGTGCGGCATGGTGCTCCTGTTTCACCCCGTAGAGACGCGCCGAATTGCCGCTGAAGATCGCCGTCTTTACCGGCCCGTCCGCCGGCCCGAGCGGCGCGAAACCATAGCGCCGCTGCATGTCCTCAGGAATTTCCAGCCGCCGCAATCCCTCGATCTGCCATTGCGGAGAGCCCGTCCACACCGCGTCCGTCCCCCAGGTCACATGATCAGCGCCCATACCCTTGATCATGATACCAAGCAGAGCGGCAGCAAGCCGCGGTTCCGCGACCGTGCTGTTGGCAAACAACTGGCCAAGATCGCCGTACACGTTGTTGACGCCATACATCTCCGGGATATCCGCGAGATCGCTGACCCACGAAACGCGTCCCGTCCGGTCGAACTCGGCCATCGCTTCCGCCGGATCGGCGCCTTCGCCGACATGGCGATAGCCCGAATGATAGATGTTGAATATCAGTTGCGGCCAGTCCTTCGCCGCCTGCCCGACATCGCTTACGTCCACATAACCGCGCAGATTGGGGAAGCGCCGGTCGAGCGAAGGTGGAAATAGCCCCTTATGCACACAAACGATGCGGATGCCCGCATCCAGCATCTTCTGATAAGCGGGATAAACCAGCTTCTCGTCATCCATCCGCCATGGATAGTGGCTCGTGTTCTTATGGGTGTTGTCGCCGATGGTATAGCCTTTGAACGAGTTCAGGCTGCAGCGAGATCGCGTGATCCAGCGCCTCCATCCATCCAGGCTGGCCCGGGGTGAACACCGCACGCGCGTACATCCGCTTGGAACCGGCTTTCGCATTAACCTGCGCGCGGGTTTGCGCCATCATCTCATTGGTCAGGAACCAATCCTGTGGAATATCAGAGGGCGCTGAGGAGATCAGTGCCACCTTGGTGTCGCTGTCCAGGTAGATTTCCTTGAAATAGTTATTGAACTTCAGATCATCGAGCGTCTGCGGCTTGCCGACCAACTCGGGGTTCCAGCCCGCCTCGCCCACCGCTTCACGTTGTTTAACAAAGCTGTTCAGCCGCGTGTCGTCGCGCAGGAAATGCGTGTGCATATCCATTATAAACTGACCCTTGAGGGCATTGGCGCGCTCCTCTGCCATCCCGGGCGTTGCTGCTTCGGCTTCGCTGACTTCGAACAGCCGCCCATAGGTCTGGTTCATGGCGAGAAAGGCGGATGCCATGCCGGCCGCGGTCTGAAAGAAACGCCGGCGGCTCAACCCCTGGCGCCGGGCGAGCCGCTCGCCCAGGTCAAGCATGCGCGCCTCTGCCTCGCGCTGCTTGGCGTTCTGCGCCGCCGGGAAGTACTCGTCGCTAGAGACGATCTGCGTCGGAATCGGTGTTGCCGGCGCAAATTCCGCGGGCGTCAGCCGTGCCAGATCCTCTTCACTCAAGAACCCCATCGTTTCTCTCCCTAGCTTATGGACACAGCCTGCGGCATCGTCAGGAACCCAATGGCAGCATGCCAGAACAAAGCGCGGTTACGCGCCGTCACCAGCGAATGTGCCGCATTGGGGATCACCTCGAACGCCTTATCCCCGCTCGGCAGTTCTCGGAAGAAATCCCAAAGATCTTCCATTGTGGAGATCCCGTCGTATTCACCTCGCGTCAGCATGACCGGGCTTTGCACTTTATGCGGATCAACCAGCGGCAGCTTGGTGACCATATCCAGATAAGTGCCCGAGGGCACAGTCTCCCCATAAACCAGTTCTGCTTTCGCGATCGCCTCCGGCACTGCCAGATCGATGGTGCCCGGCTTGTCGCGAGTGAAAATACTGTCGGTCATGGCACGATCGCGCTTGCGCCGGTTATGGGCCCGGAACTCCGCTACATCCTGCGCGCGTTTGCCGAGAGTCGGCGAGCCTTTGCCGGTATAGGTGAACGCCGATAGGACGAGCCGCCCGGCCCGCTCGGGCTCTGCCGCCGCAAATGCCGCAGCGCGGATCGCGCCCGAGGACTCGCCCAGAAAGTCACACCTCTCCTGCCCGGTTTCATGCGCGACCACCTCTACGGCGGCTTTAAGGTCCGCAATCCCGCTCGCGATATCCGAATTACCAGTGGTGCGGCTCGACTCGCCGTATCCCTCATGGTCCATCGTTCTCTAATCGCGCGCTCCTCCGCAAGCTCTTTTTTGGCGATCTCGGAAATTCCGGACCGCAACAAAGGCCAACCGTGTTCTTCGTTCGGCTGAAAGCAAGCGCCTGTTCTTCGTCCCGGCCTGCCTTCGCAGCATCGCCGCGCGCAAGCGGCAGGGATTTTGGCCGGGCGTGGCTGGGCTGCGAGGGAGCGTGGCTTGCTTGAGCCATGCGAGCGAGCGTCCCTGCCATGCTGTAGGCCGAAAGTCCCGCCGCGAGCACAGCGATACGCTCGCGGCAGCCTCGAAGCGCAGGCGCCGCAATGTCCACAACGGGCTCGCACCGATCTCATGCGGCCCAACGGCGGCCCTCGCAGCCGCCTGCACCTTCGCCCCGTCGGGCAACAATTCCGTCTCGAGCGGAACTCGAGCGGATCGCGGAGGCGTATCAGGCGGACGCGGACGGCGCGGGCCAGCGGAATGGCGCGCCCGAACGCCAGATGTGGTGCATGATGACGGCGAGCTTTCGTGCCAGCGCAATGCGCGCCTTGCCGGCGCCGGACCGCCGAGCGATCGCCTGGGCCCAGTCCTTCAGGCCGGAAGCCCGCTTTACCCGTGTCATCAGCACGACCGCCGCCTCGTACATCAGCGTCCGGGCGAGCGTGTCGCCGCACTTCGATATCTTCCCGCTGCGATCAATCTCCCCTGATTGGTATTGCCTTGGCGTCAGCCCCAGATGCGCGCCTACGGATCGTGAGCGACGGAAGCGCGCGGGATCCTCGACCGTGCTGACGTAGGCGAGCACGGAAAGCACCCCTATGCCAGGCACGCTCATCAGGTGCCGGCATGCGGGACTGGACTTCACCAGCGTGCGCACCGCCTTGTCGAAGCCGGCAATTTGCTCGCGCAGTTGCCGCCAGGCGACCAGCATCGGCCGAACAATCAGCGCCACGTCGGCACGCTCGGCGAGCAGGCTCTCGACCCGCCGATCGAACCTTTGGCCGCGCTTCGCGCCCGGCAGCATGCCGAAGGTTTTCAGCACGCCGCGGATATGGTTGGACAATCGCGTCGTCATGCCGACGAGCTGGGCGCGTGCGCCCCAACAGCGCGCGTGCTCGGTGCGCGTCCAACGATTTGACGTACACAGCGCGGTACCATCCGGTTCGCATGATCTGCGCCAGTCCCTCTGCGTCGTTCTGATCCGTCTTGTTGATCTGCAGCTTGAGCGCCGCCTTGGCATGCCTCGCGTCAAGACAAGTTACATCGAGTCCCCGGCCGCGCAGCTCATGCACCAGCCACGGGGTCATTGGGCCGGTTTCAATCCCCACGCGGACGTCCTCGCCGCCACGCCGGCCGATCGCGCGCTCGATCTGCTCCGGGTCGGACGCGCACTGACCCCGCCACAGCTTGCGGCCTGTGGCATCGACTATGCAGATGGAAGTCAACTTCTGCGACACGTCTAACCCGACATAGTGGGTCATCCAACAGCCCTCCGATGGTGATGCCGCCGGGCCAGAGCCCGGACGCGGCACTATCGGGAAGTCAGCCGCTGGCCGCGATTACCGGATGTCCACACATCGAACCCTGCCCGGGCGAGCACATTCATCAGCGAATACTCGCCCCCGCCAGGCACGGAGAGATCGTAGCTCGCCAGCGCGGCGACTGACGAGCCGTGCACAAGGAACACCACGGGTTTCGGCGCCGCTCCCGGCTGCGGAGCCCCCAGCCGTTTGCGATACATCGCCAGCCATATCTTCTTCCCGTCGCGCCACTTCACCGCCCAATAGCGGCCAAACCAGACCGGCGCCTGCTCTGCAGCCGCGCGGCCCGCAGCGGCGACCGACACTGCTGCCCCGACCAGGGCCCCTCGCCGCGATACAAGCCCCTCCACCATTTGCGTCTCCTTCCCGCAACAACTAAGCGCGCGTACCGTCCGCTGGTTTGCTGGATCATGTCATCTGCCCGGCAATCCGCGCCGCTCACGCAAGCTTGCCCGCCATAACCGGCTTCCGCCGCTACCTCCGTGTGAACCACTCCTGAACCCCGCCCCATCCCCATGATCGACCCCGCCCAACTTACCCACCGCCCCGAACTCCTCTCCCCCCGGGAATCCGGCCAAGCCGACTCCCTCTCTCCCGTTCCCGTCGCCACCCTGATGGAAAACGCCGGCTGGGCCGTCGCCCGCGCCATGCGTGCCCGCTTCCGCCCCTGTCGCACCCTCGTCCTCTGCGGCCCCGGCAATAACGGCGGCGATGGCTACGTCGCTGCCCAACTCCTGGCCCAAGAAGGCTGGCCCGTCACCATTGCCGCGCTCGCCCAACCCCAGCCCTGGGGCGGCCCCACCGCCCCATTCCGCCCCAATGCCGCCGCCCGAGCCGACCTCGTCATTGATGCCATCTTCGGTGCGGGGCTTTCGCGCGACCTCTCGCCCGAGGTCGCCGACACCCTCATAGCCGCCCGCCACATCGTCGCCATCGACGTCCCCTCCGGGCTCGACGGCGGCACCGGAGCCATCCGCGGCTACGCCCCCCAGGCCGAGCTCACCGTAACCTTCTTCCGCCTCAAGCCCGGGCACTTGCTGCTGCCTGGCCGCGATCTCTGCGGCGAAACCATGCTCGCCGACATCGGCATTCCTGCCTCGGTCCTTCCGCAGGTCAATCCCCGAACGTTCGCCAATACACCATCCCTCTGGAACGTCCCCCAGCTCAAACCCTCGGGCCATAAATACACCCGCGGCACGGTGACGGTGCTCGGCGGTCCCATGATGAGCGGTGCCGCGCGCCTCGCCGCCGACGCCGCCCGCCGTGCCGGAGCCGGCATGGTCGTCATCGCCACCAACCATCCCGACGCGTACCGCTCCGCCTCACCTGGCACGATCATCAACGCCTCCCCGCTCCCGGACCTCGTCCAGGACGACCGCCACAAGGTCTGGGTCTGCGGCCCCGGCCTTGGGGCGGAGGCCGCGAAACAGGCCTTCCCCGCCCTCGCGTCCGCGAAACGCCACATCGTCGCCGACGCCGACACCTTTACCGCCTTCGCCAACAGTCCCGACGCCCTTCGAGGTGCCACCGTCCTTACGCCCCACTTCGCCGAGTTCAGCCGCGTCTTCGGCAAACCCAGCGACGACAAGCTTGCCGCCGCCCGTGCCGCCGCCGCACGCACGAATGCCGCGCTGGTGCTGAAAGGCAGCGACACCATCATTGCCGCGCCCGACGGCCGTGCCGCCATCAACTTCACCGCCCCGCCCTGGCTCGCTACCGCCGGCTCCGGCGACGTCCTCTCCGGCATCATCGCCGCCATGCTCGCGCAGGGAATGCCCCCCTGGGAAGCCGCCTGCGCCGCCGTGTGGCTGCACGGCCAAGCCGCGGACCGCGCCGGGCCCCGGATGATTGTGGAGGATCTTTTGGACGCCCTCCGGGCGGCCCCCAATCTGATTACCGATGCAAGTTTTCAATTTCGGAGGTTCGATGATTGACCATACCGGAATCGGCGTCGCGGATGTCAGCCGTTCGGCGGCTTTTTACGATGCAGCCTTGGCCACCCTCGGTCTACGCCGTGTGATGCAAATACCGGAAGGCGCCGGGAGCGACGGCATCGGCTATGGCGTGACCTATCCGGTATTTTGGATTGATCGCTTTCATCCACACTCGGTTAAGCAACACACTGCCTTTGCAGCGAAAAATAGATCGGAGGTTGACGCATTTTTTGCAGCGGCCATTAAAGCCGGTGGGACGGGACAACGGTCCACCCGGTCTGCGCCGGGATCACTATTACGCGGCCTTTGTCTTTGACCCGGATGGAAACAACATGGAGGCGGTGTTCCGCGGAGACTAGGCCCAACGAGTCACGGTCGTGATAAATTCTCCAGGCAGTCGATCCTGTCATTGCGAGCGAAGCCAAGCAATCCACGCCGGTCGGCACTCCTAGCCGATCTTGCCATGCTAATGCCGGCTCGCGGTCCTGCCTCTTTTAGCCCGAACCCGCTCAAGAATCTCAGCCGTGCTGATCGGGGTAAAGTTCCACGCATCCACGCCGACATCGCACTGGCGAGGCTGCGGGGCGAGGCGCCCATGGCTGTGCCCATGCAGGTTTATCCAGCCCTGCGCCATGTTTCGCCACGTCCGAAATGCATAATGGCACAGCACAAAGTGACTGCCGTCAAGAACGATCTCGCAATAAGCCTGCATCGAACGCCATGCCGGATCGTTGCAGATCACCTCGTCATCATTGTTGCCCGTCACAAGATGCTTGATCCCGTTCAGGCTCGCGAGAAGCTCCGCAACCCTGGCCGGCCTTTGCCTCACCGCAAAATCCCCCAGATGCCAGATCTCGTCTTGCGGGCGAACTGCCTTGTTCCAGCGCTCTATTATGGCAGCGTCCATTTCGGTCACCGATTTGAATGGGCGACGATATAAAGCCAGAGCGCCTGCATGGCCGAAGTGCGTATCGGCGGTAAACAGAACAGTCATCTGGCGCAGCCCCTCATTCACCGCTCGGATGGCCGGCTTCGACAGCGGCAACACCGCCGCACCCTGCCACAGCCGGGCGCTCCGGACAGTGGCGCCCCAGCCTCCCATGGCGTAAATCTCCTCCCCAACGCAAAGTCAGTTGGGGAAACTCCAAATATGCTGGAAAGCAAAATCTCGCGCCGCCACGCCCTCAAAACCGCGGGCGGCTTAGCCCTCGCCTCCGCTCTGCCCGTCCGCTCCCATGCAGCCAGCCCGGGCCCCGATGTCACCCCCATGCCCGGCATCCACGGCAGCCTGGAGGCGTGGGATTGGTCAGATGCGCCCTCAATTCCAGGAGAGCAGGCGCAGGCGGAATTTTATACGAAGTTCTTTCCGGGGCTGTACAAGGATCTTCGCTTCCGCTCGACCATCTTCGGCTACACCGATCTGCTTCCGAAACTGACCGTCGCGTGGCGGTCCGGTAATCACCCCGACATTGCCCGAACCGCCATCCAATGGTCCGCGCAATTCGTCGGGTCCGGCCAGGTCGCCGAAATCAGCGAACAGGAACTCGGCATTCCGTTCAGCCAGTTCCTCCCTGGCGCGCTGTTGAGCTGCCGCAAAAACGGCGCCTCGGAGGGCCCGCTCTACGGCATCCCTACCAACAACGAGGTGATGTTCCTTCTGTACAACAAGACGCTTTTCAAGAACGCCGGCCTTGACCCCGAGAAACCACCGGCAACCTGGGCCGATCTCGTCAGCTACTCCAAGAGCATCCACGACAAGACCGGCGCCTACGGATACGGCCTTTGCGCCCAGCAGACCAACGGCAATACGTCTTATCGCTTCATGCCGATGGCCTGGGCCCATGGCGGCCAGATCTTCGACGAGCTCAGCCCGCAACCGACGTGGAAGAAAGTCGGGATCGGAGATGACGGCGTGGTCCAGGCCCTCACTCTGTACCACCAGATGTTCAACGTCGATAAAAGCGTACAACCCTCAGCACTCAGCGACAACGAAACCAACGTCGAAACCCTGTTCCTCGACGGAAAAATGGCGATGTGCATCGACCATCCGTCCTTCCCTCAACAAGTGAAACAACTCAAACCCGACCTCGACATGGGCGGCGGCCTCATCCCCGCTGGTCCGGTCCGCCGCGCTGTCGTGCTGGGCGGATCGAACTTCCACATCCGCGCCACCAGCCGCAACAAACAAGCAGCGATCGCCCTGATGCGAGCTTATCTCTCGCCATACTGGAATATCCGCCTCGGCACCGGCGCCGGATCGGAAGCCTCCACCCAGGAGGCCCGCAACTCCCCCTTCCAGGCCCAGGTCAGCAAAATCCTCCCGTTCAATGATCTCGTGTTCCAGATGCTGCCGTACGGGGTGAACGTCCCGCTGGTCCCGCAAGGCGCGCAGATCTGGAACACCATCATCCCAATGATGATCCAGCAGGTCCTGACCGGCCGCGCCACGCCCAAGGAAGCCGCGGCAAATGCCGCGAGCCAGGTCAAGGAAATGATGGCGTAAACCCAAATGGTAAGACGATCTATTCTCCCCCTCCCCTTGCGGGAGGGGGCTGGGGGGAGGGGTCGCGCCGCCCTGCGCGAGCGCTTTGCCGGCCTTCCCTACGTACTGCCCGCGGTGATCGTCATCGTCGCAGTCATGAGCTATCCGTTCATCTACTGCATCTATCTCAGCTTTCGCGCGACCCCATCCTACACCACCCAAACCCATTTCACTGGCTTGACTAATTACGGGATCGTCCTTCGCGATTCCGTCTTCCTGAACTCGCTGCTGATCACCGTCACCTGGACCGTCGCCAGCACCGTGTTCGACATCCTGCTCGGCATGGGCGCCGCGATCTTAGTAAACAACCTCACGTGGTTCCGTGGTCCGATCCGAGCCGCACTGATGATGCCCTACATCGTCGGCTACGTGATCGCGAGCTACGCCTGGCTCTGGCTCTACCAGGGCGAATACGGGCTACTGAACCAGCTCCTGCTTTCCTGGCACGTCACCTCGCAGCCGATTTCTCTACTCAGCTCGCTCACCTGGGCGCTACCCGCAGTCATCCTGGTGAACATCTGGAAGACGACGCCGTTCGCGATGATCATGTTCCTCGCCGGCCTTCAGTCGGTGCCCGAGCACACCGTCATGGCGGCTCGCCTCGACGGCGCCTCCACCAGCCGCGCCTTCTTCGAAATCAAACTGCCTTATCTCCGCCGCACCATCATCATCACCAGCGTCGTGCTCACGCTGCAGAACTTCAACACCTTCACCATCCCCTACATAATGACCAGCGGCGGTCCACTGAACCATACGGAGATCGTCTCCAACTACATCTACAACGTCGCCTTCACGAACCTGAACTTCGGCGGCGCCGCCGCAGCCTCGGTGGTCGTAATGATCATCCTGCTGGTTTTCGCGATGCTATATGTCGGCTCGCTGACCCGCCGGCAGGTCGGAGTGGTCTGACATGCGCACAGGTCACCTCGCCCGCGAGGTCCCCGGGAAAATCGCTCTGCTCCTCTTCCTCCTCTTCGCCCTCGTCCCCTTCGGCTGGATGCTCACCGCCTCGCTCGAGCCGCAAACCTCCCTTTACCGCGAACATCTCAGCCTGCTCCCGGCCCCCGTCACCCTCTCCAACTACGGCGCGCTCTTCACCGCCAACCCGGTCGCCGGCACTGATTTCCCCCGTTACTTCCTCAATAGCCTGATCGTCGTCTGCTGCACCGTCATCCTCGCGCTCCTCATCGCCGTCCCCGCGGCCTACGGTTTCTCCCGTTACCGCTTCCTCGGCGCAAACGCCATCCTCTACGGCATCCTGCTCCAGAGCATCTTCCCGCTCGTCAACTTCCTCATCCCACTCTACATCCTGATGCAAGACTTCGGCCTGATCGACACCTACGCGTCGCTCGTCATCGCCTATCTTACCTTCAGCCTCCCCCTCAATATCTGGATTCTCAAAAGCTTCTTCGATGGCATCCCCACCGACATGGAAATGTCCGCCCGCCTGGACGGCGCCAGCCCCTGGCGCGCCTTCATCGAAATCGCCATCCCACCCGCCATGCCCGGCATCGTCGCCACCGCAATCTTCACCTTCATTCTCGCCTGGGATGAATACCTCTACGCCCTGACGATGATCTCCTCCTCCAACATGCGCACGCTGCCCCTCGGCATCTTCTCCTACTTCTCCGAAGGCGTGCCGAACTGGAGCGGCCTGACCGCCACCGCCATCGCCATGAGCATTCCCGTCATCGTCGTGTTCCTGGTACTGCAGAAATACTTTATCGCCGCGCTGACCAAGGGAGCGCTGAAATACTGATGGCTGAGATCAGCCTCCAAGGCCTCCACAAAACTTACTGGTCCCACCACCGCGAGGTGAACGCCCTCCTTCCGCTCGACCTCACCATCCCCGATGGCCAGTTCATAACCATTCTCGGCCCCAGCGGTTGCGGCAAAACCACCCTGCTCAGCATGATAGTCGGCGCCGTCACTCCGTCTGGGGGACGCATCCTCGTGGACGGAACCGACATCACCTACGCCGATCCGCGCGAGCGCGACATGGCCATGGTGTTCCAGAATTACGCGCTCTACCCGTCCAAAACCGTGCGCGGCAACCTGGAATTTCCCCTCCGCATGCGCGGCATTCCAACCCTCGAACGCAACCCGCGCGTCAACGAAATGGCCAACCTCCTCGGCCTCACCGCCCTCCTCGACAACTACCCCCGCCAGCTCTCCGGTGGCCAGCAACAGCGCGTCGCACTCGGCCGCGCTCTCATCCGTCGCCCCAAGCTGTTCCTGATGGACGAGCCGCTGTCCAACCTGGACGCCAAGTTGCGCCTGCAAATGCGCACCGAAATCAAGCGCCTGCACCGTGAAGTTCCAGTCACAACCATGTACGTCACCCACGACCAGAGCGAGGCGATGGCATTATCCGACCGCGTCGTAGTGATGAACCACGGCGCCGTCGCGCAAATCGATACACCAGATGGAATCTATCTCCGCCCCGCCGACCTGTTCGTCGCCGGCTTCGTCGGTTCGCCGGCGATGAACCTTCTGCCCGTCTCTCTCTCGTCCACCGGCAGCACCATCCGCTGCGTCCTCGAAGGCGGCATTGTCGCCGCCAGCCTACGCCCCCACGCGCCCATCGCCGCCACCAACGGAGTCCTCGGCATCCGTCCCAAGCACGTCGAATGGCAGCCCTGGACCGGCAGCGCGCAGCTTCCCTGGATCCGCAGCACGGTGCTGGAAACCGATGACACCGGCGACGACACCCTGATCTACGCCGACATCGGCGGCCAGACCGGCTGCATTGTCGAACGCCACGGCCGCTCGGTCGCCGTGGGCGATCCCATCGCAATCCGCTTCCCCGATGATGCAGTTCATCTGTTCGTCGAGGGCAAGCGGGTGGAATTGGAACGGGCCGCAGTTTCCGTCAGCACGGCATAGCTCCGAGCGATCCCCGTCACGGGGCAAGAGACCCGCAAGTTGATTAATCTGATTGACTGATACCCCGGGAGACGCTTAGCGTGCTGATCGGGTGCTCGGGCGAGACCAGAAATGAGAAAATGAAACAGGGGAGGTTGCCATGACTGCGAGGACAGATGATTACGATGAAATCGTTCGGGTCGTGCAGCTCTATGTTGACGGATTCAATGACAATGACATCAACAAGTTTAAGGAGGCTTTTGATGAAGATGCTTGGATGTACTACATCAAGCCCGATGGCTCGCTTTACAAGGATCTGATCTCCAAGAGTTTCGAGGAGTGGGCTGCGCCACCTAGTTCAGGTATCGTGGGCCGCTTCATCTCGGTGACCCAAGTAGGAGATGCCGCCTCAGTCCAGCTCAGCTTTGACTACACTTCAGGCAGGTCCGATGGATGGATCGACTTCCACAACCTGCTCCGGATCAACGGCGCCTGGAAGATCACGAACAAAAGTGCCACTCACAGCAGCAGGTAGTTGTCCAACCGACGGTCATTGCGGGCCGACCCAGGGTCGCCACTTCGTCATGGCCCGCCCGAGCCAGCGGCCGCGGCCGGACACTTGCCCCCAAAGATGTGCTCGATGTATCCGCCTCTTTCGTGGTCTGTATAGACCAACCTACGCCTCCGGATTGCCAATCCGCCGTCCGAGGCGGAGCATGCTCCTATTAAATCAAGATATTTCATTGGCGAGTAGTTGCAAGTGCGGCACTCGGGGAGCACAAACATGAACCTGCAGACGACGGACACGTGGAAAAACCTGATCGCGGCTGTGCGACGCGGCGAGTTGTTACCGATCTCCTGGTACACCGATCCTGCGATAACAGAGCAGGAGATGATGAAGATTTTCCGGAGGACGTGGCAGTATATTGGACCGGCACGTGAGCTTCAGAATGTTGGCGACTATATCGCCGGTGTGGCAGGCAACGTGCCGGTCGCCGTCGTGCGCAACCCCGACGGACTTGCAGCTTTCGTGAATGTCTGCCGCCACCGCCGCCATATTGTGCTGAAAGGCCGCGGCAACACCCGCACGGTCCAGTGCGCTTACCATGCCTGGGTCTATGACCTGAAAGGATGCCTGAAAGGTGCACCACGCTCAGAAGGCGACCCCGATTTCCGGGTCGAGGATTATCCGCTGCTGTCGATCCAGGTCGAGGCAGTCGGACCATTCGTATTTGTCAATCTCGACCGGAACGCCAAACCAGCAAGCACATACTTCGGGCGGGTCCTGGACCTGATCGCCGATAGCGGGATCGACTTCAACTCTCTGCAGCTATACAGCCGGGAGGAGTGGGAAGCGCGCGCCAATTGGAAGACGATGCTCGAAAACTTCCTCGAGTGTTATCACTGTGCCGTGGCGCACCCCGGCTTCAGCGCCGCGATCGACGTAAAACCGGAAAACTACGTGCTCACGCACGAGGACTGGTTTTCCAGCCAGATCGGGCACGTTCGTGATTCCGCTCTGGAGGGCAAAAGCCAGATAAAGATCTACGACGCGCGCGGAGAAATCCGCCAGGCGCAGTATCACCTGCTATGGCCAAACTTCACGATCAGCATCAATCCGGGCTTCCCCAATATGTCCGTGGATGTGTGGCTACCAAACGGACCCAACGGCGCAAAGGGGTTTTCGGAACAGTACTTCGCTCCGGGCGTGACAAACGAGTTCGCAGAAGAGCTGATCGAATTTAATCGCCAGGTCGGTCATGAGGACGACGAGCTGACCGACTCCGTGCAGATCGGGTTACGTTCCGGCCTGCCTGAGAAGGCCCGGTTTCTTCCCAATGCCGAATATCTTGCCATCCATTTCCAAACCCTCGTGGCCCGCGCGCTCACCGGCGACGACGCCGAAGCGCCTCAGCCTATGGAGCACCGCAACACCTATCGCCCTTTCGAAGTCATCAAGATAGAGCAGGAGAGTGACGTAATCTCTTCCTTTTACCTGCGGAGCGCGGATGGCGGCCCGCTCGCCCCTGCGCTGCCCGGTCAGTTTTTGCCAATCCGGGTAGCAATCCCGGGCCAGAAACGGCCGATGCTGCGCACCTACACGATCTCCGACGTGACGGATGGCAGCCATTACCGCCTGTCGATTAAACGTGAGGGCCGTGACGCCTCGGTCTCGACCTTCCTGCACAACAACGCCAGACCAGGCTTCCGCCTGGAAGCCATGGCGCCGCGCGGCAAGTTCATACTCGATGAAACGACCGACCGCCCGGTAGCATTGATATCGGGCGGCGTCGGTCTGACGCCGATGATCGCAATGCTGAATCACCTGGTAATCCAGCAGGGCGGACTGAGGCGTAAGGTGCATTTCATCCACGGCGCGCGAAACGGCAACCAACACGCGTTCGGCCAACATGTGCGCGCCCTTGCGGGCAGGCACCCGAACCTCTCGGTCCATATCTGCTACAGCGCGCCGGCAGCGACGGACCGCTCGGGCGAGATCTACGACACTGCGGGACACGTAACCCCCGAGCTCCTGAAACAGCTCCTGCCGATAGCGGAGTGCGAGTTTTACCTCTGCGGACCTGCATCGTTCATGCAGTCGATCTACGACGGGCTGATTGCCGCGGGCGTGGCGCGCGAACGCATCCGCTACGAGTTCATTCGGCGGGTCACTGACTCTGAAGCCGGAGATCCACGCCGTACGAAAACAAATGCCGCCGGTTTCGGTGCGCTTCGCCCGGTCCGACATCAGCGCCGAGTGGACACCGGAGAAGGGCACGCTGCTGGAATTTGCCGAGACACTCGGGATAGCCCCTGCCTTCGGCTGCCGTTCCGGCATCTGCGGGACGTGCGCGACGAGAATGAATCAGGGCAGCGTCGAGTATCTGGAGGAACCGGTTGCCGCTCTGGAAGAAGGTCAGGTTCTGCTTTGCTGCTCCGCGCCCTCCGCCACCGCGAAGGAAACGGGACTCATCTTCGATCTCTAAGACAGGAGGCGTCTAGTGCAGGTGGACAAACTCAAGCCACACCTCGCGAGCCCCTCCATAAACCGGCGAGCCCTTGCGCAAACCACCGGCGTGCTCCTCGCCGCCACTCTCCTCCCTGCCGGCATCCAGGCCCAGCCCACGCCACCTGCCCCCAGCGACGACACGCCAGCCCGCCTGAAGGCATTAATCCCCGAACTGGAAGCGTACTCCCAATCCGGAATGCGCGCTTTCGATGTGCCCGGTGCCGCTCTCGGCCTTATCGCCGATGGCCGTCCCATCTACGCCAGGGGTTTCGGTGTGCGCCAGAAGGGCACCTCCGACCCCGTCACCCCCGCTACCGTGTTCCAGATCGGCTCCACGACCAAGGCCTTCCTCGCCACCGCCCTGGCCATCGCCGTGGACCGCAACAGGCTGAAATGGGACGACCGCATCGTCGATCTCGATCCTTCCTTTGCCGTGCTCGATCCCTGGGTCACGCGGGAGTTTCGCGTGTTCGATCTTGTTGCCCAGCGCTCTGGCTTGCCGCCCTATGCGAACGATCAACTTGGCAGCCTCGGGTACGACGCCCCCTGGTTGATGCGCTCACTCCGTTTCGTCAAACCAACCACCTCTTTCCGCTCGGCCTTCACCTACACCAACATCACCCACACATTCGGCGGGAAAATCGCCGCCACGGCTCTGGGCGCGAAAGATTGGCCAGATCTTGCCACTCGCGACTTCGCCCAACCGCTGGCAATGAACCTTAGCTTCACAGCCGAGACAATCGCCGCAGCGCCCGACCATGCCACGGGGCACCGCTGGACCCCGAACGGCTCTGTAGCCATACCTTTCACCGAAGAATTCCCCTACCTGTTCGGACCCGCCGGCGATATCAACGCCAGCCTGCAGAGCTGCCTGCAGTGGCTGCGGTTGCAGCTCGGCAACGGCATGCTCGACGGCCGCCGCCTGGTTTCAATCGAGAACCTGCACGTCACCCGCATGCCCCGCGTCGCCATAAGCGAAACCTCCGCCTACGCGATGGGCTGGATAATCACCCAAATGCCCAACGGTCGCGTGATCTGGCACAACGGCGGTACCAGTGGCTTCGGCGCGCATATCGGCTTCCTGCCGGACCATAATGTCGGCATCGCTATCCTGTCCAATCAGGCAAACACAGGCGTCCACGACGCCGTGGCAATGTGGGCTTACGGTCGCCTGCTCGGCAGTCCACCCAGCGATCCTGTTAGCGCCGCGGTCGAAAAGGCACACAAGCAGCACCAGGCCAACGTCAGCCGTTTCACACCACCGGCTTCAGCCGCCCCACCTCCTTCCTTCGCGGCTCTTACAGGTAATTACCACAGCAACGTCCTCGGCAAGACAGCGCTCGCCGACGATTCGGGTAAACTTGTCCTGACCCTCCATGAAACCGCCGCACAATTCATACTCTACCCGTTCGATGGCACGGTTTTCACCTTGTCCCTGAACCCTAAAGGCCGGTTTTCGGCCATCGCCGCCAGTGCTGGCGACCTGCCGGCCGGATTCGCCAACTTCCAAGCCGGCAATGACGGTCTGCTCACCCGGCTGGAGCTGATGCTCGAAAACCAACCCTTCCTGCTCGTCCGCGTTTGACACCATGCGCCGGCTCTCCTGGCCGCCACATGCCTATAAATCTTTCGCGACAGTGCCCGATTAAGCGTTGTCTGCGCCAAAGGACCCGCCGACAATCGGCAAGTCGCAGCACAAGGACGGGCGATGGCGCACAGATCAGCAAACTTCGCGGGCGGAACGATCAACGCGATGTTCATCGTCCAGGAGGGAACCGTCGCCCCAGGCGACCGCACGTTTAGTGCAGGCCAGCTCGACCAAGCCGCTGCCATAGGCCAATCTTTCGCAAGCTTCATCTCCAAAGCGCAATCGAGCGTGCACATGGCTATTTACGATTTCCGCCTTCAAGGCGACGCCGCCAAGGAGGTAGTCGGCGCCCTGAACTCTGCCGCCAAACTCGGTATAGACGTGCGGATCGGCTATTTCGAGCCACCCCACCAACCTACGCCGGCAGCGTTCGCCCTCCTCGGCGGTGACCCCGGCGTTTTGAATGATGGCTTGGCGGGCGCCAAATTCGACGACGCGATCAGCATCCGCACCATCAAGCCGAGCCAGAATAACATCGGCAAGCTCGTGCCACCGGTCGAGGGCGAACCGATCACCGCGCCGCGCAACTTGATGCATAGCAAGTACATCATTCGCGACGCCATGACCAGCCAGGCCGGGCTTCTGATGGGGTCGGCCAACTTCACAACCGACGCCTGGGCGGTGCAGGATAACAACATACTGGTCTTCGAGCAGTGCCACGCTCTTTCCGCATACTACGAGAATGATTTCAGCGAGATGTGGCAGAGCGGCGAGGTAAGCAATTCCGGAGATTTCGACACCGCCTCGGTCGAGGTCGGTGGGGTGCCCGTCCACGTGATGTTTGCACCAGGAAGAGGTCGGGAAATCGGCGCCGAGATCGCCGCAGCGATCGACACGGCGCAGGATCGAACTCCTGGTCTCGTCCATGGTGATCTCGTCGGGACCGATCATGGGCGCTATCCTCGACCGCATGCACCGCGTGAACGACTTCGGCGGCATATTCGATGGGCCGGAGATGCACATGATCCTGAACGAATGGGATAGGTCCGGCCATCAGACGTCCGATAATTCCACGGCCCGGCGCCGCAGCGCGGCCGCTTCAGCAAAAACCCGTCAGTTCGAGCACATAGCAGCATTCCTTCACCGCAAGGATTCGCTACCATACAAAGACAGCGGCCTGCACAATTTTATGCACAATAAGTTTGTCGTGATCGACGATACCGTGATTACAGGAAGCTTTAATTTATCCACCAATGCACAACGCAACGCAGAGAACGTCCTGCTGATCCGCAGCAAGGAAATCGCTGATGCCTATGCCGCGTACGTGAACGATCTCAGCGCAAAGTACAAAAAATATCGGGCTGCCTGCGGAGCATTGAAGCGGCAGCCCGCGGCTCCTACACAGCACCCCGCAACCTGGCCTGCTCCGCCGTACGGCGCAGCTCGCAGATTGCGGCGTGGATCGCCTCCCAGCGATCCAGCATCTCGACGTCCCCTTGCTGGCGCATTTCCTGAAGGTGTTCCAGCGCGACGGCCTGAGCCCGCAGGCCATGCCGGCTGATCATCAGGCGAGCAACCTCTTTCGGGTCCTGTTCATGCATGGACCTTCCTCCCTGGTTCAACCCTTACACCCGTCAATATAAGATGCGGCGCGTTGCCGGAACAGCGATGACTGCCGGCCCCGCGCGCCGCCCCTTCACACGTCGTAGTAGAGTACGAACTCATACGGGTGCGGCCGCAGCCGAATCTCATCCACCTCCCGCTTGCGCTTGTATTTTAGATAGGTCTCAATCACATCAGGGGTGAACACGTCCCCCGCCAACAGGAACTCGCAGTCGGCTTCCAGGGCATTCAGCGCCTCCTCCAGCGATCCCGGCGCCGAAGGCACTTTTCTCAACTCCTCCGGCGGCAAATTATAAAGGTCCTTATCAATCGGATCGCCCGGATTGATCCGCTGCCGGATCCCGTCGATCCCGGCCATCAGCATCGCTGCAAACGCCAGATACGGGTTAGCCGCCGGGTCAGGGCAGCGAAACTCGATCCGCTTCGCTCGCGGGCTCGCCGAATAAACCGGGATCCGAACCGCTGCCGACCGATTGCGCTGCGAATACCCGAGATTAACCGGTGCCTCGAACCCCGGAACCAACCGGCGGTACGAATTGACAGTCGGCGCACAGATCGCAATCAGCGCCGGCGCGTGCTTCAGCAACCCGCCAATATACCACCGCATCGTATCGCTGGAATCGGCATAGCCGGTGCCATGGAACAGAGGCCGCTCCTCCTTCCACACACTCTGGTGCACATGCATCCCCGAGCCGTTATCAGCAAAAAGCGGCTTTGGCATGAAAGTGGCCGTCATCCCCCGCTGCCGCGCTACGTTCTTCACCACATATTTGTAGATCATCACGTTGTCCGCCATCCGCGTCAGCGGCGCAAAGCGCATGTCGATCTCGCCCTGGCCGCCTGTGGCGACCTCATGATGGTGCGCCTCCACAGGAATACCAATCTCCTCCAGCAGCACCACCATCTGCGTGCGCGCATCCTGCAAAGCGTCGGCGGGCGGCACCGGGAAATACCCCTCCTTCGGACGCAGCTTGTGCCCGAGCCCGGCCCCCTCCGCTCCCGTCCGCCTCGCGTTCCAGTTCGCCTCCATCGCATCGATTTCGTAGAATCCGAAGTTACTGCCCTGGTCGTAGCGAACATCATTGAACACGAAATGCTCGAGCTCGGGGCCGAAATACGCGGTATCGCCGATACCCGTATAGCGCAGATGCGCTTCGGCTTTCTGGGCAATATACCGCGCATCACGCGTATAGCTCTGCCCGCTTATCGGATCCCGGACGTTGCAAATCAGCACGAGGCTCGGCGCTTCCGCGAACGGGTCGCGGAACGCGGTGCTCGGGTCCGGGATCACCAGCATATCGCTCTCTTGAATCTCCTGGAACCCACGGATCGACGAACCGTCAAACCCGATTCCCTGGGTGAAGCTGTCCTCGTCCAGGGCCCGAGGCGGCACCGAAAAATGCTGCCATAACCCCGGAATATCGGCGAAGCGAAGGTCGATCATTTGGATCCCGTCGTCCTTTATCGCCTTGAGTACGTCCTCCGCCGTCCTACACTCGTACGACATGGTTATGTTCCCCCTTCGAGACATAATTCGCAGCAGGGTTATGCTCGTGGGCGGTCAAGCGCCCGGCCGGCACGGCAACCCACTTCAGCCTAGCACGAAGCAGGGAAATTCGTCTGCTCAATATAACGAAACAAGACCAGGCCCTCGGCCAAAGCCTTGACCTGGCTCTGTTATCCGCCGCTCCCGCCCGGCAACGCAAACGCCACCAACTGGTCCCCCACCCGCGGCGTCAGGATCGAATTCCCCCCCACCGCAAACACCACGTACTCCTGGCCCCTGTAACTATACACCGCCGGCATCGCCACCGCCGGCGCCTCCACCTGTGCCATCCACAGTACCTTCCCGGTCTTCAGATCGAGCGCCCGCACCCGCGCATCCATCGAACCCCCGATGAAAATCACCCCGCTCTGGGTAATAACCGGCGCACCGATGGTCACCGAACCCCACGAATACGGCAGGTAAAATCCATACTTTTGCACCTCGCCAAACGGTTCCCGCCACAGCAGCTTGCCCGCATTCAAGTCGTACGAAGAAATCGTTCCATACGGCGGCTTCCAGCACGGCATCCCAAGATAATTAAGGAACGGGGATATTTCTATCCCATACGGCGCCCCTGCCATCGGATAATAATCGTTCGGATTACCCGCCTGCTTCTTCTCCTGATCAAAATCCTTACGCGGGATCAGCCGGTAAATAAGCACCACGTTCGAGCTGTTCACCACAAAGGTGCCGGTCCGCGGATCAACCGCGCCTCCACCCCACTCGATGCCCCCCGCCGATCCCGGATAAGTCAGGCTGCCTGCCCCCAGGCTCGGCGGCGTAAAAAGCCCGTCGTAGCGCAGTTTGCTATGCTCGCGCGAGCAGTACCCGCCGCTCAGAAGATTGGCGATCGACGCTATCCCCGGCCACTTACCGATGGTCGGCTCCAATGCCGTCTCCCAAGGCTGCGTCGCCGCGGACTGTTCTCCCGGCACATCGGATTTGGCAACGGACCGCTCCTCAATGGGAAATACCGGCTCCCCGGTCAGCCGGTTTACTACAAAAACAAACCCCATCTTGGTCGACACAACCATCGCGGGGATCGTCTGACCGTTGCGATGCAGGTCAACCAGCGTCGGCGCCGTTGAAATATCATAATCCCACAGATCATGATGCACGAACTGCCTGCTCCACACCACCTGCCCGGTGTCCGCATTCAGTGCGATCACCGCATTGCCATACGGGATTGGCTGCTTCCGGTTGCCACCGTAATCATCCGGACTCGGCGGACTGGTCGGCACATACACCAGGCCATGCTGTTCATCCACCGACATATTCGCCCAGACATTAAGCTTACCCATGCTCGCGGTCATCTGAGGAGTCAGCGGATGAAACTGCCACTTCAGCTTGCCCGTCTGCGCATCCACCGCGGTTACGGTGCCCGGCGGCGCCACCATGTACGCCCATTCCTTTCCGGCCCACCCGAAAAACAGCGTGTTCTTATAGACCGTCGGAGGTTGCAGTATCGATAGCGGATATTTCGCATTCACCGTGTTCCACTGATCGACATCCAGAAGCCCGCTCTTGCCGAAGCCCGTACACAGCTTGCCCGTATCCGCATCAACCGCCCACAGCTTCGCATCCATCGTCCCCATATAAACAATTTTCTGGCACGGCTGGCCCGCTTGCGGATTATCGGCCTGCCAATAGGCCACACCCCGCGTCTTCAGCTCCGGTTGCGTCAACGGCGCCAGCTTTGTCTGCGGCGGCTTGAAGATCCACTTCACCTTGCCGCTTCCCGGATCGACCGCAAAAATTCGGTAAAACGGCGTGCTCACATACAACGTGTTATTCACAAACAGTGGCGTCGCCGACCAGGCCGTCGCCGGAAGCGTGCCGCTACCATCTGATACATCGCCCGTGTGCAATTGCCAGGCGATGCGAAGCTGCGAAACATTCGCCGGCGTTATCTGTGTATCCGTGGCAAATTTCTGCGCCGCCAGATCACCGGTGAACGTGTACCACGTCTGCGGCGCTCCTTCCGAAGCCGCACCTGTTGCGCCAAACCCCACGCCCGCGGTGCCCAGCCAACAAAGCAGCGCCGCCGCCCCGAAAACTACGCGCCTCATATCGCAGCTCCCGCCTGCGCTCCGCTCACGCGCGCCCCCCCGCCAGTCCAAACGCGACGTGCGCCAGCCATCCCACCAATGCCACCGCCATGAAAGCCACCAGCACCCAAAGCTCCAGGAACCATGCGGCAATGGCCGTCGCCACAATATCGATCAACAGCAGCAGCAGAATGATCCCGCGCAGAAATCTCGGTACGCCTGGAATTCCCGCTATCAGCAGCGCCGCAACCAGCATGACCGCACCGCTGCCGATGACCGCGGCCGCACCTTGTGTGTGACTAACCCCTTCGCTCGCTACGAACGCGTAAATCGCGAGCGCGGTACCCGCCGCTGCTGCCAGCGCCAGCAGCAAGGCCCCAAAAGGACGCCGTCCCTTTACGTCAGTTATCAAACGTTCCGACCCCGCCTGCCGAACCAATTCAGCAAACGCCAAGGCGATGCCCGGCCGAAATCACACTGACCGGAGCCCTCGTCACAAACTCGCGTCCCCGCTTCAGGGGGGCGTTGCGCTCAATCGCACGTGATTGTCAATCGCGCTCAACGCACAAAGCGCCGCCGAAGTGCGCGTCTCGACGCCGAGCTTGTCAAAGATGTGCTCAAGATGCTTCTGAACCGTGCGGGGACTGATTGCCAGAAGCGTACCGATTTCGCCGTTACTCTTGCCCGCCGCAACCAGGGCCAGGACCTCGCGCTCTCTATGGGTCACCGGCAGCCCCCGGAGGTGGGCTGCATGGACGTCAAAGCGATCCCCCTTCATCAACAGGTATCCCGCGGAACCGCCATCCGGGTCGGGAACAAAATGCACCGTCAGCCTGGCGCCGAGATGCGATGCGGTGAACTGCTGTCCGTGCTGGATTGCCGGCCGCTCGAGGCCCCAGTTGCGACTGCGTGTGAACCACGTGAACAGCCTTTCCGGCAGCTTCGCCTGCCGGGCAGGCGTATACTCGGGGGAAAATCTCGCCAACAGCCGTAGTGCCGCCGGGGACGCCTCAACAATTCTTCCCGCCAATGTCACGCGCAGCATCTGCCATCCGCTGTCGGTGGCAAGCTCGCTAATACATTTCAGCCCAATCCCGGCATCCTCGCACGCAACCAGATTGCGGTAGATCGCGGCGAGCGGTTGGCGGACTGCGTCTAACACGCCACGCTCGCTGTCCTTGAAATTGGAATGACTGCGGTTGAAAACGACGCTAATGACATTGGCGTCGTCGATGTGCAAAGGTAGCGCCATCACGTAATCAATGCCGATGCGACGGTAATAGTCTGCATGTAGCGCCGAATTGCGGAATGCGCTTACATTTACGCAGTCAGAAATGCGCTGCGTCGGCCCCCGCGGGTGTGAGCTGTGAAAGCGCACCAGAGGATGCTCGCGGAAATGCAGGTCGAAGGCCGCGCGATCAGAACTCCGATAAAGCCTCCCCCTCGCGGCCGACGACGCGACGCGTGCCCTGCTCCAGGTCGCATATGCTCAGCGTCGTCAGATCCGAAGCGACGACACCCGTCAACTGTTCAAGCACGGCACCAATGAAGGAGGCGCTGCTCTCGCTCTGCTCGGCAAGCGACTGCAACGTGCCGAGGGCAGCACGCAGGTCGCGTTCGGGAAGCTTGGCAAGCACCGCGGCCACAGAGTAATCCACCAGCCGGTTGGACGCTCGTAGTGATGGTTTATATGCCGGATTTGCCTGTTGTCAAGCCGCACCAGCGACCCCCGAAACGGCGTTGCCGCTGCTAAACGGATACTAGCTGGCGTGTTTATCGCTCCTCGCATAGTCGATCATGCCCTGAAAATCGACCACGACAGCAGCTTGGTCGCCGATTACCCAGGCGTCGTGCCCACTCGGCAGCAACGAAATCTCGCCCGGCTTGCAATCAAATTCCGCCCCGTCGTCCATCCGGATCCGAAGCACGCCCGCCACATGATACTGAAAATGCGGCGCTTCACAGCTCTTAGTCTTCGCGATCGGCTGGACGGACTGCGCCCACCGCCACCCGGGCTCGAATACGGCGCGGCCAATCGAGGCGCCGCCGATCTTGATTAGTTCCAGACGGCCTTTGGGAAATTCGCGTACTTCGTTCCGGTTGGTCGAAACTCTTTAGCTCGGCCTTCGGTGTTGTCGCGACTGTTGGCTGGGCCATGATTCACTCCCTACGGTCAGGCTCGGTCGCAACGCTAGATACCCGGCCACCCGCCCTGGAATACGCGAATTGGCGTACGTGACAGACAGACCTGCCAACCTACGACCCCTCCCTAAGCCCCACCCCTCCCGGCAGCTCCCAAGCCATCCGCACCCGCTGCGTCAGCGCCCGCTGGACCCTAAGAGTTGCCGAGGGGTGTCGCCTCGTATCGTCTGCTACCTTCATTGTTCACTTTCCGCGCTGATAAATTCGACGAAACTCATCGCGGCGTAAGGCAGCAAGATCGCACTTGACATGCGCACACTCCATGCGCATAAAGAAGGTGCCATGCGCACATCGTCTCGGCAGCGCCAAGTCCCATCCAAACCTCACCGCTCCCCCACAAACATCACTCTACCCGAGCTGCTCCTGCAGGAAGCTCGTGCACTCAACATCAACATTTCCCAGGCATGCGAGTATGGCCTGGCGGCCGCCGTCTCCCAGGCCAAAGCTGCCCGCTGGCTCTCTGAAAATCAGGAAGCGATCCAAGCCTGGAACGACTACGTCGAGCAGCATGGCCTTCCGCTTGAACAATTCCGCCGGTTTTAGTGCCGAGGCTGGACGTTCATCCAATGCCCGGCCGCCGTCCCACCGGGTACCTCCTGAACGTCCAGGCTGACCTGCTGGATCACCTATCCACCAGAACCGTAGTTCCCCTCATTCGCCTCAAGGACTATCCCAAACCAATCAAGGAGCTGAACCCGGTCTTCGAAATCGCGGCCGAGCCGCACGTCATGCTCACGCAAGCGATCGCTACGATCCCCGTCCGTGAACTCAAACGTAGAATAACCTCCCTCGTCAGCCGCCAAGATGAGATCACTCGCGCCCTCGACATTCTGCTGCTCGGCTACTGACCCAAGTGACCCCTTCCGCCCCGCCCAAACCCCCGAAGTGACCCTTTCGCCTCCCCCAAAAACCCTCAAGTGACCCTTTCGCCCGTCTCAAAACCTGCGAAGTGACCTTTTCGCCTCCCCCAAACCCCCCGAAGCGACCCCTTCGCCCAAACCCCCTACGCCGCCTTCGCCTGCTCCGCGATCCGCGCCAGGCTCCCCAGCACCTCCCGGGCCATCCGCACGCGCTCCGCCACATCCATCTCCCGCGCCATCGCCAGCTTATGGTCCGGCCGCAGCCGCACCTGCCCCCCCTTGGTCGCCAGCCATCCAACCAACCCCGCCGGGTTTCGGAACGCATTCCCCCGGAAAGTGACCACCATCCCCTTCGGCCCCGCCTCCAGCTTCTCCACCCCGGCCTCCCGGCACGCCCGCTTCAACGAAACCACTGCCAGCAAATTCTCCACCTCCTCCGGCAGCTCCCCGAACCGGTCCACCAGTTCCGCCGCCATCGCCTCGGTCTCGGCATCCGAGGCCAGCGCCCCGATCCGCCGGTACAGGCCCAGTCGCACTGGCAAATCCGGCACATAACCCTCTGGAATCAATACCGGAAGCCCGAGCGTAATGTTCGGCGTCCAATCCCGCTGCTCTGCCGCCCGCCGCCCCTCGCCGGCACGCAGATCGGCGACCGCATCCTCCAGCATTTGCTGATACAGCTCGATCCCCACCTCCCGAATATGTCCGGATTGCTCGTCGCCCAGCAGGTTCCCCGCCCCCCGTATATCCAGGTCATGTGAAGCGAGCGTAAATCCGGCCCCCAGGCTATCCAGCGTCTGCATCACCTCCAGCCGCTTCCGCGCCGCCGGCGAAAGCCGGTGCATCTGCGGCCAGGTCAGATACGCATATCCTCGCTGCTTTCCACGCCCGATACGGCCCCGGAGCTGGTACAACTGCCCCAGCCCGAACATGTCCGCCCGATGGATCACCAGCGTATTCACCGCCGGCATATCCAACCCGCTCTCTACGATATTGGTGGACAACAGGATATCGTGCTTCCCGTCGCTGAACTCGGTCATCACCCGCTCCAGCGCCGTCGGCGCCAGCCGCCCATGCGCCTGCGCCATCCGCGCCTCCGGCACGATCTCCCGCAGCCGCTCCGCCACCCGTCCCATATCCTCGATCCGCGGTACCACACAGAACACCTGCCCCCCACGGAACCGCTCGCGCTGGATCGCCTCGCGTACCACCACGCTGTCGAACGGCATGATGAACGTCCGCACCGCGAGCCGATCCAACGGAGGCGTCGCGATCACGCTCATCTCCCGCACCCCAGTTAACGCCAACTGCAACGTCCGAGGGATCGGTGTCGCGGTTAACGTCAACACGTGAACATCGGAGCGTAACTGCTTGAGACGCTCCTTATGCGCCACCCCGAAATGCTGCTCCTCATCGATGACCAGCAGCCCCAGCTCGGCGAACTGGATCCCCTTCGCCAGCAACGCATGGGTCCCAATCACGATGTTCACAGATCCATCCGCGATTCCCTTGCGAACCTGCGCCGCCTCCTTCGCGGGCACCATCCGCGACAACTGCGCAATCCGCACCGGCAGCCCGGCAAACCGGTCGGAAAACGTCCGGTAATGCTGTCTTGCCAGCAAGGTCGTCGGCACCACCACCGCAACCTGAGCGCCCGTCATCGCCACGACGAAAGCCGCCCGCAACGCCACTTCCGTCTTCCCGAACCCCACGTCGCCGCAGATCAGCCGGTCCATCGGCCGCCCGGTCGCGAGGTCCTCCAGCACATCCGCGATCGCCCGGGCCTGGTCCTCGGTCTCGGCAAACGGAAATCGCGCGCAAAACTCGTCGAACGATCCTTCCGGAGGCGCCATCATCTCGGCGCTCCGCACCTTTCGCTCGGCCGCGGTCCGGATCAGCGCCGCCGCCATATCGCGGATTCGGTTCTTCATCCGCGCCTTGCGCGTCTGCCACCCCGTCCCGCCCAGCTTGTCCAGCGCCACGCCCTGCTGCTCGCTGCCGTAGCGAGACAGCACCTCGATGTTCTCCACCGGCAGGAACAGCTTCTCGTCCCCGTCGTAGATCAGCCGCAGACAGTCGTGCGGCGCCCCGGTTACCGTGAGCGTGGTCAGCCCGTCATATCGCCCGATCCCGTACTCCTGGTGTACCACCAGGTCGCCCTCGGCAATTTCTGTTGCCTCCGCGATAAACTGATCCGCCCGCTTCCTTCTTTTTGGCGGCCGGCTGATCCGCTCTCCCAGCAGGTCCTGCTCCGCCACCAGGGCCAGCCGCTCCGCGACAAACCCGCGCTCGACCCCCAGAACCACCAGCGAAATCGAGCCCGCCGGCTTCCGGCGGATCGCCGCCCAGCTTTCCTCTGAAGCGGCGTCCTTAACCCCGTGTTCCCGCAGCAAATTGGCCAGCCGCTCGCGCGACCCGCGCGTCCAGGCCGCCAGCACGATCCGCCGACCCTCATCGGCCCACCGCGCCGCCTGCCCCTTCAACTGCTCGAATACGTTTATCCCCGACCCGCCAGCGTTCTGCGCAAAAATCGGCCCAGGCCGCCCGGAGCCTTCGATCCCCATCGCTCCATCCGGCCTGGCAAACGGGCTGAACGCCAGCACCGGCCCGCCGGAGAGCATCCGGTCCCACTCCGTCCTATCCAGGTACAACCGCCCCGTAGGCAGCGCCCGGTACGGCACCTCCCCTTCCCGCGCCGGCTGTTTCCGAGCCTCATAGTGGTCGGCTATCATCTCCAGCCGCGCGGTCAGCGCCTCGTCCGCTTGATAATCCAGGCTGACCGATGCGCCGGGCAGATAATCCAGCAGCGTCTCCATCACCGAATGAAACAACGGCGCCCAGTGCTCCATGCCCGGATGTCGCCGCCCCTCCGAAACCGAGAGGTAAATCGGATCTTCCGCCGCCTTCGGCCCGAACAGCTCCCGCCACTCCGTCCGGAACCGAGAAATTGCCTCCTTGTCCAGCGGCACTTCGCTTACCGGCCGCAGCACCATCCGGTTCCGCTTGCCCTCGCTCCGCTGCGTCGAAGGATCGAAGGACCGGATCGAACTCCACGGTGTCCCCGAACAGGTCGATCCGCACCGGATCTTCCTCGCCCGCAGGGAAAATATCGATAATGCCCCCCCGCACCGCGTACTCGCCAGGTTCCATCACCGTATTGGCCCGGCCGTATCCGTTCGCCTCCAGGAACCGCGCCAGCTTCGCGGGCTCCAGGTCGCCGTTAACCTTCACTTCCAGCGCCGCACCCCGAAACGCCGCCCGAGGCGGCACCCGTTGCACCAGCGCATTCACCGTGGTCAGCACAATCCGGGGCTTGCCACTCGGCTCCAGCAACCGGCCCAAAGTCGCAATCCGCTCCGAAAGCAGTGCCGGGTTCGGCGAAACCCGGTCGTACGGCAGGCAGTCCCACGCCGGAAACCGCAGGATCTCCGCCTCTGGCAGCACGAACTCTAACGCCTCCGCCATTCGGGCCATACGCGCGTCGTCCCGGGCGACATGCACAACCGGGCCGGAGAACTCCGCCCGTCGTCGTGCGAGCAGGAAGGCGTCCCACCCCTCCGGCGCGCCGGTACACCACCGCCGGTTCGCTCACGCCGCCGCGGGACCAGGGAAACTGGTCAGCGGCCGGTACAAGAATAGTGGACGCTTCCGAAACCTGGCGCCGTGCGCCGATTCCGCTTGCCTTCGCCATTCTTCAAGCTTCATAGGCTAACCACAGCTCACATATGACCCCATCGCCAGACGACCTTACACACCGCTTCGTCTGCCCACGGGATCGTGGCCATCTCACGTTGAGCAACCAAGTTCTGGTCTGCACGACTTGCGGCAGTTTCTATCCGGTCGTCCGGGACGGCATCCCCGTTTTCATCGTCGAAGAGTCGTCCGTCTTTACCCAATCCGAATACCTCACCGGCGATAGCTATCAAGGCGCTACCTACGGCACCAAAACTGACCCAACCTCGGGCCTTCGCCGCTTGGTCCGCCGCACGGGCCACTACCTGAGCGAAATCGGCTCCTCGATCAAACACTTCGGCGTCACCGATGCCATCCGACACGTGATGACGATGAAACCAAACCCGCAGGTTCTGGTCCTGGGATCGGGGGGCACCGACTACTCCACCACGGGATGTGAAGTCATCCATACGGATGTCACTTTCGGTGAGCGAGTGGAAGCCATTGTCGACGGCCACGACCTGCCGTTCGCGGACGGCTCCTTCGACCTCGTCATTGCTGTTGCCGTGCTCGAGCATGTGGCCGATCCTCAGAGATGCGTTGCTGAGGCACATCGGGTGCGGCTCCGGACGGCTTCGTCTATGCAGCCACTCCATTCTTGCAGCCGGTTCACATGGGTGCCCACGACTTCACCCGGTTCACGCCGCTGGGTCACCGCCGCTTGTTCCGCTGCTTCGATACAGTCTCGTGGGGTCTCGCCATGGGGCCTGGAACCACCTTTGCCTACTCGCTCTCTGCCTTGCTTGAGTCCATGTCCCGCCGCCGTCAATTCCGTCGGGTGGCAAAGTTGCTGGGTCTCCTGGCGGCCGCGCCCCTGCGCAAACTTGATCGCCTGCTCAGCCGCACCCCATCGTCATGGGATGCCGCCGCCGCGACCTACTACTTTGGAAGCCGGCGCCAGACCCCGCTCCAGGACCGGGACATCATCAAGCACTATGTGGGAGGCTATCGGCCCATTCAAACCTAGACCGCGTATTTCCGCCCTAAGGATAGTCACGCGCCGCGTCGCGCATCTGCCACACCAGCGCGGACTCGATTGCCTCTGGAATCGGCGCGCGTCCGGTCAGCCAATCCGCCAGTTCGGGATCCGGGAGCTCTAGCATCGCTTCCAGCTCCACCAGTTCTTTCTCGGAAAACCCCCAAATCCGGGCCGCAACAAACCCTCCAATCAGGAGTTCGGTCTCCTGCCTCCCCCGATGTGTGGCCCGGTACAGCAAACGCCGTCGCTTCGGATCCAGCGCGGCTGGGTCAATCGTATTCATCCCTCAGCCATATAGGGCACCATCACTGGACCCGAAACCACCGTTCAGGAACAGCCTCCGTGCCCCTCCGCGAGTCCTCCCGCATTCACCGTGTGAACCCCCCCTGAACCCCGGCCCCTTACCCTCCGCCTCCATGAAAATCATCGAAGTCACCAATGTTGACTTCTCCCTCCACCAATTTCTGCTCCCGCTCATGCGCGGCGCCCGCGCCCGCGGCCACGAGGTCCTCGGTGCCTGCGCCGAAGGCCCGCTGCTTTCCACCATCCGCGAGGAGGGCTTTCGCATCCTCCCCATCCCGTTCGAGCGCCGGGTATCTCCGCTCTCCCACGTCCAGGCCCTGGCCGAACTGGTGCGCCTGTTCCGCACCGAGAAGCCCGACCTCGTCCACGCCCACATGCCCGTCAGCGGCCTGCTCGCCCGCGCAGCCGCGCGGATCGCGGGCGTTCCCCGCATCGCCTACACTTGCCACGGCTTCATCTTCAACCAACCCGGCCCCGCCCTCCGCCGGGCCATCTCGCTCGCCGCCGAATGGACCGGCGGCCGCTTTACCAACGTGTTCCTCACCGTCGCGCAAAACGAAGCCGACGATGCACGCCGCCTCGGCATCGCCGGAAATCCCATCGCAGTCGGCAACGGCCGCGATCCAGCCCTGTTCCGGCCTGATCCGGAACGCCGCGTCCGAATTCGGGCGCAACTGCATGTTCCGGAAGACCGTCCCGTCGTCATCGCAGTCTCCCGCCTCGTCCAGCCCAAGGGTTATGCCGAGCTCGCCGAAGCCATGGCTGGCATTCCCGGCGCCGAGCTCTGGGTCGTGGGCATTCGCCTCTCTTCCGACCGCGGCCCGGACATGGCGGAGCTCCTGCGCAGCGCCGGCCTGGGAAACCGTCTCCGGCTGCTCGGCTACCGTGACGACGTCGCCGATTTGATGAGCGCTGCCGACATCTTCACCCTCCCGAGCCATGGCGAGGGCCTGCCCATGACGGTCATCGAGGCCATGCTTTCCGCTTTACCCGTCGTCGCCAGCAACATCCGCGGCGTCCAGGAACAAGTACTCGATGGCAAAACAGGCCTGCTGGTCCCGGTCGCTGATGCCGCCGCGCTCCGCGATGCCCTTGCCCGTCTTGTCACCGATTCCACTTTGCGCCAGTGCCTCGGTAACACCGGCCGCAACCGCGCCCTCGCCTTCTTTACCGAAGAACAGGTCGTCGCCCGTACCCTGGACATCCTAGGTCTCTAGCAGGCGAGCGATACGAAGCGCTTCGTCGCGGGCGTCGGCTCGTCGGCAAACAACACCTCTCCTACAGGTGAGCGGCCATGCTCCAACTTTGTCACCATCGTGCCAACACCGTGCCGTATTCGCCACACAGGGAGCGGATACCACTGTGACTTACCATTCGTGACTGGACCTGGAAACGATCCGGGACCTTCTTTACCTCGCAAGAAGAACAAGGGAGTGTATGCAGGACAGAGCCAAGATGGCGTCGACCCATGTTTCGGTCGGCGATCTTTCCCGGCTGCCGGCAGAACGGCTGGCGCGGATGTTGCTTGAGCATGCCGCAGCAGACCCGGCCCTGCTAAGCCGATTGAAGGCCACCCTTGAGGAACAGCAACTCCTGGGCGGCCGGTCATCCGTATCCTGGCCGGCGGAAATCGTCGGCGGAAGCTCGGCAATGCGCCACCTGATGTCCCTGGTCGAGCGCTTTGCACGCACGGATGAGCCGGTACTCATCGCCGGCGAAAGCGGCACCGGCAAGGAGCTGATCGCCCAGGCCATCCATGCCAAGTCGCGCCGCCGCGACGGACCTTTCGTGCCGGTCAACTGCGCGGCCATTCCGCCGACCCTTATCGCCTCTGAGCTGTTCGGCTACGAGCGGGGCGCCTTTACGGGCGCGAACAGTCGAACCAAGGGCCACATCGAGCATGCCAATGGCGGCACGCTGTTCCTGGACGAAATCGGCGACATGCCGTTCGATCTGCAAGGCCACCTGCTCCGCTTCCTTCAAGAAGGCCACATCGTCCGGGTTGGCGGGCGCGAAACCATCAAGGTGGATGTCCGGGTGGTCTCGGCTACCAACGTTCGCCTCCGCCAGGCCATGGCAGAAGGGCGCTTCCGCGAGGACCTCTTTTATCGGCTGAACGTCCTCTCGCTCGATGTCCCCCCGCTTCGGCACCGTCCCGAGGATATTGCCGTGCTCGCCCGGCACTTCCTGCTCCAGGCCGCCCAGCAATACGGGCGCGAGGTCGCGGACTTCGAGCCCGCCGCGCTCGAGGCTTTGCAACGCCATTCCTGGCCCGGCAACGTCCGTGAACTCGCCTCCGTCGTGCGGCGTGCTGTCGTCATCGGTGACGGCCCGGAAGTCCGCCTCGCCGACCTCGCCGGATTGGCCGAGGATGTCCCGCCGCGCAGCGCTTCCCCTCCGGTTGCCGGACGCCCGCACCCCGGTTCGCCGCAAGAGCGCGAGGCTCTCCTGCGGGCCCTCGCCGATACGAACGAAAACATAACGCTCACCGCCCAGGAACTCGGCGTCTCTCGCGTAACCCTCTACCGCATGCTCCGGCGCCATGCGATCAATCTCAGCCGCGGGTTGAAGCCGGCGCCAATCATGAACTGAACCGGCCGCCAGCATCTCCCGCCCTCATACCGCCGCGTGATACACCAACCCTAGTGCGGCCCCCAAACTTTTGCCCGACCCGAGAACCCGATTGTCATCACAGGACGCCGCGCACCAGTCGCCGTCCCGCCCGACCACGAGCCAGGACGCGAACTCGTCTCCCGCCCGGTATATACCAAGGACCGTGGCATCGACCGCCATCGGCCAGTGCCGCGCGCTCAGGTCCTCAACTCCATCAACGCCGGCCGACCGTGCCGCGACTTGCCACGCCTCAAGCTCCAATCGTTCTGCAGCCGAAAGTGACGTGAACACTCGCCTGGGGTCAGCTTCAACCAAGGCACCCTGCGTCGATTGCACTTTGTTACTTATCATGCGGGACGATGGTTCCGTTTCGCGCATTACTCGAAACATCTCGATGCATGTCGGCGATGCAAGTGCAAACGCCGCGCCACATTTCTGCAGAAAGCAGTCCGCGCCTAAATCTTCCCCAAGGCTGTGTGTGCAACGCGGGCGTAACGTCACAAGACACGTCAACCACCCAACAGGGTTATTTTTCCGTCACAGCGTGCGAATAACAGCGTTAAATGCAACATAAATCAAGACCACCATGATCACGGCTGAAACTGCCATCAGCAGCACGCCCTCTCGTTTTGCGCGACGGCGAAGCCGTTGCTCCAGCGGACCGACTGGCCTAGCAACCTCGCCCCTTCCCGTGGTCGCACGCGCGACGAGGCGCGATACCTGCTCACGTATCCGCTCGACCTCTGATGATGAGGATCGGGTCTCCGGTGCCACTCGCCCTCCTGGGCCATATTGCTGGCCACGATCAGGGCAAATGGCAGATCGGCTATGCTCGTGTCAACTCCCCGTGAGCAGCTTTAAGCCGGTGCCCGTCTTGCATTTTCCGCCATCGCAACCACCCGGAGTTCATATGCGGCCGGCATCCGTACGCACTCTGGACGCAAGCGGATTTGAAGATGCCTGCGCATCTCTGATGCGTCTCGTACAAACCAGTTACGTGCCCGAGTTGTTGATCGGTATTCGTACAGGTGGCTTGGCGGTGGCGCAGGCTATGTGGCGAACCGCCCCTGGCATGCCGGCCGTCATGCCCCTTACCTGCCGCTATCCCGCCACTGAACCCACATCGCAGGTCCGCTGGCTTCCAAACAAGCTGCAAGGCTCGCCGCGCTGGCGGACCGACGCCGGTGTGCAGCGGATTTCCACCGGCTGCAGCAGCCGCCTCAACCGCCATCTTCCCGACCAACAGGAAAGCGCGGCAATTGGCAGCATAGTCACCACCGGAGCCGCAACCAAGCTGCTGGTCGTGGATGATGCCGTCGGTTGCGGCATGACCCTGGCGGCGGCGTTGCGTGCACTGCGGTGCGCTTGTCCACCCCACACCGAAATTCGTTCGGCAGCTATCACCGTCACGCTCGATGATCCGCCGATGGCGCCGGACTACGCTCTGTATCGTAACGTGTTGTGCCACTTTCCCTGGTCCTTCGATGCCAAATAACGAGCAGGACAGACCGGTTCTGGTGTTCGACCTGGACGGGACGATTCTTGATTGTAACAGTTTTCCCGCCTGGGTGCTGTTTCTCGCCTACGGTCCGGTCTCCGGGCTGCGCCTTCCGGCCAGGCTCCTGCTGTCGCTGCGGGTGCACCGGCTTTTGCTCCAACGCCGGCTGCGCCGATCCCCCCACCACGTATTCGTGAGTGGATTACGGGAGTATTGGTTGCGCGCAGGCGGTGATATCAGCGCAGCGAGCCGGTTTTACGCGGCAATGCAGTCCCGAGTGCGCCCCTGCCTGCATCCGGCGCTGGCGCTGGTCGCGGCCGGGGCCGATGCGGTGCTCGCTACCGCCGCTGCCGCCGAATACGCCCAGCACCTCGGCCGCATGCTCGGCTTCCGGCATATCCTGGCGACAGAACCGGAACCGCACTTGCTTGGTCGGTTGAATTCCGGCCAGGTCAAGTGCGACCGCGTGCTCGCTTTGCTTCGAAGCATCGGCTGGGATCGCCGCCGTATGGTCTTCCTGACCGATCATCCCGATGACCTGCCTCTGATCATGCACAGCAGCGTGGTCTTTTGGTTCGGGACACCGATGGCCCTCGCGCGAGTTCGCGGTCGCGCCAAGCACGCCGACATCGTCGATTGCTCCGGCTATACCGCAAAGGCGATGGCAGGGCTGCTGATGCGCCTGGGAGTCGTGGCCGAAACTCCCGCGATTACTGCATCTTAAGCCGTGCGCACTGGCTGAGCGGCCGCTCCGATGATACGTTTCTGATGCTCTCCATTCCGCTCTCGGGCTCGTGTGCGGTAGGCTGCATCCAAACCCTCGAAGATTGGCAAGCCTTGTGCGAAGCAACTGATGCTCCATTGTTGCTGGCACGCTGAGCACCATAGGGACAGAACCGATGAAGATCAGCTTTCCCGCCACCGGCCTGCTCTTTCTAACCTGCGCTGGCACAGCATTCGCCCAGGGGGCGCCGTGGTGCGTGTCAACCCAGTCACTCCCGCCCCAATGTATCTTCTACGACCCGCGCCAGTGCCAGTTGGTGGCCGGGCAGCAGGGCGGAGTGTGCCTCCCTAACGGGAATGTTGAGACCGTCAGGTCGGAGCTAGGGCAGTACTGCCTCGTCGTGGCTGGTGTGAGGCCGGCTTGCAACTATGTCGACCAAAATACGTGCAACCGTGACGCGACGCAACAAGGCGGCGCCTGTGTCCTGGCCTCGGAGGCTGCCGGGCCAAACCTTGCGCCCAATCCCTACCACCAGGTCAACCCCTCACTGGCCGGAACTGGCTGCAATGTCCCGCCATCGATTAACGCGGCCACCTCGCTGGAGACAGCCTGTTCTAACAACCCCACCGGGGCTCCGTCACGTGGTCCTAATGCCGGCGGTAACCCCGGCGGAGGGGCCGCCACGCCGTAGCGCGCATGGATACGCTGGAAATGTGAGGAGGCCCACAGCTCAGCACGTTGCGCTCGGACTCCCCTGGCCCCTGTTGTGATAGAGATCTGGGACCGGCGATGGTTAAACCGGAGTACCAGGCTGGCCGCCCAGCCACGGCGGCCATCCGATACCCCGGTAAATCTCCCAGCTACCTCGTGGCTCCAGTTGTCCCGGTGGTGATGGGGGTGACGGTGGTGCCTGTCACCGGTGCCACCACATAGGTGAAGCCCCAGCTGATCGGCACGAACTGCTGCACGTACTGGTTGAAGAACTGCCACACTTCGTAGATGCCCGTACGCGGCACAAACACTACATCGTACGGAGCTAACCGCACATCAGCGGCAGGATTGTTCCCGTGTTCCACTTTGTTATAGTAGGTCTTCAGGAACTCCGGCACATCTCCAGGACCCCGTCGAATAATAAAGACACTCGTTCGGTCACCCGATATTTTCACCCCACCCGCTCGGGCGATCGCCTGCGAGAGTGTCAGCGTCGGACCGACATCGATGTATTCGCCCGGGGCGCCTACCTCCCCGCCGACATAGATGCGTGTCGGGGCGAACGAGCGCACGACCACATTGACCATCGGGTTCGTGAGCTGCCGGGCGTAGTCGCGCCGCAGCTCCGCATCCAGCTGCGGGACCGTAAGACCATAAGCCGGCACGTTCGGCGCAACAGTCGTCGAGATATACCCGTCCGGACGAACCGTCACCTCCTCATCCAACTCGGGATTGAGCAACAGACGTATCGCAAGGACATCGCCCACCTGGATCCGATACGCCGGGAGCTGCGTCACATATCCGACGTTCGGAGGCGGCTCCAGCGGCGCCGGGGGCATCTGCTGTAAGCCGCCAACCGTCGAACAGCCTGGCAGCCCGATCGCCGTGGCGAGTATCGCAAGCCGCCAAAAGCTCCGGCCTTTCGGACCGATGGTAAAATCATGGTCCAATTCAATGGCGATATCTTGCGTTACCGCACTGAGGGCGCACGTAGGGCTACCAGGGGAGAGCTTCGTCTGCATCAATTATGATCCTCCGGTTTGTTTCAGACGGGCGTGGCAAGAATGGACAGGCCAACGCGACGCCTAGCGAGCGCCCCGCTGCCGGAAAACGGTCGAAATTGTCCCGAACATTATGGCGAAATCGTGCCACAGGGTCCAGTTGCAGGCGTACCACAGCTACAAGCGAATCCTGCCGGGAATATGAAATCTGGCGGGACCAGCTCAGCACCTGTTCTGTATTCGTGACCATAATACGACGTTTGAGACACGCAAAGATCGGACCACTTTCGCCTCTCTCTGCGGTAATCGCGATAGAACTCCGGGCCAGCCTCGGCGCGTACGAGCTATAGCCTCCGGCGGGGAAAGAGCCATAGCAGTGGGGTCGTGAGCATCAGCAATATGCCCGAAGCATCCCAATCGACCCTCGGCAGCGACATTTTGGCCACAACACCCCGCAGCGGAAGCACTCAGGCACCGTCATGAGAGCGGATGCCAATCGCCTGCAAATTGTTTTGATCTGTTCAGAACCGCACACCAGCAGTCGAAATGACGGCGACACGCTGCTTTACGTATCGCGTGCGTAAATTAGCAGCGGGCACGCAACACTCACCGGCGGGAAATAAGGACCGCCCCGCTCAGCCACCATCAGCATATGTCGGCTGTGCCGCGCCGCTCGTCCGAAGTTCGGCGATGGCCTGCTCCAGGTACCGCGACGCCGTGCCCCCATCACCCGCCTGTGTCAGGCTCATGGCTTCGGAAATCAACGCACTGACGTAGGTTCTGACCTGCGGCGGAGGCCCATCCGTTCCGCCGCCCTGCTCCCCCAATCGCGCTTGCACCGATGCCATGATGGAGACCGCCCGCGCCGTGTCGCCGGCCGTGAGCTCAAGCTGTGCCGTCCTCAACGGCAACATGTCCTCTGCTGTCGTCAAGGGCAGCACGTTCCGGGGCACCGGAGGAGCCGCCGGCGGCGGCGCAGTATCTGGCGCAGGCGGTCGCGTGTATCCCTGCTCTTGCCGCAAGCGTGCCACAATCTGTTCCACGCTCGCGAAATCCGTCTGCCGCCGGTCCTGCCGGGGCTCAGGGTGCGATGGCTTCGCGGCAACGACCTTGGTTGGCGCCGCATCGCTCCGCATCGCGCTCAGCCGATCCTTTTCCTGCTGAATCTGAGCCATCAATTGCTTCACCTGCTGCTCCAGCGCATCCCGCTGTGCTTGTAGTGCAGCGTCCGTAGTCGTGCTGTTCGTTGCCGCCTCATGTGGCCCGCCACCCGGCGGCGCGGTCCCACCAGCGGGCGCGATGGGCGCAGGCGGCACCGTCGGTGGCGGGGCCGGCATGGCTTGCCCCTGGGCCAGCTCTGGGGCTTGCCCCGGCGTCATCCCTGGGCCCTGCGCCGGTGCCGGTGATGAAGCTGGCCCAGCATCAGCCTTCGCTTTGGCCTCCACCTCCGCCATCGCTTTCTCTTCGGCAGCCCGTCGCTGATTGATTGCGGCTATAGCCTGCTGCGCCTCTTCCGCCGCTTTCTGGGCTGCGAGCAGATCGGGCGGTGGAGGCTTGCTTTGCGTTGGGCTACCATTCGGCGTTAATCCCGGTGTGCTCGGCGCCACAGACTGAGTTGATCCGACCGTCCGATCCGGAGTGGTGATCATGTCCGGCAGCGTCATCGACACCGCCAACACGCCGCCAATAACACCTACCACTGCCGCGCCGGAGACCGCATAGCGCCACAAAACCGGATTCTCCACGAGTTGGGATCAACACCAAACTAGGTTGCCTCCACTCGCGTATCAACAAGCTTCCGCAGCGCTAACCATCACTACAGCCGGTATGTTTCAGGCGGAACGATTTAGTAGCTATCCGCAACATTCTGATTAGGAACCGGTCACACGACCTTCGGCCGCCCCTCTCGCGCCGCAACATCCGCTACCGCAGCGAGCGTATCGCGCACATCCTCCTCAGTATGCGCAACGGAGACGTAGCTCTTGCTCTCGCTCTTGAGCACCCCGCGCTCCCGCAGTGCGCGCGTAAACCGCCGCGCTGCTTCGGCGTCAGCCTGCAGCACCGTTCGGTAATCACGCACCTCATGATGCGTGAATACCACATCGAACATAACCGGGGCCCCGATCACCTGAGCCTCCAGTCCATTGTCGCGCAAAGCCGCCCCGATACCCTCGATGAGGGCACGGCCCGTGGCATAGACCGCGTCATACGTCCCCGGGCGCTTCAGAATCTGCAGCGTCGCCAGCCCGGCCACCGCGGCTACCGGATTGCCGGACAGCGTTCCTATCTGCATTAAGTAGCCGTCGTCCCCCACTCGGCCACGGTCGAACTGAGCCATGATGTCGTCGCGCCCGGCGATAGCAGCCAGCGGGAACCCGCCACCGATAATTTTGCCTAGCGTGCATAGATCCGGAACCACGCCGTAATACTCCTGGGCTCCGCCCCAGGCGAAGCGGAACCCGGTCACTACCTCGTCGAAGATTAAGGGAATTTCATACCGTGCCGTGACTTCCCGCAGCGCCTCCAGGAAACCTGGCTGAGGCGCGATTAATCGCTGGAACGGCTCGATGATCACACCCCCCAGCTCGTCGCGGTGCTCGGTAATCAGGCTGGCAGCTAGATCAGCGTCGTTGAACGGCGCGATCAGCACGTCGTCGGCCACGTTGCGCGGAATGCCAGGCGAATCCGGAACCGGCCGCGGGAAGTTTCCCGGACGTTTCGGCGCCAGGCTCATCAGTGAGTAATCGCTCATCCCGTGATATCCGCCCTCGAACTTCAGAATCTTATCCCTCCGTCGGAATGCCCGCGCGGCCCGCATGGCATACGCGTCCGCCTCCGTACCGGAGGAAACAAACCGCACCTTCTCCGCGCATGGAACGGCGTTCACGATTTCCGACGCCAGCCGGATTCCATGCTCATTTTCGGCAAAGAACGTGGATCCGCGCGGCAATTGCTCCTGCACCGCTGCCACCACCTCGGGATGGGCGTGACCCACAAACGCCGGCCCCGAGCCAAGCAGAAAATCCACGTATTCGTTGCCGCTCACGTCCCAGACGCGCCCCCCGCGCCCCTCTCGGACCACCAGATCCGCTGCAACGTTTCCAAATGAGCCGGCAGGCAGCACCTTCCGGGCCAGCTCCATCAAGCTTAGCTCTTCCGTTCCGCGCACCCGTCCCGCCATGACTTCCCTGCTCCTCGACCGCACTCGCTCGTGAAGATAACACCCCATCTCGCCTCAGGGCAGCCTCTGATACCGCTAAGCATAAGGTTTGACCTCACGCGGAGCGGTATCGTGCGCAGGGTTGGTGCGGCGGCTGCGCACGAAATCAAGACTCAATACCGGTCAGCCGAAAGGTTGGCCGGTATTGGGCACGCACCGCGCGGACCAGACTGCCCCAGACAGTCGCGACTCGAAATGCGTCTGCTAGTATCCGCCCGTGCCGCACTTCAGAATTGAAAGACAGGCTGGCGGACGCGTTGCCGGCGTGGATGAGGTGGGCCGCGGCCCTCTGGCCGGCCCAGTGGTCGCCGCCGCCGTCGTTTTTCCTGCGGGCGTCCCGCGCCGCCTCGCCGCCCTGATCGACGATTCCAAAAAGCTCACGCCTGAACAACGCCAGGAGGCCTGCATCGCGATTTGCGCTTCCGGCAGAGCCGAAATTGCAGTCGGCGCCGCCTCCGTTGCAGAGATCGCCCGCCTCAACATCCTGCACGCATCAATGCTCGCAATGCGGCGGGCGGTGGCGCGCCTGCCGGCCCTACCCGATCTCGTGCTCGTGGACGGCAATTATCCCCCCACCCTGCCTTGCCCTGTGCGCTGCGTGGTTGGCGGCGACGCTATCTGCCTCTCGATCGCCGCCGCCTCCATCATCGCCAAGGTCCTGCGCGACCGCGCCATGACCCGGCTATCGGTTCGCTACGTCGGGTACGGTTGGGAGGCCAACGTCGGCTACTCCACCCCCCATCACCGCGCCGCCCTGCGCCAGCTCGGACCCACCTGCCATCACCGCCCCGAGTTCGGTGCCCTGCGCCAACTCAGCCTACCGCTTGACACTACTGATTGACGCGGCTTCTGCGACACCGTCACGATGTAGAACGCCCCTGAGACGGAACGCAGGTTGGAACTCGTCCGCGAACTCCCGCTCGACCAGGTCATGCTGGGTGACTGCATCACCCTGATGCAGATGCTGCCGTCCGCGTCCGTGGACTGCGTCTTTGCCGATCCGCCGTACAATCTCCAGCTCCGCGGCGAGCTGCGCCGCCCCGACGACAGTTTGGTGGACGGCGTCGATGACGAATGGGACAAGTTCGCTGACTTCGACTCCTACGACGCTTTCACGCACGCCTGGCTTTCGGAATGCCGCCGCCTCCTACGCAAGGACGGCACGATCTGGGTGATCGGCGCGTATCACAACATCTTCCGTATTGGCGCCGCGCTCCAGGACCTCGGCTTCTGGATCCTGAACGACGTAATCTGGCTCAAGTCCAACCCGATGCCCAATTTCCGCGGGCGCCGCTTCACCAACGCCCACGAAACCCTGATCTGGGCCACCCGCCAGCGCGATTCCCGCCATCGCTTCAATTACCAGGCGATGAAGGCGCTGAACGACGATATCCAGATGCGCAGCGACTGGTGGATGCCACTTTGCACCGGCCCCGAACGAATACGAAATGAGCACGGCCTCAAACTCCACCCCACGCAGAAACCTGAGGCGTTACTGCACCGGGCGCTGCTCGCGGCGACCTCACCGGGAGATATCGTGCTCGATCCGTTCCTGGGCACCGGCACCACGGCGGTCGTCGCCAAGCGCCTGCACCGCCACTACATCGGGATCGAGCGTCATCCGGCCTATGTGGAGGCCGCACTAGCCCGCCTGCGCGACACCCGTGCGGCCCCGAATGGCGGCCATTCCACTGCGCCGAGCAAACGCGACGCCCCGCGGGTGCCCTTCGGCAGTCTAGTCGAGCGCGGCATTATTACGCCCGGCACCCGCCTCGTGGACCGACTGCGTCGCGTCTCCGCTACGGTGGCTGCGGACGGTACAATCGTATCGGGAAGGACGCGCGGCTCGATCCATCAGGTCGGCGCCGCGGTCCAGAACGCCCCCTCCTGCAACGGCTGGACGTTCTGGCACATTGAGCGCGACGGTGCCCTACTTCCACTGGACCGGTTGCGGTCCGAAGTGCGGGAATAAACGCTCGTCAGGCAAGTCTGCCGGCTTACAGCAAGACCAACGAGCCAATACGCGAAGGAATCCCCCGGTGCGATCCCCGCCGCGGGGACGCCGATGGTCAGCCGGCGGAGCTGGTGTCGCCGGAGTTCGCGGTTGTGGAGTTGCCAGAGCCGACCGTGCAATGTGCCGCCGTGTCGGTGGCGCTGAACCCAGTTGTCCCGGACCCAGTGCTGCTGCCCGGGCTCGCAGTCGGCGTGCTCGCGACCGCGCCGGCGGCGTTGCTGCCCGGTCCGCTAAGGGCACCCGGTCCAGTGGTGCTGGACCCCGGAAGCAAGTCCGGGGCAGGCCTCTCCCCCAAGCGGGAGAGGTGATCCCAAACCTCCCTGTGGTGGGAACGTCGGGAAGTTTGGGGCGGTGGAGAACGGTAACTGAGGGGCCGCGCGGGGCGTAGAAGTCCCGGAGAGGTCTGCGGGCGGGATTCCGCCCCCTCGCTTATCCAGAGTTGGTCAGGCGGTGGCGATGGCGGGCACCGCATTCGAGGCAGCGAACGTCGCATCGCGGTGGGTGGCCGACGCTTATGAAAACGCCGTGGTAGCCGCAGATAGGACAGATGCGCTTGACGATGCGGCGGCGGAACTGGCTGGGATGCGCCAGGCGGCCTCAAGCAGGCGGCAAAGCGGTGGAGGATCTCGATCGCCTTACGGATGAGATCGTCGCGGATGTCTCTTCAATCAGTCCGCGGATCACTGTGGCGCTCATTAACGAGCCGCTTCCCGTTGAACACTGCCCATGCTGTGGTACGGGGCTCAGCCGGACGGTGAAGCCGGCGATCGTTCGAAAGTTGACCGATCCAGCATGGGCGACGGGATCGGCAGCGTGTATTTATCTTAACCCGACCCGCCCCTCTCTCGCCATCGTGTTGTTCCTGCGTAGTCAGGGAATTTTCAGTGGCCACCTCCATCTCTGCCAGGGTCGATACTTGCATTACCATTGCGACTATTTTGATGATGGCGTTCCGCTTGACCCGTGCGCAAGTGTTCGAACTCAAGCGACGCGGATCGTAAATACCGTGCTGCGCGAATGGCAGCCCGCGCAGACGCACATCGGCACGGGCCATCCGGATCGGCCAAGCCCACTCCCCGATCTTATTCTTCCCAAAGTCTGGGAACAGGAGCGGAGGGACGGAAAAAGGCTGGGCCCAAAACAAGGGCGGAGGTGCCGATAGGCGCATCTAAAGTGATGGGGTTTGGCTCGGGGCGAAACCGGCTAGCATCACGCCTTCAAACGGGTGTTGCCTGGGTCCCAGGCGGCAGCCGGCAGGACAATGGCAGAGCAGCGTTCGTCCATCATCAGGATCTCGAATTGTGCGCCCGGCTGGGCAAGCGCGGATTCGACATAGGCAAAGGCAAGCGACTGGTTGACGGCATGGCCGTAGGCGCCGCCGGTGGTCAGGCCGATGATCCGGTCACCGCGGTAAACTGGTTCGTTGCCATAACAATCATGGTCATTGGCACCGACTGACAGATAGACCAACCTGCTCGGCGGTCCATCTTGTTTATCGCGCAGCGTCCCCGGCTTGCCGATGAAGTCTTTATCGAAATCGACGAAGCGTTCCATATCTGCGGCAATCAGCGTGACCTCGTTCGTCAGTTCCGCGCTCCAGGCGCGATAGGCCTTCTCCATACGCAGGCTGTTCATGGCATAGGTGCCGAACAACATGAGGCCGTGCGGTTCGCCCGCGCACTGCAGCGCTTCGAAAACCGTTGGCATTTCAGCCATGGGCGTGTGCAGCTCCCAACTCAGTTCGCCAACGTAGTTCAGGCGCAGTGCAAGCAGTGTCACGCCTGCGACTGTGATCTGTTTGCCGGTCAACCAGGGAAACGCCGAGTTGGAAAGATCGGCGTCAGTGCAGCGTGCAAGTACATCCCGTGCGCGCGGACCGGCGAGGACCAGCACGCCATATGCATCGGTGACGTCGGTCACCGTCACCTGTTCGTCCGGTGCAACGCGGCCGCGCAACTGATCGAAGTCGTGTAACTGTGCGGCGGCGGATGACACCACATAAAAACGGTCGGAGGCCAGGCGTGTGACGGTGATCTCGCTATCGATGAAGCCATTGGCATTGAGCAAGTGGCTGAGCATGAGCCGCCCATCGACACGTGGCACGCGGTTGGGGCAGACCCGTTCAAGGAACGCGGCGGCGTCGCGCCCTGCGATCTCGAACTTCGCGAAGCTGGAGAGGTCCATCAGCCCAACATGCTCGCGCACCGCCAGGCACTCGTTGCGAACGGGGTGCCACCAGTTAGAGCGCTTGAAGGAAAACCGCTCACCTTGCCCGGTGGGATCGTACCAGCGCGCGCGTTCCCAACCAAACACCTGGCTGAACTGAGCGCCACGGGCTTTCAGCGCGTCGTGTAAAGAGGAGCGGCGCAGATCCCGGCCGACATGGTGTTGCTCGGCAGGCTTGTAGCAGTAATACATGTGCTGGTAGTCGGCGATACCGACGGCACGAGTGAACTCCGGCGTAGCCCAGTCGCCAAAACGGCGCGGATCGAATTCGCGCGCGTTTATATTCGGCTGGCCGTGCACCATCCATTGCGCCAAGAACCGGCTGATGCCGGCGCCCTGGCAGATGCCTAGGGACGCTCCGCAATGCATCCAATAGTTGCGGGCACCGGGCGCGGGGCCGGACAACGGTGCGCCGTCTGGGGTATGCGGGATTGCGCCCGAGATAACACGCTTGATGCCCGACTGCGCGAACAAGGGAAAGCGCTCCGCCGCCCGTTCCAGATGCGGCATAATGCGGTCGAGCTCCGGTGCGACCAGCTCGCCCTCGAAATCCCAGGCGGGTGGACCATCCCAACATTCGTGCGCGCCGGAGGTCTCGTATGGTCCGACAAGAATGGCGTTGCCCTCCTCGCGGAAATAGGCATGCGCCCAGGGATCACGCACCACCGGCAGTTCCCGCTTGTACGCCACCAGTTGCGGCACCGGCTCGGTGATAAGGTAGTGATGCAGCATGTTGGCGATCGGCGCGCGATGGCCGGTCCAGGAAGCGACCTCGTTGCAATAAGAGCCGCCGGCATTCACAACATGCTCGCAACACAGCTCGCCCTGATCGGTGGTCACCAGCCATTCGCCTGAGTTCGAGCAAGCGGATGTTCATGACGCGGGTGCGGCGGTAAATTTCGGCGCCAAGCGCGCGTGCGCCGGCGGCCATGGCCATAGTGGCATCTGCGGGCGCGACGTGGCCATCGGTCACGGTCAGGAAGGCCGCCTTCACGCGTTTGACATCAAGGAACGGATGGTGGCGGGGGATCTCGTTCGGGCCGATAATATGCGCTTCATAGCCGGCGAGTTTCGACACTCCAAGCACCTGCTTAAACCAGTCCACCTCCTCATCGGTGCAAGCCAAGCGCATGCCGCCGGTGGTATGCCAGCTGACGGCCTGCCCGGTCCTTGCTTCGAGCGACGAATAGAGTTGCGTGCCGTAGACATGCAGCTTCGCAGCGTTGAGGGAGCCGATGAAATGCGGGCACTGGCCAGCGGCATGCCATGTGGAGCCGGAGGTGAGTTCGCTTTTCTCCAGCAGCACGAGCTCGGCCCAGCCCTCCAGCGCCAGGTGATACAGGAGCCCGACGCCCATGATGCCGCCACCGACGATCGCCACCTGGGCATGTGATCTCATCGCGATTCCTCACCAAACCCTGCGCCGCAGGCTAAAGCGGACCGAGGCTGGGGGGAATGGTTACGCATACCCGGTTCTGAGCGTAGGATCTTATTGGTCTGAGCGCGGGAGACAGTCTTGACTGACAAGCCCAATTTCGTCCTGGTTCCAGAGGACCCGCCGCCTCCACCCCGGAGCAGCGGAGTACTGGCAAGATTGCTGACTATCGCCACTGCGGCCGCTACTGCTGCAGCGTCTGCTCCTGCGGCACTGCGATCGCTGCTGACCCACGCTGAACCGCCGGACGAATCCGGCGTGCCCACCCGGCCGCGGTTGGTGTTCGCCGTGGATGCCACAGCTTCCCGCGAGCCGGCCTGGGAGGCCGCCCGCCGGGCCACCGATGCGCTGGTGAAAGCGCTGCCGGGCGAGTTAGACGTGGCGCTTGCCGTGCATGGCGGCTCTCGCGTCCACACATTCACGGCATTTACCGACGACATAGCTCCGCTGCGCGATCGCGCCGCTGGAATTACATGTCAGGCTGGGCTAACGCGACTTCTGCCGATCATGTCGGCTGCGCTCAGACGCCCGGCGGTTCGTGTACTCGTTTACGTCGGGGACGTCTTCGAGGAGAGCCTGGTTCAGGGGCGTAGGCTGGCCGATGAGATGGAAGCCAAGGGTATTAAGCTGATTGTATTGCACGACACAGCCGATCCTTCAGCTTGCCGGGATGCCGAGGTGTTCTGGGACCTGGCCAAACGCACGGGCGGGTGTGTCCTGCCCTTTGAGGCGAATGCTCGGGACGTCTTCGCGATATTCTATCGGCCGTAGCGGTCTATGCTGTAGGCGGTGAGAAGCTGCTGCGGGAACGGTGCCAGGATTTACCCGGTGCAACGGCGCTGCTCGAGAACCTTGGAACGCATCCACCGCAAGTCGACTGACTAAGCCGGAGCAACTGCTCGGCCACGGACTTCCGTTGCCTTTCGGCTTGCCGTTGCGGGCTCGGCGGCTTCCAACTCTTCAACGGTTTGGGTTGCTCGGCAACCTGAAGGCAAACATCTCCATTTCGCATGAACGAAGGTCGATAACGTTCTTACTGAATCCTTGAAGCGACAGCGTCAAGCTAGCCTGAACTCCGGATGTACGATCGACGGTGATTTCAGTTTGTCCGCCTACGTCGAACAGCTTAAAGAGACGATTGAAGTCTGCTGGCTTAAGTGTAGCGCGAACCAAGTTCTGAGCTGCATCGGAACTAGTTACGGTAAAAGTCCCGATAAGTACATGATCGACCGCAATGTGAATCGCACGACCCAATGATTCTCCAGTGGCGCGGGCCTTGAACAGGATATATTCTTGTCCATCTTGCCGGATGATCAACGAGAAAGACGCGATCGGGGTGCCGCCTATCTCATCGCAGGCTAGAACGCCGCCCAGAGTCTGCGGAAGGCGTAGTAGCATGGTCATCCAATCAGGTCACCATGAATCCCATGCTCGAAGAATATGCGTGCCTTCGGTGTGGGCTGAAAGGATGCCGCCAATGACCATAGCAACAGCGAGAGCGGCGGTTTTCCTCATAACTGGGTAGGGGGCCGGCTTAACAACAAGACTAAACCCCTGAAGCAGTAATGGTCTGTTCGTCGCGATATCGAACCCCCAAACCCAATTCTCAAAGCCGCACTCAAGCTGGCCGATTTCATTAGCGGTTGGACTGGGAGTAAGCACAGACGGCTCATCTTACGAGACCATGCTCCAGAAGGCCGCCTTTCTACCGTGTTCACGACGCAGCCTGTTGACGTAGGCCTCGTGCATCTCGAAGGAGCTGTAATCGGCGATCGCTGGAGCCAGCGCCGCGCAATCCCTGAGGTGGCGAGCAGCATGTCCGTAGCGGCTGGCCCGGGCTTGCGTGAGTGAAAAATCGATCATTGCTCTCAGCAGCAATGTTGCCGCGAGCGGGTACTTGCCCGCGAGGGCCTCGGCAGCCGGCGCTAGTATTTCGTAATAGTTGCCCTCCAAGTCTGTGGCGCGGCGGATAACTGTTCGGGCGGCTCTTTCCAACGCAGGCCATGAAACGAGAAACGAAATAGCCTGTAGTAAGCTGCCATAGCGTTCGGCGTAACCAAGCGCACGTTCTTCCGCCTCGAAGTCATCAAACTCGGGCAGCCGCTGCAGGTAGTCACGCAGATGCCGCGTGGAAAGGGATCGTTCGAAACAGGACCAGCGGGCGGCCTGTGCGTCATCACCTCGACCGAGCGCTTCCGAGACGTCGATTCGTGCATCTTCCCATTCAAAATCAGGCCAGCCGCCTCGCTGGTGCTCGGTCGCCTGAATGGCCTGCCACGCTTCGTCGGTCCGGCCCGCCGCCAGCAGTCGGCGTGCGATCTCGGCGGCAATTTTCGGCACCTTCCTGACTGGTCCCTCATACTGAGCGATGAAGGAATCAACATCGCCCTGGGCGTCCGCTATTTCCTGCAGTGCCAGCCGGATTGTGCTGACGCGCGAGCGTTCGGCTATGTCGTCCGCATAGATCGCCCCTCGCGGCCCCCAACCCACCACCTTACGCTGGTTTGCCGCCGGCTTTCGGATCGGCTCCGCTGACAGCGCGAGCATGCTGTGCTTGAGATGTTCTAATCCTGCAGGCGCCAGAGCAGGCTGGAGTGCATGGATGAGGCTGTCGAACTGACCGTAATCGTTCTGGAGCAGGCAATTGGATACTTGGTCCGCGAGCTGTTTCGGATCGGGTCTGGCGGAGTCGGCAATGGCGCCAAGATCAGCAACCGCAGCGTGGAAGATGTCGGCTACCGTTCCGCTGCTGTCATCACACCGGCCAAGGACGCCGTTGGCAAGTTCCAGAAACCGCCACATCAGATCCAGCCCTTCGGCGGGTAGGCGTGCGGCCACCTGGTCGACGATAGCCCGGCGCGTTACGTCCAGATCGTCAATCAGCGATTTCCGATTTTGCCAGTCAACGAATGAGCGCGACCTCGCGATGGTTGCCAAGCGTTTCCGAATTTGTTTGGCAACCTCAGCGGGGCTTTCCGCGCCGGCCAGTTCCAGGCGCAGCCGCCGTTTGATAGCCGCATTCCCCTCGCTGACCTCTATCAGCAGTTCAGCAAGACGCGCCGCTCCCAGAGTCTCCAAATTGTCGGCGTTTAGGGTCTTGTTCGAAGCCATGCGGTTCCCCCTACCGCGCCAGACGGCGTTCACGCCAAGCTCGAGAGATGGTCGATGCCCGCCGACAGGTCGCCCGGCGTCCCAGAGTCCGGTCTGCGCGAGGCCAAGATAAGTACCCCGAAGCGCTCGCCAAACTCAACCTCCCGCGCCGCGGCCAGGTCGCCGCCTGGATGCACGGGCGATCGGTACGTTTCTGAGCCGCGCCTCCATCCCCGCTCCACCGTCGGATTGATTTCGCCGGCCTGTAACCGATCGCACATTGGCAATCGGCAGTAACAGAATGGGGGCGGCCCGTTGACACTCGTGCGCACGGTCCTGGTGACGGTCTCGCCGCTGTTGGCCTCCCTGGTGATCGAGATCCTGCGCCCCTGCCTCTCGCTCGAAATCGTCGCCGACCTGCCGGCACGCGAAGACCCTATCGAACAGTTGCGCGCGCTCGCGCCCGAGCTGGTTCTGCTGGGCCTGACTGGCACCGAAACCGACGAACTCGCCCTGCCCCTGCTCACCGCGCTGCCATCGACCCTGTTTCTCGTCCTGGCACCGAACGGACAGCGCGCATGGGTTCACCAGATGCGGCCGCACCGTACGGCGCTGAACGAGCTTTCGATCGCCGCGCTGCGCGAAACCCTGGCCAAACGATTCCCCCTCGCTCCATCCGAGGGATGAGGGCAGCCGTCACGCCGCCGCCAATGATTTAGATCCGTCCCCTCCATCCCCGCTCCGCCAGCTGATGGATAGCTGCGTCGCAACGCCGTGTGGCACGAATCAATGCAGGCGTAGACTGCGGAATCATCGAGGGAGCAATAAGTGGCGACGTACGCGGCCGTGCAGGGCGTGATGGCGGCGATCGAGGGCATGCTGAACGAGCGTATGCCGCCCGAGCTGAAGGCCGCGCCCGTCAATGGCTCGGTGAGCGTGTTCGGTAGCCAGACGTTCAAGCAGGCCAGCTCCAACACGCTCGCCTTGTGGCTGTATCGCATCAGCATCGACCCCACCGTGCCCGGCGGCTACGTGCGCGCCCTCCCCGGCAGCGTGGCAGGACGCGTTCCCGAGGTGCCGCTCATGCTGCACTTCCTGATGATCGCCATTGCCGATTCCGCGTTGGCCGAAAACAGCCTGATGGGCTGGGGATTCCAGCAGCTCGCCATTACCCCGATCATCGGCGCGGACCGGCTCGCCGCGCAATCGCTCGCGCTGCCGGGACAGACGCTGAATTGGGACGAGTCCGACGATGTGCAGGTCGCCACCGAAGAGCTCACCCGCGAAGAGCTGATGCGCATCTGGGACACGCTGCCGATGAAGTACAGCCTCACCGTCCCCTATGTCGCGCGCGGCATCCGCGTGGAGCTGCAGCCGGACATGCAGCAATACGCAGCAGTTATCGATCGCACCAACAGTTTCGGCCCCGTGTCATGAACGCGGAAGCGATCCGCATCCCCTCGGCCGGCGCCGTGTTCTGGGCCGAGGCCAATCCCGATCCCACCGCGGCAAATCCGGTACGGGCCATCACCGGCCGCCCACCGCTCCTCAACGTGACGCTCGCCGGCAGGCTGCCGCAAGGAATCAGCGCCGTCGCCGATACCCGCGGCATCCTGCTGGTCGCCTCTCCAATCTACTACAATCACACGCCCACCGAAGCCGAACTCGCGACCCCGCCGGCGGTCCCCGCGGTGACACTTGCGGGCAGCGTGCAGTCGCTCGACGGCCGCTTCAATCCGCGCCAGTTCAGTGTCACGCCGAGCCCGCAAGCACCCAGCTACGTGCCGCTGCGCCCCAGCCTACAAGCGATCCGCGTCACCGAGGCGGGCGCGGTCGTGCTGAACGTGACATGGCAGGCTGGCGGCGCCGCCGCCTGGTCGCTGCTGCGCCTCACCTGCGTGCGCAATGGCGTCACCCTCGGCTTTTCCGGCCAGGCCGATTTCTGTGGCGATGTCATCATCCCGCTCACCGGCCTGCCGCCGCTGCCGCCTTCGCTCACCGTTGACAGCATGATCCTCACCGCGCTCGGCGATCCCGCGCAGGCCGGCCAAAGCATCGGTAATCCCGACACGGCGAAACCGGTTCAGGTCTCCACTGGCGGCGCCTTCGCCGCCCAGCAGAGTTTTCCCGTCAAGCGCGGCCAGATCAGCAATGCCGCCGCGCTCGGCATTTCGGGCGTCACTCTCCAGCCACTCTGACAACGCTGAGGAAGCAGTTCATGCCCGAATATCTCGCGCCCGGTGTCTTCGTCGAGGAAGTGAGCTTCCAGCCATCGCAAATTCAACCCGCGAGCACCAGCGTGGCCGCGATGGTCGGGCCGACGCGCAGCGGCCTGGTGCGCGGCTTGCCGCAATTGCTGACCAGCTTCGCCGATTTCCAGCGTTATTACGGCGATACGAACGACCTGAATTTCGGCGGCACGACCGTCACCAACTACACCGCCTATGCCGCGCGGGCGTTCTTCGATAACGGCGGCCAGCAGCTTTACTTGGCGCGCATCAGCCGCGACATTGAGACACCATCCACCAACAGCCCGGCGATAGGGGCGCTGGCGGTGCCGCAGAACAACACCGTGATTACCTTCGGCGCGCGCTTCCCCGGCTCCGCCGGCAATGTCGATCTGGTCCTCCGGACGCGCCGCTCGCAACGGCTGTTGCGGCCGCTCGCCACCCCGCCGGCGAATGCCACCTGCGTCCTGCGCCTGACCAACGTGCCCGCCAGCGCCATGGTGGGCGACACGCTCCCCGCCAGCAATTTCCCGCTGCAGAGCCTCGTTGCCGTCGCAACACTGGCCACCGGCGCGACGCCGGCGCAATACAATTTCGTCGCTGGCGAGCCGATCATCTACGTTGACCAGGCCGGCAACACCCATACCGTCCAGCCGAGCGCGCTGGCCACCGGCGTGCTGCAAAGCGCGGTCCCCATCGGTGGCGCGCAGGCGTTCACTTTGCAGGTGCCGTCCGGCCTTGGCGCCACGCCGCTCTGGTCATTCGCTGTTGGCACCAACATGCGCGCGATCTTTAACATCACCGACCAGACTGTCACCACGCTGTACGGCACGGTAAGCGGTAATAATGTCACCCTTCCCCACTCGCTCAATCCCAGCCTGACCGCCGACGTTACCGCGCCGCTGGCCGTGCTGGGCATGGGCAGCCGCACCGGCGACGGCAACATCTATCACGACAGTTACGATATCAGCGTGCGGCTTGCCGGCACGGAAATCTACAGCTTCGCCGACGTCGACATCGAGCCGGATGCCGCCAACAGCCTGGCGGTCGCCATGCCGCAGTTGCCGGCTGACAGCACCGCGAATGCGATGCAGCCGGTGTATGCGGCCTATGTCGGCACCCCCACCGTCCCGGCGATCTGGGGCGCGCTGCTAGGTGCGTTCGATACCAACGCGCTGCTTCCCTCGAACCCCGCGGTCGCGCCCAGCTTCGTGCTGCATCTCACCGGCGGCAACGACGGCCAGGCGCCAGCCTACGCCGATTACGTCGGCATGGTCGATGAACTCTCCGGCCCCGGCCACGGCAGCTTCGGCATTGCCGCGCTGGAGAGCATAGACGACATTTCCATCGTGCTGTGCCCCGCCGCGGCTGCCGATGCCTCGGTGCACCAGGCGGTGATCTCGGCCATTCAGGCGCACTGCACAAAGATGCTGTATCGCCTCGGCGTCATTGAATCTCCACTCGGCGCCTCCATCGCCGACGCGCAGGCCTTCGCTGGCCAGTTCGCCGACACTCGGCTCGCCTTCTATTATCCGAGGGTCAGTGTGGCATCGCTCGCCTCCTCCGGTGGCAATGTGCTGCTTCCGCCCAGCGGCTTCGTGGCGGGCCTCTATGCCTACACAGACATCACCCGTGGCGTGTACAAGGCGCCCGCCAACGTGGTGGTGCAGGAAGCCGTTGGCCTCGAGGTCTACATCAACACCGCCCAGCAGGAGGTGCTGAACCCCCTCGGCATCAACTGCATCCGCAGCTTCCCCTCGCGCGGCATCCTGGTCTGGGCGCGCGCACGCTCTCGTCGGACCCGCAGTGGCAGTACGTGAACGTGCGCCGTTACTTCCTCTATCTGGAGCAGTCGATAGCGGACTCGACGAGCTGGGTGGTGTTCGAGCCGAACGGCGAGGCGCTGTGGTCCAGCATCGCCACCACCATCAGCGACTTCCTCTACAACGAATGGTTCAACGGCCGGCTGCTCGGCGACAAACCCAGCGACGCCTACTTCGTGCGCTGCGACCGCTCGACCATGACGCAGGCCGACATCGACAACGGCCGCCTGATCTGCCTGATCGGCGTCGCCCCGCTCGAACCGGCCGAATTTGTCATCTTCCGCATCGGCCAGTGGACCGCGAGCGCCTGAATTCTCTCATAGACGAGGCTGATCATGTCCGACCGCGTCACTCCCTATCTTGGCTTCAACTTCATCGTCGCGCTGACCTCGGGCGGTGGCACCACGCCGGTGGGCGGCTTTTCCGATGTCAGCGGGCTTAATACCGAAATCACCGTCGCCGAATACCGCGCCGGCAACTTCAACGAAAACCATACGCACAAATACCCGAGTGTGTATAAAACCGGTGACTTCACGCTGAAGCGCGGCGTGGTGCGCAACACCGATATCCACGACTGGGTGGAAGCGGTGCGCACCACCGGCGTCGCCGGCAAGCGCGATTCGGTCGTCATCACGCTGCTCGACGAGACGCGCACGCCGGTCGCGAGCTGGACACTACGCTCGGTGATGCCGCTGAAATTGACCGGGCCCACGCTGGCGGCAAAAGGCGGCGCCGATGTCGCCATGGAGGAGTTGGTTCTCTCCGCCGAAAAGGTCGAGTTCGCGTTCCTGTAGGCCGCGCCGTGCTCGTTTCGCCCGATTATCGTGTGACGCTTGCCGACCAGAATCCGGTCACGACCCAACCGGAGCTGGAAGCGGTATTCGTCGGTTTGGCAGCCGCCGGCGATTCGACCGCCGCCGCCGATGCCCGTGCGGCCGCCGCGCAGCTCGGCTACGGCACCGCGGACGACCCCAGCCTGACCGGCCGCCCGCTCGCCTTCGCAAGTGCTGCTGCTTTCACAGCGACATTTCCGACCGACGATTCCTGGCTCGCGCATGCCGTCACCGACTACTTCAACGCCGGCGCTCGCCGCGGTTGGGTAGTGCGCATCGACGCCAATCCTGCCGCTCCGCTCGACGATTTTCTCTCCCTCGCGCCGCCCATCAGCGGCGATCTGCCGCAAAGCGGCACCGGCATTGCCATGCAGGTGCCGACCGCCGGTCTGCTGCTGCTGCCGGATCTCGAGCAGCTCTGCCTGGAGAGCGCGCTGCCACCGCCGCCAGTGCCGACCTCGCCAGCCGATCCGCCCACCTTTCGACCAGCCGCGGATTTCCCGGCTCCCCCGCCGCCATCGGTTCCCCCGCTTCGACCCGGCACCTCCCCGATCGATCCGTTCGAGGTGCTAACGCGCGTTTCCGCCCTGCTGGCGGCGCGGCCCGACATGCTGTGCCTGTTCGCCCTGCCGATCGGCACCGATCAGACCCAATCGGTGCCGCGGCTCGTGCAGCGCGCCGACGCCTACCTGCACGGCACCAACCTGCAAGGCGCCGACCTAGCGCAGGTGCAGGCATTCGCTCCCCTGGTGCGCGATGCCACCGGCGCCATCGCGACCCCGAGCGGCCTCATCGCCGGCTTCCTCGCCGCCCCGCCGAGACCGACGGCGTGTGGCGCTCGGTCGCCGGCCGCACGCTGCTGCTCGGCACCACGCCGCTCCGGTGCATCGAGAGCAACGCGCTCGACGAGCTCCGGGCCATGGGCGTAGCCCCGCTGCGCTTTGCTGGCCCCGGCACGGCGCTGGACGACGACATCCTCGCCCTTCGCCGCACCCCAGCCAACGCGCCCCGCCGCGCCGCGGGCACCCGCCGGCTGATGGGCTGGCTGTTGCGCAATCTGGAAAAGCTTCGGCGAGCAGCTCGTCTTCGAGAACGTGCTCGACGACGGCCGCGTGGAGCTGATCCTCAGCGACTTTGTTCGACACCCTGCTGCAACGCGGGGCGCTTAACGGGCGCCAGCTCGACGAGGCGGTGACTATCACCCGCAGCATTCCCGCGCCGAATGCCGTGCAATTCGACATCGGCATCAACACCGCCGTCGCCGTGGAAACCATTGCGCTCAGTTTCCTCGACGGCAGCGTAACAGCCACGCTGGGGGCGGCGGTATGAGCACCGGGCCGTTCGTCCCGTTCCGTTTCCAGGTGAGCCTCACCGGCAGCAATCTGCCGTCGGGCCTCGGCCCCGGCCCGCTCTGCGGCGGCAGCTTCAGCGAGCTACTGGGGCTCGAGGCCACCATGAGCCCACGCGCCATCCGCGAGGGCGGGCGCAACTTCGGCCAGATCCAACGGCCCGGCCCCACCGCGTTTGGCTCGCTCACCCTCAAGCGCGGCATCACCTCGCAGACCGATCTGTGGACTTGGTTCGACCTGGTAGCCAACCGCGAACGCTTCGGCCGGCTGCTAAACGGCGCAATCGACATCTATTCCGGGCCCGACATCGCCTTCACCTGGAATCTCGTCAACGTGCTGCCGGTGAAATTCAAGTCGCCCGACCTGAACGCGACCTCCACGCAGGTCGCCATCGAAGAACTGCAGCTCGCCTTCGAGCAGCTTTCGCTGAAGGTCGCTGCCTGATGTCCGGCACCTCGCTCCAGAAAGCGCAACTCATTCCGGTCGATCCCAACACCAAGCAGGCGCAGCTCGCCAATGCGATCACTGTCCATTTCAATCCGGAAACGCTCAAGCTCAGCTACACCGTCACGGTGAAGGCGGATACCGGCAGCAAGAACAGCTCGGACCAAGCCTCGCAGCAGAACAGCAGCAGCAGCGCGAAGCTGGCGGTCGATCTGGTGTTCGACACCACCGAGCTGTTTGAGGACCAGCAGGACGGTGCCGATGTGGTGCAGCAGGTCACCAGCAAAATCGTGGCGGCGTTCGTCGCCCCGCCAGCGCCCGACGGCACCTCGCAGGGCCAGCCGATCCCGGCCAATCCGTGCCTGTTCCTGTGGGGCACGTTCCAGTTCGTCGGGCTGGTGGACAGCTATAACGAGACGCTGGAGTTCTTCTCGGCGAGCGGCGTGCCGCTGCGCGCGGCGGTCAGCATCTCGCTCACGGAGAGCCGCTACAAGGTCACCAACATTCCACAGCGCGTCCCGGGCCAGGCGCAGCCGCTGCCGCCGGGTACGCCGATCGGCCCGGCACTGTCGTCCGCCGGCATGGACCCGACCGACTGGCGCGGCACCGCGCTCGCGAACGGCCTGGAGACACCACGCTTCTCCACCTCCACCAGCATCAATGTCGGCCTTGGCGCAAGCTTCGGCGCGGCCGCGAGCGCGGCAGGCGGCGCCGGCTTCTCTGTCGGCGCCAGCGCCAGCCTTGGCACCACCATTCCCGGCGCCTTCACCGCCGGGGCCAGTCTCGGGTAAGCGCGATGCCCATTCTAATCGACGAATTGCTGGTTGAAGCCGAGCCGCCGCGCTCCCCCGCGCCGCCCCCCGCCAACACGCGGGCGGCGCCGCAGAAGCTGCCGGGGCAGGCGGACCGCATGCTGGAACTCTCCATCGTCGCCGACCGCCACGAACGGATTCAGGCGGACTGAGCGATGCCCGACAGCGCGCCCTACGTCTCCTCGCGTCCCGCCCTCACGTTGAACGGGACGGCAAACAATGACATGGCGAACGCGCTGCTCGACATCGCAGTGCGCGCGCCCGAAGCCGGCATGGCCTCCGCCGAGGTGCGCCTGGTGAACTGGGGCAGCCCGCAGAGCGGGCCGACCAGTTTCCTGTTCAACACCGTCGCGCTCGGCGACAAGCTGGAGATCGCCTTCGGCCTCGCCCAGCAGAAGACCGTGTTCAAGGGCGAGATCACTGGCATCGAGGAACGCTACGGCGACGGCGTGCCCCAGCTCGTTTTATTGGCCGAGGACCCGCTGCACCGGCTCGCCCGCGCGCGCAACAGTCGCGTCTTCGCACAGCAGAGCCCGAACGCCATCGTCTCCACGCTGGCCGGCGACGCAGGCCTGACCGCGGACGCCAGACTGTCGGACACGCCAGGCGACTACAATCAGCTCAACGAGAGCGACCTGCATTTCCTGCGCCGTCTCGCCGCACGCTATGCCGCCTTCCCGCGCGTGGTCGGCAGCACGCTCACCTGCCGCAAGCGCGAGAAACCACCCGCGCTGGTCACGCTGGACGCGGGCGACACGCTGAAGCGGCTGCGCATCATCGCCGATCTCGCGCGGCAACCTACGCAGACCGTGGTGAAGAGCCAGGACCTTGCGGCGGGACAAACGATCTCCGCCACTGGAACGACGTTGCTGGTGCCGGCCTCGGGCAAGACCGCGGCGCAGTCGTTGCAGGGGCTGGGCTGGACCGCGAAGGAAACGTTCTCCTTCCCTGCGCCGGCCACACAGGCGGAGGCGACCGATTTCGCCAACGCCACATTCGACGCGCAGGGCCGCCGCTTCCTGCACGGCGACCTCGTCTGCACCGGCAACCCGGCCGTAATGGTCGGCGCGGCGGTGTCCCTCACCGGTGTGTCGCCCCGCCTCGCCGGCACTTACGCGGTCGTCGCCTGCGCGCACCTCTTCGACGAAAGCGCCGGCTACCAGACTTATGCGCGCATTGAGCGCGCCGACAGAGGCTGATCCGCCATGGACACGCTGCAACATCTGTTCGCGCCGCCCACCGGCTTCGCGCTTGGTGTGGTCAAGGACAACGCCGATCGGCAATCGCGTGGCCGCATCCAGGTAACACTGCTTGGCAACGACATGGACGTGTGGGCGCCGTGCGTCGTGCCATCCGCGGGCGGCACCTCCGGCACCACCTACGGGGTGGCGATGCTGCCGCGGCAGGGCGAGATCGGTACTGGTGGCGTTCCTCACGCCCGATCAGCCGTTCGTCCTCGGCGCGGTGTGGAACGGGCAGAACGCGTTCCCCACCGAAGCGACGCCGGTTGACGATTGCTACGCCATCAAGACGAAAAACGGCACCACGCTCGTCGTCGACGGCAGCGCGCCCTCCGTTGCCATCACCACGCCGAATAACAATTCCATTACTCTCACGGATTCCGGCGACACCTGCATCGTTCAGGTCGGCGGCACCACCATCCAGGCCACCACCTCGGGTGTGACGGTCACCACCAGTGCGTCGATCCAGTTGCAGACGGCATCGCTGACGGTCAGCGCCCCCTCGGTGACGGTGAACGCGGCGACCGCGCAGCTTAGCGGCGTGGTGCAGTGTGACACGATGATCGCCAACACGGTGGTGGGCGCGAGCTACACGCCGGGAGCGGGCAACGTATGGTGACCGTTCCGGAATCGCACGCGGTGACCCTCGCCGCGCCCTGGTATGCGCCGCCGGCGCCGGCGAACGTCGCGATGCACCGCTACCTCGATGCGGGGTTCGTCGCCCAGTTCCAGGCCGATGTCGGCAACTCGCCACAGAACCATCCGGAACTATTCGCGTGGGAGCAGGAGGACCAGACACCGGCGCCGAATAGCATGCTGAAGCTGCGCCGCCCGGTGCATCGCACGTTTTACGTGGTGGCATGGGAGGCCTCGTGCACCATCGCCGGCTCGCCAGCCCTCGGGCCGGAGAAGATCGCGTCGGCCGGCTTCGTCCTCCGCACCGGCGACCCGCGGGCGCCGGAGGGTTTTCTGATCGCGGGCGGCAAACCGCAGGGCTGGGGCACAGTTGAACCCGGCGCCGATCCCGACGCCGCGCGCCAGATCAAGGCGCTTGGGCTGGTGCCGCAATCTGCGGCGCCAAACCCAGGTTATACCGGTTAAGAAACATTTCCGTTGCATCCGTTAGCGTTAGCGGTACAGGACGGTGCCACGCCGCATACGCTGCTCTACGGCTACCTGCCGCTCGGCGGTGGCGACTTTGTGCCGGCCACGCCGCCGGCGCCGCCGCAGGATACAGGCGACAGCATGCTCGCCGATCTGCCCTGGCCGTTCGGACTGGCCGGTTACAGCAGCGGCCCACCCCGCACCTACACCTCCGATCAGCAGATCACCGGCGGGCAGTTCCGTAACGCGCTGGCGGCGCTGCTGCGCGTGCTGCTCGGCCGCTACCAACTCGCGGATCCCGCGGCGTGGAGCAATCCGCAGAACGCGCTGCTCGTTTCGATTCTGAACGGGCTGAACTTCTACGCCGATCCGCCTTCCGCGCGGACCGGGCAGGATTTGCGCGACTGGGCGGCGGCGAATCCCCTTCCCGGCAGCACGCTTGGCGCGGTGTTGCAAGACTACGCGGCCAGCGGCACCGCACCGTCGCTGCTGGCCACGCTGATGAGCACTGACCCCGCCAGCACCACCCCTACTCCGCTGCCGCCCAGCCAGTATCTGCAAGCGGACGGCGGCAACCTGCTGGTGGTGGAGAACACCGCGGCGCAGATTTGCCTCGCGCTGCGGCTCAGGCTCGTGCAGGCCCTGGCGACCTCGGCTTCGGCGTTGCCGACGCCGAAACTGACCTCGTGGCAGAACGGCGGTAGCTATTTCGTGCTGCCGTTCGTGCGCACCGTCTGCCCCAACGGCTGCGAGCGCATCTTCTGGGGGCAGCCCAGCGACGCCTTCGCGGTCGCCGCCGCCTTCGATCCGGATGCCGCGCGTCCGTCGCTGATCGAAATGCCCAGCCTCGCGGATGCAAGGAAAGGCGCAGCGATGGGCGCCACGTTCGACATGCCGCCCGATCTGGCCAACGTCGTGAACGGCCTGAATAGCAACGCTACCGTGCAGCAGATGATGAGCGGCGGTGGCGGCTCGACCGGAGGCCTGGGCATCCGCTTCATCTGCTCGTTCAGCCTGCCGGTGATCACGATCTGCGCGATGATCATGCTGTCGGTCATCATCAACCTGCTGAACATTTTTCTGGGTTGGATCGCCTGGGTGAAGATCTGCCTGCCGGTGCCGAGCAAGCAATGAGCGGTTCGCTGTTCATCGGTTGGCCACTGGATGTACCTGATGCCACCGGGCGGTTGTCCTATGTCGCGGATTCGCAGTGCCTGCGCGAGGCGCTGTGGAACGTGCTGATGACCGATCCCGGCGAACGGCTGATGCAGCCGGATTTCGGCGCCGGTCTCGGGCAATGGATCGGCCAGCCGAACACGGAAAGCACGCGCCAGCTCATCACCTCCACGATCACCACGGCTGTCAGCAAATGGGAGCAGCGGGTTGTGCTCGCCAACGTCGCTGTCGCCCCCGATCCGAATGACGCGGCGAACGTCATCGTCACGCTCTCTTATACCGCGCGCGGGCTGCCGGGCGCGCCGCCGGAGACGTTGTCGCTAACCCTCAATCTCGGTGGCGCCTGATGCCGCTGCCGATCCCCAATCTCGACGACCGCCGCTACGCCGACCTGGTAACGGAAGCCGTCAACCGGATCGAGGCGCACACGCCGGAATGGAGCAACGTTGCGCCGGGCGATCCGGGCCGCGCACTGATCGAGATGTTCGCCTGGCTCGCCGAGACAATTATCTATCGGCAGAACCTGATTCCGCAGCGCCAGCGCCGCGCGTTCCTGAACCTGCTGTCGCTGCCGCTGCGCCCGGCCGCGCCGGCAAGCGGCGTGGTGTGCGTGGACGCGACGGCGGTGCCGCTGCCTGCGGCGCTGACGGCGGGGCAGGCGACGTTCAAGGTCGGCGCCGTCACGTTCACTTCGACCACCGATTTGCAGCCGATGCCGCTGCAACTGGTGCCGATGATCAAGGCCGCGTATCAGGACCCGAATCCGGCGCAGCACGCGAAACTCATTGCGCTTCTGCAATCGCTGTACAACCTACAACAACCGGCGCCGTTCGTGGCGCAGCCGGCGTTCGGCGCCGACGGCACGCTCAGCCTTTCCAACACGATCGACGGGCGGGTGTGGCTGGCGCTTGTCACGCCGAAGAATGTTTCCGCCTCCGCCGCTACAGTGCGTGCGGCGCTGGTCGATCCGAAGGCAAGCAGCGGGGTGCTGTCGACGGGACTGGCGCCGGTGACGGCGGTCCCGGGCTACCAGGCGTTCGACCAGGCGACGAGCCTGCCGCCGCGCACGCTGAACTGGGCGGTGCTGACGCAGGACGCGAGCGGCAATCCGTTGTCGGTCGCACTCGATGTCATCGCCGACACCTCGAACGGCGGGCGCAATGCCGGCGTGGCGCTGCTGCAATTGCCGAGCAACGCCGCGCTGTTGACGCCGCCCGCATCGCCGAACAACGGCGACCCGATGTTCGCGGGCACCAACGGCTCCCCGCCCGAGCTTCCAGCGGGAATCAACGCAGACCGTGTGGTGATGTGGCTCACGCTGAGCCCGGTCAACGCGCCGGATTTTTCGCTGAGTTGGCTCGGGGTGAATGCGGTCGGCATCACCGCGCGCGCGATCGAAACGAACGAGCCGCTCGGCACCGCCACCGGCGCCGGCGACGCCACCTTCACGCTGTCGGGCACGCCGGTCGATCCGGCGAGCCTCGTCATTCAAGTGTGGCCGCAAGGCGCCGCGCAGCCGCAGGTCTGGACAGCGGTCGACAATTTCGGCCGGGCGGGACCGACCGACACCGTCTACGTGCTGGACCCGACAACGGGCACCGTGTCGTTCGGGGACGGCATCCGCGGTCAGCGCCCGCCCGCCAACGCCGTGATCGTGGCGGCCACCTACGCCTGGGGCGGCGGCAGCGACGGCAATCTCGCCGCCGGCAGCATCAGCGCAATCCAGCCCACGGTCGGGACGGTGCGGCAGGAAATACCCACTGCCGGCGGCAGCGACGGCGAAGAGGTGGAAGACGCCGAACGCCGCATCCCTGCCTTCCTCTCCAACCGCGATCGCGCGGTGACGGTGGAGGATTTCCAGCAACTGACGCTCGCCACCCCCGGCGTCGCGCTCGGCCGCGCCGAGGTGGTGCAGGGGCTGATGCCGGGCGCCAATGCGGCGGCGACGCGGCTGAACGTTCCCGGCGTGATCAGCGTGTTCGCGTTTCCCGACGCACCGCTGGCGCTGACCGGCATTCCCAGCGCCACGCTCGCGCAACTGCAGGAGGTTTTTGCTTGGCTGCGCCAACGTGTCCTGATCGGCACGCAGTTATTCGTACTAACGCCGGAGCCGGTGCCCGTTTACGTCGGCGCCAGCATCGAGGTGCTGGCGGGCGCCGATCCGCTTGCCACCACGCGGGGCGTGCAGCAGGCCATCGCATCCTATCTGTGGCCGCTGCCGCTGGGCGGGCCAGCACAGACCGGCTGGCCGCTTGGGCGCACGGTGATGCCGGACGAATTGCGGACCCAGGCGGGGCGCGTCGCCGGCGTGCAGGCGGCCGACCAGGTCACGCTCTACTCGCAACCGGGCGGCACCTGGGCGGCGGCCGCCTTGGTTCCGCTGCAAACCTGGCAGGTACCGTCGCTGCAGGGCGTGAGCGTGGCCACTGACGGCTCGGGCCCGCCGGCGCCGCCACCGCCCGCTCCGAGCGGCGGCACGGGCCCTGCCTTCGTGCCGTTTGTCCCGAAAGTCTGCTGAGGCCGCCATGCGCGATGTCAACGGCAGTTCCTTCGCTCTCCTGGCTGATCCCGGTGACTGGACGGCCACGAGCGGTATGCAGTGGACCGGCGCCGCCTACACGCTCGCGGGCCAGCAGACCTGGCCTCTGCCGAACCAAGCGCGCACGGCCGCCCGAAACGCGCTCGCCATGTCCCAACCGACTGTGGTCGATGCCTATGGCGGCGTGGCCAGCATCGCCGCCGACGGCATGTCGATCCAGTCGCCGGACGGATCGGGCTCAATGCCGATCAGCGACCTGAACGGCACGCCGCTGGCGCCGAAGGTGGGAAAATTCGTCGGCATGGCGCTCGGCGGCGGCCGGTTGGCGTTGCTGGCCAGCGAGGGGACCAACAGTTTCCTCGAACTGTTCGACCTGCGTGGGCGCTGGGGCCTGGACACGCCTGAGAACCCAGCGGTGCCGCTGACGCTCGATCCGGCCGGCAGTGGCGTCGCGGTGGCGGCCGATGGCAAGATCTACGTGCTGGTCGCGGGTGGGATCGGCGTATTCGAGGGCGGGCCGATCAACGAGTTCGTCAGCTTCACCCATGCGACCTTTGCTCCGGTCGCCGCCAATCCGAACCCGCTCCGGCAGACGGCGCTTATCACCAATCGCCCCGCCGGCGCGCCGGTCGCCATGGCGGTCGACGCAACCCGGATCGCCGTGCTGCTCGACCGGGCTGGCGCACCGCAGACATTGGCCATTTGCGACCGTACGAGTGGCACCTGGACGTCCGCGCCAGTGAGCGCTACCGACGGCACTTTCCTGCCGTACATGACCGACGTCGCGCTGCTGGATGAAGGTTGGATCGCCCTGATGGCGCCGGCGACCGATCCGGCCAGCCCGATCGACTGCGCCGTGGTAACGCTGGCACCAGCGCCGCAGCAGGGTGTCGCGATGGCGCCGTATCGCTATCCGATGCTGAGCCAAGCGGCGCCACGCTTCGCCGCCATTCCCGGCCCGCACGCCCAGTATCTCGCTCAGACCGGACCGCGCCGGCTACTGCCGCTGCCGTACCCCGCCTATCTCACCGCAGGCGCATTGTGCCGCTGCGGCGTCGCCGGCAACGACCCCGACGGGGTCTGGCACCGGCTCTACGCCGAGGCGTACCTGCCGCCCGGCACCTCGATCGCGGTGTGGGCGCGCGCTGCGGAACAGTCCCTGTCCAAGGACGATGCGGCGGCCATGCTGGCGACGATCCAGCACGCGTCGCTCGGCACCACGCGTATCGACGCCGCCACAGCGGCCGCGATCGCTACCGTGTACCCCGCGCGCGTGCCCGCGCCGACACCGGCGCTCACCGCCAGCCTGAACACCGCGCCATTCCACCTGCAGCCGCCGCTCGCGCAATCAGATCTTGCATCCGAACTGCCGTTCCATTCCGGTCTCGCTGCCCTGGTGGGCATGCCCGGCGCGCTTTACGAGGTGCTGCTGCAGCGCACGGGCGGCGCCAATCGGCGGCTGACCGGCGCTTCCCTTGACCTCGTGATGGTTGCGTTTGGCGATGGGCGGCGCAGCCTCTGCCTGCGCGCGCTCCGTGTCTACACGCCGCGCTTCAGCTACCAGGACGAATACCTGCCGACGCTGTTCCACCAGACCGCGATCTCCGACGAATCAGACCAGTCGAACCCGGCCTCGCCCCCGGACTTCCGGGAACGCCTGCTCGCCGCGTTCGAAGGCATGCTAACGCCGATCGAAGACCGCGTGGCCACGGCCGAATATCTGCTCGATCCCTACTCCGCCCCCACCGACACGCTGCCCTGGCTCGCCAGCTATCTCAGCCGCACGCTCGACCCCGGCTGGCCGGAGGCGCGGCAGCGGCGGGCGATCGCGCAGGCGGGACGGCAGCTCCGCGAGCGCGGCACCTATCGGGGCGTATGCCTCGCGCTCGACATCGCCACCGACGGCGCGGTAGCGCGGGGCGAGGTCGTGGTACTGGAAACCCACCGGCTGCGCCGCACCGACGCGACCATCCTCGGCGTCTCGCTGAGCGGCCTCAACCCACTGACCGCCTACGGCGTGCCCAGCGGCAACAGCATCGTCGGCGACACGCTCGTGCTGTCGGCCGAACGCGCGATCGATGTGCTGGCCTTGCTGGCGCCCTCAGCGGTCCAGGGCGCCGACGCGGCCACGGTGGCGCAATTTCTCGACGAATATGCCGACCGCGTGCAGGTCGTCGTGCTGTTGCAAGGACCGACCGCCGCCTCTTACCGCGCCATCGTCGACACGGTGCTGCAGGCCGAGCTGCCGGTGCAGCTCGCCTACGACATCATCGTCACCGACCAGCGCTTCGTGCTCGGCCTCTCCCCGCTGCTCGACGTCGACACGTTCCTCGATCCGTCGCCGGCGCCGGCCGAGCTCACGCTCAACCAGAGCGTCATGGGCCGCGACGCCGTGCTGCGTGACCCGCCGGCGCTGCGGCAATGACGGAGCCCGCGCATGAGTGACACCGCACTCAGCGCCGACCAGACCGAACTGGCGAACGACGCCCAGTTCACCGACACGCTGGAGCGCGTGTCGTTCCAGCCCGGCATCCTGCTTGGTGCCGAGGCGCTGAATGCCGAGCAGACCTACCACCTGCGCCGGCTGACGCGGCACCAGCGTTGGCTGGTCGGCCCCGGTACCGTCTTCGGCATGCAGGTGACTGTTGGCGTGCCGCAGGACGACGCCACCGACCTCCGCCTGACCGTCAGCCCCGGCTACGGCATCGACGGCCTCGGCCGCGAGGCGCTGGTCAACGAGCCCTACGCCATATCGCTGCGCGACTGGCTCGCAGCCGAGAAAGCGGCGCCCGACGTCGCCGGCAATTTCGTCGGCGGCACGCTCTTGCTGCGCGTCACCGTGCGCGCCCGCGCGCTGCCGCAGGATTTGCAGCCAGTCGTGTCGCAACTGTTCGACGCCGGCCTCGATCCGGTGGTGACCGCGCGGGTCGGCGACGGCTTCCAGCTCGAGCTGCTCGGCGATCCGCTACACCTCCAGGACGCGCCCGCACGGCCCCTGGACTGGTGGGCGCCGCTGCGCGCGACGCCCTCGGCCGGGCAGGTGCCGGGCACCATCACCACGCGCGAGCAGGCGACGATCGCCGGGATCGCGGACGCCGGAATGAAGAACGCGATGCAGTTGCAAGCGTGGCTTCTCGCGCAACCGTTCCCGCCGTTCGACGACAGCCCCGGCGCCGACCAGGGCTATGTCGATGCCTCGCGCCTGCTGCTCGCGAGCGTGCACCTGACGCAAGCCTCGCTCGCCACGGCACCAACACTGGCCGGAACCGCAGTGAACAATCTCGTGCGGCCGTTCGTGCGTGCCAATGCGCTGCTGGCAGCCGCTGCGCTGCCCTGACCGGAGAGAAACCAATGTCCGCTGCCACCAGCGCCCAGTTCATCCCGCTCCAGGGACCGGCCGGGACCACAGCGACCGCCGCAGTGCTGAAGGTCGCGCAGGCCGAGCCGCTGCTCAGCCGCACGTACTACCAGGATGGCCGGCTGCTGACCGCCGAGGACTTGAACCGCGACTACACCTATTTCGACCAGCGGCTCCTCGACTTAGGCCTTGCCCTCGGCGACGGCATCGTGACCGGACTGGATGCCAGCCTCACCAACACCGTGATCAGCGTCACCCAGGGCCGTGGCATCGCGCCGAGCGGCCGTGTCGTCGCCTACAGCGCCGTGGATCCGACCGTGCCGCTCACGGCGGACCTTGCCGACCGGGCGACGCAGATGACACTGAACGGACCCAATTTCAGCGGCATCGCCGACGGGCTCTACGCGGTGGTGCTGCTGCACGCGCAGCAAGGCAGCGGCATTGCCGAGGTTTTCCCGCGCGACCTCGCCAGCACGCGCGTCAGCTATGACACCCTCGTAGACACGGTGGAGATCGCCCTGGTCAGCCTCCCGCAGCCCATCCCCAGCGGCACGTCATTTCAGTCGCGCGCACAGCTCGCCGCCCAGTTCGCCACTGCCCAGAGTCTGCCGACCTTGTCCTCCGACAGCGTCGTACTCGGCGTGGTCGCCATTCGCCTCAGCCTGCCGATGTGGTTCGACCCGTCGTTGCTGCGCCATCCGCTGCGCGCCGCCGACGATCCGAACGCGGTGAACGACGATCTCGCCCGCGCCTACGCGCAGATCTACGCGGACATGATGGCCAGCCTGCAAGTCGCTGGTGCGCCGAGCTTCCGCGCCGCCGACGTCTTCCCGCTGCTTCCGGCGCATGGGAAGCTGCCGCGCGCCGCCATCGACTCCGCCGCGGGCACGCAGACCTTCTTCCCGGATCAGATCGATGTCTCCATGGTCCCAGCGCGCAGCGACGAGGTCGGTGCGCTGCTGGCGCAAACCGAGGGCGAGCCGCCGATTGACTTGACCGCGGCAACGCCCGCGCAAGTGCTGGTGCTGGTGCCGCTGCAGCCGGCGGACTACGCGCGACTGGCACCGGCCCTGACCGGGACGGTCATGACGCCACCGACCCCGGCGTTCCAGCCGTATCCGAGCGTCGCCTTGCCGCGCATCGATCCGCTGGTGCTGCGCCTGCCCGGGCGGCAGCCGGCGCCGCCCACGCAACCGGCGGTGTGGGCGCAGATCTGGGCGCTGGCGCCGTCCGATCTTCCCTGGATGATGCAGCCGACCGATGGCGGCATCGGCGGCGCCAAGGCCGCCCTGTTAGCCGCCGGCTTTGCGGTGCCGGCGCCGCCACCTCCACCGACCGCCACGCCGGCTCCGAGGCCCACGCCCACTCCAGCGCCAACGCCCACTTCGACCCTTGCCCCCACGCCGACCCCGTCGCCCACCCCGACACCGACGCCCACGGCAAGGCCCACCTCCACGCCAACCCCGACACCGACCGCGACTCCCCCTCCGACGCCAACCCCAACGCCCACTTCGACCCCCGTCCCCACGCCGACCCCAACCCCGACTCCCACCCCCACCCCGACCTTCACGCATCCGCCAATCACGCTCACGCTCCCGCCACGCTCGCTGCCGTCATGAGGGCAAACGGATGGGCAGCCTGATCCATCTCGCGACCCCCGCGCCGGCGCTGGTCACCGCGACCGCGGTGCCCGCGGAGCGGGTCAACTACTTCGTGAGCAGGGCGCTGACCGCGGCCGATTTCGCCCTTCAGGGCCGATACATTGCGGCACGGCTCCTCAGCCTCGCGCCAGCGACGATTGGCGTGCTGACGGGACTCGGTGTGTCGGTGATCCCCGCCGTCGGCCAGTCCGCCGCCCGCTTCGACAGCCCTGATGGCGTGACCGGCCTGACCGGGTTCACCGTCGGCACCGGCTCGGGGATCGGCAGCGACGGCCGCGTGGTGCGGGTGACCGCCCCCATCACGATCCAATGGAGCGACCTCGTCGCGGCGGTCGGCGCTGGCAGCGCGGTCGCGGACGGCGCCTATCTGCTGATCGCGCGCACCGTCGAATATGACGGCATCGACGGCCCGCCGCCCGACCCAGCGCTGCGCGCCAATCCGGACCCGCTGCTCGACATCCGCCAGGACAGCTTCGTCGAGCTGTGGCTATCGGCGCTGATCGGTTCACTGCCGCCTCCCACGCTTGGACCCGCCGGTATCGCGCTCGCCATCAACACGGCGATCGGCAATCTGACATGGTCGACATTGCGGACGGCCATCGGCAACGGGGTGCCGCTCGCGCTGGTGTGGGCGCGCAAAGGCCAGGCCGTGATGCTCAGCCAGGCCGCCGGCCGGCTCCCGGCACAGACCTACGGCCTCAACGGCATGTTGCTGGCGCAGGTGCGAGAGGCGATCGCCATGGCGCTGGCCGAACCCGGCGCCGATGCCACCCACGCTGCGTGGCAAGTCGCGCTGCAGTCGCGCTTCCGCTTCCTGCCCCCCGCAGGCGAACTGCCGGTGCCGATGCTGCTGGCGCCGGCCGCTACCACTGCGAGCTGTCCGTTCTTCCCGGCGGGCCTCGCAGTCTATCTTCAGTTCATTCGCGCGAGTCAGGCCGCGCATCTCTTGTACGAGGCGCTCGACCGCCCGTCGCTTGATCTCGCCGCCAACAACGCGCCGGCAGTTACGTTGTCGCTGGCAGTGCCAGACGGTGCCTGGAGCCGTGATCTGATCGACATTCCGCACGGTGATCCGGTGCTGGCCGCCGACCTGCATCTCGCCTATGCCCGCGCGCGCGCCGCGCAGGTGGCATGGCGGCAGGCGTGGGTGGCGCTGTACGGCGGCATCGCCAATCCCACCAGCACGACGCAGGCGGCAGCGCTTGGCTTCCTGATGGCGCCGGAAATGGCGGCGCAGGACCTGACTTATCTGCTCACCAGGGCGCCGCAAGGTGCGATCACCGCCGACGATCTGATCGGCGCCGCCGACGCAGCGGCCGCCTCCGCCAATCCGGCCGGCGCGCTTGCCGCGCTGATCGCGTGGATCAACGCCCGCATCGCCACGCTGACCACTGCCGGATTGAACCCACCGCCGCCGGTCGCGGTTCCGGCGGCGCCGACCGACGCGGCAGCCGCGCAGCAGCTCGCCACGCTCGGCTACCAAATCGCGGACGCCGAGCCGCTCGAAGCCGACCCCACCATTAATCCACACGCTCCGCTCGAATCGGACGTGCTGCTGGCACCGCTCTTGCCGTCGCTGCCGCTGAACTCCGCTTTTGTCTTCTGGACGCAGGCGATCCTGGCCGCAGCGCCCAACTCCGTTCTGCTGCAGCCGCTGATCGACGCCGGAATCTTCGACGCCAACGCCGATGCGGCCACGCGGCGGACGGCGATCGACGCGCTGCTCGCGGTACCCACCACCGCCGATAGCCAGCCCGGCGCGCTGCTGCTACTGGCGGCGCTGCAGCTTTTCTACGCCGTGTTCGTGCGGGTAACGACCGCCTACGAACACCTGCTAGATGCGCACAGCCGCATGCTCGCCCTGCAGCGCCAGCACCTCGATATGATGTCCACCTACGTCTCCGCGCTCGCCGGTGGCGTACCCTCCGACGGCAGCGGGCTGAGCTTCACCCGCATCATCCCATTCTTCGACCTGCAACCCGGGCAACCTAGCACGCCGAGCCAGACGCCAGCGCCGGCGCCGGCGGTCGGCGCGCGCACCACGGTGGCGGCGCGCCCGGCCACCGCTAGCTTCACGGCTATCACGATCGGCACAGGCAGCGCGTCAACCGCGGTCGTGAGACGGCCCATTTCGATCGAGGGCGGTTCGACGCCGCCGATTAGCAGCATCGCCACCCGGTTGGGCAGCAGCACCGACATCGCCCAGATCGTCGCCACCGAGGCAAGCACGCTGCAGCAGGCGGCACCGTTCACCTATCAGCCGGTGCAGTACGGCTCAGCCGCGCACATCACCAGCGGCGCGACCTTGAAGCAGATCGCCAATACGGGGCTCACGGCGCCGGCAACTGATGCAGAACAACCTGAACCTGGTTGCGCAGCCGTTGCCGACGCCCACTCCGACACCGAGCGGACCAGGGATCGATGACGAGACCGCGAACTACGCTGCCATCGTCGAATCGACGCGCGCCTTGCTGGGCGACATGACGCAAGTGGAGAACAACGCCATCCTGGTCGAGTCTGCCTATTTCAGGTTCCGCGACCGCATCGATTCGCTGCAAACCCGCACCGCGCAGGTGACAACGACGCTGGGCAACGCCCGCGATGCCCTGCGCAACGCGCAGGCGGCCGCGGCGCAGTCGGCCGGCGACTACGCCGCCGCGCAGCGGCTGGTGATCGAGGAAACGGCCCGCGTCGCCGCCGCCACCGCCGCGCGCAACCAGGCGATCGTCGCTGCCAGCGGTCTGTTCTTCACGCGTGAACTCCAGACCATCCTGCCGCGTGCGCTGCCACCCACCCTGGCGCTCACCGCCGATACGCCCGCCGATCTGGTACCCGGCTGTCCGGCCGATCATCCTGGCCCGCCGGTCTCCCTGCAGCCCTTCCTCGATCTCCTGCTCGAGGTCCCGCTCGCCGACTGGCGGCCGCTGCTGGGCGGATGGACGGGATTGCCGGACCAGGCGGGACTGCAACGGCTCGGCACGCTGCGCGCGGCGCGAACTGGGTGGCACCCACCAACTTCGGCTCCAGCGCCGCCGCCACCGATCTCGCCGCACTCGCGCAGACCACACGCAGCGCCTTCGACCCAATCTTCCAGAGCACGATTCCCATCAGCGCCTCGCTCGCGGCTACGCAACAATCCGCCTTCGCCATCCTGGCGCTGCCCGACATCGTTGGCCTCCCGGCGAGCCTGCTGCGCACCAACACGGAAGCCTTGCGCGCGAACCTCGAGAGCGCCACCGGCTGCCTTTTCGAGGCGCTGACCGCGCTGCCGCCCTCGGCGCGTTTCGCCTGGGCGTCGCTCGCCGCGGCGAAGAATTTGCCGCTGCTCAACTTCGCGCAGTGGCCGCTGCCGGCGGGATTGGGCGATGCCGGCACAGCCACGCTGCGCCGGCTGGCGGCGCTGGTGAACTGGATGACGGGACAGTTGCATGATGCTTCGAGCTCCGCGTCGCAGACCGCGCTCGGCAACCTCGTTGCCGCCGCGGTGATGGCGGCGGCCTACGGCGATCCGAATGAGGCCGTCACCGGCACCGTCGCCACCACCGGCGGCATCCCGCGGCCCGGCATTCCGATCCGCGTGGTGCTGAACCGTCCGCCGCCGATTGGGACCGTGCTGAACCTGCTCGACGACAAGCAAAGCATCGTCGGCACCATCCGCGTGCAGGACCACGATACGCTCGGCACCACCGCGACCGTCGTCACCAGCTATGCTCAGACCGCTCCGACCAGCGGCTGGAGCGTGGCGTCGCCGACCGGCCGCAGCGAATGGCTGCCCTCGTGAGCCTAGCGCTCGCCGAGGACGCAGTGTCGGTGCGCAAGTTACGCTTGCGCGGCGTGGGGGAAACGGTCCTGCGCCGTCAGCTTGCCGGGGTGGCGACGCCGCGCTTGCGCCGCTTCGTCTTCATCCGCCGCGTGCGGTTGCGCGCCGCGCCGTCGCAGATCGGCCATGCGATGGGGACCGCGCTGGCGAAGATCGCCGAGGAGGCCTGCCAGGAGTTTCTCACCTTCCCCGATTTTCCCGCCCTCGCGGTGGCCTGCGCGCGCGAGGCGCTGTCCGGCGGGGGCCTGACCGGTTGGCATTGGCGTACGCTCGGCGTGCTGCGCGCCGGAACCGCAGGTGAGGCAGTTGCCGCCCTGCTCACCGCACACGCGCTTGAGGCCGGAGCGGCTGTCGCCGCGCTGGCCGAGCAAAAGCTCCTGGCATCCGTCTGGCGCACAATGCCGGAAGCAGCGGCGGCGCAGCTTCTGTCAGCGCTCGCCTTCGCGATGGGCTTTTCCGTGCCGGCGTGGCCGGACCCGTCGCAGAGTCAACCGATCGGTGCGATGCCTTCGTCGCTCTCGCCGCTCCTCGCACGGACGCAGGCGATGTGGTCGGACGCGCTGCGGCCATTGCGGCAACATTCCGAGCCGGTACGCGCGGCAGCCGTGCTGTCACTGCTCCGTTGGTCGCCGCCCGTGTTACGTTCCGGCGACCGTGTGGCCTGGCAAGCTTTGCTAACAGGTATTTCGCACGAACCGATAGGGGCTGTGGCGCAGAGAGAGAATGCGATTGAGTTACGACCTTCACCGGATTTAACCGCAGACGCAAGCCTAAGCACGAAAGCGGCTGACCGAGCTCGCGACGCGACAGCCGCGCGCGCCGATCCCGCTCTGCATCCCGACGCGACGGCCGCGCGCGCCGATCCCGCTTTACATCCCGACGCGGAGCCGCCTTCCGCAACGGACAACCCGTCCTCGTCCGCTCCGCACGGAGAAGTAATCCGCACCGCCTGGGGCGGCGTGCTGTTCCTGATCAACGCGCTGCGCCGGCTGCACCTCGAGGTGCTGCTGGACCGTATCGGCCCAGAAGCGCCGACCAGCTGGCGGCTGCTGCACGACCTTGGAACGGTCTTCGGCATGCCCGAGGACGAGCCACTGGCAGAATTCCTCGCCGCGCAGGACCTCGATACCCACGTCCCACCCGGTCTGCTCACCGAAATAATGAACGACATACAGACACTCTATCAGCCGGATGGCTCGTGGCCGCTGCCGCTCGCGCAGTTGGCGGTGTTGCACGCGACCGAGACACATCTCGACCTCGATTTGCACGTAACGGAGACCGACATCGTGCTCCGCCTGTCCGGCCTTGATCTCGATCCGGGCTGGGTGCCGTGGCTGGGGCGCGTGGTGGCGTTCCACTATGACCAGCTTCCCACGGTTTTCTCGCAGAGCGGCTGAGATGCCGACTGCAAGCCCGCCGCGCGGTCGCGACGCGCCGGCGCTGCTCGACCTGATGGCGCGACTGGGTCTCGCTTACTACGTGCGCGTGCTCGATGATCCGGAGCCGCCGCTCAGGCTGTTGCTGGAGGACAGCGCCGCAGCGGCGCGCGAAGCCGGGCTCGACCGCCTTGACTGGCCGGATCAGCGTACGGCGCTGGCCGACGCCTGGAACCGCGCCGATGGCCCGTTGCACGCCCTGGCGACGCGCCTCCGGCTGGCGCCGGCCGAGCTTTTCGTGTTGGGCCTCGCCGTCGCTTGCGAGCGCCGCCGCGCCATTGCGCTTGTGGTCAGCGCATTGCAGGCGCCGTTCGCCGCCGCGCGTCCTTCGGTTCATCTCGCGATCGATCTTCTCGAGGTGTTGTTCCCTGACTGGCGCGGCGACGCACTGTCGCTTGCGTCTGGGCCGATGATCGAATGCGGCCTGCTGTCGCTGCTCGGTGAGGATGCACTACCGCAGCGCGTGCTTGCGGTGCGGCTCCCCCTGTGGAGTGCGCTGTGCGGCGGCCCACCTACCTGGCCCGGCTGCCGAATGATTGACCCAGCCGGTGAGGCAGCCATCCCGATGCCGGCGCATACCGCCGAGGCCATCAAGACAGGGCAAGCCGGCGGCGTGGTCATCCGTGGCCCGCCCGGCTCGGGTCGCGCGGCGGTCGCGGCCGCGTTCGCGCGCCGAATTGGTTTGGTGCCGATCGAAACACCTTTGGCGGTTTTCCGCGATGACCGCGCCTTCACGACCGCTTGTCATGCCGCCGGCTGGCTGCCGGTGCTGCGCCTCGCTCCGGACCTCGGCGAGAGCGCCCTGCTCGGCGAAGCAAGCGGACCGGTCGCCGTGCTCGCCGGCCGCCACGGCGCGGTGCAGGGTGATCGCCTGATCGAATTTTTTTCCGTGCCGCCGCCGCACCCCGAGCGGTTGCGCCGATGGCGAGCCGAGCTTGGGAAGCACACCATCGATCCGCTGACCCTGGGCGCGGCCATACTCCACTCCGGCATGATCGAGACCGTCGCGCGCGCGGCGCGCATGCGAGCGAGTGCGGAAGCGCGGCCGGCGATGCCCGCCGATCTCGCCGAGGCGCGGCTGGCGCTTGCACCTGCCGGGCTTGCCCGCCTCGCCCATCCGGTCACTCGTTCAGTCAGCGCGCAGGCGCTGGTGACGCCGCCGGCGCTGGCCGCCGACCTTGCGACCCTGATCGCGCGTTGCAGACAGCGCGAAAAAATCTGGGACGGGCTCGGCCCCTCGCTCGCCGCCAGTCCGAGCCGCGGCGTGCGCGCTCTCTTCGCCGGCGAGAGCGGAACCGGCAAGACCATGGCGGCCGCCTACGTCGCCACCGCGCTCGCCGCGCCGCTTTTCCGCTGCGACCTCGCCGCCGTAATGAACAAATACATCGGCGAGTCGGAGAAGAATCTCGGCGCCCTGCTCGACCACGCCGAGGCCGCTGACGTGGTGCTGCTGTTCGACGAGGCCGACGCGCTATTCGGCCGCCGCACCGAGGGCGGCGAAACCGGCGAGCGTTATGCCAACATGCTCACCAACTACCTGCTGACGAGGCTGGAAGCGCACAACGGCATCGTCATCCTGACCACGAATGCGAAGATGCGCATCGACCCGTCGTTCTGGCGCCGGCTCGACGTTGTCATCGATTTCCCGCTGCCCGGCTACGAAGAACGCCTGGCGTTGTGGAGGAGCCATCTTGGCGCTCGCGCACCCGAAGATGCCGTGTTGGAGCCACTGGCATCCTACTGCGACCTGCCCGGCGGCGGTGTGCGAAACGCGGTGCTGTCCGCCGCCGCAATGGCGCCGCCGGGCCAGCCGATCGGCCTCGAGTGGTTGTGCCCGGCGTTGCGGCGCGAGTACGCCAAGCTCCGGCGGACACTGCCGGCCGGGCTGGCGCTGGCGATGCGTGCGGCGGAATGACCACCGCCACGCACGCGCTCCGCCCACGGGCCGCACCGCCGGAGACGCGGCGTACGCACGAGGTCGGCGCGGTTCGGGCCATGGGCTCTCCGCGCTATCTGAGCGCCAGCCTGAAGCTCGGCGGCGTACACGACCCGGAAGAGCGCGAGGCCGAACACGCGGCCGGGGTGGTCGCGGCCGGCGGCTGCTACAAGGTGAAGGATCCGGGCGGCTCCGATCATCTGCGCGCGGAGGCGGACCCGAAGCACGTTCGCCCCGCCGCCGTGCCGCGCGTCGTCGATCCCGGCGCGGAAGGGCGCGTGCGCCGCGCGGTCGCTCCGCCGGTGGTCGACCCCGGCGCCGCCGGCCGCGTTCGCCGCACCATGGCACAGCGCGTGCGCGACCCCGGCGGCAGCGCGAGCCTGCGCGCCCTACACGCCGGCGAAGCGTTGCGCGGCGCGGCATCCGCCATGCCGCCGGTGAAGCACGACGTCGTCGATTCCGGTGCCGCCTCCCGCATCGAACACGCGCGGGCGGGCGTGGCGCGGCCGATGCCGCAGACCGTGCGGGCGCGGCTCGAGCATGGCTTCGGCGAGTCCATGAAAAACGTGCACGTGCACACCGAGGGCGAACGCCGCCCCCGTCCACGCGCGCGCCTACACCGAGGGCGAACCATCACGCTCGGTCAGGGCGAAAGCGAGCATGATGTGCGCCTGCTCGCGCACGAGGCGACGCACGTGGTGCAGAACCGCCGAGCCGCTGGCGTTCCGCGTCGCGAACCGGCCCATGAAACACGCCGCGAAACAACGACAACGGCTCGCCGGGAGGTCGGTGCCGAATCCACATCGGCACCCATGGCATCGGGTCCGATCAGGCGCCTCGGCCTCCGCACGATCCTGAACGCGCTCGCCGACCTCGCGAACAACATCCCGGGGTTCCGCCTGTTCACGATCATCCTTGGCGTCAACCCGATCAACATGGAGCCGGTTGCCCGCAGTGGCGCCAACATCCTGCGCGGCGCGGTCGAGATTATTCCCGGCGGTGGCCTGATCGTGAAGGCGCTCGACAGCTATGGGATATTCGAAAAAGCCGGCGCCTGGGTGGAGCAGCAGTTCGCGTCGCTCGCCATGAGCGGACGCGCCATTCGCGACGCGCTGATGGACTTCCTCGATTCCATCGGCTGGCGCGACCTCCTGCATCCTGGCGATGTGTGGGATCGCGCCAAGCGTATCTTCACCGAGCCGATCGACCGGATGATCGCCTTCTTCAAGTCGCTGGCGGAAGGCATCATCGCCATCATCAAGGAAGCGGTGCTGCGTCCCTTAGCCGCGCTGGCCGCGAAGACGCGGGCATGGGACCTGCTGATCGCGGTGCTCGGCAAGAACCCCATCACGGGCGATCCCGTGCCGCAGACTGCCGAGACGCTGATCGGCGGCTTCATGAAGCTGATCGGCCAGGAAGACATCTGGGAGAACATGAAGAAGGCGAACGCGATCAATCGCGCCTTCGCCAGGTTCAAGGGCGCCATGGCCGCCCTGCTGGGATTCATCGGCGAAATCCCGACATTGTTCATCAACGCGCTGAAGTCGCTGAAGATCGAAGACCTGCTGGATCTGCCAGGCGCCTTCATGCGCATCGCTGGCATGTTTGGCGATTTCGTCGGCCATTTTATCTCCTGGGCCGGCCACGCAGTGTGGAACCTGCTGGAGATTATCTTCGACGTGGCAAGCCCGGGCGCGCTCGCCTACGTGAAGAAGACCGGCGCGGCGCTGAAGAGCATTCTGAAGAACCCGATCCCGTTCGTGCGCAACCTCATGCGCGCGGCGAAGCTCGGGCTCAACAACTTCAAGGACAAATTCGGCGAGCACCTGAAGGCCGGCCTGATCGACTGGCTAACCGGCTCCTTGACCGGCGTTTACATTCCGAAGGCATTGACGCTGGCCGAGATGGGCAGGTTCGCGCTGAGCGTCCTTGGCATCACCTGGGCGCAGATACGAGCGAAGATCGTAAAAGCGCTCGGGCCGACCGGCGAGCGCATCATGACCGCGCTGGAGACAGGCTTCGATATCGTCGTTGCCCTGGTGAAGGGCGGCGCTTTGGCCGCCTGGGAACTGATCAAGGACAAGCTCACCGATCTGAAGGACACGGTGATGGGCGGTATCATCAGCTTCGTCAGCGACACGATCGTGAAAAAGGCGATTCCGAAACTGGTATCGATGTTCATCCCCGGCGCGGGGTTCATCTCGGCGATTTTGTCGATCTACGACACGGTGATGGTGTTCGTGCAGAAGCTAGCGAAGATCGCCGCGGCGGTGACCGCCTTCGTCGATTCGATTGTGGCAATTGCCGCCGGGCAGATCGAGGGCGCAGCCGCACGGGTAGAGGCCGGGTTGGCGGGTCTTATTTCGCTTGCAATCAGCTTCCTGGCCGGGTTCCTGGGGCTGGGAAATGTGGCCGAGAAGGTCTTGGGGGTGATCAAGAAAGTCGCAGCTTCCGTCGATAAGGCGCTGGATGCGGCGGTTGGTTGGATTGTGGGGAAGGCGAAGGGGCTGTTCGCCAGGCTGTTCGGGGCCAAGGACAAGAAGGACGAACGGAGCGACGATGAGAAGACGAGGGACAAGCGTGCGGCTATCGCCGACGCAGAGAAGCTACTTCCGGAGAAGGGGCTGCAAGAAGCAGCGGTTAGAGAGCAGCTTGGCCCCATTCAGAGGCGCTATCGGCTCTCCTCTCTCAGGCTTATCGTGGACTCCAACCAGGACAAGACTGAGGTGGTTCATTTCACTGCTTCGGCCAGCGAAGAGGAAGTTGGAAAGCCTAAGACGATCGCGAAAGAGGTGACGGTCGGAGATACGCGATTCCTGGTTTTTCGGGCCGGCGGCGGTGTCATCCGAATTGAACTGCCGGAAACCGGCGACGAAGTCGTGCTCAAGGAACGTGCAACCAAGGTTAAGAAAATCTCTGATCTTGTCGGTACTTTAGGCCTAGATGAACACATTGCCGAGATGCTTGTTAGCAAGCTTCCAGCATCCGACCTTGACGCAGCCTATTCACTTTTGCTGCAATTCTCTCGCAAGCAAGGTAGCTTGCCACCAGACGAGTTCGTAATCAAGCAGCTTCGGGATCAACGCGGCACCACGGCGGCTCATCGTGCGGTGCCCACCCGCGAGCAGCGGGCATTGGCGGTACACCTGGGGTCAGAAGAAGTCGGGGGGCCGACACGCGAACCGCTTTCCGAGTTTGCGCTTGTATTCCTTGCGGCGCCGGGCAAATGGCTGGCGCGGACTTACCCAGAGTTGAAACTAACGGAGTACATTTTCCAGGGCGTCGGAAGGCCGGAGGTCAACGCGCTCGGTGCGATACAGGTCAACGATCAAGCGCAAGTAGTCAAGATCCTGCGAGTATCCGAGAAACTTGAGGGCGGACAGACAAAGCTGATCCAGCTAATGAGTAGCGCCGGGTGGAGACTGGCGCTTGGCGGCTAAGGGTGGCAATCGGAGCCGGGTTACGCGGATGTGCCCGACTGCTGTGCTCAACGACAAGGCCGCGATTGCGCAGCTCTACCTTAGACCGAACTTCCTAGCCTCGAGACACGCAAGTTACTGAAGCATCTATACATTCTGTCTCGCGACCTGTGGATTACTGGCTACAGTTGACGCCGAGGAGATTGAATGCCTTCTGCTGCAGCGGTGTTGGCCTTGTGACGACGGTAAGGCGATAGTCCGGTGTGATCGCGGTGGTGATGGTGTTGCGCACTACGGTTGCCAGATCGCCGAGCAATGAACGGAAGCTATGCACCGGCAGGCCGTCCGTGGTGAGCCCTGTGGTCTGCTTGGCGATGGCAGCCGGGGAACGTTGCGCTTCCGACACTACGCTGTCTCGCAAGGCTTCGGCCGCTTCCCTATCGGCGTCATCGAACAGCATTGGCGCCAGGCAGGTCCGCATATGCCATTCGAGGTAGTAGGCTAACATGCACAGGAAGACGTGGGCCCGCACGCGGTCTGCCAGCCAATGATGGACAGGCCTGATCTGCAGATCGACGGTTTTGATGCAGCGAAAGGCCCGCTCCACAAGCGCAAGCGACTTGTAGCTTCGCACGGTCGTGGTGTCATCGAGCGCGCTTTCCGGCAGGCTGGTGCGCACGACATAGACGCCATCGGTTGCTGCTTCAGCGACGATCTCGGCGGTCTTGCGGGCGAAGCTGAAGACGGTATCGGTGATCTCGATGACAAAATGCTTGCCTACCTTGTGCTTGTTGATCACCGCGCCAACCGCGAGTGCGATCCGCGCAGCGCCCCGGAGGGGATTGCGCTTGCGAGCGACCGCGATCTGGATACGGGAGAGGTCACGTTCGGTGGCGGCCAGCAGATCCTCCCGCTTGCGGGCGCGCTCGACGGCGAGATCGGGATTACGGCAAACGATCAGGCGCTCACCCGGAAATTCGGGCGCCGTGATACTGGCCAAGTCGCGCTGATCGAACAGCGAGAGTTGCAAAGCGCCGGTTTCCATCAACGCCTTGATCGCCGGCGCGCGCAGTGCCGTGATCCAGTCGAAGCCTGCCGATTTAACGTCATTGGTGATGCGTGCTTGGGTGATCATGCCACGGTCACCGACCATGACCACGTGGTCGAGATGGAACCGCCGCTTCAGCTTTTCGATCTGATTGGCAAGCGTAATCGGATCGGCGGTATCGCCCTCAAACACCTCGATGGCGATCGGACAGCCATCGGGAGCGCAGAGTAGGCCGTATATGATTTGCAGCGTGCCCTTCTTGCCGTCGCGGCTGTAGCCACGCTGGGCGAGCGGGCAGCAGCGGCCTTCCATGTAGCTTGACGAGACATCATATAACACCAGTGTGCCATCGCTGAGATGGCGCTTGGCTAAGGCTGTCTCGATGGCAGGCTGGCGTTCCAGCAGCCAGTCCAGTGCGGCATAGAGTTCGTCCTCGTCGACCTCACCGAGGCCAAGCATTTCGCCAAGGCTCGATGCAGCCGTGGCGGAGGAAAGTGCACGAGCGGTGGCGAGCTTGGATGCCGGCTCGATAATGCGCCCGATCATCAGCGCGAGGGCAAGATCACGGTATCGCTCGCGATCGCCGAGCATCCGATCAAGCCCTATCTTGCGGGCAGTCCCGAGCGCTGCTGCAACGTGCCCGTGCGGCAGACTGCGGGTGATGGTGAACGCATCCCGCTCGGCCGGAATGACAACGCCGCCTTTGAGAACACCGCGCAGGCCTTCAACGTGCTCGGCGGGCCAATCGGAGAGGTTGCAGATCGTGCGCTTACGGACCTTGCCATCCTGGCGGTAACTCTCGCGCAGCAGAATGGCGGGAGGCGAGTTCCGATTCGGAACAGCTTCGATATACATGGCAACGCATTGGCACAACACCGCCGCGAGTACAAGTCCAAATTTCCGGATTACATGGCTACGTTTGGGACCAGTCTCGTGCTTCTGTCCCTACTGTTCCTGCCACTTCACACTCTCCGAAAGAAGGAAGTTCGGCTTAGACGTCGGCGGACGAGGGACCGGCATCGACAGTGCCAATCAGCTTCTCTAGCCAGCCATCGCCGCGGCTGTGCGGCCACACCATCCATGTCGCGGGACGCCGCGCGGATTGGAACCGGCGCTCGATGACGATCTGACTGCTCTCCGTTCCAAACAGCTGAAGCAGCTCGTCCCCGTGCGCGTCTGCGCGGCAAATCTCTGCTGCGGCGGCATCGTGAAACCCCACATACCAGAACTGCGGATCGGCCAACGCCGCCCGCGGCAGCGCATCGCGTTCAAGCACGATGCGCACCTGCCAGTCGCGCACCGCCGTCGGCCAGTCCGCCGGTGCCGGCGGGTTGGGCGGCTCCAACCCGTGGAGCGTCGCATCTTGTGCCCCTCGGTGGCGGAAGCTCAGCCCAGCATACGCCTCGTACTCCGCGAATAAGCGCACGGTGCCGCAGCCAAACGCGTCGATATTCGGATCGAGCAGAAACCGCCGCACCTTCTCCCGGCTCGCCGCATCACGCGTGTGCCACTCCATCGGAATGCCGCGTGCGCGCACATGGTCGTCCCAGTGTTTGGCGCGGTAATTCCGCGTGTATTCGTGCCACACTACATGCTCCGATGGATGGAACAGCGACCAGCCATGCGTGAAGGCACGGATCGCGAGCGTGATCTCTTCGCCGTGGAAATACAGTTCCGGATCGTACGGCACCTCCGTGACGAAATCGCCAGGCGCAAACAGAAAATGCGCGGAGACGAAGCGCGCGCGGATCGGGTCACCACCTGAGCGTTCCGGCACGTGTCGCGGGCGGAACATCGGAATGCCGTCGGAGCTGAACTGGTAAAAATCCATTTGCGTCGGCAGGCCGGGCCCTGGCGCCGGTGTGCGCGGATCGTAGGGCGTCGCGTAGGTGCTGAGCAGCGGCTTCGCGGCTCCCGTCCGCTCGGCTTGCGCAATCAACAGTGCGTCCCAGTCCTGCACGAACCGATGGTGTGAATCGAGCTGCAGGAAAAAATCCTCACCCTCCCACAGCTTCATGATCTCAGCGCGCGCCCAGCACACGCCGCGGCTCTCATTCCACGGCACGTCGATGACCCGCATAAGCGGGCTGGCGAACTCCGCTGGCGGCGTTTCATCATCGGTGTGCTGCCAGCAAACGCCGAACGTCAGCTCGCTGGGATGGCGCGCGCGCTGGATGCAGTCGGCAATCGTCGGCGCGAGTTCCGGATCGCGGTAGGCGGCGACGGAGACGAAGATGCTCATACCTGCACCGGGGCGGCGGGCGGATTGCGGCGGAATAACGCGCGCAGCCGCCACCGCACGATCCATCGTACGGCGCTGCCGGCGAGCGCGAAAACAAGGCCTGACCAAAGAGCAGGATTGGTGAGCACCGCGTGAAATGTCGGCGGCGTGGTGAGGATGCGCTCGATCGTAGCCACTACGGCGGCGAGGCTGCCGATGACTGCCGTGCCGCGCGCAAACAGGCGCTCCATCGCCCGCGCGACGGACCAGCCGTCGATTGCCGCCTCCACCGCCTGAAAATGTATCGCCACGGTCGAGTCCAGGTCCTTTACCGTGGCGCTGTCGAGCCACCCGCGCAAGACGTCCGTCTGGGTATCCCCGATAAGCCGCAGCCGGGTGCGCAGCACGACCTGCATGCCATCGCGCGTCATTGCTGGCGTATCCACGAGAACGCGCCGGTGCTCGATCAGCGACCGCGCGTCGCGCAGCGCCGCCATCCAGCCGCCGCGAACGGACTGCCAGCTTGCGCGCAGCGCCGCGAGATCGGCCGCGACGGAGGCGGCCGAAGTCATCGCCCGCGCCCGAGCAGTGCGCCCATCGTCGTGCCGGCAATCGCGCTGAGCGCGTCCAGCAGCGCCTTCCATCGGGCCACCGAGACATCGACGCTCTGGCGATGGATCGTAAACAATGCTTCCGAACGCGCGCCGGCAAGCCCCTCCTGCGTACGCGTGGTGATATCGCCGGTCATCATCACGATCGTCTGCACAACGATCTCTTCCATGCCGATGTCCCAGATCTTTTGCAGCACGATGACATCATCAGGCAGAACGAGGTAGCTGCCGGGCCGGATGGTCATAGCCAGCAGTTGGTCGCGGTTCTTGTTGAGGAACTGCGCGTTGAATCCGTCATCGAAGCGCTTGAACATCTCCTTGATTGCATCAGCATTGTTGACGATGCGATCAACTAACGCGAGCTTCGCCTGTGACAATTTTTCGGCACGTCGGTCCGCCGCTCCAGTCGCCCACTTGGCCGCCCAGCGCAGCCGGTCGAAAGTGTCCATCGAGATGGTAAGCTGGTTGCTGACCGGTGTGGGATGTCTCACCCAACCCGGACTGAGCTTCTCCGGGTCGCCGGCGCCGGCCACAAAATACGCAGCCAGCTGGACCCCCAGCCCGCATAGCTCACGTGCGTAATCACCGGCAATATCGAGCAGTGCGTGCGGGATCGGCGGCATCGGCTCGCCGGTCATGCAGTCGCGAACGATCGTGTTGACCTCGATATTAAGGAGACTGCGGGCGACCGCTACGAGATCGAAACTGCGCACTGCAACGAGATCGGCGCTAACTGGCGTTCGTCTTCCGCACCGGCCCCGGCGTCGGTGCCGGCAGCGCCACCAGTTGTTCCCCCAGCTCCTTAGCAACCTGGATCAGAATGCCAAGATTGCGCTCGACAATCTCCTGCGCCTGCTTCACAGCCGCCTCGTGCGCGGTACGCAGGTCAGTGTATTCGCTCCCCAGCAGCTTGTCGCTGACGATGCGCGTGATGTCGCCGCCGGCCAGATTGAGGTCGGTCACCAGAGACCACGCCGAGGCAGGCGGCATATCAACCTGCATCTGCTCCAATGAGCCCTTCACCGTGGCATCGCCGACCACGGTGACGATCCGGAGGTTGACGGCCCGGTGAATGGTATCGCTGAGTGTCTGCCAGAAGTCGGACGCAGCCATGCTGTTTCTCCCTGTCAGCGGCGCTCCAGCCGATGCAGGAAGTGTATCGTTGAATTGTGGTTTTTGCCACGACAATAACGCGTGTCGCAATCCGCGCGCGGGGCCTAATCAATGCCCATGCACCCAAGCATGCCGGCCACTATATGCGAGCACGAGGATCCGTGCCGACGGCAACAGCGCGAGAAGCGGCAGGGCGGCGGAAGCATGATTCTCGCCTTCGGCTAGGCCGAGCACTACGAGTTGCGCCGGTCCACACCGGCGTTGATGCAGCCGCGTGCGGGTCGGCAGCCCACCCACCAGTCGAGCCCCCCGCGGGGTGCCAACGGATCCTTCAAAAGCTCCCGTAACAGCGGCGGGGACTGTCACGGCGACGGGGCGAATATCCGACATCTGGGTGCCTCGCGCCCACACTTCCTGGGGCGCATCCTGCGATGCTCCCGGGGCGGGGCTATCCATCCGAAGGAACAGAGATGATGGACTGGGGGTCACCCGAACCGTGAGTGCGCCTGCATCCAGCTCGCAGCCTGTCCGCGCCGTTGCAAGTTCAGCTTGCCGAGTACGTTGTGGACATGCGACTTGGTCGTGGCGACACCGATATTGAGGTAGCGGGCAATGTCTTTATTGCTGAGCCCGCTACCAATCAGCCGGACGATTTCGAGTTCACGCGGGGTCAACACCGGGGTTGCGTTGTTGTGCTGCATCGTACCAAGAGCAGCTAAAGCGACGCGCAACAGCCCAGCTGCGACCAGTGGGGAGCAGGTCTGCCGACCGGCGCGGACATCGGCGAGCAACGCCTGGAACTCGGCCATAGCGGCCGTACTCGGGATGTACCCGGCAACGCCGGCCTCGGCCCAGACAAGGACTGACTCCACGCATTCTTTGACTGCGAAAACAACGACATGCAAGCCAAGGATCATTTGGCGCAGCCGGCGTACCGCCAAGGCGCCATCCTTCAGCGCGGCGTCGAGCAGTACCATGTCCGGACGCAGGGTGCTGGTCATGCTCAAGGTCTGATCGAAATCGGCGCAGTAGCCGAGGACCGTATTCAGGCCGCCGCGCACTAGGACCTCGCCGATGCTCTCACGCACAAAGCGGATTTCGGAGGCGACGAGAAGCTTCAACGGGACCTCGTTGCGTCCGTTCGGGAGGGAACCACCTTCGTTCGGGCACATCCCACACTCTCCCCGGTCGGCGTGACGTTAGGGCGACGTGAAAGCTGGTGCGCCAATTGGATGGCGCTCGGAGGTGTATATTCGCGGGAGTGCCCGCATCCATTTGCGAAAATATAACCCGTGTTGCTGTCCCCTGCAAGAACAGATTTCACAGGACGAGGGTCGCGGCCTCATTTCGCCAGCCGGCGGCCCCGACCGCAAGAAACGACCCGAGTACGTGACTCCATGTCTCATGGAGGTAAAATAAATAGGGAACCCAGCTAGATGGACCAATGTCATAATGCCGCTCGCGAAGTTGCGTGTTGGGGCAGCAGCAAACCGAAGCTGTAGGCAACGCCGTATGGCATGCAATCCTGCAACCCTCTCCCAAAACTCAAGGTATAATAGCGGCGCCAATTAGAACGAAATCGGCACCTCGCAAGCGAAAGTTCCGTTAGCGGAAGTCCACGGTCCAGTCGAGCGCACTCATCCACACTTGCCGTGTGTACTCCGAATGGGTTGTCGCGTCACGAGCGGCGGCAAAGTAAGCTACCATTCGGATACATATTGTTGCCTTCCTTGACTCTGAAAGGCTTCACAGTGCAGGCAGCTAAATTGATCCACAATCTACACCCTGTGCGGTAACACGCTGCGCAGCGAGGTGGAGGTTCCAAATCATGTCGCCTAGCAGGCGATGACCGCTGTCGATGAGGGCCTTTAGTCTGCGGCGGCCATGGGCATTACGATCTGCGTCGCCGCTGGTGACGACGGCTCCAGCGATGGTTAGATGACGGAGCTGATCATGTGGATTTTCCAGCCTCAAGTCCGTACTGCCTGGATTGTGGTGGGACACAGGTACAGACCTCGAATGGAACGATTAACGATGAAAGTGTGTGGAACGACGGGGCGCGGCGGAGTGCGCCAACTACTTTCGCCACGCCGGTTATTTCCAGTCAGGGTGAATTCGCTTTAGCTGTCCGACCCAAGACATGGGTAACAAGTCGTTCCGCACACATGGGTGACACTCACTGCTTTCGAGTGGGAGGCGTTGATGCCGTGGAGAGAGTGTTCGGCCATGGAATAGCGCCTTCGGTTCGTTGCCCGCCTGATCGAGGGCGAGGGAACGAGTGCCGGGAGTTCGGTATTTCCCGCAAGACCGGCTGCAAGATCTTCAACCGCTACCAAGAGGAAGGTGTCGCGGCACTTACTGACCGCTCGCGCCGCTCGGTTCGGTGCGCCAATCAGCTCCCACCGCAGATCGGGACCCTGATTGTCCGATCCAAAAAAAGACAGGCCGCACTGGGGTGCCCGCAAACGGCCGCTATTGGTACCCACTCACCGTTGGGCGCGCAATCGAGCGCATGACCCAGGACAGCCGCAGCAGAACGGCCAGCACGAAAGCATGGACCTCACGCTCAAGAGGAAAACCACCCCGCCGCCCGGCATGAACATCCTTCAGCAGCAGGCCCGGTTCGATGATTTCCTGCGCGAATTCAACACCGAGCGTCCGCACGAGGCACTCGGGGTCCCGGTTGAGCTCTACAGCCCCTCAGCCCGGCCCTACAATGGCCTTCCCGAGCTCGCCTACCCTGTCCATGACCGCGAGGCGATGGTCACCGCCTTCCGCCGGATCTGCATGCACCGCAAGGAAATCACATCTCCACCGTGCTCGCCGGCCAGAAGCTTGGCATCAAGCAAGTCGATGACGGCATTTGGCTGGTCAGCTTCATGCACGACGATCTCGGCGACATCAGAGGACCTTGCAACCACTCGACAACCCGTTTTGGCACGAGGTTGTCACCCATGTCTTAAGAACAGACTGTCACCCATGTCTCCGGGTCGGACACAGTGATGGACTGGAGCGGGCGATGGGATTCGAACCCACGACCCCAACCTTGGCAAGGTGAAAGTAGTCAAGTGATTCCAGAGGTTTAGGCCGGCAGAAATAAGCAAATCCCGCACGCCCACTCAAGGGCTTAGCAGGTGTTGCGTGCGAGTTGCGTGTTAGCTGGACAGGCTCTGTCTGTCCAGCAGTCAGACTACAAGGCCGCCGCGTCGGGGAACCAACCCTATCCGCCATACCCGCCGCATTTCAGGAGCCGCGTCAGTCTCGCGTCATTGGTTGGCCGTAACGCCAAGCTCGAACGCGCTGGGCGACTGTGGAAGGCATGTTGCCCCTTCCATGAGGAGAAGACCCCGAGCTTCACGATTTACGAAGACGACCACTACCATTGCTTCGGGTGCGGTGCGCACGGCGACGCGATTGATTTCCTGCGTCGCATCGAGGGTCTGAGCTTCGCCGAAGCCAAGGAACGCGCGGGCGATCTGTCCAACCGATTTGACACTTCTCCTCGCCGCGAACGCGGCACGGGCACTTACGCAGCGAAGCTGCTCGAGAAGAGCCGGCCGATCATCGGCACGCTTGCCGAACGCTATCTGCGCGAAGCGCGCAGGTTCGGCGACCTGCCTCTGCCAGAAGAACTGCGTTTCCATCCAGCCGTGTGGTCCGGGGAGACGCGCAAAACCTTTCCCGCGCTGTTGGTGCCGTGCTTTGAGGGTAGGCGCGTCGCCCGGCTGCAGGCGATCCTGATCGATCCTGCGACCGGAGGTAAGGCGCCGGTCAAATCGCCGAAGGTGACATTCGGCCGTGGCGCCTCGCATGTGCCGGCGAGCTTTGCCGCGCGCGTGCCCGGCGACTGGGTCTTGCTGAGCGAGGGCCCCGAGAAAGCGGTCGCGCTGCACGCCGTGATGGGCTGGCGCTCCGATGCCAGCCTGAACGACGGGTCGCTCCGCAAGCCGCTCTACGGACCGGGCACCAACCTGGTCATCTTCGGCGACAACGGCGACGTCGGACACAAACATGCGCAGGCCGCGGCCGAGGCGCACCGTGCGCGGAAAGTAAACGTCTGGCTGGTGTTCCCGCCGGAGGGCATCAAGGATGGCGACGAGCTACTGGTGCAGCGCGGCCCTGACGCGGTGCGTGCGTGCATCGATGCGGTGCTGGCACGCCGGAATGACGATCGTTCATCGTTGCGACGGTGCGAACCGCCAAGACGGCTGCCGACCGCGACCCTGACGCAGGCCCATGCTTTCCACGCCCAAACCATGCTGGAGTTCTACCGGACTCCGGAGGAATGCGAGCAACCGATGCAAATCCTGATGAGCGGCCAGGGCGGGACCGGCAAGACCGAAGCTGCCGCGCGCTTCGCTCGCGAGGAACCGCGCCGGCAGATCGTGCTGGTGCCGGAGCATCAGGTGCTGGGCGCGCAGGTGGTTGAACGCTACCGCGATCTCGGCATCCACGTCGCGCCGTTGGTCGGGCGGGGCGATCCGTTCGATCCGAAACCAACCGATCTCTGCTCGCACCTGGAAGACGTGGCCGAGGCGTTGAAGGCAGACCAACATGTGGCGAAATCGGTGTGCGGCACGCTCGACGGTCCGCATTGCCCGAGCTTCGCAACCTGCCCCTATCAACAAATGAAACGGCGGGCTGCCCAGGCCAAGGTGGTGGTGGGTTCGAGTAATTGGCTGTTCCACCCGCTGCCCAAGGAGGTTGCGAAAGACATCGGCCGGCTGGTGGTCGAGGAGGATTTCACCCCGCACGGGGTTTGGATTTTTCCGCTGACGCTGGAGTGCTTCGGCGCGACCGCTCTCGCGAAATGGCCGGTGCGGCATGACGGCGAGCCGGATGAAGCCGCAACGCGCAAGCTCGAATGGTTCGGCTGGGCTGTTAACAACGCCTGCGAGCAGGATGGCGATCTGAGTGCCGAGGCATTGCGGTCCGTGGGCCTTCGCCAGGAGAATTTTGTCGAAGCCATCCGCCTGATCCGCCGCCGCAGGGTGGAGTCCGTGATGGTGCCCGGCATGTCGCTTAAGGCCCGTCGAGAGGCAGTGGCTAACGAAGCGATCAATGGGCAGATCAGCAAGCTGGTGATCGCGGTCTCGATCATGCAGGAGGTGTTCGACGGCACCGGGCCGGGCCGGATCACGATCGAGACCACCACCACCAGGCGCGGCGTCTCCCGCGACATCGTGGTGCACACGACGTTGAAGGTGGCGGATTGGGCGCGCGAGATACCGGTGCTGCTGGTGAACGGCACGCCGCAGATCGAGACCGTGCGGCAGTTCTTCCCGCGCGTGGTCGAGCGCAAGCCGCCCGAGGTGATCGCGCCTCATGCCGAGACGCATCTCGTGCTCGGGGGCTTCGCAAAGACCACAGTAGCGCGGAGCAAAAGCAAGCGTCTGGATCTGAACCGCTTCCTCGGGCTTCAGGCCTTGGGGCAGGATCGCGTGAGCCTGGTCTCTTTCAAGTCGCTGAAAGGCGAACTGGCCGATGGCGTGCCGGGAATGCTTCCGCCCCGCCATCATCTACAAAATGCCGGAGACGACGAACTCCGCGATGTGTCGCTGCATGTAGTGCAGGACGGCATCCGACCGCCGACGCGCGAAGTCGCGAGGCTGGTGCGGGCGAAAACGGGCCGCAGCCCGTCGATGGCGCCGCCGGTGGCGCATCGCGGCCGCGCGCTGCTGGCGGACGGCACTGGGCTCGAGGTTTCCGTGCTGGGGTACGAGGATCGGGAGATGCAGGCCGAGTGCGAGCACCACCTGCTCGGCAGCATATCGCAGGCGCTCGCTCGGTCACGCTCGGTGATGCGGACCGCGCTCAACCCGGTACGCAATATCCTGTTGGGCAACGTGGCGCCGCCGGTCGAGGTGGTGACTTAGGTGACCACCTGGCGGCAGGAGCGCCCGGGGCGTCTGGGCGACATGGTACTGCGTAACCGGTGCATCTCAACGCTGTCACCATGGCGACGATGCACGAGGACCTGTTTCCGTCCGACAAGGCTGCGAGCAGTGCGCGCGCGCGGTGGGGCGAATGGTACGGCGACATCTGGAACCGGCTGCGGGATTGGGTGAAGTACGACCGCGAGCCGTGGGCTCGCGTGCGCTGGCAGCGGGCCGGCCAGGGGGCCGCGCTGCAATGGTCGAGCTGTCCCGAGGCCGATGTGCGCGCGATGAAAGCCGAGCTATCGGCCAAGTTCGGCGAGTTGGTGCACTGGCAGGTCGAGCGGTTCACTGACGGGACCCAGCCCGAGACGCTACGGGTTGCGCCGGAAGTGACGCACGTGGTCGAGGAAGAAGACATCCCCGAAACTGTACATCAATATTTTTCAGATTCGGGGATGTCTTCTGCCCCGGATAGCGGTTGGTCGGTCGGGAACCCGGCTCAGATCAGGTGGCGGGTGCAACATCCGCCCGATGATTAACGAAGCGGTCCGATCTCATTGCAATTTCGTTGAATTTTTCCGGCGTTGAAGGCGGAGCTATGGGGCCCGCCCGCCCCATGGCCCGTCCGTTATCGAGCGTTACAGTCGCGCAGGCATGGCGGAATGCTAATGAAATGACCTAAACGGCCCAGTGACCACGAAGCTGTGCAGAAAGGCCTCGACGCAAGAGTCCAATCCAATGAAGCTCGAAACCCGTGCAATTCCAGACGTCGGTCGGCGATGCCAGACCGGTGAGCTGTCAAAACCGAACCCGACTCCGGAGAATGCGGTTGTGCGGCCCACAGCTCGAAGTCTCCGAAAAGAATTGGTTGTGCGAGCTTGGCCAAAGCGCACAGTCCCCCGCTCCACAGTTGCATGAGACATCCCGTATGCGGGCGGCATCCACAGGAGGGATGATCGGTGAAGCAAGTCAGGACAGAGCGGCCGGACGTTGGTGGGCGAGTGCAAGAGACTGATGTTGCCGGACCCGGCCGGTTTCTGGCGGCGGGAGAAGCCGCACTGGCGAGCCGGCCCGGCGACGGCGCGGAACTGGAGAGCCAGCGCCTCAAGGCCAAGCTCGGCGAAGTCATGATCGAACGCGAGCTGCTGGACGAGAAGATCGCCGCGTTGGAGGCTGGCCGCCCTTTGGCCCGGCGGAGGCCGAGGCCATGAGCCGTACCATCTCACCGATGAGCGGCAAGCCGTACGGCCTCGCCTCGGTGTGCCGGACCTGGCGCGTGCCGCGTGCCACCGTGTATCGGCACCGGGTTCCGCAACAGGCCGCCGCGCCGCAACGTCCGGGGCCGGTCGGTCCCATGACCGATGCGGCGCTGCTGGAACGCCCCTGCCGATTAAGGATGCCAGCAATGACGCTGTCGGGGTAACAGTGGGCCAACCTGCGAATGAGCGCGATCGTGTCCTCGTCGGTGCGGATGGTCGCCGGCCGCGAACGTGGCAACGCCAAGCTTATTTCATCGAGTGCGCCGCCCTTCCAGCGGATCATAAGATGCGCAGCGGCTTTGTCGCGCTCGACTTTGGACTCCGCAGCCGATCAAGGCAGGGGCTTGTAACTTCATCTCGGGACCCCCTACATAGGCGCCGCCACGGTCGCCTTGGCGGACTACGTCGCCTACGACAAGGGTTGACTGAAGAGAATTTTGGCCGGCCTATCTCGCAAGAAGGTATTGTTTTCGTGGAGACGGCCAACCGCAAAAGCTTCCATCCCATGATCCCACTTGTAGAAGCGGAATACAAAGCCGGTCTGACCGAAATCGAAAGTATAGAACCCATTATCAGAGTCGCACTCGGAGGCGCTCGGACAGCAGAATAATGTCATTTTGTGACAATGATCATTTACAAACGGGGCGGGAGGGGAGGGTCATCCTACGCGCTGACGCGCCGCTGAACTTTGCTGCTGCGTACCGTTCTCTCCGCTGTCTCCGACCAGCGTCACCGCTCACCCGGTCGCGCCCGCCCGGCCGGGCGCCTTCGCCGCGCCATCCTCCAGCAGTGCCACGCTACCGGTTTCCGTAATCAACCCCGTCCCACGGCGGAACGTAAGATAGGCCCACAACCAATCCAGCATCACCATCACCCGATTCCGACCGCCGACCAGGAATGCGATGTGCGCGGCACCCCAGAGCCACCAGGCGAGCGCGCCTCGCAGACGGATGAAACCAAAATCGGCTACGGCTGCTTGGCGACCGATGGTTGCCAGGCTGCCGAGATGCCGGTAGCGGAATGGCCCGGGCGGGGGCGCGCCCACTAGCCGTGCCCGGATGATCCGCGCGACGTAGGCCCCGCCTTGCTTCGCCGCGGGGGCCAGGCCCGGCACCGGCTGACCCCGCCAACCCTGTGAGGACGCCGTGTCGCCAATCGCGAACACGCTCTCGCATCCCGGCACCGACAGATCCGGTCCGACCGGCACGCGGCCCGCGCGGTCCGCAGACACCTCCAGCCACCTTGCCGCTGGGGAGGCCATGACGCCCGCGGCCCAGAAGACCGTTCGCGCCGGCAAGTTTGCGCCGGAGACCACTACTTGATTAGCGGCGACGACCTCTACCCTTCTGCCGGTCTTCACCTCTACCCCCAGGCGCTCCAGCGCTCTGCTCGCTTCACGTGACAGGGTCTCCGGGAAGGTTGCCAGTAGCCGTGGCCCAGCCTCCACCAGCACGACCCGTGCCTTGGACGGGTCGATGGTGCGGAATTCCCCCTCCAGCCCATGCGCCGCGAGTTCCGCGATGGCGCCGGCCAGCTCGACGCCGGTTGGCCCGCCACCGACGATCACGAACGTGAGCCAGGCATCGCGGTCGGAATCGGTCTCCGCGTTCTCCGCCTCCTCGAAGGCGCGGAGCAGGCGCGCGCGCATGTCGGTGGCGTCCTCAATGCTCTTGAGGCCAGGAGCGAAGGGTGCCCATTCGTCGCGGCCGAAATAGCTGTGGCGCGCGCCGGTCGCGAGGATGAGGTAGTCGTAAATGATGCGGCCGCGGCTGAGGATCACGGCTTTGTCCTTCGCCTCTATGCCCGTCACCTCGGCCAGCAGCACCCGCACATTGTCCTGGCTCCGGAGCATACCGCGGATGGGCGTCGCGATATCCGCTGGCGAAAGGCTCGCTGTCGCCACCTGATAGAGGAGAGGTTGGAAGAGGTGGTGGTTGCGCCGATCGATTAGCGTTATTCGACACGGGGCACCGCGGAGGCCGCGCACGACGCTGATTCCACCGAAGCCACCGCCGACGACGACCACGTGGGAGAGCGTTGCCGGTTTCGCGCCCGCAGGCGGATCGGCGAGCCAGTTGCTGAGCCGCCCCGCGGCGCGCACCACGACCACGGCCAGGAGCAGCACCCAGTAGGGCCGCACATCGGCCGACGAGAGCTGGGGGCGCGAGATCAGCAGCAGAATCAGTGCTGCCAGGAGAAACACCGGGCCGACGTGGCGGGTGATCCAGCCGGAAGCGGCGACGATCAGCGCTGCTCCTGGTACCGCGCTGCTGTGTGCTCCGCGGCTGAGCAGTCGATCGACCGAGAATGGTCCGGCGCCATACACGATCAGCGACATAAGCAAGGCGGCCCAGAACAGCCGTGCCTCCGGCCCCACGCCCGCAACCGGCAGGAACAGGGCTTGGAGAACGAGTGCCGCAGTCTGTCAGCCGAGTGAACAGACCGATGGCCAATAGCACCGGGCAGATGGCCTGTACGGCGATCCCAGGATCCGAGCTGGTTATTTCGTGCAATAGCGCCGGTTGCCAGCCGATCATGGCCTGCTCGCCCGCGTGGCCGATCATCTGATGGACGCCAGCGATGATGAACACCTGCGCCAGCCATAGGCGGATTAGCAGCGACAGCCACGGTGCGAGCAACGCCTCCGTAGCCCGCATGGTGATGCGTATGCCGCTGATCAGACCGAGCATGATGGAGCATCCCCCTTCGCGATAGTTTCATACCAAGACGGTGCCGGAGCGATCGCGACGCGACTCCTGCTCCACGACCGCGACCGGACTCGGAACCCGATTGCTCGTCGGGGTTACTGCTGGCTCTGAACAGGTTTCTTCGTCGCGGCACCATTACTCTCGTGATAGAGGCCGTAGCCGTTCTCGTTGGTGTCCTGACCCGTCGCGGCACTATTACTCTCGTGATAGAGGCCGTAGCCGTTCTCGTTGGTGTCCTGACCCGTCGCGGCACCATTACTCTCGTGATAGAGGCCGTAGCCGTTCTCGTTGGTGTCCTGACCCGTCGCGGCACCATTGCTCTGGTGGTAGAGGCCGTTGCCATTATTGGCATCTCCCCAGGCCGACGAGGTGCTCTGCGCAAAGACCGGCGCCGACAGCGAGAGCGCAAGAATGGCCGCGCTGGTGATGGCGGGAATGCGGTTCAGCATGAGAAGCTCCTTTAGGGTTAGGCACGTAGGGTTAGGCACGCGAAAACATGGCCAATCGCAAACGGGGACGGAAATACCGGCTATGCATGGAGGCGATAACGCGGAGGCCGATATTCCCGGGATTGGTCAAGACGCGCGAAGCGGAGCGACGAAGCCTCTCCCGATCAGGGTCTCTGCGAGACCGCGTTCACCAGCGGCACTGGACCGGTTCATGCCGCCGCCTGCGTGCGCCAGTATTGCGGGATTCCATCGCGGTAGGCGCGTTGGACGAGATTTGCGACCAGCCCGGTCCAGCCAGTCTGGTGCATCGCGCCCAGGCCCTGCCCCGTCTCGCCGTGGAAGTACTCATGGAAGAGCAGCAGGTCCTTCCAGTGCGGGTCGGAAGCGGCGAGCGGAATTCCTGCGAGCGCCGGCGTCCGCCCCTCGCGGTCCGGCCGGAACATGTCGACCAGACGTTCGGAAAGCCTCCGCGACACGTCCTGCAGCGACATAGGCTCGTCGGACAGGCACGGTACCGAGACCATGTAGCCGTCGCCCAGGAAGCGGTGGAACTTTTCGATCGACCGCAGCAGCATGAAATTGGTCGGCATCCAGATCGGGCCGCGCCAATTCGAGTTGCCGCCGAACAGCCCGGAACTCGACTCGCCCGGCACGTATTCGATCAGCGCTTGACCGATGCCGTGGATCACACCGAGATCGCGGTGCTCGGCATGGCGCTTGGATACAGCGCGGACGCCGTAGGCCGAGAGGAACTCCTCCTCGTTCAGGATGTGTCGGAGCATGCGCGGCAGCATCGTGTCATCAACCAGCGAGAGCAGCCGTTCGCCCCGCTCGTTCACCCTGGCTGGGCAGGCGCAGATCTCGTGGCCGTCGAACAAGGCCTCCGGCGTGTTCGTCCATGACCTGGACGAAGCGCGGGGCGTTCATCAGCAGCCGCTCGTCGACGACCTCGGACGCAAACAACGGGATGACCCCGACAAAGGAGAACACGTCGATGCGCTGCGGCCGGCCATTGGGCCCGACGATCAGGTCCTTGAAGAAGCCCGCCTCTTCGTCCCAGAGCGACGCGCCCTGGTTCATAGGTCCTCTGATAGCGTTGGCGATCGCCAGGAACTGCTTGTAGCACTGGATGGCGATCCCCTCGTAGTCGTTGTCCTCTGCACGCAGCTCCAGGCAGATGACGGTGAGGTTGAGCGCGAACATCGCCATCCAGCCAGTGGCGTCCGCCTGCTCGATGCGGTAGCCCTCGGGCAGCGGTTGCGAGCGGTCGTAGACCGAGATGTTGTCAAGTCCGAGGAAGCCGCCCTCGAACACGCTCTTGCCGTCGCGATCCTTCTGGTTCACCCACCAGGTCAGGTTCATCAGCAGCTTGTGCAGGACGCGCTGCAGGAACCGCGTATCGGCCTGACCGCGCTGGACCCGCTCGGCGCGGAAGACCTTGAGCACAGCCCAGGCGAGGACCGGCGGATTCACATCACCGAACGCCCATTCGTAGGCCGGTATCTGGCCCTTTGGATGCAGGTACCTGTCGCCCAGCAGCAGCTCGATCTGATCCTTGGCGAAATCGACATCGACCAGCGCCAGCCCAGCGCAGTGAAAGGCCAGGTCCCAGGCCGCGAACCAAGGATATTCCCAACAGTCCGGCATAGAGATCACGTCGCTCGCCTTCAGGTGGCGCCAGGTGCAGTTGCGTCCTGCTTTCCGCGTGTCCGGCGGCGGCAGCAGGTCGCCGTAGAGCCAGCGCGCGACGTCGTAATGGAAGAACTGCTTGCTCCAGATCATGCCGGCGAGCGACTGGCGCAGGATCATCCGGTCGCGCGGAGCGGCGTCCGGCAGCAGCTCTTCGTAGAATTCCATCGCCTCCAACCGGCGCTGCTCAAAGATCGAGCGCTGGCGCCCGAAAGGCGCAACGAGCGGGTCGGCCGACAGGACGAGGTGGATCGTGGCGCTTTCGCCCGCGGGAACGCTCAGGATATGCTGCGCGGCCGCCTTGCTGCCGAGCTTGTCTGGATTGACCGCTCCGGCATCGCCATCGATTACGTAGCGGTGGAATGCGTCCTTGACGAACGGCGTCGCGTTTGGGACGCCCCACAGCCGCATCGCGTTGGTCTCGTTCTCGGTGAAAAGCAGCTCGGCATCCTCCCTGCCGTAGAGGTGATAGCTACCCAGCGCCGCATGGTCCGCTCGAATCGCCCACGCGGCACCGCGGGCGGGGATGGTGGCCCGCGTGCGCGGCCGCTCGGTCTCCCCGCCCCAGCTCCAGTCGTTGCGGAACCATAGAGTCGGCAGGACCTGGAGCGTTTCTTGCTTCGGCCCGCGGTTGGCGGCAGTGATCGCGACATGGATTTCGTCGGTTGTGGCCTTGGCGTAGGCGACCTCGACGTCCCAGTAGCGGTTCTCCTCGAAGACGCCAGTATCGGCCAGGTTGAATGTCGGCTCGCTGCGCGAGCGGCGGCCGTTCTCCTCGACGAGCTCCCGGTAGGGATAGCCGCGCTGCGGATATTTGTAGAGATAGCGCAGGTAGGAATGAGACGGCGTGGCGTCGAGGTAGAAGTAATATTCCTTGACATCCTCGCCGTGGTTGCCCTGGTTGCCGGTCAAGCCGAAGGCGCGCTCCTTCAGGATCGGATCGACCCCGTTCCACAGCGCGAGCGCCAGGCAGAGGCGCTGCTCGCTGTCGCAGATGCCGCCCAAGCCGTCCTCGTTCCAGCGATAGACGCGCGAGCGGGCCTGATCGTGGTCGAAATGCTCCCAGGCAGTCCCGCGGGCACTGTAGTCCTCGCGCACCGTTCCCCAGGCGCGCTCGGCGATACGGGCCCCACAGGCGCCAGTTCTCCCGGCCCTGACGCTGCGCCTCCAGGCGGTTCCGTTCAGAATTCATCCTTGTTCTCCTTTAGGCAGCTTGTGCAATGGTGCGGCGAGACCGGCTCGCAATTCGCTCCAGCCGGACCCAGGCTTCGAGCGTGCAGGCGACGGACCAGGCTTGGGCCGGGCAGCCGCGCGGGGTGTGCGGCTCGGCGCCGTCGAGCCCCGCCTGACGCGAGGCGATCGGATTGCGCGGGGCGGTCAGGCATCATCACGCGTCATCCGGTGCTCGCTGCACCCTTCCTTTCGGCCTGCCGGGTAGAGGCTGGCAGAGGCCCGATGCTCTTTTGGACTGAACGTTGGCGGCACTGGGCCACCAGCCGCAGCATCCCCGATCAGACCGGAGCCAGCCAATGCCCAAAGGTTATCGTCCTGATGCCTGGACGCGGCGGGAAAGGCGGGTACATCGGCCGCCACCGCAATCCGGGGACCCGCCCGGAGCGCGGCGGATCGGGAGTGATCTGCAATGCGACCAAACCCTGTTTACGACGCGCTGAGCTTTCTGACTAAGCCGGCATGGCCGACCGCACCCTTCTGGTTGCTGCTGCTCGGTAGCTGCGTCATCGCCGCCATGGTCATCAGGCAGCAGCCGGGACAGCGCACGGTTCGAGATGTCGCTATCTGGCTGCTCCGTTTCATTGTCGGCGTGATGTGGTGGCAGCAGTCGCTATGGAAGATCCCGCCGAACTATGGCGGTCTGATCTACTGGATGAAGCAGGAGGCCGCTCACGCCGCGATCCCGCTGCAGGGTGAACTGGTGGCGCACATTGTGCTGCCCAACATCGCGGTCTTCGGGCCGCTCGTGTATCTGACCGAAGTGGCCATCGGTATTTCGTTGATGCTCGGCTTCTGCAGCCGGCTCGGCGCGCTGGCCGGGGTGGCAATGGGAGTCAATCTGTGGCTCGGCCTCTACTCGGCACCTGGGGAATGGCCCTGGACCTATTTTTTTCTGGTCGTCATCCAATCGCTCTTCCTGGTCGATCCGCCGGGCCGCAGTCTCGGCGTCGATGTGCTGTTGCAGGAATCGGTGTTGCGGATCAGCCCGCGCGGCGCCGCGGTGGTCCGGGGGATCGGCTGATGTCTGCTCAAATGTCTGCTCAAAGCGGCCACCAGCCAGCCATTCGATTCGACATACATTGTGGCATTGATCGTTGCCGCCGCCGCACTAGCCCGAGTTTCGCAACTGGCGGCCCGGAGCGGCGGCAAACCCGCGCTTTTGCTGGGCAGCCGGTCACAAGGTCGGCACCTGTATGAGGCATCGTGTCAAGTGCAATGGGAAGGTTACGCTTGTTCATCGGCGGGGTGGTCCGCGGTAAGCCGGCGGTTGGCATGACATGATCCGAGGGGAGCTCGCCATCAGGCGCGGCCAGCGCGCCACAAACTTGTATTCGGTAGGCCGTGTCCTGGCCCAAACCATGATGCAGTTATGCGCATCAGCGACGAGGCTCCGGGGCGGCGGGCCCATTCTACAGGGCGGCGCAAAAGGGCCATGTGCCGACGCGGGGTGCCGCCACCTCGGACTGTCATCTGCGGTCTGCTAGGCGTGTGGCGAAGACCGCAGAAACTCAGCGAATGTATCCGGCGCCATCATGGAGCAGCTGGGCGGAGGACAAGCCCGGCTGTTTCACCGGTGGTGACGAGGCGCCAAAGCATGATCAGTAGCTTTCGCGCCAGTGCCCCGATCATAGTCTTGCGCGTATCACCACGGGCATCCGCCGTGCGCACGCGATACCATTCAGCCAAGGGGCTGTCCTTCTGAAGCCACAGAAAGCGCCAGGCCAATTGGATCATGCCTCGGCGCACACGCGGGTTCCCGGCTTTGGCCAGCCCGCGTCGCGCCGTTTCTGGCCGCTTTCATCCGGGGCTCCCGTCAGGCTCGCGTATCGCGCGACCGCACGGCGATCGCGCAGCGGGCGGCTGAATACCTCGTGCACGAGCATGTCCGCCGTCTCGAGGCCGATGCCGACAACTCTGGCGAGGAGATGAACCATTGCCTGACGTCCTTCTCCGGACGCCCGTTGCAGCTGATCGCGACGGGTGCCTTCAAGTTCCTTGATCTGCTGTTTGAGCAAGGTTGTTGCGGGTCTACATTCGGCTCATCCACCGGGAGAGAATCGGAGGGCGTATCCGATGAGGTGCTGGCCGCGTCAGGTTTCATCGTTCACCATTTCGAACCGAATGCTTTCGACCACTCGTCCGTTCTCTTTGACCGGCACGTAGATACAGGACCGGCCTTGTGCATCGATTGCGCGGATCGCCTGCGGAAAGCGGCTGAATCTGTTGTTCCGGCGCAAAAGCAACGAAAACCTGAGTGATGTACTGGCGGCTGCGGATGAAACCTTGCTTGCTGGGTTTGCTGAGAGCCTGCGTAAGGACCATGAAGCTCTCAGTGCCGCACTTTATCTCCCTTGGACAACCAGCTCAGCGGAAGGACAGATCGTTCGGCTCAAGATGATCAAGAGAACGATGTTTGGCCGCGCCAATCTGGACGTGCTCCGGCATCGGGTCCTCGCGGCAGCCTGATGCTGATCTGCAATGTAAAAAAATAGTTCAGAAACGACGCGGCCCAGCACCAAAAGCGAGAAAGAACCTCGTTTTGAGTGTCGATTGACAGCCACGTCATATATCACACACAGCAGACATGCGCAAGAAATCAACAAGCACGAGAGCACAGAAGCGCACGCAGGTCATGGTGACGCGTTGATCATGGGATCCGCATCAGCACCCCACAGTTCGCATCAGGCGCGTATCAACGGGAGACCTCCCGAGAGCCATTCGGGCGCCTCGAGGGCGCACACGGGAAGGATGACAGGTTCGGTGTCAGTCGGCGGTGCAGTTCGTGAACGCGCCCACTCGGGTGCAGTTCATGTTCGCCATGGACTGGGCGTATAATAAGGCGCTGGCTGCTGCGTTTGGACCAGCCTTGCAGCCGCGGCTGCCTCTGGGCCGACACATGGTTAGTTGATAATTAGATTGCACGCCAGGGCGGACGGCTCGAACAGCTGTCTTATTTTGGCAAATGTTGCCGATACCATTGATACTGGGCCGCTTTCTGCTGCCAGATCGCTTGGTTCTGCGCTGCCAGCGCTTGAGCCCTCTGCTGTTGTAGCTGTTGCCAGACCTGGGCCTGAGCAGCCTTCTGTTGCTGTAGCTGCTGCCACGCTTGAACCTTCTGCTGCTGTAGCTGTTGCTAAGCCTCAGCCTTTTGCTGCTGTAGTTGTTGCCAGTCTTGGGCCTGAGCAGCCTGCGCTTGCGCCTTCTGCTGCTGTATTTGTTGCCCAGCTTTAGCTTGGGTCTGCGCTTCGTTCTGGTGCCGAAGTAACTCGTTTTCCTGCCATGCCCGATCGCGATCCCAGTCGCGGTGCCGATGATACCAGTAACGATCCCGATCGTAGCCGTTCCCCCAGAAGCCACCCCCGCCAATGATCACGCCGGGACCGTAGTTACCCGGGCCATAATAGCCCGGCTCATCCGCATACCCGGGATAGGCCGGCGCGGCGTATTCCGGGCCGTAATAGCCCGGTTCATCCGGGTACCAAGCCGGCGTGGCGTGTCCGTAGTAGGAATAGTACGAAGCGGCACCATTACTTGGCGCGTAGCCTCCAGACTGCCCGGCGCAGGCGGAAAGTAGCGTGGCCGCGCCGATCAGCATTGCCGCGCCGAAACGCATTTTCTCCTCCTAACCTAGATAGGCGCCTTTCTGGTAGCCTGTTTTGTCAGATTTATGAACAGAGCATGGCGGAAAACAGGCCGGTTGGCCACGTTGACGAATAAACCTTAAGCCCGGCGGGGCCGGAGGAACCAGCGAGCGTTCCTTGACGGGAGGCCGTTGGTGCTAGGGCCCTGGCCGATAGGACGTATAGGATTACCAGCCTCAAGGTAGGCGATGTGGCGACTGAGATTTCTCCTCAGCTCAATCCACTCGGCCCGCAAGTCATCAAGGGTGTTCATCACCACTCCCGCTCCCGTTTTCTACCCGTGCGGCTCAGGCGAGCACGGCTCGCAACGTCTTGTGTAGCTCGTCGATGCTGAAGGGCTTCCCGAGAAACAGTTGGCGATCCGCCGAGAATGTTTCGATCCACTTGGGGTCCGCCGGATATGAGGATGACCGCAGCTTCGCGCGCTTCAGCGGCTGCGATGACTTCGCCGATGTGCCGTGAGCAGGCAGTCAAGCAGGACCACCGCGAACTCGGTTTTCACGAAGTTGGCGGACAGCGCCGGCGACACGTCCGGCGGTCGAGACACTGTATTCCTCATCGGGGGCGGCAGCGATGGTTTCCACCACAAGATGCTCGTCGTCTACGACCAGAACGCGCGGCGGCTATTCTCGTCCCATAGATAGTGCGGAAGTTGCGAAACCGCAAGAAGCACGGCGCCGTGGGGATCCAGCCACCTGCTGCGTCGCGATCCAGGGATGACCCTCGGCCAGCGCTGGCCAGAGTGGGCTTTCGGGTTCATGATGCGCTCACACGGTGTGATCGACCGAAGCCGCGGCCGGACAAGCTGACCGCGGCGCAGCTGCAGGAATTGTTGCAGATCATCCTGGCCGGGCCTGATCCCGAACTCGGGTTGTCGGCGTGGACACTGCCGGAACTCTGCCGCCTCATTGAAGCACGCTTCAACAAGCACCTGCACCCCGCGAGCCTCTCGCGTGTCCTGCGACGAGCAGGTTTCTCGCGACAGAAAGCGCGGCAGCGCCCAGTTCGGATCCGACAGCGCAGGAGGCGTTTCAAAAACGGGCCTTTTGGCGGCGGTCAACCTGGCGAGAGAAGCACATCATGAGATGGACCGGATGCATAGCCGTGCCCGGCGGCTCTACCGCAAGCTGGGCGGCGAATACGGCATCGACACGCCTTGCGGACAGACCCAAGGGTATGCGCTGGCGGACGTGCGAGCGGCTTGTGGCGGAGTTGGGGGAGACAAACGCCCTGCTTGACCGAGCGTTTATTAAGGTGGCCAGACCCTGGAATCTTCCGCTTGCGGACTGATGGTGCAGCGCTGATGGATCTGGCCGACTATGCGGATGCCTCAACCTCAACAGACGCGCCCCCATTCGCCGGTCGTTGTGCGGCGATCGCCGCTGCGATCCTCCCGAGCGCTGCCACCCAATTTTGATTTCAGAGCTGTCGATCTTTAAGGCGACGTGTCGTTTCTAAAAAACGTCGGATCATGCGCAGCAGATCCTCTCCGGCCGCAGAGACGATGCGATCCAGCGCCGTCACATCAATGCCGGCTTCGTGCAAGGCCACGACCATCCCGCGGATTGCCGAGGCGTTCGGCGCGCGCCAAGACACGGTTCGCCTGTGGCGCAGTGACTTCATGAGCGGCGGCATCGAGGCGCTGAGGGCCAGCGTGGCACCTGGCCCGGCCCCGGTGAAGAGTGAAGCGGCTTTGCGCGTCGTCACGCCCTTACTGGAGGAACCCGTGGCCGACCGGCGCAACTGGACGATCCCCCGGCTGCGCGCCGAGATCGAAGCGCGTGAGGGCGTTCGCATCAGCCGGTCGCAATTATCCAAGGCGCTGCGCAAAAAAAGTTCCGTTGGCGACGACCGCGACACACGCTGAAGGGACGTCAGACCGCCGAGGAGATCGAACGGGTCGGCCTGCGTCTGCAATTGCGCAAACAACAGGCGGAAGCCGGAGACATTGTTCTGCTCTATGGCGACGAAAGCGAGGCGTTGACGCATCCCTACCTCGCGCGCGTATGGGCCAAGGCGGCGGCGGACCTGCGTGTGCCGGCACCGGGCCAGGCCAAGAAGGTCGCGATGGAGCGACCTGCGGCGCTTCCAGGGGCAAGTCTGGCGCGCAGGGCATCGTTGGTTTGCTCGGATTCTTCCAGGGCGTCCCACACCGCAGCGAGCAGATCGGCGCCTACGGACTGACGCTGCTGCCGCAACACGACAATCTGTCTGCGCACATAGCCGGCGTCGATCTGGTCAGCAGGTGGGAGGGAGGCCGGGGAATACGGGGAGGGCTCTGTGGCGGAATACGCCGCCGCCGAACCCGGCGTGACTGTGTGCCGTCCACTAGCCACGCCTCGACCAAGCGTCGCTTCGAAAGCGTATTTCTGACAGCCCATGACGATATCGCCGCACTTACCTGACGCCGAGACCGGGTGAACCAGGCGATAACGGCCAAAATCGACGGCCCGTACGTCCCGCCGCCGGCTCTTTTCCAGGATAAGGGAAGTGGACCCCGAATTTGGGACCACCCGCTAAGCTATAAACCGAACCGGTTCCGTCCATGCTACACGGAGCGGAACATGAGCAGAACCCGACGCAGGATCGATGCCGCGCTGAAGGCGAAGATCGCCCTGGAAGCGCTGAGGGAAGACGCGACAGTGGCCGAGCTGGCGGTGCGTTACCAGGTGCATCCGACGCAGATTTACGCCTGGAAGAAGCAGCTACTGGAGCATGCCGAGCGGGTTTTCCGGACCGGGATAGGCGATGGACAGTCGGCGAAGGAAATCGCCCCACTGCACGCCAAGATCGGCGAGCTGGTAGTGGAGCGGGATTTTTTAGCGCGGAGGTCCGGCAGATGAGCGCGGCGGGCCGGAGAGCGATGCTCGATCGCGGCCACGGACAGCTCTCAGTACGGCGACAATGCGCGTTGCTTGGGCTGGCGCGCTCGGGTGTTTATCGGGCGAAGCCGGAGCATGACGCGGATGAGCTGTTACTGATGCGACGGATTGACGCGGTGTTCGTCGCGTGGCCGTTCTATGGCTCGCGGCGGATCGCGGCGACGCTGAGCACGGGCGGGGAGAAGGTAAACCGCAAGCGGGTGCAGCGGCTGATGCGGGTGATGGGGATCGCGGCGCTGGGGCCGAAGCCGCGCACCAGCAAGCCAGGGCCTGGACACAAAATCTACCCGTATCTGCTGCGGGACGTGCGGATCGAGCGAGTGAACCAGGTATGGTGCGCGGACATCACCTACATTCCGATGCGGCGTGGGTTCCTGTATCTGGTGACAGTGATGGATTGGTGGAGCCGCGCGGCGCTGTCGTGGCGGCTGTCGAACACGATGGATGCGGGGTTTTGCGTGGACGCACTAGAGGACGCCCTGCGACGACACGGCCGGCCGGAGGTGTTCAACACGGACCAGGGCAGCCAATTCACCGGTGACGCATTTGTCGGCACGCTGCTTGGGGCCGGGATTGCAGTGTCGATGGATGGCCGAGGTCGGTGGATGGACAACGTGTTCATCGAGCGGCTGTGGCGCTCGCTCAAGCATGAGGAGGTTTACTTGAAGGACTATGCGGACGCGCGCGAAGCGCGGCTGGGGATCGGCGCGTGGATGGAGTTCTACAACGAGCTGCGCCCGCATCAGGCGCTGGGACATCACATGCCGATGGCGGTGTGGCGGGCCGGCCTGGCGGGCACGGCTGTGGATATGCCGCCTCGCTTGGACAACGCTGGCGCGTTGCCCACAGATCCACAGCCGCCACAACAGCAGGAAGAGGTTTATGCTTAGCTTGAAAGAAGGGAGGACGAGAGCCGGACGGGGGCTGTAGCTAAGCAGCGGGCCAAATTGGTCCCATAGGTGGGGTCCACCTCAATGGTGGCCTGGACAGAGGGAGCAAATGATTGCTGTACCGATCCTGACAGCTCTACCGGTCACTCTCGCGCTGCATACGAAACAATCCATCGATGGCACAATTTGGTGGCGAACGCAAGGTGCCGCCGTTATTGAACCGCCGAGCAGGCGTGAATGCATGCTCTATGTGTACAACGCCAGAATAGCGATAGTGTTCAATTTTGATAAGAATAGCCTTACATCAGTTCTCGTAAGCGACTCAACATGGTCACACTTAAAGGAGGGTGCAGCGGTAATCTCACTGGGTACACAAACATATACGGCGCATTCTGCGATTTTTGCCCATGACAGCAATGGCATAACATTGGTGAATTTCACCTTACAGTCAGTCCCGCCAAGCAAGACTCAGCTTATCGATGCTCAGCATATACAGATCGCATCTATTGATCCATCGTTGCCGACGTTTGAGTTTACGTTGCCTCAAGCAAAAATGCCAGCATTGTTGACAGCAGTTACAGAGTGCCAACAATTAGTACCGTCCAGTCCAGGCCACTGACCTACTGGAGCCACCAAAATGGGTGGGGCGAACCAGGGAGGGCGATGATCCGCGACCGAGTGAGCGCTGGGCCTGGATCTCCCTCGCGCGCATTGTGTGATCCACTCTTGAAGAGGAGCTGCAAAGCGTTGGCGGAAAGTTACGTCATGATGGCGGAGGCCAACGAACGCCTTTTGCTTCTGATGTCGAGATGGGATGGAGAGATGGGGCCCGCCTGACTGCGGGTAAGTGCCAACTGGGCGTGGCGTTAACTCGCCTTCAAGACCTCCTTCTCGCCGCCCTTCGGGGCGGCTTCTCTGTTTTGAGTCGGTCCATTCTTCTTGACGGGGAACGTGGAACTTCGGTCGGTGTTACCCCTCCACTTCCTCCCTTCATTGGACTGGGCGCCCTTCGGGGCGGCTCTTTTGCAAGCCACTGATGTCGGCTGGCGGTAAATGCTGCGGAGGCGACTTACCCGCGCTGATTTATCCACATTCTTACGCCGATTTATCCACGATTTTTATCAAGCCGGCCGCCAAATTAGCCTTGACGATGCCAGCCGCCCGATTCGAGCATTCCATGCTTGCCCACCGGTGAGCGGTCCGGCTAGCGGATGGACCCTGAACCCGCCGGATCTAACCCACTACAGACACGATAGTCGCAAAGTTCTCCCTAACTGGCCGCCCTCCCGAAGGGCGGCTTTCTGCCGGGACTGCCAGAACATAGCCGTAACCATGTGATGCGGCAACTACCCGGCAGTCGCGCTCTCCACAAGTGGCTGCTTTGGCGGGGCTTTTCTGGTCTCGTTCGTGCTAGCCTATCGGCATGACGCTCGACCAGCTCGCCCAAGCCATGCGGGGAATGCCCCGCGACGCGCTCATTGTGGTCCGCACGCCCGAAGGGCTGCGGGAGGTTCGGCTGGTGAAGCCCTGCTACGTTCGCGTGCAGGTCGTGCGCGATTGGGTGCTCAGGTTGAACGCGGTCGCGGCTCGACGACCGGCACCGTGCCGCCCTTTTGGGCCACGCCGCTAGCCATGCCGCGCGATCTATACGCATATCGCCGCTATGAAGTCAGCGCTATGCGTGTTTCTGTTCCTGGCGGGGCTGGTCACGGCGCATGCGGCCCCTCCTCGGGATCCGTCCGCGCAATGCGAGCAGGCAATTCGGAAAGCGGAGGCAATAGGGCACACGCCACCCGGGATGCTGGCCGCCATTGGGCAGGTGGAAAGTGGGCGCCCCAATTCTCGAACCGGCGGAATGCGGCCGTGGCCCTGGACGACCAGTGCTGACGGCGCCGGACAGTTCTTCGCCACCAAGGCGCAGGCGGTCGCCGCCGTTGCCGCGTTGCAGGCCCAAGGAGCGCAATCGATCGACGTCGGGTGCATGCAGGTCAACCTGATGCACCATCCAAACGCGTTCGCATCGCTCGACCAAGCCTTCGACCCCGTTTCCAATACAGCTTTCGCGGCGCGATTCCTGAACGAGCTGTATCGCCGCACTGGAAGCTGGCAAAAATCGATTGCCGCTTATCATTCCGACACGCCGCAGATTGCGGACGACTATCAGCGCCGCGTCATGGTGACGTGGCAGCAGCGTACGCCGAAGGCAGTCCGCGGCGGCCTGGTTTACGTTGATAGCGGGTTTATCTACGGCGCGTTCGGTTCAACCGGTCGCATATACGGTCTTATTATGCCGTCACGATGAGGATCTGCCTTCGGGCCCACTCTGGTTTCCGCCCGACAGCATGATATCGAGATTGAGCGGGTTTGCGGCCGAAGATGAGGGCACGCGCCTTGCAGGTATTGCAAAAAGGAAGCTGCATGTAATCCAGACCAGCCGGCGGCCGAAGCGACGTGAAGGCGGCTGGTCGCTTTCCATCGTAGGCATCGAGAGCACAACGAAAACGGTCCTCTATTATCTGCATGAGCGCGCTTGGGGACATGTCGCTTGGGGCGTTGGTTCGCCGGAACGTTAGGAAGCCGGCCTACGCACCGCTGCCGCCTGCAGCGCCTGCGTGTCGGCTCCCGGCATTGCGCAGGAGCGCAAGCCTCCGGGCCAGCACGTGAACGAAAATTACTCGTTTCAACTTCGGTGGCGCGAGTCCTGACAGAACCATCGGCCAGTGCAGCGCGGACCTGGCGCTCCTCGGGAAGTGGCCGGCTGTCCGGCTCGTCCTGGAAGGGGCGGTGTCCGTGGAGCCGGCCATTTTGCTTCGCGGAGCAAAGGGTGGTCGGCCGCATTCACCCCGAACGGCACCTACTTCCTGGGCTGGCCGCAGGGGCGAGACCGCCGAGATGCTCGGGGGAAAGCAAATGAAGCCGCTCGGGTTGGTGCAGTGGGCGGGTATTCTTCTCGCGGGCGGTAGTGCAGTGCTGACGCTCTACGCGATCGCCTCAATGAACGCGCAATCCCCAACTGCGCTGCCGATACCCCTGGAATGGCTGCTGCTTACCGGGCTAGCCGGCCTGCTCGGCGGTGGCGTGTGGGTGCAATTCAGTTGGAAGACGCAGTAGGGGGAGGGAACCTCAACATGGGTGACGAAAGCCGCGCCGACACGGTCAGAGAGGCCAGGGCGGCCTATGCAGCGCGCCGGGAGGCGTTTCGCCGAGCAGCGTCCTCGGGATATTGCCGGCATTACCGTGTGCATTTCAGCAACGGACCGATCTCCTTGATTCGGTCGAGAATGATGTGGGCACGCTCAAACACATACGGTCCGGGATGGGCCGCAGACCAATCCAGCGGATCTGGGAGGATCACAGCCAGTCTCACCGCCTGTTCAGTTGTCAACTGCGCCGCATGTCGATGAAAGTGGTCCTGCGCCGCTGCCTCAGTTCCGTACACGCCTGGTCCGAATTCCACGATGTTCAGGTAAACTTCCAGAATACGTCGCTTCGGCCACACGAGGGCGAGTTGCGGGGTTAGCCACGCCTCTAGCGCCTTACGCGCTGTGCCCCGTCCTGGCCAGAGTAACAGATTCCGTGCCGTTTGCATGGTGATGGTGCTGGCGCCGCGCGGGCGTCCACCATGCCACCAGACAGTGATCTGACCCAGAACTGCATCTCCGTCGAAGCCGAAACGCTCGCGGCAAAAGAAATTGTCCTCCGAGGCCACAACCGCTTGTGCCATAGCAGGAGCTATGCGGTTGTAGGCGACCCAGTCATTGCGAATTCCGTACCCTTGCATAAACCGCATCACCATGAGCGGTGTCAGCGGCACAGGCAGAAAACGGAAGATGAGAATCAGAATGAACGGGCTGAACAGCAGCAGCAGCACTGCCCGCAAGGCAATTCTTTTCGTCTTGGAAAGCGGAGATGCGACACGCCCTGCCCGGACGGAGAAGCGGCTCATGGCCGCCTATGGAAAAATTGATCCGCTCCAGACGGCAGCACGACGGTAATCGCTAATGCCAAAGCAGCTCTCGGCTCGCCCGGATCAGGGTAAATAGGGCGTTGCATGTCAGGTGTGGAAACGTATGTGGTCGCGCGGGATGCAGCCAATTGGGACAGTATCAATGCGAGCGCGGATTCGGCCATCCTGCGGGCATTGGACCCAGCACAGGCTGCCGGATCGCAATGAAGGCAGCCTTGCTCTCCCAACCCGAAGCGTGCGATACTGTAAACCATTCGAGACGATCCCTGTGCTGCCCCGCACGGGCGGCTTTCTTTTGCCGGCTGGGGAAGCGGTATTTTAATGCGCGGCTCCGTCCAAACGCCTCGAATGAACGGCACGCCGTGCATAATGCTCTGACACAAAACCGCCCGGGCTTCAGACGGTTGGCCGATCGGCGTCCGCCTCACTTAGGCCCCAAAGGCGGCTATCAGTATCGCCATTCGATCCGGCCCACGGATACGCCAACGAAAACGCCGCCGCGGCGCTTGAAAGACGAACATCCCGAGATTAGCTGTGCTAACGAGTTCGGTTAAAAGGCTGTTGAACCAGCTCGCCGAATTTGAGCGTGAGCAGATCCGGGAGAGGATCAGTGCCGGCACGGCCGCGGCCAAGGCGGCGGGGGAAGCATCTCGGGCGACGCCATTCGTTGACACCCCATCAGCGGCGCGGAGCGGCAAAAGCTCGTTGAAGCTGGCAAGTCGCTAGCGGAAAGTCGGCGCCATCTGAGCAAATCAATGCCGTGCTGTGGTTTTCGGATTTGAAAGGTTATACGACGAGATCGACGCATTGAACCAACGTCGGACCATAGCAGGCGACCCGGTGACATCGGCGTATCTCGCGCTACACACCGGCGAAGTATTTTTTGGGAACATCGGCAGTGAGCAGCAACTCGACTTCACCGTTGTCGGGCCGGCGGTGAACGAGAGGTCAGTCGGATCGCTGCGATGTGCCGGTCGGTCGAACGGAGCGTGCTGGTTTCTTCAGCATTCGCCGCGGTGCTGCCGGCGGCGAAGAAAGCGAAACTCGTTTCGGTTGGGCGCTACGCACTCGCGGAGTGGGCCGCGCGCAGGAGCTGTTCACGCTGGCCCCGCGGTGCTTGCTGCCGCGCTCCGGCTGATTCGTGCCAGCCCGAACGGCCTGCGCACGCCCCTGGCAGGTTTGGCCGGGAGGTTGGCGTTGAGGTGCATCCGTCGCGAACAGTCCTTTTCTCCACAGCGCCGTACCGGGAAGCTTCGGACGCGGCACGACCATCACCCAGCGGAAAAGCCCCGCGCAGCCGTGTGGTCGCCGCAGTAGCTTCAGCGGCTTCCAGCCCGCGACCGCCCTGGCACAGTCCCGTGCCTGCGCCCGTCACCAGGGGCGCACGACGGGGCGGACCGCGGCTCTGATCCTTTCAGAAGCGGGCATTGCCCTCGATCTTCAAGTTATTGATCTTGGTCTTACCCATTACCTTCAAAAGAACGTTTCGGCACATCCGCAGGCCAGGATAGAGGACGCGCGATAGCTGGTTAGATCGAAAAATGTAGTGGGTGAGCCTATTGAAGAGATCAGTGCGATTGCTGACGAGTGCAAGGGCACGGATTGCGTCGCCACCGCAATAGAGTTGCCCATCCATCTTTGCAACCATTCCTTGATCTATGTCGAGCCCCGCTTTCGTGATCTCCTCCAGTACGACGGTCGGTTCGCGAGCGTTGACTAACCGCAGCCGACCCACCGTAGGTCGGACGCGCACGAGACGGCAGTAAATGTTGCAGACAGGACATTCCCAATCATAGACCAAGAGAATTTCGCCGCCCGCGTTGCCGGGGCACGGCTCGATGTGATCGGTGCTGGCGTCGGCACGATGGGCGGACGTCATGGTGTCCGCCGGCACTGAATGAGGCACATATGGGCTGACATGGCTGGCAAACCATGGGGTACACCTCGATCGGTGGGTGGAGGCCTCGCACGATCGGGTCCGGTGGCGTTACGAAGCTTGCTCTCTGCGGCTTTCATTTAGCCTTGGCTTTGTTGGAGACGGGAGTCCCCGGCACTGTAGAGCGTTTTCGGATCGAGTGGAATCGGGGGGATCAGATGGCCGAGATGAGCCCTCTACGCCGGCGCACGGGGCATCGCTTTGGGACACACGCGCGCGTCGGCAGCATGACGGACCCGCTCGGCCACCTCGCCCAGCAGGATCACGGTGCTTATGGGCGCCTCCATGTTACCTGCGATAATTCGCTTTCCCCCCGGCCGGCGATGGAGGCGCAAGCGAAGGCGCAATTTGCCTCGCTGCGCCCCTCTGCTAGCCGCTCCTATTCACCAAGCGCTGGCCCGCGGTCTATGGAGCAGCCGGCACCAAGCTGTGGGCGAGGTCGCGGAACAATGCTGCCTCAGGGCAGGAGGCAGCGAAAGCGACGCGCACACGGGAAGCGGTCTCGATTACCCGTGCAGCGACCTTCATCAGCCGCAGCCGAATGGCGGTGAACTCGGCGGTGGTCAGCGCGTGTGCCTTGGGGATGCCGTCGCGCACGTTGAGTAACAGCCAATAAGCTGCGGTGTGAAGGATGAGCCGCATCTGATTGGCAAGCGGTGCCCGACATGAGGTGCGGTCGGAGGCAAGTTGGCTCTTGTGAAGTTTGATCAGGTTTTCCGCCTGGCCGCGCTCACAATAAAGCGTATCATACAGCCACTCAGCGCTGCCCGTGGTGATGTTGCTGACCACGAAGCGGATGTCGAGGCCGAGAGTGGACGCCTCGATGCGGGCCGCGATACGACGCGAACGCGACCAGGATTTGGCCCGATACTGTGTTTCGGTGTAGCGCCGCAGCAGCGGGGCATCGGCTTCGGCGCGACGGACACGAACGTCGTCAGCTGCCGGCTCGACCGGCTGCGCAGCACGTCGTTGCCGGACAGACGTAGCGAATACCCTCCGCTTCGCACCAGTCCATCACCTCTGGTCGGCCGTAATGGCTGTCACCGCGGATGGTGATGCGCGTGTTCGGCCAATGCCGTCTGATCTCGCGCAGCAGGCGCCGCAGGTGACGGCGGACTTCCTTCCCCGATGGGGTTTTGCCGGGCCGCAGCAGCACCGCCACCGGCCGCGCCGTGGCAGTGTCATAGATATGGATCGGTAGAAAGCAGCGCTCGTTGTAATGGGCATTGAACAACGACAGCTGCTGATATCCATGCACCACGTCCACGGTGTCGTCGATATCAAGCGTGACCGCCTCTGGCGGCACTGCATAGCTGGCGCAGTAGAGGCCAATCATCGCCCGCATCATTCGGATGATCTCGCGCAGGCTGGGGGCGTTCTTCCACCGCGACATGGTCGGCTGCGAGCACAAATCGCGGCCGCTGTCGGGCAGCTTGCCGCAAGCAGTTTGAAGGCCGGGTCGCGGCGCAGGTGATCGAGGTCGTCGGCGTCCTCGTAGCCGCAGGCGATCGCCAGAATGCGCGCACGCAGGATGTCACTCAGCTGATGCACGATCCGGCCTGGATCGCGATGATCGGCAATCTCCGCCGCCAGTCGATCACAGATGCCCAGACGTCGTTCCGCCCGCGCCAGCAAGATGACGCCGCCATCTGACGTGATCCGTCCGCCATCGAATGCCGCGGTGACTTTCTTGCCTGCAACGGCTGGCAATGCGAACGGCTCGGTCGTATCCTCGTGCATGGCGGGTGTGGCACCGGTGAGATTGCGATTCGGATGGCGTCAGGCACCCAATTCGTAAGTCACAATCACCACCTTACGCGACACCCGCCGACAAATCCCTGCTATGCGATGAATAAGACAGGCTAGCGCACCGATGACCGGGTTGCTGGCGCGCGTTGCACCGGGCAGATTGGCGAAAGGAGAGTGGCTGGAAGCGTGAGCCTCAACAAGCTTATAGGAATGGCCGTGAACACCCTTGATAACTTACGGGCCGAGTGGATTGAGTTAAGGAGGAATCTTCGCTCGGGAAGCGACGTCAGGATTTGTGAAGCAACTCAAGAGATACCGTGCCGAAGTAGAATCGTTGCTCGCTCATCTTCCATCGCAGGCGGATTAAAGGCGGGAGCGCATGAGATGAGCCCCTGATGACGCCCCCCTGGGCTGTCGTGACGGTGCGCTGGTGGCGGCTGCCACGGTCGGTCATCGGACCTGCGTCGTGGCGTTCTTTGCCGCTATCTATGATGCGCCTCACGCTCCGACAACAAGAAAACGTGATGGCGGCGATCACGCTCCCGCCCGGATCATAGCCCGTGTATCGTCCCGCAACCGGTGCAATCCGGAATATGGGAGGAGACCATGGATCGAAGACTGTTTCTCACCGGCTCGGCCGCGGCGGCTGCCGCAACTACGCTGAAAGCGGCCTCTGCGACGACCGTAACGCCATACGGCGAAACCGGCGTTCCGCTCAGGCCAACCGAGCCGCTGCCCTTGGGACCGCTGCCCGGGAGCCGCTATCCCAATTCCCACCTGGAGTCCATGAAAAAGCCCAAAGTTTCGTTCGGGCCTACCGGTTTCCCGGCCTTTGCCGGCACCATGGCGGTTGAGCGCATCGCGACGGGGATGCGCTGGTGCGAGGGCCCGGTCTACTTCCCGGCTGGGGCGCTACGTGCTGTTCAGCGACATCCCCAACAACCGCATGATGCGCCTATGCGAGGATGACGATCACCTGAGCGTATACCGCCAGCCGTCGATGAACTCAAACGGCAACACCATTGATCGGGAAGGACGCCTAATCACTTGCGAACACAGCGGCCGACGGGTCACCCGGACCGAACTCGACGGCTCGATCACCATCATCGCCGACAAGTACAATGGCAAGAAGCTGAACTCACCAAACGACGTGGTTGTCGCTTCGGACGGTTCGATCTGGTTCACCGATCCAATCTACGGTATCGGCGGTTATTATGAGGGCATCAAGGCCCAGCCTGAGCAAGAAAAGCATAACGTCTTCCGGGTAGATCCGAAATCTGGTGAGATCAAGGTTGTCGTCGATGACTTCGTCGAGCCCAACGGCATTGTCTTCTCGCCTGACGAGAAAAAGCTCTATATCATCGACACCGGCTTCACGGACGGGCCGGACAACCCATCGCATATCCGCGTGTTCGACGTGGATGTTGGGTCCGGAACGGTGTCGAACAGCAAAGTCTTTGTCGAAATCCCCAAGCCCAGCATTACCGACGGGATGCGGTGTGACACCGCCGGGCGTATTTGGTGCTCCATGGGTTGGGGCGATCCGAACGAGGACGGCGTGCGCTGCTACACTCCCGAGGGTGAACTGCTCGGCAAGATCCACCTTCCGGAAACTGTCGCCAACCTCACCTTCGGCGGTCAGCAACGAAATAGACTTTACATCGCCGCCTCGACATCGCTCTATGCAGTATACACGAGTGCGCAGGGCGCTCTGAAGCCATGACCCAGCTCCGGGTGATCAACATTGATCTGATCCCCGTGACCTGCGTCGCTGTCATGCTTGCTGATCTTGCAAAACTCACTGCGCGACGAAACGCCACGCGACGAGCGATCAATAGTGCTTCCTGACGCTTTCGCTGCCGCCTGCCCTGAGGCAGCATTGTTCCGCGACCTCGCCCACAGCTTGGTGCCGGCTGCTCCATAGACCGCGGGGCAGGCGCCCGGAAGTTGATCGACGCAGCCGGCAAGCGCGGGCGCTATCCGTTCCGCGACAAGGTGCTGGTCCGGATGATCTACCGGCACGGGCTCCGCGCCAGCGAGGCGGTCGGCATGCGCTGGTCAGCCATCACCTCGACCACGGGACGCTCCACGTTGAGCGCTCCAAGGGAGGGAGGGTCAGCACGCATAGCCTGGACCGCGATGAGCTGCGCGACCTTCGCAAACCACGGGAACAAGTTCACGGCCTCTATGTGTTTGAGACGGAGCGCGGCGGGCCCCTAAGCGTCGGTGCTTTGCAGTATATTTGCCGCGAGGCCGAACACCTGGCCCGCCTCGACGTCGAAGTTTTCCCCCACATGCTCCGCCACTCCGCCGATTATGCACTGGCGAATGACGGTCTCGATACCCGGTTGATTCAGGAGTTCCTCGGCCACGCCAGCATCAACAGCACGGTCCGCTATACGGCCGTTGCGCCCGCACCGTTGGCAGCGGTGCGCGTCCGGTGATTCGTGGGGCGCAAGCGCCGGACCCCTTCCGCTGCCCGGATCCCGCCATGCCCGGCCTCGCCAAGACGGCGAAGCATTGGGAGCGGAAAAATCTGGCGTGAAAAATGCGTGGAGGTTGGGGGGTGGATACCTAGAGGTATCGGCGCCACCAGCCACTAAAGCCGAGACCCGGGTGTCTTTCGGCGCCAGATCAAAAGAGAGGACGATTTCCCGTTCAGGAGGGAGGGCACGTCCCTCCCTTCCCCACCCGTCAGCTCAAGTTTACTACTGGCAGCGCGCTCGGACGCGCTCGTCGTGTTCGGCGCCACTGGCGATCTTGCCTATAAGCAGATCTTCCCCGCACTGCTTGGCCTGGTGCGCGACGAGGGCTTGACGACGCCCATTATCGGCGTCGCCAAGCAGGGCTGGACGCTCGATCGCATGAAGCAACGCGCGCAGGATAGCCTGAAGGCCCACGGCGTCAGCACCGATGACGACGCAGTCGGCCGGTTGATGAGCCAGCTCCGCTACGTCGATGGCGATTACAACGACCCGGCGACGTTCACCGAACTGCGCAAGCAGCTCGGTGATGCGCAACGCCCGATGCACTATCTCGCCATCCCGCCGAGCCTGTTCGGCGTCGTCGCCGGCCAGCTCGCGAAATCGGGATGCGCCGAACACGCCAGGCTGGTGATCGAGAAGCCGTTCGGTCACAACGCGCAGTCGGCGCGCGAGCAGGACCGCATCCTCGACCAATATTTCCCGGAAGGTCAGATCTTCCGGATCGACCACTATCTGGGCAAGGAGCCGGTGCAGAACATTTTGTACACCCGCTTCGCCAACCCGCTGTTCGAACCGCTGTGGAACCGCCTGTACGTGCGCAGCATCCAGATCACCATGGCGGAGGATTTCGACGTCCAGGACCGCGGCCGGTTCTATGACGAGACCGGCGCCATGCGCGATGTGGTGCAAAATCACCTGTTGCAGGTTCTTGCCCATCTGACGATGGACCCGCCGGCCGGCGACGATCATGAATCGCTCCGCGACCAGAGGGCAACTCTGCTGAAGGCGGTGCGTCCGCTCGACCCGGCGCATGTCGTGCGTGGCCAGTACATCGGCGATCGTGCGGTGCCCGGCGTGCGTCCGAATTCCACGGTCGAGACCTTCGTCGCCATCAAGTTGGCGATCGACAACTGGCGCTGTGGCGGCGTGCCGATCTACATCCGCGCCAGGAAGGAGCTGCCGATCACGGCTGCCGAGGTGACTGTCGAGTTCAAGCGCCCACCGCGCGAAACCTTCGGCGAGCACGTCCCCAACTCGTCGAGCCATATGCGGATGCGCATCGGTCCCGAGCTCGCTGTCGGGCTCGGCCTGCGCGTCAAGACGCCGGGTGAGCGAATGGTGGGGCACGATGTCGAACTGATCCTGACCGAGCGGCCCGAATCCGACATACCACCCTATCAGCGCCTGCTCGGCGATGCGATGCGCGGCGTGCGCGACCTGTTCACCCGGCAGGACCCTGTCGATGCGCAATGGCGGATCGTCGATCCCGTGCTGGACAACGTGACGCCGCTCTACACCTATGAGCGAGGCACCTGGGGGCCGGAGGAAGCCGCCGAGCTGATCGGCAATGACGGGCCATGGCGCGACCCGAAGCCGGGAAGGACCGAGTGATGGCCGAGCCGCACGATATTGTCTTCCTGTTCGACGTGGACAACACGCTGCTCGACAATGACGGCGTGCAGGACGATCTGCGCAATCATCTTGAGCGCAACTATGGCGTTAAGCCGCGCGACCGCTATTGGGCCCTGTTCGAGGAGTTGCGTGGCCAGCTCGGGTACGCCGATTATCTTGGCGCGCTGGAGCGCTACCGCGTCGAGGAGCTGCACGATCCCCGCGTGCTTCGGATCGCCAACTGGCTGGTTGACTACCCGTTCCCCGACCGAGTCTATTCGGGCGCGCTGGACGCGGTGCGGCACGCGCGACAATGGGGTGCGCCGGTCATCCTGTCGGACGGCGATGCGGTGTTCCAGCCGCGCAAGGTCGAACGTGCCGGCCTGTGGCGCGAGTTCGAAGACCGCGTGCTGATCTACATCCACAAGGAACAGGAGCTCGACGACGTCGAGCACTGGTATCCGGCAAAGCATTATGTGCTGATAAATGACAAGCTGCGCATTCTGGACGCGGTGAAGAAGATCTGGGGCGATCGTGTTACCACGGTGTTCCCTCGGCAAGGCCATTACGCGCTTGATCCCAAAGAGATCGCCGCGCATCCGCCGGCCGACATCACCATCGAGAGCATCGGCGATCTGCTCCGGCACGACCGGTCGGCATTCCTGCGAACCAGGGAGGGACGGATATGAAACCAACGGGGCAGCTCCACGAGCTGGGCCAGAGTCTGTGGCTGGATGATATTACCCGCGATATGCTCGACAGCGGCACGCTGCGCGGGTTCATCGATGACCTGTCGGTGAGCGGGCTCACCTCGAACCCGACCATCTTCGATCACGCCATCACCCACAGCGCCAAATATGACGATGATATTCGCCGGCTGCTGGGGAACCGGGTTTCCGGCGAGGCGCTGTTCTTCGAACTGGCGCTGGCGGATCTGGCGCGCGCCACCGACCTGTTCATGCCGATCCATCGGAGCACTCGCGGTGTCGATGGCTGAGTGTCGCTGGAACAAAGCTCGCGCACGACACGGCGCGGACGGTGGCGGAGGCGAAGCGCCTGCACGACAAGGCGAACAAGCCCAACCTGTTCATCAAGATCCCCGGCACGATCGAAGGACTGCCGGCAATCGAGGACAGCATCTTTGCCGGCGTTTCCATCAACGTGACCCTGCTGTTCTCGCGCGCCGATTATCTTGCAGCGGCGGACGCGTACATGAACGGGCTGGAGCGGCGGGTAAAGGCGGGGTTGCCGCTTGATGTCAGCTCGGTGGCGTCGGTGTTCATCGCCGCTGGGATCGTGCGGTGGTCGAGAAAGTGCCCGAGGCGCTGCGCGACCGGATCGGGCAGCACGTACAAGGCGTACCGGGACGTGCTGGATTCCGATCGGTGGCAGCGTCTGGCGAACTATGGCGCCCGGCCGCAACGGCTGCTGTTCGCCAGCACCAGTATGAAGGATCCGAAAGCGCCGGACACGCTGTATGTCACCACGTTCGCAGCGCCGAACACGGTCAATACGATGCCGGAAGCCACGCTGCATGCGTTTGCCGACCATGGCAAGCTGGGTGCGGTGCTTGCGCGCGACGGTGGCGACTGCGAACAGGTGATCGCCGCGCATGTCAGGGCCGGCATCGACGTCGAAGCGCTGGCCTCCCAGCTTCAGGTCGACGGAGCAAAGTCGTTCGTCGATTCCTGGGAGGACTTGCTCGGCGCGATCGAGAAGAAGAGCAGCAAGCTGAAATAGCCGAGAGGGGATCAGCCATGGCCGGCAGCAGGGCGAATGAAAGCGCGGCGTGGCGGGCGCTGGGTAAGCGTCGTCTGATCGACACCTTCCCGGAGCACGAGCTGCTGTTGGACACTGGCCTGCATGGGCGAAGCGGTGATCACGGCAGAGGTTGAGCGTTCGAACGAGCGTGCGAACGAGGCTCGTTCGAGCGCTCGAACGGAACAGATCGAGCTGCGGGTTCGGCGTGAGCGGCACCGCCGATGGGGACCTGAGGAGAAACTTCGGATTGTCCGCGAGACACTTCTCCCCGGGACGGTTATCGCGGACGTGGCGCGCCGACATGGCATTGGCACCGGCCTGCTCTACACGTGGCGGAAGGCAATGCTGGCCTCAATGGTGAGCGGGTTTGCTCCGGTGGAAGTGCAACCCGCCTTGGAGGCTGATAGCCCACCGCCAGCGCCTCCGAAAACACCGACCCCAGGCAGAAAGCCGCCGTCTGGGCGGATCGAAATCGAGTTCCCGAACGGGGTACGGGTTCGGGTCGATGGCGAGGTTGATGATGCCGTGCTGCGCGGTGTGCTGGCGACGCTCGACGATCGCTGATGTGGCCGGCCGGAGAAGTCCGCATTTACCTCGCCTGCGGCGTTACCGACATGCGGGCTGGGTTCCATTCTCTTGCTGCGCGGGTCCAGACCGTGCTTCAGCATGATCCTCATGAGGGGGCAATTTTTGTGTTCCGTGGACGTAGAGGCGATCTGATCAAATGCCTCTATTATGACCGGCAAGGCATGTGCCTCTATGCGAAGAAGCTGGATCGTGGCCGGTTTGTTTGGCCACAAGCCAAGGACGGCGTGGTATCTCTGACCATGGCCCAGTTCTCCATGCTTGTCGAAGCAATTGATTGGAGAAATACAGCCTGGACAGCCAGACCGGAAGTCGTGGTCTGAGCGGAATTTTTAATCCGACGCGGCGGATGTGGCTTGTACGGGAATCGTGGATTCGCTAAGCCTGTCGCATGTCCGAGCTCGAATCGCTGCGCGTGGAGAACGCGACGCTGCGCGCCATGGTGGCGGAGCGTGACGCCAGGCTGGCGGCGGTCAACGACGAGCTGAAGACGGCCCGGCTCGAAATCGAGCAAATGAAACTGCGACTGGCCACGCTGCTGCGGCAACGTTATGGCCAATCTTCCGAAAAGCTCGACCGTGAGATCGCGCAATTGGAGATGCGGCTGGAAGAGCTGGAGGAGAACGTCGCTGAGACGACCGCGGCGCAGGCCAAACAGTCCACCGCGGAACCCAAAGAACGGCCGGCCGCCAGGTTCCGTCCGAAACCGCCCGGCCGCAAGCCATTGCCGGCCCATTTGCCGCGCGAGATTGTGGTGCATGAGCCCGAAATTGCCTGTCAGTGCAACAACTGCGATCCCGCGCGCCTGGTCAAGCTTGGCGAGACGGCAACCGAAGTGATGGACAAGATCCCCGCCAGAATGAAGGTGATCCGCCATCTGCGGCCGAAATATGCGTGTCGGGTATGCGAGACCATCTTCCAGGCGCCGGCACCGGAGCTGCCGATCGAAAAGGGACGGCCGGGAGCCGGACTGCTGGCCAATGTCGCCGTCTCCAAGTATTGCGATGGCATCCCTCTCTATCGGCAGTCTGCGATTCTCGAGCGCGAGGGCATCGACATCGACCGCGCCATCATGGCGGACTGGATGGGACATGTCGCGTGGTGGGTGCAACCCCTGGCCGAGCGCATCGGACAATACGTCATGGCACAAGAGGTCCTCTGGACCGACGACACACCGATTCGAACCCTGGCGCCGGGAACCGGGAAAACGCGCATCGCGCGGCTTTGGTGTTACGCCGTCGATCCGCGGCCCTATGCCGGTCCGGGACATCCGGCGGTGTTCTATCGCTATAGCGCCGATCGCAAAGGCGAGCGGCCACGTGGACATCTCGAGGGCTTTAGCGGTTACCTGCATTCGGATGCCTTCGCCGGCTACGAGGCGCTCTATCGGGGAAGCGGATCGAAGCCTCCCCGGATCATCCATGTTGCCTGCTTCGCTCATGCTCGGCGCAAGCTGTTCGAGGTATTCGAGACGACAAAGTCCCCCATTGCCGAGGAAGCCCTGCGCCGGATTCAGGAACTCTACGCCATTGAAGCGGATATCAAGGGCAAGCCCGCCGAGCAGCGCCAGAGGGAGCGTCAGGCTCGCAGCAAGCCATTGCTGGATGCATTCCGCGAATGGGCAGAAGGGCAACGCCGGCGGTTGTCCGGCAAGGCACCACTCGGCAAAGCCTTCCAGTACACGCTGAGCCGCTGGGATGCCCTGACCCGATATGTCGAGGACGGACGTCTTAGCATCGATAACAACCTCTCTGAGCGTCTCCTGAGAGGGATTGCGGTGTCGAGGAAAAACTTTCTGTTCCTTGGTTCCGACCGGGGAGGCCAAAGGGCAGCAGCGATTTACACGATCGTCGAGTCAGCAAAACTCAACAAGCTCGATCCTGAGGCTTATCTCGCTTCAGTCCTTGATCGGTTGGCTCGAGGTCATCCGATCAACCGAATCGACGAGCTTCTCCCCTGGAACTTCCAACCGCCAATGGCAGCTGCGGCCTGACGGCATTGCCGCCAGCCGGAACCGCAGCGCCAACACTGAACCACCAGTCACGTGCTTCCTCTCGGCGGGCTCAAATCGGCCCAGGCCAAGAACGTCTGGGCAGGGGCTCACGGCGTCAATACTGGTGCTCGCCTTACGCTTACGGCGCTGGCCGCGCACTATGCCGCGATCAAGGACGTGCATCTTCGCCGGATGTTCGCTGACGATCCCGGCCGGGCGGCGCGTTTCTCGGCGGAGGGGGCGGGGCTGTTCCTGGATTACTCGAAGCACCGCATCACCGAGGAGACGCTGCGGCTGCTGCTGCAGCTTGCCGAGGAGCGCGGCGTGGCGGCACGACGCGATGCGATGTTCCGCGGCGAGAAGATCAATATCACCGAACGCCGGGCGGTTCTGCACATTGCGTTGCGTGCGCCGCGCACGATGCCAGCATCATGGTCGATGGCCGCAATGTCGTGCCCGATGTGCACGAGGTGCTGGACCGGATGGCGACATTCGCCACTCGGGTGCGCGATGGGACCTGGAAGGGTCACACCGGCAAGCGCATTCGCACCGTCATCAATGTGGGGATCGGCGGGTCCTATCTGGGGCCCGAGATGGCATATCTCGCGCTGCGCCCATTCAGTGATCGGTCGCTTGACGCGCGCTTTGTCTCCAATGTCGGATGCATGATGCTTCCTGCCGTCTGATCGGGTCGCGCATCCGAAGCCCCACCGTGACCAGGCCGCGCCCGGGCGCGGCGAGATCGGGGAACCACGCCCCAGTCGGCCGCGTCCGTGCTAGGCAGCGCTCCTTTTTGTCACATCACCTCCGTAAGCCGCTCCTTAGTCACTTCCTCCGCCTCTAACCGGATGAGATCGGAAGCCAGTGCGTCCCGCAGGGAAACTATCCCGATCGGCACACCATTCTCGACGACGGGCATATGCCGAAAGCCGTTGTCGCGCATTCTATGCAGTGCATTCACCAGCGGTCGATCCGGGCCGATTGTTAGGACCTTCCGGATCATGACTGCACTGAGCTTGGTGGTCGCGGGATCGAGCCCCGCCGCGAGCATGCGGACTAAGGCGTCACGCTCTGTGAAAATCCCGACAAGTTTGCCGTCTTCGACCACCATCACGGATCCCACGTTACGATCCGCCATCGCGCGGGCGGCTGCTCGCACCGATGTCTCCGGAGACAGAGCGAGGATTTTTTGATTCCTGACGATATCGCGGATGGCATGCGACATAGAGCCGTCCTCCCACACATCCCTGGGCCCCGGAGTTATAGCACTCCGCTGCAAACGACTACACCCAAACCGGGGAAGCTGGTACTTTGGGTTCTTGTGATTCCCGTGCAAGGGGCGACGCGTAAGATGGGCAACCCCCGGGCAGGGTTGATTTTTTGCTTGCCCCGTGGCGGAGCGGCTTGATTCAAGCTGAATGCGACCGCTCCGACTGGCATCGACGATCTGTTCTTCCGGCGTCGCGGGCGGCGCACCAGCGCTCAGGGGCGGCCGATAGCTGCTTGGTGAAACCCGACGACGTTCCGGGAAACAGCCGTGCGAGCCAGGTCGAGACGCCGGCGCCGATGTCGCCGCCCTGCGCGGCGAAGCGATCATGGCCGAGCCCTCTCATCAGACCGAGCTACAGCTCCGCGATGCGGCGCGAGCTTACCCCCGGTTGCGTGGGCGCCTGGGAGAACCCGTACCCCGGCAATGAGGGAACGACGACATCTCGTTCGGGGTGACGGTGCCTTAGTTAGATTAGGGTCTGCCATCGCGGTGGGAAAGTTGTGGCCGGTATGTTGTCGCGTATAGCGGACCCACCTGGCATCGTATCATTTCTTAGTTCTCCCCTCAGTCGAGAGTCAGGCGCGATATGTCAGCCATGCTCACTGACAACCCGCATATCGTTCACGCTCGCAATCGCCGGCGCATTCGGAAGAAGGCCGCCGGGTCCAAGCGCCCCAAGCTCGCCAGCGTGATCGTCGGCCCGCCCAAGGTGGCCCCAGTGGCCCGGCCGGATGACACCTAAACGCGGGGGCGGATGCTCGTGAGCGGCTCTGCCAGGAGATGAAGCGCCGGGCCATTGCCCACCGCACTAACCAAGACCCGCTTGGGTGAGCCGCTCCGATCCGCTAATCTGTCAGCTATGAGTAGTCCCGAGAAATCGACGCGCAGGGATCTAGCCGAACGGCTTGCGAAGCTGTGGAAAAGCCCGGCGGTGGAGCAAGCGAAGAAAACCGCTGCCATTTATCTGGCCAATGTCCTCGCGAGGCTGAATGAGGCGCTGGGCAGCCGGAACCCCAAGAAGTAGCCCGCGCGCTGTTCTTGAGCGCCATACCGGCCATCCCTGGACCTGGCAGGCCGCCACGCCGCACAGGACGGTACCAATTCCCGGAAGTTACGCCAGCAGGATCGCGGCCAAGCCGCACAGTATCTGCGTCGCGCCGTGGGCGCGGCCAGTGCCGAGGTGAAGCTCGGAGATTTGGCCCGCCGCAATTTCACAGTGGTGCGGGAAGACGCGGCCATTTTTGATGTGATCGCCAGGATGCGACGTAAGCACGCGCAGGTGGCATTGGTGATCCCGCGTACGGGGTATCCCGGGGCAAGCCGGGTCCTTGGGGTCATCACGAAGGAACAGGTAGCGGACACCGTCGCCAGCAGCATCGAACTCTATCCTCGATGATCGGCTGGCTCATGCCTTTTCCGAGGACGGCCGACGAGCCGGGCCAGCACGCTCGCGTCGAAGTTCAGGCGATCGATCTTCCGGTACGCCGTGCGACCGTCAACGACAGCTTCGATCACGCCGGGAAGCGCCGTGAGCCTGTTGGCGAGCGCCTCCGTGGGACGCCCGTTACCGGGCGCCCCCCGCACAGAACCGTACATGCGCAATTCACGCATACGGCTCCCATCTCGGGTGCCTGACGGAAACACGTGGCCGGGGGAGCCAGTCATCCGCGAGCTTCCCCATCCGCTCCCAATTCAGCGCATGCTTTTGGCTCCGTCGCCGAAGCGACCTGTGCCATAAGACCGTGACGTAGTAGCGGAACGCCTCCAGCGGCGTGCTGTTAGTCGGAACGGCGTGGTGGTTGAAGAAGCCGGTAACAACCTGCTTGAGCCATTTCCCCTGCTCCGGGATCGGCTCGTGCATGCGCCGCCGCAGTTCCTCCTTGATCGCCCGGAGCTTCGCCCGCATGCGGTCTCGCCGGGTCCGCCTTTTCAGGAGATCGATTACGAAAAAGTTGCAAGTCGCATGTTTTCACTGCGAATAATACGTGGTTCACCCGCAGCAAAATCCGTCACAGGCCGTCCGCTCCAGCTCGCGCGCCAACGCATCCGCGTGGCGGTCGATGCGCTCGCCGATGCGTTCGCTGATTGTCTCGGCCGCGCCCGCCATGGGAGGCGCCCCGCCGGCGAGCGCCGCGCCGAGCAGGACGGGAAAAGCAATCCCCAAGGCCTGGGCTTTCCACACGCAGGAGTTCAACGTTGCGGTCGCGTTCTGGGCTGCGAGCGGGATGCCTGGCGAAAAGACTTGAATGACTGGCAGGACGCTTGCCAAGCGTGCACAAGCATATCCGAGCAGGAGACTTGAAGCATGTTCATCCAAACGGAAGCCACATCGAACCCCTCGACGCTGAAGTTTTTCCCGGGCCGACCAGTCATGGGGAAGGGAACGGCCAATTTTCTGACGCGCGAGGGCGCGGCGCGCTCGCCGCTGGCCAGCCGCGTTTATGAGATCGACGGTGTCACGGGTGTGTTCTTCGGCGCCGACTTCATCACCGTGACCAAGGCCGACGACCAGGAGTGGATGCTGCTCAAGCCGCCGATCCTCGGCGCAATCATGGAGCACTTCATTTCCGGTCAGCCTGTAATGGAAGACGAGCACGCGGGCGCTGGCGATGGCAGCGGCTCAGAAGGCGGCGAGTCGAGACTTTGGAGCGCAGGAACCGGTTTCCGACGCGCCGCAAGAGCTCGTGGACCAGGTGCGGGAGCTAATTGAGACCCGGCTCCAACCGGCAGTTCACGATTCTGGCGGCGATATCGAGTTCCATTCCTTCGTGGGTGCCACGGTGAACCTGCGCCTGCAGGGCTCGGCCCACGCCATGCTATCGAAGATCGAGGCCATGCTGCGTCACTATGTGCCTGACATCGAAAAGGTGCAGGACGTCATTGATGCCATCCCCAAGCCTGGACTGGAGACGCCCACCGGCAAGGCAGTGCGCGAGGTTCTGGATAGCCGCATCAACCCTGCCGTGGCCGGTCATGGCGGCCACATCTCGCTGATCGACGTACGCGGACCGCGCGTTTTTCTGCGCCTAGAGGGCGGGTGCCAGGGCTGCGGCATGGCGGACGTCACGCTCAAGCAGGGCGTGGAAGCTGAGATCAGGCGCGCCGCGCCGGAGGTGCAGGAGGTTCTCGACGTCACCGACCATGCCGCCGGCTCGAACCCGTACTACCAGCCGGGCAAAGGTGGTACGAGCCCAATGGCATGAGCGTTCTAGGTGAGCGTGGTGGCTTTTGGAGACCCGCTATCAAGGTCTGCCTGATCACGACCTATGAGCTGGGCATCAGCCCTTCGGCATCTCCAGCCTGGCGCGCTAGCTGGAGGACGCTGGCGCCGAGGTCGCCTGCGTCAACCTGGCCATCGCTTGCCTGCCTGAGCCAACTGTAGGACAGCTCGCACGGGATTAGGCGGGGTCGCACCGGTTCCCCAGAGGACATGAGCGAAATGCCACACCTGCTGCTTCTGATCCCGACGACCAGTTATCGCACTCACGACTTCCTGGAAGCCGCGCAGCGCCTCGGCGTCGAGGTGGCGGTCGGCTCGAACCACAACTCGGTGCTTTCGGCTTTTTCCCGTGGCCGGACCACGCAGGTTGACTTCGTCGACCCAGATCGTGCGGCGGACCAGATCGTGGGGTTTGCCGCGCGCTTTCCACTCGCCGCCATTGTTGGCGTTGACGATGGCACGACGGCGATCGCCGCGCTTGCCAGCGACCGTCTGGGCCTGCCGCACAACCGTCCCGCGGCGGTCGCCGCCACCGCAAACAAGTCCCGCTTACGCCAGGTGCTCACCAATGCTGGGCTGCCGCAGCCGGTGGTCCGACTATTCTCGACCGACGAAGATCCGCCGTCGGCGGCACGGCAGATCAACAGTTATCCTGTGGTGCTCAAGCCCCTGGCGCTGTCGGGCAGCCGCGGCGTGATCCGCGCCGACGATACGCAGGACTTCGCCAGCGCCTTCGAACGCATCAGGGCCATCCTGGCCGAGACCGACGAGGAGACGGGCCTGCGCGCCGAGCCCTACGTGCTTGTTGAGGACTATCTTCCCGGCGGTGAGGTCGCGCTTGAGGGCCTGCTGATCGGCGGTCGGCTGCATGTTCTGGCGCTGTTTGACAAGCCGGACCCGATGCTGGGTCCGACTTTCGAAGAGACCATCTTGATCACGCCCTCGCGCCTGCCAAAGGCGACACAGCAATTGGTCTGCCAGCGCACGGAAGCGGCGATCCAGGCGCTAGGCCTCACCGAGGGGCCGGTGCATGCCGAGCTGCGTCTCACCGAAGCGCTAGGCCCGGTGCCGCTAGAGATCGCCGCGCGCTCCATCGGCGGCCTGTGTTCGCGCGTGCTGCGGTTCGGGGCCGGAGTCAGCCTGGAAGAGCTGATAATTCAGCACGCACTTGGCCGCAATCCCGCTAGCCTGGAGCGCGAGCGCAGGCCGGCTGGCGTGATGATGTTGCCGGTGCCCTGCGCCGGCCGTCTGCAAGAAGTGCGCGGCCAGGCTGAGGCATGCGCTGTACCTGCTATCGTCGACCTGCGCATCACCATTGCGCCCGGCACCAAGATCCAGCCATTGCCCGAGGGGGACCGCTACCTCGGCTTCCTGTTCGCCAAGGCCGACACGCCCGACGACGTAGAAGCCGCCTTGCGCCAAGCCTATGCCCAGCTTGACCCGCATATCGAAGCGACACCGGCCGAGGGTCGGCTGCCATGAATAACTTTCGGGAGAATGCCAGCTCGGCAGTTTCGCAACTGGCGGCCCGGAGCGGCGGCAAACCCGCGCTTTTGCTGGGCAGCCGGTCACAAGGTCGGCACCTGTATGAGGCATCGTGTCAAGTGCAAATGGGAAGGTTACGCTTGTTCATCGGCGGGGTGGTCCGCGGCAAGCCGGCGGTTGGCATGACATGATCCGAGGGGAGCTCGCCATCAGGCGCGGCCAGCGCGCCACAAACTTGTATTCGGTAGGCCGTGTCCTGGCCCAAACCATGATGCAGTTATGCGCATCAGCGACGAAGCTCCGGGGCGGCGGGCCCATTCTACAGGGCGGCGCAAAAGGGCCATGTGCCGACGCGGGGTGCCGCCACCTCGGACTGTCATCTGCGGTCTGCTAGGCGTGTGGCGAAGACCGCAGAAACTCAGCGAATGTATCCGGCGCCATCATGGAGCAGCTGGGCGGAGGACAAGCCCAGCTGTTTCACCGGTGGTGACGAGGCGCCAAAGCGCGTAGCCAGCCGAGGAAGGCGCGCTTGAGCAGACCGGTGTCCAGGCGATCGGTTTTCGCGCGCCGGTGTTCACGCGGGTACTGGGACGCTTAATGGATGGATCACGTGAGCCTCTATCCCGCGCACACGCAGCCAGCGGGCTAGCCAGAAACCGTCCCGACCGGCTTCGAAAGCCACGGTGACGCGCTCGATCGTCCGCCCAGCTTTCTCTGCTTGTTCTTTCCAGCGCCGTAGCATCACGGCCAGCTGGTTCGGATCCGCTGTGAGTTTTTTCAAGGGTTGACGGTCAACTCCAGGCACGACCCCGGCCACCAACCAACTGGCCAGTCCCAGTTCGATCACGGCTATCAACGTGCTATCCTGATCGAGGGCGACGAGAGACCTGCTCAGGTCGTTCGGCTTTGGCATAAGGCACTCCATCGGTCTGTTGGGGGACGACGATCAGTGCCATCTTCTCGCCGCCCGCCCCATACCATCTTACAGGACGGCCGATCATGCTGCGGCAGGAACATTTGGCGCAGCGATCCGCGGTGGCGGCTGGGCCGGCAGGTGCAGCTTCATCTGCTGCAACAGGATGGCCTAGTCCGGTTCGGGCTCGGTGTAGCGGGCGAGCACGACGGTTCGTCCATCAGTCGTGGGCAGGTGCACATCGACCATCTGGATGGCTGCCATCTTCTCCAGCACTGCGCGCGGCGTCAGTCCCGCCGCCAAAGCCTTCAACCGCTGCTTCAGCGTGACCTGCAGGCAATACGCGAGGAAGGCGACAAAGATGTGCGCTTCGATGCGCGCATCGGTCTGGTGATAGAATGCCCAGAGCTGCGCCGGATCGCGGTCGGTCAGGTTGGACCGCAGCAGATAGCTGCCCTCTCGGCGGCGTGCTTCGCGCAATCTTTGCCAGTTCAGGCGGAAGCTGAGAGTTTCCGATGTGACTGGCTGGTCCTTGTCCGGCAGCTCGATCTCGAGGATCCGCCAGATCGCAGGACCAGCTTCCTCTTTGGCGGCGCCCAGCTTGAGCAGCAACTGATCCCGGGTCAGCTTTTGCTGGCGCAGCTCGTGCAGCCGCTTCACCAGTTTCTTCAGCCGCCGGCGCCGCATCGCCTGTTCCTTGTCACGACGCATGCCGCTGCGGGCGAGCACATAGAGCTCGCCGTCCTGCTCAACGAGCTTGACCTGGACCGTGTCGCGCACCGCGCTCCACGGCTGGGGTAAAAACTGCTTCGCCATTTGGCCAAGCCGTCCGCGTGGCGTGCCAACCAGATAATAAATTGGCGCGGCCGACGACCGCATCTCCGCCAGCACCTCTTCGGTGGGAATGCCGCGGTCCATCACCCAGATACGTCCGGTCTTGCCATACTGAGCTTCGATCCGGTGGAAGAAGTCACGCAGGGTGGTTTTATCCGCGGTGTTGCCCGGCATCACCTCATAGGCCAGCGGGAACCCGTCGGGCGTGATCACCAGGGCGATGACCACCTGCACGCCGTCGGGCCGCTTGTCGCGGCTGTAGCCGAAGCGCCGCTTGCCGCCATCGTCCGGCGGGTCCGATTCGAAATACGTGCTGGTGAGATCGTAGAGGAGAACGTCGAATTTGGCCTGGAACAGCGCCGTCCAGCGTTGCTGCAGAAAGCTGAACAACTGCGCTTTGTGCGCGAGCAGTTTGTCCAGCCACCGGTACAGCTTGTCCTTGCTGACCAGAGCAAAGTCCTCGCCGAGCAGGTCGCTCATCGCGGTGTGCTGGTACCACTGCCGGTGCAGCCGCCATTCGCTGCCGGGATCGATCAGCCGATATGACACCAACGTTTTCAGCACATTCAGCCAACGCGTCCCCTGGCGCGATGGCGGCAACCGTGCCGACCAGAATTCGTCCAGTTGCAATTGCTCCCCCAGTTCGCCGGCCAACCAGCAGGCACCCCATTGTCGTGGCCGGCACAGCCGTAGTTCGTTCAGACGCACGTGCACCACATCGCAGTCCAGCGCCGGCGCCGTCCGATCTTCAGGGAACAGCGCAATCTGCCTGGCGCAACGGCTGTCCTCGTCAAATGCTTCGATCGTCTGGCACCAGGCCGCCTTCTGCGCATCGTTGATTTCGCCGAGATACAGCACGTGACGCTGCACCGTACGGCCGCCACTGACGCGGCGGTTTTCCACGATGCTCCAGTATCTGTGCTTCTTGCCGTCCTTGTGGCGAGTCTTGTGGCGCAGAAACATGCCGGCACAGTTCCAAACCGGCTGGCCCCAGCGCAAGATAGTTGGTCGGCACCGCAGCCGGTTTTCGGCCAATCGTCCGGCAAACCCCGCCTTATCCGCACCCTTCAGAGCAACCGCAGGACGCAAAATTCTGGCGAATCGGAGCGAGTTGCGAAATCCGGGCTAGCAGCGGCCTCGGCTGCAGCCTGCTGCACGCGACGCGGGCGCTGCTGGGCGATATTGCCCGCAAGCTGCGGGTCGCACGCAGTAGCGTGTACGAGTGCTCGGGGCGCCGCCGGATCATGTCTAAAAGAAGGGTGGCCCTAAGGGTCAGATCAGCAGCGACGCCGCGCATAAAACAATGGCTACGGCGAGCAGGCCGACTATAACGAACGGAGTGCGCTCATGCCCAGCGCCTCCGCTGGAAGGTGACGAACCGATGTGGTACGCTCTTCCTTCATCGCTAGGGATTTGCACCCTCTCCTTCCTCCCGGTCTTCCGCCGCACCACCGCTCGATCCTCGCGTGCACAAGCAAGCCACTCCTCCGTGAGCGCGACCATTGCTGATTTGGGCGAGCTGTCCGGGCCGATCGCCAAGCTGTCCGCCGCTATGGCTTAGCTCGTACCCTCGTGCCCGCTCGTCGAAGCCGGCGTCAGACTACCAAATAACCCGTGCATCTCATTCTGCACCCCGGCCGTAAAATACAGCGTCCCTTTCACCCCACTATTACCCCCTCCCCCGGGCATCAGCGCCCACAAGTCCCCGATGGTGATCGGCTGCCCATCCTGGCCGAGCAGCTTACCCACAAACATGTCGTCCTTCAGATCATACGCGTTGATCGTTCCGTCTCCGAAGTTCCCAACCAGCAGATCCCCTGCAAGGCTTCCGAAGGTCTTGGGTGCAATCGCCAGCCCCCAGGGTGAGTTGAGCTGGTCCCCCGATGCGACCCGGGTAATCAGGTTGCCATTGAGATCGAACTCATCCACGAACCCGTTGCCCGGGCCCGCCACATCATCGTGCTTCACATCGTTCTGCATCGCGTAGGTGACGAACAGTTTGTGGTGCAACACCTGCACGTTGAACGGGGCAAAACCCGTCGGCACGTTGGGATCCGTGAAGCTGCCGATAGAATTGAAGTTCTGGTCGAACACATCGACCGTTCCATGCCGGAAATTCGCTGCGTACAGCGTCGGCCTATGGTCGCTCTCTCCAATCGCGAGACCCTTATAGACGGCGCCAAGCCCAAGTTGCTCGCTGCCATCGGCCGGATCGATCAACTCATTAACCGCTATGATGGATTGCGTCCCCGCCTGCGGGTTCCACCCCGAAATCGTTCCGTCCTCGGTTGCGAACAGGAACACGGCCGGATGGCCATCGGACAGGGTAAATGCACCTCCGCCTTGGAAGGTATTGAAGACCTGTCCCGTTGGAGATGCCGGCCCGGCCCCAGCGGATGGCGGAGCAATGATGACAGGCGGGATGACATTGAGGCTCACGCCACCCGCGTTCACCGCGTCGATGCTGGCCAGGCCGGTCACATTTTCGGAGATCCAGAGCGGACCGCCAGGTCCATGAGAGGCCCCCCACGGATTTACCAGATTGGGATCGGTCTGCTGCGCCCCGACTGACGCATCGGAGCCCACGAGCTTGGTCTCAATGAAACTTGGGCTGGGCGATCCCATCATATTGGAAAGATCCGATGATGAAACCATGGTGCCATCCATGTGCAATCCTCCCATCCGCGTGACCAGCGCCGTGGTGCGCGGCATCCGGCTGCAATAGAAGGACGCAAGCCACTTTATTTTATTCCCCGGGTTCCCCTGCATTCTTATGCCGGGGTTGTATTCGATCTCTCTGCGGCCCGCTGCCTCAAGCCTGAGACCCGCTGTGTCGGCTCGAAAACAGTTCCCAACCGATCAAGAACGCCAGCCGCCGTCCTACAACTCGTCCCGGACATGCTCAGCAAGCGTGTCCAGCTCAGCCTTCGGCATGGACGCAGCCAGCGCATATCCCATGCCCTTCTCGATCCAGACGCACAATTGCAGGGGTCCTTGCGCAAGGTAGCGATCCGCCACCGTCAGGCTCGGAATCATCGGCCGCAATAGGAGAGAAATGCGCGTCCCCTGTGTGTTGCTGTACATTAGCATGGCAGCGGTGCCACCCCGCTCGGTCGCGAGCAAACGGCCGCCCAGCAGGCTGTAGCCGAACTTTGACAAATCAGGCGGCGTGACAGTGCGGCTCAGCCTTTCCGACAGCCACCTCGTTAAGCGTGCCTCGTCCGCAGCGGACATTTCCACCGGATGCCGCTCGTCAGTAGCGTAGACGGCGTAGGTCGCAACCGCCTGCTCCACCAGCACCTGCGTTGCCAGCTTCGGCAGGCCAGGTGCCGCCGGCGCCCACACAAGCCATCCGCTTGCCACCCCCAGGCCAGCAGCCACCACAATCGCAGCGGCGGTCCGCCACCCAGTCCACCACCACCGTGCCCCATGCTTGAGAATGTAATGGATCTGCAACTTCGGCGGAAGCAGCTCCGAGGGGCTGCCGGCGAACAGCGCCCGGAGCTGATGGCGCTGCGCCTTATATGCCGCCACCCGCTGCGCCTCTCCGGGATCGGCGTGCAGATACTGCCGCACTAACAAGTCCCGTTCCGGCGCAAGCTGGCCATCCACGAACGCCTGCAGATCGTCCTCACCTATCTCACGGCCAGGATAGCTCATTTGACTCTCCTGAGTGCCGGATATGTCTCCCCATGTACCGACTGCCTCAACCGCTCCCGTGCGCGAGAGAGCCGCGACATAACTGTCCCGATCGGAATGCCAAGGACCGCCGCAACCTGGGCATAGGACAGGTCTTCTACCGATATCAGCAGCAGAACCGAGCGCTGCTCTTCCGGCAGCTCATCCACTGCCCGCATTAGATCGCGCGTCTGGACATGGTCATCCTGACCCGCCCGCACGCCCAACCCGTCCTCATCGACTTCATCTATCGACACTGGCCGAGGTCGTCTGGCATTGCGTCGCACACCGCTGATGTACAGGTTGTGCAGGATCGCAAACAGCCAGGGGCGCAGCTCGCCGTTCTCGCGCCGTGTGTGAAGCTTATCCAACGCGCAGACGAGGCAATCGTGTACCAGATCGTCCACCTCCTCATGGTCGCGCAGCAGCGAACGAGCATAGCGGCGTAACGCCGGTATGCAGGATTCCATCTCCGCAATTACGCCTGCCATCTCCGGTCAGCGTCCGTCCTGCACGCTTCACAGCCACAGACGCCCTCTCACGCCTATTTATTCCCGCCATGTCCCCGGGGAATAAGCAAATGCTTCTCGGGGTGTCCCGGAAGCCCAAACAGCGTGTCTGGGTTGGGGAACCCACTCAGTCGCGCCGCTAGCGGTTCCGCGCCGGCACCTATTCGGGCGTCTTCTGTTGCCGGTGCTGACCGGCGAGGGGCGCTCGCGTCACTGCGCTCATTCTGGCTGCAGCCTCGCGGCTCACCTAGGCAGGCAAACTGGCCCCATTGCTCGACTCGCGTCGCTTCGACGCTTGCCACAGCCTGCGAGGCCTAACGTGCGCTCAAGGATGGCAACGCTCGGGGCAAGTTCGTCATCGAAATCGCTCCCGATGGCGACCGCCACTCCACCAGATGATCCCACGCCAGGGCGGAGCCTCCCGAGCACCGGTCCGCGTCCGATTTGATGTAGGGAGAATTCCGCGCTGCTTCGTCACCGGCCATTTTTCGCGAGAGAACGCGATGCCGAGCCAGGCCCAGTTCATCCGCTCGATGATACGAATAACCGGAGCACGTCGGCAGCGCGCACCGACACCTCCCATCGCAGCCATCGGAGGCCCCCTCGATTGCCCGGTATGGGTATTAGCCTGCGACTGTGATGCGCCAAATCTTCCGAACGGCGAAGGCGCTTATTGGTCGAATGAGCATAAGGAGAGTTTCGTGGAATACCCAGCCCATGGAACGCGTCTATTTCACGGACCGCACGCAGGAGGGGAGAATGGGATGTCTTAGGGGCCGGATGTCTGTAGTCCTTTCACTTGCCCTTGGCCTGACCGGACTTCTCGCTTCGACCGCAGATGCGACGCCGACAACCGTCAGGGTCGAGCTTACAGACAATTCCGCGGATATGCACATGATTGGGATGGCCATTCGCGCAAGCGCGTCCACCGTTCAGCCGGGGAAGATCACATTTGATGTGATCAATCTCTCTAAAGAGCTGACCCATGAACTGGTTCTTATCCGCCTCGACGGTGCTCACGGCCGGCTCCCCTATAATCAGGATACTGATGAAGTGCGAGAGGACAGAACGACGCCCATAGGCGAGGTCTCAGACTTGGCGCCAGGCGGCCACGGCTCACTGAAATTGACCCTTACACCCGGCATATATATGCTGGTATGTAACCAACCGGGCCATTATCGTGCCGGGATGCACACTATGCTCACGGTTAAGCGCTAACGCGCGGCGCTTGGCCCCAGCATGCTGCATCGGTCGTCTCCATCTGAAGGAATGGCAACCTCAGGCTATCACCTTCGGTCGCCGTCCACCCGCATAGAATCTTGACCGTGCCTGTCGCAAAGGTTCCCCAGTACACGATCAAAAATCATCTGCGTAGATTGCATTAGCTGCGAGCCGTCAGATCAAGGGTGCGCCCTTTCTTCCGGTGGCCGCACTGCCCGGAACTTCGTTAGCAGCAGGAGATCGTAGGTCGCCTTTATCGTCCCGCCGATGAGCAATGGCCATCCGAACGTTGAGACTGCCAGCAAATAGCCCGAGATCATTGAACCTGCGGCCCAGGCGAATGTCTTGGGTACTGCCGTGATACTCGCCGCTGCAGGCCGCTCTTCCGGCCGCACGACGGCCATGACGTAAGAGGTTCTGGTCGGGACATCCATTTGCGACAGGGCGCTGCGCGCCAACAGCAGGCCGATTGTTGTGGCGAGATCGGGGGCGAACGGGACGAGCATCAACAGCACATTGGATGGGAGGTGGGTGAACACCATCGTGTTGATGAGCCCGATACGCCCAGCGATCGGAACCGCGACAAGATACGAAGCCGCTAAGCAAAGATTGGTCCAGAACAGAATTGTTGCCGTGGCAGTCACCGAGATGTGGAAGCGCTGATAAAGCCAGAGAGCGAGAAGCGACTGAATGATAAATCCCGTTCCAAACGAGTCCATCCCAAAAAGCGCCGCCAGGCAATCGTTTCGACTGATGAAGGGATGGCTTCGGAGCATCCCGCGCGACTTCCACAGACGCCGACAGCGGGCGGTAAAGAACGAACACGGCAAGCCCCAGCAGTGCATAGAGCACGAACATGATTTGCAACGCGGCGCCACGGCTGAACCAGGTCCAATGGACCAGCAAGTCGGGGGCCGACGCTGCCAGGACTCCAAGGGCGCCGATCAGTGATCCGACGACGCTGTAGCGCGCAAAGAGCGCGGTTCGGCGGGTCGGATCAACGATTTGCGCAAGCACGGTCTGCTCAAGCGGCAAGAAAATACTGGCGTCGCCGGAAGTCGGGTTTATTGTACCGACAAATGCGATCACAAGAAGCGGCCAAAACGCTCGTGTGACCGCAAACCCCAAGCCTGTTGCAACCATCAAGAGGGCGGCGGCAAGAAGCAGCCGACGCCGTGAATGCTGATTCGCAACCCAACCGACCCACAGAGTAAGGACGGCAGTGCCCGCGAGCGAACTTGCGACGACGGCGCCGATCGCCAGAGAGCGGAATCCAAGATCGGATAGGTAGACCGGCAGCAGCAAAGCGACGTATCCATCGCCAAACGCGCGCAGAGCGCGCGCCGATAGGAGCCGGAGCGCGTCAGTCGATGCGCCGCCCGGAATAGGTCGCCACCACTCATCACCAGGCACGTTCACTTGCGCCGCATCACGGAGTTGGCCGATAGACTCGGATCGCGGCCTCCGAGCCCAGCAGAGCCGCGCGTTCGGCAACGAACAACCGGTCAAACTCTGGGACGAACAGCGCGGTTCGTGCACCGCCGGCGGTCCGGACGGGGGCGATGGGCTCCCAACCCGCCGCCGAGCGCTCGAATACGGCAACTTCGCCGGCGCCACAGCTTACGTAGATGCGCTGGCGCCGGCCATCGAAGAACACGTCGTCGGCGTCGCCGCAGAGGGACAGTTTCTTCTTGAGAGCACCAGTCGCCGTGTCAAACAGCATGAGCGTTGGCGGGGAACGGAAGGCACTCGCCAGCAGCCCGTGTTCCTGATCAAGCGCCAGGGGAAAGTTCGCGCCGGCCTCTCGCATGGGCCACGTCGCGATGACGCGGCGTGCAGCCAGATCAACCACCGCAGTCTGGCGTGCATTGGGAATATTGACGTAAGCGCGATCGCTGGCCGGATCGAGGCTGAAGCCTTCAGGATGGCCCGGCAGCGCGATTGTGCCGAGCGTCGCGTGAGATTCCGGGTTGATCAGAGCCAGACTGCCGCTGCCGAATGCTACCACGATTAGGCCGTTTCGAGGAACGATATGGATATTGTCAGCGTCGCCCCGCAACGGGATGCTGGCGATCGGCGCGAAGTCCGCTGCGGCGAACAATCTTACGCTGCCATCGCCGCCGTTCGCGACCAGGATCGCATCACCGCGGTGCGCATAGGCGACGCCTTGCGGTTCATCCTGTCCGCCGATCCGATGCAGGACTTTACCCGAATTGAGGTCGATTACATCGACGTTGTTATTGCCAAGTTCTGCTACAATCAGTTGGCGACGGCCGAGATCAATCGCCATGTGATCGATCCGCCGGCGGACATCGGGCAGCTTGATTGTGCGCTCCAGCACCAGCGGCGGCTCGGCGGCGCGGGCGATCGTCACCACGGTCAACAGCAGCAGCAGAGCAAAGCCGCGCATCGACTAATACCGCCAAGCCTATGCGTTGACCTGTTGGATATAGGGATAATTGCAGAGCGAACGGATTCGTTCGGACGTCAATTGGTTCCAGGCCTGGCAGCAGGCGTCGACGATGGCGTCGTAGTCGGCGAGCAATCGATGCGAGAGATAGCGCTCCCGCAGGTAGAGCCAGAGCCGCTCGACCGGGTTGAGTTCAGGCGAGTATGGCGGCAACGGTAGCAGCGTGATGTTCGCAGGCACGCGCAGCGCCTTGGCACCGTGCCAGCCGGCCTGGTCGAGCGAGATGAGCGCGTGCTCGTCGGCTGCCAGATGGTTACTGAACGCCGCCAGGAATAGGTTCATCGCCTCGGTCGAGACCTCGGGCATGATCAAGGCGAATCGCGCGCCGGTGGCCGGATGGACAGTGGCGAACAGATGCACCCAGGTGTAGCGCCGGTCACAAAGGCCGGGAGTACGCTGACCACGTCTCCACCAACGATGGCAAACACGGCCCTTTTGGCCGATCCGGGCCTCGTCCTGAACCACAATGTTATGCGCTTGCCGGGATGGGCCTCTCTCGCCAGGTTGACCGCCGCCATAAGCCCCCTTTTTGAAACGCCTCCTGAGCTGTCGGATCCGAACTGGGGTGGCGCTGCCGCGCTTTTTGTCGCGACAAACCCGCTCGTCGCAGGACGCGCGAAAGGCTCGCAGGGTGCAGGTGCTTGTTGAAGCGTGCTTCAATGAGGCGACAGAGTTCCGGCAGTGTCCACGCCGACAACCCGAGTTCGGGATCAGGCCCGGCCAGGATGATCTGCAACAATTCCTGCAGCTCCGCCGAGGTCAGCTTGCCCGGCCGCGGCGGCCGAGGACGATTATATAGACCCTTCAAACCTTCGGCGTTGTAGCGCACCACTGCATCGCGCAGAGCCTGGCGTTCCATGCCGGCCAGCCGCGCGGCTTCCGCCCGTGTCATGCCGTCGAGCGCATTGGCAATGGCATACATGCGCCGCGCCGCCGCCGGATCGCGCTCATGGCGCGCCAACCGTCGTAGTTCGCCCGGCGATACATCGTCTCGGATCGGCAGGCCTCGCGCGCCCATGTGGTCCTCCCTCGCGGTCGGACCGAGGTAGAATCAGATTACGTCGCGCCGCTCCTAATCACATCGGAGTCAACTCAGCCGCTCGGCGGTATAAGCCTCGTAGGTGCTGCGGTCCAGGGGCACCGTCGGGCCGCCGATCGCGTGCCAAGCACCGATACCACCCCTTAGAGCCCGAGAGTCATAGCCACGGCGGTGCAATTCGATGACGGCATCTCCGCTGATCTGAAAGCCGAAAAGGCAGTACACCACGATCGGCTTATCGCGTGGCAGGACTGCAACCCAGCGGTCGAATGCGTCCGAATTGTGCAACTGCGCGCCAGGAATCATGTCGCCGCGGCGATCCAGGTCATCCTGGAGGCACACGTCGAGCAGCACCGGCGGGTCATGGTCTATAGTGTGGCGCAGATCTTCAGCGGAGACCACCCTCTCTGGCGCAGTCGGTGCGCCGAATGGGGTGAACAGGGCGGGATCTTCCGGCTCGCCGTGACGAACGCAGCGATAACGTGCGGCGATGCGCTCCCAATGTAGGTTCGCCATCACCGCATCGACGTAGGCGGTCGCCTTCGCACCGAAATCGATGTGGTAGGCGTGCTCGTACATGTCCAACGCCAGGATCGGCGCATGCGGTCTTGCGGCCGGATTGCTCGTCCTGCGGCAGGAGATGCCACGTCAAGGACTGGCGGCTTCATCAGGTCGCGACACTATTCGGCGGGGTGACCGTGCGGCTGCCGCGATTTCTCTGCACTGGCTGTGGCCGCACCGAGACGGGTATCAGCTGGCCATCGCATTGTCGGTCGACACCGGAGATCGACCAGCTGCGAGCGCATCTTTCCGCCCTGATGCCCTATCGGGTCGCCGCTGGCGTGCTGGAGCATCTTCTGCCGGTCGCTGCCGGGAAGCGCCCGGAGACATTGCGCGGCCATACGCTCAAAATTGGCGAGCAGCTTCGTGGCGCCGCTGCGGTCAGGCCGGCGCCCGCGGCGTCGACCATCACCATCACCTTGGATTCGACGTTCATTCGTAGCTGCCACGACGGCGAACGGCAGCTGGAGGTTCGCGTCGGTAACGTCGAGAGACCCGACGGAGGCCGGCAAGTATTCGGCGCTGTTGAGGACCGATACCGATATCGCGGTACTGATCCGCCGAAATCTTGAGACGGTGGGCCGAACCGCTACCACGGAGCTGACCGCGTTCACCGACGGCTGCCCCGGCCTGCGATCGATTCTGACCGATGCCGGTATCAGGACGCCACCGATCGCGGACTGGTTCCATATCGCCATGCGGCTCCAGCACGCGAAGCAAGCGGCGATCGGATTGTCGACCGACGAGCCGGGTCGGATGCAGGCCAAGACCGTGATCGCCGCGGAGGTCGAGCGGCTGCGCTGGCGCATTTGGAACGGCAAGGCCAAGAATGCCCGATGCAGCATCGACCGAATCCGCACAGTCATGCATGTCTTCAAGAACGAGCACGCCCATCGCACGACAAGTGCGGTGCCAGGCAAGCTGTGGACGGCGTTGCACGAAGTCGATAACTATCTCAACAGCCAGAGCGACTGGCTCGTCAATTACGCCAAGCGATATCGTGCCGGCCTGCGTGTCGGGACCTCGGTTACCGAAGGTACAGCGAACTTCCTCGTCAATCGGCGCATGAACAAGTCGCAACAGATGCGATGGTCGCGAAGAGGGGCCGATCTTCTGCTCCAGGTTCGCTGCGCGGTCTACAACGGCGGGCTCGGTTCGGGGTTCGGCAACCTTTTCGGGCCGCTCCCCAGTCCATGCAAGCAATTGGAGATGGCGGCGTGATCCCCACTCTCTGGACACTCCCGCCGGAAGCGGCGACGATCAGCGCTGCTCCTGGCACCGCGCTACTGTGTGCTCCGCGACGGAGCAGCCGATCGACCGAGAATGGTCCGGCGCCATACACGATCAGCGACATAAGCAAGGCGGCCCAGAACAGCCGTGCCTCCGGCCCCACGCCCGCAACCGGCAGGAACAGGGCTTGGAGGAGGAGTGCCGCAGGTGTCAGTCGAGCGAACAGGCCCATGGCCAATAGAACCGGGCAGATGGCCTGTACGGCCATCCCAGGATCCGAGCTGGTTGTTTCGTGCAACAGCGCCGGTTGCCAGCCGATCATGGCCTGCTCGCCCGCGTGGCCCATCATCTGATGTACCCCAGCGATGATGAACACCTGCGCCAGCCATAAGCGGATTAGCAGCGACAGCCACGGTGCGAGCAACGCCTCCGTAGCGCGCATGGTGATGCGTATGCCGCTGATCAGACCGAGCATGATGGAGCATCCCCCTTCGCGATTGTTTCATATACCAAAGGCGGTGTCGGAGCGACGGCGTGCGACTCCTGCTCCACGACCGGGACCGGACGCGCGAAGCGGAGCGACGAAGCCTCCCCCGATCAGGGGATCACTTCTATCGTTCCGCTCCTTCTCGAGACCCCTCAGGAGCTCTTGACTTCTGTCCCGGCACACGCCTCGTGCAGGATGAAGCCTTCGATCGGATCAAATTCGCCTTCCCACGGCGCCATCGCGAGCACGCGCTGCGTGTCCGCGTAGCCGGCATCCCAGCGGTGCCGGATTCAGGAACGGCTGAAGTCGATGTCCTTGGTATGGTCCTCATTTGCGAGCGGCGGGGACAGTAATCGTACAACGTGCATGCGCGTCAGGCAGCCGTACCCCGCCAGCTCCTCTATCTCGGAGGTGCCGCGCAACTGCTCCGGCATCAGCTTCACCAGCTCCGAAATCACATGGCGCAGCCGATGCAGCTGCTTTTGCCGCGCGATATGCGAAATCGCCCGGCTCGGATACTGAATGTCCTTCTGGCGGTTCAGCACGTACCGCCGCGCAAGCGATGGACCTGCCTTGCCCGATGATGATCGCATCGTAGTTGTTCCATCGCTCGAACTCCGGCTGTTCGTGATGAATGATTGTCAGGCGCTGTGACTGGCCGGCGTTCCCTCGGGCTTGGGCCAGGGATAGCGTTGGACCGCTTGAACGAATGTTGCGACCGGCGGAGACCAGCGGCGGCCTGCGACTGTAACGAGGCAGACTTCTCGCTCGACGGTAGGATCTATCACCGGCCGCGGCACCACGCCGGGAACGGTCGCGGAGTATTCCGGCAGGAAGCACACGCCCATTCCGGCCGCCACCATCATCAGGATCCAGTCCTCACGCTCGCTGCGATAACAGCGCACGAGGTGTGCTCCATTCGCCACGCAGGTCTCGCCCAGCATGTCCCGGAACTCGCAATTGATGCGTGATAGGTAATTTTGTCCATCAAGCTCCGAGACGCGCACCACATTCTGGCGCGCGAAGGGGTGTCCCGCCGAGCAGGCGATCACGAAGTGCTCGTTATAGATTGGCAGAGCGCGCAAAGGCGGGCTGAACCCGTCGGGCCGGGCCATCAGCGCCAGATCCAGCTCGCCGTTCAGCAACAGGTCGGATAACCGGTCCGGTACGTTTTCCAGCAGCGTCATTTCGATACCTGGATGCCGTGCACGGAAGGTGCTCAGGAAACTCGCAAACAGCATCGGCCCGATCGTGCACATCACGCCAAGCGAGATATGCGCGCCGTCGAGACGCAGAAAACGCGCCGCCGTCTCCCGCGCCGCATTCGTGCGCGCCATGACCTCCTCCAGGTGCGGCTTCAGCATCCGCCCCAACTCGGTCAGGTGCGTGTTGCTGCGTTCGCGCGAGAACAGCAGGCCACCAAGCTCGTCCTCCATCTTCTGAATCGCGCGCGTCAGCGCCGGCTGGCTGACGTTGCATATTTCGGCCGCCTTGGTGAAGTTGAGCGTCTGGCTCAGCGCCAGGAAATAGCGGATCTCATGGAGCTCCAGGGCGTGCCTCCTCCCAAGGCTTCCGCTTCCTTTCTAGCACCTTTTCTCGATGCCGGTTAGCTATCGGTGCCATTGGCGTTCGGCATTGGCCCGCCGCGCGTCCCGTGTCCCACAACTATGGCCGTCTCAAGCGAAAGGGTGCCGCAATGACGACCATCATGGCTGCCGCCGGGCTCGCCCGGAAGGAAGCGCCACGCCTCCTGGACGGGCGAGTTGCGGTTGTAACCGGCTCCACCAGCGGGATCGGGCTGGCAATAGCGACCGAGCTTGCCGCAACTGGCGCGAGTGTGGTGCTAAACGGGCTTGTCTCACTAGAGGAGGCGGAGCTTCTGTGTCAAAAGCTCAGCAGCACCTACGATGTTCCCGTCGCCTATGACGGCGCTGACATGGCCAACCCAGCCGAAATTGCCGACATGGTAGAGCGGATCGGGCGCAGCACGGGGCCCGTCGATATCCTCGTCAACAACGCCGGCATCCAGCACGTTGCCCCGGTGGAGGAGTTCCCCGCCGAGCGCTGGGACGCCATCATCGCAATCAATCTCTCGGCGGCGTTCCATGCTGCAAAGGCGGTGCTGCCCGAGATGCGGCGCCGCGGCTTTGGGCGTATCGTGAATATCGCCTCGGCGCACGGTCTGGTCGCCTCGCCCTTCAAGTCCGCCTACGTTGCCGCCAAGCACGGGGTCGTCGGCCTGACCAAGGTGATTGCCCTGGAAACCGCCGAGGCCGGCATCACCTGCAACGATCTGCCCCGGCTATGTCTGGACGCCTCTGGTCGAACAGCAGGTGGAGGCACAGGCCTAGGCCTACGGGATCGGGCGCGATGAGGTAATTCGCAAGGTACTGCTGGCCGAGCAGCCCACGCGACGCTTCGCCGAAGCGAGCGAGATCGCCGCCACGGTAAGCTTCCTGTGCAGCTCTGCCGCCGCCTCGATCACCGGCGTCGTCCTGCCGGTGGACGGCGGCTGGACGGCGCACTGACATGCGCAGCGCGGTCGCTGCCGAGCCACGCCCCACGCGTATCACGCTGCCGCCCGGCCTGGGTCAGGTGGTGCTGGTGCTGCAGGGCGGGGGGGCACTCGGGGCCTACCAGCTCGGCGTCTACGAGGCGCTAAGCGAGGCGGGAATCGAGCCGGACTGGGTGATCGGCACCTCTATCGGCGCCATCAACGCGAGCCTGATCGCGGGCAATCCGCCTGAGCACCGCATTGCGCGGCTGCGGGAGTTCTGGGCACGGATGGAGCACGGGCCGCTGCAGCGCGCGTTGGGCACTATGCCGCTGTTTGGTCCTGCCGCCGCCACCTGGGCGACGATCGCGGGAGGTATCCCGGCGTTTTTCCGCCCCAACCCTTTCGCTTTCATGGGCGTGCACACGCCGCTCGGGCCGGAGGCGGCCGGGTTCTACTCCACAGCGCCGCTGCGGGAGACGCTGCGCGAGCTTGTGGACTTCGACCGGATCAACTCCGGAGGCACGCGGCTCATGGTTGGCGCAGCGAACGTGCGCACGAGCGAGATGCGCTACTTCGATAGCCGCGCGATGCCGCTGGACGTGCGGCATGTGATGGCCTCGGGCGCATTGCCGCCGGCCTTCCCGGCGGTGCGCCTCGAAAACAGCGAGCTCTACTGGGATGGCGGCATCCTGTCGAACACGCCGGTCGAGGCAGTGTTCGATGACGTTCCACGGCGCAACTCGCTCGTCTTCGTCGTGCATATCTGGAATCCATCGGGACCCGAGCCCGGCACGATCTGGCACGTGCTGAACCGCCAGAAGGACATTCAGTATTCGAGCCGGGCGATTTCGCATATCGCGCGGCAAAAGCAGCTGCATCGGCTGCGCCATGTGATTTCGGAGCTGGTGAAGCTGATGCCGGAGCAGTTGCGCGGCACCTCCGAGATAGAGGAGCTGGCGGGGTACGGCTGCCTGACGCGCATGCACGTTGTACGATTACTGTCCCCGCCGCTCGCAAATGAGGACCATACCAAGGACATCGACTTCAGCCGTTCCGGAATCCGGCACCGCTGGGATGCCGGCTACGCGGACACGCAGCGCGTGCTCGCGATGGCGCCGTGGGAAGGGGAATTTGATCCAATCGAAGGCTTCATCCTGCACGAGGCATGTGCCGGGACGGAAGTCAAGAGCTCCTGAGGGGTCTCGAGAAGGAGCGGAACGATAGAAGTGATCCCCTGATCGGGGGAGGCTTCGTCGCTCCGCTTCGCGCGTCTTGAACATTCCCGGGAATACCGGCCTTCGCGTTATCGCCTCCATGCATATCCGGTATTTCCGTCGCTGTTTGCGCTTGGCCATGCTGCCGTGCAGCCGCGAGTGAGCGCGGCCCAACCAGGAGAGTGGAAAGATGCAAACGCAATTTAAGGGAATCCGGCGCGGCCTCGTTCTCTCCGCCCTGATCGCCGGTGCTGCGCTCGCTGCACCGACGGCGCGTGCCGACGGCTGCCCCAAGGACGCGCTGCGCCCGGACGGCAACGGCACTGGTCAGCCCCGCAGCGCCGAGCCCGCCAAGGGTGTGACAGACGACGTGCTGGCCTCAATCGATCTCGCACAGGAGCCGGCGAACGTGCCCGGACGCCTGTTGCGCCTGCGCAGGCTTACCATTGCCCCTGGCGGTGTGGTTCCGTGGCACGATCACGCGAACCGGCCGGCGGTCATTTACATTATTTCGGGCGAGATTACCGACGCCAGCACTTGCGCCGTGCCGATCGTGCACCACGCGGGCGAGACCACGGCCGAGATGCACACCACGTCTCACTGGTGGAAAAACACCGGCACAGAGACGGTGGTGCTGCTGTCGGCGGACCTGTTCCCGGTCGCCTCCGGCGACAAGCACATGATGTGACTTCACCCAGCACCCGGATACCTGCCATGACCATCGCGCTCTCGCTTGCCCCCGCCCGGTCCTCGCCCGCTTTAAACGGGTTGCTGGTCGGGCTGACGGCCTCCTCACCGTGGTGGACCTGTTCGCCGCTCAGGTGATCCTGCCGGCGCTTGCGCGCGCCTACGGAACGTCGCCCGCGACGATGGGCGTCGCCGTGAACGCGAGTACGATCGGCATGGCGGTATCCGGGCTTGGAGTGGCTATCTTCACCCGGCATATCGAGCGGCGGAGCGGTATCCTCGCCAGCCTGCTCCTGCTGGCGATCCCCACTTCACTACTCGCGTTAATGCCGCCGTTGCCCGTTTTCGCGGCACTGCGCATCGCACAGGGCCTCTGCATGGCTGCGGCATTCACGCTGACGCTGGCGCACCTGGCAGAGTCCGGCTCCGCCGGGGCTTCCGCCGCGTACATCACCGGCAACGTCGCGAGTAACCTGTTCGGGCGGTTGATGGCCGCGGCGGTGGCCGACCATCTCGGGCTTGCGTGGACCTTCGGTGCTTTCGCCGCCTTGAACCTGGCCGGTGCGCTGCTTGTGTACCTGACCATTCCGTCCGCGCCACGCGCGCCCATGCCGATGCCCATGGTCGACATCATGCGCTCCGCGCCCTGGCTGCAGCATTTGCGGGATTTTGCCATGCGCGCGGCCTTCGTGGTCGGCTTCTGCATCCTGTTTGCCTTCATTGGGACGTTCACCTTCGTGAACTTCGTGCTCGCCCGGCCGCCCTTCGCGCTTGGGATGATGAGCATCGGCTTCGTTTATTTCGTGTTCGCGCCTTCGGTAATCTCAACGCCGTTCGCTGGCAGGCTAACGGCTTTGCTCGGCACCCGATACAGCCTCTGGGCCGGGCTCGGCCTGGCGCTCGGAGGATTGCCGCTTCTGCTGCTCCCGTCGCTCGCCTCCGTGCTACTCGGCCTGGTGATGGTGGGCGTCGGGACGTTTTTTCGCCCAGGCGGTCGCGACCGGCTTTGTCGGCCGACGCGCGACAGCCGACCGGGCCCCGGCCAGCGGACTTTATCTCGCGGCGCATTTCACCGGCGGCATCGTAGGCACCGCCGTCCTGGGGCAATTGTTCGACCGCCTCGGCTGGATGGCCTGCGTCGGAGGGATCGGCGCCGCGCTGGCGGTCGCTGCTGTGCTCGCGCGGCGGCTTAAATCACCAGATCGCATCGTGTCTATCCCCACCCAAGCCGCTGTTGGTGGCCGAGGCCCGTCCTTGGCCGTTCGAGACCGCGGGCATGCAGGCAGTAGATACAGGTCCGTATCGGGTATGCTGACGTCGGAAGAGGAACTGGAACTCGTCGGCGAGAACTCATCTCCGCATGACGGATATGACGAAACCAATTTAGCTGGGCATCAGGCGGGACGGAACGCCCCGAGCGGATCGCCAAGACTGGGGGATAGGCCATGAGAGCATTTCCTTCGGCAGCAGCGAGTGCCACCGCTGGATCGCCGCAGGCGCTGACGCGTCGGTATGTGCTTGGACTGACGGCCGGGGCGCTGCTCGTACCATTTGCACCCCGCATGGCATCGGCTCAGCAGGCCAGCGGTCCGATGCTGCCGATTGAACGCCTCGATGCGGCCTTGCTGGCGGCCATGAGGGCCGGGAAGGCAACGCCGTTCGTGCAGCGTTATCGCATGCTGGAACCGGTGATCACCCAGGTGTTCGATCTGCAGACGGTGCTCGCGCAGTCCGTGGGCTTCGCCTGGTTTAGTCTGCCAGCACAGCAGAAGGCCCAATTGCTTGACGTCTTCAGGCGCTACACCGCGTCCACATACACAGCAAACTTCGATAGCTACAATGGCCAGACCTTCCGCATGGCGCCCACGATCCGCACACTGCCCAATGGGCGGGTGATCGTGGCAACCAAGTTCGTGCCGCGCGACGACTCACCTACGGCATTAAACTATGTGTTGAAGCAGAACCCTGTCGGCTGGCAAGTGGTGGATGTGCTCGCCCAGTGGTCGATCAGCCGCGTGGCAACACAGCGTTCGGATTTCGCCAGCTTGCTGGCAAGCGGCGGCGCGCCGGCACTGGTCGCGGGGCTGCAGCGCAAGATCGCGTCGCTCTCGGACGGCGTGATGGCTTAAGGCGTGACCGGAGGCGGTGAGGGCACGCCGGAACGACCCCTGATATAAGGCGTTCTGGGACATGTGATCGCGCAACCCGCGGCCCTGAACTCGTTGACTTGTGCGTCATGCGCCTGCTCCTCGGTCGAGACGCGCGCGTTTCCGACGAGGCGCACCGGCATCGGTGCTTTCCGATCAGACGCTGCTTGTTATATGCTCGCTGCATGCCGGCAACGGACCTTCAGCACTGGCTCGAAGGGCTGGGATTCGGTGAATATGCGGCTGCGTTTGCCGCCAACGACATCGATTTTTCTCTCCTCGGCCAGCTTACCGACGCAGACCTAAAGGATCTCGGTGTCGCGTCGCTCGGGCACCGCAAGCGGCTGCTGGCGGCAATCGCCGAGCGCACTGCCCTCGCCCCGCCAACAACCTCCCCCGTTCCCACGGCCGGCGCTGCCGCCGGCGAGCGGCGGCAGGTGACGATTCTGTTCGCAGACCTCTCCGGCTTCACCGCGCTCGCCCGCTCGCTCGACCCGGAGGAGGTGCGCGAGCTGGTCGATCGCTTCACGGCGCTGGTAGACGGGATCGTGCTCGGCTACGGCGGTAGCATCGATAAGCATATCGGCGACGCAGTGATGGCGCTGTTCGGCGCGCCAGTCGCGCACGGCGACGATCCGCTGCGGGCGGCCCGCGCCGCGCTCGATATCCATGACGTGCTCGCTCGCATCAGCACCGGCGGGAAGCGGCCGTTGCAGGCGCATATCGGGATTGCCAGCGGCGAGGTGGTGGCCGGCACACTCGGCCGTGCCGATGCACACGACTACACCGTGCTGGGCGATTCCGTGAATCTCGCTGCGCGGCTCGTGGCGACTGCCGGGTCGGGGCAGACACTGCTGTCCGAGAGCGTGTACCGTGCCCTTGGCGGCCATGCTGTATGCGACGCTTTGGGCGAGTTGCCGCTGAAAGGGTTCGATGTGCCGGCCCGCGTCTGGCGACTGCGTGAGCTCGCGCGCGAGCCGCATCGCGCGCATCGCGGTCCGTTCGTCGGTCGCTCTGCAGAGTTGGACCAATTCCGCAGCATTGCCGCCGCATGTCTCGCGCGGTGTGGGGGGCACCTGGTTTTCGTGCGCGGCGAGGCTGGTATCGGAAAGACGCGGCTTATGGAAGAGATGCGCCGGCTCGCGGAAGGCCAGGGTTTCGTCACGCATCGTGGCCTGGTGCTCGATTTCGGCGTGGGCCAGGGCCAGAACGCGGTACGGGCGCTGCTGCGCAGCCTGCTGGGCCTGAGTCCTGACGCAGATACCGGAGCGCGAGAGGAGATGGCGGCGCGTCTGCGGCAAGCCGGCACTATCGCGTCGGAGCAGGCGGTGTTCCTGAATGACCTCTTGGATCTGCCGCAAACCGCCGAGGGACGCGCACTCTACGACGCGATGGATAATGCCGGGCGCAACCGTGGCAAGCGCGCGGTGATCAGTGCGGTCGCCGCCGCGGCCTGCCGCGCCGGGCCGACGCTGATCGTGGTTGAGGACCTGCACTGGGCCGATCCGCAGGTGCTCACGGCACTGGCCGCTTTTGCGACCGCGGTGGCCGATGGCCCCGGCATCCTGCTCATGACCTCGCGGGTGGAAGGCGACCCGCTGGACGCGGCGTGGCGCGCGAGCTGCCGGGTACACCTTTCGCCACCTTCGATCTTGGCCCACTTCGGCACGAGGAGGCGCTGACCCTCGCCGCGACGTTCATTGAAGCGACGCAGAGCATCGCGCTTTCTTGCATCGCGCGAGCTGGCGGCAATCCCCTCTTCCTAGAGCAGTTGTTGCGCAACGCCGAGGAGGGCAGCGCCGACGCGGTGCCGCCTTCGATCCAGAGCCTGGTGCTGGCGCGCATGGACCGGCTGCCGCCGCAGGACCGTCAGGCGTTCCAGGCGGCTTCCGTGATCGGCCAGCGCTTCGACATGCGGCTGCTGCGGCATCTGCTCGGCGCGCCGAACTATGTGTGCGACGTCATGCTCGCCAATGCGCTGGTGCTGCCGGAAGGCGATGATTTCCTATTCGTGCACGCGCTGATCCAGGAGGGCGCGTACGCGTCGCTGCTTCGCAGCCGCCGGCGCGAACTGCACCGGCAGGCGGCTGGATGGTTCGCCGGGCATGATCCGGTGCTGCACGCGCAGCATCTGGACCGTGCCGAGGACGACGGCGCGCCGCAAGCTTATCTCCAGGCGGCGGCGGCGCAGCGCGCCATATATCGCACCGACGCGGCGCTGCGACTGGGCGAGCGCGGGCTCGAAATCGCGCGCACGAATGCCGATCGGCATGCGCTCACCTGTTTGATCGGCGGTCTGCAGCGTGATCTCGGCGACATCATCGCATCGATCGCGACCTACCGTGCCGCACTCGCTGCCGCGCCCGACGAGCCGGCGCGCTGTCGCGCGGAGCTCGGTCTTGCCGACGGGCTCCGCGTGAACGAGGGGCTGGACGAGGCGCTGGCGCTGGTGGACGACGCGCAACGCTTGGCCGAACGCCACGATATGGTGCCGGAACTCGCACGCCTGCATCACCTGCGCGGCAACATCTTCTTCCCGCTCGGCCGCATCGACGGCTGCCGCGACGAGCACGAGCGCGGGCTGGACTACGCGCGCCGCTCCGGCTCGCCCGAGGCGGAGGCGCGCGCTCTCGGAGGCCTCGCCGATGCCGCTTACGCGCAGGGCCGGATGCGGAGCGCGTTCACGTATTTCAGCCGCTGCGTCGCGCTCAGCCACGAACACGGGTTCGGCCGCATCGAGGTGGCGAACCGCTCAATGGTTGGCTTCAGCCGAATTTATCTGAACGAAGCTCGTGCGGCACGGGAAGACGGCGATGCTGCCGCCCGCACCGCGGTGTTGGTCGGCCAACCGCGCGCCGAGCTGCTGGGCGAGACCATGGGTGCAATGGCCTGCTACGAACTCGCCGATCACGCGGCAATGGCCCGCTATCTCGATCGCGTGATGCGACTGGCCCGGCAGCTTGGCGCGCGGCGGTTCGAGGCGCAGGAAATCGAGCTGCGGGCACGCATCGCGCTTGAAACTGGGCATCGCACGGAAGCCGCCGAGATGCTGCGCCAAGCGCTGGCAATGTGCCGTGGCGAGGCAGGAACGCAGTTTTGCGGCCCAAAGGTCATCAGTGCCCTGGTCCGCGCGACCGATGATCCGGCCGAGCGCGCGACCCTGTTCGCCGAGGGCGAAGCGCTGCTTGCCCGCGGCAGCGTTGGCCACAACCACCTCTGGTTCTACCGCGACGCCATCGAAGCGATGCTGGGGGCGAGGGACGGCGCCGGAGCGCTGCGCTATGTGGCGGCTCTGGAGGCCTACACGCGCGCCGAGCCGCTTCCTTGGTCCGATCTGTTCGCGGCACGCGGCCGGGCACTGGCGATTAAGCTTACCGGGGGCGGCGAGCATGTACGCGAAGAGCTGATTTATATTCGCGCTTCTCTGAAAGGCGCCGGGTTGGCAGCATTCGTCCCGCAAGTTGATGCCGCCCTATCTGGGGTCACGCAATAGAAACGGATGCTGGATGCATGCTAAGCGAAACGGACCGGGGCCAGGTGGCATCAGCAAGCTTAGCGGTGCCCTGGCGCAGTGGCCGAAGCTGTCCGGTCCGAAGCTGAGGTCGTAGCGTGTTCCCGCTCTGAAGCTGGCCATCAAAGCTGCCAACCAATCTTCGCCCATAGTACCTCCGAGAGGGCGGGGCCTGCGCCGCTTCAGGATCGCATCCGCGGGCAATCGCGAGCTGCGGGCGGCCGAGGGGCAACTCGAGAAGCTCTGCATGAGCGTTGGCCAGACCGAGACCTTGCTCCCCGTTACATCCGGGGACCAGCAATCGCCCGGTCTGATCGCTGACAGAACCGTTTTGAACAGATCGTCCGGTGACCCCGGAATGGTGAAGCGAATTCGGTAAGCGGCAGTGCCAGCGCGTCCATTGCGCCTCCGTCGTTGTGACGGGCTTGCACGGCGGAGGTCGGAACGCTAAATGTCGGGCCATCCCAGGTTTCCGACACTACATCCGCCCCGGTCGCGCACTCCGCGTCGGGGGTTTCGTCGATGCGGTAGCCTCCAGCTCGGCGGCTTGGCGCTTCGGCGGCTGAACCTTTGCGTCTGGCAGCGAGTCCATCCACGCCATTCCGGTCGGAACGTGGATAACCGTGCGCGGACCAATCTTCTTTCCCTTCAAGTCGCCGCGCCCTATGGCGCGATAATACCATCGCGGCGATGAATGAGCACCTGGCGGAAATCAGCCGACACGTCTCGGTCGGAGCTATCGCCGTGCTGGTTCTGGATGCTGCCGGTTGGCATCTCAGGAATCCCCGCATTTTTTAAACTGGTCCGAAAACGTCCGCGAACAGGGGCTGCTCGTCTAGCATTTGGGAGAAACGCTGCATCAATGGCCCAAGCCAGTTGTCACGCATGGTTGGGATGAGATCGTAGAGCATGCAGCCCTGGCGGAACAACGAGTGGACACGGCGTTTGGCGGTGTTGGTCTTGAGCATCCGATCATAGCCGAGCGCTTCTCCAGCAGCACCGAGCAGCGTCAACAGGACCACGGCAAAGGCATTGATGAGCCACAGCCGATCACGCCGCTCGGGCGATTTGACACGGATCGTTCCCAGACCCATGCCGAAGCGCAGATCTTTGCTGTCGCGCAGACTGCACTCAATTGCCCAGCGGCGACCGTAGTAGCCGGTCAGCTGCTTCGCGCTGGTATCGGCGCTGCTGGCGGCCAGACACCAGGCTTGCTTCATCTCCGGATCCTAAACGCAGACCACGGTTCCCACCCGGTAGCGATCGGCTGTGACCTCGGCACCGCGCAACACTCGTGCCCGTCCGCCAGCTTGGACCCATTCAGCTGCGGTGCGGGTCTCCCCGGCGGTGCTGGTTACGGTGATGTTGCCACGGAAGCGAATGACGTAGTCGAAATACAGTTCTTCGGTTAGCATCCGGTAGAGTTTCTGATCGCCGAAGCCACGGTCGGCGACGATGCACACCTTGATCCCGGCCGGCAGCAACTCGGCAAACCGTACCAGCACCCGATGTTCGTAGAAGTTGCGGTGATCCTTGAGCGTGCTCTTGTCGACGGTCAGCCACACCAGAGGTGTCGAGCGGCCATGATCGCTGATCAGGGTCAGCATGATCGAACTTCGGGCGCCGACGACGAAGGGCACCCAGCGCACCAGAATGTCGTCGACATTTATGGCGGCGTTAGAGAGCAGCCGGTCGACCTGCTTGGTGGCATGCTTAGGCTTCAAGCTGCGCGCCACGGCGAGGCCCTGACCGATCGCACAGATCGCCAGCGACCCGCTGTGCAACACGCCAAGGGTCGCGTCGCATAGCGAGTTCACGCGCTTTGCATGCAGGTCGTGCTCGAGCAGACAGCCAAGCACGTTGCGAATGCCCTGGTATGAAAAACGCTCCCGGACGACCATAGTGCTTCCCGAATTGACATCGGGAGGCAGACTCGCTGATCTGTCGGGAGCGCGGAATCTCCCCCGCCACTTCGCAAGCATCTGCCATCCAAGGTGTTCCCACGATTCTTTTCAGAACTGCCCCTTCGGCTGATCGATTCTTTTATGTCGCGTGAGAAATGCGGGGATGCCTCAGGGTTGGCATACCTCGCCCCGTGTCAAGCTGCCGGACAATATCGTCCTGCTGCCGCTGCCGGCCTATTCACCCGAATTGAACCCAGTGGAGAACGTCTGGGAGTATCTGCGTGCCAATTTTCTCAGCCACTGTGTTTGGGACACCTATGAAGCGATCCTCGATGCGTGCCAAAGCGCCTGGAACAAGCTCATGCAAATGCCCGAGCGCATTGCCTCTATCACCAGGCGTGCCTGGGCAAAGCCGGTCACTGGATAGGGCGGTTGGACTTCCTACCCGTAGTCAATGGGAAAGTGCGGCCGCCAAAATGGGTTTTTCAGGGATTCGGAAATCTACCGCGATGAATGATTATCGCCGTTGCCCTCGTAACGCATGAGGCCGGCATGCACGCGCACGTCGGCCTCATGACTCCACCACGGTGAGTTTCCGCCGGTTATTCCTCGGCGGGTTGCTCCCCAGCAGAGCCCGCGTCCGCTTCACCGGCTGAACCCGACAATGGGCCGTCACACCAAACCCCGCAATATCTGCGGGTCTTAAAACCCATCACCACCCGGGCAAGTCATGTCCACAGTTGCGCGCCCGGGGGCCCGAACTGAGAAACTGAACCGGGGTTCCGCGTCGAACGGCGTGGATCTTACCCGGCCCGAGCGAAGTGCGGATCAAACAGCGTCTGTCGCTGCAGCAGCAGGCAAGCCAGGGCAAGCAGTCGGTCCGCGACGCCGCGCAGGGCGCGGCCGTGCGAGTGACCGCGCTGGCGAAGCGCAGCATACCTGGCACGACACTTGGGATCACGCTGGCTGGCGACACGCGCCCAGTGATAGACCGTATTGCGCAATCGAACATGCGCAGCGTAGCGCATGACGACGATGCGCGACTTGCCGCTGCGCCTGGTGACTGGCGCGGCACCACACAACGTCCGGAGGGCTTGATAGTCGCGGCTGCGGAGAGGCCCGGAAGCTTCACAGAGCAGCGCCGCGAGGTTGATCCTGCCGATACCGGGCATGGATCTGAGGATCAGAATGTCCTGTCGTCGAAGACATTCTCCCGATGCGGCTTCGGTCTCGCCAAAGCTCATGCAGAGCTTTTCGAGTTGGCTCTCGGCCGCCCGCAGCTCGCGATTGACAACGCGCAGGCGAGCGATCAGCGAGCGCAGGTGAATGCTGGCCGCTTCAGCAACGCCGTCCGCGACTTTGATGACAGGTTCGCGCAATGTGGCGAGAATGGTGTCCGCATCCACGCGACGGATGCGATGCTGCCTGAGTAACCGCTCGACCGTCGGCTTGCGAAGCTGGCGTGCTTTGGCCGGCGTAGGGGCGATGGTCCAGAGCTCGAGAAACCACGGCGCGGCAAGGTCGTCGGTGAGCTTTTGCATCTGCGGATAATACCGCCAGAGTTGCTGACCAACGCGGTTGCTCAGCCGGCGCTGTTCCTCCTTCAGCTCCTCGGCAAGGCGCGACCACGCGCGCAATTCGATGAGCCGCGGATCAGCAACATGGAGGCGACGCAACAGACGCCGATCGGTACGCACACCGTCAGCCAGGACATAAGCGTCCCGGCGATCATCCTTGGCGCCAGCGACGCTGAACCGATCGCGTAAGCGGTCGAGTTGCTTGGGATTGATCGAGTGCACGACGAAGCCGCGGTCAGCCAACGAGTCGACAACCGGTCCGTGCGGCACTTCGATAGCCACAGCGACAGTGTCGGCCGCCCCGGCAACCGAGAGCAGCCAATCTCCCAGCTCCGCCAGACCTACACCGCTATGCGGAAACTCGCGTTCGGCGACAATGTTGCCTTGCGCATCGAGAAGGCATGCCTGGTGCCTTTCCGAGCCCCAATCGACGCCGGCAAACCATGTCAAAGTCTCCTCCGCCATCGCGCTTCCCCCCTGCTGCGACACCCGCGAGCCTGTCACGACGCCTGCCGATCCCTTGCATGGGGGCTGTCGCGAGCGGCGTCATATGCGCAAGGTGCAGAAATACGCCTCGCCGCCATGAGAGAAGCCGACCTATCGACCATGAACCGCGACACGATTCTCGGCCTCGCCCCGCAATTCCGGGCTGACGCAGAGGCCGCCGCACGCTCGCCAACTACCGACGTGAATCAGGGCGAACTTCGGGAAGTAATCGAACGGGACCCCTTCGATGACAGGATAAGGAGACATAAGTTTTATGGTCCTGTGCGCTCCTTGTTGGATCAATTCAGCCAACCGCGCATGGTCGTAAAAGGCGGCCTGTCGCGGTTCCATGAGCTGGCCAGGATGGCCGAGCAAGCGCAGGCAGCGCAGGCCCGAGGGCATTAGGTGACTCAGATGAGTATCCACGCGGCGGCCAACGCCATGGCCGTCCGATGGCAGGAGGGTATCGAGCGCATCTCTGCACGCGAGGGATATGATCGGCTAGTTCTGTTAACGGCGATTCCAATTGCGGAAGCAATTTGCCCATCGTCTGGTCGAGTTGCAGGTTGACTTGCTCGACGAGTTGCATGCAGGCGGTTGCGGTGATCGCTTTCGTCATTGAGGCGATCCAAAATACGCTGTCCGCGGTTATGGACGGTCCGAACGCGCCCTCGTAACAGGGTCGGACTTTGTCTGTTTGGGTCTGACTTTTCATTGCGAGGGTCAGACGTGCCCTGCTAGCTGGGCCATCCTACTGGGGCTACGCCGCTACGCAGAGCCTTGAGCCCCTACTTCACCGGTATCATCAGATGCTCATACGGGGTGCCTGGCCACATCACATACGGCTTTGTGGGATCGGGATCAGCCGACCTCGGATAGCCTACCATGCTCTTCACCGCAGCACCGACGACCATCACATGGGAGCCCGTCTCGATCCAGTGATTGTCGGCCTTCTTCTCGGTTGCATAGGGGTCCGTGTTGCTTGCCCCCGTGTCACCGGCCAGCATGTACATGAAACCGGTCTTGTCCGGCGGGGTAGCATGGCTCTGCCAGGCTTGCGCCCATTCCATTGCGTTCGGATCCATGCACATAGGGGCGGGAGGAACCCCCGCTATCATGCAGGTAAACTCATTGGTCCCTTTCTGAAGCGTCTGCATGGTACCGTTCTGCATGCGAACGACGGTCGCCTGCTCAACGATCTGGAGCGGTGCGGCCATCTTCACCCGTTTCATATAGTCCTGGTCCGAAACCTGCGCGTGAGCCATTCCGGCAAGCGCGACGAGAGCGCACGTCGTCAAAAGAACGATCCGCATGATTGTTCCTCCCATTTTAGCGACATTTGGTCCGCGGCCGGAAAAATGCAAGGTGGTATTTAGCCGCGAATCGAGGCGCCCCGGAACCCCAGCAACTACCCAGTGCTCTCACGGCCTGGCAGATCGATCCGCAAGACCCATGCCCTGCCGCTGTAGGAGTTCCTAGGCCACTTTTGCTCTCCGGATATGGATTTTTCTCGGGCTGCCCCCCTTAGCCGGCCCGCCCTCTCCGCCCTCAGTATGGTGAAACCACCACTGTGGGCGGCGCATAGTATGGCGGGGGGGTGGTGGATAATATGGCTGTGTGGCGGCCACCCCGACCGCCAGGAACGGAACATGCCAGCCAATGTCCATTGCCACGCAGTAATCCACGGCTTTGTGCCGCCTCAGCAACGCATTTCGCGTTGCGGGCGCGAAATCGTAGTCTGCGGCCGGCTGGCATACTCGGTGAACACCGCGGCGGGGATTTCCAGCCGCGCTGCCAGCCACTCCACAAGGTCGTCGATCAGCTTAGCGGCAGGTTCATTGCGCCCGCAGGCCGGAAAGCGGCCAGAACTTCCCGCCCATCCCAAGCAGCCCGAGCGCCAGCGCAAGGATCAGGATTATGCCCGTGGCAAGATACTGCCAGTAGGAGTTGACGCCCAGCAGGATCAGTCCATTGTTGACGACCGCGAACAACCGGCTCGCCAGCACCGTTCCCAGAAGCGTGCCCTCTCCGCCAGAGAGGCTGGTGCCGCCAACGACCACGGCGGCGATGGTGTTCAGATTATAGTTCGGCGCCTGCGTGGCGACGGCGGAGGCCAGATATCCGGTGAGGATGATTCCGGCGAGCCCAGTAAGCGCGCCGGAAATGACAAAGATCGCGAGATAGATCGCGCGCAGGTCGATGCCGCTGACATGCGCCGCACGGAGATTGCTGCCCGCAGCCCGGATCCAGCGTCCCATATGCAGCCGGCGCAACAGGATGTAGCAGAAGCCGCAGGCACCGAGCATAATGAGGAAGCTGTAAGGGACTATATCGGAGACCGCTCCGGTCCCGAGCTGCAAGAGCAGGTCATTTGTTGCCGCCAGGGCGTTGCCATTCGAGATGATCGCGCCGATCGAGCCGAACACGAACAGCGTGCCCAGGGTTGCTACAAATGGTGCCACACGGCCCCGGGTGACGATAAGCCCGTTGACCAGGCCCAGCACCGCGCCGGTAATTACGGAAATCAGGACAACAAGCAGGGGCATTGTCACGTTGGCCGCAAACGGGGGCGTCATTGCCATCGAAGTGACCGTACGCAAAGCGTCATTCCCCGATTTGGATACACGTCTCCTGTTGCCAAATCCGAAAGGCGCTCGCGCCCATTCAGCGTGCAACGATATTGGCTTGGACCGTTCGTACCCGTATGAAAGCCGTGGAAGCTGCGTTGACCGGCCAGCCCCGGGAAGGCGATGTCGCCGAAATCAGCGTGTTCGCGGCGGTCGGCGAGTTCGTGGAAGCAGTGGCAGGGCCTTCAGCAGATCGATCTGCCGCAGTTCCGGTTCGGGACGGCAGATCGTCCGGCGCGTCGTGAGACATTTCGAGAATTTGAGGTTCCGGCGTTCGACTGTCACGGCATTGGCTTCTCCTTTAGAACTGCTGCTGAAAGCCATATGCCTGAATGCGGGAGCTCGCAGATCTTAAGTACCTTGGATACGATGTTCACAAAGGTTTGGGGCAAGCAATGATGCAAACTTGGATGCTAGCCGCATTCATAGCGGCAGTGATCATAATCGGCGCGCTGCTTCGGATCGCCGCGTGGGTGGTGAGACGCTTCGTCAAGGCGTTCGCCAATAATAACCGGCGCGAGCGCATCGAGCCGTGGGCATAAGGCTGCCGGGCGTCCGCTGGCGGTTCCTTGGCCATCTCAGTCGCCCCAAAGGCCAGAGCACCGACGATGATTGTTATCGGGTCCAGCGCACCGCGTTGTCGGCGCGCTCAGCCTCGCCGCCGATGACGTAATTGCGGGCACCGTCTGCCGTGTAGAGCCTGAGAGCGGGGTTGGGCGCCGGCGGGGCAGGGCGCTGCGCAAGCGGTTTTGCCCCGGTTCCCCGCGCGGCGAGAGATCCCGCAGGAGCGCGCCTGGAACGATGCGAGTGGCACCATCCCCGGTTTTGCCCACGGGCTTATCCCCGGACTGGTGGACAACGCCTCGACCGCGCGGCGCGTTGTCACGGGGTGCTGTCCTGATAACCGCGGCGCTTCTGCTGCGTGAGCTCGTTGAGCGCGGCGCGCGCGGGGTTGCGTCGGGACGGGCATTCGAGACGGATTCGACCTTGGGTGCCGATGCGGGCCCATTGACGGGTGAGGAGCGTGCGCGCGAACAGGCCAGACTGCCATTCGGTGGGACCGCAAACCGGCGCCGGGCACACCAAGCGATGCAGCGCGGATTTTGGCGCGGAAAAACCTTAACTTGAAAAGATGAGTGCGAGATGATTTTGTGACCTCGAATACGTGTTGTATCTGCCGAGACTGATGGCAAGGCAACGGCCGCAAAAGCAAAGGAGGAGGCGACACATGGACCCCGTTCCTAAGTTAGAGCCGATCCCACGGCCACCGGGCCATCTCCTGGTGGGCAACCTGCTCGACCTTGACGCGAGTCACCCCGTCGAAAGTCTGATGGATCTGGCGCGCCAGTACGGCCCAGTGACCGCGAAGCTGTGCGTTTTGGCCAAGTAGGCTGACGGGGTCCGATTCGGCTTCGTAGCCTGACGCTCCCAAGAGGGAGCGGTGCGATGCAGCGGTTGTGGTCGGTGGAAGAGCTGGGTGAGCGTTGGACGCTTGGTGCCGAGGACTTGGCGTTGCTGTCGGGTCTGCCGGACGCCGGCAAGCTCGGGCTTGCGGCGCAGCTTGCCTATTGGCGGCAGAATGGACGATTTCCCGATGAGGAAGCCGATCTCGCCCCGGCGGTTATCGGGCATCTGGCGGCCCAGTTCGGCGTCCAAGCTGATGTTCTTGAGAGCTACGAGTGGGCCGGGCGAACCGGGCGCCGACACCGGCGGCTTGTTCTCGATCACCTCGCGGTCGCTCCCTTCGACGACACGGCGGAGGCGAAGTTCCGAAGCTGGCTTTGCGACGAGCTGCTGCCGCAAGAACCCACGCCATCGGTCCTCGAAAGCGAGGTGAGTGGCTGGTTCGCACGCGAACGGGTCAGCCGGCCAGGCGGATACCGGCTTGACCGCATCCTACGCTCTGCTCGCGCCGCTTATGACGACGCGGCCCTTCGGCGCGTAAGCGACCGTTTGGATGCGGGCATGCGCGAGCGACTGGATGCACTGCTGGCCGATACCGGCGAGGGGACCGGATTCGCGCGGCTCGCGGCCGACCCGGGCCGAGTCAGCCTGGAGAGCCTGCTGACCGAGATCGGCAAACTCGAACTGCTGCGCCGGCTCGCCCTCCCGCCAGACCTGCTGCACGGTGTGCATCCGGAACAGATCAAGCGCTTTCGCCGGCGCGCCGCGATTGAGACCGCCTGGGAACTCCGCCGGCACCCGGACCGGATTCGTCTGCCATTGCTTGCTTTCTGGTGTGGCCCCCGCCAGGCAGAGGTGATCGATGGGCTGGTCGAGTTGCTAATCCAAATCACGCATCGGATCACGGTAAAGGCCGAGCGGCGGGTGTTGGAGGAGTTGGTCGAGGAAGCTACCGAGGTACGCGGCAAGACCGGCATCCTGTTCCGTGTCGCGGAAGCCGCGGTGGCCGCCCGGACGGCGTGGTGCGTGAGGTGATATTCCCAGTTGCCGGTGAAAGCACGCTGGAAGCGCTCGTACGCGAGGCGCGCGCTCTCGGCATCCCCCAGAGCCGGCGCGTGCACACCGCGGTGCGCGCCTCGTATGGCTCCTACTATCGCCGCATGATGCCCAAGCTGCTGGCCGCGCTGGAGTTTCGATCCAACAACGGCACACATCGTCCGTTGCTCGATGCGCTGGACGCGATCCGGCGTGCCGAGGGTGAGGGGCGGCAGTATTTCTCGGCCGATGAGGTCGCGATCGAAGGCGTGATCCGCCCCAAGTGGCGAGAAATCGTTCTTGAGGATACGCCCGGTGGCGGACAGCGGATCAACCGCATCAACTACGAGATTTGCGTGCTGCAGACCTTGCGCGAGCGGCTGCGATGCAAGGAGATGTGGGTTGCGGGCGCTGACCGCTTCCCTATCATCGTCAGCCCGCTCGATCCGCAGCCCGAATCGCCCGGCCTGGCTGCGATCAAAACCGACCTTGGCCGGCGATGGCCAATGATCGGGCTGCTGGACGTGCTCAAGGAGGCCGACCTGCGCATCGGGTTCACCGAGGCGTTCGCGACAGCTGGGGCGCGCGAGGCGACCGGCCGCGACGAGGTTCGGCGCCGCCTGCTGCTTTGCCTCTACGGTCTAGGTGCCAATGCCGGACTCAAGCGCCTCGCGGTCGGCGAGCATGGTTTCAGCTACAAAGAATTGCTGCACACGCGGCGGCACTATATCGACGCCGACTCACTGCGCGACGCAACCAGGCGGGTGGTCAATGCGACGCTCGCCGCGCGTAATCCCCGCATCTGGGGCGAAGGCACGACGGCGTGTGCATCCGACAGCAAGCATTTTGGTGCCTTCGACCAAAACCTGATAACCGAATGGCACGCCCGCTATGGCGGCCGCGGCGTAATGATTTATTGGCATGTCGAGCGCGGCTCTGTGTGCATTCATTCGCGCCTGCGACGCTGCTCGTCCTCAGAAGTCGCCGGGATGATCGAAGGTGTGCTGCGCCACGACACCAAGATGGAAATCGAACGTCAGTACGTGGACAGCCACGGCCAAAGCGAGGTGGCGTTTGCCTTCTGTCGGCTGCTCGGCTTCCAATTGCTCCCACGCCTGAAAGCGATTTCAGCGCAGCAACTCTATCTGCCGGAAGCTGGAGGCAGAGCGTATCCACACTTGGCTTGCATTCTCGCGCGGCCGATCGACTGGGACCCGATCGAGCAGCAATACGACGAGATGGTGCGCTACACCACCGCGATGGCGGAGCGTACGGCCGATCCGGAGGCGATCCTGCGGCGCTTCACCCGTGCCAACATACAGCACCCGACCTACAAAGCCTGGCCGAATTGGGGAAGGCGCTGAAAACCATTTTCCTGTGCCGCTATCTCGGCGAGGAGGCGCTCGGCGCGAGATCCACGAGGGGCTCAACATCGTCGAGACCTGGAACTCGGCCAATGGTTTTATTTTCTTCGGCAAGGGCGGCGAGGTCGCCAGCAACCGATTCGACGATCAGGAGGCAGCGGTGCAAGCGCTGCACCTGCTGCAGTCCTGCCTGGTTTACGTCAATACGCTGATGTTGCAGCGGGTGCTGGCGGAGCCCGCCTGGATCGCGCGCATGACGCCGGCGGACGCGCGCGGCCTGACGCCGCTTGTGTGGGGCCACGTCAGTCCTTATGGCGCCTTCGACCTCGATATGGAGCAGCGGCTCGACCTTGACCCGGTTGTCGAGGCGTGAGGGGCGGACTTTTGACAGAACACGCATTTTGTCAAGAGTGGGCGACCGCGCATCGAGGTTTTCCACATGACTGCGCGCATGCCAGCGACCTCACTCGAACGACGAAATGTAAAAAGTGAGCCGCTCGGTCCTCCCGATGCAGCCGATCGGCACGAGCGTGCGAAGGATTATCTGTCCCCGGCCGAGGTGGCGCGACTGCTCGACGCCGCCAAAGCCGGCCGGCACAGCGCGCGCGATCATCTGCTTCTGCTCATGATGTTTCGCCACGGGCTGCGCGTAAGCGAGGCGACGGGCCTGCGCCGCGACGAGTTGGACCTCGACCGCGCACGGTTGTGGGTACGCCGCCTCAAGGGCGGGCTCTCCGTCGAGCAGCCGATCGCCGGTGACGAGCTGCGCGCCATCAAGCGCTATCTCACCACACGTGCCGACACACTGCCCTGGTTATTCGTTTCCGAACGCGGTCAGCCACTCACCAGGCAGGCGGTCAACTATCTCATCGCGACCGCTGCCGAGCGGGCCGGCCTACCTCGCGTGCATCCGCACACGCTACGCCACTCCTGCGGTTTCGCTTTGGCCGACAAGGGCCACGACCTGCGGCTCATCCACGATTACCTGGGTCATCGAGATCCCCGGCACACCGTTCACTACACCCGAACCGCAGGCCGGCGGTTCGAGAACCTGTGGCGGTGAGGCCTGATGGCCAAAACGCACACCTTCGCGGTCACTGGGCCGAGTAGGCGCTTGAAGAAGCGTTTGGCGGCAGCGGCGTTTCTACAATTCTGCACCAGAATGTCGAGCACGACGCCGTGCTGGTCGACCGCACGCCCGAGATAGTGCCGCTCTCCGTTGATCCGGAGGAACACCTCGTCGAGGGGCCAAGTATCGCCTGGTCGCGGCCGCCGGCGCAGCTTATCGGCGAAGCTCCGGCCGAATTTCAGGCACCAGCGCCGGACGCTCTCGTAGGAGACGATCACGCCCCGTTCGGCCAGCAGCAGCTCAACATCCCGCAAACTCAGGCTGAACACATAGTAGAGCCACACAGCGTGGGCGATGATCTCGGCGGGGAAGCGGTGCCCGCGGTGCGGGTCGGGTGACTGGCTCATCTCGCCAGCCTGGCTCAGCCAGGTCGTTCCGGCCAGTGCCCATCAAGGTGACAATGCCTTTCATCCTTGGCGAAGTGTTGGACCATGCTCCGCGCACACTCCTGCGGTTGCAGCCCACAACCTACGCGCAGGAAATAGAACGGCGCCGTTCACTTTTGGGTGATGCGCGTCTCAGCGAATAGCCTTCGGGGTTTCAGGGCAATGTTGGCGTGCTATGTTGCAGTGCAGCAGAGGAAAGCGGCGTCTGCGGCAGAGCGAGGTGGCGAATGAATTCGGTCCAGTATGTTTCCGGCGGAGCCGGGCCCGCCCAGCCCGCCAGCGGGCGGCGGCAGGCAGTTCCGGTCTCACGTGATAAAAGAGCGCCTTCGCGGTACGACAGCGTGCAGATCGCGCTACATTGGGCCACCGCGATCCTGGTTGTTGCGCTGTATTCGCTCGCCCAGGTCTGGGGATTTTTTGCGAAAGCAACGACCAATGAGCTGGTGGAGGTCCATATCTCGCTGGGCGTCCTTCTCGCCGGCATGGTGCTGGCGCGGATTTTCTGGCGTTTGAGCTTCGGCAGGCGATTGCCGGCTGTGGAGGCTGGCATGATGGGACTGGCCGCCAAGCTTGGGCATCTGGGGCTATATTTGCTGCTGATTGCGGTGGTGGGTTTGGGGTTTTGGATGCACTGGGCGGCGGCCGGGCAGTTGAGTTTCTTCGGCCTGTTTGCGATCCCCTCGCCGTTCCTGATCAATCGCGACATCGCGCACGCTCTATTACCTTTGCATTTTTGGGCGGCGACTGTGCTGATTATTATGGCCGCCGGACATGCTGCTATGGCGCTGTTTCACCATTACGTGCTGCGAGATGGCACCCTGAAGCGGATGTTGCCACTTATACCAAGACGCACTAATCAAAACCGGTGGATCCAATCGCGTAAGCCGAGTGACATGATGGTCCACGGCTGAGCTCCCAACTTATTCCAAGCATCGCAGCAGTGATCGAGAAGGGCATCAATAGTGTCGAGCACGCGATTGGAAGCCAGTTATCTCGCATGAACTGCCAAACGTTCTCGTGGGCGTTTAGCTCGGGGCACTTCGGCGGCAGCGGCACAATGGTGAGGTTATCCGGCACAACGAGTTTGGTTGACAGGTGCCATCCGGCGTGGTCGAGCAACAGCGCCGCGTGGCATCCAGGAGCGGCATCGGCGGAGATCGCGGCGAGATGCAGGTTCATCGTTGCCGTGTTGCACCAGGGCAGTTCCCCAGCTACGACGCGCGGTTCAAGAAAATTGGCAGCCCGCGCTTGTTGGCGTAGAGGGGACAGTACCGCTCTGTATTGTACGTTGTGGCAATATCCAACTTGCGCGGCCCGAGCTTCGCGTCAGGAATTGGAACCATATCGTAGCGGCCATCCACCAACGCCGACATGAGGCCAGTTTTACCTTCCAGCATAGCGTCGTAAGCCATGTTGCCGAAGGTTAAGGCGACGAGCTTGTCCATAAAATCTGGATCACCTGATCGCAGATCGTAGGTGAGGTCGGAAACAATCGTCTCCTCACCAACCCGTTGCATGATCTCATTAGCAAGCGACTCGGCAACGCTCGCCTTCTTGCGATGGCCGTAGGCGTCTGGCTCCCCGTACTCCTGCAGCGTGTAGCCCTCCCACGCAGCCCCTTCGCTGAGTACAGCGAGCGAGTAGTTGCTGGGATTGGCGCGCTTGTCCTCCATAAGTAAGAGAATGAGCTTGTCGAGACTCACCTGGTACTCGGGTATGACGCATCGGATAAAGGTGGCGTATGCCGTGAAAAGCGCCGTGAAGCCGGCATCGCGCCCGAACACGCGAAAAATGCCGATCCGCTCATGCGAACCGACGGTGGTACGCTGCCGCTGGATGGCGTCGCTTGCCCGAGTAACGGCGGTCGAGAAGCCGATGCAGTACTCAGTGTTGCGAACGTCGTTGTCCATTGTCTTCGGTATCGCAATGACATTCACGCCAAGTTCGCTAAGTTTGGCGGCGTAACTCAGCGTGTCGTCCCCACCGATAGCGATCACGTGCTCGATGCTGAGGCCAGAGAGGTTAGCCAACACCCGGCTGGTGAGGTCCCAAGTCTCGAGTGTTGTACCGTCCTTGGTGCTCCGGGAGACCGGAAAGTTCTCGCCGAGGAGATGATCGGGCAGCTTTTGCATCTTCGAAGGGTTGGTGCGGCTCGAGTGCAAGACGGTTCCGCCGTGCCGATCGATGGTACGGGTATTTTCCGGGTTCAGGGATATGACGTACCGGGACCTGCTGTCCGGATCCTCGAGGTTCACGTGGGTGAGAGCTTCCCACCCACGGCGCAGGCCAACAACCTCGATGCCATCCTCGCTGCCGCGGTAGGTCACGCTCTTGATAACCGCATTGAGCCCTGGGACATCACCGCCGCCGGTGAGGATGCCAACGCGCCATTTCGCCATGCCCACCTCCTGTGACCGTTTTTTGTTCCAGCGAATTATAGCCTCTGCTGACGGTCGAAGTAACTGGCTCGGCGCAGAGAGCCAGGAAGATGATCCTTTGCCTGGTACGGGTCGGATGCTAATCGGCAGAACCCCCGACCCAAATCAAAGCAACTCAGATCATCGCTTCCATCTCGGCGACATCGGAGGACAGAAGCGGGCTGACGGCCGACACGCCCGCGCAGTTGACCAGAACAGTGATGTTGGGATTGGTGCGCAATACTGTTTCGACACACTCGGGATTCGCCCGGTGATTGAGATCCGCCGCGACGACGTCGACGGCGCGATGGGTTTCGGTCCTTAGTCGACGTGCCAATCGATCGAGGCGCCTACGGTTGCGCGCCACGAGGATCAAATCGTGGCCGCGCCGTGCCAGCCGGTCGGCATTGGGATGAATTCCTTAGTTGTCCTTACCGCCTTCTTGTATCCACTGGCTGATGACATCGATCTCCTCAGACGAGAGCGGCGATCCGACTGGCGGCATTTTCGACGGACTGTTCGGTTTAGGGCTCGATTCCGGGTGTCCAGGAATGACGGCGACCCCGAACAACGACCCGGCCATGAGTTCCTCGATAGCTGCCCAGGTCGAGATTGACTTCGACACCCTGTGGGTGGTGGCAGATGACGCAGCGCTGCTTTAAAATTGGCAAAATCTGCTGCCTGAAACTTGTCGGCGGAGCTGCGGCGCCACATTGGGGCCGCAAGAACACGGCCGCCCCAAAGGGAAGCAAACACAAGGCTTACAACCCACGGCGATGCACCGCCAACTCTGAGTCTATGTCCGCTGTCCGACAAAGGTTCACTCCCTATCTCACGATAGCCGCTCATCGGTCACGCCGCCCCCCGCTGACTCGTGTCCTCGGGCATGGCGGCATCGACCGGCTCTAGGTCCACGTATTGGCGGCCGACGTCGAGTATCATGCCGTCACAGCCGCGATCGGGCCGCGCGAGGCCTTGGTGCTGCTCAATGAGGGCCTGCGCACCGCGCTCGACCTGCTCAACCAGCAGGGCAGTGGTTGAATGCTGCCCTGATTACCAGCAGTGTGCAGAAATAGTGTTGCCGAACCGCCTTATACCGGCATTCGCTATGCCGGCAATGCTTGCATGTGCCGGATACGCTCAATGGGCCCACGAGCCATGCGCGTGCTGCGGGGGGCGGGCCAGGCCCGGGCGAGGGCGGCGGCACAAGCTAAGTTAGCTGTGCCATTGAGGAACGAATCGGGGTCGGAAATTTCAGGGGGACGAACGTCGTACACTTGATCCTCCCGTTACCGCATCGGTGCGCGTAGGCACGATCCACAGAGCAGGGGAGAACCATGTGGACGTTCCGGGTAAGAAGCTCGGCTTCGCTCGCCAGCCTGAGGGGCGCGCACTGACCTACAAGAAATGAGACCCTGTCAGTCCGTCAGGCTACCGACGCACCACCCGACGCAGGGCGAGCCACGTGAGCAATCACGTCGCGAGCTGCCGGGTCGAGCGCCACTGAGCGTTCTTGAAAGAAGACGACGGGTCCGGTCGTCCGTTCCCGAAGAGGGCGCACGAGGCAAGAGCCAACAGGAGGGGAAATGCGAGCGAGGTCCGTATCATTTTTCTTGTTCCCAAAGTGGCACCACAGTGCGGCGTGTCTGGGCCGCAGACACGCCGGCATCTCAACGGTTGCGGACGCAAGGAATTAAAGAAGCCGTCCCGAGGCGTTCGGGGGCCAGCCATGGGTTGTGTACCGGTCACGCGGAGCCTGGTATGGTCGTGGTGACGTCCTCCTCGATCGGGAAGAAGGGCATGGCTGCGAGCGTGACATACGACCCGGAAGCCGACGCGCCAAAGCCGCAAATCCCGGCCCGGATCGGCCCGGCAGAGTTCGGCGAACTGAAGACAGAGCGTCGGTTGTCCTCTGGTAGGTCGGGCAAAACGCCGGGCGTTTGAGCTACGCGGGCTGGCCGCGGTAGCGGATAAGATCTGGGAGCGCGCGCCTCTCTCGAACGGCGACACGGGCGGCCCGCCGCCCACGGGCTATTAATTCATGGCCGTCGGGGGCTGTTGTTGGAGGTGATGGCGAGGAACTCTGACCTGAACCGCTTGCCGGTCAAGCCGACATTCTCCAGATTCACCTGTCTCGCGGGCGGCTTTTTGGGTGCAGTGACATACGTAGCCTGCTTGTCGCGCGAGGATCGAATTTTGGTGGCCTGCCGGCGGCACTGAGGCGACGGGAGCATGGATGGAACACACACACACTCACACTGGCTCCGGATTTGCACCGCTATGCCTCTGTGACGAGGTGGCATGAAGCACTTCACGAACGTGATTGCCGTCCACGGTCCGATCCTGCGGTGGATCGAGCCCTGGTACGTTGCCTACGGGATTCTGGGCGCGCTCGCGTCGGGCTTCGCCGCGCTGTTGATTGCGTTGGTGATCGCTGGTTCGGGCGGTTCTGCGGCGGAGATCGGCGGGGCAGTGGCGATGCAGAACATCGGCGCGCTGTTTGCGCCGGCGTGGGGAAGTTTGGCAGATCGCACTAAGGCATACCGCATGATCCTCTTTGCAGAGTTCATTATCCTCGGAGTTGGTTTCATCTGCTTCAGCCGTGACCGGCACGGTCGCATGGCTCGGCTCGGCCTTTCTGATCGGGTTTGGCACGGGTGCGTCGAACACGGTAGCCTCGCTGTTCGTCGTGGAGTTTACGGCGCAGGCGGAATGGAGCGCCCGGATATCGTGGTTGCAGACGTTTAATGCGTCCGGCTCCGTGCTGGGCATGGCGGCGGCGGGGCTCCTGGCGCCGCGAACCGGCATGGCGGTGGCGGCCGCGCTGGTGATCCCAGCGCTGTTGCTGGGAGGGCGGGGTCTGCCGGTCCCGGGCGGTCCGGTGCATGTTCCGCACCTACTGTCGGGACATGAGATTGCGGCGCTGCTACGGCATGGCGGTCCGACCGCGGCGGCGCTGCATCAGCATCGGTGGCGTCCCGCCCACATCCTGCGCTTCTGCACGGAATGTAGTTCCCCCTTTGGACTGTTCCTGTTGGGGTGGTTTGCATTCTCACTGGCCGTGTCGTCGTTCGCCTCGTTCTATCCGGTGTTGATGAGCAAGAGCTTTGGCGTGCCCGTGAGGGACGCGGCTGCGGTGATGTCGATCGCGACGGTGCTCAGCATTCCGCTTTATAATCTGGCTGGGCGAATAGTGGCGCGTGCCGGCGCGGTTTGGGTGCTGGCTGTCGGCTACGCCGGGCGGCTCCTGCCGATGGCGGGCATGGCTGTGATGGCGGAGGTGAGCTCGAGCCAAGGGTTCTGGGGTGCGATCGTGCTGGCCGGAATTTTCCAGGGTGTGTGGCCGTTCTTGAGCGTGGCTTCGAACGACCTTGCCGCGTCGTTGGCGCCTTTCGGGGAAGGACCCTCCATCGGGCTGTTCAATCGCGTGCGGAATCGTGTCGAAGGAAGCGGGCACAGACTGCCCATCACCGCGATGTTCCGCCGACGGTGATAATCGTCCGGCAGGGTCACGCTTTCCATAGCCAGAGCCTAACGGCAATCAGCAGCATTTGCCGCCGGATCAGGCCGATAGGTCTTCGAGATGAGTTCCTCGCGCAAGCCCGCCAGCCAACCCCCTACACCCGACAACTCGATCTGCTCGAAGGTCATGCCATCCACACCTGGCGCACCCGCGTTAGCGCGGGCCAGTGCGTAGGCGTGCAGAAGCACGTCCTCGCGGCAGATCTTGTCGTAGAGGATATAGAAGCGGAAGCCAGGCTCAGCCTTTGCCTTGCGATACAGCTTTCTCTGAAGGCTCCTGATCTTGTCGGGCGTTTCAAGGCTCATTGCCAATCGCCCTCACCTCGCCATCGTCGAAAGCGCACCAGAAGTCAGGGCCCTTCCCTCCGCCAGCATTACCCGGCCTCGACAGTACTATGACCCTGTCCGACACCCGCCCGAGCCCACCGCCGTTACGCGATGTTGGAGCCGCGACCTCCGACCCGGATGGGCCTCCCTCGATTACCCGCATCACCTTTCCAACGTGCCGTGTCCAATACCCCGGCAGACCAGCCAGGTGCGCATGTCGATTTCTTCCCTGCCTGCGCGGCCTTCCCCGAGCAAGAGGCGGGTCGGCATCTGCATCAACTCTTTCGAGGCCTGCTCGAACTTCACTCGCGTTACGGCCCATTGGATCGCTCGGCCGCCCATGGCGGCCTTTGTCACGAGGCTTCGACCCAGCCGGTTGCCCCGCCAAGCCGCTCGTCAGCTTCCGGATCAATCGACAACTCTCCGGATGGAACCTTCCTCCATAGATGATGCGCGAGATGATGCGCGCCGTCGAGGCGCACTCTTGCCCGCATCGTAGCCGTGTGGGTCGATCGAGGCCCCCCTTTTTCGGCGCTCTTCACGCTCTGCGCATCAATCACGGCGGTTGGGCTGGCCTCTCGCGAGGCCTGCTCGCGGCATTTCACATAGAGCAGGTGATGGATCCGCTCCAGCGTGCCGTCCCAGGTCCATCGTTCAAGGTAGTCGTGCACCGTACTTCGCGGTGGCAGATCCTTGGGAATAGCGCGCCACTGGCAACCGGTGCTCAGTATATACATCAGCCCGTTCAACACCTGGCGAATCTCGACAGTGCGCTTGTTGCCGCCTGGTTTGGCGGGCGGGATCAGTGGTTTCACTTCAGCCCATTCGGCATCCGTCAGATCGCTCTCGTAGCGCAGTTGACTGCGGTCATACCGCGCGCGGTTCTCCTTGGTCCACCTCCAGTCCCCCGAATCGATCTTCCGGGGAAGGGAATCACAGCCGATTCCACAAGTTCAAGGGCAATCCGCTAACCGATTTTAAAGACTCAATTTGTTCCCGGACGGACACTTAGGCCACGCAGTTCTGTGCGATCGCGCGTGCTACGTGTCGGCGTGAAGCGTCTCAGGCTGGATCTCTAGCAATTCTTCAGCCGCGTCTCCAGGATCTGAGCGAGGCGCCAGCGGAACCGAGGCAACGTCGGGCATGGCGCTTGAACGAAAGGAACTCACGGTCCGGCCGGCTATCGCCGCGAAGTAATCAGATGTAGGCTCGCTCATGGTGCTGCCGGGACGGCGATGACCATCAACGAAAGGGGAGCCTGCAAACACGGCGCGCTATTCCACCTCTAAGTTTGGGAGATTCAGAACGTGACCAGTTTAGCCGAGGCGGAAATCAAATATGGGTCCATAGTGCAGAGTGCCGGCGGGCAAATCTCTGTTTCCACTGTTCCGCGAAGCCCACTCTCGATCAGCCACGCCATGGTCCGCGCAATGTCGGTCTCGTTCATGTTCCTGTTCCGGCTCGTCAGTATTCGAGGACGCCGGGATCAGTGGAAGGCCCACCTGCCGAGCCGGTCTCGACAAGGGCCTGGCCCCGCTTGGCGGCCACACACTGGCTCTGTGGAAGCTCGGCCGGCCTCATATTTGCATCGGATTTCTGCGCCAAAAAAGATCCATTCAGCAGGATCCTGTTCAGAGTCCAATGGTAGCCAATCGCGTGGCGGGTTAACGAGAAGCACCCCAGCTCAGCTCGTGGTGCGCTACCGGTCCTGCCCGACTGGCTGGGCTCGCGTACTCGAAGGCGACCGAACTGGTGCCGCGAGGATCACCGCCTGGAAGGCGCGCAGACTTCAGCGCACGGTAAAGCGTGGATTTTCCTACCCGCATGGTGCGCGCGACGGCGCGAGGGGATTCCCCGCGCTCGATCAAGGCGAGGGCATGATTGACTTGGGCCGGCGCGAGTGATGGCCGGCGGCCGAGGTGAACTCCACGCTTCTTAGCCGACTGGATTCCGGCCTGCGTTCTTTCGACGATCAGGCTACGTTCAAACTCGGCTAGCGCGCCCATAATATGCATGACCAAGCGTCCGCTGGCAGTCGTTGTGTCGATCGGGTCGGAAAGGCTGCGGAAATTGACGCCACGCTTGCCGAGCTCGGCAACCAGCGTGACCAGGTGAGAGAGGGACCTGCCGAGTTGATCCAGCTTCCAGACAATGAGGGTATCTTCCGGGCCGAGAGCGGCGAGAGCGGCGGCGAGCCCCGGGCGAGTGGTGACGCTGCCGCTTACCCCCTCGTCGGCGAAGATACGCTCGCATCCCGCAGCGGTGAGAGCATCACGCTGTAAGGAGAGGTTCTGGTCGACGGTGGAGACTCGGACATAACCAATTTTCATGGCTGATTGTGGGACAAAATTATGGGACGCGCAAGTCTCTGATTTTTCGCTGGGAAAGTTGTGTCCCGAAAGCGGACGCTTTTGGGACATGGGGCCAAATCATCGTAAGCACGAACCCGAGCGCCATCGCCCTCAGCGATCGGGCTACGCTGAGGCGGATACGGTCCCACCGGGTTTTTGGGTCGTCTTCGGCTGGAGGGCTGTAATCGATCCCGACCTTTCGGTTTCGCCCCCAGATAGCGCCGAGTACGTTCGATGGTCGCGGCCTGTACCGACATGGCTCCTGATCGTCGGGAAAAGAATCTGGCTTATACGTTTGTCGCTACTGGAATGCTTCAGTGGAAGCACGGAGGCCAGCCGGCGCGGACCTCATCGACATCTCGGGAGAGCCAGGCACCCACCGTAAAAGAAACTTCGAAAAGAACGGTTATCGTGGGTAATCGTCATCTATAGCCTGATCGCGTGGCGGCAATCCGCTGATCACGGCGAAACTCAACCCGAGCAACTGTGCCTCGGTCGTCACGCGCGCTTTGAATTCCTCGATGTCCTCTCCGGGCTCGCGCACCAGTACAGTGCCGCCGATCTTGGCCTCGGGCTCGCCGCTCTCGGTCGGTATTCCGCCGCGAATGCAAATCAACTGGAGAGAGCCTCTGCCACCCCGCCCGTAGCCCCGAACGTACTGTTCAGCCTTCGCTAGTCGCCGCTCGATGTCGCTCAATAAACGCCTCCACTTGCTTTAGCCGCTCGCCTAGTTCGGTGGTCTCGATAGCCTTGCGCTGGATCTCCAGAATGCCGGCGGCGCCCTGGCCTTCCTCGATCGTCAGCTCGCCACGCGCTACGGAGGCAGCGATGCTGGAAAGCGCGGCCACCAGGTCGGATGGAGTGCCGAGCGTCGGCAGCTCGAATTTTATCAGTCGGCCGCGGCGCATTGGCAGGACGCGATCGAGGCAAAGCTTCAGCGCCACAACATCGCCGGCCAGGGCCGAGTCGATGGCCTTGCGGGTGAGTTTCTCGGCCTCGCCCTCGAGCAACGCCTCCGCCGCGAGCGTAACTCGATGTTTGCTGCCGTGTCGCGTGCCGGCCGGATTGCCGGACTGCCCGGGCTGAAATCGTCCCATCTGCTTTCCGCCTGCTTTGGCTGGGATATATTACGTCGCGAGCATAAATTCGAGCATCCGCGCGCCATGCAACCTTCCAAGCCCGTGCATGGCAGATATTAGTCACCCGGAACAACGGCCACCGTGGCCGAAAATCCACCTGCGGAACAACCCAACTGCCCACCTTGATTTAAGTGTTGATGTTGACCCGGTTTCGTGGACACCCGAGCATCTGCGTTCGAGGAGTCCACCATGTCGAGATCGGAACGATCTTGCCCACCTGAGTTTCGCCAGCAGATGGTCGAGTTGGTGCACGCGGGCCGCTCGCCGGAGGAGCTGGCGCATGAGTTTGAACCGACAGCGCAGTCGATCCGCAACTGGGTCGCGCAGGCTGCGCGCGATGCCGCTCGCGGTGATGGCGGTCTGACAACGGCGGAGCGTGAGGAACTCAGCCGCCTGCGACGTGAGAACCGCCAACTCGCCCATCCGACGGCCTCTTGGGATGCTGCCATTGTGGCTGTGGCGGAGCAGCCGGACCCGCCAGCACCGCCGCCAATGCCAAAAAACGTGTTCCAGTGAATAATGAGGTTGGAAGAGCGACGGTGACGATGCCCCCTACACATTTCAAATGCGCAGTCCCCACTACCTCCGGCGGCCCCGTTCGCTGGTGGTATGCCGGTAAGGCCCGCTAAAGAACCCCGCGCAGGCGGTGCGTGATCGCAAGCGTCCCTGGACCGAGCCGAGGAAGCGCGGCGAACGACTGTTAACAGGGCCAAAGCATTCATGACTGCTTTGGAACCGGCGGGCTGCGCTTCCAGGCGATCTCGCAGACCTGTTGCGGCAGCCGGGCCTTTGTCGCCGATGCCGGCGGCGTGCCGATAGCTCCCGGCCGCCTCGATCAGTGCCTTTGCGCGCACGTATGTTGCCGGTCTTGGTGATGCCGCCACGGTGCCGCGCATTGCCGGTCGAGCGTTCCGATGGAACCAGCCCCAGAAACGCCATCAACCGCCGCGGATTGGCGAAGCGACGGATGTCGCCAGCCTCCACCGCGAGCGCGGCCGCAGTGAGGAATGCGACACCCCGCATTGCCTGGAACGCTGCCACGACCAGCGCCATCAACCAGGACGGCACGATTTCCGCCAGTGCCGCCTCGAACCGGTCCGGCCTGGCCGCGCTCTCGCGCACGCCGTTCAGCATCTCCTGAAACGCCAGGCGTTGCGCCGGGTGCGCAAAGTTTTTGCCGTCCAGCCAACGGAGATGCCGCCCGCGCCAGGTCGGCTTGCCAGGAAAGTGGCGGCCGTGGCGCAACGGAACGATGACAGTCTGCTGGCGCTTGCGGCGATAGTCCGCAGCCGCGGCACAACGGGTGCGCGCCAGATCGCGCACCGCTTCGTGGGTTTCGTCCGGGACCCACACCGGCGTTAACTCATTGGCGCGCAGCAACCGCGCCAGCGACACTGCGTCGCGGCGGTTCGTCCGCCGTGTTATCGATCTCCCCCAGGTAGCGCACCTTCGCCGTTGCGCGCTGCCTCTGCGACTGCGACTGCGACAGCGTTGCGCACCTTGGCGGTATCGATCCAACAAAAGCTTCCCCACATTTCTCATTAGCTCGCCTCCTATGCGTCTCATACGGCGAACATGCGGTCGTCAGGCCATTGTGGCCAGCGGGCTCGGCCCACATGCGAACGCCCATACGAATTTGCCCTGGAAAATGCCCGCCCCGAAATGCCAATTTTCTGACCTAGTGGCACCCTCAGCTAGCCGAGGAACATTTCGGTACCGGTGCTTTCCCGTCATCCTCAGCCACCTGGACCGCGAGCTGCGGGATGTCCGCCGGATGGCGCTGCAGTTAAGTTCGGATCGGATCAGCAAATGCGCTGACAGCGGATCGGCATCAGCCGGCGCGGAGCACGATCTCCTCATCCTTTTGGAAAGGCCCGCAATGCAGCGCTGTCCAGCCGGAACAAAACCTCCAACGCCGTGAGCTCGGACTTCCCGACGATGGCGTTGCGAATGCGCGGCCAGCCCGGCTTCGGACGCGCATCGGTGGCCGTGCACGGCGAAATCCTCTTCGGGAAGACGAGTTCGCAAACGCTAAACAACTCAGGCCATGCCAGGGGGGCTCCACCTCCCGCCCCGCCAGGCCCGCCTTTCAGGCCAGGGTTGGCCGGAGTCCGTCTACCTCATTCCCTCCGTCAGCGAGCGGTTCGGCGTCGTGCCCGTCCGCCTTCATCTCGGCGATCGCCTCGCCCAATCCGCCGCGGATGATAATCGTCTGCGTCAGCGGCGGCCCGTCATTGCCTTCGACGCGCACAGCCGGCCGGGGCAGCTCGGGGCACAGACGGTCGATCAGGAATGTGAGCGCACGCACTTTGCCGTTCATGGCCTGGCGCAGCAGCGTGTCTTTCAATCGCGCCTTGATGCGCTCGCGGCCGTGGTCGAGTTCCTTGCGGAAATGCTTGCGCAGGGTCATAGGCGAAATGCCGCCCATGAGGTCGCAGATCGTCTCGTGCGGGACCAAAAGCCCCGCCATAGCCTCGCACAGCCGGCGTTGCTCCGCGGTCGGCTCGAAGGGCGGCCGGCCGCCCCGGTTGCGCGGTTTCTGGCTGTCAGGGTCCGGATCCATCATAGGGGCCAAAAACTTAAGTCAGGAACATTCGTCCGATGTGGCGCGGCGAGCGCCAGACACAATGAAAAATCGCCGGAGAAGGGCCAAGGCGATGACGGCTGAGGTCCCGAGCTAAACGACGGAGAGGCCGGTGTTCCTCTATGCCGCCTCCCGTATGCTCCTCACCAGACCCTCACTCGTTCTGCCTACGTAGTGCTGTTAAGAAGCATAGGATCAACGGATTCTGATGCGGCTGAGGTCCCGAGCTAAACGATAGAGAGGCTGATCCCGGGAGACGAGCGATGAAGTCTGTGAAAGGGCGATATAGAAGGCTATGGGCTGAGCTGCATGACCCCGAGTTACCCGGTGATCGGGTCATGGAAATCGTCGATGAACTACGACGGCTAGCGGAGGAGATGCGGACCCTGCCGGGGCCCACATCCATATCGCTCATCCCCGCATGCACTGTGGAGAAATGGTTTGCCGATGAAGCACAGGCGGGCGAGTGCTGCTCTCCGCCGCCGACGGCTATACATTCGATCGTCGAATGCGTGCATAATCTTCAACATTACTGGTCACCGCGATGGTTGGAGTCCGCGATGGCACCTTTGGCGGAACTGCGGGTGCAGGTGTTACTGGAGGACACGGCGGTTGCCCAGCGGGCGAGCGACGACCTGATTCGGGTCCTTCCAGCCATGGTCGAGTTCGCCGAATTCCTAGATGAAGCATCGCCGAACTCGGGTATCAGCGATCCACGACTGGATGCAGTCGTACGCGAGCTCGCTCGTGAAGATGCCAAAAAGCGCGGCCATAACCATTTCAAAACCGCGAGGGGGCTGTCAGACCGGGCCTTGCTGAGCTTGTATTTGAGCACGGCCCAGGAGATGCAGCGCAGATGGGGGTCGCCGCGACGTCCCGGGGAACATGAAGCGGCTTTCTGGACCATAACCGCACGATTTTTGGCGATCCCCATAGGCGAAGCGTGGGCGCAGGCCGGCGTGCGGACCGGTTACGAGACCGCCGATGGACCTCTACTCGCAGTGTTGGCCAAGGCAGTATGCGCCATCACGGGTATGAAGCATCTCTCCACCAGCACTCTCGCCAGCGCCTTACGCCGCCATCCTCCACTGAAGGGTTGGAATCTTCAGAAACAGGGCTCCATTGTGAAGAGGGACAGTGGCGGTTCGACGCATTAATAGGGGTGTCCACCGCTCATCAACCGCGATTGAGGTTGTGCAATGGCTGGACCGAGTCCCGATACTTGGATGCGACGCAAGGAGCTCGCAGATGCCCTCACTGCGATGGGCATACCTGTTACATCTGGCACGCTTGCAACATGGGCCTGCCAAGGCAAAGGACCGCCGTTCAGCAAGTTCGGTCGGGTACCGATTTACCGCTGGGGCAACACGCTGAGCTGGGTGACCAGGCAAATACGCGATAGGCACTCCGATACAACGCCTGAAGCGGCCGCCTGAAAATGCGAAGCCCCCGGTCACCGACCGGGGCCGGTGGGCCAGGGGCTGGGATTTCGCTAGGCGGCGGAAAATCCAGGCACCTTATAATCCCACCGGCACCGGCTGTTCAACGACTCGATCACTCACCGCGGCTCTGCCGGGAGGTCTTGGGAGGCGTCCTATGAGCGCCTCCAGCAGATCCAGGACTGACAGGTATCCGGCTCAGGACGGCATGCCATCCGGGGGAGAGGCTTCGGCCCCAAACCCGACGATTTTTCAAGTCCGCCGACCCGACACCCTGCAATTCGGCTCCATAGAGGGCCTGACCCGCATGGCCGGCGTGTCGCGACAGCTCGCTACGCCGCCTGGTGGCCAAAGAAGCATGCGATAATTCGCTGGACGAATGCGACCGCGTAGGCCGGCCCGGACGAGTCTCGGTCGAGCACAACAAGGACGTGGATCGATACATCGTCACGGACGACGGTCGCGGCATTCCTGGCGACACAGCGCCGTTGACCGACTTGTTCTCAACCGGCCGCCCAATGTTGTCGGCCAAGTTTATGCGCCTGCCCGAGAGGGGCGCGTTAGGCAATGGGTTGCGGTGTCTCGTCGCCGCAGTTGCGCTGTCTAATGGGACAATCGCTGTGGAGGCGCGGGGCCGGCGGACGGTGCTGCGGCCCAAGCGCGTCGGCGCAACCGAGGTTGTTGAGGTCACGGAGTCACCGAAGGTCGTCGGCACACGGCTGGAATACACGCTCCATGACACAATCCCGCAGGATGATGACGATTTAATTGACGCCGAGGCCGCTATCACGCTCGCTCAGGCAGCAAGACCGGCATACAGCCGTCGACCGTCACCGCATTGGCTTGACGCCAATCATCTGTTCGAGACGTTCGCGACGATTGAGCCGCAAGACGCGACCGTCCGGCAGGTGATTGAACGTCTTGACGGCTGCTCGGGCGCGATGGCCGGCAAGCTCGCTCTGCCGTTCGGCAAAAACCGTCCTTGCCGGGAATTGTCGGAGTCCGAGGTCAGTATCCTGCTCCAGCGGATGCAGGAAGTCGCCCGTGTAGTGCAACCTCGCTCGCTCGGTCTGATCGGCGCCGACGCATTCGGCTTGGAATATGATGGCTACGTCGTCCGGGAGGCCATGCTGCGCGTCGGCGCACACGAGCCCTACGGCCAGATTCCAGTGCTGATCGAGGCATGGGCGAGCGTGACGTCCCGGCGCGGCGGCACCGCCAGCCTGTCCATCTTCTGCAACCGCACACCCGCCGTTGGCGGAGCCGCGGCAGTGCGAGCCGCAGGCGGCGGCATCCGGCTAGCTGGTGCCGGGCTGTCGGAGTATGGGCCGAAGGTGAATGTCGGAGGAGGTGACTGCGACCTGATCGTCGCGATCGCAGCCCCGCTGATCCCGACGACCAGCTTGGGCAAAGCGCCCGACCTGTCACTACTGCAGGGGGAGATCGCCGAAGCACTGCGCCGCGCGTTCACGCGCAGCCGCAACCGCCTGCCGCCCGATCCGGCAGAGCCGAAGGCGCCGAAGCATGAGCCGCCGCCAAAACCGCCCAAGCCGTCACCGTATCGGCCATCGGGTCCCCTGGCGACCATACTTGCCGAGGAGGCCCAGGCTGCCGGCTTGTTGCCGCGCAATCTGCTGGTGCTGTCGCCCAAATACGACCCGTTCAACGAGACCATGGCCAGCCGACGCGATGCCGAATGGTTCACTGAGCAGGTTACGCGATTTGTGCCAACTGGCTACGTTCATCTGCGGGGCCTGTACTATCGCTGTCTGTCCGCCGGAAATGTGCGCCTGCCAGACGGGTCGCGGTTCGTCGGTTCCCACCTCACTGCCGATTTGATCGAGAACGCCGGCAAGCACGCCCGTCACCTGGCGCTGGTGCCGTTCAAGAGGATCATCGATGAACGTGCTGCCCCGCCGGAATTCTATGACACCGAGGGCAATTTTGCCGATCCAGCCGAACCGCGCCCGGTCGAGCGACGACTGATCCTTGAAGGCGTCGACCGCGGCATCACGCTACCACCGCTCGCATCGCTACTGCCGACGATCACCGCGAGCAAGGTGCCGAAGCCGCGGCAACCCTACCGCATTTGCATGATCGGCGAGAAGGTCAGTCTCGGCGCGGTGCTTCGCCCGATTGCCCAAGAGGTCAGAGCCGAGTTGTTGTTGCTGACTGGGGAAATATCGGAGTCGCAGGCCTACGGGATCATTGCCCGCACTGCCGCCGACGGTCGGCCGTTGCGGGTTTTGTACTATTCAGATTTCGACCCAGCCGGCTGGCAGATGCCGGTCAGCCTGTCGAGGAAGTTTCAGGCCCACCTATGTCGCGAGTTCCCCGAGGTCGATCTGCGGTTGATCCGCGTGGGGCTTACCTTCGAGCAGGTCGTGGAAATTGGGTTGCCGGACTTACCGATTAAAGCCGGTGAAAAGCGAGCCAAAAGGTGGCTAGCAAAATGGGTCGGCAACAGGTCGAGATCGACGCTCTTGCAGCGTTGAGGCCGCAACTGCTCGAACAGATTGCCCGAGAGGCGATTGCCCCCTATTTCGACCACACCTTCGACAATCGGTTTGCCGAGGCGACGGCACTGCCTGACGACCTGCTGTCATGGTTCCGCGGATTGCCTGCATATAACGCGCTGATCTGCTCCATTCGGAAAGCACACGGTCCCGCCCGGCAGGCAATCAAAGTCCTCAACCAAGCGATGCTCGATGGCGTCGCTGAACTGCACTCGGCAGTCGAGGCCGCTGAGGATAAGCCGGAGCTACCCGCGGTCGAGATCGAAGTCGAAATCTCAAAAGCCGAACCGGTCGAGGCAGTGTTCGACAGCAGCGACGATTTCGTCACAGCGACGCAGAAGCTGCAAGCGATTAAGGCACTGGTACCCGACCCAGACGAGGACAGCGATGGAGCGAACGACCTTAATGACGGGCTCGATTGCGAGGAGGACAGCGATCAATGAGCGCCTCTGCCCCTCGCGGGCCAATGCAGCGCGAGTTAGTTTTCGCCGGCCTGATTTGCGCCATTGAGCTAAGCGCGCCCCTCGAATTCAGAAATGGCACGGGTCCTCTCTGATGGCCACGGATCCGCGACTGCCGGTTGAAGTTGACCTGCCGCATCTACTCACAGAGCGGCAGGCCGCCCATGCCCTTGGGGTGTCGGTTGACACGCTACGCCGCGAGCGCAAACGAAAGCGCATCGGTTACGTCGCAATCGCCGGACGTCCCCGTTACACGGCTAGACTGTTGGCCGCATACATTGCGCGCCAGGAGGTGCCACCATGCGACGAAAGCAGCAACCGACACGCCCCGGACAAATTGGAGACTACTGGCTCAGTCGGCGCCCCAACAGCCCCTACTGGTGCCGGACATGGTTCGACCCCAACACCCGACAGACGTGCCGAGCATCGCTCGGCACTAATGATATTGCAGCCGCAGGGCTCGCGCTCGCGCAATGGGTGTCAACGAATGTCGGAACCGACCGCGCCGCGCCACGTGACGTCACCCTCGGGCGCACGTTCGGTCGTTATTACGAGCGACACGGGAGATACCTCGCAGGCGCAGAGGCCCAACGAGTGAGCCTCGCTATGATCCTTCGAGCAGTTCCTGAAGGAATGACGGTCGCTTCGTTCACCCTGTAAGCGATTTGGCGGCACCACATGGGCGGCGCGCGGCATTCGTGTGATCGAAGGGCCGCATGGATGAGACGCTAAACGGATCCGGCCCTGATGAGAGCGCTCATACGACAGATCGTAAGAGCGCACACAACGTCCGAGTGGAGGTTATCACGCGGGGCGAGCGCCGGCGGAGTTGGACGCTGGAGCAAAAGCGCGAGATTGTGGCTGAGAGCCTCGGGCCCGAACTGACCCCGAGCGAGGTGGCGCGCAAATACGCGATCGGTACGGGGCAGCTTTATACCTGGCGTCGAGAACTGTTGCCGGCTCCGACGGAGCGGATGAGGCGGCCGACACGGTTTGCGCAAGTGGAGCTGGCGCCGACGCGGCTGGCCGGCCAGCTACCGGCTGAGCCGCCCGCCCCGCCAGTAACGATCCCGCAATCGCCCCGGCCGCTGGGAATAATCGAGATCGTGCTGCCGGGCGGCATATTGGTGCGCGTTGATGGGCAGGTAGATGATCGGGCATTGCGGCGAGTCCTGGGCATGCTGCAAGGCCGATGATCACACTCGCACCCGGCCTGCGCGTGTATCTCGCCTGCGGCGTGACCGATATGCGCAAGGGTATGGTGGGGCTGGCAATGCTGGTGCAGCAGTCGCTGCGCGACAACCCGTTCGATGGCGCTGTGTATGCCTTCCGCGGGCGTCGCGCAGGACTGATCAAGCTGATATGGCATGATGGCGCCGGCCTGTGCATGCTGACCAAGCGGCTGGAGCATGGGCAGTTTGTTTGGCCGTCATCCGAGACGACTGGCCGGATCATGCTCTCGAGCGCGCAATTGGCGGCGCTGCTGGATGGCTGTGAATGGCGCGCAGCGCAGCCGCGACGAGCACCGGAACTGGCGGGATAAAAACCCGCGTCGCCGATAAAAATCGGCTGGCACCGATTCGGCGGCGTCGTTCAGAATCGCAGCGTGCGAATTGATCTGGACAACCTGCCTGACGATCCCGCGACGCTGCAGCAAATGCTGCGCGACGTCGTGCGAGAGCTCAATACCGAGAATGACAAGCTGCGCCTGCTCATTCATCGGCTGGTGCGCCATCGGTTCGGCCGCCGCTCCGAGCAACTCACCGATGACCAGTTGCAATTGGGGCTCGAGGATCTGGAGCAAACGGTCGCCGCGAACCAGGCGGCACAGGACACTATTGCACCAGAGCCGAAGGAGCAGAAGCGCCGAGCGGCACCGGCGCAGCGCAATCTCGGCGATCTGCCGGCACACTTGCCGCGCTACGAGGTGGTGGTGGACATCGAGCACCGCGAGTGCCCCTGCTGTGGTGGCGCGCTGCATGTGATCGGCGAAACGCGCAGCCAACAGCTCGATATCGTGCCCGCGCAGCTTCGGGTGCGGGTCACGCGCCGGCCGCGTTACGCCTGCCGGGCGTGCGAGGGAACCGTGGTGCAGGCGCCAGCGCCGGAGCGCCCGATCGATGGCGGCCTGGCGACCGAGGCCATGGTGGTGCATGTGCTGGTCAGCAAGTATTGCGACTCGCTGCCGCTGCATCGACAGTCCAAGATGCTGGCGCGGCAGGGCATCGATCTGGATCGCTCGACGCTGAGCAACTGGGTTGGCCGAGCCTGCTGGTGGCTGAAGCCGCTTTATGACCTGGTGGTCAGCACGGTGCTGTCGTCTGAGAAGGTCTTTGCGGATGACACGACATTGCCGGTGCTGGATCCGGGCCGCGGCCGAACCAAAACCGGGCGATTGTGGTGCTATGCGGTGGATGACCGACCGTGGTCCGGTCCGACGCACCCGGCGGCGGCGTATGTATATTCCGAGGATCGTAAGGGCGCGCATCCGTCAGCGCACCTGGCAGCGTTTCGCGGTGTGCTGCAGGTGGACGGCTACGCCGGGTTCAAGCGACTGGCCGGGGACCGCAGCGACGATTCGGTCAAGCTGGCGTTCTGCTGGGCGCATATGCGGCGGCCGTTCTTCGATTTCTATCAGGCGACGAAGTCGCCGCTGGCCGGGCATGTGCTGGCGCGCATTCGCGAACTCTATACGATCGAGGCCGAGATTCGCGGGCATTCTGCCGATCATCGGGAGCGCATGCGCCAGGCGCGAAGTCGGCCGATCGTGGAGGCGTTGCATGCTTGGTTGCAGGAGCAGCTGCCTCGTATATCCGCCGTCTCCGAGCTGGCGAAAGCGATGCGCTATGCGATCCGGCACTGGCCGGGGTTGGTGGCATTCCTCGATGACGGGAGGATCGAGATGGACACGAACGTGGTCGAGCGCTCGATCAGACCGGTGACCCTCACACGCAAGAACGCCTTGTTCGCCGGATCGGACGGCGGAGCCCGGCATTGGGCCATCGCGATGACGCTGATCGAGACCGCCAAGCTCCGCCGCCTGCTCAATCACCTGGATCAGCTACGCCGGTGACGAGGGAGGCATTGTGTGCCGCCTCGATTTTGGAGACGAGGCCAAGAACGCCGCGTTTGTCTCCATCACGCACCTGCGTTTCGATGCTCGTCTGCCTCTCGCCCGTGAGATTATCGCCTACCAGAAGCACCGCGTGAAACGCATCCAGCGGCAGCCGGCGTAATCCACCCCAGCACAGAGGATGGGCCGGCCTCTGATACGCCGCACGGCTGCCGTCAAGGAAAATCGGGCAGGGTCTCGCCGCAACGCTTACTTCACCCTGGATGCACAGCACGAAGCAGTGCGAGTGCTCGCTGCCAGGGGATACTCCCCTGGCACGATCAAGCGCGGCATCGGAGCAGCCAAGGCCGCAGTCAACTGGGCGTGGAACAACGGTGAGCTGGAACGGCCGGTGCCGTTCCTCAAGCTACCTGAGGGGCCAGGGCGTGAGCGTGTGCTGACGATCGAGGAGCTGGCGCAGGCTGTGGGATGCAGATATGCCGGAACATCTACGGGTCTTCCTCGCGCTCGCCATAGGCACGGCTGCCCGTCCCGAAGCGCTGCTGCAGCTGACACGATTTCAGTGCGACCTTGACCGGGGAACAATTAACCTGAATCCGCCGGGCCGAATCCAGACCAAGAAGCGCCGGCCGATCCTGCCGATGCCCAATTGGTTGCGCCCGTGGATCGAGGCGTCAGATGGTCCCCTGATCGCGTGGCGGGGCAAGCCGGTGCGGAAGATTGCGGGAGCCTTTCAGACCATGCGGGACGCGGCCGCGCTCGGGCCGGACGTGACTGCCTACACCATCCGCCACACGATCGGCACAGAACTCGCGGCGCGGGGCGTACCGGAACTGGAGATTGCGGCTCTGATGGGGCACCGCATGCCAAACAGCCAAACCACGGGGAGATACCTCCATGTAGCACCGGAACGGCTGATGAGTGCCCGAAAGGCGCTCGATGAAATTGCAAGCGAGATCGGACGGGCGGCCACCCGCCCGATCTCTCCCGAAACCTCAGTGCGTGCGAGTTGCGTGTTACTGCCGAAGCCCCGGGAACTGCTAACCCCTTGGAAAGATGGAGCGGGCGATGGGATTCGAACCCACGACCCCAACCTTGGCAAGGTTGGCCCGAGCGGTTGCGAAGGTTTGTGCGAGTTTGTAACGCTGCCGAGAAGCCCGCTTTCCATGGGCGTTTCTAGTTTGCCGCGATGTGATTTTAGTTGTGCGTATTTGCGTAATTCTGCTACCCAGGTGCTACCCTGAGCGGACGGGGTAGCAGTGCGGACGGCGAACAAAAGCGGGACGTGAACAATGCGGGAGCGGAAGCGGATGGGCCTGCGTGAGGTTCGGGCGCTGGGACCGAACAAGAGGTTTGGGATGCGGCAGTTCCTGGCTTTGGCGCGCGGCGCCGACTTGGCAATGCCATTAGCTACGTGCTGCTCTACCGAACGGCCGAGGGGCGCAGCCGCCGCTATACTATCGGCCGCCACGGGGCGCCCTGGACCCCGGAGATGGCCCGCGAGGAAGCCATCCGCATCCTAGGCGAAGTGATAAAGGGGGCTGATCCCGCAGCTGACAAACAGCAAAAACGCCACGCAGCCACAATTTCGGAATTGTGCGATCAGTATCTTGCCGATGCCGAAGCTGGGCGAGTGCTGGGGCGCGAGGGGCAGCCGAAAAAGTCCGGCACGATTGCGTGGGATCGTGGCGCCATCGGCGGCCATATCAAGCCGCTCCTGGGGACGCGCGCAGTGGCGGCCGTAACGCGCCACGACATTGAACGCTTCATGCACGATGTAGCAGCGGGTCAAACCGCCAAGCGCGCCAAGACGCGGCCGCGCGGTGTGTCGGAGGTGCGCGGCGGTCGCGGTGCTGCAACCCGCGTTGTGGGATTGCTCGGCGGGATTTTCACGTACGCAGTCAATCACGGCATGCGTGCCGACAATCCGGTGCGTGGTGTGCGGCGCTACGCCGAGAACCGGCGCGAGCGGCGCTTGTCGGATGATGAATACGCCAGCCTCGGCGCCGCCCTGCAGCAAGCGGGAACGACCGTCTGGCCGGCTGCGGTTGCGTGCCTGCGGTTCCTGGCCTTGACCGGATGGCGCAGCAGTGAAGCGCTCAATCTGCGCTGGGGGCCTCTCGATTTGGCGCGGCGCACCGCCTTCCTTGGCGACACAAAGACGGGCCGCAGCATGCGCCCGCTCTCGCATCTGGCATGTGCTGTACTGCGGCAGCAACCGCGGATAGGCGATGATGCCTTGGTGTTCCCTGCCACCCGTGGCAACGGGCCGATGCTCGGGTTCAAGAAATTCGTCGCACGGATCGTGAAGCTCGGCGGTTTGCCCAAGGACATCACACCGCACGTGCTGCGGCATAGTTTCGCCTCGCTCGCGGGCGATCTCGGTTATTCGGAACCGACCATTGCGATGATGGTGGGACACAAAGGTCGCAGCACCACCTCTCGTTATATGCATGGTGCCGATGCCGTATTGCTTGCCGCTGCTGATGCGGTGGCGCGGCGCACGGCCGAGCTGATGGGCGAAGCCCAACCGCCCGCTGACGTCGTGCCGCTGCGGGCGGCGTCGTAGTGGACACTAGCCCGCCGCTGATTCGTTCCTCAGTCGCACGCCGCGCCCCCTTGGTGGCGCAGCTCGTGCCTTTGGTGCGTGGTGACGTGCAACGGGCGCGTGAACTGGCACTGGACCTTGAAACGGCCGGGCGCCTTGCCGCGGTCAAGTGGCAGCGCCGGACTGCACCGCAGACCGATGAGGAGCGCAAATACTGGCGGGATCAGGACCTTCGCCTCGCGCTGGTCGATGAGGCGTTCCAGCGTAACCGCCGTAAGCTTGGCGGGGATACCGCGGCGTTGCGTGCCGCCCGGCATTGGGATCGGCGTCTGACATATGCCGACCGCCGGAAACGACTGCCGCCACCTCCGCCGCTGTTGTGGGAAAACATGGTCGGCGACGCGCTGATTGCCGCGCTGGAGGATGGTCTAGGCCGCGCAGTGCATCCGCCGCGCATTGTGCGAGGGCGCCCACCTCGCGCCGGTGGCAATTACCGCGCCGATCTGGAGGCGTTGGCGGCTGCGTTCGATCTGATCGTGGCGGTCAGCCCTCATCCGAGGCTGAACCGGGGCGCGACGCGCCGGTCTGGAACAGTTCATTGGTTTGCGTCCCGCCTGACGACCGTCCGCAAGCGCAATCAACCTCCCCTACCCCTCAAAAGAACGTAGTCTACAACTGCATTTTTTGTGCGGACACTTAAACATTTTGAACGCCGGCTAACCCCGGCATAGATGGGCTGCCTACAGCAATTGTAGGCCAAAGATGTCAACCGTACCTTCCGATCCTAATACCCTCCTTCGGCGTCGCCAGACCGCTGACGCACTGACCGAAGCCGGATTCCCTACGGCTGAAACAACCCTCGCCACCAAAGCCACACGGGGTGGCGGCCCTCCTTATCGGGCTTACGGGAGGATACCGCTGTATCGCTGGGGTGATGCGCTGGCTTGGGCAGAGAGTCGCCTGAGCGTCCCGCGCCGCAGCACGTCCGAAGCCGACGCCAACATTTAGTAACGGCCGATCCCTGTGCTCGGGGACCGGCCGCGCGTGCATGGTCCCGCTCGCCCCCTACCTGGAGCACGTGGTCCGAACGGCGGAAGGAGCGCGCCGATGCGTGAGCACATCTCTGACCTCCTGCTTACAATCTCCTGGTTTCCCGCAGCGAAGGTCAATGGCCCGCCATCAGCGACCCCGAAACCACAACCTGCGAAGTGCTCTGGCCTTCCGAGAAGAACCGTCGCGTTCGCGTCGGCATCGAAGCCGAGCGAGCCGCCGGCATGGAGGTCGCGTTAATGAGCGATGCTGCCTCTGATCGCGCTGAGTGGGCCGCCGGTATCGAGCGCGCCAGCACGGAAGCCGGCGGCCTGTGGAATCTCCAACTGATCCGCCCGCAGCATGGACTGCCTTTGCTTATGGCTGCGGCAACCGGCGACGCGCACGCGGCAAATCTGCTCAACTCGATGGTTCAGCTTGCGAAGCAAATCCGCACCGCACCAAAGCATAAGCCGGCGCTTTGCCTGTCATGCCCGCGACACATCCGCAAATGCGAGGGCGTCACGTTCATCATCACTGCTCCCGACAACGATCGTTACACCTCTTCCATCGGCTCCGCGCTCTTCCCCCGATGTGCGTCGGACCCTGACGGTGGGGGGTCAAAGGCCATCGAGGGCGTGCGCCGGCTCATTCCCGACGCGCGGCCGATTACGATCACTGATCCTGAAAGCGGCCACACATGATCGAGATCACCGCCTTCACGAAGAGTGGCGGCCCGCTCACGAAGCGTATCTCCCTCGATGAGCTAGGCAAGGTCGTATCTGATGGTTCAGCCTGCGTCATGTCGGCAGGTGAGGGTCAGCGGGTCAAACTTAAGGGTGTCCGCCAGCTCGCCGGCCTGATCGCAAGCCTTGGGTCGAGCGACGCCATCGCACTTGGCGCATTGCGCGACGGCATCCCCGACAAGGTCGAGATCATCACAAAAATCAGACTGGACAAACTGAATGGTGCAGCCAGGCCGGATCTAATCGCCCGCACTGGTGGCCACATCGCCTATCGGCGGAAGCAGCCAGCTTTTGCGCTGCTCGATTTCGATACGAAAGGCATGCCCCGCGAGGTCGAACGGCGGATTGCGGATGCCGGCGGCTTTTGGGGGGTGGTCGTTTCCGTTGTCCCATCGCTGGCAAAGGTTGCCCACGTTCTCCGACGCTCCACTAGTGCCGGCCTATTTCGGTCTGACACAGGCGAGAAATTGCCCGGTTCAAACGGGATACATGTTTACCTTGAGGTGCAGGACGGCACGGACATCGACCGTTTCCTACGGGTGCTTCATGATCGTTGCTGGCTTAACGGCCTCGGCTGGATGATGGTCGGCCGCGGTGGCCAGTTGCTCGACCGCAGCATCGTTGACCGCATGGTGGGGGCGCCGGAGCGGCTGGTGTTCGAAGGGACGCCCGTCCTGGTAGCGCCGCTGGCGCAGGACCAGGAAGCCAGGAAGCCCATCGTGTGGGAAGGCGCGGCCTTGGATACGTTTGCCGCCTGCCTGCCGCTAACCATCGTTGAGCAGGCCAAATTGCGGGAGCTGCGGTCAAAAGAGATGCACCGTCTCGCCCCGGAGTCAGCGAAGGCGCGCAAAGTCTTCATTCAGGAGCAATCGAAACGGCATGGTGTAGCGCCTGAGGTTATGGAGCGCCTATGCCACGGCGTCCTGCTGCCCGGAGTAGTGCTGCCATTCGATGATCCTGAACTGGTTGGCACCACGGTTGCCGACGTGCTGGCCGATCCCGTCCGCTTCGAAGGCGCGACACTGGCCGACCCGGTGGAAGGCGTCGAATACGGCGCCTGCAAGGCCAAGATCATGCTTCATGCCGACGGCACGGCATGGATACACAGCTTCGCCCACGGCCGCGCCGTCTATGAGCTGAAGCTTGATGCCGCGGCGGTGCGCCAGGCCGTCATAAGTGCTCCAGGCGAGACGGTGGCCAAGGTATTCGTGCGGCTGGCATTAATCGCCGATCTCGGCGCCGACGAATTAGAGGAACTTCGGAACCTCACTGCCGACAAGGCCGGCGTCGGGAAGCTTGCAATCAAACGCAAGCTGCGGGACGCCATGGATCTCCAACGGCTCCAGCGGGCCGAGGAAGAACGCAACCGACGTGCTGCCAAGCGCCGCGATCCTCGCCCTCAGATCCCCGCACCCGAGCCCGATGCGCCTTGGCTACCGCAGATGGAGGCGCTGAACGATGTGCTGGGCAAATCGCGGGATCTGGAGCCGCCGGCGCGCGACATAGATGGTGTGATGGTGCAGGTCCGTGTGCGGCGTGTGCCGAACATGCACGCCCTTAGCCCGGGCGGTGTAAATGATGGCGATACCGAGGAAACGCGGCTCCCGCCGCCCGAGCAGCCACTGCTGATACGCCTGGAGGAACCGCAGCTCGCTGAGATGATCGAGCGTCATATCGAGTATGTGGATGAGAAGGGGCGCCCGGTTCACCTCGCCACTCCGTTCGTCAGGCACTTCCACACCCGCGCTGATGACGCGTTGCCGCTAATGGCCGCCATCGCGACGCTGCCCATGGTTCTGGGGAATGGGACACTGCTTTCAAAACCCGGGCTGGATCGGGACCGCGGAATCGTGTTTCGCGTTCCGCCCGAGCTGGTTGCCGCGCTGCCGAAAGCTGAAGACTGCAGCCCCACCGCGGTCGCGGAAGCGATGCAGTTCCTGACCGACGAATGGCTGTGCGACCTCGCCACCAATTACATCGGCAGATGCATCCTGATCGCCTCCGCACTCACCGTCATCGAGCGCTCCCTGCTACCGAAACGGCCCCTGTTTTACGTCACCGCCGGTCGCAGAGGCGGCGGCAAAACCACCACCCTGATCATGCTGTTGACGGCCGTAACAGGTGTTCGGCCCTCGGCCGCGGCGTGGTCGTCCAGTGAGGAAGAACGCCGGAAGGCACTTCTGGCCTATCTGCTGGAAGCTTTGCCCGCGATTGTGTGGGATAACATACCCCGCGGAACCCAGATCAGTTGCCCGCACATCGAGAAGGCATGCACGACGGCCCTCTACTCCGACCGCCGTCTCGGCGTATCCGAGACGATAGCCGTAGCAGCCTCGGTCATTCAGTTCTTTACAGGTAACAATATAGGGCCGCGCGGAGATTCCGCCTCACGGAGCCTGCAAGTCCGCCTTGAGGTGGATCGCGCCGATCCCGAAAATCGGACATTTACACATCCTGACCCAGTCGGATGGACCGAGGCACATCGGGGACGAATTCTCGCCGCGCTCTACACCATCCTACTCGGTAATCCGCGGTTACGCGTGACCAGTCCCGCGCAAGCTGCAACACGTTTCAAGACGTGGCTGCACCTTGTCGGATCGGCCGTCGAGTATGCCGCAAAACAGCACGCAGACCATGTCAATGCCGCCGTCATGGATGCGCCCAAAACGTGCAGGCCGACGACGATCAGCTTCCGAGATCAGTTTCTTGCCCAGGAAGAGGACGACGAGGAGAGCGCATCTCTGGCCGATGCGCTTGAGGCGGCGGCTGGCGCGTGGTCGGGCACCTTCTCTGCCGGCGATGTGGCCAAGGTGGTTAACGATCAGTCCGAATACAGGACACATGAGCAGGTTCAGCGCAGCGCAACGCTCAGAGAGTTCCTGTTCCCGACCCTGCCAGGCGGCCAACCAGCGACCGCCAAAGCCGTTGCCAAGCGCCTTAAGCGCCATGTCGGGGAGCCGGTCCGGCGGGAAGACCGAACCCTAATCCTAAGGACCTGGCACGATCTTCACTCGAAGCAAATCGCTTACTCCGTCGAGGTGAAAAAATGACGACCTCCAGTGAGATGGGTGGTGGGGCGAATTCGTGGTCGCTGCGGGTATTGCGGTTATTGCGGGTTTCCCTACGCCGCGACCGACTCCTCCAACCATGTTTTTACCTGTGGTTGTAGCGATACAACCATTAGAAAAATAGGTGTTCCTCACCCGCTAAGCCCGTGGGGATACCCGCAATACCGTCAATACCCGCAACACCCACCGTTTTCTGCGGCTTTCAGCGTGGTTCGGGGTCTGTCAATACCCGCAAAATCGCCCTCCAATACGCGCAGAATACGTTAGCGTCCTTGGACATGGTGGAGATTCGGCTGGCGCTGCCGGTGTAAGGGGCGGTGTAGCTAGGAGGCGGCCACCGGACCGGTCGGCTATGGTGGAGATGTGCAACTTCACCCCAACCGAGAGAGGACCCGATGGCCGAGGAGAGATTGGCGCTGACCGAGCTTCTGGAGAAGGCCGGCGATGGTGATTTCCTGCGCAGCGTGGCGGAGGCGGTGCTGCAGCTGCTGATGGAGGCGGACGTGGACGGCCTGGTCGGTGCCGGCCGTTATGAGCGCAGCGGCGAGCGCACGACCTGGCGCAACGGCTTTCGCGACCGCCTGCTCGACACGCGGCTTGGCCGGTTGCAGCTGCGCATCCCGAAGCTGCGCCAGGGCAGCTATTTCCCGCCGTTCCTGGAGCCGCGCAAAATGTCGGCAATGTCTGAAAAGTCGATTTTGTCGAGGTCGCGGTCCGCCGTCGCCACACCGGCTACCGAGACGCCACGTTCAGTGATGAGCTTCTCAACCTTCTTCAGCTCTTCCGACGAGAGCGGCGTGAGTTCTCCTTCGGAGTGCCGTCCCTCCCTAATGAGTTGGTTCCGAAGGTCCTCCGAGATCGCTCCGGCCATGTAGCGGTTCCAGACAACCCGGTTCTTAACCTTCAACTCGGGTTCGTCATCGCGCGCGCTCGGTTGCCCGTACAGAGTTGCGAGCACATACAACGGATTATCCTGTCTTATTCATCGCATAGCAGGGATTTGTCGGCGGGTGTCGCGTAAGGTGGTGATTGTGACTTACGAATTGGGTGCCTGACGCCATCCGAATCGCAATCTCACCGGTGCCACACCCGCCATGCACGAGGATACGACCGAGCCGTTCGCATTGCCAGCCGTTGCAGGCAAGAAAGTCACCGCGGCATTCGATGGCGGACGGATCACGTCAGATGGCGGCGTCATCTTGCTGGCGCGGGCGGAACGACGTCTGGGCATCTGTAATCGACTGGCGGCGGAGATTGCCGATCATCGCGATCCAGGCCGGATCGTGCATCAGCTGAGTGACATCCTGCGTGCGCGCATTCTGGCGATCGCCTGCGGCTACGAGGACGCCGACGACCTCGATCACCTGCGCCGCGACCCGGCCTTCAAACTGGCTTGCGGCAAGCTGCCCGCCAGCGGCCGCGATTTGTGCTCGCAGCCGACCATGTCGCGGTGGGAGAACGCCCCCAGCCTGCGCGAGATCATCCGAATGATGCGGGCGATGATTGGCCTCTACTGCGCCAGCTATGCAGTGCCGCCAGAGGCGGTCACGCTTGATATCGACGACACCGTGGACGTGGTGCATGGATATCAGCAGCTGTCGTTGTTCAATGCCCATTACAACGAGCGCTGCTTTCTACCGATCCATATCTATGACACTGCCACGGCGCGGCCGGTGGCGGTGCTGCTGCGGCCCGGCAAAACCCCATCGGGGAAGGAAGTCCGCCGTCACCTGCGGCGCCTGCTGCGCGAGATCAGACGGCATTGGCCGAACACGCGCATCACCATCCGCGGTGACAGCCATTACGGCCGACCAGAGGTGATGGACTGGTGCGAAGCGGAGGGTATTCGCTACGTCTTCGGCCTGTCCGGCAACGACGTGCTGCACCGCCTGGTCGAGCCGGCAGCTGACGACGTTCGTGTCCGTCGCGCCGAAGCCGATTCCCCGCTGCTGCGGCGCTACACCGAAACACAGTATCGGGCCAAATCCTGGTCGCGTTCGCGTCGTATCGCGGCCCGCATCGAGGCGTCCACTCTCGGCCTCGACATCCGCTTCGTGGTCAGCAACATCACCACGGGCAGCGCTGAGTGGCTGTATGATACGCTTTATTGTGAGCGCGGCCAGGCGGAAAACCTGATCAAACTTCACAAGAGCCAACTTGCCTCCGACCGCACCTCATGTCGGGCACCGCTTGCCAATCAGATGCGGCTCATCCTTCACACCGCAGCTTATTGGCTGTTACTCAACGTGCGCGACGGCATCCCCAAGGCACACGCGCTGACCACCGCCGAGTTCACCACCATTCGGCTGCGGCTGATGAAGGTCGCTGCACGGGTAATCGAGACCGCTTCCCGTGTGCGCGTCGCTTTCGCTGCCTCCTGCCCTGAGGCAGCATTGTTCCGCGACCTCGCCCACAGCTTGGTGCCGGCCGCTCCATAGACCGCGGGGCAGGCGCCCCGTCGAACCCGTTTCCCATCAACCCCAACCAACAATCCGGTCCGATCGCGATGAAACAGGCGCAACGGCCGAGGCTGCCCGAATTCGCGGCGGTGCGACTCAGCCATTTTTCACAGCGCTTGGTGAATAGGAGCGGCTATCGGCCGGCCTGTATTTAGGCTTCCCTGCTCCCTCGTTAGCCATCGCTGTTGAGCCGGATTCGGTGAAATCCGCCGCATCTATTGGTCATACGCAACATCGCTAATTGCCGCCCTGTTCGCTGAATTGATATACCAACCTTCGTTTCGCGCAACGCCGCCTGTCGATGGCGGTCGGAATCCGCGTAAATCTGGCGCCGCGTGATAGCGGCTGGTCACCCGGCTACCATTGCCTTTCGCGGGTGGCGGAAGGGTCGGGGTCGTAACGAGAACTGCGCGGGTTCGCACAGCCACCAACACCGCCAAGCCCTTTGGAGCGTCGTCCCGTGGCGAGCCCCGAGGGCAGATTCCCTATCCAGAGCAGACGTTCGCGCATATCTCAAAACTTATGACAGCCAGCGCCCTCGCTTTTGGGATCGGTAGCATGAGCTTCCCACTGAGACGCGGCAGGCTGCGCGGCAGGGCTTGCAGTCTCAACCCTACTCTTTGCCAAGGGTTCGGCTCATGCCAGCGCCAAGCTAGCACATGCCAACTTTCCAGAAAACCTTACCCGACTTTGACAATTGCCTCGGCCCGCCCAAGAAGCAATCACCAACCGCAAGAATCCAAGGAGAATGCCATGAGTAATCAAATCCGCCCCTACGAGCCCCTGACTTCCGAAAACGCCGCGCTCATCCTCGTTGATCATCAGGTCGGCCTCATGACTGGCGTCCGCGACTATTCGACCGGCGAGCTGAAACACAATGTGGTGGCTCTGGCGAAAGCTGCGAGAGCATTGAAATTGCCCATTATCGCGACCACGACGGCGCGCGACAGCATGTGGGGTCCGACGTTCCCCGAACTGGTCGAAGCGCTGCCAGGCATCGAGATCATCGACCGTTCGTCGGTCAACGCCTTTGACGACGCACGCGTGGCTCGCGCCATCGAGGCGACTGGCCGCAAGAAACTGATCTTCGCCGGCATCTCACTTGAAGTCTGCGCGGCCTTTCCCGCCATCACTGCCGTTGGTAAGGGGCTGGACGCCTATGTGGCAGTCGATGCCTCGGGAACCTTCAGCGAGACCAAGCGCCAGGTCGGGCTCCTGCGCATGCTGCAGGCTGGTGTCATTCTGTCCGACTACGCAACTTTGATGGTGGAAATCCTCAAGGATAATGGGCGACCGGAGGCCGGCGAGGTGTACGAGGCCATGGACATGGCCTGGGCCAAGCTTGTCGGCCAGATCGCCCACGCCTACGGAAAGTAAACGACTGGCGGAAAAGGCATTCAGCTCCACAGTGTTTGTGCCATCAGGTCCGATCACCCGTCGTCTTTAGTAAGGGCGAGGTTTCGGCATAGGTGGAACGCCATTCCCCTGAAATAGGCCGAGGTTCACCAGTTCCTTTGACCGTTTGCGAAATTCAAGACTTCCGGACTTTCCCGGAAATACACCGTTAATGTTATCGCAGCGGCTTCGGGCGAACATGTCGGTAACCGCGTTACGCCATTCCGGGGCCGGCTGCCAGTAAGCATCGCGGATGCGTTGAGCGGTGCAGGGACGGCGTCTGCGAAATCTGGTCGGATGCTGAGCCCAGTCAGAATGGCCCGTGGGGCTGGCACCACATCAGGCCCGTCAAGACCATCCACCCCGGTGCAGGGGCATGGCGGATGCGTTGAGCGGTGCAGGGACGAAGCCCCGCCCGATGTAGCCGATCTTTTCCCCGCACCGCTGGCAGCACCAAGCTGGGTAACACATCGACAGTTCGCCCTAGACCGAACTTCCTAGCCTCGAGACACGCAAGTTACTGAAGCATCTATACATTCTGTCTCGCGACCTGTGGATTACTGGCTACAGTTGACGCCGAGGAGATTGAATGCCTTCTGCTGCAGCGGTGTTGGCCTTGTGACGACGGTAAGGCGATAGTCCGGTGTGATCGCGGTGGTGATGGTGTTGCGCACTACGGTTGCCAGATCGCCGAGCAATGAACGGAAGCTATGCACCGGCAGGCCGTCCGTGGTGAGCCCTGTGGTCTGCTTGGCGATGGCAGCCGGGGAACGTTGCGCTTCCGACACTACGCTGTCTCGCAAGGCTTCGGCCGCTTCCCTATCGGCGTCATCGAACAGCATTGGCGCCAGGCAGGTCCGCATATGCCATTCGAGGTAGTAGGCTAACATGCACAGGAAGACGTGGGCCCGCACGCGGTCTGCCAGCCAATGATGGACAGGCCTGATCTGCAGATCGACGGTTTTGATGCAGCGAAAGGCCCGCTCCACAAGCGCAAGCGACTTGTAGCTTCGCACGGTCGTGGTGTCATCGAGCGCGCTTTCCGGCAGGCTGGTGCGCACGACATAGACGCCATCGGTTGCTGCTTCAGCGACGATCTCGGCGGTCTTGCGGGCGAAGCTGAAGACGGTATCGGTGATCTCGATGACAAAATGCTTGCCTACCTTGTGCTTGTTGATCACCGCGCCAACCGCGAGTGCGATCCGCGCAGCGCCCCGGAGGGGATTGCGCTTGCGAGCGACCGCGATCTGGATACGGGAGAGGTCACGTTCGGTGGCGGCCAGCAGATCCTCCCGCTTGCGGGCGCGCTCGACGGCGAGATCGGGATTACGGCAAACGATCAGGCGCTCACCCGGAAATTCGGGCGCCGTGATACTGGCCAAGTCGCGCTGATCGAACAGCGAGAGTTGCAAAGCGCCGGTTTCCATCAACGCCTTGATCGCCGGCGCGCGCAGTGCCGTGATCCAGTCGAAGCCTGCCGATTTAACGTCATTGGTGATGCGTGCTTGGGTGATCATGCCACGGTCACCGACCATGACCACGTGGTCGAGATGGAACCGCCGCTTCAGCTTTTCGATCTGATTGGCAAGCGTAATCGGATCGGCGGTATCGCCCTCAAACACCTCGATGGCGATCGGACAGCCATCGGGAGCGCAGAGTAGGCCGTATATGATTTGCAGCGTGCCCTTCTTGCCGTCGCGGCTGTAGCCACGCTGGGCGAGCGGGCAGCAGCGGCCTTCCATGTAGCTTGACGAGACATCATATAACACCAGTGTGCCATCGCTGAGATGGCGCTTGGCTAAGGCTGTCTCGATGGCAGGCTGGCGTTCCAGCAGCCAGTCCAGTGCGGCATAGAGTTCGTCCTCGTCGACCTCACCGAGGCCAAGCATTTCGCCAAGGCTCGATGCAGCCGTGGCGGAGGAAAGTGCACGAGCGGTGGCGAGCTTGGATGCCGGCTCGATAATGCGCCCGATCATCAGCGCGAGGGCAAGATCACGGTATCGCTCGCGATCGCCGAGCATCCGATCAAGCCCTATCTTGCGGGCAGTCCCGAGCGCTGCTGCAACGTGCCCGTGCGGCAGACTGCGGGTGATGGTGAACGCATCCCGCTCGGCCGGAATGACAACGCCGCCTTTGAGAACACCGCGCAGGCCTTCAACGTGCTCGGCGGGCCAATCGGAGAGGTTGCAGATCGTGCGCTTACGGACCTTGCCATCCTGGCGGTAACTCTCGCGCAGCAGAATGGCGGAGGCGAGTTCCGATTCTGGAACAGCTTCGATATACATGGCAACGCATTGGCACAACACCGCCGCGATGTACAAGTCCAAATTTCCGGATTACATGGCTACGTTTGGGACCAGTCTCGTGCTTCTGTCCCTACTGTTCCTGCCACTTCACACTCTCCGAAAGAAGGAAGTTCGGCCTAATCAACTTCGCCCGGGCCGCCGCGCCCCCGCCGCCCGCAGTCACCATCGCTACGGTAGAGGCCAAGAACGTGGCTCCGAGCCACACCTTCTATGGCCGCATCACGCCTATTCATGCGGTATCGGTCGTGCCTCGAGTCACTGCTTTCATCGAGAGCGTGCCGGTCAAGCAGGGCAGCGATGTGAAGGCGGGCGAGGTGCTGTTCGAGCTTCAGAAAACGCAGTACCAAGCGGCGCTTCAGTCGGCGCAGGCGCAACTGGCTTCCGCCAAAGCCGCGCTGGAGAACGCCCAGCTCACTTACATGCGGGCCAAGAGGTTGGCCAACGAGGGTTTCGAGGCGCAGGCAAATTTCGATGCCGCTACCGCCACCCGGGATCAGGACCAGGCCCAGGTGCTGGCTGCGGAGGCCAGCGTCACCCAGGCCGCCCTCAATCTCAGTTACTGCACCATTATCTCGCCCATCGACGGCCGCATTGGCCCCGTCACGCTAACGAAGGGAAATCTCGTCACCCCGAGCACGCCTGCTCTTGCCAGTATCAATCAGTTGGATCCGATCCGCGTCGTCTTCTCGGTCAGTGACAGCGTGCTTGTCAGCTTCGAACAGCGGACCGGAGCGACCCAGAGCGACATCTCCCGTGAAGTGGCAGTCAACCTGATTTTGCCAAATGGAAAGCTGTACAATCCGTCGGGAAAGATTGCGTTCCTCAGCAACCAGGTGGACCCGAACACCGGTACTGTCAGTGTGTATGCGGACTTTCCCAACCCGAATGCCCTGCTGCTTCCAGGAGCTTACGTTACTGTGGAAGTGCGCCCGCAAAAGCCCGAGGAACGGCCGGTGGTTCCTGTTGCCGCAGTTCAGACCGATCAACGCGGCAGCTACGTGCTTGTCGTTGGTCCGGATAACAAAGTGCGGCAGCGGGTAGTCACTCTGGGTCAGCAGATTGCACAGGATTATATCGTCGATAAGGGACTTACCGGTGGTGAACGCGTGATTATCGCGGGCCAGGAGAAGGTTCGACCAGGAGAAACGGTGACCCCGACGCCTGCCAGTACCGCCGCTGCCGAGACAACGAGTCCACAGCAGGCGCACGTCAATCAGGGTACCTGAGCGCAGTGCTTTCAAAGTTTTTCATTTATCGGCCAAAGTTCGCGCTAGTGATTTCCATTGCGATCACGATCGCAGGGCTGGTTGCGTTGTCGGCGATCCCGGTCGCCCAATACCCCAACATTACGCCGCCTTCGGTGACCGTCACGGTAACCTATCCCGGTGCCAGCGCCGACACCATCTGGAAACTCGTCGCCCAGCCAATTGAAGAGAAGGTGAACGGGGCTCCTGGCATGATTTATATGCAGGGGACGTCCTCCAGCGCCGGCACATACTCCTTGCAGGTCACATTTGGGATCGGCACCAACCCCGATATCGATCAGGTGAACGTGCAGAACCGGGTGCAGCTTGCCGAAGCGCAGTTGCCGGCTGAGGTGCAGCAGGAAGGCATATCGGTTCGCACTTCTTCCAGCGACTTCGTCCTGGCGGTCAATCTCTACTCGCCTACCAATCGGTACGGCCAAGTCTTCATTTCCAACTACGCATATATGCATCTGCAACAGCAGATCGCGCGCACGCCAGGCGTGAGTAACACGCAGATTTTCGGCCAGCGCCAATATGCCATGCGGGTGTGGCTCAATCCAATCAAGATGACCGCCCTCGGGATCACCCCGGCAGAGGTAGTGGCCGCGATCCAGGCGCAGAACATTCAGGTTGCTGCGGGACAGATCGGGGAGCCACCGACATCGGCCAATCAGCAGCAACGTTGACGGTGCTCGCGCCGGGGCTGCTGAGCAATGCCCAGCAATTCGCAAATATCATCATTCGCACCAACCAGAACGGCGGTGTGGTGCGGATCAGGGATATCGGCTCCGTTCAATTGGCCGCACAGCAATATGCCAACACAGCGGCGCTCGATGGGCACCCCTCGGCAACGCTTGCGCTCTATCAAGCCCCGAATGCGAATGATTGGCTGTGGCCAGGTCCGTTGAAACCCAGATGAAGTCGCTGTCGAAGCAGTTTCCACCCGATCTGCAGTACACCATCGTTTATAATGCGGAGAATTTTGTCAGCGCCAACATACACGAGATCCTGGTCACGCTGGCCATCACCCTGCTTCTGGTCATCCTGGTCGTTTTCGTGTTTTTGCAGGACTGGCGTGCCACGCTCATTCCTACTGTAGCCATCCCCGTGTCCCTCATTGGCGTCTTTGCGATTTTGTATATTCTTGGCTATTCTGCCAATACCATTGACCTCTTCGCGATTGTGCTGGCGATCACCCTGGTGGTCGACGATGCCATCGTTGTCGTGGAAAACGTCACCCGCCATCTTGAGGAGAATCCGAAGCTCGATCGCCATGTCGCGACTGAGCAGGCAATGCGGGAGATTACCGGGCCGGTCGTTGCCACGACGCTGGTTCTTGTCGCGGTGTTTGCGCCAGTCGGTTTCATCTCCGGCATAACAGGTGCGCTATATCGCCAGTTTGCGGTGACAATCTCAGTTTCGGTCGTGATCTCCGCGATAAACGCACTGACACTTAGTCCGGCGCTTTGCGCGCTGTTGCTGCGTCCGCCGCGGACGGCACGCTTTTTTGGGTTTCGCTGGTTCAATCGCGGGTTCAACCTGGCACGCGACAGCTATGGGCGGACCGTGCGCTCTTTCTGCCGCCGGCTTGTGCTGGGTTCGCTGTGTGTTATTGCCTCATTCGGTATCGCCTATTTCCTTTTGCAGCAGACACCATCTGCCTTCCTACCCAGCGAAGATCAGGGCTACTTCTTCATTAACATTGCGGGTCCGCCAGGGGCTTCGTTGGAGCGCACGCAAGGGATAGTCGATCAGGTCAGCCGCACTCTGCTCGGGACCCCCGGCGTTGGGCATGCTATTGAACTCAGCGGTTTCAGCCTCGTCTCCGGCGCGCAGGAGCCGAATGCCGGTACCGTTATCGCCATCATGGAACCTTACAATGAGCGCAATGCCTCCGAGTCAATCCCCGCCGTGATCGCCAAACTACAACCAGTGTTCAACGCGATCCCGTCTGCGCAGATCTTTGCTTTCAATCCGCCGTCGATCCCTGGAATCAGTACAACCGGAGGGATCAATTTCGTGCTCGAGGCGCAGAGCGGGCAAGCCTTGCAGAATCTCGCGGCAGTAGCGCGTGGACTTATTTTCGCCGCCAATCAGAACCGCAATCTCAGCAACGTTTTCACCAGCTTTTCCGCCAACATGCCGCAGATCATGGTGCATGTTGATACGACACGCGCCGAGCTGTTAGGCGTGTCTCCTGCCAGCGTCTATACCACGTTGTAGGCCAATCTGGGCAGCCAGTTCGTCAACTACTTCAACTACCAGAACTTCGTCTTCCAGGTGATCGTTCAGGATCTGCCGCAGTTCCGTAGCCAGATCAACGATATAAATCAGCTTTATGTGCAGTCGGCAAAAGGGGCGATGGTGCCTCTGAACAGCCTGGCCACGATTACCAGTACCTCTGGGCGCCAATGCGATAAACACATACAACGAATACCCTGCTGTCCTGATCAACGGGGCTCCCGGGCCGGGGCGCAGCACCGGTCAGGCGATCGCTGCAATGGAGCAGGTTGCGGCGAAGCACTTGCCGAAGGGTTATGGGTATGAGTGGACGGCGATGTCCTATCAGGAGCTCGGCGCCGCCGGTCAAGAGTCATCGGCATTCCTGTTCGCCGTGATCTTCTCCTACCTGTTCCTGGTTGCGCTTTATGAGAGCTGGACGCTTCCACTCTCAGTCATGTTGCCGGTTTCGTTTGCCATGCTGGGAGGCTTGCTCGCGCTATTCGCCCGCAGCATGGCGTTGGACGTGTACGGTCAGATCGGGCTCGTCCTGCTCATTGGCGTGGCTGCCAAAAACGCGATCCTGATTGTGGAATTCGCCAAGGACCGGATGGAACAGGAGCACCGGCCGGTGCGCGAAGCCGCGGAGGAAGGCGCCCGCACCCGCTACCGGCCGGTCATGATGACGGCACTTGCTTTCATTATCGGCGTTGTCCCGCTGGTCCTGGCCACCGGCGCGGGGGCCGGGGCGCGTCAGTCGATCGGCTCGGTCGTGTTCGGCGGTATGCTGATCGCGTCCTTTCTTGGGGTCATCTTTGTCCCCATGCTGTTTGTCGGATTCGAGCTGCTGAGCGCGCGGACATCCCGGTTGTTTCGTGGCCGCCAGCGGCAGGAGCATGCGGCGGAGTAACCGAGTGTTAGCTACTTTCCGGCGCAAAATACCTGGTGATTTTGGGCTAACGGCGCCTCTTTGACGTCCCGCAAGCTGCATGGGCGTACAGAATCAACGGCGACATGAAAGAATCGAAAAAGCATAAAAAACGCAACTATCGAATCAGTGCTTCTGCTAGGCGCGACGCGGCGACGAGATGCAAACCTCGCAGCTGATCGATGGCGAGTGCATCTCACCGCGGAGGCAAGCGAGGTGATTAAGACCAGGCGCCTGCAGCGCAGCTTCGGCGATGGATTGATTGCCGCAGAGGTCGAGGATCTATATGAAACCTGGATGAAGCACGTCGATGCGGCGCTGGAAGACGAAGCAATCGTCTCGACGGTCTACCACGCCCTGTCACAGCGTCACCCCAATAGTTGCCGGCGTGGCCGCCAGGGTTTTCCAGCCGAGGTAGTCGTCCGGTTGCTGATCCTGAAACACCTGCGCAACTGGAGCTATGAGGAGCTGGAGCGTGAAGTCCGCGCCAATCTGGTGTACCGCGATTTCACGCGCGTCGGTGGCGGCAAGATGCCGGATGCTAAGACGATGGGCCGCTGGGGCGTGGCGCTGGGGCCGGCGGTCGTCGCGCAGATCCACCAACGAATTATCCAAATCGCTCACGCCAAAGATGTTGTGCAGGGGCGAAGAATGCGCGTTGATACCACGGTGGTTGAAAGCAATATCCACTACCCCACCGACAGCAGCCTGTTGGGTGACGGGGTCCGCGTACTGACCCGCACCATGAAGAAGATCAGTCGGCTGACGGGCGCGGTCGGCGCCAAGCTGCGCGACCGGAGCCGGAGCGCAAAGTTGCGGATGCTGGAGATTGCTCGGGCTGCACGCGGCAAAGTGCCACCGAGTCGGGACAACCTGAAGCAGGCCTACGGCAAATTGCTGGATGTGGCCGGTCGGGTGGTGGGACAGGCGAAGCGCTTCTCCACGGAGATCGGCGAGGGCGTAAAGCGGTGCAAAGGGATGGTTCAGCAAGCCATGCTGGAAGGTCAGCGCCAGGCGCTGGACGCGATGGTGCCGCGGCTGCAGCAGGTCATGCGCCAGACCAAGGCGCGTATCCTCCTGGGTGACACCCGGAGCGAAAACAAAATCGTCAGCTTGTTCGAGCCTTCGACCGAGGTGATCCGCAAAGGCAAGGCCAGCAAACCTACCGAGTTTGGCAAGCTGGTGAAACTACAGGAAGCGGAGAATCAGATCGTCATCGACTATGAGGTCTATGCTCAGCGACCCAATGATGCAGATCTGCTAATCCCTGCTATCGCCGCCCACCAGGCGAAGCTGGGACGCATACCGAGGCTAGTCGCCGCCGATGCCGGCTTTTATTCCACCGAGAACGAGATCGCAGCGCACGCCAGAGGTGTCAAACGGGTCTGCATTCCCAATCGCTCCAACAAGAGCCGTAAACGTGAGCAGAAGAAGCGCTGGTTCCGCAACGGGCAGCGATGGCGCACCGGGTGCGAGGGGCGCATCAGCGTGAGCAAGCGACGGCACGGCCTGAACCGTTGTCGATATCGCGGTGATGACGGGATGAAGCGCTGGGTCGGCCTCGGGGTAATTGCCGACAATTTGATCAATATCGGCCACGCGATCGGCAGGCAGCAGGTCTGATCGGCCTCTGACGCCATAAGACTGCAGCACCTTGCGGTGACCTGTCGAGCTGTTCCGGGCAGACCCCAACGTTCTCGTTCAAGCCGCACCGCCCTTCCACCGGGACAGCGAATTTTGCGCCGGAAAGTAGCTACTTTCCGGCGCAAAATACCTGGTGATTTTGGGCTAACGGCGCCTCTTTGACGTCCCGCAAGCTGCATGGGCGTACAGAATCAACGGCGACATGAAAGAATCGAAAAAGCATAAAAAACGCAACTATCGAATCAGTGCTTCTGCTAGGCGCGACGCGGCGACGAGATGCAAACCTCGCAGCTGATCGATGGCGAGTGCATCTCACCGCGGAGGCAAGCGAGGTGATTAAGACCAGGCGCCTGCAGCGCAGCTTCGGCGATGGATTGATTGCCGCAGAGGTCGAGGATCTATATGAAACCTGGATGAAGCACGTCGATGCGGCGCTGGAAGACGAAGCAATCGTCTCGACGGTCTACCACGCCCTGTCACAGCGTCACCCCAATAGTTGCCGGCGTGGCCGCCAGGGTTTTCCAGCCGAGGTAGTCGTCCGGTTGCTGATCCTGAAACACCTGCGCAACTGGAGCTATGAGGAGCTGGAGCGTGAAGTCCGCGCCAATCTGGTGTACCGCGATTTCACGCGCGTCGGTGGCGGCAAGATGCCGGATGCTAAGACGATGGGCCGCTGGGGCGTGGCGCTGGGGCCGGCGGTCGTCGCGCAGATCCACCAACGAATTATCCAAATCGCTCACGCCAAAGATGTTGTGCAGGGGCGAAGAATGCGCGTTGATACCACGGTGGTTGAAAGCAATATCCACTACCCCACCGACAGCAGCCTGTTGGGTGACGGGGTCCGCGTACTGACCCGCACCATGAAGAAGATCAGTCGGCTGACGGGCGCGGTCGGCGCCAAGCTGCGCGACCGGAGCCGGAGCGCAAAGTTGCGGATGCTGGAGATTGCTCGGGCGGCACGCGGCAAAGTGCCACCGAGTCGGGACAACCTGAAGCAGGCCTACGGCAAATTGCTGGATGTGGCCGGTCGGGTGGTGGGACAGGCGAAGCGCTTCTCCACGGAGATCGGCGAGGGCGTAAAGCGGTGCAAAGGGATGGTTCAGCAAGCCATGCTGGAAGGTCAGCGCCAGGCGCTGGACGCGATGGTGCCGCGGCTGCAGCAGGTCATGCGCCAGACCAAGGCGCGTATCCTCCTGGGTGACACCCGGAGCGAAAACAAAATCGTCAGCTTGTTCGAGCCTTCGACCGAGGTGATCCGCAAAGGCAAGGCCAGCAAACCTACCGAGTTTGGCAAGCTGGTGAAACTACAGGAAGCGGAGAATCAGATCGTCATCGACTATGAGGTCTATGCTCAGCGACCCAATGATGCAGATCTGCTAATCCCTGCTATCGCCGCCCACCAGGCGAAGCTGGGACGCATACCGAGGCTAGTCGCCGCCGATGCCGGCTTTTATTCCACCGAGAACGAGATCGCAGCGCACGCCAGAGGTGTCAAACGGGTCTGCATTCCCAATCGCTCCAACAAGAGCCGTAAACGTGAGCAGAAGAAGCGCTGGTTCCGCAACGGGCAGCGATGGCGCACCGGGTGCGAGGGGCGCATCAGCGTGAGCAAGCGACGGCACGGCCTGAACCGTTGTCGATATCGCGGTGATGACGGGATGAAGCGCTGGGTCGGCCTCGGGGTAATTGCCGACAATTTGATCAATATCGGCCACGCGATCGGCAGGCAGCAGGTCTGATCGGCCTCTGACGCCATAAGACTGCAGCACCTTGCGGTGACCTGTCGAGCTGTTCCGGGCAGACCCCAACGTTCTCGTTCAAGCCGCACCGCCCTTCCACCGGGACAGCGAATTTTGCGCCGGAAAGTAGCTAGGCCTTGACCTGTGTCCGGTGCATCACGCGGCGCGCCGAGGAATCGAAGGGGTGGCGCCGGTGCATGGTGCACCTGTTGTCCCACAACACCAGATCGCCGACACGCCACTCGTTGAACCACGTGAGCTCGGGCCGCGTCGCATAGGCCCACAGCTCATCCAGCAGGGCCTCGGAGTCCTCGCGTGCCAGCCCCTCAATATACGCGTTGCGCCGCCGGCCGAGATACAGCGCAATCCGCCCCGTCTCGGGATGCTGAAATCCGATCGGATGATATGTCCCCGGCGACATCACCGGATCGTCAGTCGGGGTGACGCCTTCGCGCACGTAGCCCCCGCTGTTGTAGGTCCCGTCGTGCTTCAGTCTTCGGCCCTCGACCCTGCGCTTGAGCGCCACCGGCATCTCCTCCCAGGCCCGGGTACATGTTGCAGAACCAGGTGTTCCCCCCCGCTGGGGGCACTTCCAGCGCGTACAGCATGCTCGCCTTCGGGGGGTTCGGCAGATACGACATATCCGTGTGCCAGACCGCCTCGCCCGCACCGAGGCTGCCGATGGCCACTCCATTCTCGATCACGTTGGACACCACGTAGATCTCCGGGTGACCTTCGACGAACCGGCGCCCGTTCTCCTGGATCGGGGCCCAATCAAGTTCCCCGAAGCGCCTGCTGAATGCGATCAGATCCTCATCGGAAACTGTCTGTCCGCGGAATAGCAGTACCAGATACTCGAGCCACGCCTGGTGGATCCGCGTGAATGTCTGGTCGTCGACGTTATGGAGATCGACCCCGCGCACCTCGGCAGCCAGCGCTGCCCCCGTTGGGATTGCCGTTGCGCGAGTTTCTTCTGGCGGTGTGACGGCCGAAGCGGACAATTCTCCCCTCCTGCGAACCGGACTGGCAGCATACAACCAGAACTGATCGGCGGATCAAGCGGTGTCGTTCCCTCTCACCGTCGGCAAACCCTGGCTTCGACCAGGCCGCGGGCGCCCCGATCGTCCACCTCGGCCTGTTCAGCAACGGGATTAACAATTTCGTGATCGTTAGATTTGCCTAGTGTCCACCAGGTTAAACTCGTCTCATTCGCGACGCTCAATGGCCTAGAGCCGTGAGTGCCGTTGCAGGATCGGTTGCAATCTCGTTGCGCGGGCCGCTTGTAGCGGGATACGAATGGAACAGCGGTAGTGCTGGGGAGTGGGACAAGAAAGGCTGATGTGCAAGCATTTGAGGGGAATGCTCCAGCCAAGGGGCGCTGACGAGGTACATTGGGAGAGATGGTAATGCTGAAGGGCTTCAAAGATTTTCTGATGCGCGGCGATGTCATTGTTGTCGCTGTCGGCCTGTCCGTGGCTTTGGCGTTCAGCACTCTAATTAAGGCGTTCACCGATGACATCATCAACCCGCTGATCGCCGCGGCCCAAGGCACTGCAAAAGGGCCTGGACTCGGTTGGCAGCTTGTCAACGGCGGCGGCGGCGGCACCTACCTTAACCTAGGTGCGCTTATTTCCGCCATCATCTACTTCATCATTTTTATGGCGGTCGTGTATTTCCTGATCGTCGTGCCCTACAAGTATGTCATGGCTCGCATAGGCAAGACCGTGTTTGGCGAGCCGCCCCCGACCAAGACCTGCCCGGCGTGCCGCTCCGACGACCTGAACCCTGCCGCAACGAGGTGCAAGCACTGCGGCACGGATTTAGGCAAAATCGCCGCCTGACCAAGAGCCCCGCTCTGGTTGCGCCATTCAGATCGCCTTCACCAGGACGATGATCGTGCCGATCGTGATGAATGCGCTAGTGCGCAGAGCAGCAGCCCGGTGAGATACCAGCGAATAACCCCGGCACGATCTCCCGGAGCAACCGCTGGCCGGTCGTCAGCTTTCTCGTGTCGCGAGATTTGGTGGCATCCCGACAGCGGGCGATGCCCTCATTGAAACTTTACAACCTCGAAGCGCGACGCCATTCGCAGCCGTTCGTGATCGTCCGCCTGACCCTCGCGGCGGCTCTGCTCCTGCTCACTGGCTGCGCGCACACCGATAGGGCGCTGTTCGGCGTCGGGGACTGCCATCTGGAGAAGCTCGGCGACACAGCCCTGGAGGTTAACGACGGCCTCGACCTCGTCGTCGTTCAGGTCGATGGTTACCCATTGCGCTTCGTGGTCGATACCGGCGCCGAGACCTCGCTGCTCAGTTCCTCCGTCGCGGCCCGCCTCCATCTTGCGACCGACCCGGAGCATAGCAGCCGCAGTTGGGGCATCGGCGGCCCTATCGCACGTTTCGATGTCCACACGGACAATTTTGTCCTGGCCGGTCTATCCCTCCCCGTCCATCACATTGCCGTCGGGGAAATCAGCGTGGGCGACATTGCCGGTGCTCCCGATGGACTGCTAGGGACGGACGTCCTGCGCTGGTTCGACCTCGATATCGATCCTGCCAGCCACCGCCTAACGCTCTATCGGGGCGAGCCGTGCTGGCTGAGCGCGCCACCATGGTCCGAGCCGGCCGTGGCGCTCGCCGGCGTGCAGGGCATCGGACCCCGGAAACAGCCGCCGCGGGAGCTGCTGGTGCCGATTACCGTAAACGGCATAACCGCGCCGGCACTGCTCGATACGGGCTCCCAGGCCAGCGCGATTTCTCTGACCCTGGCTGAAGATGCCGGCGTATCGCCAACGGCGCTGGCGAGTGATCGCAAGATAACCGTCGGCGGAGCCGGCCCGGACACGGTTGTCCTGCCGCTGCACCGCTTCGATACGCTGCAGGTCGGCGCCTGGCTGGCACGTGATCCGGTTATCCCGGTCCTCGATTTGCCTCAGCCCGGAGAGCAGGACCCGCCGCCGCCCCATCGGCCGTGGAAAGGCATTATTGGGCAGGACCTGTTAGTTCAGCACCGGCTATGGATTTCAGTCACGGGCTGGCAAGTGTTTCTCTCTGAGCCGAACGTCGCGAAATAATTATGGAAACGCACGGCCGGACGCGGCATGAGATAGCCGTTCCGGGAGTAAATCAGCGTGTGTGGCATGGCAGGCATTTTCGACCCCGACCCTTCGGCGCGGATTGACACCGCCCTTCTACGCCGCATGGCCGACCTGCTCGGTCATCGTGGCCCGGATGGTGACGGCTTTCATGTGGAGCGTGGGATCGGCCTCGGGCACCGGCGCCTGGCCATCATCGATCCCGCATCAGGTCAGCAGCCGATGTATAACGAGGACGGGACGGTTGCCATCGTCTTCAATGGTATGATTTACAATTATCAGGAGCTGCGGGCCGAGCTGCAGGCCCGCGGCCATCTGTTCCGCTCCCGCTGCGACACGGAGACCGTTATCCACGCGTGGGAAACGTGGGGACCCGGGTGTGTGGACCGTTTGGATGGATTCTTCGCGTTCGCCATCTGGGACCGCAATCAGCAGACGCTTTTCCTCGCGCGGGACCGGCTGGGTAAGAAACCGATTTACTACGCGATACTGCCTGATGGACGTTTCGTCTTTGGTTCCGAGATGGTGGCGCTGAATGAGGTGCCGGGGATTTCCCGACGTATCCGCCCGCGTGCGGTCGATGATTTCTTCGCCTACGGCTACATCCCTGATCCCGACACTATTTACGAAGGCGTCGTCCGCCTACCTGCCGCCCACACTCTGTTGCTGAAGCGTGGTGAGACCCTGGGCGCGCCCCAGCGCTATTGGCGTCCGCGCATTACCCCGTTCGACATCTCCTTTGAACAGGCAATCGAGGAAATCAACACTCGCCTGCTTGCCAGCACCGAACGGCGTCTGATCAGCGATGTGCCGCTAGGTGCTTTTCTGTCAGGCGGTGTTGATTCTAGCGCCGTGGTCGCGACCGCGGCCCGGTTGCGGGAGGGCCTGGATACCTTCACTATCGGTTTTGCGGGTGCCGAGAACGAAACGCCCTATGCCGAGCAGGTGGCCCGACGCTACGGGACGCATCAGCACAATGAAGCCGCGTCCGCCATCGACTACATCGAGGCGGCGCGAGAGCAGGGGCGGATTTTCGGGGAACCGTTTGGGGATCAATCGTCGGTGCCGACGCATCGGGTCTGCGGGCTAGCCCGGCAATTCGCGAAAGTGGCGATCTCGGGCGATGGCGGCGACGAGGTGTTCGCCGGCTATCGTCGCTATCGCTGGCACATGTTGGTGGAGAGCGCGCGGCAGATGCTCCCGTCCGGTCTGCGCAAGAGCGCGATTGGGATGCTGGCGCGGGCATATCCTAAGCTGGATTGGGCGCCGCAGTGGTTGCGTGCCAAGCATACCCTAACGGAGCTCAGCCTGGACAGTGCGCTGGGTTACTACCGCACCATTGCCCGTGTGCATCATGACCGTCGTCGCGCCCTGTTCGCGCCGGAGCTGGAAGCCGCCCTTGACGGCTATGATTCGGCAGCCCGCATCCCCGCGCTGATCGCGGAGAGCGGCACTGATGATCCGCTGGCTCAGGCGCAGTACGTCGATATCAACACCTGGCTGCCGGGGGATATTCTGACCAAGGTGGACCGCGCCAGCATGGCGAACTCGCTGGAGGTGCGCGCCCCTCTGCTGGATTGCCGGCTTGTCGAATGGGGTCTCTCTTTGCCCGGGCCGCTCAAGCTGCGCGGCGGGCAAGGCAAGTACGTGTTCAAGAAAGCGATGGAGCCGTGGCTGCCCAAGGATGTGCTTTATCGCCCCAAGCAGGGCTTTGCCGCTTCGCTTGGCTCATTGTTCCGACGGGAGGCCACGCGTATCCGTGCCCGGCTGCTCGGCGAACCAATGCTGGATTCCAGTTTGTTTGTCCGCGAGTCCCTGGCGCAGATGATCGATGAACATGCGGCCGGGCGGCTCGATCACAGTATGGCGCTGTGGCACCTGCTGGTGTTCGAAGGGTTCCTGGCTTCGGAAGTGGCGTGTGCGGACCCAGAGCCGGTGGGCTAGTCTAGAAATGCCGTTGTGCGTGATACCACCTGTGACCAGTCGAGATCGGAGAACAGCAAACTCAATTGCGCCGCGCTCAGCGTCACCGCCCCATCCTGCACCGGCGGCCATGTGAAGCGTCCACGCTCCAGCCGCTTGCTCAACAACACCAGCCAGACCCATCCCAGACCAAAATCTTCAGCCGGTCAGTGCGCGCGGAAGGCGAAAACATCACCGGCGAACGGATCGAATGCCAGTGTCTCCTTCACCAGTGTGGACAGGCTATCTCATCCCAGGTGGGCAACTCACAACCGTTACCATGACTCCATGTTGGTCGTAACGAACGAACCGCCCATTTTTGTGGCATGAGCGGACAAGGCGCGAACTCAGGCGGGGGTCGGGTGCGAGCACAAAAGCAGCGCTTTACGACTACGGTCCAAGGCCCTCTGTAGGTACTTGTACCAATTGCGGTCTTTTTCCGTCACTCTTTATACTCTCGCCTTCGAAGATGATTGACTTGAAACGTTGGGTAGGAACATGCCGATGCGAGCCACGACTGCAGCTTGGTGAGAGTGATATCCGGGTTGGCCCAAGATGGTCCCGGATCACGTCGCAGTAGGACGCGCGGTTCGCTCGCCGATCCATTACTGCCGACCCAAGGTCTTTGACACATAGGAGATGCTGACCATCGGCCGGTTCGCGATGACCGTACCCTCAGACCCGCGGCAAAACGCCGCGAAAACACGCTCCCGTATGTCCTGTGGGTCGGCCTTGCCACGCTTCCAAAGCATACTGATCTCCGATTGAAGAACGCTGGAGACCCAGGCATGACATGTTCCGGAAGTCCCGATTTCAGTCAGCTTTAGCCCGCCGTAGACTTAGACTAGAGCAGGTTGAGGCTGACTGGAACCGCGCTACCTTCACCCGGCGCGCTGCGCGCGCCGACCTCTCCCGCAAAGGGGGAGAGGTGAACATGAGGCGCCGTTTCCCGTCATGATGAACTCGCTCTAGCTGGTGGGGCGGTTTGCTTCGTGCTGGACCGCGCCCGCGACTGGTTTCAGCCAATGTTCTCGCCGCACGATCCACAGCTCGTAGTTCGGACTCAGGTCACTCGGAGCAACATCCAAACAGCCGAGCCGAATTTCGATCTCGTCATCGCCGTCATGGGTACCGAACAGACGAGAGCCGCATATTGGACAATAATGGCGGTGATCCGTCGTCTCTATCCAGCTACGTGTGTCGCCGACGATGGAAACCTGGCTCTTGTCCCAGACTCCAAAGGCCATGAAGGGCGAGCCGGTCTCCCTGCGACATGTCATGCAATGGCAGATCCCAACCCGCTTGGGGTCGCCATTTATTTCGAGCCGGACAGCGCCGCAGTTACAGCCGCCCTGACGAAGTGCCATGCGAAATCTCCCGTGCTGCTCTCTGCAAGGAATGGTTAGCTGGCGCCGCATATCGTGGTTCAGCGTGATTTAATGCCTGGCGGGCCGCGGCCCGACAAAACCTACCTCGTTCTGCTCCAGCGAAATTCATTCCGTGTAGATCATCTTGCGCGTCATCCCGCCATCGACCACGAACTCCGCGCCGGTTACGAAACCGCTGTTCGGCCCGAAGAGAAATCCTACCAGCGCCGCCACATCCTCAACCTTTCCCACTCGGCCAGTGGGATGCTGCGCATGGTCCTGAGTTGACGGCGCCGGACCCTTGGTGAGGATCCATCCGGGGCTGATGCAATTGACCCGAACCTCCGGTCCCAGGCTGATTGCCAGGGCATGGGTTAAGGCGACCAGGCCGCCTTTGGAGGCCGCATAGGCTTCGGTATTCGGTTCGGACATATGTGCTCTGGTCGATGCGATTGTAACCACAGCCCCCCGAGCCTTACGCAGCATGATCTCGGCCGCACGAACCAGAAGGAACGTGCTGGTCAAATTCGTGTTCAGTACGCGTGACCATTCCGCCAGCGTCAGCTCACTGATCGGTTTGCGGATCATGATCCCGGCATTGCACACCAGCGCGTCCAGGCGGCCTTCATGGGCGGCGATAGCGTTCATCAACGCGGCCACCGGTCCTTCTTGTGAGACGTCGCACCGTTCGAGGCAACCGCCGTCCGGAGCGGGGCCGTCGTTGAGGTCGGCGCCGATGACGCGGTAGCCATCGCCCGCCAGGCGCGCGGCTATACCCGCGCCGATTCCATACGCCGCGCCGGTCACCAGAGCCACTTTCTGCATGATCCGCCCTCCATGAGCTAGCACCGCGACCGGCTGTGTTCCCGCCTATGCCTCCCCCCGCGGCAACTGATCGCGCAGCACCCGCGCCGGCACTTCTTCCACGGCGCCACGCGGCAGCGCCCCTAACTGAAACGGCCCATACGCCACCCGGATCAGCCGAGATACGCACAACCCGAGATGTGCCGTCACCCGGCGCACCTCCCGGTTCCGGCCTTCACGCAGCGCCACCGTCAGCCACGCGTTGTCACCTTTCTTTGCGTCGAGCCCCGCCTCGATCGGGCCGTACGCAATGCCATCGACCACAACTCCCTGCGCCAGTTTCGCCAATTCCCGCTCGTCCGGCATCCCGAACACCCTCACCCGATAACGCCGGGTCCATCCGGTCGAAGGCAACTCCAACCGCCTTGCCAGTTCACCGTCATTGGTGAGCAGCAAAAGCCCCTCGCTCGCCAGATCGAGCCGCCCGACACTGATCAGCCGCGGCAGGCCCGGAGGCAGTTTCTCAAATACCGTCGGCCGCCCCTGCGGGTCGCGGTGCGTCGTCACCAGCCCTGGCGGTTTGTGGTAGCGGAACAGCCTGCTCCGCTCCGGAGCCTCCACAACCCGGTTATCGACCCGGACGATGTCGCGCTCCTCCACGAAAGTCGCGGGATGCGAAACCACCTGGTTATTCAGCTTCACCCGCCGCTCGGCGATCAGCTTTTCCGCGTCCCTTCGGCTCGCCACGCCGGCGCGAGCCAGCCACTTCGCGATCCGTTCCCCTTCTCGCTCCTCGCTCACCGACACGCAGCAATCAGAGCATCAAAAATCCGCCGGTCACCCGGATCGATAAAGTACCTCCGGGTGCCACTGCACTCCGATGCAATAGGGATGAGCAGGATCCTCGATCCCCTCGATTATGCCGTCGGGGGCGAGAGCGTTCACTACGCCCCGGCCTGCCGTCAGGATTGCCTGATGGTGCGCGGAGTTCACCCGCATCTCTGCCGCCCGTACGATCCGATGCAGCACCGTCCCCGGCGTGATGACCACGGTATGCCCCGCCTCGTGCCGAGGATTGGTCTGCTCATGCTCCAGAGCATCCGGCACCGCGTCCGGGATGTGCTGGATTAGCGTGCCGCCAAGTGCCACCGCCAGCAACTGCTCGCCGCCGCAAATTCCCAGCACCGGCTTGCCCCGGGTGATTGCGCCCTCGGTCAGCGCCAGTTCCGCTGCCGTCCGAGCTTCTTTCAACGTAACGGTCACATGCCGGTCGCCATCGCCATACAGCGTCGGATCGACATCGAATGCCCCCCCGGTCACCACCAATGCGTCGATCCGCTCCAGATACGCCTCGGCCAGCTCGGCATGGTGAGGCACCGCCACCGGCAATCCACCGGCCGCTACGATGGCATCGGTGTAGTTCTGCCGCAGGGCGTACCAAGGATATTTGGAGTAGCCGCCCGGCTGCTCCGAATCCAAAGTCACACCCACGACCGGAATCCTTGTCATGCGCGGTTGCTAGACTGCCGCCGCCTCTCTCGGCAACCTTCGCGTATGTCGCCCATGGATACCGCGCTCGCGCAAGCCCGGGCCGCCGCCGAACGCGGGGAGGTTCCGGTCGGCGCTGCCGTTACTGCCGCCGACGGCACCACCCTGGCGCAGGCCGGCAATGAGGTCGAAGCCCGTGCTGATGCAGCCGCCCATGCCGAGCTTCTTGCTCTGCGCGCTGCCGCTGCCATCCGCGGCGAGCCCCGGCTTCCGGATTGCGACCTGTTTGTGACGCTCGAGCCCTGCCCGATGTGCGCCCAGGCCATCAGTTTCTTTCGCATCCGCCGGCTGGTCTTCGGCGCCTACGATCCCAAAGGCGGCGGCGTGGAGCATGGCGCCCGCGTGTTCGAGGCCGCCTCCTGCCATCATCGCCCCGAGGTCATCGGCGGGGTGCGGGAAAACAACTCCGCCAACCTGCTCCGCCAATTCTTTACCGCTGCCCGCGGCTGATCGGTCAAAGTGGGAGCGCCACCAAGGTGTCGAACCGGGAGCTGTCGCAAACCACGATGCGTTCCCTGAACCGAAACCTCTCGCGATCGATGCGATCCTGGTACACTCCCGCCGCAAACAGGTCCATCCGGCCGTCGCGGATCGTCCGGATCACCACAAACGGAGTCTCCGCCCTGATCTCGCTGCCCGTCTCCTCCAATATCACCGGCATCGCCGTGATATGGCGGTAAGTCTGCCGCTCGTAGATGTTGGCCTTGCGCAACGCCAGCACCCGGTCGGCAAGCATCGCCCGGCTATCCGCATACACAATCCCGGCCGCATGCCCATCTCGCACGTTATCCGCCGAGGTGATCTTGTACAGGCACTGCTCCACAAAAAAATCCGGCCATTCTTCAAGCCGATCCGAGTCGATCACCGCCGCGTACCGGCTGTTCAGCGATGCTACTCGCAGCACCAATTCTGTCATCGCGGCTTCCCTATATCGCCATCACCTCGCGCCACTTCCTCCAGAACCCGCGGATCGCGCTTTCACTGACCCGGTTGTCCTGGCTTTCGGTCCCCTCCCCGCCCATTTGCAGCATCTCGTAGTGGTCCGCTGCGACCGCGATCCCACGCTCGATGAACCCGCCGATGCAACCATCTTCCAGCGAGATAAATCCTGCCGGACCGGTCAAATTAAGCTGGCGCAGCCGGCTCGCACGCAACTCGGGCAAGTCATCGGCATAGCCGAAGTATCTCCAGTGCAGATCCGTCTCGGCCGTGCCGCGCGGAAGGAAATGCCGCACGGCCAGCGCGTTCCGCGTCCGCACCACTGCAAGGTTGGGAAAAATCGTGATGATCTGCTGCTGGATTCCGTCGTTGTGCTCTGGAGCGGCATTCAGCATTCGCGGATCACTGAGGCGCAGCTCGTCATCAACCGATCTCAGCCCGGCATAGGTAGTGTCGGCCGTCGCATCGGGGGCGAATGTCTCAGCGACGTGGCTGCCCCCATCAGGGCTTACGGTGAGCCCGCCCTTTTGGCTCAGCCTGTTGATCCGGAACGTGGCGAAGAAGACGTGCAGCAACGAGGCGTGATACGCATCTCGCGCATTCTCCGCATAAAGCTTCCAGTTGCTGGGCAATGCCTCGGTAAACCGGCCGATGACTTCCATTTTGCGCCCTGCAATGCGCCGGATGCGGTCCAGCACCTCGGGACCCAGATAGCTTTCGATATCCGGCGTGTCCGGAGAAAGCGTACCGAATACCAACCCGCACAGCGTCGTTACCCGCAGCTTGCGTGGACCGTGCTGCTCCGGACGGAAAGCCGGCGGCATGCCGCCCTTACCGTTCACGCCGCGCTGGAACGCCACCGAACGCAACGTCCCACACAAGTCATACCGCCAGGAGTGATAAACGCAGGCAAAGTCCTTCGCCCCCTTGCCCGCGGTATCAAAGCAGATCAATGCGCCGCGATGGGCACATCTGTTTTCAAACGCCGCGATACCACCATCTTCGGTCCGGACCACGACGACCGGCATCCGGCCCACATAGGTTGTGCGCCAGTCACCCGCGGACGCTATCTCTGTCTCCAGGCACAGGAAATTCCACACCGGCCCTTCAAACAGAAGGTTCTGCTCCCGATCCTGGATATGCTGATCCTGGTAGGCCCAGAACGGCACACGCGTCAGTCCCTCCGGCCAAGCCCGCGCCGGCGCAGTCGTCACGATCTGGTCCACAGCATGCCTCCCTTCGCGTGAAATGATCGCGCAACCGCAGGTGGCACGCAACCCCTTACCATATCTTCGGATCGGTTAACCGGTTCCCGCGTTCTCGCCCAGACATGAAACGCCTCTCTATCCTGCTCGCGATTCTGGGAGTAGCCCTGGGCATCGGCTTGGTGCTCGGGCTAGGGGCGGGCAAGGTCGTCCATGCCATTGCCTCGGTCGGCTGGTCAGGATTCGCCATCCTGCTCGGGTGGCAGCTCGCCGTTCTCGTCGTACTGGCAGAAGCCTGGCGGCTCGTGTGTCGCCGGGGGCGCTTCGGCGCGCTGATCTTTGGCCGTCTGGTGCGGGAGGGTGGCGCCAACATCCTTCCCTTTTCCGAGTTGGGTGGCCTCGCCTTCGGCGCACGCGCCATTACCCTCGCTGGCATTCCCTGGCCGCGCGCCATCGCCTCTTCGCTCGCCGATGTGACGGCCGAGTTCGCCGGCGAACTGCCGTTCATCCTGTTCGGGTTCATTATGCTCGTGGCGCGGTCCCCGAACTCCCCCCTCGCGGGCCTCATCGCCGGTGGCTGCGGTCTCCTTCTTCTCGCCGCAGGCGCTATGATCTGGACGGAGCAACACGCCGGACGCCTGTTTCATGGCATCGGCCGGCTCATCGCCAAGCGCTTCAATCCCAGAGCCGCGAGACGCGCCGACTTCGTCGAGCATGAGTTCGAGGCCATCCTCGCGCGCACGAGGCGCCTCGGTATGGCAGCGGGTCTGCACCTGCTCGGCTGGATCGGCGGTGGCATAACCGTCTGGCTCGCCTATCGCCTGCAGGGCGGCCATCTCGGCATCCTGCCGGCTATTGCGATTGAGGGACTACTCTCGGCCGCACTCGCAATCGCCTTCCTGGTGCCCATAGGTGCCGGCGTCCAAGAGGCCGCCTACGTGGCTATTGGCCACCTGTTCGGCATGCCGCCCGAACTCTCGCTTGGACTGTCTTTGCTGCGTCGCGCCCGCGACATGGTCATTGGTGCGCCTCCGTTGATTATCTGGCAGATCGTCGAAGCACGCCGCCTGCGTCGCCGACATATTTCGAAGAGCAGGGAGCAAACCGGATATATCACCGGCGAGCCTGGTCACGGCCGAACGAAATAGCGAGCTTGTCCAAATCAGCATAAAGCACACCGTGGTGACTGCGCTCCAGGCGCATGCCGAACTGCTCGCTCTCCCGATCAAGCGTAGCATGCAGCCATGCTGCGTCGTCCTCCGACGCATAATTCAGCCGGAACCTCTTCATTGTGAACGGGTGCATCGAAAGCGACACCAGCCGCCCAGTTTGGACGGCGAGCTCTGGACAGTAGAGAACAGCGAGATCGCCACGGTACTCCTCGTGGCCGATAATCCCCTCATAATCGGTGATGAAATCGCCGCAACCATACAGGATCAGTCCGCCTCGATAGATCTCCGTTGCAACTGCGTGATGGGAAGAATGGCCATGCACCACCGCGAAGCCCGCCTCGATGAGCCGGTGGGCGAACGCCCGATGCTCTCGCGGAACTGTATAACCCCAATTCGGCCCCCAGTGGATCGATGCCACGAGCAGGTCGCCGTTGCGACGTTTTGTGTTGGCGCGCTCAGCAATGGCTGCGACGGTCCGCTCTGAGACCTCACCGAGTAGATTGACGCCGGGCCGCGATGGGCGCGCCCTCCAGGAGGGTGGAATGCCGCTGCTCTCCAGTCCGAACCCGTACACCACGATCCTCGCCGCGGCGGTGGTCCCGAGGATCGCGGGTAAGGCTGCCTCCTCCTCGTCGCGGCCAGCGCCCGCATACTGAATACCCGCCCTTTGCAGCGTATCCAATGTCTCAAGGAGTCCGGCCTCGCCCCAGTCCAGCACATGGTTGTTGGCAAGGACGCAGCAATCAACGCCAGCCGCGGTCAGGCAGCCCGCATTTCGCGGGTTCGTCCTGTAGTTGATCCCTTTTGGAAAGTAATCGCCACTCGTGGTAACGCTGGTCTCAAGATTAACAATCCGAGCGTCAGGGGGCGGTCCTTGCAAGAACGGCAGCGCATCGCCCCAAACATAGTCGTCACTCACACAGCGCGGGATCGGGCCATGCGCTCGCTCGGCAAGCGCTACATAATCGCGCGCGTCGCTTATGAAGTCTTCGAACAGGTCCGGCTCGCATGGATGGCGCAGGATCTGGTCGATACCGCGCCCAAGCATAACATCGCCGGTCAGAGCCAAAGTGATACTCGCCGGCACCGCCCCGGTACTCAAGCCTGATCGCGCCCGTGAACCTGCGCTGGCGGTGCGGTGGCTTCGACCGCGGTAAAAGGCTCCAATATGTTGTAGCGGTGCTCGGCTCCTCGCGGCACCAGCCACGAATCACCTGGCCCGAGCTTGATCGTCTGGCCCTCCAGTTGCAGCTCCGCACGCCCGCCGATCACGTAACCGACCGTCTCGTAATCCCGCCGGGTCGCCGGCATCTTCTCGCCCGGCGGCTCGGCCTCCCATAGCCGCATCGAGATGTTCTTGCCGGATACCAGGTATTTCTGGCCCATCTCACCGTGCGGCGACGTTTCCGATTGCACCTTCTTAACCGTGGCGTCGGTCATCTCGCGAACCTCCCAACTCCCGATTGAACAGATCCGGGCCTGTCGGGTTCCGCTCAGGCTACGCTGGGAGGGGCCGGTTTATCCCCTCCGCGTATAGGTTGCGTGAAGCTCTGCCTCGCCGACGACGTGTCCCGCAACCTTCTGCTCGAACTGCCTTCGGTCCAGCCCTGGCGGCTCCTCGACCGAGGCGTTCAGCGCCAGCAGGCGGATCCGATATCGGAAAGTCCGCCCGAGCGTCCCTTGCGGTCCCTGATAGCCGTCGCCGTCCATGGAGTTCTTGCCGTGATATACATGGCGCGGCTCCTCAGGCTCGTGCTGATGCTTGAAGCCGGCCGGCAGCTCATCCCATTCAGCAGGGATCTTGTACGCGAGCCAGTGCACCCAGGGTTCATGCGTCGCTGGGCTTACGCCCTCGAAAATCACCGCTACTTCGCGCGTCCCCGCCGGCAAATCAGCCCAACTCAAGGGCGGCGAGACGTTCCGCCCATCCCTCGTAAACTCAACGGGAATCTCCTCCCCATCCCCGAATGCCTCACTCCACAGCCGCACGGCCGGCTACCGCCATTCGCCCTTAGTCAGTGGCTCGATGGGATGCTCGCGGGGTGACATCTTTAGCTGACGAAAGATATCCGCCTTCTGCGCGGTCTCATGCTCTGCCTCGATATCAATGTCATACGCCCGCTCGGGGTCAGTGCGCGCACCCACCAGGACAAATTCCGCCCCCTCGTAATCCAGAAGCCGCGGGTCCTCGGTCGCAAACCGCCGGCCTCTGAACTCCTTCTCCAGCGATTTCGGATAGTCCGCCTCTTGCCGCTCAGGCAGCCCGGCCCCTGGCGGCGCTGGCTTCTCAGGATTTTTGATGGAGAGAATGTAAGAAGCCTGTGGCTCGATATTCAGCTCCTCCTGCACCTCTCCGGGCCGTTTCGGCAGTTCGAGCTCGTAGCTCAGGTGCAGATTACGCCCGCGCTGAATCAGCGCATACACTCCCTCCCCCACCGGCCGTACCGCTGGAAGCGTGCGCTCGCCGCGCGTCTTGGTCTCGTAGTGCTGCTCGCGGAACTCGTCCTCGATTTCGCTGCCGCGTTGCGCCACGGTTTCAATGAAGCCCCAGATGCGCTCGTGACGCTGCGGTTCGGGGAGACGCTTGCGACCGAGAACCGCAACCCGAAACCGGGACTGGCCCTCGGGCTTCATCACCATGTAGAAGCGCTGAACGTCAGCCAGGCCTTCGGCCTCGTGCTGTGCGACGCGCGGCCGATAAACGAAGTAGATGTCGCCCTTCTCTACGATGTGCTCCGAAGATTCGGATTCCCGGTGCGCGTGCTTCTGCCGGACGGATGCCATGGCACGTGTACTCCGCGTATTTCCTCCGGCGTAACGTGGCCCGATCCCTCGGGTTCCTTTCCCTACCTATCCGCCATTGTCATGTACGGCCGCATCTAGGCGGCCATACCTCTCAAGCCAAGCACGGCCAATGGCAACCGCCTCCTCCGGTGTCAACCATGACCACTCGGCCCCGCGGGCCCGGATGCCGATCCAGATGGTATCGGCAGATATGGCCCGCTCCTCAATGGAATATGCGTGCGACATTTACCTGCCCCAATAAACGCGCGATTCCGTCCCCGGCCGCAGTTTAGCCCACACGCTCGCCTCCTGTTAATCCACTCGGAGCCCCGGCCATGCCACCAGTGGTACCAGTATAGCCGCCGCTGGTTCCACCGACGCCCCCGTTCGCAGCTCCGGTCGCACCAAGAGTAGGCGAAAGCCCTTCGACCATCGCGCCGATGCCCGGGCTGCCGAAAACCCCGTTGCCGTTGGGACCGATCGTCCCCGGTCCCTCCAGCCCCGACATCTCACCACCGCCAGGGACCGTTACAGGCGGGATCGTATAAGCGCCGGCAGCAAACGCCGCGGCGGGTGCGACCGTGAGTAGCGTGGCAGCCACTGCAAGACGTAGCGATGTTCTCATAATTGCCTCTGTCCGGTTTGGCGGGATCCGTCATGGGTTGGGTGGCGGCTAGGCCCGCGATAATGAAGAATCAGCCCGTTTCGCTCGTGGATATGGGGGCAATGACTGCGTCTCCATCCCCCACTTTCGGACATAGTGTCATGTCGAAAGCGGTGGATCGACCTGGGCCCGGGGGCGCCACAAACCATACCGATCCGTATAGTTCGCACGATCGAACCCCAACCCTGTCAATCCCCTATACAATAGTAGCAGGATAGCGGCTCGCTATTCCGTCCCGACATATTGCAATGCGGCGACAGACCACACGTGCGTCTTCCTGACGCCCTAACTGATGCACCACTGAAAGCTTGGACCGGAAATCATGAAGAAGCGTCTTATCGTTGTCGGTGTCGTCGCCCTGGCCTCCGTGGGCGGATTGAAGGTCTGGCAAACCAGCAGTGCCCGTTCCGCCCCGCCACCACACGCGGCGGGGCCTCCGCCAGTGCCGGTTGTCGCCACAAAGGTTCAGGTTTCCAACGTGCCGATCGTCATGACAGGGATCGGCACGGTCGAACCATACAACGTGGTTGATGTCCACACCCAGGTCACCGGCACCATCGAGAAGATTGGCTTTGTCGAGGGCCAAGCCTTGCAGCCGGGTAGCCTGATCGCGCAACTCGACCCGCGTCCTTATCAGGCTGCGTTGCAACAGGATGAAGCGAACCTGGCCCGCGACCAGGCCAATCTCTCTAATGCCGAGGCCAATCTCAGCCGCTACGTGCCCCTGCTCAAGCAGGGGTTCGCCACACCGCAACAGGTCGCCGATCAGGAGGCGACAGTTAGTGAATTGCAAGCCGCGATCGCGGCCGACAAGGCTGCCATCTTCAACGCCAAGACGCAGCTCAGCTACACCACGATCACCTCGCCGATCGACGGCGTGACCGGCATCCGACGGGTTGACATAGGCAATATCGTACAGCCCGGCACCACCACACCGATTGTGACAATCACGCAGATCCAGCCGATCTCCGTCGTGTTCACGCTGCCGCAGAACGACCTGCCGGCCGTACAAGCCGCCATGGCGGAGGGCACGCTGACGACCGTCGCCTACGGTCAGGACGATCGCACCAGACTGGGCCAGGGCACTCTTCTCCTGGTCAACAATACGGTTAACTCGAGCTCGGGAACGGTGCAGCTCAAGGCGACATTCCCGAACAAGAACCGGGAATTGTGGCCCGGAGAATTCGTCAATGTGCGCCTGATCGTTGCCATGCGACACAACGGGATAACCGTGCCGTTGGATGCGCTCCAGCAGGGCCAAAACGGCCAGTTCGTCTTTGTCGTCCAGCCTGACGGTAAGGTGCAGGAACGCTCGGTCGTGGTGGCGCAGACGCTCAACGGTCGTGCCTTGATCGACAGCGGCCTGCAGCCTGGGGACACGGTGGTCACGGCAGGTCAGTATCGGCTGAGCAATGGCGTGCAGGTGGCCGAGGTTTCGCCCAGCGACCCGGAGGTGCAGAACATTACCGAAGCCAGCGCGGGAATGCTGTAACATGAGCATCTCTGCGCCCTTCATCCGCCGGCCCATTGCGACGGCACTGCTGATGGTAGCCATCGTGCTGCTCGGCGGCGTGGCCTATGAGATGCTGCCCGTGGCCTCGCTGCCGAACGTGTCATTCCCCACCATCTCAGTTACGGCGCAGTTGCCAGGCGCCGATCCGCAGACAATGGCATCTTCCGTCGCGACGCCTCTGGAAAAGCAGTTCGCGGAAATCCCGTATCTAACTCAAATGACCTCGACCAGCTCGACGGGCTACACGTCGATTACGCTGCAGTTCGCCCTGAGCGATAACATCAATTCCGCAGCGCAGCTCGTGCAAACGGCGATCAACGCCGCCGCTGGGCAGTTGCCCAAAGACATGCCGACGCCGCCGACCTATCACGAGACCAATCCGGCGGACGCGCCGATCCTGGTGCTGGGGCTTACCTCCAACGTCCTGCCAATTACCACGGTAGACGATTATGCCGAGAGCATCGTCGAGCAAAAGCTGTCACAGGTGCCGGGCGTCGGGCTGGTGAACATCGGTGGCGAGCAGCATCCGGCGATTCGCATTCAGTTCAATCCCGCGCAATTGGCAGCCAACGGCCTGGATCTGGAAGCCGTGCGAACGGCACTGACAAACGTCAGCGTCGATCAGCCCAAGGGCAGTCTGTATGGCAAGACCAACGCGTACACTCTGCAGACCAACGATCAGCTTCTGTCACCGCAGGCGTGGGACAATCAGATCATCGCGTACCGCAACGGCGGGCCGATCCGGGTGCGCGATGTCGGCAAAGCCGTGGTCGGTCCGCAGGACATCACGGTGAGAGGCTGGGTGAACCTTCATCGCGGCATTATTGTGGCGATCCAGCGTCTGCCCGGCGCGAACGTGATCAGCACGGTGCAGGCAATCAGGAAGGCCTTGCCGCAAATCGAGAATGACCTCCCACCAACCATTAAGATTTCTGTGATTTCCGACCGCACGATCACCATTCGTGCGTCAGTTGCCGATGTTCAGCACACGTTGATCTTGACCATCGGCCTGGTAGTCGCGGTCATTTTCTTGTTCTTACGCAGTGTATGGGCGACGCTTATCCCCGCTATAGCCGTGCCGGTGTCGATCATTGGTACATTCGCGGTGATGTATATTTTTGGCTATAGCATGGATAATCTGTCGCTGATGGGGCTGTCAATCGCGGTCGGCTTCGTGGTGGATGATGCCATCGTGATGGTCGAGAATATCGCGCGGCACATCGAGATGGGCAAAGCCCCAATGCGAGCTGCGCTGGATGCGGCAAGCGAAATCGGCTTTACGATCGTCTCGATCTCCATCTCACTGGTGGCGGTATTCATCCCGCTCTTGCTCATGAGCGGCATGGTCGGCCGCATGTTCCAGGAATTCGCAGTAACGGTCACCGCCGCAATCGTCGTTTCCATGTTTGTATCTGTGACGCTGACTCCAACGATGGGGGCGCGGCTGCTGCGGCAAGAACACCCGGAACAGCAAGGGAGATTGGCACGGGGACTCGAATGGTGCTTCGACGCATTGCTGGGCGCGTACGACCGTGCCTTGGTCGTGGCACTGCGGCACCGCTTCATAACCCTGATGGTGATGCTGGCCACTGTGGCCGCAACGGCCTGGCTGTTTGTAATCATCCCAAAGGGCTTCTTCCCCGAACAAGATACCGGCCTCATACTCGGCGTGACCGAGGCGGCGGAAAACATCTCCCCGGATGGGATGGCGGCCATCCAGCAGAAGGTGATACGCGCCGCCCTGAAAGATCCGGCAGTCGATACGGTTGGTGCCTATATCGGCGCCGGCGGCGCCACCTCCACAGAAAACCAGGGGCGCATCTTCATCAATCTGAAGCCAGAGTCCCAGCGCCCCTCGATCGAACAGGTGATAACCCGGCTAGACCGCGAGGTAAGCGGTATTCCGGGGGTCCGGCTGTTCATGCAGCCGGTGCAGGATATCAACATCGGCGGCCGGCTGACGGCAACTCAGTACCAATACACGCTGACAGATACCGATTTGAGCGAGCTGGATCGATGGGGGCCGATCGTAACGAACGTGTTGGCAAAGCTGCCTGAGCTTGCCGACGTGACCAGCGATCAGCAATCCTCGGCACCGCAGCTTACGCTGTCAATCAACCGGGACGTGGCTTCCCGTCTCGGCATCACGGCAGCCGCCATCGACAATGTACTGTACGATGCCTTTGGTCAGCGGCCGATTGCGCAGCTCTACACGAGCCTCAACCAGTACTATGTTATCGAGGAGGTCAACCCCAGCTTCCAACTCGGCCCCGCGGCGCTGAAGCGAATCTATGTTGCCTCGCAGACCGCCGGCATGGTGCCGTTGAGCGAGCTGGTTACCCTGCATAACGCAACCGCGCCGCTGTCCGTCAATCACCAGGGACAATTCCCTTCGGTGACAATCAGCTTCAACCTGAAGGGCAATGCACCACTGGGGCCGGCGGAGACGGCTATTAACAACGCGATGGCGGCGCTGCATGTGCCGCCAACGATCCAGACAGGCTTCCAGGGCAACGCACAAGCCTTCCAGGCCTCGCTCTCGAGCGAACCCATACTGATCCTGGCGGCGCTCATCGCGGTCTATATCATCCTCGGGATGCTGTACGAGAACCTGATCCATCCCTTGACGATCATCTCCACTTTGCCCGCCGCCGGCCTGGGCGCGCTGCTCACATTGTATGTGTTCGGCTTCGGCCTGGACGTAATGGGCATGATCGGCATCATCCTGCTGATCGGCATCGTCAAGAAGAACGGCATTATGCTGGTGGACTTCGCTCTAGAGGCCGAGAGGCGTCGCGGACTGACTCCCGAGGAGTCAATTCATGAAGCATGCCGGCTGCGCTTCCGCCCCATATTGATGACCACGATGTGCGCCTTGCTCGGCGCCGTGCCACTGATGCTGGGGACGGGGGTCGGGTCGGAATTGCGCCAACCGCTCGGTTACTCGATGGCAGGCGGGCTCATCGTCTCCCAGGTCCTGACGCTGTTCACAACGCCAGTCGTCTATCTCTACATGGAGAAACTTGGGCGCGCGATCGCTCGAATCCGCGGGCATTCCGACACACGCGTCCCGGTCCCAGCGGAATAGTCCAGACGGCACACTCGTCATCGCGAGCCCCGCCCGGGGTCCCATCACGCTCCGCGCGATGTGACCCGCCTGCGGAGCGTGGCGATCCCGGCCCACCGCACAATGCTACAACCCGGCTAAGGACCCTCGCCCCGCAGTCGCCCCCGGTAAGCCAGGATCGCCTCCCCAAGCTGCTTCGCCGGCGGTCGCAAAACACGATCCCGCGCCCGTAACACGAATTCCACCTCATCCAACGACGGCAAACCCCCGCCGCGCAGCTCCTCCAGCCCCGGCGGAATCAGCCCGCGAGCCAGCGCCAGCACCCCCAGGCCTGCCAGCGCCGCCGCACGCAGCCCAGTCAGGCTGCCGCTGGTACAGGCGATCCGCCACGCAAGCCTCGCCTGTTCCATCGCCCACAGCACCTGCACGCGGGTGATGCTGGGCGGCGGATACACAATTAATGGCACTGGTTGCCGCACATCGATCTCCATCCCCGGCGCCGCCACCCACACCAGACGGTCGCGCCACACCAGCGTGCCGCGCTCATCCCCCTCAGGACGCTTCGCCAAAACCAGATCGAGCTCTCCATCATCCAGCCGCGTATTGAGCCAGCCACTAAGCCCCACCGTCAGCTCGATATCCACGAGTGGATGAAGCCGCGTGAACTCGCGCAACACCTCAGGCAGGCGCGAAAACACGAAGTCCTCGGAAGTACCAAACCGCAGGCGGCCGCGCAGCCGAGCTCCCGCAAAATACTGCTCTGCACGTTCGCTTGCCTGCAGAATGCTTTCCGCGAACACCAGCATTGCCTCGCCGTCCGGCGTCAGAGTCACCGAATGCGTATCACGCACAAACAACCTGCGCCTGACGTGCTGTTCGAGGCGCCGAACATGCTGGCTGACGGCAGGCTGACCGAGCCCCAGCCCCCTCGCCGCCTCGCTGAAGCTTTCCGCCCTCGCCACCGCAAGAAAGCTCCGCAACAGCACCAGATCGAGCATCGCCCGCTCATCACGAAACATGATTACACTAAATGCGGCCACGACCGTTTACAAGGCAGCACAAGAGCGCACATCCGGCATATGACAATCCGCTCCGTGCTTAATCGCCTGAACGTTGATCCGTATCTGACCGGCATCGTCTCAACCGCGGGAGTGGCAGCTCTGTTGCCCGCCCGCGGTCAGGTAGCGGTTGGTTTCGATCATGCCACCACCATCATCATCGGACTGCTGTTCTTTCTCTACGGCGCGCGCCTGTCTCCCCGCGCGGTATGGCAAGGAATCGCAAACTGGCGCTTGCAAGCGCTGGTGCTGCTCAGCACCTTCGGCGTGTTTCCGTTGCTCGGCCTGATGGCGCATGTGCTGGTGCCGGACGTTCTCTCTTCCCAGCTCTATATCGGGGTGCTGTTTCTCTGCACGCTGCCATCGACCGTGCAATCATCGATTGCCTTCACCTCGATCGCTGGCGGCAACGTCGCAGCCGCCGTATGCGCCGCCTCAGCCTCCAGCCTGATCGGCATTTTCCTCACACCGCTGTTGGTTACTTTGCTCATGCGCTCTGGTGCCGGGGTATCCCTGCATAGTATGGACGAAATACTGCTGCAGATCCTCGTCCCTTTTATAGCCGGGCAATTGGCAAGACCGTGGATCATCGGCTGGTTAGAGCAGCACAAATGGCTAACGATGTTGACCGATCGCGGATCAATCCTGATGATCGTCTACAGCGCCTTCAGCGAAGGTATGGTCGCGGGTATCTGGCATCAGGTCGATCTGCTCGGACTTGGCGGCGTGATTGTCGCAAACGCCTTGCTGCTTTCTGCCGTGCTTGCGGTAACCACCTGGACCAGCCGCTGGCTGGGATTCTCCCGCCAGGACGAAATAGCTATCGTCTTCTGCGGCTCAAAAAAGAGCCTGGCCGCCGGCCTCCCGATGCTGAACATATTATTCCCGGCAGGCATGGTCGGGATTATGATGCTGCCCTTGATCCTGTTTCATCAGGTCCAACTAATGGTCTGTGCCACCTTGGCACGACGCTATGCAGAGCGCGCCAAACCGGCCCGCAGAAGAATCCACGGCCTCGGCGCGGCGCAGGAGGTAAGATCATGAAAAAGCTTCTGTTTCTGAGCGTCGCTATGGCCTTGGCGGCCTCACCCGGGGCCGCTTTCGCCCAGGCACGAACATCCGCCCGCCTGGACAACGTCTGGGGCGGGTACGCCCATCAGCCCACCCAATCAGAAGTCACCCAGCAGGAAAAGTCGGCCGGCCTGACCCAGTCCCAACAGCAGCAGAAGGCTGCCAACGATGACGTTGAAAGCGTGTACCAGAGCCTGATGCGCCAGACCGACGCAGCGCAGCAGTAAGGCACTTGCTGTCAGGGCCGGAAAAATGCGGCCGACGCGACCCCTCACCGCGCCCTCGGAGTGCGGGGCGGTGGAGTGTGCTCCTCGACCAGGTCTTTGAGCAGAACCGGCAGGCGCGTCAGCGGCTCGTCCGACCCCAGGCTTTGAGCCGCGACCCGCGCGCCTTCGCCTAACAGGAACGCCTCGTCGGCAAGCGCTTCGGGATCGTTCAGCCCGGCGGCGCGGCACAGATCCGCCAGCCGTTGCCGGACCATGGACTTGTGCTCTCTGACGACCCGACGGGCGGGGTGGTCCTCATTCGGCAATTCGACGGCGGCGTTGGCGAGTGCGCAGCCCCTATGGGCCTCGCGGGCGTTCCATTCGCCGATGTGCTGCAGCCAGGCCAGCAACTGGCCTTTAGGGTCGCCCCGATGCGCAGCGGCGATCGCGTCCCATTCCGCGTCAATTTCGCGCGCGAATTCTCGCAGGCACGCTGCCACCAGTTCGTCCTTGGAAGCGAAATGGCGGTAGAGGGTCATTTTGTTGGTACCTGCCGCCTCGGCGATGGCGTCAACCCCGACCGCGTGGATGCCGCGGCGGTAGAACAGATCGCGCGCGACCGCGAGGATACGCTCGCGCGGCGGCGGCGCGGGGGTGTGCGGGGCGGCGGCGGACTTGGCGGCCGACGCGATCATGGTGAAGTCTCCCGAATATGTTACCGACCGGTCAGTCCCCACAGGGGGTGTTACCGCTCAGTACCTACTTATTTAGGGCGAGCTGAACCGTTTCCTACCCCATTCGCAGGGAATTGCCTGAATGGTGAACTTTTTCATTCATCGCCCGATCTTCGCCGCGAGCGTCGCCATTATCATGGTGCTCGCGGGGGCGGTCGCCTATCAGTTCCTGCCGGTGGCGCAGGTTCCCGATGTGACGCCGCCGCAGGTCGTGGTGAGCGCGACTTATTCGGGCGCCAGTTCCGAGGTTGTCGCCAATACCGTGACCACGCCGCTGGAGGAGCAAATCAACGGTGTGAAGGGCATGGCCTATATGTCCTCGGTCAGCGGCAATGATGGCAGCTCGACCATCACGATCACTTTCAACGTCGGCTATCCGATCGACATTGCCGCGGTGGATGTGCAGAACCGCGTCGCACAGGCGGAGGGCGATCTGCCCGCCATCGTCAATCAGGCGGGGGTCACGGTCAGCAAGAAGAACCCCGATATCCTGCTCGGGGTGACGTTGTATTCGCCGAATAATTCAGTCAATCTGGTTGACATCAGCAACTATGCGTATCTGCAGGTGGTGGACCCGCTCAAGCGGCTGCCCGGCGTCGGTGACGTGCAGATATTCGGCGAGCGCCGGTATTCGATGCGAATCTGGCTCGATCCCGACAAGCTGGCCAAGCTCGGCATCACCGCGACCGATGTGCAGCAAGCCCTCGAAGAGCAGAACGTGCAGGTGGTGGCGGGCAAGCTCGGGCAGTCGCCGGCGCCGCCGGGTACTGAGTTCGAGTATCAGGTGAACGCGCTCGGCCGGCTGACTGATCCTGCGCAATTCGGCAATATCGTAATTCGAGCTGGAACCGGCAGCGAGGCCGTGGTTCGCCTGCGCGATGTGGCACGCATCGAGCTTGGGGCTTTGCAGTATACATCGAGCTCGCGGCTGAACACCCGGCCCACCGTTTTCATCGCGGTCTATCAGACGCCGGGATCGAACGCGCTGCAGGTGGCCCGGGAGGTGCGTGCCGAGATGGAGAAGCTGAACCAGCGCTTCCCGCCGGGGCTGGCGTGGCGGATTCCCTATGACACGACGATGTTCGTGTCTGCCTCGATGCATGACGTGATGGTGACGCTTGCCGAGGCGCTGGCGCTGGTGATCGGGGTCGTGTTTCTGTTTCTGCAGAGCTGGCGCACCACAGTCATTCCGGCGATTGCTATCCCGGTGTCGCTCATTTTTACGCTGGCCATAATGCTGGCGGCGGGTTTCTCGCTCAACCTGGTGAGCATGCTCGGCATGGTGCTGGCAATCGGGTTGGTTGTGGATGATGCCATCGTGGTGGTCGAGAATGTGGAACGCCAGCTCGAACGGGGGCTTTCGCCGATGGATGCCGCGGTGACCGCCATGAAGGAAGTGACTGGTCCGATCATCGCCACGACGGCGGTGTTGATGGCGGTATTCGTCCCGGTTGCGTTTCTGCCGGGTGTTACCGGGCAACTGTATAATCAGTTTGCGCTAACCATAGCGATATCGGTGGCGATTTCGGCGTTCAACTCGTTGACGCTGAGCCCGGCGCTGTCGGCCGTGCTCCTACGCCATCAGCCGCCGTCGCGCTTTTTTCTGTTCCGCGCCTTCAATGCGGGGTTTGGATGGGCGTCGGAGGCCTATGCACAAGCTGTGCGCTGGGTGATTGGCGCGCGATGGGGCATGCTGGCGTTATTTGCAGGCGTGCTGTTCGTTGCCTATGGCCTTTATTCACGTATTCCCGCAGGATTCCTGCCGGTCGAAGATCAAGGATATTTCTTCGCGGTCATCCAGTTGCCTCCGGGCGCTTCGCTGCAACGGACGGAGCAGGTGGCGGAGAAGGTGCGGAGGATTTTGGCGGCCGAGCCTGGGGTGCAGGATGTTGTCCCGGTCACTGGCCTGAACTTCCTGACCGGCGCCAATCAGTCGAACGCAGCGGCGGAATTCGCGATCCTGAAACCATGGGATGAGCGCGGAGCCAGGCTGGACGCCGAGAACATCATCGCCGATGTACGCCCGAAACTGCTGGCGATCCCGGAGGCGATCGCGCTCAGCTTCGACCCACCGTCGATACCGGGGATTTCGACGACCGGCGGTTTCGAGTTCGAGGTCGAGGACCTGACGGGGCGCGGTCCGCAAGCGTTGAATGACGCAGCGCAGGCGCTGCTGGCGGCGGCCCGCAAACAGCCTGAGCTCGATCCGCATCAGCTTTTTACCACTTTCAACACGTCGACACCCGAATACAGTTACGACCTCGACCGAACCAAGGTGAAACTGCTCGGGCTCAATCTGACGGACGTGTTCAACACGCTGCAGATCTATCTCGGTTCGCTTTACGTGAACGACTTCAATCTGTTCGGGCGGACCTTCCGGGTGACGATGCAAGCCGAGCGGGGTGCACGCGCGGATGCGAGGGATTTATCGCGTCTGTATGTGCGCAATGCGGGCGGGCAGATGATTCCTCTTGATACACTCGGCAAATTGCAACCGACAACGGGACCGGAATACGTATCGCACTACAACGTGTATGGGTCCGCCCTGATCAATGGGGTGCCCGCGCCGGGTTATAGCTCGGGGCAGGCGATTGCCGCGATGCAGCGCGCGGCGGCGGAGGCGTTACCGGCCGATTTCGGTTACGAGTGGACCGGCATCGCGTACCAGCAGCTCAAGGCAGGCTCGGTGGCGGCGATCGTGTTCGCTCTGGCCATGGTGTTCGTGTTCCTGGTCCTGGCGGCGCAGTACGAAAGCTGGTCGATGCCATTCATGGTCATCCTGTCCGTGCCACTCGCGCTTTTCGGCGCGGTGCTGGCGCTGTGGCTGCGCGGCATGGAGTTCGACGTCTATTCGCAGATCGGCCTGGTGATGTTGATCGGGCTGGCGGCCAAGAACGCGATCCTGATCGTAGAATTCGCCAAGCAGTTGCGCGAGCGAGGTGCTGGAATCGTGGAGGCGGCGATGGAAGCGGGACGGCTTCGGCTGCGGCCGATCCTGATGACTGCCTTCGCCTTTATTCTCGGCACCTTGCCGCTGATGGTGGCGACCGGTGCCGGAGCAGGTAGCCGGCATTCGATCGGCACGACGGTTGTTGGGGGGATGCTGGCGGCGACGATTTTCGGGCTTGGATTGGTGCCGGTGTTTTACGCGGTGATCGAACGGATGCGCGAAGGTCGTGCGGCGGAGGCTGAGCAGGCGTCCGATCGGCGCCGGCTTGAGAGTGCCCCGGGGGATTGATTTCAGAAGGACGAAGACAATGGGTTTGTCCGTGAAGAATTTTGGGCTGGCGGCCCTCGGAGTTGCGCTGGCCGCCACAGGGTTCGTGCTGCTGGACAGCTCCGGCCATGGCGCGGCACGCGCGCCGGCTGCGAGCATGCCCGCCATGCCGGTGCCGGTCGTGCCGGTCGTTCAGCGGACAGTACCGATTTATCTGGACTTCCAGGGAACGACGGAGGCGATCCGCAGCGTCACACTAGAGGCAGAGGTCACTGGGTATCTTGATTCGCAGGCGGTTCCCGACGGAGCGGATGTCCATCAAGCCCAACTGATATATCAAATCGACCCGCGCAACTACCATGCGGCGCTTGATCAGGCGACGGCGGCAGCACGCCGCGATGCCGCGGCTTTGGACTATGCGCGGGTCACGCACGACCGCAATGACACGCTGACCAAAGAGGGGTGGGTTACGCGGGAGAATTTTGATCAAACAGCGAGTGCACTGCGTCAGGCGCAGGCGACACTCGCTGCCGACGCGGCGGCGATCGAGACAGCGAAGCTCAATCTGGGATGGACTGAGATCAGGGCTCCATTTGCGGGCCGCCTCAGTCGCAGTCAGGTGCATGAGGGCACACTGATCACTGTGGTGGCGGGCACGCAACTGAATACACTGGTTCAACTCGATCCGATCTATGCCACGTTCAATCCAAGCGAGACCGACCTCGCCCTGCTGGGCAATTTCCGGGCCGGGAACACGATCCCGGCGGAGGTAACGGTTCCGGATGACGGCGGTAAGCGATATGAGGGGCAGCTCACGTTCCTGAATAATACGGTGGATGGGAGCACCGGCACTATCGTGGCACGTGCCACCATCGCTAACCCTGACCACACCCTGCTGCCGGGCGAGTTCGTCCATGTCCGGTTGCATGTGGCCGATCGGCCGGACACGCTGCTGGTGCCGCAAGTGGCACTGGGCTCCAGCCAGTTCGGGAAGTACGTGTTTGTCGCCGATCACGGCAAGGTTGTGCAGCGGATGGTTTCCGTCGGTGCGACCTATGGGGACATGGCGGTTGTTAACAAAGGCCTGTCGGCGCATGATGCGGTGATTGTGGGGAATCTGCAGAAGATTGTGCCGGGCGCCCCGGTGCGGCCGATCGCCGCCAACGCGGAAGCGCGCAACGCGACGTCGGCTGATCCGGGTTGAAAGCGTGGTCTAGAGCAGTTTCGGTTCACGTTGAACCGAAACTGCTCTAGCTCTTTGTCTGAGAGCGTGATTCACGCTTCAGCAGCGATTCCGCCTGAAGCGATCGCGCTCTAAGAATGCACCACGTCGCAGTTACCACCCTTCGCGCGCACCCCGTCACAGAACTGCTTTGCCGCCATCGGGTCAGCGAAACCGCCGGTGCGCACGCGCCACCAAGTCCGTCCGTTCACATCCGCCGAACTTAGCGTCGGCTGCCGGGTTTTCAGCAAATCAGGCAGTTTTCTCTGCAACAACGCCCACTCGTCCTTGGCCGCCTGCTCGGTAGGCAGGGCAGCGAGCTGAACAAGCAGGTGGCTTTCCGGGACAGCCGGCGCGGGTGCGGCCGTAGGAGGGGGTGGCGGGGCCGCGGGCGGGGCCAAAACAGGTGCTGTCGAAACCGGCGCAACGGGCGCCGGTGAGGGTACCCTAGCGGCAGGCTTCGGCTGCGCAGGCGGAGTAGGTGGTGGCGGGGGTTGCAGCGCCGCGGGATCAGGCACCTGGGGCGGCGGCGCCAGCTTCTCCTCACCGCCGGATGGGCTGCCGAACAGGTTCTGATTGGCTGATATCTGCATCCCGCCCGGATTGGCTGGCTTCATCTTCATCGGGCCCGGAGGTGGCTCGATTACCGGCACGTTTCCCGCGTCGCTCGCAGCGGTGCGCACGAGGTGATGTCCACCCCCGGTCAGCGACCAAGCACCCATAATGGCCACCAACGCACTGCCCAACCCGGCCGCGATCAGCGCCAGGCGCCGCGTGGTAGGATCCATGCCGCGCTGACGCGGCACACGGTAAGTAGGGGTGCGGAATTGCACGTCATCCAGCACGTCAGCGCATCTCCTCGACGGGCGTCACGCCCAGCACGTTGAGCCCGGAGCGGATGACCACAGCCGTTGCGGCCACCAGTGCCAAGCGGGCCCGAGTCTCCTCAACCCGGTCGGCCTGCAGGAAGCGCAGGGTCGAATCGTCCTTGCCCCGGTTCCATAGCATATGAAAATCGCCCGCCAAGTCATACAAATAAAATGCAATCCGGTGCGGCTCACGGGCCTGTGCGGCACCCTGGACGGTGCGCGGCCAATGCGCCAACCGGAGGATGACGGCAAGTTCCGGCTCGGCCGTCAGAGTGTCGAGCGCCACATCGGCCAGGGCGGTCTCAGCAGTCTCGGCGGTGCCGAACATCTCGGCGGCAAGCCGCAGCACGGACCGGCAGCGCGCGTGAGCGTACTGGACGTAAAATACCGGATTGTCGCGTGTCTGGGCGACAACCTGATCGAGATCGAACTCCATCTGGGCGTCGGCCTTGCGAGTGAGCATGGTGAAGCGGACCGCATCCTTGCCGACCTCATCGATCAGGTCGCGCAACGTGACGAAGCTGCCGGCACGTTTGGACATCCGGACGGGCTGCCCGCCGCGAACGACGTGGACGATCTGGCATAGCACAGCTTCCAGGGTGGCTTCGCCGTGGGAAACGGCCGTGACAGCGGCCTTGATGCGGGGGACATAGCCGCCATGATCGGCACCGAGCACGTCGATCAGCAGTTTGAAGCCGCGTGCGACTTTGTCGGCATGATAGGCGATGTCGTTGGCGAAATAGGTGTTGGAACCGTCGGATTTGCGCAGCGGGCGGTCGAGATCGTCACCGAAGCGGGTCGAGCGAAACAGAGTTTGCGGGCGGGGTTCCCAGTCCTCGGGGAGTTTTCCCTTAGGGGGTTCGAGCACGCCTTCATAGACCAGGTCATCGGCGCGCAAGCGGTCGATCAGCGCGTCGGCGGCGCCGCTTTCGAGCAGGGCACGCTCGAAGCTGAAGACGTCGTGACGCACGCCGAGGGCCGCAAGATCCTCGCGGATCGCCTGCATCATCGCGTCAATCGTGAACGCGCGAACGGTTTCCAGCCAGAGCTCGGGGGCTTCGATACCAAGGTCCTGGGTCGCGAGCGAGGTGCCGTGCTTGTTGGCGAGAGCCCGTCCGACCGGGATCAGGTATTCGCCGCGGTATTGCAGGCCGCCAGGGACCTCGTCGGCGAATTGTTGCTCGGTCAGTGGCGACCCGATGGCCTGGAGGTAACGCCAGTAAGCTGCCCAGGCGAGGGCCGTAACCTGAGCGCCTGCATCATTCGTGTAGAACTCACGCGTGACGTCGTGACCGATCTTGGAGAACAGAGCGGCCAGAGCGTCGCCGACTACGGCGCCGCGACAATGGCCGATATGCATGGGACCGGTCGGGTTGGCCGAAACGTATTCGATATTCACTCTCAGGCCCGCCCCGGCGGTGCTGTCGCCGTAGCTCTCGCCGGCACGAAGGATAGCGGGGAGGACAGAGCGCAGCGCGGCGGGTTTGAGGCGGAGGTTTACGAAGCCGGGCCCGGCGGCGGTGGCTTCGGCGATCTCCGGCGCGGCGCGAAGGTGGTTCACGAGGGCGGCGGCCAGCTTGGCCGGCGGCTGGTGGGCAGTTTTGGCCGCGACCATGGCGGCGTTACTCGCCATGTCCCCGTGTGCCGGGTCGCGAGGCGGGGTGACTTCGACGCGGGCGGCAACATCGTCCGGCAGATCGGGGGCGGCGGCGCGCAGCGCGGCGACGACGCGGGCGCGGATGTCATTGAACAGATCGATCATGCGGGCTTCAATGCTGGTTCGCTCCGCTCGGTTCAAGGCCGCGCGAATTGCAACCAGGGGGAACGCCATGCGCTGGGCTCGATTAGATCATTCCGGCACTGTCATCTATGGGATCATCGAGGGGGATACCGTCGTCCTTGTGCGGGGCTCGCCGTTCGCCACGTGGGAGCGGATGTCAGACACCATCCCGCTTGCGGAGGTGAAGCTGCTGGTACCGGTGGTGCCTCCCACCTTTTATGCCTGCGGCATGAACTACGCGCAGCATGTGAAAGAGGTGGCGGCGAAGGTCGGGCAGGAGCCGAACCTGCCGGCGCAGCCGGACATCGGCTATCGGGCGAACAACGCACTGATCGGGCCGGACGAGCCGATCGTTATTCCCGCCGACGCGACCGATAACGTGCAGTATGAGGGCGAGCTGGTCGTGGTGATCGGGCGCAGGTGCAAGCATCTGACGCGCGAGAATGCGCTTCAGGCGGTGCTGGGCTATACCATCGGTAATGACGTGAGCGAGCGGACCTGGCAGCGCTCCGACAGGACGCTGTGGCGGGCGAAGAACACCGATACATTCAAGCCGATGGGACCTTGGATCGAGACGGATGTGCATCTACCGGACCTGATGACCAGGGTCCGGCTGAATGGCAGCCAGATGATCGAGTTCCGTACGAATGAAATGGTGTTCGGCGTGGTGGATTTCCTGGTCGCCATGACCCGGTATCTGACGCTGTATTCCGGCGATGTTGTGTGGATGGGGACGGAAGGTGCGACAGCCGATATGAAGCACGGGGATGTGGTCGAGATTGAAATCAGCGGGATCGGGACACTGCGCAATCCGGTGGCGCGCGAAGGTATCGTATGAGCAGGAACGATGTCGGCGAGCACGCTTGAGGGCGATTACGATTACATCGTGGTTGGCGCCGGCTCGGCCGGATGCGTCGTTGCCAACCGTCTTTCCGCCGATCCTACCAAACGCGTGCTGGTGCTGGAAGCGGGGGGGCGAGACAACTGGATCTGGTTCCACATTCCCGTGGGCTATCTGTTCGCGATCGGCAATCCGCGTTGCGACTGGATGTTCGAAACTGAGCCGGAGCCGGGGCTGAACGGCCGTGCGCTCAAATATCCGCGCGGCAAGGTGATCGGCGGGTGCTCGGCCATCAACGCGATGATCTCCATGCGGGGCCAAGCGGCGGACTACAATCACTGGCGCCAGCTTGGCCTGACCGGATGGAGTTGGGATGATGTGCGCCCGATCTTTCGGCGGCTCGACAATCATTTCCTGGGGGAAAGTGAGCATCACGGGATCACCGGCGAATGGCGCGTGGAAGCGCCGCGGATCCGTTGGGACGTCCTGGATGCTGTGCGCCAGGCGGCAATCGAGATGGGGATTCCGGATACCCCCGATTTCAACACCGGCGACAATACGGGGGTAGGATACTTTCACGTGAACCAAAGGCGAGGGGTACGGTGGTCCGCGGCGCGGGCCTTTCTGAAACCTGCGCTGAAGCGGCCTAACCTGCGGCTGGAGACGCATACGTTAGTCGAGAAGCTGTTGTTTGCCGGTACGCGGGCGGTCGGGGTCCGGTATCGGCGGGATGGGCGGGTCGAGGAAGCTCACGCGCGGGGTGAGATAATTCTGTGCGCCGGAGCGATCGGCTCGCCATGTATTCTGCAGCTTTCGGGGGTGGGGCCGGCGGAGTGGCTGAATGAGCTGGGGATCGAGGTGTTGCTGGACCGGCCGGGGGTCGGTCGCAATCTGCAGGATCATTTGCAGCAGCGCGCGATTTACAAAATATACGGGGTCAAGACGCTGAACGAGACCTATTACAATCTTCTGAAACGCGGCATGATGGGGCTGGAGTATGCCGTGTGGCGCACCGGGCCGCTGACGATGGCCCCGTCGCAGTTGGGCATTTTCACCAGATCATCGCCAGAGCATGAGCGGCCGAACATTCAGTTCCATGTGCAACCTCTGTCGCTGGATAAATTCGGTGAGCCGCTGCACCGGTTTCCGGCCATCACAGTTGCGGCGTGCAACCTGCGGCCGTACTCGCGCGGAACAGTGCGGCTGCGGTCGCCTTATCCGGCTGATAAGCCTGGGATCGCGCCGAATTATCTGACGACCCCGGAGGATCGGAGTGTAGCCTCGGATGCGATCCGGGTAACGCGCCGGTTGATGCGGCAGCCTGCACTCGCAAACTACCGGCCGGAGGAGTATCTGCCGGGACCCGCGGTGGATGACAGCGACGAGGCACTGGCGAAGGCGGCCGGAGACATCGGCACGACGATTTTTCATCCGGTGGGAACGGCGAAAATGGGGTTGTCTTCGGATCCGCTAGCCGTGGTGGATGAAAAGCTGCGGATGATGGGGATTGAAGGACTGCGGGTGATTGATGCCTCCGTGATGCCGACAATAACATCCGGCAACACCAATACCCCCACGATCATGATCGGAGAGAAGGGGGCAGAGATAGTGCGGCAGGATGCCCGGGCCAGGTAATTTATATCTGCCCTTCGCTGAGGTGCAGGTCGGCTGAGACGTCACGGACGGTCTCGATGGCAATTTTCAGTGCCGCGACGATTGTCTCCAGGGCCATGCTGGATTGGCCGAGATTTGGCGCTGCCTGCTGCGGCAAAGGCGGGACATGGATGAAGCCGGCGCGCATGGCTGGATTGCGCGCGGCCGCGAGATGGCACAGCAGGTAGAAGGTATGATTGCAGAGGAAAGTTCCAGCGGACTGGGAGACCTGGGCGGGCACGCCTGCTGTACGCAGGCGTTGGGTTATGGCTTTGATCGGCAGGGTTGAAAAATAGGCGGCCGGGGCGCCGGGAACCACCGGCATGTCGACGGGCTGAGCACCGTCATTATCGGGAATACGAAAATCGTCGATATTGATGGCGACCCGCTCGATGGAAATGTCCACGCGTGTGCTGGCCTGGCCGACCGCAATCACTGCATCCGGGCGGTGCTCGCCTAGCGCCTCTCGCAGCGCGGGCTCGATTCTCGCAATCGAGACAGGCAGGACAGCGGTCGCAAGCTGAACGCCCGCGGCGCGATATGACGAGAGCAGGCGAGCGACTTCGAGGGAGGGGTTGATGGTGTCTCCGTTGAACGGCTCGAAGCCGGTGATCAGGATGGTTTGCATACCGTGATAATGCGAGGAGGTGGTGCCGGGTGAGGGATTTGAACCCCCGGCCTTCGGTTTACAAAACCGCTGCACTACCGCTGTGCTAACCCGGCCGCGTGTATTGATTCAGTGGCATTTTTGGCGGAATCCGTTCTTACGTCAACTCCTCTCTGGGCCCCCGTTTGTGCCCCCAACTGTTCTTGAGGGCATTGCCAAGTTAACCTAACTGGTGCCCGGCCGGGAATCGAGCGAGGCTGACAGGATGACGACACAGCCCGCCTCCTATCCTCGGCATCGCTTCCCGGCCGAGATCATCAGCCATGCAGTCTGGCTGTATCACGTCTTCAATCTCAGTTTACGTGACGTTGAGCTGATCCTGGCTGAGCGCGGCGTGATCGTGACCCACGAGAGTATTCGGCACTGGTGCCGGAAATTCGGTGCGGACTTCGCTAGACGGCTCCGGAGGCGGCGACCCAAGCCCGGAGACACGTGGCACCTCGACGAGGTGTTCATCCGGATCAACGGCGTGCTGCATTATCTCTGGCGGGCGGTAGACCAGCACGGGGTCGTGCTCGATATCTTCGTGCAGGATCGCAGGAATGCCGCCGTGGCTAAGCGCTTCTTCAAGAGACTTCTGCATGGGCTGAAGTACAAGCCGAGGCGCCTGATCACCGACGGCCTGCGCAGCTACGATGTTGCGCATCGTGAAGTCTTGCCCGACGTCCGGCACCGAACAAGTCGTTATCTTAATAATCGTGCTGAGAATTCGCATCGGCCCACCCGAAGGCGAGAGCGGCAAATGCAGCGGTTCAAATCGTCGGCTCAGGCACAGCGGTTCCTCTCGGCGCACGGCATGATCTACGGTCACTTCCGCCCACCCCGGCATCTCGTGGCGGCCGACGCTTATCATCGTGCTCGCGCGAAGGCGTTCCGGATCTGGAAACAGGAGACCTGCGCCCATGTGGCGGCATGAGTTGCGCACCACCCGTCACTGCACCGAACTCGACCCCTCACTCATTAATTTGCCAATGCCCCTGAAACTCGTCCCAGCGATGGTCGCGCTGCGCATTCAGGGCACGCTTGAGATCGCGCTGTAAGGCGAGCACGCCGAGGCAGACATACTCACCGACCGTTTGCAGAGTTTCCGCGCTGGCATTGCGGACGATAGGGAGATGATGCGGCAGATTCGGGTCGGCAAGGATATGATCCACGCCGGCGGCGCTGCTGAAGATGACCTGGAGGTTGGGGAAGATGGCGATGCGGCCGCGCTCAGGCTGCCAAACAAGAACGTAAACGACATCGTTCGGATTGACCGTGGGGTCATCCCACCAATGGACGTCGAGGTCGGGGCACAATTCCGCGAAGGCGGAGCGCCATTTGGGAAGCGAGGCTTCGCCGCCTGATTTCACGAGCAAAATCTGCTTGGAAGACATCGTCTTGGTCCTTGGGAGGGCCGGCGCGTTTGAATACAGGATTTCTGGGGGGAGCAGGCTGATTGGGCGGCTCCTCCTCGATCTGGCGCTTGACACGCGCCAGAATCATCGCGCTGCGTTGTTCCGAGCTTATCGAGGATGCCGGCCATGCTTCCTGCCCGTACTATCCCGCTTTTCCTGGCAACGTGCACCCTTCTCAGCTCACCCTTGGCCGCAACCTCAGCCGTAGCGGAGGATGCCGGTACGATCCCGGTGCGGGTCGTGGTGGTCACGACGTTCGAAATAGAGCAGAACGGGCAGGATCAGGGCGGCGAGCTTCGCGCCTGGACCGACCAGTATCCCCTGTCCATGCACATCCCGTTCCCGCAGGGCTATCACGAGCTTCGGTACAACTCAGACGACCAGGTGCTCGCCATCGTTACGGGCGAGGGAACCGCCCGTGCCAGCGCCTCGATCACGGCCCTTGGCCACGATACGCGATTCGACCTGCGCCACGCTTACTGGGTCATCGCGGCGATCGCCGGGATCGACCCCAAGACCGCCTCGGTCGGGTCGGCCGCCTGGGCGCATTACGTAGTCGATGGCGACCTCGCCCATGAGATCGACGCGCGCGAGATCCCGCCGGGCTGGCCCACCGGCTACACGCCGCTCGGGCGCTACCTGCCTTACCAGCTTCCCGTGCCGCCGGCGAGTTCAACCAACGGGCAGAACGTCTATATCCTGAACGCGCGCCTCGTCGATTGGGCCTACAGTTTCACGAAGGACATCGCGTTGCCGGATGACACCACGCTCCAGCGGGTGCGGGCGCCTTACACTCAGCCCGCGGCCAAGCAGCCGCCGTTCGTGCTCGAAGGAGACGACCTCGCCACCAGCACGTTCTGGGTCGGCGATCTCCTGAATACCTGGGCGGAGAACTGGGTCTGGTCCTGGACCAACGGACGCGGCACGTTTGCGACCTCGCTCGAGGAGGACGCCGGCATCATGCAGGCGATTACCTTCCTAGGCCAGGCGCACCGGGCGGACCCCGCGCGCGTCCTGATCCTGCGCACTGCGAGCGACTACACCGTTCCGCCGCCCGGCATGACGGCGGCCGATCAGCTCAAGGCCGATGAAACGGGAGGGCTGTCCGGCTTTGCGGAGAGCCTCGCATCCGCCTACGCGGTGGCGAGCCCGGTCGTGCGGTACCTCGCCGCCCATGGGACGCCGGGCGATCAGTACTTGCCCCGCGTCGGTCGGAGCCGGCTCGGCGTTCGCGAGTTATGCAAGTTGCACAATCAACCAAACGGCTTCACGCGCTTGGCGCCGCCTCACATCCTCGAAGACGCTAACGAAGTTACCGTACGGCTTGCCACTTCCGGAGGGGCACAGTGTGCCCCGCTAACCTCCCACGGCAAGAACAGGCCCAACATCGCCCCCAGGGGGCTGCCCAGTCCCGGGTTCGGGGTCGATGGGTGATTACTACGTGTTTTACCGGGTAACCCTGGGCATTGCGAGTAGGCTTGATTCCGAGTGCGATGCAACACAGGAGGCTGGCGCTAAGTCCGCGAGACCCTGATACCGAACGCAGCGGCGGTGATGCGACGGGCGCAAGCCATACTGGCACTTGGCGAAGAGAGCTGAGTGCTCACCGATTGCGTCGACGGAGTGGGCTGCGGAGTTTCAAACCGAAATACTACCGCGACTGTGCGCGGGAACGCCTGCGCCGCCGTATTGTGCTATAGCGTGACTATGAAACCGACTCGCCGCGGCGTCCTGGCCGGGTTCGCAGCATTTCCACTTGCCGGGATTGCGTGGGCAGCACCGCCAACCGCCGGTAAGGTGGAGGCAATTCGAGGCTCGGCGTTCGCGCTGAGGGAGGCGGTGCGGCGACCGCTGGCAGTCGCCGCAGACCTGTTCGTGGGTGAGCAGGTCGCCACCGGCACGCGTTCTGCGCTGGCCATACGGCTCGGCACCGCTACCCTCATTCGTCTCGGTGCCGACACAACGCTGAAGATCGACCGCTACTTGGTCAATGCCGGCGGTATTCTGGAGCTCGGACAGGGGGCGATGGTGTTCGATCGGGACGAGACGGCGCCACAAGCCGATCTCGCGGTTCGCTCGCCGTTCGGCTTGATGGCAGTGCGTGGTACGCGCTTCTTCGCCGGACCAAGCAACGGCGTATTCGGCGTGTTTGTTGAGCGCGGCCTGGTGACGGTTGTGGGGGCGAGCACCGAGGTTGAGGTCGGCCCGGGCCTCGGGACCGACATTACAGCACCCGGCGGCGAGCCGACGCCAGCACACCCCTGGGGCCGCACCCGCATTGCGGCGGCTTTCGCCTCGGTCGAGTAGCGTCAGGCCGTATCCGTCTCTGGCGGCAGCACTGCCGGGGTGAAAACCTCAACGGGCTGGCTGCGGCCGCGCACTATGATTTGGCCGATGGGCCGCAGTGTTCCCGCATCGACGCGTGCGGCGGTACCCGGACCGATGCAGATGCTGGAGCCCAGCGCCTTGTTCGCTGCTTCCAGGCGTGCCGCGGTGTTCACCACGGTGCCATGAGCCGTGTAGTCGAGCTTCCGTGCCCCACCCACGTCGCCCACGATGGCTGGGCCGGTCTCGATCCCGACGCGCGTCCGGCCCAGCCCCAGGCGCTGCCCGAGGGGCGAACGCCGCACTGTTTCGCTCGCCGCGAGCAGCGCCAGTGCGCAGTCGATACCGCGTCTCGGATGCTCAGGCAGCTCGAACGGCGCATTGAAGATCGCGTGCACGGCGTCGCCGATGATCTTGTCGACCATGCCGCCGTGTTCGGTAATGACGCGGGTGACGATATCGAAATACATATCGAGAAGCGCAATGAGGTCGCCGGCATCTGCCCGCTCGCTCATTGCCGTAAAGCCCTCGATGTCGGTGAACATCGAGGTGATGTCGCGCAGCTCGCCTTGCAGTCGTAGCCTTTCTGGTTCGGCCGCGATTTGGCGAACAACCCCCGGCGCCAGGTGCTGCTCAAAACTGGCGCGCAGCAAGCGGGCGCGCCACTCCTCTTGTGAAAATCGCGCGTACGCCGCGGTTGCAAAGGTCAGCAGCATGACCGCCGCAGGTCCCGCCGGATCGGCCAGAAGACCCGCCGCGCGCCCTGCCGTCAGAGCCACGCCGGCCCAGATGACAGCCAGGATCAAAGTAATCACGGCGCCGGTCGCAGGTCTTAACCGCGCTGCCAGCAGCAGCGCCAAAGCGCCAAGCACCGATGCCGCAACAAGCTCGCCCGGCCCCAGCCACGAAGGACGTGCCGCTACACGACCCTGCAACAGTGCCTCGACCGCGGCGGCCTGGATCTGCACGGAAGGCGTTGCCGCCGAGGCCGGGGTCACGCGCAATCCGCCGGCCTCGGGCGCGCTCACGCCGATCAGTACCGATGTGCCCCGCCAGCGGGGCTGCCGCGGTCCGGTCTTCGAGGAGCGCCCCGGCCGAGATCGTACGGTTTGCCCAGCTTGGAGGGCCAGACTGAGTGAGGCGCAATGCGGCGTCTTCCCCGGCCGGCGCCACGGCCGCGCCGGTACGTACCTTGCCCGCCGCGTCCAGCACGACCGCGCTCGCACCGGCGGCAAGTCTCACCAACTCCAGGGCCAACCCAGGCCGCAGGATCGATCCGGTCAGGACCAGCAGCGGCACCCGACGTACCGGGCCATCTGGGTCGGCGGCGGCAACGAGCGCGCCGAAACCCTGAGCTGTCGCAGCAAGCATCGGCTCTGGGCCGACCACACCGGGCGCCCGCCACAAACCCGGCAGCGACGGCGTGCCACCGATCAGCACGGGGGTCGCGGGCAGTATCGTTTCTAGCCCAGGCGTCGCGAGCGCAAAGCCGAGCACCGTCGGCACAGCTTGCAACGCGTCGCGCAGCGCGGCGTCGCCCTGCAGCGTGCGGTGACCGGGGGTTGAATCCGCGAAGCGATCCGGACCGACGAGCAGGATGTCGAGCCCCAATGCCGCCGGATGTGCTGCCGCCACTGCCCTCACAAGCTCGGCCAACCGACTCCGCGGCCACGGCCACGGACCAAACCGATCCAAGGTCACGCGGTCGATATCGACGATGCTCACCCTGGGCGCGGCGCCCGTGGTTGGAACCAGAAGCGGCAACAGGTGGTCGAGCGCGCGCTCGCGCAAGAATCCTCGCAGGTTGGGCACGCCGGTCCACAGGGCCAGCAACACCAGCAGGGCAATTGCGCCGATCACCCACGCCGGCAACAGCGGCCGGCGGTGGGCCAACCAACCCTGGGAAAACGGTCGCAAAGGTATCCGACGCTTGATCGTCACACGTTTAAGGGTTAGTTTAGACTGTGTGGCCGCATTATACCAAGATCATGATGGAAGCAGGCGACGAGAGCGCCGCAGCGGGAAAGGTGGCATCGTGTATCTGTCTCCTCCGCACGGGTCAGCTCACTTCGACCGTGGGCGCCGGCGGCGCGTCCCGGAGCTCCGTTGCATGGCTTCGATTGTGGTCTGATGGATGCTGGCAAGATGCGTATTCATAGCGGTCACCGCCCCCGATTTCATCACCGGCCTTCAGCGCGGCGACGATAGCATGATGTTCGGCAGCGCTGCGCTCGATTACCCCGGGGGTCTCGGTCGCAATACGGCGATACTCCATCCCTAGTTCATACAGGCTTTGCGCCACGACCATCAGGAATGGGTTGCTGCCCAACTGATAGATCGTCTGATGAAATTCCTGATCCAGCATACGAAAGCCAAGCGGATCGCCACTAAGGGCGAATCCTGCTGCGACCATCTCGTCCAATCTGGCGGTCGCCTGATCGGTGATGTTCCTGGCTGCTTCGCGCACCAGGCCGCTTTCGATCATGGTCCGGGCCTGGTGCAGGGAGTCCAGGTGGGTCTCGTCAAGTGTAATGACAAACTGCAGCGGCGCCATCAGCCGCGCAACAGTAAGATCGGTTACGAAACAACGTCCACCCTGGCGCGTTTCCACGATGCCGAGAATGGCCAGGCCCCGCAGCGCCTCGCGCACAATCGGCCGGCTGACCTGGAAAGCTTGCGCCAACTGGCTTTCGCTCGGCAAGCGGTCTCCAGCCTTCAGATTGCCCGACCGAATCAAATCGAGAACCTGCTTGACCAGCCGCTCAGCCGCCGACTTGCCACGCAGCAGCGGCGTCACATTGAGGGCGAAGCTGGTGGGGTCGTCACTCATGAACAACGTTGTTCTCCTGAGACATTGACTAATGCCGCCTTGACTGGTTGTCAACCTAGCTGCTAAGTTGACCACGACTGACGGATGCTTAGTTCTGCCAGTCGTTGGGAGGGGAAACGGGGATAAAAATGAGCCCACCAGTGGTCAGACAGGTCCGCGCATCCGTGGTGCGTGGTGGTGCAGAAGGTGGCGGTGGCGACTACCACGACGTGGGCGAGGGCCACTGGATAGACGATCATATCGCGACGCCCATGGCGCGGTATCCGGAATACCGGCAGAGCCGCCGGAGCTTCGGCATCAACGTTCTTGGCACACTGGTCGTGGAGATCGAGGCCAGCGACGGAACCGTTGGTTTTGCCATCACTACGGCCGGCGAGATCGGGGCGTTTATCGTGGAACGGCATCTGGCGCGCTTCGTTGAGGGGCGGCCGATCACCGACATCGAGAAAGCATGGGACCAGATGTATTTCTCGACCCAATTTTACGGCCGGCGCGGCGTGGTGGTGAATGCGATCTCCGCCGTCGACCTGGCGCTGTGGGACCTACTTGCAAAATGGCGCCGGGAACCCGTTCATGCTCTGCTTGGCGGTCCCGTTCGCGACGAGTTGCTGTTCTATGCAACGGGTGCCCGTCCGGATATCGCCAAAGAACTTGGTTTTATTGGCGGCAAGATGCCTCTGCAGCACGGTCCCGCCGAAGGCGAGGTCGGGCTGAAGAAGAACGTCGCCAAACTCGAGGATATGCGGAGCAGGGTGGGCGACGATTTCTGGCTGATGTTCGATTGCTGGATGAGTTTGGACCTGAACTACGCGACACGGCTTGCGCATAAGGCCCATCCGCTCGGCCTGAAGTGGATCGAGGAATGCCTCTCACCGGACGACTACTGGGGACATGCAGAGCTGCGAAGGAATGTGCCTCGCGGCATGTTGGTCACAACCGGCGAGCATGAGGCGACCCGGTGGGGGTTCCGGATGCTGCTGGAAATGGGCTGTTGCGACATCATCCAGCCTGACGTGAACTGGTGCGGTGGAATCTCCGAGCTTATCAAGATCTCGGCGCTTGCCGACTTACACGGGGTGCTGACGGTGCCGCATGGATCGGGTGTGGACAGCTACCATTTTGTTGCCACCCGACATAACAGCCCGTTCACCGAGATGATCATGAGCGCGCCGAAGGCGGACAAGGTGCTGCCGGCGTTTCACCCGTTGCTGCTGAACGAGCCGGTTCCCGAGAACGGGCGGCTGAAACTGTCGGCGCTCGACAAGCCCGGCTTCGGCGTGGAATTGAATCCCGCAAGCAAGCTCTTTCGTCCGTACACGCACTGAAGAAGCTTTCGTCAACAGAGGGAGGATCCCAAAATGAAACGCAGACATATCCTCGCTGGAGGCATGGCTATGGGCCTCTGCCTGGCGGTTGGAAGCAGTCAGTCATCCGCCGCAGGCACGATGCGGATCGCGATGGTGGTGAAAGCGCTTGGGATCGGCTTTTTCGATGCCGCCCACCGTGGTGGGGAGGAAGCAGCGAAGCAACTTGGCATCGATCTGATCTACACCGGACCTACCACGACCACCGCCGAAGCCCAGATCGATACGATCAACTCGCTGATCGCCCAGCACGTCGACGCGATCGCCATTTCGGCCAACGACACCGACGCGCTCGTGCCAAGCCTGAAAAAGGCGATGCGCCGCGGCATTACTGTGGTTTCCTGGGATAGCGGCGTCGCCCCTGCGGGGCGAGAGGCGCATCTTGACCCGTCGAGTGTCAAGCTGATCGGCGAAACGCTGGTTAAGCTTGCGGCACAACCGATCGACGGCAAAGGTGATATCGCGATCCTTTCCAGCACTCCGACCGCCACCAACCAGAACGCGTGGATTGCGGCCATGAAACCGGCGTTGGCCTCGCAGCCCGGCCTGAAGCTTGTCGCGACCGTGTATGGCGAGGATCTTGCCGACAGAAGTTATCGCGAGACGACCACCTTGCTCCAGGCGCACCCGAACGTGAAGGTGATCGTGGCTCCTACCTCCATCGGCATTGTTGCAGCCGCGCAGGCTATTGAGGATCAGCACAAGGTCGGCCAGGTGTTCGTGACCGGACTGGGCCTGCCTTCGGAGCTGGTGGGCCACGTTATGAAAGGCTCGGTGCAGAGCTTTGCGATTTGGAACCCGGTCGATCTGGGGTACGGTGCAGTGTATCTGGCATTCGATATCGCCAGCGGGAAGGTGAAGCCGGCACCGGGTAAACCGGTGTCACTGGGGCGCCTCGGTTCGCGCACGTTTGGTGACAATAACCTTTTGGTTCTCGGACCGCCCAAGGTTTATGACAAAGCCAATGTGCAAGCGGCGGCTAAGATTTTCTGAGCAATAAGAGGGCCCGGCGCCGTTGATGGCGCCGGGCTGCAGCCAGTCAGGACTACCCTATGACTACACCGATCCTTGAGCTTTCCGGCATCAGCAAATCCTTCCCTGGGGTTAAAGCGCTCGATGGCGCCCGCCTCGAACTTTTTCCCGGCGAAGTAACCGCGCTGATTGGCGAAAACGGTGCCGGAAAGTCCACGCTGGTTAAGATCGTGACTGGCGTTTATCAGCCCGACGGCGGGCAGATACGCCTCGACGGCAAGTCGCTTGGACTGCGCAGCCCGGAGGAGGCGTTTGTTGCTGGCATCACCGCTATCTATCAGGAGACGGTGTTGTTCGAGGAGCTGAGCGTGGCCGAGAACATTTTTCTCGGTCATGAGCCTCGCCGGGCCGGCGGATTGATCGACTGGGCCGGTATGTACGCGCGCACGCGTGAACTGCTCGCCTCGCTGGAGATCGGGCTCGACCCGCGGACGATCCTCAAGGAACTGAGCATCGCGCAACGGCACGTGGTGGGTATCGCCCGTGCGCTCTCGATCAACGCCCGCATCGTTATCATGGATGAGCCCACGGCCTCGCTTTCGCGTCGCGAGATCGAGGACCTTTACGGCATCGTCCGCGGTCTCATCGCAGCGGGGAAGGCAGTGCTGTTCATTACCCACAAGTTCGACGAGATCTTTGCAATCTGCAACCGCTATGCCGTGTTCCGGGATGGCCGCTTCATCGGTGATGGACTGATCAAGGACACCGATCAGGATCAGCTTGTGTCGATGATGGTCGGACGCAGCGTTGAGCAGATCTTCCCGAAGCGCCCGGTGCGACTGGGTGAAGTCGTGCTCGAAGTGCACGGTCTGTCCCATCCGACGGAGTTCGACAACATCTCGTTCAGTCTGCGCAAGGGAGAGATCCTGGGCTTTTATGGTCTGGTCGGGGCGGGGCGCAGCGAGGTGATGCAGGCGTTGTTCGGTATCACCCGGCGGAGCCGTGGCAGCCTTCGGCTGGAAGGACGGGAGGTGGCAATCAATAGCCCACGTGACGCCGTGCGCGCAGGCATCGTCTATGTTCCCGAGGATCGTGGCAAACAGGGCATCGTTTTGCAGCTCCCGATCGTGGAAAACATTGGCCTCCCACAGCTCGATCGACTGAGCCGGAAAGGCTTCGTGGATATGGCCAGCGAATTCCGACTAGCCAGACAGTACGGCGATCGGCTGCAGGTGAAAGCAGCAAGCTGGTCAGTGCCGGCCGACACACTGTCCGGGGGTAATCAGCAAAAGGTGGTGATCGCCAAGTGGCTCGCCACTCAGCCCAAGGTCATTATCCTCGATGAGCCGACCAAGGGCATCGACGTTGGCGCCAAGGCGGCCGTGCACGAGTTCATGGTGGAGCTGGTAGAGCAGGGGCTTGCTGTTATTATGGTTTCTTCGGAACTGCCCGAGGTGATCGGGATGTCCGACCGGATGGTGGTGATGTACGAGGGTCGCATCAAGCATATTTTCGCGCGGGAGGAGGCGACGCCGGAAGCGATCGTTACCGCTGCGACAGGCGGTACGCAAGCCGCCACGCTGTCCGAGGCCGCGTGATGCAGGCCGGCATCTTTCTGCGCCGGCGCGAAACGGCGCTCGCCGCGATAGTCGTAGCGCTGATCCTTCTGGTCGGCGTCAAGGCGCCGGTATTTGTCACGCCCGGAAGTCTGAAGCAGGTATTCAGCGATACCTCACCCCTGATCATTCTGGCTTTGGGGGAGATGTTTGTCATCCTGAGCGGGGCCATTGACCTCTCGGTTGCGGCCAACCTGGCGCTCACGGGCATGCTGATGGCAATGTTATCGGTCAGTGCGCCGCATCCGCCGGGGATTGTGTTCCTGTTGCTTGCTGCGCTGCTCGGACTAGGACTCGGCGCGCTGAATGGTGTGCTTGTGTGGCGGGTCGGCATTCCGTCGATCGTAGTAACACTCGGGACACTCAGCATCTATCGCGGCGTTATCTTTCCATTGCGCGGCGGGGCCTGGGTGAACAGTAACGAAATGAGCCATACGTTCCTGGGCTTCCCGCGCATGACCTTTGGCCTTGACTTGTTCTCCTGGATTGCGGTCGTGATCGGGCTTGGCGTGTGGTTCGTGCTTGCCCATACGCGCTTCGGCAGGAAGTTCTATGCGACTGGCGGCAATCCACGTGCTGCAGTGTACACCGGCATTGATCCAGGCCGGGAGCAGTTCCTGGCATTCTGCATCTCGGGGACGCTCGCGGGCCTATGCGGATATCTGTGGGTGGCGCGCTATGCTGTCGCGTATGTGGACACGGCGCTTGGCTTTGAGCTGCAGGTGATCGCCGCCTGCGTGATCGGTGGGGTCAGCATCGCCGGTGGCATCGGTACGGTGATCGGCTGTGTGCTGGGGGCGCTGTTTCTGGGCGTGGTTAAGAACGCACTCCCAACTGTTGGGATCTCGCCGTTTTGGCAGATGGGTATTTCGGGATTGGTTATCGTTGTTGCGGTGATCCTGAACGCACGCAGCGAACGACGCCCGGGCCGCCGCATCCTGCGCCCGGCGCCAGCGGGCTAGGGGGAGGGCAGGCTTATGTCCGATCAAGCCTTGAACCTCGGGCCCTTCTCGCGGGCGGCGGTTCCGGACCGACTGCCTTGGCGCACCTCCGACCTGATGCTTCGCTGGGAGGTGTTGCTGCTGGTTCTCCTGAGCCTCGTCGTGTTGATGAATGTCCGGCTCTCGCCATACTTTCTTAGCTGGAACAACATCTCCGATGCGACGTTCAACTTCACCGAAGAAGGCATCGTAGCCCTGCCGATGACCCTGCTCATCATCGCGGGGGATATCGATCTTTCGGTCGCTTCGATCATTGCGCTGGCTTCGACGGCCATGGGGGCGGCAGCGGTGGCGGGGGCACCGGTGGCGGTCCTGTTCATTATCGGCCCACTGGTCGGGCTTCTCTGCGGGGTGTTCAATGGTTGGGTGGTGACGTTTTTTGGCGCCCCGTCAATCATCGTGACAATCGGAACCATGAGTCTGTTTCGTGGGATTTCGTATATTGTTCTTGGCGAGAAGGCGTACAACACCTATCCTGACGCTTTCGCCTATTTTGGCCAGGGCTATGTGGTGTGGGTGTTGTCGTTTGAGTTCTGCCTGTTCGTTGTCCTGACCATCGCGTTCGGTCTGCTGCTGCATCGAACGAGTTTCGGCCGGCGGGTTTATGCTATTGGCAACAACCCGACCGCGGCGCTGTTCTCGGGGGTTGACGTTCAGCGTTACAGAATGGTTCTGTTCATGATGGTCGGTTTCTTCTCTGGCCTCGCCTCGGTGCTACTGACTTCCCGGCTCGGCAGCACCCGGCCCAATATCGCGACTGCCTGGGAGCTTGATATCATAACCATGGTCGTGCTTGGGGGCGTCAATATCAACGGCGGTTCAGGAACCATTCCGGGCGTGTTCATCGCTGCTTTCGTCATGGGCTTCCTGACTTACGGCATGGGGTTGGTCAACATGCCGGGGATCGAGATAACAGTGCTGATCGGGATTCTGCTGATTGTCGCCATCGCGTTGCCGATCATCGTCCGCAAGCTGATACCGGCGTCGCGGCGGACCGCCTGAGATGGAGCAGATTGCCTTCCGCATGCAGCTCAATCCCGGCCAGGCGGCCGAATATGAGCGGCGGCATGATGCGATCTGGCCCGAACTCGTCTCCTTGCTCAAGGAAACCGGTATCAGTGATTACAGTATTTTCCTCGACGAGTTTGACGGCTCGCTGTTTGCGGTGCTGCGGCGCGCGGAGGGGCACCGGATGGACCAACTTCCTGCGCACGAAGCGATGCGTCGCTGGTGGGCCCATATGGCCGACATTATGGCGACCAATCCGGATGGTTCCCCCGTATCTGTGGCGCTGCGCCGTGTGTTCCATCTGCCGTGACCGGTTGGCACTGTTGGCGTGCGGCTGAAAGTGAGGTGTCATGAGCTATAGGGATCGTTTTACCGGACGCCGGGCCGTAATCACCGGCGGCGCTTCGGGCATCGGGCTTGGCGCGGCCAGGCGGCTGATTGCGGAAGGTGCGGCCGTTTGCTTGTGGGATATCGACCAGCACGCGCTTGACCAAGCGGTTGCGCAACTAGGTGAAAAGTCTTTCAGCATCAGGGTGGATGTCGCGAACTGGGAGGACGTCGAGCGTGCGGCAAAAGGCAGTGCCGAGCGACTGGGCGGAATCGACATCCTGATTACCAGCGCCGGGATCACCGGGCCGAACGCGGTGCTCTGGGATTATCCTGTCGAGCAATGGCGGCGTGTCATGGACGTGAATATAAACGGCGTATTCTACAGCAACCGCGCCGTCGTTCCATACATGGTGAAAGGCCATTACGGTCGCATCGTCAACATCGCCTCTATAGCGGGGAAGGAAGGCAACCCGAATGCCTCCGCCTACAGCGCGTCGAAGGCGGCGGTGATTGGCTTGACAAAGTCTCTTGGAAAGGAATTGGCGAAGACGAATATTACTGTCAACTCGGTTACTCCGGCAGCCGTGCGGACGCCCATCTTTGACCAGATGAGCCAGGAACACATCGACTTCATGCTTTCGAAGATCCCGATGGGCCGGTTTGGCACAGTCGAGGAGGTCGTCGCACTGATCTGCTGGCTGGCGAGTGAAGAGTGCGCGTTTACGACTGGCGGTGTGTTCGACGCCTCTGGAGGCCGTGCAACCTACTGAGGCGGGCACGAAAGGACGGCACAGGCTGGTGCAGAGCCCGATGATGCGAGGGTCGCATCCCTCCAGGTTGTCAAAAGTTCCTTGCCGGCATGCGCGGCAGTTGCATCACCCGGTAGGTCCGGGAATGGCGCCGCCCTTGCAGGCCGTACCGGATGGACGACGTGTTATTAGAGACGGATGACCAAGACGGACACCCCACACCCCTGGGCCGCACCTAAGCAGTTTCGCCGCGCTAGCGTTCGACATTGGCTCCTGCTACGCTTTCGGCCCGAGTATATCAGCCTCGTAAGCATAAGGTTGGCGCGTCTGTGGTGCAGAGGGGTGCAGGCGGGAGCCCGCAGTCTGGTTTTGGCTTCTGCTGGTGGTGTCACCTGTCCCGTGTCCCGATGGGCTTAGGCTTACCTAAGCCTAGACCGGCAAAAGCGGGCCCTTCAACCCCGGCGGGATCAGCGTCCAGCCTACTGTGCTGCATGAAGTGAGCCTGCAGTGACGCACGGGCCCACCAATCCATCCGTCACTAACAGCAGCTCCGCCCCTTGGCAGTTCACAGGATGTACTCGAGGATCGCTAGTTCTGAGCGAGCTAGATTACAGCCCGAAGCAAGATGCGGCTGCGTTCGGAAACGGCTGGGTTCACAGCGCGGTACTATCGGGGTGCTGCTTCTTTCCCGCAGCGGCTGGCCGTGTTTAACTGCGGCGTAGTGAGTTAACCTCGATGGTATCATTTCGGCAGCGTATTGCCCTGAAACAGCTTATTCACTCGGACCGGAGAGCCACACGCTCGGTTTGTCCCACCTGCAGAGGAAGACGGTACCGGCTGCTCCTGCCGCTCGATAATCCGCACGATTTGGACACGTTGCAGCGCATCCTGGCCTTCGCGAGCCCGCCCGGGCCAGATGCGCGACACGGTCGGGCGGTCTGAGCCGGGAGGCGTCAAATTCCCTCGCCACCTCCAAAGCCTTTCACGAAGCTGCTATTGTGCGGAGCAATATTCGGCGTGCTAGGCGTGTGGCTGGTTGCGGCGTCGGCGATTGATCCGGCCGCGATTCGGCTTCGCTACCCGTTGCCGGCTGCCACTGCTTTTGCTGCCGCATCATTGATCATCGCAGCGGATGGTTTGTTCTGCGCCGGGCTGGTCGCGCGCGCGCACGAGCGTAGGCACCACGACCCAAACGCGGGCCGGGTGGCCGCATGGATGCAGCCCGTGGTCAACGCCGTGTTAGCCTTGCTGGCCAGCTGCGCATGCGTGCTGGCCTGGCGCGCGGAACCGGTATTGCTCGGCCACGATATGCGCCTCGTCAGTGGCTTCATCCTGGTGCTTGGCGCCTTCCCAGTGCTGGTGCTGGAACGGACGTTTGCCGGCAGGGCAGCGTGGGAGCTCGCGTTCATGCTGCGCGTCCCCTTGGTCGCTCTGCTGGGGGTGGGGATCACCGAATTCCTTCTGGCCGCCGATTTCGCTTGGCCCGGCGCGATCGAGCAGGCGGTCGGCATTCTGGTGCTGCTAGTCTCGATCGAGCTGCTGCTGCGCAGCTTCGCCACGGCCTTCACACCGCCGCCGCCGGTCGAGGACCTGCGCCCCATTGCGTGCAGCGTTCTGGCGCGAGCGATCCAGCCGGTACGGCCCAACCTATTCGGACTGAACGCTGTGCTGGAGCGGCAGGTCGGTATCGATCTGCAGCGAAGCTGGGCGCTCGGGTTCGCTGCCCGGGCGGCCGTTCCGATCGCATTCGGGAATCGCCGTCCTCGCCTGGGGCGTGACCGGGCTGACGGCGCTGCGGATGGACCAGCGCGGGGTGTATGAGCGGCTCGGTGTGCCGGTCGCGGTGCTGGGACCCGGCCTGCATCTGCATCTACCCTGGCCATACGGCATCTTCCGGCCAGTGGAATTCGGCGTACTGCACGACGTCCCGGCGTCGTTCGAACCGGTGCCGACACGTGTCACCCAGGTCGTCGGCGCCGAAGATGAACCGCCCGTCAGTGACGATCGGCTTTGGGACGGCACGCACCCCGGCGAAACGACTTATCTGATCGCCAGCGAAGAAGCCGGGCAGCAGGGATTCCAGATCGTGGATGTCGATCTGCGGTTGATTTGGCGCATCGGCCTCTCGGATGAAGCGGCGCTGCAGGCGGTGGCCAACGACGCCGATCCAGGCCTGCTCGTCCGCTTCGTTTCCCGTCAGATTTTGCTGCGAAACTTCGCGAATCGCAGCCTGGGGGTCCTGTTGGCCGCGGATCGGGAAACCCTCGCGGCGACGCTGCGACAGCAGATGCAGCAGAGGCTGGACGCACTGCACAGCGGCATCGACCTGGTCGCGGTCGTAATCGAGGCGATCCACCCGCCGCCCGCAGCCGCTGGTGCCTATCACGCGGTGCAGGCGGCGGGGATCAGGGCAGAGATCGCAGTCGCGGACCAGACTGGGCAGGCCGCCGACAGCCGCAGCCTGGCGCGGCAAACTGTCACCTATGAGCTGGATGCGGCGCGAGGCAAGGCGGCGGCCACTCTCGGGAAGGCCCGCGGCGACGCAGCATTGTTCGCCGGCGACCAGCAGGCGTACCAGGTGGGCGGACAGGCCTTCCTGCTCGAACGCTGGTTTAGCGACCTCACGCGCGCGCTCGGCGATACCGAGCTGCTGATTGTCGATCATCGGCTGGCCCGCGGACCGGCGCCGACCATCGACCTTCGCCCGCCACTGGCGCCAGGTCAGACGCTGCCACAGCCTGCGCAGCCCCATCACCCGCAATCGGAGCCGAACTGATGTCGGTGCAGGATTTCCACAGGCACGAAGGTGCCGGCGAGCGCACATCCCTAAAGCGGCAGAGCGAGGACAGGCCGGTCGCGTCGCTACGGACCCCGTTATTCGGGCTGCGATACGCGATTGCCGCGGTGATCGTGGTAGGGCTGGCGCTGTCGGCCTGCCTCGTGCTGATCGGGCCCGGCGATGCAGTCGTGATTACGCGTTTCGGCAATCCGGTCAAGGTTATCACCGAGCCCGGCCTGATCTGGCGCCTGCCAGCACCGATTGACGACACAATCCCGGTCGATCTGCGGCTGCGCACCACCTCGAGCGGGCTGCAGGATGTCGGCACGCGCGACGGCTTGCGCGTGCTGATGCAGGCCTATATCGCCTGGCAGGTGCCGCGCGATCCGGCGAGCGTGCGGCGATTCCTCCGGGCGGTGCAGAACCAGCCAGATAACGCGGCAGAGCAATTGCGAAGCTTTGTCGCCTCGGCACTGGAGGTGACCGCCAGCGGCTTCGCGCTGTCCGATTTGGTGAACACGGACCCCGCCAAGCTCCAGCTCGATCGGTTCGAGCAGGTGCTGCGTCAGCACCTGCGGGACCAGGTGCTGAGCACCTACGGTATTGCCGTCCGGCAGGTGGGGTTGGAACGGCTCACCCTGCCGCCTGAGGCGCTGGATGCGACGGTGGGGCGGATGCGGGCTGACCGACTTGCGGTTGCGACCGCACGGATGGCCGAGGGCGAGCGGCAGGCCGGTGAAATCCGTTCCCGCGCCGACCGGGACTTCCGGATCGCGGTTGCCGACGCCGAGGCCCGGGCCGCCGCAATCAAGGCCAGGGCCGAAGTCGAAGCCGCGGATATCTACGGCAAGACGTATCAGAGCGACCCGGCGCTGTACACGACGCTACGCTCGCTTGACACATTGGACCAAGTGGTGAGCAGCAACACGCGGCTGATCCTGCGCACCGATGCTGCGCCGTTCCGGGCCCTGGTCGATGGTCCGGACGAACCTGCACCCGCCAAGACCGCGCCATGAACGAGCTGAGTCCAGGGCGGACGGATATGCCGGAAGGCCCCTGGGCGCAGTCGGTGCGGCTCGGGTTCCGGTTTCTGTTCGCGGCGGTTCTAGTGATGGCGCTGTGCTGGATGGTGTCCGGCATCAGGCAGGTGCCGCCGGACAGGTGGGCGGTGGTGCTGTGGCTGGGCCAAGTGGTGCGGGAACAAGGACCGGGGCTGCTGCTGGCGTGGCCTCGGCCGATCGAGCAGGTGGTGCTGCTGCCCTCGGGCGACAGCCAGTTTTCCTTGCGGATCGGGCGCTTCGATGCTGGCGCGGTGCTGGTCAGCAGGCGGCTCGGGTACCAGCTCAGCCCGGACCCGCGGCGCAATGCCGGGTTCCTGCTGGCCGGCGATGGTGGCGTGGCGCATCTGCAGGCGACAGTGCTGTACCGCATCTCGGATCCCGCGGCGTATCTGATCGAGCGGGATCACGTAGCTCCGGCACTCAAGCGGCTGGTCGTGGCGAGCGCGGTGGAGGTCGCCGCGTCGCGCAGCATCGACGCGATCCTGGTGGCTTCAACCGCGCAGGGCGTCGGCGCCTCGCCGACCCCAGAGCAGCTTCGGCTTGAGCTCGTCACGGCCGTGAATTGCCGGCTTGCTGCGCTGGGGGCTGAGGGCGCGAGGCTGGGTGTCAGGGTGACCCGCGCCGATCTCGCCGCGAACCTGCCGGAGACGGCTCGCGATGCCTTCGACCATATCCTGGCCGTCACCCAGCTTGCCGAGCAGAGCGTTGCGCAGGCGCGCAACTATGCCGAGAAGACGGCCCAGTCGGCGGCACAAGAGCGGCAGCGCATCCTCACGACGGCGACCGCGGCCGCGGATGAACGCCGGAGTCAGGCGGTGACAGCGATCGCGCCGATCATGGCGCTGATACCGCAGGCCGCGACACCGGCCGGGAAGGCCGTGATCTCGCGGATTTACTACGATCGCGTCGGCGCGCTGCTACTCGGGGCGAAGCAGGTAGTGGGATTTGATCCGTCGAGCGGGGCGGAACTCGTGTTGCCAGGGACCAGCCGGTGACGGCGATCGCCGCGACTGTCGAGGCGGGCGGGCTGCTGACCGGGATCGAGCGACGCCAGATCGGGACGCGTCTGACGCTGGGGCTGGTTGCCGGCGGGTTGCTGCTGCTGTCGGTGACGATGCGCGCGTTTGCTCCGGAGCAGGGCGCAGTGGCTGAACTGGTTGCCGGGGTGAGCGCAGCAATCATCGCTGTGCCCGCGCTGGGGGCGGCCTGGCGCAGCCTTCGCCAGCCGAACCTGCACGGGCTTACCGACCAACTGATTGCACTGGCAATGCTGGCCGCGTGGGCTGCCGGGGACCTGATCACTGCCGCGCTGTTGCCACTGGTGATGACGATTGGGCACGTGATCGAGGAACGATCGTTGCTGGGCTCGCAGGAGGCAATCGAGGCCATCGCGCGGCTAACCCGCGCGCAGGTACGCAAACGGCTGCCGGACGGCACCACGGTCACGGTACCGGCGCACGAGTTGATGGTGCGTGATCTGATCGAACTCCGTGCGGGGGAGCGCATCCCCGTCGATGGCTTGGTGCGGGCCGGGCGATCCAGCCTGGATACGGCGCCGATTACGGGCGAATTGGTGCCAGTGGAGGTCGAGCCGGGGGCATTGGCGTTTGGTGGCTCGATCAATCTGGATGGGCAACTGCTGGTCGAAATCACCCGGGTCGGAGAACAGACCACACTGGGCCGCGTGCTGGCGCTGATGCAAGCGGCGGAACGGGCGAAGCCGCCGGCAACCCGGCTGCTGGAGCGCTACGCCGGGCGGTATATGACCCTGGTGTTGCTGATCGCCGCGGGTGTGTGGTTCGTAACCGGGAGCGTGGCGGCGATGCTGGCGGTTTTGGTGGCCTCGTGTCCGTGCGCTCTGGTGCTGGCAGCGCCGGCGACCTCGGTGGCGGCGATCGCGGTGGCAAGCCGGCACGGCATTCTGGTGAAGGGCACGGCGTTTCTGGAGGACCTGGCGACGGCTAACTCGCTGGTGTTGGACAAGACCGGCACCGTCACGTTCGGCCGGTTGCATCAGGCAGAGGTTCGCGCTGAGCCGGGGGTGGAATTGGCGGAGTTGCTGCGCGTGGCCGGAACACTGGGGGCGGCGAGCAACCATCCGGTGGCACATGCTCTGGCGGGGTCGGTGTCGGCGGACGAGCGATTGCCGATTTCCGAGGTGACGGAACTGCCGGGTTTGGGAATGACGGCAGTCAGTGGACGCGGGCTGCTTGCGCTGGGGGCGCCGCGTCTCTTCGGCGAGCTGGGTATCGCCGTTCCGGTGCCGCCAGCGCATGACGGGCCGATCGGCAGGCGTGGCGCGGGATGGGGTGTTCCTGGGATGGGCGCTGCTGGCTGACGAGCCTCGGCCGGAGGCACGGGAAGCGCTCGCGCAACTGCGGGAGCTGGGGCTGCGGCGCCAGGTGCTGCTGACCGGTGACCGGGAGGCGGTGGCGCAGCGGGTGGCGTCGTATCTGGAGATTCCGGAGGTGCGGGCCCAGGCGCTACCAGAGCAGAAGCTGGACTGCGTGCTGGAAGAGGTGCGTCAGGGATTTCGGCCCCTGGTGGTAGGCGACGGGATCAATGATGCGCTTGCGCTGAAAGCGGGGGCGGTGGGGATTGCGATCGGCGCGAGCGGGGCGGATATCGCGGCGGCGTCGGCCGATCTCGTGCTGATGACAAGCGATTTGCGGCGGCTGCCCGGCAGCATCCGGCTGAGTTGCCGATGCCGGCGGACAATCCATACGAGTGTGGCGCTGGGGCTGGGGTGGACCGTGCTGCTGATCGGCGTTGCGGCGAGTGGGGTGCTGGGTGCGAGCGGGGCTGTTGTTGTCGCGATTCTGCACAATTTGGGCACGGTGGCAGTGATGGCAAATGCGGGGCGGCTGCTGCGGTTCCGGGAGGGGTAGGGTGATCGGAACGTCCTGGTTTGCGACATCAGAGACATCAGATTTGTATCCAAGCAAGCGGTGCCCAGTGAGTTCTTTGGTCGACCTAAAGGTGATCTGATAGGGCCGCTTGTCGCAGCTCAAATGCGGCGGAGTTGCGAAACCACCGTGTCTGAGGGAACATCGGCTATAAAACCCCGGAGGGATCGCCATGCCGGTTCCGGTCGATACGGATCTCGAACCGCTGGAGCGCGAGACAATCCCGCGAATTGCCCGCCGGCTGCTGCCGTTGCTCATGCTCGGCTACTTCTGCGCTTATCTCGATCGGGTGAACGTCGGATTTGCCGGGCTCACGATGAACAAGGCGCTCGGCTTCTCCGCCGCGGTGTTCGGTTTCGGCTCCGGCGTGTTCTTTATCGGCTACTTCCTGGCCGAGGTGCCGAGCAACCTCGTCCTGGAGAAGGTTGGGGCGCGGCGCTGGATTGCACGCATCCTGATCACCTGGGGGATCATCTCGGGGCTGACCGCCTTCGTCTGGAGCGAGTGGAGTTTCTTCAGCGTCCGGTTCCTGCTCGGCCTGGCCGAGGCGGGATTCTACCCCGGCATCATTCTCTACATGACCTGGTGGTTCCCCTCTTATTATCGCTCCCGGATGATCGGCGTGTTCCAGTCGGCGAGCGTGATCTCGCTTATCATCGGCCCGATCATCTCGGCGCAGTTGTTGCAGATGAACGGCTTCCTTGGCCTGCAGGGCTGGCAATGGCTGTTCATCGTCGAGGCTCTGCCGCCGGTGATCATGGGTTTCGTCATTCTGGGCTGGCTGACGGACCATCCGCGACAGGCGGCTTGGCTTCGGCCGGAGCAGCGCGAGTGGCTGGAGGCGCGCATCGAAGGAGAGCGAGCACAGCGCGAATCAGTTCATCGTTATGAACTGGGCGAGGCGTTGCGCAACTCTCGGGTCTGGTGGCTGACCCTCGTCTATTTCGGGCAGAACATGTCGAACTACGGGCTGCTCATTTTCCTGCCGCAGATCGTGAAGGCGTTTGGCGTATCGACCCAGATGACCGGCTGGATCACCGCCATTCCCTTCGTCTTCGCGGCCTTCGCGATGATTTTCTGGGGGCGGCATTCGGATATGAGCGGCGAGCGGATCAAACACGTCGCTGGCGCCTGCCTGGTCTGCGCGGCGGGTATTGGCGCATGCATCGCCATCGGGATCAGCCACCCAGTGATCATCATGATCGCGCTAACTATTGGCATTATGGGCCAGCAATCCATCGCGCCGACCTTCTGGTCGCTGCCCACCGCGATGCTGTCCGGCACGGCGGCGGCAGGCGGGATCGCGATGATCAACGCGGTTGGCAACCTGGGCGGCTTCTTCGGTCCCTACCTGTACGGCCTCGTCAAGGACGCGAGCGGTAGTACCACAGTGGCCCTGCTAGCGCTCGCAGTAGCGCCGGTGATCTCGGCAATCGTTCTGCTCGCGCTTGGGCACGATGCGCGACTCGAGCGGTTTCCGACGCGAACCGTGCAAGCCTAGTGCCCTGAGTTGCTCATATTGCCGGGTATAACCGCTTCAGTTTGATGCGGGCATCGACAGTGGTGAAGTGCCAGTCTGCCTTCGTGTGGTTCTTGTTTCGATCTTTCTGCCACGCGGCGACTTCCTCGATCAGGGTCTGCCTGTCCGGGATTTGCCGATCGAGGCACTGCACCGACAGGACGCTGAGTTCTGATTCGGCCATATCCAGCCAACTGCCATGCTTGGGCGTGTAATGCCACTCGAACCGCTCGACGAGGCGGCGCGCCTCGGCGGGCGGAAAGGCTTCGTAGAGCGAGGCCGGCTTGTGGGTGTTTGAGATTGTCCTGCACCAGGACGATCTTGCTCGCGGCGCGAAAGTGCGTGTCGGACAAAGCCTTGAGCAGTTGGGCATAGTCCAGCGCGGCGTGGCGGTCGGTTATCTCGACATGGCGCCAGCCTTCCAGCGGCGCGAATAGCATGAACAGATTGACGGTGCCGTTGCGCTCATACTCGCAGTCGTACCGTGCTGGCTGTCCAGGCTTTGCCGGAACTGGCACGCGGGTTTCCTTGACGAGCTGTTTCGTTGTCTCGTCCAGGCAGACGACGGGTCGGTCTGGATCATGCGGCCGCTGGTAGACCTCCAGCACATCCTCCATGCCGGCTACGAAGGCAGCGCTGGCTTCTGGCGGGATGACCCATTGCTTCTGGAGATGAGGTTTGAGCGAATTTTTTTGAGCGTCCGTCCGATGGTGTTATCGCTGGCGCGATCGACGATGTTCAGCTCCACCACGGCGGTTTCCAACAGCATCAGCGTCCACCGCTTCCGTCCTTTGGGTGGCGGAGAACAAGCGAGCGCGATCAGCTTGGCCTCGGCGGCGCCGTCGAAGATGGGCTTTCGAGCTGAGTTGGGCGAGTGTTTGCGGGTCAAGGCGGCATCAACTCCGCCCTCCACCAATTGCTGACGTGTGCGGGCGACGGTGTCGACGCTGGTATCCAACGCCTCGGCAATTTCGCCGTCACTCCACGCATCGCCGGCCTCGGAGGCGTCGGCCTTCAGCAGGATGCGTGCCTTCAGTAGCTGGCGGGCCGGGGCTTTGCCCTTTTGGATCAGCACATTGAGCCGTTCACGCTCATCGCTACTGAGCTTTACGATGTACTTCTTCACGACAGGTTGTTTCGCGGTCACGACACATCTCCGGGTTACCGGAGATATCGACTCAGAAATCACCCGCAGAATCAACGACGTGGGGTATCAGATACCGGTGAGCAGGTGATCTTCTTTACGTGAGCTGGCGGGCGCCTCGGTGGTGGGAATCCACGTTGGCCTGCAACACCGATGCATCAGTACACGATGCATCAGTCAGCATGACAAAATATGAAGACGGATGGTCACCTGCATTGCACTGAGTGCCGCCACGCTGCAAGCCGGTCCGGTCGCCGTTACCCCAGCCCGAGAACTGGGTTCGCCCGTTCACCTCCCGCATCGCTGCAACAGATCGCTCAGGATCAGCTCGGGTGCGGGGTCCGGCCGTGGCGGTATTGTAAGCCGTGAGCGTGACCCGCAGCTGCTGGCGCCAACGCCAAACCTCAGATAAATCCCGCCCTTCCGCCGAAGCAGCAGAGCCGCCGCGGCATGAAGTGATCCGGCTGGCGGATGGCGGCTCGCCGCCCCGCGTTACACGACCCTCCGGTCACGATCGTGCGTAAAGCTCAACGGCCAGCTGGGCTGACGATATGTCCGAAGGACGGGCACAGATAGCATGCCTCGTCCACCCAGCGATGAGGAACACTACCATGATGCTGGTGACGAACAACGAGGGAACGGTCGGCGCGCCGACGACGGCGCGCATGCTGGCCGAAGGGGAGTCCGCGCTCGACGCAATCGAAGCCGGCATTCGCCTCATCGAGGCCGACCCCACCGTCCGCACCGTCGGACGTGGCGGCTGGCCGAACCTGATCGGAGACATCGAACTCGACGCCTGCATGATGGACGGCACTTCCCTCCGCACCGGCGCGGTCGGTGCGCTCAAAGGCTTCCTCCATCCTGTCAGCGTGGCACGGGAGATCATGCGCCGCCTTCCGCACGAGTTCCTGGCGGGCGACGGCGCTGCACGTTTCGCCCGCGAGATCGGCGCCGAGGAAGCAGACAACCTCACCGACGATTCGCGCCGCGCTTGGCAGGCCTGGTTCGAAAATGAGGTGCCCGAACCGGACCGAGCCCGATGGCCCGAAGCGAAGCTCGCGGAACTCTGTCGCCATGCCATCGATCCGGAGATCGGACGCGATACCACCGTATTCCTCGCACACGACAGCGCCGGCGACATCTGTTCCGGCACCAGCACCTCGGGCTGGGGCTGGAAATATCCAGGGCGGCTCGGCGACAGCCCCATTGTCGGCGCGGGCTCGTACGCGGATACGCGCTATGGCGCTGCCGCCTGCACAGGCGCCGGGGAGATGGCGATCCGCTGCTGCACCGCGCGCTCCGTGGTTCTGTACATGAAAGCAGGCGCCAGTGTCCGCGATGCCGTCATGGAGGCGGTCGAGGACATGCGCGGCCTCAAAGGCGGGCTGATCAGCCGCGTCACCATTCACGCGATCGACACACGCGGCAACCACAAGGTAATCGCAGTGAACGGCGCAGGTGATAACCGCTACTGGCTCTGGGAACAAGGCGACGCAGCCCCCTGCTCGCTCTTGGCGGAGCCCGTGGTCATTACCACGGCCACCCAGCCACGCACGACTACAACACAATACACCAGGCGGTAGCCCGTTCAGCTCTCCCGCTTAGCGGAAGAGGCATGCCCTCGGGCCACGACCCGAGAGTTGGCGCCCACAGGGCGCTGGGTGGGGGAGCCTCACGCAACAACCAGCACCAGCTTCCCAATATGCACACTGCTCTCCATCATCCGGTGCGCTTCGGCGACCTGCGCCAGCGGGAAAGTTGCATAGATAACCGGCCCGCAACGCCCGCCGTCCAGCACCGGCCAGACATGCTCGCGCAGTCCCGCGGCAATCGCCCCCTTCTGCGCCGTGGTGCGCGGCCGCATTGTGGAACCGGTAATCGTTAGCCGCCTCAGCATCACCGGCATAAGATCGAAATTCTCCACTTTCGAGCCTTCCAGAAACGCGATGTACACCAGCCGTCCGTCCGTCGCGAGACAGCGGATGTTACGCACCGCGTACGGCGCGCCCACCATGTCCAGCACCACATCAACGCCTCGCTTCTCCGTCAGGCGCTTGACCTCCTCCAGAAAATCCTGCGTTCGGTAATTGATCGCGTAAGCCGCGCCGAGGCGAACGCAGGCGGCACACTTCTCCTCAGACCCGGCCGTGGCATACATCGTCGCGCCGAATTCCCGCCCAAGCTGGATGGCAGTCACGCCAATACCTGACGTGCCCCCATGAATCAGCGCCGACTCGCCCTTCGCCAGGCGGCCATGACCGAACAGGTTGGCCCACACGGTGAAGTAGGTTTCTGGTACGGCGGCGGCGCGCACCGCGTCATAGCCGCCAGGCCATGGCAGGCATTGCATCTCGGGCGCCACACAGGTACTCGGCATATCCCCCACCGTTTACCAGCGCGCAAACCCGATCGCCGATGCGCAGCCGCGTCACCGAAGCGCCCGCCGCGACGACCTCGCCCGCCACCTCCAGGCCGAGTACCGGGCTGGCGCCCGGAGGCGGCGGATACGCCCCCTTGCGCTGCTGCACGTCCGGCCGGTTCACGCCGGCAGCCTGCACCCGAATCAGAACCTCATCTTCGCGCGGCACCGGGACCGGACCAGTGGCCGTCTTCAGCACTTCTGGCCCGACGGCGCCATCGGCAGCGATGTAGGTCATACTCTGCGGCAGGGACATATCAGCGGCTCCACGTCACGCGACGACGAACCCACGTAACATGCCCTGGCCCGCAGCAAAGTCGAGAAGTCCAATCCGCCATGAATAAACCGGTGCCCGAACCCCCTCCGGTCATGGCCGGGCTTGACCTGCCCGCGAGCCGGCCATCTGCGCACCGGCGCCGGTGCTCACCGCGAACCCCCGCAACTCCCCATCCCGCGGTAGCACTGCCTCATACGCCGCCAGCGTATCGTACCTTACGCCAACCCCATCCGGCACGTTGCCCGCCTCGACCGCTTTCACCGCTTTCAGCAGGAGTTTTCGTGCCTTGTCGGCCGGCCCCAGATGCTCCTTCGAGCGGTCAACAATCCGCCCCATACTCTGCTGGATCGCTCTGTCCTGTACATTGATACCATCGATGCCAGTGAAATTATCACGCCGCTGCAATTCCCGGTCAAGCAGGTAGTTGTTGGCCCGGTTGGCCTTCGAGCGGAAGGTAACCACATCAACATGCAGCGGACCATTTCCCAATGCACGCTCCAGCTTCGTATCTTCGCTCAGCGGCCGGCTGGGGCAATACGTCCAATTATAGACCATTGTGTTCTCGTCATCGATGGGAACCCATGCATGGCCCGCGTTCGTCCCGACCCCCGTCTCCTTGCCCGGACGTATCTGGTGGAACGGCAGGATAAACTGATACGTCCGGACATGAATCTCCCCCTTATCCAACGCCCGAACGCCAGCATAGCGGAACCCATAATCCGTCACATCTACCTCCAGCCTCGGCGGCCTGCCACGCACAAACGGATCGGACGGCCTGAAACCACCCGCTTTGCGCGCCTTCACGAAGCAGCCGGTGCATGATCGGAGCGTGCGAGGTATCGATCCCGCCCTCCAATCCCTGTAGCCAGTTGCACTCCTCGATCACCTTCGTTACGTGCACATGGCTTTCGGGAGCCCGGGCCCAGGCGAAACTTGGGATGGGCGGCACGCACTCCGTCGGGCCAAGATAAGCCCAGACGATGCCACCGAGCTCGCAGGTCGGGTAAGCCGTGGTCCGCACCTTATGCTTGAAATCATAATCCTCCGGCTCATTCATCATATTGACACAGGCGCCTGTAAAATCGAACTTCCAGCCGTGATAGACGCAGCGAAGACCGCACTCTTCGTTGCGCCCAAAATAGAGCGACGCCCGCCGGTGCGGGCACAGCTCATCGAGCAGGCCCACCCGGCCTCTGCTGTCCCGGAAAGCGATCAGATCCTCGCCCAATAATCTGACCCTCACCGGCGCGCTGTCAGGCTCCCCAATCTCGCGCGACAGCAGCGCCGGTATCCAGTAGCGCCGCATCGTATTTCCCATTGGCGTTCCGTCCCCTACGCGGGTCAGGAGTTCATTATCCCCTTTCGAAAGCATGGCAGTTCCCCCCAGGTACTAATAGGGCTGGTTCGCGAGCCCCCAGCGATCGCGGCGCTGCCAACGACCGGCGACCGCGTGCGCTACTCCTTGTAAAGATACCCGAAGCCAAGCCATAGCCAAGCTCGTCAGCCCGACTCTCTTAGGACGGTCGCTGTGCCACTTCACTTCGAACCAATTCGGATTTACCAGGAACGTGCCGGGCATCCAACAGTCTTCCCGGCCTCGGCCCGCGGGTTGCCTCGGGGCTTCCTCCGGAACAGACCCGAGCACCGGATCTCTTTCCGCGAAGAAAACAGGGGAATTGCTCAAGTGTCGGTCCATTTTTGGCCCTCCTGGTTGCCTCCTGGTTTGTCCTCACTGGACACGATTGAAGGGACTGGCTTAAGCTCTTTGGCAATGAACTGATTCATCCTGAATTAAGGTAAATGCCAAAGCCGGAGGAAACGCTGGATTTCGGCCTGTGCCGGCTGGACCACCACAACCGCGTTCTAAGCCGGGCCGGCCCCGCTTGCCCTGGGTGGACGCGCTTTCGAACCGGCGGTACTCCATGAGCGTGCGCTTGGCAGGGCTGCGTGAATGAGTGGGATCCGCCGCCTCGCCGCGATTCTGGCCGCCGACCTCGTCGGTTACTCCCGCCTGCTTGCGGCGGACGAGGCCGGTACCCTGGACCGCCTCCATGCCCTCCGCCGCGACATAATCGACCCCCTCTTGGCCGGACATGGCGGCCAATTTCAAGACCACCGGCGATGGCCTGCTTGCCGAGTTTCCAAGTGCCGTCCAGGCGCTCCGCTGTGCCCTGGCAGTCCAAATCCGCCAGCGAGAACTCCTGTTCCCCGTTACGGCTTCGGATCGGCGTACATCAGGGCGATGTTCTGATTGACGACGATGACGTGGTCGGTGACGGCGTCAATATCGCCGCCCGGATCGAGCCACTTGCGGAAGCCGGAGGAATCGCTATTTCCGCCCGGGTGCGAGAGGACGCGCTGGGCAAGCTCGACATAGCATACGACGACCTTGGCGAGCCCGCCATGAAAAACATCGACCGGCCCATCCGCCTGTATCGGGTACGAATTCCCGATAATTCCAAGCCGGCCCTTGCCCTAACTGATAAGCCCTCGCTCGCCGTGTTCCCCTTCACCAACCTGAGCGGCGACCCAGAGCAGGAATACTTCGCTGACGGGGTCGCCGACGAACTTATCACTGCACTATCACGCGTCCGGTCGTTGCTGGTGATCTCCCGCAGTTGCAGCTTCAGCTATAGGAACAGGAATATTGAAGCAAAACAAATCGGACGCGAGCTTGGCGTCAGGTACGTAGTGGATGGCAGCGTACGCAAATCTCGCGACCGGGTGCGTCTCTCCGCGCAGCTGACCGACGCAACAAACGGCGTGCTGCTTTGGGCGGATCGCTTCGATGGAGCATGGGACGACGTCTTCACCATTCAGGACGAGGTCGCTAAAGCCGTGTTGCGCGGGATCGACCCGGCGATCTCCGCGGCAGAACAACGACGCGCCACGTGCAACTCGCCCGATAGCCTTGACGCATGGGACGCTTATCAACGCGGCCTTTGGCACCAGACACGGTTCGACGTCAAAGAAAGCTGGCGCGCCCGTGAATTCTTCGAGCGCGCCATTGAACTCGATCCCAATTTCTCCCGCGCCTATCAAGGACTGGTTTACAGCTACATCGACGAGATGCGGATGTATGGTATCCGCCCGCTCTCGGATGCGACAACGATCGTCCAGCCGCCGGCCGAGCGGTCTCTTATGCTGGATCCGGAAGATGCCGGTGCGCGCACGTCTATGGGCTGGGTTCTGAACACTGCAGGCGACAATGAAGCGGCCCTGGTCCAAGCTGACGAAGCGCTCAGGTGCAATCCCAATTACGCGGAGGCCGAACGGCTTAAGGGTGGCATTCTGGCCTGGCATGGCCGTCCGGCGGAGGGACGGGAAATCCTCGCCACCTACATGAGCCGCAATCCACGTGATCCGCGTAAATGGCAAGCTCTGCTGCATACTCAGGTCGCATTGTACTTGCTGAAAGACTACGCGGCCAGCATCGAAGCCGGCAGGCAGGTGATGCGCGTCAACCCGACACTCCCTGTGCAATATCGTTTGGTGACATACCGCTGGCTCGTCGGCGCCTTGGGTCAGCTCGGCCGCATTTCCGAGGCACAACATGCCCTCGAAGAAGCTCGTGCGCTGGTTCCCGCAGAGGAGCTGAATTCCGTCTTCACCCGCAAAGTACCCTGGCAGCGCGAACCTGATCTCCAGCACCTGCTCGAAGGCTTACGGAAGGCAGGCTGGCGACCATGACAGATGTCCCCGCGCCGGACCTCAGCAGGTCGGCGCTGATAATCGTGGATATGCAGAACGATTTCGTCCATCTCGACGGCTACTTCGGTTATCGCGCCCGGGAAGCACCCGAAGCCGGCATCGATTTGCGGTTCCTCATGAGCACGATCCCCCGGATCACGCGGCTCGCCACCGCTTTCCGCGGAACCGGACTTCCAGTGGTCTATCTCGCGCACGTGGTGAAGCCGGACTATTCCGATGCTCAGTTCCCCTACTGGCGCCTCGGCCTCCCACCCGGAGGCAACCGCACGTTCATTGCCGAGGGAACCTGGGGCGCGCAGATCGTGGATGAGCTTGCACCTCATGCGGAGGAACACGTCGTGATAAAGAAGGGCTTTGGTGGCTTTGCGAGTACGTCCCTCGATACGATCCTTCGTAGCGCGGGTGTCACGACATGCGTGGTGACGGGTGTTACCACCTGCGTATGTGTATCTACGACCATTCGCATGGGCGTTGAGTACAATTACCGGATGGTCCTGGTGCGAGATGCGGTTGCCGATAGGAAGCGCGAAGATCACGAAGCGGAGATCAGGATTTTATCGCGCGCGTTCGCCGACGTGAAAACCACCGACCACGTCGAGGCAATGCTCTCGCAGAGGACGGCCGCCTGAACCGCCCCAGCCGCGCCCGCTTCAACGCTTCGACCGCCCGAGTGCCGCCGCCCCCGCGAAACTGCCCCGTGCGCCCACGGCCTCCTCAATCCGCAGCCCCTCGTTCCACTTCGCTGTGCGTTCGCCGCGCGCCATGCTACCGACCTTGATCTGCCCGATGCCCCAGCCCACCGCCAGGTGCATGATCGTCGTGTCCTCCGTCTCGCCGGACCGCGCCGAGACAATCCCTGCCAGCCCTGTCTCCTTCGCTGCCTCCCACGCCTCGCGCAGCTCCGTCAGCGTGCCGCGCTGGCTCGGCTTCAGCAACACTGCATTCGCCGCTCGCCGCAACGCCGCCTCGCGCACCCGTGACGCGTTGCTCGCGAGGAAATCGTCTCCCACGACCTGTACGCGCGACCCGACCTCCTTGGTGAACGCGACAAACCCCGTATCGTCATCCTCACCTAATGGATCCTCGATCGAGACAATGGGATACGCCTTGACCCACCCGACAAGCATTCGGATCAGCCCCTCCGTGTCCAGCTCCTTCTTCTCCAACGCCAGGCGGTACTTCCCACCCCGCCCCAGCTCCGAGGCCGCAACGTCCAGCGCAATCGCCACCTGCACGCCAGGCTTCAGGCCCGCATGCTCGATCGCCCGCACGAGCTGCTCCAGAGCCTCCTCATTCGCCTTAAACGCGGGCCACCATCCTCCCTCGTCCGCTACGCCATAACGTTGATTCGCCGCCGCCATCAGATCTCCGGCCGCCCGATACACCTCCGCCGTCCAGTCCAGCGCCTGAGCAAAATTACTCGCGCCCGGACACATCACCAAAAAATCCTGGATATCCACCCGCCGCCCGGCATGAGCCCCGCCGCCAAAGATCTGAATCATCGGCAGCGGCATCGTCAGCGCTTCTGCCCCGCCCAGATACCGATATAGCGGCTCCCCCGCAGCAGCCGCCGCGGCATGTGCCACCGCCATAGAGACCGCAACCAGCGCATTGGCCCCCAGCCGAGACTTGCTCGGCGTGCCATCCAACGCGATCAGCTTGGCATCCAGCGCCTTCTGATCCGCCGCATCCAAACCCATGATTGTCCGTGCGATCTCGCCGTTGATGTGCCCCACCGGCTTGGTGACATCATAGCCGCCGAACAGCGCCCCGCCATCGCGCAGATCCAGCGCCTCGCCGGTCCCCGTCGACGCCCCGGCCGGCGCAGTGCCGCGTCCTACCGCACCGCCCTCCAGCAAGACATCGGCCTCCACAGTGGGCCGCCCCCGGCTGTCCCACACACGTCGCCCGTGCACGAACGCAATACGCGTATCGCTCATGCAAGCTCCTCCACCTCGCCCCTAGATGTACCTGACCGGCGCTCCGCTATCTACCCGCCTGGCTGTAAAAATCCCTCGGCAGTCCCACGGCGTCATTGCGAGCAGCGCAGCGACGAAGCAATCCCGTGCGGTCAGGCGCTGAGCCCCAGCCCAGCCGCCCCGCTCAATACGACTTCGGCAGATCCAGTACCCGTTCCGCCAGATAACACAAGATCAGCTCCCGACTCACCGGAGCAATACGCGGGATCAGACTCTCCCGGAAATACCGTTCCACATGATACTCCTCCGCATAACCCATACCCCCATGTGTCATCACCGCCTGCTCTGCCGCACGAAAACCCGCCTCCGCCGCCAGATATTTCGCCGTGTTCGCCTCCGCCCCGCACTCCTCTCCACGGTCATACAGCCACGCCGCTTTCAGCATCATCAGGTTCGCTGCCTCCAGCTCCGCCCAGTTGCGCGCCAGCGGATGTTGAATCGCCTGATTCTGCCCGATCGGCCGCCCGAACACCACGCGCTCACGCGCATACTTCGCCGCACGCCCCAGCGCCGCACGCCCGATCCCAATCGCTTCCGCCGCCGTCAGGATGCGCTCCGGATTGAGCCCGTGAATAATCGCCCGGAATCCCTCCCCCTCCTCGCCGATGCGGTCCTTAACCGAGATCGGATGATCCTCAAAAAAGATCATGTTCGAATCCACGGCGTGCCGCCCCATCTTGCGAATCACGCGGATTTCCGCATGCGCCCGGTCCAGCGTCGTATAAAATAGCGTCAACCCCTGAGTGCGTCGTGTCACCCGATCCAGCGGAGTGGTCCGCGCCAGCAACAGCATCTTGTTCGCAACCTGCGCCGTGGACGTCCAGATCTTCTGGCCATTCACAATATACACGTCGCCCCGGCGCTCCGCCCGCGTGGCAATCTCTGTCGTGTTCAGCCCCGCATTCGGTTCCGTCACCGCAAAACACGCCTTGTCCCTGCCTGCAATCAACGGCGGCAGCATCCGCCGCTTCTGCGCATCAGTTCCGAACACAACCACCGGATTCAATCCGAAAATGTTCATATGTACTGCTGACGCACCGGACATCGCCGCGCCCGACTCCGCCACCGCCTGCATCATTATCGCGGCCTCAGTGATCCCCAGCCCCGCCCCCCCATACTCCTCCGGCATGGCGATGCCGAGCCACGTCCCCTCCGCCATCGCCGCGTGAAATTCGTGCGGGAACGCCGCCTCCCGCTCATGCTCCAGCCAGTACGCGTCATTAAACTTTTCGCACAACCGCAGCACCTGATCCCTGATCTGGCGCTGCTCAGATGAGAAAGCGAACTCCATCCCACCCATCCGACACTACCGTGGCCCCCTGGAACAACTCGCTCTCCGCCCCCAGAGAGACATGGATCGGCGGAGAGGGTTGGGGTGAGGTGGGGGGCTCACCCCACCCCAGCGTCCGCCATCATCTCCCGTCCAGCAACCCTCGAGCGCACCGCCTCGTTCAACTCGGCCCGCCGCTCCCACAAACTGCGATACCACGCAATACGCGGCCCCGTTTGATACGCCAGCATCCGCTCCCGCGCGACATATTCCCGCGCCGCATCGCCGATATAGCGCGCGACGTCCGGCATCGTCACCAGCCGCGTCAGCAACGTCCGCAGCTCATCCTCATTGCGGAAGATCAGCCCCGTCCGCCCATCCCGTACGGTTTCCCCATAAACCACGTCGCTCGCCAGCGTCGCCACCCGGCACGCGGCTGCCTCAATGAACTTGAGATCAGATTTCGCAAGATTGAACGGAGTATCGGAAAGCGGCATGAAGCAAATCTCGCTCCGCCCCAACAGCCGCAAATAGCTGTCATGCTCGCAGGTGGGCGTAAATCGCTTATGCGGCGTCGTCAGTGCATCGAAGAATGCCTGGTCATGCACCACCTCGAAGCGCAGCCGCTCCCCCATTTCAGCCGCCACCTCATTGATCGCCCCCATCAGCGGCGCCCAGTCCGCCTCCCGATTCAGCGCCCCGAAGAACAGCGTAATCCGATCAGGATCAGCAAAATTCACCACATCCGGTAACTCGCGCACCGCGTTCGGAAACACCCTCACCTCCGGATTCCGCTGTCGCAGAATACTCGCCAGCACCTCCGTCGAGGTCTGCACCGCATGCACGCTCCGGAACGTCAACTGCGCCGGGTCCTGCAACGCCCGGAAGAAATCCGGATGGTCGTCGAATTCGGTCACGATGACCCAGCCCCGGTCCGCAAGCCAACGCGTCATCTCCATCGCCTGGCCCCCGTTCAGCACCGGCCGATGCAGCACTAACACCTTCGGCACATCCCGCTCCAGATCCGGCAGCCTGTTCAATGCCAATAACTGAGTCTGCACCGCTGCATCCGTTGCCATCGCCTGCAGCGGATAAACCACCCGTACATGCGACACCCCACCCACCGGTTCTAACATCGTTCCGGCAACCATCAGCCGCGAAACCTCGCGTTTGCGTGCCCGCCACACATACTGCAGCGGCATCGCCCGGCTGAGATACGACTGTGGATCAATCCCCATCGCCCGCAGCGCGGGCTCCATCACGCCCACGAACCCCCGTGCCTGCTCCGCATCGAATATGCGGGGATGCACGTCGCACAAGGCGAGCCCTGCTTCCAGCAGCATCTTGCGCATGCTTTCCAGACTGAACCAGCGCAGATGCGTCTCATCGAAAAGCCCCGTCGGCTCATACGCCCAGTCCCCACGCAGCAGCCGAGCCACGAACGACCAGTGCCCAACGTTTGGGACGCAAATCAAAACCGTGCCGTCCGGGCTCAAAGCCTCCACCTGCGCCCGCAGCACCGCTTCCGGATCGCGAAGATGTTCGATTACATCGCCGTAAATCAGACAATCGATCCCGTGCGGCAGCTCGAACGGCAATGGGTCCCGCTCCACGTCGACCGCCGCCACATGGTCCAGCCGGTGTGCCGCAATCGCCGCCGCCTCACCGTCCTGCTCGATCCCTAACACCAACGCCCGCGGATTCAGCCGGCGATACGCCGCCCCCAACGATCCCGTCCCGCAACCTACGTCCAGCACCACTCGGGCCGTCAGCGGTACACGGTCAAGCAGGTCGGCATTGGGCTGGTCGGGGTACGCGGGCACTTGGCTCTCCAACAGAAGCGCGCCGGGTTATTGGCCCCGGCTGGCGCGCCGGCCGCAGGGAACGCAGGCGAGCCTTGCGCCGTCAAGTGTTGAAGCGACCCGTCCGGGTCCCTACCATGTCCCAAGTTCTAATTGACGTCCGGGACCCACAGCCTCAGAACAACCAACCCGCAAGGGGTGCAGGGAGTCACGCTTGCAGCCGACCAACGTCCGGGACCCTGAATACTTCCATAAAGTTGTGGATTGTCAGTGGGCCTGCCCGGCACACACTCCTGTTCCGGAATACATTCGTCTTATTGCAGCGCGGCGATACGCCGACGCGTACATGATTAATTGGCACTCAAACGTATTTCCCGGAATACTTGGCCGCACCTGTGATCGCCCCTGTGAGCCCGCCTGCCGCCGCGGCCGGATCGAGGAGCAGCCGGTCGCCATATGCCGCCTCAAGCGAGTCGCCGCCGATTACAAAGGCGACATCCTCGATTTTATGCCCAGCCCGGCCACCGCCCCCAATGGCAAGCGAATCGCACTCATCGGCGCCGGCCCCGCCTCCCTCACGGTGGTCCGCAACCTTGCCCCACTCGGCTACCATTGCGTCGTGTTCGATTCGGACGCTCGGGCTGGCGGAATGATCCGCAGCCAGATCCCCAAATTCCGCCTCCCCGAGGAAGTGATCGACGAGGAAGTTGGCTACATCACCCGGCTCGGCCCCGAGGGGCGCCTCGGCCAGAGGATCGACAGCCTCAAAGCCCTGCTCGATGAAGGCTATGACGCGATCTTCGTTGGCTCAGGCGCTCCCAGAGGGCGCGACCTTCCCATCCCCGGCCGGCAGGAGGGCGCCGCCAACATCCATATCGGTATCGATTGGCTCGCCTCCGTCTCGTTCGGCCACATCAATAAAATCGGCCGCCGCGTTATCGTCCTCGGCGGCGGCAACACCGCCATGGACTGCTGCCGCTCCGCCCGCCGCCTGGGCGGAGAAGACGTTAAGGTCATCGTCCGTTCCGGGTTCGAGGAAATGAAGGCGTCCCCGTGGGAGAAGGAGGACGCCATGCGGGAGGACATCCCGATCCTGAACTATCTTGTGCCCAAAGAATTCACCCACGAAGCCGGTCGCCTCACTGGGGTCACGTTCGAGAAAGCCAGGGCGGAATACGACGCCACAGGCCGCCGCAAGCTGGTCCCCACCGGCGAACCCCACCAGCACTTCCCTTGCGATGACGTCCTCGTCGCTGTCGGCCAGGAAAACGCCTTTCCCTGGATCGAGCGCGACATCGGCATCGAGTTCAACAAATGGGACATGCCCGTGGTGGACGAAACCACCATGCAATCCACCCACACCCGCGTCTTCTTCGGCGGCGACGCCGCCTTCGGACCCAAGAACATCATCTGGGCGGTTGCCCACGGCCACCAGGCCGCCATATCCATCCACAAGCTCTGCTCAGGCGAAGACATCCGGGACCGCCCACCGCCCCAGGTCACGCTCGCCAGCCAGAAAATGGGAATCCACGAGTGGAGCTACGACAACCAGATCTCGCTGGACCTGCGTTACGCCGTCCCACATAAAAACAAGTTCGACGCCCTGAAGGACATCAAGGCCGAGGTCGAGCTCGGCTTCGACGACGCCCTCGCCTACAAAGAAGCCGAGCGCTGCCTGAACTGCGACGTCCAGACTGCCTTCACCGACGCGTTGTGCATCGAATGCGATGCCTGCATCGACATCTGCCCGGTAGATTGCCTCACCATTACCCACAACGCTGACGAACCTGATCTTCGCACTCGCCTCACCGCCCCCGCTCCCAATCCTGATCAGACGCTGTTTGTTTCCGGCCCGCTAAAAACCGGACGCGTCATGGTCAAAGACGAAGACGTCTGTCTTCACTGCGGGTTGTGCGCCGAACGCTGCCCCACCGGAGCCTGGGATATGCAGCGATTCCTGTATAATCCGGCTCACGCGGAGCACATATGCTGCAAACGTTAACGCGCGTTGACGGAATCACCGCCGTTAACGACTTCGTCATCAAATTCGCCAACGTCAATGGCTCCGGTTCGGCCAGCGCCAACACGCTGTTTGCCAAGTCCATCATGCGCATGGGGGTGCCGGTGGCCCCCCGAAACATCTTCCCCTCGAACATTCAGGGGCTGCCCACTTGGTACGAGGTGCGGGTCAACGAAGCCGGACACCTCGGAGCCCGCGGAGGCGGCGTTGACCTGATGGTCGCCATGAATCCGCAGACCTGGGACCAGGACATCCGTTCCATCGTCCCCGGCGGCTATCTGTTTTATGACAACACCCGCCCCATGCCGGAGTCCAAGTTCCGCACGGACATCGTGGTCATCGGCATGCCGCTGACCGAAATCTGTAACCGCGAATACACCGACGCTCGTCAACGCCAGCTCTTTAAGAACATAATCTACGTCGGCGCACTCTCTGCCCTGCTCGATATCGATGTAACCGTCGTCGAGAAACTCCTGCACGAGCAGTTCCGCGGTAAGGACAAGCTGATTCAGCCCAATCTCCACGCCCTCCACATGGGCCGCGACTATGCGAAACAGCATCTCGCCTGCCCGATGGGCCTGCGCGTCCGCAAGGCGGATACCGTGGGCGACCGCATCACCATCGATGGCAATAGCGCCGCCGCCCTCGGCGCCGTGTATGGCGGCGCCACCGTCTGCGCCTGGTATCCAATCACCCCCTCATCCTCGCTCGCCGAAGCCTTCACCCGATGGTGCCAGCGCCTCCGCGTCGACAAGGAAACCGGCAAGAACCGCTTCGCCATCGTCCAGGCCGAGGACGAGCTCGCCTCCATCGGCATGGTCATTGGCGCCGCCTGGAATGGCGCCCGCGCTTTCACAGCCACCTCCGGCCCCGGCATCTCCCTGATGCAGGAGTTCCTCGGCCTCGCCTATTTCGCCGAAATCCCCGCCGTAGTGTTCGACGTTCAGCGAGCCGGCCCCTCCACCGGCATGCCCACCCGCACGCAGCAGTGCGACATCCTCGCCTGCGCTTACGCCTCCCACGGTGACACGAAGCACGTGCTCCTGTTCCCCGAAGATCCGTATGAATGCTTCGAGTTCGGTGCCCTCGCCTTCGACCTCGCCGACCGCCTGCAAACCCCCGTTTTCGTCATGCTCGACCTCGACATCGGCATGAACGAACGCCTGACGCGCCCGCTCACCTGGGACGACTCCCGCCGCATGGATCGCGGCAAGGTCATGACCGCCGAGGAGCTCGAAGCCGGCAAGGATTTCGGCCGCTATCTGGATATCGACGGCGACGGCATCGCCTACCGCACCTATCCCGGCACGCACCCGACCCGTGGCGCCTTCTTCACCCGCGGCACTTCAAAGAACCGCTACGCCCGGTACACCGAGCAAGGCGTCGATTACGCCGACAACATGCAGCGTCTGCTGCGCAAGCACGACACCGCCAAGAACCTGCTCCCCCGCCCCGTCGCCCGCCCCGCGGCTCAACCAACCCGGCTCGGCGTCATCTACTACGGCTCGACCAGCCCAGCTATGAACGAAGCCGACGAGATCCTCGCCGAACAGGCCATCGCACTCGATCTGCTCCGCGTCCGCGGCTTCCCCTTCGATGACGAAGTGCGAGAGTTCATCACAGCCCACGACAAAGTCTTCGTGGTCGAACAGAACCGCGACGCCCAGCTCCGCATGCTCCTGATCAACGAACTCGACTTCGACCCCGCAAAACTCATCCGCATCCTGCACTACGACGGCACCCCGATCACTGCCCGCTTTATAGCCGACGCCATCGCCGACCAGATCGAACCAGTCAAAGTCGTCCCGCTCCGAAAGACCGCCCCATGAACCTCCCCACCGCTGTCATTGGGAGGCGCGAAGCGCCGAAGCAATCCAGGCTATCGCACACAGCTACGTGGACCCCCCATGACCTACCTCGCTAAACCCACACTCCACCACCCGGCCCTGCCCAAAAACGAACTCGGCTACACCCGCCGTGACTACGAAGGCGCCGTTTCCACCCTTTGCGCTGGCTGCGGCCACGATTTCGATCAGCGCCGCGATCATCCGCGCCTGTTTCGAGCTCAACCTACCGCCCCACCGCATCGCCAAGCTTTCGGGAATCGGCTGCTCCTCCAAAACCCCCACCTACTTCCTCGGCGCGTCCCACGGATTTAACTCCGTGCACGGCCGTATGCCGTCGGTCCTCACCGGAGCTAACCTCGCCAACCGCGACCTGATTTATCTCGGCGTCTCCGGCGACGGAGACTCTGCCTCCATCGGCCTCGGCCAGTTCGCGCACGTGCTCCGCCGCGGGGTAAACATGGTCTATATCGTCGAAAACAACGGCGTGTACGGCCTCACCAAGGGTCAGTTCTCCGCCACCGCGGACCGTGGCGCCGTCTCCAAACGCGGCGTGACCAACACCGATTCGGCGATCGACCTCGTCGGCATGGCGCTCAACGTCGGCGCCACGTTTGTTGCCCGTAGTTTCTCCGGCGACAAGGACCAGCTTGTCCCCCTTATCAAGGCCGCCATCACGCACCAGGGCGCCGCGTTCATCGACGTCATCTCCCCGTGCGTCGCTTTCAACAACCACACCGGTTCAACCAAAAGCTTCGATTACGTCCGCGAGCACAACGAGGCGGTCAATTTCCTCGACGTCATCACCGGTCGGGATGAAATCACCGTCGAATACGAACCTGGCACCGTCGAGATTGTGCGTCAGCACGACGGCAGCCTGCTCAAGCTCCGCAAACTCGCCGCCGAATACGATGTCCATGACCGTGTCGCCGCCATGGACTGCCTCCAGCAACGCCAGGCCGCGGACGAAATCGTTACCGGCCTGCTCTACGTCGATCCCGACCCGGTGGACCTACACACCCACCTGGGCACCATCGATACCCCCTTCAACACTCTCACCGATGCCGACCTAGTGCCAGGCACCACTGCGCTGGAAAAATTGAACGCCACTCTGAGGTAAAATCCCGCAGCGCCCAGGGAGGGGTTCTTTGCTACAGTGCCATAATCACCTCTCCCACCTGCGGATCTCTCACTGGGCGCCGTCGAGTGAAAGCCTGCCGGTATTAATCCAACCCGACTACTTGGTATACCACGCCGGGTCGGGTCAGCCCCTTGAGCGACAGATCGCTGATCTGTTCCAGCTTGATAACTTGATCAACGGCGGCCGCAATGCGTTGGCTGACCAGGATCTGCCTGTCGCGTGCTGCTTCGCAAAGCCGCGCAGCAAGATTGGCCACCGTCCCTATTGCGGTATACTCAAAACGATCCTTCGAGCCGACATGGCCCAACGTTGCATAACCCTGAGCGATCCCGATGCCGAAGCCGATCTCGTGGCCTCGCCGTCGCCATTCAGCAGCGATCAAGCCGACCGCTTCTCGCATTTCGACCGCTAGGCGCACGCCGCGTACCACGGGGTCGCAGCAGGGGATCGGATCGTTGAAAATCACCATCAGCCCGTCCCCAACGAAGTGCATTATTGTGCCTTCTCGCCGATGAATGAGCGGGACCACGACGGCATGATAGCTCTGCAGCACGGCCATGACCTCCTCCGGCTCCGTGGTCTCGGAAAACGCCGTGAAGCCACGTAAGTCACAAAACAGAACGACGATCTCGCGCCGGTGGCTTTCAAAAACCCCCTCGTCGCCCGAGGCAACAATCATTTCCGCAAGCTGCGGAGCCAGGAATTGTCGGAGCCGTCCAATTCGCTCGATCTCAGATACCTGCTCTGCCACCCGCCGCTCCAGGTCGGCATTGAGGGATGCAAGCTCTTCGCGCTGGGCCTCGACAGTGTCATGCAGCGCCTTTATCCGCAGCATAGACCGCACACGCGCAAGCAGCGCCGCATGATCAAAGGGTTTTGTCAGGTAATCATCGGCGCCGGCATCGAGTCCCGCCACCACATCCTTAACGTCAGTTCGTGCGGTGACCAGGATAATCGGCGTGAAGGAAACTGAAGGATCACCTTTCAGCCGTCTCGTCACCTCGATACCATCGAGCTTTGGCATCATTACATCCAGCAGAATCAGATCAGGCTGGTTCTCTCGGGCGCTGGACAGCGCCTCCTGTCCATCTGCCGCAGTGATGATTGCATAGCCATGCGCGACCAGCCGTGTTCGGGAGATATCTACATTAGCAGGATTATCGTCCGCTACCAGAATAAGCGGCGGTGTTCGCATGACGGCTCAGTTCCCGTGCTGTGGCAGGAACCGGCGCACGATCGCCAGTAGTTCACGCGGGCTATACGGTTTCGCGACATACGCATCCGCACCGGCCTCCATTGCCTTGGCGTCCTCGCCGCTCAGTGCGTACGACGTAACGACGATGATGGGGATCTGGCGGAGCTCAGCCTTTGCCTTGATTTGCCGCGTGGCCTCATAGCCATCGAGCACCGGCATCTGCACATCCATCAGGATCAGATCGGGACGGTTCAATTCGGCCAACCGCACCCCTTCATCCCCAGTGCTTGCCTCCATCAGTTCGAACCCGGCGCTGTTCAGCAGGTCGCGCAGTATGCGGCGATTATCCTCCTGGTCTTCGACGACAAGAATGCGTTGCCTCATTCAGTCGCACTCCGCGAAGTCGCGCGCACTGGTACCGTGAATCGGAAGCACGATCCCCGCCCCGGTTCGGACTCGACCCAGATACGCCCGCCGTGCAGCTCGACAATCCGTTTGGAGATGGCAAGACCGAGGCCCGTTCCGCCCTTCGCCCGAGTGCTGGAACTGTCAAGCTGCCGGAATTCATCGAACACCACAGGCTGATCCTCGGGGGCAATTCCAGGACCAGTATCGGCGACTGCAACCTGGAACGCGCCATGAGCCGCGGTTGCAGCGATAGTGATCTCACCGGATTCGGTGAACTTGATCGCATTACCAACCAGATTCAGCAGCACCTGCGTGATCCTTCGTTCATCCGCTTCGCCTGGGGGCAGATCGTCCGGAATTATTGCTCTGAGTGTCAAATCCTTTTCTGATGCCATGGCTTCGGTTGCGGAAACCACGGTTTCAACGACCTCCTTCATGGAGTAGCCGCCAAGCGAAAGGGCAAGCTGCCCGGCTTCGATTTTCGATAGATCGAGAACGTCATTGATCAAACCGAGCAGATGACGGCCGTTGCTCTGCACGCGTTCTAAGACTTCGCGGATATTATCGGGCACCTTGCCGTAGATCCCATCGCGGATGAGTTCGGTATAGCCAAGGATCGCGTTCAGCGGTGTGCGCAGCTCATGGCTGGTGTTGGCGAGGAACTGCGACTTGTGTTGGCTCGCCAGCTCGAGCTCGTGTCTCTGCCGGGCAATCTCCTCGAACAAACGCGCGTTCTGAAGCGCGATCACCGACTGATCCGCGAAGGTTTGCATGAGGCTGATTATTGCGGGCAGGAACTCGCCTTCCACGCGCCGCTGCAGGACGAGCGTGCCGAGCGGCCCCTCGGCCCCGATCAGCGGGACGATAAGCGCGGCACGCAGTCCTGCTTCAATGGCCGCGTCGCGCAGGGGATTGCTCGGCCGCTCGGTGAGGTCCGGAAGCTGCAAGGGCTGACGATTGGCGATCGCCTCACCCTGGCCCGTCCCTAGCGCGGTGATGTCGAGCTTCCGAAATCGGGCAATCACCTCCTCATCGAGTCCCGTAGTTTCGCCGAGATCAAACGTGCCGGTTTCGGCACGGTAGTAAAAGATCGATCCGGCATCGCAGCCGGCGAGCCCAACCGCGCGATCGACGATAGTCTTCAGCACCACCCTGAGATCAAGCGTTGAGCTGATCGCCCGCCCGACCTCGGCCAGCGCCTGCAGCTCCTGCACCGAGCGATCGAGCTCGCGCGTGCGCGCCTGCACCTCATCAAAGAGCCGCGTGTTCTCGATGGCGATGAGCGCCTGATCGGCGAAGGTTTCGACCAGCTTGATCTGCTTGGCGGTGAATGGCTTGATGATGTTGCGCGCGAGGGTAATGACGGCCACGGCAACCCCATCACGGAGCAACGGGACCGAGAGCAAAGTTCGATATTGAGCGGCTCGCTGGTAATTGTGGCCGGTATATTCGCAGTCGGCCAGGCAATCAGGCATGTGGATAGTGCGACACTCGAGAGCCGCTCGGGCCGTCGAGGTGCCGCGCCCTGGTGCGATCGGGTGCTTGACGTAGTAACGGACGGCCTCGGCCGGCTGGCTGTCGGACGCCGCGTGGTAGTGGTATTTGCCGTCCTGCAACGTCCAGAAAGCCGAGTATTCTGCCTGGCAGAGCCGCGCTGCGACCTCACAGATCGCGTCCAATACCGGCTTTAGCTCGCCAGGCGAACGGCTGATGACACCAAGCACCTCCGCGGTCGCGGTCTGATATTCGAGCGCCTCCTGCAGCTCGCGCGTACGCGCCTGCACTTCCTCGAACAGGCGTGTGTTCTCGATAGCAATGAGCGCCTGATCGGCGAAGGTTTCAACGAGCTTAATCTGCTTATCGGTGAACGGCTTGACGATGTTGCGTGCAAGACCAATGACACCGATGGCAACACTATCGCGGAGCAGCGGGACTCCAAGCACCGTTCGAAACTGACCGACGCGTTGGAAGTCGAGGAGGGTGTACTCTGGATCGGCCAGGACGTCAGGCAGGTAGAGTGTGCGCCGTTCGAGCGCGACACGGCCGACGGCGGAGCCACGCCCGGGTGCGATTGGGTGTTCCCCGTAATAACGTACGGACTCGGCATCCTGGCCGTCCGACGCCGCGTGGTGATACTTGCCGTCCTGCAACGTCCAGAAAGCCGAGTACCTCAGCCTGGCAGAGTCGTGTCGCGATTGCGCAGATCGCGTGCAGCACCGGTCCCAGTTCGTTCGGCGAACGGCTGATGACGGCCAGCACCTCAGAGATCGCGGTCTGATATTCAAGGGCCTCTTGAAGCTCGCGCGTACGCGCCTGCACCTCTTCGAACAGGCGCGCGTTCTCAATGGCGATGAGCGCCTGATCGGCAAAGGTTTCAACGAGCTGAATCTGCTTATCGGTGACCGGCTTGACGACATTGCGTGCAAGACCAATGACACCTATGGCAAGGCCATCGCGGAGCAGCGGGACTCCAAGCACCGTTCGAGCGTGACTAATGCGTTGATAATCAAGTGCCGTGTATTCGGTGTCGGCCAGGCAGTCCGGCACGTGAATGGTCTTTCGCTCGAGCGCTACGCGGCCAACAAGTGAACCACGCCCCGGTTGGATTGGATGCTCCGCGATGTAGCTCACGTACGCATCTGCCGCATTGTTGGATCCCGCGACGTAGTATCGGCCATCCCGCAACATGCAGCAAATCGCGTACTCAGCCTCGCAAAGTCGCGCCGCAATCCCGCAGATCGCGTCCAACACCCGCCCCAGTGCGGTTGGCGAGCGGCTGATCACGCCAAGCACCTCGGAAATCGCGGTTTGATATGCGAGGGCCTCGTGCAGATCGCGGGTGCGCGCCTCCAGCGCCACGCTCATCCGGTTGACGTTGGCGGCCAGCGTGCCCAGTTCGTCGCGGTTTTCGACATCGACACGTGCCGTGTAATCGCCTGCGGCGATCTTGCGGAGTCGGGCTTCGATCTCGGTGACCGGCCCGATCAGCGACCAGGAAATGGCATAGCCAAGCACGAGCGCGAGCACCACGCTCCCGCACACGAATACGATGACCACCGTTCGCGAGTTGGCATAGGATCGCTGGCTCGCCACGATCCCGGCGACCATGTCAGCCTCGGCTCGATTGACCAGTTGATTTGTCAAGCGCTCCAGGCGGTCCGCCAGCGGAGCGGCCTGTGCCGATTGCATTTCGCGCGCTTCGGTGACGCGTCCGGCACGAATCAGGTCCACTGCCTGTGTGACGTCGCTAACGAACTGATCGTAGGCCTGCTTCACCCGACTGGACAGTTCCGCCTCATCCTTAGCGATGAACTGCAGCCGCTCGAGGTCGTAGCCGAAGCGGTTAAGCTGTCCTAGGGCCGCGGCAAGCGCTTGGTCATTCGATTGCAGCAGTGCCGAGGACACGCCATAAAGCTGCGCCGTCGTGTCCTGCTGCACCTGGCGGTAGGCGGCGATTTTCCGCTGTAACCGGATCAGATCGTCGGTTCGCCGGTTGGCGTCCCCGAGCACACTCAGCCCGACCGCCCCCAGGGTGATAAGCAGGGCGACCATCGCCAGGAACGCGAGCAGGAGTTTGGTTTCTACACGGGCTGGGATGCGCGCAACGAAACCGACCGCCACGCTACGGACCCAAGCGAGAACAACCGAAGTCAGGCGAAGCAGCCCAATGCGTGGGTGCCGGCGGGCAAGCCACTCCGGTAGTAACGCTTTCTGCGCATCGCTAAGGTTCAGTCGCAGGATCTGACGAATCTGTGTTACGATTTTTCCTCCAGGCTCAGGAGGTCATGGCGAAACGCCTCCGGGTCGAAGCGCACCCCGAGATATTGCACACGTAACATGCCACGCGGGTCGATCAATGACGTCAGGTTGGTGTGATCCAGACTGCCATCGGGCGCCCGGGCAGCGAACACACCATAACGGTGTTCAATCTTGCGGATCGCCTCCGGCGAGCCTGTCAGAAATTTCCAGCCGGCCGGGTCGGCGCCGAACGTCTGTGCGTATCGCTTCAATATGTCCGAGGTGTCGTGTTCGGGATCTACAGTGATCGACAGGAACATGACTTTAGATCCAAAATCGCTTCCGAGGCGATCCTGGATGGTCGCCATCTTGGCCGTGAGAATTGGGCAGGTGGCAGAGCATGAGGCGAAGATGAAGGTGACCGCCACGACTTTGCCGCGGAACTGATCGAGCGCCCCCTCCGTCCCGTCGTGCGCGCGTAAATCAAAATCCGGCGCCTTGCCAATCACGGGCAGCCCCGAATTGTCGTGCACAACCGGGTCGTCGCCCGGCGTTGACGCCGCCAGCACGCCGAGGAGCGCGATCGAAGCAGCGCGCACGCTCACGTCTTCAACTCGCGCTTGAGTTCGTTGAGGAAGCGCCAGTCCGTGTGCTTTGCAAGCAGCTGTTGGGGACTGGACTTGATCATGCCCGCTTCGTACATCCGTACTGCGTAGAACAGCAGCGTGTCGTCGACATCGTAATCCCGCCAAGCATAGCGGACGTCCGCCAACGACTGCAGGGCGTAATCATAGCGCGTAGCATATCCCTCATCCACCAGAAGCTGCGCAATTCGTTTCGGCTCAGACACACACAAATCGGCTGCCTTCAGAATAGCACGCATGACGCGTTTCGTGGCTATCGGATATCTCTGGACGAACTCCGAGCGCGTTGCCAGGTAGCAACAAAAATAGTCGGACCACGGGCGATCCACCATTGCGTCGACGATCGCATGGCCGATCTTCCGGGCGCGTACTTCCTGGACTACCGGTGGGCTAGCCAGGAACGCGTCGATTTTACCCTGCAAGAAAAGATCGAGTGGTGCCGGAGATTCCGTCGTGAGCCAGCGGATGTCCTTTGCAGGATCGAGCCCGACCAAGCTAACCACGATGCGCAGCAGGTTTTCATCGTCAAATTCCGTGCCTACGGTTCTCCCCTTCAAGTCCTCGATGCGCCGGATGTCGTCCTTGGCGAATACCGCGAAGCATCCGGAATGCAAGCCGGCCAAAAGAGTGATCGGAAGGCCAGCTTCCATCTCGAGGACGTACGACGCCGCATAATCCCTCGCGAAATCGACCTCCCCGCGCGCAAGCATGCCGCCGATCGGAGTCAGTGGATCACTCCGTACGTGCGCGTCCGTCAGTTCAATGAACTGGATTTCCGTGAAGCCCTCGGCGCGCAGCAGCTCGTGCGCAACCTGCGGCGCGATGCAGGTGATTGGGTCCTTCTCGAAGCGGATCGTGGCGATTTCCGGCGGCGGCTCCGCCGCGAGCGATCGACCCCCGCCGCCCAGACCGGCGGCGCGAGCGGCGACGAGACCAGCGGCTCCCGTGAATGCGAGGTTGGTCAGGAAGCTGCGTCGACTCTGCACAATAATCATTGTACCCCCCGTATGCTATCGCTGGTGCGCGTGAATCAGGCCTTCAGCTCACGCCTGAGCTCGTTCAGCGCGCGCCAGTCAGCGCCTTCGCTCAGGATTTTGTTCGGGCTCGAGCTGATCATGCCCGCTTCATAAAGCCCCAGGGCATAGAAGCGCATGCTGTCCTCGGCATCGAAATCCCGCCAGGCGGCGTACGGGATGTCTGATATCGTCTTCAGCGCGTAGCCATAGCGGGGGGTGAACCCACGATCAACGAGAAGATGGGCCGCATGTTCCGGCTGTGCGCTGCAGAAGTCTGCTGCCTTGAGTATGGCACGGACGGCACGTTTGGCCGCTATCGGGTGCTGCTGGAACCAGGTCCTGTTGGTATAAAGTACGCAGCAAAAGTGCCTCGGACCAAGGTTTATAGGTCGCCGTGCTGAGAATGACCTGGCCGAGTTTCCGGTCTCCTAGCTCTTGCGGCTCGGGCGGGAATGCGAGAAAGGCATCAGTTTTCCGGTTGGCGAACAGTTCCAATGCGTTCCCATCGGGCGCGGTTACCCACACAATGTCCGATCGGGGATCGAGCCCGATCCGTCGAGCCATGATCGAGAGATAAAGGTGCGCGCTTGAGCTAAAAGTCTGTATGCCGACGCGCCGGCCTTTGAGATCGCCGATGGTCCGGACGGGCTCGTAGGCGAAAAGTTCGTAACAGCCGGCGTGCAACCCCGCCAGCCCCATGAGGGGCAAGCCCTTATCGAGGTGGTAGACGACAGTCCCCGCAAAGGACGCAGCAAGGTCAACGTCACCACGTGCGACAAACTCCGGGAAGCTGAAACCGCCAGCTCCCGCCACATAACGCACGTCGGTAAATCCTTCGGTCCGAAGCAGCTCTTCGGCGACCAAGACTGGAGCGAAACAGATGTTGGTCGACTTGGACATCCGGATAGTGGTTGTTTCCGGCGGCGGCTCCGCGGCGATGGATGTTCCGGAGCCTCCGAGGTAGACACCACCAAGCCCGCTGAGGCCGGCAGCACCGGCCATCACAAGGTGGGTCAGAACACGGCGTCGACTTTCCTCGATCGGCATCGGACCATTCCTGCTGTTATGGATCCCGCGTTATCAACATGTTCGTGCCGTCTCGCATGGCTCAGGCCTTCAGCTCGCGTTTGACTTCATTGAGGAAGCGCCAATCCGTATGCTCGGCGATAAGCTTCTGTGGTGTCGACCTGATCAGGCCGGCTTCCAGCATCCGCAGCGCATAAAACCGAAGTGTGTCAGCCGGATCGTACTCGCGCCAAACATCGAATCGAACTTCGCTGAGTCCTCGTAACGCATAGTCATAGCGCTCGGCGAGTCCGTTATCGACCATCGATTGTGCAATCCGCGCTGGGTCGGATACGCAAAGGTCGGCAGCCTTGAGAATGGCGCGCAGCACGCGCTTCGTGGCCACTGGATACTTGTTGGCGAACGCAGTGCTGGTCGCCAACATGCAGCAATGATACTGTGACCACGGGAGATCCAGCACGCTACTGAGGATCACATGGCCAATTTTGCGGGCACGTACCTCCTGGTTGAATGGCGATGAGATCAGAAACGCATCTATCTTGTCTTCGACAAAAAGCTCGATCGGCTCCCGAAAACCCCTCATGACCCAATGGATGTCCCGGGTAGGATCGACTCCGACATAACTCACGATAATCTTTAGAATCAACTGGTCGGTGGGGTCTCCTGAGTTCACTCCAACAGCCCTGCCCTTGAGATCCGTGATGCTCCGGATATCGGGTTTACCTACGATTTCGAAGCACCCGGTGTGAAGGCCCGTCAAAACGGTGATCGGTGCGCCCGCTTCCATGGCCCAGATGTGATCCGGCGCCGGATCTCGGCCAAAATCCACTTCGCCGTGGGCGATCATGCTCGCCAAAAGGCTCGAATTCTCGGCCACGGCGCGCCGCGCGTGTGCATCTGTGCTTTCGACGTAGTGGATCTCGGTGAAGCCCTCGGCGCGCAGCAGGTCCTCGGCTGCCTCCGGGGCAATGCAGGTGGCAGGATCCTTCTGGAATCGGACGGCGGTAATTTCCGGCGGCGGTTCGGCGGCGAAGGATCTGGGCTCGTTGCCGAGCCAAAAGGCACTAACGCCGCCGAGGCCGGCGGCTCCGGCCGATGCGACATTGGTGAGGAAACGGCGTCGGCTCTGCGCGATCGGCATCGAGGCCTCCTTGCCTGTCACACCTTCGTCACGTCTTCAGCTCGCGCTTGAGTTCGTTGAGGAAGCGCCAATTCGTGCCCTCGGTGATGATCTTTTGTGGAGTGGACTTGAGGAAACCGGCCTCGTTCAGCCGAAGCGCGTAGAAGCGGAGCGAGTCATCCGGGTCGTAGTCCCGCCAGACGCCGTAGGGCAGTTCCCGCAACGCCTGCAGTTCATAGTCATAGTTGGCGGCGAAGCCTCGGTCGACGGTCAACCTCGCGGCGCCTTCGGGGTCGGCGGCGCAGAGGTCGATCGCCTTGAGAATGGCTCGCAACAAGCGCTTGGTCGTCACCGGATACTTGCGGACAAATTTTGCGTTGCCCGCCAGCATGCAACAGAAATACTGCGACCAGGGACCGTCCGTCGCGGTGTTCAGGATCGAATGCCCGATGTGGCGGGCGCGCAGTTCCTGAGTTCGTGGCGCCGTCGTGAAGAACGCATCGATCTTCTTCTCGATGAATAAATCCTTTGGATTCGTCGACGGATCGATGGCCCGGTGGATGTCCTTATCCGGGTCGAGCCCGACCATGCTGGCCATGATCCTCACCAACTGCGTGGAACTTCCGTGATTTCGTGCGCCCACGGTTCGACCCTTTAAGTCGGCGACGGTATGGATGGGCTCGTGCGCGAATAATTCGAAACAGCCGACATGTAGCCCCACCACCATCACGACCGACGTTCCGGCGTCCACCGCCTCGATCAGATCCGGCACGACGGACCAGGTCCAGTGCGACTCGTCCTCGGTGATCCACTGGCCTGGCAATTCGGAGGTGGATTCGTAACGGATATCGGTGAAGCCCTCCGCACGCAGCAGCTCTTCGGCCACGTATTTCGGTGCCTCACACGAGACGCCCGAGTGGTTGAAGCTGACGGTGGTGACCTCCGGCGGCGGCTCCGCGGCGAGGGATTTGCGCCCGCCGCCAAGCCCGGCCGCGCCAACCCCGCCGACACCAGCGGCTCCGGCGAGTGCGACGTTGGTCAGGAAGCGGCGCCGACTTTGCGCAATAATCATCGCACCCCTCCGTATGCTACCACGGGTCCGCGTCGATCAGGCCCTCAGTTCCTGTTTGAGTTCATTGAAGAAACGCCAGTCCGTGCCTTCAGCAATGATCTTCTGCGGGGTCGATTTGATCATCCCCACTTCCTGGAGGCGCAAAGCGTAAAAGCGCACCGTGTCCTCGGGATCATAGTCTCGCCACACGCCATACGGAACCTCATTCAGGGTCTGCACCGCATAGTTGAAGCTATCGGTAAACCCACCATCGACCATCATCCGGGCGACCCGCACCGGATCGGAGGCGCACAAATCGGTGGCTTTCAGGAGCGCACGCAACGCCCGTTTCGTTGCGACAGGATACTTCCGCACGAAATCTGAATGAGCGATCGCCATGCAGCAGAAATACTGGGACCAGGGCGGGTCCACTGCGCTGTTGACGATCACACGGCCGATGTTGCGGGCACGCAAGTATTGGGGGTCGGGCGGAAAGCCGAGGAACGCATCGGTTTTGCCCTGGGCGAACAGGTCTCGCGCTCCTTCCGAAGGACTTGAAATCCAGCGGATATCGTTTGCGGGGTCCAGCCCGACGTAGCCAGCCATAACGCTCAGAAATACATGCTGGCTCGTGCGCAGGCCTTGAACACCGACGGACTTGGCCTTTAAATCCACAATACTATCGATACCTTGGCGGGCGAACAGCTCGAAGCAACCGACATGTATTCCGGCCAGGATCGTAATCGGCTTGGCACTGTCGATCGCAAATGACCGTAGGTGCCGCAAAATGTAAACTGAGATCGATCTCGCCGCGAATGATCTGATCGTGCTGGTTTGCCATCGTCGATCCGATATAGCGGATATTCTCGAAGCCCTCCGACTTCAGCAGGTCTCGCGCTGCATACTGCGGTGCAATACAGAGACCGGGCAGTAGTTTGGAAAGGCGAATCGTGGTGACTTCTGGCGGGGGCTCTGCGGCACGCGACCGAACTGCACCGCCGAACCCGGCAGCCCCAACCCCGGCCAAGCCGGCGGCTCCGGTGAGTGCGAGATTCCCCACGAAACGGCGTCGATTTTGCACGATCGGCATCGGACCACTCCCTGCGCCATCTAGACGCGCCCCAGATGCGTCGAACGTTAATTCCCGATCCGGTAGCCGAAGCTGCGGCTACAAGAAGGCCCCCCAGCAAAGACCTCCCTTATCAACATACGCGGCCAGGTGACTTAAGGCAAGAACAAACGGAAATGCTGTAGAAATATTGGTTGCACACGATGCTTGTTGCGGATGCGAGCAGGATTGGCGGGGCGCTTTTCGTTTCCAACTTGGGCCGGTCTCGCTTGATGGCTTACCTTGGCAGGCTTCCTCACAGCGCATCCCGCAACAAAAGCCTCGTCCTCTCCAGCGCCTGCTTCATGCCGAGATCGTCAACGAGGGACATTGTCCTCCCCGCCGCCGCGGGTAAGCTGTTCGGCTTTTACCCACACTGCCCCCCGTGACCCGCTTCACCGCCACTTACCGCGTCCACTCCGATCCCGCTGCCATTGAGGCCCGCGCTCGCGCCATCGCCATTGAGCAAAGCGTGGAAATGCCGCTCGACGCCATCACCGACGAATTCATCCACGCCGACATCGTCGGCCACGTGGACTCCATCAGCCACCGCGGCGGCAACCTCTTCGACGTCCGCATCGCCCTCGCGACCGCCACCGTCGGCACCGATGCCGCCCAGCTCCTGAACATGGCGTTCGGCAACACCTCGCTGCATCCCGACGTCACCCTGGTCGGCCTCGACCCACCTCCCGGTTTCCCTGGGCCTGGCCACGGCATCGCCGGCCTGCGCGCCCGCGCCAACGCCCCCAACCGCGCCATGACCTGCGCCGCCATCAAACCCCAGGGCTTGCCGTCCGAGCGCCTGGCCGATCTGGTCGAGCGTTTCGCTCGCGGCGGCATCGACTTCGTCAAGGATGACCACGGCCTCGCCGACCAACCCTATTCCCCCTTCGCCCGACGCGTGCCCCTCTGCGCTGCTGCCGCCCGCCGCGCCGCCGCCGCAACTGGCCGTTTGACGCACTATGTCCCCAGCCTCTCCGGCAGCCTCGACGCCCTCCGCACCCAGGCCCGCATTGCGGCCACTGAAGGCCTCGACACTGTTATGGTCGCGCCCATGCTTGCCGGCTTCGCCAACGTCCAGGCCCTCGCCCATGAGTTCCCGACCCTGGCCCTGCTCGCCCATCCCACGATGGGCGGTGCCGCCCGTATCGCTCCGGAGCTGCTGATCGGCACCCTCTTTCCCCTCATCGGCGCCGACGCAGTCATCTTCCCAAACCATGGCGGCCGTTTCGGATATTCCGAAACCACCTGCCGCCGAATCGCGGCAGCCGCCCGCGCCGGCAGCGCTCTGCCGGTCCCGGCCGGCGGCATGACCCTCGCCCGCGTGCCCGAACTCCTCGCCTTCTACGGTCCCGATGTCATGCTGCTGATCGGCGGCAACCTGCTGCAGGCGCGCGGTCGTCTCACCGAAACTACTCGTGAATTTATCACCCGCGTGGCCGCGGCAGCGTAAGCGACCACATCACACGTCGCCGCCGCGCGCGCCAGGTGAGGGTTGGGGGCCATTCCCCCCGCACACCAGCACCGCCACCCGCTCCCCCGCCGTCGGCCGATACCGGCCGGAAAGCAGCGCGGCTAAAGCCGCCGCGCCTCCCGGCTCCGCTAGCACCCGCAGCCCCTCCCACAACGCCCTCTGTGCCTGCCGGATATCCTCATCGCTGACCAGCACCACCTCCGGCGCCACAAACTTCCGGGCAATCGCGAACGCCAGCTTCCCCACCCGCTTCGGCGCCAGGCTGTCCGCCGCGATCCCGCCAGCCGGAGCATCCACCGGCCGCCCCGCCGCGAACGCCGCATGCAACGTCGGCGCGCCGTCTGACTCCACCGCCACGACCTTAACCCGGCCCGCGTACCACGCCGCGATCCCGCCAATCAGCCTGCCGCCGCCCACTGCGACCAACAGCGAGTTCGACCTCCGGCGCATCGGCCTCCAGTTCCAACCCCACAGAACCCTGCCCCAACAGCGTCTCCACCTGATCGTACGCGTGCACCGCCAGTGCACCGGTCTCCGCCACATAGGCCTCGCTCGCGGCCAGCGCATCCGCATACCGCTCGCCGCCAACCATCAGCTCGGCCCCATAGCCCCGGATCCGCTCTAGCTTCGCCGGCGACGTAATTGAGGGCACGAAAATCGTCGCCTTCACCCCCAGCCGCCGCGCCGCACACGCCACCGCCGCGCCATGATTGCCCCCCGAGGCGGCCACTACCCCCGCCGCCGGCACGTCCCGCAGCAGCAAATTCGCGAATGCGCCGCGTGGCTTGAACGAGCCTGAGTGCTGCAGCAGCTCCAGCTTTAACACCAGTGGCGCCGCCCCCAGCCCGAAATCCGCCGCGTCCGCCCTGATCACCGGGGTCCATCGCACATACCGCCGGATCACGTGTTCCGTCTCCGCGATCCGCTCTCGCGTTATCAGCATCGCCTCCGCCATGCCGCCTATGTGGTGTCCGCGCAGGCCCGTTTCTTGTCCGCCCCGCAAGCTCGCCGCAATCTGCCGCCTGCCATGCCGACCCCGTCCTATCCGCCTGCCGTCAACCCGCGCTGGCGCGTCACGCTCTGGAGCATGGTCGGCCTGCAGCTCGTGATGAGCATCTCCTTCACCATCCTGGCGCCGATTATGCCGCTGTTCCTCCCCGAGGTCGGCGTCCACAACAAAGCTGCGATCGACCTTTGGGCCGGCATGCTCGCGGCGGTCACATCTTTTGTCGGAGCCTTCGCCGCGCCCGTCTGGGGCCGCATGGCCGACCGCTACGGCCGCAAGATCATGGTCCTGCGTTCCGCCTTTGGCATCTCCGTGTTCACCGGGCTCGTCGGCCTTTCCCAGACCGTTTGGCAGATGTTCGCTTTTCGCCTGCTGATGGGATTCTTTGCGGGCTTCAATTCCGCTGCCATCGCCCTTGTGGCCAGCCAGGTGCCGGACCAGCGCCTCGGCTACTCCCTCGGCTGGCTTTCCACCGGCCAGCTAGTTGGCTCCCTCATCGGCCCGGTGCTGGGCGGAGGCATCGCCGATCTGGTCGGCGGTTATCGAGCCCCGTTTTTCTTCTCCGCTTCACTCTCCGCCACCGCCTTTTTCCTGTCTTGGCTGATTGTGCCGGAGCGCTTTGTGCCCCCGCCGGAAAGCCAGCGCCGCGGCACCTCCTTCGCTGCGGCACTCGCCATCGTCACCGGCACGACCGGCCTGGCCGCGCTGCTTGTCGTCCTTCTGCTGGCGCAATTCGCCGTCCAGGCGGTCCAGCCTGTCATCACCCTGTATGTCCAACAGATCCTTGGGCCCGTGCCCCAGCTCGCCACTCTCGCCGGCGCCGCCTTCTCCATCACAGGTGTCGCGGACGTTCTCGCCTCCCCCTTCCTGGGCAGACGCTCCGACGAAATCGGCTACCGCCGCGTGTTGCTGATTTGCCTGGCCGGAGCGGCCTGTCTCACCGCCCCTCAGGCCTTCGCCCACTCCTATTGGGCCTTCCTTGCCGAGCGGTTCGGCGTCGGCTGCTTTATCGGCGGCATTCTGCCGACCGCGAACGCCCTGGTCGGCCGCCTGGTCTCACCCGCCAATCGAGGCTTCGTCTATGGCCTTACCTCTTCTGCTTCGTTCATGGGTACGTCCCTTGGCCCCCTGACCGGCGGCCTTGTCGCGGCCAGCTTCGGCCTGGCCTGGGTGTTCATCGTGACCGCCGCCCTGCTCGGGCTGAACCTCGCCTGGGTATGGCTGACCGTGCCCCGCAGCGCCGATCCGGTAGCATCCCCACAGCGGGTGCAGAGAGTTCTAGGCAGCGACCTTCCAGCCTCACAGTCACGGAATAACGACCGCGCCGACCCTGATGCCGCCGCGTCGGCCAGAGGTTTCAGTCTGAACAATATCGAACACGTGTACGGTACCTACTGGCTCGCCTCCGTCGATCTCGATTTGTAGCAATAGCGGTTGCAGCCCATTTGGGGGCAAATTGAGTTTGATCCGGCGGCCATGCCGCTCGCAGTCGGGGCGTCCTTCGACCGTCTCAATGAGATCCTCAAAGCACTCCTCGGCCTCGCAGATGATCTCGGCCAGGTAACCCTCGCACCTGGGGCTGTACTTGTGTAACCCGAAGTCACGCGGATCGGATGTCGCGGGCTGCAACGGTAAGCCTTTCCATTGGCTCCCTTGCAGGACGCGAAGAACAGTCGGCGCGACCCGCGGGGCTAGGACCGAATTATCCCTTAATCGCGCCGGCAGTCAGGCCGGCAATAATCCGCCGTTGGAACGCGAGCACCAGCGCGATCAGCGGCAGCGTCACAATGACTGAAGCCGCCATGATCCGCCCCCACGGCAACTCATGCGCGGACGCCCCCGAAATCAGCGCGATCGCCACCGGCACGGTTCGCTCCTCCGGGCTCAGAGTAAACGTGAGTGCAAACAGAAACTCATTCCACGCGGCGATGAAAGCCAACAGGCCGGTCGTTACCATGGCTGGGGCGAGCAGCGGCAGGAATATGCGTGAGATGATCGTAAGAGGTCGTGCGCCATCCATGATCGCCGCCTCCTCGAGCTCGCGCGGCAGCTCACGCATGAAAGCAGTCAGCACCCAAGCGGTGAACGGCAGGGTGAAGATGAGATAGGAGAGCACCAATGACCAAGGCGTATTGTAGAGACCCAGCGTACGGATCAGATCGAACATGCCGGAGAGCACCGCAATCTGCGGAAACATCGAAACGCCAAGAATGCTCATCAGCAGTGTCCGCCGGCCGGCAAACCGTAACCGGCCGAGGGCGTAGGCGGCGCTGAGCGAAAGGGCAAGCGAGATCAACACCACTAGTGTCGCGACGAGCGCCGAGTTGAAAATGTTCCGTGCGAATGGCTGGACGCGGAACACGGCTGCGTAGTTGTCCCAGATGGGATGCAGAGGAAGCAGCGATATGCTGAACAGCGCAGACCCGGAACGTAGGGACGAAACAACCGCCCAGTAGAATGGAAACAACGTGTAAACAAGGATGGCCGCGATCAGCAGGTAGAATCCCGCGGTCGCCAGGCCCCGGAGCAACATCCGCTTGCTCATGTTTCCTGCCATAACCGGCCGGCACGAACGTAGATCACAGTCACAATCGCTACGACGACAAAGAGCAGTACCGCTGCGGCCGAACCGTATCCGGCATCCTGGAACTCCACCAGTTGCTGGCGCGCGTAAACGGACATCGACATGCTCGCTGGGTTGTCCCCGGCCATGACATAGATAACGTCGAAGACCCGCAGTGCGTCGAGTGAGCGGAAAATCAGTGCGACCAGAAGTGCCGGCCGCAGCAACGGAAGAGTGATGAAGTGGAAGGTCTGCGCGGGTCCCGCACCATCGATGCGGGCGGCCTCATAAAGCTCGTCGGGAATGACCTGCAGCCCGGCGAGTAGCAGCAAAGCGACAAATGGGGTCGTTTTCCACGCGTCCACAAGCACGACCGAGATGAGTGCGGTGTGGGGCGAGGCGACCCATGCGACCGGCCTCGCCAGCAATCCAACATCAACAAGCACCGCGTTCACGATTCCGAATACATCGTTGAGCATCCAGGCCCATAGCTTGGCCGAAACCACGGTCGGCACCGCCCAGGGAACCAGGACCGCCGCGCGAACCAGCCCGCGTCCGCGAAAAGGGCGGTTGAGCGCAAGCGCGATCACCATCCCCAGCACTGCTTCTAGCGAGACGGAAAGCACGGTGAAAATCAACGTGTTCGCAACCGATCGCCACCACCCCGGGTCGCCGAAAAGAGAACTGAAGTTGGACAATCCGACAAAGTTCGCCGGCCCCGCCCCGAGCTGCGCATCGGTGAAGCCGAACAAGATCGTCCGCAACAGGGGCCACGCGGCGACCAGCGCGAGCACAGCCAGCATCGGAGTTAAGAAGACGGCCACGGTGGCCCGCCGCCGTACGCGGGCGGCGCCAGTGCGCCGCCTGACGATCACCAACGCCCCCCGTGGGACATTTGACGAAGCCGGCGCGCCAGGTCGGCCATCGCGGCCTGCGGGTTTGTTGTTCCGCTGAGCGCCGAGTGCACCGAATCAAAAATGGCCGCGCTGGCCCGCGCATAGAGGCGGCCGGTCACGCTTGAGGGGCGAGCGAGCGCATTCTGGATTGTGGGGAACATGCGGCCATAGAACGGGTCTGCTTTCAGGACGTCCGGATCGTGATAAAGGGCGGGAATGGTTGGATTAAAGGAACCATGGATCGCGCGATACCGCTGTTCGTCATAGGAAGTCATGAAGCGCGCAAGTGAAGCCGCTTCTGCCTGGTGGTGACTGAACCGCGAGACGGAGAGGTTCCAGCCTCCAAGTGTCCCGATATGAGGACCGCCGGACGTTCCGGACGGCAGCGGTTCCACATCGACCTTGCCGTGCACAGCACTGCCTTCCGATTGCACGAGCGCCCACGCATAGGGCCAGTTCCGCATGAAGGCGGCGTTTCCCGACTGGAATACGCCACGGGCATCTTCTTCCTCGTAGTTCAGAACTCCCTCGGGCGCGATCTTGCCGACTGTTGATGCCGCCCACGCCATGGCCTTAGCCGCGTTCGGGTTATCAGCGGTGACTTTGCCATCCGATGCGATGAATGTGCCGCCGCCATAGCTTGCCACCCATTCAAGGGCGTCGCAGGTCAGGCCTTCATACGCTTTGCCCTGGAAGACATAGCCCCAGAAGTTCGGATGACCGGCCGCGCGCTCGCCCGCCTGTATGGTGTTGGCTTCCTGGCTGAGCTGCTCCCAGGTCTGGGGTGGTTGCAAGTGGTATTTGTCCAGGAGATCCTTCCTGTAATATAGAATCCCGGCATCGGTGAACCACGGGAGGGCCACGAGCTTTCCGTGGAAGGTATTGGCCCCGACGATGCGTGGGAAATCCGCATCGAGGGCCGATTTCGGGACGTACTTGTGCAGATCAATCATGTAGGAGCCAAGAGTTCCGGCCCACGTGATGTCGATCTGGAATACATCGACCGCACCCGAACCGGCCGCGAGCAACTGCTGATAAAGCGCCAGACGGTCGGTCGCCGAGTTGGGTGTAGGGACAACTTTCGCGGTGTTTCCGGTCTCTTTCTCCCAGGCCTGCACGCCCTGCTTGCAAAGTTCCAATTCCTGGCCGAGTGCACTGCAGGCGATAGCGACTTCTGCCGCATGCGAAACAGCACTCCCGCTGATCAGAACGCCGCAGCAGACAACGCCGATCATCAGAATACGCTGCATGTTCCCTCCCTGGGCGATGGCCCGGCAACTGCCGGCGCCGAAGTCATGGCACGCACGTGCCAAGCGGAGCAAGGCGCGGTGGCGGTCGCGTAGACAGATCGTATCCATAACGGACTGTTCCGCGTGCACGTCCGACGCAGGGGAAGTACTTGCCGAAGAAAAAGCAGTTTGGCGAAATGGCAGGCTGAGCGACAAGAGGGCTGAAACAGGATGTCCGGCATTCTCACTCTTGACGCCTTGCGCGAGGCCGTGGCGGTTGGCGCGATCGATACCGTGATCGTCTGCTTTCCCGATATGCAGGGGCGGCTGGTCGGCAAGCGCTTTCAGGCCGAGTATTTCCTCAGCGCAGGGCATGAGGAGACCCATGGCTGCGACTACCTTCTCGCCAATGACATGGATATGGAGCCGGTCTCCGGTTACGCCGCCGCCAACTGGGAAAAGGGATACGGCGACTTCGTCCTGAAGCCCGACCTCTTGACGCTCCGCAGGGCAAGCTGGACCGAAGGCACGGCGCTGGTGCTCTGCGACCTTGTCGATCACCACAATCATGCTCCGATCGCCCACAGTCCGCGCGCAATGCTCAGGCGGCAACTCGCGCGGCTGGAAGCCCTGGGCTATACGGCGAATTTCGCCTCGGAACTCGAATTCTACCTGTTCGACGAGGATTACCGCTCGATCCACGACAAAGGGTATCGGGACCTCGTCACTGCCGGCCACTACATCGAAGATTACCACATCTTCCAGACCAGCAAGGAAGAAGGCGTGATGCGCGCAATCCGCAATCACCTGCAGGTTTCTGACATTCCGGTTGAAAACTCCAAAGGCGAATGGGGGCCGGGACAGGAGGAAATCAACATCTGTTACGCTGGCGCGCTGGTGATGGCCGACCGGCACGTAATTCTGAAGAACGCGATCAAGGAAATTGCCCATTCGAAAGGCAAGGCGGTTACCTTCATGGCGAAGTGGAACTATGCGCTCGCGGGCAGCTCGTGCCACATTCACATGTCGCTTGCCGACCGGGACGGCACGCCGGCTTTCTACGATCAACATGCCGATTACGGCATGTCCCAAGTCATGCGTACTTTCCTCGCGGGACTTCTGGCATATGCCCCCGACATCACTTGGTTCCTTGCCCCTTACGTTAATTCCTACAAACGCTTCCAGGTAGGGACCTTCGCACCCACCAAGATCGTGTGGAGCCACGACAATCGTACCGCCGGTTTTCGGCTCTGTGGAGCGAACACCCGCTCGGTCAGGGTCGAGTGCCGGATCGGGGGGGCTGACATCAATCCCTATCTCGCGTTCGCCGCCCTTCTCTCCGCCGGCATCAAAGGAATTGAAGACCGGCCGCCACTGGAGCCGCCATTTGCCGGAGACGCTTACCAGGAGCGGCGGCTTAGGGACGTGCCGAAAACTCTGCGCGCGGCAACCGAGGCGCTCAGGGATTCGACCATGCTGAAAGAGGCATTTGGAGCAAACGTAATCGCTCATTACGCTCATACGGCCGAATGGGAACAGTTCGAATACGACCGCCGGGTCACGGACTGGGAATTGAAGCGCGGGTTTGAGCGAGCATAAAGAGGAACATGACTCCACCGCGAACCTCCGCGGTTCTCCGCGTTAGAATTCTTGGCAGATCCATTGCGACCTACGGAAGGGCGCCCCCGTCTGCAACGCCAACCTTCGATGCCTGTCCGTTCATAATCAATTTTAACGCGGAGGACCGCGAAGAAACTCAGCTTCTGTTTGCAGATCTCAGCTGGGTGCAAAATAAACATTCGATACCGGCCAGCCGAAAAAGGCTGGCCGGTATCGGACTACTCCCGCGGCGGAGTGGCAAAAAACCACGGATGGCCGTCAAGGTCGCGCGCCGTGTAGGTGCGGCCATAGGACTCGTCGTGCGGCGGGTGGACGATCTCCGCCCCAGCTGCTGCAGCTCGGGCGTGATGTGCATCCACGTCGTCGAGATAAACGAACACCCCCATGGTTGCCGTCCCCGCCTCGCGCGGGCTCACCATGCCCCACTGGGTCGCTCCCTGCCCCATCATGATGCGCTGGGTACCCAACGACATTTCGGCATGCATGCCGCCGCTCGGTGTGCCGGTGCGCATCACCTCGGTAAAGCCAAACGCACGCGCGAGCCAGTCCAGCGCGGCAGGCACGTCGCGGTAGAAGATGTACGGAATAATCTCGGTCCTGATCGTTGGCTGTGCGGCACTCATGAAGTGTCCCCTTTGATGCAACAGGCCTGAGATATATGGGGTACAGCTAGACGTCCGTCTTGAAGGTCTGTTACCGGCCCGCTCAAATCCAGGGACGGGAACGGGGCTTGGCGCCCCTGCGCAACCAGCCGGGGAAGAACGGAGAATTTTTTCTTGAGTACCTGCCCATCGTCGAGTTGGACAGCAGCCGGTGCATAGGGGCCGAGGCTCTCACCCGATGGCGGCGACCGTGGGGCATCGCGCAGCCCGCGGAATTTGTTCCGCTCATTGAGGAGACGCCTCTTTCCGGTTATCTCACCTACTGGGTGCTCGAACAGATCGCCGCGGAGTTCTTGAGTTGGCTGACAAGCCACGAGGCTTACATCAGCTTCAACGTCCCGCCAGAGATCATCGGCCGGGGCGCACTTTGGTATCTCGCGGCGAGAGCGGGCCTGATCGAGATAAAGCACCGGCTAGTAATCGAGATTACCGAGCGCGGGGTACCGGATCGCATAGGGGTCGAAGCCCTCAATCTCGCGGTTGATCTTGGGGTCCGTCTCGCCCTGGATGATGTCGGTAGCGCGTCCAACGTCATCGTGCTCTCCCGGTGCAACGTCGAGATGATCAAGATTGACCAGGCGCTGGTATCACAAATGTGCTCCGGGGAGCCGTTACCAGCTGCGTTAAAGAGCATCGCTTCTTTGGCCAGGACAAACAAGCTGGCGGTGGTTCCGGAAGGCGTAGAGTCCGCAGACCAGGCCGAGGTGCTGAAACAAGCAGGAGTTCCCCTAGCGCAGGGTTACTACTTCTCCCAGCCGCTATCGGCGGACTCGTTCAAAACCTACTTCACGGCACACACAGCACGTTAATCGAGGAGAGAGGGGAAGGTCGGCGCGAAGCGCCGGGTGACGGTGCCAGGCTTAGTCGACAAACCCACCGTCGTCGGGCAGCCGGCGGCGCAGGAACGCGGCCGGCGAACTGCCGGCGAACGCATGGACCTCGCGCGTAAGATGCGCCTGGTCGGCGTAACCGCACATCGCCGCCAGCTCCGCCCAGCCGGGCGGCGGCTCGCGATCGAGCAGGCGAATGGTGTGGTGGAAGCGGAGGATGCGTGCAAAGAGCTTTGGTGCAATCCCGAACTCGTGGCGGAACCGCACGGTCAGGTGCTTGCGGCTGCAACCGAGTTCCCGCGCGAGCGCGCTGATCCGCACGCCTCCCATGCTGGCCTGCAGGCGGTGCCACACCCATTACATCTCACGCGGCGCGCCGCTCCCACCCGCAAACCCCCGCTCCACCGCCTGCTCCAGGATTGCCAGACGCTCTCGGTCCGACTGCGCCTCCATCAGCCGGCCCGTCATCTCGCCCGCCACCCCGGGGCTCAGAACGTCGGCCGGATCGGTCAGCCGATCGCCGACCTCACCCAAGGGCCGGCCGAGCAGACGGCGAGCACCCGGCAGGGTCAGCATGATCATCGCGCCGGTCTGCGCTCCGTCCGTCTCGGTCACCACATGATTGGCACTCGGCCCGCTGTAAAAGCTGCTGCCCTCAGCGAACGCGGTCCGCGTGTTCAGCGGATGTTCGACGCGTAACTCGGGGCCCAGGTTGAACCCGAGCACCGCCGCCCCACTCGGCAAGTCGCGACGCCGCACGAACTGGGTGTTGCGTTCGGCATACGCATTGAACTGCCGCACCAGCGGCACCATCCGGACTGACGGCGCAAGGAACGCGATCCGCCACGTGCCCTGCGGGAACTCGTGCGCCGCTATTCTGAGCCGATCTACCCCGGCACCTTCACTAGCAGATCCTCTCCCTCCACTCGCAACTCATAAACCGGCAGGTCCTTTTCCACAGGTGGACAAAGCGGCTTCCCGGTCCGCACGTCAAACCGTCCGGCATGCAGCGGACACTCGATCTCTCCGTTTTCCAGCCATCCGTCCGAGAGTTGGGCATACTCATGCGTGCACACGTTTTCGGTAGCCCGGAACTCATCCCCTTCCAGGTGATACACCGCGAGATCCAGCTTCCCCACCCGTACGCCGATCACGCTGTTCTCCGGCACCTCCGTTTTGCTGGCCACACGTACCCACTGCTCAGGCATAAAGCCGTCCTCCGTAATCTCTGCCCCTTCATTGGCACGATTTCGCCGGCTACACAGCCCCTGCCGCCGCTACCCGCGCTCCGGTCTGAACTGCATGCACCCATCCCCCTCCGAAAAGCTCGCCCTCGGCCAGCTCGCCTGGATTGCGCGAGCGCTGCTGAAGTCCTTCCGTAGCCCGCTGGTCGGCGATTTTCTCTCCCTTTGGCCCGATCAAACGGTCCCACTCCGTCACCCGGTCCCCACTCCCCTACCTGTCCTCGAAGCGCTTCCAATCGCCTGCGCCGCTGCGGAGCCCTTCGCCGCCGGCCTGTGCTCCGCCGTCCTCCACGCCGCGCCCATGCTCGAATGGCGTCAAACCTACACGGAGCATGACTTCGGCCCACGGTTCCTCGAACGTTACGGCTGGACCGAGTTGATCGGTCAGCGCGGGCCCTTTCCCAGCGACCGCCTGGCTGCCGGCTTTCTCCTGCTCGGCCCGGATACCGAATACCCGCCACATCGCCACGAGGCCGAGGAGATCTACATACCCCTCTCGGGCCACGCCCTGTGGTTAAAAAATGACTCTGAGTGGCTACCGCGCCCGCCGGGCGAACTCGTCCATCACGCACCCTGGACGCGCCACGCCATGCGAACTCGACAGGACCCGCTACTTGCCCTCTACCTTTGGCGCGGCGGCAAACTTACCCAGAAATCAATCATCGGTTGAACCTCCCGCTGGATCTACCCCGCCAAACCACGGCACCAGGCGCGCTTGCAAGTTTGCGTAATTTCCAACCTAACCATGTAGCGCGCGGCGGACGCTACAGCATGAGTTAGTTCTCTCCCTGGACCCCGCCGCAGAACCGTCCCACCATCCGCGCTTGCAGTAGGGAGACGCGAATGAAACCACGCATCGCCATCATCGGAACCGGAGCGGTCGGCGGCTACGTCGGGGCCCACATAGTTCGCGCCGGAGAAGACGTCGCCTTCATCGATCCGTGGCCCGAGCATGTGGAACGCATGCGCTCCCACGGCCTACATATCACCCATCTTACTGGCGAGGACGAATTCGCCACCGGGCCCCTCCGCGCCCTCCACCTGACCGACGTCCAGCATCTGTCGAAGGAACGCCCCATCGACATCGCTTTCGTCTGCACCAAATCCTATGACACCGTCTGGGCCACCGCCCTGATTGCGCAGTATCTCGCCGCCAGCGGCTTCGTCGTCTCGCTGCAGAACTGTATGAACGAGGAAACCGTAGCCTCCGTCGCCGGCTGGGGAAGGACGCTCGGCTGCATCGCTTCGTCCATTACCGTCGAGCTGACCGAGCCCGGCCACATCCACCGCAAGGCCGGCAAAAGCCGCGGCAAGGGTCACACCGTCTTCCGGGTCGGCGAAATCCACGGCCGCGTAACCGACCGCGCCAATGAAGTCTGCCGTCTGGTCGATCATGCCGACGGCGCCCTGGTCACAACCAATCTCTGGGGGGAGCGTTGGTCCAAGCTGGTCGTTAACGTCATGGGAAACGGCCTTTCTGCCTGCACAGGCCTGATCACCCGCGACATCCTGCTCAACGATACCCTCCGCCGTTTCACGACCCGCCTTGGTTCCGAGGCCATCCGCGTCGGCCAGGCCCTCGGCTACGCTCTCGAGGAAATCCTTCACCTCGACCCCGAGATGATCGCCCGCGCCGGCGAGGGCGACCCCGAGGCCACCCGCGCCTACGACGACCGTCGCCTGACAGATGCCCGCAAGCCTGGCGGGGGCGCCCACCGACCCTCCATGGGTCAGGACATGGTCAAGGGCCGGCGGACCGAAATCGAGTTTCTCAACGGCTTCGTTGTCCGGAAGGGAGCCGAAGTCGGGCTGCCCGCCCCCGCCAATGCCGCCCTCACAGAAATCGTCAAGCGCGTCGAACGCGGCGAGCTCCAGCCCGACCCGCGACACATTATCGACCTGCGCCTGAACTGACCGACCAACCCACCCACCTCGGTTCTCGCGGACGCTGAGGCGCCGCCAGGCCACAGTGTAGGCCGATCAGCGGAAACCGGTTCGCTTCGGCAGCGTTCCCTTTGCGATGCAGCCACAAAGGGAGATTACCATGCCACGCGGAGACAAGTCCGCTTACACCAACAAACAGAAGCGACAGGCAGAGCATATCGAGGAAGGCTACGAAAGCCGCGGCGTCCCCGAGAAAGAGGCCGAGCGGCGCGCTTGGGCCACCGTCAACAAGGAAACCGGCGGCGGCAAAAAATCCGGCAGCGGGCGCGGCAAGCGCGAAAACCACGCGCCATCCCGCAAAGGGGGAAGACTCGGAGGCAGAGCATCGGCCACCCGCCCGAAAGCCGCACGCTCAGCTTCGGCCAAGAAGGCGGCCGCAACCCGCAAGCGCAAGGCTGCACACGGCTAGTTAGCCGGCAGGGGCAGCTGGAAGGGTGGAGTCTTAAAGCCAGCGGGCATTACACCCGCCCGTGATCGTCCGCCACCCGCTCGATATCCGCCTCCTCCAGCCTGTCCCCAAGCTGCACCTCGACAAACGTCAAATCGCTCGCGCCCGTATTCGCAATACGGTGCAAGTCGCCAACCCCGATCGCTACCACATCTCCCGCCTGCACCGGCACCATCTGTTCGCCCTTGGTGACCTGCCCTTCGCCGCTCACCACTACCCACCGTTCTGCCCGATGTGCGTGCCGCTGCAATGACAGCCGCATTCCAGGCCGCACCACGATCCGCTTCACTGCATGGCCCACCCCGATCCCCAGCACCTCCCACGTGCCCCAGGGCCGTTCGTCCCGCTCGCCAATTTCGTATCCCATGGTCCGGCCTCCGCGCCATCACCCGAATTGACCTCGATTATTGCCCTCGCGTACAGCCGGACGGAAGTCGAACCAACGGGAGGGAACCATGCGCTCCTGGCTGGCACCCCTCGCAACCGCGGCTGCCCTCCCTGTCCTCAACCCCCCGCCCACGCCAAAGACGTCGTCTTCCTCTCCACACAGCTCCGCCCGCTCGAGGAAGCCCAGCGCACCCGTACAGAGATCCTGAGGCCCCAAAGGCTGCTTTTACATGCCGGTGGGGAAAGCGGAGCTTAGATACTTTCAGGAGTTGTCCGCACCTCTTGCACAACATCCAACCACCATCGCACTTGGCTCAGCGGTTCCACTCAGGCCGAACCCAACTCCGGGCATTACTGGCGGCGAACTATATCTCCTGGTTCGGTAACGGCGTGACGCTCGCCGCAGTCCGCATCTATGTTCTCGCAAGGACTGAAAGCAGCGTGGCGGCCGGCACCGCAGGCGCTGCCAACGCTCTGCCTCTCGTCATTTCGGGTCTCGCTGGTGGTGTACTCGTGGACCGTTGGGGCTGCCGTCGCTCCAGCATCCTCGCCGATTTGTTCGCGGGGCTGTTTACCGCTGCGGTGCCGGTTCTGGGCCATTTGAGCTCAGTTCCGCTGCTTGCGACGTGGGATTGCTCTTTCTCCGTAGCCTGTTCAACACACCGGGCGACGTGGCCCGAATGGCTCTGTTGCCGTTGCTTGCTGATCAGGCAGGCGTGGAACGCCAAACCGCCAACACACTGTTTAAGCTCGCGCCTCGTCTGGCGTTGATCGCAGGACCGGCCGCTGCCGGAGTTTGCATCTCGCTCGTGGGACCCGCGACGACACTGGCGCTCGATGCCGGAAGCTTTGCCGCATCGGCCCTCCTCGTAGGGGTGCTTGTGCACGCCGCTGGCTCCGCTCCGTGCGGCAAGTCTCGCGAGCCTTTTGCGCGCGAGCTGCGGACCGGCCTTCAGGTTATATGCAGTTCTCCAGCAGACCGTGTGAAAACTGAATCGCAACGGATTCCGAATCGGGATGCGGGGCAATAGAATTGCTGCATGACGCACCTCGTCGGCCACGATCGCGGTCAAACTCTACTGTTGCCGGAATCGCTGGACGAGTATGTTGGCCCGGAGAACCCAGGTACGGTTCATCGAGGCGTTTGTCGATGGGCTCGATCTCGCTGCCGCAGGGTTCGGTCGGGTTCGACCGAAGGAGACTGGCCGTCCTGGCTACGCGCCCGGTGATCTGCTGAAGCTCTACATCTACGGTTATCTCAACCGGATCCGGTCCAGCCGACGCCTGGAAGCCGAAGCTCACCGCAACGTTGAAGTGATTTGGCTGCTGCGGCACCTGAAACCCGACTTCAAGACTATCGCCGACTTCCGCCGTGACAACCGCAACGCGTTCCGCCCGGTATTCCGCCAATTCGTGTTGCTATGCCGACAGTTAGGCCTGTTCGGTCGGGAGTTGCTGGCGGTCGATGGGACGCGGATCAAGGCGGTTAACAACAAGGATCGCAATTTCACGCGCGCGTCGTTGACCGAGTTCATCAAGCTGGCCGATGCCAGGCTGGACGACTACCTGAAGCGCCTCGATACGAGCGATGTCACCGAGCAAGGAGCCGGTGGCTCGCGGGTCAAGAATCTGGCCGAGAAGATCGCCGCCATCCGCGAGCGCCGCACGCGATGTCAGGCGATGCTGGCGGAACTCGACCGCACCGGCGAGGATCAGATCTCGCTCACCGACCCAGATAGCCGGGCTATGGCGGCGCACACCCACGTTGCGGTCGGCTACAACGTTCAGGTCGCGGTGGACACCAAGCACAAGCTGATCGTTGAGCAACAGGTCACGAATCAGGTCGTTGATATGGGTCTGATGACCGAGACGGCGGAGCCGGCAAGGGAAGTTCTCGGTGCGGAGCGCATCGCGGTCGTAGCTGACCGTGGCTATTTCAAGATCGAGGACATCGAGGCCTGCGAGAAGGCCGGGATGGAGCCGTATGTGCCGCGCCCCCAACGTGGCCCATCGGTCAGCGCGGGCCTGTTCCGCAAGGACGAGTTCGAATACGACGCGGAAGGCGATAATGTTCTCTGCCCGGGGGGCCAGCGCCTGCAGCCCTATTCGTCATCGGTCCTGCGCGGGCTCAAGAAAATCAACTACGCCAACAAGCAGGCGTGTCGAGATTGCCCGATCCGTTCGCGATGCACGAACAATAGCTTTCGTTCCGTCTCCCGCATGGAGAATGAGGCGGTACTCGACCGGATGCAGGCCCGACTAGCGAAACGACCGGAGGTTCTCCAGCAGCGCCGCGAGACAGTGGAACACCCATTCGGTACGATCAAACAATGGATGAACCAAGGTGCGTTCCTGATGCGTGGGCTGGAAAAGGTTCGCGGCGAGTTCAGCTTGACGGCGCTCGCCTACAATCTCAGGCGGGTGCTCAACATTGTCGCCTTTACCGAGTTGATGATCGCGGTGCGGGTTTGAGAATCCGCCTACCGGCATTTTAGCCCTGCCAGTTAGGTGCCCTTGGATTGCGAAGCTGTAGGGCAAATCACGATGAGACTTGCCTGTTCACTTCGAAAGCCCTGGGTAAAAGCTTCCAGACTGGCCACGAGCGGTCCCTATATCGTCGGCAGACGTGTTTCCACACGGTCTGCCAGGTTTGATTGTGTTACTCGGCATCATTCTGGCCATGAACTTCATAGACGAGGCTTTCACCCCTGTTCTGCTGCCTGTCTATTGTCGTGACATTCTGCGAAATCCAACTCTGATTGGTTGGCTGCTCGGCGCCGATGGGTTCGGCGCCGTGCTCGGAACGCTTCTCTATCTGCTGTGCGGCCACCGTCTCTTGGGATTACGCTGGGTAACCTTCATATCTTGCCTTGCTCTATTAACGACGACACGCCTGGCCCTCGCAAGCCTTCCGGGCTTAGTTGGAGCCAGTTGCTTGCTATTCGCCCTCGGCCTCGCGAGCGGGCCGGTTAACCCGATCATCAACACGGTTGTTCAGGGAATCACTCCCGAAGCACTTCGCGGACGCGTGTTCGGTGCGATTTCATCTGTCGCATATGCCGCCGCCCCACTAGGAATCATGGCGGCAGGTTGGCTGGTCGCACTCCGAGGATTGCAGGTAGCACTGGACGCGTTTGGCGCGTTCTACGTGGTGGTGTTTTTGGTCGCTTGGTATAGTACGGCACTGAAGAACCTGACCCGCAGATGACCAGTCCGCCCGCCGGGAATCTACTCAACTGAAAACAAAGGAGACGAGGACGGTCACGATCGAGGGGCTTCCACCTGACATTACTCCGTAAGCTCCGCCTCCTCCTCTCCCGAGCTCTCCTACCCCCGCCCGATCCACGGCATCTTCGTCGCCATAATTGTAACGAACTGCACATTCGTATCCAGCGGCATGTTGCTCATGAACAGGATCGTCCGCCCGACATGAGCCGCATCAATCCGCGGCTCCTTCATCATCTGCCCGTTCGGCTGCTTCTGCCCTTCCGTCGATCGCTCGGTCATCGGCGTCGCCGCATTCCCGATATCGATCTGGGCACACGCAATATCGAACTGCCGGCCATCCAGCGCAATCGACTTCGTAAGCCCCGTCACCGCATGCTTGGTCGTGGTATACGCCGCCGACCCGGGCCGCGGGCTGTGCGCCGAGATCGACCCGTTGTTTATGATCCGCCCACCCATCGGGCGCTGGTCCCGCATAATTTTGAATGCGCCGAGGGCGCACAGGAACATCCCGTGCAGGTTCACATCCACGACCGCCTTCCACTGTTCCCACGTGTAGTCGCCGAAGTTGGTCATCGGCGTGCCGCCACCGGCATTATTGAACAGCACGTCAAGCCGGCCCCATTTCTCCTTCACCCGGGCAAACAACGCCGCCACCGCGTCCGGGTCGCGCACATCCGTCGGCGCCACCAGCGGCTCGCCACCCTTTGTCAGCCCGGCGGTCTCCTCCAGCGCATCCCTCCGCCGGCCGGCCAATGCGACTGCATAACCATCGCCCAGCAAAGCGAGTGCCGAGGCCCGTCCGATCCCGCTTCCCGCCCCCGTGATCACCGCGACGCGCTGCGCCATGGCCGTTCCTCCTCCTGGCTGGTCTGGCGCCATTGTGACCCGCCGCGCGGGAAAGGCAAACCGCCCCTACTGCGCCAAGCGGCGCAGGACCGTGCGAGCCTCGTCGGCGATCTCACGCACAATATCGCCCGCGGACTGGAGCTTCGACACAAGGCCCACACCTTGCCCGGCCCAAAGCGACAAAGCATCGATGTCGCCTTCCAGATCAGGCCCAGGCGTAGAGGATTGATAACGAACGATTTGCCCCCGCGATCGCGACGTAGCAACCACCTCACCTTCTCCCGGACGCTGACCGGAGGCTGGACACCCGGCTGCTTCCCAAAGTTCGACGGTTTGGTTCCTCAACGCCCGATGCGGCGCGTTCGGCCAACTGACATCAAAGAGATTCTCCAGATAAACCGTGTCGTTCTCGCCCGCTCCAAAAAGTTGTTCGCGGTAGCGTGGATGGATCATAGCCTCGTAGCTTGCGAGAAATCGCGTGCCGATCCATGCACCTGCGGCCCCAAGCGCCAACACCGCCGCAAGGCCACGCCCGTCCGCAATGCCGCCGGCCGCAACCACCGGGGTCGGCGAAACCGCGTCAACCACCGCAGGCACTAGCGCCATCGTGGCCACCATCCCCCGGACGTGTCCGCCCGCCTCCCAACCCTGGGCAACGATAAGATCCACCCCGCACGCGACGGCGCGTCTCGCTACGGCTGCCGACTTAATGGTGTGTAGCACAATAGTACCCGCCGCTTTAGCCCGCGCGACCAAGGACCCCGGATCACGCCAGAAGAACGAAATGACCCGAACCCCCTCCTCAAGACACACAGCGAGCCGATCTTCCTGCGGAAACTCCACATTCAGGTTGACGCCAAACGGACGTGACGTCAGCGCACGCGTCTCCCGGATCTGCTGCCGCACCACATCGATATCCAAACTCCATGGCGCCAGCATCCCGAGCCCGCCGGCATTGCTCACCGCCGCGGCGAGCGCGGGCCCAACAGCACCACCCATGGCGGCCTGGATGATCGGCACTTCGATGCCGAGCCGTTCGCAAAGCGCTGTTTTCATGTGACGCCCCCTAAGACGCCACTTTACCCCGCTCACCGCGCAAATCTACTCGCAAACCTAAGGGAAGAGCAGGTTCAGTTCCTGCTGAACATGCTCTAAGCTTCGGATCCGCCGTGCTCCTCCGCTGGGACCAGCCGCAGCACCGAGCCATCGGCGCGCGCAATCTCCACGATCGTTTCCAACCGCACCATGCGCGTGGCGAGATCGCGCACCTCATCTGCCAATTTATCCACCTTGGTGGTCAACGACTGCAACCGCTCATCCAGCAGCACGATCGAGCGGATCGCCGCCAGCGCTTCACCGTACAGGCTCATGGTGCGGGCCGCAGCTCACGTAGCGCGGCAAGCGTCTCGTCTAGCTTGCGCTCGGTCGCATCCAGCCGCCGCAGCGCCTCCGCGTGCGTCCGGGAGAACTGATCCAGCACCGTCCGCAGCTCCTCCGCCTCCGTCATCGCGTGATCGTCGTACGCCGCGACCGCCCGGCGCACCAGTTCGCCGGCCGAGATCTTGCCCGCGCGCCGCGCCTTAGCTTCCAATGCCGCCTTCTCCTGTGGCGACATCAGCACCACCATGCGTGCACTTGCCGTCATGTGCATGATCATGTACACATCAGCCGCCGGTGTCAAGCCCGACGATCACCGCTCCTATAACACAACTAAACCCCACCGCGCCGAAAACGGAAGCCACACAATGCCCACAGGCACCTTGCTCATCGGTAGTCGCCGCTACTCGTCCTGGTCGCTCCGCGGCTGGCTTGCCGTGCGCCTCGCCAATCTGCGGGTTGAGGAAATCGTTATCCCCTTCACCCACCACCCCGGACCAACCCCCGAAATCGCTCGCCGGTCCCCCAACGGCCTCATCCCATACCTGGAGCATGACGGTGCCCGCATCTGGGAATCCCTGGCCATCGTGGAATACTACGCCGAGCACCGCCCTGCCCTGTGGCCCGCCGACCCGATCGCCCGCGCCCAGGCTCGCTCCATCGCCGCCGAGATGCACGCTGGCTTCCGCGCCCTGCGCGAGTCCATGTGGATGAATCTCGGCCGCGACTTCACCGGGCTCGGCCGCACCCCGGAGGCGCTGGCCGACATCGCCCACATCGAAACGCTATGGCGCGACACGCGCCAGCGCTTCGCGCCCGCCGGCCCCTTCCTTTTTGGCCCGGCATTCACGGGCGCCGACGTGATGTTCGCCCCGGTGGTGACCCGCTTCCTAACCTGGCGACCCGAGATCGCCCCCGACACTGAAGCCTATTGCGCTGCTGTGCGCGCTCATCACCTCATCGACGAATGGTATCGCCTCGCCGCCGCCGAACCTGACTCCTGGCTCCTTGCGGACCACGAGCAGCCGTAACACTCTCCCCATATCAACGACAGGGAACGGAACCATGCAGATCGGGGTGATCGGACTGGGACGGATGGGCGCCAACATTTCGCGCCGTCTCATGCGGGCAGGACATTCCTGCGTGGTTTACGACGTGAACCCCGAAACCGTCCAGGAACTCGGCAAAGAGGGCGCCGGCCCCTCCACCTCGGTCGATGAGCTGATCCGCAAGCTCACCGAGACCCCGCGCGCCGTCTGGGTCATGCTGCCCGCCGGCAAGATCACAGAATCCATGGTCGAGACCCTGGCCAATAGCTTCGGCCGCGGCGATATCATCATTGACGGCGGCAACACCTTCTACAAGGACGACATCCGCCGGGCGAAAACCCTCGCCGTCAAAGGCATCCGCTACGTGGATGTCGGCACGTCCGGTGGCGTATGGGGCCTCGAGCGCGGCTACTGCATGATGATCGGCGGAGAAAAGGACGCGGTCGATCACCTCGATCCGATCTTCCGGACTCTGGCCCCCGGCTTCGGGGACATTCCCCGCACCCCGGGCCGGGAGAAGCGCGACCCCCGCGCAGAACACGGCTACATCCACGCCGGTCCGCCCGGTGCCGGGCACTTCGTGAAGATGGTGCATAACGGCATCGAATACGGCCTAATGGAAGCCTACGCCGAGGGCTTCGAGATCCTCAAAAGCAAGTCGTGGGACGACTTGCCGCCAGACGAGCGCTACAACCTAAATATCGGCGACATTGCCGAGGTGTGGCGCCGCGGCAGCGTGATCTCCTCCTGGCTCCTGGATCTTACCGCCTCGGCGCTGGCGCAGGACGAGCAGTTGGAAAAGTTCACCGGCTTCGTCGAAGACTCCGGTGAAGGCCGCTGGACCATCGAAGCGGCAATCGAGGAAGCAGTGCCCGCGAACGTCCTCTCCTCCTCCCTGTTCGCCCGCTTCCGCTCTCGCCGGGAACACACCTTCGGCGAAAAAATCCTCTCCGCCATGCGCTTCGGTTTCGGCGGCCATCTCGAGCATATGCTCCACGAAAAGTAATCGCTGTGCCCCAGCCGTCGAACCCTCGTCATCGCGAGCCCTGCGAAGCAGGGCGCGGCAATCCAGGCCAGCCGCACGATGCGCCCGCAAAACATCCCCTCGTCGCCGTGGTCATGGGCGTCTCCGGCAGCGGCAAGACCACCGTCGCGCAAGCGCTCGCGACCCGGCTCGGCTGGCCGGTGCTGGAGGGCGACGAATTTCACCCACCCACCAATGTCGCCAAAATGCGCGCCGGCATCCCGCTCGATGATGCCGACCGTTGGCCGTGGCTCGAAGCGATCGCCGCCGCCATCGACCGCACCCTCGCCCAAAACCACTCGGCCATCGTCACCTCCTCTGCCCTGAAGCGGGCATATCGGAAGGTCCTGATCGGCGATCGTACCAACGTCGTGCTGGTCTATCTCAGAGGCACGCACGACGTGATCCACGGCCGCATGACCCAGCGGACCGGCCACTTCATGCCCCCGTCGCTGCTTCCCAGCCAGCTCGCGACATTGGAAGAGCCGGGCCCGGAGGAACACCCGATCGTGGTGGACGTTGACCCTCCGCCGGAGGCCATTGTGCAGAACGTACTCGCAGCCATGAAAGAGAGGGGTGTGCTGGCATGACCGGACCATTCGCGATCTACCCCAGCCTGAACGGGCGCAGCGTATTCATCACCGGCGGCGGCGGCGGCATCGGGGCCGCGGAAACCACCGAATTCGCTGCCCAGGGCGCGCATGTGGCATTCGTGGATATAGCCGAGGAACCATCACGTGCTCTGGTCGAGAAAATAAAAAGCGGAGGACACCCCGAGCCGTTCTTCCAGCATTGCGATCTCAAGGACATCGCGGCCCTGCGCGCCGCGATTACCGAAGCGGCGCGCCGGTTCGGCCCGGTCACCGTGCTGGTGAACAACGCCGCGAACGACCAGCGCCATAAGTGGGAAGACGTCACTCCGGAATTCTGGGATGAGCGCCAGGCCACCAATCTGCGCCACCAGTTCTTCGCCATTCAGGCGGTCGCGCCAATGATGAAGCAGGCCGGCGGCGGGTCGATCATCAATTTCGGCTCGGGTTCCTGGCATACTTTGGTGGGCGGCATGCCCGCTTACACCACCGCCAAAGCTGCAGTGGAAGGCCTTACCAGGGGCATGGCCCGCGATCTCGGCCCGGACAAAATCCGGGTGAATTGCGTGATCCCCGGCTGGATCATGACCCAGCGCCAGATCGAACTGTGGCTGACGCCGGAGGCGGAGAAGAACTTGATGCAGCTCCAATGCCTGAAGGAAAAGGTGATGCCGGCCGATGTTGCCCGGTTGGTGCTGTGGCTCGCCTCAGACGACAGCCGGATGTCTTCCGGTCAGCTCTGGGTGTGTGATGGTGGGCGCATGTAAATACCGCGCCATACTCACCTCTCCCGCTTTGTGGGAGAGGTCGGCGCGCGAAGCGCACCGGGTGAGCAACTGTCATCTTCATTACGCCCCCCCGCATCTCGTCGTGGTCCCGCCCTGCCGCGAGCGGGGCCGCCGGTACTCGCCGCCGTCAAGGACGCTTCGCGCCCGCTGCGCGGTGGCTCCGGGCTCGCTCGGAGCCATCCTTGACCGCGGCTGCGCGCGGCAGCTTTTCACGCGATAGGCCGGGACAGAAAAACGGCCCCCTCGGCCGAACAGAAAAACTTACTTTGCAGCACTGGCTTCCATCGGCCCCTGCCACGACTGGTTATCCCGAACCATGGCGTTCAGGCTCACCAGCATTTTGCGCATGACCGCAACGATCGCCACCATCGGCGGCTTGCCCGCCGTCAGCAGCCGCCCATACAAAGCCTTCAGCACCAGATTGTGCTGCGCTCCCGACCGCGCTGCCATATACAACACCCCGCGCACATCACCACGACCGCCGAAGATGCGGCGCAGTCCTTTCAGCTTGCCGCTGTCCCAGGCGTACGGAACGACCCCGACCAGGCCGCCAATCTGGCGATGGCTGATCGATCCCAACTCCGGCAACCGCGCCAGCAGCGTGGCCGCCAGCACCCGACCAACACCAGGCATCGAGCACAGCAACGCATACCGCGCCGCCATGGCCGGCACCGCCGCGATCGCCGCCACCATACGGCTCTCCAGGCGCAGCACATCAGCTCGATCTGCCACAGCCGGCGCATGTGCGGGCGACGCAGTTCACCATCACGCACATGCGCCAACTGGTTACGCAACACCTTCTGCAGCGCCACCAATTGGCGCCGGGCGCCCACCAGCTCAGCCAGCTGTTCACGATCCCGGTCGCGCTGCACCGCCCGGCACGGTAGGGTCGCAACAAACCAGGCGATTACCGCCGCATCCAGCCGGTCATTCTTGGCCAGCACGCCGGCCGCTCTGGCAAACTGGCGCAGCCGCCACGGGTTCACCGAGCGCACCGGCAGACCCGCATCCAACAGCGCCCCGATCACGCCACGCTCGTATCCGCCGCTGGCCTCGATACCGATCGCGCGCACCCCCATGGGCCGCAGCCAGCGGCACAGGTCTCGCCAACCGGCGGCGTCGTTACTGACGCTGCGGCGTTCGTCGTCTTGGTACAACGCCACATCCAGGCGATCCTCGGAAACGTCGATTCCCACACTCGGGGCAATCTGTGCCATCTTCTATCCCTGCCTTGCGTGCGGGCTGAAGCCCCTGCAACTGTTCGGGTTTGCCAAGAAATGGCCGGGGCACCTTGCTCACCCACGGTGTTGTGGCATCTCTGGTGGAGGACGGGCTCCTGGCCATGCCAGGGAATTGGGGCCAGCCGGTCCTCTGGCACCCGGATTATGTCATGGTTGAATCACACAAGGTGGGGGCGTCTCGCACTCAGCCTCAGCCTGCTCTAGCTTGCAGGGCACGAAGCCCCCGACACTCTCGGGGGCTTCCTGGCCGCGGAGATCTCACCCATTGCTCTGGTGATAATGAAGAGCGTTTTTCGCTTGGCGGCGCGGCGCACGAACGTTGGCGCGTGTCCGCCGGAGCTGGAAGCCGCACCGGTGAGCGAAAAACGTGTTAGACTAAACCGCTCCCCCGACGGGCTATGGGGGTTGAATGCCAGCAGCAGCCCTGACGGCGCCGGGACCGGGACGTTTGGGCCGCTGAACCGCCCGGGCGGGTAAGCTGTCGTGGATTGGCAGTGCGGATTTCGATGGGTATCGGAGTGCTGACGGTTGCCCGGGCGCCGCCAACGTCGCTGTAGCGAGGCTCATGGCCGCAGGGTCCCGCCGCCGTCTTGGCGAGTGTTCTCGGCGTCGCGGGTCTGGGACGCCGCTGCCCATCGTCAGGTGTCCGGAGCCGGCTGGCAGACCCTGGGTCGTTCGATGCAACCGATCACCACCATGGTACAGGTGAGGCAGTGCGGGCATTGGCGCAGCGACGTCCCCGTCAGCATCTCGTATCGGTTGCGGTAGTCGGCTGGCGATTCAGCCGGGGCGGCCGGCGTCATGTGGAGCAGTTCCCGGCACAGCGCCAGCTTTTGCGTCCGGTGGCAGTTGCTGAGGAAACCGAAGTAGCGGATACGATGGAACCCGTCCGGCAGCACATGGATCAGGAAGCGGCGGATGAACTCCCCGCCTTGCAGGCTCATGGTCTTCTGCCAGTTGCCATCCCGATAATCCTTCCAGCGGAAGCGGACCTGCTCCCCGTCGATGGAGATCAGGCGGTTGTTGGAGATGGCGACGCGATGGGTGTACCGCCCGACATAATCGAGGACCTGAGCTGGCCCTGCGAACGGCCGCTTGGCATAGACCACCCACTCGGCATCGCGGACTGGCCGCAGGTAGCGGCGGAACGCCGCGGGCTCGTGCAGAGGGCGGTGTTCGGCGAAGAACTTCAGCTCGCCCATTGCGAAAGCCTTTTCCAGATGATGCAGAAACAGGCCGCGGAACATCCGTGACAGCACCCTGACCGGCAGGAAGAACCCGGAGCGGCAGGCGATCCAGCTCTGACCGTCCGGTGCGATGCCGCCGCCCGGCACCAGGCAATGCAGATGCGGGTGGTGCAGCAGGTTCTGTCCCCAGGTGTGCAGCACGGCCAGGAAGCCGATCTCGGCTCCCAAAAACTTGGGGTCAGCGGCGACGGTGCGCAGCGTCTCCGAGGCGGCCCGAAACAGAATGTCGTAGACCGCGGTCTGGTTCTGGAACGCGATGGTGGCGATCGGCTCCGGCACCGTGAACACCACGTGGAAGTACGGCACATCGAGCAATTCCGCCTGCCGGTCCGCCAGCCACTGGGCGCGGGCCAGGCCCTGGCACTTCGGGCAGTTCCGGTTGCGGCAGGAGTTGTAGGCGATGCGCCGGTGGCCACAGTCGCCGCAGCGCTCGACATGACCGCCGAGGGCGGCGGTGCGACAGCGTTCGATCGCCAGCATGGCGCGCCGCCGTGCAGAGGAGAGCGACGCGTTGTGCTGGTCACGGAAAGGTTGGCCGAAGCGGCGGAACACGTCCGCCACTTCCAGCCCGTTGCCGGCCACGGCAGCGGTGCTTCAGGCAGGTACGAGGTCCGGGGCGGTTGGCGGGACGGTATGCAGGGACTCGAACGGACTGGTAGTGGCGCACACCCTGCTGGTCGCGATCATCAGATAGCGAGCCGTGGTGCTCAGGTTGCGATGCCCGAGCAGCAACTGGATGGTACGCAGATCGGTGCCTGCCTCCAGCAGGTGAACGGCGAAGGCGTGGCGCAGGGCAAGCGGCGCGATTGGCTTGTTGATGCCGCACTGTGCGCGCACTTCCCGGCACGTGTGGTTGATGGTGAGCGGAGAAATTGGTCGGTCCGGCCGGTCGCCGGGAAACAGCCAGACGCCGGGACGAGTATGCTTCCAATAGTCCCGCAGCAGTTCGAGCAACCTCGGCGGCAGCATGACGTAGCGGTCCTTGCGACCCTTGCCCTGCGCCACCCGGATCACCATGCGCTTGCTGTCGATTGCATCCGGGGTGAGCCGGACGGCCTCCGAGATGCGCAGGCCGGTCGCATAACAGACGGTCAGGATCACGCGATGCTTCAGATTGTTGACGGTGGCCAGTAAGCGCGCCACCTCGTCCTGGCTCCTCACGATAGGCAGCCTCTTGCCTTGCTTGCCGGCGGGAATGTCGTCCTCGATCACCCAGGGGCGCTTGAGCGTGATGGTGTAGAGGAACCGCAGGGCAGAAACCGTGACGATGATGGAACTGGCGGCGAGGCGCCGCTCATTGGCAAGGTGCAGCAAGTAGGTCCGGATCTCGGCTGGTCCGAGACGCTCGGGTGACTTGTGGAAGTGACGAGCAAACCGTCCGACCTGCTCGCGGTACACGCGTTGCGTGTTCGGGGTCAGGTTGCGGATTTGCATGTCCTCGATCATGCGACGACGCAGCGGACTCATCGGCGGCTCCTGTGCGAGATGGCCGGCGCCACATGGCGCCGCTGCATCGTCACACAGCCGCGTTGTCAGATCAGGAAGAGATGGTTACGAACGTTGGCCAGATCGGATGTTAGAAATTCAACGAACTTGGACTCAGTAGGTCACGCCTCTAAATTACCGCGAAGCGGTTTAGTCCAATAGCCGTTACCATTCGAGGCATTGCCCCAGCCATTATCACCAGCAACTGCAGCCGGCCCGAAGGCCAGAGCAAGCATCAGGCCGAAAGCAGCAACAAGATAACGCATTTGAACCTTCTGTTTGGTTTTACGGATTACAGGTAACGGCATCGGTACGGGTTGGGGGCGGCTGCGTGCGACATCAAGACTTCAATGTAGCTTTGGTAGGATACATTCGCGGATTTCCACATCGAGCCCGTCCCATCTGGCTATGTGCAAGCCCATCCTGAGCGCCAGGCTAAGCATCGGCTCGTTATCGGCAAGCACATGGCCGACAACTTCGGACAATCCCTGGTTTCCCGCCCAGTCGATCGCGTGTGCAAGTAGGCTATAGCCTATGCCGCGGCGCTTGTAATCGGAACGCACAATGACCGCCATCTCCGCCACACCCGGAGTCAAATAAGCAAGGTTGGCAATACCGAGCACCTGATCCGCGGCATCCACAGCGGCGAATGCCGCACTGCCACTGGTGCCAGGCTGGCCCGGGAGAAGATATCGAATGGAGAAGTGCAGACATCCGAACCGCATCCTGATATCTGCAAGATCGAGGTGATTGAAAAACATTCTACAGGCCTGCTCTTCCGAAGCGTGTAATTTACGGATACCGAAATGCTCACGAGCCAGATGGCTGAGTGGTGAATGCGCGACCATGGAACTGGGCCTCCTCGTTACAGGAGGGCGGACGTGTAGATGATTATCTCCACCCTCCACACATGACAGCATCTGCGCGGCTTACCGATGGCGCCGCAGCGGGTTACGAACGAGGATCTTACGACCCCGGGAAGTCACCCCGCCTGGTGTATTCGCGAACGAAAGCCGGCCCGAACACGCGGTCAATATCGCCCCGGGTAATGCCGATATCGCGTAGCTCCATGTCGCTCAGACCGTGCAACTCCTGCCGTTCCCTCGCCCGCTTGCGCATGGCGGCAATCACACGGAACAAACGGGCGAGCGGCTCCGGCGTGTGGTGACGATGTGCGGAAGTATTGTCATGCCAGCCCAGCCATCCCGCCGATCGATGCAGTAACATCAGAGCGCTCCTCTTGAGCTTCGGATTTGCCGCTTCATGTCGGTTCTACCAGCATCGCTGATAATATGCCTGAAATGCGATACATTCTCGCTGAGAGTGGGAGAATGCCCCAGTGAACCCGATCGAGGAGTACCAGGCCGTCATCGCCGCGATCGACTGCGGCAGCCTGACCGCCGCCGCACGCCTGCTCGGGCGTTCCCTGCAGGCGGTGAGCAGGGCCGTGGCGCAGGTGGAGCGCGAGCTTGGTGTCGAGCTGATCCGCCGCACGACACGGCGCCTGCAACCCACGGAAGCTGGTGTGCGCTTTCATTCCCGGATGCGTGTCGCGCTCGCCGATATCGAGGCGGCGCGTATCGAGGCAACCGAGTCCGCTTCCGCAATCAGCGGGTCGCTGCGTATGGGTGGACCGCTGGTGTTCGCGTCGGTTTACCTCTTGCCCGCGCTTGCCGGGTTCTTGCAACGCCACCCGCAGGTCAGCGTGGACCTGCGGCTTGCCAATGAGTTCGTAGACTTGATCGCCGAGCGGCTCGATCTCTCTGTCCGGGTAGGGGAACTTAAGGACTCATCGCTGCGAATGCGACAGATTACGATGGTTCGCCGTGTCACCTTCGCCGCGCCGTCATACCTAGTACAACGCGGACGGCCCTTGGTGCCGCAGGACCTTGCGCACCATGACTGCATCATACGCACCTCCGCACAAGATGCTTTCCAGTGGACCTATGCGCGCGATGGTCAGCAGGAAGGCGTCCGAGTGCGCGGGCGGCTCGCTGTCTCCTCAGCGGATGTCTATACCGAGGCCGTGGCACGGGGGTTGGGCGTGGGACTGGCCCAGACCTGGCAGGTTCGCCCATTGCTGGATCAGGGGCGGGTTGAGCTGATCCTGACGGAGTTCGAGCCGCCGCCGGTCCCTGTCAGCGTAGTCTGGCCCGCCGGAGGTACCTTGCCGTCCCGCACGCGATTGTTGATCGATTTCCTGGTCGCGCGGCTGAGTGCGGAGCAGTGGTAGCGGACTGGCCGCCCAGAGCCATGGCCCGCTATTTCAGCCCGGACAAAATGCCGATGAACTGCCGATCCCGGCTGTCGGATCATGACCCGGCGCCGGATCGACCTATGGCTGACGCCGGATGCCAGAAGAACCTGTGCAGGTCCGTGCCTGAAGGAAAATGTGATGCCGGCCGATGTCGCACGGCTGGTGCTGTGGCTCACCTCTGAGGACAGCCACACGTGCTCTTGCCCAGCTTTCGGCGGGCGATCGCGGACGTGCCGTCTGCGGGTGCAGCCCACCGGGCCATCGTCCGTGGCCGGCGAAGGCCCGCCATCTCCAGTGCCCGAAGTCTTCACGCTGATCCCCCGCGATTGTTCTGCTTTTCAGATTCGGATTGCGGGCGGTGAGCAGAATATGTTACCGTACAGAATTAAAATGCGATCCCGCCTATGAACAAGGAAAGGCTCATCGGACTTGAAGCGGGTCGCGGCGTAGCCGCCCTGCTTGTGGCTGCGATTCACCTGTCAAGCCATTTACGCGCTGCCCACGGGCCCTTCGGGCTGACGGAAATGTTCCGGTTTGCCCACGCGGGCGTGGATTTCTTTTTCGTTCTAAGCGGTTTCATCATCTGTTTCGTGCACGCTGGGGACGTCGGTATCCCGGAGCGGCTGGCGCATTACGTTAAGCGTCGCATTACCAGAGTCTTTCCTCTCCTGTGGATAGTCCTGGCGGTTCTCATCCTGATTTCGCAGCTCAAGCCCGCCTCGGCGCCGCAATGGCATGCGGTTCTGCGCAACGCATTACTGCTGCCCTCGGTAAACGACGGTATATTAGGCCCCTCATGGACGTTGCAGCACGAAGCAATCTTCTACGCTGTGTTTGCCACGTTGATCATCAATGTTCGCCTGAGCACAATTTGTCTTTGTGCCTGGTTCGCAGCGATCGTCGGAGTGACAGCCCTAGGCATGACGCCAACCAACGGATTGCTGTTCCGTTTGACCTTGTGGTTCGATCTGCAATTCTTCATGGGAATGGGAGCCGCCTGGTTTCTGCGCCGGCATACGGTCCCTCTACCCGAGATAGTGTTTGCCTGGGGCGTTGCCGGTTTTCTGACACTCGGCGCGTGTGAAGATTTCGGCTTGGTGAACGGCCCAACACTTTGGCCGCATATGGGATATGGTGTAGCAGCGACGTTCATTGTCCTTGGACTTGTGGAAATGGAGCGCGACGGCAAATTACGGGTACCTCGCCTACTGTTTGCTCTGGGCACCGCTTCGTACGCGGTTTACCTGACCCACGAGCTGGTGATTGGAACGCTTTGGAAGGGGATGATCCGCTTTCACCTGAATTCGCTCCTGCCCTACTGGATCCAGTTTATAGGCTTACTTCTCAGTGTAGCCGCATTCGGCACGGTTATTCATCGGGTGGTTGAGATTCCGGCGATAAAGGCCGCACGGGCACTATTGGACCGAGGTTTGCTCGCCTATCTGCCCAGACAGTCAAAGCCGCAGGTCATAGGCTCGGTCGACGAATCCCGTTTATAGGAGCGGGGCCGGCAAAGTGCCCGCCCGAGCCTCACTGAAAATATCACGCCGCCCGGTGCCGCGCCTGCTCCGCCGCATAAAGCGCACGCTCCTCCTCGAGCGCCCGGGCAATACTCGGCCGCTGCTTCAGCGCCTCGTAATACGCATTCACCGCAGGCCATCCGCGCAACTCAACCGGCGTTGCGATGTTCCAGTTGAGCACCGTGAACAGATACGCATCCGCCACGCTGAAGCGGTCCAGCAGAAACTCCCGGCCGGTCAGCTTCGCATTCAGGTACTCAAGCCGCGAGTTCCCCTTCTCCAGGGCTCGCGCCTTCCCCGCTTCCGGCATCTTCGGGTCGAACAGCACCCCAAACAGCGCCTTGTGCAGTTCCGTGCCAACGAAACAAAGCCACTGTTGCAGCCGATACCGCGCCATCCCGTCCCGCGGGGCCAGCCCCGCCGCCGAGTAGCGGTCGGCAATATATTGCAGAATCGCCGCATTCTCCGTCAGTACCTCGCCCTCATCCGTGCGGATCACCGGAACCAGTCCCAGCGGGTTGATGGCGAAGAAATCCTCCCCCTCCAGCGTGCGCTTCGTCTTCGGGTCCACCTCGATGAACTGCGCCGGCGCGTTCGCCTCATACAGCGCGATCCGTGACGCCATTGAGCAGGCGAGCGGCGAGAAATAGAGCTGCATTGGGCCTTTCCCTCCTGGTCTGATTTCTGTACCATCCCGCATAATAATGGCCGCCCACCCCCCGTCAAGAGTTTCTTCCGAGCCAGGTACAAAAAAACTCCGGCCCCGCCCGGAAGCCCCGGGGCCGGCCGCGCGCCTACGACCCGGACCAGGCGCTGCAACGCGCGCTCGAAGTATTCTGGCGCCACGGCTACGCCCGCACCTCGCTCGACGACATCGTCGCCGCCACCGGCATGAACCGCCCCAGCCTCTACGCCGCGTTCGGCGACAAGCGTTCGCTCTACCTCAACGCCCTCACGCACTATCACACCGTCACCGCCGCCGCCCTCCAGCGCCTGCTCTCAGGAACCGACCCGCTGCGAACCACACTGATGCGCGTCTATGAGGCGGCGATCACGCTCTACCTTTCCGGCGATCCGGCGCTCGGCTGCTTCGCCGTCGGCACCGCCACGACCGAGGCCGCCAGCGACCCGGACGTCCGCGCCATGCTTGCCGAGTCCACCCGCCGGCTCGATCACGCCTTCGAGGCCCGCATCATAGCCGCCCGTAATGCCGGAGAGCTCCCGCCGGACACCGATACCGCCGCCCTCGCCAGCCTTGCCTCCGCGACCCTGCACACCATTGCCATCCGCGCCCGCGCGGGCATTGCCCGAAGCGAACTGTCGGAACTGGCGCGCCGGGCCGTCGCGATCATCTGTGCGCCCCATGGCTCCATCGCATCATAGGGTGCACCGGCCCATTACAAGTGCCAATTGGGAAGCGACGCCCGATATGTGTTGCGGGGTACATAACCGCCAGCTAGGCTTCCCACCAATAACAGCCATTTTGAGGTATGGCTCAAGCCTCGGCTCAAGAAACAAAACGGGAGGAATAAGAAATGCAAATGCTTCGGGTAGCTTACGCAGTGCTCATTGCCGGACTCCTGTGGAGCGCATCATCCGCCGGGTGGGCTGCTGTCACCTTACAGCAGGTGCCGCCAGAGTCAGTCGGCTTCTCGCCCGAACGACTCGCGCGTCTCGGCGATGTGCTCGAAGCCGACATCAAGGCGGGCCGAATTCCTGGCGCTGTCGTGCTCGTCATGCGGCACGGGAAAATTGCCTATTTCGAGGCTTTTGGATCACAGGACCCACAACACGAAGCGGTCATGCGCAAGGACTCGATCTTCCGAATCTACTCAATGACTAAGCCGATCATCAGTACGGCGGTAATGATGCTCTGGGAAGACGGGCGGTTTGACCTCGACGATCCGATTGCGAAATACCTTCCTGCCCTGAAGGACCTCAAGGTCGCCGTCGTGCACAAAAGCCCTGACGGCAAAAGCAGCATCGAACTCCAGCCGGCCCGCCATCAGCCAACCATCCAGCAACTGCTCGATCACACGGGCGGGCTGAGCTACGATATTCTACCAAAAAGTCAGGATTATCCGGTACGTCAAATGTATATGCCCAGGCCGATATCGGAGACCCGAACGAGAATTCTCTCGGATTTGGTCGCCAAGCTCGGCAAATTGCCGCTGGCAAGCGAGCCCGGCAGCACGTGGGAATACAGCCGCTCAGTTGATGTGTTGGCGCAACTCGTAGAGGTCGTCTCGGGCATGCCGATCGACCGGTTCCTCAAGGAGCGGATCCTAACACCTCTCGGCATGAAGGATACCGGATTTTGGGTGCCCGCGGACAATCAAAACCGGGTAGCGGAGCCCTTCAAGGGCGATCCAGCTCCGGGCTATCCGGTGCGGTTTCTCGACGTGACCAAACCGCCAAAGCTTTTATCAGGCAATTATGGTCTCGTCTCAACCGCAGAGGATTATGCCCGCTTCACGCAGATGCTGCTCAGTGATGGAAGCTTGGGCGACACGCGGTTGCTCGCACCCAAAACTGTCCAGTACATGACCAGCGATCAGATTGGCCCGATCCGAGGCCCTCTTTATCTGCCCGGCGCTGGCTACGGCTTTGGCCTCGGTTTCGCGGTCCGGCTCATCGAGGGTCGCGCGCCCTATCCCGGTTCCGTAGGCGACTTTGCTTGGGGCGGAGCGGCCGGCACGACTTTCTGGGTCGATCCTCGGGAGGATCTGACGGCGGTTTTCATGACCCAGAGATTCGGGGACGCCTCTGCCCATTACACGCGCCTCATTCGCACGCTTGTTTACCAGGCAATCATTCAATGAGCGGAGCCCAGGCCCTTGCCAGCCGGGCCTGAATGCGCCCTGATGCGCCTTCATGCGCAACAGGGTCATCGCCGGCTTGATAGCGGGGTTAGCGGTGGCCTCGATGCCGCCCGGGGCCTCGGCGGCGCAACTCACTGTGGCGCAGGTGCAAGCCGCGCTCGCAGCTGCAACACCGCAGCACAAACCAAGCTTCGCCGGGCAGTCGCTAGCGGACCTGGACCTCAGTCATTTCGATCTGAGCGGCGTCGATCTCGCCGGTGCTGACCTGCAACGCACCAAGCTGGACGATGCCAAACTGGTCGGCGCAAATCTGTCAGGCGCGAACCTCAATCTGGCCTGGATCATGGGAGCTGATTTCAGCCACGCAAATCTTACCGGCGCCTCACTGCAAATCCTCGTGGTTTCACACGGAATGGACACCAAACCCGACGAGGCAACGCGCTTCGTCGGTGCGAACCTGTCGGGTGCGCATATCCTGGCGCGGTTTCAATTGGATGACATGCGCGGGGCGAACCTGTCCCACGTGATGGCCGCAGCCGACATGCGAAACCAATCGATGGGACTGATCCATACGGACTTCTCCAGTGCCAATCTGGATGGAGCGAACTTCGTCGGTGCCCAGCTCGCCTACGCCTCCTTCCGTTTCGCGAAGCTGAACGGTGCTGATTTTTCCGGCGCCGGGCTCCAGGATGCGGATTTTTCCGGGGCGTATCTGACCGGAGCGAATTTCACCGGAGCCGACACGACGGGGGCAACGTTCACGAGTGCAACGCTGACGAATGTCAGGGGCTTGAATAGCGAGGGCGGGCAGCGGCCGTAGACCATTCCTCAGGCGTCGAGGAACTTCCATAGCTGCTCCTGCTGGATCCGGGACCTGCGACAGTTGTGCGTGCCTGTGATGAACAGAGCCGGCACGTCTAGCATATGCCGGTCGGCAACGGACTGAGCATGGTCACGATATCCCATTGACGACCGTGCAAGAAGTCTCCGTGAACGGGAATTTGTCACTTGTTGACGTGTGGTTCCAATCATGACCCGATACTCTCATTCCGAATCGGCGACCAAAACCCTCCGCCCGCGTGGCGGCAGGTTGGGTATGTGGCGAGACAGCAATGGCCAGACGTGTCTGGGTGTATGTTGGCGGGCGGGCTGGCAACGAGCTACAGCCCGCCGAGAAAGCCGCGATAACCGCGGCCTGCGAACGTCTCCTCGCCGAGGTGCTCCGGCCACGGTTCCTCCCGGAGATCCGTCCCTCGGTCAGGTGCAACTACCCAGTCGCCATCGACGGCAAATGGCGTGGCAACAAGTACCGGTTCTTCACGCGCTACCGCTCGAACGATTCCGATTCCCGGACAGCAGAGTTCGACGTGCCCTTCGCCCGGTTGAACTACGTCAGCCGGGACTGCTTCGATATCTTATGGCACCGGCACACCGGCGAATGGCATCGCGTATTCGAGCGGCTGTCGCTGGCGGAAGCGCTACATCGGATCGCGAGCGAGCCGTATTTTCAGCCGTGTTGACCTGATCAGGGATGTGTCGCCAGCCGGGGGAAATTAGTCGCAACTCCGGAAGACATCGCGTGTCGCGCAGGACCGCCGCACGAGCGTTTGACCAGACCGAACCGGCACGCGCGACATTGGACGATCAAAGCTGTACGTTCGTTCAATGGGAACCGAAAAGCTCTCGCCGCAACGAGAGCTTGACAGCACTCGAACCACCCGCATCCTGGCTGAGACCTGTATGCGCGGAGGCTGTGTGCCGCCTCGCCGTTACACCTACCCGGCCGCACCGTCTTGCCGGGCACTGCCCCGGCAGGCGACACGGCTGCCGATGCTTGGCGCCAACTCCGCGCCTGAGAACCAGCCGACAATCAACCTTCTGACGGGCAGGTATCCATGACCGGGGAAACGTCGCTCCGCCTGATCGCCGAAGAAGATCGGAACCCGGATGCCCGGACCTGCGCCGCCTGGATCGCGCGCTTCCTCAAAGCACGTGGCATCGACCGCGTGTTCGGGCTGCAGGGCGGCCACATTCAACCTATCTGGGACCATACCGCGCGGCTTGGCATCCGCATCATCGATGTCCGCGACGAGGGCGCGGCCGTCCACATGGCGCACGCGCACGCCGAACTCACTGGCAGTCCCGCGGTCGCGATGGTTACCGCCGGCCCGGGTGTCACCAACACGGTCACCGCAGTGGCCAACGCCTCCATCGCGCGCATGCCTGTTCTGTTGATCGGCGGCTGTCCGCCACGGCCGCAGGTCAACATGGGGCCGCTGCAGGATATCCCGCACGCCGACATCCTGCGCCCCATCACGCGGCTTTCGCGCACCGCCCGCGTGCCGGAGCAAGTGCTGAGGGAGCTGGACGAGGCAATGGCAAGGGCAATGGGCGATCTCGGCGAGCCTGGCCCGGCCTATATTGAAATCCCGACCGACGTGCTGCGAGCGGAGATCCCGGCGGCGCTGGTCCTCGCCGAGTGGCTGGAGCCCAAGCCGGCGCGGGACCTCGCGCCCGATCCGAAGCAAGTAGCAGACGCCGTGGAAGCGCTGTGGTCGGCACGCCGCCCGGTGGTCATCACCGGCCGGGGCGCCCGCCGCGCGGGCGACGCACTGGTGCGGCTGCTCGATGCCTGCGGCGCCCTTTACTTGGATACCCAGGAAAGTCGCGGGTTGGTGCCGCCCGATCATCCCTCGATGGTGGGAGCAGTGCGCGCAGCGGCAATGACGGAAGCCGATACGGTCCTGCTGGTCGGCCGCAAGCTCGATTACCAGCTCGGCTACGGCTCACCCGCGGTATTCCCCAATGCGGTGCGGTTCATCCGCATCGCCGACAACGCGGGCGAACTGATCGACAACCGGCGTGGCCGGCCCGAACTGCTGGCCTCACCCCGGCTGGCGCTGGAGGCGATCGTAGCGGCCCCTGGCAACCGGCAATCCAATGTGGACAAAGAGTGGGCCGACACCCTGCGCCGGAAGCAGCGCGAACGCACCGCGCCGGGCAGGCCGGCGAGCGAAGTGCGCACCGCCGACGGTAAGATCCATCCCATGCAGATTTTCGCGGCCATCGCCCAGGTGGCCGCGCCCGATTACATCGGTATCGCCGATGGTGGCGATCTGCTGAGCTTCGCACGCATTGGACTGGCCTCGCGCGTCTATCTGGATTCAGGCGCCTTCGGCTGCCTCGGCGTGGGCGTGCCCTACAGCATTGCCGCCGCTCTGGCCTTTCCCGGTCGGCAGGTGATTTCGGTAAACGGCGACGGGGCCTTCGGCTTCAACGCCATGGAGATCGATACCGCCGTGCGCCATGGCGCGAGGGCGGTATTTATCGTTTCCAACAACGCCGCCTGGAACATCGAGCGCTACGATCAGGAGGTGAATTACGGTGGCCGTGTCGTGGGCACCCTGCTGCGCCATTCCGATTACGCGGCGATGGCCCGGGCCCTGGGCGCCTATGGCGAGCGGGTGGAGAATCCCACTGACCTGGCGGCGGCACTGGAGCGGGCGCTGGCGCATGCCCCGGCGGTAATCGACGTGATCACCTCGCAATCCGCCGTATCATCCGACGCGAAGAAGGGGCTGGGGTTCGTGCCTGACTACCAGCCGCTGGAGGCTTGGAACGAAGCGGAGGTCATGCGCCGCCAGCCGGCGGTATGATGCTGCTTCTCGCCATCTGCGCGAAAGCGGAAACACCCCCAAACAGGTGCGATACCAAGTGCCCGATCCGATGACCGCCTTTGACCCGATATGGATGCCCAGACCGTCCGGCTCATGTTGACATTCCCGGTTCTGGCCGGTCGGCTGTTTAGGATTACCCTTTTGAATGGTTTCGCGAAAGCGCGGCGGTTACAGACCACCTGGGCAGCGACGCGGTCACCGCTGGCTTTCGGACTTCGTTTATGGGTTTCGGTCTGTCTCTCGCTTTATATCGCGTTCTGGCTTGAGCTCGACAATCCTTACTGGGCAGGAGTGACCGCAGCCCTGGTTTGTCAGCCCCACCTTGGCGCCTCGTTGCGCAAGGGCTGGTATCGCATGATAGGCACGATCGTGGGCGGAGTAGCCATCGTGGCGCTGACCGCCTGTTTCCCGCAGGACCGCATCGCTTTTCTCGCGGGCCTGGCTTTGTGGGGGGCGGCGTGCGCCTTTGTTGCCGCAATACTGCGCAATTTCTTGGCCCTTGCGGCGCAACTCGCCGGCGTCACGGCAGCAATCATCGCGACCAACCAGCTCGGGGCGACCGGAGGTGTGAACGGCCAGGTCTTTGTCCTCGTCGTTGCCCGCTGTAGCGAGATCTGCATCGGCATCGCGTGCGCCGGCATCGTCCTCGCGGGTACCGATTTCGGCAGCGCAGGTCGCCGGTTGGCCACCCAGATCGCATCCATCGCAACGGAGATCACACGTGGGCTCGCCGGTACCCTGGCACTGGCTGGACCTGAACTTGTGCAGACGCAGCCGGTACGGCAAGAGCTATGCCGGCGTATTATCGAACTCGATACGAGCATCGAAGAGGCGATCGGAGAATCTTCTCAGCTGCGTCAAAATTCGCCGGTGTTACAGGCAGCGGTGGATGGTTTGCTCAAGGCGCTGACCGGCTGGCGCATAGTTGCGGTTCGCCTTCTCCAAGTGCCGCATGACCAGGCTCAACTACAGGTGGCGGTCGTGTCGCAAGCCATACCGAACGAGCTAAGGCCTGGACTCAACAGCGGAGACTGGACGGGATGGTTCACCAACCCCGTCGGTCTGAGTGGTATTTATGTACGAGGTGCAGCGGCGCTGAACGCCCTACCGGCGGACACACCGTCCCTGCGGTTGCTTGCCGATCAGACGGCTGAAGTGCTGGCGGGTGTCTCGTGCGCGGCCGACGGCCTGGCGCTCCTACTTGGGCATCCTGCTCGGCCGGCTCCGCGTCGTGGTGGTTTCCGGCTGCATGTGCCGGACTGGCTCCCCCTCTGATCGACGCAACGCGCGTCCTGGTTGCTGTTGGTACTGTCGAGCTGTTCTGGATTGTCACCGCATGGCCGAATGGCGCCGGCGCCATTACCTTTGCGACGATCGGGACGATTCTGTTGGCCCCACGGGGCGAACAGGCTTATCCGGCAGCCATAAGTTTCACGATAGGCACCTTTCTCACTGCGGGTCTCGCGGCGGTCATTGGCTTCGCGTTGCTGCCGACGTTGACGACCTTCGTCGCTTTTAGCCTCGCGATCGGCCTTGTTCTGGTGCCCGCTGGCGCAGGGATGGCCCAGTCGTGGCAGACGCCAATGTTTACAGCCATAGCAGCGTTCTTTTGTTTTCTCCTCGAGCCGACAAACCAAATGGGTTACGACATTCTGCAATTCTACAATGCGGCAGCGGCGGCAGTCGTAGGATTGGGCAGCGCGGCGCTCTCGTTTCGCTTGCTTCCGCTGTTGCCTCCGGCATCGCGGGCCCGGCGACTTCTCAGTCTCACTTTACAGGATCTTCGGCGCCTCGCGACGGGCAAGGTTTCCCAAGCATCTGGGGGCTGGGAGGGTCGCGTCTATGGCCGTCTCTCCGTCCTGCCGGACTCGGCCGCGCCGCTACAGCGCTCGGAGCTCCTGGCAGCGCTCTCGGTCGGTTGTGAGATCGTCCGTCTGCGAAACAATTCTCGCCGCCTCGATCTTGGCTCGGTGATGCAATTCGCGACCCGACTCGGACATTGACCATTCGATTTTGCTGCGATGTGGAGCTGCGCGGTAAGTTCAATGCAGTAGGACACACGAGGATAGCTTAGTAATTCTACAGGAACTTCACGCGTTCGAAGTGGGCAATATCACTTATCTAACTTTATCTCTGATTGAAATCGGGAGGGGCTTGTACCTACAAACTTGCGAAACATCCGAGCAAAATGGGTCGGATTTTCAAAGCCTACATCTAGCCCCACTTCGATGATGCTGCGCCCAGCGTTGCGAAGATCCTGTTTTGCACGCTCTATTCTGTGCAACAGTACATACCTACAAGACTCCTGCTCAAGTTGTGCTGGCCTGGGCCGTCCAACGCGGCACCGCCTTCCTGACCACCTCAACCAAACCTGGCTACATCCAGGAGAACTTTGAGATATCGGCCTTGCCTGAAGACGGCATGGGGGAGATTCGGGAGGGCATCACGGCGAACGTCCGGTTCAACGCGGTGGTGGAAACCGGCGTGCCTAGCTTTATTCCCCGGGCGACGTGACTTCGCCGGGTTGTGCGGCTAACGTGCGGTGGCGCGGAGCGGCCGGACCTTTATGACCAAGAATGGGAGCGGCAACATGAATGAGATTCGAGAGGCACTCAATCGCCACTGGGCTGCATCGGATGCAAATGACTTCGAGGTTGAGCACGATATATACCGAGATGACGCAGTGCTCGAGTACCCGCAATCGGGCGAGCGCATCAGGGGCCGACACAAGATCCAGGCCTCACGCGTCGCACAGCCGGAGTCGAAACGCTTCAAGGTGCGCCGCATCGTCGGCACGGGCGACCTCTGGGTCACGGAATTTGTCCTCACGTATGACGGCCGGCCTTCCTACTCGGTGAGCGTCATGGAGTTCCTGGATGGCAAGGTCGCTCGGGAGACCCAATACTTCGGCGACCCGTTCGAGCCCGGACCTTCGCGCGCCCATTTGGTTGAGCGAATGGGATGAAACCGACACGACAATAGCGCGCCCGGCATTACACGCGCGGCCGACAGCCTGCTGCGATTCTACGTTCGCGGCAATCGGTTCGTCAGCGGTCCGCAGGCGCTCAATCGATGAGACAACCAACCTTACGGGTGAAGGGCGTGGTCAACCCGTGTACGCCGGTCATCCGCAGATCACATTCGCCACCCTGCGCACCAAGCCCCGCGTATCGCCGCTGCCGAGACGGGGCTGAGTGCGTCACCGGAGTTCCACGATGGGTGTCATCGTTTCGGTCAATGTCGGACTTCCGCAGGATGTCGCGTGGCAGGGCAGGACTGTCCGAACGGCGGTCTGGAAGAAACCGGTGACGGGGCGGATCTTCGCCGGCCGGCTGAATCTCAACGGCGACGGCCAGGGCGACCTCCGCGCCCATGGCGGCGAGCAACGTGCGCTCCTGGTATACCAGCTCGAATCCTACCGGTATTGGGCGAGCTATCTTGGGCGGTCGGATCTTGTGGCCGGGAACTTCGGCGAGAACCTCACGGTAGAGGGCCTCGCTGATACCGAGGTCTGCATCGGCGATCGCTTCAGAATTGGCGATGCCGTCGTCGAGGTCAGCCAGCCGCGCGATACCTGCTACCGGGTCGGCATCAGGCTGAACCACCCGGAGATTCCTGCGCTGCTGGTTGCGCACCGCCGGCCCGGTTTCTATTTCCAGAGTCATCCAAGAAGGCGAGATCGGCGTTGGCGATCGGATCGTGAAGCTCTCTGACGGCCCGGAGCGCATGACCGTCGCCGAAATCGATGCCCTCCTCTACTCCGCGGCGCACCCGCCCGAAGCCTTACGGCGCGCAATCCGAATTCCGGCGCTCAGTAAGGATTGGCAAGGCTCGATGCAGGCGCTGCTCGACGCTGCCGAAGCGGGAAACATAACTGGCAACGCTGGCCTCGGACCCGGCGCGTCGGCGGCGATTGCGTGGCGTGGCTTCCGCCCGGTTGTGGTCGTGGCTTCGCGCGAGGAAAGCGCGGACGTCAGATCGTTCGAGCTCGTCGCCGAAGACGGTTCGCCGCTACCACCGGCACGACCGGGCCAACACATCATGGTCCGCATGAGGCCGAACCCGGATGCTCCCGCCGTCACGCGGAGCTATTCGCTGTGCGGTCCGCCTGGGGCCTCGAACTATCGGATCGGCGTCAAGAATGAGCATGGCCCTGCAAGCGGCTTTCTCCACCAAAGTGTCCGGGCAGGCAGTCGCCTGGAGGTCAGCGCGCCGCGCGGTTCGTTCATGCTCGCGGCCGGTGCGACTCCCGTTGTCCTCATCAGTGCCGGTGTCGGCGTCACCCCGATGCTGGCGATGTTGCATGGTGCGGGCGCTACAAACGCCGTGGCGTCTCGGCCGGTTTGGTGGCTGCATTCAGCCCGCGATCGGGCGCACCATTCGTTTGGCGAGGAAGCAGACAATCTGCTCGTTGCGCTGGGGGCGTCTCATCGCTGTGTGACATACAGTCGGCCTGCACCGGGGGACACGCTCGGCCAGGACTTCGATCGACCAGGCCATCTCTCGCTCCAGTTGCTTCACGAGCTCGGGATTCCCCGGGAGGCTGATTTTTACCTATGCGGTCCACCCCGCTTTCTCGAAGATTTCCAGAAAGGCTTGGCGGCATGGGGCATTCCCTGGCCTAGGGTCCACGTCGAAGTGTTTGGACCTGCGTCCACTCTCACGCCGGGCATCTCCAGCGTCCCCGCAGCCTTACCTCATCGTCCTGACGGCCCTGCGGGCGGCGGACCCATGGTGACGTTCTTGCGAAGCGGTCTCGCCGTCCCATGGGATTCCCGCTTCGGCAGCCTGCTCGAGCTGGCGGAGGCCTGCGCCGTTCCCGTGCGTTGGTCCTGCCGATCGGGCGTATGCCACAACTGCGAAAGTGGCTTGATCGAAGGCGAACTCGCCTACGCGCCAGAGCCGTTGGACCCGCCAGCCGCTGGCAATGCGCTCATCTGCTGCTCAACGCCAAAGACCCCCGTCGAGCTCGACCTCTAGCTCTACCGCGTTGCATTGCCGCTCAAGTGTGGATATTTGGCGATCCTGAATCTTGCGGCCGCGAGCTCGCCGGCGAAGGCTGAGTTGGATGATGTAGTTGCCTTTGGCCATATTCTCATTCTGCGCACCAGGGCGTAGGGTCGGCCCGAAGCTAGGAGAGTGGCATGAGCGTGCAGACCATGGATGACATTCGCGAGCTCGCCCAGCAACTGCGGGTCGAACTCGATCCGGTGCAGCACCTCCGCTGGCTCCGGCCATCCGACGTCGAGTATGTCGGCCGCTGACCTGATGGCGGTGCTGTTGACCAGGCATTTCCGGTACGACTGGCAGCAGCCGGGCAATCCAGCCAACGACCACCTGATTTTTTCCAAGGGGCACGCTTCCCCGCTGCTGTACTCGATGTTCAAGGCGGTGGGCGTCATCTCGGACGAGGAGCTGATGACCGGATACCGGCGATTCGGTTCGGTACTGGAAGGTCACCCCACCCCAGTGCTGCCGTGGGTCGACGTCGCCACCGGCTCGCTCGGCCAGGGGCTGCCCGACGGCGTTGGCATCGCCCTGGCCGGCCGGTATCTCGACGCGTTGCCGTACCGCGTCTGGGTGCTGTGCGGCGACAGCGAGATGGCCGAGGGCTCGATGTGGGAGGCGCTCGACAAGGCGGCGTACTACCGGCTGAGCAACCTGACCGCGATCGTTGACGTGAACCGTCTCGGCCAGCGCGGCCCGACCGAGCTGGGCTGGGACTTGGGAGCCTACGTCAAGCGGGTGGAGGGGTTCGGCTGCCGTGCCATTGCCGTCGACGGCCACGACCTCGGCGAGATCGACAAGGCGCTCGGTCAGGTGACCGGCGCGGACCGCCCCACCGTGATCTTGGCCCGCACCCGAAAGGGCCGTGGGTTCTCCGAGATCGAAGACCGCGAGGGCTGGCACGGCAGGCCGCTGCCTGCGGAGATGGCCGAGCGGGCCATCATCGAGCTCGGCGGGGAGCGCCACCTCACTGTCAGCAGCCCGCGGCCGGAGGCCGGAACGCCCCAGAACCGGCCCACCGGCGAGGTGAGCCTGCCCCATTACGAGCCCGGCGCCAAGGTTGCCACCCGCTTGGCGTACGGCCAGGCACTGGCCGCCATCGGCGCCAGGGGCGACGTCGTCGCGCTCGATGGCGAGGTTGGCAATTCAACGCACTCCGAAGAATTCGCGAAGAAATATCCTAAACGTTACTTCGAGATGTTCATCGCTGAGCAGCAACTGGTCGCCGCCGCCGTTGGCCTGTCCGTCCGAGGGTACGTCCCATTTGCCTCCACGTTCGCGGCGTTCTTCACCCGCGCCTATGACTTCATCCGGATGTCGGCAATTTCGAACGCGAACATCCGCCTGTGCGGTTCCCATGCCGGCGTGGAGATCGGCGCGGACGGCCCGTCGCAGATGGGTCTGGAAGATCTTGCGATGATGCGGGCCGTACAGGGGTCCACCGTGCTGTACCCGAGCGACGCGACGAGCGCGGCCGCCCTCGTGCGCCAGATGGCCGAGCGCACTGGCATCGTTTACATGCGCACGACCCGCGGCGCGTACCCGGTGCTCTATGGACCGGAGGAATCCTTCCCGGTCGGCGGGGCCAAGGTCGTTCGGTCCAGCCCGGATGACCAGGTGACGCTGGTTGGCGCTGGTGTGACGCTGCACAACTGCCTGGCGGCCGCAAATGAGCTGAAGCACGACGGCATCAACGCTCGGGTCGTGGACTTGTACTCGGTGAAACCGATCGACACGCAGACGCTCCTGGATGCGGCAGCAGCGACCAGGGGCCGCATGGTCGTCGTGGAGGACCACTACCCGGAGGGCGGCATCGGCAGCGCCGTGCTGGAGGCGCTCAACGACGCAGGGCACCCGGTCCAGATTAGTCATCTCGCGGTCCGCGGCCTGCCCGGGTCTGGAACTCCCGCGGAGCTCATGCGAGCGGCGGAGATCTCCGCCGATTGCGTCGTGGGGGCCGCCCGCAAGGTCCTCGCCGCCTGACTAACTCTATAGCTTTGATGGTGCCGGGCGTCTGCCGCGTGGTTTTCGGCCCGTCCGCTTCCGCGCGCGGATACACCGAAATCAGACGTTGAGCACAAGGCAGGGGGCGGGCCTCTTGCAGCCCTTCGATGGTCAGATTCTCGCCGAACATGTCCCGTGGCAGCGTCATGCCCGGAAGCAATACGCGTAGTGTTCTACTGGATAAACGTAGGCCGCCTTGTCCTTCAGGCTCGACAACCGAATGCTCTCCGCAGCAGACAGGCTGGTGGCCGGCATGGGCTTCTCCAGCAACCGCTGGCAGGTCGTCGGCACCATCGCCGCTGCGGACCGGCCACAGCCGATCGCGTGGCTCGCGCGCGACACGGGAGTCAACCGCCAGAACATCCAGCGCATCGCCAACGATCTGGCGAGGGCGCGACTGGTCGCATCTCAACCCAACCCGCATCACCGGCGAGCGCGCCTCGGCGTGCCGACAGAGAGGGGAAAACATACATTCGACGCCGCCATGCCTACAGGCCCCGTGGATCAACAAACTCTCGAAAGGGCTTCAGGTCGAAGACATAGAGACGACACATAGGGTCGTGATGGCGCTCCTCCAAAAAACTCAAAGGAGACGGAAATGCCTAACAGTAACCCTGTTAGCTAGGGAACGCGTCAGCGGATGTGCTATAGCGCTTAACGAGACCTGCGGAGGAACACAGAAATGGATCCGCTCGAACTCGGCACGCTCTACAAGTCGCTGCAGCGGGCGGTCGCGAAATACGGCCCTCAGGCCGCATACGTCGCCCCGCCCATGCCGGGACGGCCCTATTACCCCGAAGGAAAAGAGTTCACCTGGCAGCAAACCTGGGTCGAAGTAGAAAAGCGCAAGGCCCACTACACCGCAGCAGGCTATGGGCCCGGACACCGCGTGGCCATCCTGTTCGACCAGCGGCCGGAGTTCGTGTTCCATCATTTCGCCCTGAATGCACTGGGCTGCAGCACCGTCCCCATCAGCCCCGACTACCGCCAGGACGAAATCGCCTTCCTGCTCGACCATTCTGAAGCCTCACTGGCGTTGGCGATCGCCCCGCGCCTGGACGATGTCGCGGCCACTTCCGCCACACTCTCCCGGCCTGTCCCGGTGCTGCCCTTCGATGATCTGGCCCACCCTTTGCCGGCCTCACTCAACCCCGCCGCCCAGTTCGTACCCAACGCAACCACAGAGGCCGCCCTGCTCTATACATCCGGAACTACCGGGCGGCCGAAGGGTTGCATCATGTCCAACGAATACTTCCACACCTTTGGCTCCTGGCTCCTCTCTCGTGGCGGCCGCCTGTCGATGGAGCAAGGCAAGGAACGGCTCTACAACCCCCTACCGCTGCATCACGCCAATTGCCTCTCGATCTCGCTGCCGGCGATGCTGATCTCAGGCGGGTGCCTAGTGTTCCCCGACCGCTTCCACGCTGGCACCTTCTGGAAGGATATCGTTACCTGCCGCGTAACCGCGATTCAGTTCCAGGGCGTCATTCCCGCCATCCTGACGAAGCTGCCCGAAACCCCCGAGGAGCGGGCACACACCGTCAAATTCGCCCTGTGCGCCGGCATCGAACCCAGCCTGCATGGCGCATTCGAGCAGCGCTTCCGCTTTCCTGTGGTTGAGATGTGGGGGATGTCGGAGACCGGGCGGGTCCTCACCGACCACGAGGAGCCGCGGCAGATTCACACCCGCGCCGTAGGACGAGCAGTCCCTGGGCTGGAGGCCCGCGTAGTGGACCCGAACGGCAACGACGTGCCGCTCGGTCAGCCGGGCGAGCTGGTCATCCGCCATAACGCAGCAACCCCACGCAAGGGCTTCTTTTCTGGCTACCTCAAAGACCCGCAGGCCACAGAGCAGGCATGGCGCAATGGCTGGTTCCACAGCGGCGATGCAGTCACGCGCGACGAGACCGGGATGTTCTATTTCGCCGACCGGATGAAGAACATCATCCGCCGCTCAGGGGAAAATATCGCAGCGGCCGAGGTGGAGGCTTGTCTGATTGCACATGAAAAAGTACGGCAAGCGGCAGTGATTGCCGTGCCCGATGAGCTGCGCGAAGAGGAAGTGATGGCCTGCATCGTCGCGAACACGCCCACCGACGCACGTGAAGCACTTGCCCGCGAGCTCACGGAGTGGTGCCGTGCACGGCTCGCCTACTTCAAATCTCCCGCCTGGTACCTCTTCACCAACGAGCTGCCGACCGGAAGCTCCCAGAAGCTGGTGAAAATCCGCCTCTTCCCGCCCGGCGTGGACCCGCGGACACAGCCCGGTGCAATCGACCTGCGGAGCCTGAAAAGACCGGCTGCGAGGATCTGATCGCTTCAATTCGCCGCGTTACGCTCGCCGAGCCGAAATAAGTTACTTAACTGCTTACTTTGTCGCGGCCTCGAATGCCTTCGGCTCGAAGGCAGGCAGACTCTCCAGCCGCCCGAACCCCTGCGTGGCATACCATACCGAAAAGCTTAGCATCGCCTCAGGACTTGGCGCATCCACGACGTCAACAAAATCGTAACGTCCCTGCGTGTAGTGGATGCTTTCCACCTTCATGCCCAATTCCTTGAACCTGGCTTCGGCCTTGTGCACCCGGTCGGTATGCTTGCCCGCCCATGCTGGGTCCAGTACACCAAGCATCACGTATTTCATCGTTCCCTCCTCGTCATTTCGCAAAGACAAGGCTGCGCCTATTGATATTATCGGTTTCGGGCGAGACGCTCAAGGGTGGTTGTGCTCATGCCGCCGTCTTCATACCCATCATGCGCCGTCGCCTACCTTGACCGTCCACAGTATTGGAGCAAGCTGAGGCCCACAGCATCTATTTCGCAGAAGGTGCCTCCGTGCCTCAGAACGTCACACTCCACATCAACGGCAGAGATCACACGATCGATGTCGAACCAGACAGCATGTTGCTGTACGCTCTACGCGACAATGTCGGCCTGCGCGGCCCCAAGTTCGGCTGCGGCCTCGCGGAATGCGGTGCCTGCACCGTAGTCATGAACGGCACCGCCATCCGTTCCTGTATGACACCGGTTTCCACCGTCGGCAGCGCCAACATCACCACGCTCGAAGGGCTTGGCACCATCGACAACCCGCACCCGCTGCAGAAGGCCTTCATCGATGAACAGGCGGCACAGTGCGGGTACTGCATCAACGGCATGATCATGGCCGCGTACGCCTTGCTCGGCCAGAATCCGCACCCCAGCCGCGACGACATCAAGCAGGCGCTCGACGGCAATCTGTGCCGTTGTGGCACGCACATGCGCATCGTCCGCGCCATCGAGCGCGCCGCCGGCGAGAAGGTAACCAGCCGATGACCAAGCATCAAACCGACCTCAGCAGCGCCCGGCTCAACCGCCGCGGCTTCCTCCAGGCCTCGGGCGGACTGGTCATCGCCTTCAGCCTGCTCGGCCCCGCGGACGTCGCCTCCGTCGCCGCCAACACCACCTCCAGCTCAGTCGCATCCCCACCGGCCGGCCGGCTCTATGCCTGGCTCGCCGTACATCCCGACAACACCGTGACCCTGTTCACCGGCAAGGTGGAAACCGGCACCGGCGTGCAGACCGCCCTGGCACAGATCGCCGCCGAGGAACTCGACTTCCCCGTCGACCGCCTGGACGTGGTAATGGGCACCACATCAGAGACCGTGGACCAAGGCCCTAGCTACGGCAGCATGACGGTCCGCTACGCCGGCCCCCAGATCCGGCACGCCGCGGCGGCCGGACGTCAGGCGCTGCTCGACCTCGCCGCCTCGAAATTCGACGTGCCGGCAAACCAGCTCGTCACGACGAACGGCACGATCTCCGTGATCGGCTTCCCGGGCCGCTCAATCACCTATGGCAAGCTGGTGGACGGCAAGCGCCTGAACATGGAAATCGGCGCCACCGGCGAGCGCTTCCACATGGTCGTCGCCCCCCAGGCGCACCCCAAGGACCCCTCCACCTACAAGGTCATCGGCAAATCCGTGCCGCGCAAGGACATCCCCGCCAAGATGACCGGCCAGTTCACTTACATCCAGGACGTGCGCGTTCCCGGCATGCTGCACGGGCGCGTCGTGCGGCCCTATGGCGTGGGCGCGAAGCTACTCAGCGTGGATGAAACCGGCCTGAAGGACCTCCCAGGCTTCGTGCAGGTCGTTCGCCGCGACAACTTCCTCGGCGTCGTCGCCGAAACCGAATGGGCCGCGATCCAAGCCGCGCAGAAGCTCGGTTCCACCCTTAACCCTTCCGGGCCCGACGCCGGGCAGGCGAAATGGTCCAACTGGGACGGCCTGCCCCCCATGGACCGCATCTGGGACGCTGTGCGCGAAACCGCCGCCGGCACCAACTACTCGGCAGCCAGCCAGGGCTCGGTCGATATGGCGCTGTCGTTCCTCGACGGCGGCCGCACCCTCAAAGCCACCTACAAAACCCCCTTCCAGATGCACGGCTCCATCGGTCCCTCCTGCGCCATCGCCGACATCAAGCCCGATCGCGCCACCGTCTGGTCCTGCACGCAGATGCCGCACGAGACGCGCGGCGACATGGCGCAAATGCTCGGCATTCCGGTCGATAACATCGAGCTCCGCTGGTTTGAGGGCGCGGGCGGTTACGGCCGCAACGGTTTCGATCATGCGGTGGCTGATGCCGCCGTTATGTCGCAGGCAATCGGCCGCCCGGTCCGCGTGCAGTGGATGCGCTGGGACGAGCATGGCTGGGAGCCCAAAGGCCCACCCATCATCCAACACCTGCTCGGTGCTCTGGATAGCAACGGGCGCGTTGTTGCCTGGCGCCACCACATGTGGATCCCGACCACCGGCGATACGCACCTGATCGCCGCGGAGCTGATCGGCCAGCCCGACATCACCGGCCGCACCGGCGTCGGGCGCCCCAACGTCACCTACAAGTACGACTTTCCCAATACCGATGTGGCCTGCCACGGCGAGGGTCGTGTCGGCCTGCTCACCGCCTGGCTGCGTTCCCCTGCGCAATTCGAGACCACCTTCGCAATGGAGTCCTTCATCGACGAGCTGGCTGCCGCCGCCGGGCAGGATCCGCTGGAGTTCCGCCTGGCGCACGTCACTGACCCGCGTGGCGCCGACGTGCTGCGCGCCGCGGCGGAAGCGTACGGCTGGGTCAGCCGGCCGTCCGGCGGCAAGAAGCCCGAGGCCAACGGCAAGCCACTGCACGGCCGTGGCATTGCCTGGGTGAACCGCGATGACGCACGTGTGGCGACGATTGCCGATGTAACCGTCGATCCGGCGAGCGGCCAGATCAAGGTGGGCCGCGTTGTCGTAGCGCACGACTGCGGCCTGGTGGTGAACCCCAACGGGCTTCGCAATCAGGTCGAGGGCAACGTGATCCAGTCGCTCAGCCGCACGCTGCACGAGGAAGTGACGTTCGACCGCGCCCACGTCACCAGCCGCGACTGGACCGGCTATCCGATCCTGCGCTTCTCCGAGATCCCCGACCGTATCGATGTGGTGTTGGTCAACAACCGGCCGGAGTATCCGTCCTACGGTGCCGGCGAACCCGCCACCTGCCCGACCGCGGCGGTGATCAGCAACGCGGTGTTTGATGCGATCGGAGTGCGGCTGCGGCAGACCCCGTTCCGTCCGGAACGGGTGAAAGCGGCGATGAGCTGAGGCCGGCGGCCACGAGACCCTTCGTAAGCGCCGATGGAAGCACAGGCACGAGCCGGACGCGGTGAAGGCCTGGCGCGAACGCATGGCCAGTGACGCAGGCAAAGCGATCTATCGCCGGCGCAAACTTACGGAACACGCCGCGGGTTCGGCCGGATGCTGGTTCATGGCATTGCCAAGGTGCGCGCGGTTTGCCTGCTGCATGCCCTGGTCCATAATCTGCTGCAGCACCACCGCTTGCGCCTCGCTGCGGCATGAGGCAGGCGATGCCCCCGTGAACCACGGCCGATCATTCGACCGCCTCAATTCCCTCCGCGGCATTAGCCGGACAGCTCTGGCCTGATGCGAAATGATCTGCTATCGTTTCAATATCGCCAATTCCGGGATTTTCTTACACCCCCGAAGGTCGGCATCCACCACTTCGGGTGCCCCAGTCCGATAGATTGTCACCACTTCACTTCTATCACTCGAACCTCCGTCGCGGCATTGGTGGCGGCGGGTAACGCCCGAACTTCGAGTTCCAATATGCCCACGAACGAGGTCAATGATCCCCGGCGATGCCTTATCAAGCGCTTCCCGGAAATCATCGTCGGAGACGTACCGGCGCAGCACTCTCATGTCCTCGTGCGTCGCATACGCCATGAACCGAACGGCGTCGGACAGGGCTCTGGCGGGCTCCTCGAACCAGATCACCCGCCACGATCGGCTCCGTCCTCGGTGTTCAACGGGATAGGTTGGATGGGCCGCGGGCGACCTGATAAGTAACGCCAACCACGATCTCCTGCGCGCCCTCTCCTTCGTTTGCGAAAAGCGAGAAGGTGCGCCCTCCCTCCGGGATACGCGCCGCTTGCAGGCGATGTCAGTGGTTGGGCTGCACGATCAGCGCCAGGTTGATCGCATTCGCCATAGCCGCATAACCAGCGTCGTTCGGGTGCAGGTGGTCCCCAGAATCGTAGTCCGACCGGATCCGCTTGGGATCGGCCGGATCCTGCACCACCTTGTCGAAGTCGATCACCCCGTCAAAAGCGCCGCTGCGGATGAAGCCGTTGACCTCCTCGCGTATCTGCTCTTTGGCTGGCGTGTAATAGCCCGGGAACGCCCCGCCCTTAAACGCGTCCTCGAACGGCGTGAGTGTCGCGCCAACAATGCGCATCCCGTGCATGTGTGCGCGGACAATTAGTTGCTTGTAGGCTGCAATGATCTGCTGCGCAGTCGGCTCGCGATCCTCGGGCGCCAGCCCGCTCTGCGGCCAGCCGATGTCATTGATCCCCATCAGAAGGATAATTGTGCGGGCGTGCGGCTGCACTAGTCTTACTGTGTCATAAGTTCCTGCGCGACGTGACGCGCTGGCAGCAAGGGCAGCGCGGAAGAGTTTGCACCAATGCATGAGCGATCGCGATCCGGACCGTAGCGATGGAGTTGGAGACATGGCGCTCAGGTCTGATTGGGGGATCCGCGGGGTCGGTAACTGCGGGGTAGGCGAGGCGTTTTGAAGGTTGGGGCTCGAGGTTCTGCTGAGGGGGGAATCGCACTCCGTTCGGAGATCAGGAATCCGTAAGCCGCGATCGCCAGCGTGGCGTGATGATGAAAGCCACGCCAGCCGCGCCCTTCATAGTGGCCGAGCCCAAGTTCCTGCTTCAATTCCTGATAGTCGCGCTCAATCCGCCAGCGCAGTTTGGCCAGATTGACCAGATTCCGCAGCGGCATATCGGCCGAGAGCGTCGACAACCAATATTTAGTTGGCTCTGTTTCTGCCTTCGGCCATTCGATCAAGCACCATTCTTCCGGTCTCGGGCTGGTGCGATAATAGTCACGGTGCGCGGGCCGCACCCGTACCGCAGCAAAACGAGACGTCAGCTTGGCGTTGCTGCCTTCGCGCCAAGTGACGCTGTGCCACTGCTGTTTCGGCAACCTCCGTGCCAATTCCTTGACAGACACCGGCTTATGCTTCGCATCGCGTCGCACCAGCTTCGGCGGGCGCCCATTTCCGCTCCAGCGTTTCGGTCGCTTCGGCGCCGTGCCCGGAGCCCAGAGGCTGGTCGAAGATGGGATACCAGCGACATAGCGCAAGCCAAGTTCGGTGATGCCATCGCGGAACTCGGTATCGACGCCATAGCCTGCATCCATCAGCACAGTCGCCGGTGGCACGCCAGCCAGCAGCGCCGATTGGATCTGCCCCAGGGCGATTTGTGGTTTGGTCTGGAACGCAATGTCATCGGGAATGCCTGCCTTGGCGCGTCGGGCCGCGTCATTGGCCCACACCTCCGGCAGATACAGCCGGTACGCGATCGGCAGGCTGGCGTGGCCGTTGGCGACTGACAAACTCACCGCGACCTGGCAGTTTTCCTGTTTGCCGAGCTGACCACAATACTGCCTCGCGACGCCAACCGAATGCGTCCCCTTCTTGGGAAATGCGGTATCGTCGATAATCCATGCACGGATCGCGCCGTGCTGTTCGATGGAGGGCAACACTTGCTGACGCACGACGTTGAGCACCGGCTCGTCCGACCAGTCGGCTTTGGCGACAAGATGATGCAGCGATTGGTGCGTCGCCTGCACCCGTGCGGGTGCTACACGGGCGGCCATCGGTTCGATGCTCTTCCGCGGGCCGGGCAACACCAAACCAGTACAGTAGGAATGGAACGGTGCCGCTCGGTCGGCGTGTCCAAGCGTCGCTGTCAGTGCCTCAACATAGGCCGCGAATCGTGATTTGCCGCCTTGTCTGTCGGATTCGAGACCCACACTCCGCCTCCGCGAGTGAGAATCTCCATCCGTACACACCGAGAATCAAATCGTACAAGGGGATTTTTATGACACAGTAAGACTAGTACGTCGTTGGCGAAGCGGGCGAGCGCGTTCACGCCCATGCGGTCAGACAGCACCTTCGCCCCCGAGATGCCTTCGTTCAGGACCGCTACGTCCTTATCCCCGGCCTTTTGCAGCCGGGCGGCGAGATCATCCGGCCAGCGATGATTGGCATTCACGGTGGAGTTGGCGCCGTCAGTGATCGAATCCCCGAACGTGACGACGGCCTGCGCGTCCGGCGGTGCGGACACCATAATCTCGCTAAGGAACGCCCGGCCCTTCATCGTGCTTTCGGCCTTGATCTCCGGATCTGATACATGGTCTCCGGACTCGGAGATATAAGCCGTCTGCACACCCTCCCAGTGCATCGTGGCAAGCGGCGTCGTCTCTGGCAGGAACAGGCTGACAGCCAAATTGCCTTCCGCCGGCACGGTGAGGTCCACCGGGTCACTTACCATCGGCGCGCCAGGCGGGATCGTGACAGCGGTTTGGCCGCCAAAGGTCAGTGCTCGGTCGGAGCCCTGTTCAATCTCCGATGCCTCGCCGGCTAATGCGATATGAGCGGCTCCAACTCGCATCGGACGGTCGCCATACTCGTTTGACAACACCACCCGCACACGGTTGCCGCCGATGCTGACATGGACGATCTGCCGCAAAGTCTGATTGCGAAGGTTTCGTGGCATGTTCAGCGCAACCGGGAAATCCGGCCCCCAAACTGGCTGCGGGCTCGCGGCCCTGGTACCGATCCAGTCCTCGCCTCTCGGCTGTGCGCCGGCGCGCCCACCCGCCACACCGAGCATGAGCCCCAACGCCGCACCGCCGAGCAGCAGGCGTCTGATACTCCGCGGCATTGTCGCAGTGCGCGCGGGCGTGCTCATGCGATGATTGGGTTGATTTTGCATCGTCTTCCTCCCGTTTCGTCTGATGTGTCTTGGAGGGCCAGCACACCCTTGGAGCGGACGATAACATTTGCCCCGCCGCGCGGGCAATCTGTAGGATTGCGGCTCGACCCAGCCATTATGCAAAGTCGGGTCGATATCTGATAACCAGGAAGATGCATGAACTACCGCGCAAGCCAGTTATAGCTCCAGAGGATGAGCGCGAGTTTGAGAAGCTTGGGTTAGACGAGGTTCGGCGAATGCTCTCGTCCAATGCCGGCTTGTATCTTTGAGTTCCAGCCGACGAAACTTGCTCCAGCGATTCACCCAAAATACTCGCCTCTCCTACACCACCCCCACCGTCCGTATCCGCGCCCGCGGAAAAATCTCCCCCTGCGCAAGCACGGGAGTGTTCGGCCGAACCCGCTCCGCCACTGCCCGCACATGCTGCCTGATCCCGCTGCTCGTCAGCAGCACCGCTTGCTCTCCAGCCCCCGTCGCCACATCGAACGCCGCCCGCAGCTTGCCCACAAATTCCTGCAGCCTGCTCGGAGCCATCGCCAGCCTGCCGGTCCTCTGCCGGCCCCACCAGCCCTTCGGCAAACGCCGCCTCCCATTCCGGTGAAAGCGTAATCAGCGCCAGATACCCACCCGGCCCGGTGTGACTGTCGCTGATCTGCCGTGCCAAACGAGCCCGCACATGCGCGACAATCCCTGTCACGCTACGCACACCCGCCACGCAGCTCTCCTGAATGCTTTCCAGGATCGTCCCCAAATCCCGGATCGAGACCCGCTCCGCCAACAGCGCCTGCAGAACGCGCTGTACCCCACCCACGGTCGTTTGCGACGGTATCAAATCCATCACCAGCTTCTGCTGTTCCCGCGGCAGCTCATCAAGCAGCTTCTGAGTCTCCGCATGTGATAACAGCTCCGCCATATTGTCCCGCACCACCTCGGTCAGATGCGTCGTCAGCACGCTCGCCGCATCCACCACCGTGTAGCCTCGGAACTGCGCCTCCCCCTGCAGCGACGCCGCCACCCACATGGCCGGCAGTCCGAACGCTGGTTCCGTCGTCGGCTGCCCCGTCAACTGAGGCAGACCTCCCTTCGGGTTCATCGCCAGCATCATTCCCGGCTTCAGCTCTCCCCGCGCCGCCTCGATCTCCTTGATACGGATCGAGTACCCATCCGCCGGTAGTTGCATATTATCCTGAATCCGCACCGGAGGCAGAATAAACCCCATCTCGGTCGCGATCGACCGCCGCAGACTCTTGATCTGTTCCGTCAGCTTCGCCCCCTCACCGCCAGCCAGCGCCAGCAGCCCGTATCCCAACTCCACCCGGATCAGATCAATCCGCAGCGCCTGGCTGATCGGCGGTTCTCCCGCCACCGGCGCGGCCGGCGCCGCCGTCTCCGCAACCGGAGGATGTTTATGACGAAACCACGCAGCGCCGCCCGTCAGCCCGGCCAGTGCCAGGAACGGCAACGCCGGCAATCCTGGCAACAGCGCCAGTATTCCCGCCGCCGCCGAAGCCAGAGCCAACGGCTTCGGACTGCCCCCAAGTTGTTGCATCAGCGCGGCATCAGTCGAACCCTCCAACCCGCCCTTAGTCACCACAATACCCGCCGCGGTGGACACCAGCAGCGCTGGAATCTGCGAAACCAACCCATCCCCGATCGTCAACGTCGTATAGGTCGAAAGCGCATCGGCCAGACCCAGGCCGTGTTGCGCCACCCCGATCGTCAGTCCGCCGACGATATTGATGCTGGTAATAATCAGCCCGGCAACCGCGTCCCCCCGTACGAACTTCGCCGCGCCGTCCATCGCGCCGTAGAAGCTGCTCTCGTCCTCCAGCTCCCGCCGCCTCTTCCGAGCCACCTTGTCGTCGATCAGGCCCGCCGACAGCTCCGCATCGATCGCCATCTGCTTGCCCGGCATACTGTCCAACGTGAACCGAGCTGCAACCTCGGCAATACGCCCTGAACCCTTGGTGATGACCATAAAATTCACCACCAGCAGTATCCAGAACACGATAATCCCGATGACGAAATCCCCGCCCATCAGGAACCCGCCGAACGCCGCAACTACGTGCCCCGCCGCAGTCGGCCCTTCCGCCCCGTGCGATAAGATCCGTCGCGTCGTCGCCACGTTCAGTGCCAGCCGCAGCAATGTCGTCAGCAATAGCAGCGTCGGAAAACTGGTAAAATCCAGCGGCTTCTGCAGAAACAGCGCCACCATCAGCACCAAAACGGCGGCGGTTATCGACAACGCCAGCCCCAGATCCAGCAGTATCGCCGGCAACGGCAGCACCAGCACCGACAGCAGCGCCACCACGCCTAAAGCCAGGCCGATGTCCGTTCCCGGAAGATAAGGCGCGACCTTCGCGCGCCATTGCGTCAACGCCGCCAGTGCGCCCGGCATTTTTTACGTCATTGCGAGGCCCAATGGGCCGAAGCAATCCAGGCCAACCGGCACGTAACCACCGGTCCTCTCACGCCGCCACCCCAGCGGCCGGCGGCGGAACCGCCACCCCCTGCGCCGCATAATCCCGCAATTTATTCCGCAACGCCCTGATCGAGATCCCCAAGATCGTCGCCGCATGCGTCCGGTTCCCCAGCGTATGCCCCAAGGTCTCGATAATCAGGTCGCGCTCCACATCCTCCACCCGCCGTCCAACGAGACCACTCACCCCGCCACTAACTACCCCGCCGGCCGCTGGCGACGGTGCCCCAGCCGACAACTCAACCGCCTCCGGGCCGATCTCATCCCCCTCCGCGAGCAGCACCGCCCGATGCACGATGTTCTCCAACTCCCGCACATTCCCGCGCCACGCGTGCGCCCCCAGCCGTATCGCCGCCAGCTTTCCTACCGGCCGATACGGCAGCCCGTTCACCTCCGCGTACCGCCGTGCAAAATGCTCCATCAGTGCCGCGATATCCGCCGGCCGTTCCCGCAACGGCGGCACCTTCAGCGAAACCACATTCAACCGAAAATAAAGATCCTCCCTGAACGTCCCCTTCGCCACCTCGGCCGGCAGGTCCCGGTTCGTCGTCGCCAGAATCCGCACATTCACCTTCACCGGAGCCGAGCCGCCCACCCGGTCGATCTCCCGCTCCTGCACCGCGCGCAGCAGTTTCGCCTGCAGCCGAAGATCCATCTCGCTGACTTCATCGAGCAGCAGTGTCCCCCCATCCGCCGCCTCGAACTTCCCAACCCGCCGCGCGACCGCCCCGGAAAACGCCCCCTTCTCATGACCAAACAACTCCGACTCCAGTAGGTTCTCGGGTATCGCCGCGCAGTTCAGCGCGACAAAGTTCCCGCCTGCCCGCCGCGACTTTCGATGGATATGCCGCGCCAGCACCTCCTTACCCGTCCCGCTCTCACCGCAAATCAATATCGACGCCTCGGACCGCGCCACCTGCTCCGCCCGCCGTATCGTCGCCGCCATTACCGGATCGCGAAACACCAGCGCATGGCTATCGCCCGACGCCGCCTCCAGGATTGCTGCGATCAGATCCGGATCAGGCGGTAGAGGCAAAAACTCCCGCGCCCCCGCGCGGATCGCCGCCTCGGCAGCCTCGGCATCCGCCCCGGTTCCGCACGCAATCACCGGCACAGAAATGCGTTCGGCCGCAAGCTCCCGCACCAATGCACCGACATCATGGGCCAGATCGCATAGCACCAGCCCAACCCGGGCATCTGCCCGCAACCGTGCAAGCGCAATCGTCACATCATCCGCCTGCTCCAGCCGGGCGCCGCGCCCGACCGCAATCCGCGCCGCTTGACCAAGCTCCCCCGCCAGCGATCCCACAATCAAAATATGCATCGCGCTTACCCGGACCGGTCGCCCTTGACGATTTCCGTCATCGTCACGCCCAGCCGAGTGTCGTCCACCATCACCACCTCGCCGCGAGCCACCAGGCGGTTATTCACGTAAATATCGATCGCCTCGCCGAGCTTGCGGTCCAGTTCTACAACCGCTCCGCGTCCCAGCTTCAGCAATTGACTCACCTGCATGGTGGCCCTACCCAGGACCGCACTCACAGTCACCGGGATATCGGTACACAGCCTCCAGATCCCGAGCACCTCGCGGCCCGCTCGTCTCTCCCGGACCTGCATCAGGCAACTCCGTAAGCTCCATGTTAGGCGACATTCTCAAGTCCTCCTGCCTCTATCGGTGGAATCGCCAATCCCCAGTCCCTAAGCACCGCACTCACTCGCCTCCAGACCTCTGCAGCTTCTCGCCCGGAGCTTCCCTCGGCCCACAGCAAGCGCACATCGCCCGGCGCAATCGCGTCGACCGGAATTATCTGAATCCGCCCCGGCTCAACCAATTCATGCTGCTCGAACTCCCGCGCCAGTGCCCCGGTAAAGGATGGATGCGCCCGAACCGTCACGGCTGGCTGTCTCGCCAGACCCGGCAGCAGAGCCTGAACCAGCGCCAAAAACTCCTGCTCACCATGCGCGGCATTCAAAGCCGGGAATAGCGCGCCCAGCACATCGAACACCAAACGGGCCGTCGCCCGTGCGTTCTCCTCCGCTGCCGACTGCCACTCCCGCTGTAAGCCCGCCACCTGCTCCGCAACCGCAATCGCCGCCTTGGCCAGCGCCAGTTCGTGCTGCGCCACCGCCTCGGCCAGAGCGGACTCCCGCCCCTCTGCCCATCCTTGCTCGCGCGCCGCGGCAAGCTCTTCCGCGTTGAACGTCGGCTCGATGACCTCCGGCTCCGGCGCATTTTCCGCACGCGGCCCATCGAAATCCTGCGCAAACAACCGCAACACGGTTGCCGATATCGCCATGCTAATAAACCAGCTCCTCGTCCTTGCCCTGGCCGATTTCGATCTGCCCTTGCGCCGCCAGCTCCTTCGCAAGCTGCACGATGGCAGCCTGCGCTTCATCCACATCCCGCAGCTTGACCGGGCCCATTGCCTCCATTTCCTCCTGCAGCATCTTGCGGGCGCGCTCGGAAAGGTTCTGGAAGAACAGGGTGCGCACCACCTCCGAGGCACCCTTCAGCGCCACCGGTAACTTATCCTTCTCCGCCTCGCGGATCACGAGCTGAATAGCACCCGGAGCCAGCCGCTGCAGATCCTCGAACGTGAACATCAAGGATTTTATTCGCTCCGCCGCATCCCGGTTGCGGTCCTCCAGCGCCGCCAGGAACCGCGTTTCAACTTGCCGGTCCAGATTGTTGAAAATCTCCGCCATGAGTTCATGCGCATCCCGTCGCGCGCTGCGCGCCAGGTTCGACATGAACTCCGACCGCAGCGTCCGCTCGACTCCGTCCAGAACCTCCTTCTGCACGCTCTCCATGCGCAACATACGCATAATAACTTCCATCGCGAACGCCTCCGGCAGCAACGCAAGCACCCGCGCGGCATGTTCCGGCCGCACCTTCGAAAGCACTACGGCAACCGTCTGCGGATATTCGTTCAGCAGTTACGATGTCCGCCAAGGTTCGCCAAGATTTGCGTAATGGTCGGAGAAGTGCGTATACCACGGCAATACCTCGGCATTGTTAGTCCGTATCTATTCGCCAAGGACCGTCCACGTTCGCGATATTTTTTAGGTGACAGTTTAGGGGACGGGCAGTATAAGAGCGGCCGAGCCGAATGTTGCGAGCACTCGGCTCGACCTGGCCAACAATCGCTATCAGGAGTGACCGTGGCTGACAAAGATCCTACATCGCCGACATTGCATGGCGAATATTTTATCAAGGACGCGCTCGGCCGCCGACATAAGGTCAGTGCGTGGTATTTCTCGATCAGAGGAACGCTGCCAGCCGATAGGAACCATGCGCTCTACCGCACACCGCCGGGCATCTTAAGCCGTGGTCAAAACCCCGTAGATCCGAGTTTTAACCGCTACGGCGCTCGTGGCATTCGTGTCTGCGAGCGCTGGCGCAAAAGCTTTGATGGATTCGTCGAGGACATGGGGTCGCGCCCAGAAGGGCATACGATGGACCGAATTGATAATGAAGGCCACTACGAGCCAGCTGACTGCCGGTGGGCTACGCACCAAGAGCAAATGGCAAATAGGCAGCCGCGGCAGTTCTGGAAGCGGCCTATCCGACTGTAGTCAAAGAGAGAAACGACCATGCCACGGCGGGCGAAGGGGTTGACAGCGGCACAAGTGGAGAAGGGAACCAAACCCGGGCGCTACGGCGATGGCGCCGGGTTGTATTTGCTGGTGCGATCTCGGCTCGACCTGGCCAACAATCGCTATCAGGAGTGACCGTGGCTGACAAAGATCCTACATCGCCGACATTGCATGGCGAATATTTTATCAAGGACGCGCTCGGCCGCCGACATAAGGTCAGTGCGTGGTATTTCTCGATCAGAGGAACGCTGCCAGCCGATAGGAACCATGCGCTCTACCGCACACCGCCGGGCATCTTAAGCCGTGGTCAAAACCCCGTAGATCCGAGTTTTAACCGCTACGGCGCTCGTGGCATTCGTGTCTGCGAGCGCTGGCGCAAAAGCTTTGATGGATTCGTCGAGGACATGGGGTCGCGCCCAGAAGGGCATACGATGGACCGAATTGATAATGAAGGCCACTACGAGCCAGCTGACTGCCGGTGGGCTACGCACCAAGAGCAAATGGCAAATAGGCAGCCGCGGCAGTTCTGGAAGCGGCCTATCCGACTGTAGTCAAAGAGAGAAACGACCATGCCACGGCGGGCGAAGGGGTTGACAGCGGCACAAGTGGAGAAGGGAACCAAACCCGGGCGCTACGGCGATGGCGCCGGGTTGTATTTGCTGGTGCGATCAAAGGAAGCGAAATTCTGGCTATTCCGTTACACGCGGGGCGGCAAGATGCGCGAGATGGGCCTTGGGCCGGCAATTGGCCGCGCGGCTGTGTCGCTCGCCGACGCGCGGGGACGCGCGGGGAAGCTTAGGGACAAGGTAAAGGAAGGGAAGGACCCTCTCGACGAACGCGAAGCCGAGGCAGCCCGGCGCAAAGCGGGGGCGGCAAAGGCTGCGGCCGAGGCGATCACCTTTCGCATGTGCGCTGAGAAATACCATGCAGCGCACCAACCCGGATGGCGCAACGCAAGGCACACAGCACAATGGATGTCGTCCTTGACGGTCTATGCTTATCCAGTAATCGGCGATCTGCCGGTCGGTGCGGTGCAGACCGGGCACGTCACACAGATCCTGGAGCCGATGTGGGCCACCAAGACGGAGACTGCATCAAGGCTGCGCGGCCGTATTGAGAACGTCCTGGACTATGCCAGGACGCATGGATGGCGCGATGGCGAAAATCCCGCTCGCTGGAAGGGGCATCTGGAAAATGTTTTGCCCAAGAAATCGAAAGTAGCGAAAGCAGAGCACTATGAAGCGCTACCTTGGCAGGAGATCGGCTCCTTTACCCAGCGTTTGCGCGCCACGAACAGCATCACCGCCCGGTGCCTCGAATTTGCCATCCTAACTGCGACACGCTCCGGCGAAGCGCGTGGTGCCCGCTGGTCCGAAATCGACCTGGCGCAGCGGGTATGGACAATCCCGGCCGAGCGGATGAAGGCCGGCAAGGCGCATCGGGTGCCGCTGTCCGAGGCTGCACTCGCGGTTCTGGCGGAGATGGCGGGGCTGCGTAATGCGCCTGATGCTTTTGTATTTCCAGGGGGCCGCCCCGGTAAGGCGTTAGCCGATCACACGCTATGGACTGCTGCCCGCGCACTTGGAGGCAAAGCAACGGTCCACGGAATGCGCAGCGCTTTCCGCGACTGGGCGGGCGAAACCACCGCCTATCCGCGCGAAGTGATCGAAATGTGCCTGGCGCACCGCCTCGGCGACAAGGCTGAGCAGGCTTATGCGCGCGGCGATCTGTTCCAAAAGCGCCGTCGGTTGATGCAGGATTGGGCCGAGTTCTGCTCCCGTCCGATGCCCGCGGAGGGCAACGTGGTCGAGCTGAGAGCGCTGGAACCGCTTCGGCAGCTTCCATCGCGACCGGCCTCGGGATCGCGATTGGGGGTGCAGACCGTCGCCTCCAGTGACCCCGCGGAGTTGCTTCCGCCTTCATCCCGCCGCCGCCGCCGGTTGTGAAGCGAAGGCCGGCGTGGTCTCCGCATCCCTCCCCGGATGCTAGCTGCTTTCGCAACCGGCTATGCTCCTCCCAGGCGCGGCTAGGCTGATCCCCGAACCCCCGATCCGCAGTCGGGTCGCCGCGCCGCCCTGCCTCTGCGGACGCCTACTGCGGAGGCACGGATGGATGAGAGTGTTGCGGCTGCCGGTGAGGGCTGCGACGAAATAACGATAGCCACTCTTCGGGGGTGGTTCGAGGAACATGCACGGCACTGGCCTGAGCCAGATGACGATGTACTCGCTCCCATCATGCTGGCCTGTAACTGGGAGAAGCAACGTCAAGCTATGCTGAAAGGAGTGCGGGCCGAACCCAAGGAAATGCTCGATTCTGAGGCGGTGCAGCGCGCGCGCACCGGTGCGAACATGCTCCAGAACGAGCTTCCGGCTCTGCTGAACGTCATCGAAACCCGGAGGCAGAACACCGCGGACGTCATCGAAGAGCAACGCACCAGAGACTCTGCGGATCGCCAGTCAGCGCCCTGGGCGCTCTGGAGGCGAGAAGACGACGAAGCAGTCGAGGCGCTATCACAGCTTGAGCGGGCTTTGAGGCATGCCCAGCCGTTTCTCGAACCACGGCGGCAACGAGGCGGTCAACCCAACGATTGGGATGAATTCGCCACGCAGATCGCCGTCTATCTGTGGGCGGTACTGATTCAGAATGGCCTGCGCGCGTCATTCACCAAAGCTGAAGGCCCCCTCGTGCGACTGTTGCAATCGATCATAGGCTTTGTCTTCGGGATCACGCCGCCCACCAAGGCCGCTATTGCCGGGGTTTTAAAACGGCGGATGGCACAGGGGGGACAGGATGGCCGGGACGCTACCAAGCGTTGGCGGGCCCAGGAGGAGAGGATGAAGGCAGCAATTAAGAGATAAGGGGGTGGGCGCGAACATCTAAACTTCGTGCCGACTTTTGGTAGCCTCCGACAACGTCCTTATTCGCTCCCAACCCGCCGGCTGCGTCCGGCATTAGTTGGAAGCGAGCTTATGTCACAGCATGCCCCGCAACGAGATCGCCGGCATCCAGGCCGGCCTCTGGCCCTTACTGGTCCCCAGGTCCTGGTCGTTACCGGCCCCCAGGCCCGGGCTATGCTGAATGTGGGGAATACGAAATTTTTTGAGCTTGTGAAGGCCGGCAAGATCAAAAGGGCCAAACTACCCAATAGGTTCACGTACGACTCGGTAGAGGAGCTGGCCCGCCCGCAATCCGAATCCACAGCCTAGCCCATACCCCCGCCAAACAGTCGCGGAGGGTTACGAGCCAGGAGCGAAGTATTAGCTGTTCCAGCAGCTCCCGCTATGTAGCGATCCCGCGCACGGTTGGCCAGCCCCAGAGAGGCCCGCCCCATGCCGGCAATTTTCCCCAAAGCGATCACATCCCCGCGTCCACCGTTACCGGGTAACGCCCCCGAGCCGGTGGAAATCATCTGCCCTGATTGCATGACGTGGCACGCTCCGCCGCGTTGCCGGCAAGATCCGCTTGCCCCTTGCCCCGACTGCGGCCGATGGCGCGACGACGCTGGCAAGATCAAATACGTTGCGATCGTAGAATTTAAGGACAAGCCGACCCGTGATCGCTGGTCGAGCGCGATCATCGAAGCGATGCGGGCGGCCCATCCCGAGGTGCTCGCCGAGGTGGGGACGGCGCTATGAGCGACGGCGGCGACATCCTCATCAACAGCCGCGACCTCATCGACCGGGTAATCAGCGGACTGTCGCAGGTCGGCGATTGTTGGCATCTGCCGCTGTTTCGCGCCGCCCGCGACGGACTGCTCGGCATCGTCAGCCCGACGCGCCCAGACACCCCGGTCGGGGCGAAGCAATTCGAGTGCGTCGCACGCGGCGGCACCAGGCCCATCGTCATTCTCGTGCAGGAGGATGACGACAACGCTGTCGGCCCGGCGGGGTGGAAATACGCCCTGAAGTTTCGCTGGTGGGCCGCCGCCGCCATCGTCCATGCCGCCGGGCCTCCACATCGCCGTGAGACCCGGCAACCCGCCGCATCCAAAACCCCCGGTGCGGCAATGATCCACATCTACGACGCCGAGATGCTCGCCCGCGCGCTGCGCGAAATCCCCGCCCGGGCCGAGGACATCATCGCCGGCCAGCGGCTCGTGGAAGTGCAGACGACGTGGGAGCCGGACGCGCGCCGGAGCTCGCGGCCATGAGCGGCGCCGATGCCCCCAATGGGCGCAACACCACCCGGGTCCGCGGTCTGGCGCCGTGGCAGCCCCGACAGGCCACGCTCGAGCTGCTCGAAACGGTCCGCGGCGTGCTGGCAGAATACGCTGCCTACCTGCCACTCACCGTCCGGCAAATTTTCTACCGTCTCGTGGGGGCGCACGGCTATCCGAAGGATGAAAACGCTTACGGCCGGCTCGGCGAACACCTGAACCGCGCCCGCCGTGCCGGCCTCCTTCCCTTCGAGGCGATCCGCGACGACGGCGCGGACATCCGTACCACCACCGGCTGGAACAGCCCAGCCGAGATGATCGCCGCCTGGTTGAGTGAGGCGGAACACTTCCTCCTGGACCGTCAGGTCGGGCAGCCACGGCGCCGCGTCCTCATGGTCGAGGCGGCCGGCATGAAGCCGCAGATCGAGACAGTCGCCAGCGACTACGGCGTGCCGGTGCTCGCCAGCGGCGGGTTCGACAGCCTAACGGCAAAATATGCCCTGGCGCGTGTTCTCGGCAGCGGCGAAGGCGAAACCGAGGTGCTGCATATCGGCGATTACGACCAGTCGGGCGAGCACGTGTTCTCAAGCCTGGCCGAAGACATCGCCGCACTGATCCACGACCTCGGGCTGCCGGGCAAGGCGCGGTTTACACGGCTTGCCGTGACTCCGCAGCAGGTCGAGGCGCTGAGCTTGCCGACGGCGCCGCCCAAAGCAACCGACCGGCGCTCCTTCTCCGGGTCCGCGACGGTGCAGGCGGAGGCGATCCCGCCTGACGTGATGGCGCAGATCGTCCGTGATGCGATCACCAGCACCCTTGATCAGGACGCCCTGCAGGCGAGGCTCACCCGGGAACAGCGCATCCGCCGGCTCCTGCCGACCCAGCTGCGCGCGCTGATAGACGAGGCGCATCATGAGTGACCCTTACGCCGCACTCGTCAGAGTCGATTCCCGTTGCAAATCCACGCTCCCTTTTGGGGAGCGATCCCACGGATGCCGCGGGCGTCGTCGTAAGGCACTCTGCCCGATTCACCGATTCGCCCGGGCATATCGGTTTGACGGGCGCTGACCATGGCCGCGATCGAGCTCACCGGGTTTGTCAAGCGCGGCGGCCCACTCACCAAACGCATATCGCTCGGGCCGGACGGCGAGCCAGTCTCCGATGGCAGCGCCTGCGTGATGTCGGCCGGCAGCGCTGAGCGTGTCAAAGTCGCCAATATCCAGGAACTCGCCGAACTGATCGGCGGCCTCAAATCCAACCACGCTCTCGCCCTCGGCATGCTCCGGCCCGGGCTGCCGGATGAAGTGGAGATCGCCACCAAAACCGCGCTCGACAAACTCAATGGCACCCCCAGGCCGGATCTGATTGCCCGCACCGGCGCCAATATCTTCTATCGGGAACAGCCGACTTACGTGCTCTTTGACCACGACACGAAGGGCATGCCGAAGGACGTGGAGCAGCGCATTCACGCGCTCGGCTGGTTTGGCGCCGCGCTGATGTCCGTGCTGCCCGCGCTCGCGAACGTCGCCTGCATTGTGCGGAAATCGACCAGCTCCGGCCTTTTCCGTTCGGATACCAACGAGAGGTTCGCTGACTCCGGCGGCTGGCATATCTTCGCCCAGATCCAGGATGGCACGGACGCCGAACGCTTCCTGAAGGCGCTGCACGAGCGTTGCTGGCTCGCGGGGCTGGGCTGGAAGATGGTTGGCGCCGGCGGCCAGCTCCTCGACCGCAGCATCATCGATCATATGGTGTTCGGCCCAGAGCGATTGGTGTTTGAAGGCCCTCCGGACCTGGTGCCACCGCTGGGGCAGGATCAGCACAGCCGGACGCCCGTCGCCCATGAAGGCGACGTGCTGGATACCGTCGCTACCTGCCCGCCGCTAAGTATCGTTGAACAAGCCAAGCTCAAGGAACTGCGCGCCAAAGAAGCGCACCGCCTCGCGCCAGAATCCGCCAAAGCCCGGGAAGCCTTCATCAGGGACCAGGCAAAGCGCCATAGCGTTCCCCCCGAGGTCATCGCCCGGCAGTGCGAGGGCGTCTTGCTGCCGCCCGTCGTGCTGGCGTTCGACGATGAGGAACTGGCAGGCACCACCGTCGCCGATGTACTCGCCGATCCCGCCCGGTTTGAAGGCGCCACGTTGGCCGATCCCCTCGAAGGCGTCGAATACGGCCGCTGCAAGGCAAAAATCATGCGCCGGGCGGATGGGACGCCCTGGATCCACAGCTTCGCCCACGGCCGGACGGTCTATGAACTGAAACTGGATGCCGCCGCCGTCGAGGCCGCGCTGAATAAGGCGGAGAAAGACCAGATTTCCAATACCTTTGTGCGCCTCGCCCTCTGCGCTGATCTCGATGCCGATCAGTTAGAGCGACTGCGTGATCTGACCGCTCAACGTGCGGGCGTCGGCAAGCGCGCCATCGACCGCAAGCTGAAAGCTGCCACTCAGGAGCAGCGCCGGCAGCTCCAACAGGAAGAGCAGAACCGTCGCACCGCAGAACGGCAGGACCCGCGACCGCGGATTGAGGTCCCAAACACCAACGCCGAATGGCTGCCGCATATGCAGGTGCTCAACGAAGTGCTTGGGAAGATAGACGAGCCCGAACCGCCGATGCGGGACAACGAAGGCTTCAGTACCGCAATTACCTGCAACCGCGTGCCATTGCTGCATACCCTGACCGCCCCGGGGTCGAACAGCGAAGAGACTGACGAGACGCGGCTACCAGCCCCGGAGCAGCCGCTGCTGACACGCTTCGATGAGATACAACTTGCCGAGCTGATCGAGCACTATATCGAATATTACGACCCTAAGACCCTCCGCCCTGTGCATCTCCCAGGTCCCTTCGTGACGCACTTCCTGCGGCGCAGGGATAATGCGCTGCCTACAGTGCTCGCCGTCGCCTCCATGCCGATGGTGTTGCCGGACGGCAGCATCTTGTCAGGGCACGGGCTGGATCGCCGCTACGGCGTCGTGTTCCGGGTGCCACGCGAACTACAGGCCCTCCTGCCTCGTCAGGAGGACTGCACGGCGACGGCGGTAGCGGAGGCCATGCGGTTCCTGACCGACGAGTGGCTGTGCGACGTCGCCACGGATTACCAGGGTAAGTGCACTTTGGTCGCGATGACCCTGACCATCCTGGAACGCCTCCTTTTGCCGGAGCGCCCCGCATTCTTCATTACCGCTGGCCAGAGGGGCGGAGGCAAGACGACTGCGGTCAACATGATTTCCATGGCCGCCCTAGGGGCACGTGCCGCAGCGGCAGCGTGGTCACCAAACGAAGAGGAATGCCGCAAGGCTCTGTTTGCCTACCTTATCACCGGCATTCCGCTCCTGATGTGGGATAATATCCCGCGGGGCGCCGCCATCTCATGCCCGTCGATAGAGAAGGCACTGACCACCGCGCAATACAGTGATCGCGTGCTGTGCGAAGTCAAACACCCGCAATGTCAATGCCACCTCAGTCATGGGGTTCACCGGCAACAACGTCGCCCCACGTGGCGACTTGGCGTCCCGGTCGCTGATTGCTCGTCTGTCTGTTGATCGGCCTGACCCCGAAAACCGCACGTTCAGGCACAGCACCCCGATTGCCTGGACCGAAGCCCACCGCGGTCAGATCCTCGCCGCGCTCTATACTATCCTGCTTGGCAATCCACGTTTGCGACCCGGTTCCAACGGACCGGCTGAAACCAGGTTCAAGGATTGGTGGCACCTGATCGGCTCGGCCATCGAGCACGCGGCCAAACAACACGCCGAGCACGTCGGGGCCCTGGCCTTCGATCCGCACCCGAACTGCCAACCTGAACGATCAGGTTCAAGAGCTTGTTTCTCGCCGGCGAGTCCGAGGAGGAACAAAGCTCCAGCCTCGCCACCGTGCTCGACGTGATCCGCACCAGATGGGCGTATGGTTGCCAAGCGGCTGCTATTGCCGCCTATGCCGGTGAGGCCGACGACGGCGCCATCGAGTTCAAAGCCTCCCTGGAAGCCGCCAGCGGGAAGGCAATCAAGGTGGTGACGGCCCGCGTCATTACCTGGGTGCTAAAGGCCCTGGTGGACGCTCCGGTCCAGGTTGGGGACGAAGTTCTCGTGCTCCGGTACTTCGCTGAGAGAGGCCACGGGGGGACGTTCGTCGTGAGGGCAGGGCGGTGAATGTGCAACCTGTGCATCCTGTGCAACCTAAGCCTCCATACACGCGGGCGCGCGGGGAAAAATGGGTTAAACAAAAATACAGGTCCCTAGAAAGTCTGAGAGCACTTTAGGTTGCACATTTTGCACAGGTTGCACATTCAGCGGCCTGACGGCGGCCACCCATCCGCCTTCCGCCGGCCATCTGCGCGGCGCGGAATGCGCCTTCCACGAGGGCGAGGTTGAGGCGTCCCGGCATGAGTGGGCAATCCTGTGGGACCAGGAGCCGAACCCTGCCACGCGGCGGCGCTCATCCGTAGGCCGGAGATCGTTCACTGCACCACGCAGAGAGAGCATCGGTAATGGTCGGAGCCGATGCAGCTGAACGCCTCCGCACCGCTCTGCGCGAGATCCTTCGCCGTGGCCGCGAGATCATGGCCGGGCAGCGCATGGTCGGCGGTCCGCAACTCATCGCATTCGACTTGGCCGGTGTGGCCGAAGGCGTTGGGCGAGCAGATGCCGATGCAGCGGCAATGACGATGACAACCCCGTTTTTTCGGCGCCTGTGCCTTTAGTGCATCTGGAGGTATGGTGCGGTAGCGCTCCGCGCCTGCGCCAGTGTCTACGGCCTTCTATGTGGATTTCGATCGCGGACGCGTGAATGCGCGCGCCCCGTCATTCCCCCGGCAGCGCCAGCCCGGCCTTGCGATAAAACCCAATCATCATCCGCAGCTCAGTTATATCCAGCCGCTTCAGCGCCTCCACCAGCGCCTCGGTCTCGGCACGCTGCGCAGTCACGTCCAGCCCGCCGCTGATCTCGGTCTGTATCTTATCGCCATAAATTTTGGGCAGCGCCTTGGCCAACACCCATTTCGGCGTATCAACGCGCAGCCGTGAGCGGTGGATATGCTCGTGATCCCCCACCAGCGTACCATCGTGCATCACTCAGTCGTTGCTCGAGTTCGTCGGCGATTTCCAGGATTTCATCGGCCATGACCTCGTAGCCCAGCCGCCGCGCGTTGTGATACCGTTCGGCAAAACCGTCCCAGTCGTCTTCCGCCCATTGGCAAACCGTTTTCCGCGGCGGCATGCCATCGCTCTCGCAGATCGACTTCAGGCTTTCGCCCGTCGCAAGCCGATGGCAAATCGCATCGGCGATCTCGCGGCGATAGGTGCAGGGGCGGCCGGGCCGGCGCGGCACCGGCTCAGCCTCGGGCTCCGGGCCAGGCTCGGGCCCAGGCTCAGATAGCGGCAATTCAGGCTTCAGGGTGCGTTTACGCCGCCGCCGGGGCTGCTCTATCCCAGGCTGCTCGGCGGGCTCGTCTTCGACGTGGGATAAGTGGAGCATGGCCGGGTTGCGCTGTTCTACTACTCCCAGATAGGGCGCTTCCGCCACAGCGGATACCTTCCGTCCCATGTGTTAGCAGCCCGGCTTATGACGGTCAATCTGCCAAACCGCTTCCCGATGAGGTCTAAAGGTCTCATCTCGCCGCCCCATTGTGGCAATGGGATGACACGAGCGTGAGAGACGCGTAGTGTGTTGGGAGGTTAACGCTGGAAGCTCGACATGGCTCCGGAAAAGGGATGCTGGTTACTATCACGTCTCTAAGTGGCCCGCTCGTTCCGGCCTGACGATCTCAACGAAAACAACGCGCCTGGAGTGATCCCGGCGGTGGTTTGTACTCTAGCTTCGACCGTCGCGGTACCCGATCATTGATCGCCGGGCCGATCGGGCAGTCCAGAAATATCAAAGCTCCTCCTGCGAGCAGCTCGGGGTTCAGCGGGCGCATCACCCCACCGGCCAGCGCGTGCACCGCGCCGTGCAGATGCTGGGTCAGGATCCGCAGATGCGGGAAGCATTCCTCAACAAGGTCGCCGCGCCAATTGCCAACAAGATGTTCGAATGCGGCTTCATCCCGTGACAAGCCGTCCCGAAGGGCGGCTCTTGCTGTGCCATATCCGGAGGGGCGGCGATAGAGGAAGGCGCCCCGCCCTGGACCAGAGAGGCAGCGGCGTGATCGGTTAGCGGTACGGCGTCGTTGCCACAACCGCCCTGCGCGTCGTCCGGCGCGCGACGCCGGCATAGCTGACCGGGGTGGCCGGCCGGCCGACCCAGGCATAGGCGGTCGCGACGAACGACAACGATTTCGGGGCGGCACCGGGCAGCAGGCTTCCGCCCCAGAGCAATGCCGCGAACGCCGCCGCAGCCGCGATCGCGACCCGTGGCAGTGTGATTCCGATCTTTCCCATTTGCTTCCTCATTGATTGTTCCCCAGCGCCGCACTAATGCGGAAATTCATCGAGACCGGCGAGGTCTGCAAGTGTACCCTTTTTTGCGTCAGGCGGCGGCGTGAAGTCGAACTCGCTCGGATCAACTTTTACGCTGGTCTTCCAGCCCGTCACCACCACGCTGTATTCTGGCGCTGCGGCGATAGTCTTGCTGGCGATGACGAATTTACGCGGAATCGCCTCGGCGCCGATCTGGACCCACAGCTGCCAATCGGTCTCGCGGGTGCGGAAGGCGACGTGGTCGCACCTCACTCCGCCGATCATTCCGGTACCCAGGTACCTGGCGGCGATCACGTTCGCCATCAGGGTGTCATAAGCGTTGGACAGCAGCAGATCGGCGCCGGGGCCGGCGAAGCCGTATTTGTGTTCCAGCTCGTCGATCAACTGGTCGATCGAGCTTGCGCTGCCGACCTCTGCGTATATCTTAACGCCTGGCCCGTAGAGCGTCGCGGTCTTGCCGTTGAAGAAGAGATCAAGCTCGCCAGTGCCACCGAGGCGGGTTACGCGCAGCTTGTCGGGCCGTTCGAGACGAGCGTGGCCGGAGCTGGTGTACTGGATCTTCTGAATTTCCGGTGTGATCACCTCGATGGAAGAATCGAAGGTGTACTCGATTGTCTTCTGGCTGACCAGATAGTCCGCCATCGCCTTGAGAACGGAGCGCGCGTCGTCGGCCGTGTTCTCGGCACGCGCGGCGGGGAGGAGAGCGAACATCATGCCCACGATTGCCGCAACCCGCCCGAGGCTGCCGAGCCACGTTCTGCAACTCATGCCGCAAACGGCTTGTCCGATGCTTGGAGACATTGCTCCTCCTTGGCCGTGGGGTCAGGCCGTGCGGAGGTGTGATAGCCCCCGCTCGGCCCCTTCGATCTGCAAGGAAGCATGCTGCTACCGAGAGTTTGGGGTCGTCAACTTAAAATCGAATGGCAGCGGGCGGCCTGACGGGGATTATTATACGAGTGCGAGCCGCGGCGCGACTGGCGCGAGGGGCATTGGCCAGTCATCCGGATCTGCGAATGGCGGCTCAGTAAGGTTACAACGCTTCGGGACGGAGTTCACAGCCCCGCCCCGCCTTGCCCGCGCGCAATGGCGTCAACCAACCCACGGCAAACTCATTCGAAAAATCGCATTCACACTTTGCCGCTATTGCCCGATGCGGGCGGAAACAACTGTACCGTAATTTCCGACTTGCGCAGCGGCTGTGCCTAAGTTGCTGGCGATGTAGCCGCCGAACGATGGATTGATCGAGACATTAGCGACCCCAGCCCCTCTGCGTGCCCGGCCAATAGGCTGCTCAGCACTGACAGTCCGGAGCGGCCGGTCCTGCGCTCGCGTCGTTGCGGTCGGTCGGCGCCAACCGGCCATGAACGGATCGAATTTGTCACTTGGCGGTAAGCGGGAAGGAAGGCATCGTGCGCGATGCAGCGGAGAGGGGAATACGAATGAACCGGCGCGACTTGTTCGTCTCCAGCGCGAAAGCGGGACTAGCAACCGCCTTCGGTAGTTCTTTCTTTGGCAGCACCGCTCAGGCGCAAACGTCGCAGCCTGCCGCGGCGATGCCCATGGACCGCACCATCCTGCCGATACCCGAGCCAAAACCGCCGACGATCGATGTTCTGGATGCGCGTAACGTCACACCACCTGCCAGGTTCGAGGTCAAAGCCCCACCCAACGCCCCCAATGTGCTGATTGTGCTGCTCGATGACATGGGGTTCGGTCAAGCAAGCGCTTTCGGCGGGCCGATCAATATGCCAGCCTTGGAGCGTCTGGCCAACGAAGGGCTGCGTTACAATCAGTTTCATACGACGGCCCTGTGCTCTCCTACGCGCGCTGCGCTGCTGACCGGCCGCAACCCTCACATGAACAACACGGGCAGTGTAGCCGAGATCGCGACGGCTTTTCCGGGGAACACCGGGGTTCGACCAAACGCAATCGCGCCGCTGGCGGAAGTTCTTCGCCTGAACGGCTACGGAACGGCGGCATTCGGGAAATCTCACGAGACTCCGGTATGGGAGATCAGCCCAGTCGGACCGTTCGATCGCTGGCCCACCCGCTCGGGGTTTGAGAAGTTCTATGGCTTTCTCGGCGGTGAAACCAACCAATGGGCACCGCTGATCTACGATGGAACGGCGAAAATCGAGCCGGCGCACGCCCCGAACTATCATTTCATGACGGACATGACGAATCAGGCAATCGATTGGATGCGGTCAGTCAAGGCGCTCGCACCCGATAAGCCGTTCTTCATGTATTTTGCGCCCGGCGCCGTGCACGCGCCGCATCACGTGCCCGAGGAATGGATCGTCAAATACAAGGGCAAATTCGACGGTGGTTGGGACAAGCTGCGCGAAGAAACGCTCGCTAAGCAGATCGCGCTGGGGATTGTACCACAGGGAACGAAACTCGCGCCAAAACCCGAGGCTATCAAGGACTGGGCCAGCCTGTCAGCTGACGAAAAACGCGTGTTCGCCCGTCAGATGGAAGTGTTCGCGGGTTTTGGCGAGTTTACGGATCACGAGATTGGCCGTCTTATTCAGGCCATTGCAGGCCAGGGCCAGCTCGACAATACGCTCGTTTTCTACGTTGTCGGCGACAACGGCGCGAGCGCCGAGGGCGGCTTCAATGGGTTGTTCAACGAGGTGTCCTTTGCCAACGGCTTTTCCGAGCCACTTGAGATCCAACTTGATCGTATCGACCTGCTGGGAGGACCGCTGGCCTACAGCCATTATGCCGCGGCCTGGGCAGTCGCAGGCGACACGCCGTTCACTTGGACGAAGCAGATCGCGAGCAGCTATGGCGGCACACGCAACCCGCTGGTGGTGCATTGGCCGAGAGGAATAGAGGCAAAGAACGAAATCCGCTCGCAATGGCACCACGTGGTGGATATCGCCCAAACAGTTCTGGAGGTGACGGGGCTCCCGGAACCGAAATCGGTCAACGGCACCGAGCAAATCCCTATGCAGGGCACAAGTATGGTCTATTCGTTCGATGATTCCCATGCGCCTGATCGGCATCTGACACAGTATTTCGAAATCGCCGGGAATCGTGCCATCTACCACGACGGTTGGCTGGCTGGGACGGTCCACAAAGCGCCTTGGGAGCCTAAGCCACGTGCGAGGCTTGCCGATGACAAGTGGGAGCTTTATGACACGCGAGGCGATTTCAGTCTCGTAAATGATCTCGCTGCAACCAATCCTGCCAGACTGAAGGAGATGCAGGATCGGTTCACTAAAGTTGCCATCGAAAACCACGTTCTCCCAATTGATGACCGCACAATAGAGCGGTTCAACGCCGCCGTTGCGGGCCGTCCGGATTTGATGGGCGGCCGCACCTCGCTGACCGTCTATCCCGGCATGTCTGGACTGCTAGAGAATGCTTTCATCAACGTGAAGAACCGCTCGTTTTCGGTCTTGGCTGAGGTGCAAATCCCAAGTTCCGGCGCGTCGGGAGTGATCTTGGCACAAGGGGGAAGGTTCGGCGGCTGGAGCCTCTGGCTGCAGGATGGGCGACCACGATTTACTTATAACTGGCTTGGCATCGAGCGTTACGAAGTGGCCGCCAGCAATCCGATGCCGCCAGGTGAGCAAGTTCTCCGCTTCGACTTCACCTACGATGGTGGCAAGCCGGGCGCAGGTGGTATTGGGCGACTTTCTCTGGGCGGAACTACCCTCGCGGAAGGCCGGATCGCCAGAACCCAGCCTTTTATATTCTCCGCGGATGAAGGCGCGGATGTCGGTGAGGATCTCGCGACCCCAGTGACCGAGGAATACCGAGTGCCGGCAACGTTCACCGGCACGATCCACAAGATCACGATTGAGGTGCAACCGATCCCGGGAGCGGACCGGCCAGCCGTGCAGGCCGCCGCCGCAGACGGACTGCTGCGACAGGCTGCATCCGAATAGCCGAGTCTCGGCGCGGCATGTCGGCCATGTCGCAAAAGAATGCCGCCGTGCATGCTTGCTCCTGAGCGCTTCGGTTCCAGCGGCGGAAGCACGGCTCGGCGCCAACATCCGGTTCTGTGGGCGTTGGCCAGAGCTATTTCAGTCGTAACCTACTGAATGGTGTAGGTGCTGTAGAACCCGGCGACAGCGTCATAGTCTATCCAGCCGATGCCCGCCGCACAATGAGAACACTGAGACATCCCCCTCGTCTTTACTGCGTCCGGTGATCCCATTCCCTCCAGCGGGCCGAACGGCGATTCCCCCTCGCTTGTGCCGCACCGGGGTGGCGTGCACAGCTCCGCCATCTGAGCTTGTGAGCAATAATCGTCAAGCGGACTGTGGCGCCCATTACCAGCCCTAACCCGGCAGATAGGTGCTGCTACTGGTCTTCGGGCGCGCATGAGCATAGCGGCTGGTGGTCGTGAGACTGGCGTGGCCGACGGTCGCCTGAACCAGGTGCGCGGCAAGCCATGGTCCTGGTTCCTTCAGGTCTGTGGTCAGAGGGTGCGGCCTGTTTGCGCGGGCCGCGTCCTCGCTCCGAATTATCCTGTATTCGCTGGCACAGAGCAACCCTCACACGGGATATAAAGCCCTACTTTTGGGCCGATACCGACTTATGAACGCCTGCTCCACCGCGTGCTCCTCTTTGCGCAGCGCGAATCCAATATCGCGGAGATAGCGCAAAGCCATGCTGACCGTATCCGTCAGATCGTCATGTGCCGCCCGCGGAAAAACCGACACTTCCTGAATCACCTCATCAGCCCAAGCCCGGAACGCCATATTGCCGTGCTGGTCCTCGACCACCGGAGCATACACGGCGCCCTCGGCAAACAGGTGCTGAATACTGAGCAATCGCGCCGTCTTGTCCCCGTAGCGCCGCGGATCGAACATGTAGATCCCAAACCGCCAGCCAGCCGACATTTTCATGATCTCCTGGTGGGCAATCCAACCGTGCGCCTTGTCCTCGATCACCAGCTTATCGACCCGAAACTTGCGGCACGTTTCGACCACACGATTGACAATCAGATGCAGGTGCGCGCGCTCGCGCCAGGCGTAGAGCAACAATAGCCTCGGGGTCGAGGTATCCGGATCGCGCCAAACGGCCCAGACCGTGAGCGCGTAATAATCGGAACTCTCCTTTTCCTTCACCGCAGTATCGAGCGAGGCAACCACGAACTCGACCGGCGGACTTTCCTTGGGCGCCCACTCCTGCCACCACTCGCGCTTGATGATCCCACCGCCGCGGGGCGCTGGGGCCTGTTCGAGCTGGCCAGCAACGGCATACGGCCCCATGGTGCGCTCGTATTCCCGGACCACTTCCTCGGGAAAACGCGCCGGCCAGAGGAGTTCGCCTTCCTCGGCCCGCCAGTCCGAAAACCCGATCTCTGTGGTGCAATGCCGCCCCGGATCGTAGTGCATCGGCAGCATGAGGTGAGTGTAGTCCGGCCATACGTCCAATAGCTTGCCCGTCGCATCATCCTCATGAGTCCGCTGTTGGATATTAACAATCGCCGAGCGCTGCGGATCGGATAGCCGGGTCGGGATCACCTCGGTTAGCCAAATATTGGTCGCGTTCCGGACGACCTGCAACTCTGCCTCTTTCACATTGTTCGCATCGTCGATCAGCACGATATCGGCACGCTCGCCAGTGCCAACGCCACCAACCGACGTGGCCAGCTTCCAACCCGTCTGCTTGGTGCCGATCTTGGTGACCCCGGTCTTTTCGATCTGCACCACATCGCCCCACAGCGATTGATACAGCGGCGATTGCACGATCCGCAGACAACGCTCGTTGTCGCGCTCGGTCAGATGGGCCGAGTAGGAGGCGCTGATGAAGCGCTTCGCCGGGCAGCGGCGCGGCCCCCAGATCCAGGCGGGCAGGAACACGTTGCACAGCAGGCTTTTGCTGGAGCCGGGCGGAACGTTGATAATCAGCCGGCGAATGTCTCCGTTGGCAACCGCCTCCAGATGCTGGCAAATCGCCTGCATCGTCCGCCCCGGCGTCATCGCGACAGCCGGCTCAACCACCGGCCACATCAATTCGACAAAGTAATATAAGCTGCGCCGCGCCCGCTCCCGCCGCAGGGCCCGCAGCCCTTCCGGGCTGAGGAACGGTGTGAGTCGGGCCAAAACAGCTGGGGTCAAGGTGGGCATAGCGATCCTACGCCCACCCTATCACATATTCCGGCCAGCCGAGCCTTGCCGTGCCGAGCCCCACCGCGCCACGCCGAGCCATGCCACGCCGGCCATTCCTCGCCATCGGGCTTACGACGGTCGCGGTAAAACGCCGCGACCTCTGCCGTCGCCCCTCTTTGCCACACATGTCAGACCGGACACAGCGCTTTTGCCTTCTTGCGAGTCTCTGCGCAGGGCTGCGGCGGAGAGGGCCATGTTAACTGGAGGTCAGCGCGAGTAACGGCCCGAGCGCCGCAGCATGGTCGGGGTTGGGCTCCTGGTCCCGCATGATCGCCCAGTCGTAGTGCGGCGCCTCGACCTCGCCCTCGTGCCAGTCATACCAGCAGCCTTCCAGACTGGGTGATCGTCCATGAGCGCTACCGCCGTTGTCGCGCGCACCTCCACGATTGTGCCCTCGGAACGCCAGCGGTCACGCCAGTTATCACACCGCCGGGTCTTGAGGCGGACGCGTGTGCCGGGCCGAAGTCTGTTCTGGATCATTACGCCGCCGCCTCCAGCGCCCGATAGACGCTCGTCCGTCCGATCTTGAGCCGCCGCGCGATCTCCGCCGGCCCCAACCCCGTCGCCTTCAGCCGGCGCACGTCATCCGCCTTGGCCCGGGCTGTCGGCTTCCGCCCCCGGTGCTTGCCCTCGCGCTTCGCCGCGGCAATGCCGATACGCTGCCGCTCTAGCATCAGGTCACGCTCGAATTGCGCGATAGCGCCCAACACGGTCAGCAGTAGCCGCCCCATCGGCGAACGGGTATCGGTCTCGCTGCCCCCCAGATCGAGGATGCGCAGCGCCACGCCATTGCCCTCCAGCGTGCTGGCGATGCGCAACAGGTCGCTCGTGGAGCGCGCCAGCCGGTCCAACTTGGTCACGACAAGCACATCATCCTGGCGCAACAGGAGGTCGAGCAGCCCCGCCAGCTTGTCCCGCGCCTTGCCCTCGCCCGCCGACGCCTCCTCGGTCACGATGCGCTCGCACCCCGCCGCTTGCAGCTTGGCTTGCTGATCCTCCAGCCCGGCTTTCTGGTCGTCCGTGCTGGTCCGCGCGTACCCGACGATCATGGGCTCTGGCCCGTCCCAATAGGGCCTTCATACTAGCGGAACGTGCCAAAAGCGCAAGAGCGATGTTTGTGGAACACAAAAGCTGCGTCGCGCAAAATCCGTCAAGGGCGGGGGGGGGTCTATTGGAACTACTCGCAGCCGCCCTCAGGCACTTTCACCTCGGCCCCGGCAACCTCGGCCTCGACCTCGATCAGCTTCGGATCGCCTTCAATCGCCAGCCCGAGCTGCGCAGCCACAGCTTCCAGCGCTTCCAACGCCGCCTCATCCAGCCCGGCCAACCGGACCAGCATTTCCTGCTCCGCCATGGCGCTGTCGCCAGAGCCGTTGATGTTCGCGTTCAATGTCGCCGCCAATGCGGGACGCTGGAACCGCAAGGCCGCCGTGGCCGCCTGCATGCGGATCGGGTCACCCACGAGCTGCCCGGTGAAAACGGCCACCAAATAGTCCAGCGCGTCGCCATGAAAATCTGGCGCTTTCTTGCCTGCGGCCTCAGCCACAATCCTCTCTTTCGCCAGCACACGCGCACGTTTCTTGCCAATTGGCGCCGCGCCCTTCGGCTTGCCAGAATTGCCGGGCTTCCATTGCGTGGCCTTGCCAGGCCGCGTCTCTGGGTCGGAGAAGGCTGGATTGCCGCGCGGATTGCCGCGTTTGAAGCCGCCCGGGGCTAAATCAGGTGAGTGCACTGCCGTAACCTACCCGTTGCGATCCCTGATCGATCTTATCCTCCAGGGTTGGAACACCGAGCGGGCGCTGCCCGCCTTCTGCTTTCGGGATGTAGACACGCCTGACCGGCTGTGGCCGGTAGCGCCCGGTGTGGACGCGCGTGCAGAGGTCCTGGAGGTTGGCTTCCAGGTTCTGCTCGTAGTCCGCCACCGTGACCCCATCGACTCCCGCGCTCGCCCGCTGCTTCTGACGTCGAAACGCTCGTTCGAGCGCAGCGACGTCGACGTGATGCAGCAGGGCAGTGAACCGGGTCTGGGCGGCCTTGCGAGCCGCTGCGTTCACCCGTGCGAGGATGGATGGCCAGGTGACCCGGCTCTGTGTCCGGACCTCGCCCCTCTCGCCAGGGCTCCTCCCGGGCTGGCTCCTTCCCGCGGCGCGCTTCGTTTCCTTCGACGGCGTCATCGGTACTATGCGCCAGTCCGACTCCCGACCTCAGCTCGGATGTCGGCTCCGGTTGTCCCTTGCCTCCATCCCCCGCCGGAGACCATCCGGCGGATCCGGTCGGGCCTCTCATGTTCCAATGCTTGCTTTCCATACGTGATGCGGCCTTCGACCCCGGCGGAGCGACGTCATCTCGCCTAGCGATGACGCACGTGCTGCCTTCGTGTACGCGAACACACTCGGCCTCCGCGATCTTCACCTTTCGTGGCTCAACCCCGCACCCCGCATGGCCCCTGTCTACACTTCGAACCCCGCGTTACCGCGGCGCCCGCAAGACTCGGTCCCGACCTGCCTGCTACGACTTTGGCCGGATGAGACTTTCACCCACAGGCAATCATTAGCTTTCATGACGTACTCGCGAGAGTGGTTGAAATTCGGGGCGGTGTAGTCTCCGGCTGATGCAACCCAGCCAATTCGGCGGTGAGACGCCGAAGGAGACCACACCATGGAGAAGCATAGCAGAAACCCCACGGCGACGTCGCCAGCCTTGCTCGGCGAGACGTGGTTCGACCCCATTGAGAGAGGCATCCGGGATCAGATTCGCGGCTTCATCGAAGCGCTGATCGACGAAGAGTTGGATCAGGCGCTGGGGCGACCGCGCTACCAGCGGCCGAGGCAAGTACACAGCAGCGAACCGGCACCGAGGGTCGGGTATCGTCATGGTCGACGGCAACGCCAGCTGCTCGGCTCATTTGGGCCGGTGACGATCAGTGTGCCACGCGCCCGACTGAACAACGGCGATGGAACGAGCCAGGAATGGCGCAGCGAAGTTCTTCCACGCTATGCGCGCATGACGAAGCAGGTGGAGGCGCTGATTGCCGGCGCCTATCTGTCGGGCACCAACACGCGTCGCGTGCGGCGGGCGTTGGCAGCGCTGTTCAAGGGGTCGGTCTCAAAGGATACTGTGAGCCGGGTCTGGCGGAAAATACAGGTGGACTGGGAGACCTGGTGCCGCCGTTCGCTCGCCGACGAGGATGTTGTCCGGCTCATTCTCGATGGCACGGTGGTGAAAGTGCGGCTGGATCGGCGGGCGACGTCGATCTCGTTATTAGTGGTGCTGGGGATCCGGCGTGATGGTCAGAAAGTGCTGCTCGCGGTACGCAACATGGGTGGTGAGAGCGAGGCCGCCTGGCGCGGTCTGCTCGACGATCTCACCTCGCGCGGGCTGAAAGCGCCGGGTTTCGTCACCATCGATGGCGCGCCGGGTTTGGAGAAGGCGCTCGAGCTGGTGTGGCCGGACGCGTTGGTGCAGCGCTGCGCGGTGCACAAGCATCGTAACCTTCTGGCGCACGCGCCTGAACGGCTGCACGAAGAGATCTCGAACGACTACAACGATATGATTTACGCCAAGACGGCAAAGGAAGTGGAGACACGCCGCAAGGCGTTCATCCGCAAGTGGCGATTGAAGTGCCGCGGCGTGGCCGACAGCCTGGAGGAAGCCGGAGAGAAGCTGTTCACCTTCACCCGGTTGCCCGACAGCCAATGGCGATCGGCACGCACGACCAATGCCGTCGAGCGGCTGCACGAGGAGTTCAAGCGCCGTATCAAGACCCAGACCGTGCTGCCGTCGGCGGAGACCGCAGCGATGCTGTTCTGGGCGCTATTAGCGTCCGGCCAAATCACCATGCGGAAGGTCGACGGCTGGCAGACGCTCGCCGAAGCGCCTGCTCCTCAACGCATTGATCTCGCCGCATGACGCGCTAACCTGAGCTGACCGGAGACCGCGCTCCGCCAATTTCTACCAACTCTGCGACACGACCTCTTGATAGTCGAGACCGGTTGCCCCTGCGGCACCGCCTCTGACCGCCGATGCATGAGCGGAGACCAGATATTCGCCATTTCCAGCGTCCATGACCCCGCTGGTCGTCGCACAACCGCCGACCGCCAGTATCGCGATCAAAACCAGTTTCGGCCGCATTTCGCCTCCAACTGATTACTCTGAGAGCACGGCCGGGGTAATCCCAGCCACAAGGATTATGGCGAATAATGCCCGCCGGCCGAGTCCGGAACCTCCGGCCATCCGGCTCACCCGTCTGGCAAGCTGGAACACGACCACCAAGGGCGTAAGGGTCGCGAGCGGATAGCAGAACATTCAGTAGCCGGCACCCATAAAGTGCGCCGCGACTGCCATCAGATCCTCACTGGCCCGAAGCTGGGTCATGCGGTTGACGGGATCGACTTGCATCTGATCCTCGATCAGCGGGCGCATTTCTTCGGCGTAGCGCCCCCGCCAGCGCCGGCCGGGTGGACCCTCTCGGAAATGGCAGACACAAGGGTCGTGGAGCTTCCCGGCAGCCACCGGCACAAACACCCGTTAGCCAGCTGATTCACAGATCCTGTAGCCCAGGTTGCCGCGGCGGCATTACCCGCGCGCCCTTTCGGCCGGCGCTCCGGAACCCGGTCTCATGCCGCACCTCGCCGATCAACCGGAGGGTCATCTGCTGACCTGATGATTCCGCCGGCCCCGAGGTCTTTGCATCCGCCGCCATCTTCTCTTGGTGCCGCAGCACCCGAAGGCGATGCGCAAGGGCCTGTTCCGAGAGTGGCATTGATACCTCCTGGATCGACCAAGTGAGCGATAGCGGTGCCCGAGTCGTCAATCCCATCCGGCTTGACGCACCGGGCGGCAGTGCTTCCGTTGGGAACTGGCCCAGAGTAGGTTCGATCCAGCCCCCTTGGAGGCAAAGGACCGTTCATGGCTCAGCGACCGATCTGGCGTGGTCATCTGCGTCTTGCACTCGTCTCCTGCCCCGTGGCGCTCTACAGCGCCAAGCATGAGCGCGGGTCGATCCGGTTTAACCTGATCAACCCCGATACCGGCAATCGCATCCGGATGATCACCCAGGACGCCGTGACCGGAACGGAGCTCTCACGCCGTGATCTGGTCAAAGGATACGAGTTCAAGAAGGACACTTACCTGCTCCTGACGGATGCCGACCTTGACAGCGTCAAGGTCGAAAGCTCGTCGGTAATGACGATAGAGAAGTTCGTCGATGCCAGCTCAATCGACCCGATCTATTACGATGCAGCGTACTACGTAGCACCCGATGGCGAAGCCGGACGCGATGTCTATGCCGTTTTGCGACAAGCCATTGCCGAAACCGGTCGTGTTGCGCTTTCGCGGGTGGTGATCGGCCAACGGGAAAAGACTATCGGTTTGCGAGCGGTTCAGGGTGGCATAGTCGCGCACACGCTCGACGAGCAGCGCGACATCAACGACGCGAGACCCGTGTTCGGGCATGCGGCCGATATCGGCGTTGATCGCGAGATGGTGCAACTCGCGAAGGAGCTGATCGAGCGACAGACCTCCCGTTACGATCCGTCAGACCTGGAGGATCGCTACGAAACCCGGCTGCGCGCAATGATTGAAGCCAAGCTGAAAGGCGAGGGGATTGAAACCGGCGCCGCTGCCCAGCCCGATCGCAGCAACGTGGTTGACCTAATGGCTGCCCTGAAGAAGAGCCTTAGGCAAGCCGCAGCCGAGCCAAAGGTGGGAGGCGAAACTGCCCCGGTTACCGCGTCACAGGCCAAGCAGAAGCAGGCAGCCAAGGCGCGGCGTAAGCGAGCATGAAAGGGCGGGGGCGGCTGGATCCACCAAACGCCACCGCTGCAAACCATCGGCCTGAATCACCAGCACCATCGCGTGCCCCAGCCGTGCCTCGGCCAACACCAAAGCGTTCTGGTCACTGATGGAGCAATGGGGCATCCCCGATGCGACCGCGTTGGAACTGATCGGCTTCGCGGGAAAGATCGGCAAGTCCGGCAAGCGCCCCCGCTTTCGGCTGAACACTCAACAGGTGCAGTTGCTTGAATATCTCCAGGAGTTGGGTCGGGCCGCTGAAATGGCCAAGTAGCCGTTCCAAAATCGGCGATTTTAGCCCGGCAGCTGGAGTCCGCAGCGGCACTCATACCGCCGAGCGGCTGAGTTGACTCCGATGTGATTAGGAGCGGCGCGACGTAATCTGATTCTACCTCGGTCCGACCGCGAGGGAGGACCACATGGGCGCGCGAGGCCTGCCGATCCGAGACGATGTATCGCCGGGCGAACTACGACGGTTGGCGCGCCACGAGCGCGATCCGGCGGCGGCGCGGCGCATGTATGCCATTGCCAATGCGCTCGACGGCATGACACGGGCGGAAGCCGCGCGGCTGGCCGGCATGGAACGCCAGGCTCTGCGCGATGCAGTGGTGCGCTACAACGCCGAAGGTTTGAAGGGTCTATATAATCGTCCTCGGCCGCCGCGGCCGGGCAAGCTGACCTCGGCGGAGCTGCAGGAATTGTTGCAGATCATCCTGGCCGGGCCTGATCCCGAGCTCGGGTTGTCGGCGTGGACACTGCCGGAACTCTGTCGCCTCATTGAAGCACGCTTCAACAAGCACCTGCACCCTGCGAGCCTTTCGCGCGTCCTGCGACGAGCGGGTTTGTCGCGACAAAAAGCGCGGCAGCGCCACCCCAGTTCGGATCCGACAGCTCAGGAGGCGTTTCAAAAAGGGGGCTTATGGCGGCGGTCAACCTGGCGAGAGAGGCCCATCCCGGCAAGCGCATAACATTGTGGTTCCAGGACGAGGCCCGGATCGGCCAAAAGGGCCGTGTTTGCCATCGTTGGTGGAGACGTGGTCAGCGTCCTCCCGGCCTTTGTGACCGGCGCTACACCTGGGTGCATCTGTTCGCCACTGTCCATCCGGCCACCGGCGCGCGATTCGCCTTGATCATGCCCGAGGTCTCGACCGAGGCGATGAACCTATTCCTGGCGGCGTTCAGTAACCATCTGGCAGCCGACGAGCACGCGCTCATCTCGCTCGACCAGGCCGGCTGGCACGGTGCCAAGGCGCTGCGCGTGCCTGCGAACATCACGCTGCTACCGTTGCCGCCATACTCGCCTGAACTCAACCCGGTCGAGCGGCTCTGGCTCTACCTGCGGGAGCGCTATCTCTCGCATCGATTGCTCGCCGACTACGACGCCATCGTCGACGCCTGCTGCCAGGCCTGGAACCAATTGACGTCCGAACGAATCCGTTCACTCTGCAATTATCCCTATATCCAACAGGTCAACGCATAGGCTTGGCGGTATCATAGGTGGCCACTGGCAAGCAAACTGACGATCGGGATCTCTGGTAGAAGCAGATCATGAGACCCTTTACCGCTGGAGCTGGAATGCTCCGCGGTGATACTTTGAGATCGGAACTCCGGAAAATGGAAGAGGCGGATTTACCGCCTCCTCCGCTCGCTTTTGGTCTGATTGGCTAACTTAGTAGTCCATGTCGCCCATTCCGCCACCGCCGGGAGGCATGGGTGGAGCTTTCTTCTCTGGCTTCTCCGCTACCATTGCCTCGGTGGTGACCAATAGGCCCGCTACTGATGATGCATCCTGCAGCGCCGTGCGCACGACCTTGGTCGGATCAATAATGCCAGCTTTCACCAGGTCCTTGAACTCGCCGCTCTGCGCGTCGAAGCCCCAGGGATACTCGCCCTTATCCAGCACCTTGCCAGCCACCACGGCCCCGTCCTCGCCCGCGTTCTCGGCAATCTGGCGCAGGGGCGCCTGGAGCGCCTTGCGGACGATGTCGATGCCGAAGTGCTGGTCGTCGTTATCGCCCCTGAGCTGACCCAGGATCAGGCTGGCACGGGCCAGGGCGACGCCGCCGCCCGGAACAATGCCTTCCTCGACCGCGGCGCGGGTCGCATGCAGCGCGTCATCGACGCGGTCCTTACGCTCTTTCACCTCGACCTCGGAAGCGCCACCGACGCGGATCACCGCAACCCCACCGGCGAGCTTCGCCAGTCGCTCCTGCAGCTTCTCCCGGTCGTAATCGGAGGTGGTCTCCTCGATCTGAGCGCGGATCTGGTTGCAGCGGCCCTTGAGGTCCTCGCTCTTGCCGGCGCCTTCGACGATCGTGGTGTTCTCCTTCTCCACCAGCACCCGCTTCGCCTTGCCGAGCATGTTTAGCGTGACGTTCTCGAGCTTGATGCCGAGATCCTCGCTGATCACCTGCCCGCCGGTCAGGATGGCAATGTCTTCCAGCATGGCCTTGCGACGATCACCGAAGCCAGGCGCCTTCACAGCCGCGACCTTCAGACCGCCGCGTAGCTTGTTCACCACCAGGGTGGCGAGAGCCTCACCCTCGACATCCTCGGCGACAATCAGCAGCGGCTTGCCAGATTGCACCACACTTTCCAGCAGCGGCAGCATCGCTTGCAAGCCGGAGAGCTTCTTCTCGTGAATCAGGATGTAAGGCTGATCCAGTTCGGCAATCATCTTCTCGGTGTTGGTGATGAAGTAGGGCGAGACATAGCCGCGGTCGAACTGCATGCCCTCGACCACGTCGAGCTCGGTCTGGATGCCCTTGGCTTCCTCGACCGTGATCACGCCCTCATTGCCCACCTTCTGCATCGCCTCGGAGATCATCTTGCCCACCTCGGTGTCGCCATTAGCCGCGACCGCGCCGACCTGAGCGGTTTCGGCCGGGGTGGTGATCGTCCGGGTGTTCTTCTTCAGCTCCTCGACAACGGCATTCACTGCCTTGTCGATGCCGCGTTTCAGGTCCATCGGGTTCATGCCAGCGGCTACGGCTTTCGCCCCCTCGCGGACGATGGCATGTGCGAGCACCGTTGCGGTGGTGGTACCGTCGCCCGCAATCTCGCTCGTTTTGCTAGCCACCTGGCGGACCATCTGCGCGCCCATATTCTCGAACTTGTCGGAAAGCTCGATTTCCTTCGCGACCGTCACACCGTCCTTGGTAATGCGCGGCGCGCCGAAGCTCTTGTCGAGCACGACATTGCGCCCTTTCGGGCCGAGCGTGACCTTCACCGCGTCTGAGAGGATGTCCACCCCCCTCAACATGCGCCGGCGGGCATCGTCACCGAACCTGACGTCCTTGGCAGCCATAGTTGTTTACTCCTCTGCTTCAATCACGATGAGGGGAGAGGCCGCTGAACTAGGCGGCCTTCTTGCGGGTAGCGGTGTGTTCCACGATGCCCATGAGGTCGGACTCTTTCATTATCAGGAGCTCTTCACCGTCAATCTTCACCTCTGTGCCCGACCACTTGCCGAACAAAATCCGGTCGCCTGCCTTCACGTCTATCGGCACAAGCTGACCCTGTTCGTTAGGAGCCCCAGGGCCGACGGCGATGACTTCGCCTTCAATCGGCTTTTCCTTTGCTGTATCGGGGATGATGATGCCGCCCGCGGTCTTTTCCTCGGCTTCGATACGCCGGACCACGACACGGTCATGCAGGGGACGAAACTTCATTTTGACTGCTCCCTCCATTGCTTTTGCATGGGGTCCACTGGGTGATCCGTGAACCCGCTGGCACTCTCCTCAGAAGAGTGCCAAGGGTTTATCTGCTGTCGGCGGCGAATGCAAGGCGCAACGGCCGCGCGCGAACCTGCCTGGGAACCCGCGGGCCGGGCCAACCGACGCGCCTTGCGAGCCACATAGCTGCGCTGGCGAAGCGCGCCGGGGGAGGGTCGGGCATCCCCGGGGCCGTCCCGCCTAGCGGGCATTGGTTCGCCGTAGAAGACGGATCCTGACGCATCACGATCATCCTCTATCGTGCTCTGGCGGGCCGCTCGATACGCTGCCCACCCAAGCGGGTCGGGCGGAAACAGACCATCGGGCACATAGGTCCCCCCCTTGCGCCCCCAGGCCCGCAGCAGCCGAGCAAGCAGACGCCCCGACATCTCCCCCAACGCTGCGGGCCAAGTGGAAGGCACAATATGGCGGCAGACCGGAAGATATTCGTGGGTTGACGGTGGAGGAGTATGTCGCGCGGCTGCGCGACGGATTGCTGCCGCTGGCGGAGAGGTTCAACCAGATGGGCCGCGAGGCGATCGAGGGTATCAGGCGGCAGCGGCAGATGCCCGCGATTGAGGTTGAACGGGCAGTGCCATGGGAAATCCGGTTTGCGACGCCCGAGTGCGGCGATCTGCCTGTCATTGAGCAGGCGTCGGGCGCGTTGGGCGGCATGCCGTTATGGTGTCCGGAGTGCGAACCGGTATGCGGGTGAGGCTAACCAGTCGCCAGCGCCACCACGCTGGCCGATCTCGCCCATGCGCCCTAAGCTGCGGTGGCCGAGTTCGCTCAGTCTGGACCGTCGCATTCGACCCGAAGCGAACCTTCGTGGGCACGGCCCGACCGGCCGAAACTGGCCGGCAGCGGAAGGGCGGGTTGGGTAGAGATTGCCCCGAGCGTCGAGCGCGCAATGGGCCGACCGTCTTCAACCATCTAGCGCTCGAAGTCTCATCCCCTGGTCGCAAGCACAGCTGCCTCGCAGGGGTCATGACGGAGGCACTCTTCCGCAGTCAAAGGAGTGCCCCGCCGAGCTCAAACCTCATCAGCGTCGAACGCCGATGGCTTGCACATGGATCTGAGTAGTTCCCGCGCCTATCACCGCCATTTCGGCGTCGGCTAGAGCAGGTTGCGACCATCCCGAATCGAAGAAAGGGATTCCCCGACGCGGGTGACATCTGATTCACCCTGCTGGCTGGACGGGGAGGCCAGCCTGCATGGGAAAGACCTTGTCCGAGGATCTGCGGGTGCGGGTGATCGCGGCGGTGAACGGTGGGATGTCTCGCAATGCCGCGGCGAGGCGCTTTGACATCGCCGTTTCGACGGCTGTGCGCTGGCTGCGCGAGTGGATCGAGACCGGCAGCGCCACAGCAAAACCCAAGGGGGGCGACCTGCGCTCCCACCGGATCGAGGCCTTCGGCCAAATCATTCTGGGTGCGATTGAGGCACGGGTGGACATCACTTTAGTCGAGCTCGCCGAGATGCTGAAGCGCGACCATGCGGCCAGCTTTGCTCCGAGCACCATCTGGCGTTTTCTCAGCCGCCACGGCATCACCATCAAAAAAACGCGCACGCCAGCGAGCAAGACAGGCCCGACGTCGCGGCACGGCGTAAGGCATGGTGCGACACGCAACCGAGGCTTGATGCTGAACGCCTGGTGTTCATCGATGAAACCGGCGCCTCGACCAAATTGGCGCGCCTATGCGGCCGGGCGAAGCGCGGTCAGCGCTGCCGTGCAGCGATCCCGCACGGACATTGGCAGACCACAACCTTCACCGGCGCTCTGCGTCAGCACGGTATGACCGCCCCGATGGTGCTGGATGGGCCAATGAACGGAGAGGCATTCATTGCTTACATCAGGCAAGTGCTCGCCCCGACGCTGCGACCGGGCGGCATCGTTGTGATGGACAACCTGCCGGCGCATCGCCGAAGCGAGGTACGCCATCATATCGAGGCGGCAGGTGCGATGCTGTATTATCTGCCGCCCTATTCTCCGGACCTCAATCCGATTGAGAATGCCTTTGCCAAGCTGAAGGCGATATTGCGAAAAACTGCAGCCCGGACAATTGACGAACTCTGGCAGGCCATACGCGACGCATTGCCTCAGTTCACCCCAGCCGAGTGTGCCAACTACATCACCGCTGCCGGATACAAGCCGGATTGATCAAAATCCGCTCTAGGATCCGCCAATCCAAGGCTCGCTGATGGTCGCCTGGCTTGGCGATCCGAAAAGTCGCCGCTATTACGTGTCGTTGGGGACTGCGCTGTCTCGACCGTCGTTTCGTAAGAAGCTGGCAAGGTCGGCATTCGCAGCCACCTGGCTCTCCGGAAGGCTGGAGCAAAGCGCTTAGCTGGCCGATTGGCACGGTAACGGAAGATGAAGGCATGGCACTCCCCGCCGAAGACCGTAGGAATTGGGTTCAGACGCTCCGCTGCTACCGCGAGACGAGCACCGTACGCAGCGCCTTCGAGCTCCTTATCACGACGGTGCCGTTGGTGGCGCTTTGGGGCGTCATGTGGGTCGCGCTTGGTATTGGCTATTGGCTGTGTCTGCTGCTCGCGGTGCCGACTGCCGGCTTCCTCGTGCGTCTCTTTATGATCCACCACGATTGCGGCCACGGAGCCTTTTTCCGACAACGTTCTATGAACAATTGGGTGGGCAGGATCATCGGCGTCGTAACGCTCACGCCCTATGACTTCTGGCGTCGCAAGCATGCGATGCACCACGCGGCTGTGGGCAACCTGAAATTTCGGGGGATGGGCGATATCAACACCCTCACAGTAGGCGAATACCTCGCACTCGACCCTGTGGGGCGGCTTGGTTACCGCATCTTCCGCCATCCGGCCATCATGTTCGGCGTTGTACCGGCATACCTCTTCCTGTTGCACTACCGCCTCCCAGCCGGTCTCATGCGAGCGGGCGTTCAACCTTGGTGCAGCACGATGGGGACGAATGCGGCGATCGGAGCTGTCATCGTTTTGATGGGGCGGCTGGTCGGAATGGGACCGTTTCTTCTGGTGACCGGCCCGGTGGTGCTGATTGCCGCATCGCTCGGCGTATGGCTCTTCTACGTCCAGCATCAATTCGAACACACCCGATGGGCACACGATGAAGACTGGAACTTTCATGAGGCCGCACTTCACGGGAGCTCGTACTATGAGTTGCCGCCCGTTCTCGCCTGGTTCACAGGAAACATAGGGATACATCATGTGCACCATCTGTGTAGCCGCATCCCGTTCTACCGTCTGGCACAGGTGATGGAGGATCACCCGGAGCTGGCGAGCGTAGGCCGACTAACGTTTGTCGAGAGTTTTCGATGCTCGACCCTTGTCCTGTGGGACGAGACCCAGAAGCGGCTCATATCATTTCGTGAACTGCACATGCGCCGGTCGGACCCGGCCCTTGCATCGTGTTCTGCTGACAGGCGGTCTTCACGGTTTTGACCTTCGGCCGCCCCCAAACTGGCGACATTGCCCCGCATATAGCCAGCGTACCCTTGTCGCCGGCGATCAGCGTCCTTGCCGTGCCTATGAGCTTTTGTGCATTGATATGACCGACGCGCGCTTGGGGCCCCGAGGCGCTGGAGTGCCGAGTGTGGGGGGTTTATGGCGTGCTTCCGTGCTGGTGCTCGGCCTCCAGCTCGGACATCTCTTTCAGGAGAATTAGAAAGGCTGTAAGCGTTGCGGCGAGACCCTGTCGAATTTTTCTTGATGGCCGCCGCCGGCGTACCGACGGCAGGCCAGTCGTCCTGCCTCGGGGTGGATTACGCGGACCGCTGCAGGCGTTTTACCCCGTGCTTCTGGTAAGCAGTGATCTCACGCGCGAGCGGCAGACGAGCATCAAAGCATAGAATCGCGACGTGATTCGCGTCGTTTCCACGGCAACCGAGGATTTACCTGCCGAGCCCGAGGCGCTGCGCGCCTTGGTGCTGACGATGATGGGGGAGCGCAATGCGGCCATTGCCGAGCGCGACACAGCGATGGCCGAGCGGCTGATCAGTTGTCCTATCCATGGTGCTCCCTTTTGTGCCGATCGTATGATCGAGGGGTAGGTGGTTTATTCTCGTGCGTCAGAGTTTTTTGTGCCCAGGATTCGGGAGTATCCCGGAATAGAAGGAATCTGAGCTCGGTCTGTCTTACAAGTGCGAGGAGCCTTCGACCCGGAGGAAAATCGCCTCATACCGAGGATGCTCTTGGTCTGGCAAAATTCTGCAAGCGAGCGACAGTAGTCTCGCCGGCCGGGATCCGTGACCGTCACGATCCCGCAGGAGGATGTGACCAGGTGCCAGGTCGGGTTCGCGAATTTGAGCGGCGGATTCGTTGTCTGTGGTGGTAGAGCTTGTGGCGTCGGTAATCGTCTCTGCCCTCATCGCCCCGCCGGGTGGGGGTAGTAGTAGGCGGGCATGATATGCCCCCTGATCCTCGGATCAGGGGCTTCTTGTTCCAGGGTTCCGAGCGGGGGCTGTCGGGGACGGGCGCGTAGCCCTCAGTTAGCTTATCTGAATGTCTCAAGGAGGAGACGGATGTGAATATTGAGCAGCCCCCGAACAAGATGATGTGCGGTGGAAAGGGAGGGAGCTTATGGCTGTTGCTGCAAAGAAAACGATTGGCGCCGGGGCCTCGGGTAAAACCACCAGCTCTGTCACTGTAACGCTGAAGCAGATCGCGGCCCAGCTTGCTGAGCGGCAGGACCTATCGAAGAAGCAAACCGAGGCAATCCTCGCCGACCTGGTGGCCCTCACCGCCCGTCACCTGAAGAAAGGCGCCCGGCTGCGCTTGACCGGCCTCGGAATCCTGCAAGTCCGTCACCGTGCGGCGCGCATGGGGCGCAATCCAGCCACCGGGGAAGCCATCTGGATCAAGGCCAGCAAGAAGATCGCCTTCCGCCCCGCCAAGGAGCTGAAGGACTCCATCTGATTGAGGTGTTGACGATGGGCGATAGGCGGTCGGCGGTGAGCGAGATCACCGAGCGGCTGTGGGCGCAGCAAGAGGGGTTCGCAAGTCGGGACCTCTCGGAGTTCGACATCGTCTATCTGGTCGTCCATGGGATGGCCGATTAGCCCAAGGAGTGCGGTGGCATCCGGCAATCGGCCGGCGGGGGCGGCCCGTTATAACGGGTCCAGAAGCGGGTGGAGCCTAGCATCTCCAGTAGGACATAGCCCCGGAGCCTCAGCTGATCAGGCGCCGTTATCCGCGCCTCGACACTGTAGCTTTGGCCGTTGCGCGGGTCGATGATGGTTCCTACCCAGGAATGTCCGCGAGGACGCAGATTGCGAACAAACACAAAGCGGCACTGGGACTGGTGGTTCCAGGTCTTCGGCATCGGATCGTTCGCATGGTCCATGGGAAACCCGACCAGCGCGCCACACAGCACATCCTCCCTACAGCTGTAGATCTGCACCACCGCTTGATCTTTGCCGGTTATCCAATAGCCAATCGGATCCGGAGGCGCGGCCATGCTCGGTGTCCATACGCTGGCGAAGATCAGAAACCCGCTACCGGCATAGATAAATTCCCACTTCACAGCTGTATCCCCGAAAAGATAGCGGAGTTGCCGACAGACTTGGAGCCCGCCGAGCGAAACCGTCACTCGGGTCGGGGTCGAGTATCCGGACCAGCTCGCGCCCCAGCCGCTCGGTAGCTCTGTCAGACCGGATTTAGCAACTCCGCCCCGTTATTCTGCGGCGAGTTGACCGTCCGTGCCAGCACATCGAGGCGCTGGACAACAAGCACCCCGTCCAAACGGCTCATCCAATTTATGGGACTGAATTCGCGGATTTAGCCTTTACGCTCGGGTAGCCAATACGCTACCCTTTCGAGAATTCTGGAAAGGTCCGGGCCGGGAGGAAACAACCATGAAGCAGTGCGATAGGCTCGTTGATGTCGGGCGACGGGCATTCTTTGCCCGAAGCGGCGCTGCCGCGGCGGGGGCGGCTGCCACAGTCGCTCTCCCAAAGGGGTCAGCCGAGGCCGCACCATCTTTGGCCCTGGTGGTCTATCCTGTGAGCAGGCTGGCCAACATCAGGGACCTCAAGGTTGATGAGCCCTTGCCGATCGCCTACCCGGACCAGGAGAGCCCGGGCGTGCTGATCAAGCTAGGCACCCCGGTGGAGGGCGGCGTCGGCCCGGAGAACGATATAGTCGCGTTCAGCATCCTCTGCCCTCATAAGGGATACCCGCTGAACTATTCGGCAACGGACCGGACGCTCAATTGCCCGGGGCACTACAGCCAATTCGACGTTGAGAAGGGCGGTCTAGAGGTTTGGGGACACGCCACGCAGAACCTGCCTCAGTTCAGGTTGGTGGTGGACCAGGCGGGTGAGATCCACGCTGTCGGGGTCGACGAACTGATCTACGGCCGCCTCAACAACGTTCTGAAGTCCTGAAAGAGGAGGGTGCCGTGGCTTACAAGCGCAACATCGACCGCCTTCCCATTCCTCCGCGGAACGCGAAGGTCCAGAACGTCGTCTGCCACTACTGCATCGTCGGTTGCGGCTATCACGCGATCTCCTGGCCTGTGGATCGGCAGGGCGGCATGCGGCCGGATGAGAACTTCTTCCACACCGATCTGACCCGGCAGCAGGGTGCCGACAGCACCGCTTGGTTCAGCCCGTCAATGTATAACGTCGTTAAGCAGAACGGCCGCGACGTCCATCTGGTCGTGATGCCCGACAAGGGGTGCGTCGTGAACTCCGGCCTCGGCTCGATCCGAGGC
>CAWIDE010000002.1:0-406653 GCA_963834715.1 uncultured Pseudomonadota bacterium | reverse complement strand
AGTGGAGTGGTCGTCGCTGCTGCCCATAGTCGGGGAAAATTTGCCGCTAATTGGCGGATCTGCTGCTTCTGCTCGGTTGTCACGGCTCGCATGCTCCGCCGCTCAAAGTCCACCAGCTCCGCCTCGAGATCGTGCAGGCGTTGCAAGGCATCGTTCCAGCGCTGTTCAAGTGTCGCCGCTATTAGGCGATTGGCTGGATCGACCAATTCATAACGCCGTTCCGCAAGATCAGCCTCGTAGCGTGCGCGCTCGATCCGCATACGCCATTGTGCCCCGATCTCACAATCTCGCTGTTCCAAACTGGTGAGCGCCGCGAGTGCGAGTTCGATTGTCACCGGCGTGATAGCGGTGAGGAGCCGATCGGCAATCGCTTGATCAAGCGGCGCGGCGGGTATTACCACGCATGCTCGCGGTGTCAGCGCCTCACGATACCGCCACGTGCATTCGTACACGGGATAGATGCCATTGTTGCCGGTATACCGCACACTGAGGCGCCGCCCACATTGGCCGCACACGAGCAAGCCCTGCAGCAGGCAGAGGCCTTCTCGGGCCGGTCCAGGAAGAGCTTCACTGTTGGTGCGATTGATGGCGAGACGATGACGCTTGGCGACAAACTGGTCCCAGGTTATGTAGCCTTGATGGTGGTCACGGATCATGACCCGCCAGGCATCCTGGGGCATCGGACGCGAGCGAGTGATGACCTCACCGGAGGGGCTGACTTGTTTTGCGGATTGATATCGGCCAAAGACGTAGGCACCGGCATACGAGGGATTGGAGAGCATGCCGATGACGCGGGAATGCGTCAGACGTCCCCAAATGAGCTTTCCATCCCAGACACCGCCGTAGGCGCGGCGTGGGAAACGCAAACCGGCCTCCTGAAAGCGGCGCACCACGCCGTAAGCGGTACCCTCTTTGGGGAAACAGGTCAAAGACGGCGCGAACCGCGCCTTGAACCTCCTTGTCTGGATCGAGCACGATTTTGTCGTTGTCGTAGATGAAGCCGACCGGCAATGGAAACCGTAGTTCCCCCCGGTTCGCTTTATTGAGCTTGCCGCCGTGGAGGCGCGCGCGGATTATGTGTAACTCTGCCTGAGCGAAAGTACGCTTCATACCGAGTACGAGGCCATCGTTGAATTCCCCAGGATTGTACACGCCATCTTCGTCGATGACGAGCGTGTCCGTGATCGCGCACAACTCGAGCAGGCGGTGCCAATCCTGGTTCGATCGAGCCAACCGCGACGCCTCCAGCGACAAGATGGCACTGATTTGGCCCATCGCCACATCGCTGACCAGGGTCTTGAAGTCGATGCGGGTGTTGGCTGCTGTCCCAGACTGGCCGAGATCGCGGTCGAGGACTCGGATTTGATCCTGGTTCCAGCCCAGCGACAGGGCTTTGTTGACTAAGTTGTACTGCCGGTCCGTGCTCTCCTGGTTGAAGCGGACCTGGGCCAGCGTCGATTGACGGATGTAGATGCAGGCCTGCTTCGCCAGATGTCGGTCGGCAATCTTGGACGTTATCGCCATTAGACCCCTCCGGATCGAACGGTGGAGCTCCGGCGGCGAGATAGGACACGATCATATCGGCGACGATGGCTCCCGCTTTGGCAAAGTCGAAGCCGATGAGTGCCGGGTCCATGGCGATCTATTCGAGATCCTCGCGTCGTCGCAGGAGTTCGGCATTGATCGCGCAGATCTCGTTCAGCGCCGCGCGCAGGCGGCGAAAGTTGTCGAGCCACTGAGTGACCTGCTCGCAGGCGGAGTTTGGTACATATTCTCTGTGCGGACGGCCACCTGGCTGGCTGATCACCAAATATCGTTTCGGGCCGTGTCCGGGACCGTCGCGACAATGGCAGTTCGGCCGCCCGCATCGCTTGTAGGTCTCGGTCAACGAGCCCCGCAACATGCGCTCGAGCGGCGGTAAATCGCTCAGCAGTATGCGGCGGCGCCTTCGTAGGGCCGGGGTGGAGAGATTTTGCGTGTTCATCTGACCGAATTGAGAGGTGATCCGAGGGAATTGAAAGGCGAATCATTAGTCAACCTCAAAATTTATCGGAAAGAAGAACGGTGATGAGCTCCGCGAGGGCTACGAGACCATAGGCATCGATCTTTAACCCGAACTTCCTAGCCTCGAGACACGCAAGTTACTGAAGCATCTATACATTCTGTCTCGCGACCTGTGGATTACTGGCTACAGTTGACGCCGAGGAGATTGAATGCCTTCTGCTGCAGCGGTGTTGGCCTTGTGACGACGGTAAGGCGATAGTCCGGTGTGATCGCGGTGGTGATGGTGTTGCGCACTACGGTTGCCAGATCGCCGAGCAATGAACGGAAGCTATGCACCGGCAGGCCGTCCGTGGTGAGCCCTGTGGTCTGCTTGGCGATGGCAGCCGGGGAACGTTGCGCTTCCGACACTACGCTGTCTCGCAAGGCTTCGGCCGCTTCCCTATCGGCGTCATCGAACAGCATTGGCGCCAGGCAGGTCCGCATATGCCATTCGAGGTAGTAGGCTAACATGCACAGGAAGACGTGGGCCCGCACGCGGTCTGCCAGCCAATGATGGACAGGCCTGATCTGCAGATCGACGGTTTTGATGCAGCGAAAGGCCCGCTCCACAAGCGCAAGCGACTTGTAGCTTCGCACGGTCGTGGTGTCATCGAGCGCGCTTTCCGGCAGGCTGGTGCGCACGACATAGACGCCATCGGTTGCTGCTTCAGCGACGATCTCGGCGGTCTTGCGGGCGAAGCTGAAGACGGTATCGGTGATCTCGATGACAAAATGCTTGCCTACCTTGTGCTTGTTGATCACCGCGCCAACCGCGAGTGCGATCCGCGCAGCGCCCCGGAGGGGATTGCGCTTGCGAGCGACCGCGATCTGGATACGGGAGAGGTCACGTTCGGTGGCGGCCAGCAGATCCTCCCGCTTGCGGGCGCGCTCGACGGCGAGATCGGGATTACGGCAAACGATCAGGCGCTCACCCGGAAATTCGGGCGCCGTGATACTGGCCAAGTCGCGCTGATCGAACAGCGAGAGTTGCAAAGCGCCGGTTTCCATCAACGCCTTGATCGCCGGCGCGCGCAGTGCCGTGATCCAGTCGAAGCCTGCCGATTTAACGTCATTGGTGATGCGTGCTTGGGTGATCATGCCACGGTCACCGACCATGACCACGTGGTCGAGATGGAACCGCCGCTTCAGCTTTTCGATCTGATTGGCAAGCGTAATCGGATCGGCGGTATCGCCCTCAAACACCTCGATGGCGATCGGACAGCCATCGGGAGCGCAGAGTAGGCCGTATATGATTTGCAGCGTGCCCTTCTTGCCGTCGCGGCTGTAGCCACGCTGGGCGAGCGGGCAGCAGCGGCCTTCCATGTAGCTTGACGAGACATCATATAACACCAGTGTGCCATCGCTGAGATGGCGCTTGGCTAAGGCTGTCTCGATGGCAGGCTGGCGTTCCAGCAGCCAGTCCAGTGCGGCATAGAGTTCGTCCTCGTCGACCTCACCGAGGCCAAGCATTTCGCCAAGGCTCGATGCAGCCGTGGCGGAGGAAAGTGCACGAGCGGTGGCGAGCTTGGATGCCGGCTCGATAATGCGCCCGATCATCAGCGCGAGGGCAAGATCACGGTATCGCTCGCGATCGCCGAGCATCCGATCAAGCCCTATCTTGCGGGCAGTCCCGAGCGCTGCTGCAACGTGCCCGTGCGGCAGACTGCGGGTGATGGTGAACGCATCCCGCTCGGCCGGAATGACAACGCCGCCTTTGAGAACACCGCGCAGGCCTTCAACGTGCTCGGCGGGCCAATCGGAGAGGTTGCAGATCGTGCGCTTACGGACCTTGCCATCCTGGCGGTAACTCTCGCGCAGCAGAATGGCGGGAGGCGAGTTCCGATTCGGAACAGCTTCGATATACATGGCAACGCATTGGCACAACACCGCCGCGAGTACAAGTCCAAATTTCCGGATTACATGGCTACGTTTGGGACCAGTCTCGTGCTTCTGTCCCTACTGTTCCTGCCACTTCACACTCTCCGAAAGAAGGAAGTTCGGTTTAACCCCTGGTCGCCGGAGCTGGCATGCAAACCCGGAGGCGCCAAGTCCGTCCACTCACGGGGCACTGTTACCGACCCAAACTCCCCGTGACGCAGGATCAATGTCTCGACACCTGAGACTATCCGAACCTTCAAAATGGCAAGGCGCTGCCCACGTAGCGGATGGAATAGGTGGACAACTTCGGCGGATCCCAAATCCCGCTTGGGATTAAGTGCAGTTCGTCTGGTGTGTGCCGACCGTAGCAGATCGCGTGGCTCAAATGGTCGTCAAGCAACTCATTGAACCAGACCTGGAGCCAGTGTTTCAGGCAAACTCCTATGGCTATCGGCCGCGGAAATCCGCGCTCGATGCTGTCGGCGTCACGCGTGAGCGGTGCTGGAAATATGACTGGGTTCTAGAGTTTGATATCAAAGGTCTGTTTGATAACATTGACCATGAACTCTTGCTGCGGGCCGTCAGGAAGCATGTGACGTGCAAATGGGCGTTGCTCTACACCGAACGATGGTTGACGGCGCCTATGGAGCAGGAAGACGGGACTCTGGTTGAGCGTAAGCGCGGCACCCCGCAAGGCGGTGTCGTCAGCCCGGTTCTATCGAATTTGTTCATGCACTACACATTCGACCTCTGGATGGCGCGGATGCACCCCGACCTCCCGTGGTGTCGGTATGCAGACGATGGGCTGGTTCACTGCCGGACCGAGCAAGAAGCCCAGGCCCTGAAGGTCGAGCTTCAAGCACGTCTGGCAGAGTGTCAACTCGAGATGCACCCGACGAAAACCAAAATCGTCTACTGCAAAGACGCAAAGCGCAAAGGCAAGTATCCGAACACGAAGTTTGACTTCCTCGGGTACTGCTTTCGGCCTCGACTGGTGCGACGCTCCCGGGATGGCAAGCTGTTCTGGGGGTTCAATCCGACGGTCAGCCCTTCGGCGCTCCAGGACATGCGGGCGGCGATACGGGACTTGGGCCTACTGCGTCAGATACAGCTGTCTGTGGAGGAGATCGCTCGTCAGATCAATCCGCTCCTGCGGGGGTGGATCGAATACTACGGACGATACGCACCCTCAGCGCTGTATCCCTTGCTCAGGTACGTTAATCAACGGCTCCTGGCTTGGATGATGCGGAAATTTAAGGGCCTCAGGAATCGCAAGGTCCGGGCGAGTCGCGTTCTGCTGCGGCTTTCCCGGGAACGCGCGAGCCTCTTCGTGCACTGGGGGATTGGCATGACCGGCACGTTTGCCTGATGGGAGCCGAGTGAAGCGAGAGTTTCACGCTCGGTTCTGAGAGAGGCTGGCGGTGAGATCCCGCCGGCCTACTCGCCCAACCTGCGCTGAGCGCCCTGGCGGGCCACGGGCCACACGGTTCCAATAGGGTCATTAGCCAAGCGACTCCAATGCTGCTCCGAGCCATCGAAGCCACGTGTCGATGCACGGCTTTCTCTCCGCCTGCTCTCGTTTGCGCTGATCTCTTCGGGTGTCGCCGCGTCCGTCGTGGGCGGCTGTCGTATTTTGCCCTCGACTTTCTCTCTAGCGATCTCTTGAGACAGGGGTGGAATCCGAACGCCGGTTCGGCTCTTTCGTGTTCCGACGGCTCAATTGGGACCATGAGGTGCAGACCCTTGCCGCCGGTCAGCTTCGGCCAGCTGTCCAGCCCTTCGTCGGCCAGGAGATCGCGCAGGCCGAGCGCGCTCTCAACCACGAAATCCCACGCGATCCCCTCGCCGGGATCGAGATCGAAGACGAGCATGTCGGGTCGCTCAATGTTGTACAGCCCGCGGTTGCTGAGACATCGAACTGAAGGCTATGCGGCGAGAGCCGCGGGTTCAACTTGTTGCTGACGAAAGGCGGCTGGCGAGATGAACCCGTGTCGCTCGATGAGCCAGGTGGTGTTGTAGGTCTCGCGGAATGTGAGCAGCGCCTGGCGCAATTGCTCGATGGTTTCGAAGGAGCGCACCCATAAAAGGTTCTCCTTCAAGGTGCGGATGAAACGTTCGGCGCAGCCATTGCCTTCCGGGGCGCGCACGAAGGCGGGTGAGCTTTCGATGCCGAGAAACGCGAGCTCGTGCTGGAAGGTATCGGAAAGATATTGCGATCCGTGGTCGTGCCGCACGGCGAGGCCGTGGGCGGCGTGTTTTGCAAAGCCGCCGAAATGCTCCTGCACACCTTGGCGGATCGGTTCGAGCGCCTCGAAGCGGGTGGCACGAGCGGCGGCATGAATCCCGACGCACTCGGCCGAACAATGATCGACCGCGACGAACACCGCGGCCTGGCCCTCGCCGGTGATAGTGGTCGTGAGATCGGTGCCCCACATGGTGTCGAGGGCATCCGGGATGATGGTGCCGTCGTGGCTGCGCGGCCCGCGTGGCCCGCCGACACGGGTGGGAGCGAGGAGGTTATATTCACGCATCAGACGCAGCACGCGCCGCCGCGAGGTGCGGATCCCGGCGATCCGCAGCCGGGCCCAGATCTTGCGATGACCTTCGCCATGGAACGGGCTGGCGGCCAGGACGGCGCGGATCTGCTCCAGCAGCGCCGCATCGGCCATGGGGCCGACTGGTCCCGGTCGCTGTGGCGCGGCGGCCAGCGGCGGAGCCCGGTGCCGATAGACAGTGGCACGCGGCACCCGCCAAATCCGGCACACCAGGGTGAGGCCGTACGACTTGCCGCTGACCGGCGAGATGGTGCGGCTCATGGCTTCGGCCTCCGCCGGCCCAAAGGGCGGCCAGCCTCCAAAGTGGCAATCTTTTCGTGCAACAGGTCACGCTCGATCATGACTTCGCCAAGCTTGGCCTTGAGGCGCTGGCTCTGCAGTTCCTCGCCATCGCCGGGCCGGCTCGCCAGCGCGGCTTCTCCCGCCGCCAGAAAAGCGTCACGCCAAGCCGTCAGAGTGGCGGCGGTCACACCGAGCGAGCGAGACACCGTCTCGAGGTCCTCGCCCCGCAGCAGCCGCAGGACCGCCGCAGTCTTACGTTGCCGCGACATCCGCCCACCCCGGCCGACTTCGACAGCATCAGTCTCTTGCGCTCGTCCGGCAACGTCCAGCTGCTGCGTTCTGCCTTGCTTCATCGATCATCCCTCCTGCGGATGCCGTCCGCTTACGGGATGTCTCACTCAACTGTGGAGCGGGGGAATGTCGCCAACGCAGGCACCCCAGGGATGGACCTCGACCACATCCATTTCGATCAGGCCAAGCAGACCCTCCAGGCTGTCAACCCAGACCCGCACGCCCTGGCCGCCCTCGCGCTTACGCAAGCGAAGCTGATGCACCGAGGAAGGCACCGGGGCAGCGGGCCGCGGTGATAGAACGTCGCCCCGCGCACGCTCCGGACCAGTTTCAGAAGCCGGTTACCAATGTGCTGCAAGGCCTCCAGCGCAACCCGCGTCCAGTAGTCGGCGAGCGCATTGCGCGACGGTACAACGGCGTCAGGTAGTAACTGCAGGATATTCTCGGCGGGCACCGCCGGACGGTGCGGCGTTGCCGCGCGCCCTCCTGCGGATGCCGTCCGCTTACAGGATGTCTCACTCAACTGTGGAGCGGGGGACGACCCTATTTGCCAGTGCCTCGGCCCTCATCGGCAATGCCCGTTGGGCAGAAGCTACGCTTGGCTGGGCCGAGCCACCGCACCTGTGGTGCGGGAGCGTCGGGGATTCGGGCTATATCGCAACGTGATCGCAGTGCTGAAGAACCCGTTCTATGCGGGGGCATACGCCTACGGCAAAAGCGAGAAACGCACCGTGCTCATCGATGGCCATCCCCGGAAGAGCTATGGGCATGGTAAGCCGCTGGCTCAACGCGAGGTTCTGCTGAAGGATCATCATCAGGGCTACATCGGATGGGCCGAATTCGAGCGGAATCAGGAGCTGCTGGGTTGAGTGCGTGCCGCGCGTTATCCTCGCGCGGGTCCTCCAGTTCGGCGAAGCAGGCGGCAAACCGTTCCATGGCCTCCGGGGGCGAATCCCATGGTTCGAATCGATTTCGGGGCCGCGCCGCAACCGGGATTTTGGCGGCAATGTCAAATGCGATTGCCCTGGGATACCCTGCCGGCCACTCTTTCGTTCGCCCAACAGCGGGCTTAGGCTCGCGCGAACCAAGATGGAATTAGGAGGAAGGCCGTGAGTGAACCGAACTCGGGAAGCGAGCCCGAGCCAAGCTCACTAGTAGCCAACTTGATGGTCGTCGACAGCCGCGCTACTGCCTCAGTGAAGCAGCCGAATAGAGCCACGTCTTCATCGGCAGGTGACACAGACGTGACCACGCCATCGGCGCCGCGAACGCCAGCAACACCGACGCCAGCGAAATTGACCACCAACTCTGGCGCGGCTTGCTCCCCGACCCCCGATGTCGGGAAGGATCGGTATTTTCACCAAATGAAATCCGCTGCAGGTTCCATGTTTGGTCCACCTGGATGGCGCGCTCTTCTCAGTTTTTGGGTTCTCATTTTATCTTTCGGGATCACAACAGTATTACTTCTGCAGGCGCTTGGACCGCCTTTACGCCATACCGAAAGAACAGTCATTTCGAGCCGGCCAGCTGAGCCGGCGAGTGGCCGTCAAATTGGTAATCCTCCGCCACCGAGCCCACCACCGGACCGGAACCCGCTTCGGGTTATCAAGGATCGGACCACTGGAGCACACCCGGCGATGGAGAGTCTCGCGCAATCGCCTGTGCCGCTGTCACGCGCGCCCCCTGGCGATTTGGAGCAAGCTATGGATACAAAGCTACAATTGTATGAACGGGCGCAGGAGGCAGCGGCAGCTGGCAAATTCGACGAGGCCGACAACGCCTTGGCACTCGCAGACAAATTGGCTCTGCAACTGCCAACGCCAACTGTCCCGCCTGTCAGCGCGGCGGCCGAGCTACCAAACGGGGAGGGGATGACGCACAGTTCCGCAATTGCTTCAAAGCCAAAGGCGGATACGGACCTGCTCCGCACACCACTGCCTCCTGGCAGGAAATCTGAGGTTGTCGCGTCACGAGTACCGGCTGCAGCACCTGTTCCACCGGTTGATCCTCCAAAGCATGCTCAGCCGGCTGCCGGCGCGGCGAGCCAATCAACAACTAGGGAGGAGGTGGCAGGCAGTTCGGAAACTGCGTCACAGCGAAACGCCGAGACGGGCTTGCTCCGCAGACCACTGCCTTCTGGCAGGAATTCTGAGGTTGTCGCGTCACGAGTACCAGCTGCAGCATCCGTTCCACCGGTTGATCCTCCAAAGGGTGCTCAGCGAATTCCAGATCCAATCCTTATAGTTCATTTTTTGAAGGGCTCGGCGTCCGCGCCAACGGAGATTCACCAGTTGGCAGCCATACTGGGTTCGCGCTTTTCTCAAATAAAGTTAGCTGCCGAAGATCGCGTACGACCTAAGGCGATTATACAATATTATTCCGTCCGAGATCATCCTACCACAAGCGATATCGGAAGAGAGTTGGGTAGGATGGGCTACAGATGGGAGATCGAGCATGTCACAACCCAACGCTCTGAATCCCCGTCCGATGTTGTTGATGTTTGGATCCCACCCAAACTTCCGCACCCGGAGGCGGCGCCAGACCACGGGGCAGCGGGTGCGGAAAACTCAGTTTACGAGAGCCACACGGAAACTGCAGGTACGGAGTTAGCTCCCAGCTCTGCGTCAACATCTCAGTTTCAGACGGCTTCCGACTCTGCGGCTCGGAGCGACAGTACCTTGAACCTGAGGCTTTTGGGTTACTATGCGCAGGACGGGGACGGGAAATGGGTTTGGTTATCCGCGGGTTCCGGGGACGGCCCACCGCGGAGACCGTGAGCGAGCCTCGCTCCCCTAATCTTCGGGTGTGCAGGCAGTACGCTGCGGGTGGATGCGCGAAGCGCCGCTGAGCAGCGACCCGGGCTCGGTGGGGTCCGGTAGTCAAGGCCCTTGCGACTGCGGTATAAAGCGGCGCAATCAGTGGCATGTACTTCCGTCTCGCGTCCGCGGGCGTGCCGGAAAACGAGCAAGACTCGTTGCGGCACGCAGTCCCCATGCCTTGGCCTGCTGCCGCCCGGGCGACAAACACAAGCCCCGCAGGCGGCGGTCGGCGCCAGATGCTGCGGAGGTGTACTCAGCCGCTCCTATGGCATTGTCACCTTGACGGGCACTGGCCGGAACGACCTGGCTGAGCCAGGCTGGCGAGATGAGCCAGTCACCCGACCCGCACCGCGGGCACCGCTTCCCCGCCGAGATCATCGCCCACGCTGTGTGGCTCTACCATGTGTTCAGCCTGAGTCTGCGGGATGTTGAGCTGCTGCTGGCCGAACGGGGCGTGATCGTCTCCTACGAGAGCGTCCGGCGCTGGTGCCTGAAATTCGGCCGGAGCTTCGCCGATAAGCTGCGCCGGCGGCGGCCGCGACCAGGCGATACCTGGCAACTTGACGAGGTGTTCCTCCGGATCAACGGCGAGCAGCACTATCTCTGGCGTGCGGTCGACCAGCACGGCGTCGTGCTCGACATTCTGGTGCAGAATCGTAGAAACGCCGCTGCCGCCAAACGCTTCTTCAAGCGCCTACTCCGTGGGCTGCAGTACAAACCACGGCGCCTGATCACCGATGGCCTGCGGAGTTACGGAGTGGCGAAACGCGCGGTCCTGCCGGAGGTCCGGCATCGGACCAGCCGCTATCTGAACAACCGGGCTGAAAATTCGCACCGGCCGACCCGGCGACGCGAGCGGCCAGATGCAACGGTTCAAATCACCATTCCAGGCACAGCGGTTCCTATCGGCGCACGGTATCATCTATGGTCATTTCCGCCCACGGCGTCACCTGATGGCAGCATCCGGTTACCGGCGCTCCCGCGCGAGCGCCTTTCGGATTTGGCAACAGGAGACGTGTATCCAAATCGGGGAATAACGCTTTGCGTGCGGTCACTTCGACGGCAATGACGCCCGTTTGCGGCCAACGTGACAATGCCACCGGGCGGTGTCATGAGCGCCGCCCGGCTCCGCCTAGGCCGCCCCTTGCTCCTCCTGACGCGGCCTTTGAGCCTTTTCCGGATTCCAGTGATTAGGATCAACTGGCACCGGCTCGCCGATGACCTTGTTCCAATCGAAGCCCGCCCGGTTCGCGTCGCGCGGGTTCATTCGGAACCGCTGCAAAACGTCTTCCTCCCTTTGTATTGTCTCGCAAATGTGGCGGGGCATGGGTCAGTCGTTGACTGGCCGCATTCACCGCGACCGAGGCCAGCATGAGTGAGACGACACGTCAGCCACCCGTCCACTCCTCCAGGTCGGTGGCCGCGATTGGGCGCGGGGGCGCGGCCAGCTCTCCGGCAGCCCCAGGTGGTCCAGCAACCGCCCCAGCGCCTTGCCCAGCGCAGTGGCGTCGGCCGGTCCATCAACCGGCAGGTAACCGAAGGTTTTGAGGGCACTGGTTCAGTTTGTTCCTGACGTTGAGTTTGCTCGCGGCAGGCTTATTGGCAGCCGCGCCCGACTACCGGCCAGTCCTGGGTAGATTCGCGCACGGCTATGCCGTGCAACTCGTCTTCCTGCTGATGCATATACCAGCCTTCATCGGCATCCTGACGTTCCGGCGCTATATTCTCGCCGCCGACCGGAAGATCGAAGCAATAACCCAGCAGTTAGGCGACTCCGGCGACTCACCAATCCCGGCACGATTTTGCCAATGGATGACGGATCTCATGGCGGCCGGATACGTCGTCTCCTACTTCATCTGGTTCTCGCTGTTATTCCTGGCCTGATCCCCCACCCCAAGAAATGCGCCGATGCATCATTCAAGACGTTCGCGCCAACTGCTGGCGAGGTCACCACCACATTGATACAGGCGGGCGGCGGCGCTTTAAGTCCTGGAGACAGTCATCCACAATAATGGTGTAGCCGCCGACAGCCGCCATCGACTTCCCGATTCACGCCGTTAGCGCGACATGCGCCCGCCCTCCTGGTTGAACGCAACGAAGTTGCCCGGCTCTGGGTCGCCGCTCGGGCTTGCACCATTCCTGCGCTCTTTTCCTCTTCGTCCGACCAAACGCTGATGGGCTATTCTGCATTGTGCTGATTGCATTACGCACTCCGTCGCACACCGCAACGTGAAAACGGCATTGGACCAGGCCATCCAGATATCCTGGGTCCTGGCGAAGAGCCAGATCTAAAATAGCGCTAGCAGTTCCGGTCCTGCTCGGGCCTTACCAGATAAGCGCAGTATTGGCACCCTCGGGCGCAGGCGGGCAAACCCGGCAGGCCGCAGTGAAGACTGCTCATGCAACCCAGACCGCATCGGGCTCTTCAAAGTGAAGCGGATCCGCCAGAAATGTATGACCATGCGCATACTCGTGATCGGTGCAAGCGGGTTCATTGGTAGCCGGATCACAGCGGAGTTGCTGTGGCGCGGCCACTCAGTCATGTGTGCCAGCCGCTCGCCAGAGAAGTTGCAGCGACGCTTTCCCCATTGCGATGCCATTTGCGCGAGCTTCGCCGATAACGCCGAGACGTGGTTCTCCCGACTGATCCGAGTCGAAGCGGTGATCAATGCCGCCGGCATCCTTCGCGGTGATCTGCAAACTGTGCATTACGGTGGCCCCGTTGCTCTGTTCAACGCCTGTGCCCAGGCCGGGGTATCGCGCCTCCTGCAGATCTCCGCCCTCGGTGCCGGCGAGCAGAACGACACAGCATTCCTGGCGTCGAAGAACGCCGCGGATCAACATTTGCTCCGCCTGGCCCGGGCGCATGAGATGCCAGGCTGGTGCGTGCTGCGATCCTCCCTCGTTATCGGCCGCGGCGGTGCCAGCACGGCTTTGTTCTGCGCGCTCGCTGCCGCACCCTGGCCGATAAGACTTGGCCGTGGCCAGTGGCGCCTTCAGCCGATCCATATTGCTGATCTCGCGCGCGTGGTCGTCACACTCATCGAACACCGGGCCATCCCGTCTGTTTTGGCAGCGGTCGGACCGGGCGCGCTGACCACGGACGATCTGACCATGATCTTACGGTCGTGGCTCGGCTTGCCGCCGCGGCGGTTCATTTCGATTCCCATGCCAGGTACTGCGGCTGGGTGGCCTGATCGGTGATCGCCTGCCCGGATCTCAGCTCACAACAGAAAGCGTTGCCATGCTCGCTCGCGGCAACACGGCGAATGCGGAACCGCTTACGGCAGCGCTCGGCTGGACACCACGACAGCTGACAGAAGCGCTTGCGACGGAACCCGCGACAGAAGCGGATCGGTGGATGGCGCGCGTGTTGCCGTTGCGGCCGCTGCTGCGCGCCGCATTGTTCGCGGTGTGGTTTGGCTCGGGCGCGGCCTCTCTGGCGATAGCGCCATCGCGTGCTCGAGCCTTTTTGTCGCGCCTGACATTGGATTTTGGGCTTGCAATGACATTGACCTGGGGTGGTGCGGCGCTCGACATAGGGCTTGGGCTCGCGCTATTGGCTCGACCCAGGCGTCGCTTGGTATTGCAGACGCAGCTTGCCGTCATGCTGACCTACACGGTCCTGGCAACAGTCGCCGTACCAGCCCGCTGGGCGGATCCCTTCGGACCACTGCTAAAGAACCTTGCCGTCTTGGTCGCCACTTTGGCGTTGCTCGCTGTGGAGGATTGAGGCGTGCAGTACCAATTCCTCCTTTGGGTGCACATCTTGAGCTCGACGCTGCTGTTCGGTACCGGACTTGGTACTGCATTCCACGGCTGGATGGCGCACCGTAGCGGGGACGTGCGTGCCATCGCGGTTACCAGTCGCAATGTCGTGTTAGCCGATTGGCTGTTCACGGCGCCCGCGGTAATCATCCAGCCGCTCACCGGCGGATTGCTGGCAGGGCAAGCCGGGATCTCATTCACGACCGACTGGCTGGCGCTGGCGATCGGACTTTATTTTTTAACCGGTGCGTGCTGGCTGCCGGTGGTCTGGTTGCAAATGCGCATGCACCAGCTCGCGGCCGCGGCTGTGCGGAACAGCAGCGAATTGCCACTGCTCTACTTCCGCTATGCCAGGTGGTGGTTCATGCTCGGGTGGCCTGCATTCCTTGCGGTGATTGCTATTTTCTATCTGATGGTATTTAAGCCTGCCATCTGATAGCCGGTGATCGCGTCACTTGAGCCGGCCGAGTGTCCCGGACAGCAGTGAACGGTGGCCCGGCCAAGGAGGTCGGGAAAGTGTCCAAGGGGAAACCGGCTGCTGGGCGCACAGTGGTCTGCATGTGGATGATCTCGGCGGGAGTCATGGAGCGAACCGCGCCTTTATGGCCCTGGCGGCGTTGAGCCATGTGGTGTGTAGACATCGCGGAATTCAAGCAGCGCCTGGCGCAATTGCTCGATGGTAGCGAAGGTACGCACCCACAAGAGGTTCTCTTTCAAGGTGCGGATGAATTGTTTGGCGCAGCCGTTGCCTTCCGGAGCGCGGGCGAAGCAGGCGAGTTTCATGACCGGCACGATTGTTGATATCACGAAGCGCCGTCTTGATGCCGTAAGCGCGTTGCCGTAGAAAGTGCCGGCCTCAAAACTGAGGAAACCCCATGCCGGATTTTCCCATCGTCGACAGCCACGTGCATCTCTACGATACGGCGCGCTTTTCCTATCCCTGGCTGGCTCAGGTACCGGCGATCGCGCGAAGTCATTTGCCGGAGGATTTCGATCGGGCTCGCGGCAACACTGAAGTGGACAAGATCATCTTTGCAGAGGTGGACGTCGCCGACGGTCAGAACATCGCGGAGGCGAATTTCGTCGCGGAACTTTCCGCTGCCGATCCGCGCATCCAGGGCATCATCGCCTGCGCGAGACTGGAGCGCGGCGCAGCTGCGACAGAAGAGCTGGATGCGTTGGCGGAACTAGGCAAGGTGCGGGCGATCCGGCGACTGATCCAGACTCAACCTGACCCAGAATTCTGCCTGCGCCCTAATTTTATAACCGCTGCGAGGCTCCTGCCCCGCTATGGATGGGCGTTTGATATGTGCGTGCTGCACCACCAGATGCCGATGGTGCTGGACCTCGTGCGAAAGTGCCCGGATGTGGTGTTCGTGCTTGATCATATCGGCAAGCCCGGCATCAGGACTGGCCTGGTCGAACCCTGGCGTCAGCAGATCACCGAGCTGGCTGGCTTGCCGAACGTGACGTGCAAGATCTCCGGCGTCCTTACCGAAGCTGATCATCGCGATTGGACCCGCGAGCAGCTACGTCCTTATGTCGAACACTGCATCGAACGGTTTGGCTTCAATCGCTTGATGTTCGGCAGCGACTGGCCAGTTTTGGAACTTGCCGGAACCTATTCGGATTGGGTCGGCATCCTCAACTGGATCGTGGCGGGCGCGAGCGCGGACGAGAGGCGCCAGCTGTTCCGCGACACTGCTATCCGCGTCTACGGCCTTCCGACGTAAAGCCGCCGACCCGATCGAGGCCGGCGGCAACGGCTCAACCGTGTCCGGGTCTATAGAGAACGCGTTAGTCATGTGTCACGGCCGTCAATTCCGAATGCATGACACCGGCGTTGCGCGCCATGCTGAGGACTTGGCCGCCGGCCACCGCCACACCGCGATACCCGTCGGCGGCCGCGATGATAACGTCGCCGGGTTGGGCGAGGCCCACGGCGGCAAAAGAGCGCAAGATTGTCGCTCGGCCCGCAGTAGCAGGGCAAAGCCACCCAGCAAAGTCTCCCGCTCGGCATTCGGCTTGATAGCCGGCGCCAGGGCCCACCCCGAGCATCCACCGCCATACTGTGAAGACGCCGGACAATGCCGTGAGGTCGGCGCGCTCGGCTGTCTCTCCTAGCACTGCAGGCGGAGAGACGGAGGATTCTCAATCACGTTGTAAGCACTGAGATGGATTTATTATTGATTGACCGAGACTTTGTGTCCATACTTCGCCATGCCCGGAAGGGCGGTCGGTCGATTTTGCACCAGATCAAGAGTAGGGAGTACGCCGTTGCCATGACGGCGACGCGGACTGAATTGCAGCGGGCCGGCTACTCCATTGCCGCATTGCGACATCTGGCACGCCATGTTCTGCCGCAACCCATCTTCGATTTCGCTGATGGTGGGGCCGAAACTGAGTATACGCTGCGTCGGAACGAAGAGGCTTTTCAGGAGATCGCGCTGCTGCCACGGCCGTTGCGGGGGACCGTGGCCCGCGATCTCAGCGTCACCTTGTTCGGATCGCAATTATCGGTCCCGTTGGTGATCGGGCCAGTCGGTCTGGCTGGATTGCTTTGGCCTGACGGGGAATGTGCGGCAGCCCGAGCTGCCAGCGCGGCGGGAATAGCATACTGTCTGTCGCATGGCTCGGTCTGCACTCTCGAGACCTTGGCAAGCACGGGCGCTCGGCCGCGATGGATGCAAGTTTTCATCTATACTGACCGCGGCTTCTCCCGCGAATTGGTGCAACGCGCCGCGGCGGCCGGTTATGAGGGGTTGGTACTCGACGATCGACAATCAACTGCTGGGTAACCGCGAACGCGACTTGCGCAACGGCTTCAGCATTCCGCCGAGTTTCACGCCAACGGCGCTGCTAGGCATGGTCACCAATCTGCCATGGCTCCTGAGAATGCGCCGGGAATTGCGGCGAATCACATTCGGCAACTACGCGAAACCAGGGGAGGAAACGAGCATCGCCGTGCTGGCGAGCCGAATGGCGGGACTTCTCGACCCTGCCATGAACTGGCAGGACGTGGCGTGGCTGCGCGAACTATGGCCCGGGACGCTCCTTCTCAAAGGTATCCTACACCCGGCGGAAGCGGCAAAAGCGGTTGCGCAGGGAGTTGATGGCGTGATTGTCTCCAACCACGGTGGACGGCAGCTGGACGGTGCGCCGGCCTCCGTTGAGGCGTTGCCCGCAGTGATTGCCGCGGTCGGTGGCCGCATTCCGGTGTTGATCGATGGCGGCATCCGGCGGGGTGCTGATGTCGTCAAGGCAATCGCGCTTGGGGCGAGTGCGGTGCTGGTCGGCCGCCCCCATCTCTGGGGTCTTGCGGTGGCAGGCGAGGCGGGGGTAGCGCACGTGATTGAGCTCTATCGTCGCGAAATTGACCGCGTCATGGGGCTGATGGGCGTGTCGCGCCTGGCAGATCTCGGCGTAGACGACTTGCGCCTCGGGATGCAATGGGGCAGCCGCGCGGTCGCCGGGAAGGCGCCGACTGCGAGCGGGTGATCAGCGCGCGGGAGGCATTCCGACAGACTCGGGTAAAGGAGCAGCCGGAGCAGCCATGTATTCTGCCCGGGACACAAAGGGAGGATCCTATCATGTTCGAACATCTTTCTCGTCGCCGCTTGATGCGCGTCGGTGCCGGAGGATTGCTCGGAGCCGGGCTATATAGAGCCGCCGTCGATCATGCGGGAGCAGCCAATCAGAAGAAGTTCTCGATAGCTCTGTCCAACTCCTTCATCGGCAACAAATGGCGCATCGAGATGGAAAACGTGTTCCGTGCAGCGCTAAAGATGGAACCCTATAACTCCGAGGTGGATGGTTCCTGGTTCAACTCGGGCAACGACGTATCCAAGCAGTCGGGCCAGATCGCTGACCTCATCTCCGAACGCGTGGACGCCATCCTCGTGGATGCGGCCTCACCGACCGGACTTAATCACGTCTTACAGCAGGCGACGGCTCGTAAGATCCTCGTTATTTCGTACGACAACGTCGTCACTACTCCGACTGTCCTCAAGGTCAATGCCGACCAGTTTCAGTGGGGCGTCCGGGCGGCAGAGTGGTTGGCCAAGACACTTGGCGGCAAGGGCAACGTCATCATGGTTACGGGGGTCGCCGGGACTCAGGCGGACACCGACCGTAACAAGGGCGCAGACAGCGTCTGGACGAAATACCCAGAGGTCAAGGTGGTCAACCGTTATACCGGGATGTGGGATTCGGCCACCGCCGAACGTAACACCACCGCCATTCTGCCGAGCCTACCGAAGGTCGATGGGATCTGGTGCCAAGGGGGTACCGATGGGGTGCTGAAAGCTTTCATCGCCGCCAAGCGCACACCACTTCCCCCCACCGCGGGCGAGGCAGAAAATGGGTTTCGCAAGTTCATGATCGGTTATATGGGACAGAAGGTGACGGGCATCTCGATTGGTCAGCCGCCATTCCTGTCGATCATCGCCCTGGAACTGGCCCGGCGAATTTTGAAGAACGAATACCCGCGCCAAAACATCACCTTGCCATTTCCCTATGTCACCGATCAAACGGTGAAAGCCGGCGAGACGGTGTTTCCTGACCTGCCTGACAGCTTCTTCGATGACTTCACCGACAGCGGGCCACACGCGATGGTGAAACTGTGCCTCGATGCTGCGCTGCATGGTACGCCATGCAAAGGGGGTCTTGAAGTCAACCTTCCTGCTGCCTGAACCGGTACACGGCGTGTCAGGCGGAGTGCCGACCTTCGGGCCAATATGCCAGCTATCATGCTGATGTTTCGAGGGTCGATCGGTGTTAATCTTGCCGGTGCGTTCGATTTATCGTAAGCGTAAGGCGAGCACCAGTATTGACGCCGTGAGCCCCTGCCCAGACGTTCTTGGCCTGGGCCGATTTGAGCCCGCCGAGAGGAAGCACGTGACTGGTGGTTCAGTGTTGGCGCTGCGGTTCCGGCTGGCGGCAATGCCGTCAGGCCGCAGCTGCCATTGGCGGTTGGAAGTTCCAGGGGAGAAGCTCGTCGATTCGGTTGATCGGATGACCTCGAGCCAACCGATCAAGGACTGAAGCGAGATAAGCCTCAGGATCGAGCTTGTTGAGTTTTGCTGACTCGACGATCGTGTAAATCGCTGCTGCCCTTTGGCCTCCCCGGTCGGAACCAAGGAACAGAAAGTTTTTCCTCGACACCGCAATCCCTCTCAGGAGACGCTCAGAGAGGTTGTTATCGATGCTAAGACGTCCGTCCTCGACATATCGGGTCAGGGCATCCCAGCGGCTCAGCGTGTACTGGAAGGCTTTGCCGAGTGGTGCCTTGCCGGACAACCGCCGGCGTTGCCCTTCTGCCCATTCGCGGAATGCATCCAGCAATGGCTTGCTGCGAGCCTGACGCTCCCTCTGGCGCTGCTCGGCGGGCTTGCCCTTGATATCCGCTTCAATGGCGTAGAGTTCCTGAATCCGGCGCAGGGCTTCCTCGGCAATGGGGGACTTTGTCGTCTCGAATACCTCGAACAGCTTGCGCCGAGCATGAGCGAAGCAGGCAACATGGATGATCCGGGGAGGCTTCGATCCGCTTCCCCGATAGAGCGCCTCGTAGCCGGCGAAGGCATCCGAATGCAGGTAACCGCTAAAGCCCTCGAGATGTCCACGTGGCCGCTCGCGTTTGCGATCGGCGCTATAGCGATAGAACACCGCCGGATGTCCCGGACCGGCATAGGGCCGCGGATCGACGGCGTAACACCAAAGCCGCGCGATGCGCGTTTTCCCGGTTCCCGGCGCCAGGGTTCGAATCGGTGTGTCGTCGGTCCAGAGGACCTCTTGTGCCATGACGTATTGTCCGATGCGCTCGGCCAGGGGTTGCACCCACCACGCGACATGTCCCATCCAGTCCGCCATGATGGCGCGGTCGATGTCGATGCCCTCGCGCTCGAGAATCGCAGACTGCCGATAGAGAGGGATGCCATCGCAATACTTGGAGACGGCGACATTGGCCAGCAGTCCGGCTCCCGGCCGTCCCTTTTCGATCGGCAGCTCCGGTGCCGGCGCCTGGAAGATGGTCTCGCATACCCGACACGCATATTTCGGCCGCAGATGGCGGATCACCTTCATTCTGGCGGGGATCTTGTCCATCACTTCGGTTGCCGTCTCGCCAAGCTTGACCAGGCGCGCGGGATCGCAGTTGTTGCACTGACAGGCAATTTCGGGCTCATGCACCACAATCTCGCGCGGCAAATGGGCCGGCAATGGCTTGCGGCCGGGCGGTTTCGGACGGAACCTGGCGGCCGGCCGTTCTTTGGGTTCCGCGGTGGACTGTTTGGCCTGCGCCGCGGTCGTCTCAGCGACGTTCTCCTCCAGCTCTTCCAGCCGCATCTCCAATTGCGCGATCTCACGGTCGAGCTTTTCGGAAGATTGGCCATAACGTTGCCGCAGCAGCGTGGCCAGTCGCAGTTTCATTTGCTCGATTTCGAGCCGGGCCGTCTTCAGCTCGTCGTTGACCGCCGCCAGCCTGGCGTCACGCTCCGCCACCATGGCGCGCAGCGTCGCGTTCTCCACGCGCAGCGAATTCGAGCTCGGACATGCGACAGGCTTAGCGAATCCACGATTCCCTGTACAAGCCACATCCGCCGCGTCGGATTAAAAATTCCGCTCAGACCACGACTTCCGGTCTGGCTGTCCAGGCTGTATTTCTCCAATCAATTGCTTCGACAAGCATGGAGAACTGGGCCATGGTCAGAGATACCACGCCGTCCTTGGCTTGTGGCCAAACAAACCGGCCACGATCCAGCTTCTTCGCATAGAGGCACATGCCTTGCCGGTCATAATAGAGGCATTTGATCAGATCGCCTCTACGTCCACGGAACACAAAAATTGCCCCCTCATGAGGATCATGCTGAAGCACGGTCTGGACCCGCGCAGCAAGAGAATGGAACCCAGCCCGCATGTCGGTAACGCCGCAGGCGAGGTAAATGCGGACTTCTCCGGCCGGCCACATCAGCGATCGTCGAGCGTCGCCAGCACACCGCGCAGCACGGCATCATCAACCTCGCCATCGACCCGAACCCGTACCCCGTTCGGGAACTCGATTTCGATCCGCCCAGACGGCGGCTTTCTGCCTGGGGTCGGTGTTTTCGGAGGCGCTGGCGGTGGGCTATCAGCCTCCAAGGCGGGTTGCACTTCCACCGGAGCAAACCCGCTCACCATTGAGGCCAGCATTGCCTTCCGCCACGTGTAGAGCAGGCCGGTGCCAATGCCATGTCGGCGCGCCACGTCCGCGATAACCGTCCCGGGGAGAAGTGTCTCGCGGACAATCCGAAGTTTCTCCTCAGGTCCCCATCGGCGGTGCCGCTCACGCCGAACCCGCAGCTCGATCTGTTCCGTTCGAGCGCTCGAACGAGCCTCGTTCGCACGCTCGTTCGAACGCTCAACCTCTGCCGTGATCACCGCTTCGCCCATGCAGGCCAGTGTCCAACAGCAGCCCGTGCTCCGGGAAGGTGTCGATCAGACGACGCTTACGATTTATCGGTGGTTTCGGCTGAAGCAGCACTTTCGCTTCAGCCGCCTCGTGGTGGTGGGCTACCGCGGGATGATGATCGATGCGCTGGATCGAAACAGTGCTGAAGCCCGCGTGCCTGGCTGGTCGTAGGCCTCAACCGGCTGGCGACCGAGTGGGGCACAAACGGCGCCGTACGGATCATGTTCCCGACATTCAGGCGAACTGCGGCATGACCTCTGAGACGAAAAGCTCCAGGGTTTCCATGTCGTTTCTGTAGTCGCTGTTAATCAGCAGTTGGACGCCGGCATCCTGGTACTGACCGACAAGATCGATCGCCTCGGACACGGTGCCGACGAAACCACGCAGCGGTCCGCATGCCGAGAGGCGCTCGCGCTTCGCCGCCACCGCGGCGTCGTCGCGCGCGACCAGCCAGCTGAAATTGTGGGTCCGCTCGATCGTGTCGTAGTCCCGCTGCGCGGCGTCGCAGTGGCCGCGCAGCACGGCAAATTTGTGCTTCACTGTCGACACGTCACCGATGACATTGCAGGCATCGGCGAGCCGGGCGACCACGCGCAGGGTCATCTGCTCGCCGCCGCCCGCGATCATCACGGGCGGGCGCGGCTTCTGCACCGGCTTTGGTTCGAGAATCGCGTCTTCGACGTGGAAGTAGCGGCCGTGGAAGGTAGTGCGTGGGTCACTCCACATCTGGAGGATTAGCCGAACGGCTTCCTCCATCTGACGGATGCGCGTCGCCGGCCGCGGCGGAAACTCCCAGCCATATTGCTTGTATTCGCCCTCGAACCAACCGGCGCCGATGCCGAGCGTCATGCGACCGCCGCTGATCTGGTCGACGCCGGCGGCAATCTTGGCCAGATGCGCCGGATTGCGGTAGGCAACCGATGAGGCGAGGGTAGCCAGCCGAATCCGGTCGGTGACAGCGGCAAGCGCCGACAGCACCGTCCAGCCTTCCATGAACGGCTCGGTCGGCGCGCCAACGCCGCCGATCTGGATCAGGTGGTCCATTACCGAGAACCAAACGAAGCCATGATTTTCGGCCCATTGCGCCTTTGCCTTGACCCCCTCAAACGCCTTTCCCGGATTGGGGCCGTACACGGGTTATGAACGCCGAATTTCATGACTGTGCACTCCCTTCTCGGTTTGATCTTACGCTGCCTTGCCGCCGATCAACAGAATGGGGATACGATGCTGCGTCCCGGGTTGAATTCTCGCAGGTCGCGTGTCGGACCGAAGTCGGAACGGCTGTCCTGGGTGGTCGAAGGGCGGAAGTGGACACGCATGTCAGCAAGCTCTGGCGGCGGATCCCAAGCTGAGATCTTGCATGACCGGCGCTCGATCAAAGACCGGGACACATGTTGAGCGAGGTCCCCGACGTGCGGGTTGAACTGCTTGATCCGCGCGCCGATCGGCCCCCGCTGCGCGTCGGGGGAAGCAACAGCGGGTCCATAACCGCCGTCTCACACGGGAACGCAACGCAGCGCCGTTGCTGGCGGGCTGATTGCATTCTGCGTCACCGGGGCGGACGCTCCGCGACGCGCGCGAACGAGCCGCCATGCTCCGGCCATTCCCACTCATCGCGATCCGGCGCGTCGACGTCCACGCCATTGCTGCGCAGCTTCTCGCGATGGTCCTCGGCATTGTCGCAGGGCTGATAGCCGAGCGTCGCCCAGTTCGGGTCGTGCGTCTTCAGCCGTGTATTGTTGGAATATCCGTTGACGATCATGCAGCCGGGGTCGGGATGGCGCAGTGACACGTCCACCAAATGCGCGACGTCTCGTGGGCTGAGCCAGGTCGCGAGCGAGCGCTGATCGATCGGTTCGGAGCGGTAAGTGCCGATGCGCAGCGCCACCGACCGTATGCCATGGCGATCGTAGTAGTTGCGAAGCATCGTCTCGCCCCAGACCTTGAACACGCCGTACAGACTGTCCGGCCGTGCAGGCAGCGCTGGCGAAATGCTCTCGGTGATCGGATAGCAGCCGAAGGCATGGTTGCTGCTGGCGAAGATAATACGCTCCACGCTGGCGAGACGCGCCGATTCGAAGACATCGAACAGTCCGCGCGCATTCACGCGGAACAGGTCCTCCAGCATATAGCTGCCGCTCACGCCGGCGAGATGCACGACGGCGCGCACGTCCTGCATTATGCTCTCCAGGGCCACGCGATCACCGATGTCGACGATGAACGCCTCTTCGTTGTTGGCGACGTCCTGCATCGGCCGGATGTCGGTCAGGCACAAATGCCGCCACGTGCCGCGCAGTCCGTAACGCAGTGCCGTGCCAATCGCACCGGCTGCACCGGTAATCAGCACGCGGTCGCTCTCGGGGTTGATCATGACGGCTCAGTTCCTCCCGCGCTACATTGGCGTGGGCATGGCGATACGGCCACGTCCAGCCAAGGGTGTTCGCATTACGCTTCCCACATATCAGGTCCTGCTCGGCGGCGAATGGCAAGCCAGGGCGTAAAGGCGGGGCGAGCGACGTGAACGAAACGGAAGACGCACTGCAGGGCTAAACGCTGTAGGGGACCACCCGAGGCAATGCGTGGACATGGATGGATTTGCTGGTGAAAAGGTGCGGGTTTCTGTTGCTGGGTCTCGCGCGGCGCCCGCAGCCCGGGCCGCTTCATTACTCCGAGCGAAATACGAGGTGCTGGATCCGGTTCTTCTCGATAAATTCCCAATCATATGTCACGCCGAGGCCGGGGCCGACAGGTACCGGTACGCAACCATCTGCATCGAGCGCGTCCTGCTGATCGGAGTAACCGCAACCATAGACCGGCGGTACCGCATTGGGCATGTCGGGGCCGATCAGCGCCATTTCATAGAGATGCGTGTTCGGGGTTGCTGCCATTACTGCACGATGTGCGGGACCGCAGGCATGGTACTGCACGTCTAGTCCCAGCGCCTCGCAGAAATGCGCAACCTTCAGGGCGCCGGTAATCCCCATATCGTATTCAGGATCGGCATGGATCATATCCCCTCCACCTGCCAGCATGAACGCCGCCTTGCTTTCGATTCCACGCACATGCTCGCAGACCAGCAGTGGTGTACGCAGTCGCTCGCGTAGCCGCTTATGGCCCTCTGGGGCTATGCCAGAATCGCGGTATGGGTCCTCGTACCAGAAGAAACCAGCTTCGTCACAGGCCCGCCCGACCTCCAGTGCGTCCATCCAGGTGCGCAACTGACAGGCAGGGTCCAGCATCAGCCGCCATTCATCGCCTACAGCTCGGCGCACGGCACGAATTGTCGCAACCTCCCGCGCCACATTTCCATCGTGCCAACCATGTATCTTGAAGCCAGCGAAACCACGTTGCCGACAGGCTTTTGCGTAGTCGGCGAAAGCCTCGGGCGCGTCGAGTCCGCCTTTCTCGGACTGCCCGTGATACGTGCTGGCATAAGTCGGCAGTCGCGTGCGGAAGCCGCCGAGGAGCCGCGCCACTGAAACATTGCGGCGGCGGCCGGCCAGATCCCACAGTGCAATATCCAATGGGCCGTGCCCCATGTGGTCGTAGGCCCGTACCTCGCGCTTTAGATCCTGCCAGATCTCTTCGCGTGAATCCGGGTCGCGACCGAGCAGATGCGGGGCCAGCATTGATGCTTGGGCAAAGGAGGAGGGGGTGCCGACCCAGTGCGTCACGTATTCGCCACGGGCGCCATCCGTGGTTTCAATCCGCACCGCCCAACGCGGGCAGGGCATGCGGCCATCTTTGCGCGCCACCACGTTGCCAACGCCGGCCGCGCCGTGCGACGGCAGCGCCAGTCCGGAAACCTCGAAGCTGAAGGAGCTTAGCTCAACGCGCGCGATTCGGGCCATGCGTCATTCTCCTCCTCTTGAACATGGCAGCTTGCGCCCTTGCGTCCCCTGCGTTAGATAACAACCGATACGTGCGATGGAGAGACAACCGTCTATTATGAGGATAAACTGGACGGGGAATCCCGTGCAGTCGCGTCGGGTGTTGGCATGGATGCACCGGCAAAGTGGAATATCTCTGTCATCGCTGCCCACCACTCGTCCGGCGCTCGCGTTGCAAGCGGCAACTGACACGGATCGGTTAGCGCCCACCAACGCCTTGTTGCTGGATCGGCCTTCATGCGCGCCATATCGACGCCAAAATCGGTGCCGGTGTATTCCCAATAACTGAACAGCAAATTCTCGGGCTCCTTGAGGAAGGTCGTGTAGTTATGGATGTGGCACGCCGCCAGGCAGGCCAGAACCTGAGGCATCCCCGCATTTCTCACGCGACATAAAAGGATCGATCAGCCGAAGGGGCAGTTCTGAAAAGAATTGTGGGAACACCTTGGATGGCAGATGCTTGCGAAGTGGCGGGGGAGATTCCGCGCTCCCGACAGACCAGCGAGTTTGCCTCCCGATGTCGATTCGGGAAGCACTATGGTCGTCCGGGAGCGTTTTTCATACCAGGGCATTCGCAACGTGCTTGGCTGTCTGCTCGAGCACGACCTGCATGCAAAGCGCGTGAACTCGCTATGCGACGCGACCCTTGGCGTGTTGCACAGCGGGTCGCTGGCGATCTGTGCGATCGGTCAGGGCCTCGCCGCGGCGCGCAGCTTGAAGCCTAAGCATGCCACCAAGCAGGTCGACCGGCTGCTCTCTAACGCCGCCATAAATGTCGACGACATTCTGGTGCGCTGGGTGCCCTTCGTCGTCGGCGCCCGAAGCTCGATCATGGTGGCCATGGACTGGACCGACTTCGATGCCGACAACCAGGCCACCATCATGCTGGCCCTGATCAGCGATCATGGCCGCTCGACACCTCTGGTGTGGCTGACCGTCGACAAGAGCACGCTCAAGGATCACCGCAACTTCTACGAACATCGGGTGCTGGTACGGCTTGCCGAGTTGCTGCCGGCCGGGATCAAGGTGTGCATCGTCGCCGACCGTGGGTTCGGCGATCAGAAACTCTACCGGATGCTAACCGAAGAACTGTATTTCGACTACGTCATTCGCTTCCGTGGCAACATCACCGTAACCAGCACCGCCGGGGAGACCCGCACCGCAGCTGAATGGGTCCAAGCTGGCGGACGGGCACGAGTGTTGCGCGGTGCCGAGGTCACAGCCGATCGCTACCGGGTGGGAACCGTGGTCTGCGTTCAGGATCCGGAGATGAAGCAAGCCTGGTGTCTGGCCGCCAGCAGCGCCGATACCAGCGCGAAGCAGCTGACCGGCTACTACGGTCGCCGCTGGGCAATTGAGTGCAGTCTGCGCGACAGCAAAGATCTGCGCTTCGGCATGGGTCTGGGAACGATCCGTGTCAAATCGCCCGAGCGGCGTGATCGGCTGTGGCTCATCAATGCCTTTGCCGTGGTCCTGTTGACGCTGCTCGGTGCTGCTGGAGAAGCGCTCGGCTATGATCGGATGCTTAAGACCCAACACCGCCAAACGCCGTGTCCACTCGTTGTTCCGCCAGGGCTGCATGCTCTACGATCTCATCCCAACCATGCGTGACAACTGGCTTGGGCCATTGATGCAGCGTTTCTCCCAAATGCTAGACGAGCAGCCCCTGTTCGCGGACGTTTTCGGACCAGTTTAAAAAATGCGGGGATTCCTGAGGGCCAGAACGTCATCCGGAACCGTGGCATGCAATGCTTTGTACTCAGCGACTTTGTCCGGCTGTAGCCGGATCATCATTCCCATGCGCTGCATCGGCCTGTGCCTGTTCGGTATGCCGTTTCACAACTCGCGCGAAGCGCGCCGCCAGATCGTCGCGGTTACGGGCGAGGTGGCGCTCCAACGCGCCCACGGCCGCCTCGGTGTCGCGCGCCTCCATCGCCGCGATGATCATCGCATGTTCCTGGGTTGCGGCGCGGAAGTTGTAGGTCTCGACCGTCCACACCCGCACGGTCTGCGACTGCCGCAGGAGCTTTTGATGCCAATCCGCGATTAGCTGATTGCGCGTGAGCGAGCCGAGAAGTGTATGCAGCTCCTGATCCGCCCGCAATGCCTCACGCAGGCCATCGCGGGTCTGACGCCTGGCCTGGCTTGTGTACAGCGCCGCGCACTCCGATAGCCGGCCGATGAATTCCCGGTCGACCCGCCCGCTCGCAAGGCCAACGCGGATGGCGCGGCTTTCAATCATCAAACGCGCCTCGTAGATGTTGCCGATATCCTCCGCCGAAAAACGTCGCACCACGGATCCCCTGCGGCTTGCTGCCTCGATCAGCCCGTCGCGCGCGAGCCTCGCCAACGCTTCCTTCACGGGTGTTGGGCTGATCGACAGCATTTGGCCCAATTCCTCGGGCAGCAGACGATAGCCCGCAGGAAACTCACCGCTGATAATGCGATGCATGAGTTCCTGATAGGCTTGCTCGGCCAGGTCGATCTCACTAGTCCGACCATTGCACTGACATCACCATGTGCAGTGGATCGCTGCAATCAAAAAGATTTTTAATCTTCCTAGCCGGCATTCGGGTCGCTTCAGCTGGTTTCGCGGCTGTGTAGCCGGCTCCGCACCGGAGGCAGCCTTGCCATCTCTCGGGCTGTCTGCTAATGCCGTCGACGTGAAAACTCGATAGAATATTTTTTTATTGGCAGCGATGGGCGGGGCCCGGTGCTCGCTCTCGCGGCAATACTGGGGATCGGACGACTTATCGCCGGCAAGCGTAGCCACGATCACCAACAATCCGGCGAAGGACCGGCCCAATTTGGAGGAAACACGTCTATGAAGCGTTTGCTGCTTGGTTTGTGTATGGCGGCTGCCGCCGTGATTGGCGCGGGTATGGCGCCAAGCCCATCTGCCCACGCGGACGCGTCCAGCATGCAAGTGACACTCGTGCCGCCGGGTCCGCACCCATACTTCGCTGCCTGGGAGCAGGCCGGTAAGGACGCCAAGCGCGATTTCCACCTTGGCGCGGCGGACTTCAAGGTGCCGCCCAGCTGGGGCCTCAGCCACAGAACGAGCTGATCGAAAGTTTTTCCTTGGTGGCCTGCTGCTCGCAGCAGTGCTGCTGGAGCGCGGGCGCGTGCATCTGCTGGCCGGGCGGACCCGCGCACGATGAGGCAGCCGCACAGCCTGCTACGTTCTGATTGGTGTGCACTGGCACTGATCGGTAAGCGTTGCGGCGAGACCCTGCCCGATTTTCCTTGACGGCAGCCGTGCGGCGTATCAGAGGCCGGCCCATCCTCTGTGCTGGGGTGGATTACGCCGGCTGCCGCTGGATGCGTTTCACGCGGTGCTTCTGGTAGGCGATAATCTCACGGGCGAGAGGCAGACGAGCATCGAAACGCAGGTGCGTGATGGAGACAAACGCGGCGTTCTTGGCCTCGTCTCCAAAATCGAGGCGGCACACAATGCCTCCCTCGTCACCGGCGTAGCTGATCCATGTGATTGAGCAGGCGGCGGAGGTTTGGCTCGCAGCGTTCTTCGCGACGAGAGCGGCGAGCAGCTCGGGTGTGGGGCGCGCGGGCAGTGGCAGAGCCTGTTGCAGCTTCCCCATCAGGCGGTCAACCTGGGTTGGATTATCGATCATGCAGCTGCCGCCAATTCCGTGAGTTCAGTCGGATGCCCATTCCACGGCAGCAGCGCCTCCAGTGCGTTCGCCTTAGTCTTGCCTGAGACGATGCGCTCGAGCACATCAGTAAGCCAAGCCATCGGCTCGACAGCTGCTCCTGCAACCAAGCATGCAACGCCTCCACGATCGGCCGACTTCGCGCCTGGCGCATGCGCTCCCGATGATCGGCAGAATGCCCGCGAATCTCGGCCTCGATCGTATAGAGTTCGCGAATGCGCGCCAGCACATGCCCGGCCAGCGGCGACTTCGTCGCCTGATAGAAATCGAAGAACGGCCGCCGCATATGCGCCCAGCAGAACGCCAGCTTGACCGAATCGTCGCTGCGGTCCCCGGCCAGTCGCTTGAACCCGGCGTAGCCGTCCACCTGCAGCACACCGCGAAACGCTGCCAGGTGCGCTGACGGATGCGCGCCCTTACGATCCTCGGAATATACATACGCCGCCGCCGGGTGCGTCGGACCGGACCACGGTCGGTCATCCACCGCATAGCACCACAATCGCCCGGTTTTGGTTCGGCCGCGGCCCGGATCCAGCACCGGCAATGTCGTGTCATCCGCAAAGACCTTCTCAGACGACAGCACCGTGCTGACCACCAGGTCATAAAGCGGCTTCAGCCACCAGCAGGCTCGGCCAACCCAGTTGCTCAGCGTCGAGCGATCCAGATCGATGCCCTGCCGCGCCAGCATCTTGGACTGTCGATGCAGCGGCAGCGAGTCGCAATACTTGCTGACCAGCACATGCACCACCATGGCCTCGGTCGCCAGGCCGCCATCGATCGGGCGCTCCGGCGCTGGCGCCTGCACCACGGTTCCCTCGCACGCCCGGCAGGCGTAACGCGGCCGGCGCGTGACCCGCACCCGAAGCTGCGCGGGCACGATATCGAGCTGTTGGCTGCGCGTTTCGCCGATCACATGCAGCGCGCCACCACAGCAGGGGCACTCGCGGTGCTCGATGTCCACCACCACCTCGTAGCGCGGCAAGTGTGCCGGCAGATCGCCGAGATTGCGCTGCGCCGGTGCCGCTCGGCGCTTCTGCTCCTTCGGCTCTGGTGCAATAGTGTCCTGTGCCGCCTGGTTCGCGGCGACCGTTTGCTCCAGATCCTCGAGCCCCAATTGCAACTGGTCATCGGTGAGTTGCTCGGAGCGGCGGCCGAACCGATGGCGCACCAGCCGATGAATGAGCAGGCGCAGCTTGTCATTCTCGGTATTGAGCTCTCGCACGACGGCGCGCAGCATTTGCTGCAGCGTCGCGGGATCGTCAGGCAGGTTGTCCAGATCGATTCGCACGCTGCGATTCTGAACGACGCCGCCGAATTGGTGCCAGCCGATTTTTATCGGCGACGCGGGTTTTTATCCCGCCAGTTCCGGTGCTCGTCGCGGCTGCGCTGCGCGCCATTCACAGCCATCCAGCAGCGCCGCCAATTGCGCGCTCGAGAGCATGATCCGGCCAGTCGTCTCGGATGACGGCCAAACAAACTGCCCATGCTCCAGCCGCTTGGTCAGCATGCACAGGCCGGCGCCATCATGCCATATCAGCTTGATCAGTCCTGCGCGACGCCCGCGGAAGGCATACACAGCGCCATCGAACGGGTTGTCGCGCAGCGACTGCTGCACCAGCATTGCCAGCCCCACCATACCCTTGCGCATATCGGTCACGCCGCAGGCGAGATACACGCGCAGGCCGGGTGCGAGTGTGATCATCGGCCTTGCAGCATGCCCAGGACTCGCCGCAATGCCCGATCATCTACCTGCCCATCAACGCGCACCAATATGCCGCCCGGCAGCACGATCTCGATTATTCCCAGCGGCCGGGGCGATTGCGGGATCGTTACTGGCGGGGCGGGCGGCTCAGCCGGTAGCTGGCCGGCCAGCCGCGTCGGCGCCAGCTCCACTTGCGCAAACCGTGTCGGCCGCCTCATCCGCTCCGTCGGAGCCGGCAACAGTTCTCGACGCCAGGTATAAAGCTGCCCCGTACCGATCGCGTATTTGCGCGCCACCTCGCTCGGGGTCAGTTCGGGCCCGAGGCTCTCAGCCACAATCTCGCGCTTTTGCTCCAGCGTCCAACTCCGCCGGCGCTCGCCCCGCGTGATAACCTCCACTCGGACGTTGTGTGCGCTCTTACGATCTGTCGTATGAGCGCTCTCATCAGGGCCGGATCCGTTTAGCGTCTCATCCATGCGGCCCTTCGATCACACGAATGCCGCGCGCCGCCCATGTGGTGCCGCCGAATTGCTTACACTGATCGCATTGGCCGGCGCGGTAGTAATGAGTGTGCTGCGGCCGGAGTTTCTCTCGCCGTTCAACATTTTCGTGCTGCTGAACACCATCGCGCTGTCAACGCTGATCGCACTCGGCCAAATGGTAGTCATTGCACTCGGACAGATGAATCTTGCCTTGGGATCGATCGGTGGCCTGGTGGCCGTGTCGTTCGCCGGTATGATGCAGGTCTGGCACGTGCCGGTGCCGCTGGCCATATTGGCCGGTCCGATTGTTGGTATGGCAGCGGGGTTATTTAACGGTTGGATGACAGCTCGCGCCGGGCTTTCCGCCTTCATCGTCACGCTCGCAACGATGGCGGCGTTCAAGGGCATCAATCTGGGGATCACCGAAGCACAGCCATTCTATGGCGTCCCAGCAGTGGTCAAGGCGGCTGGGAATGCCTCAATTCTAGGCCCTGTACCCCTGCTGCTGGTGCCCGCCGTACTGGCGATGCTGAGTATTTCGTTCACGCTCAATCGCCTGCCGATCGGGCGCCAGATCCTGGCAGCCGGTGGCAACACCCATGCCGCCGCTCTGTCCGGCATTTCGTTGCGCCGGGTGACCATCTGGGCGCATGTGCTTTCGGGGCTGCTAGCCGCCATCGGTGGCATGATGGCGGTGGCGCGTCTGCAGATCGGCCAACCGACGATCGGTGATGACTGGCTGATCCCATCCTTCGCTGCGCCGGTCATTGGCGGTGCCATGCTCAGTGGCGGCCATGTCAGCGTGGCTGGCACGGTCTCCGGCGTGGTGATCATCGCGCTGATTACGCAAGGACTTGTGTTATTTCACGTCGATCCTTACTATGTTCAATTCCTGCTGGGCGCGCTTATCCTGGTCGCGGTGGGGGCAAATCGGCTGCGCGAGGTGCATGGGGCCGCCCATGCCTGATGCTTCACCTGCGCTGGAGCTTATAGGGATCACCAAGTCCTTTCCCGGGGTCATGGCACTCCGAAACATCTCGCTGCGCGTCACGCCTGGCACGATCCATGCGTTGCTTGGGGAGAACGGGGCTGGTAAATCGACGCTTATCAAGATTGTCACCGGTGTGCACGCGCCGGACGCGGGCACGATGCGGGTGGACGGCGTGCCGGTGCGGTTTTCCAGCCCGATGGACGCCATTGCCGCGGGAATCGGTGTTGTGCATCAGGAACGCAATCTCATTCCCCGGTTTTCAGTCGGCGAAAACATCCTGCTCGAGCGCATTGCCCAGGGCACGCTGCGGCCGATCGACTATGCCGCACTGAACCGCGAGGCGTTGCAGTGGCTGCAGATGCTGGAATTGAAACTGGATCCCGCGCTGCCGGTAACACATCTCAGTGCGGCCATGATGCAGATGGTCGAGATCGGGCGGGCATTGTCGCTGCGCTCCCATGTGCTGCTAATGGACGAACCGACGGCTTCGCTTACACCGCATGAGACGGAGGCGCTTTCCCGCATCCTCCGCCGCCTGCGCGACCAGGGTGTGGCGATCGTCTTCGTCAGTCACAAACTCGAAGAGGTTCTGGACCTTTGCGACACGGTCACCGTTCTGCGGGATGGCGGCAATGCCTGCGAGAGCCGGCCCCTGGCTGGGGTGACGCGTGCGGATCTGGTGCAGCTGATGATCGGCCGGGCAGAACAGATACCGGATTTCCGCGCTGTAGGGTCGGTCCACGGAGTGCCGGCGCTGGAACTCCGCAATGCGGCGACCGAGCATGGCCATCGGGACATCAACCTCGCGGTGCGCCATGGCGAGGTGGTCGGGCTTTATGGGCTAGTTGGTGCGGGACGCAGCGAGCTCGCGCGATCGATCATTGGTCTTGATCGCATCACGGGAGGACAGGTCCTAGTTGAGGGCAGACCGGTACACATTCGGAGCGTTGCCGAGGCGCTTAATCGGCACGGCATCGGCTATGTCAGTGAGGATCGCAAGCAGGAAGGCGTGATACTGCAGCACAGCGTGCTGGGTAATGCGGGGATAACGATTTGGCCGCGCCTGTCGCGATGGGGCGTTTTCTGCGCGACGGGACGATTGCCGCCAAGGTCGGGCCTATTCTGCGACAATTGGAGGTTAAGACACAATCACTCGACCAGCCAGTCGCCAATTTGTCTGGTGGTAACCAGCAGAAACTCAGCGTCGCCAAATGGCTCGTCGCAGGCACCGATATTATGATTGTCGACGAGCCGACCGTCGGGATCGACGTCAGGGCCAAGACGTACTTCCACGAGTTAATCCGCGGGTTGGCGGAACGCGGCGCTGCCATACTACTAATCTCCAGCGACATGCCGGAACTGATCGCCGTCGCCGACCGGATTGTGGTGATGCACGAGTATCAGATCGTTGGGGATATTGACAATGATCGAAACTATGGCCGCATGTCGCAGGCCATCATGACCGAGATCCATGGTACGGAGGCCACCACCCCAGTGGTGTAATGTCGTGGTCAGTGCCGCAGCGTGCTTTTTTGGTGAACGGACGCGGCTGGAGCCGGCTAGAATTGTGCCGGGGCCAGCAGCACCGCCGTATCCGCGCCCCGTCCCAATGCGGGCACTCCGTATACGCCAACGGAGCACGCCTTGCGCGCTTGGCGGCACAGAGCGGGAAAATTCGGCGGCCGTGGTTCGCAGCGGGCGGGCGCCACCGACAGCGATCCGGGCGCTGCTTGAGAGTGATGGTCGCTAGATCGCTTCCTTAAGCTCCTTTGAAGCTCGGAAAGCGACTTTCTTGCTGGCCCGGATCTTGATCGTTTCCCCGGTCGCAGGGTTGCGGCCCATCCTGGCGGCCCGCTTTCTGACCTGAAGGATACCAAGACCGGTGAGCCTGATGCGCGCGCCCTTCCTGAGATGCTGGCTGGTGAGCTCCACCAGGTCATTGAGAACAGCTTCCGTTTGCCGCTTGCCGCCGGGACAATTCGTGCTGTTCAGCGAGATCGGCCGCCATCTGACGCAAGGTAACGGTATTGGCTGGGGTAGATTTCGTTGCACTTTGTGAGACTGCTTTAGCCATTGTTGCGTACCCGCTCTGAGAACTCCCCCCGCGTCCTGCAACACCCTTCCGAGCCGGGTCAAGCAAAATCGGAGGCTCGTATTCCTTCTGGTCTCGTCACTGTCGGTCCACCTGGCGAATAGGTTGGCATGCGCGTGATGAACCGCGAACGGCATGGCGGTGATCGCCGGCGGGCCGCAGTGAGAATAGGGCGTCCAATCCCCGACGTGCTTTGTCAGCTTGTTGTAGGTACCCTTTCTTCTCAATCACTCGGTAGGCAATAGTGTACCCGAGGTATCTTGCCTACTATAAACTCTGAACCAAACCAGTAGACCCGGAGGACAATAGACAAATGATAGCTTACAAACTGATCATAGAAAGCAATCTACAGATTGATGATCTGCCTTTCCTATGAGCCCTCGTAACGCATGAGGCCGGCATGCACGCGCACGTCGGCCTCATGACTCCATCACGGTGAGTTTCCGCCGGTTATTCCTCGGCGGGTTGCTCCCCAGCAGAGCCCGCGTCCGCTTCACCGGCTGAACCCGACAATGGGCCGTCACACCAAACCCCGCAATATCTGCGGGCCTTAAAACCCATCACCACCCGGGCAAGTCATGTCCACAGTTGCGCGCCCGGGGGCCCGAACTGAGAAACTGAACCGGGGTTCCGCGTCGAACGGCGTGGATCTTACCCGGCCCGAGCGAAGTGCGGATCAAACAGCGTCTGTCGCTGCAGCAGCAGGCAAGCCAGGGCAAGCAGTGTGTTTCGGCGTGGAAAAAGGACCCCGTTGGAGGGGTAATCGGCGTCCAAAAGGGACCCCTCTGAGGGTGGGGTTCACGATGGCTCTCGGAATGGCTGGGAGCCTGGAAGGGGATGCTGGTGGTGGAGACGATCGCGAAGATTCGGCGGGCGTATTTTGTGCAGGGCAAGTCGATCAAGGCGATCTGCCGCGAGCTACGGGTTTCGCGGAAGGTGGTTCGGAAGGTGCTGCGCTCGGAGGCGACGGAGTTTCATTATGAACGTGGGGAGCAGCCATTTCGACGGATTGGGCCCTGGAAGGAAAGGCTTGATCGGCTGCTGGAGGCGAACGCAGCGAAGGCGAACCGTGAGCGTCTGACGCTGATCCGGATATTCGAGCAGCTTCGGGAACTCGGATATGAGGGCGGCTATGATGCCGTGCGGCGTTATGCCCGCGGTTGGCAGCGCGACCATGCAGTCGCCGAGAGCGCGATGTGTTTGTGCCGCTGAGCTTTGCGCCTGGCGAAGCGTATCAGTTCGACTGGAGCCACGAAGTAGTGGTGATTGCTGGCGCAACGGTGACGGTAAAGGTGGCTCACGTCCGGCTGTGTCACAGCCGCATGCTGTTTGTACGGGCCTATCCGCGCGAGACCCAGGAGATGGTCTTCGACGCCCATGACCGAGCGTTTGCCTTCTTCAAGGGCGCCTGCACGCGCGGGATCTACGACAATCTATGGACGTCTCCCGCCGCAAGATGATTCTTCTGGTATCGGCGGCGTGGAATGCGCGAATCTATCCGGCCTATTGCTGGAGCCTTCACGCTCCTGGCCTTGATGGGAGTTCGCTGCCTCTGGCCTCATAACATGATCGGCCACGCGGGCCTTGTCGTAGATCAGGCTTCGAGGCTGCGGTCCTTGCCGACGAGCCATCAGTGATCACCTCGCATTCGATCGCGGCTTCGCGTAGAGCAGAAGGCGCTTCTTCAGCGAGCCGCATACTCCTCGTTCCGGTTAAGCAAAGCCCAGGCGGTCCGCGCCGTTTTGTTCGCGAGAGCGACGACCGTCCGATTAAAGCCGCGTCTGGCGATAAGCGCCTTCAGCCAGGTTGATCGCCGGTCCTGATGCTTAGCCAGTCGAGTGACGACGGCACGAGCGCCGTGGATCATCTGACGCCTGAGGTAATGGTTGGCGCGGCGCCCGATGCCACCCAGCCGCGGCTTGCCGCCGGTCGTATATTGCCGCGGCACCAAGCCGATCCAGGCGGCCATCTCGCGGCCGGAGCGAAACTGCCGGCCCTGGTCTACAGCGGCGACGATCGCCGTCGCGACGATCGGCCCGACGCCGGGTAGCTTCGCCAGCCTGCGGCAAGCTTCATGCGTGCGACACAGGGTAACGGTAATCTCATCGAGCTTCTTGATCCGGCGGTTGAGCTCGTCGAGTTGATCCAGGAGCTCGCCGAAGATCGCCCGCGCCAAGTCCGACAGCTCGGCCGCAGCGACGGCAGCCGGTGCCCGAGCCGTAAAACGCCACGGGCCTTGTGGCAGCACGATGCCATACTCGGCGAGCAGGCCGCGGGTATGATTGATCAGCGCCGTGCGTTGGCAGATCAGCCGGTCGCGGGCACGATGCAGTGACTGCAGGTCCTGCTGGTCTGTCGACTTCACCGGCACAAAGCGCATCGTCGGGCGCATCGCCGCCTCGAAGATCGCCTCGGCATCGACCGCGTCATTCTTCGAGCCCTTGACGAAGGGCTTCACAAAGCGCGGATTGATAAGGCGCACTTTGCAGCCGGCCGCGAGCCAGCAGCGAGCCCAGTAATGTGCGCTGGCACACGCCTCCATCGCTATTGTCGCCGGCGCAATCTCGTCGATCACCTCGGCCAGCTTTGCCCGGTTGACCTTCCGGGACAGGATCACCCCATCGCTGTCGATGCCATACAAATGAAACGAGCGCTTGCCGAGATCGATCGCCAGTAACTCCAGTGCCATGCTCCCCTCCTTGGTTTGCGACCGCATCGTCGCCGGGAAGCGGGAGGCGTCCATCCCATAACATGAAGACGGCGGTGGAGGCGATCTTCGTCGGCCGCGACCGCGCTTACAATCGACGTTTTCTGCAAATGTGCAGCCACTACCTGGTCGACCCTGTAGCCTGCACACCGGCTGCAGGCTGGGAAAAGGGGCAGGTCGAGAATCAGGTTGGGCTGGTGCGCGAACGGTTCTTCACACCGCGGCTGCGGGTGAAGAGCTACGACGAGCTCAATGCCTGGCTGCTCGATCAATGCGTGGCATATGCTCGTGCCCATCATCATCCGGAGCTGCGCGAGCGGACGATCTGGCAGGTGTTCGAGGCGGAGCGACCGGCTCTCGTGCCCTATGCTGGGCGGTTCGATGGGTTCCATGCCGTGCCAGCTTCGGTATCGAAAACCTGCCTGGTCCGTTTCGACAAGAACAAATATTCCGTGTCAGCGAGCGCTGTCGGGCGGCCGGTGGAAGTACGTGCTTATACCGAACGGGTCGAGCTGCGCCAGGCGGGACGTATTGTTGGCGAGCACCGGCGATGCTTTGGGCGGGACCAGACGGTGTTTGATCCTTGGCATTACGTGCCGGTTCTGGCGCGCAAGCCGGGCGCGCTGAGGAATGGAGCACCGTTCAAGAACTGGGTGTTGCCCAGCGGCCTGCATCGGATCCGCCACCAGCTCATTGGTTCGGCGGATGGCGACCGGCAGATGGTCGTGCTTCTTTCAGCGGTGCTGAGCGATGGGCTCCCGGCAGTGGATTTGGCCTGCCTGGACGCGCTGCGGGAAGGCGTGCACTCGGCCGACGTCATCCTCAACATCCTGGCACGGCGCCGCGAGTTGCCCGCACAGATCACTGTCATGGCGCCGGATGCGTTGCGGCTGCAATTCACCCCCGCAGCCGACTGCAGCCGCTACGACAGCCTCAGGAGCGCGGGATGATGGACCGTGCAGAAATCCTGACGGCGATGTCGGAGCTGAAGCTGTACGGCATGAAGGCCGCGTTCGACGACATTATCACCACGGCGGTGAAGCGGCAGCATGAGCCGCAGCGGATCATCGGCGACCTGCTCACGGCAGAAATTTCCGAGAAGCAGGCGAGATCAATCCGCTATCAGATGACCATTGCCAAGTTGCCACTGGCCAAAGATCTCGCGGATTTCTGCTTCGACAACACGCCGGTCAATGAAGCCCTGGTACGAAACCTCGCCGGCGGGGACTTTCTGGCGCACCAGCGTAACGTCGTCCTGGTCGGTGGAACTGGCACGGGGAAAACACATCTTGCCCTTGCGATCGCGCGGGCTTGCATTCGCGGTGGCGCTCGCGGTCGGTTCTTCAATGTCGTCGATCTGGTCAACAGGCTGGAGGCTGAAGGCCGCTCGGGCCGGCAGGGCCGTCTGGCGGAATATCTTTGTCGCAAGGACTTCGTCGGTACTCGACGAGCTCGGTTATCTGCCCTTCGCCCAGTCCGGCGGGCAATTGTTGTTTCACCTGATCAGCCGCCTCTACGAGCACACCTCGGTGATCGTAACAACCAATCTGGCCTTCGGTGAATGGCCGACGGTTTTTGGCGACGCCAAGATGACCGCGGCCCTTCTCGACCGCCTGACGCATCACTGCGACATCGTCGAGACCGGCAACGAGAGCTGGCGGTTCAAGAACCGAGCCTGATCCGCTCCGCCACACCCCGCGGCTTGCACCGGTGGGTCCACAGGGACCTCCCGCGCGCCGCTGCGTCAGCCTCTGAACGGGCACTCCGCGGCGCGCGGGTCCCTCCTATGGACTACCGGCACAAGCCGCTCCAACAAGGGGGTCCCTTTTGCACGCCGATCCGGGGTCCCGTTTGAATGCCGATTGACAAGCAGTCGGTCCGCGACGCCGCGCAGGGCGCGGCCGTGCGAGTGACCGCGCTGGCGAAGCGCAGCATACCTGGCACGACACTTGGGATCACGCTGGCTGGCGACACGCGCCCAGTGATAGACTGTATTGCGCAATCGAACATGCGCAGCGTAGCGCACGACGACGATGCGCGACTTGCCGCTGCGCCTGGTGACTGGCGCGGCACCACACAACGTCCGGAGGGCTTGATAGTCGCGGCTGCGGAGAGGCCCGGAAGCTTCACAGAGCAGCGCCGCGAGGTTGATCCTGCCGATACCGGGCATGGATCTGAGGATCAGAATGTCCTGCCGTCGAAGACATTCTCCCGATGCGGCTTCGGTCTCGCCAAAGCTCATGCAGAGCTTTTCGAGTTGGCTCTCGGCCGCCCGCAGCTCGCGATTGACAACGCGCAGGCGAGCGACCAGCGAGCGCAGGTGAATGCTGGCCGCTTCAGCAACGCCGTCCGCGACTTTGATGACAGGTTCGCGCAATGTGGCGAGAATGGTGTCCGCATCCACGCGACAATGCGATGCTGCCTGAGTAACCGCTCGACCGTCGGCTTGCGAAGCTGGCGTGCTTTGGCCGGCGTAGGGGCGATGGTCCAGAGCTCGAGAAACCACGGCGCGGCAAGATCGTCGGTGAGCTTCTGCATCTGCGGATAATACCGCCAGAGTTGCTGACCAACACGGTTGCTCAGCCGGCGCTGTTCCTCCTTCAGTTCCTCGGCAAGGCGCGACCATGCGCGCAATTCGATGAGCCTCGGATCTGCAACATGGAGCCGACGGAACAGACGTCGATCGGTGCGCACACCGTCAGCCAGGACATAGGCGTCCCGGCGATCATCCTTGGCGCCGGCGACGCTGAACCGATCGCGTAAGCGGTCGAGTTGCTTGGGATTAATTGCGTGCACGACGAAGCCGCGGTCAACCAACGAGTCGACAACCGGTCCATGTGGCACTTCGATAGCCACGGCGACAGTGCTGGCTGCCCCAGCCATTGCCAGCAGCCAATCGCCCAATTCCGCCAGCCCCGCACCGCTATGTGGAAACTCGCGTTCGGCGATAATCTTGCCTTGCGCATCGAGAAGGCACGTTTGGTGCCTTTCCGACCCCCAATCGACGCCAGCAAACCATGCCAAAGTCTCCTCCATCATGGCGCCTCCCCTCTGCTCCTGCGAGCCTGTCACGACGCCTGCCGATCCCTTGCATGGGGGTGTCGATGTCAAGAACAATTATGTCACACGTTGTACTCCTGTCCGTTAAGTAAGGACGATCAGAGGAGGAGCTCGCCTCAGATCAGGAGCGAACAACGCACCACAACCTTGCATTCGGTGGGCCCAACGGGATCCCGAACCATGATGCAGCCATGCGCATCGGCGGCGAAGCTCCGGGCAGCGGACCCAATCTGTACTGCGGCGCAGGGTCCATAGGGACGGGCGGGGAACCGCTACTTCGGGCTTCCTACCGATAGTCAAGAGAAAAGTACGCGGCGGGGCGGTAACCCCGCTTGCGATGCCTGTTTCTTATGTGGATCGTATGTTCATATGGTGTGGCACGTAGCAGACATGCGGCAGCGCTTCCGACCTGACCCAGCCTCGCGCCGTGCTCGCGACCGTCAAGACCGCTTTCGGGCCGCTTCGCGGTGGCCTTCGGCCAGTCTTGACCGCCGCTGCGCGAGGCGCGTTACAGCTTACGCAGGCCGGGACGGAGAAACGGCGCTCCAGCCGAACTGAGAAACCGGATTGGGCTGGGTGCGCGGCGGATTGGCGTGGATTTTACCCGGCCTGACCGAATTGCGGATCAAATAGCGTTTGTCGCTGCAGAAGGACGCAAGCCAGGGCAAGCAGTCTGTCTGCGACGCCGCGCAGGGCGCGGCCGTGCGAGTGGCCGCGTTGGCGCAGAGCAGCGTACCTGGTACGACACTTGGGGTCGAGCTGAGTGGCGACACGTGCCCAGTGGTAGACCGTATCACGCAATCGAACGTGCGCGGCGTAGCGCATGACGACAATGTGCGACTTGCCGCTCCGCCTGGTGACCGGCGCGGCACCACACAGCGTCCGCAGTGCCTGATAGTCCCGGCTGCCAAGAGGCCCGGAAGCTTCGCAGAGCAGTGCCGCGAGATTGATCCTGCCGATACCGGGCATCGATCTGAGGATCAGGATGTCCTGTCGTTGAAGGCATTCTCCCGATGCGGCTTTGGTCTCACCAACGGCCAAGCAGAGTTTGTCGAGTTGGTCCTCGGCCTCCCGTAGCTCGCGATTGACAACGCGCAGGCGAGCAACCAGCGAGCGCAGGTGAATGCTGGCCGCTTCAGCAACGCCGTCCGCAACTTTGATGGCGGGTTCTCGCAATCTGCAGAGAACGGTCTCGGCATCCAAGCGACGGATGCGATGCTGCCTGAGTAACCGCTCAATCGTCGACTTGCGAAGCTGGCGTGCCTTGGCCGGTGTGGGGGCGATGCTCCAGAGCTCAAGGAACCACGGAGCAGCAAGGTCGTCGGTGGGGGGGGGGGGGGGGGGGGGGGGGGGGGGGGGGGGGGGGGGGGGGGGGGGGGGGGGGGGGGGGGGGGGGGGGGGGGGGGGGGGGGGGGGGGGGGGGGGGGGGGGGGGGGCGGGGGGGGGGGGGGGGGGGGGGGGGGGGGGGGGGGGGGGGGGGGGGGGGGGGGGGGGGGGGGGGGGGGGGGGGGGGGGGGGGGTGGGGGGGGGGGGGTGGGGGGGGGGGGGGGTGGGGGGGGGGGGGGGTTTCTCAGGGGGGGGGGGGGGGGGGTGGGCGGGGTTTGGGTTGGGTGGTTTGTTTTCCGGGGCTTGGGGGGGAGGGGGGACTAGCTTCTGCATCTGCGGATAATACCGCCAGAGTTGCTGACCAACGCGGTTGCTGAGCCGAACCCGTTCCTCCTTCAGTTCCTCGGCAAGGCGCGACCACGCGCGTAACTCGATGAGCCGCGGGTCAGCAACATGGAGGCGGCGGAACAGACGGCGATCGGTACGCAGACCGTCGGCCAGGACGTAGGCGTCCCGGCGATCGTCCTTAGCACCGGCGATGCTGAACCGGTCGCGTAAGCGTTCGAGTTGCTTAGGATTGATTGCGTGGATGACAAAGCCGCGATCAACCAACGAGTTGACAACGGGTCCATGCGGTACTTCGATAGCCACACCAACGGTACTTGCCACATTGGCGACCGAGAGCAGCCAATCGCCGAGCTCCGTCAGACCGGCACCACTATGCAGAAACTCGCGTTCGGCTGTGATGTTGCCTTGACCATCGAGAAGACAGGCCTGGTGCTTTTCCGAGCCCCAATCGACGCCGGCAAACCATGCCAAAGTTTCTTCCGTCATCGCGTTTTCCCCTTCTGTGACATATGCGAGCCTGTCACGACGCTTTGCCGATCCTGTACCTGGCGCTCGAGGGCGCAGCTTCCTACTGGGCATCCGTCGTGGCCAACCCGCCGGGGCACACGTCCGAGGTTGGCGCTCAAAGCGCGGGATCGTCATCGGTCGCTCCCGGCGGGCCGGCCCGCCCAGACAGCCTACAATGCAAGCCGCTTGAGCGTCTCTGGACGGTACAGGATCGTTATCGGCGGCCCGTCGCCCGCAGCAGACGAGCGCCGAAACCGCGCTGCTTATCTCCTTGATCGCGCCGGTTTATGCCGCCGGGCGCAGGACCACGCCCAGCGGCACCTCGCCAGTCGTAACGAACCGCCACAGCGCGATCAGCAGTTTGCGAGCGAGCGCGACCACAATGGTCTTACGTTTCTTACCGCCGGCGGCGACGCTTGCCTGATACCACTGTGCCAAGGCGCTGTCCTTTTGGTGTATCAAGAAGCGCCAGGCGAACTGGATCATGCCGCGACGTACTCGTGCGTTGCCCGCTTTGGCGAGGCCCTTTTCTCGTCGACGCCGACCACTCTCGTCGGGTGAGCCCGTTAGCCCGGCATACCGAGCAACCGCGCGTTGATCACGTAAGTCGCGCGAGAGCACTTCATGCGTGAGCATGTCCGCCGTCTCCAGGCCGAGGCCGCTGATCTGTTGCAGCTGCAGAACCTTGGCATTTGACCCTTGCTGTGGCGCTTGTTTCAGCCGGCTCAGACGTGCCGCCTCGATCTGCTTGATCTGCTCGTCAACGAAACGCAGATGCGCCATCTCGCGCTCAAGCTCGGCCAGCGTGTTGGGTGGAAGCGGACTGCCCTCCGGCGTGCGCAGCGCTGCAAGCCGTTCTGGTGCTTTGCGCAATTTTGGGTTGAAGCCGCGGATGCCGAGACGCACCAGCGCGGCTTTCATTCGATTGACGATGCCGGTACGCTTGCCAACCAGTTGTTCGCGCTCACGGGTCGGGCGTTTCGCATCCTCTTCCTCCAACGTTGGGATCGCGCTCATGGTACAGTGCTTCCTCTCGCCGCGCAGCCAGCCGAGGAAGGAGCGTTTGAGAAGCCCGATGTCCAGCCGGTCAGTTTTTGCCCGCCGTTGCTCGCGGGAGACTGGGATACTGGTTGGATGAATGACATACGCCTCGATCCCTCGCGTGCGTAGCCAACGCGCCAGCCAGAAGCCGTCGCGACCGGCCTCGAAGGCAATGGCAACGCGCGTGATCCTGCGGCCGGCCCTGACGGCTTCATCACGCCAGCGATGCAGCAGCTTGAGAAGGGCTTCCTCGTCGGGCACGAGCTTCTTCAGTGGCTCGCGCTCAACGCCAGGAACCATTCCACCCACCAACCAAGTCGAGGAACTGAGTTCAACTACGGCAATTAGAGTCTTATGCTGGTCCAAGGCGACGAGGGACCGGCTGAGGTCATCTTTTGGCTGAGGCATTGGGGCCACTCCATCATCGGGTTGCAGCGACGGATGGTGCCACCCTCGCCGCCTGCCCCATAGCGTCTGTACCTGGCGCTCAAGGGCGCTACTTCCTACGGGGCATCCGTCGTGGCCAACCCACCGGGGCACATGTCCAGCCGTGGTGCTTCAAGCACGGGTATAAGACCGGTCGCTCCCGGCGAGCCGACCCGCCAAATCAGGCTACAACGCTCCCGATCGGGCGCGCTTCAACGGGTACAGGTATCAGACGCCACAGAATGACCAACTTCGCAAGTACGCCAAGGCCGGCGCCGATAAATAGTGACAAGGCATTTCCGATCAGCATTCTATTGTAGCGTTCAAGCCGCTACCCTTCCTCGCGCTGCATGAACGAGAAGAAGGCTTTCAGCACCAGCCATCCCGTGATGAGTTCGTAGTGATGATCGATCACCCCCATGATGTATACGATGCGCTCCAGCCGCCGACTTTTCTTACCAAAAGGCGACGGTCGTTCCACCGGGACATTTTCATTTCTCGCAAGCTTCGTCCAAAAAAAACCAGAGTAACCCAGAATAACAAGTTGCCGGGAATCCATGCGAGCACCGAAGCAACAGCGCCAACCGCTATGTAGAGGAGCGGGTGGGTCACTGAGTCCTCCAATGCACTGCACTGCTAAGTATCCGTCCGGGAACAAATTGAGTTTTTAGAATCGGTTAGCGGATTGCCCTTGAACTTGTGGAATCGGCTGTGATTCCCTTCCCCGGAAGATCGATTCGGGGGACTGGATGTGGACCAAGGAGAACCGCGCGCGGTATGACCGCAGTCAACTGCGCTACGAGAGCGATCTGACGGATGCCGAATGGGCTGAAGTGAAACCACTGATCCCGCCCGCCAAACCAGGCGGCAACAAGCGCACTGTCGAGATTCGCCAGGTGTTGAACGGGCTGATGTATATACTGAGCACCGGTTGCCAGTGGCGCGCTATTCCCAAGGATCTGCCACCGCGAAGTACGGTGCACGACTACCTTGAACGATGGACCTGGGACGGCACGCTGGAGCGGATCCATCACCTGCTCTATGTGAAATGCCGCGAGCAGGCCTCGCGAGAGGCCAGCCCAACCGCCGCGGTGATTGATGCGCAGAGCGTGAAGAGCGCCGAAAAAGGGGGGCCTCGATCGACCCACACGGCTACGATGCGGGCAAGAAGATCAAGGGCAAGAAACGCCACGTGCTGGTCGATACCCAGGGTCTGCTGCTACAGGCCATCGTGATTGCGGCGGATATTCAAGACCGTGACGGCGGCGCAATGCTGCTGGCCACGCTGTTTGGGCTGTTCCCGTTCCTTCTGAAACTCTATGCCGACGGCGGCTATCAGGGACAGCAATTCCAGGCGGCGCTGAAACGTGTCGTGTCGAAGGCGGAGGTGGCGATCGTCAAACGATCTGACCACATGAGCGGCTTCATGGTTCTGCCCAAGCGATGGGTGGTCGAACGCAGTCTGGCATGGCTCAATCGCTGTCGCCGATTGGCCAAGGACTGGGAGGACCTCAACGTGAAGGCGCGCGCCTTCCTGCTGCTAGCCTCAATCAGCCTGATGGTCCGAAGGCTGTGCAGGAACTAGCAATGTTCCCGGACAGACTCACATGGGGTGTTCTTCGTCAAGGCTTATCTACGGCGCATGTATTTTTCTCCTTGCAGCGGATCCAAGGCTCGAGCCCGCTTTGCTATGCGGCAGGCGATCACCGCATCCACTCACATTCGGTCGGGCACCAGGGCCCGCACCACGATCCCTCATTCTTTGAGGAGACTGGGCTCAGGAAGGTGGGATCCATCTCTTTGAGACGGCCTGTTGCAGCCACGTCTGTCCACGATCGCCACCTGCCTGGATCCGGCAGGCCGACCTTGGGACCGACCCGCGGATTGGGTTGATTTAACTATTGGCCTCGGGCCTCCAATACCTTGAGATCGGCACCCAGCGGTACTACGCCTTCAGTCACGTAACGCCAGAGCGCCACGAGCAATTTGCGCGCCAGTGCGACGACAGCGATGCGACGCATTTTGCCGCGCTTGTCACCAACACGCTCGTAGAACCATCGGCTCAGCGCGCTGCCAGGTTGGTGTCGCAGCCACAGCCATGCTAGTTGGATCATGGTTTTGCGCAAGCGAGCATTGCCCGCTTTTGAGATGCCTTGCTCGACGTCTATCCCGCCGCTCTTCCAGGGGCTTGGCGTCAAACCCGAGTACGCCGCCAACTCCCTTCGATTGCGGAAATCACGATAGAACGCTTCCAACGACAGCACGGAAGCGAATTCCGGTCCAATACCGCGAAGGCGCAATAGTTGGCTGCCGTACGATGCAACTGGCGTGGGCTTTACCTTCGGGTCTTGCAGAAGTTTCTCAGCTGCTGATCGCGTCGGCTGCAGAGCTAGGTCTCGCTCGGCCTCGATCTCTCGGAGCTGCGTGATCACCAATTCCAGGCGCTCGATCTCCCGAATGAGCTCCGTTTTCAACCGCGGCGGCAACGGTTGGCCACTCCAACAACGGAGTTCCTCGAGGTGATCGCGGCGGTCCTTGCGCATCGGTTCGAAGTCGAACACGCCCTGCGTGGCCAGCAGCCCTTTGATCCGGTTTACGTGTCGGACCCGTTCCGTAACCAGCGTTCCGCGTTCGCGTGTCAGCCGCCGCTCATCCTCCTCTGCCCGGCTTGGTGGTCGCACCATCGAACAAACTTGCCGTTCTCCGCGCGCCCAACTCATCAGCGAGCGCAGTAGCTTCTCGGCATCGACCCGGTCGGTCTTGACCCGTCGGCTGCGCCGGTCCACCGCGATGGATGCGGCATCAACAACGTGGCTTTCCACGCCACTGGCTCCCAGTAGGCGGTGCACCCAGAAGCCATCAAGCCCAGCCTCGTAGATCGAGATGATCTTCGCCGGTCCTCCACACCGCCGTTCAGCTTCCGCTCTCAGACGCGACAAGAGGTTCAACAACGCCGTGCTGTCGCCGGCGTCAATTCGGTACTTGCTGATCTTGTCGCTGTGCGGGACGCTGACGGCAAGCAACCAGCTTGACCGGCTCAATTCCAGAGCCACAAACAACGAGATATCGTACTCTTGTGCGGTGGTCGTCGGGTGCAGGACGCGGGCGGTGCCATGCATCGGTCAATCTCCATCGGAAGGAATAGCAACCTCGGATCATCCCCGGCTGCCATCCACCCGCATAGAATCTCTAACTGCCGCTTTTTTTGCCAGGGAACAACATTCCGAACGACGCATTTCCACTAATTCCGTTGATAAGTCTGCGGATAACCACTGTCACAAATCTGTTAGATTGGCCTCGCTGCTTGCGTTGCACAACATTGCTCAAAATGTAGGCACGGCGCTAATCCATTGTTTTTCTTGAGAGTGCGCAACCTATTCGCGGACTACCTCGGTTGCTCCTTCAACCCATACCTGCGGCACGCTTGTTACGATCCCGCCCAGTGAGAGCGTGGATAAATCCCATGCTCTTTGTCCCACATTGTGCGACGGGGCCTCGCTCCCACAACCCTAGTCCTTGAAACAGAGAGGCGCGCCAGCGCGAGGGCGCGCCGGAAAATGGAGATGTTTCGCACAGGCTCCACTGTGACCGTGCTCCGCACGTTCGCCACCGAAAAAAGCAGCCGAGAATTGCGCGCGGGAGATACCGAGGGCATGGACCAGGGGGCGTCTATTTAACCGGACATCAGCAACGTGAGCGATATACCCATCCAGTGATGCGGTCCCCTATCCTGCGGCGAGAAGAAGGTTATCAATCTTCATTCTCTCTGACCTGTTTTGAGACGCGCTGCAGCCATTCCCATCGTTCCGCCAGATCACCGTACGCCTCCGCCACAGCTCGTTGGGCATCTCGCAGAGCTGGATCGTTAGCGTACAAGGACATGAGGCGGTACTGGCTTGCGGTAAGCCAACACAGTTTAGCTTGCCGGTTTGATAGTTGCCTCGGTTTCTCCATTGCATCGATCGTAGGCCCTGTCTTCAGAAGGTTCAACTTAGCGCGCTGGACGATCACTCAAAATTTGAGTGGGTTTGCACAATCGGCATGGCCGGGGCCTATGCCCCAGTCCATTTGCGGCCACGATTGCTTCTATCCGGGAGCTGTATGGACCGAGCCACTGCCCGATGGACGGGTGGGGTTCAGACCGGCTGACCACGAAGCGGCAATCGTCACGGTGCAGGATGGCCCATCCGTCCGTTGCTCGGACGAAGACGAAATACTGGGCGAGAGTGCTGTTTTCCCAATCCATAAATGTAAGCATGCATCTTTTTTAGGACGTTTCTAGTTAAAATCGGCAAATCTCAATTCTGGTTTGACGTCGATGCGCTCATAGCTCGATCAAGCACTAGAACGAACGCGAAACGCCGGAATGGCTGAAGTGGACCCCGAATTTGGGACCACCCGCTAAGCTATAAACCGAACCGGTTCCGTCCATGCTACACGGAGCGGAACATGAGCAGAACCCGACGCAGGATCGAAGCGGCGGTGTCCGGCTAGCAACAGTGTCGAAAAAGTTTGGCTTAGGTTCCAATTGTTCTTTGCTTACAGTGCGCGAACCGTCATGATTCGCGCCGTCTTCCCGACTACCTTCCAAGGCGCTCGCCCTGGCTCAGCAGGCAGCGCCTTCTTTCTTTTCCGATACGAAGATATGCTAGCGTGGGCTTCAGTAGGTGGGCGTTGACGTCCAATTATTAATGCTCTGTCTATGGAACTTGGTTGTGCGCTGCGTTTACTAGTTGCTAACCCAAAGACAGAAAAAATAGACGCATGCCGTCGCGCGTCCTACTGGTTCACGACAACCTCGATCTGCTGAATGCCCCGCATTGCCTCGCCTGAAATGTTCCCGAGAAGAGAAGTGTTGCCTCATCTGATTTGCTGCCGGCCGGGGTTGGCTGGCGGGGTGGGTGATGGGGCGGCTGAGCATGGCCACGCGTGACGAACTGGTGGTTGCGGTGGGCCGGCGGTACGCCCAGTCCGAGCGGGCGGAACGGGGGCGGATCCTGGACGAATTTACGCAGCTCACAGGATTTCATCGCAAGCATGCAGCGCGTGTGCTGCATGACGGGCGCGCTGCTAGGCGCCGGGGACCACGGCGCGGGCGCCGGCTCTATGACGAGGCCATGCGCGAGGCACTGACGGTTTTGTGGGAGGCCTCCGACCGCGTCTGCGGGAAGCGGTTGCGGCCATTGCTTCCAGTTCTGGTGGAGGCGATGGAACGGCACGGTCACTTGCAGCTGGCGGCGGAAGTTCGGAGCGGCCTGTTGGCCATGAGCGCGGCGACGATCGACCGCGCGTTGCGCGAGAAGAGAGGGCCGCCGGAAGGAGGCAGACGCAAGCGCAATGCGCCCTCGGCGATCCGCCGTAGCGTGATGGTGCGGACGTTCGATGGTTGGGACGATCCGCCGCCGGGGTATGTCGAGGCGGACCTGGTGGCACACAGCGGTCCGTCGGCCAAGGGGCATTTCATCCAGACGCTGACAATGACGGACATCGCGAGCGGGTGGACGGAATGCGCGCCGGTGCTGGTGCGTGAGCAGACGCTGGTGGCCGAAGTGTTGGCGGAGGTGCGCAAGACGTTGCCGTTCGAGCTGCTGGGGTTTGACACCGACAACGATGGTGTCTTCCTGAACGAAACGGTGCGCGACTGCTGCCAGACGGCGGGCATTGAGTTCACCCGCTGTCGTCCGTATCGCAAGAACGACCAAGCCTGGGTGGAGCAGAAGAACGGAGCGGTGGTGCGCCGTGCGGTAGGCTACCGGCGTTATGAGGGGCTTGCAGCGGCAACAGCATTAGCGCGTCTGTATGCGGCGATGCGGTTGTTCGTGAATTACTTCCAGCCGTCATTCAAGCTGGCCGGCAAGACGCGCGACGGAGCCAAAGTGACGAAGCGGTATCACGCGCCGGCCACGCCATATCAGCGCCTGCTGGCGGAGCCGCGGCTGTCGGCCGCAGCCAAACGACAGCTGGAAGCGGTGTTTGCCACGCTGGATCCGGTGCGGCTGCTGAGTGAGATCCGCGCGGCGCAGGCGCAGATGGTGGAGATCGCTGACGGGATGGCGGCCGATCCCGCGGCGCCGAGCGAGCCGACGCTGGAGGAGTTCCTCGCCAGTCTGCGCACGGCTTGGCGGCAGGAGGAGGTGCGGCCGACAGCGCGGACGAAGGAGAGCGGAAAGCGCGGCCGGCGGCGGCCCGATCCGTTTGCGGCGGTGACGGTGCAGTTGCGCGAATGGTTTGAGGCGGAGCCATGGCGGACGAGCCGGGAACTGCTGGAGCGGCTGCAGGGCGAGCAGCCGGGGGTTTATCCGGACGGCCAGCTGCGGACACTGCAGCGCCGGGTAAAGATATGGCGGCGCGAGTTGGCGCACGGGATGATCTTCCCGGCAGCACGTAGTGAGGCAACGGGAGCGATGGCTGCGGCAGCGGGAGCCGCGCAATGAGGCGCCGGGAACATTTTGATGAGGCAAAGCCCGGCGGCTCGGGAACATCTCTGAATGAGGCAATACGTATTCACCCAGATTGTCGCTGTGCAGCCTCGCCGCCTTGCGCAAATCGGACTCCGTCAGCTCCAGCCATGTGATCGCCACGGTCATCATCATCCCCTTCAGCTGCCGGTGACGACGAATCACACCGCTCCGCGTCGGGCCGATTCACATTCGAGTCAACGGTCCGGGCGGCTGGTATGAGCTGTTGCCGCCGCATCTTCCTCCAGCGCAACCCGGATCGGGCGCTGGCCGCACTTCGCACACCGCAGTTGCACCAGGACGTCGGCAATGGTTTGGCGGGCCAGCTCGCGGTGCATCGCCATCTGTCGCAATGGCAAATGCACAACATGGCAGGGGCAGGCACGTCCAGCCACCAACGCCGGAGGCGTCGGACAGAGCAGGCGAGGATCAGGGCGCGGTCCCCGGGTGGCTGGGAGGGTGGCGTGGCGTTTAGCATCCCGGAATAGAAGCACGGAGAACAGAGAGGGACACCCAAGTATGTTCGATTTCCGGCCCATATGACTGGCCAGACCCGGAGCGTTCCATCAGTCGAGGCGAGCTATGGCGATTTCTGAGATCCCGCCGTAACCAAGCGTTTCAGACCCTTGTAATGCTGCCATATTTGGTGTCAAATGCTTGCGGTATCGACGGCCATCCTCGAACAGTCTCAGGAGGGCAGAATGCCGAGCGCATCCACAGATATGGGGTGGGGTGACGACGCCGTTTCCCGACTCCGACGCCTCTGGGAGGAGGGGCACTCAACTTCGGAAATCGCCCGCCAGCTCGGCGTCTCAAAGAATGCGGTGATTGGCAAGGCGCACCGTTTAAAGCTGTCGCGCCGACCGTCTCCCATACTGCCGGTCGGCTCTGGAGGCCCGCGGCTGTCACGCCGCCGGTCGCTGCTGCCAAAGCTTGCGGAGATTGCGCCCGTGCCCAGCGCGACCCCGAAGACCGGGCTGGCGGATGCGGCAGCTCCGCCGCCAACACGCGCAGTTTCGGTTCCTTCGGTGGCGGCGGTTCAAGCCGCGGCACCGCAACCATTTCTGCGCCGCGGAACAATCAGCTGCTGCTGGCCCATTGGCGAACCCGGTACGCAGAGCTTTCGCTTCTGCGATGCGCCAGCCCGGACGGGCAAGCCCTACTGTGAAGAGCACTGTGCCCTGGCCTATCAGGTAGCTGACCGACGCGATCAAACAGCCTGATCATCCCGTGCAGCTGAGGCGATTAGCGCACGTTGGAAGGACAACTCATATTTGGACGTGGTTGGTCTCATCCCGCGAATATTGCCTACCAGGCCGCCGTGCTATCGCACTGCCGCTGCAAACAGTGGCAGCTGCTCCGGCTTCCCAGAAGCGGCTGGTTGCGCTGCAGCAAGGCCATCCCGAATGTACGTGACCAGCGCGCGCACCGCCCCTTGCGCTGCATCGGCTGCAGCGCGTGCGGCTATCGCTCGACCCCGCCAGTCGGCGCGGGCGCGTTGCACGTCCCGTTTCATCTGTCCGCTCAGGCGTTCTGCACGAGCAGCCTTGATTTCCAACCCAATAAGCCGATCGGCGCTCTCCTGGTAGTTCAGGCAAATTTCGGCCGCATGCGCAATTTGCGCATCGACTAGCGCCCGCAGCTTGATGATCACCGTCTCGCGATCATACCCCGCCTCCATCGCCCTTGCCTGATACGTGAATTCCGCTGCCATGCCCGCTGCCGCATCCCATGTTGCCAGACCCGCTTCGGCTATGAGCGAATCCACGAGCGAGCGCGAGGGCCCGAGGCGTGTCACCAGCTCGATACTCGCGCGCTGTGCTCTCTGCGTCGGAAACGGCAGGATCACCCCACCCTGGCGTCGGCCATTCAGGCCTTCTCCTTCACGCGTATGAATGCAATGGTACCAGGCACACTCGGCTGCCGGAACTGGCGCGGCAGCACAGCTTATCTCAAATAAAACTCCGAGTTTCATCAGGGCGTACTACAAATCACGTCTCTGCACCTGCTGCAGGCCGGACCTGGACCTATACCCGAAGCCATCGCTGCCTCGAATTCGCGCATTGACCGCATCTTATTCCGTGATGGATGGGGTGTGCATAGGTCTATCGGAGGAATGGTTCCAATAAGAATTCAGAGCTGCTCGAATTCGGACTGCCAGGGCGTGTCTTTCACGGCACTATGAACGAACCCAGAACGATCGGTATCGAAAACCTTATCGGGCGTGCAGCCGTGCCATCAGTCTCTCTGCGCGCTCCCGCTTCTCGGGCAGCGGATCAGGCTGGATGATTCGCAGGATCGCGTCCCTCGCCCCGTGATCGCCATCCTCAGCCATCTCAAACGCCATTGCGTCACGTCGCTCATAATGTGACCGGTCGCGGCACGATCGTGATCGGCAGGTCTTTCCAGTATACTGGCCCTCACGGCTCGACCAACCGGCGTAGACCTCGTCCCAAGAGCCGCAGCCGGCGTATGGCATCAGGTTCACGTCCACCATCGGCTCACTGAGTTTCTGATACCGTGCATCGAACGACATCCGGATCGACCGAATCCGGTTCGGCAGCGCCTCGTGCACCGTCGCGTCCTGGAAGATCGGAGCATCGCCCGCTTCGAAGTCGCCGGTGACCCAGGTGCCCGGGATCGGCACGGCGATATCTATGCCTCCCGCACCCGAACCGACCTTGGTCGGCAGAATGCCCGTGGTGTGGGACCCGCCGCGACCGCCAGCGTACCCATCTCGCGTGGGCAGTCCCCCAGAGGCATCCACATCGCGTAGCTGGTCGCGCCGCCGATGTGGACGCGATCCTGATGAATGCCGGCGGTGAAGGTCGAAACCATCTGACTGCGGAAAGATGTTACGTTGAACGATGCGCCAGGGGCGCTCTCACCGAAAATCCGGTGGAACAGCGCGATCACCCAAGGATCGATACGCAGGCGATGCAACGCCTCGTCGAGGCGGGCTACCCGCCACTACCAAGCGCACCCCGCGATAGGTGTTCCCTTTCTTATCGGTGAACACCAAGTTGGGCTGGCGCGGAACCCACCGACGTCACCGCTCGCCTAGCGGACGTAGAGCATCGATCCGTTGCTCGCCACAGCTACCAGATAGATTGGAGGCTCCGCGCCTTGCTGCTTCAGGAGCGTGGCTAGGGCTTTGGCGATGACCCTGGTAATGGGGTCAAGTGGATGGTCGCTCATGCCGACAGCCTCCCATCCGCGCAGCCGCGGCGGCTACCTTCAGGAACAGCATTGGAGAATCTCCCCGAGCACGACTACTTCGGTAGCAAAGGGTATTGCTTCAGACAGGACCGGTAGGCGAACTGAGGGAAGCTACCGGGCACGTGGTTGTACCGGGGGTATTGAGTTTCATAGACCACCAGAAGCTGAGCAGCGACGGAGTCGAAAATCGACCTCTCTTGGTAAACATTCTCCATGGAAGCGGCGGAATGGACCCGAAGTTTATCCGCTTCCTGGAACTCCCACAGGTGAAGCGCGGTAAGCGATCTTTGATCTGCCTCGGTCAGATCGAGAGGAAGACGCGAGGGATCGGCCGGCTTCACCATCCTGGCGATGGCTGTCCCGACAATCAGATTTATCTTGCAGTGCTTTTGTAAGTTTGGGTGTTCAGGCATCGCCTCCCACTGCGCAAGCCAAGATCGGCTGGAATACGGGGCAAAGGGTGCCCGCGCTCCGGCGGGCAGCGCTGCTGCCGTGGTGATGGCCAGGATTGCGATCAGATGGCCGCGGGTCATTTACAGATCCTCCTCGAGTACCGCGGCTGCCCCCGGGGGCCCATAGCGGACTGTGGATACTGGTTGCTCGCTGCTAACCAGCCTCCTCGCCGGCTGATCCTTCCACTGCGCAGCGGCGCGCTAAGAACACCTCGATCCGATCAATGGTGTTCCGGTTCGGTGCTTCCTCCACCAAGTCGTGCAGGTCGTGTAGTTTTTCGAAATAGTGTTCCACATCCATCAGGCCAGTTGCGGTATCATAATAGACGATGGCTCTCCAGTTCATACTCTCCCCCAAACGGACAACAGGGAAGCGCCTAGGCCCAGCTCGACGAAAGCTAGACTAGACAGCCACGTGACGATTCGGGGAAGTGATTTCAAAAAAAGCCCGAGGGGCCAGGTCACGGGCGCTTGACCTCGTTCATAATGCGGTCGAGCTCGGGGAACAGGTCCTGGCAAAGGCGGGTCCGCCATTCCCGTTCGGCAGGATCGGACGCGTTGTCGGGGTGGACGCTGCTCATCACAGCCCGGCGCACCTTCTGCGCGAGCGCCAGTCCATGATCCTCATGCTGCTGGGGTGCAGCATGTCCTGCAAAAGCCTCGTGGCCCCGTGCCTGCGCCAGGGCGTCTTCCAAGTACTCGATCCGCGATAACAAATCGCGCTCTCGCTCCTGGTGTCGCTCCTGCGCCTGGGCCAACGCTTGCAAGTGCGTCGGATAATGCCGGGAGCAAATCGCGGATGTCGCATTCTCAATCGCGTTTACGGCATCATCGATATGGGCCAGGGCCAGATTACGATCCGGGTTCGATCTCGCGATCTGCGGCGAGGTCGCGTTGATCACGCCGGTCAAGGCCGTTACTGTCGCCCGCGCCTTTTCGAGCCGCCGCAAGCAGTAGTCGGCCGTGCCGCGGAGCCGCCTGATCGTATGCAGAATGAGCACCAGTGGCAGCCCGCATAACGCCACGAGCACGAGAGTCCGGCTCTGGATGATGACGCCGGCGAGGCCTGCGAGGGCGAGCAGCAGCACGGTTTGCGAGGTGGTGAACATGCCTATCCTACTGCGGCGTGTCCGGTAACTGCCACTCAACGCACCTACGTGTAATCTTGTTTGCGAATTGCTCGTCGGTTGCTTGGCGACTCTCGGCCACGATTTGTGCGCCAATCCAGTTCTCTTCGTCGCCACTCATCGATTGCCCGTTGAACGCCTCAGAGATTGCTTCGCCGCGAGTGAGGCCATTGGCCAGATATCCAACGTAAGAGGCACGAATGTATGCGGCCCGTGCGCCGATCCCGGAGCATTGCTCACTGAGCTTCTGCGCACCCGTCTCATACGTGACGCAGGCCGTAACGCGATGGCGATCGCAGAATGCATGCGCCGCGGCATTGGCCAAGTCGTGGCCCGGCAAAGGCTGCGACCGTGGGATTGGCTGCATGGGCAGTGGGTTCGGGCGGAGATCGCCGTTAGCTGCCATCACGGGCGTGATTGCATACGGACCATAACTGCTCGGGCTCCCGTTCTCCTGACAGCCCGCCAGTGTGGCAATTGCCAGGATCGCGATCAGAGGGCGTGAGGGCATTCATGGGTCCTCTTCCAGTATTGCATGCCTATCGTGGCTGGATTATTAAAGCCCTTGCCCGAGTTGGGGTGTTCGCGCGACGCGCAAAAAAAAGCCGCCCAGAAGGACGGTCCCGAAACCCGTGGGGGACCGTTTACGGGTTAGCTACCCGTCCATTATGTGGTCGATCTGCGGGAACAGGAATTGGCAAACCTTGGTGCGCCACTCCCGCTCTGCGGCATCGGTCGCCCGGTCCGGATGAAGAGCGCTCAAAACGGCTCGGCGCACCTTTTTGGCGAGGCCAGGATTTTCGGTCTGCTTTGGCTGTGCATATGCTGTTTGCCCCTGCTCAAGGACGCGTTCGAGATGCCTGATGCGGCGGGCAAGTAGCTCGCGCTCTCTGTCATTACCAAGCTCCGCCGCCGCCAACACGTCATCTAAATGCGTAGGAAAGTGATGACCACGAACCGCGGCCAGCGTGCGTTCGAGCGCACGCAAGGCGTCTTCGGCCTGCTGGACGGCAACGTAGCAATCTGTGTTCTACCTTTCGCGCCGTGGCGATACCGCTCTGAGCGCGGGGATCAATGCCCGCGCGCGGCGGATCGACCCTTCGATGCTCCGCTCGCAATAGGTAGCGCTGCGCTGGGACTCCGCGTAGCAACGCAGCAAGACTGCGGGGACAACAATAATGCAGGCGATTACCAGCACGCCTTGACTCCCTTAACGGGGAAGGCTGCTCGGGGCAGCCCAGAATTGTGCCGATATCAGGTTCGGCAATATCGGTCCTCCCCACCGTGCGGGTGCGGGATCATCGCGCCGCGGTGTTGCATTATTGCTGCCGCGGTGTCGCTGACTGAACACCGTGACGCGAAATGCAGGGGACTCGCTCATGGCCCACCATCGCTGGCGAGTCGGTCATCGGTGTGTGCGCGCCCACAATACAATCGGGCCCAACGAAAGCGCCAGGACCGTCGTGCCAGGACAAGAATTCGAACGTGCCATTCCGCAAGAGCGGCTCTTGGTTCCCCTGTTCCGGGCGCAAAGATACCTCCCCGACCGGCCGCCGGTTCTTCCGCGGAGGCTCTTCCCCAGATATTCGGCACGGTCAATCCGCTGCCAAACCTCGCCCCTCACGGCACCTGGCACCACCTCAGCCCGCGCCCGCACTCCTTTTTGCCTCAGCAGTGACCGCACTGGTTTCGGCCGTTCCCTGTCCACCGTCGCGCCTGGATTCGGTTTGACACGGCTCGATTCGATCCGCTTCTCACTCGTCGCGATTCGTGTCTGTGTCATCAGGAGATCTTTCCGAATGGGACTCGTGGAGGCTCAGATCGTCAAGGGGAGGGCACCCCCTTTGCCGCTGCCAACGTCCACCGACCCCGATGGCACTTGTCGGGGTTCGGCCATGCCAAGGGCGCCACGGCAACATGCTGCCTCCGTATGTTTTTCAGTGCCCTCGGTGCGAGAAGACGCTCCCTCGGGTTAGCGACAATCGTGTCCTCGGGTCCGATCGATAACTGCGGGGTCCTGCCGCTGCTCCCTCGCTGCCCGCCCGCGAGCGTGGTTTCTCAAACGGCGGTTGCTGTCGGACCCGGAAGCTAAAACCGCAGGGACCCGCAGTTTCCTCCTCATTGCTCAGGTGCTGCTCCCTCCCATGCCATTCCGCCTCGCCGTCTTGGCATCCGTGTGCGTCCTCGCGGCGGCCACTCCCTCCCGCGCCCATTGGGAGCAGTGTCGGAAAACTACGTGCTGGCCCCGGTGCGTTCGCCCCGACGTGCGTCCACTACTTCCCCGAGACGCTGCGGTCGCGGGCACAATCCTCTTCGCTCCGGAAAAATTGCCCGAACGGTTCCCCCCGCGTGGTTCGACCTTGCCTGCGTTGCCTCCCCTCTGTTCCATTGCCGCTAAAACAGGCCGCTGCTCCGGATAAATCCGGTCCTGGTTCTCTCCAGGCACAACCAATGTCTTCGCCAGTTCCACCTGCATCAGCTCTCGGTTTGAAGTTTTCAGCAAGTGCAGCGCCTTCACCAAAGGCCGGACCCCGACCCACCCCGCCGGCCTGGATCATACCGGCACCTGGCACGGTCGCCCTGCTCGGTGCGGATAAAGAAATGACGGTGTGCGATACTGCCGACCACCACCGCGAGTGGCTGAAGTATGGGCAACCCCCAGGCTGTAGAAAGTTCTCTATTGGTCAACGAGTAGTCATAGACGATCTGGTATGGGATCCCACAAGAGATACTATATCGGCGCTCGGCTCGCAACTCCGCCAGCCGCGTGCAAGAGTTCATATCCCAGCGAAAGGATTTATAGGGTATTTGCTCGTCCGCGAGTTAACCCCTGCCATCCCGCGAGGGACGACAATCCATTTGATAAAGAAGGGAGATTTAGTGCTGCGACCCCGCCTTCCAAAAATGCTGACTTGAACGCTTGGGTCGACCTCGGCGAACAAGCTACAGTGCGCGTGATACGATACATTCCCTCGCTAGACGCCTTCGATCTCCATGTCTCCGTGGCTGACGGACCTTACAAAGGCAAGATCGGGTGGGTGAGTTCTTTGGGCGCAGACGACAGCGCCGGCATTCCCATCACCCTCTTCGAGTATTCTAACTTGGAACAGAATGAATCTCTGCCAGGAAACTTTTTGTATCGTGGTAGTTAATGCCTCAGGTGGCGGTCGAGTAGCTAGGCCATTCGGCTTCGCCCTCACAGATCCGGGCATGCGGCTTTCCCGCACCCGGCTCTTCCCGGGAGTTACCCACATCGCGCCGTGCCTGTCACCCAAGGATGAGTGATACGAGGTTGCGGCAAGGGAAGGCGCTCGGTCAGGGCTTGGAACTGGTCCCAGGTTATACGCCGGCCCTTCTGGCTTCGCCGCCGGAGGCAGGTGATCCAGATTCGTCGGACTTCCTGATGGAACCCGCTCATAGCGCGCCAGTTGTGCGGCACCCCGTAGTAGCCGTAGTGACCTCGTAGCACGCTGGATAGCCAGCAATGCTGATCGGCCACTGGCGCGTGCATGTGCCGCCACGCGTTCTGGCGCAGCGCCTTCAACTTACGCGTCAGGCGCTTGCCCTGAGTTCTTCTGCTTCACGATGAACCTGCCATCCCGGGTCCACCCGCAGTAGTGGGTGAAGCCAAGAAAGGCGAAGGTTTCTGGGCGCCGCTCGCGGCGTTGCTGCCGAGTCAAGGCCGGCAATCGGCCAAACTCGATCAGGCGCGTCTTGTCCTCGTGCAACGACAGGCCAAACTTCGCCAGTCGCTCCTGGAGGTTCGCCAGCATCTGCTGCGCATCGGCCGCGCCGTGATGTCCGGCTCACTCACGGTTGGTATGCTTGTCGCCTTTCTAGCTTACAAGGATCAGTTTTCTCAACGTGTGGCGGGCTTTCTCGATACGATAATAAGAATAAGCCTCCTCACAGTACATGGTGAGCGGATAGCCGACGTCGCGTTGGGCGAACCGGAGGAGGCTCTTGGTGCGAGCCCTGCTATGGCTTTGCCGGAGAGCTCCAGGTTGACACGAGCTGCGCCGGCACTGGCCGCCAGGGGCATCTGTTTCCGGTATGGCGATAATGAGCGGGATGTACTCGCCGATTTCGATTTCGATGTTGCCCCCGGGGAGTGCGTTGCGATCGTCGGCCCTTCTGGTGCGGGGAAGACGACCCTTCTGAAAATACTGGCAGGTCTGTTGCAGCCGGCAGCCGGTTCTGTCTTGTTGGACGACGTGCCTGTGAAGGCGCTGGGCTTATACCAAGCCTCACTGACGGCGACTCCTTGGGGGGATTCCCCGGCGCGGGCGTGATTTGCTTCAAGGCTGGTGAACGGAGGAGGTTCGCCATGCCGATCCCACTGAGGTCGGATTTCGACGCGGCGCAGCTGCGCCGCATAGCCCGTGAGAGCGAGGATGCCAAACAGGTGCGGCGGCTCTTGGCGCTGGCGGCGATCTATGATGGAGCCAGCCGGACACAAGCGGCCGAGATCGGTGGCGTGACCCTGCAGGTCGTGCGCGATTGGGTGCTCAGGTTGAACGCGCTCGGCCCCGACGGGCTGATCGACCGCAAGGCACCCGGACAGCGGTCGCGGCTCGACAACCGGCACCGTGTCGCGCTGGCAGCAATGGTTGAAGACGGGCCAATCCCAGCGGTGCATGGCATGGTCCGCTGGCGCATCATCGATCTGTGCCAGTGGGTCTGGGACGAGTTCGAGATTAGTGTGTCGAAGCAGACGCTCAGCCGCGAGCTGCGGGCTATGGGGTATCGCAAGCTATCGGCGCGCCCGCGCCATCATGCGCAGCCGGAAGGCGCGATCGAGGCATTTAAAAAAACTGGCCCGAGGTGCTGGAAACGATCGCGCAGCGCCGCGGCCTCGATCCCCGCGACATAGAAGTCTGGTTCGGTGACGAGGCCAGGGTGGGCCAGAAGAACAAGATCACCCGACGCTGGGCGCGGCGCGGCAGCCGTCCTGCTGCTCCCTCTGACCAACGCACCGCCTCCACCTACATCTTCGGTGCGATCTGCCCCAAGGAGGGCAAGGCCGTCGGGTTGATCCTGCCCTGGTGTAACACGGCAATGATGAACCTGCATCTCGCCGCGATCTCCGCCGATGTCGCTCCTGGACGCCACGCGGCGCTGTTGCTCGACCAGGCCGGATGGCACCTGTCAACCAAACTCGCGCTGCCGGATAACATCACCATTGTGCCGCTGCCGCCGAAATGCCCCGAGCTAAACGCCCAGGAGAACGTTTGGCAGTTCATGCGCGATAACTGGCTCTCCAACCGCGTGTTCGACACTATTGATGCCCTTCTCGATCACTGCTGCGACGCTTGGAACAAGTTGGAGGCTCAGCCGTGGACCATCATGTCACTGGGCTTACGCGATTGGATCCACCGGTTTTGATCAGTGAGTTTTGGTATTAGAGCGTTATCGATCTCAGATTGGTTGTGTTCTTCAAAACGATAGACTTTTTGCCGGGACGATCGCCGACAACATCGCTGGGTTCAGCCCGAACCTCGATCCTAAGCGCATTCAGGACGCGGCAAGGCTGGCTGCCATCCATAATGAGATCCTTCGCATGCCCATGGGCTACGAAACCCTGGTGGGGGACATGGGTAGCTCGCTGTCCGGGGGGCAGATGCAGCGAATCGTGTTAGCTACTTTCCGGCGCAAAATACCTGGTGATTTTGGGCTAACGGCGCCTCTTTGACGTCCCGCAAGCTGCATGGGCGTACAGAATCAACGGCGACATGAAAAAATCGAAAAAGCATAAAAAACGCAACTATCGAATCAGTGCTTCTGCTAGGCGCGACGCGGCGACGAGATGCGAACCTCGCAGCTGATCGATGGCGAGTGCATCTCACCGCGGAGGCAAGCGAGGTGATTAAGACCAGGCGCCTGCAGCGCAGCTTCGGCGATGGATTGATTGCCGCAGAGGTCGAGGATCTATATGAAACCTGGATGAAGCACGTCGATGCGGCGCTGGAAGACGAAGCAATCGTCTCGACGGTCTACCACGCCCTGTCACAGCGTCACCCCAATAGTTGCCGGCGTGGCCGCCAGGGTTTTCCAGCCGAGGTAGTCGTCCGGTTGCTGATCCTGAAACACCTGCGCAACTGGAGCTATGAGGAGCTGGAGCGTGAAGTCCGCGCCAATCTGGTGTACCGCGATTTCACGCGCGTCGGTGGCGGCAAGATGCCGGATGCTAAGACGATGGGCCGCTGGGGCGTGGCGCTGGGGCCGGCGGTCGTCGCGCAGATCCACCAACGAATTATCCAAATCGCTCACGCCAAAGATGTTGTGCAGGGGCGAAGAATGCGCGTTGATACCACGGTGGTTGAAAGCAATATCCACTACCCCACCGACAGCAGCCTGTTGGGTGACGGGGTCCGCGTACTGACCCGCACCATGAAGAAGATCAGTCGGCTGACGGGCGCGGTCGGCGCCAAGCTGCGCGACCGGAGCCGGAGCGCAAAGTTGCGGATGCTGGAGATTGCTCGGGCTGCACGCGGCAAAGTGCCACCGAGTCGGGACAACCTGAAGCAGGCCTACGGCAAATTGCTGGATGTGGCCGGTCGGGTGGTGGGACAGGCGAAGCGCTTCTCCACGGAGATCGGCGAGGGCGTAAAGCGGTGCAAAGGGATGGTTCAGCAAGCCATGCTGGAAGGTCAGCGCCAGGCGCTGGACGCGATGGTGCCGCGGCTGCAGCAGGGCGCGTATCCTCCTGGGTGACACCCGGAGCGAAAACAAAATCGTCAGCTTGTTCGAGCCTTCGACCGAGGTGATCCGCAAAGGCAAGGCCAGCAAACCTACCGAGTTTGGCAAGCTGGTGAAACTACAGGAAGCGGAGAATCAGATCGTCATCGACTATGAGGTCTATGCTCAGCGACCCAATGATGCAGATCTGCTAATCCCTGCTATCGCCGCCCACCAGGCGAAGCTGGGACGCATACCGAGGCTAGTCGCCGCCGATGCCGGCTTTTATTCCACCGAGAACGAGATCGCAGCGCACGCCAGAGGTGTCAAACGGGTCTGCATTCCCAATCGCTCCAACAAGAGCCGTAAACGTGAGCAGAAGAAGCGCTGGTTCCGCAACGGGCAGCGATGGCGCACCGGGTGCGAGGGGCGCATCAGCGTGAGCAAGCGACGGCACGGCCTGAACCGTTGTCGATATCGCGGTGATGACGGGATGAAGCGCTGGGTCGGCCTCGGGGTAATTGCCGACAATTTGATCAATATCGGCCACGCGATCGGCAGGCAGCAGGTCTGATCGGCCTCTGACGCCATAAGACTGCAGCACCTTGCGGTGACCTGTCGAGCTGTTCCGGGCAGACCCCAACGTTCTCGTTCAAGCCGCACCGCCCTTCCACCGGGACAGCGAATTTTGCGCCGGAAAGTAGCTAGGGCGCTCTATCGCGGCCCGCGGATCCTGTTGCTGGACGAGGCAACGAGTCACCTCGACGACGACAACGAACGCACCATCAACACGGCCATCCGATTGCTGACGATTGCTCGCGTAATCGTCGCGCATCGCCGGTCAACGATTGATATGGCAGACCGCATCGTGCCAATTTGGCCGCAATCCGCAGCGGAACCACAGTCTACAGCGGCGCAGCAGATGCCCCGCCCGCGCCGAGGTGACACAATTCGGCCAGCGGACGTTAGCACCGACCCCGGTGACTCGACCGTTTGGCAAGGCAGCGAGCGCGACGCTGATATCTAGTCGGGGTCTGCCCTGAGGTTGGCGCTGCTCTACTGTAGATGGCCATTGGAGCGAAGTAGACGGCGAGTAGATGCACACCCATATTTAGGCGCGGTTTGGGAACGGAAATTCGCCGTTTGTGCACGCGCGGAAGGCCGCAATCGCGGTAGCGGCGGTAAAAGAAGATAGCTGCTTTGCCATGTAACGCCGGTTCCCGTCCATCAAGCGCTTCAAAGCGTCGTCCGGCGAGACCGCGGTCTGTGCCGTTGCGCGTCGGGTGACTGACGCCGCTAGCAGGGCACCGCCGCATGCGGCGAGGATGCTGCGGCGCCAGGCCGCGGCCATGCCCGCTCCTGCGCAAAGGGCACAGCCGCACATCGTGATTGCGCCATCCATCCTCGCTGAATCAGTTGTACTCATACTGCCACTCGGCCTCCTTCCTGTTATGTCCAGCTCTCCTGGCGAAACGCAGATCTGAGAACGCGAGCTAGTAATAGTGCCAGCGCCCGTTCCTATAGATGAGCTGGTCGCAGGCGAGGTTTGAGGCGCCGTGAAGTAGGGCGGTGGAGCATTTTATTCTTGGACCGTACGGTTTGTGCCGGGGACGCAACTTAGTGAAAGAACTGGCTTAGCCATCGATCTCGCGCGGCATGGTCCCGGTTACTCCTCTGCTTGCACAGCCTCGTCCTCTGCCGCCGCCTCCAACAACCGGGCGCCGGAGTAGTTACCACTCCGCGCCTGAGCCCGGGCCGCCGCGGTATTGCGCTGAGAGAGGTGGGCATGATCGTTTGCCTGCTGCTGCCGGTACGCCGCCCATCCCGCATAACCGGCTGACCCAGCCACGCAACCCGCGAGGCTGCTGGCAATCAACATGATGCCCACCGCTGCCCCAAACTCCACAATACTTGAGCGCATGGACGACCATACTCCAACGGCCGAACCTATCAGGGCGCTAACGGGCCGGACCGCGTGTTGTTTCGACCTGAGAGAGCGGTCCGGGGCGTAAAGGGTCATTTGCTGCCTCGTGATAAGTGCGCAGAACTCCTACTCTCCGACGACCACGGTTGGATGTCGGATAGCCGGCCGTGAGCATCGGGTCAGTTCGCGTGCGCCGATGCGGTCGCGCTACACCCAGGCCAGTGCTACTCAGTGGCAGGATCCGGGCAAGAGGCCAATGAAAACTTCCGTGCTCAGTCGCTACGCGAGACCATCGTAGCCGGCTGACCACTAGATGGCCCTTCCCCGGCGAATATGCTGGCCGCGACGCTCGCCGTAGGTAAGGCCGTCCCAGGTCAAAGCGGATTAGTCGCCTGCGAACTACAGGGGCGGGTTCCGAGAATCTCCCCAACTGCCACCCCGAAAGGGGGGACTTTTTTGTTCCTGCTTCGTTCGCCATAATGCCGCCATGACACTCGACCAGCTCGCTCAGGCCATGCGCGGTATGCCTCGCGACGCCCTCATCATGATCCGCACGCCGGCCGGGCTGCGGAAGCTAAGCACAATCCGGTTGGTTGACCAACGGTTGGCGATCGGATTCGCTGCCAGCACCAATTCGGAGGTGCAAGGCATGGCTGGAAAATCGCCACTCTCGGCCAGCGAGGAACAACGAGCGGCCTTGACGGTTCTGGCCAGCTCGCGTGATCGCGGCGAGGCGGATCGGGCGCGCGCCGTACTGCTGACGCTGGCCGGCTGGACCAGCCCGCGGATTGCCGAGGCGTTCGGCGTGCGCGAAGACACGGTTCGCCTGTGGCGCAGTGACTTCATGAGCGGCGGTATCAAGGCGTTGAGGGCCAGCGTGGCACCTGGCCCGGCCCCGGTGAAGAGTGAAGCGGCTTTGCGCGTCGTCACGCCCTTACTGGAGGAACCCGTGGCCGACCGGCGCAACTGGACGATCCCCCGGCTGCGCGCCGAGATCGAACTGCGTGAGGGCGTTCGCATCAGCCGGTCGCAATTATCCAAGGCGCTGCGCAAAAAAAGTTCCGTTGGCGACGACCGCGACACACGCTGAAGGGACGTCAGACCGCCGAGGAGGTCGAACGGGTCGGCCTGCGTCTGCAATTGCGCAAACAACAGGCGGAAGCCGGAGACATTGTTCTGCTCTATGGCGACGAAAGCGAGGCGTTGACGCATCCCTACCTCGCGCGCGTATGGGCCAAGGCGGCGGCGGACCTGCGTGTGCCGGCACCGGGCCAGGCCAAGAAGGTCGCGATGATGGGCTCGCTCGATCATGTCACACGCCAACTCATCGTGCACACCAGCCCAACCAAGCGCAGCAGCGATTTCGTCGCCCATCTGGAGCAACTGGATCGGCTTTATGGTCCCAAGCCCGGTCAACCCACCAAGCAGGTGGTGCTGGTCGAAGACAACGGTCCGATCCACACCAGCAAGCTCTCCCTGGCCGCGCTCGCCGCCCGTGCGCATTGGCTCACCGTCGAGTGGCTGCCCAGGTATGCGCCGGAATTGAATGACATCGAGGTCGTCTGGCATGATCTCAAGGCGCATCATCTCGCCCATCGGACCTTCGCTGACGCAGACGCGCTCGACCGGGCGATCCACCAAGCCGTGGACGAGCTGAATACCGAGCGCCGGGTGCTGCCGTTGGCCAAGCCACGAATCTCTGCTTAGTTTGGGTGAAGCCCACGCATATCGGGGATGATGGAACGGAGGCCGGCGCCAGTAGCGGCGGGGGCTACGCCATCATCCTGGAGCACGACGGTTTGGAAAGCTCCCGGGGTGGTGCCTCGGGCTAGACCGGCTCCAGCAACTCCGCGCCGTTGTTGTTTGGCGAGTTGACGCCTCGCGCGACTGGCCAGAGCCGCAGAGTTCCGGCCGGCGAGGGGCGGAGCAGGCCGGCCGGATTGGCCTCAACTTCCCCGAGCCACGCAGGCCAGTCCTCCCGCTCCAGGATCAGCGGCATGCGGTCGTGCAGATCAAGCACGTCCGGGTTGGCCGGAACGGTAATGATGGTGAACGTGCGCAATATCTCGCCCTCGGGCTGCGCCAGCCCCCCATAAGCCCCCGAGCGCCATGACTTGCTCGTCCGCCCGGGCGACCGCATGCTTGCCGCCAGCGACAGTCTTCCATTCATAAAACGCCCCCGCCGGGACCAGGCAGCGGCGCCGGGCGAAGGCGGCCTGGAACAGCGGAGAAATAGCAACGGTCTCGGCGCGTGCGTTGATCGGCTTCTGGGCGGATCTTAGCTGTTTGGTGAAGTATGGGATCAGGCCCCAGATCAGCACGTCGAGACGCCGCCGCTTCGTCTCAGGGTGCAGACGCACCACAGGCGCGGGTTGCGTGGGGGCTAGGTTCCACGACGGGGCGAGGTTCGGCGGCGGATTGACGGTCCCGAATATCTTGCGGAGAGCTTCAGCAGGCAGTTAGGATGCGAAACGGCCGCACATCGTAAGCAGGTTACTTGATCGAAGGCGCAGCGCAACGACACCCGTCTGCGGCTCGGGCAGCACTGGAGACCGCGCTGCGGACATGGCGGATGCAGTCCGGGAGGCCGACGCGGATACCATCATTTTCGTATATAGCGGGGCCCAACAACGCTTGGCACGGGCGCTCGCGGCGCGGCTGATCAAGGCGGTGACGGTGCGTGTCAGGCAGCCCGTCGGGGTCGTTGGGCCGCTGCTCCCGCTGCCGGAGGGCGAGAACCGATGAGGAGACTCCTGCCAGTTGCGCTCCTGGCATTAGGGTGCTGTGCGTCGCAGCCCACTCAGACGGTTGCGGTGCAAACCGACCCTCCGGAACCCGGAGTGACGTGTGAGCTGCGGAACTCGCGCGGGAGCTGGACCGCGACGCCCCCGATGGTTGTCGAGGTGCGCCGCTCCGCCGATGCTATCCGAGTGACGTGTAGGGGGCCGAACGGAATGGCTGGGGCCGGCGAGATCATAAGCCGCCCCTCGGGGTGGGGTGGTGCGGCGCTGGGCGACTACGAATACGAGCATGGCGTGACGATTGCGATGCGCCAATGAAACCCAACCGGATCGGCGCCAGCCGCGAGCGCTGGATGCCTGCGGGCCGAAGCTGCCCTCTATTCGGGGAGTAATACCTGTACCCCTAAGGGCGCCTGATTGGGGATTGTTGTAGCCTGATTGGGCGGGCCGGCCCGCCGGGAGCTACCGGAGTTATACCCGTGCTGGAAACACCACGGTTGGACATGTGCCCCGGCGGGTTGGCCACGACGGATGCCCAGTAGGAAGTTGCGCCCTCGAGCGCCAGTACAGACGCTATGGGACAGGCGGCGAGGGTGGCACCATCCGTCGCGGCAACCCGATGATGGAATGGCCCCAATGCCTCAGCCAAAAGATGACCTCAGCCGGTCCCTCGTCGCCTTGGACCAGCATAAGATTCTAATTGCCGTAGTTGAACTCAGTTCCTCGACTTGGTTGGTGGGTGGAATGGTTCCTGGTATTGAGCGCGAGCCACTGAAGAAGCTCGTACCCGATGAGGAAGCCCTTCTCAAGCTGCTGCATCGCTGGCGTGATGAAGCCGTCAGGGCCGGCCTCAGGATCACGCGCATTGCCATTGCCTTCGAGGCCGGTCGCGACGGCTTCTGGCTGGCGCGTTGGCTACGCACGCGAGGGATCGAGGCGTATGTCATTCATCCAACCAGTATCCCAGTCTCGCGCGAGCAACGGCGGGCAAAAACCGACCGGCTGGACATCGGGCTTCTCAAACGTTCCTTCCTCGGTTGGCTGCGCGGCGAGAAGAAGCACTGTACCATGAGCGCGATCCCAACGTTGGAGGAAGAGGATGCGAAACGCCGGACCCGTGAGCGCGAACAACTGGTTGGCAAGCGTACCGGCATCGTCAATCGAATGAAAGCCGCGCTGGTGCGTCTCGGCATCCGCGGCTTCAACCCAAAATTGCACAAAGCACCAGAACGGCTTGCAGCGCTGCGCACGCCGGAGGGCAGTCCGCTTCCACCCAACACGCTGGCCGAGCTTGAGCGCGAGATGGCGCATCTGCGTTTCGTTGACGAGCAGATCAAGCAGATCGAGGCGGCACGTCTGAGCCGGCTGAAACAAGCGCCACAGCAAGGGTCAAATGCCAAGGTTCTGCAGCTGCAACAGATCAGCGGCCTCGGCCTGGAGACGGCGGACATGCTCACGCATGAAGTGCTCTCGCGCGACTTACGTGATCAACGCGCGGTTGCTCGGTATGCCGGGCTAACGGGCTCACCCGACGAGAGTGGTCGGCGTCGACGAGAAAAGGGCCTCGCCAAAGCGGGCAACGCACGAGTACGTCGCGGCATGATCCAGTTCGCCTGGCGCTTCTTGATACACCAAAAGGACAGCGCCTTGGCACAGTGGTATCAGGCAAGCGTCGCCGCCGGCGGTAAGAAACGTAAGACCATTGTGGTCGCGCTCGCTCGCAAACTGCTGATCGCGCTGTGGCGGTTCGTTACGACTGGCGAGGTGCCGCTGGGCGTGGTCCTGCGCCCGGCGGCATAAACCGGCGCGATCAAGGAGATAAGCAGCGCGGTTTCGGCGCTCGTCTGCTGCGGGCGACGGGCCGCCGATAACGATCCTGTACCGTCCAGAGACGCTCAAGCGGCTTGCATTGTAGGCTGTCTGGGCGGGCCGGCCCGCCGGGAGCGACCGATGACGATCCCGCGCTTTGAGCGCCAACCTCGGACGTGTGCCCCGGCGGGTTGGCCACGACGGATGCCCAGTACCGAAGCTGCGCCCTCGAGCGCCAGTCCAGGATCGGCAGTAAGCGTTGCGGCGAGACCCTGCCCGATTTTCCTTGACGGCAGCCGTGCGGCGTATCAGAGGCCGGCCCATCCTCTGTGCTGGGGTGGATTACGCCGGCTGCCGCTGGATGCGTTTCACGCGGTGCTTCTGGTAGGCGATAATCTCACGGGCGAGAGGCAGACGAGCATCGAAACGCAGGTGCGTGATGGAGACAAACGCGGCGTTCTTGGCCTCGTCTCCAAAATCGAGGCGGCACACAATGCCTCCCTCGTCACCGGCGTAGCTGATCCAGGTGATTGAGCAGGCGGCGGAGGTTTGGCTCGCAGCGTTCTTCGCGACGAGAGCGGCGAGCAGCTCGGGTGTGGGGCGCGCGGGCAGTGGCAGAGCCTGTTGCAGCTTCCCCATCAGGCGGTCAACCTGGGTTGGATTATCGATCATGCAGCTGCCGCCAATTCCGTGAGTTCAGTCGGATGCCAATTCCACGGCAGCAGCGCCTCCAGTGCGTTCGCCTTAGTCTTGCCTGAGACGATGCGCTCGAGCACATCAGTAAGCCAAGCCATCGGCTCGACACTATTCAGCTTGGCGGTCTCGATCAGCGTCATCGCGATGGCCCAATGCCGGGCTCCGCCGTCCGATCCGGCGAACAAGGCGTTCTTGCGTGTGAGGGTCACCGGTCTGATCGAGCGCTCGACCACGTTCGTGTCCATCTCGATCCTCCCGTCATCGAGGAATGCCACCAACCCCGGCCAGTGCCGGATCGCATAGCGCATCGCTTTCGCCAGCTCGGAGACGGCGGATATACGAGGCAGCTGCTCCTGCAACCAAGCATGCAACGCCTCCACGATCGGCCGACTTCGCGCCTGGCGCATGCGCTCCCGATGATCGGCAGAATGCCCGCGAATCTCGGCCTCGATCGTATAGAGTTCGCGAATGCGCGCCAGCACATGCCCGGCCAGCGGCGACTTCGTCGCCTGATAGAAATCGAAGAACGGCCGCCGCATATGCGCCCAGCAGAACGCCAGCTTGACCGAATCGTCGCTGCGGTCCCCGGCCAGTCGCTTGAACCCGGCGTAGCCGTCCACCTGCAGCACACCGCGAAACGCTGCCAGGTGCGCTGACGGATGCGCGCCCTTACGATCCTCGGAATATACATACGCCGCCGCCGGGTGCGTCGGACCGGACCACGGTCGGTCATCCACCGCATAGCACCACAATCGCCCGGTTTTGGTTCGGCCGCGGCCCGGATCCAGCACCGGCAATGTCGTGTCATCCGCAAAGACCTTCTCAGACGACAGCACCGTGCTGACCACCAGGTCATAAAGCGGCTTCAGCCACCAGCAGGCTCGGCCAACCCAGTTGCTCAGCGTCGAGCGATCCAGATCGATGCCCTGCCGCGCCAGCATCTTGGACTGTCGATGCAGCGGCAGCGAGTCGCAATACTTGCTGACCAGCACATGCACCACCATGGCCTCGGTCGCCAGGCCGCCATCGATCGGGCGCTCCGGCGCTGGCGCCTGCACCACGGTTCCCTCGCACGCCCGGCAGGCGTAACGCGGCCGGCGCGTGACCCGCACCCGAAGCTGCGCGGGCACGATATCGAGCTGTTGGCTGCGCGTTTCGCCGATCACATGCAGCGCGCCACCACAGCAGGGGCACTCGCGGTGCTCGATGTCCACCACCACCTCGTAGCGCGGCAAGTGTGCCGGCAGATCGCCGAGATTGCGCTGCGCCGGTGCCGCTCGGCGCTTCTGCTCCTTCGGCTCTGGTGCAATAGTGTCCTGTGCCGCCTGGTTCGCGGCGACCGTTTGCTCCAGATCCTCGAGCCCCAATTGCAACTGGTCATCGGTGAGTTGCTCGGAGCGGCGGCCGAACCGATGGCGCACCAGCCGATGAATGAGCAGGCGCAGCTTGTCATTCTCGGTATTGAGCTCTCGCACGACGTCGCGCAGCATTTGCTGCAGCGTCGCGGGATCGTCAGGCAGGTTGTCCAGATCGATTTGCACGCTGCGATTCTGAACGACGCCGCCGAATCGGTGCCAGCCGATTTTTATCGGCGACGCGGGTTTTTATCCCGCCAGTTCCGGTGCTCGTCGCGGCTGCGCTGCGCGCCATTCACAGCCATCCAGCAGCGCCGCCAATTGCGCGCTCGAGAGCATGATCCGGCCAGTCGTCTCGGATGACGGCCAAACAAACTGCCCATGCTCCAGCCGCTTGGTCAGCATGCACAGGCCGGCGCCATCATGCCATATCAGCTTGATCAGTCCTGCGCGACGCCCGCGGAAGGCATACACAGCGCCATCGAACGGGTTGTCGCGCAGCGACTGCTGCACCAGCATTGCCAGCCCCACCATACCCTTGCGCATATCGGTCACGCCGCAGGCGAGATACACGCGCAGGCCGGGTGCGAGTGTGATCATCGGCCTTGCAGCATGCCCAGGACTCGCCGCAATGCCCGATCATCTACCTGCCCATCAACGCGCACCAATATGCCGCCCGGCAGCACGATCTCGATTATTCCCAGCGGCCGGGGCGATTGCGGGATCGTTACTGGCGGGGCGGGCGGCTCAGCCGGTAGCTGGCCGGCCAGCCGCGTCGGCGCCAGCTCCACTTGCGCAAACCGTGTCGGCCGCCTCATCCGCTCCGTCGGAGCCGGCAACAGTTCTCGACGCCAGGTATAAAGCTGCCCCGTACCGATCGCGTATTTGCGCGCCACCTCGCTCGGGGTCAGTTCGGGCCCGAGGCTCTCAGCCACAATCTCGCGCTTTTGCTCCAGCGTCCAACTCCGCCGGCGCTCGCCCCGCGTGATAACCTCCACTCGGACGTTGTGTGCGCTCTTACGATCTGTCGTATGAGCGCTCTCATCAGGGCCGGATCCGTTTAGCGTCTCATCCATGCGGCCCTTCGATCACACGAATGCCGCGCGCCGCCCATGTGGTGCCGCCGAATCGCTTACGATCGGCAAAGCGTCGTGACAGGCTCGCATATGTCACAGAAGGGGAAAACGCGATGGCGGAAGAAACTTTGGCATGGTTTGCCGGCGTCGATTGGGGCTCGGAAAAGCACCAGGCCTGTCTTCTCGATGCGCAAGCAACATCCGGGGCGAGCGTGGGTTTGTGCATAGTGGTGCGGGTTTGGCGGAACTGGGCGACTGGTTACTCTCGGTTGCCGGGGCGGCAGACACCGTGCCAAACCGGCAATGCGCCGCGCCAGAGACTTGGTCGGCACCGCAGCCGGTTTTAGGCAAATCGCTCCGGCAAAACCCGCCTTATCCGCGCCCTTCAGAGCCACCGCCAGATGCAAAATTCTTGCGAATCGGAGCGAGTTGCGAAATCCGGACTAACGGTGGGGTCTATCCGTGGAACGGATACTTTGCGGCTGTGCCGGATATCAGCCGAGCTCAATCTCGCCCTCGACGAGATGCTGGATGGCTATGCCATCCACCTCAAGTATCATTCTCGCCCGGAGCGTCTCGTTCCCCGCGAGTTGCCCCGACTTCACCGCATCCCGCACGGCGTTTTCGATGACGCGCTGAGAGGTCACGCCAACCTCCTTCAGGAACTTACGAACGGAAAGGTTAAGCCTGTCCTCGTCCACTGCTGGAACTTCCCCTGTTGTCCTTCGCATCCTATGACAAAAACGTGACCGAAGTCTTGAGTGCCCCTTGGGGACCAACGGAGCGCCTGAAGGTAGATTGACCGGGCTTGCTGCGCTTTCGGAGGGTGAAACCACCATTCATACAGTATCGCATTCACCGACGCCACTCAGACCGGTATGATGCGTCGAAACCGGCGGTTAGTGATGGTAATTGGTGCCGTAATGCCGGCGTATGCCGCAGGCGCGGTGGTTTTCCATTGACGTTGTTCCGCCCAAGATGACCTGTTGCTTGTCGTAGTTCACGATGCATTTGGTGGCTCGCCTGGCCGCTCTTCGCGCTTGAGCACCGTGCCGAGGTCGATCGGGAATGGAAACACAATCGTCGAGCTGCGCTCGCCGGCGATCGCATGCAGGGTCCCCAGGTAGCGGAGCTGCATCGCACCCGGGTCGGCGGCCAGGATCTGCGCTGCCTCGACCAGCTTTTGTGCCGCCTGCTGCTCACCCTCGGCATTGATGATTTTCGCCCGGCGGTCACGCTCCGCCTCGGCTTGACGAGCAATGGCGCGTACCATACTGAGATCGAGATCGACCTGCTTGATCTCGACATTGGAGACCTTGATGCCCCACGCCTCGGTCTGGGCATCAAGGATCTCCTGGATGGCGGCATTCAAGCGATCACGCTCGGCCAGCATCTCGTCCAGCATGTGCTTGCCCAGAACCGAACGTAATGTCGTCTGTGCCAGCTGACTGGTCGCCTGGAGGAAATTTTCCACCTGGATCACCGCCCTGTCGGGGTCGATTACGCGGAAATACACCACCGCATTCACCTTCACCGAAACGTTGTCGCGCGAGATCACATCCTGGCTCGGCACGTCGAGCACGACCGTGCGGAGATCGATGCGCACCATCTGCTGCGCGTAAGGAATAAGCAGAAAAATCCCGGGCCCTTTGACCCCGGTAAATCTCCCGAGCGTGAACACAACCGCACGCTGGTATTCGCGCATGACCCGGACCGAGGATGCCACAATGAGGATCACGATCGCCAGGAACACGACATAGCCGATGCCGGCGCCCAGGCTCATTCCCTACCCCCGCCAGCATGCTCGACCAGCAGCACAAGTCCCTGACGGCCTACCACCCGCACGGCCTGACCGGGCATCAGCGGATGTTCGGCGCGAGCCCGCCAGTGCTCACCCTGAACCAGGACCTCGCCTTCGTATCCCGTCCAGCGGATCACGCATCCTGCGCGGCCGAACAGTGCTCCGGGCCCTGTTGCCAATGGTCGCCGTCGGGCTCGGATCAGCAGCGAAAGAACGATTCCGCACAGCGCAGCTATGGTCAGCGTTGCACCAGCTATCACCGGCAGTGACGGTCGAAAGCCAGGATCCTCGAACGTCATCACGGAGCCGATCGCGAACGCGGTGGCGCCGCCCAGTACGAAGGCACCGAAGGCAGGAATAAAGGCCTCGGCGGTCATCAGCCCGATACCGAGCAGCGTCAGCGCGACCCCCGCATAGTCGATCGGCAGAAGATCGAGGCCATAGCCACCGACCAGCAGGCAGATCGATCCAATCACCCCGGGAGCAATCAGGCCCGGATGCGTCAGCTCGAAGCCAATAGACACGAGGCCAGCGAGCAACAGCAGGTAAACGACTTCAGGATCGCTGATGGTGCTGAGCAGGCGATCGCGCCAGTCGGGGTTCAGCGTGACGACCTGCAGCCCCCGCGTCGCAAGCCGGGTCTGGCTGTTACGCACGACGACCACGCGGCCGTCGGCCTGAGCGAGCAAATCGGCGAGTGTGGGCGCGACCAGATCGATCACGTGCTGGGCGAGCGCAGCATCGTAAGGCAGGCTGGCCGCCTGGCGCACGGCCTGCTCCGCCCAGTCGGCGTTGCGGTTGTGCATCGTGGCCAGGCTGCGGATATACGCGACGGCATCGTTGGTGACCTTTGCCAACATCGCATCCGTCTCAGACCCCCCAGCTGCCGGCTGTCCGCGATCCCGGGCGCCTGCGGCCGGCTTTCCTTCGGGCGGTGGCAATGCCGTCCCGCCGAACAGCGAGACCGGAGTAGCAGCGCCCAGATTGGTACCGGGTGCCATAGCGGCCAGTGCGCTCGCGTAGAGAATGTACGTCCCCGCACTGGCGGCACGGGCACCACTGGGTGCCACATAGGCGATCACAGGCACGGGTGAGGCGAGCATCGCGCGGATGATATCGCGCATCGCTATCTCCAGTCCTCCGGGCGTGTCCAGGCGGAGTACCGATAACAGAGACCCGCAGTCGCTGCGCCAGAGACAGGGAATGAACGACATAGGCGGCGCTTGCCGGATCGATCGCGCCATCCAGCGCGATGAGCGCAGCGGTGGGCGGCATAGCGGGTGACGGCCGACCGGTACCCGGCCCGCTGACCCACAATGCGAGTGCGCCAGCCAATATAGCCCCCACCAGACGTCCAGCCAGGCGGTTTGGAACAGTCATCTCTATGCGCCTCCGACCCGCAGGGTCGAAGCCGGGTAGCTAAAATATAGCCCGTCCTCGGTGATTGGGCGAGATCCCTGGGGAAGCTTTGGCAAACCCGGGCATTCGACAGTGAGACATGAATTCCGGGCTGCCTTGCAGCGCCGGCTGCACTGGCTCGGCGGCCTCGGTGTGTCGAACAGACCCCGCCGCCAAGTCCTCGATTGTTTCATTGGAACGCGCTCAGAGACCTGTGTCCCAGAGGACATGGTATGTAGCGGCGTTCTTCCGTTCATGGGTGCCGCGCGTTGGCGATGGCTAAGTGTAGCGGCCCGAAATCATCGGCGCTCCGGCCAACATCCGACAGTGACTAAAGAGACTGCACAACGAACCGGACTCACTCGCGTCTCCCTCTCTTGGCACCGGTAAAAGGACGGCGGTGCCAAATGTCCCAGTGGCGTCAACCCGGTGGCGGGAGCCTCACCAGTACCGAGATCTTTCCGGTCCTGAAGACTTGCTTTCTGATTGTTCTCAAGCGAACTTTAATGTAAGGATGAAACCGTCGACCTTCTTCTATCTCCGCACGGTGCCAATCGATGCGTGCGCTGAGGGTGCTGCTCAAGATCCCCATGCTCGTTGCCCGATCGTGGGTACTGTCCTGGTGCTTGTATCGGCTCTCCGGAATCCGCCTCGTCGGGCCACCTGACGAGCGGGTCTGGTACTTCGCGTACGGCGCCAATATGAACGACAGCGTCTTTCGCGGCTGGCGCGGCATGTCACCCTTGGAGTGGCGCGCCGGTCATGCGCGCGGCTATCGGCTACGTTTCAACCTTGAAGGATGGCCAAGGGGTAGGGCGGCGCCCGCCAACCTGGAGGCTGATCCGCAAGCCGAAGTTTGGGGCGTTCTGTATGCGATCACACGCCGCGACCTTGTCCGCCTGGATGCTTCGGAGGGGATTCCATGGTGGTGCTACCACCAGCTGTGGCTGGACACAGAGGACGCGGAAGGTAACACGCTGCGTGTGGTGACCTACATCGCCCAGGGTGATGAGATCGACCGCCGCCCGTCGCTCCGGTACATCACCTTGTTGCGGGAAGGCGCCCGCGCCCATGGGCTGCCGGACCACTACGTCCGCTTCCTGGAGGGGTTGAACACGCGCGATAGCCCGTCAGCCTTGATGGCTGCCACCTCCCCGTAGCCTTCGGGTACTCAGCGCATTCCCTACCAAGCCGGCCACTGTGCGTCCGGCAGGACGCCTATCCCAAAACGTCGCGGGTCATCATGCCGCGGGTCCCTGGAAATGCTGCCGCTTCTGTCTATTTACATTGCTCCAACTCGAGCCGTTGGGAGGCGGCAATGGACAAAACCCGCATTGCGGGAGTGGTCCAACGGGGTAAGGGCGTCGTCAAGTCCGCCGTTGGTAGGATGATCGGTAGCGCCAAGCTGCAGGCTGAAGGTAAGTCGGACCAGGCCGCCGGAAAGGCCCAGAAAGCATTGGGCAAAGTTAAGGATATCATGAGCAGGTCAAAACAGAAGACCCCCTGAACGGACCGGGCGTAGGATGTTGCGGCAGAGCGCGCACAATCGCGGGGCCGTTCGCGGGCAGAGACCGGTCTCCCACCGTGTAATACCGCTCGGACTGGCCGCCGTTGGTCGCCCAAGCTGGAGCGCCCCACAGATCTGCATGCTGCCGCCAGCCCGACTCGCCTTGCCTCCGCACCGAAGATAATGCCTGATATCTCTTTGGTGTTTGACAAGACTATCAACCAGTCTGCCCCGCGGATATGCCGCTAGCGCAGCAGGTGCCTGGTTCCGGGTCGTCTCACGTCGGGAGCCAGGGCACAATGAAGGAGCCGACGATGCGAATCGATGGCACAGAGTTTGGCAATATCACAATCGATGGAGAGACGTACAACCGTGACGTCGTCATTCGGCTCAAGGGCGATATCGTGAAGCGGAAGAAGAAGCTCTCGAAGAGGCTTTACGGCACCTCACATCTTATATCGAAAGACGAGACAAAATTCGTGTTTGAGAAGGGAGCCGAGTTGCTGGTCATAGGGTCGGGGCAAGAGGGCAATGTGCGGCTCTCACCCGAAGCCGAGGCCTATCTGGCCAAGAAAGGATGCGAGATCGTGATCCAGCCCACGCCGAAGGCATTTCGCATCTTCAACGAGACACGTGGCAAGAAGATCGGCCTGTTCCATGTGACGTGCTAAGTGGGCTCACCCGGAATGCGAGTCATCGCCGCAGGAAAAGCTAATGATGCTGCGGGGCGATATGCGAGGGGGCCGAATTGAGCAACGATACGCTCGATCGGGTCATGCGTATAACACGGGACCACCTCGGGGTTCCACTGGAGGCCGTATTTCCCGAGGCGTCATTCGTTGACGATCTGGAGGCAGATAGGCTCGACAAGGCCGAATTGATGATAGCCTTTGAGGAAGCGTTTGAGGTCAAGATCCCGCAGGCGGAAGCGGAGCACATCACTACGGTGCAGAATGCCGTGGACTTTATCGAGATAAAAATGAAGGGCCGGCCCTCTGCTGATCCAGTGGCCGCGTGACTCCAGCCCTAGTGTGGTTTGCTCGAGGCGCGCAAGACATGGCCCGACTCCCGTCGGAAATTCTGCCTTTGGCCTCAGGTCAGAGTCCCTGTAGACTGTGCTGCACCACCTGAGTTCGTGAACTGCCGCAATTGCTTACGGGATGTGCTATGCACGACCAACCAGCTTCCAAGACTGACATCGTCTATCCGTCAACCGCCGCGTTTCTCTCGGCGCATCTTGCCTGCCTCGCGGCGCTGATAACCGGGGTCACAAGGCAGGCGCTGATTCTTGGAATCGTGTTGTATTGGGTTCGCATCTTCTCAATCGGTGCCGGGTACCATCGGTATTTCGCTCATCGTTCGTTCAAGACCAGTCGGTTGTTCCAATTCTGTCTTGGCCTTCTCAGCCAGACCTCCGCTCAGTGCGGAGTACTGTGGTGGGCCGAGAAGCATCGGCAGCATCATCGGTACCTCGGATACGGACCAGGATATTCATTCGCCGCACCGGCACGGACTGCTCTATGCGCATGTCGGCTGGATCTTTGTGCCTCAGCACGCGGAAACAGACTATCGGGTTGTGCGAGATCTCTACCGCTTCCCTGAGTTGCGGTGGTTAGACCGACATCCCTATCTGCCGGCCGGCGTGTTGGCGTTGATGTGCTGGCTCATGGCCGGCTGGCCTGGGCTGGTTGTCGGTTTCTGCTGGAGCACGGTCGCTGTCTGGCATGTGACATTCAGCATTAATTCGATCGCCCACGTCGCCGGGCGCCAATCGTATATCACAGGTGATAAATCACGAAACAACCCATTTCTGGCATTCCTCACCATGGGCGAAGGCTGGCACAATAATCATCATGCCTATCAGTCAGCTACCCGGCAGGGCTTTCGCTGGTGGCAGTACGATGCGACATTCTATATTTTGAAAACCCTTTCGTGGCTCGGAGTTGTTTGGGATCTTCAATCGCCGCCTGATAGCCTGCTCCGCGGCGAGCAGAGACTAGGTAGTCGTGTCATTGAGAAGGTTGCCCAGCAATTAGCGGTCTCTTTTCCCATCGACAGTATCGTCAACCAGACACGCGATATGCTTGCCCACACGGCAAGCTGGGCGGAGCTCAGGAACCGGGCGCGTGAGGCGAGGCAGCAGGCGGAGGAGTTCCTCGCGGAGCTTCATCTCCTTCAGATACCTACGCTCGAAGAGTTTCGCGCCTACGCGGAAACGCGGCTCGCATGGACACCGTCGTTAGACGAGATCTCCGCACGAACCCGCCAGGTCCTGATCGGACTGGTCTCAGCATGCCTTATCGACGCAGCGGTTGAGGCGGGAGGAGGCTGACATCGTCCCGGTCGCCATCCTTCGCTCACTTGGCAAGCCGCGATCGCCAAGTGCTGCTCAGCCTGCACGCTGTTTGCTGCCATGCGTGAGGCTGGGCCGTTGCCCGTCCCGGCACCGACGTGCGCACAAGAGGTCCCGTCGAACTGAGACGCTTTACCCAGTTGTGCGGGGCTCAAAGGTGATCGATGCTCAATTTCCCGGAATGTAATAGAACGTCGACTTATCTTACATTCTCGCGGCGAACTCGCCGGGGGACGGATGCGGCTGATCGAGGCTTCGAAGGCCGGCTGGCTGGTGAATGCGTTGCTCGGGACGACCAGAATCGGCGGACCAGTAGCTCCGCGATGACGTCCTGCAGCTTCTTTGGGACGATGCCTAGATCCGAGAGACCCGGCGAACCTGAGGCCGCAACGTTGTCGGCTTTAAGAAGATCCATCTGAGCAACGGTTAGTGGAGCACGCGGCAAGCGCTCAAGCAAGTGGGCGAGCGGGTCAGCCAACGCGAACGGGATTGGTAGGAGAATACGCTGGCGCCGCATTCGGGCCAGGATCATCTCGACGATCTCCCTGAGCGTGTAGCTCGCGGGTCCGCCGATCTCGTAGGTGCCACCAGGAGCAGCCGGATTATGTAGAGCGACACAGGCTGCCTCCGCGACATCGTCGACATGGACGGGCTGCAGCCGCGTGCGGGCCGCCACCGATCAAGGGGATAGTGGGCGATGATCGCGCCAATGCGACGAGTGCATTGAGAAAGGCGTCGTCGCGGGCGAACATAACGCTTGGCCGGAGTATGGTTGCTTGCGCAAACGCCTTCCGCACTTCCTGCTCACCTTGACCCCGCACGCGGATGTAGGGCGACGATGAAGCAGGATCGGCTCCGATCCCGGAGATATGAATGAGGCGGCTGATCTTCTGTAGTTCGCAGGCCCGGGCGACATTGAGCGCGCCTTGAACGTAAATCCCTGTGTATGTAACGTGGCCTTCCTCGACGTAGCCAGAGACCGCGTTGACCACTCCCTCCGCACCAGCAATCGCAGCGGCGACGCTCTGCTCGTCGCGAACGTCGGCAGCGATTGGAACCGCGCGGCCATGTCCGGCAGGAACAAGGTCGGAGTGGAGCCGCTTCTGGGCGGCGGACCGCCACGCGGAGGTAACGAGCGCGCGCATAATCCGTCAGGAGGCGCCCACAATCCTTCTCTACGGCAAGGCCGCCACGGCTTGGATAGCGCTTTCTACCCTGCCGAGCATGCTCTCCTCACCGCCGCCCATACCTTCCGATTCAGACGCCGACAGACGAAGAGCATCCTATTCCCATTGGCGCAGAATCGCGAGCTTATGCTCTCGAGAGAGTTGTGGATGGGCGACAACATCCCGCGGCTCCGAGAAAAAACCCCGAGGGTTGCGCATTATTTCGTTGAGATCGGTTTCAGAGATTTCCCTGGTCATTGGCTGGCCCTCCACCCACCGAGAGAATCCCGGCAATAGTGCCACCATGGATTGCCACAGAGAACAGCGTTGTCGAGCGGCGCGATGCCTTGGAACCAGCCGGTGCGCAGGCCGGCGCCACCATGCCGGAACGTTGCGAGTGCTAACCGAAAGCTCTGGGAGCAAGCGCGTGTTGCGTCCCTGCTCTTCCTTGGGAGACCCCAACTTTGTGGGACATGTGACAGAGTCAGGTAATGGTGAAGCTCGGCGTGGTTCCGGTTGCCGGCCGCGCTGCTCCCGTGCGCCAAATGGCGTTTGTGCTGAACTCAGCGGCGGCATCGATCACCCTCGTGGATGTCCGAACGCAAAAAGAGCTGCCCCGTATCCCGGCACTGCGGGAGCCGCACCCATAGCTCTCACGCCCGACTACCAATATCTTCTGGTCGGCGACACCGTCGGAAATACCCTGATCTTCCTCGACCCGGAAAGGGCGAGCTGCGGGTCACCCGAAAGATGAAATCGGTCAGGAATCCACCAAGCGCCAAACCGATGAACCCCAATAGCCAAGGTATCACCGAAACAATACTCATGCTCTTGACGCTGAGATGTCTTGCCATTGTCAGATAACTCGGAATCCAGGCGAGGAAGAAGTACAGCAGAGCCATACCCGAAGAAAGCAAATGCAGTCGCCAGGATTGCGGGGCGCCGTAAATAGGTTGCGAGCGGTACCTCCTCTACAGCCATATCAGCTACTTGGTCGGTTTCGATGACTGAGCGTTCCGCGCCACTAATCCAGCGGTGCTCTTTCGGTCGATCGGCAGCGAACCAAGTCCACAGTGCGGTCCGGGCAAAGCCCATCACGGCTATCACAATAAACGAGGTTCGCCAGCCGGATGCCACGGCTATCAGGCCGACAATCGGACCCGCGATAGCGCCGCCCAAGGGCGTTCCGACGTTGGCCACGCCCACGGCGCTCGCCTGCTCCCGGCGGGGAAACCATTGATTAACCAGCTTGTTGATGGTGGAGCTCAGTGGCCCTTCGCCCATGCCGAACAGCACGCGCACGACAAGTAGGGAGCCAAAGCTGAATGCCGCTGCGGTAAGGCCACAAAACACCGACCAGGCTGTCATCGCATCGGCAGCCCCCATTCGCGTGTGTTCCTGAGGACCGTGTTCCCTGCCGACCGCCTGAACGCGTTATTGACGTTGCAGGAGCGCATACTGCGCAAACTCGCCCAGGCGGCGAAAACGATCGGGGTGGCCACTATGCCGCTCGATGGGGTAATGACCGGCGAGCAGGTCTTCGCGGATACTCGCGCCGAAATAAAAAAGCTGGCCCGAGAGGAAGCAACCATTTACGAACAGAGCGGTACCCAGGCCGCGGCACAAACCGGTGAGGAGTATCGCCAGCGCCTTCGCGCGGCCTTGCAAACGGATCGCCGTGCGGTCTCGAGCTGCTCGGACGCGCCGGCAGCGGAATGCGGAAGGGAACGGTACCCGGCGTGTTGTTTTGTGCCGAAGTGGAGCTGTCCGAGGGGAGTCTGTACTTTCCTACGCTTCGTCCCGGCGCATTCGGGCTGGAAGCCGTCGACCGACGCGCGTGACATTGTCCGCGAGACCGGCACCTGCTTGCGCCTGATCGATTGCACGGAGCAAACACGGCGTCACGTGCCGTCGGCGCTCGCCGAGAATGTCTTTGGGTTCTGGGAGGTCGCCCTCCGGGACATCATGGCGGAGTGGGAGCTTTTGTCCGACCCGCGGAACCTGCAGCTGCAGGTGCGCCCGTTCAATCGTCAGGTGGCGGATTTATCCGGAGCCATCCGCCACACGACGTGGAGCCAGAGCGGGTTCCCGTGCGCTCGATATCCTCGAATCTCCCTGGCCTCGGAGGGAGGAGGCCCTTTTGCGCGAGCAGTTTCGTGACCGCTCAGGACCTGCAGTCGGTCGCAGTGCACGCCTAGTGGAATGGGTAATCGCCACCGGCCTCGAGAAGTTTGAGCCGCCTGCACCCGTGCCGCCGATCACCAAAGAGGACGTGCGGTTAGTGTGTTGGATGGGACTAACTGGCGCGGGCCAATAAACTGTCACTTCGGGATCGACCGCCCACTCCGCCGGATCAGGAAGGCCAGGGAACTGTTCCGCGTGATCGGCGACCGCACAAGCTGGCTCGTGCGCCGGACGGCGCTGGGGCGGAAACAGCAGAGCTATTGTGGTGCGGGCTGGATCAGCAGCATGCGTCACGTGCTTGGTAATACTGGGGAGGCCAAGGTGGGCGGTGGTTTGGTCCCCCACTGGCCCCCCGGAGCTGGGGATTGGTTGGTTGGTTGCGGGGCCAGGATTTGAACCTGGGACCTTCAGGTTATGAGCCTGACGATGTATTGGTTCTGTGTCTCTTCCACCTAGGTCGCTGGCATGATGGGCCCACCCGTCACTGCGCTGATGCTCCTGCGCCGCCCCCCCCGGGAGGGCGCCAGTCCACGTCATCGCAGTTCGATTTCCCCAGGTTGCAGCTAGCGCACATGACCTGACAGTTCGCCGGATCCAGCCGTCGCGACCAGTCCACACTTAGCGGTACGACATGATCGCAGTGCATCGTAACCCCGGGCCCACGCTTGGCCCCGCAAACCTCACACGTCGGCACACCACCATGCCGCCTCGCGTTCTCCTTGATCACCCGGTATCTCAGCGCGTGCCATGCACGCGAAGCATAAAACGCTTTCTTATCGAATTGGCTCGGCCGCCGCGCGCGCCGCTCCGCCCGCACCTTTTCCTCCAGCTCCAGCGCCGCCAGCGCCTCCTCAAGTCTAGCCGATGCCCGTGCATTAGAAGCTGCGCACTCGGCAACACGGGCGTATGCCGCGAACTCTCCACCGTCAGCCCCAGCGCGATCGCGATCAGCAGCATCAGCTTCAACGGATTGTCATCCAGCCGCTCGTTCGCCCGATAGGTTAGCGCCCCATGCCACGGTATGCCTCGCGCCTCCGCACGCTCCGCGATCTTAAACCACCCACGATGCACATGCCCCGCCGCGTTCAACGCCAGCCCAGGCAAATCCTGCAGAAGCTCCTTCGGCCACGCCTCTGCCGCCAGGCCTTCCAAATGCGCATGCTGCAAATATTTCTCCGGAACGGACGCCATGTGCATCCGCGCACCCGCAATCTCCCGGTGCAGATCCTCCAACCGATCAAACATCTCCGCCATCGTCGCGCCCGTCAGCGCTTCGTATGACCCGTCAACCAACGTCAACGGCGCCGGCTCCTGCATCGTGTAAACCATATGCTTGGCAAAGTAGCCGATCGCTGCCATACCGTCCCTGCCAATCGCTACTACCGACACAATCGCCTGCGTCCACCGCGGCATCTTAACCGGCCGGTCATCCATTAGCGCTGCTTCCGGCCGGATCAGCGCCGGCGCCCCTTCCTCCACCGCCGCAATATGAACCAACCCGGCAACCGCATTCGACCAGTCATCGTGATCACCCGGCAATGGCCCGATCTTCCCCCCACCTTTCACCACCAAGCTTAGCAACTGCTCCTGCAGCTTCGATACGTCAGGCAACTCCACCAGCCCCGCATTCACTTTCGAATCCAATACCTCATACAACTTATGCGCCGGCTGGTCGCATACCACGTAACGAGCGCCGACCTCCTCAAAATCCGCCCGGAACGTCTCCCCAGCAAACTTGTCACCAAATACCCGATATACCCTATACTCACGCATCGCCTCGACGAACTTCTCCACCGCATGGTGCGGATTGAACGGCGCCGCTCCAGTCTGCGATATCAACAGATCAACGACCACCCTGCCATCTTCCACATGCCCAATGGCGAGCACCGCATCCGCAGCACTCCCGCCGGACATGTCGACAAATGCCAGATAGCTGATTTCCCGCCGCGGCCAGTTGCTCTTCCGCCCCCGCACCACGCACCGCAGCACGCTCTCCGCGTTGAACGCAGCCCCATCCGGCGCACCCGGCAAGTTTAAATGCAGCCGCCGGAACTTGTGCGGCGGCAACCGCCGCCTCTGGTCGTCCAGGTAATTCTCATTCCCCCAGCTCGCCATGCTCGGATTCGCCCGCTGCTCCGGTGCCACCTCCTCGCCCATCAGCGCCGGATCAGTCGTGAAATCCCCGCCATACCAGGTGAAAAACATTCGCGGGTCCTCACCCGCCTTGCCGATCTGCATCATGTCGAACAGCGGAATGCCCGGCGCATGCCGCACACCCGCATAACTCGTAATCCAAACCAGGGTATCCAGCCGCGTCGGATCAGGGCTCAAAGCCTCAAACAGATCGTAATTTCGGTAACCGTGAATTTCATCGAAGCCGAGGAACAGGTAAGTTTTGCCATGCAACCCAGCCACATCCTGCGCCGGCAAAATCTGCAGCTTGCCGCGGCCGTCCTTCCGAACGATCGCTTTCTCCAGAACCTTCACCTCCCTGGCCAGTACCGGGTTGGCCACAATCAGCTTCTTGGCGAGGCTCAGATCATCGCCCGCCTGCTCCTCATCGTTCGCGATGACGAAGGCATCGTTTCCAGCCGGGCTTGGCCATGCAAGCAAGCGATACAGCCCGGCAAGCGTCAGATCGGCCGTTTTGAAATTCTTCTTCGCCCGGCCACTCAATACCCTATTATAGACCGGGAAGCCGTCCGGGCCGAACGTGTAAAGCGCCTGCTCGAAGATCGCCCGCCTATACGGCTCAATGACGTCCAGCAGGCTCCGGCCATCAAGCCACTTGAGCGCTTCGAACCAATCCAGCGGATGCGGCGCAACGATCATGGCGTTTCCCCGGCCTCAGACGAGGCTACAGCCGCCCTTGGCCCGGGAGGCTCGATATCCCAGGCACGGCCGGGATAGCCTGTAGGTTCACCCCTGGTGACCCGTTTGGCGGCTAGCTGCTCGGCCAGCGTCGACTCCCGCGCCGCTGCCGGCTGCAGGCCGAGCCCATGCAACAGCCGGCAGATCGCCCCGGACCAGGCCAAGTATTCGCGCGTAGCATGCGGCGACAGGCCGCCATCCTTCATCGCCCGTTCGTCGATGTGCGCGAGATGCACTTGAAGCCACGCAATCCGGCCGATCAGTAGCTCCTGGGCATGGCTCGGCTTGCCTCCGACGTGCTCGCGAAGCTGGCGAACCACGCGGCGATACAGCTCGCCCTCGCGCGTCTTACTCGTGGCAGCCCAGCGAAGCGGCAGACGTGCCACATCGGTGCGCTGGCGACGGCCTGGGGGTGACGTGACGGTGGACATATGGTGTATGCCGTTACCCGGGTGTTACCCGCGGCCCTCTGTGATGAGCAAGGGCGGTAGAACATCTAAGGTTTACATGGCAATCCCAGCGCGAGCACATGATCATGTATCTGGTGCTTGCCTAGAGAAGCCGCTGGCAGGGCTGGAAGCATCCGCAGCGCAGGGTAAGAAGTGGCTCAGTTCCAATCCCGTCCAGCAGACCTGGCGCGATTCCCGCGGTCGGCGGGCACGCTGGCCGGACCTGCCCTTGCCAGCGCTGCCATATAATCCACGACGCGCCGTATCATCGTGCTCAGCGCTGGATTACGCATCGGCGTCGCCATACCGCCGGAGACGTTCAGTCCGCGAACTGGGGCACTGGAGGCTGGACGTCCTGCACTAAGCCGTGGGACGGAACGCCGTGAGAGATGCCACCTTGCCGGGCTGCGCGATAGGGGTTATCCCGCAGAATGGCTCGCGCAGCCACGCGCAGGTGTCGCGCAGCCTCGTGCAACGCGGCTTGCGCGCTATCGCGCAATCCGCGCAGGCGCCTATAAGGGCGCTGCGCGCTGCGCGGGCCGTCGGTCAGGGTATTCGCGAATGAACAAGTCGGGGGGGATGGGCAGCACTTTGTCCACCTGCTTCATGAAGAACGCGATGCCGTCTGCGCGGCACTGATCACGAAGCGCCCGCGCCCACCTCAGGTCCACAGAACGCCTTCCGGGACCGGATTCGCCGCCACAGATCAGCCAATGAATGCCGCAAAGGTCCAGGTTGATACCATCGAGCAATGGCTCGCAACTCAGGAACCGAATGACAGCTGGTATCTGCTGGAGGATCGGAATGCGTCGATTGCACTCGACTTGGTTCTCTGCGGTCACGCCCAGCCAGACATTCGGATAGCCGTCTCCCCAATCGTCGGGGAGCATTTTGCGGATGTTCTGCGGCCGTTTTGTAAGTATCTGCCAATCCAGGTTCGGAGTACAGCAGATGAGTTTCCACAGCCGGTCGCGCTCCCTGGCAGGAGCCTGATTGTCGAATACGTCCGCAAGTTCGGCGCAGAACACCTTGTATCGTATACCCAGCTTTGCCGCTTCACGATTCCACTTCTGCGGTTGTTGCCATGTGCTCTCGCTGGCGGGGGTGCGCTCGCCGCCCCAGACTGCCTTGTTGTAGCGCGCCGCCCATGCCTCGGCGTAGCAGTGGTCGCAGCCATCGCTTACTTTGGTGCAGCCGTACCATGGGCTGAAGGAATGGTCGCACCACTCTATTGCGCTGTTCTTTCCCATTAGCTCCATTTCCCGTGTAGGTCGAGTACGACATCGCCGTCGATAGCGATCCAGTTTGCAGCGATTAGCTCGCTTTTCGCTTTTCGGAAGTCTCGATAACGGGCATCGCGGATCTTGTAAGTTTCGCCATCAGTTGCTTTTTCGATTAGGCCGCGTCGCAGGCACTCATCTCGCCAGGTATCTAGCGTGGTTCTTCCGGGACCGTCAGTGCTTTTGGTGATGGCCGAGGTGAGCGCGTCGTAGAACGGTTTCCGCGATGGCGCGACCTTGGCGACGTCTTTCGCCTTGCCTCCTATCGGTTCGGAGGTCCAGTGATCATCCTTGAGCCGAATGATACAGGGTTCGAAGTCGACCCAATTATCGGGTGTTCGGCGCCGGCATTTTCCATCCGGAGGTTCGAAGGAGAGGGCGAAGCCCACCTCGCCCTTAAGTAGCTGCTCGGGTGGCAATGCGGTCATCATGCCAAGGGTATCGAACCGCCAGGACTTAGTGGAGGTGCCGTATTGGCGGTTGGTACTGTGCCCAGTATGGTCGAGCCAGATCTGGGCGATGCGCCGACGGGAGAGGCTGTCAACAAGCGGATTAGCGCCGGTCCAAGTTTCTTCCTCCTTCTGGATCCCTTCGAGTAGGGACATGACGTTATCGAGAATCACTACATCAACGCCGCCGATCGCGTCGATCAGGGCGAGCAGCCAGTTGTGACCGACCTCAGTATTGAGCGGCCTGAACGGGCCGAGGCAGGGGAACCGTTTGGCAAATTCGTCCTCCATGTCGCGCGCGAAGATGATGAGGCGCCCGTCCAGTTTCGGGCCCCTCGGGCGACGCAGGGCATCGCACAAGCGTTGCTGGATCAGCGCGCCGGGCATCTCGCCGTCGATGTAGAGAACGCGGACGGGTCGGCCTGCTTTCCAGTGCAGGATCGGCGAACCGCTCGCCATCGCGACGGCGATGGCGAAACCGAACAACGTTTTGCCGAGGCCGGTGCGGCCTACGAGGAACATTCGCACACCTGCGACGATCAGGCTCCCGAGCAACGGTTCGGGGTCCGGGAAGTCGTGTTTCATCCATTCCTCCGCTGATAAGAATGTGGCCACTTCTTTATCGGGTGGCGGAACCCAGTCTGTGCGTCCTGATCCCGCAGCCATCAGGCCACCTCTCCGATCGGGTTCTTCCGACCGTCAGCGATGCCCCAAGCGATGGTTTCAGCGACGCGGCTCCAGTCCTGCCCTGCCGCCTCGGTGAGCCATGCGATTATTTCTTCGTCGGTAAATGCGAAACCGGCGAGCGTGCGCGCCGCTGCACGAAGTGTGTCGTGTCCGGTACCTTTGGCTGCGTTGCGCACGCGGTCGATGGCGCGGCCGCGGACTGCGTTGAGGTAGCAGTTCGATAGTGGCGCGGCGGCGCTATGCGCTGGTGTCTTTCTTGGCTTCGGCGGGGGCCAGAAGAGTAGGGCCAGCCAATGTGGCCAGGGAGCAGGCGGAGCGGGGTCGAGACAATCGCAACCGGCGCCGAACCAAAAAATGACGTAACCGCCTTCGCCGCGCACGTCTATGCCGGGGACCGGCTTGCCTTCAACGTTACGAATGCCGGGAGCGTGCTGAAAGTAGAGATGCAGGCCACCGCTGCGGGTCCGATAGGCGCGGGTAGTGGGCAACTGGGTTTCGTGTTGGTGCCACCAGGCGCGGGCGGTTTCATGCTTGACATCCACGTCCAACACTGAAATCCTCGAGCGTTCGCCGCATGCGATGCCGATTAGCGGGCCGGGATGACGGCGCCACAGATTGGTGACTGCTTCGGGATCGATGACGGCATCCTTGAAGCCGTTTGGGGTTGCCGGTGTCTTGTCTTTCTTTGTCCCCGGCATACTCAGACAAGGGAACACGGCATAGCCGCAGTTACGGGCGATGTTCTGGGCGATGTAGCAGGTTTCGGCGATGTCGGGGGTGTTCATGGCAGCCACCCGAGCATTGGGGCGCCGGAATGCGCGTGGTCCCAGACGAACCACGCGTAAGCAGCGGGAATCTTTTTAAGTTTGGGGCCCTCGTAGCCGTGGCGGTGCATCATGGGCAGGCGGTCCTCGAATACCCAGACACGCGCGAGCTGTGTTTCGGCGAACATCACGGAGCGTTCGCGGGTCTCAAGCCACGGGAGGCGACAGAGGAAAGCCACCTTTCCTGTGGTCAGCCAGACGGCATGGCGCGCGAACGCAGCGGCGAGTGTGAAAGGTGGATTAGTGACGATGTTCGGGGCGCGCGGCTGCCACTCCAGGAGGAAATCGACGCGGCCCTGTCCGTACCCGCGGTCAACGAGGTCGGTGCTGATGACCTCGTGGCCTACGGATTCCAGGACGCGGCTGATAGCGCCGAGGCCGCACGCGGGTTCCCATATCACGCCGTCGAATCGCTCGACATTAAGCAAGGCGTGCGTCGCGCATTCCGGAGTTTCGTAGAAGTCATCGCCGCGGCGACTTTCCGCCGCGCGAGGGCCGATCATCAGCGAGATGTTCGCGCTCATGTCTCGTCCGACTCCTCGAGCGCATCGGGATCGTCTGCGGCCAGCGCGGCCAGTACCTGCCGAGACCAGCTCAATCGGTCGACATGGTTCGCGAAGTCGAGGATCGGTTGCCACTTCGGCTCGCCGGTCGTTTCGACCCGAGCGAAGCCGACGAGCGAATTTCGTCTTAACGGACGCCAATCCAGGATGCGGGCGCGCGGTTTGTTCACGGCTTAGTCTCACGCACACACAGAATCGTCGGGGTCCCCGGTTTATCGGCGAACCATCCGTTTAACTTATGCGGGGGGCCAGCGGCTGCTATGAGGTTCGCGTCGTCGTCGCCAAACGATACGTGCGCCCTCGTGTCACCGGCCCCCGGTGTCCGGGGGCGTTGCATCTTAGGGTGAGTTCTGCTCCTCGGCAGCGCGTTCGGACTCCCAGGCGCGCAGCTCCCCCAGCCGAAAGTAAACCCTGCCGTTGATGATGACCGGCTGCGGGAAGCGCATGCGAGGGTTCCGTCGCCAGCGCCATAACCCCATCGAGCTGATGCCGCCGTATCGCGCCCTGGTCTGCACAGCGGTCAGCAACGTCTCGTCGTCGGGCGACGGCCGCGGGGATCGCGGCGAACGGTCGCGTAGCTGCTCGTATGCGTGGGGATGCATCTATCCTCCGTGCTAACCGAGTGCCGATGGTTCGGCGGGGTGACACGGAGTTACGGCGCGGAATGGCCTGTCAGTCGAAGGGCGCTAACCAGGGTTTTTAGCGCCCACCTTTGTTACGCGATGATCCGCTGCGTTGCCGTTTTTCACGCCCCCGGAGATGCTCGCTCACGGTCTCTGCGGCCCGGTCGATGCCCGCGAGTTCGAGCGCTCGCGTGACGGCCTGACAAAGCGGGGTCTCCTCCTTGGTTTTGGTGAGCGACACGTCAACCCTTGCTTGTGCCCATGCCTGGACGACACCTTCCTCCAGGTATCGAGCTGGGTCAGTCTGATCAGTGGTGAAGGTGGCAAGCACGAGGTCGATGCAGATGCGGGTTGCTTCAACCAAGGCGATATCACGTCGGTCAAAGATGACCAGTTCAGGCAACCCGCTGTCGGTCCAGGGGCCGATCTTTGCGAGCTCGGCAAGGAAATTCTCTCCCGCCTTGACCAACTCTGACTTCCGGCGCCGGACCGGTTTCGGCCGATTGCCTTTCTTGGCCTCGATCGCTTTGAGGATTCCAATGCGGACGGCGAGCGGATAGAGCTCGGCGTGACTGGGATAACGCTCGGCCTCCGGCCATTCATCCCGGAATATGCCGTGCAGCTCTTTGATCGTCCTGCTGATCACGAGCCAGTATCCCTCCTCCGCGCGGTCACGGTGCGATCTGCCGCAGCGGCACGACCTTGGCGGCAGGGGGCTTCGTCAGGGTGTCGAGGTATCGCGCCCACAGATCGAGGGCGCTGCGCTTCTCGTTCAGATATTCGTATCGGTTGTAAACTCTGCCGGTCACCCCTTTGGCGGCATGGTTCAACACGCGACCGATGATAAACTCGGACACCCCAAGACGGCCCATTTCAGTCGCGGCCGTGCGGCGGAGGTCGTGGATACGCCACGGCGCCATCGGATCGGCCTTGGCTTCTTTGCGGACCTTGGCGATTCCTTCCTCGATCCGGCGCTTCGCGACCGAGAAGCCGGAGCTCGGCGTGTCGCCCTTGGTCGTGAACACGTACGGACTCGGCTTGTTGCTGCCGGACGCCGCCTTCCGGGGCAATGACCGGAGAATGCTCACGGCCGGATCGGCGAGAGGCACGACATGTCCTCGGCCGGGCTTGGTTTCATCGCTGCCGAGGGTCCAGGTCTTCGCTTCCAGATCGAGGGCGTCCCATCGCATCCCGGCGACTTCGCTGCGGCGCTGCCCGGTCAGCAGGACGAGCTGGAAGAACCAACCGAACGGGTAGCCCAGCGCCTCGAAGTGCGGCCACAGCTCCCGCAATTCGTCTGCAGTGAGCGTCCGCTCGCGCGGCGTCTCGTCGGCGGGCCGGTCGATCCCGGATATCGGGGTCGCCTCGATGATCCCGCGCTTCATGGCGAAGTTGAACAGTGCGCGCACGGCCGCCAGCACGCGGTTGGCGGCGATGGGGCCGCCGCGCCCATCCTCCCCGTCCGCCACCACGTCCAGCAGCTCGATCACCTCCCGGCGGGTGATGCGCGCGATGTCGCGTCGCTCCCACTTCGGCAGGACGTGCAGGTTGAAGTTGCGCCTGGTCTCTTCGATGTAGCGCGGCGCCCGCTTCTTCTCCTGCAGATGGCGCTTGATGAACAGCTCCACCACACCCGCAACCGTGTCCGGCACACGCGCGGCTTCTTCCCGGGCCTTGGCGATCTCGGCGGCCGGATCGGCGCCCTTCGCCAACATGGTGAGGGCATCCCCTGCCTTCTTGCGTGCGGCGGCGAGCCCGAGAGCCGGGTAGGGCGGATCCAGGGTCAACCGCTTCTGCTTTCCGCCCCGGCCGGGCGAGAGCCGGTAAAAGAGCGTCCAGGCCTTGCGCCCCTCGGGGTGTCCGGGAGTGGGGCCGGAGACCCTGAGCGCCAAGCCGGGAAATCCGGCATCGAAATACTCCACCCGTGCACCGGCCGGGGCTTTCAGCCGCTGGCACGCCGCATCCGTCAGTCTGATCGTCGGCATCGAAACCCCCGGTGCTACCCATCCGTTACCCGAGGCGACGCAGCACCAGACCGCCGACATTGGGTAACACGCGGGTAACACGGAGCCACGATATGTAGTGTTGTGGCGTGCTACCCGCGGCTCATAACATAGCGTAACAGCGCCGGCGTTGCTAAGTCAATTGCCCTGACTTTCCGGATGCCCGATGTCCAGATTTGTGATGCCCGGATATGGCGTGGCACATGACTACGGATCTGGGGGTTAGGAGTTCGAATCTTCTCGGGCGCGCCAGTAATCCCCTTCAAAATTCCAGCGAATTATACCTGTACCCCTAAGGGCGCCTGATTGGGGATTGTTGTAGCCTGATTGGGCGGGCCGGCCCGCCGGGAGCTACCGGACTTATACCCGTGCTGGAAACACCACGGTTGGACATGTGCCCCGGCGGGTTGGCCACGACGGATGCCCAGTAGGACGTTGCGCCCTCGAGCGCCAGTACAGGGATCGGCAGGCGTCGTGACAGGCTCGCGGGTGTCGCAGCAGGGGGGAAGCGCGATGGCGGAGGAGACTTTGACATGGTTTGCCGGCGTCGATTGGGGCTCGGAAAGGCACCAGGCATGCCTTCTCGATGCGCAAGGCAACATTGTCGCCGAACGCGAGTTTCCGCATAGCGGTGTAGGTCTGGCGGAGCTGGGAGATTGGCTGCTCTCGGTTGCCGGGGCGGCCGACACTGTCGCTGTGGCTATCGAAGTGCCGCACGGACCGGTTGTCGACTCGTTGGCTGACCGCGGCTTCGTCGTGCACTCGATCAATCCCAAGCAACTCGACCGCTTACGCGATCGGTTCAGCGTCGCTGGCGCCAAGGATGATCGCCGGGACGCTTATGTCCTGGCTGACGGTGTGCGTACCGATCGGCGTCTGTTGCGTCGCCTCCATGTTGCTGATCCGCGGCTCATCGAATTGCGCGCGTGGTCGCGCCTTGCCGAGGAGCTGAAGGAGGAACAGCGCCGGCTGAGCAACCGCGTTGGTCAGCAACTCTGGCGGTATTATCCGCAGATGCAAAAGCTCACCGACGACCTTGCCGCGCCGTGGTTTCTCGAGCTCTGGACCATCGCCCCTAGGCCGGCCAAAGCACGCCAGCTTCGCAAGCCGACGGTCGAGCGGTTACTCAGGCAGCATCGCATCCGTCGCGTGGATGCGGACACCATTCTCGCCACATTGCGCGAACCTGTCATCAAAGTCGCGGACGGCGTTGCTGAAGCGGCCAGCATTCACCTGCGCTCGCTGGTCGCTCGCCTGCGCGTTGTCAATCGCGAGCTGCGGGCGGCCGAGAGCCAACTCGAAAAGCTCTGCATGAGCTTTGGCGAGACCGAAGCCGCATCGGGAGAATGTCTTCGACGACAGGACATTCTGATCCTCAGATCCATGCCCGGTATCGGCAGGATCAACCTCGCGGCGCTGCTCTGTGAAGCTTCCGGGCCTCTCCGCAGCCGCGACTATCAAGCCCTCCGGACGTTGTGTGGTGCCGCGCCGGTCACCAGGCACAGCGGCAAGTCGCGCATCGTCGTCATGCGCTACGCTGCGCATGTTCGATTGCGCAATACGGTCTATCACTGGGCGCGTGTCGCCAGCCAGCGTGATCCCAAGTGTCGGCCAGGTATGCTGCGCTTCGCCAGCGCGGTCACTCGCACGGCCGCGCCCTGCGCGGCGTCGCGGACCGACTGCTTGCCCTGGCTTGCCTGCTGCTGCAGCGACAGACGCTGTTTGATCCGCACTTCGCTCGGGCCGGGTAAGATCCACGCCGTTCGACGCGGAACCCCGGTTCAGTTTCTCAGTTCGGGCCCCCCGGGCGCGCAACTGTGGACATGACTTGCCCGGGTGGTGATGGGTTTTAAGGCCCGCAGATATTGCGGGGTTTGGTGTGACGGCCCATTGTCGGGTTCAGCCGGTGAAGCGGACGCGGGCTCTGCTGGGGAGCAACCCGCCGAGGAATAACCGGCGGAAACTCACCGTGATGGAGTCATGAGGCCGACGTGCGCGTGCATGCCGGCCTCATGCGTTACGAGGGCAACGGCGATAATCATTCATCGCGGTAGATTTCCGAATGCCTGAAAAACCCATTTTGGCGGACCGCACTTTCCCATTGACTACGGGTAGGAAGTCCGACCGGCTCATGAGGTGACCGTTTTTTGCATAATCCCGGGCGGCGATTGATCGGATCCGCTCGGGCACGGCGATCAGCTTGTTCCAAGCGTCGCAACATGCGTCAACGATGGCCTCAACTGGATCCGGCAAAGCGGATCGCAGCGCATCATCGGATCGTTCAACAATGGTGCCGTCGGAACGGCGCTCGGGCAGGCCAACGGCATCCAGGCGCTCGACCGCACGCGGCAAGTGATCGCGCTGCCCGGCGACGGCGGCTTCAACATGTTCACGTGCGAGTTTCTCACGGCGGTCCACCACCCCGATCACCCGCAGCAGGCCAGGAATTGCTGCTCGATCCTCGATCCGGCAGCGTCGATCAACACCTTCTGGTCCACGAACGCGTCGACGAGACCACAACGCGCGATCGTCCGACTTCCTGCGTGAGCGCCAGGCGGCCCGGAGTGCGATTGCTCCAAGTGATAGTGTACATCACCATCGGCGAACTAAGCCATCGCGGATTACGCTAGGCATCAACCTGGCGTTAATAACAGTTTTCGGCGGGACGGGCTTTCTCGGCAATCGCATCGTCGAGCGCCTTGTCGGCGTGGGTGAGATCGTCCGCGTGGCGGCGCGCCGCCCAGAGCGGCTGCGCTCCGGCCTTGTTCCTGCCGGACATGGCCGCGCGGTTCCGATTGTGGCTGACATTCGCGAGGAGAAGAGCGTGGCCGCTGCGGTCGCCGGGGTGGAGGGCATGGTCAACGCGGTCTCCGCCTACGTCGAGAACGGCAACGTGACACACACGGCGATTCACGTTCAAGACGCGCGCAATGTCGCCCGGGCGTGTGAACGACAGAAGGTCAGCCGCCTTATCCATATCTCCGGGATCGGTGCCGATCCGGCTTCGCCGTCGGTATACATTCGCGTGCGCGGTCAAGGTGAACAGGAAATACAGAAGGCGTTTGCACAAGCAACCATACTGCGGCCAAGCGTCATGTTCGCCCGTGACGATGCCTTTCTCAATGCGCTTGTCGCATTGGCGCGATTCTCACCCATTATCCCCTTGACCGGCGGCCGCCGAGATGAGGCTGGCCCGGCTGGCTTCGCCCTCCGATGGGTTCTAACGCCGGCGCATATCATCGTTTCAGTCGACCAGCGCTTTCAGCGTAGCTGCTGCTTCATCAATATCGCGGCGCAGAGCTTCTGCTGCCGCCGTCCCATCGCGTTGACGAAGCGATCGCCATATATCGCGGTGGGCGCGGTTGGCGGCGCACCAATTGTCGGAAGCGCGCAAGACGTGGAAATATGGCCCTATCTGGAGCCACAGGGTTTCGATAACGCTCAGCAGCACTGGAGAGCCGGCGGCCCGATAGACGGTGAAGTGGAAATCGCGATTCGCGGGCACGTAACGCCGGCCGTCGCGCGTATCGGCCGCTGTTTGCATCCGCTCGATCAGCTCAGCCAAGCGTTTCAGATCTGCCGCGCCGATCCGCTCTGCGGCCCAGGCGGTCGCCATCCCCTCAATCTCACGCCGCGCGCGGCGCAGATCCTCAAGTCGGGCGCGTGTCAGCGCCGGAATGCCGACTGACCGGCCAGAGACAACCATCAGCGCCTGCTCCGCCATCAGCCGGCGCAACGCCTCTCTGACCGGCATCGGGCTAACCCGGAACGCGTCGGAGAGACTCTGGAGCGTCACAGTGTGGCCGGGTTCGATGTCGCCGTTGAGGATCATTTCTTTAATCTGGCGGTAGACGCGATCCTGCACCGTTTCGCGCACGACCGGACGCAACGGCAACGGTTTGCGGCGACCCATCCGCTCCGCTAGGGACGTTTGCTGCATGACGCGGGTCTCTCCCGGGGGTGCCCACTTGCCGCCCGTACGATCCATGATCTATGATCATATCATTGTCGAGAAAAAATGCCGCCCGCAAGCGGCTAACCGGCGCCAAAGCTGATGCGCGGCGCCTCGAGGAGGAGGGAAAGCTGACCATGCGGTGGTTTCGCACGATCTTGGCCGCGGTGATCGTCTTTGGGCTTGCGGTTGCCGCTCATGAGGCGCAGGCGGCACAAAAGAAGTTCAAAATATTTCTCTCGATGAGCTATATCGGCAACGACTGGCAGGTTGAGGCCGAGAACATGGTGAAGGCAATGGCGGCATCGAAGGACTACCACGATAAAGTGGACTTTCGCGTGCAGGTGGCAGGACCGAATGCGACACGCCAGATCCAGCAGATCAACGCGATGGTTGAACAGGGGGCGCAGGCGATCGTGGTGTATCCGATCTCGCCCACCGCACTTAATCAGGTCGTGAGGAACACTTGTAATCGTCATGTCGTGATCATCGCTTACGACGCCGAGATAACTGAACCGTGCGCATATAACGTGCATATCGACCAGCCGGAAGCCGGTCGGGTCACGGCTGCGTGGTTGGCGAAGAAGCTGAATGGTAAGGGCAATGTCGTTGTGCTGACTGGCGTGCCCGGCACCTCGGTCGATACCCAGCGCACGGCCGCCGCCAAGGAGGTGTTAGCCAAATATCCGGGGATACACATTATTGCCGAGGGCGTAGGGATGTGGAGTCAGGCTGTCGCTCGAACCGAGCTAACCAAGATCCTGACGACGCATCCCTGGAGCCAGATCGACGGCTTTTGGGTCCAGGTTGGCTGCTACACGATCGCTTCGATGGAAAAGGAGGCCGGTATTGCCGATAAACAGCTAAAGCCCTGTGCGGGTGAGGGGTCAAATGGCCACCGCATTCAGATGCTGCCGGTCGGCGATTCGAGCGTGCAGGGCGCCCACAGCACGTACGCGCCGATGGGTGAATCCAGCATCTCCTACGCCTCGCCGCCCTATTCGGGTGCGCTTGCGTTGAAGCTTGCCGTAGACATACTTGAGGGCAACAAGGTGCCCAAATTCACCAAGCTACCGCTGCCTGTGGTTACAAATGAGAATGTAAAGCTGTGCCTGAAGGGTACGTGGCAGGAGATGCAGCAGGGCTGCAACGTGTTCCAACCGGAGATCATCGGCAATCCGGGTTGGTTTGCCTCGATCTACTCGCCTGATACGCCAGAAGCCGGTCTCCCGGCTGCCCTGCACGGCAAACCAGAGCAGTAAGCGTGATGGTGCGGGACGACGGTGTGCGGACCTTGTCGTCTGCACCGGACGTCCGCGCCACATCAATCGCACCCGCGTTGCAGGTTCGGAGCCTAACGAAGGCGTTCGGAGCGACGGTAGCGCTGAACCAGGCCTCGTTCACTGTGGTGGCGGGTGAGGTACATGCCTTGCTGGGTGAAAACGGAGCCGGCAAGTCCACTATGGTGAAACTGCTGTCGGGACTGATCGTCCCTGATGGTGGTGAGATCGAGTTGTTTGGAAAGATGGTAGAACTGCGGGCACCGGCTGATGCGCACCGCCGAGCTGTGCAGACGGCGTTTCAAGAGCTGACATTGGTCCGGGATCTGACCGTTACCGACAATCTCCTGTTGCCGAATGCACCACGGCGGCTATTTGGCCAGTTGCGACGTCGCGAGGGTGAGCGGCGGGTGACGGCCCATCTTGCCTCGCTCGGCCTCACGGACATCGACCCGCGCGCCGAAATACACGACCTGGAGCTTTCGACCCGGCAAAAACTTGAAATTGCTCGCGCTCTGTTTCGTAATCCACGCATTTTGCTGTTGGATGAGCCGACCTCGACGCTGTCAGGACGCGATATAGATTGGCTCGGTGTGCAGATCGCGCGGTTGCAGCAGGCCGGCGTAACGGTCGTGTTCATCACGCATCGCCTGCGAGAGGTGCGGCGGTTTTGCCAGCGACTTACCGTGTTACGCAATGGTCGCAGCATTGGCACCGCCGACGTAGAGGCCATCAGCGATGACGAGGTGATCCGGATGATCATCGGCCGGTCGCTGGCCAGCACGTTCCCGGCTCGCCCGGCCGATCCACCTGCGGCCCCTGTGGTACTGGAAGTCAGAGAACTGGCCACGGTAGGTAAGTTGCGGGGAGCGACTTTCGCTTTGCACCGCGGCGAGATCCTTGGCATCGCAGGACTGCAGGGAATGGGGCAGCAAGAGTTGTTTCTTTCCTGCTTTGGCATGACGCGGTTGATAGCGGGGACACTGGCTGTAGATGGCCGAGAGGTGGTGTTAGCTTCCCCGCGCGATGCCATCCGGCGGCGCATTGGCATCAGCCTGGTGCCGGAGGATCGCAAGACTGAGGGGTTGTTTCTGAAATTATCGGGACGGTTCAATGTCTCCCTGCCGGTGATACACCGATTTACACGGATGGGCGTGATCGATACCGGGGCGGAAACCAACGCGGTAGCGCGTACGCTTGAGCAGGTAGAGGTGCAATCACGGGCGCTTTATCTGCCGGCGGGGGCTTTTTCGGGGGGCAATCAGCAAAAGCTGGTTATCGCCAAATGGTTGTTGGCGGGCAGCCGCGTCCTGCTATTATTCGATCCGACGCGTGGAGTTGATGTCGGGACGAAGCATCAGATTTATCTTTTGATGCGCGCGTTCGCTGATGCGGGTGGTTCGATTCTTTTCTATTCCACAGAGATACCCGAGATTGTCAACATGTGCGATCGCGTCTTGACCATTTACGAAGGCCGCGTCGTCGCCGAGTTGAGCGGTAGCGCCATTGAAGAAGAAACGATTATGCGTGCCGCGCTGGGTGAAACAGTGTTGACCCGAAAGGCCGCGGAGTGAGCACAGCCACGCTTACCGCAGGGGTGCCGAGCCGGTCCAAGCGGATGAGAATCAGCCGCCATCGCGGGCTGATCGTCGCGTACATCGTGTTCCTGGTGTTGTTTCTGGCGGTCAACTTCATTACGGGGTCGTTCAGCTATTTCGAGTTTAGCTTCATGTCTGCTGGAGGTGCCGCGCTTGCTTTAGCGGCTATGGGTCAGACGATTGTGATCCTGACTGGGGGCTTCGATCTATCAACCGGCGCGGTGGTCTCATTAGTCAATGTCGTCCTAGCCAGTGCGATGGGAACTTCCGCTGTATCGCAGGTGGAATTCTTTTTTGTTGCCCTGGCACTTGGCGCGCTGGCCGGCGCGTTCAACGGGGTTTTCGTCGCGATCGTGCGTATGCAATCCATAGTCGTGACTCTGGCGAGCATGTTCATTGTGCAGGGCGTGACGCTGCTGATCATGGATAAGCCGGGAGGAACGATCGCGCAGGGGTTTGCCTCGTTCTTCACCGGGAGCGCCATCCCCAACGTGCTGCCGGCGCCGGTTGTGGTGCTTATCGTTGCGGCGCTGATCTGGTGGATGGTGAAGAACTCACGGTTTGGTGTCGGCTTGTACGCAGTCGGGAGTGACGAGGAGCCTGCGCACGCAGCCGGTATTCGTGTGAGCGTGGTTAAATTCTGGGCGTATGTCCTGGCCGGCATGTTCTATGGCACCGCTGGAGCGTTCATTTCCGCACAGACAGGATCGGCGGATCCGCTGGTGGGGCGGCCAATGCTGCTCGAGGTTTTCGCTGCCGTGGTGCTCGGTGGGACGATTCTAGGCGGCGGGCGTGGCGGCTGCATTGGATCGATTGTCGGATCTTACACCCTGATGATAATCATCAACATACTTCTCGTGCTAAATGTGTCTTCCTATTACAGTACCGATCGCAGAGGGCGGCATCCTGCTGCTGGTGGTATTGAGCGGTTCGCTCACCCGTCATTCATCGATCGCGTTCTATCTGCGTCTGGCGCGCACCAAGTTGCTGGCGTATGCCAGAGGTACACTGGCGTCAATGCACCCCGACATCGCCGCGGGACCGGTGTTGGCGGGTGCCTTGTCGAAACCGCGTGCCGACGCTGCTTCGTGGCTGCTGCGTCATGGTGAGATGCTGCGCACGGTCGTACCAGCCTATATTGGCTTCGTCGTCGTACTGGTCGTATCACAATTGATATTTGGCGGCACGTTGGACAATGCCGGTTATTTTGATTCGCTGCTGGTGTTATCATCATTTTTGGTGATACTGGCCTTGGGGCAGGGGGCCGCTATCCTGACCGGTGGGCTCGACTTGTCCGTGCCCTGGATGATCGGTTTCATTGGGATTCTCACCGCAGGACTTATCCGCGGTTCAAACGTTGTGGCGATCTGGGCGGTGCCGCTGGGGTTGGTGCTTGGCACGGCACTCGGAGCGGTAAACGGACTGGGCATTGTCATGCTCGGCCTGCCTCCGATTGTCATGACGCTGGCGATGAACGGCATCCTGCAAGGCGCGGCCCTGGTTTATTGCAACGGCACGCCTTCCGGCTTCGCCTCGCCGGCGGAACGCTGGTTCATGACGGGACACTTGGCCGGTCTTACTCCTGTTATATGGTTTTTGGCTGCTTTCGTGATCTTTGCGCTGGTGCTGCTGAACCGTACAGCCTTCGGGCGCCACATCTACGCGGTTGGGAACAGTGTACTGGTGTCGCGGCTCGGCGCCGTGGGGGTCGGCGGAACCTTGATCGGCGTCTATGCGCTGTCCGGGTTCTGCAGTGCTCTTGTGGGTATCCTGCTGTCGGGTTTTTCCGGCCAGGCGAGCCTTGGCATGGGTGATGACTACCTGTTGCCATCGATCGCGGTCGTTGTAGTGGGAGGGACATTGATCACGGGCGGCCGCGGTTACTATCTCGGGATGCTCGGCGGCGTCCTGTTATTAACTGCGCTCTCCACCGCATTAGCGGGCACAACGTTGCCAGTCGCGGTACGCGACATCATCTTCGGTCTTGTTGTACTCAGCGCGGTGCTGGCCATGCGCGAGCGCACAGCCTGATGGAGGGAGGAAACATGGCGGAATTGACGGCGCGCGGACAACGGGTCGTGGTGACAGCGGGGGCAGCGGGGATCGGGCGCGCTATCGTCGAGGCTTTGGTCGCGGCAGGCGCGCGTCTCCATATTTGCGATGTGGATTCGGCGGCCTTAGAGGACTGCGGCCGGCTCTTATCTGTTGGGATAACGCTCGCTGACGTCTCGGACGAGAGACAGGTTGACCGGTTGTTTGAAGACGCAAGAGCGACGTTGGGCGGGTTGGATGTTCTTGTGAACAATGCCGGCATTGCTGGTCCGACAGCCGCGGTGGAGGAGATAAGCCCCGCTGATTGGCGCCGGTGCATCGAGGTCGATCTGACCGGCCAGTTTCTTTCTACGCGTTGCGCTGTGCCGCTGCTGAAGGCTGCCGGTGGCGGCGCCATCATCAATATGTCGTCTGCGGCTGGCCGTCACGGTTATGCCTATCGAACGCCGTACGCGGCCGCCAAATGGGGCGTGATCGGGCTGACCCAAAGCCTGGCGAAGGAGCTTGGTCCATCTGGCATTACCGTTAATGCCATTCTGCCCGGCATTGTAAAGGGAGCGCGTATTGAAAGCGTCATTCGCTCCCGGGCGGAGCAACTTGGCATTCCTTACGCTGAAATGGAGAGGCAGTATCTGGAAAGAGTGTCGCTGCGCCGCATGGTAACGGCAGAAGACGTGGCACACATGGTGCTGTTCCTCGTTTCGCCGCTTGGGCGCAATATCTCCGGCCAGTCATTGGGTGTTTGCGGCAATGTGGAGACATTGTGAGGGAGCATCGGAGATGTTCCGGATCGAGCTGCTGGTTGATGCCCGGAATGAGCTGGGCGAAGGGCCGCTTTCGGATGTGGGTGAGCAGCGGTTATATTGGATAGACAGCCACGGCGGTAAAATCTATCGGACTGATGCCCGCGGCCAGGATGTGAAATGCTGGCATCTGCCGGAGCACATCGGCTCTCTATGTCTGCGAGAGCAGGGTGGAGCGGTTGTGGCGGTGCGCAATGGCTTACATTTTTTCGATTTTGAAACTCGCGTTTTGTCGCCGATCGCTGATCCGGAAAACGGCAATCGCCGCACGCGGATGAACGACGGCAAGGTGGACCGGCAGGGACGCTTCCTCGTAGGTTCCATGGATTACGAAGAGCGCGAGCCTATCGCAGGTTTGTATCGTCTGGACCACGATGGGCGCGTGACGAAACTCGAGGATGATATCATCGTCAGCAACGGTCCCTGCTGGAGCCCGGATGGTGGGACATTTTATTTCGCCGATAGCTTTCGGCGCTGCATCTGGTCCTATAAGTACGACACTGCGACGGGAGCGCTGCTCAGCCGTCGGATCTTCGCAGATTTCGAGGGCCATGCGCGGGTATCCGGACGGTGCCACGGTTGACGCCGAGGGCTATGTGTGGAGCGCCGAAGTTTATGGCGGCCGTCTGGTTCGCTTTGCCCCAGACGGAACGATCGACCGCCTGGTGGGCATGCCGGCGGATAGCGTCACAAGCGTCATGTTCGGCGGCGCTGATCTCGACATTCTCTATGTCACCTCGATGGCTCGTCCCTATCGGGGGCGGCGGCGGAAGGAACGTGAGGCAGGTGGCCTGTTTGCGGTCCATGGACTGGGAGTGCGCGGGCTGCCTGAACCAAGGTTTCGTGGCTGAAAAGGGGAGGCTCCATGCGCATCGAAGTGCTCGTCGATGTAAAGACCACGCTTGGCGAAGGGCCCCTTTGGGACGTGGAGGAGCAGCGGCTGTATTGGATCGACAGCTTTGATGGCAGGATCTTCCGTTGTACGGCCGACGGCCGGGAGCTGCGTGCCTGGGACGTGCCGCAGAAGATTGGCTCCCTGTGCCTGCGGCGATCGGGCGGGGCGATCGTGTCGTTGGCGCGGGGGCTGCATGTTCTGGATTTCAAAACCGGGGATGCGTCGCTGATTTGCGACCCGGAACCGGATCGACCGAACAACCGGCTGAACGACGGCAAGGTGGACAAGCACGGCCGTTTCATAGTCGGGTCGATGGATACGATGGAGGAGGGGCCGAATGGTGCGCTGTACCGCCTCGACCCGGATATGACCGTCACGACGCTGGAGACAGGCATCATCGTCAGCAATGGGCCGTGTTGGAGCCCGGATGGAAATACTTTTTATTTTACGGATACATGGTCAGGCGAAATCTCTGCTTATGACTACGATCAGAAGACCGGTACTGTGCGCAACAAGCGTCGTCTCTGCCGCATGATGGATGACGTAGGCGCTTTTGACGGGGCAACGGTCGATGCAGAAGGTTGCGTCTGGAGCGCGCATGTCTATGCAGGCCGTATCGTTCGTTATACCCCTGAGGGCAATGTGGACCGCGTGATCGACATGCCGGTGAGGAAAGTCACTAGCGTGATGTTTGGCGGTCCTGAGCTGGACATCCTGTTTGTCACGTCGATGGCGAAGCCCCCGTTGCCACGCTTCCCGGGAGATGGCGTGCTGCGCGGGTCGCTATTTGCCATCCATGATCTTGGCTTACGTGGCGTTCCCGAACCCCGTTTTGCTGCCTGAGAAAGAGACCGAGTACCATGACGAGCTCATCTGCGAAGCAACGAAAGGTCATTATCACCTGCGCTGTCACTGGCGCGATCCGCACGCCCAGCATGTCGCCGTGTTTGCCGATGACTCCCGAGCAGAGCGAAGACCGATCGCGGCGGTGCAGCCGTTCCGTCCCGGCCTGTTTCGTCCGGTAACGCCGGCCTTCCTCATCGAGCTCACCCCATCACTTAGCGATCACCTTCTGACGGGCTCGAAGCAGCTCCTGCATGTCTGGCTTACGGGCTATTCGTGTTTGAGGCCCAGCACCCAGGCCGGCATGACGATCCCGGGTTTCAAGCCCTCCGGCACATTGTTCGCGTTGTCTGCGAACAGCCCGAACTTTTTCTGGCCCGGCGGCTTGTCCGGAAGGTCGAACGCATCGAAGGCAAACACCGGGATCGTGAGTTTTACCGCTGGTGAGGGGTGCGCCCGCCCAAGCGAACATCTCACCCAGTACCTTGGCCTCGTCCGCCACCCCTGCTCCGAACTCCGCGGAAAAGCCTGTTTCGCCGACGAAGACATCAGGCTTGTGATTGAAGGCGGTGCCAAGATTGTCGAAATAGGTCGCCACGGGAGCGAAGTTGGGGGTCGATGCCATTATTCAGTGTGTACTGATTGAACATCAGGAACGGATGGCCGCTGTTCCAGGCGGAACTCCAATAAGCCGAGTTGGTCACGAAGCTGGTCGTCTTCGACGCGACTGGGTTGACGCTGGGGTCGCTCGGATAGTTCGCGATGATCGTGCTTACAGGAATGCTGCCGAGTCCTTGCGCAGCCATCGACAGCTTAACATTGTTCAGCGCGTCGGGGATCCAGACATTCAAATAGGCATTGAAATTCAGAGCATCCGAAGGCGGCGGCCCGTTTGCATCGATCTCGTTGCCGATCAACACCGTCCCCAGATGCGTCTCGACCGCATCCGCACTGCCGAACGCGCCGATCAACATGCTAACCCATTTGTCCGTATAGTCCTTGCTGTTCATAAGACCTGGGCTCCAAGGCGTGCCGAACCCACCCTGGGCCAGCGCGCTGTTGTTGGTGCCCATCACAATCTGCAGTTTTGGCCGCGCCACAACGTAATCGATCACGCTCTGCTGAGTGGGTTCGATGATTGGCGTCAAGGGATCCGACGTGCCGACCGCGGCGTCGTGGAACGTCTTGATCAGGCCGTAGGATTGGGTGATCTGATCTAGATCGGCGCTGATGATCCGGTTATTCCGGCCAAGCGTCCAGGTTTCATAGTTGATGCCTGCATTGTAGAGGAACGGCGTGCTGGCAGGCACTGGTGTGGGCCTTGAACCGACGGACATGCAGACCTCCAATGTATAACGCCGGCATGCCATTTCCTGGCAGGTTGGCTACTTCGGCCGGGCGATCCTGCCACACATGGCTCACCATTTCGAGCCGGACTAGCGGCGACTGCGAGCCCGCATTTGATCGGGATCACGGCCGCGCTGGTATGGGAAGCTCATGGTGCATGGCCCACACGTCCTTTTGCACGCTGGATCCCGAGTCAGCGACGTTACCTTGCTTGCCGTGAAAAACCCCTCCCATCCCCGACGTTCCACAAGAACGGATGCTCGGCAATGGACGCGTCCATCACCGCGTTAACGTCATCCGTCGGGCAGCAGGAACAACGGATATGACAAACTGACTATCTTCGCAGTCCGTCCGTTCAGCAGCGCAAGCTCACGCATAACACTGACGACGCGCGATCCTCAGCAGAGCGTCAGCGATAAGATAAGTAAGATCGTGGGGATCATCGTACCCCTTCGGCTCTACTCCGCTGGCACCGTGCCAAGACGGGAAACTGGTGCTTACAGCCAATCAGGAAGGAGACAACTGATACCGCCGTTCCGGCGTTGCCCTGCAGCAGTTCCCGCCCGCTCCGGGCTGGCCAGCCGTTCCGCGCTGCCCTGGCAGCCGATCCCCGGCGTCACCGGGATCGCCGATGCCGCCCCAAGCGCCCGCGAGATGCGCCACGTCAAGGCGACCGTGGTGCCGCGCCCCGACCTGCTCGACGCGTAGGCCTACGCCTCCTCCGCCTTCCCGCCGGTCACGCGGCTCAGCACGAGCGCGACCAGAATGATCCCGCCGTACACGGCGTCGATCCAGAACGCCGGGATCTCTGCGAGCGTCAGCATATTCTGCAGGATGCCGAGCAGCAGCACGCCTGTGAGCGCCCCCAGCAGCCGCCCCTTGCCGCCGTTGAGGCTGATGCCGCCGATCACCGCCGCCGCGAATACGTAGAAGATCATGTTCTGGCCTTGGCTCGGCACCACCGAGGCGATCCGGCCGGTCAGCATCAGACCGGCGAGCGAGGCCAGCACGCCGGCGACGATGAACGTGCCCCAGAGCACCCGGTCGACGCGGATGCCGGCGACGCGCGCCGCCTCGGCATTGCCACCGATCGCGTACAGCGCGCGGCCGAGCCGGTGAAAGCGCAGGAACAGCCCGAACACCAAATAGAGGATCGCGGCGACCCAAATCGAGACCGGAATGCCCGCCCACTTGGCCGAGCCGAGATACAGATAGCCGTCCGGCAGGTCGAACAGCGTCTTGCCGCTGGTAGTGCCGAGCTGCGCCCCGCGCAGCAGGATCAGCATCGCCAGCGTGACGATGAACGCGTTCAACCGCAGCCGGACGATCAGGAAGCCGTTGACCGTGCCGACAACGGCGCCAGTGAGCAGCACCACGACAATCGCCAGCCGCCAGTCGAGCCCGACCCCGGAGCCGCCGATCTCTACGTTCTTGATGATCAGCCAGGCTCCAAGCATCGGCGCCAGCCCCACCACGGATTCGAGCGAGAGATCGAAGCGCCCCGCCAGCAGCACCAGCGTCTCGGCGATCACGACGACCGAAAGTTCCGAGGATTGCTGAAGGATGTTCAGGAGATTGTCGGCGGTGAGAAAGGCGTTGGAGACAAGCGCGCCGATCACGACGGCCAGCACAATCGCGGGCACAAGCGTCAGTTCGCGCAGGCCAAGGAGCGCCGGGCGCGGACGCGCGGACGCGGGCCGGTCGCTCAGCGCGTCAACAAGTTCGGTCGTCATGTCCGATCCCCTCGATCGCCGCAACCAGGGCCTCGCTGTCCCACCCGGCGGCGAATTCGCGCGCCAGCCGCCCCTTGAAGATCACCACCACACGGTCGCAGACGGATAGCTCGTCCAACTCGTCGGAGATAACCAGCACCGCCGTCCCTCCGGCACGCGCCCGCTCGACGATGCCGAAGAGCGCCTCCTTCGAGGCGATGTCTACGCCCTGCGTCGGATACTGCAGCACCAGCACCTGCGGGTCGGAGGCGAGCGCGCGCGCCATCACCGCCTTCTGCTGGTTGCCGCCACTGAGTTCCTTGATCGGCTGCGCGGTTGAGGCGCCGACGATCTGCAGCGAACGGACCATCCGCGCCGCCGCGGCCTGCTGCCGCGCCGGCACGATCACTCCGGCGGGGCCGAGCCGGCCGGTGATCGTCATCGTCATGTTCGCTGCGATCGACAACAGCGGCACGATCCCGCGCGCGTGGCGGTCCCGCGGCACGTAGCCGACGCCCTTGCGCTGCGCGTCGATCACGTCGCCCGGGCGGAGCTCGATCCCCGCAACCACGACGCTGCCTGCGTCCGGTGCGATCAGGCCGGCGATCGCATCGCCAATCTCGCCCTTGCCGGAACCCGCAAGCCCGGCGAGGCCGACGCACTCGCCCGCGCCGACCCGCAGGCTGATATCGGCGACGATCCCATCAATCGTGACGCCACGCAGCTCCAGGGCCGGTGTCGCCGCGGTGGGTGTAGCCGCGACACGCCCGTGTTCCACCGATGACCGCCCGACATCGCCCACCATCGCCGTGACGACGCGCTCCTTCGGCATCCCATCCAGCGGTCCTTCCGCCACCACGCGGCCGTCGCGCAGCACCGTCACGCTGCGGCAGACTTCGTAGATCTCCTCAAGATAATGGGAGATATAGAGGAACGTGACGCCGGTGCGCTGCAGATGAGCAATGCGATCGAACAGCCGCCGCACCTCGCGCCCTTCCAGCTCGGCCGTCGGTTCGTCCAGGATGATGAAGCGGGCACCCTGGATCAGCGCACGTGCGATTTCGACGATTTGCCGCTGCTCGACCGAAAGTCGCGCGCATTCCTGCTCGACGTCCAGCTCCATCCCCCAGCCGGCGAGCACACGTTCCGCCTCTCGTCGCATCGCCCCCCAGCGGATCCAGCCCAGGGTGCCAGTGGGCTGGGCGTTGAGCAGCAGGTTCTCAGCGACCGTCAACGTCGGTACCAGCGTGGACTTTTGATAGACGCACGCCACGCGGTCGCGCCATTTCTGCCGCTCGCCCAGGCCGGGAGAGTCCTCGCCGCCGAGGCGGACGCGGCCGGAATCCGGCGCCAAGATGCCGGTCAGCACCCCGACCAGCGTCGACTTGCCGGCGCCGTTGCGGCCGACGAGCGCACGCGAATCGCCCGTCGGCACGCGCATGGTTACGTTCGCCAGCGCCTGGCTGCTGCCGAAGCGCTTCGAGACGCCAATTACCTCGGCTAAGGCGGCACCGGATGCCGCATCGACATCCGGGGCCGGCGCCGTGCCGCTCATCTCCAAGCCACCGGCGGGTTGCCTGGCAGCGTCAGTGCTTGACGCTATTGGCCCACAGGCTCGGGTCGTCCACGTTGGCCTTGGTCACGACCGGCGCGGGCAGCAAGTCCATCGGGTTGCCGTCGAACATCACGATGCGGCTGTCGTGGTCGGTTGGGCCGGGGGCGAACGTCTTTCCGGCCTTGGCGCCTTCGAGATAGTAGAGGCCCCACTTCACGTAGAGGTTGAGCGGCTGTGAGACCGCGGCGTCGAGATATCCCTCGCGGATCTTCTCGTGCGCGAACGGCGTGCCGTCGATGCTGACCAGGAAAATGTGTCCTGGCTCACCGACCTTTTTGAGCTTGCCGGCCGTTTTCAGGACGTTCAACACGCCGGGCAGCATCACCGCGTCGCTCTGCATGTAAATCGCGCCGAGATCCGGCGTCGAGGTCACGATCGTCTGCGCGATCGCGGTCGCCTTCTCGGCCTGCCAGTAGGTCGGCTGCTGGATGACCCTAATGTTGGGGAAATCCTTCTTCATGCAGTCGGCGAAGCCGCTGGTGCGGTCGCGCCCGTTCAGCGTGGCCTGGTCGCCCATCAGCGACAGCACTACGCCCTTGCCGCCGAGCGCCTTGCCGGTGAGAGTCCAGGCATCGGCGCCCATGCGGATATTATCGGCACGCACCACCATCACCGCCTTGCCGCTGGCCGGGCCCATGTCGATCGCGACCACCGGCACGTGCTTCTTGTCCGCGAAATTGAGCGCCGGCACGATCGCGTCGCTATCGCGCGCGACCATGATGATGCCCTGCGCGCCTTCCGAGATCAGGTTGTGGAAATCGACGATCTGCTTGCCTGGGTCGTTGGCCGCGTTGGCGACCGGCAGCGTCTTCAGCCCCGCCGCCTTGGCCTCCGAGATTACCTTGTCAGCCTGAATCACCTGGAAGGGATCCTGCAGGAAGCCGGTCGAATAGCCGAGCGTGAACTTCTGCTGGGCCCGGGCGACCGGTGCGACGGCCAGGCCGAGCGCGACGGCGGTGACAATCGTGGCCGCCGCGGCACGAGCGCCGAAGCGGTGGATATCGATTCTCAAGGTTGCCTCCCCGAATTGAATTGAACTTGTGGTTGGTCGCTTGACCTACCGGGAAAGGCTGTGCCCGTGCCCCAGCCGAAGTCAAGCGGACCGCATCACATGGACAGCGTCCGGCACGTCACCGGCTCCCGCCGCCCAGACTTCCAGGACTGTAGCATCGCCTCGCACACCTCGGCGGCACGGTAGCCGTCCTCGAACGTCGCGGCCACCGGCCCGACCCCGTGCTCCCCGGCGATCGCCCCGAGCAGATGATGCACCTGGTGCGCGAAGCACTCGATCCAGCCGATGGGGTGGCTGCCCTGGATGCCGCTGTCGAACCAGAAGTCGGCGAACGGATGGCCCGCGCGAATGGCCTGGATCGTGCGGAACCCGGAACTGATACCGTCCGCGATCTGCAATTCATTCAGCCGCTCGACATCGAATTGCAGGGAGCCCTTGGTGCCGTCCACCTGGATCCGGCCGGTATGGCCGTAGCCGCAGGCTATCCGGCTGCCCTCGATCGTGCCGATCGCACCGTTCTCGAATCGGACAATCGCGACGAACGCATCGTCCACCTCGACGCGATGCCCGTTGCGCTCCGGTACGTGGGTTTTGCCGATCGCCCCGATCTCGGCGATCTCGCCAGCGAGACAGCGCGCCTGGTCGATGTGATGCGCGCCGAGGTCCCCGATCGCGCCGGAGCCAGCAACCGCGCGGTCGAACCGCCAGCTCATCGGCTGTCCGGGCTCCAGCGCGGTGGACATCAGGTAGCTGGAGCGGAACTGCAGCACCTCACCGATCTGCCCGCTTTGCACGATCTCGCGCATCAGCCGCAGTGCGGGAATGAAGCGGAAGATGAAGGCGCACTGATGCACCACACCCGTGCGTACAGTCTCGGACCAGAGCTGGTACGCCGTGCCGGCGTCCTGCGCCAACGGCTTCTCGCACAGCACATGTTTGCCCATGCGCGCGGCCGCGAGCGTCGGTTCCAGATGGAGATGATTTGGCGCGGAGTTGACGAACAGACCAATCTCGGACGCGTCCACCGCGTCGTGCCAGTCATCGCTTGCGTCCTGCCAGCCGAACCGTTCCTGGCAACGTCCGCGCGCCCGCTCGTCGAGGTCGGCGAGCGCGACCAGCTTCGGCGACAGGCTGGGCGGGGTGCGTATCAGTTCCTGGACCCGCAAAGCGTAGGAATGGATCATGCCGATGAACCCGGCACCGAGCATTCCCACCCCGATCGGCTTTGACATTTGCTCCTCCCCTCCATGGCTGCTGGAACGGCGGCCGGCTTATGTGCGGAAAGTTGTCGGAAATTCGGTAGTTCCGCATCACCTCATCGAGCTGCGGAAAGCATGCAGCCAAATGTACATTCAGCAAAGGTCCAGAACGCGGAAGCTGAAATGACACTCAAACGCCGCATTACTCCGCAGCGCGGTCGATCGGTACCGGGACGTCCAGCAGCGGTCCGTATTGCTGGCTCCCAAAAATGTCCGGATCCCCCACGGAGCCGCTCGGCTGTTCGCGGTAAATCGTAAACTTGATCGCCATTGCCGGATCGAATTCTACATGATCGCATATCCGGCTCTCCGGGATCTGGTAGAGCCGGCAAACCGCTTCGCGCGACAGGACCCCGGCGCGGCGAACCAGGTCGTAGTCTTCTCGCCGCGTGAATATCACGTCGAACGTGATCTTGTCGACGCCAGCGTTCTTGCTGCGGATGGTCTTAGCCAGGGAGGAAAGCGGTACCGTCCGGTTGGTCGGCTCCATTGCTCACACCCCCGTCTCGTCGATATGGACGGAAAACAGCTCCAGCGGATCGTCCAGCCGCATACTGTGGTTCATCGTCCACCGGTAGGCCGGGCTCGCCGGCATCACCTCGTCCAGCACGAACGCTACGCCGCCTGCCGTGCCCTTCACCTGCGGCAGGCGAGCGTAAAACATCTGACGTGAGCCGATCATGCAGACCTCCTCTGCCATCTTCCTCGTCGGAGCAACGCCCTGCACAAGCACGCAAAGCTCATGAGCAGGCCGGTCGCGCATCGGCTCGAGCCTTCCCATGACTCCGTCGCGACCATAGACGTTGTAAGTCAGCGTATAACCGGACTCGCCAAACCGCGCGGCTACCTGTGCCCTGGCCCAGCCTATAACGTCATCGATATGCTCGATGGTGTAGGGATCGCGGACGCCCACGATGCCAACATACCGTTCGCCCACTTTCCCTGCTCCCTCCAGCTTCACGCGAAGCTCCTCTGCCGGGACGAATCGCGGGCCGGTGACGCGAGTGGTGCGCTCGTCAAACTGCTCATAGCGGCACTCCCGCATATCGATATGGCCGCCAAGAAAGTACTCGTAGAACGGGTTCGACCGTTCGTACATCGCGTGCGCCGCGACAGAGGCGACCGTGCAGCGCTGTTCCGGGAGCATCGCAGTGACCTTAGCGTCCGTCGCGGTAATTTCACCCATTACCGACTCTTTCGCGCCATACGGCTCGGCGCAGAACGAAGCGCATTCCATGATCTTGCCGAAGTAGTACGCCAGCCCCTCCGGGTACTCGCGCCGAAGCGCGGGCGCGGCAAAGATCGCGCAATCGCTGCTTCGCCCGCCGATCACCACATCGGCGCCCATGTCCAGCAGCTTGATGAACGGATGCACGCCCGCAACAGCCACGATGCGGTCGGTCGCGTCGAGATCCGCCTCGGTCAAATCCGGCCGCTCGTCCAACCCTCGCACGGTATCGCCGCGAGCAAGACATTCCCGCAGGTGTCCCTTATCTACCTCCGAATAAAACCACCCGATGCGAAAAGGCTTCAGGCCGTGCTTGCGGGCCAGCTCGCGGATGATCGACACAAACAGATCCACGCGGCTGTTGGTGCCGGTATCCCCAGCGGATCCAATCACCATAGGGATCCCCAGCCGCCGCGCTCCCAGCAGCATCGATTCAAGATCGTGCGTCTGCCACTCCAGCGGACTTGCGCAGGTATCGGACCCAAGAGGCACAGGACCGCAATCACAGCTCCCGGAATCGCAGCAAATCAGATCGGGACCGAACGTCAGGCCATGCTCGAAGCTGCCCGTCCTGGTTGGTGCGAATCCCATGTGCCCATTGGGACAGAGAATACGAAGCCCCCTCTCGCTCATGCCGTCTCTCCTAAGACCAAGTCATAACGCACCGCTCTGGAGGCACACGCCAATGCATTCGCGCCCCCTCCAAGAGATCGTCGCGCGGCCGGTCGCAGGCGATGATCTCGTACCCGTTGCAGCGCAGCGTGATCTGAATGAGATCCCCAAGGAAGAGGCGTTGTACCACCACGCCCGCGCCGCCCTGTCCGGGCGAGGCATCGCGAGACAGCGCCACATCCAACGGCCGGAAGCAGATAGCCGGGGAAGCCAAAGCGTCATCGCGTTGCCATGGGGTGCGAGCGCGCAATACCGTGCCGTCCGGCATCCTCAACTCCGCTCCGCACGAAGCCGGCCCTGCCTCGCCCGGGATGATGTTTCGCATTCCTAGAAATCGCGCCACGAACTGCGTTCGCGGCGACACATATAATTCCTCGGGCGTCCCATTCTGCTCTATTCGGCCGCCGCGCATCACGATGATCCGGTCAGAAAGCGCGAACGCCTCCTCCTGATCGTGCGTCACATAGACCGCGGTAAAGCCGAGCCGTCGCCGCAGCTCCGCAAGCTCAGTGCGCATGGCGATGCGAAGCTGTGCGTCGAGATTGGAGAGCGGTTCGTCGAGCAGAACAACTGCAGGATCGCACGCTATGGCCCGGGCCAGGGCCACCCGCTGCTGCTGGCCGCCAGAAAGCCGCGCCGCCGAGCGGTGCGTCAAATCATCCAGCCCGACAAGGGCAAGCGCTCGTTCCACCGCAGGCGGGATGGTTGCGCGTGGCACACGTCGAGCGCGCAGACCGTAAGCAACGTTGTCGAACACCGTCATGTGCGGCCAGATCGCATAGGACTGGAACACCATCGACACGCCCCGTCGCTCTGGCGGCAGGTCACGCCGCACGGACGCGTCGAAAACCGTAGTGCCACCAATCGCAATCCGGCCTGCAAACGGCGCCTCCAATCCGGCCAGCGCGCGCAGCGTCGTGGTCTTGCCGCACCCCGAAGGGCCAAGGAGGGTTACATGCTCGCCCGGTGCTACGTCGAATGACACCCTGTCCACGGCGCACAAAGGGCCGTAGGCGACCGCCAGATCCGAAACGGCAACGGCCGGGTCGCTCACGCAGCGATCTCCCGTCGCCGCACACGAGAGATTACTAAGATCGCCAGGAATGTTACAAACAACTGAAGAACGCTCAGCGCCGCCAGTCCGTTGACGTTCCCGGCCTCCCACAAATCGAACACCGCGACCGAGAGCACTGTGCTGTGGCTCGTATAAAGCAGGATGGAAGCGCTGACTTCCTGCAGTGCGAGCACGAAGACGAGGGTCCAGGTACCGGCGAGGGTCGGCCAGAGGAGCGGCAGGACCACGTTGCGCAGGGCACGAATCCAACCGGCGCCGGAGACACGCGCGGCTTCCTCCAGTTCCGGATGCAGTTGCCGCAACCCGCCACCGACCGCGCGCACGCCGAACGGCAGATAATGCGTCACATAAGCGATCAGCAGGATCCAAATCGTGCCGTAAACCGGCACCCACCACGTTCCCGCATAGGCCCAGAGCAGTCCGAGCGCGAGCACCATCGACGGCAAAGCCAGCGGAAACATGCTCGCCTGATCCAGGAACGAACGTAGCCGGCTGCGCGTCCGCACCACCACCCAACCGATCCCGACTCCCAGGACGCAGCAGAGCGTCGCAGCGCCGACGGCGAGCGCCACGCTGTTTTCCAGCGCAAGCCATGTCTTAGGATACTCGAACAGCACGTAGCGAATGTGCCCGAGGCCGAAGTGCATCAGCCTGGGATCAACCGTCAGGAAATCGACAAACGCCGCCCAGATCAGCGTCGCTACTGGAAGCGCGACGGCCGCGAGAACATAGAACCAGGCAAGGGCGGCCACGCCCCACCGCGCAGGGCCGATCTCCAGCGGGAGTGGACGAAAAGCTTTGCCGGTTACCGTCGTAAAGCTCCGGCCACGAAGCAGTACCGTTTGCAAGGCCACCAACGCGGCTGTCACCAGCAGTAGGAGCAACCCCCAGGCCGCGGCCTGCGAGAGGCGTGCCGGATACGTGTTGAGCAGCTCATAGATCTCAGTTCCTGCTGTCTCGAAACCGGCGGGAATGCCAAGTACCGCGGGCACGCTGAACAGGCTCATTGCTTGCACCAGCACCAGCAACGCACTTGCAGTTGCCGCCGGTATCATCAACGGGAACGTCACCGTGCGCATGGCGCGGACGGCGGTCGAACCGTGGACACGTGCGCTCTCCTCCAGCGCGGGATCCATTCCCCGCAGCGCCGCGCCGATCAGCAGAAACGGCACTGGGACGGCCGAAAGTGCGGCAACGAAGATGGACCCGCCGGCGCCCTGCATGTTCACCACCGGCCCGTCGATGCCGAACATGCGCCGTGCCGCAACGTTGATCAGACCGCCGCGCGGTGTTCCAAGCCACGACCATGCTATCGCGGTTAGTAAGGGCGTGATGTAGAGCGGTAATACGACAAATTGCTCCAGCAGTACGCGCCCGGGCGTCCGCACGCGCACCAGCGCCACTGCCAGCGCACCGCCCACCAGTACCGCCCCAATCGTCGCGCCGGTGCCCAGCAGCACCGTGTTGCCGAGAATGCGCGTTGACCTAAGCACGATGAGCAGTGGGCGAAGCCCCGCACCCGACGGGTCCCGAAGTGCCCCGAGGACCACCGCAACGAGCGGAACCAGCACCAACACGCTGACAACAAACGATAACGCTGGCGGCGCGATCCGTTCGAGCGCGGGTTGCACCATCACGATGATTGGAACAGCGCCTCGAAGCGTTCAGGGAATGTGGTCAACGCGTGTTCGTAGTCAGCCAGTTCGCTTTTGCTCGGCAGCATCGGCTTCGTAGCGGCATACGGCAGTTGCCCCACGGGCGGAGGCACGTCCGGCCGCATCGAATACACCTGGAAAATGTCGTGGTCGAGCAGCATCTGGCCGTTGTGCGACAGCACGAAATCGACAAACAGCTTTGCCGCGTTCGGATGGGGCGCGTCGTGGAAGATTGCGATCGGCGCCAATGCGATTGGCATACCCTCCGCAGGATAAATGGGCCTGATCCCGGCCTTCACTGCGTTCGGTTCGAAGGCGCGGTAATGATCGACCGTAAAGCCCACCAGCGCCTCCCCCCGTACCAGCAGATCGATCACCTGCGCCGAGGTGGAAACCACCATTGGCTTCTGCGCCGCGAGACGCTTGAGGTAGTCCGTGCCAAGATGCCGCTCCAGCTCATACATCTGGGCGAACGCCGTCCCGGCGGCCGCGTCCTGCAGGATCAGTTTCCGTCCCGCGAATTCCGGTTTCAGCGCATCCATCCAACTCTTCGGAGCCTTCTCCGGCGGCAGGTAATTTTTGTTGTAAGCCATGATCACGCCGATCACGCGTGCGGTTGTCCAATTGGCACCGGGATCACTGGCGGAAGGCGGATAAGCGGCAAGCTCAGGCGAGCGGTAAGACAGCAGCTTGCCCTGCCGCGCATAGGTAAGATACGGCGCCATCGACGCGACGTGAAGAACATCGAAGCTGAGCGCCCCACCCCGCATCTCCGCCTCCACCCGTGCCAGCACGCGCCCGGTCGGTGCGGCGTAGTAGCCGGAGTTCACATCGAGGAATGGATAGAGGTTGGTGAACGCCTGCATGAACTTTGGAAAATTGGCCTGCGAGACGGAGGTCGCCATCGACATTTTGCCCTCCCGTTTCGCGCCCTGGATCAGGGCGGCGCGATCCTGGGCGGAGGCCGGCCGGGTTGCAGTCAGCACCGGCATCATCGCGGCAGCGGCTAGAACATCGCGGCGAGGCAGCTTTCGGTTCAGCATTCTCGATCCCCCAACCCTGGGGCGGGAGATTACGGTGGGGCGCCCGGGTGCGCCAATAGATTCGGCTGATAAGGAGCTGATTACCGTTCCGCAGCCAACTCGATACAGTAGCCCGCGACGGCCGACAAATCACGGTCGCGTCCGGGAAACCCGAGAAGCTGAAGCCCAAGCGGCAAGCCCTCGGCGGCGAGGGCCGGCAGCGACATCGCCGGGCAGCGCAGGGCCGAGCCGGGGTGGTTGAAAACGGGATTTCCAGTGCTCTCGAGCCCAACCGATGCCGCGCCAGGTGCTGCGAGTGTTATGCAGCCATCGAACGCACCATCCAACGCCAGCAGCGCATCCCGCATCGCATCACGCCGCAGGAGTAACGCGTGATACTGATCCGGCGTCATCAATCGCCCAGCCGCGATACCGGCGCGCAGCACCCCGCTGAGGCGCGCGCCCTCGCGGCGCTCGAGCTCCGCAAATGGCCACAGTTTCTCCCAGTCGTTGATCCCAGTCGAAACCTCCGATGCATCCGCAATTGCTGCTTCCAGGCGAGCGATAAGCGCCGAATCCTCAGCCGACGCCAGAACTACGCCCACGGACACCAGCCGGTCGCAAAACCCGGCGAGAGCCGCCTGCGCTTCGGCGTCCGCAATGGACCATCCAGCCGTGCGCAGGACAGCCAGCGCGCTGGGCTTACGCGGCAGCGCGGGTGTCGGACCACCGGTGAACGGGGGAAAACCCGGATCGCCACCAACATGCCGGGCGATCTCATGGCAAACCGCCCAGGCGTCAGCAAGATTGGACGAGAGCGTCCCTGCACAGTTCTGGCTAAAATAATCGCTGGTCCCGCCGCGGTTCAGCGCCCCGAAGGTTGGCTTGTAACCGATCACGCCGCAAAAGCTGGCCGGCCGCAGGATGGAACCGCCGACCTGCGAGCCGATTGCAATCGGAACCATCCCGGCCGCGACCGCGGCGGCAGACCCGCTGGAGGACCCGCCCGGTGTGCGCTCCGGGTCGTGCGGGTTGCGTGTCGGCCCGGGCGTCGTCCCCGCAAACTCCGTCGTGACGGCCTTTCCCAAAGTTATTACGCCCGCCTCACGCAGCGCGAAAGCAACCGCCGAGTCCCGTCCTCCCGGCCAACCCGAAAATATGGGGCTGCCGAACCCGGTCGGCATATCGGCGGTTTCGAAAATGTCCTTGAGTGCGATGGGCATCCCATCAATCGGCGAGAGTGGTCTGCCTTCCCGCCAGCGCGCTTCGCTTTTGTCGGCGGCGCGTCGGGCCGCCGCCGGGTCCATTGCGGCGAACGCCTGTACGACTGGCTCCGCGGCCTCCACGCAGGCGAGGCATGCTTCGAGATAAGCGCGCGGTGAAAGTGTTGATCCGGTGTAACGCGGCGCGGCCGCAACGAAAGATGATTTCATTCGATCCCACCTGCTCTGCTACCGCAAGTCGCACCAAATCAGCTACCACACGCGCTTCCGGCGACAGGCCCGCCTCCGCCCAGCAAAGATGGCAGGCAATTGGCGGGACCGGACGGCGCGTCGCCAGAACGCGGACTCGGCCCGCGGCCACCTCCTCCGAGGCGGCCGAAATGGCCACCAACGCGGCCCCCACGCCGAGCGCGGCCATGCGGACCCGCGTCGGCGGCTGGAGCAGGCATGATGGACTGATTGAGCAGCGCCTTCTAAGCGGAACCAGTTCATCGCGGCAGCGTATAAGTAGGTTCCGGGGCGGTCGGTAATAATGGGTACTGTTGCAAGATCGGCCGCGGAGAGGTTTTCCTCCGGCTGTCGGAGCCGAGGGCTTGCGACCCACCCTACTGCAAGACTGCCGAGCGCTTCGTGCCGCAACCGTGCCAACTCGACAGGCCCGAGCACAACCGCGAGATCAAGTGCGCCGCGTTCCACTTGCAGGCGCATAACATCGCTGGTCTCCACCACGAGCTCGGCGGTGATCGCGGGGGCCGATTGGGCGAGGCTCTCGTTGAAGGCGGGCACCCAGCCGATAGCAGAGATTGGCGTAACTCCCAGGCGCACCCGGCCCGCCAGCGCCTCCGGTGTGGCCACCCTGTCCCGGATTTCCTGGGCGATAGCCACGAGACGCTCGGCAGCAGTTCCAGCCCCTTTGCTGTCGGCCGGAGACGCCGGTCCGCGCGGTCAAAGATCAGGACCCGCAACTCTAACTCGAGCTCTCTAATTCGCGCGGAGATGGCGGGCTGCAAAGTACGGAGCTGGCGGGCAGCGGCATGAAAGCTGCCGAGGCGTCCGATCCAATAGAGGGCTTCGAACTGCCGGAAGTTCATCGGACTAGCCGGGGATCTCGAAATGGCGGACTCGACGTTGACAACTGCGGGGGTAAATTTGAGGCGGCACCAACAAACGTGCCGTGGACGAGCGGGTCGTCGCGACATCCGTCCGAGCATCGCCAGTGACCTCACCGGCTCCTTCTTTGATGACCCTCTTCATCTGTTTGCCGATGCCCTCGACCCGATCCTTATCATAGTGTCCTCACTTGTCCGTTTCTATTGAACCACAACGCCGCCGACACGCCTGGTTTCGGTTGCGTCGCCCTTACTGAGGCTGACGATGCCGAACGCAAGAAGATGCGTGCTTTGATGTGCGGGCAGTATCGCACACTTCTTGGCCATTTCCATTACAAGGTGGGGCACCGCTATTGGGATCTGCTGGTGCCTGATCAGAACCTGCTTGTAGGTTTCCGGCTGGTGTAGCTCATCCAAAAGCTCGGCTTGATACACGAGATCGTCCAATAGACTGCCGGCCAGCAAGCTTGGTTTCCGTCTCGGCTTCACGATGCTGCAATGGTCCGGTAGCCAAGAGCAATCTTGGCACGGACGAGAAGATGCGATAGGGGGAGGCATGCGCTTACTGGTCCTGTTGTTTCCGCTCCTGCTGGGTGGCTGTTTCAGCTTCAGCAGCAGCAATCCGTCGCCCCCCGCTTCGCATACTACCATCGTCGTTCCCCCAGGCACGACCGGCACCTGCTCGAGCGGGCAATCGCCGCCCTGTCAGTAGTGCGAGCGCGTGCACCTGGCCCATGAGCTGGCCCGCAAACACAACCTGTTCCGCGCTGATTGGCAGGCCGGCAGCGCGCAAACCGTTGGCGGTCCAGGTGTTACAGGTAAATGCGGCGTCATAGGTACCGGCTGCGTTGTAGAAGAGACTACCAGGATAGGGACCGGTCCCAAGCAGCTCCAGCTGCTCGTTGCGCCCCTTGGGGGGATACGACCAAAGAAATCCGTCAAGACGCGCAAGCCCGGTGGCTGTGAGCGGCAGGGACACCACATTCTCGCGTCCGAAGGCGTCGGCCGGTGCAACGCGCAAGGCTGTCACTAGAATGGCGGCCCGCGAAGGCAAGAGGGCACGAAGCATGGCGAAGAGATCCATGTGCCGCGATGTGTAGAAGGCACGTTCCCCGAAACCGAAGGTGAGATAGCGAACCCCGGGGAAGGGTTGCTTCACCGTTGCCAGCGGCGGGCGAACATCGGCTGCGAGGAGGCCAATATCCGTGTGCCAGCCGCGGTGGACGACGTAGACTGTCGCAACGGCGGGTGCGGCAGCCGGCGGGTCCGTTTGCGTTGTGCTGCACCCGGCAAGCACGCCCAGAGAAACTAAAAAGAGGGGCAGCTTGAACCACCTGACAACCACGCCCAGCGTGATCATGAAACGTAGCCTTGGCAGAAACTGCGCACGAGCGATTGTTGTCTATGCAACTTGCAGAATCTCCACTGCGGAAAACACGCCTCAGCCTCATCTCTTGCACACTGGAAGAAAAATTACCCGCACGAAGAACCTGCGCTGTAGAGCGTGATCGCTTTAGGCGGAATCGCTGCTGAAGCATGAATCACGCTCTCAGACAAACAGCGAGAGCAGTTTCGGTTCAACCTGAACCGAAACTGCTCTAGTGCGCCGGCCAACGGCACCAGAGCGCAGCGTAGCTCGGTAGAGGCAGGACGCCCTGCCGAAGGGAGCCTATGTCCGCCCCTCCTTCACCCGCTGAGTCAGCTCGCGATGACCGCCCATTGTTTCGGCGCTGAAGGAATTGCACCGGATACCCGATAAGAGGTCTGTGGCACTCCTGCCCGGTAGCCGCATCATGGCGCCGCATCACTTCTGAGATCCTGCTGTAGCCAAGCTGTTCAGACCCTTGTAATGGTGCCATATTCCATGTCCTAATGCTTGCGGCACAGACGGCGATCCTCGAACGGACCTCAGGAGGGCGAATGCCGGGCGCATCCACAGGTATGGCGTGGGGGGACGACACCGTTTCCCGCCTGCGAAGCCTCTGGGAGGAGGGGCACTCAACTTCGGAAATCGGCCGACGGCTCGGCGTTTCCAAAAATGCTGTGATTGGCAAGGCTCGCCGTTTAAAGCTGTCGCGCCGGCCTTCTCCCATCCGGCCGGCCAGCTCCGGCGGCCCACGGCAGTCAGGCCGGCGACGAGTGCCCAAGCTTGCCGAGATCGCGCCATTGTGTCGCACGGCCCCGAAGCCGAGCCCCGCGGCCCCGGCACGTCCGCCAGGACCCATGTCACGTTCACTTCCACTTCCGCCAATGCCGGCGGGCCAATCCAGGGCAAAGTCGCCATCTCTAGGGCGCGGGACAACCCTGTGCTGCTGGCCCTTGGGTGAACCCGGCACGCATACCTTCCGGTTCTGCGATGCGCCGGCCCTCGCGCGCAAGCCTTACTGTGAGGAGCACTGCGCCCTCGCCTATCAAAAGCAACGTGACCGATGCGATCAGAGCGCCTGATCGCGGAAACGGCACTTTGCTATCACCCCGCCGCCGCAAACAGCGGCAGTTGCTCCGGCTCCTCGGCTGCGGCTGCCTGCGGCGCCGCAAGGCCATCCCGAATGTAGGCGACCAGCGCCCTTACGGCCCCTTGCGCTGCATCGGCCGCCGCGCGCGCCGCAATCGCGCGCCCGCGCCATTCGGCGCGGGCGCGCTGCACCGCAAGTTGCATTTTTCCGCTTAGCCGTTCCATGCGGGCAGCCTTGATCTCCAACGTGATAAGCCGATCGGCGATCTCCTGGTAGCTCAGGCAAATTTCGCCCGCATGTGCAATCTGCGCATCGACCAGCGCCCTCAGCTTAATGATCACTGTGTCCCGTTCGTAGCCCGCCTCCATGGCCTTTGCCTGATGCGTAAGCTCCGCTGCCATGCCCGCTGCCGCATCCCATGTTGCCAGGCCCGCCTCGGCCATCAGCGACTCCACGAGCGAGCGCGAGGGCGCAAGGCGTGTCACCAGTTCGATGCTCGCGCGCTGTGATCGCGGCATCGGAAACGGCAGGATCACTCCACTGCTTCCATCGGCCATTCAGTCCTCTCCTGACCCTGTCGGAGAAATGGTAGGAGCCAGCCTCGCCGGCTGCAACGGGCGCCATTCGCCAATCGCCTACGGCCAGGCGCGCGCGATCCGCAGGCGCGGGATAACCGCCCGGCATCAGAGCTGATGGCGTTCGCGCGGCGTCGTTTTTGTTTTGAGCCTTGAATCCCTCCTTGGGGAACACGGAGCCTCGGGCGACGTTAACCCGAACGAAGACTTCCTCCTGGACTGGCCGCCCTTTTGGGGCGGCTTTTTTTGTTGATAGGCACCGGGTATGCCATAAGCTAAGCCCGTGCGCTTGCGGGAAGCGTGCCCAACGTATTTGGCCCCTGCCCCTCGAGCAGCCAAAGCTGTGAAAATGGGCGGCAACACAACCTTTCCTACATAAGAAGTGCCTCTGTTTCTCCGATTGCGCGTATCCATCAACCGGCGAACTATCGCTTGCCCAGGCCCAGCGGGTCAGCCGCGCTGGGCGGATTACGATTTCACGATTGCAGAACCTGCCAAGCCCACCCGGTAGGCTAAGCGTGGTTGCCGCATCGTGGCGCCCGGATAAACTCCGGCTATGAACGCAGCAGCTCCTGCCTCATGAGCGGAACACATTCCAGCGGCAGCACCTTCACGACCGCTGAAATGCTGGCGCGCCTGGTGGCGTTCGACACCACCAGCCGCAATTCCAACCTGGAACTGATCGGGTTCGTGCGAGCGTGGCTGGACGGGCATGGCGTTCCGTACCGCGTCAGCCACGATCCGGACGGCGGTAAAGCCAATATCCACGCAATAATTGGCCCGAACGGTCCCGGAGGGATCGCGCTCTCGGGCCATGTGGACACGGTCCCCGTCGATGATCAGGCGTGGAGCGGGGATCCGTTCACTGTCCGGCGCAAGCAGGGCCGGCTCTACGGCCGGGGCGCGTGCGATATGAAGGGTTTTGTCGCGAGTATGCTGGCCGCCGTCCCGGACCTGGTGGCTCGGGGTTTAAAGAAGCCGGTGCATCTGTTCATCAGCTACGACGAGGAGGTGGGCTGTTGGGGTGCGCAGCGTCTGGTCCAGGACCTGGAGGAATCCGGGCTAAAGCCTGCGCTCTGCGTGGTGGGCGAACCGTCTCTGATGCGGCCCATCGTCGCGCATAAGGGCAAGCTCAATCTGATCGTGCGTGTGCGCGGCTTGCCCGGCCACTCCAGCCAGCCCGCGCGTGGGGTTAATGCCGTGTATGCGGCGGCCGAGGCGATCGCCTACCTGGCGGCCGAAGCCCGCCGTTTTGCGACACAGGGCCCGTTCGAAGAGGGTTTCGATCCGCCGCATACCACCGTGCATGTCGGGACGGTGCGCGGCGGCACGATCCTCAACATTATCCCGGAACATGCGGAGTTCCACATGGAATGGCGGAACATCCCGGCCGACGACCCCGAGAGCGAGTTGCAGCGCTTGAAAGATTATGTGCAACGCCAAATTGAACCGGATATGCACAAAGTGCGCACGTCGACCGGCTTTACCTACGAGGTGCAGGTGCACATGCCGGGGCTGTCGCTTTCGCCGGACCATCCGCTGGCGGCGCTGGTCAAGCAGGTCACCGGCTCCAACAGTACCGGCAAGGTGAGCTACGGTACCGAGGGAGGATACTATCAGAATGCGGGCATTCCCACGATCGTCTGTGGGCCCGGCGATATTGCTCAGGCTCATCAGCCGGACGAATGGATTGCCGAGGACCAGCTTGCAGGCTGCGACCGCTTTATTCGCGTCCTGGCGGATCGCGTCTCCGGATAGCGCTGATGGATGAGCGCGGGCGCCGTTCGCCGCCGGAATTTGAGGTGCAGTTGACTGCGCCGGATATTGTTCGTTGGCGAAAGGGGAACACGGGAATCGCTGGTTTCACCTCACGGGAGTCGAGCCGGCCAGGATCGCATGTGGCGATTACCGCGCTGGCACATGGCAACGAGTTGGCAGGCGCAATCGTTGTGGACGAGTTGTTGGGCCGTGGCTTGCGGCCTGTGCGCGGGCGGCTGACCTTCGGGCTTCTAAACTTGGCAGCGTTCGACCGGTTTGATCCTCGGCAGCCCACGCTGTCCCGCTTTATCGATGAGGATTTGAACCGGGTCTGGGATACTGCGATCCTGGAGAGCAGGCGGAATTCGGTGGAACTCCAGCGCGCGCGGGAGGTGCGGCCACTGATCGATACGGTGGATGTACTGTTCGATCTGCATACGATGCTCTGGCCATCGGATCCGCTGATGCTATGCGGCGTGCCGGAGAAGGGCCGGGTCCTCGCGGAGGGCATTGGCATTCCTGCTTTGGTGGTCGCCGATCCGGGGCATGTCGGCGGGCGGCGGCTCATCGACTACGCTCGCTTTAGCGGCCCAAGCTCGCCCTATGTGGCCAATCTGCTGGAGGCGGGCCGTCACTGGCACCCATCTTCGGTCGACCTAATGCACGCGGCCATAGCCGGTTTGTTGAATTACCTGGGCATGGCCCCGCCAGAGCTTCCCCCACCGACGCGCCAGAAACAACGCTTCGCCGAGGTGACGCGCGCCGTGGTGGCGGGCTCGCCGGGGTTTGCCTTCGTGCAACCCTGGCGGGGCGGGGAGATCATAGCCCGGCGCAACACCCTGATTGCGCTTGACGGAGAGGAGGAAATCCGCACCCCGCATGATGAGTGTCTGCTTGTAATGCCCAGCCTGCGGCCGAGCCGGGGCCACACTGCGGTGCGGCTCGCTCGCTTTCCTTGAGGAGGAAGGGTATATGCGTCTGAAGGCCGTGCTTTGCTGTCTTGTTTTGTTGCTGGTCAGCGGCGGCGGAACACGCGCCCAGCAAGCGCCGCAGGCGTTTCTGCTTGGCGCGTGGACCGGCGGGCTGTTTCCGGCGCCTACGGTGATTTCCGCCCGGGACTGCCTGGCCCAACCCACGGTGATTTTCACCCGTGACGTAGTGATGCGGGCCAGCGTGACTGATGTGTTCTATATCCAGCGCCTGGTAGAAACGGCGCGCGGCACGGGCAACGGCGTGGAGTTCCGGTTCAGCCCGGCGGGCGGGCCGGCGACGCCTGGGCTGACGGGGTTCTCGCAGGGCGATAACGGCTTTGGTTGCGGTAATCCCGACGTGCTGCACGTGCAGCGGATCAGCCAGAACGAAATCCGCTTCCCGGACTGCAAGGATTTTGCTTTCCCGCTGGTGCGTTGTCCGGCCGACTAATCGAGCAAGCGTGCCTTCATGTCCCGCACTGTCGGCAAGCTGATTGCGGAAAGCCTGGTCGCGCATGACGTGGACCAGATTTTCTGCGTTCCTGGCGAGAGCTATGTCGGACTGACCACCGCGCTACTGGAGATGAACGCGATCCGCATCATCGTCTGCCGGCATGAGGGCGGGGCGGGGTTCATGGCGGCGGCCGATGGCCGTCTGAGGCCGCGGGCGGGCGTGTGCATGGTGTCGCGAGGGCCGGGGTTGTCGAACGCGATGGTTTCGCTGCATTCGGCTTATCACGACGCCACGCCCATGGTGATGCTGGTCGGCCAGGTGGAGCGCGCGGAATTCGGCCGCATGGCGCTGCAGGAGCAGCATTATGCCCGGCTGTTGTCGGATGTTACCAAATCGGTCATCGAGGTGAACCAACCAGAGCAGGGGTCAGAGGCCATTGCTCGAGCATTCCATCTGGCGGAAAGCGGCACGCCGGGGCCGGTTGCTGTGATCTTGCCGGAAGATGTTTTTGATGAAACGACAGACGCTGCGCTGGAGTTACCGCGGCCACGCGTGCTGGCTGGACCGCGCGCGGCGGACGTGGAGCGGTTGGCGGACATGCTGGGGCGGGCCGAGCGCCCGCTGATCCTGGTTGGCGGAGCTCTGGTGAGTGATTCGTTATACAATGGCTCGGCCCTGGAGGATTTGCGCCGACTTGTGGAGATCTGGACGCTGCCGGTGTGCCCGACGCACCGGCGGCCGCAGTTGTTTGAACTCGCGTCATCCTAACTATGGCGGATACATGGGTATCCGCGTGCCACCCAAGCTGATCAATGCGATGAAGCGCGCCGACCTGATGGTGGCGCTGGGCGAGCGGCTGGGTGACACGGTCAGCCAATCATATAGCTTTCCGAAGGCGCCTGAGCCGCAGTTACCGTTGGTGCATGTGTGGCCGGACGCCAACGAGATCGGCCGCGTGTGGCATGTCGATCTCGGTATTGCGTGCGGGCCGTATGAGGTAATCAAGGCATTGCTGGCGCGCTCACCGGCGGGGATCGAGCGCCGGCGGGAGTGGGTGAGTGGCCTGCATTCCATTCACCGGGAACTGATGGAGCCTCGGTGGGACCCGGCGCTCGACGGGCTGAACTTCGCCGCCGTGGTGGCCGAGGTGAACAAGCATCTGGCGGATGATGCCGCGGTGACCTCGGACGCAGGTAATTTCGGTAGCTACCTTCATCGCTACATCGATTTCCGGCCGGGGCAGGTGTTCCTGTCGTCGGTGGTGGGGGCGATGGGTTCCGGGATGCCGATGGCCGTGGCCGCTGCGCTGCGCCGGCCGCAGGCCCAGACTGTGGCGTTCCTGGGCGATGGGGGGCGCTGATGATGGGGAACGAGATTGCCACGGCGGTCCAGTACGGCGTTGATCCGATCATGATTATTTCCGACAACAGCATGTATGGCACGATCGGGATGCACAGCCACGTGCGCTATCCCGGTCGTCCGTTCATGGAGGCGACGCGATTGACCAATCCGGATTTTGCCGCCTGGGGTCGTAGCTTCGGGGCAGAGGGGATTACCATTCGTAATGAGTCCGAGGTTGCGGAGGGTGTCGCACGAGCGTTTGCGGTGAAGACCCGGCCGGTTGTAGTTCACTGCGTGACTTCGGCCTTGCAAATGAGCGCATGGCGCCGGTACGACAGGGGAGATCAGTTGCCATGATGACCGATCTACTAACACGCAACGCCTGGGTCACACGGCGCCCCCTTACCGTCGAAGAGTATCACCGCATGGGTGAGGCCGGTATCCTGTCGGAGGACGATCGCGTCGAACTTATTGAAGGACAACTTGTCGCCATGACGCCCATCGGCAGTGATCACCACGGAACCATCAATGCACTCAACCGAATTCTAGTAAATGCAGCCGGCGACCGCGGGATCGTCTCGGTGCAAGGCCCTATCCGCCTGGATGATTTCAGCGAACCAGAGCCGGATTTCGCAGGACCTGATCCCTAGGGATGACTTTTACCGCAGCGCGACCGCACGCCCGCAGGAAGTCCTGCTTGTCGTGGAGATCGCCCACTCCAGCCTGCGCTACGACCGGAATGTCAAGATCCCCCTCTACGCCCGGCACAACATCCCGGAGGTCTGGATTGTCGATCTGGTCGGAAGTTGCGTGGAGGTCTATCATGAGGCCAAGGGCGACACCTACACTCAGGTGATCCGCATCGGTCCTGACGGGGTGCTGCAGCCGCTGATGCTGCCGGGAGTGGAGATTTCGGCAAAGGCGGTGCTTGGATGACGTTTCACATCAGTCTTCGAGCAGCCACAAAGTAATTTTCTCACAGATGCAAGCAGATTCGCACAGATGCACACAGATGGTGTCGGTGGCAGGCACAACAGCTTATTCAGCTTGTTCGTATCTGTGTGAATCCGCGTGCATCTTATACCAGCCGCCCGGACCGTTGACTCGAACGTGAATCGGCCCGACGCGAAGCGGTGTCATTCGTCGTTCCCGGCAGATGAAAGGGATGACGATGACCGTGGCGATCACAGGGCTGGACCTAACGGAGTCCGATCTGCGCCAGGCGGCGAGGCAGACGGATGACGCGAACGCTGCGCGCCGAATGCTGCCGATCGCGTTCTTGCTGGAGGGCTGGTCGCGCGAGGCGGCAGCAGAGGCGTGTGGCATGGACCGTCAGACGCTGTGCGATTGGGTGCAGCGATACAACGTGTCTGGGCTGGATGGGACAATCGGCCCCGCCGCAACGGCCCGCTGCCCCGGCTGTCGGAAAAACAGCAGGCCCAGATTGCAAAATGGGTTGAAGAGGGCCCTGATCTTGAGCGGGATGGCGTAGTACGCTGGCGATGCACCGATCTGCAGAAGCGGATCCGGGAGGAGTTTGCGGTCGAGCTGCACGAGCGCAGCGTGGGCAAGCTGTTACGCAAGTTGTCATTCCGGCGGATCTCAGTGCGACCGCAGCATCCACAAAGCGAGCCCGAGGAACAAGCGGTTTTCAGAGTCGGTTTGCTGATCTCGTAACCGCCGTGTTGCCGTCGGAGGCGACCGGCAAATCGGTGGAAGTATGGTTCACCGATGAAGCTCGCGTCGGTCAGCAGGGAACCATCACTCGGGTGTGGGCCAAACGTGGCACCCGCCCACGTGCATTGCGCGATCGACGCTACGAATGGGCTTATCTGTTTGGGGCCATCTGCCCTGAGCGCAGTACGGGTGCAGCTATCATTATGCCAGAGGTCAGCATTGAGGCGATGAATGAGCACCTCGCGGAGATCAGCCGACACGTCTCGATAGGGGCCATTGCCGTGCTCGTGCTGGATGGTGCCGGCTGGCATACGTCACCGCGCCTGAAACTGCCTGCCAACATCGTCCTGCTGCCACTGCCAGCCTATTCACCTGAATTGAACCCGGTGGAAAATGTTTGGGAATTTCTTCGCGCCAATTTTCTAATATATTACTTCTTATCTATGTAAAAACTTCTTGCTTAGTCACGCACCAATAAGCGGTATGAGACCTGAACGCTGGAATTACCTGCGCCCGCGCCCAAGCAATACATCTCGCGCCTGGTTGAGCCGGGTCGCCATCCACTCTGACCCGCCGCTATCCGGATGGGCAGCGCGCATCAGCCGCCGGTGCGCGGCGCGGATTTCGGCCTCACTGGCTCCGGGCCGCAGACCAAGAATCTGATACGCTTCCTCTCGCGTCATTTTCGCCTGTCCCGCACCAGGCGCGGCTCCGGCCGGTGCGAAATACGCTGCGTAATGCGAGTTGCGGAACCGGTCCCACAAAATCGGCCCAAGCAGCAGCAAGGCGCTGAAGGCGATGCCCTCGCGCCCGGTCAGGACCAGGAGCAAGGCGAGCGTAAGTCCACCAAGGGCCGCTACCCACATGAAGAAGGACTTGACCGTGGTGACGGATGCGCGCTCGAACGCGCGCAGGCCTCCCATCAGCAGAAAGAGGACGAGGGCGCCAAGCGCGAACCAGATCACGTCTGCCCAGCCACAGTCTGCGCCTGGCGGGCGGCGAAGGCGCTGAGGTTGACGATCCCCCGCGCCGTTACGCTCGCTACCAGGACGTGGAGCGGCTTTGCCATGCCGAGCAGCATCGGACCCACCGGCAATGCATCCGCCGCCGCCTTCAGCAGGCCGAACGCGATGTTCGCCGCATCCAGGTTCGGCATGATCAGCAGGTTGGCGGAACCGGAGAGGCTGGAATCGGGAATGGCGCGATTGCGGATATTTTCGAGCAGCGCCGATTCCGCGTTCATCTCGCCATCTACCTCAAGATCCGGGTGCTGTTCCTGGATCAGTGCCAAAGCACGCCGCATTTTGCGGGCCGAATCGGAATCGCTGCCGCCGAAATTGGAATGCGACAGCAGCGCCACTTTCGGCTGTATGCCGAACTCGGTAACAGCATCGGTCGCGAGACACGTCATCTCGGCGATCTGTTCCGCATCAGGGTCGACCACCATATGCGTGTCGCACAGGAATAGCGTGCCGGACGGCAGGATCATGCACGATAGCGCATAGGTGCGGCTCACATTCGGTTGGCGTGGGATGATCGGCAGCACGTACTGCACCTGCCGCCACCAGTTCGCCTTTCCGCCGCAGATCGCTGCATCCGCCATGCCGGCGTACAGCAGCATCGCGGCGGCGACGGATGTGCGCGTTTGCAACGACCGCCCCGCCAGTTCCACTGGCAAGCCGCGCCGACCGGCCAAGCGCTCATAATCCGGCAGCAGGGGAGAGAATACATCGTCGTCACGCATAGGATCGAGGATGCGCACGCCCTCGCGCAGCCGCAGTCCCATGTGCTGAATCTTCTGCGTGATAACTTCGCGGTTGCCCAGCAGGATTGGCTGCGCGATGCCCTCGTCGACCAGCGTCTGCGCTGCCCGCAAGACGCGCTCGTCCTCGCCTTCGGCATACACGATCCGCTGCAGCGCGGCGCGCGCCGCCTCGAATACCGGCTGCATTAACTGGCCGGAGCGGAAGACAAATCGTTCCAGATCACGCTTGTAAGCGGCGAAATCGGCGATCGGCCGGCGAGCAACGCCGGTTTCCATCGCGGCACGTGCGACCGCCGGCGCGACCTCCAGGATCAGGCGGGGGTCGAATGGTTTGGGAATGATGTATTCGGGCCCGAAGACCGGCGCGGCACCGCCATAGGCCGCGGCGACCACCTCGCTCGCTTCCATCCGCGCCAGCCCGGCGATTGCCTCGACCGCCGCGATCTTCATCGGCTCGTTGATTTCGGATCCCGACACGTCGAGCGCGCCGCGGAAGATGAAGGGGAAACACAGGACGTTGTTGACCTGGTTCGGGTAATCGCTGCGGCCGGTGGCGATGATGGCATCGGGCCGGTGTTCCTGCGCGATATCGGGCGAGATCTCGGGGTCCGGGTTCGCCAGAGCGAGGATCAACGGCTTGTCGGAGAGCTTCGGCAGCCACTCCGGTTTCAGGACGTTCGGTGCGGAGAGTCCGAGAAAAATATCCGCCCCGGGCAGCGCATCGGCGAGCGTCTGGGCGGTTGTCCGGCGCGCATAGCGCGCCATGTTCGGTAGCATACCCGGACGGTCGTCACGGACAACGCCGCTGATATCGGTGAGCGTGACATTCTCGGCCCTGAGACCCATCGCGACCAGCAGATCGACGCAGGCCAGGGCGGCGGCACCGGCGCCCGAGGTGACGAGCCGGCAGTCCTGAAGCTGCTTGCCCTGCAACAGCAGTCCGTTGCGCACGGCGGCGGCAACAGTAATGGCGGTGCCGTGCTGATCGTCGTGGAAGACCGGGATTTGCATGCGCCGCCGGAGCTCCGCCTCAATTGCGAAGCACTCCGGCGCCTTGATGTCCTCCAGGTTGATCGCGCCAAAGGTCGGCTCCAAGGCGGCCACCACATCGCAGAACCGGTCCGGGTCGGGTTCGCTTACCTCGATATCGAATACGTCAATGCCCGCGAACTTCTTGAACAGCGCCGCCTTACCTTCCATGACCGGTTTTCCGGCGAGTGCCCCGATGTTCCCGAGGCCCAGTACGGCGGTTCCATTGGAGATAACCGCAACCAGGTTGCCCCGCGTGGTGTAATCATACGCGCAGTCCGGGTCGGCCTTGATGGCGTCGCAGGCCGCTGCCACTCCGGGCGAATAGGCGAGCGAGAGGTCGCGTTGGGTTACCATGCGCTTGGTCGGGTCGACCGAAAGCTTTCCCGGGCGGGGCAGCCGGTGATAGTCGAGCGCAGCGCGGCGGAATGCGTCATCCATGGCGCTTACAGCCTAGGCAGTACACGGTCCCCGAACAAGCGCATGGAAGCCTCGGCGGCCGCAAGCGGAATGTCGTTGAAGTTGAGCTGCAGGGAGGCGATCTCACAACCCGGGTAGTCAGCCGAGCGGGCGCCGGAAGTCCAGTCCGAGGCCGGGGCGCTCAGGTAGCGCAGCACCGCCCCCGTGACCATGCGGGCCTTGCGCGTGATCTGCGTAGCGGCAGCCAAGAACACGATAGGGTTGGGACTGTACCCGCCGTACGGGTGGAAGTAATGCTCCACGGTTCGCACATGCGAATGTCCGTAACGGTCGCACAGCGAAACCAGGCGCAGCGCTTCGTGCCAGTAGTAGTCTCGGGCGGATTGGGTCTGTGGTCCGACATCAGGAAAGAACTGAATGCCGACCTGCATCAGTGCCCGCTTCCCCCGAGCTTATCCATTGCCGCCAACAGCACGCCGGTTATGGCGACGCCGAGCAGGATAGCGAGCTGCCACATGGCGACCGTTATGCTGTCGGGCGTGATGTGCATGAAGGTTTCAAGTATCTGGATCGCGGCGATGGCGGCAACCGAGGCAATGAGCGATTGTTTCAGCGCGCTGAAGCGCAGGCCGGTAAACTCCGAGCCTCGCTCTGGCAACAATCGTCCGATGACATTCTGCCAGCCGGAAAACATCACCAGCAGGACCAGGTTGGCGACCAGTGCGAGATCCACGAGTTGCAGCACGTCGATGATGGTTTCGGCCGAGGTGTCATGCAAAAAGGATCGCGCCAGATCGACCAATTTTTCAACGAACTTGACGGCGAGAACCAGCAGGGTTGCGAGCAGGCCGAAGTAGATCGGCGCGAGAAGCCAGCGAGTCGTGAAGACGACCCGGCCGAAGTTCCGTCGCAGCCGCTCTTCCAACTCCTGGCTAGCCAGCGGCGCCGGCCTGCTCGTCATGACCGGCGCCGCCCCATGTTCAGGCCGCTCTCGCCATGCCGCGCAGGACGTAGTGCAGGATGCCGCCGTGTCGGTAATAGGCGACCTCGTCCAGCGTATCGACGCGGCAGATGACCGGGACCGTATCGGTTTTACCGTTCGGCCGGTGCAGAAGCAGGTTTAGCTCCATGCGAGGGCGCAGGTTATCCAGGCCGATGACGTCCACAATCTCTTCGCCGGTTATTCCTAAGCGCTTGCGGTCCATGCCTTCCTGGAACACCAGGGGAAGCACGCCCATGCCGACCAGGTTAGAGCGATGGATACGTTCGAAGCTTTCCACGATCACCGCTTTGATCCCAAGCAGCATGGTGCCTTTCGCGGCCCAGTCGCGGGACGACCCAGTGCCGTATTCCTTGCCCGCGAACAGCACCAACGGCACGCCTTCCTGTTTATAGCGCATAGCCGCGTCGTAGATCGACATCTGCTCGCCGGAGGGTATGTGCTTCGTGTAGCCGCCTTCGACCCCGGTACCATCTCGTTTCTGATGCGGATATTGGCGAATGTGCCGCGCATCATGACTTGGTGGTTGCCGCGGCGCGATCCGTAACTGTTGAAATCACGCTCGATCACCTGCCGTTCCAGCAGGTACTCGCCAGCGGGGGATATCTTGCGGATGGAGCCCGCGGGGCTGATGTGGTCGGTGGTGATCGAGTCCGCGAGCACCGCGATCACCCGCGCGCCTTTTATATCGCCGATGGGCGCCGGCTCCATGGTAATCCCCTCGAAGTACGGCGGGTTTTTTACGTAGGTTGATCCATCGGACCAGCGGTAAGTCTCGCTCGGTTCGACCTGCACGGCTTGCCACTGCTTCGGTCCCTTGAACACCTCGGCGTAGCGTTTGTGGAACTGCTCGCGATTGACGCTGGAATGAACGACTTCGGCGATTTCCTTGTTGGTCGGCCAGATGTCGCGAAGATACACCGGCTTGCCGTCCTTTCCGGTACCCAGCGGCGCGGTCGTGATGTCCTCGGTTATTTTCCCGAGCAGCGCGTACGCCACCACCAACGGCGGCGAGGCGAGGTAATTCGCGCGGACGTTGGGATGCACGCGGCCTTCGAAGTTGCGGTTGCCGGAGAGCACGGCGACCGCCACCAGCTTGTTGTCCTCGATGGCATCCGCAATGGCATCATCGAGCGGCCCGGAATTTCCGATGCAGGTCGTGCATCCATAACCCACGAGATTGAACCCCAGGGCATCGAGGTCTTGCTGCAAGCCGGATTTGTCCAGGGTACTCAGTGACGACCTGAGACCCCGGGGCCAGTGATGTTTTCACCCAGGGCTTCGCCGTCAGTCCCTTCTCCCGCGCCTTGCGCGCGACCAGTCCGGCCGCGAGCATCACCGAGGGATTGGAGGTATTGGTGCAGGAGGTGATGGCCGCGATCACGACGTCGCCATGCGTGAGCTGGTAGTTCTTGCCTTTGACCGTGACCTTGGTATCGACATCGTTCGCCGGCACACCAAGGCCTTTCGTGAGTTCCGACTCGAACGCCGTGGCGGCGTCCTTCAGGCTGACACGGTCCTGTGGACGCTTCGGCCCGGCAAGACTGGGTTGGACCGTGCTAAGATCCAGTTCCAGCGTGTCTGTGAACACCGGGTCAGGGCTGCCGGTCTCGCGGAACATTCCTTGGGCCTTCAGATACGCCTCGGCCAGAGCGACCCGATGCGGATCGCGCCCGGTGAGCCGCAGATAGTCGAGCGTGATCTTATCGACCGGGAAGAAGCCGCAGGTGGCGCCGTATTCCGGCGACATGTTGCCGATAGTAGCGCGGTCAGCGAGCGCCAGCTCGTCCAGCCCGGGTCCGAAGAACTCCACGAATTTCCCGACCACTCCCTTACGCCGCAGCATCTGCGTGACCGTCAACACCAAGTCGGTCGCTGTCGCACCCTCCGGCAGCCGGCCGGTCAGCTTCAAGCCAATGACGTCCGGGATCAGCATGGCAATCGGCTGGCCGAGCATGGCGGCCTCGGCCTCGATCCCGCCGACGCCCCAGCCCAGGACCCCGAGCCCGTTCACCATTGTGGTGTGGCTGTCCGTGCCATACAGCGTGTCGGGATAGACGAACGTGTCGCCCGCCTCGGTCGCGGTCCATACACATTGCGCGAGATACTCCAGGTTCACCTGGTGACAGATGCCGGTTCCGGGCGGCACAACGCTGAAGCTGTTGAAAGCCTCCTGCCCCCAGCGGAGGAAGCGGTAGCGCTCGCCGTTGCGCTCGAACTCGATATCCACATTGCGCTGGAGGGCATCCGGCCGCGCGTACACATCTACCATCACGGAGTGGTCGATCACCAGATCGACCGGCACGAGCGGATTCACCTTCTGCGGGTTGCCCCCGAGATGCGTGATCCCGTCCCGCATGGCGGCCAGATCGACGACCGCCGGCACGCCGGTAAAATCCTGCATCAGGATGCGTGACGGCCGGAACGGCACTTCCTGGTCCGAATGCGCCTTCTCCAGCCATCCGGCGATGGCCTTTGCGTCGTCCGTCGTGTACGACTGCCCGTCCTCGAACCGGAGGATATTTTCCAGCAGCACCTTCAGTGTGACCGGAAGGCGGGAGATGTCTCCCAGCGCCTTTGCCGCCTCCGCCAGGGAGAAATACTCGTAGCGCTTGCCCTCAACCGTCAGGGTCTGCCGCGTTTTCAGGCTGTCCTTGCCAATCGCCATGGCCACCGTCCTTGAAGAATGCCGTGTTTCAGATCATTCACCGGTGCCACGGCTTTAACCATACCGTCCGGGAATGGTCCACAACGCCCCGGCCCTATAGATCTTGCGAGGCAACGTGCTACAGGCCGAGGGCATTGCTGCCTTCCGGGGGGAGCGGCTGGTGTTCAGCGAACTCTCCTTTACCGTTCAGCCGGGCGGCGCACTGTTGCTGATGGGCCCGAACGGGTCGGGCAAGTCCACCTTATTGCGGCTGCTGGCCGGACTGGTGCCCCCGGCCGCCGGCCGCGTGCTGTGGAATGGCGAGGAGGCGCTGGCCGATCTGCCGTTGCACGCTCGCCGAGTCGCCTATCTCGGCCATCTGGATGCGGTGAAATCGGGGTTGACGGCGGCGGAAAATCTCGCCTTCGCGGCCACGGCCGCGGGTGGGCGAGCGGCGGTTTCCAGACGCGAGAGGGTGCGCGCGGCGCTGGCCGATTTCGCCCTGGAGGAGCTCGCGGATCTTCCGTCACGGATGCTTTCGGCGGGCCAGCGCCGTCGGCTTGCCCTGGCCCGCGTGGCGCTATCACCCGCCCCGTTGTGGCTCCTGGATGAACCGACGCTGGGACTGGATGCCGCGTCGCTGGAGCAGGCCGGGACGGTGTTCGCCCGGCATCGGGCGGAGGGCGGCATGATCGTCGCCGCCACCCACGTTGCGCTGCCGCTGCCGGGCGCCAGCGAGCTGCACCTGGGATGACGCTGTTCGCGGCAGCGGTAGGCCGGGAGCTTCGGCTATCTGTGCGCCACGGCAGCGACACGCTCGCGGCGCTGCTATTCTTCCTTCTGGTTGTCTCGCTGTTTCCGCTTGGGGTCGGGCCCGGCCCGAAAATGCTCGCCACCATTGCGCCTGGCGTGGTCTGGGTGGCCGCGCTGCTTGCGGCTGTCCTGCCGCTGGATCGCCTGTTCGGGGCCGACTATGAGGACGGCTCGCTTGATCTGCTCTTGCTGTCCGGCCTGTCCGCCCCGGCCGTCGCCACCGCCAAGGCCTGCGCCCACTGGTTGACCACCGGCGTGCCGCTGCTGATCGCGGCCGTCCCGCTCGCCAAGATGCTCAACATGCCTACCTCCGCCCTGCCGGCCTTGCTGCTCGGCCTGCTTTCCGGCACCGCGGTGCTGTCCTTGCTCGGCACGACAGGCGCGGCCGTTGTGCTCGGCGCGCGCCGGGGTGGGGTGCTGCTGCCGCTTATCGTGCTGCCGTTGGCGGTGCCGGAACTGATTTTCGGGGCGTCGGCGGCCGACCTCGCTGCGTCGGGGCTTAGCCCGCGATCCAATCTGCTGTTTCTTGCCGCGCTGTTCGCGGCGGCGCTGCCGTTGTGTCCGATTGCGGCCGGGGCAGCGCTGCGTAGCGCGGTGGAGTAAAAGTTCAGCGTCGTTGCGGGACGCTTCGTTTGCGGGTTAATCTGTCCGCGTACAGGCCTAACCCCACCCAAAATGCAGTAATCCCCCTCAAGTGTCCCTAACGAACAGCCCTTCCGCTCAGACGCGATCTGACGAACGGATGTCTTTATTTGACGACAAATTCAATCGGAGATTCATCGTCAATAGTTCCTGGCTCTGCATCGCCTTGGCATGCTCCTACGTCGCCGCCGGGCGGCTGGGTTTGCTGCTTGCGGTGCCGCCAGGCTACGCAACCGCGATCTTCCCGCCCGCCGGCATCGCCATTGCAGCCATGTTCATCGGCGGGACCATCACGCTCCCCTGGACGTTCCTCGGTGCGCTCTCGCTCAACCTGTGGATCAGTTTCTCCATCAGTCACAGATTGGGCTTCCTTGAGCTTGCAGGGGCACTGACCATCGCTGCGGCATCGACGCTGCAGGCCGCAATTGGCGGGTGGATGCTCCGTCGCCTGGTCGGCTATCCGGCGGCACTGGACAATGTTGGTGACGTTGCGCGCTTTTTTCTAAGCGCGCCCGGCTTGTGTCTGATCAGTGCCACTCTGTCGCTGAGCGTCATGGTTTTGTTGCACGCGGTCAGGATCTCCGATGTTGGCTCAAGCTGGTTCACCTGGTGGTTGGGCGACACACTGGGTGTGCTGATCTTCCTGCCGCTTGTGATGGTCGTGGCCGGCGGGCCACGCGCCGCCTGGGCAGGTCGCGCGCACACAGTGGCCCTGCCCATGACGCTTTTTTTCGCGCTGTTCGTCGCCATTTTCATCAATGTCAGCAAATGGGAGAACCAACAGTCACTGCTCGAATTCCGCTTACTGTCGCAGCGATTGATCGACAGCGTTCGGGCACAGCTCGACGCACAGGAGGCCTTCGTCGAGCAACTCGGTACCGCGTTCGATCTACCCGGCTGGATCTCGCGCGAGGATTTTGCGGCCCGCGCCCGGAGGCTGCTGCAGCGTTATCCCGCGATACAGGCAATCGAGTGGGCGCCGCGCGTGTTGGCTGCGGATCGCGCTTCAGTCGAAGCGGAGCAGCAGGACGAGCAGCCTGGCTTCACTATCCGGGAGCGAGACTCGGCCGGCACGCTGCGTCCCGCCGGCAACCGGCCCGAGTTCTATCCCGTCATCTACGTGGAGCCGCTGCAGGGCAACGCGACGGCCCTGGGCTTCGATCTCGCGTCGGATCCGGCGCGGCATGCTGCGATAGACCGCGCGATAGCCACGGGTGGCGTCAGCGCTACGGCGCCGATCCGGCTTGTTCAGGCACCCAACGATCACAGCGGCTTGCTGTTGACTTTGAGCGCTCCGAGCGGGCCCAACGGTCCGGGTATTGTACTCATCGTTCTGCATATGACGACGTTTATGGACGCTCTCCTCGGACCGGCATACCGTCAGATTGGCGTTCAGTTCTTGGACCAGGAAGCCGGGCTACCGTTATTCGACACGTTCTCGCAACGCGCCGGAACTCCGGTCCGCGCACAGGATCTCACGTTCGGTGGACGGATCTATCGGATTCGCATCGCGCCGACCCCCGCGTACTTCGCAGCGCACCGGGGTTGGCAGAGCTGGGCCGTTCTGGTGGTGGGCATTTTCAGCACCAGCCTGCTTGGCGCGCTTTTGATGCTGACGACCGGCGAGCGGGAGCGCTTCGCCCGCTCGTTCCAGGAAGCCACCCGTGAACGTGACCGCATATGGCAAGTCTCGGAGGACTTGCTTGGGATGCGAACTTTCGCCGGCTATTTTCTCAGCGTGAACCCTGCCTGGACCCGGACGCTCGGTTGGAGCGAAGCAGAAATCAAGGGAATGCACGTCAACGACCTGCGGCATCCCGATGACTTTTCGGCCGCCACGGAGGGACGCCGCCGCCTGGCCGAAGGCGCCGGCACAGTGCGAATGGAGAACCGGTTCCGTCACAAAGATGGCTGCTATCGCTGGATCTACTGGACGATGACGGCCGAATCAGGATTGATCTACGTAATCGGCCGTGACGTGACCGCGGATCGAGAAGCCGCAGAAGCTCATCGCCAGACCGAGGAGCAACTGCGGCAATTGCAAAAGATGGATTCGGTCGGCCAGCTCACCGGCGGCATTGCACACGACTTCAATAATATACTCACGATTATCATCGGTAATCTGGAAGTCCTTGAACGCACGCTCGGCAGCGCTACCGAAAGAGTGCATCGAGCCATGACCGCAGCGATGAACGCTGCAACACGCGCCGCGACATTGACCCAACGTCTGCTGGCTTATGCGCAGAAGCAGTCACTGCGGCCGCAAGCCGTCAACCTTAACGAGCTCGTCACAGGCATGACTGATCTGATCCGCCGCGCCCAGAGCGAGACGATCCGCTACAAAGTCTCCTTAGCCGAGAACCTGCCGCTGTGCTTCTGCGATGCGAACCAGCTCGAGACCGCATTGCTCAACCTGGTGCTCAACGCCCGCGACGCTATGAATGAGCGTGGATTGTTGAACATCGAGACAGGCCACGTCATTCTCGATGGCCCCGCTGCCCAAAACCGGGGCATCGCCGAAGGTTCTTACGCCATGCTAGCGGTCAGCGATACTGGCGCCGGCATGTCGCCCGAGACCGTCGCTCGTGCGTTCGAACCGTTTTTCACGACGAAGCCGGTCGGCAAGGGCACCGGGCTTGGCCTCAGCATGGTTTATGGTTTCGTCAAGCAGTCGAAGGGTCACGTCGAGATCGACAGCGCGCCGGGCCGAGGCACAACGGTGCGGATTTATTTGCCGAGCTTGGCAGCCAGCGATGCGCCGGACCCCGCGAATCACCAGAACATCGCATCGATCCCAGGCAGCGTGTACGGCCGTGGAGAATCCGTCCTGCTTGTTGAGGACGATGACGAGGTTCGCCGTTATGTCGCGGAGACCCTCCGCAACCTCAACTATCATGTCATCGAAGTGGAAACGGCCGAAACGGCATTGGATAAACTGGCGCAATCCAGCTTGCAGATAGACCTGTTGCTGACGGACGTCGTGATGCCAGGTGTCCATGGCGATGAGCTTGCTATCCGTGCCGCGGCGAGTTGTCCGGACATTAAGGTGCTGCTGATGACGGGATACTCACAAGATGTAACCATCCGCCAGGGCCGCGTGGGATCCGATACCAGTCTAATAGAAAAGCCTTTCACCCTCGAAGCTCTCGCGACTCGCGTCCGCCTGATCCTTGCCGCGGACAGAGCGTCGCCTCGTTTCCGATTTAATGATATCGCGCAGCATGAGACTTGACTCATGCGGAGCGGTATCGCGCGCAGGGTGCAAAGGTCGGGTTAGTGTGGCGGCTGCGCGCGAAACCAAAACTCAATACCGGTCAGCCGAGAGGCTGGACGGTATGATACCGCGCAGTATGAGGCTTGACCTCATGCGAGCGGTATCGCGTGCGGGGTTGGCGGGGCGGCTGCGCGCGAAACCAAGACTCAATACCGGTCAGCCGAGAGGCTGGACGGTATGATACCGCGCAGTATGAGGCTTGACCTCATGCGAGCGGTATCGCGCGCGGGGTTGGCGGGGCAGCCGCGCGCGAAACCAAGACTCAATACCGGTCAGCCGAGAGGCTGGCCGGTATGACCCCCACCGGAAACACCGCTCTCATTACCGGAGGCGCTACCGGCATCGGCTTCGCCCTGGCGAAGCGTCTAATAGAGACCGACAACACGGTCATTATCTGTGGGCGGGATCAGGCAAAGCTTGACGCCGCGTTCACCCGCCTGCCGCCGCTCACCGTGCTGCGCGCCGACATCACAAAGGCGACTGACCGCGAGGCACTACTCGCCCTCATCACGCAGCGCTTTCCCCAATTCAACCTCCTGGTCAACAACGCCGGCATCATCCACGTCTCCGATCTGACGGGTCCCGCCCACATCCAGGAACTGGAATCCGAAGTCGCCACCAACCTGCTCGCGCCGGTCGCGCTAACTACCCTCCTCCTCCCGATTCTTCGCGCGCAACCGAGTGCATCCGTTGTCAACATAACGACAGGCTACGTGTTCCTCCCCAGCGCACGTGCGGCGACTTATAGCGCCACCAAGACCGCTCTTCACGTGATGACGCGCGCCTTGCGCTTCCAACTTCAATCAACGAACGTCCGCGTCGTGGAGGTCATGCCTCCCGCGGTCGATACGGCCATGGTACTCAGCGGCAGCGGACGAAAGCTCAGCCCCGATACCGCCGCCAAAATCATTCTTCGCGGCCTGACCCGCGGTGATACGGAGATCGTGATTGGGCTGTCTCGGGTCGGCAGACTCCTTGGCCGCGCTGCACCGGAACTCGCCTTCACGCTTATGAACCGCCGCTGAGCGCGATATCTGCCACCGCCAGGCAACTTCCGCTTTGGGGGTGATGGACGCATGCCGCCTTCCCAACTATCCAACACCCCGGGGAGGCAGCTACATGACCGAGCATGTCCACATCTGTGAAGTCGGTCCGCGCGACGGGCTACAGATCGCCAAATCGCGTATGGAGACCGGCGCCAAAATCCGCTGGATCGCTGCCATGGCCGCCGCGGGCGTGAAGGAGATCGAGGTCGGCAGCTTCGTTCCCCCGCGCGTGATCCCGCAGATGGCCGACACGGAGGAAGTTGTCCGCCGCTCGCTGGAAATTCCCGGCCTGACGGTGATCGCCCTGGTGCCCAACCTGAAAGGCGCCCAGCGCGCCTATGAAGCCGGCGCGCACAAGATCAGCGTTCCCGTTTCGGTCAGCGAGGGCCATAGCCGTTCCAACCTCAACCGCACACCCGACGAAAGCATCGCCGAGATGCAGCGCCTTACCGAGTGGGTGAAAGCCCAGCCGCGCCGCATGGAGGTAATCGCCGGCGCCTCCACAGCTTTCGGCTGCTCCATTGATGGCGTCGTCACCACCAATCAAGTCGTACGCATCGCAACCGGCCTGGCTGCGGCGGGGATCGACAAGCTTATGCTCGCCGATACTGTCGGCTACGCGCACCCCGCACAGATCAAAGAGGTGGTGCGCGCGGTGCGCGCCGCCATCGGCTCGGTGCTGCACGGGCTGCATTTGCACGACACGCTCGGCATGGGGATCGCCAACGCATTAGCCGGGCTGGAGGAAGGCATCCGCGCGTTCGATGCCTGTCTCGGTGGGCTTGGTGGCTGCCCGTACGCGCCCGGCGCTTCGGGCAACGTTGTCACGGAAGATGTCGTGTTCATGCTGGAGAGCATGGGCTTTCACACCGGGATCGATCTGCCCAAGCTGCTGGAGGCCCGGCGTCTGCTGCATGAAGGGCTGCCCAATGAGCCGCTGTACGGGCAGGTTCCCAAGGCCGGCATTCCGAAAACGTTCCGCGCCGCGGCATAAACCCGGCCCTGGGTTGCCCCCGCCCGGCATTTCGCTACCCTGCCCTGCAAACACAGGGGGGTGCGAAATGCCGAAACATCTGTGGACGCCGCCGGCGATCGGACGCCGGACAGTCCTTGGCGCCGGTCTCTCAGCCGCCGCGGCGTACAGCCTGCGCGCCCAGCCGGCCCCCAAGCCGCCGGCCAAGCCCACCGGCCAGGTCATCGTTGGTCTCTCGCAAGAACCGACAGTGTTCAACCCGTTGCTGCCGCACATCGAAGTCGATCAGGGCGTGCATTGGAACCTGTTCAGCCCGCTATGGGGCGTGGACGAACAGGGAAATTTCTTCCCGCAACTCGCGGTCGAAGTTCCCACCGTCAACAACGGCGGCGTGTCGGAGGACGGGCTGACCTGGCAGGTGAAATTGCGGCCGGGTGTGAAATGGCACGATGGTGCGCCCTTCACCGCCGACGATGTGAAATACACCTTCGACTTGCTGAACAACCCGCATTTTCGCGCGTTCAGCCGCACCGGCTACAACCTGATCACCGACATCAAGGTGGAAAGCCCCACCCAGATCTCCTGGCGGCTGCAGAAACCGTTCGCGCCGTTTCCGTCCATCGTGTCCTGGACCTTCATTGTCCCCTCGCACATCCTAAGCAAAGCGTCCGATCCCAATGCCGCGCCGTTCAATAACGCACCCGTCGGCACCGGTCCCTTCAAATGGAGCGAGCGTCAGCCCGGTGACCACATCAGCCTGGTTGCGAACGAGAATTTCTTCGGCAAGGGCCCCTATCTGCAGCGGCTGGTGTTTCGCTATGTTCCCGACCTGACGGTGCTGTTTACTCAATTCCAAACCGGCGCCGTCGATTACACTGGCATCCAGGGCATCACCGCCGACCACTACAACCAAGCCAAAAACCTGCCCGGAAAGACCGTGGTGGTCGGCCCCGGCGCTTTCACCGAAAGCATCACTTTGAATCTCGGCCGACCGGTCTTCCAGGACCCCGCCGTGCGCCAGGCGCTGTATTACGCCATGGACAAGCAGTCGATTATTGATGCCATCTATTATGGCCTACCCACGCCGACCGAGACATTCCTGCCACGCCAGTCCTGGGCGTTCAACCCTGACCTCCCAAAGCAGACACACGATCCCGCCAAGGCAAAGCAGATCCTCGATGCGGCGGGATGGAAGCCCGGCCGAGGCGGCATCCGCGAGAAAAACGGGCTCAAGCTGTCCTTCCTGAACTCCACCACCGCCGGCAACCACGTGCGGGAACAGGCGCAGGAGCTGCTGCAGCAGAACTGGCACGAGATCGGCGCGGATATGCAGATCAAGGATATGCCGGCCGCTGTGATCTGGGGCGATTACTTCATCATGTCCCACTACGACTCGGTCATGGTAGGCGAGGACGAGATGACCGGCCCCGATCCGGACGTGACGCAATATTACGCGAGCACCGCCATCCCGGTGCAAGGCGGCGCGGGCCAGAACACCATGCAGTACAAAAATCCCGAGGTGGACAAGTTACTGGCCGATGGCGTCACTACGCTCGATCGCGCGAAACGCACCCAGATCTATCGCCAGCTCGCAGCGACTATCCACCACGACCTGCCACAATTGCCCATATTCCAGTACGCAATCATCGAAGGCCATAAGAACGGTCTCATCGGATACAAGCCTAGCGTGTACGTCTCATCCAACTGCTGGAATATCTGGGAGTGGTACTGGGCCACCTGACGGAATGGCGTCGTATATCCTGCGCCGGCTTGGACAGAGCCTGATTCTATTATATCTCGTCTCGGTCATCGGCTTCGCTATCCTGCACCTGGCGCCCGGCGGGCCGTTGGCGCAGTTCGCGCTAACGCCGGGCATGACCGCCGCCGACCTCTCGCGGATTGCGCACCAGATGGGCCTCGACCGGCCGCTTCCGGTACAATACTGGGAGTGGCTGCGTCACATGCTGATAGGCGACTGGGGCCGGTCGTATCAGGACAACCGGCCGGTCTTGGCGGTGATCGGCGGACGCCTCCCCGCGACGCTGGAACTGATGGTCAGCTCCACGCTGATCGCCATGATCCTCGGCACCTGGGTCGGCGTGCTCGGTGCGCTCCGGCGTTACTCCGTATTCGACTACCTCGCCACAATTGGCGCGATGGTCGCGCTCTCGATCCCCACCTTCTGGTTCGGACTTGTCGTAATCTACCTGTTTTCGGTGGAACTCCCGGTGCTGCCCGCCGGTGGCATGTTCACCATCGGCCAGGGTGGGGTCCTGGATTACCTGCACCATCTGGTTGCGCCCGCAATGGTCCTGGCCTTAGTCACAGTGGCAATCTGGAGCCGCTACATGCGGTCATCGATGCTCGACGTGATCGGCCAGGATTATATCCGCACTGCCCGAGCCAAGGGATTGCCGCAACGAGTGATCCTGATCCGCCATGCGCTGCGGAACGCTCTTCTGCCGATGATCGCCCTCGCCGGCCTGCAGCTTCCGACCCTGCTCGGCGGCGCGCTGGTTACCGAAACCGTCTTCACCTGGCCGGGGATGGGCCGCCTGTTCCTCGATTCCATCGGCTATCGCGATTACCCGGTGCTCATGGGCATCCTAGTGCTGACCGCGATCTTTGTGCTGCTCGGCAACCTCGCCGCGGATCTCCTCTATGCCGTCTATGACCCGCGCATCCGCCTCGGCTGAGCTCGCGCCGCGCACACGCCGCCGGTCCCTCAACCGAGGGGTCCGGCGCTTCGTGCGTCACCGCCTGGCGCTGATCGGCATGGGAACCATCCTGTTCCTGATCATCGCCTGCGCGGTTGGGCCTTATCTCGATCCGTACAACGACCTTTACATCGATATCATCCATCGCTTTGCTGCCCCGTTCTCCGGGCCACATATTCTTGGCACCGATCAACTTGGGCGCGACTTGCTCGCGCGGCTGCTGATGGCGGGACGCATTTCGCTGACAGTCGGCTTCGCCGCCATGGCGATCAGCACGGTCGCCGGCGCAACCATCGGAGTGCTCGCCGGATACTACGGCGGCATCATCGGCAGCATCCTCATGCGCCTCGTTGACGCCGTCCTCTGCTTCCCCTCGATCTTTCTTCTCCTCGCCCTCGCCGCCTTCATTACCCCGACCCTGCTCACCATCACCCTCATCATCGCCGCCACCGCATGGATGGAGGTGGCGCGCATAGTGGAAGCGCAGATCCGTTCCCTGCGCGAACGCGACTTCGCCATCGCCGCCATCGCGCTCGGCGCGCCGGACCGCTACATCATGTGGCGGGAGCTGATTCCCAATACCGCCGCGCCCATCGTGGTAGCCGCCACACTCAACGTCGCCCGTGCCATTCTGTTGGAGTCCTACATCAGTTATCTCGGCTACGGCATTCAGCCGCCGATCCCGAGCTGGGGCAACATGCTCAACAACGCCCAGGAATACCTCACCACGGCACCCTGGCTCGCCCTGCTCCCCGGCGTCGCCATCACGCTTGCCGTTACTGGATTCAACTTCCTCGGCGACGGCCTGCGCGACGCGCTCGATCCTCGGCTCGACATCCGATGACCACACCGGTGCTGCAGGTTCATAACCTGACGGTCCGCTTTCCGAGCGACGCGGGCCACGTGCAAGCGGTTACCGATGTTTCCTTCAGCCTGAACCGAGGCGGAACGCTCGCGCTCGTCGGCGAATCAGGCTCCGGCAAAAGCGTCACCAGCCTCGCCATCCTGCGCCTGACCCCCGATCCGCCGTTATGCACCGTCACCGGCCGCGTGCTGCTGTACAGCCCTTCCGGTGAACCGCGCGAACTGCTCAGCCTGCCGGAACCGGAAATGCGCGACCTCCGCGGCAGCCGCATCGCCATGATCTTCCAGGAGCCGATGACCGCGCTCAACCCGGTGCTCACTATCGGCGAACAACTCAAAGAGCCCCTGGTGTTCCACCGCGGCATGTCCCGCAGGGACGCGGGCGCCACAGCCGAAACGCTGATGACCCAGGTCGGCATCCCGGAGCCGCGCCGCCGTCTCGCCAGCTACCCGCACCAACTCTCCGGCGGGATGCGCCAGCGCGCGATGATCGCCATGGCGCTGGCCTGCGACCCGGATGTGCTGATAGCGGATGAACCAACTACGGCACTCGATGTGACAGTGCAGGCTCAGGTGCTGGAGCTGCTGAAGCAGTTGCAGCAACGCACTGGCATGGCGATGATCTTCGTCACGCACAATCTCGGAGTGGTCGCGGACATCGCCGACCGCGTCCTCGTAATGTATGCCGGGCGCGTCGTGGAAGCCGCCCCGCGCGAGGCTTTGTTCGCCAACCCTATCATGCCCTATACGCGTGGTCTGCTGGACTCGGTCCCGGAACTAATCCCCAACGCGTCCCGCCAACCGTTGCGAACGATCCCAGGAAGCGTGCCGCCCCCCACCGAACTACCGTCCGGTTGTGCCTTTGCCCCGCGTTGCGACTGGGTCGAACCGGGCCGCTGCGACCTGGCGATGCCGCCTCTCGAACCAGCCGCCACGCAGCACTGGGTCCGCTGCGTGCGGTGGCGCGAATGCTGCGCGCCGTGAACGGTCTGATGTCCGCCTCCGGCCTGCGCAAGACCTTCGCGCTGCCCCGTCGCCACCTGCTCGCCGCGCCCGAAACCCTGATTGCCGTCAACAACGTTTCGCTCAGCATTGCCCCCGGCGAGGTCCTAGGTCTCGTGGGCGAATCCGGATCGGGCAAGACCACAGTCGGCCGCTGCATCCTTCGGTTGATCGAACCGGATGAAGGCCAGATCCTGTTCGAAGCTCGCGAAATTACCCACCTTTCGCGCCGCGACCTCCGCCCGGTACGGCGCGGCATGCAGATCATCTTCCAGGACCCGTTCGGATCGCTCAATCCGCGCATGACGGTGGGCCGTATCCTTGCGACACCTCTGCTGATCCATGAACCCACGCTCTCGCGCTCCGAACGGCGCGACCGCGTCACCGACGCGCTCCGCCTGGTCGGCCTGCCGCCCGAAGCCGCCGACCGCTTCCCGCACGAGTTCTCCGGCGGCCAGCGCCAGCGCATTGGCATTGCTCGCGCTCTGATGCTGCGCCCACGCTTCATCGTGGCCGACGAACCGGTCTCGGCGCTCGACGTTTCGGTGCAGGCGCAGATTGTCAATCTCCTGGAAGAGCTACGCGCTACCTTCGGGCTCGCAATGCTTTTCATTTCACACGATCTCGCCGTGGTCGGGCATATCTCCGACCGTATCGCGGTTATGTATCTCGGCCGCATCGTAGAGCTTGGTCCCGCTGCCGCGGTTATCGGTGCGCCGGCGCATCCCTATACCCAGGCTTTGCTGTCGGCCGTGCCGACTGTAAACTCGGCCGCCCGCCAGCGGATCGTGCTGGCGGGCGAAATGCCGAGCCCGGTCAATCCGCCAAGCGGCTGTCCGTTTCGCACACGCTGTCCCTATGCGATCGCGCGGTGCGCCGAGCAGCGGCCCGACCTGCGGGAGGTAGAGTTGGGGCGTTTCAGCGCCTGCGTACGGGAAGATCTGGAACTGGTTGCCGCCGGCTGAGAGTGGTGGAGGAGACATGGACCAAAGCCAGCATGATCCGGAACCGCAGCGGCCACTCACCCTCGCTACCGAGCGCTTCAGCCGGGCAGGCCGCCCACCGTACGCGATTATTGATATCGGCTCCAACTCTGTGCGTCTCGTGGTGTACGACGAGATTGGCCGGGCACCGTTTCCGCGTTTCAATGAGAAGGCGCTGTGTCAGCTCGGGGACGGCCTCGCGCGCACGGGCGCGCTGACGCCGGACGGTTTCAAACGCACTCTCTCGGCTTTGCGGCGCTTTCGCGCGATCGCCGACGCTATGGCGGTCGCCCGCATCGACACGCTCGCAACCGAGGCGGTGCGAAAAGCGAGCAACGGCCAGGAGCTCGTGTCGGAAATCGCCACGCAGACGGGGCTAACCGTTCGCATCCTGAGCGGCGACGAAGAAGCGTATTTCGGCGCCCTTGGTGTGATCTCGGGGTTTTATCGACCCACCGGGCTGACTGGCGATGTAGGCGGGGGAAGCCTCGAGATGGCGGAGGCCATTGACGATCGCGTGGGCGCGACCCGGATCAGTCTGCCGCTTGGCACGCTTCCCGTCCGGGCAATGCTGGAGTCAGGGGTCACGAGCGCTAAAGCGCGGGTGGACCAGCTGTTACGGGATGGTGTTCCGCCGAGTTTGAGCAGTTCCGCCTTCTACGCCATCGGTGGTGGATGGCGCGCCTTCGCCCATACCCATCTGGCTGCAACTGACGCGCCGGTGAACGTCGTGCACGGCTATGCGGTGCCGGCGAATGAGGCGCGTCGTTTCGCAAAGACGGTTCTCAAACTTTCGCCCGCGGAAGTTGCCGCGCTGCCCGGCCTTCCAAAACGACGAGCGGCTACACTTCCGGCCGCTGCACTTGTGCTCGACCGGGTGCTCAAGCGGCTGCGGCCAGAGCGATTGGTATTCTCGATGCTGGGGGTTCGCGAGGGCTGGCTCTATTCCCAGCTCACTGACGCCGAGCGCTACCTCGATCCATTGCTCGAGGGTGCCCAGGCTTTCGCCCTGCCGTTCGCCCGCGTGCCGGATTTCGCCGCCGCCCTGGCGAATTGGACGTCTGGATTGTTCCCGCACGAATCCCCGGCGGAGCGGCGCTTGCGGATGGTGGCGTGCGCGTTATCGGATTATGCGTGGCGAGATGAGGCTGGGATACGAGCTTCCGAAAGCTTTCGACGGTTGATTCAGTTACCATTGATAGGATTGGGCCACTCGGAACGCGTGTTTCTGGCAACGGCTGTTCACGCACGTTACGGCGGCGCCGTGGATGACCGAACGCTGTATCCGGCGATCGGCTTACTCACGCCGGAGATGCGCAAGCGGGCGCAGCTTCTCGGCCGCGTGCTTCTGCTTGGTTATCGGCTCGCTGGCGGAGTGCCGGATATTCTTACGGGCGCTACCTTGCAGATTGGTGGACAAGCGGTGCGGCTGACGGTCAAGGCAGCAGCGCGAGTGCCGGAAAGCGAAGTGGTTGCGGATCGTCTCCGAATGCTGGCCAGCGTTGCTGGGGTGCGCCGGATCGAGGTTATCGAGGCTGGGTAGATTACTTCATTGGGGGAATTGGCATTAGCGTGATAACGTCGGCAAACCGCTGAAAATCAGCGATATTGAATGTCAGCAAACAACTAATACCAACCGCCCTATCCAGTGACCGGCTTTGCCCAGGCACGCCTGGTGATAGAGGCAATGCGCTCGGGCATTTGCATGAGCTTGTTCCAGGCGCTTTGGTACGCATCGAGGATCGCTTCATAGGTGTCCCAAACACAGTGGCTGAGAAAATTGGCATGCAGATACTCCCAGACGGCATTGTCACCTTGACGGGCACTGGCCGGAACGACCTGGCTGAGCCAGGCTGGCGAGATGAGCCAGTCACCCGACCCGCACCGCGGGCACCGCTTCCCCGCCGAGATCATCGCCCACGCTGTGTGGCTCTACTATGTGTTCAGCGTGAGTTTGCGGGATGTTGAGCTGCTGCTGGCCGAACGGGGCGTGATCGTCTCCTACGAGAGCGTCCGGCGCTGGTGCCTGAAATTCGGCCGGAGCTTCGCCGATAAGCTGCGCCGGCGGCGGCCGCGACCAAGCGATACCTGGCACCTCGACGAGGTGTTCCTCCGGATCAACGGAAAGCGGCACTATCTCTGGCGTGCGGTCGACCAGCACGGCGTCGTGCTCGACATTCTGGTGCAGAATTGTAGAAACGCCGCTGCCGCCAAACGCCTCTTCAAGCGCCTACTCCGCGGGCTGCAGTACAAACCACGGCGCCTGATCACCGATGGCCTGCGGAGTTACGGAGTGGCGAAACGCGCGGTCCTGCCGGAGGTCCGGCATCAGACCAGGCGGTATCTAAACAACCGGGCTGAAAATTCGCACCGGCCGACCCGGCGACGCGAGCGGCAGATGCAACGGTTCAAATCACCCTTCCAGGCACAGCGGTTCCTATCGGCGCACGGAATCATCTATGGTCATTTCCGCCCACGGCGTCACCTGATGGCAGCATCCGGTTACCGGCGCTCCCGCGCGAGCGCCTCTCAGATTTGGCAACAGGAGACGTGTATCCAAATCGGGGAATGACGCTTTGCGTACGGTCACTTCGATGGCAATGACGCCCCCGTTTGCGGCCAACGTGACAATGCCCGACGGCTTCCTCACCCGGCTGCTCACGTGTCGCCCTCGAAAATCAAATGCGATAGCCCTGGGCGGCAGCGGAAGCACGGCAGCGCGGCGTGTGCGGGATTGAGTTGGGCCGTTCACGAAAAGTCGGAGTCCTCCTGAGCGTCGTGGTGTGCTTGTGCCGCCTTACGAAGCGCGAGCGGCTTAGCCGCACTTCTGACGGAGCAGCACCAAGAGCGCGAACGGCTGGCGTCGGAGCTGCGCCCCTGCGATGAGTTCTCGCCACGAGAGGGTCGTCTTCTACGACCAGGACGCGCGACCTGACCGCACCCGTGAGTCTGCGCGAACGCGAAGGGCGTAAGCGGGCCAGCACGAGCATTTTACCGGGAAAATGCAATTTATACCGTAACGTTAATATCCCGGAGTGAACTCCGCCCCCTTCCGCCCGTTCTACCAACACCACTAGTGCCCTGAGTCGCTCATATTGCCGGGTATAACCGCTTCAGTTTGATGCGGGCATCGACAGTGGTGAAGTGCCAGTCTGCCTTCGTGTGGTTCTTGTTTCGATCTTTCTGCCACGCGGCGACTTCCTCGATCAGGGTCTGCCTGTCCGGGATTCGCCGATCGAGGCACTGCACCGACAGGACGCTGAGTTCTGATTCGGCCATATCCAGCCAACTGCCATGCTTGGGCGTGTAATGCCACTCGAACCGCTCGACGAGGCGGCGCGCCTCGGCGGGCGGAAAGGCTTCGTAGAGCGAGGCCGGCTTGTGGGTGTTGAGATTGTCCTGCACCAGGACGATCTTGCTCGCGGCGCGAAAGTGCGTGTCGGACAAAGCCTTGAGCAGTTGGGCATAGTCCAGCGCGGCGTGGCGGTCGGTTATCTCGACATGGCGCCAGCCTTCCAGCGGCGCGAATAGCATGAACAGATTGACGGTGCCGTTGCGCTCATACTCGCAGTCGTACCGTGCTGGCTGTCCAGGCTTTGCCGGAACTGGCACGCGGGTTTCCTTGACGAGCTGTTTCGTTGTCTCGTCCAGGCAGACGACGGGTCGGTCTGGATCATGCGGCCGCTGGTAGACCTCCAGCACATCCTCCATGCCGGCTACGAAGGCAGCGCTGGCTTCTGGCGGGATGACCCATTGCTTCTGGAGATGAGGTTTGAGCGAATTTTTTTGAGCGTCCGTCCGATGGTGTTATCGCTGGCGCGATCGACGATGTTCAGCTCCACCACGGCGGTTTCCAACAGCATCAGCGTCCACCGCTTCCGTCCTTTGGGTGGCGGAGAACAAGCGAGCGCGATCAGCTTGGCCTCGGCGGCGCCGTCGAAGATGGGCTTTCGAGCTGAGTTGGGCGAGTGTTTGCGGGTCAAGGCGGCATCAACTCCGCCCTCCACCAATTGCTGACGTGTGCGGGCGACGGTGTCGACGCTGGTATCCAACGCCTCGGCAATTTCGCCGTCACTCCACGCATCGCCGGCCTCGGAGGCGTCGGCCTTCAGCAGGATGCGTGCCTTCAGTAGCTGGCGGGCCGGGGCTTTGCCCTTTTGGATCAGCACATTGAGCCGTTCACGCTCATCGCTACTGAGCTTTACGATGTACTTCTTCACGACAGGTTGTTTCGCGGTCACGACACATCTCCGGGTTACCGGAGATATCGACTCAGAAATCACCCGCAGAATCAACGACGTGGGGTACTAGCAAGCCGTGCGACTTACCGGATGACTAGCGTGACGAGGGGAGTGGGATGTCCCCGCCTGTCTATCATCATCCCAACGCGAAACCGACCCCACCACCTACGGGCGGTAGTAAATCAGCTATTGAATGAGCAGTACTTCACCGACTTCGAGCTGATTATTATCGATCAGACATCAGACCCGCCGCCTGTCCAGTATAATGATCCGCGCGTGCATTATCATCATGTCCCGCTTATCGGACCGCTGGCTGGTATAAACGAAGGCGTTGTGCGAGCGTGCGGTGAGGTAATTCTGATTCTCAACGATGACGTTGTCATCCGCGAGCGGGACTTTCTGGATGAGCATCTGGCTTGCTACCGGGACCCGAAAGTTGGTGGCGTGGGCGGTCGCATCATAGACCGAGTAACCAAACCGAACACCCGCAGAATCCAATGCAAGGTCACATGGACTGGCCGAACCGTCGAAAACCTAACAGGACATAAACCTTGCAAACTACACTCGGTGGCAGGCACTAATATGAGCTTCCGGACCAATGTGTTCTGGCAGGTCGGCCTGTTCGACACCGGCTATACGGGAAATGCTCTTCTGGGCGAGACTGATTTAGCGACGCGCGTGCGGGCCGCCGGCTGGACTTTAATGTTCGCGCCCAAGGCCGAGCTGCTACATCTTGCGGCTCCCAGCGGCGGCGTACGCTGCGATAAGCTGACCAGGGAATACTCTCGGTTTCGCAACACCGGCTATTATGTGGCGAAGCACCGCGGGTTTCTCGGTTTGCCGCCATTTGGTCTGACGTTTTCGGCAATCGCCGCAAAGCGGGCGTGGGAGTGGCGGGATGTGGGCGCGCTGCCGAAGCTGTGGCGCGCGATGGGTGAAGGCGTGCTCGCCGGCCAGAAACAGCACAGCCGCAAAAGCCTGCCTAGTGACTGCGGGGTACACGATGCTGCGTCTCGCCAACCGGCATGTCCGACTGGCCTTCGTAGATTTCGACTCTTCTGCCCTCGACCAAGCAGATCCGCTTGTTTCCTACTCCCAGTTGTTAGCCCGCTTCGACGACAAAGACAACCAGGCGATGGATAAAGCCCATATCCAGTTCATTATTGGTCTGGTCTCAGCGATGAAACCTCAGCGGGTTCTGGAACTCGGCCTCGGCTCGGGGTTTCTGACCAACAGCCTGATATACGCGCTAAAGTATAACCAGGTCGGGCATCTGACGACCGTGGACAACTGGCACGACACTGCGGGGATGGAACCCGATATTGCCGACGAGTTCCGGAAGGCGGGGGTGGAGGTCGTTGTATCGGGTGAGGAAGAGTATCTGTGCCAAGCACCGACGGATTACTTCGATATCCTGATAGCCGATGCCGGTCACAGCCCGAACTGGCTGGATCAGTACATTCGGATTGTCAGACCGAATGGCGCGCTCGTCATCCATGAGACCAACAACAAAGCGACCTTTCCGGCGCTCGCAGCCACCGCTGAACCAACCCTGAGTGCTGCGGGGCTGACATGCCTTCATTTCACGGAAAACAGCCGGGATGGGGAGCGGTGCGACCGAGGGCTGCTGTTCGCGATCAACCGCAAGGGGGTGGGGCCACAATGGGGCCATAAATCGCGCCATAGATCGCGCCGAAAGCCGCATAAAAAATCTGTCGGCCGAACCGCCACGTTAAGCGCCAACTCGGCTCGCGTTCGGAGCGTTACCCAAGCCCGGGGCAGCGGAAATAGCATCCGCATAACTCGCGCTGAAAGCGGCAGAAGTCTCGCGCCGTTCGCACAGACCGAGCGTGCAAGCAATGAAGGACGGCCAGAACTGGACGCTTGTCCTCAGCCCCACGTTGGTGTCGATAAAAGCCGAATCAGCGTCCATCGTCCCCGTACATGTCCTCGCGCCTCAGAGAGATGCCGGCATCCCACGGGATGTCATGAACCGGCATGTCGGTCAGACGGAACCGCTTCTCTGTGGATTTGGTTACAATAGTGATAACCGCCTCGTGCTCTCCGATGGGTACGTCCTCCGGCACAACACCGGAGATCGTGTGATCAGGACCAATCAGGATGCGTGTACGAATCTGGTTCATTGGCTTCCTTTGGCGTAACAGCGTAAGCCATGCTCTAACCCAAATACCGGTATCGTATGGAGAGTAGTAAGTCCTGCGGATCCTCTCGTAACCACCCGTCACCGACCCCAAATAGCAGGCTTCCGCAAAGTGCGCGACATCCATTCGATACGAAGTCAGTATAAATCTCCGTTTTGTACCAACCGCGACCCCTCCAAACCCCGATTGGTACATTTTCCGCACCGCAATAACTGGCCTTTTGTACCATTTCCGCACTGCACAAACACGGGTTTTGTACACACCCCCGAACCGGCCCGCGGCCTCACCCCACACCCTTCGGCAGGCGGATCGTGATCACCGTCCCTGGCAGACCGTCAACCGGCAAATCCGTCCGAGGGCTCTGTGCGCTGATCCGCCCCTCCATGGCCTCAACCAGGCCGTGGGCAATTGCCAAACCCAACCCGGTGCCAGGTGCTGCCCGGTCCCCTCGGCGCACCCGGAAGAAACTGTCGAAGACATGGGGCAGATCCTCCGGCGGGATACCGATCCCCTCATCGGCCACGGAAATCGCCACGCCGCTTCGCTCTTCCTCCGCGCGGACACTCACGAGCGAGCCTTCCGGCGCATATTTCAGCCCATTGTCCAACACCTTTACCAACGCCTGCTCCAGCAGCCCCGGATCGGCCGCCACTCTAAGCGCCGGTTCGATCTGCCCCGTCGCGATCAGCGCCGTGGCCGGCAAGCGGGTAACGGCCGCGTCCACGACCTCGATCACCGGGACCGCCCGAATGTGCGGCCGCAACTCACCGCCCTCCAGCCGGTTCAGTTCCTCGATATCTGCCAGAAACCGTTCCATGCGACCCACGTCCAGCTCGATGCTGGCAAGCAGGTCAGCTCGGGTTTGCGGCTGAAGGTCGTCCCAGGAGGCACGCAGGCTGCTAGCGGCCCCCTGGATGCCCATGAGCGGCGTCCCCAGGTCATGCCCCAAGGAGAGCCAGCAGCGCGCTGCGTAGTCGCTGGGTGTCCTCCAGTGCCGCCGTCCGGGCTGCCTCCGCCGCCAACCGCACCCGCTCCAGCGCCACCCCCGCCTGGTCTGCCAGCGCCTCCAGCGCCTGAGAGCGCGGTTCGTCCAGTTCCCCCTCGGGACGGACGCCTAAGACCCCAAGCCGTCCGCGCGCGGTTCGCATCGGCAGGAAGCGCCAGCTCGCGCTGGGCAAGGTGCTGGTACCCTTGCCGGTCGGCTCACCATGCGACCACGCCCACTGCGCCGCGGCCCAGGCACCTTCATCCAGCTCTGGGCTGGGCGGCTCGGCGGCGACCAAGGCCAGACCATCCGCCTCCTGGGTGAGCACCACGGCACACGATCCAACGCCGGCCGCCTGGCGGGCGATCTCGGCAACCAGGTCAGGCTCGGTCGTCGCCTGGCCCAGGCGGCGGCTGAAAAGGCCGATCCGCCGCAGTCCTTCAATGCGCCCTGCCGCGGCACGGATTTCGGCGCGGACGCGGCCCGCCAGAGTGCCGGTGAGGACCGCAACCGCCGCAAACACGAAGCCGGTTATGATGTCTCGCGGACTTTCGATGGTGACTGTGTAGAGAGGAGGGATAAAGAAAAAGTCCCAGGCAAACAGTCCCAGCACCGTGCCGAGCAGGGCCGGCCAGGTTCCCCAGACCACGGCGATGGCCACGATGCTGGCGAGATAGATCATGTCCGCCGCTTCGATCGGGAGAATTCCGCGCAGCTCGACCCCGATCGCCGTCACGGCGGCAACGACCGCTGCACTGCCCGCCCACGGTACCCAGCTCCTCGGAGGGCCGGGCACAACACGCCGCTGTGGCGGGCTTGGCGCCAGGGGAACGACGTGCAGCGCGAACTCCGGGGCGCCGCGGACCAGATGATCGCTGAGCGATCGCTGCACCAGGCGGCGCCACCAGGGCCGCGAGGCCCGTCCTATGACCAGATGGGTGGCATTCCGCGCTCGTGCCACATCCAGCAACGTGGCCAGAAGCCCGCCGCCTTCGACCGCCCGCACCTCGATCTCGGCGCCAAGCTGGCCCGCCAGCACCAGCGGCGACCGCGATGGCACCACTGGTGCGCTCAGATCGCTCGCCTGCTCGATATGCAGCGCCACCCATGGAGCGTGCAGCGCGTCCGCCAGCTTCTTGGCGTGCCGCACCACGGAGGCCGCGGCTTCGTCAGTGCCGACCAGGGCGAGGACACGTTCCGCCGTGGGCCAGGGGCCGGTCACGCCGCTGCGGCGCATCCAGTCCTGCACGTCCTTATCGACACGCGCCGCTGCCCGGCGCAGTGCAATCTGCCGCAGCGCGGCGAGGTTGCCTTCCTTGAAGAACCCTTCCAGTGCCCGGCGGGCAGTCTCGGCGCGATAGATCTTGCCCTCGCGGAGCCGCGCCTGCAGGTCGGCCGGAGGAAGGTCGATCAGCTCGATCTCGTCAGCCCGCTCCAGCACGCGGTCGGGCAGCGTCTCCGACGGCCGGATGCCGGTAATCCGTGCCACGTCATCGTTCAAGCTCTCCAGGTGCTGAATATTGAGCGTCGCCCAGACGTCGATCCCCGCATCCAGCACCTCCAGCACGTCTTCCCAGCGCTTCGCATGGCGGCTGCCGGGCGCATTGGTGTGGGCCAGCTCGTCCACCAGCAGCAGCTTGGGGTGCCGGGCCAAAGCCGCATCGAGGTCGAATTCCTCCAGGATCTGGCCGCGATACTCGATTTTCTTGCGCGGCAGGATTGGCAGGTCACCGATCTGGCCCTGCGTATCCTTGCGGCCGTGCGTTTCGATCAGGCCCGCCACGACATCGAGGCCCTCGGCCCGCCGTGCCCGCGCCTGGTTCAGCATCTCCCAGGTTTTGCCGACCCCCGGCGCTGCGCCCAGAAAGATCTTGAGCTGCCCCTGGCCGCCTTCCCGCGTCTGAAGCAGGGAGAGCAGCACGTCGGGATCGGGGCGGCGCTCGTCCGAGGACATTTCAGGCACTATACCAAGCCACCTGACCCCAGCCCACCGCGCCGCCGGCGCTGGCTAGGGCCGTCGCTCAGCCAGGGTCAACCGATGCCCAAGAAGCGCCCCAAACGGCGGAACCCCATTGCCCGGCAGCTTCGGGGCCGGTCTTTCGAAAACGCGTGGTTCGCAGCCGCAAGGTTTACCGCCGTAAAGAGCGTCGTGACGAGCGTGAGGAGAAGGAATGGGACCTGTTATGAAGAGCCATCCCTGTGCCCGCCGCGCTCTCGCGTCAGCCACAGAGCCAGCCAGCCAAACAGCGAAAGACCAATCCCCACCAGAGGCACGACTAGCAGGTAAGTTTGCAGGCTCATCTGAGTCTCCCGAGCCAGAATTGCGCCATAGCGATCAAATCGGCGCCGAGCACCAGCCATGCCACTATATGGCCAGGGCTCGTAACCGTGCCACTGAGTACGCCACCAGCGATCGCGCCAACTCCGAGGTTGTTCAATGCCGTAGCCAGCAGTTGGACCCGGGCATTGTGGACAGTGTGCATGCCGCTGGCGGTAACACCCCGTCCGATTCGGTAGCGGACCCCCAATCAGCCCACGGCTCGGCGCCTGATCGCACTCCGGCTTCCAGCCGGGCCAGCCAGCCGAAGGCGGCCCTTGGCGTCGCAGGCTTCGACGACCCAGGAGGCAGGTTCGGCGCCACGGCAGCGGATAAGATCGAGCCGCCACCAGGCGGGGCCGAGGCCGGGAACGTCCGGCTCATCGGGGAATGGCGGCGGCGACGGCAGGGCGGAGAGTCGCCAGCGGGTAATGGCGGCGTTTGGCTCCCCCAGCACGGGGTCATTGTGCCGGCGGCTGCGGCGCAGGACAAAGGCGGTGACGCCGGAAGCCTCGGCGGCGAGCTGCAGGCGGCGAGAGGCGGTGAGGGTGAGCTTGCCGGGAAGCTCAGCCACAATGGCAGCGAGGCCAGGGGCCCGAAGGCCTTCCTCCGTGGAGAGCAGAACGGCGGCAGGTTGAGAAGCGTGGGCGTAAATGATGCGGTTAGGAGAGAGGCCCACCGCGGCGAGACCAGGAGCGAACAGGTCCGGCTGGTGGATAATCCAAAGGACCGGCCCCTTCAGACGGGCAACCAAGCCGGCGATGAACAGGGTGGCAGCAGTGGCATGCTCGGTTTCCGGGCCGGTGCCGGCGATTTCATGAAGCATGCCAAGAGGCAGCCCGGCGTTCGGAAGGTGCTGGTCGATATCGGGAAGACCGAAGGGCAGGACGGGCTTACGGGCGCGAGGGGCAAAACGCTCCAGCCGGGCGATGGCATCCCGAAGATCGGCGAGACTTGAAGCGTGTCGGCTGGCCTGGGCCATGCCAGAACATATAGGGAACCGCGGGTGAGAGTTGAATCACAGGCGGCGCACGGTGAGGCTCAACCGCCAGGCTCCTGCGATTTGCCGTCATTATTCGGATCAGGACGGCGCCAACCCTGCTCAATGAACTGCCGCAGCACAGCCGCTCTGCCGTTCACCTCTTCACGAGCTTCCTCCCACGCTCTTGCAGCGTGATCGCCACTTATACTCCGGCAGGATTCGGCCATCTCCCCACAGAACGCCGCGCGTTCGTTCAGCATGCGCAATACCCTCTCGAGCGCGGCCTCAATGTCCTGGAACTGCGCCGCCTCAAAGTCCGCGGCGGCAAATCGATGGCCGATGTGACAGGTGAAATAGGGGAGGAGATTCTCCCTGCTCTGAGCTACAGCCCCACCGCAGATCGGGCACGTGAGCGCCCGCGGCGTCTTCAAATCGTACCCTTCGTTCATGCTCCGGATCCCTTCTTCCGTCGGCCATTGAAGCGGATCGCCCACCGCCGGAAGATCGGCCGCCTCAGGTGGCGGCGCCAAGCCTGCCAGAAGGCTGGCGATCTCGCCCACCCTCAGACAGTGGTCCACTTTCGTATGCCGCAAAGCACTTACCGGCATACCGCTGAACTGTGCTTCCTCCGGGTTCTGCACCACCGTGAGCCCGCCGTTTCGCTTGATCTCGGCAAATCCGGCTGTGCCGTCGCCCAGCATGCCGGAGAGGATCACCCCGATAACTCTCGAGTCATAGGTCCGCGCGGCCGTACGAAACAAAGGATCGATTGCGGGGCGAGCCCTGTTTTCTCGCGGCCCGCGCGAAAGGGCTACGTGCCCGTCGGCGATCAGCACGTGATGATCAGGGGGCGCCACCAGGAAGCGTCCGGGGCGGATTGGCATTCGGTCCCGTGCCCACTCCACTGGGACGGGGCCGGCCTCGCGGAGAATATCCACCAGGAAGCTTCGTTGTGTCCCGAAATGCTGCACTATGAAACCGGCCGCATGGAGGTCCGGCGGCAAGCCGGCCATCAGGCTCCTGAGCGGATCGAGGCCGCCCGCCGAAGCACCCACCACGATAAGGTCGCGGTGCTGGTCCGGGCCGGTCTCCTTTGCCGGAAGCAGCTGCATACAGGCCGAAGTGTTGGAAGGCGCTTGGGTTGCAACGCGGTTTGTGAACAAAGTTAGTAGGAGAGCCGCCTGCCCGTTGCAGGGCCAAGTGATTAAGAAGGAGTCCAATAGTGGCGAATGAGATGCCGCTTTCAGAAGTTTTCGATTACATCGAGGCGCACCGGCAGGAAAGTGTTCAGCGACTGATCGAGTATGTGCGGCATGCGAGCATCAGCGCGTGGAATCAGGGGATCGCGGAGGTTGCAGACATCCTGGTTCGTATGCTGACGGGACTTGGGTTGGAGGCGAAGGCATATCCCACCGCAGGACATCCGATGATCGTGGCGCGCTGGGATGGCGCGCCCGGCAAGCCGACGGTGTTGCTATATGGCCATTACGACGTCCAGCCCCCGGACCCGTTGGATGCGTGGACCACGCCGCCCTTCGAGCCATCGATCCGCGATGGCCGAGTGTATGCCCGGGGAGTGGCGGATAATAAGGGCCAGCACTTAGCGCAGATCCTGGGGATTGAAGCGCACCTGAAGACACGCGGAAGATTGCCGTGCAATCTCGTACTCCTCCTGGAGGGCGAGGAGGAGGTCGGAAGTCCGCACATAGCCGATTTTATCCGCAACAATCGTGAGCTGGTGCGAGCAGGTCTGGCGGTAACAGCGGATGGGCCGATGCATGAGTTGGGGCTGCCGACGCTCAAGTTCGGATCGCGGGGCGTGGTTTCGTTCGAGCTGCGGTCGAAACATGCGGCTCGGGATGTCCACTCGGGGAATTTCGGGGGCGTGGTGCCGAACCCGATCTGGACACTGGTGCATCTCTTGGGGACGATGAAGAACGCGCGTGGCGAAATTACCATTGATGGGTTCTATGACCGCGTTGTTCCCCCCGGCAAGGCGGAGCAGGAGGCAGCAGCGCGGCTACCGCTGAACCTTGACGAGCTGAAGCGGACACTCGGGCTCGCGCGGCTGGATGAACCGGCGGAGCGGCGGTTTTATGACCGGCTATGCTTTTATCCGACGCTGACGATCAACGGGCTGCACGGCGGGTATGGAGGGCCAGGGACGAAGACAGTGCTGCCGTGCGAGGCACTTGCGAAATGCGACATCCGGCTGGTCGAAGCGATGGATTGCGCCGACACCCTGGCGAAGGTGAAGGCGCATGTTGCAAAGCACGCCCCGGAGGTCGGATTCGTGGTGGTGGAAGAGGGAATGCTGCCATCGAAGACCGCGATGGACCACCCGATGGCGGATCCAGTGCGAAGGGCGATGCGAGTGGCGCACGGGGTGGAGCCGCTGCTATATCCGGCCGGGTTCGGAAGTCTGCCCGGCTACGTGTTCACGAAGATCATGGGGATTCCCGCATTTGTAACGCCGTATGGGAACGCGGATGAGGCCAACCATGCGCCGAATGAGAACCTGACGCTGGAATGCTTTCATAAGGGAATTAGAACGGGGGCCGCGCTGCTGCACGAGTTGGGACAGCAGCACGGCTGATTCGGGCGGAACAGGTGAGGGCGTGATTTAGCAGAGTGCCGAGATCGATCGCGCCGGAGCCGACGAAATCCGCAACCTGAGTACCGGATGCGCCCGAGCCCGTGGGGTCAACGGACAGGATGGTGTCGCTGCCGTTCAGGCTGGTGTTGAGGAAGTTGCCAAGCGTAGAGGTGTCGCCCTTCCAGTGGGTTCCCGCAAGCAGCGGGCGGATGTCGAGCGTATCTCCATTGGCGAAGATGTTGCCGTTGATAGTGTCGGTTCCTTGCCCCGCTTGTGGTAACACGATTGTGGAGTTGCTGGAATTGTCATTGAGAGTGTTAGCGCCGGGCCCAGCGGTAATTGGTTATTACTTCCACCGTAGATCAACTTGTTGTTGCCTCCACCGGTGCTGATTGTGTTGTTTCCGCCGGAGGCGGTGATTGTGTTGTTTCCGCCACTTGCGGCGATGGTATCGTTAGAGCCACCAATGAAGAGAATCTGGTTGCCGGCAGTGGCGTTGATGATGGTGCTGCTGACGTTGGTCGTGTAGTTGGCCGAGCCGGACGGAACGGTGACCGTCGATGAACCGCCGGCATCGGAAGCGGAGCTGGTGCCGGAACTTGGATCGCTGGAAGGTGGATCACGCGAGGCTGATGCCGCTTGAACGGGCTGCGAACCTCCGTGGGCGAACTGGCTCAAAACGCTCATTTGCCGCGCGTCGGTGACGTTGCCGGTGCCAAGCCCGCTCGGCTCGATAGAGAATGGGTACGAACCCCACCAGGGGCCGCCGGCCCAGTAGGCGGCACCCTGCCACACGTTCCCATTCTGCTCCATGTAGCTCAGCATGTTCTGCAGAGCGGTCAGCGACTGGTTGTCGCCTGGTACGCCTGTTTCGCCAAGGAAGAGCTTGACGCCGTTCTGCTGCCCCCATTGCGTAACGTCGGTAAGACGTTCGACGCCTATATTCGGGTCGGTAATGGGCGAATAGTTGGTGCCACTCCCGTTGCTATCGAGATACTGGTGGACTTCGATGGCCCAGTTGTTATCCGGGTCATGGATGGTGGATGGGTTAATCGCGGCCGCGTTGACGCTGCTCAGCCAGCTCCAGGCGCCGGTCCAATCGGAGCCAGGGACGAGAATTTCCTGATTGGCGCCGGCCTGACGGATGGCGGTGATGGCGGCGTTGTCGGACTGCGCCCAGTCGGAGGGGGATTGGACGTTCGGCTCGTTCATGAGGCCGAAAATGACGTTGGAGTCGCCTTTGAAGGCGCTGGCCATTTCGCCCCAGAAATTGGCGAATTGGCTGTTGGAGGTGCCGCTGCCGATGAGATTTCCCCAGGCGGAGCCGTAATTGTGCGGGTCGAGAACCACGTCCACGCCATCGGCCGCGGCTTCGGAGATCACCTGCTGGAGCGCGGTGACCTGCGTCTGATCGAGAGGCGCGCCGGGTGATGGTTCCAGTCGTTCCAACTGGAACGGGACGCGAATGACAGTCATGCCCTTGGATGCGTAATAGTTTATCTCGTTAGCAGAAGGATATATATAGTCCGTGCCCATCGTGCCACCGCCGGTAGGACCATATTCGCCTCCCGAAATATTAACGCCAATAAGGTTCATGCCCCCGGAAGCAGAGGTTGTACCTGCCATAGAATTTTTCCTGGTTGTTGTGGGATTGGCTTTGCTGGACGGCGATGACTCGCCGGTGTCGCTTGCGTTTGTAAGCAGCAGACCGAACCGGCAGACGAGTTTACGTCGCCGCGCGGGAAAGCTTCAGAAGTTGAGGGTGTGGCTAACTAGTTTCACTTAGTAGTTCATGTTGTTCCTCACTAAGCTGCGCTGAACTCGCCCTAGCAGCCTGAATAGACGTGAGGCAACCGCTTACGTCGCGGTTTCGTGTTCGCCACGCGCGATCGTTGAGCGTGCTTCAAAGAGACGCGAGCTTTTAGGACCGTCTGCCTATCAATCCGAACCTGCAGCCGAATGACACGTAGAATGGCGCGCCAGCGCTTATCAAGGGTTGTAGGGGTCAAGTCCGATGTCGAGTGCTGTCGCGCTATGTGTCAGCCAGCCCACCGAGATCAGGTCAACGCCCGATGCGGCGACGGCGGGAGCGGTCGCGGGCGTGATCCGTCCAGAGGCTTCGGTTATCGCGCACCTGCCGACCTGCGCGACGCCATCGGCCAACATCTCGGGCTCCATGTTGTCGAACAGTACGGCGTCTACGCGTAAGGCCAGGGCTTCTTCGAGCTGGCTCAGGCTGTCGATCTCGACCTCGACCTTGACGAGATGTCCGATGGCCTGGCGTGCCCGCTCAACAGCAGGAGTAATTCCGCCGGCAATGGCGATGTGGTTGTCCTTGATGAGAACGGCATCATCCAGGCCGAAGCGATGATTGCTGCCGCCGCCAGCCTTGACCGCGTACTTCTGGATAGCGCGCAGGCCCGGCGTTGTTTTCCGGGTGCAGACGATCTTCGCCTTGTAATCTCGGACGGCGGCCACAATGGACGCGGTTGCTGAGGCGACGCCGCTCAGATGGCATACGAAATTGAGAGCCGTTCGCTCTGCGGTCAGGATGCCGCGCGCCGGGCCGCGCACGATAGCGATGATGTCGCCGGGCGAGACCTCCGCTCCATCGGCCCGCTCCGGTGCCACCACGATTCCAGGGTCGATGAGCTGGAAGGCCAGCGATGCCAAATCGAGGCCGACAATCACGCCGGGTTGACGCGCGACCAGCGCCATCTCTGCTTGGTAACCCGCCGGGATAACCGCGTCGCTCGTCAGGTCTCCTGCCCGGCCGAGATCCTCCAGCAACGCGGTCCGGATCAGCGGCTCCAGCATCACGCGGGGAAGCGGGGACAGCGCCATATCGTTAAACCTTTCTGTGCATGCGGACAAAAGCGGGCGCCATCCGTTTCGGCGGTCCACATGGCCTCGTCGAGGTGCAGGCGCCGGCTCGACGCCTGGGTGTGGTCGCGGTGGGGAAGTCCGTGCGGTACTGCGCCCCACGGCCTTCGCAGCGACGCAGCGCGGCGACCGCAATCATCAGCCCAATGGCCGCAGGGTCGGACGCCGGACCGCTGGACATGGCGAGGGGGAGCAATTCGGCCGTCGCTTCGGCCAGCGCCGCGCGGTCCCGCAGTATCCCGGCAGCGCGCGACAGGATCGGGCGCACCGCGTCGGGCGCGGCTTGGGGCGGCAGCGGCGCCGCACGCGGGCGGCGGATGCGACCGGCCGACGTACCGGCCAGGCTGTCCGCGACCCAGCCGGCGCACACGACGGCTTCGAGCAGGGAATTGCTGGCCAGGCGATTGGCACCGTGCATTCCGGTGGAGGCGGCCTCACCGCAGGCCCACAGCCCCTCCACCGTGCTACGCCCCGCATCGTCCACGGCGATCCCGCCCATGTGGTAGTGGGCCGCAGGCCGAACCGGGATGGGCTGCACCGCGGGGTCGATGCCGGCTGCGCGGCACAGCGCCGCTATCCCAGGGAAGCGTTCGGCGAAGCGCTGCCCCAGCGCCGCCCGCGCATCCAGGAACACGCAGTCATGACCATCGGAGAGCTGCTGCCAGACGGCGCGTGCCACCACGTCGCGCGGCGCTAGCTCCGCCCCAGGCACCCCCTCCATGAAGCGCCGTTCGGTTTCGTCGATCAGTACCGCGCCCTCGCCGCGCACCGCCTCGCTGACCAGCCCAAGCGGATAGACCCCGCTGTCCAGCGCGGTCGGGTGGAACTGCACAAATTCTAGGTCGCGTAGGGCAGCGCCGGCGCGCCGCCAGCGCCAGGCCCTGGCCAAAGCTTCCGGCCGGGGTGGTGGTGTGCAGGAACAGGCCGCCGATCCCGCCGGTCGCGATCACCACCCGATTTGTGGGGAGCAGCATCGGTGCACGCCGGCTTTCGGCCAGCACCCCGGCCACCGCGTCATCCTCAACCAGGAGCCGCCGCGCCTCGACACCCTCCAGCACCATGATCGATGCTGATGCGCGTACCGCCGCCACCGCGGCGCGCAACAGCTCGCGCCCGGTGCCGTCACCGGCCGCGTGGACGATCCGTCGCCGTCGGTGCGCCGCCTCCCGACCCAGGCGCAGAGTGCCGTCCGCCGCGCGGTCAAAGCGGGCGCCGATCCGCGCCAGATCTTCGATTGCTGCGGGCGCGGCGCGCAGGATCCGGCCGGTGATCTCCGGGTCGCTGAGTCCGTCGCCGGCCGCCAACGTGTCGGCGAGGTGCAGTGCCGAATCGTCGTCCGGATCCAGAGCCGCCGCGATCCCGCCCTGCGCCCAGGCGCTCGAGGCTTCCGTCCCAAGCGGCGCCTTGGACAGCACTATCACCGGCTCCGGCGCCAAGCGCAGTGCCGCCATCAGCCCGGCGAGCCCGGCGCCGATGATGACCGGCCGGCCGCCAATGCTGTGCAGCTCCGCCGTCATCGCACGGCCAGCATGCGTTCGACCGCGCGACGGGCACGCGCTGCCACCGCCGGGTCAATGGTCACCTCATACCGCATCTCCTCCAGCGCCTCCCGGATATTGGCCAGGGTAATGCGCTTCATATGCGGGCAGAGATTGCACGGGCGAACGAACTCGATCTCGGGGTGAAGCACCGCCACGTTGTCACTCATAGAGCATTCGGTCAGCAGCAGCACACGCGGCGGGCGGTTTGTGCCGACATAGTCGGACATCGCCGCGGTAGAGCCGGAAAAATCCGCCTCGGCCACGACGTCCGGCGGGCATTCAGGATGCGCAAGCACAATAACGCCCGGATAGGCTTCGCGGACCTGGTGCACATCCGCGGCGGTGAAGCGCTCGTGCACCTCGCAGTGCCCTTTCCATGCCAGGACCCGAACCGTGGTCTCCGCCGCGGTATTCCTCGCCAGATACTCATCCGGCAGCATGATCACCTGCTCCGTACCAAGCGACTCCACGACTTTCCGGGCGTTGCTGCTGGTGCAGCAGATGTCCGCTTCCGCCTTCACGGCAGCGGAGGTGTTCACGTAGGCCACGACTGGCACGCCCGGATGGCTCTGGCGGAGCAAGCGTACGTCCTCGGCGGTAATGGAGGCGGCGAGGGAGCAGCCGGCGTGAAGGTCCGGGATCAGCACGGTTTTGGCAGGGTTCAGTAGTTTCGCCGTTTCCGCCATGAAGTGGACGCCAGCCAGCACGATCACCTCGGCATCCGCCTTCGTGGCCGCGCGGGCGAGGGCCAGGCTGTCCCCGACAAGATCAGCGACACAGTGGAAGATCTCCGGCGTCTGGTAATTGTGGGCAAGCACAACGGCTTTGCGCTCGCGCTTCAGGGCCAGGATAGCTCCGATGTCGTGAGCGAATGCCGGCCACTCAATGGGCGGAATGACGTGGCGCACGCGGTCGTAGAGCGGTTCGGTGCGGGCGAGGGCCTGAGACATGATGATATGCTCACCTTGAGTATTTCCCTCTTATACTGAGCCTGAGCATATGCACTGTCAAGCCCGGATCACCGGCAGTTTCGTCCCCGTGACCGATCGCTCCGCCAGCACCTCGCGCCGGAAGCGGAACAGCTTTGCCGGCCGCCCGCCGGTTAGGGCTGTTGTTTCGCCCGTCTCCTCCACCAGTTCCTGCTGCTCGACCAAGCGGCGAAAATTCTGTTTGTGGACGATGCGCCCGGCGATGCCCTCGACAGCACGTTGCAATTGAAACAGCGTAAAGCTGTCCGGCAGAAGTTCGAATACCACCGGCCGGTATTTGATCTTGGCCCGCAAGCGGGCAATGCCGGTGGCTAGAATACGACGGTGGTCGGAGGTCATCGGGAGCCCAGGCGCGACCCGCCGGGCGGCTCCAAGCGGTGGCGATGCTTTAGCGGCCGTGCGCAGTCGCTCGACATCGCGCGGTACCTCCGGGACCAGTCCGGTCTCGTAAAGCAACTCGTAACGCTGCAGAATGAGCTCCTCGTTCCAGGGTTGGCCATCCAGGCCAAAAGTAATCGCGACGCGACGCCCCCGCGCGGTCTGAACATCGTCGTCCGGTACCGACGCCGCCCATGAGCGCAAGGCTGGCGCGAGGAGGTCAGCAATGACATCGGGCGCGCCCGACCGATGGTCCTCCCAGGGGAAGTAGCTGTACCAGTTCCGCCAGCCGGCTGCATTCTGCCCGAGTGCCGCTGTCTCCCGGGTGAGGCCGACATAGCTGATCGAGATCGCTCGCCGTCCGCCGGCGGCCCAGGTGCGGTCGCGATCGGCAAACGTATAGAGCTGCTCCACATAACCCAGGGGGTGGTGGGTCTGCTCTTCGACCCAGGTGCGTAAGCCCGATTGCAAGGAGCGGTGGCCGAGTTCAAACGGGCCAGAGGGCAGCGCGGTTCCGTCCAGGATCGTGAGGACCCGCGGCTGTCCCGCGGTAACGGCCACGACCACTGCGATCAGTTCAGCGGCAAGATATTGGGCAGTTGTCATCGGGCTTTTGTGGACGCGTTCTCATGAGCAGGCAGGAAGGTTTTCGGCCCGATCGTGGCCGAGCTTAGAGTCCTGTCCCGCCAGCAGCAGATCTGTTTCATCTGCTATAACCCAAGTAGTGGCGGCAAGCCGCTGAGGTCGGTCATTTCGTGATAACCGTAAGGGTCAGCGGAGGGTTCATAGCCGCGATTAACATAGACCTTGTCGTGAATGCCAACGTCTTGCGCCGTCATGAGGTCATAACGGAGACCGCTGGAAACGTGCGGCACCTCCTCTGCCGGGCGCTGAGCGAGTCCAGCATGCACGAAGCCACGGACGGGTGGGGCGAATTTGCTATTCGCCATCAGTTATCTCGCGGCTTCATCGTGCCACGAGACAAGCCGCAAATACCGGAGCCGTCCTGGCCTTAGCCGCAACTGCATTTTTAGGGGCGACTAATCTAACCCAAGTCGCGGGCAACGTCGGGCGAGTGGAGCAGGCGGTCAATGTCCATGGCGTGGTCCAGCGCGTGGTCGGGCTGGAAGGTCAGCTCGGGGGCGAATTTAAGCCGGAGCGCGTGGGCCACTTCGGCGCGCAGAAACGGGGTGGCGCGGCGCAGTGCGGGAAGCAGCGCGTCAATGTCGGAGCGGCCGAGGCGGGAGACGAAGGCCACGGCGTGGCGCAGGTCGGGGCCGATGCGGACCTCGGTAACGGTGATCTGTTCCTGGCCCAGCTCGGGGTCGTGCAATTCGTGGCGCATGAAGATGCCGGCGAGCACGTGGCGGATTTCTTCCGCGACGCGGAGCTGGCGCTGGCGAGGCGCCCTCACCCGGCGCCCTCCGGGCGCCGGCCTCTCCCGTTAGCGGGAGAGGCGAAGGTGCCGCTGGGTTGTCCTTGCGTGGATGGCCGGGTCAGGCCCGGCCATGACGGATGAGGATCAGGCAGGGACCATCTCGGTTTCATAGCACTCGACGACGTCGCCCTCCTGGAGGTCGTGAAAGTTGGCGAAGGAGAGACCGCATTCGTAGCCGCGGGCGACCTCGCGGACGTCGTCCTTAAAGCGCTTGAGCTGAGTGAGCTCGCCGGTGTGGATTACCACGCCGTCGCGCAGCAGGCGGACGCCGGCGCCGCGCTTGACCACGCCTTCGGTGACCATGCAGCCGGCGACCTTGCCGACCTTGGTGATGGTGAAGACCTGGCGGACCTCGGCGTAGCCCAGGAACCGCTCGCGCGCCTTGGGCGCAGTCTTGCCCCTGACGAGCTGCTCGATGTCGTCGGCGACCTCGTAGATGATCGAGTAGTAGCGGATATCGACCCCGTCACGCTGAGCGAGCTCGCGGGCCTGGGCGGTGGCGCGGACATTGAAGGCGACCATCACCGCCTTTGACGCGTGGGCAAGCTGTACGTCGCTTTCGGTGATTTGGCCGACGCCGGAAAGCAGCACACGGACCTTGACCTCATCGGTTGACTGCTTGGAGACGACGGCCTGGATGGCCTCGGCGCTGCCCTGCACGTCGGCTTTGATGACGACGGCGACCTCTTTCTGCTCGCCGGCGGCGATGCGGGCCAGCATCTGATCGAGGGTGCCGCGGGCGGCGAGGTTGCCGGCGGCCTGCTTCTCGCGTGTGCGGCGGGTGCGGAATTCGGTGATTTCGCGGGCGCGGCCTTCGTTTTCGACCACGACGAAGGGTTCGCCGGCCGAGGGGACGCCGGCCAGGCCGAGGATTTCGACCGGCATGGAGGGTTCAGCGTCGTGCAGGCTGCGGCCCTTGTCGTCGAGCATAGCGCGAACGCGGCCCCACTCGGAACCGGCCACGACGATGTCGCCCTGGTGGAGGGTGCCCTTCTGGACCAGGATGGTGGCAACGGGGCCGCGGCCGCGGTCGAGGCGGCTTTCGATAACAGTGCCCTCGGCCGGGCGGTCGGGGTTGGCCCTGAGGTCGAGGATTTCGGCCTGCAGCGCGATGGCTTCTTCGAGCTCATCGAGCCCGGTGTGCTTGAGGGCGGAGACTTCGACCGACTGGGTGTCGCCGCCCATTTCCTCGACTATAACCTCATGGCTCAGGAGTTCCTGGCGCACGCGGTCGGGGTTGGCGTCGGGACGGTCCATCTTGTTAATGGCGACGACGATCGGGGCGCTGGCCGCCTTGGCATGTTTGATCGCCTCGATGGTCTGGGGCATCACGCCATCATCGGCGGCAACGACCAGCACGACGATGTCGGTGACGCTGGCGCCGCGGGCACGCATGGCGGTGAAGGCCTCGTGGCCGGGCGTGTCGATGAAGGTGATGCGGTGGCCGCCCCCGGTGAGGACCTGGTAGGCGCCGATGTGCTGGGTGATGCCGCCGGCTTCCCTGGCGGCGACGTCGGTCTGGCGGAGCGCGTCGAGCAGACTGGTCTTGCCGTGATCGACGTGACCCATGACAGTGACGACGGGCGGGCGGGAATGCAGCTCGGCCTCGGTATCGGCAGCCCCCTCCAGGCCAAGTTCGACGTCGGACTCGGAAACGCGGCGGGCGCGATGGCCGAACTCCTGCACGACCAGCTCGGCGGTGTCGGCGTCGATGCCCTGGGTGATGGTGGCCATGACGCCGAGCTTCATGAGCGACTTGATCACCTCGGCGCCGCGGACGGCCATGCGGTTAGCGAGTTCCTGCACGGTAATCTGGTCTGGCAGGATCACCTCGCGGACGACGCGGACCTGTTGGGAGCGGAGGCGTTCGAGCTCCGCCTGGCGGCGTTCGCGGTCGCGCTGGCGGCGGAGGGAGGCGAGGCTGCGGACGCGCTCGTCATCGCCTTCGAGGGCGGCCTGTACGTCGATGCGGCCGGCGCGGCGGCCGGTGTCCGTCCCCTTCTTGGGGGCGACGGCTGGGGTCTTGCGGGCGCCGGCGCCAGGGGCGCGGCGTGCGGGGCGGGTTTCGTCCTCTTCCTCGGCGCCGAGGGGCTTGCCGCCCGCGCGCAGGCGGAGAGTTTCGGTGGGTTTTGGAGGTGCCGCGGCCGCGGTGCCGGGCGGGCGGGCTTGCGGTGGCCGCTGTTGCGGCCTGGCTTGGGTGGGCGCGGGCCGAGCCGGGCGGACTTCCTGGCGTGGGGCGGAGGCCTGGCGAGGCGCGGCTCGTGCTTCGACTTGCACGGGTTCTGCCTGGCCTGCCTCGACCGGCCCGGCAGCGGCCTCGGCAGGTTGGGGGGCTGCTTCCTCCTGTTCGTGCGGAACTTCTTCGGACTCGCGAAGGGCGTCCTCTTCTGCCTGGAGGCGGGCTTCTTGTTCGGCGGCTTTGCGGGCTTCTGCCTCGAGGCGGCGGGCTTCCTCGGCCGCTGAGCGGATGGAGATTTTTTCCTGCTCGCGAAGTTCGGCTTCACGCTTAGCCTGTTCGCGCTGCAGCTCGAGGGCGCGCTGGCGGGCGGCGAGTTCGCCGGCGGTCAGCGGACGGCCGCCGGGAGTGCCCGGGCGGGCGCCGGGTTGGGCGGGGCCGCGCGCGGCGGGCGCGCCAGAGGGGCCGGTCGCCGGAGTGGGGCCGGTGCCCGGGGTTGCTGGGCCTGGGGCGCGCTTTTTCCGCACCTCGACCTGCACGACTTTGGAGCGGCCGTGACTGAAGCTCTGCCGGACTGAGCCGGCATCCACGGTGCGCCCAAGCTCGAGGCGAGCCGCCGGACGCAGGGACAGCCGGCCCTTGTTTTGTTCCTGATCGTTACCTTCGCTCAATTGATACCGCCTACCGAAACTGTCTGTCGTCTATACCACTTGTGCGGCCGGACCGGAGAGCCCGGCAAGTTTTTCGCATTGGGTGCGCAGCGTGTGGGCCAGGTTTCCTGGCGCGATCGCTGCGTGGACCGTTCGCTCTCGGCCGAAGATCGTCCCCAGAGCCGCTGCGGAGAGCGGCGCGGCCACGGGCACTTCGGTTGCGCCGCTTGTGAGGCGGCGGCGCTCCTCCGGGCTGCCATCGGCGGCCTGGAGAATGAGTTCGGCACGGCCGTTTCGCAACCACTCCCGGACTTTTTCGAATCCTGCAACGGCCTGTCCCGCGCGGCGGGCTAGACCGAGGAGTTCCGTTATGCGGCGCTCCAGTCCTGTCCTGATCCTGGTTTCGAGATCGGGCGGGACGTGCACCGTACCGCGCGCTGCTCGTGAAAAGGCTCCCCGCACGCACGCCATATGTAACACATCCGCGCGTGCACTCAACCACATGCCGCGTCCGGGCAGGCGTGCGCTGAGATCGGGGACGAGTTCGCGGTCGGGGCCGAGGACGAAGCGGATCATGCGTTCCTTGGGCAGTTGCTCGCGGGTGACGATGCAGCGGCGGAGCGGGCCGTCGTCCTCACCCGGCGCTTCGCGCCGACCTCTCCCGCTCGCGGGAGAGGTGTAGGTCAAATCAATCTAACTCGTGATGGGCCTCCTCCGGGGCCTGTCCGTCCTCGAACCAGTGGGCGCGCGCTGACATGATGATGGTGTTGGCGGTTTCCTCGTCCATCGCCTCGGGGCCGACAATTTCGATCAGTTCGTCGGAGGCCAGGTCGGCGAGGTCGTCGAGGGTCTTTACGCCCTTCTCACCCAGGGCGACGAGCATGGCGGGGGTGAAGGGCTCGAGGGCGGCGATTTCGTCGGACACCCCCAGTTCGCGGCGCCTCTCGTCGAGTTCGGTGTCGCGGCGGGCGAGGAAGTTCTCGGCCCGGCGGATGAGCTCGGCAGCAATGTTTTCATCGAAGCCTTCGATGGCAGCGAGCTCCTCGGGCGGGGTGTAGGCGAGCTCTTCGACCGAGCCGAAGCCTTCGGTAACAAGCAGGCCCGCGATCACATCGTCCACATCGAGCGCTTCGACGAACAGCGAGCTGCGGCGGCGGAACTCCTCCTGGCGGCGCTCGCTTTCCTCGGCCTCGGTCAGGATGTCGATGTCCCAGCGGGTGAGCTGAGAGGCAAGGCGGACGTTCTGGCCGCGGCGGCCAATGGCGAGCGAGAGCTGGTCGTCGGGGACGACGACTTCGACACGCCCCAACTCCTCGTCCATGACGACCTTGGTGACCTCGGCCGGGGCGAGAGCGTTGACGACGAAGGTGGCGGCCTGGGGGGACCAGGGGATGATGTCGATCTTTTCGCCCTGGAGTTCCTGCACCACGGCCTGAACGCGGGAGCCGCGCATGCCGACGCAGGCGCCAACAGGGTCGATGGAGGAATCGCGGCTGATTACGGCCATTTTCGCGCGGGATCCGGGGTCGCGGGCGACGGCCTTGATCTCGATGATGCCGTCGTAGATTTCCGGCACTTCCTGGGCGAACAACTTGGCGAGGAAGCCCGGGTGGGTGCGAGAGAGGAAGATCTGCGGGCCGCGGGGTTCCTCGCGGACATCATAGATGTAGGCGCGGACACGGTCGCCGTTGCGGAAGTTTTCGCGCGGGATGAGTTCGTCGCGGCGGAGCAACGCCTCGGCGCGGCCGAGATCGACCATGAGGTTGCCGTACTCGGTGCGCTTGACGGTGCCGTTGACGATTTCGCCGACGCGGTCCTTGAACTCCTCGGTACTGGCGTTTGCGTTCGTATTCGCGGACACGCTGGACGATGACCTGCTTGGCGGTCTGGGCGGCGATGCGGCCGAAATCGATAGGCGGAAGGGGATCGACGATATACTCGCCGACCTTGATTTCGGGTTTGAATTTACGGGCGATATTGACGGGGATCTGGGTTTCCTCGTTTTCGACGGTATCCACGACTTCGGTCCAGCGGGAGAGGCGGACGTCGCCGCTCTTGCGGTCGATGGTAGCGCGGATGTCCTTTTCGTGCCCGTACTTGGCGCGGCCAGCCTTTTGGATGGCCTGCTCCATCGCCTCGATCACTTCCTCGCGGTCAATAGATTTTTCTCGTGCGACCGCGTCCGCGACCAGCAGCAGTTCGGGACGGGAGACAGCGGTATCCATGGTGTTCCTCTAGTTGGTTTTATGTTGGGCGGTTGCGGCGATCAGTGCCTCGGTCAGCACGAGCTTGGCGCGGCGGATGTCGATGAGCGGCAGGGCGACTTCCGAGCCGTCGTCGAGGCGGAGGCGAGCGGCTTGCTCGTCGGCGCCGAGAGCGATGCCGGAGAAACGGCGCCGGCCGGCGATAGGGTAGGTGGTTTCGGCGCGGGCGAGATGGCCGGCGAACCGGTTCCAGTCTTTGGGGCGGGTCAGTGGGCGGTCAATGCCCGGGGAACTGATTTCCAGGTTCCAGGCCGATCTGATGGGGTCTTCGACGTCGAGGACGGCGCCGAGGGCGTAGCTGATGTCTTCGCAGTCCTGGATGGTGATGGGGGTGCCGTCGGTCCGGTCGGCCATGATCTGGACAGTGAGGTGCTCCCGGCCAGAGATGGCGACGCGCACAAGCTCATAGCCCATGTCCGTCAGGGTGGGTTCGACGATAGCGGCGATCCTGGCTTCCAGGCGTTCGGTTTGTGCTTCGGCCAATAAAAAAGGCGGCCCGTTAAGGCCACCCTCCGTGCAGTAGCGGAAGATGATTGTGTACGGATAGGTAGCGAGAAGGGGGGTGGGATGCAAGGGGCGGCGTGGTTGATGGCGAGAGTGGGGGGCGGAGCTTAGGAGGGTTCACGCGGGGAGACGGAGGTCCACCTAATCAGGAGATTCTGCGCAGCGCGTGCACGCGAGAGAAATCGCGATCGTGGGTCACCAGGGCAGCGGCGTTGATGGCAAGAGCGCTTGCCGCCTGAACAGCATCTGCCATCCTGAGACGGAGTGAGGCCCGCAGCCTCGCCGCGCTTTCTGCAATATCGATGTCGAGCGGCACAGATTGCCATGATTTGAAGATTGCCCGGGAACGGCGCGCGAGGGCCTCATCGTTTGACTGCAGCGGGCCGGTGAGTACTTTGGCGATCGTAATGGTCGTGACGGCGAAGCGCAGGCGGCGTGGGCATGCGCCTCGAAGAGCGGCATGAATTGCCGGGCGAATTTCGCGTGTCCTTCCAGGATATAGATGGTTGGGGCGGCGCCGATGAGGACCAGCGCGTCTTGTGGTAGGTCTTGAAACGCTAGCGGTTCCATTCGGCACGCAGCCTGCTGAGGGTGCGGCTGCTTTGCTTTCCCCACAATCCTCGGCCAGACCCCTGCAACCGGTATCAACGGCTGCTGGCGCACAGCCATGCCATAGGCTTCGATTGGGACCAGCGCTGCAACGGGGTGGCCATGTCTGGTGATGATGGTTGATTGGCCCCGTTCCGCCGCAGTGAGGAGATCATGGAGCTGGTTGCGGGCCTCCTCCGCGCCTTTACGCATCGTGCTCATTTGATGACTGTACGGCACCGTACAGGCGGGTGTTAAGCGGGCGTGGACGAGCTTGCCGCATGAGGGTCTGAAGCATTTCAGCGGCGGTGGGGCCGCCGCGGGGCAGAACACCATCCAGAAGTTTCCTGCGACGTCCGGCATTCGGTGTAATAGGAAACGAGAAGACCCTTTTCATGAAGATGCTGCCGGTTGCGGTCATGCAGCCGAAGCCAAGGGAGTAGAGCTCCGATGACCACTTTTGGAAACCGCGTTGGGTCCGGCGTGTTGGGGGCAAACGGTGCGGCAATATTTCGTAGCGGGTGGTCGCTTGTTGTTTCTGTTGCCTGCGTTGGGTCCACGGTCACCAGCGCATTTTACCATAAACTGATCCGGCGCCTGAAAAGATGGATGAGTTTATATAGGGACATGCCAGAACTCGCTGGCATGAGCGACAGGGAGTTGCGCGATCTCGGCATCAATCGAGTGGTCATCGCCGCTATCCGCGCAGGCACTTACAGGCGTGGATCGACTGATGGTGGGGAACGCATCGTGTTCTGTCCCGAAGCGGGTGAAATGGTCAAGGTGGTACTAAAGGAGCGGAGCTCTCGTTCGTTAACCGAAGAGTGGATGATATCCACCGCGCCGCTTGAATGGGTAACCGCCAGACTTGTCCTGGCCGCCAGGGTCGATCCTGATCTTACCCGCCGCCTTGTCGCCTATGAATGGACGCCACTTCACGCGGGGGTGCGGCTCGAACAGGTTGGCAGCACAGCGAGCCTGCAACGATCTGATGGCGGCCGGGCGATGGCCGGCGTTGCGAGGAGCAGGTCGGAGATCGGCGGGAGCCTCATGGGCTGGCTGGTCGCGGGGTGGATCGTGAAGGCTGGCACCGCTGGTGACGTCACAAATGTAATAGGAATGTAAAAGAGTAGTTGTGTGAGGGTGTGATCCGCGGCTAGGGTTTTGAGCCGGCCGGGGTTGTCAGGCCGACACAAAGGGCCCGAAATAGAGACAGAGGGCCGCAGAAGGTTTTATAGGATCGGGGGTCGGGCCGTCCTTGGCGAGGGCAGGACGGGTTTCTGCAGCAGGGGGCTTGGACATGGCCTCGGAGCTGAATGCAGGCGGACCCGAAACGTCTGCGCGGCTATGCTTTGCCGGGTTCACCGTGGATGTGGACGGCTACACAGTGACCGCCCCAAGCGGATATGACGTGCCTGTGCGGCGCGCGGAGTTTGCGTTGCTGGTGGCGTTTTTGCGGGCGCCAGGCCGGGTGCTGAGCAGGGATTATTTATTGAATGCGGTTTCGGGCAGGCAGTCCGCCTCGTTTGACCGCAGCGTCGATGTGCTGGTCAGCCGTCTGCGGCGCAAGATCGAGGCTGATCCGGAATTGCCTCAGTTGATCGTGACGGTCCCGGGCCTGGGCTACAAGTTTACGGCTCGGCCACAGGCCGCGGGCGTTTCTTCGGATCATTGCGAGCTGCCCATAATTATCGCAGCGGCCGTTCCCGACAGGCCCGGTATTGCCGTGTTGCCGTTCCAGAATATCAGCGATGATCCTGGGCAGGAGTGTTTCGCGAATTGCGTGACGGAGGAAATTATCACCGCCCTGGCGCCTGGCTTCGTTCCGCATCATCGCCGGGCCTTGTAGCAAGCCTGCCGACGTTCGTGAGATCGGGCGCAAGCTTCGGGTGGAGTACGTGTTGGAGGGCAGCGCCCGCAGGGTCGGCCACCGCGTGCGCATTTGCGGGCGGCTGAGCGACACGACGAGCGGAGCGCATGTGTGGGCCGAGCGGTTCGACCGCGCGCTGGGTGACAGCCTGGACTTACAGGAGGAGGTCGCGGGCTGGATTGTTGGTGCGATTGATGCGAAGTTCCGGCAGATTGAGTGGGAATGGGCATTGCAGAAGCCGGCGGATGGAATGGAGGCGAAGGATTTTGTCGCGTGTAGCCGGTTTGTTCAGAAGAGGTCATTTCGCGAGACAGTTCTGGAGTTGCGCCGGCTGCTGCAGAGGGCAGTCGAGATTGATCCGAAATACCCTCTGGCTGCTGGCGCGATGCCACTGGCTGATGACCAACCAACTGCTGCATCTGCCTTCGGAGTCAGAGTTCGCGGGCTATATTCGTATGGCGTGGGATGCGGTCGAGCGCGGGCGAGACGATCCTGAGGTGCGGGTAGCTGCTGCCCACGTTATCGCGGCTGCGAGCGATCCTGAAGAGGGGATTGCGCTGCTTGATCGCGCCCTGACCCTTAATCCGAACTCCGCAGAGGCCTTGGCACTCAGCGGTATCATCCGTGCCTATGCAGGAGATACGGATGTTGCGCTCAGTCTCCTGGAGCGATCGATACGGCTCAATCCTCTGGACGGACGGCTGTCCCCGCAGGGGCTTGGGTCCGTCGTGGCTTATACCGTTGCCGGCCGCTATGAGGATGCGCTGATCTGGAGTGAGAAGGCGTTACGAGATCGACCGAACGATTATCTCAGTCTGCACAGCCGGGCTGCTCTGTTGGGGTTACTCGGGCGTACGGAAGAGGCGCAGGCGGTCCTGCGACGGTTGCTCCGGCTGGCGCCTCGACTGACGGTGTCCCGCGTGCGGGATCACATTGAGGTCGTGATGAGGGCCCCAGCCCTGATCAAGAAAGGTGGGTTGCCGAGGACGGTTTATGAGGGCCTGCGGATGGCCGGGTTGCCGGAGTAATTCTGAGGCGGCTAGGGCTTTGCTTTAGCTTTGCACGATCGGATATCTCGCGAAGATTGCTTCAGCGCGTCGGAACGCTTTGTCTATTGCCGCCGCAGGCATTAGGCCATTCTTGATGACGTCGGCGTGAGCCTGGCCCCAGACCTGCTCTGCGTTGAACTGACCCCAGGCCGGGTTGAAGGCGGGATAGTCGGGCATATTTGCCCGCAGCAGGGTCTGACGCACATAGGGCGGCCTATGCGGGTCGCTGCGATCTAGCCAGAATGGATCTTGGTTGACCAGTGACGGCATCGGTAGGACCCAGTGGCCCAGACCGGCCTTCAGGTATGCGTTTGCAACCTGCGGCTGGATCAGATACTTCAAGAAGTCTCTGGCCACGTCGGGGTTTTTGGCTCCTTTCGGGATGAAGCATCCGGTCACAAAAAGCTGGGCGGGAATTGGTCGGCCGTCATTGCCGTTCGGTATTTCCAGTGTGTCAATCTCATTGTAACATTGCTGCTTGTTGTCGATGACTGCGAGCTCGGTTGAAATGCTGCCATCGAAATCCATCACGATTTGCTTTGCATGAAATGCGTTGTTGTCGTCTGCATCGTTCCAGCTTAGTGCCTCCGGCGGCACATAGCCTTCCTTGTAAGCGGTCGTCAAATACATACTCGCCTTGATTGCCGCTTCGCGAATTGCCGGATCGCCGGTGTGCAGTTTGCCATCCTCTGTAACGATATCCTGCCGCCGTTGGCAATCAGGAATCCGTTAAACAGAAGGTTGCCGTCCACCGGTCCAACAGTAGTTAGCTGCAGCCCAAGACCGTACGTCTTACGCATCCCCTGTGAGCGAAGAACTTTGTGTACCGGCTTAAAGAAATCGAAAAACGCATCCCAGGTCTTCGGGGCATCCTGTAACTTATAACCAGCCTGCTCAACCAGGCTGCTCCAGACGTGGAACGGAATGGACCCTACGCCCAGCGGGAGAAAATAGAAGCCGCGCTCCTTCCTGGCGCTGTTGTAGAACTGGGAGCATAACAGTGCGGTCGTGCTGAACTGGGATCTCGGGCTTTCCACGACATCTGTGATGTCGGTCAGCCTGTCGTCCCACGCAGCCTGCGGCGTAATGGTTGAGGCGTTCCAGTTACCGAATATCAGGCACTTCTCCCGTAGTCAGCGCAGATACGGTTTTCCGCGACAGTGCCATAAATGGCATGATGCTGTAGTCGATCTTGTTGCCGCTCGCCTTCTCGTAATCGGCAACCATGCTGCGGAAGGCCACATCCTCCTCGCGGACAAAACCCTGTCCCCACCAGACGGTTGCCGTCGTGGCCGCTGCTTTGGCGATGTGCGGTCGCGGCAGGGCTGCTGCTGCTGCCACCCCTACAGACCCGGAAAGCACCGAACGCCGGCCGATGGTTGTCATGACCGCCCTTCCCCTGATGGTTGCACGAGAGTATAGCACCCAGGGATCAGCTAATGATGTCACAGATGTAAACAGGTTGTAAAAAGTTGTTCCGCCTGGGAATTGGCGGGCCGAGTGGGGGCGCCACTTCCACAGCGGTTGCAGCAGGCGAAGCGGGCTGCCGGGGCGATGGGGCGGCAGCCCCAGGGTCACTAGAACGAGCGTTTACGGTCGGGCTTGATCCGCTCGGTGGCGGTCAGTAGCCGGCCCGTCGTGCTATGCTGTCCTCCGATCGGGGAGGTCGGTGCCACAGTCGGCTTCCGCCACAATCTGCAGATTGTGGCGGTCAGTGCCGAGTTGCGGTGGTGTCTGCCGATTGCGGAGGTCCGGACCGCCATGGCCGCTGTCCGCCTGCAGAAGGTTGCTGGCGAGCAATATTCTGGTTCCACGCGAAACGCTGGATCCGGCGGTTGAGATGACACAGCGGCCGCAGCAAGCACGAGGTACTTCATTGCCTGATCTCCCCTGTTGCCGAAGCAACGACTGCTACCGGCACGTAGGGGAGCTAGCATCGGGGTGTAAATGCGTGATGTGGTCGATGTAAGCGACTTGTAAAAAGTCGTTCCACTCTCATGCGCACATGCGACTCACACAGGAGGTGGGATTGGGGGCCGCATATCGGTCCAATGCAGAAGCGATCCGTTAGAGTGATTATTTAGCGCGGAGGGTCGCAGAGAGCCCCGGACAGGGCTCGAGAACTCCGAGCATAGGCGGCTTGCGCGCAATGGAGCCGGGGAATGGGCGCGCGCCGGCCGCTACCCGCTTGACGGATGTGTGTACGGTTCTTAGTGGCGGACTTTGCTGATCAGATTGATAGTGGAGACAGTTATCGGAGGGAGGAATTGCGATGGCGAATATCACCGATTTGGCTCGGGGGTTTTTCGACGCCTGCGAGGCGGGCAAGGGATGGGAGGTGTGCCAAGCCTGGTGCCATCCCGATGCGACGTTTTCGGCACAGGCGGAGCCGCTGGCAGATGTCAGGACGCTTCGCGATTCTACCGAGTGGATGAAAGGGCTCATGCGTATTCTGCCGGACGGGCGGTATGATCTTAAGGCGTTTGCCACGGATAGCGAGCGACGCAAGGTGATTGCGTATAGCGTGTTCCACGGGACCCATACAGGGGAGGGAGGCCCGTGCCCGCCTACGCATAAGTCGGTTAGTACCGATTATGTTTACGTCATGGGTTTTGAGGGCGATAAAATCCGGCACATGACGAAGATCTGGCACTCCGGTCTGGCGCTGAAACAGCTTGGGTGGGGGTAGTCGGGGGGCGGCAAGCGTCCCCGGTTTTTGTGCGTAGATGGCCGGTCAACCTCGGCCATGACGGCAGGGTGGGGCCTCCGCGGAGGTGAACTAAACGGTTCAGTGCTCTCTTGACGGTGAGGTGACGAGGCAGTTATTACGTGGCCCAACCGGGCTGTCGTCACAGGAGGAGCCCGGTGAAGTGGCCCGGTTGACCGGTTTCTGTAATGCCGGCAAGGCGGGCGCAATCATGTGAAGGTCCGACCGCGGAGCCATCCCACGCTCATGTTCACGCGCTTTCGGTTTCTGCTGGTGTTCGCTGCCCTTGTAGGTGGCGTGCAAGCGCGCGCCCAGATGCCGGGGGCGGGGGGCCCGGTGCCAGTGGGAATTATCCGGGCGGCGAAGCAGCCGGTGACCGAGACCTCGGAGTTCGTCGGGCGCATCCAGGCGATCGACCGCGTCTCCTTGGTGGCGCGGGTGACTGCGTTCCTGGAGCAGGAGAAGTTCACCGAGGGGGCAGAGGTGCGTAAGGGGGATTTGCTGTATTTACTGGAGCAGCCGCCGTTCCAGGCCGATCTGGACGCCAAGACGGCGGCGGTGCAGCAGGCGCAGGCGCAGCTTGAGAACGCGACTCTGACCTTCAAGCGGCAGGAGCAGTTGCTGAAGACGCCGGCGGGACAGCAGGCGGCTTATGATGCGGCGAAGGACACCATGCTTGCGGATGCGGCACAGGTGCTGTCGGCCAAAGCGCAGCAAGAACAGTCGCGGATCAACCTGGGATACACCGAGATCCGCTCGCCGATTGATGGAAAAATCGGGCGCACTTCGGTGACGATTGGAAACGTGGTTTCGCCGACCAGCGGCATATTGACGACGATCACCAGCGAAGATCCGATGTACGTGGTGTTTCCGGTGCCTGTGCGGACGGCGCTGGACCTGCGGCAGCGATTGGGGGAACGCGCCGGGTTCAATGGGATGGTAATCCGGGTGCAGTTGCCGGACGGCCGCATGTACGACCAGACCGGAAAGGTGGATTTCGTCGATAACAGTATCTCGGCGACCACGGATACGCTGATTCTGCGGGGCACAATTCCGAACCCGAAGCTTCCAGGCGGTGACCGGGAGCTGGTAGATAACGAGTTCGTGCATGTGCTGCTGCAGGGTGCCGAGCCGGTCTCGCTGCTGACGATCCCGCAGGCGGCGATCCTGTCGGACCAGCGAGGCGATTACGTGTATGCCGTGGATGGCCACAACAAGGTGGTGGAGAAGCGCATCACGGTGGGGCAGTCCAATCCCTCAACGGCCTCGGTGCTGAGCGGATTGGATTCGGGGGAGATGGTGATTTTGGACGGGATCCAGAAGGTACACCCGGGCCAGGTAGTCTCGCCCGGGCCGGCAAGTCCGTTGCCAGGTGCCAAGCAGGCGGCAGCGGATTCGACAATTAGCGTGGCGGTCAGCAGGTGATCTCGGCGCTGTTCATCCGCCGGCCGCGGCTGGCGGTGGTGATTGCGATAGTGATTACCCTGGCGGGCGCCATTGCAATGGTGCGGATCCCGGTGGCGCAGTTGCCGAACATCGTGCCGCCGCAGGTGAATGTGACGACGACCTATCCGGGTGCTTCCGCGGCAACGGTAGAGAGCGCGGTGGCACAGCCGATCGAGGCAAACGTGATCGGCGTGGATAAGATGATCTATATGAAGTCCAACAGCGGGAATGATGGAAGCTATGGGCTGTCGGTAAGTTTTGCGCTGGGGTCTGATCCCGACATCGATACGGTGAATGTGAACAACCGGGTACAGACGGCGCTTTCGCAATTGCCAGCCGAGGTGCAGCAGGAAGGTGTGACGGTTCAGAAGAAGTCGGCGGCGATTCTGGAGTTTCTGGCGTTTTACAGTGACGATCCGGTGAAGATGGATCCGCTGTACGTGACCAATTACGTGCTGATCAATGTGCTGGATACGCTGTCGCGCACGCCCGGGGTAGGGCAGGCGAACCTGTTTTCCAAGCTTAATTACTCGATGCGGGTGTGGTTTCACACCGACCGGCTGACGAGCCTGGGGCTGACGCCGAATGACATTATCGCGGCAATCGAGAGCCAGAGCACGATTGCACCGGTGGGTCGGATCGGGGCGCGCCCCATCGGCAACGGCCAGCAATTTCAATTCAACCTGCAGACGCAGGGACGGCTGGTGACGCCGGCCCAGTTCGGCAACATCATTGTGCGCGCCAATCCGGACGGTTCGGTGCTGCGGCTTCGGGATGTGGCCGACGTGCAGTTGGGTGCACAGAACATGGACGCGGAGACGCGGCTGAACGGCGCGCCCGCGGTGCCGATTGGGATTTATCTGTCGCCGGGGGCGAATGCAGTGCAGACCTCGGCGGCGGTCGCTCGGGCGTTGCAGCGGTTGTCGCAGCGGTTTCCGGCGGGGTTGCATGCGAAGGTTATGTACAACTCGAGTCAGTTCGTAAGCGACACGCTGCGCGAGGTAATTCAGACCGTTGCGGAGGCGTTTGCGCTGGTGGTGCTGGTGGTGTTCCTGTTTCTGGGGAACATCCGGGCGACCATCATCCCCGCGGTCGCGGTTCCGGTGAGCCTGATCGGAACGGTGGCGGCCCTCCTCGCGTTGGGTTTTTCCATCAACACAGTGTCGTTGCTGGCGATGGTGCTGGCGATCGGGGTGGTGGTGGATGATGCGATCGTGGTGGTGGAGAATGTCGAGCGGGTGATGGAGGAGGAGCCGCATCTGTCGCCGGCGGAGGCCACCATCAAGGCAATGCGGCAGATCACCGGGCCGGTGATCGCGATTTCATTGGTGCTGCTCTCGGTATTTTTGCCAACCGCGTTTATTCCCGGGTTGTCGGGGACGCTGTTCAAGCAATTTGCGGTGACGATGAGCTGCGCGATGCTGCTGTCGGCGGTGATTGCTCTGACGCTGTCGCCGGCATTGTGCGCCATATTTCTGCGGCCGGGGATGCGGCACCGGCGGGGACCGCTGGCGTGGGTTCTGGGCGGGATTGACTTCGCGCGGAATGGCTATGCCGCGATTGTGCGGCGACTGGTACGGGTCTCGGCGCTGTCGCTGCTGCTAGTCGGGATTTGCGGGTACGGCGCGTTCTGGCTGATGCAGCATACGCCGACGGGGTTCCTGCCCGAGGAGGACCAGGGGGCGTATTTCATCTCGGTGCAGTTGCCGGATGGGGCTTCAGTGGCACGCACGGGCGAGGTGGCGGCGCGGGTTCAGCAGATCCTAAAGAAGTTTCCGCAGGTGCAGGATACACTGGCGATCGTTGGCTGGTCGCTGCTGGATGGGGTGAACGAGCCGAACTCGGCATTTATGGTGGGCCGGATGAAGCCGTTTGGCGACCGGCTGGCGCCGGGAGATTCGGTGCAGGCTGTAGTGGGGAAGACATTCTTTGCGGTGCAGTCGATCCGGTCGGCTAATATCTTCCCGTTCAATCTGCCGCCGATTATCGGATTGGGGACCGGATCGGGGTTTGAGTACGAGCTGGAGGCGCTGGAGGGCCAGGAGCCGGTGCAGAACGGGCAGGTGATGCGGGGCCTGCTTGCGGCGGCGAATCAGGATGCGCGGTTGACGCGGGTGTTTTCGACATACACGGCGAGCAATCCATCGCTGTATCTGGACATTGACCGGGAGAAGACGGCGGCGCTGGGGGTTTCGCTGAATGACGTGTTCACCGCCTTGCAGGCCACGCTGGGCGGGATTTACGTGAATAATTTCAATCTTTACGGCCGAACCTGGCAGGTAAATATCGAGGGCCAGGGCCAAGATCGGAACGATATCGATGCGGTGTGGCGGATTTATGTACGGAATAACCGGGGCGAGATGGTGCCTGTACGGTCGCTTGCAAGTCTGCGCGTGATAACCGGGCCGCAGGTTATTACGCGGTATAACAATTACCGGGCGATCACTATCGATGGAGGGCCGGCGCCGGGTGTGTCCTCGGGCACTGCGCTGGCCGCCATGGCCGCGATTTCAGATAAGACGCTGCCGCGCGGATATGGGTTCGAGTGGACGGGCACGGCGTACCAGGAGCAACTGGCGTCGGGGCAGACCGGGTTGATTCTGGGGCTGGCGGCACTGTTTGCGTATTTGTTCCTGGTGGGACTGTACGAAAGCTGGGTGATCCCGATCCCGGTGCTGGTGTCGGTGATCGTGGGCATTCTGGGCGCGCTGATCGGGATTGTGATAGCCGGGCTGTCGGTCGATCTATACGCGCAGATCGGGTTGGTAATGCTGATTGCGCTGGCTGCGAAGAATGCGATCCTGATTGTGGAGTTTGCGAAGGAGCAGCGCGAGGCAGGGCAGCCGATCCGCGAAGCGGCGGTGCTCGGGGCTCGGACGCGATTCCGGGCGGTGATGATGACATCGGTAGCGTTCATTGCCGGACTGGTTCCGCTGGTAACAGCTCAGGGCGCGGCAATGCTGAGCAGGCGGGATGTGGGGACCGCGGTTTTTGCGGGGATGATTGCGGCGAGCTGCTTTGGGATTTTTCTGATCCCAATGCTGTATGTGACGTTCCAATCGATGCGGGAGCGGGTGAAGGCGTGGGCTGGACGGGGGCGGCGGCGGGTGCCGGCGGCGGGGGAGTAGGCGCTCGTTCTCGTTACAAACAGCAACAGAAGACGCACGCGGGCTACCTGGACGTAGGCCGCTTGCCTGAAATAGCTAAGACCTGGCGGGCGCGTCCGAAGGCGTGGCCTGTCCGGAGGCGCCCAGAATGAAGAAATTGCTTTTCATCATGTTTCTGGTGGCGGCCGGCGGGGCGGCGTGGGTAAGCGGGGTCGTGTGGCATCCGCGGTCGGTCCACGCGGCGTCGTCCGGCGAACAACCGGCGGTTCCGGTCGCCGTTGCTCCGGTCAAGCAGGCCGACTTTCCAGTATATCTGCGCGGGCTGGGGACGGTGGAAGCGCTCAATACGATGGCGAAAGGCAAGCCTCCGGTTGCGGCCTATACAAGCGACGACACGATTAAGCTCGGAACGGGCTCGCTGCTGACGCCGAACAATGCGATTGATGCGGCAACCGGCACAATACAGTTGAAGGCCATCTTTGCGAACGATAACGAACGGTTGTGGCCCGGGCAGTTCGTGCATGCAAGGGTTTTGGTGGAGGCGCTGGACAAGGTGCCGACTGTGCCATTGGCAGCGATCGAGCACGGGCCGGACGGGCTTTTTGTTTATACCGTGCAGCCGAATGAGACGGTCAAGGTGCAACCGGTGAATGTAAGTTATCAGGATGAAAATATCGCGGTGGTGAGCAAAGGTTTGCAACCGGGGCAAACGGTGGTGATTGGGGGACAGTCGCGGTTAACGAACGGGGCAAGGGTGGCAGTGGGGCAGGCACGGGCGCCACCGGGGGCGGGCGCAGGGGGCAGGAAAGAGAGCTGATGAGCATATCGACCCCCTTCATCAAGCGTCCAATTGGGACCTCCTTGCTCGCGGCGGCGATATTTCTGGCCGGCGCCGCGGCGTTTCCGCTGCTGCCGGTGGCACCGCTGCCGAACGTGGAGTTTCCCACGCTAACGGTGACCGCGAACTACCCCGGGGCCAGTCCGGCAACCATGGCGGCTACGGTTGCGACGCCGCTGGAAACCGAGTTTGGCCAGATGCTTCCCGGGCTCGAGGAGATGACCTCGACAAGCGTGCTGGGGAGCACGCAGATTTCGCTGCAGTTTGGGTTGAACGTGAGTATCAATACGGCTGCGACGCTGGTGTTGGAAGCGATCAACGCGGCGGAGGGGTCGTTGCCGAAGGACCTACCGAGTCCGCCGACCTTCCGTGAATCCAACCCAGCGGATGCGCCTATTCTTATTTTATCCATGCAGTCGGATGAAGCGCCGATCACCATGGTGGATAATTACGCGGAAAACCTGGTGGAACGGCAGATCTCGCAGCTTCCCGGGGTCGGGCAGGTGCTGGTTGCGGGCCAGCAGACTCCCGCGATCCGGGTGCAGGTCGATCCCGCTAAGCTCGCTTCGATGGGGCTGACGCTGGAGGACGTGCGCGACGTGCTGGCGAATGCCACGGTGGATGCTCCGAAGGGGAGCGTGGATGGTCCGCAGACATCGTACACCATCTATGCCAATGACCAGCTCATTCGGGCGGATCCCTATAACAATATCATCGTCGCATACCGGCACGGCGCGCCGGTGCGCATTGGGGATATCGGCCGCGCCGTCGGCGGACCGCAGAACCGCGAGCTTGCGGCATGGGTGAACGGAAAGCGGGCTGTCGCGCTGCTGGTTTTCAAGGCCGCGAATGCGAACGTGATCACGACGGTCGACGGGGTCAAGGCCAGGCTTTCCGAACTGGAGGCCAACATACCCCCCCGGATCCATTTGAGCGTGATTTCCGATCGCACGCTGACGATCCGGGCTTCGGTGGAGCATGTTGAAATCACCTTAACGGTGGCCATCGGCCTTGTGGTTATGGTGATATTCATTTTCCTGCGTCATGCGTGGGCGACAATCATACCGGCAATAACGATCCCGATCGCGCTTCTGGGCACCATCGGGGTGATGTATATGTGCGGATTTAGTCTGGACAATCTGTCGCTGATGGGCCTGACGATCGCGGTCGGGTTTGTGGTGGATGATGCCATCGTAATGCTGGAGAACATCTTCCGCCACATCGAGGGGGGCATGCGCCCGATGGAGGCTGCCCTCCAGGGCGCGGGAGAGATCGGTTTTACCATTATTTCCATCAGCTTCTCGCTGATCGCGGTGTTCATTCCGCTGTTGTTCATGGGTGGCATCGTCGGCCGGCTGTTCTGGGAGTTTGCCGTATGCGTGACGATGACGATTGTCATCTCGGCAGGCGTGTCATTGACGCTGACGCCGATGATGGCATCCCGGTTTCTGTCATCCCAGGCGCACGGGCATGGCCTGATATATAACATCGTCGAGCAGTTGTTTACCGGCATGCTGCGGTTTTACGAGGGTACGCTGGATCTTGCGTTGCGGTTCCGGTTTATCACGCTGATAGTGTTCCTCAGCACGGTGTCGCTGGCGGTGGCCTTGTACGCGGTTATCCCCAAGGGTTTCTTTCCGGATCAGGACAGCGGCATCATGATCGGCGTGACGGATGCCGCGCAGAATATCTCTTTCGATGCTATGTCGGGGCTGCAGCAGAAAGTCGTGAAGGTGGTGATGGCCGACCCGGCGGTGTATTCGGTTGTGTCGGCGGTGGGGTCTGGGGTGGCCGGGCAGACCGCTAACAATGGGCGCCTCTATATTACGCTGAAACCATGGGGCCAGCGGAAGGCTACCACGCAGCAGGTTATTGCACGGTTTGATAAGAGGATGCAGCCGGTGCAGGGGATCCGGCTGTTTCTGCAAGCAGTCCAGGATGTGCGCGTGGGCGCCCACCTGAGCAGGACACAATATCAATATACGCTGGAGGACGCCAATTCGGAGGAACTGAACGCCTGGGCGCCGAAGATACTCGACCGGGTTCGTAAATTGCCGGAGCTGGCGGATGTCACATCGGATCAGGAGATTTCCGGGACAACGGAGACTCTGACTTACAACCGAGATCAGGCGGCGCGGTTTGGTATTCAGCCGGCAGCGATTGACAATGTTCTGGATGATGCGTTCGCCCAGCGCGAAGTGGCGCAGTATTTCACGGGCTCAAAGGCGTACTACGTCATTCTGGAGGTGCTGCCTCAGGACGCGGGGAAGCTAACGACGCTGCAGGATTTGTATGTGCCGTCTTCAACCGGCCAGCCGGTGCCGCTCTCGACCCTGGTGCACGAGACGACGGTTCCGGTTCAGCCACTGGCAGTCACCCATCAGAGTCAGTTCCCGGCGGTAACGATCTCGTTCAATTTGAAGGGGAGTGCGTCACTGGGGAGCGCGGTGGATGCGATTTAACGGGCCGAGGCTGAGATGGGGGCGCCGACGACGCTGCAGGGATCATTCCAGGGGACCGCGCAGGCGTTCGTGGCCTCCCTGAGTTCGGAGCCTTATCTGATCGCTGCGGCTCTGGTGAGCGTGTATATCATCCTGGGGATGCTGTATGAAAGCTATATCCTGCCGCTGACGATTCTTTCCACTTTGCCGTCCGCGGGGGTAGGCGCGCTGCTGGCACTGTTGGTGTTTGGGTACCAACTTACGGTGATCGCGCTAATCGGCATTATCCTGCTGATCGGGATTGTGAAGAAGAACGGTATCATGATGGTCGATTTCGCTATTACCGCCGAGCGACGGGACGAACTGGAGCCGCTGGATGCGATCCGTCGTGCGTGCCTGCTGCGGTTCCGGCCGATTATGATGACGACCATGGCGGCGATGTTCAGCGGCCTGCCGCTGATGCTGATGGGCGGCCCGGGGTCGGATCTGAGGAAGCCGCTGGGGTACGCGATGGTTGGCGGATTGGCGCTGAGCCAGGTGCTGACGCTTTATACGACCCCAGTGATTTATCTTTATCTTGATCAGTTACAGCAACGTTTGGCTCCGAAGCGGCGGCGGGTGCCTAGGCTCGCGGAGAGGATGGGGGTTGCTTCGGGTGGGCCCGGCCGAGTAAACTAATGGATAGTGCATAGGGCGGCATCACGAGGCCGCGGAGCCGATAATTGCTTGATGATTTTAAGTCCATCGGACGGTTGGCTGACAGTCCATCGGTGGCGGTAGTCGGAGCTACAGGCGCGGTCGGGATCGAACTGCTCCGTTGCCTCGAAAGCCGCCGGTTTCCGTTGCAGGAGCTCAGGCTTTATGGATCGCCGCGGTCGGCCGGCCGAATGCTGCGTTTCGGTGGTGGCGATTTGCCAGTAAAGGTGCTGTCCGAGAACAGTTTTGCTGGCATTGATCTGGCGCTGTTTTCAGCTGGGAGTGCGGTTTCCAGGCACTATACGCCCGTGGCGATAAAAGCGGGCGCAGTGGTGGTGGACAATTCGTCAGCTTTCCGGATGGAACCCGAGGTTCCGCTGGTTGTGCCGGAGGTGAACGCTCACACTCTCGCGAATCATCGCGGCATTATCGCCAACCCCAATTGTGTGGCCGCGATCATGACGGTCGCGCTTGCGCCACTGCACCGGGTGTGGCCGATCCGGCGGATCATCGCTGCGACATATCAGGCAGCGTCCGGGGCGGGTACTGGGGCGATGGAGGAGTTGCGTCAGTCTACGGCAGCTTATCTGCGGGGGGACGATTATCAGCCTCGGGTGCTGCCGTATCCGTACGGTTCAATTTGTTCAGCCATAACGCTGAGGTGGATCAGGATAGCGGGTACAATGGAGAGGAGAAGAAAATTATTGCGGAAACTCGGCGCATCCTGGAGGCCGAAGCGCTGCCTGTGGGTATTACCTGCATCCGGGTGCCGGTGGTGCGTGCTCATGCGATCGCGCTGACGGTGGAATTCGATGCTCCGATGCATCCTGGCGAGGCGCGTCAGATTCTGGAGGCGGCGCTTGGTTTGTGCGTGGTGGATGACCGGGCGGCCAACCATTTCCCGATGCCGTCCGAAGCGTCGGGACAAGACGAGGTGCTGGTGGGCAGGATCCGGTCGGACGTGGGCGATCCATCCGGGCGTTCATTGGCGTTGTTTGTCGTTGGCGATCAGCTTCTGAAAGGCGCGGCGTTGAATGCGGTGCAGATTGCTGAGCTGTTGATCGGGCGGAGTCCCGTGTTGTCGCCTGGAGCGGTTGGGGGCTGAGTGTTTCACACAGAGAGCCACTGAGAACACACCGAGGACCACGGAGGAGGCCTTTATGCACGAGGAGCAATGCTGCGGGCATGCTGGGCGGACGCGGCGGGATTTGCTGACGCTGCCGCTGCAGGTCGGAGCGCTGACTGTGATCGGAGCGGCGGCAGGTCGCGCGGCAACGGTTGCGAAGTATGAGGCGGACGAGGGCACGCCGGGGTCGCCAGAGGAAGCGATTGCGGCTCTGATGGCGGGCAATCAGCGTTATGTGGCGTCGCGGTTGAACGTGTGCTCATCGGATTTGCCGAAAGTGCGGCAAGAGACGGAGAGCAAGCAGACACCATTCGCCGCGATTTTGTCGTGTGCGGATTTGCGCGTGCCGGTTGAGCTCGTTTCCGATCAGGGCGTGGGGCAGGTGTTCGTGGCGCGGGTGGCGGGCAATATCGCCACGCCGGAAATTATCGCAAGCCTAGAGGTACGGAGTGGCCGTTTTGGGGACGCGCGCGATCATGGTGTTGGGGCATGGGAATTGCGGGGCGGTGGCGGCGACAATAGCACGCAAGCCAGCGCCGGGGCAGATTTCGAGTTTGTACGCGTTTATCCGCCCGGCTGTGGACCGGGCGGGCGGGGAGTTGGAGCAGGCGATAAGGACGAATGCAGTGTTGCAGGGCTCAGCTTTTGGCGCGGTCATCGCCGGTTTTGGCAGATGCGGTGGGGGCGCGGAAGCTGGCGATTGTGCCGGCGTATTATGATGTGGGTACGGGGAAGGTGACGCTGCTGGGTGGGTGATTGAGGGAGCGAATCAATACCCGATCTGCTTGGAGAGGTGCTCGCGCCAGCCGCGCGAAGCGCCGGGAGTGATGGGCTTCCCGGTTTGCGTATCGAAGATTTCGGGCTCACCGTTGGGATTTTGTCCGAGCAGTTGGCGGACGCAGTCAATAGCGTCCGGTTCGGTGTCGTAGCGGCCGATCGTTGCACCGTTGAGTTGTACTTCGAACAATGCGCGTCCTCCCGTTGTTGGCGCGAACGCGCCCGCCGAGCACGGGTTTCAGCCGCCAAGAGGCGACCAGGCGGGGTCGGAGGCGTTGGTGGCGGTGGCGATGTTACGCTGGTTGAAGCCTGTGATGTCGGTGGTTGCGAGATGCGAGGAGTATCCCTGCCCCTGCGAGCCTGTGGCGCGGGTTGTGCTGAAATACATGAGCACACGGCCGTTGGGGGCGAAAGTTGGGCCTTCGACGTCCCAGCCGTCGGCCAGGAGGCGCTCGCCGCTGCCGTCGGGGTGCATGACACCGATTGAGAAGTTGCCCTCTTCGCCGCCGTAACGGGTGAAGGCAATCAGGTCGGCGCGCGGCGACCAGACTGGGGTCGCGTATTTGCCCTGGCCGAAACTGATCCGGTGGATGTTACCGCCGCTCGCATCCATGACGTAGAGCTGCGGCTCGCCGTCGCGATCGGAGTTGAACACGATCTGCGAGCCATCGGGGCTGTAGCAGGGGCTGACATCGATGGAGTTGGAGTTGGTGAGCTGCGCGACGGCGCGGCTGGTAATGTCGACACGGATGATAGCGGAACCCTGACCGCGGGCGAGCGCCATGATGACTGCGTCTCCGTGTGGAGAAAACCGCGGCGCAAAGGTCATGCCCTGGAAATCGCCAAGGACGCTTTGGGCGCCGGAGGCGAGATCGAACAGGTACACGCGGGGGCGGTTGTTGGCGTAGCTCATGAAGCAGATCTGGTCGCGCACGGGGGAGAAGCGTGGCGTGAGCACAGTCCATTGGCCGGTGGTGAGGATGCGGTCGTTGGCGCCGTCCTGGTCCATGATGGCGAGGCGGTGGGTTTCGCGGCCGCGCGGGCCGGTAAGCGCAACGTAGACGATGCGAGTATCGAAGTAGCCCTTTTCACCGAGGAGACGCTCGTAGATTGCGTCGGCGATGATGTGGGCGATCCGGCGCCAGTTGCTGGCGGGGGTGGTGTAGGCAGTGCCCTGGAGCTGGGTCTGAGGGAGCACGTCCCAGAGGCGGAACTCGACGCGGGTGCTGCCGCCGGCATTGGCGACGCGGCCGGTGACCAGAGCCTGGGCTCCGATGGCCGAGTAATTCTGGAAGTTGGGGACGTCAGCGACGGGCGTAGGCTGGATGAAGGCGGTCTGGCTGATGAGGCGGAACAGGCCGGAGCTGGCGAGATCGTTGCTGATGACTTGGGTGATCTGGGCACCGAGCTGCTCGCTCTGCGGGTCGGCGCCGGCGAAGTTGGGGATTGCGATAGGGATGGGCGCCGCCCGCGCGCGGTTGACGTCGATGACCGCGCTTTGGGCACCGGGGCGGAGGGTCTGGGCGAGCGCAGGGGTGGGAGCGGCGAGCAGCCCGACGGCTCCGGCCAGGAGGGAGCGGCGGCGGATCGTTGTGGGATGGGGGGAATCGCGATCGGGCATGGGGGTGTCTTTCACGATCGGGGATAGGGCGCAACGCCTTCATCGGCGCAAGTCCTCGCCCGCCGCGCTGTCGCGTGCCGACCTCTCCCGCAGAGCGGGAGAGGTGAAGAAAGGCTGTAGGCACTTCACGGAGTAAAGCGGAAGGTCAGGACATTGATTTTGCCTAGCATCGATTGCGGGAGCGGAAGGCTAGCGCAGGCGGGGTCGAGCACGGCGTTGATGGCGCGGGTGGCGAAGGCCTCAAAGCGGGGATCGCTAAGGCGGCCCTGATCGGCGGAGGCGATCTCGGCCTTGCGGACGACGCCGTTCTGGTCGGTGGCGACGGTCAGCATAGCCTGCATCTTGTCGAGATCGAGCATGCCGGGATCGGAGGTCCAGCAGGGGCGGACGTGATCGCCGATGGCGCCGCGCTCGGCGGCGGTGAGTGCGGAGGTGTCGTTCCCGGTGGGACTGCCGCCGCCATTCGGGGCGCCGCCCTGGGCGGGGTTATAGACGGCTTTGGGCGGCGATTTCTGTCGAACCAGCGAGCGCAGCTTTTGCAGGGTGTTTTGCAGCGCGTCGCTTTGGGGCGCCGGGTTCTTGGTGGGGTTGGGCTGGGAGGTGGCGCTCGGCATGGGTGGAGGCGGCACCGGCACCGGCGGAATTGGGAGCGGCGGCGCCTGCGGCGTTTGCGGCGTTTGCGCCTGCTCTTGCTGCGGCGGGGCGGGAACGGGGGGCGGCGGGATCGGGAGGGTCGGAGCTGGTTCGGGCGTGGGTTGCGGCGGTGGCGTGGGGGTCGGCGGTGTGGGTAACGCGACTGTCGGCGCGGGGGACGGCGGGGGTGGTGGCGGCGGCGGTGGCGGAGGAGGCATGAATTGGTTCGGGTTGGCTTGGGGCGGCTGGGCCGCCGGAGGTTGTGGCAGTGGCGTCGGGGTGTTCGCCGGAGCGGGCACCTGGCTGGGTGCAGGTGCTTTCATGGTGGTGGGAGCCTGGCCCTGAAAGATGACGGCGTAGGATTCCTCGGGTGGGGGTTCGGCGGCGTGCCAGACGGGCAGGCCGATCAGGAGGGCGGCGATGATGAGGACGTGCAGGCCAGCGGAGAGGATGGCGCCGCGCCGCAGGTCTGAGTTGATGCCGGTTTGTGTTAGCCAGTCGCGCATTCGCCCGCGCCCTCACCCGCCGCGCTGGGTGCGGCGACTTCTCCCGGACAGCGGGAGAGGTGTTTTAGTGCGACAGCTCGCACGAGCTTGCTTCGTCCCACCACGCTCCGCTCGCGGTCCGCGTAATGACACCGGTTAGCCCGCCTTTTGGGCGCTCCCTGGGGCGGCCGGGGAGGCGGGGGTGGATTGCTGAGTTGCGGCGGGGCCGGCGGGCGGTTGGGCGAGTAGCGCGACCTTGGTGAATCCACCCTGAGTGATGGTGCCCATCACCTGCATGACCAAGCCGTAGGAGATGTCCTTATCACCTCGGACAAAGATTTGCCGGTTGGTATCGTTCTGTGAGATGGCCTGCAGCTTGGTGACAAGCTCTGGAAGTTGGATCTCTTCGTTTTGGAGGTAAATCTGGCCCTGCGCGTTGATCGAGACGGTGAGCGGCTGGGTGTCGGCGTTGAGAGGTTTGGCGTCAGTCTTGGGCAGATCGACGGAAACGCCGGAGGTCATCAGAGGGGCGGTAACCATGAAAATGACCAGTAGCACGAGCATGACGTCCACCAGGGGCGTCACGTTGATTTCGGCGAGGGGTTTGTAGCGGCCGCGAGTTTTGCCGCCGCCATTCATGATGCTGCCGGCCATCAGACTTTCTCTTCACTCTGACGGGAGAGGATGGCGCTGAACTCGGCGCCGAAGCCTTCCATCCGGGCGGCGAAGCGCGCGAGGTCGGTGGAGATTTTGTTGTAGGCGATGACGGCGGGGATGGCGGCGACAAGGCCGATAGCCGTGGCGAACAGGGCCTCGGCGATGCCGGGGGCGACGACGGCGAGGTTGGTGTTGTGCATGGCGGCAATGGCGGAGAAGCTGTGCATGATGCCCCATACGGTGCCGAACAGGCCGATAAAGGGGGCGGTGGCGCCGACGGAGGCAAGGAAAACCATCCAGCGTTCCAGGCGGTCCATTTCACGCTGGACGGTCACGGCGATCGCGCGGTCGATGCGCTCGCGCACGCCGGTCTGACTGATGTCGGCGCCGGCGATGCGGACGGTGCGGCGCCATTCGCCCATGGCGGCGGAGAACACCGAGGCTAGGGGGTGAGAAGGACGCGCGCCTTCCTGTTCGTAGAGGTCCTCGAGGCTGCCGCCCGACCAGAACTGATCCTCGAACCGGTCGGCGTCCTTGTTGACCTTGCGGATGGCAGACCATTTTTCGAAGATAACGGCCCAGACCCAGATGCTGGCGACGAGCAGGCCGATGATGACGGCTTTGACGAGGGGGTCGGCCTGGAGGAAAAGGCCCCAGAGCGACAGGTCGCCGCCTGGTGCTCCCAGATTTGCCGCATCAACTGCCCGGTCCACTCGATCCTACTCCTAGCTTGTGTAACGCGTCCCGCCATCGCTGGGGGATGCGCGCCGGCCAGGTACCATTTGGGGGCACACACGCCAGCTCGACCTCGATTTTTGCACACGGCCCGTTGGGGCCGTGCACGGTTTGGTGCAGCACCACGGATCCGGCCCGCATCGTGCCGAGTTGGGTTGCAATCTCGAGCGAATTGTCGAGGCGGGCAGGACGGAGATAGTCCACTTTGACTCGCCGCACCACGAACATGAGATTGCAATCGCGCAGCATTTCCGAATGGGGGATGCCGAGGTCGCGCAGTGCTTCGGTGCGCGCCCGCTCGGCGAAACGCAAGTAGTTGGCGTGGTAAACGATTCCGGCGGCATCGGTGTCTTCGTAGTAGACGCGGACGGTGTGGAGGTGGGGGCCCTCACCCGGCGCTTCGCGCCGACCTCTCCCAGAGGGAGAGGTGAAAGGAGGGGGCGCAAGGGGCTCGTCGGTCATGTGTCGTCGCGTAGGAGATCGAGCTGATCCGGCTGGCGTGGCGGGGGTGAGAGGTTGAGGTGGCGCCAGCCAGGTTCGCCGAGCATGCGGCCGCGGCTGGTGCGGAGGACGAGGCCTTCCTGGATCAGGAAGGGTTCGATGACGTCTTCGAGAGTGTCGCGGGGCTCGGCGAGGGCGGCGGCGAGGGTTTCGACGCCGACCGGTCCGCCGGCGTGGTGTTCGGCGATGCGGAGGAGGTAGCGGCGGTCCATCGCATCGAGGCCGCGGGCATCGACTTCGAGGCGGGTGAGGGCGGAATCGGCGATTTTGCGGTCGATGGTGTGGGTGCCGGCGACGGCGGCGAAGTCGCGGACTCGGCGGAGCAGGCGGCCGGCGATGCGCGGGGTGCCGCGGGATCGGCGGGCGATTTCGCGGGCGCCATCTTGGGTGAGGTTCATAATCAGTTTTTCTGCGCCGCGGCGGACGATCAGTTCGAGTTCTTCGGGAGTGTAGAAGACGAGGCGCAGGGGGATGCCGAAGCGGTCCCGCAGCGGCGTTGCAAGCAGGCCAGCGCGGGTAGTCGCGCCGACAAGGGTGAAGTGGGGAAGGTCGATTTTGACCGAACGTGCGGCAGGGCCCTCGCCGATGATCAGGTCGAGCTGGAAGTCTTCCATGGCGGGGTAGAGGACTTCCTCGATGGCGGGCTGGAGGCGGTGGATTTCATCGATGAACAGGACGTCTCTGGGCTGGAGGTTGGTCAGGATCGCGGCAAGGTCTCCGGCGCGCTGGATGACGGGGCCGGAGGTGGCGCGGAAACCGACGCCGAGCTCGCGGGAGATGATCTGGGCAAGGGTGGTCTTGCCGAGGCCTGGGGGGCCGTGGACGAGGACGTGGTCGAGGGCTTCATTGCGAGTGCGGGTGGCCTCGATGAAGACGGCGAGGTTCTCGCGGCTGGCTTTCTGGCCGACGAATTCCGAGAGCCGCTGAGGGCGGAGGGAGGCCTCGGCGGCGTCTTCTTCGGTGCGGGTGGGGGTGAGGGTGCGGTCGTCGCTCACGGGAGGGGGTTGGTTGGGGGTTAGGCGGGAAATACCCGGCGGAGGGAGTCGGGGGCAAACGTGGCGGCGTATTGGCGGATGTTTTGACAGCGTGGATTCGAGTGGGACGCGGAAGCGGGAGATGCCCGGCTTGCCTCAGCCGCACCGGATGTCGTCTGCCTGCAAGAGCTCAAGTCTGCAGACGAAGAATTCTCGGCGGCGGCATTGAAGAGGCGGTTCTTGTCCATGTCGAAGCAGGCACTTTCCCGCATAGTGACCACCCAAATCTGCGAGTTGCGCTGGACTATCCGAAGTGAGGAATGATGAGTCAGAAACAGTGGAGCGCAGTGGAGGCATATATTATCGACCGGCTTGTCTCCGCGGACGGCACGCTCGACGACGTGCTCACCGCGAATGCGGCCGCGGGACTACCTGGCATCGATGTCTCCCCGCCGCAGGGCAAGCTTCTGCACCTGATCGCCCGCATGATAAGCGCCCGGTTCATCCTCGAGATCGGAACTCTCGGCGGGTATTCGACAATTTGGCTCGCGCGGGCACTGCCCGAGGGCGGGAAGGTGGTGACGCTCGAAGTAGAGCCCGAGCATGCCAGGGTGGCTCGGGCGAATTTCGCGCGCACGGGCGTTGGCGATCGCGTTGACCTCCGCCTCGGCCCGGCGCTCGAGACGCTGCCAAGGCTTGCGGCCGAGCGGGTCGGCCCGTTCGACTTGGTATTCATCGACGCCGACAAGCCAAACAATCCCGATTACCTCCAGTGGGCCGTGCGCATGGCGCGGTCCGGCGCTGTCATTATTGGCGACAACGTGGTGCGCGAAGGGACCGTGATCGACGCTCACAGCGCTGACCCGAGTGCGTGGGGGATCCGCCGGTTCTACGACCTGCTGGCCGAGGATCCACGCCTGAGCGCGACGGCCATCCAGACGGTCGGAAGCAAGGGCTGGGACGGATTTGCCCTGGCCGTCCTCGACTGAGCCTAGCCTTCGGAGATGCCGGATATCGAATTCGATGTTGACGGCTGGCTCTCGCGGATCTGCTACAGCGGCCCGCGCGAGCCCACGCTGTCTAGCTTGCGAGGGCTTGTAGCTGCCCATAGCGCGGCCCTTCCTTTCGAAGATATCGACCCATTCCTGGGGCGCGTGCCGAGACTGGATGTCGCCTCACTGCAGGCAAAAATGATCGCGGGCGGGCGCGGCGGTTATTGCTTCGAGCAAAATGCGGTATTGCGGGCAGGACTGATGGGCCTTGGGTTTCGGGTGACGAGCCTGATTGCCAGGGTCGTAATCGGAGCGACGTCGGATGCATTCAGGCCGGCAACCCACATGACGCTGCGGGTCGATCTGCCGGAGGGGCCGTTCCTGGCGGATGTCGGCTTCGGGCATCAGACGCCGACCGCGCCGTTGGTATTGGAGACGGGTTTCGTGCAGCCAACGCCGCACGAGGCGATGCGTCTCCAACCGTTGGGCGAGGAATTCGTGCTCGAGGCGGAGACTCGCGGATGGGTGGCAGCATCTTTATCGGTTTTCGCTGCGGCCGGCGCCGGATATAGACTACGAGGTGGGGAATTGGTTCTGCGCGACCTTTCCGGGTAGCCTGTTTACGTCGAACCTGATCCTGGCGCGGCCGGATCCGGAGGGCTTACGGCACACAATGCTTAACGGGCGAGTGACTACGCGGGGGGCGGGCGAGGTTTTGGAGCAGCGATTGGTGGAGGACGAGGCTTCGCTTGCTGCTGTATTTCGAGAGATGTTCCGATTGAATCTATCGGACGAGGACGTGCGGGCCATTTGGTGCAAAATGGCGGAGCGCGGCATTCTCGGTGCATCACATCCGATTTTTGGGTGGGGCACCCTCACCCGGTGCCTACGGGCGCTGACCTCTCCCGCAAGCGGGAGAGGTTACAGCCAGGCTTATTTCTCCAGCACGTACGTTCCTGGCGCATCGGCAAGCGGCGGGTGTCTGGCGCTGCCAATCGGCGGTGGCGGTGCTTGTTCGCCGCCGTGTTCGGCGAGCCAACGGGCCCAGTCAGTCCACCAGCTTCCGTCGTGACGTGTGGTGGCCTCCCGCCAGTGTGCGGGAGAGGCTGCCGCGCGTTTGTCTTCAAGGGCAAAGAACGTGCCCTTACCGCCCGGCGGGTTGATGATGCCGGCGATATGTCCGCTGGAGGCCAGGATAAAGCGCACGTCGCCACTCGTAAGCTGCGTGATGCGCCAGGCGGCATCCCATGGGACGATATGGTCGCGCTCGGCGCCGACGGCGTAGATGCCCAGCTTTATCTGCCGCAGATCCAGCTTCTCTCCTTTGAGTTCTATCTTTCCGGGCACGATTAGATTGTTTTCGACGTAAGTGTTGCGCAGATACCAACTGTGCGCCGTGCGCGCCATGCGGGTGCCATCGTTGTTCCAATAGAGGAGATCGAACGCGGGCGGCGGCTTGCCGAGCAGGTAGTTGTTGACGACGTTGGACCAGATGAGATCGTTTGAGCGCAGGAGGTTGAACATATTGGACATCTCGCGGCTGTCGAGATAGCCCCGTGTCATCATTTCCTGCTCGATGTAGTCGATGGCAGGCTCGCCCAGGAACACCGCAGTATCACCGACGCGGGAGAAGTCCTGCAAGGAGACGATAAAGGTGGCGGCGTTGAAGCGGTCGTCGTGCTTTGCCGTGAGCCAGGCCAGCACCATCGCGAGTAGCGTACCGCCGATGCAGTAACCCATAACGTTTATTTTCGGGGCGCCGGTGATCTCGCGAATTACGTCACTGGCGGCAAGAGGACCGAGCTCCATGTAGTCTTCGATGGTGGTGTCTTCCATCGAGGCATCGGGGTTCTTCCACGAAATCATGAACACCGTGATTCCCTGGCTCACGAGATAGCGGACCAGGCTGTTCTGCGGCTGCATGTCGAGGATGTAGAATTTATTGATCCAGGGCGGGATGATCAGCAGCGGAGTGGCATGTACGGTTTCTGTGGTTGGTGCGTACTGGATCAGCTCGATCAGCTTGTTGCGATACACTACCTTGCCGGGGCTGAGCGCGAGGTTGCGACCGGGCGCGAAAGCGCCAGTATCGACCATGCTGAGCCGTCCCTCGCGGAGGTCGTGCATCAGATTGCGGGCGCCGTCGGCGAAATTGGTGCCGCCGGTTTGTACCGCCCGATGCAACACTTCTGGGTTGGTTGCGGGTGAGAGCGCCGGGCTCATTGCATCGACGAACTGGCGGAGGTGGAAGTTCATCCACTGACGCTGTGCCGGCTCCAGATCGGGCATATCGCCTTGCTTGAGCAGCCATTCGGAGGCGAGTTGGTAGAGCTCTTTGTAGGTTCGGAAGCTGGGGTTGGCGGTCCAGTCCAGCGCGCTGAAACGCTTATCGGCGGACCGGGCGGGCGGGGAAGATGGTGGAACACCCCACCATTGCGCCACGGCGTCGTTCCAGATATTGAAAGTGGTGCTCCAGGCTCGCATGGTGAGGTCAGCGACGGAGAACATCGTCTCGGCAGGGTGGGCGAGGGATCGCGACGCGATCATTCGGAGCGCGCGGGCGATCGCGCCCCAATCCACCGGTATGACGTCGTGCAGCGGATTGCGGTTCAGCATGTCATCGATGCCGCGCAGCAACGGATCATTCGCCGCGGCCTCAGCCAGCGGCTCACTTGGCTGTGCAGAGGAGTGCGGCAGCCAGGCCTGCCAGAGCGCGGCCAGGGCGGCCATGTCTGGTGGGCGCATGTTATCGTGGGGATGGGTGTAGGCGGTGTGTGGGGTGTCTGGCATGGGCGCCTCCGTTTTGCACGGGCGGATGTAGGCGGCGAACGGCCGCCGCGTGGGTTTACCAGAGATTCACCCGGCTAAGGTAGTCACCGTTGGTCCGGGATGTACGCGGCAGGCTCAGCAGCCATCTAGCATGGGTTCTGTGCAGGTGTGGCACAATCAGTCGATCGGCGCGAAGGTTTCCACCGCCTTGCATTGGCGATTGTTGCGTCACTGGGGGCTTAGTCTTTTTTGGGTTGCTCCAGACTGCCGCTGTGAATGACAGGGGCATGGAGATCCGGGATGATTGGCTTCTTTCCACGATCGCTATTGCGAAACTGGCCGTAGGGGCGAGGGAGCTCCAGGCGAAAAGGTCAATGTAGTGATGTCGGCCCTGATCCGCAACACGGGTTCCCTGGGTCTCGCGGTCGCCGAGTTCCGAAAGGCGCGGACCGACATCGAGCACGCTTATGCGGTGTTCCGGCCGCTGATGAACGCGGGTTCGGGTGGCGAACGATTGATGAAGACCTTCTTCGCCGCGTGGAACACACTAAAAGGCCAGCAGTGCACAAGTGCTGAACACCGCGGCCAAGGGCGATGTCGACGGGATGCTCACAGTGTATCGCGGGGCTGATCGCGCCAAGATCGACGAAGCTACGAGTGCCGCGATCGCCGATCTGGAGTTCAATGCGGCTCAGGCAAGGAAGGCAGCCGACCGAGGGGCGGCAACTTACTACACGACACGCATGCTGACGATTCTAGTCACCCTTGTGTTTGCTCTGGTCTGCATCGGGGCCGGGTTTGCATTTAGTGTCAGCGTGGTCAGGCACATCGCGTGCAGAACAGGAGGCGGAGCGCGTAGCCAAGGAGCAGCGGTCCGTGCATATCGGGAATGCTTTGCATGACTTCGAGGCGAAGATCAGCGGACAGGTGGAAGCTCTTGCTTCGGGATCGATCGAGCTTGAAGCCACTGCGCGCTCAATGACCGGCACCGTGGACCGCACGGAGGAAAGGGCCACCATGATCGCGAGTGCGTCACAGCAGGCGAGCGCGAGGGGTCAGACGATGGCCATGGCGGCCGAGGAGCTGGCGGCGTGGGTCAATAAGATCAGCCAGCAGGTCGCTCAATCAGCGCGGATCACCGGGGAAGGCGATGTCTGATGCGCAGCATACCGATGGCATTATGCGTGCGTTGGCGGACGGCGCGGAAAAGATTGGTCAGGCGGTCGGCTTGGGAAGGGAGTGGCGGAGATGGCCCGGGTGGTGCGGCCAGGTGGGTTGGAAGCGGCTTGTGTTTGGGATGCAACTAATCTTACTGTGTCATAAAGATCTCCTTGTACAACTCGATTCTCGTTGCGTACGGATAGAGATTCTCACTCGCGGAGGCGGAGTGTGGGTCTCGAATCCGACAGACACCGCAGCGAATCACGATTCGCGGCCTATGTCGAGGCACTTACAGCGACGCTCGACACGCCGGCCGAGCGGTGCTGGTGGACCTGATTGCCGACGGCACGATCAGAGGACGCATCGCCAAGGACGTATTCGAGTCGATGATCGAAAACCGGCAAGGATGCTGCGGCCGTCGCGGAGAAGGGGCTGCGCCAGATCACCGACGCCGGCGCGATCGTTGCGGCGACCGCGAAGCCGCGCTATGCATCCCGGGAAGGCGGCAGAATGCAGGATGGCCGCGACACGCTGTTTGGCTTCTTCGTGGGCCGGGTGATGAAGATGATGGCCGGCAAGGCCACAACTCGGCGCTGGTCAAGGAAGCGCTGCGGCGGGCACTGGCCTGACGGCACCCGTTCAGATGTGGATGGGCTGACCCAGCGTCTTCAGTGCCGCTTCCAGCATTCCTTCGCTCAGCGTCGGGTGGGCGAAGATCGTGCCGGCGACGTCCTCGAGCCGCGCGCCCATCTCGATGGCAAGGCTGAACGCCGCCGACAGTTCGGAAATCCCCGCGCCGACGCCCTGAATGCCGAGCAGAAGGTGATTGTCGGCCCGGGCGACCATGCGGATGAAGCCGGTATCAGATACGAGTGTCATCGCGCGACCGTTCGCCCGGAACGGGAATGCGTCGGTGACGATCTCGATATTGGCAGCCTTAGCGGTCTCGGGCGTCAGCCCGGCAACGACGACCTCGGGGTCCGTGAAGCATATCGCGGGGATGCATGCTCGGTCCCAGGCGCGCCGCCTCCCGGCGAGGATCTCGGCCACCATCTCGCCCTGCGCCGACGCCCGGTGAGCCAGCATCGGTTCGCCGGTCACGTCGCCGATCGCGTATACGTCGCGCATCGAGGTGCGGCACCGGTCATCGACGTCGATGAATGGTCCGTTCATGTCGAGGTCGATCGCTTCCAGGTCCCAGCCCTCGGTTGCGGGTGTGCGGCCGACCGCAACAAGGATCCTGTCGGCCTCGATCGTCGTGAAGGAACCGTCGGATCGTTCGACGACAAGCCCGTCCTTCGTCCGTGTAAGCTCCTTCGCTCTGGCACCGGTCAGCATTGTAATGCCAAGCTCGCGCAGGCGCTCGCCGACCGGGCGCGTCAGCTCCGCGTCGTATTGCGGCAGGATCCGCGGCAGCGCCTCCACCACGGTCACCATGGCGCCCATCTTGGAAAATGCGATTCCCAGTTCCAGCCCGATATAGCCGGCACCGACCACGACGAGACTGCGGGGCACCGCTTTCAGTGACAGCGCCTCGGTTGACGAGATCACCGGACCACCGAACGGCAGCGCAGGGAGTTCGACGGAATTCGACCCGGTGGCGATCACCACTTGTTCGGCGCGGATGACCTGAACGCCGATTTCGGTTTCGACCTCGACCGTCTTGCCGTCGAGGAACCGGGCCCAGCCTTCGACGATTTTGACGCCGGCCTTCTTCAGCAACGCTGAGACGCCGCCGCTCAGGCGACCGACGACGCCGTCCTTCCACTGCATCGTCTTGGCAAGGTCAAATCGCGGCGCGGCGAGCGAAATGCCGAGCGGGCTTTCACCCGATGCGAACTGCGCGACCCGCGCGAATTCGTCGGCGGCATGGATCAGCGCCTTGGATGGAATGCAGCCGATGTTGAGGCAGGTGCCGCCCGGTTTGTTTGCCTCGACCACCACGGTGTCAATGCCGAGCTGTCCCGCCCGGATCGCGCAGACATAGCCGCCGGGTCCCGCGCCGATCACCAGAAGCCTGCACGATATGTTTCGCATGGCGTCAATCGTTCACGAAGATCAGCGTTGGCGTCTCCAGCAGCTCCTTGATGTGCTGCACGAAGGTCGCCGCGTCCCAGCCGTCGATTACGCGATGATCGAAGCTCGACGACAGGTTCATTATCTTGCGCGGGATGAAGCCTGAGCCGTCCCAGACCGGACGCATCACGATCTTGTTCACACCCACGATCGCCACCTCGGGGTGATTGATGATTGGCGTCGAGACCACACCGCCCATGGCGCCGAGCGACGTGATGGTGATGGTCGAACCTGACAGCTCCTCGCGCATCGCGGTGCCGGTGCGCGCGGCTTCGGCAAGCCGCGCGACCTCGGCGGCGCAGTCCCACAGATTGAGCGATTCGACGTGGCACACCACCGGCACCAGCAGCCCGGCGGATGTCTGCGTCGCGACGCCGATATGCACGCCCGCATGCTGGTGAATGACCCCCGCCTCGTCGTCGAACAGCGCATTCATCCGCGGCTGTTTCGCGATTGCCAACACCATCGCGCGCATCAGGAACGGCAGCAGCGTGAGCCTCGGCTGGTCCTTGCGCTTTCGCCGGTTCAGCGTCTCCCGCAACTCTTCCAGTGTCGTGACATCGACCTCTTCGACGTAAGTGATATGCGGGATGCGCGCGTGCGCCAGAGCCATCTGCTCGGCGATCCTGCGCCGGAGCCCGATCACCTTGACGTCTTCGACCGCGCTCTTCGGCTGAAGTGCTTGTGATCGCATCACGCGGGGATCGCGGGCGGTGAATGCGTCGAGATCATCGTGCGTGATGCGGCCGGCCCGCCCAGTGCCCGGTACCTGACGCAGGTCGATGCCCGCCTCTCGCGCGCGCAGACGCACCGCCGGCGACGCGACCGGCCTGACCGCACCGGCGCGTGCCGTTGCCCGCGGGGCCGGCCGCGGCTCAGCGGTCTGTGCCGGACGCCGAGCGGGCGTCGGGGACACGACAGGGGTCGTGCCGCGGTCCTCGCTGTCGGCCGCGCGGGACTTTGCCGCAGGTGCTGGCTTCGCCGCTTCGGCGACCGCGGAGCGTGGTTGCGGCTGCGCTGCGCTCGCCGCGTCCCGTTCGCCGGGAATCTTCAGGCGGACCAGATCGGACCCGACCGCGACTTTGTCGCCGATCTCGGCCCCCAGCCAGATGATCTCGCCATCCACCGGGGAGGGGATTTCGACCGTCGCCTTGTCGGTCATCACCGCGGCAAGGGTCGTGTCCGCGCGCACCAGGTCGCCGACTTTGACGTGCCACTCGACGAGTTCGGCTTCGGCGATGCCCTCGCCGACGTCGGGTAGCCTGATCACGTGCTCCGCCATGTCACGTCGCCATAGTCTCGAGCAGCGCGCGGCCGACGCGGCCCGGATCGGGGAAGTAATCCCATTCCTGCGCATGCGGATACGGCGTGTCCCAGCCGGCGACACGCAGGATGGGCGCTTCGAGATGATAGAAGCAGGTCTCCTGCACCAGCGCCGACAGCTCCGCGCCGAAGCCCGAGGTCAGCGTCGCCTCGTGCACGATCACGCAGCGGCCGGTCTTGCGCACCGATGCCTGGATCGCATCCAGGTCGAGCGGCAGTAGGGTGCGAAGGTCGATGATCTCGGCATCAACGCCGGTCTCCGCGGCGGCGGTCATGGCAACGTGCACCATGGTTCCGTAGGCAAGGATCGTCAGCGCCGCGCCTTCGCGCCGGATGGCGCTCGTCCCCAGCGGCACCGCGTAGTGGCCGTCGGGAACCTCGCCGAGCTCGTGGTTGGACCAGGGCGTCACAGGCCTGTCGTGGTGGCCGTCGAAGGGCCCATTGTACAACCGCTTCGGCTCCAGGAAGATCACCGGATCAGGGTCCTCGATTGCCGCGATCAGCAATCCCTTGGCATCGCACGGATTGGAGGGGACCACCGTCTTGAGCCCGCACACATGGGTGAAGAGTGCCTCGGGACTTTGGCTGTGCGTCTGCCCGCCGAAAATGCCGCCGCCGGTCGGCATGCGCACGACAAGCGGGCAGGTGAACTGCCCGTTCGACCGGTAGCGCAGCCGTGCCGCCTCGGAGACGATCTGGTCGTAGGCCGGATACATGTAGTCGGCGAACTGGATCTCGACACAGGGCCGCAGCCCGTACGCTGCCATGCCGACCGCGGCACCGACGATGCCAAGTTCGCTGATCGGCGTATCGAAGCAACGGCGCGTGCCGTACTTCGCCTGCAGGCCCTGCGTGGCGCGAAACACACCGCCGAAGAAGCCCACGTCCTCGCCGAACACGACAACGTCGTCGTCGCGTCCCATCATCACGTCCATGGCCTCGCGGATCGCCTCGATCATGGTCTTGCGCGGCACGGCTCAGACTCCTGCCGCCTGGCGCTGACGGCGCAGATGTGGCGGCATCTTCGCATACACGCCTTCGAACATGTCGCGCATCGAAGGGCGGCCGCCCGCGTGCAGCGTGCCATGGCTTTCCGCTTCCCGCTGCGCCGCCATGACCGTGTCCATGATCTCCGCTTCCGTCTGCCGGTGGCGTTCCTCCGACCAGACGCCGCGCAGCGTCAGGTGGTTCCGCAGCCGGATCACCGGGTCACCGAGCGGCCAGGCATCGGATTTGGTCTTGGGCCGGTAGGCCGCGGGATCGTCGGATGTCGAATGTGCGCCGACCCGGTAGGTGACGTGTTCGATGAGCGTGGGGCCCAGGTTGCGCCGCGCGCGCTCGGCCGCCCAGCAGGCCACAGCATGGACGGCGAGATAGTCGTTGCCGTCCACCCGGAGCGCGGGGATGCCGAAGCCAAGGCCGCGCGCGGCGAACGTGCCGGAGCCGCCGCGCGCAATGCCCTGGAAGGTCGAGATCGCCCACTGGTTGTTGACGATGTTGAGCACGACCGGCGCCTTGTAGGTGGAGGCAAAGACCAGCGCGGCGTGAAAGTCCGATTCGGCGGTCGAGCCATCTCCGATCCATGCCGCGGCGATCTTAGAATTGCCCTTGATCGCGGATGCCATGGCCCAGCCGACCGCCTGGATATACTGCGTCGCCAGGTTGCCGGAGACCGAGAAGAACCCGTCCTCCTTCGAGGAGTACAGGACCGGAAGCTGCCGGCCTTTTAGCGGATCCTGCTCGTTCGAATAGATCTGGCACATCATCTCGACCATCGAATGGCCGGCCGCGATGAGCAGTCCTGCCTGGCGATAGGTCGGGAAGTTCATGTCGCCCGCCAGCAGCGCCTTGCGGAAGGCGCAGCTCACCGCCTCCTCGCCCATGTGCTGGATGTAGAACGACGTCTTGCCCTGCCGTTGCGCCATCAGCATGCGCGAGTTGAAGGCGCGCAGCGTCATCATGTCCCGTAGGCCGGCCAGCAACGCCTCATCGCTCAAGAGACCGGCCCAGGGGCCGACTGCCTCTCCGTCGCGGTTAAGCACGCGGATGATGGAATAGGCGAGATCGCGGATGGCTTCGGGATCGGCATCCACCGCCGGCCGTGCGACCGAGCCGGCGTGTGGGATCCGCACGCTCGAGAAGTCCGGGGTACCGCCCGGGCGGACCGCCGGTTCCGGCACATGCAGTTTCAGCGGGCCGTATCCGGTCATCTGGTTGCCCTCTTCCCACTCGTCCTGTCTCGTTCGCAATCCCGGCCGCGCGCCGCGACCGCGCGCGCGATGGGACAGGGAAGCTGAGTTTAGGCTCCTCGCTGATCCGCTCCAGCATCTTGCGGAAGCCATCCGGGCTCATCGGCGTTGCGCGCTCGTTGATCAAAATGTGTGTGGCGTGCGGATGCTCGCGCCGCAGTCCTCGCCACGCCCGCAGCTCGTCGCCCTTCATGGGGTGGTTTGACTCCATCCCGTTCTTCTTCTGGTTGACGTGGAGCCATCCGTCGAAATCGACCTGCGTCTATTGCAGATCGCAGAGTTCCGACACGCGAAGGGCCATGCCGGTACGCGAGCAAGATGGCCGTAGCATCGCGCCGGCCCCAGCGGTTGCCCTTGGCCGCGGTGACCAGCAGATAGTTCGGAAGGCAGAACGGAGGGGCTGGATTTACGAAGGCGCGATCGCGAGTTCAGGCACCGGCGTGAACGACCCAATCAGATAACCGGCCATAGCCAGAATACGACCCCGACCAAGGCGATGAAGGTACCGGAGATCACTTCGCCCATAGCGTTCAACCGACCCCAGACGTACCCGTTGCAGACCCGCCGCTGAATAGATGCAAGGGACAACGTAAGTGATGATCGTGCTGGCGGTAAACACGACGGCCATGATGGCGAGCTGCACCGCACTGTAGACGCTAGCGACGAAGAAAACCGGGATGCCTTCCACCATAATAGGTGGGTCAAGTCCGTCGTTTGCTGGATAAACGGGTTGGGGATGCGGTGACATTTGCAGTTACGACGGGCGCGGTTCGCTCGGCGTGAGCGCCTCCTCGATGATCAGCCGGGCTGCCAGCCGCACCAGTTCCGAACGTCCATCAGCCGATTTGCGTTCGCCGACCCTCGGGGTGTTTTCAACCTCAGCGAGAGGAGCACCCCGATGAGCGACAAGCCCATAAGCCCCCTGCGCCAGCGCATGATCGAGGACATGACGGTGCGTAACTTCAACGAGAAGACACGCAACGACTACATCCGTCAGGTGCGGACGTTCACTGCATTCCTTCGCCGCTCGCCAGACACCGCAACACCTGAGGATCTGCGCCGCTACCAGTTACATCAGACACAGACCGGAGTACGACCGCCGGGCATCAACGCCGCCGTATCAGCGCTTCGTTTCTTCTTCACCTTGACTCTCGACCGACCTGAGATGGCGCGGCACCTCACAATGGTACGTGAGCCGCGGAGGATCTCGGCCATTTTGAGCCCTGACGAGGTGGCACGCCTGCTCGACGAAGACATAGTGAAGGTAGACGTTCGCAAGTAGCGGTGAGGTCACCGACCCCTGCCCTGTCCCTTTCTCGCCTATCGTCACCGCCTCATCTTCCAGGACTCCGGCCCGCAGCCATTTCTGCACCAGCCGGATGATGCGCTTGTCGCCGATCCGATGTTTCAGGAAGCGTACTACCTATTCCTGGGATCGCGTCCGCCCGTGTGGCCTTCCGTGATTTCGAACATGTCGGCACCCGGGTTGCTCAAGTTTTCGCGGCTCAATGGCTGGCCTATGTGCTCCCCTGCCGGCGCTTCGCCGTCATCCTCGCGGATGCCGAGGCACGGCTCGGGGCCGATGCGGTTCGCTACGCCTTCATCGCGGGGGACTTGCGCCTCCTACTCCTTGCCGGTCTCACCGGCGCACCGGAATTCTTGATGGTGTGGACATCCGGTAATCGCGGCCAGCGGCTGACTTCCCGATAGTGCCGCGTCCGGGCTCTGGCCCGGCGGCATCACCATCGGAGGGCTGTTGGATGACCCACTATGTCGGGTTAGACGTGTCGCAGAAGTTGACTTCCATCTGCATAGTCGATGCCACAGGCCGCAAGCTGTGGCGGGGTCAGTGCGCGTCCGACCCGGAGCAGATCGAGCGCGCGATCGGCCGGCGTGGCGGCGAGGACGTCCGCGTGGGGATTGAAATCGGCCCAATGACCCCGTGGCTGGTGCATGAGCTGCGCGGCCGGGAACTCGATGTAACTTGTCTTGACGCGAGGCATGCCAAGGCGGCGCTCAAGCTGCAGATCAACAAGACGGATCAGAACGACGCAGAGGGACTGGCGCAGATCATGCGAACCGGATGGTACCGCGCTGTGTACGTCAAATCGTTGGACGCGCACCGAGCACGCGCGCTGTTGGGCGCACGCGCCCAGCTCGTCGGCATGACGACGCGATTGTCCAACCATATCCGCGGCGTGCTGAAAACCTTCGGCATGCTGCCGGGCGCGAAGCGCGGCCAAAGGTTCGATCGGCGGGTCGAGAGCCTGCTCGCCGAGCGTGCCGACGTGGCGCTGATTGTTCGGCCGATGCTGGTCGCCTGGCGGCAACTGCGCGAGCAAATTGCCGGCTTCGACAAGGCGGTGCGCACGCTGGTGAAGTCCAGTCCCGCATGCCGGCACCTGATGAGCGTGCCTGGCATAGGGGTGCTTTCCGTGCTCGCCTACGTCAGCACGGTCGAGGATCCCGCGCGCTTCCGTCGCTCACGATCCGTAGGCGCGCATCTGGGGCTGACGCCAAGGCAATACCAATCAGGGGAGATTGATCGCAGCGGGAAGATATCGAAGTGCGGCGACACGCTCGCCCGGACGCTGATGTACGAGGCGGCGGTCGTGCTGATGACACGGGTAAAGCGGGCTTCCGGCCTGAAGGACTGGGCCCAGGCGATCGCTCGGCGGTCCGGCGCCGGCAAGGCGCGCAATTGCGCTGGCACGAAAGCTCGCCGTCATCATGCACCACATCTGGCGTTCGGGCGCGCCATTCCGCTGGCCCGCGCCGTCCGCGTCCGCCTGATACGCCTCCGCGATCCGCTCGAGTTCCGCTCGAGACGGAATTGTTGCCCGACGGGGCGAAGGTGCAGGCGGCTGCGAGGGCCGCCGTTGGGCCGCATGAGATCGGTGCGAGCCCGTTGTGGACATTGCGGCGCCTGCGCTTCGGACCAGATGTTGCGGCGGAGTTCGTCCCGACCGCGGAGAGAACCATGACCCCGACACGGCAACAGACGAAGCAAAGCGATTGAGAACGGTGCCGGCGAGCCGGAATTGGCGTTGGGAAATCGATCGGATGCAGGGCAAACCTCGTCTTCGAGGCTGCCGCGAGCGTATCGCTGTGCTCGCGGCGGGACTTTCGGCCTACAGCATGGCAGGGACGCTCGCTCGCATGGCTCAAGCAAGCCACGCTCCCTCGCAGCCCAGCCACGCCCGGCCAAAATCCCTGCCGCTTGCGCGCGGCGATGCTGCGAAGGCAGGCCGGGACGAAGAACAGGCGCTTGCTTTCAGCCGAACGAAGAACACGGTTGGCCTTTGTTGCGGTCCGGAATTTCCGAGATCGCCAAAAAAGAGCTTGCGGAGGAGCGCGCGATTAGAGAACGGCCCCCACTCCCGGCATCGATGTGCCACAACGTGGTCGTCTGTGAGGGCCACAATGAGAGGAGCCGTCCGCCATGCAGGCTACCACCATCGGCCTTGACCTCGCCAAGCACTGGTTCCAGGTGCACGGCGTCGATGCGAGTGGTGCCGTTGCCATCCGCAGGAAGCTGCGACGCAGCGAAGTTCTGCCCTTCTTTCGATCCTTGCCGCCATGTCTGGTCGGCATCGAGGCCTGTGCGACGGCGCATTACTGGGCGCGCGAACTGATCAGCCTCGGCCATGAGGTGAAGCTGATGCCGCCAGCCTACGTAAAGGCCTACGTCAAGCGCAACAAGAACGACGCGGCTGACGCTGAAGCGATCAGTGAGGCGGTGACACGGCCGTCGATGCGATTCGTGCCGGTGAAGGATACCGAGCAACAATCGGTGCTGCTGCTGCATCGCGCCCGCAACCTGCTGGTTCGCCAACGCACCATGCTGGTCAATGCACTGCGTGCGCACATGGCTGAGTTCGGCCTGGTGGCGCCGCAAGGTCTCAGGAATGCCGAGCTGTTGACGAAGATGGTTGCTCATGAACAGGAGCGGCTACCTGAGCTCGCGCGACAGATCCTGCAGGTGATCGTGGATCAGCTGCACGACACGATGGCCAGGGTTCGGGAGATCGAGCTGCGCCTGACGCGATGGCATCGACAAAGCCAGCTCAGTCGGTTGCTGGCAACGGTGCCTGGTCTCGGCATCATGGGTGCGAGCGCGATCGCCGCAACTGTCGTCGATCCGTCGCTGTTCCGCTCAGGCCGGGAGTTCGCTGCGTGGCTGGGGATGACACCGCGGCAGAATTCGAGTGGCGGCAAGGAACGTCTGGGACGCACCAGCAAGCGCGGCGACAAATACATCCGTAGCCTGCTGACCGCCGGCGCGGTCGCTGTTCTGCGTCATGCGCGCAATCGACCGACACGGGACGGCGCGTGGGTTCGCGCCATGATGGAGCGCAAGCCGACCAAGGTCGCCGCCGTAGCGTTGGCCAACAAGACCGCTCGTATCGTGTGGGCGGTGATGATGCGCGGGGATGGCTATCGGGCGAAACAAGTTCTTGGGCAGCCGGCATAGGCACGGCAAAGCCCCACAGCATGCGAGGGTGAAGAGGACGTGATGGCGAGCGGTCGAGCCGCGGATTGGGAAGACCCGGAAAAGTCAAGGCGCAACGCAGCGCGTAGTCTTGATCGGGACCCGATCAGCGAACTCCATCAGGGCCAGCGGTCATGTGCACCGCACCGAAGGGCCGGACATATGACTGCACCTGACTATATCGCCAGCGCCGCTTCGAAATCCCTTGCACGCGGGGGCCGTTCTCTAATCGCGCGCTCCTCCGCAAGCTCTTTTTTGGCGATCTCGGAAATTCCGGACCGCAACAAAGGCCAACCGTGTTCTTCGTTCGGCTGAAAGCAAGCGCCTGTTCTTCGTCCCGGCCTGCCTTCGCAGCATCGCCGCGCGCAAGCGGCAGGGATTTTGGCCGGGCGTGGCTGGGCTGCGAGGGAGCGTGGCTTGCTTGAGCCATGCGAGCGAGCGTCCCTGCCATGCTGTAGGCCGAAAGTCCCGCCGCGAGCACAGCGATACGCTCGCGGCAGCCTCGAAGACGAGGTTTGCCCTGCATCCGATCGATTTCCCAACGCCAATTCCGGCTCGCCGGCACCGTTCTCAATCGCTTTGCTTCGTCTGTTGCCGTGTCGGGGTCATGGTTCTCTCCGCGGTCGGGACGAACTCCGCCGCAACATCTGGTCCGAAGCGCAGGCGCCGCAATGTCCACAACGGGCTCGCACCGATCTCATGCGGCCCAACGGCGGCCCTCGCAGCCGCCTGCACCTTCGCCCCGTCGGGCAACGATTCCGTCTCGAGCGGAACTCGAGCGGATCGCGGAGGCGTATCAGGCGGACGCGGACGGCGCGGGCCAGCGGAATGGCGCGCCCGAACGCCAGATGTGGTGCATGATGACGGCGAGCTTTCGTGCCAGCGCAATGCGCGCCTTGCCGGCGCCGGACCGCCGAGCGATCGCCTGGGCCCAGTCCTTCAGGCCGGAAGCCCGCTTTACCCGTGTCATCAGCACGACCGCCGCCTCGTACATCAGCGTCCGGGCGAGCGTGTCGCCGCACTTCGATATCTTCCCGCTGCGATCAATCTCCCCTGATTGGTATTGCCTTGGCGTCAGCCCCAGATGCGCGCCTACGGATCGTGAGCGACGGAAGCGCGCGGGATCCTCGACCGTGCTGACGTAGGCGAGCACGGAAAGCACCCCTATGCCAGGCACGCTCATCAGGTGCCGGCATGCGGGACTGGACTTCACCAGCGTGCGCACCGCCTTGTCGAAGCCGGCAATTTGCTCGCGCAGTTGCCGCCAGGCGACCAGCATCGGCCGAACAATCAGCGCCACGTCGGCACGCTCGGCGAGCAGGCTCTCGACCCGCCGATCGAACCTTTGGCCGCGCTTCGCGCCCGGCAGCATGCCGAAGGTTTTCAGCACGCCGCGGATATGGTTGGACAATCGCGTCGTCATGCCGACGAGCTGGGCGCGTGCGCCCAACAGCGCGCGTGCTCGGTGCGCGTCCAACGATTTGACGTACACAGCGCGGTACCATCCGGTTCGCATGATCTGCGCCAGTCCCTCTGCGTCGTTCTGATCCGTCTTGTTGATCTGCAGCTTGAGCGCCGCCTTGGCATGCCTCGCGTCAAGACAAGTTACATCGAGTCCCCGGCCGCGCAGCTCATGCACCAGCCACGGGGTCATTGGGCCGGTTTCAATCCCCACGCGGACGTCCTCGCCGCCACGCCGGCCGATCGCGCGCTCGATCTGCTCCGGGTCGGACGCGCACTGACCCCGCCACAGCTTGCGGCCTGTGGCATCGACTATGCAGATGGAAGTCAACTTCTGCGACACGTCTAACCCGACATAGTGGGTCATCCAACAGCCCTCCGATGGTGATGCCGCCGGGCCAGAGCCCGGACGCGGCACTATCGGGAAGTCAGCCGCTGGCCGCGATTACCGGATGTCCACATATGATTTCTGCATCCGTGGTCCAGCATGGCTGCCTTGATGGGTAAGCCTGGTGGTCAAAATCAGACGGACGAGTCTGGCCGAAACGGCGACTGGACGGGCGTTCCAGGTTGCAACTGATGCACCTTCCGTCAGATGCTATCCACTAGTTACTCATGAAAGGGGATGGGCGGAGGTTCATCAGGTGCGCTCGCCGTAAGCCCTGTAGAAGAACTTCGTCGAGAACTCGCCGCCGCCCGCTCCTCGTTGCGCCCGACATCCCGATAACCGTCCCGGATTTCGCATAGGGCGTCCTTCCGAGGCAAGGGTGCGCAGGTTCTTGACCCCTGACAAGCCAGAACTGCCGGCCAAGGGCGCGAACCGGTGCGCGCTCGGCCCCCTCGGCCGGAGTGAGACCGTAACCCCGCCCAATTCCTGGCGTGTTGTCTGGCACCGTGGGCGCGGGCAAGCGGAATCCTGTCGTGTTTAGACGAGTTCTGCTGCCAAACGTAGCCGCACGCGAGTTGCCGCCACTTTGCTTCGGTAAGCTTTGACGACCTGCCGCGTCCGCTGTGGCGCCGTGCCGAGCGCTTCGTGGTCAATCACGGATCGTATCACCGCGGCCGGATTGCCGAGATGTTCTTTGCGGTGCCGGCGGAAACTCGGGCGAGCGACCTGCCGGTATCTACTGCGCGCGAGGACAGGGCGCTGACCGCCGGCGTGGTCGCGGCGGAGCAGCTTCCCCAACCATTCAGCGCTCGTTGGCGGCCACATTGTTCCGTGAGGTCGCGCGGATGCGTGGCACCATGCTCGTGCACAAATTCCAGCACGTCGGGGGCAAGACCGGTCGGACGGTGCCGCCCGTCGCGGCTCTCCGCATCGTGGAGCGGATTCAGCACGCGCCAGGTCTCCTGCGGCATGATGCCGTGAGCGTAGAGGAAATCCTCCTCCAGCGTCAGCCGCGCGAACTGCCGATGCACATCACCATTACGATAATCGGCGACACGATGCCGCAGTATCAGATCCTGGGCGCAAGCCGGCGCACAGATCGGCCCGCACGAAGCCCATGGTGCAGATCGCCCGGCCGAGCCTCGTCGGCGCGCGAAACGACGCAGCGATCGTCATGCGACGAAGACGCGCCAGGGTCAGCGGCTTCGGAATGTCCGGAGGGGATCGTAACGCCAGCCTGCTGACAGCAGGCTGTCAGCAGGCCGCTGCTGCAAGAGCAAGAAACGCCAGGCGCGGACCCGGCTGTTCGTGCTAGGGTGTGCGCATGCCGGTCGCAGGATTCACATTGTTCGATACCGCCATCGGCCCGTGCGGCATCGCCTGGGGCCCACGCGGCATCGTCGGCGTGCGATTGCCGGAACGGCACGCGACGGCGACGCGCGAGCGCTTGCAGCGACGCTACCCCGATGTACCGGAAGCTTCGCCGCCGCCGGAGGTGCAGCGGGTGATCGATGACATCATCGCTTTGTTGCGCGGTGAGTCACGGGAACTGTCGAACGTCGTGCTGGACATGGGAGGCATCCCGGCGTTCCGCCAGCGGCTCTATGCAGCGCTGCGCAACATCCCGGCGGGCAACACGATCACCTATGGAGATCTTGCGGTGCGGATCGGCGATGGCTGCACGGCACGAGATGTCGGCGAGGCAATGGGCAAGAACCCGTTCCCAATCATTGTTCCGTGCCACCGGGTTTTGGCGGCCAATGGCAAGATGGGCGGGTTCTCTGCTCCGGGCGGCGTCGCGACGAAACTGAGGATGTTGAATATCGAGCAGGCACGGACCGGCAATACGCCCACGCTGTTCGACAGCTTGCCGTTAGGCCTGTCGCCGGGGCGGAGACGAGCGCCAGCCCCGGAGGTAGACCGCGCGCTCGGGACAAATCGCGGCCGTGAGCCGACCTGCGCTCAGATGTAACGGTGAGACGGCATGCGACCCATAACGGTCAGTTCCAAGCTGTCCCGACCACGTCCGATAATGTCACGGAAGCAGTCCGTCCGCTCTCGGCCTCCCGACGTCGTGAAGCTGACGCCGCTCACGGCCAAATCTTTCGGCAGCTCACGACCCTTTGCCGCTAGCGGGTGCCCGCGTGCTGCGCTCGGACGTTCGCTGGGGCCAGCGAGGTCGACAGACCAGCCGTCGGCCATCGTGCGGGCGACGCCGGACGGACGTCGAAGTTGCGTTCCAGGGCGCCAGCCGGACCGGTCAGGGTTGGTTCTGTTGCCCGCTCACCGGACCACATGGACAGGGCGACGACTACGCGCGAAATCGGCCGTAAGTCAGCTGTCACACGCCCTAGCAGGAGAGTGCATGTCGCCCGTCCTATCCGTTTCTGGCGTGAGGAAAACGTACAAGTCCGGTCAGGTCGCACTTCATGAAATCGATCTTGTGGTAGAGAAGGGCGAGATATTCGCGCTGCTCGGCCCCAACGGAGCCGGCAAAACGACGCTCATCAGCATCATCTGCGGTTTGGTCTCGATGACCTCGGGGCGGATTCTCGTCGATGGACACGACATCATGCCAGAATATCGTCCCGCGCGCGCGATGATCGGACTCGTGCCGCAGGAGATTGCGCTCGATATCTTCGCGACAGTGGAGGACACCGTGCGCTTCAGCCGCGGTTTGTTCGGCAGGCGCGCGGCCCCCGGCCATATCGAGCAGCTGCTCCGCGGTCTCTCGCTCTGGGAGAAACGCCGCGCGCGCATCATCGAGTTGTCGGGCGGCATGAAGCGCCGCGTGATGATAGCCAAGGCGCTGAGCCATGAGCCAGACATCCTCTTCCTCGACGAGCCGACCGCCGGTGTCGATGTCAGCCTGCGTCGCGACATGTGGGAGCTCGTGCGTCGGTTGCGGGATCGCGGCGTCACCATCATCCTCACCACGCATTACATCGAGGAGGCCGAGGAGATGGCGGACCGCGTTGGCGTGATCGACCGCGGCCGGCTCGTGCTGGTCGAGGAGACCGCCGCGCTGATGCGCAAGCTCGGCAAACGGCGGCTGAGCATCATGATGCAGCAGCGGATCGAGGCGATCCCGCCCGCGCTCGCCAGCTGGCCGTTGCGGCTGGAGGCGGAGGGCGAGCGCCTCGTCTACGATTTCGACGCGAATGAGCCGGACACCGGCATCCCTCGCCTGCTTCGAGACCTTGGCGCCGCCGGGATCGACTACAAGGATCTCGAGACCAGCCGGAGTTCGCTCGAAGACATATTCGTGGATCTGGTGGAGGGCCGGGCGTGAGCGGATTCAACCTTCCCGGAATTTGGGCGATCTACCGTACCGAGATGGCGCGCACGCGACGGACGGTATGGCAGAGCGTGGCGACCCCGGTGATCACCACCGTGCTCTACTTCGTTGTGTTCGGCGGCGCGATCGGCTCGCGCATGCAGCAGGTGGGCGGCGTCGGCTACGGCGCGTTCATCGTGCCGGGACTCATCATGCTGACGCTGCTGACGCAGGGCATATCCAACGCATCGGTCGCGATCTACTTCCCGAAATTCACCCGCACGATCTTCGAGCTATTATCCGCGCCGATCTCGAGCACAGAGGCGGTATTCGCCTATATCGGAGCGGCCGCGACGAAATCGGTGCTGATCGGCTTGATCATCCTGGTCACGGCGACGCTCTTCGTGCCGGTGCGGATCATGCATCCCGGTTGGATGGTGGCCTTTCTCGTGCTGACCGCGGTGAGCTTCGGCTTGTTCGGATTCGTCATTGGCATCTGGGCCGAGAGTTTCGAGCAGCTCGCGATCATTCCGTCCCTTGTGGTCACCCCGCTCACCTTCCTGGGTGGCGCGTTCTACTCGATCGACATGCTGCCGCAGCCATGGCGGACGGTGAGCCTGTTCAACCCGGTAGTTTATCTCGTTAGCGGGTTCCGCTGGAGCTTCTACGGAGTGGGGGATGTCGGCATCGCGGCGAGCCTCGCCTTCGTTGTGGCTTTTATGGTGCTGTGCCTGGCGTTGCTCTGGTGGATATTCCGCACGGGCTACCGTCTGAAGCCGTGAACCGGAGCGGAGCTACCTGGCGTTGCGGTCCGTCGATCAGGCATCAGGAAGGTGAGCATGGTCACTCCGAAGATGATCTGCCGCCGAGTCGCGCGAGGTACGAGCGCTGTCCACCCAAGGCCGGTTATGGGCCGCACGTGTTGTGTTGTCCGCTTCTGGGAAATTTCTCGACGCGTCGAAGTGACCGGGGTAGGCGCATTCCGGGCGGGTGACACATCTGCCGCTCGCGGAGAGGACTGGCTAGGCCCTCACCCAAGCGACTGGGCGAGATAAAGTACCCCGAAAGCGCTAGTTGGGCTGTCGAACCACCCGATGGGCGGTTTGCCCACACCGGCTGGTGCTCACGCCGGTGAATACGCACCAGAGAGGTCGGCCGGGGAAATCGTAGGATCGGAACGCTCGAAGTTCTGAGCCAGGCCGGCGGGAGGGGCGGCGAACCTGAGGGACCGCGGCTATTGCCGCTCATCGAAAGAGGTCGGCGCTATGGGAACGGTCAATCCGCTTCGCTTCGTTCGCAAGTTCACCCCCTAGTGCAGGGCCTTGAGCGGAGATGCCCCGCTGAGGGGCGCATCGTCCGCGAGGAGGAAATCGAGGACGGCCCAAGAGCTCAGATCGCGAGTGGCCTCGAGAATGTCCGACAAGCCTGCGATGACCTCGCCGTTTGGCGCGATCTGGGCGGCCGGGTAGCGCCAGTCGTTGGCAACCTTCACGCCAAGCACCTGTCGGCTAGGCGCCGCTTGTCGACTGCCCGGCAGGTGATCCCGCCAAGGGCGCGACCGGCTTGTTCTGCAGACAGGAGACCCTGCGCCTTTGCTGCCAACAGCGCGCGACGGCGCCAAGATCGGTTGACGCGGCGAGGGTATCGGCCAGGACTTCTATGCTTGCGGAGCGGGCGATCTGGTCGACGACATGCTTGGCCAGGATCGGGACCCGATCTCTCGGACAGTGGTTCAGGCTAGTGGCTCATGCACCTGCTTCCCGCTCCAGTTGCTCCTCTACTAAACCGAACTTTGTCCGGTAAAGTTCAGACTAGATCGTACGATGCATTATACTATGTCAACCACGATCTCCTACATCCACTGCGTTTGATATGCCCAAGGAATAGCGGGCTTCGTGGCTGGTTGCCGACATAACACGCGAACTGTAAGGCCTGCGATCATCCGAAACGTGCGTGTAAAAGCCGAGGCCGGGATCGTGGCCGTACCGCGCATTGATCTGCCCGGCAGCATCGCGGCGCTTGGCTGACCGAGGAGGAGGTGCTGCCGATTGTCACCGGCAGAGCGTGGTGGGCGTTGATGAAGCGTGCGGACAAGCGCGGCTTGTAAGTCTCGGAACGGATACAAGCGTCAGCCGTCCAGCCCCAGCGGCTCGCGCCGGAGCCGCCAGACCGAGCACGCCAGAACTACCGAGCGACCCCGATTGGCTGCGGCGTTGGCGTCGCGTCCGGCAGCCGGGGAGGGAAGCGCGGGAAACAGAAAGAGAACAAGTGTCGGGTTGAGGAGAGGGCCGGCAAACATCCTGGGATACGTCGCCCGCGGGCGACCGCTCGCACGATCGCGCCCGTAGGCGCGCTCTCCGGCTGAGAAACCTTCCGGCTCTTTTGCCCGGCGCTCTCTCCCGCTGCCCGAACGGCTTTCTCCACGGTGTCGCGCGAGATACCGGCCAACTCCATGCAGGGCAACCAAGCTTGCATGGCCGCAGGCGTAAGTTTGCTGATCGCGTCCAGGGCTTGCTCCTGAATCTTAGCTGTTACCGCATCCTGCATGCGCCTCAAGTCTGGCAAACCAAGAAACCTGCGCGCCTCCTCCGGAGTGCAGTCGATCTCGATATGGATCTTCACTTACCCTCCATGAACAAACTGGGGCCGCACAGCTCACCATACAACGCAGGATTGGATGCCGCTGGGGGCAGCCGATTCCCGAAGCGCGGATGGGGTGGGCGTGTCCGCGTCCGGTTGGCGGATACTCTGCGGACAAATTCCAGAGGCCGATTTTTTCGTTTCGCTGCTGGGCGCTAATACCAGCCGACGGACGAGCCGACTCTAATTGCCGCTTGCCCCGGCTCGATGGGGTACGATTCCTGATCCGCCGTTGCCGATCGGGAGGACGAAGTGACGGTGAAGATTACGCGGCTGGAGCACAGTGCCGAGGCCTTACGGTCGGTTGCTTCAGCCGAGGCGGATGGCAAGGTGGTCCGCCGGTTGCTGGCGATCGCACTGGTTCTGGAGGGTTGTCCGCGTGCGGAAGCGGCGCAGAACTGCGGGATGGATCGCCAGACCCTGCGCGACTGGATTATCCGCTACAACGAACAGGATGGATCGGGGCTGTCGGACCAGCCGCATGGCGGCGGGCCTTCGGCCAAGCTGACCGACGAGGAGAAAGCGGTGCTCGCGGAGTGGGGTCCGTCGCGGTCCCGATCCGGCCGAAGATGGGGTTGTGCGCTGGCGTTTGTGTGATCTGAGGCAGCTCATTCTGGCTCGTTTCTTTGTAGTGCTGGACGAGCGCAGTATCAGCCGCATTTTGAACAAGCTGGGCTTCCGCCACATCTCGGTGCGTCCACGCCATCCGCGGGCGGACGCCGCCGCCCAGGAGGCGCATAAAAAAACTTCGCGGAGTTGGTCTCGGCCGCGATCCCGGTGGCGACATGCGATCAGCCGATTGAGTTATGGTGGCAGGACGAGGCAAGGGTCGGTCAGCAGGGCAGCCTGACCTACGTTTGGGGTGAGCGTGGCAGCCGTCCCCGCGCCCCGCGCGACCAGCGTTACCGTTGGCCTATATTTTCGGCGCGGTGTGTCCCCACCGGCCGACAGGTGCTGCCCTGGTACTCCCCTATGCCAACATCCAAGCCATGAACCTGCATCTGCAAGAGATCAGCACCCAGGTCGCGCCGGGCGCCCATACGGTGCTGATCGTCGACGGCGCCGGGTGGCACAAACCAAGCGGCAGGCTGAACACCCCTGAGAACGTCAGCTTGCTGTTCCTGCCACCATACTCGCCCGAGCTGAACCCAGTGGAGAACATCTGGCAGTTCCTGCGTCAGAATTTTCTAAGCAACCGCGTTTACACCACCTATGAGGCCATCGCTGACGCATGTTGCGACGCTTGGAACAAGCTGATCGCCGTGCCCGAGCGGATCCGATCAATCGCCGCCCGGGATTATGCAAAAACGGTCACCTCATGAGCCGGTCGGTATCAGAGCCTGCTTCAGGGAGCGACGCGGGATCGCCCTGCTAGCTAAGCGTTACGCCGCACAGGAATATATGACACAGTAAGATTAAGCTGGTTCGCTGCTCGATCTAATCCGGTCGGAGTTGAGCGCGATGGGCATTACGTCGCCCGAGCCACCGAGCCCGAGGGCTTCAACCGGTGAGGCTGGAGGAGTTGTGGGCGGGCGCTCCGGATGGCGGATGGCATACGGCCGATTATTGCCTCGAGGGGGCAGCGGAGGTGGACAAGCTGAGGGAGGGAGTGCGTGCACGGTTGGTGCCGGATACCGACGGCGCGTGACGCACATCGGGTGGGCCAACGCCGTGAAGGGGCGTGCGCCGAAGTGAGATGTATCGCGGATATTACGTGGCGTGCGGAAGCTGCCAATGCTGCCATACGCTGAGCATGCGCAACCCGAAACAGGTGATTGCGCCGAGAACCGCCGCGAGCGATGCGGGTAGGCCGAGCTTCTGTGCTGCCAGCATGACGGCGGCGCCTGCGAGAGCCGCGGTTGCGTAGATATCGACCCGCAGCATCGCGGGCACGCGCGACAGCAGGATGTCGCGCACGGTGCCGCCACCGACGCCGGTGATGCCGCCCAACAGGATGGCCATGAACGGGTGCAGGCCATAAGCGAGGGCTTTCTCGGTCCCCGCCACTGCGAACAGCGCAAGCCCCGCGGCATCCAGGGTGACGAGCAGAGGGGTGGGGACTTGGCGCAGGAACTCGTAGGAGAGGAAGGTGATTGCGCCGGCGGCGAACGCCGTAATTGGATAGCGCCAGTCGCGGATGGCCTGGGGTGGGACGGCGCCGATCAACACGTCGCGCGCCACGCCGCCGCAGAGGGCGGTTGCGAATGACAGCACTAGGACCCCGAACAGGTCCAGGCCGCCGGCGATCGCGGCGAGCGCGCCTTCAGTCGCGAAGACGAATGTGCCGGCGAGGTCGGCTGCGAAGACCAGGCGGCGGAGCTCGGGTGCAGGCATGTTCAGGGTCGGTGGAGCCATTTCATTTGAGGCGAATGCGCCAAGCCAGGATCCCGCGGCGGCGAACAGGACGTGGGTAGCATCTGGGTGTAGCTGATCACGGGGAAGGCGGAGAGGAGGTACCAAAGCGCCCTCCATTTCGCGGCAGAGAGGGACCGGCGCGATGCGAGGGCCGCGCTAAACTGGACATGAACGCCGTCAGTAACCGCGGTGCAGGCGAGGACCCCGCCTGCTATCAGCGGACTAATATCGAGCGTGATCGTGCTGTCTCTCCCGCGGCATTAAAGATGCAATATTTTAGCGCAACCGAGAGGTCTCGAGCAAGCAACGGAGTTTCCGCTGGCCGACGCGGGGTAGATCACGTGGTGTCCGGTCAGGCCTGAACATTCGTAATAAGCTCTGATGAGCAACTATTCCCCTCCGAGGTTTCGCTGGAGCGATTGGCCGGGCTTGTCAACATCGCATTTGACAGGGTTGACGGTCTGGGGAACCCGAGCTCGATTGTCGCGATGGAGCCCGCCAATAATTGGACCTGCAGCTATTGAGTGCATCAGGGCTACGACTGGTTCAGCGGCTCATGGCAGGCACGCCAATGAAGGCGCTCCTCTTGGAGCCTCAGGGGGCGCTTGTCTAATCCGAACTTCCTTCTTTCGGAGAGTGTGAAGTGGCAGGAACAGTAGGGACAGAAGCACGAGACTGGTCCCAAACGTAGCCATGTAATCCGGAAATTTGGACTTGTACTCGCGGCGGTGTTGTGCCAATGCGTTGCCATGTATATCGAAGCTGTTCCGAATCGGAACTCGCCTCCCGCCATTCTGCTGCGCGAGAGTTACCGCCAGGATGGCAAGGTCCGTAAGCGCACGATCTGCAACCTCTCCGATTGGCCCGCCGAGCACGTTGAAGGCCTGCGCGGTGTTCTCAAAGGCGGCGTTGTCATTCCGGCCGAGCGGGATGCGTTCACCATCACCCGCAGTCTGCCGCACGGGCACGTTGCAGCAGCGCTCGGGACTGCCCGCAAGATAGGGCTTGATCGGATGCTCGGCGATCGCGAGCGATACCGTGATCTTGCCCTCGCGCTGATGATCGGGCGCATTATCGAGCCGGCATCCAAGCTCGCCACCGCTCGTGCACTTTCCTCCGCCACGGCTGCATCGAGCCTTGGCGAAATGCTTGGCCTCGGTGAGGTCGACGAGGACGAACTCTATGCCGCACTGGACTGGCTGCTGGAACGCCAGCCTGCCATCGAGACAGCCTTAGCCAAGCGCCATCTCAGCGATGGCACACTGGTGTTATATGATGTCTCGTCAAGCTACATGGAAGGCCGCTGCTGCCCGCTCGCCCAGCGTGGCTACAGCCGCGACGGCAAGAAGGGCACGCTGCAAATCATATACGGCCTACTCTGCGCTCCCGATGGCTGTCCGATCGCCATCGAGGTGTTTGAGGGCGATACCGCCGATCCGATTACGCTTGCCAATCAGATCGAAAAGCTGAAGCGGCGGTTCCATCTCGACCACGTGGTCATGGTCGGTGACCGTGGCATGATCACCCAAGCACGCATCACCAATGACGTTAAATCGGCAGGCTTCGACTGGATCACGGCACTGCGCGCGCCGGCGATCAAGGCGTTGATGGAAACCGGCGCTTTGCAACTCTCGCTGTTCGATCAGCGCGACTTGGCCAGTATCACGGCGCCCGAATTTCCGGGTGAGCGCCTGATCGTTTGCCGTAATCCCGATCTCGCCGTCGAGCGCGCCCGCAAGCGGGAGGATCTGCTGGCCGCCACCGAACGTGACCTCTCCCGTATCCAGATCGCGGTCGCTCGCAAGCGCAATCCCCTCCGGGGCGCTGCGCGGATCGCACTCGCGGTTGGCGCGGTGATCAACAAGCACAAGGTAGGCAAGCATTTTGTCATCGAGATCACCGATACCGTCTTCAGCTTCGCCCGCAAGACCGCCGAGATCGTCGCTGAAGCAGCAACCGATGGCGTCTATGTCGTGCGCACCAGCCTGCCGGAAAGCGCGCTCGATGACACCACGACCGTGCGAAGCTACAAGTCGCTTGCGCTTGTGGAGCGGGCCTTTCGCTGCATCAAAACCGTCGATCTGCAGATCAGGCCTGTCCATCATTGGCTGGCAGACCGCGTGCGGGCCCACGTCTTCCTGTGCATGTTAGCCTACTACCTCGAATGGCATATGCGGACCTGCCTGGCGCCAATGCTGTTCGATGACGCCGATAGGGAAGCGGCCGAAGCCTTGCGAGACAGCGTAGTGTCGGAAGCGCAACGTTCCCCGGCTGCCATCGCCAAGCAGACCACAGGGCTCACCACGGACGGCCTGCCGGTGCATAGCTTCCGTTCATTGCTCGGCGATCTGGCAACCGTAGTGCGCAACACCATCACCACCGCGATCACACCGGACTATCGCCTTACCGTCGTCACAAGGCCAACACCGCTGCAGCAGAAGGCATTCAATCTCCTCGGCGTCAACTGTAGCCAGTAATCCACAGGTCGCGAGACAGAATGTATAGATGCTTCAGTAACTTGCGTGTCTCGAGGCTAGGAAGTTCGGTCTAATCGGTGCCGAGCAGGCGTCCGCGCGGCCGGTGGTGGTGGAACTGTTCACGTCGCAGGCGTGCTCGGACTGCCCGCCTGCGGATGCGTTGCTTCGGCGCCTACAAGCATTGGATCCAGGCATTCTGGCGCTCGATCTGCATGTCGCGTACTTCAATGGCCCGAGCTGGACCGACCAGGTTTCGTCGAAGGCAACAACGGATCGGCAGTACTGGTACGCGTCGCTGTGCGGCACCGGCGAGGTGTACCCCCCGCAGGCAGTGATCGACGGTAAGGCCGTTGCGGTTGCCTCCGATCAAGCATCGATCGTGCGCGACATTAGCGCGGCGCAGCAGGCAGCGACCAGACCGCTGGTGGACGTAGCCATCACGCCCGATGGTGACGGTTGGCGGGTTACGCTGACCGGGCAAAAGCCGGACGGGCCCGCCACGATCGCGTTGTTCCGGTTTGATGCGATTGACCAGACGGCGGTGCATGGAGGCGAGAACAGGGGTGTTAATCTCACTGAGATTTACGTGGTGCGTGAGATCGCGTCACTAGGGGAATGGGACGGCCAAGTCTCCGAGCGGCGCGTCAGTTCCGGGCTGGGTGGTCATTTAGCAATTATTGTCCAAGGGAAGAATGGAGCGATTCTTGGCGCGGCAAGCAAGTAGACAATGCACGCAGACGGCGGGGCATCGCCTCAACGCGCCGCAAAGCGGGCAAGCGCGTCTCGATCAACCTTAATCCGAGGCCAGGCCCGTCCGGCACACGAACCATGCCGTTCGTGTGGTCTATCGGCGCCGTCAGCACGGCCTGGCGAATTGGATGTTCCGTGCGGTCAAATTCGAGCATCGGTTCGACTGGCGCGAGTGATGGCGGCGTATGAGGCGGCAATACCGCAAGTAGTTGCAGCGATGCGGCGAGGGCGACGCCGGTCCCCCAGACATGTGGATTGTAGCGTGTGCCAAAGGCAACGGCCATATCGGCAATCTTCTTGCACTCGGACAGCCCGCCGGCAGCACAGGTAGGTGCCGTCGCGAGAGTGGTTGAAATTCACGGCGGTGTAGTCTCCGGCTGATGCAACCCAGCCGATTTCGGCGGTGAGACGCCGAAGGAGACCACACCATGGAGAAGCATAGCAGAAACCCCACGGCGACGTCGCCAGCCTTGCTCGGCGAGACGTGGTTCGACCCCATTGAGAGAGGCATCCGGGATCAGATTCGCGGCTTCATCGAAGCGCTGATCGACGAAGAGTTGGATCAGGCGCTGGGGCGACCACGCTACCAGCGGCCGAGGCAAGTACACAGCAGCGAACCGGCACCGAGGGTCGGGTATCGTCATGGTCGACGGCAACGCCAGCTGCTCGGCTCATTTGGGCCGGTGACGATCAGTGTGCCACGCGCGCGACTGAACAACGGTGATGGAACGAGCCAGGAATGGCGCAGCGAAGTTCTTCCACGCTATGCGCGCATGACGAAGCAGGTGGAGGCGCTGATTGCCGGCGCCTATCTGTCGGGCACCAACACGCGTCGCGTGCGGCGGGCGTTGGCAGCGCTGTTCAAGGGGTCGGTCTCAAAGGATACTGTGAGCCGAGTCTGGCGGAAAATACAGGTGGACTGGGGGGCCTGGTGCCACCGTTCGCTCGCCGACGAGGATGTTGTCCGGCTCATTCTCGATGGCACGGTGGTGAAAGTGCGGCTGGATCGGCGGGCGACGTCGATCTCGTTATTGGTGGTGCTGGGGATCCGGCGTGATGGTCAGAAAGTGCTGCTCGCGGTGCGCAACATGGGTGGTGAGAGCGAGGCCGCCTGGCGCGGTCTGCTCGACGATCTCACCTCGCGCGGGCTGAAAGCGCCGGGTTTCGTCACCCTCGATGGCGCGCCGGGTTTGGAGAAGGCGCTCGAGCTGGTGTGGCCGGACGCGTTGGTGCAGCGCTGCACGGTGCACAAGCATCGTAACCTCCTGGCGAACGCGCCTGAACGGCTGCACGAAGAGATCTCGAACGACTACAACGATATGATTTACGCCAAGACGGCAAAGGAGGTCGAAACACGCCGCAAGGCTTCATCCGCAAGTGGCGATTGAAGTGCCGCGGCGTGGCCGACAGCCTGGAGGAAGCTGGAGAGAAGCTGTTCAGCTTCACCCGGTTGCCCGACAGCCAATGGCGATCGGCCCGCACGACCAATGCCGTCGAGCGGCTGCACGAGGAGTTTCAAGCGCCGTATCAAGACCCAGACCGTGCTGCCGTCGGCGGAGACCGCAGCGATGCTGTTCTGGGCGCTATTAGCGTCCGGCCAAATCACCATGCGGAAGGTCGACGGCTGGCAGACGCTCGCCGAAGCGCCTGCTCCTCAACGCATTGATCTCGCCGCATGACGCGCTAACCTGAGCCGGTCGGAGACCGCGCTCCGCCAATTTCTACCAACTCCGTGACACGACCGCACAGGTATCCGGCTGGATGACGTCCACGGCGCGGGAGACGAGCAGATTGCAGAAGCCGAATCGCGTGAACTCGCATTCACCGCCAGCGATTGGTATGGATAGCGCGGCCCGCACCGCCTGATAGCCGGCCAAGTCTTCCGGCGGAACCGGTTCTTCGAACCAGCCTATGTCGTACTGCTCGATCTTCCGACCGAGCCGGATCGCCGCAGTGGCATCATACGCGTGATTCGCATCCACCATCAGGGCGACATCCGGACCGATCGCATCGCGGACGGCGCGCGCGACCCGCGCATCCTTTTCAATGCCGAATCCCACCTTCAGCTTAGTTAGCGAGCGAGTTCTTTGAGCGACTCGCGGATGACAGTGTCGAGGGCGGCGGAAGGGCCGAGGCGTTCGATGATGCGGGTAACGATGGGCTGAGCCTCGGGGCGACGGTAGCCGAGATTTAGTAGCGCGGAGATGGCGTCTTCTGCGATGCCGGTGGGGGCGGTGATCGTGGGGGTGAACCCGGGGCTTGCGGGGAGGGTGCTGGCTTTGTCGCGCAACTCGGTGAGCAGCCGGACGGCCAGGCGTTGGCCAACGCCCTGGGCGCGCGTGAGGGTGGACTTGTCCTGGCTGGCGATGGCGGTGGTCAGATCCTTGGCGGAGAGGGCGGAAAGGATGCTCAGGGCGACCCTGGCGCCGACGCCCTGAACAGTGGTGAGCAGACGGAACCAGTCACGCTCGGCGGGGTCGGTGAAGCCGTAGAGAAGGATGGCGTCCTCGCGGAGGTGGGTTTCGATAAGCAGGCGGGCGATCTCGGGCGGTGTGGGGAGGGCAGCGAGGGTACGGGTGGAGGCATGCACCAGATAGCCGACGCCGTTCACGTCGATGATGCAGGAGGTGTCGTCGCGAGTTTCGATGCGGCCGGTGAGGCGGGCGATCACGTGGGAATGGTCCAGTGACGGCGCGTGGCGCTGTGGTGGGCGTGGCAGATGGCGACGGCGAGGGCGTCGGCGGCGTCGGATCTGGTGAGGCAGGCGGCGGGAAGGAGACGGCGGACCATCATCTGGACCTGATGTTTCTCGGCTCCTCCGGTTCCGACAACGGCCATTTTCACGGTTTTGGCGGCATACTCGGTGACGGGAATGCCGGCCAGCGCGGGGGCGAGGAGTGCGATCCCGCGCGCGTAGCCGAGCTTGAGCGTCGCGGTGCCGTTGCGGTTGACGTAGGTTTCCTCGATGGCGGCCTCATCAGGGCGGTGGGCGGCGATCAGGTCGGCGAGGGCGGCATGAAGGGTCTTGAGGCGGTCTGGGACCGGGATTGCGGCGTCAGTGGGGATGACGCCGTTGGCGAGGTGGCGGAGGTGGGTGCGGTCGGCGGCGATGAGGCCCCACCCGGTGAAGCGCAGGCCGGGGTCGAGGCCGAGGATGAGGGGCATAGGGCGGGGCGAATTGGGTTGGTGGGTTTTATAGGACCGATCATAACGCGTGGCTCCATTGGGCGAATGCTGGAACTGCGGGTGCGTGGCGCCGCCTTAAAAGTCCGACACAGAAAGCAGCAGAAATGAGACAGAGCGCCGCAAGCAAGAGGGTCTGATATGATGCGGTCTGGCGGCGTGACTGCCTAAGGAGCCGCCGGTTGTTTTCGCAGTGGTGTGGGCCTTGCGTTCGCCGAGCAGGCGAGCAGGCGAGCAGGAGGGTTGGGGGTGGCCTACTCGGGATTTATTAATCCTGTAGGTTCCCCCCGGAAGCTGTCGGGTTAGACGTGACTACACCTCCCATGATCCGCACCCGCCTATACCCGCCAGAGGTCCAGGAGCTGGCGGGGCATCGCCCGTCACAAGGACGCTCAACCGCCGACCTGGCAGCTTGCGTCGGCCGATGGTTCGGCCACTCGGCGCGTGAAGCTGCCGGAGTAGTACAAACGATGCACCAGTCGCTCGACATCAGCGAGCGTTGGCCAAATCGTTTCATCGACTTCGTACATCCGGATGTCCGTTGCAACGAAGCGATAACCGCGGTCCAAGCGTATGGCGGCACCCACGAAGTTTCCGTCGACCGTGATGACGTGCGATTGCAGCATCGGTTTCATTCTCCAGAACAGTCGGGAGGTGGCATCACCGTTGAGAGCGACAAGCCGCCGGTAATAACCTATCAAGCCGCTAGGTTTTACGTTTCGATGAGTTCAAGGTCGTCAAACGGCCTTCTGCGCCGCGGGCCGAGAAGGCTGGGGTGCGGGTCTGCGCGACGGCCGCTGTGTCTGCTTTGGTCCGGCCACGGTGGCCTTCAAACGATAGGCGGCAACGAAGCTGTTGCCCGTCACCAGTTCCAGCTTGCGGTCCAGCATGAGCGCGCAGCCGACGCTGTAGCGCAACCGGGACCCGTTCTTGCTGAGCGGGATCGCGGAAACCACAAAATAGCGACGCTCCGGCGAAGAAAAGCAGTTGAGGAACCCTTTTCGCCGGATGGCGCGGATGGCGCCAGCTTCCGTCCATATTCGTCCCATATCAGGCATCTCCGCGATTTTGGTCATCCGGAATGAAGCTTGCGGCAAAGGTGCTGAATCGGTGTTTGCTGGACCATCACCGGGGTCCCCTAGCAGTACTGGTGGTTGAGGTAGCAGGGCATATCCTATTTGATAGGTAGAGTTAGTCAGCCATAAACCGAGGTGGTGGTCAACGACGATCACGGCTTGTTCAAGCCGGTTGGGGTGGCCGGGTAAATCGTTGTTTCTCGTTGACGTTCAGGAGGAAAGGTTTACATTTCCCGCCAAGCGGGTGAAAAAAGAATGCTGTCCAGTCGAGCAAAGTATGCGCTGAGGGCTTGTGTTCATCTTGCGAGGCAAGATGAGAGGCGAACATGGATCCTGACCTCGGAGATTTCAGCCGGTGAAGACATTCCGCGCAAGTTTCTCGAAGCCATCTTGGTGGAGCTGCGGGATCACGGTATCCTGGAAAGCCGGCGTGGGCGCTATGGCGGGTACCGGCTGGCACGCCCGGCAGAAGAGGTCGCCGTTAGCGAAATAATTCGGATTATCGATGGCCCTCTGGCGCTGGCGCCATGTGCCAGCAAGACGCAATTCGGCCCATGCGCCGACTGCGTAGACCTGCGGGAATGCGCACTCCGCCCAATGTTGCGCAAAGCACGCGACGCCATTGCAGGGGTGCTGGATGCGTACTCGCTGGCTCTGCTCGCCCATAGGCCGCTGAAACGCGCCGAGCGCGTCCCAAAGGCCGCGTAGAACCACTGAGGCGCCGTTCAGACCAGGCCGGCGGCGAGAATGACGCTGGAGCGCGATTATGATGGTGCTGAAGAGAAAGCTCAGCAGCCCATGCAACGTCGCGAGCCGGCGCATTTTGCGGGACGTGATCTGCACATCTGACACCTGGACGGTCATGCCCAACACCGGGGCGAAGTAAACAAAATCGAGGTAGCCGGGCGAGTCTTCGCCGGGAAAAGTCAAGCAGCCGTCGAAACGCATCGGCGAGGATATCACGAGAGTAAAACTCGTGCGCATAGCGGAGGGCGAAGGCCGTATGGACCATCAGCCATGAGGGGAGCAGGGTGATGACGACCAGGACGAGATGCAGGGTGCGCGCGGCACCGTGAGCGTCCTTGAGCGCGGCGTACTCGCCGAGCACGGCAGCGAGACTGAAGACGGCGGCGGTGATCGTTAGCCCGAAGATAGTTCACGCCGCTTCTTGCACACGGGCTGCGTCTCGGGCGATGCGGTTGTGGCCTTCGGAGAGGAACAGGAAGGCGCTCAGGGCAAGAAATATGATGACGCCGATGCCATTACAGGACCGAGATCGCTTCGACGGGCTACTTCTAACAAGGAGGGGCAGGTTGGTGCGAGACGGGTCCCCCCCAACCTCACGTAGCCTCTCCACCCCAGGGGCGGAGAGGCACACAATCGGGCTCTACGCCGATAGTTTCTGCATGACAGCTTCGGGAATATCGAAATTGGCGTAGACGTTCTGGACGTCGTCGTTGTCTTCGAGGGCGTCGATGAGCTTCATGACGGCGACGGCGCGGTCTTCATCGAGGGGGACGGTGGTGGCCGGGCGCCACTCAAGTCTGGCGGTTTCGGGTTCGCCGAAGCAGCTTTCAAGTGCGTCGCGGACGGCGAAGAAGTCATCGGCGGCGGAGGTGACCTCGTGGACCCCGGAGTCGGATTTCGACGTTCTCGGCGCCGGCTTCTATGGCGGCCTCCAGCATGTCGTCGGAAGTAGCGACCTTGGCGGGGTAACGGATGACGCCCAGGCGGTTGAACAGGAAGCTGACAGAGTTGGTTTCACCCAAGGTGCCACCGTATTTGGCGAAGGCGGTGCGGACGTCGGAGGCGGTGCGGTTGCGGTTATCGGTCAGAGCCTCGATGATGATGGCAACCCCGGCGGGGCCATAGCCTTCGTAGCGGACCTCAGTGTAGTCCTCGCCGCCGGCGGCACTGGAGGCTTTTTTGATGGCGCGGTCCACCGTGTCCTTGGGCATGTTGGCCTCGCGAGCGGCGGTAATGGCAGCCCGAAGCCGTGGGTTGAAGGCGGGGTCGGGGAGGCCCTGCCGGGCGGAGACGGTGATTTCGCGGATCAACTTCGCGAACAAACGGCCGCGGCGGGCGTCCTGGACGCCCTTGCGGTGCATGATGTTTTTGAATTGGGAATGTCCGGCCATGGAAACAGTCGTCAGTTGTCAGAGGTCAGGATAAGAAAGGCGAAGGCGGAGGAGTAGGGATGTTCATTGCGATGAACCGGTTCAAGGTGGTACCGGGGGCGGAGGAGGAGTTCGAGCGGGTATGGACCACCCGGGACACGTATTTGCACGGCGTCCCAGGATTTGTGGAGTTCCACCTGCTCCGGGGTCCGGAGCGGGAGGACCATGTGCTGTACTCGTCGCACAGCATCTGGCGGAGCAGGGCGGCGTTCGAGGCGTGGACGCGCTCGGAGGCGTTCCGGGCCGCGCACCGGAGCGCGGGGGAGAACAAGCCACTCTATCTGGATCATCCGGATTTTGAGGGATTCGAGGTTATTCAGACGGTGAGGGGCTAGGCCCAGCTAGGGCCACCAATGGAAGCCGTGGGCTATAACGGCCAAGCCGGCGGCCAACCCGATGATAAGGCTGAGCAGCAGGCGGAAGTCGTTACGATGCTCGGTTCGCATGGTGCGGAACTCCGCATCCGTATGTGCTCGCACTGTGCGCACCTCAGTGTTCATATCGGCGCACATGGTTCAGGGCCTGAGTGACGTTGCCGGAGAGCCAGCAGGTACGGGCGAGGACGGTGAGGGTCGTGGGTGTCGTTGCGACGGATACGAAGGGCTTTTTGCAGGCGTTCGCGGCGGTGTCGTAGTGCTCGGCGGTGATTTCGACTTCGGCAATGGCGATGAGGGCGGGGACGTTTGAGGGTTCCTTGCGGAGGATTTGCGTCAGCAGCCGTCCGGCGGCAGCAGAGTCGCCGCGAGCGTTGAGGGCGTGGACTTGGAGAAGGCTTTTGTCGTTCATGGTTAGCGGCTTCCTCCGTCATCGCCTTGGCAGTCATGTGTTGGTAACGTCGTAGAAAGAAGTTTTACGCAGATAAGAACAGATGCACGCAGATAGTGATATGCTGAATGAGCTGTCGGGGGCAGTTATCGGATGTGGCTTTCACCGTACTTAATACGCTGGGAGCGGGATTTCTGGAGGAAGGTCTACGAAAATGCGCTGGCGCATGAGTTGTGCAAGAGAGGCTTCGCTGTCGTGCAGCAGCGCAGGATCACAGCCACCTATGATGGCGCGGTGCTTGGTGAGTAACTTGTAGACCTGCTGATCGAGGAAATGCTGCTGGTCGAGTTGAAGGCTGTGAAACCCCGCTTTGAAATCAAACGCGTGGCGAACCACCTGTGATCGAGCACGCTGCATCTGCGTGCATCTGTCCTTATCTGCGTCAAAACTTTCTTTCTGGTGGTCTGGCAGGCTGCCCCGTTCACTGGCTGCTTCTTGTCACCGGGCGCCGAAGATAGCGGAGCCGATGCGGACCCAGGTGGCGCCGCAGGCGATGGCGATTTCGAAGTCGGCGGACATGCCCATGGAGAGGACCGGTAGGTTGTGACGAGACGCTCGGTCCGCGAGGTATTCGAAATGGGGACGGGGGTCTTCGTCGATAGGCGGGACGCACATGAGACCACGGAGCAGCGGGCCGAAGCGGGCGCGGCAATCGGTGATAAAAGCGTCGGCATCGGCGCGGGGGACGCCTGATTTCTGCGGTTCGTCTCCGGTGTTGATTTCGATGAGCAGGGTGGGGCGGCGGTTCTCTTTTTCCATGGCGGCGGCGACGGCGTCGGCAAGGCGAGGGCGGTCGAGGGTTTCGATGACATCGGCGACGCGGACGGCGTCGCGGGCTTTGTTGGTTTGCAGGCCGCCGATGATGTGGAGCTGGAGGTTGGGGTGGGTGGGGCGGAGGGCAGGGAATTTGGCGGCGGCCTCCTGGAGGCGGTTTTCGCCGAACACGGATTGGCCGGCCTGGAGGGCCTCGATGATGGCCGCGGCGGGCTTGGTTTTGGAGACGGCCACGAGGGTGATGTCTTCAGGGCGGCGGTTGGCGCGGAGCGCGGCCTGGGCGATTCGGTCGTGAATGCGGTGGAGATTATCGGCGATCACTCAGTGATGAGTGACCAGTGACCAGTGATCAGTCAACGGCCCTTGGTGGTCACTGATCACTGGCCCTTGTCCCCGGGCTTGATCCCGGGAACTGATCACCGTTTGTGTCTTCGTTGCCACAGTGTCTCGGCAATGCCATGGGGCGGTGTTTCAGAGAGTTGCGGAGGTATGGACGCATAGTCATTATCGCGGCGGTTTAAGCGCCCTGGCTGGGGTGCCTCGTGCAATCACAAGCCGGTGTCATGCCGGCCTATGATGGAGGGATTCGGATGCGCAAGCTTTTGCTTGCCGGCGTGGCCTGCGTGGCAGCCTGGTCGATGAGCGGGGCTGCCAACGCGGCCACAGTGTACGAGTCGGCGTCGACCGGCTATCCCGGCAAAGCGCCGGTGGTTGCGCCGAAACCGGGCGAGCTGGTGGTGAACATCGACCTCAGGATCAACACCTACGTTCAGGGCACCTGGAACAGCTTCGCGGGGGGCGGAGCGGCGCCGAATAACGTGAACGGCGTGGGGTCGAAGGCCTCGCCAATTGGTATTTCGGGATATGGCCGGGCGTATCTGGGCGTAAGCGGGAAGACGACAAGCGGTATCAATTACGGCTTATTCTGGGAAATCCGGCAGAACTTTACCGCCAATACCGGCAGCAGCAGCGATCTGAGCAGTGGCGTATCGGGCGAAAGCGGGACTGGCACGCTGTTCTGGCGCCGGAATTACGCTTATATCGGGACCGACGCGCTCGGCACGCTGCGCCTGGGGCAGACTGACTCCTCCGACCTCTACCTGGTCGGTGTGTTCGACGACTACGGCACAGGCGGATGGAACGGAGACCTGCCGCTGAACGGCTCGGGTGGGCCGATCTGGCCGTGGCCGGACGTGGGTAACTACTACACGTCTGCTAAGATAGTTTACCTGTCTCCCAGCCTAGCCGGCTTCGATTTTGGCATCGGCTATGAGCCCAACGCCGCCACGATGACCGACGGATTGTTCAACGAGAACCTTGTCAGCACGTCCGCTATGGCGAGTGACCTTGCCAAGCGTCGGAACACGATCGACGGGGCGCTGCGCTATAAGGGAGCGTTTGGCCCGGTGGGTATCGCGGCGTCGGGCCTTTTGATTTATGGCGGTCACGTGCTGCCTGGTCCGACGAACGCGGGCATAAACGGGGTGAGGAATTTCGACAATTTCGAGGTGAAGGACGTAGGTCTGGCGCTGACGACGTTCGGGCTGACGGTCGGCGGCAACTACATCTGGGGTCAGTTCAACGGCCAGGGTGCGACGAAGCCGGATGGGCAGCCTAACGCGTATGCCTGGATTGGCGGCGCGGAGTACGCGATCGGGCCGCTGCTGGTTGGCGCTGCTTACTACCAGTTCCAGTATGCCGGCACGGTGGGGGCTGTGACGACGCGGCGCGATTCCGGCGTGCAGATTGGTGCCAACTATAACATCGCGCCGGGCCTGCAGGTGATTGCGGAATACCTGTGGGGTAATAGCCGGCAGAACGCGGTTACCGCGACCGGAACGGCGCCGTCCGCGGTACCGGGATCGCGGTACTACTACCAGGAGCAGGATGTCGGTATCGGGCTGCAGTTGCGCTGGTAAAACGGTTTCTCGCGCTGGAGAGTGGTCCCGGATCCTGTCCGGGGCACGTGGCGGCGGGGCAAAGGCCCCGCCGTTTGCTTTTCGGGAGGTACTTGTGAAATGGTCGCGCGGACGAGTACACACGTGCGCATGATTCGGAGACTTGGCGGGAAAATGCCTTCGGTTGGCAGCAAAAGCAGCGATGCCGACCCCCGGGGCCGGCGAATGCTTCTTCGCCGGCCTGGCCCACAGGGCGGAGTCGCGTGCCGTAGGGTAGCTGCAGTCGGCCTTGCACCCCAATTCGTCGCAGTCGCGGGCGGCATGTTGCTGCTTGGGGGCTGCAACAGCACGATCGCGACGGCGCCAGGCAATTATCACGACCCCGGCGGAGCAGCACCACCCGGAACGTTGTTTGGCGAGAATGGGGATCTGTTCAGTTTCGGCAACAAGAACCAGAATCAGGCGAATGGGGCCGGGGCTCTCGGGGTAAACGCGTATTTATGGCGGGGGGCCCTCGATACCCTCTCTTTCATGCCGCTACAGTCGGCTGACCCGTTTGGGGGGGTGATCATTACCGACTGGTACTCGCCGCCCAATTCCCCGGACGAGCGATTCAAGGCGATCGCCTACATCCTTGGGCGGGAGCTGCGGGCCGATGCGATCCGGATCACGATTTTCCGCCAGGTGTTGCAGGACGGGCACTGGGTGGACCAGCCGGTCAGTGCGGTGACGGTCGGGGATATCGAGAACAAAGTGCTGGAGCGGGCACGCCAGCTCCGGATCCAGACCGCGAAGTCAGTAACATCGCGCGCCGCGCTAAGCGCGGCGACTCCCGGGCCGAATCCAAGACGTCTCTCCCGCTTGCGGGAGAGGTGACGCTTGAACGCGGCTGGCCTCAGAACGGCCCGATGAGCTTTTGGCAATGTAGCGGCGGAACCGAACCTTGCGGCCGGCGTTGGGAGGCCTGGATGGCGTTACCGGGCCGTTCTGGGAATGCCGACTCTTCGAAGGAGTCAACAACATGAGAGCAAAGAGGCTCATCCTGATCGCCGCCGCAGCCGGGATAATTGCCGGTCCGGGCGCGGCCTTGGCGCAGACCAATGGCCACAGTGGCGGCAATCTGCCGCCCGGTGTACCGACCACGGGGTCCCAAGGGACGCCGAACGCGCTACCGCCCAGCTATGGGATCTCGCGCAGTACTCCGACCGGGGCTGCCCCCTCCAGCAACCGGTATGCGGGCCAGGGGCCGCAAGTGAAGACTTTTAATGGTCAGACGGCGGTCGGAGGCAGCACAACACCCGGACAGTCGAACACAGCGACGCAGTAACCGAACGCGGCACGGTATCGCCGGCCTTGCCGAGGGCGCCGACTCTGAAAGGACTCAAGCATGGTTAGAGCAAACAAGCTGATCTTAATGGCCGCGACGGCCGGGATGATCTTCGCCTCCGGCGCGGCCATGGCGCAGACTGGTGGCGCCAATGGCGGCGGCAATGGCGGTAGGTACGCCGCCCGGTGTTCCGACCACTGAGGCGCAGGGTACACCGAACGCGATACCACCGAGCTATGGCGTGTCACGGAGTACTTCGACCGCGGCGGCTCCCTCAAGCACCCGCTACCCCGGCCAGGGCGAGAGGATGAAAACTTTCAATGGTCAACCGACGACCGGAACCAGCACCACTCCCGGGCAGCCGAACACCGCCACACAGTAGCAGCTAGGGCAGTCTGGACCCGCCCGGGGAGGACCTGGGCGGGTTTGTTTTTGTCGTGCAAGTTGGGGGTTAGGCCCCGCCAACACGGGAATGATGTAGGCCTCCCGTCAGATCAGGCTATCGTCGTCTGAGCCGCCCGATGACTGGTCGTCCCAATTGCCTCCGCCCCCCTGATCCCAACTGCTGTCCTGGTCGGCGCCCCCGGAGGGATCGTTCCGGGTGCCCTGATCAGTGCCCTGGTCCCAAGTTCCCTGGTCCACATAACCCTGGTCTGGAGGGACCCCCTGGTCCAGCGGTGGTGCCCCCCAAGGGCTCGCGGCCCCTGAGCCGAAGCCGCCGCCCAAGCCCTGGTGCGGGGAGAACAAGTCACGGATCGCATCGGCGGCGAGCACGCCGCCGGCTACACCGGCTGCTGTGGTGAGAGCCGAGCCGAGAAATCCAGAACCCTGGCGCTGGAACATGCCTGGATTGTAGTTCGGCGGATATTGCGGCGGCGCGTAGCCCCCCTGGTAATTGGGTGGGGGCTGGCCAGCCTGACCCCATGGGGGCGTACCGCCGGGCGGCTGAGTTTGGGAGCGGCCACCACCGAAAAGGCCACTGAAAAAGCCGCCACCACCATGCTGCTGCTGTTGGGCGGCCTGCTGAGCCTGCTGAAGCTCCCATTCCAGGCGTTTAATGCGATTCTGAGCCTCCACCACAGCGTGTTCCTGTACAAAGGCGAGCTGGGTGAGGCGATAACGCGCCTCGGGATAGCGATTGAACTGATCGGCGATGAAGGCATCGGCCTCGCGGTCAACCGGGGGCAGTGCGGAAGTTGTTGTGGCCGGAACGGGCGCTCCGCCCCAGGCAGGTTGCTGCTGCGGCGCAGATGCGCCGGCGACGCGGGCGATGAAGTCCGCGATGATCTGACGTTCCTCGTTGGTCATGATTTGCGCCTCCCGGCGGTTCCGCGGGTGATTTGGTGGGGGTCAGGGGCGATTTAACGCCTGCGGGCAGCTTCGAAGCGCGCCTTGTTCTCGGCGTTGGGCGGGTAAAGGCCGGGAAGACTGGCGCCTTTTTCCACTTCACCCATAATCCACGTCTCCAACGCCTCCTGCTCTGGGCCGGCGGCGGCCACATCGGCTGCGAGCGCAGCGGGGATGACTACGGCGCCGTCAGTATCGGCGACGATGATGTCGTTGGGGAAGACCGCGACGCCACCGCAGCCGATGGGCTCCTGCCAGTTGACGAAAGTGAGGCCGGCGACAGAGGGCGGGGCAGCGGCCCCGGCGCACCAGACGGCCAGGCCGGTGCCAAGGACGCCGGCGATGTCGCGGACCACGCCATCCGTGATCAGGGCGGTAACGCCGCGTTTAGCGATGCGGGCACAGAGAATGTCGCCGAAAATGCCTGCATCAGTGATGCCCATCGCATCGGCCACCGTAATGCAGCCGGGCGACATTTCCTCGATGGCGGCGCGCGTAGAGCGGGGGGAGGACCAGGATTCAGGAGTGGCGAGGTCCTCGCGGGCGGGAATGAACCGCATGGTAAAGGCGCGGCCGATCAGGCGGGGCTGATCCGGGCGGATCGGCCGCGGGCCGCGCATCCAGACGTTACGCAGGCCCTTTTTGAGCAGGATGGTGGTGATGGTTGCGGTGGAGACGTGGCGGAGGACATCGAAGACGGCGCTGTCGTCGGTCATGGCGGCTTTCCTGTGGCGTGGCTGCGGACCCAGGCGGTGAAATCTTCGTCGGAGATGTCGTTGGCGGCGAGGCGGAGCATGATTGTCACGGCTTCGACTTCGGGTGCCTCGAGCTCCAGACCGTTCAGCGCAAGGAAAAGCGTGAGGGCGCTGAAGGCGGTGCGCTTATTGCCGTCAATGAATGGGTGATTGCGCGCAATCGCAACGGCGTAGAAGGCGGCTAGGTCGGCTGTGTCGGGATCGCCGTAGCTCGCGAGGTTAAGCGGCCGTGCGAGTGCACTCTCCAGGAGGCCTTCGTCCCGGACGCCATCCGAGCCTCCGTAGCGGGCGATCATCAGGTCGTGCAGGCTGACGACAACCTGGCGCGACAGCCAGACTGTCACTTCGCGAGTTCGCGAAGCACGTTATGCCACTTCTTAGTGAGACGGCGGGCGACCGCCATCTGAGCCTCAAAATCGGGATCGGCGACGGTCAGGCGGAGGCCATCCGCGGTTTCCACGGCATGCACTGTGTCTCCTTTCTGAAGCCCGAGCTTCACCAGCATCTCCCGGGGCAGGATGACGCCGACCGAGTTGCCGATTCCGATCAGTTTGAGTTCAGCCATGGGGAACCTCCAACGGTCGTTATAACCGATGTAGGAACAGCGACGCCAGTATCATCCCGGACGGGGACCGGGGCGGGCCGGCGGGGCGGTTCGGAGCCGTACCACGCCGCAAGGGCTGCGACGCTGAGCATGGCCAGGAAACCACCGGCATTGACGGCGAACTGCATGGCGGCACGGTCGTCCCATTCGAGCATGAGGCGGCAGATGAAACCGAAGAAGATGCCGGAGCAGAACACCGATAATGAGTGTTGACCCATTAGGACGAACGGAAGGGCGAGGCGGGACCGAAGCCAGGCTGCCCCTGGCGGGACGTAACGGACGGCGAGCCAGAGCAACGCCAGGATAGAGGTGACGCGCAGCGGATCGAGATTAGTCTTGTCAATGATCAGCAGCGCACGAGTGACGCTCCAGGGCAGGCGGAGGGCGAGGAAGGACTCGTCCCATATGCCGAAGATAACGATTAAACCGAACAGGACGACGGCGATGGCGATCCAATCCACGACGCGGCAGACGGAACGCGGCGGCATCGCCGGCGGCTTGTAGGCGAGAATGGCCCCGATCATGAACAGAAGTTGCCAAGTGAACGGATTGAAGAACCAGGTGTCGCCGGTCCAGGATGGGAGGTTAAAGTTCGCGACGCGGACCGTGGCATAGAGTGTGAGCGACAGGATCGCGAGAATCTTCGGCCAGCGAAGCAGGGGCATGGCCAGGGCGAACATCAGCAGCAGGACGACATAAAGCGGCAGGATGTTAAGCAGACTCGGCTGGTATTCCAGCGTCAGAGCCTTCAGTAGGGCATTGTAAGGAGCGCCGGCGAGGACATTAAGTCCGCTTTCGTCGAGGTAGTTCGAGCGTTCGAGCGCCATGGCGCCGTACGAGACCTGCGCGGCGTACACGACAAACAGGAAGATGTGGGCGATGTAGAGGGTCCAGGCGCGCTGGATGGCACCGGCGGCGCCTCGCAACCATCCGGATCTATCCATGCGGCTGGCATAGGCTTTACCGGCACCGAAGCCGGCGAGCAGCACGAAGACCTCGGCGGCGTCGCAAAGCGCGAAGTTCTGCAGGCTGACGTAGCTCATGACGTCGCCTGGGATGTGGTCGGTGAAGATCCACCAGAGGGCGAGGCCCCGGAAGAAATCCACCCGCAAATCGCGGTTCAGACCGCCGCGGATGAGAGGCATGCCCATAATGTAGCATGGCCGGGGAGTCGGCTAGAGGAGGGCTTGGCAAAGCTGCTCTACATCGGCTGCGGCGTGTGACTGGGGCGAGCGGGTGAGCAGCAGCGTTTGGTTACGAATTGTATCTGGCACTCGGGGATCGCGGCGAACAATTCCAGCCAAATCAGGCTCGAGGCCGAGGAAGGTGTGTGCAGCGCGACGAATTGTTGCATAGGTCCGCTCACCGGCGGAGGGGCTGGGGGCTTGGTTCACAACGATGCGAGCAGTACCGGCGGGATTATTTTGGGAATGGAGTTTCAGGACCGCGTAGCCGTCGGTGAGGCTGGTGGGTTCGTCGGTGGTGACGATCAGTAGCTCGTCGGCGGCGGCTGCAAGGCGACGCACCGAGTATTCCAGCCCGGCGCCGAGGTCGAGCAGCGTGATGTCGTACCCTACGGCCGCCGTCCGAGCGATCTCAAGCACCTGCTCCACAGCCGTTGGAGAGAGGCCGGAGAGGACGCCGGAGCCGGAACGGCCCGCGAGGACGTGGAAGCCGGCTTCGTGTTCGATGATCGCCTCGGCGAGTGTGGCCTTGTTGGCGAGGACGGCGACGAGGTCCCGCTTTGGCGTAAGGCCGAGCTGGATATCGACGTTTGCAAGGCCAAGATCGGCATCAAACAGCAGGACGCGGCGGCCGCGTGTAGCCAGGGCGTGGGCGAGCGTGATGCAGAGCCAGGTCTTGCCGACCCCGCCCTTACCAGAGGCGATTGCGATGAGGCGGCCGTAGGTCATTGCGGGGATCCGTTCGAGAGAAGACGGCTGGCCAGCAGGTCGGGGGTGAAGGGGGTCAGGCCATCGGCGGCGCCGGGGCCGATGCCAGCCTCGGCGAGGGCGAGGCGTGCAGTGTGGGCGGCAGTGAGAATGCCACCCAGGCGGCGGGCGAGGTCGAGTTGGGTAGCGATCAGGTGGGTGGCGCCGGCCTGGGCATATGCCTGGGCGAGGTCGGCGGACTCTTCGGCGTCCAGCCCGGCCGGGAGGATTACCGCAACGGTGGCCTTCGCAGTGGCAGCGAGGGCTTGGATTTCCGTCTGATCGGCGTCGTTGAAGGGATCGGAACCGGGGCAATCAATGATGACCGGCCCGGATGCGCGGGGACGGGCGAGTGCGCGGGCCAGGGTAATGGCATCGGGTGCGAGGAGCAGGCTCAGGTTGAGAAGGCGGGTGAAGGCGGCGAGCTGCTCGGCAGCGCCGGCGCGTTTGCCATCGGCGGTGATGACGGTGGGCGTAGCACCGGCCATGACGTAGCGGGTGGCCAGGCGGGCCGCGGTAAGGGTTTTGCCTGCGCCGGGAGGGCCGACGAGGAGCAGGGGTTGATCGGCCGGCAGGGGCTGGAAGGCCAGGTGCTTTGCGAGCGTGGCCGCGAGATCGGGCGTTTGGGTGAGCGCTGCGGCCAGGGCGGTGGGTATGCCGTGGCGGCTTATGCGATTGAGATGGATCGGCTGAGCAGACGGGACGGCGAGAGGAGGAACCGGGTCCTGTTCCTCCAGAGCTGCGGTGACCTCGATCCCGGCGCCGAGGCGGCGGGAGGAGAGGATGAGGGCGTCGGGACCGAGCTCCGCACGGATACGCGCCATGGCGTCGGCCATGCGGTCGGCGCGATAGACCTTGAGGCGCATGCGGGGGGTTTAGCGCGAGGTAGTTACTGATCCGTTATCAGATATGAGACTGGGGGTCGCGAGTGAGGCCTTCGCGCAGCATGAGGCTTCACCTCATGCTGCGCGGTATCAGAATGCGGCCCATCCGAATATCAGCCGCAGCACGGCATAAAGGCTCCCACCCACAAGGAAGCCAACGAGAGTGCCGTTGACGCGGACGTATTGCAGATCCTTGCCGACCCGCAGCTCCAGCTTGGTCGTGATTGTTTCCGTGTCCCAGTGGCCAATCACCGTTGCGATGAAATCCGAGAGCTGAAGCTGGGCGGCGGGCAGCAGCGTCCGCACGAGGCGCTCGGCACTCGCCTCGACCCGAGCACGCGTCGTCGGATCGGTCTCCAGCATTGTACCGAAATTGTCGAGCGCGCTTTGGATCACCCCGACGGTGCGGCCGGTCGGCTTGAGCGCGTCGGCCTCCAACGCCGTCCGCAGCCGCGACCAGATGTCCCATACCCAGGCCATCACTGCTTCGTGGGCGAGAACGCGGCGCAGGGCGATGCCAATCTCCGCCGCCCTAGCGGGGTCGCTTTCCATCTTTTCGATCTCCCGCCAAACCCAGGTGTCGAATGCTTCCCGGAGCTCCGATCCGTCGGGGCTCATTTTGTCCAGCTCGGCCATGATGGTCACCAGGACCCGCCGGGCTATGGCCGCTCCCACTGCCCATCCAAGTAATCGGCCTCCTTGCTCGCGCACCCGCTCTTCGATCACCGCCTGGAGCGTGTCCTCCTTCTCCGCGATCAGTTCGCGCATCTGGTTCAGCACGAAACCGAACGCTTCCTGGTGTTTGCCGCCTTCCACCATGTTGCGCAGGGCACGCGCGATGATCCGTCCGGCTGCCACGCCCCCCAGCATCCGCGGCAACATCCGGGCAAGCAGCCGCCGTGCCCGGCCATCTTCTATCGTGGCGAGCGCCCGCGGCAGCGCGGCCGCGATGGACTGAGCCGCCGGATGGGCAAATTCAGGATCGGACAGAAACCGGTGCAGAATGCCCGGGATATTCAGTCGCGAGAGAACTCCGGCTACCTCGGGCCCGGTGAAGACGTGGGTCGCGACAAAGCGCCCGAGCGCGCGGCCCAGCCGCTCCTTCTGTTTCGGCAGGATGGCGGTATGCGGGATCGGCAACCCCAGCGGGTGACGGAACAGCGCGGTCACCGCAAACCAGTCCGCGATGCCGCCCACGAAGCCCGCTTTTGATGCTGCCTGCAGCAGCGCAGCGCCCCAGCCGGGCGGCAAGGCGTAGCTTGCAATCATCAGTGCGCCCATCAGCACCAGCAGCGCGGTGGCGAACAGCTTATGGCGGCTGAGCGCGAGTTCTCAGCGGGGCTTCGGGGTCAACCTCGGGCATACGACTAGATACGGATGCCTGAGGGGGGAAGAAAACGCTCGGGGACGTCACGTCTGCCGGTATGCAGAGACCTGCTGCTAGGTGCGGCTGCTTAAAGACGAACCCTTGCGTGCGATTTGCCGCCCGTCTGCGCTGACAGCGCCCGCCAGGGCTCGCCAGAGACGGGTCTACGCTCGTCGTGTCCGGGTCAGCCGGGGGTTAGCAGCCGCACCAAAGCAGATGGCGGCGGCTCCCGACAGCGCCATCTGCACGCTCGTCCTCACAGCAGCGCTCGGGATTAAGTGCCCGGGGTGGTGCCGCTCGGTGTGAACGTCTGCCCTTTCTGGGCTGCCTGCAGGCTCATGTCATTCAGGCGGTCAACCGCTGCGTCCTGCGCCGTTGGGCTAGGCTGCCCTCTCCGATGGGCCATGGCCATGTGGTGCATCGGGTGAGCATGGTGCATCGCCGTCGAAGGCGGTGGCGGCTGGTTGGGTTGCGCCGCCCCCTGCTGTTCCATCGGGGCTGGTGGCGTGGCGTTGGTGCCCGGCATTGGTGACGGGGCATTGGTTGAAGGGGCATTTGTCGCGGCAGGCGGCGTAGGGGCGGGCTGCGGCTGCGGCGTGGTCGTGTTCTGGGCCAAGGCAGGCACCGCTCCAGCCACTGCTAATCCAAGTGCCAGCACACTCGCTGTCGTTATCAGGCGTTTTGTCGTCATTGCGTGGGTCTCCCTTGCACAGCAACGCGCTACGAAATGGAAAATAGGTTGCCAGAGCGGGCGGATGGTTCACAAAAATTCGACCACCGGACTTCTCCTGCAGGAGTTTCACACCCCAGCACAAGCGGTTGCTCAGAAACAGGAAGAAATGCATGGACCCTGAGGCCAAAATCCGCCGGATAGTCGAGAGCGATAAGTTTGTAGCCGTGTCGGCCAGGTTGGCTGAGGACCATGACCGGTTGATCGGTGAGACTACCCGGCTCGCCGAGATCCCTGCGCCGCCTTTCCGGGAAGCCGAGCGTGCCCGCGCCTTCCTTGGGATGGTGCAAGAGCATGGGCTGCGGGAGGTCCGGATCGACCCGGAGGGCAACGTGACGGCCCTGCGGCGGGGTGAGGGACAGGGCCTGCTCTGCGTCGCTGCCCACCTCGATACGGTGTTTCCGCCCGGCACCGGTGTACGCGTCCGGAGCGAGGGAACGCGGCTCTATGCGCCCGGGATCGGCGACGACACCCGTAGTCTGGCGGTGTTGCTGGCCTGGATGCGTGCCTTGGATGCCGCCGGCATCCGCACCAGGGCGGACGTGTTGTTCGTGGCGGATGTCGGCGAGGAGGGCCCAGGCGATCTGCGGGGCATGCGCTACTTGTTCGAGAAGGGCGAGTATGCTGGGCAGATTACCGCCTTCATTACCGTGGACAGCCCGGACATGGAGCGAGTTGTGACGACGGGCGTCGGCTCCAAGCGTTATCGCGTCACATTCCGTGCCCCTGGCGGCCACAGCTACGGCGCGTTCGGCTTGGTTAACCCGCTCTATGCCATGGCCGATGCCATCGGCCGGCTCTCCCGGATCGAGGTTCGCTCGGATCTGCGCACCACGTTTTGCGCCAGCCTGACCGGCGGGGGCACGTCAATCAACTCGATCCCGAACGAAGTCTGGACGGAGTTCGACCTGCGTTCGGAATTGGCTTCGGAGCTCGCGCGGCTGGAAGCCGAGTTCACCCGCATTATTGCGGCGTCTGCGGAGGCCGAGAATTCCGTCCGTTCGGTACGCGACGGGCTCGTGACAGTGGAACTTTCAAAGATCGGCGACCGCCCCGCCGGGCAGACAGATAGCGGGGCCGTACTGCCCCAGCTTGCCTGCGCCGCGCTGCGAGCCCACGGCTTCGATGCTTGCTTCGAGGCCTCCTCGACGGATGCGAACCTGCCGATGAGCCTCGGAATTCCCGCGATAAAGATCGGCTCGGGCGGGACCGGCGGCCGCGCCCACTCACTTGATGAATGGATTGACGTGGAAGCGGAGAACTCGTTGCGCGGCATGCGCGCCGGCCTCGCAACGCTGCTCGCCGCTGCCGGCATGATCTAAACAGTTGCGAGCACAGGGCGTTGGCCTTTATTGTTCGCATATGCGACGCGCCTTACCTACCAACCGATTTTGGTACCGCTGGTATAAGCCGGCGGTGTAGGATCAGGCGCGAGATCGCAGGTTTCCAAAGCCGCCCCTCCAAGGCGGCTTTCGTTTTCCTGCGAGGGAATTTTCCGACTGACGCCAGGGATGGAGCGGCCGAACCGAGACAAGAGGGCCGCAATGCGTTTTACGGAGTTCGATTTTGACGTGATCACTTCGCCCGAGGAGGAGCCAAGGCCGCTACGAGGCGGAAACCCAGTGGGGAAACAGGCCCTGTCTTCGGCGCAGCCTCAACTGCGACGTGAGGCCGATCAGGGCCGATCGGAGGAAATCAACCCGCAGGAGTGAGCAACGACTGGTTGTGAGCGGGTGTTCCGGCAAGCTACACCCGCCACATGGATGACGACCGTCTGCTCTTGCTCGCCGCCGGGCTGGCGCAACAGGCTGGCGAGGCGATACTGACAGGTACGTGCTCGCGGGTTTGACGTGTTGCGCAAAGAAGATCGCTCGCCGGTTACCGCCGCCGATCATGCTGCGGAGGCTGTCATTGTACGTGGCCTGAGGGAGGCGGCGCCCGGCATTCCGGTGATTGCCGAGGAAGAGGTCGCCGGTGGACGCATTACAGCGCCCAGCGCGCAATACTGGTTGGTTGATCCACTTGACGGTACTCGGGAGTTCACCGCCGGGAACGACGAATTCACGGTGAATATCGGACTGGTGCGGGACGGGCGCGCATACCTTGGCGTGGTCGGCGTGCCGGCGATGGGCGAAATCTTTCGCGGGATTGTCGGGCGCGGGGCTTGGAAACGCATCCAGGCCGGCGATCATGTAATTCACGCGCGTACCCCGCCGGCTAAGGGAGTGACGGTGCTCGCCAGCCGCTATCACGCGAACCAGGAGCCTCTCGACGAATTCCTTAAGGGCCGCAACGTCGCGAAGGTGATCAACTTTGGCTCGGCGGTGAAGTTCTGCCGTTTGGCCGAGGGGCTTGCCGATCTGTATCCGCGGTTCGGCCGCACCATGGAATGGGATACAGCCGCGCCACAGGCTGTGCTGGAAGCCGCGGGTGGCACCGTGCGTACGCTGGAAGGTGAACCGCTGTTGTATGGCAAGTCCGGCTGGGAAAATCCGCCCTTTGTCTGTACCGGAGCGCTGTCATGAGCCTGCGCGAACAGTTCAGTGAGCAGTTGAAGGCATCCATGAAGGCTGGGGATGCCGCCCGCACCTCTACGCTGCGTATGATTCTGGCGAAGTTGAAGGAGACCGATATCGCCGCCCGGCCGAAGGGCATCGACAAAGTTCCTGATGAGGAAATCCTCGGTATGCTGCGTGCAATGGTAAAATCCCGCCGCGAATTGGTGGAACTCTACCGGCAGGGGAACCGGCCCGAGCTCGTCGCCAAGGAGGAGGCGGAGATTAGGGTGATTGAAAGCTTCCTGCCGCAGCAGATGGACGAGGCTGCTATGGAGCAGGCGGTACGGGACGCGATTGCGGAAATGGGTGCCGCGGGGATGAAGGACATGGGCAAGGTGATGGCCCGGCTTAAGACGAAGCACGCGGCCATGCTCGATATGGCGCGCGTGGGTCCGGTGGTGAAGCGGCAGCTTGGGGGCTAGCGCGCTGGAGCGGCCTCATCTGCCCTCTCCGCCCCATTGGGCCCATTGGGGCGGAGAGGGAGTTAGCCAGGCGTTCGCGTTACCTGCGTTCAGCAAAGGAAGCGTAGATGCCCTCCCCGGGGTGATACGGGTCTGATGGCGCTTCCCGGCGGCTTCCTGGACGAACTACGCGCCCGCGTGCCGCTGGTAACTTTGATCGGCCGCCGTCACAAGCTGGAGCGGTCGGGGCGGCAATGGAAAACCTGCTGTCCGTTCCACGGTGAGAAAACGGCCAGTTTTTACATCTACGACGACCACTACCATTGCTTTGGCTGCGGCGTGCATGGCGACGCCATTACCTTCGTCATGCAGTCCGAGCGTGCCGGGTTCATGGAGGCGGTGGAGCGCCTTGCTGCCGAGGCGGGGCTGGAGGTGCCGAAACTCTCGCCCGCGGTCGCCGAAGCGGAGCAACGGCGCCATACCCTGTCGGGTGTCCTGGAAAGCGCCGCTGCATTGTTCCTTCGCAAGTTGTTCTTGCCGGAGGGCCGCAAGGCACTGGAGTACCTTACCGGGCGGGGGCTGACGGAGGACACGATCCGCGGTTTTGGCCTCGGCTGGTCCGGTGAGGGGAGGGGGGCGCTGGTTGCAGCGCTCGGCCGGGAAGGAATCAGCCAGGAGCTGCTGATCGAAACTGGTCTGATGCGGCACGATCCGGAAACCGGTCGGTCTTATGAGCTGTTCTTCAATCGCGTGATGTTCCCCATCCGTGATCGCCGGGGTGGCGTGATCAGCTTCGGCGGCCGTGTACTCGGGGACACGCAGCCAAAATATCTCAATGGACCGGAAACACCGGTGTTTGCGAAGCGTCGCAGTCTCTACGGGCTGGACCGTGCCCGGGAACTGCGAGGCAAGGCAGAAATCGTGGTGGTCGAAGGCTATATGGATGTGCTCGCGCTGCATCAGGCCGGATTCCCCGGCGCCGTTGCCCCCCTCGGCACGGCGCTGACGGAAGATCAGCTAGGCGAGCTGTGGCGCCTGTCGCCCGCCCCACTGCTATGCTTCGATGGTGATGCCGCGGGTCGTCGCGCGGCCGCCCGGGCCGCGGAACTGGCGCTGCCGTTGCTGGCGCCGGATCGCTCAATCAGCTTCATCACGCTGCCCGAAGGCGAGGACCCGGACACCTTGGTTCGCGCGCGCGGTGCCGAGGCATTCCGCACGCTTCTGGGCGGGCGCCGGAGTTTTCCCGAGACGTTGTACGACCTGCGGCGTGACGCCGTCGGGGACAAAACGCCGGAACAGCGCGCTTTGCTGCGCAACCGGTTGGAACAGGCCGCGGCCAAGATTTCCGACCGTGCCTTGGCCCGCGAGTACCGATCCGCTCTGCTTGATCGTTTCTTTGGTGAACGCCGCATCCGCGGCACCGGTCAGATTGTGCGGCCTGCGGCCAGGCCTGTCCCCACCGGCGATAGCGCGACTGGCGAGCGCGCTCGAATCCTTGTTGCCGTACCTGATCCGCCACCCGGAAATCCTGCGGGACGTGGAACATGCCTTCAGCGAACTGGAGCTACTGCCTGTGCTGGGACGCATCAGGGAAGCGCTTCTTGCGTGGGCTGAGACGGCAACTGTGCTTGAATCACAGGGGTTGATGACCCACCTCACGAGTTCTGGATTGGCGGCCGAAGCCGAGCAGGTCCTGGCGACGGTTCCCGTTCCGTTACCAGAGTTTGCGAGTGCAGAGGCGATGCCCGGGGATGCCGAGGCAGGGTGGTGGTACTTTTTTGGACTCATGCACCATGCTCGGTTGGCCGACGAGGTTGCGGCAGCCACAAAGCAGTTCGCGCTGCACGGGGACGAGAATACCCAGCGCCGCCTCGTGGCGCTGCGCGCTGCTTTGATCGCGGTCGAGACTGGCGAGCCGGTCGGCACGTAGCCGCCAACCAGGGGCGCGAATGATAGACGAAGCTGGAGAGCCGTAGCGAATGGCCACAAAAACCGCCGCCGCCGCCGATACCGCGACCGTAGAGCAGGATGTGGAGACGACACTGCTCGACGTGCAGTCGGCCGCTGTGAAGCGGCTGATCGCGAAGGGCAAGGAGCGCGGATACATTACTTTCGACGAGCTGAATACCGTTCTTCCGCCAGAACAGAACAGCTCCGAGCAGATCGAGGACGTTATGTCCGGCCTGAATGAGATGGGCATCCAGGTGGTGGAGAGTGAGGAGCAGGAGGACGGGGAGGTGATCGCCCCGAAGGCCGAAAAGGGCGGCGAGGAGGCGGAAGAAGAGCAGACCGGCAACATCGACGAGGAGAGCGTCGGGCGAACTGACGACCCGGTGCGGATGTACCTGCGTGAGATGGGGTCGGTGGAACTGCTGTCGCGCGAGGGCGAGATCGCCATTGCCAAACGCATCGAGGCCGGCCGCGACATGATGATCGGCGGGTTGTGCGAAAGCCCCTTGACGTTCAGGGCGATCATTTCCTGGCAGGACCAGCTCAAGGCCGGCCGCATGCTGCTGCGCGACATCATCGACCTGGAAGCTACTTCGGGCGGCGGCGGCGCGAACGGCGAAGGGCCTCCGACCGAACCCAGTGCAGATGGCAGCACGATGGACGGTATAGACGAGATGGAGGACGAAGACGCGGAGGGTGTCGGGTTGTCTTTGTCCGCGCTTGAGGAAAAGCTGAAGCCCGAGGTGCTGGCGACCTTCGAGGAAATCGAAGGACTTTATAAGAAGCTGCAGAAATTTCAGTCTCGCCGGCTGGAGACGATGACCAGCGGCGAGGAGGTCAACGCACGTTCCGAGAAAACTTATGAGAAGGTGCGGGAGGAACTGGTCAGCAAGGTGGCGCAGGTCCGGCTGCATAATAATCGCATCGAGGAGCTGGTGACGCAGCTCAAGGAGCTTAATCAGCGGCTGACCGGGCTGGAAGGCCAGCTTTTGCGTATGGCGGAATCCTGCAAGGTCAACCGCGAGGAATTCCTGACCCAGTATCGTGGGAGCGAGCTGGATCCCAACTGGCTGGAGAAGGTTGCCAGGTTGTCGGGCAGGGGGTGGAAAATCTTTGCCGGCAAGGATGCCGATCCGATCCAGGAAATCCGCAACCAGATTGCCGCGGTTGCGAACGACGCGGGCCTGCCGATCAGCGAGTTCCGCCGGGTTTATGCCACGGTAAGCCGCGGTGAACGGGATTCCGCGCGAGCAAAAAAAGAGATGATCGAGGCGAACCTGCGCCTGGTGATTTCTATCGCAAAGAAGTACACGAACCGCGGTTTGCAGTTCCTTGATCTTATTCAGGAAGGCAATATCGGGCTGATGAAGGCGGTCGATAAGTTCGAGTATCGCCGCGGTTATAAATTCAGCACTTATGCGACCTGGTGGATCCGACAGGCCATTACCAGGAGCATAGCCGATCAGGCACGCACCATCCGTATTCCCGTGCATATGATCGAGACGATCAATAAGCTGGTTCGCACGAGCCGGCAGATGTTGCACGAGATTGGCCGGGAGCCGCAGCCGGAGGAGCTGGCCGAGAAGCTCGGTATGCCGCTTGAGAAGGTTCGCAAGGTCCTGAAAATCGCCAAGGAGCCGATCAGCCTGGAGACCCCGATCGGCGACGAGGAGGACAGCCACCTCGGCGACTTCATCGAGGACAAGACCGCCATTATCCCATTGGATGCCGCCGTGCAGGCCAACCTGCGAGAAGCCACCACGCGCATCCTGTCCAGCCTGACTCCGCGTGAGGAACGCGTGCTGCGCATGCGCTTTGGGATCGGCATGAACACCGACCACACGCTGGAGGAAGTCGGGCAGCAGTTCAATGTCACCAGGGAGCGGATTCGCCAGATCGAGGCGAAGGCCCTGCGCAAGCTGAAGCATCCCAGTCGGAGCCGGAAGCTGCGAAGCTTCCTGGATGACTGAACTCCGGGCTATAAACCCCGGATGGAACCAACGGAGCGTGTAACAGTCTCGGTGACCTTTCTGCGGATGGACCATCCGCCGGTCGCAGCGGCTCCGTCCCTTCCCGCCGGAAATCAGGTGATCCCGGCGGCTTCATGCACCGTACCGTTTTATCGTTATTTGTATGATACAGTTGGCGCGGACTACGTCTGGTGGTTGCGCCGGACCATGGCGGATTCGGAGTTGGACGCGCTTTTACGCGATCCCGCGGTGTCGATCCACGTGCTCTACCGTGCCGGCGAACCGGCAGGTTTTTTCGAGCTCGATGCACGCCCATGGCCGGACGTAAATCTATCTTATTTCGGTCTGCTGCCCCATGCGGTAGGGACGGGCATCGGGTTCGCCTTTCTCCGCAACTCGATTGACCTGGCCTGGCGATCAGGTGCCAGGGGTATGACGGTCAACACATGCACCGCGGACCATCCGCGCGCCTTGCCGACTTATCTGCGCGCGGGCTTTCGTCCGCTGCGGCAAGTGCGCGAGGTGTGGCACGTGCCCGTGCGGCTCGGCATGCGAATTCCACATCATCTCCGCGTCTAATCCGTCGGGCCGCTGGCTTTCCACCGAAACGCGATCGCTCTAAAATCCCAAAATGGATATCGTCGCTCGACGCGCCGATGAACTGAACTACGGCGCCGATGTTTCCGGTGCGGGTGCTTTCCGGCACATTCTGCATTCAGCGCTGGATCACTGCCGCGAGAACTTCGTGCCGGCCTCCGCCGGTGATGTTGAGGGTGTGCACCAGCTCCGGGTAGCGATCCGCCGCCTGCGCGCCGCTTTACTGCTTTTCCGGCCGCTGTTGCCCCAAGAGCCGGCCTCACGTTTGCGCAAGCGGCTACGCGATCTGGGGCGTCTGGTCGGGACGGCCCGGGATTGCGATGTGTTCGTGACCGAGGCGCTTACCGCGGCTGCGTCTGAAATGCCTGAGGAACGCGTGTGGCAGTTGGAGGGTGTCACCGATCCGGTACGGTCGCGCGCCCACGAGGCAGTTGCTGCTGCCCTGCGACAGCCAGAAATAGGTGATGTGCTTTCTGAGCTCTTCCGGCTTCCCGACGAAGTGCCTTATGACGGGCGACCCTCAGGCAAGAAATCGCTGCACGACCCGGCCGCTGAACTTGCCCCCAAGCTCCTCGACAAGTTGCACCGCAAAGTGGCTAAGCGCGGGAGGGACTTAGACGGGCTTACCCGGCCTGAGCTGCACGAGTTGCGGAAGGCCATAAAGAACCTGCGTTATGGGGTGGAGTTCCTAGCCCCGGTGCTAGGGCGCAAGAAGGTCAAGCGCTTCCTGAAACCTGCTCGGGAGCTTCAAGAATTGCTGGGCCACGTCAACGATGGCAAGTGGACTGCACATCTGGCTAACGAACTGGTGCAGAACACCTCCAACGCAGGGCTCTCGGAAGCGGCAGCGGCTATCACCGGCTGGGCGGAGCGGCGGGGCGAAGCGGCCCGCCGGCGGCTGGCGAAACCATGGCGCAAGCTGCACGCGGCAGGGCAGTGCTGGTAGGCGAACCTCATGCAATGGGCTCGAGGCCATCCAGTTTCAGCACCTCGCCGGCGAGATAGAGGCTGCCGCAGATCAGCACGCGGCCCGGCTGGGCAGACCGCGCGACCGCGGCCAGCGCATCCGCTACCCGAGGGCCAGGGTGCGCGATCCCGCCCGACGCGGCGACGATGTCAGTTACTGGCAAGGCCAGGTACTGCCGAGGCTCGGCGACTGCCCAGACCGAGGTCGCGTAGGGCAGCAACGGTTGCAGGAACAGCCAGGCGTCCTTCGACTTTTTCATACCGACGACGAGGTGGACCGGCCGGTCCGTCCAACTTTGCAGATGCGCGGCCAGTGCTTCTCCAGCCCCGGGATTATGGCCGCCATCCAGCCAAAGCTCCCATCCCATCGGAAGCATCCGGGCTAAGGCGCCGTGCAGTTGCTGTAAGCGGGCGGGCCAGACGGCCATGGCTGCGCCGTGGGCGATTGCCTCGCTGGGAATTGGCAAACCAGACGCACGCAACGCCGCTACGGCAACTCCCGCATTATCATGCTGGTGCGGGCCTGGGAGGGACAGAGGTTCAAGCATGATCTCGCTCTGCCCGTCGGAGTAGCGCAGGCCATCGATGTCCCACTCCCGCCTGCGGAGCCAAACCGGCGCACCCACGCGTTCCGCGGTGGACAGCAGCACCATTCGTGCATCGGGGGTTTGCGCGCCTATAGCGACAGGCACCCCCGGCTTGATAATCCCCGCTTTTTCCCCGGCGATCGTGACGATCGTATCGCCCAGCATTTCCCGATGGTCGAGTGAGATCGAGGTAATTGCGCATGCCGCCGGGCGCTCGATGACGTTCGTTGCGTCACCCCGTCCGCCGAGACCAACCTCCAGCACGCACAACTCCGCTGGATGCTGCGCGAAAGCGTATAGTGCCGCGGCCGTAATCACCTCGAACACCGTAATGGGCGCGCCGCTGTTCACTTGCTCGATCCGCTCCAGCGTAGCTGCGAGTTCGTCGTCGCTTACCAGGCGGCCGGCAATGCGGATCCGTTCATTGAACCGCACGAGATGCGGCGAGGTATAGACGTGAACCCGCCATCCGGCGGCCTCACCCATGGCGCGGAGGAATGCACACGCGCTGCCTTTGCCATTCGTTCCGGCAACGTGAATGACCGGCGGGAGGTGCCGCTCCGGAGACCCAAGCTTCGCCAGCAGTTCCCGCAGCCTGCCCAGGCTGAGATCGATCAGCCGCGGATAAAGGCTGTGGAGCCGCGCGACGATCCCCTCGATCCGGCCGTCCGACATGGGAGCTAGGCGGCCTCCTCGACCGCCGAGCGGTTGCGCAAGAGCCGGATGATCCGGCCGAGGGTCGGCCGCAGCGCCGTCCGCGGCACGACCATGTCGATAATCCCGTGCGCAAGGAGGTATTCCGCGGTCTGGAAGTCGTCGGGTAGCTTCTCCCGCACCGTCTGTTCGATAACGCGCGCGCCCGCGAAGCCGATCAGTGCCCCTGGTTCGGCGATCTGGATATCGCCCAGCATGGCGAAGCTTGCGGTGACGCCCCCGGTGGTCGGGTCGGTCAGCACGGTGATGAATGGCAGGCTGGCCTGCTTCACCATTCGTGCGGCTATGATTGTCTTCGGCATTTGCATCAGGCTGAGCGCGCCCTCCTGCATGCGTGCTCCGCCCGAAGCGGTAAACACGATCAAGCACGCCTCCTGCAGCACCGCCAGCCTGGCGGCGGCAACGATGGCCTCGCCGACCGCGATTCCCATGGAGCCACCGATGAACTCGAATTCCATGGCTGCTACGACGGCTGGCTCATTCTCGATCGTGCCGTGCGCTACGGCGACGGCGTCGTCGAGGCGGGTTTTTTCCCGCGCCTCCTTCAGGCGCTCGCTGTAGCGCTTGCCGTCGCGGAAACGCAGCGGGTCATTCGGCGTTCTTGGCAGCTCGATCCGGGTGAAGGCGTTCGGATCGAAGGTCCAGGTCAGTCGTTCCGTGGCCGTTGCCCGGATGTGGTGGTTGCAGTTCGGGCAAACTTTCAGGTTGGCGATCAGCTCCCGCGTGAACACCATCTGCTGGCAACCGGGGCATTGCTGCCAGAGATTGTCCGGCACTTCTCGCCGCGCGAACAGCGTCTGAATTTTGGGGCGAACGTATTCGGTGATCCAACTCATCGTGCGTCTCGCACCCCGTCTGCCAAGGTTCGTACCTGGTCGAGCACCGCTCGGACTGCCACGGGTCTGGCGCGCCCCTGTTCGTCCAGGTGTGCGGCGAGAGTGTCGATCAGCGCCGAGGCAACGACCGCCGCATCCGCCATCTTCGCTACAGTGGCGGCCTGTTCGGGCGTGCGGACGCCGAACCCGACCGCGATCGGTAAATTAGTGACCCGCCGTATTCTTGGAATTGCCTTTGCGAGATGGTCCGCGGTCGCGGTGCGTGTCCCGGTGATCCCTGTGATGCTCACGTAATAGACGAAGCCGGAGCTTCCCTCCAATACGAGAGGCAGGCGTTGGTCGTGTGTGGTGGGGGCGATCAGGCGGATTACGTCGAGCCGCGTCGCACGAGCTGACGGCAGTAGAAGATCGGATTCTTCCGGTGGCAGGTCCACGACGATTAGCCCGTCCACGCCGGAAACTGCGGCGTCCTTGCAGAACCGGGCAGGCTCATAGGACAGGATCGGGTTCAGGTAACCCATCAGGATAATCGGGGTGGTCGTGTCCTCTCGGCGGAAATCCCGCACCATTGCCAAGGTCCGGGCCATCGTTGCCCCCGCTTTCAACCCGCGCTTGCCCGCCGCCTGGATCGTCGGGCCGTCCGCCATCGGGTCGGTGAACGGCATGCCGATCTCAATCAGATCGGCACCTGCTCCAGGCATTCCGCGGAGCAGGGCCATGGAGGTCGCAGGGTCGGGGTCGTAGGCTTCGATAAATGGGATGAGGGCCGCCCGGCCCTCGCGCCGCAGCGCCGCGAACCGAGCCGCAATTCTGCTCACAGCTTGACCCCGAGGTGGGTGGCGACGGTGAAGATGTCTTTGTCGCCTCGGCCGCAAAGATTCATCAGGATGATCGAGTCTCGCGGCATGGTGGGCGCGATCTTGGCCACGTGGGCGAGGGCGTGGGCCGGTTCGAGCGCCGGGATGATCCCTTCGGTCCGGGTGCACAACTGAAACGCAGCCAGGGCCTCCTGATTAGTGGCCGAGACGTATTCCACCCGACAGACATCGTGCAGCCACGAATGCTCCGGGCCGATGCCAGGGTAGTCCAGGCCGGCGCTGATGCTATGGGCTTCCTTGATCTGGCCGTCGTCGTCCTGGAGCAGGTAGGTGCGGTTGCCGTGGAGGACGCCGGGACGGCCGCCAGTCAGGCTGGCGGCATGCTCCCCCGTTTCAATACCATGCCCGCCTGCTTCCACCCCGATCAGCCGCACGGGATCGTCTAAAAATGGATGAAACAGGCCCATGGCGTTAGAGCCGCCACCGATGCAAGCGACCGCGACATCGGGCAGCCGGCCTTCCGCTTCGTGCAACTGGCGTCTTGCTTCTTCCCCGATCACGGACTGAAAGTCCCGCACCATCACGGGATATGGATGCGGGCCAGCTACCGTGCCGATCAGGTAATAGGTGTTGGTGACATTCGCGACCCAGTCGCGCAGCGCCTCGTTCATAGCGTCCTTGAGCGTGCTGGCGCCCGAGGTCACCGGCCTGATCTCGGCGCCCAGCAGCTTCATGCGGAAGACGTTCGGCGCCTGCCGCTCGACGTCGGTCGCGCCCATGTAGATGGTGCAGGGCAGGCCAAAGAGCGCGCACATCGTGGCGGTGGCGACGCCGTGCTGTCCCGCCCCGGTTTCGGCGATGATGCGGGCTTTTCCCATCCGTCGGGCGAGGAGGATCTGCCCCATGCAGTTGTTGGCCTTGTGGCTGCCCGTGTGGTTCAGCTCGTCGCGTTTGAAGTAGATTTTCGCGCCGCCGAGCTCTCTGGTCAGGCGTTCGGCAAACCAGAGCGGGCTGGGCCGCCCGACGTAGTCCTTCAGGTATCCGTTCAATTCCTGCTGGAAGCGCGGGTCGGCTTTGGCTGCGTTGTATGCCTGCTCTACCTCCAGGATCAGCGGCATCAGCGTTTCGGCCACGAACCGGCCGCCGAACTCTCCGAACCGGCCCCGCTGATCCGGACCGGTTCGCAAGCTGTTGGGAAGGGTCACTGGTGCTACACTCCGGCTGGCGCTCCCTTAGCGCAGCCGCCGCTTCGGGTCACGTGCTGCCCTGTCGCTGTCAGCCAGTGGCAAAAGGACCGGCCGTCCAGTCAGGGTCGCGGCGCAGCACTTTGACCCGGATCAACCGCCACGGTCCGCGCGTTCTGCACGTTCTGGGCGCATGTCCTTCTCCCTTATGAAGCTGCTGATCGGCCGCCCGGTCGCCAACCGCGAGGCCCAGGGGCGGAAGCTCGGCGTTTTCACCGGCCTTCCCGCGATGGGGCTCGACGGGCTCGCGTCAGCGGCGTACGGCCCGGAGGCCGCGCTAACCATTCTGGCCGCTACCGGAGCGGCAGGGCTCGCGCATATCGGTCCGATCACCTGGGTGATCCTGCTCCTGCTGGCGATCCTTTGCTTCTCGTACTGGCAGACCATCGAAGCCTATCCGAACAACGGCGGTTCCTACATCGTCGCGAAGAATAACCTGGGTATCAACGCCGATCTTCTGGGGGCTGCGGCGCTGATGGTGGATTACGTGCTGAATGTTGCGGTGGCCATTTCGGCGGGTGTGGGCGCCCTGACGTCCGCTATCCCAGCCTTACACTTCTGCACGCTCTGGCTCTGCCTCGGCATCCTCGCCGTGATCACCGTGATGAATCTGCGTGGCACGCGCGAGTCCGGCTCGGCATGGGCGTTGCCGACCTATCCCTTCATCGCCAGCCTCGGCATCGTCCTTGCCTGGGGCGTGTACAAGACGATGTCCGCCGGCGGGCATCCCTCTCCTGTGGTCCACCCGCCCACGATTGCCAGCCGACAGAGGCGGTGACGCTCTGGCTGTTGCTGCGCGCCTTCGCCAGCGGCTGCACCGCCATGACCGGGGTGGAGGCAGTCAGCAACGGCGTCCCAGAGTACGGCACGCCCATGGCACCCTCCTCGCCATCGTCGTCATTCTGGGACTGCTGCTGCTGGGCATCGCCCATGTCGCCCAGGCTTACGGCGTGATGGCGATGGATGAGACGAAGCCAGGGTACCAGAGCGTCCTCTCGCAGCTGGTCAGCGCAGTCTACGGGCGTGGCTGGTTCTATTACGTCACAATCGGAAGCGTGCTTGCCGTGCTCTGCCTTTCGGCCAACACCAGCTTCGTGGATTTTCCTCGAGTGTGCCATCTCGTGGCCGAGGACGGTTTTCTTCCACGCCCCTTTGCCGTTCCAGGCCGGCGTCTTGTCTATTCTTTCGGCATCCTGTTCCTTGCGGTCGCAGCCGGCAGCCTGCTCATCGCGTTTGGCGGCATCACCGATCGCCTGATCCCGCTCTTCGCGGTTGGGGCCTTTCTCGCCTTTACACCCTCCCAGGCGGGCATGGCGGCCCATTGGCGGCGCGCTGAACACCGCGGCAGCCGGACGAGTCATACGAAGCTGGCCATCAATGGGTTAGGCGCGGTCGCCACCGGCTTGGCGCTCGTCATCATTCTGGCCGCCAAGTTCGTGGAGGGCGCCTGGCTGACGGTCATCGTAATTCCTTGCACGATCGTCCTTCTGCGGGCGGTGCGGCGCTACTACGATGACCTCGACCGGCAGGTCCTGCACGGCAGTCTTCGCTGCATCAATCTCCGGCAGCATGAACCCCCGGCGGTCCTGGTACCGATCAAGAGATGGGACCAGTGCGCGCGCAAGGCTGTGGAATACGCGCTCCGCCTCTCCCCCGAGGTCACGGCCCTGCACATCACAGATTTGGAAGGCCCGGACGTGGAGGACCTGCACGCACGGCTGAGTCAGACTGGCACGAGTTCGTCGAGCAGCCTGCCGTTCAGATGGGCTTGAACCCACCGAAGCTTCGATTGGCCTCATCCGAATTCCGCAGCATGACCGCGCCGCTGCTGCGTGCCATCGAGGACGTGAACCGCCGGTCGCCGGGGCGCGCGATCATGTCATCCTGCCCGAACTCGTCGAGGGCAGGTGGTGGGGCTATCTGATGCACAAGGGCCGCGAGCGGCTACTGCGGACCCGCCTGCTTCGGGACGGCGGTTAGAACATCGTCGTGTCGCTGGTGCCGTGGCAGCTACGGCCCGCTAACCCGGCCCAGCTCATTGCCGAGGAGGAGCCGACGGCGGCAGTACCGGACCGAACCGTTGCCAGCTCAGGCGGCTGACCGGGGCGCAAGACCGGTTTTGCCGCCTCACCTCGCGCCGCTCCGGGGCGTTTGCGGAGACCGCGCACCTTGATACCATGCGTGTGCCCGATGGAAACCTGCCAGCGGGCGTGGCCAGCCCCACTCGGCGATCCGAAAAAAGCAGCAAACGAGGCTAGGGGACAGGGGAACTCATGCCGATCTCACGCCGCACCCTGATTGGGTCTGCAGCCCTGGCCTCGGCTCTGCCGCTTAGGCGCGCGGGAGCAGCGGGCACGCCCACGATTAAACTTGGGGTGCTCACGGACATGTCCGGGACCTACAGTGCGAATACCGGCAAAGGCTCGCTCGCTTGCACCGAGCAGGCGGTCGCGGAATTCAATGCTGGCGCGCACGGATTTGCAGTTGAGGTTGTCTCAGCCGATCACCAGAACAAGCCGGATGTCGGTGCCTCGATCGCTAGGCAATGGATCGACCGCGACGGCGTCGACGTGATCGTCGATGTACCGACCTCGTCGGTAGCACTCGCAGTGAACACAGTGGTGCGGCAGAATAACAAGGTTTTTCTGGCGTCGGGCCCGGCCACGCCGGATCTTACCGGCAAGCAGTGCAGTCCGAACACGCTCCACTGGACCTACGATACTTACATGCTCAGCCGCTCGACCGGCGGGGCGCTGGTGAAGGCGGGCGGCGATACATGGTATTTCATTACGGCAGACTACGTATTCGGGCACCAGCTACAGGACGACACCACGCGCTTCGTGAAGGAAGGCGGGGGTAAGATTCTCGGTGCTTCCGCGTATCCATTTCCCGCTACCACCGATTTCTCGTCCTACCTCGTGCGCGCCAAGGCGACGGAGGCCAAGGTGATCGGCCTCGCCAATGCGGGCGTGGACACGCAGAACTGCGTGAAGCAGGCGCACGAGTTTGGCGTGCTGACGGGCGGAACGCGTCTTGCGGCACTCCTGATGGTGGTCACCGACGTGCACGGGCTTGGGCTCGAGACGGCGCAGGGGCTCGTGCTGACGGAGAGCTTCTACTGGGACCTTAACGACCGGACACGCGCCTTCACCCGGCGAGTGGTGCCGCGGATGCCAAACGGCTTCTACCCGAACATGATCCAGGCCGGCTGCTACTCGGCGGTGCTGCACTACCTGAAGGCGGTGACGAGCATGGGAGCGCCGACGGCGAAGGCAAGCGGCGCTGCAGCGGTCGCGGCGATGAAAAAGATGCCTGTCGAGGACGAGGTGTTCGGGAAGACGACGATCCGCGAGGACGGGCGGCACTTGTTCCCAGCGTATCTCTTCCAGGTGAAAACGCCGGCGGAGAGCAAGGCGCCTTGGGATTTCTACAGGCTCGTGGCCACGACGCCGGCGGAAGAGGCGGCGCCGCCGCTTGGCCTTGAGCACTGCGCGCTTGTTAAGACCTGAGGACTAGCCTGAACCGAATTAAGGCGTTGCCGACGCTAAGGTTTCGTGATTTGTTGCCATCGCTGGCGGCACGGAGAAATTGACGGCGGACGTGTTCTGGCTCCCCGACGCACAGTGCTCAGCCGTCCCGCCGTTCTCCTGTTGACGCCCGGCAACGCCAGCGATGTAACAACCGCTCCCGACCTAATGGCGGAAGCTCCTGGCCGCATCCGCCGCCTCATCGCCGACAAGGGCTACGATGCGGACTGGCTGCGCACCGACCTGCGGACGAAAGGCATCACCCCCGTCATCCCCGGTACCCGCGCTCGCAAGCGCCGGGTCCACCACGACAAGCGCCGCTACCGCGAGCGTTAGCGCATCGAGGCCACCTTCTGCCGCCTCAAGGACTTCCGCCGGACCCCCACGCGCTACGGCAAGCTCCGCCCGCAACTACGCTTCAGCCGTCGCGCTCGCCGCGGTCATCGGCTTCTGGTGTTAGCTAAACCAACCAGTTGCTTAGGGGACCTCCTGGATGTCGAAGCGAGTGACCTTGCCATCGTGAACGCGGAAGACGTGTCCAACCGTTTTGTCCTTCAATCCGTGCGTCTGGCCCTGTAGCAGCTTGCCTTCGAGATCGCGGACGGACTGCCGAACCTCTGCGATGACCGCGCCGTCCGCAGCCCTGCGGAAGCTCACAGGCTCGACGTGCGGACTGACCATGGTCCACTGGCGCGTCCAGTACTCGCGCACGGCCTCGCGACCGTGAACGTGGCCGCCATCCATGCCGTTGGCCCAGGCGACGTCATCGGCAAGCACGGCCAGCACGCCGTCGATGTCCCGCGCGTTGAACTGGTCGTAGATGCGCCTGAGGAGTTCGATATCACCGTCCATCGGGTTCTCTCCTGGGCATGATGTCCGCGTTGCGCGAGAGGACAGCAACGCTATACATATGCACGTATGTAACAGGGCGTCGAGCAGCGCAAGGGGGATGACGCAAATGGAACCGGATGTGCTCGCGACGCCGGGGCACCTGATCAGCCTTGCAGCGCGAGGCTTCGCCCGCCTGAGCGAGTTGCGTCTCAAGCCGCTGGGCTTCGGTGTCGGCCACTTGCCGGTGCTGGTTGCGCTTCGGGACGGTCGAGCAAGCACGCAACGTGATCTCGCCCGCTTCGCCAAGATCGAGCAGCCCCCGATGGCGCAGATGCTCGCCCGCATGGAGCGAGACGGACTGATCCGGCGGACACCCGACCCGGCCGATGGACGTAGCAGCCGCATCATGTTGACGGAGGCCGCAGAAGCGCGCCTGCCGGACGCGGTCGCAGTCTTGCTGCAGGGCAATCGTGAGGTGCTGTGCGGCTTCACGGACGAGGAGACAGGGCTGCTTGTTGCGCTGCTCACGCGCTTGATCGCAAACCTCGATCAGATCGCCGGCATCGAGGCGTCGCCGCGCATGCCCTTATACTGAATGGGAACTGACCAGGACCTTCGCTCCCTGGCAACCTGGTTGAGTCCGGACCCTTAGGGGCCGGCCCACGGCATGTCGTAGCTGTGCGGGTTTGCCTCGGGCTCCAACTTGGCACCCGGCGCGGAACCCCGCCCGCCTTCCTCGTTGCTCCGACAGCACCCACAGGAACATGATCATGCAACGGCGAAACGCCCTGCTCGCGGCAACCAGCGCCTCCTTCCTTGCGATGCTCAGCGCCACCCGCTCCATCGCTCAAATGGCACCAGTTTCCCCAATCGGATCGGGTGAGTACCCGCAGGTAGATCCTCCAACTCGGGAGCTTCTCCAAGCAAGCCGCCCTGCTCGGGCAGCAGCGTGCCTCCCACTGGCAAATCCGCCAGTTCGGTGCCTTCGAGGCGGACAAGCAGACCGCCATCGCCCAGGTCTTCTCCGACGAACCCAACCCCAGGGAGCTGGAAGCTAGCCCACGGTTGCCAAATCGTTTCGGAGTTGAACCGCCGATGAGGGTGCGCGGACGCGGCCGGCCAGGATTTCTCGCGTCGTGACGGGGCGGCCGTACAAGCCCTTGTCATGATCGGGCGACGGCTTGATGACCGAGCCCTCCAAGGTCAAGCCGCCATATGCTCCGGCCGTGGAGGCCCACACCACGATATCGGCGCCGCCCGTATTCACCGCACCGCCGGCACTCGAGCCGAGCATGGCAACGGCGATGTCAGCGCTTGCGCCGAACTTGAACCCGTTCGTCAGTATCGCATTGAGCCCGCGCTGGGTCATTGCGATCAGGACCATTTCCGATTGCTGTGCGCCGATCTGCAATCCGAACGAGGCCGAGGCGATATAGAAGAACGCCGGATCGCTCCAGCTACGCGGACCGCGACGCATTAAAAGCACCCCCTCGCCGCCCGAACCGCCGAAGAAGAACCCGGCCTTATAAAGCCGCGGCACGATCAGCACCCCGCGCGCCCGCTGGATCAACTGTCGCGCATTGCCGAACGCAGGGTCGCGCTTAAGGTCGTTCACCGTTTGGATCGCATGCGCCATGACGTCCGGAGTAGAAAACTGTGCCCTTGCCTGCGGCGCAGGCAACGCCGCGAAGGCGAAACCTAGCAAGCCGACCATGATGAAAAAGCGTTTCAACATTTCCCTCCTCCACAGGGATCTCGCGGACGCAATCGCCGCCCCGCCCCTGCTCTCTCCGCCGTGTCGAGACCAATCGATATCCCAGCGTTCACTGGGGAGATGGTCAATTCGCCGTCAGGGCCTGGTGCTTTAATCCGGAGAATCAGCGAGACGGTAGACAGAACTACATCCGCGTCGCAGGGCGGAGGGGCCGTGCTGCACTGCACAACACGAGCCTGTGCATTTCGATCCTGGCTTGTTTTATGCCAAAGTGCGTATGTTTCGACATAGAACAATCACCCAGGAGCGAGACGCTTGACCGACGCTACCTCCAAGTCGCTGGCTGGCACCGGCGTCCAGGCCGCTCGGGTGCACGTCAATCTCTCCGCCCCCGCCCTGATCGCCGCCGCTTTGTGCCGTAACGAGGGCCGGCTTTCGGCCGACGGAGCCCTTATTGTCGCCACCGGCGCGCACACCGGGCGAGCGGTGCGGGACAAGTTCGTGGTGGATGAGCCCTCGGTGCGGGATGACGTCTGGTGGGGCCGGGTGAACCAACCGCTCGCTCCTGAGTGCTTCACCGTCCTGAAGGGACGGGTGCAGGCGTACCTGCAGGGCCAGGAGCTGTTTACCCAGGACCTTTACGCCGGCGCAGACCCGGCGCATCGCCTGCGTGTCCGCCTCGTTACTACCGGTGCCTGGCAGGCCCTGTTCGCGCGCAATGTGTTCATCCGCCCGCCGGAGGCGGAATTGCCGGCGTTCGAACCGGATTATGTCATCCTCCATGCCCCTCTGTTTCAGGCCGATCCGGACATTGACGGCGTGCGCTCGGGAACCGTGATCGCGCTCTCTTTCGAGCAGCGCTGCATCGTGATTGCCGGTACCGAGTACGGGGGCGAAATCAAGAAATCCATCTTCACGGTCATGAACTGGCTGGCCCCGGCACGTGGCGTTCTGCCCATGCATTGCAGCGCGAATGTCGGGCCGGGTGGGGATGTGGCGCTTTTCTTCGGGTTATCCGGGACGGGAAAGACCACTCTGTCCTCCGACCCCCGGCGAAAGCTGATCGGCGATGATGAACATGGGTGGGGCGAGCATGGCGTCTTCAACTTCGAAGGCGGCTGCTATGCCAAGGTTATCAACCTGTCCCGGGAAGCCGAGCCGGAGATCTGGGCCGCCACCCACCGCTTCGGCACGGTGCTGGAGAATGTGGTGGCTGACGAACAAGGGCGGCTGGACCTGAGCGACAAGTCGCTGACGGAAAACACCCGCTCTTGCTATCCAGTGGATTACATCCCGAATGTCGCGCTGTCGGGCCAAGGCGGCCATCCGTGCAACGTGGTCATGCTGACGGCGGATGCCTTCGGAGTCATGCCGCCTATCGCCAAACTGACGCCTGCTCAAGCGATGTATCATTTTTTGTCCGGATATACCGCCCGTGTCGCGGGGACCGAGCAGGGGCTGGGGAGCGAACCTCAGGCGACGTTCAGCACCTGCTTCGGAGCGCCATTCCTGCCGCGTCGTCCGGAAGTCTATGGCAGGATGCTGGAACGGCTTATCGAGCGTCATGGGGCCGATTGCTGGCTGGTCAATACGGGCTGGACGGGGGGGCAATACGGGGTTGGCCGCCGCATGAGCATCCGCCATACGCGGGCTCTGGTGAACGCGGCTCTGGATGGCAGCCTGGCGCGGGCTCGGTTCCGCACGGAGCCGTTCTTCGGGCTGGCAATCCCCGAGGCGGTTCCCGGCGTTCCGTCCGAGGTCCTGGATCCGAGGCAGGGGTGGGCAGACAAGGCCGCGTATGACCGCATGGCGCGGGAGCTTGTTCGCCGGTTCCAGGAGAATTTCGGCCAGTTCGAAGACGCCGTGCGGGATGAAGTGCTCGCGGCGGCGATCAAGGAGGCAGCATAAATGGCTGACACTGGGCTGACGTTCTATCACGCGTCTCCCAGCCGTTCCTCAGCGGTGCTTCTGCTGCTGGAGGAGCTCGGCGTTCCCTACGAGCTCCATCTGCTGAGCCTGAAAAATGAGGAGAACCGCCAGCCTGCCTACCTGGCCGTCAATCCCATGGGGAAAATGCCTGCTCTGCGGCACAATGGCGCGGTGATAACCGAGACGGTGGCGATATTCCTTTATCTTGCTGACCTGTTTCCCGAAAAGGGACTTGCTCCGGCAATCGGAGACCCCTTGCGCGGCCCGTATCTCCGCTGGATGGTGTTCTACGCGGCCTGTTTCGAACCCGCTTTGGTGGACCGTGCGACGCAGCGCGACCCGGGAAAGCGGGCAATGTCGCCCTATGGCGACTATGATAGCGTGATTAATGCCATTCTCGGCCGGCTTGGGTCCGGTCCCTGGCTGCTAGGGGACCGGTTTACCGCCGCTGATGTGTTGTGGGGCAGTGCTTTTTCCTGGACCACGGGGTTTGGTGTGGTCCAGGAAACCCCGGAGATGCGGGCCTATATCGATCGGCTGAATGCTCGCCCGGCGATTATCCGCGGCAGAGAGAAGGACAAAGAGCTGGCGGCCGGACAGGCCTGATTGTGCCGAAGGTGTGGGCAAGATGCAGCCGATCGTGAACCCCGTGGATAAGGGTCATTTGGGCAGCTTTGGGGTGAGCGAAGAGGTCACCTGAGGGATTTTAGGCTGAGCGAAAGGGTCACTTCGCAGGTTTTGAGACAGTCGAAAGGGTCACTTCGGGGGTTTTCGGCGGGACGAAGGGGTCACTTCGGGCCTGTTTGATGGGGCCTAATTAGCGGGGTGCGGGAAGACCAGCACACTGCGGCGATCGCCAGAGGTGAGGAGGTATTTGAGGGCGATATCCTGATTGCGGGCGCCAACGTTACCGGGTTGCCTCCGGCCTGGCGCGGGACAGTGTTGCGTTTCCATCGAAAGTGCTGACGTGTTAGAGTCGGGTGATTGGCGTCTGTCGTTCGTCGCGCTGCGTGCGGGGCTGATGGACTGGCTCGGACAAATGGCGCCCTGTCTGCTGGTGGAGGCCACTATAGCTCTGCTCCAGGTCATCGATGATACGCGCGCCATTCTCCAATAGAAACCCACGGAGCCTTGTATGAACCGGAAGCATTGGCATCCCGCGCCGGTGGGTCACGAACCAGGACCGCATCAACGGAAAACCCTCGATTGGCAATGATCGCAGCAAACCCAGACCGAACTCGAGCCCGACGGTGTGACGGGAGATCAGAGCTATCCCCATACCCGCCATGACCGCCTGTTTAATGGTTTCGTTGCTGCCGCTTGTCATCACGGTGCGCGCGGAATAGCCGGAGCTCCGCAGAAACTGATCGAGCAGAGCGCGCGTGCCCGATCCTTCTTCGCGCACGATCAGCGGTTCGCCCGCGAGCACCGCCGCAGGCAGACGGTCATGCTTCGCCAACGGGTGTGACGGCGCGGCGATAATCACCGACGGATGGGGCGCGAACGGGTCGGCAACCGCCTGAGCCTCCTCCGGCGGCTTGCCGGTGATCGCGAGCTCGATCTCGCCGTTCACAATCGCGGCAATGATCTGCCGGCGATTGCCTTCCTGGAGGTGAATTGCGATGCCAGGATACTGCGCGCGAAATTGCGCCAGCATGTGCGGGACCAGGTATTTGGCAGTCGAAACCATACCGATGGTGACGCGGCCTTCGCGGAGCCCGCGCAGCCCCATGAACGCCTGGTCGGCATCATGCAGCGCCTGCAGCACAGACTTCGCATAGACCAGAAGTGCGTTGCCGGCCTCGGTTAGAGCAGCCTTCTTGCCGATGCGCTCGAACAGCGCGAAGCCGCTCATGCTCTCGATCTGCTTGATTTGAAATGACACCGCTGCGGGGGTGACCCGCAGACGTTCAGCTACCCGTGCGAAGGACAGGGTTTCGGCTGCCGCGGCGAAGATCTGCAGTTGACGGATCGTGGCGTGGCGCATTTGGCCGACTCCTCAAGGAATCCCTTGAGGTTAATCGCTAGTATGTTTTGCTTTCATTACCATGGGCAGCCGCTAAGTCAGCAAAACTGGTGAACCCGGCAAAGCAGAGCAGAGTAATCTGGGGAGAACTGACTATGAATGAGCTCGCATCATCCAGAATTACAAAGCAAAGGTACAAACCCGGCGTGCTTCAGTATCGGCAAATGGGATATTGGGACCCCGACTACGAACCGAAGGACACCGATATTCTTGCGGTCTTCCGTGTCACACCGCAGGAGGGAGTTGAGCCCGAGGAAGCCGCGGCCGCCGTCGCGGGCGAGTCATCCACCGCGACCTGGACGGTGGTGTGGACCGACCGATTGACCGATTGTGAATACTATCGGGCCAAGGCGTATCGGCTCGAACCGGTGCCGGGCACGCCGGGCCAGTGGTTCGCCTACATTGCCTACGACCGCGACCTGTTCGAGGAGGGGTCGATTGCCAATCTGACGGCCTCGATCATCGGCAACGTGTTCGGCTTCAAGCCGCTGAAGGGTTTGCGGCTGGAGGACATGCGGATTCCGCCGCACTACCTCAAGAGTTCCCGGCCCCGCAACCGGCATCGTCGTCGAGCGAGAGCGCATGAACATCTACGGTCGGCCCCTGCTCGGCGCCACTATGAAGCCGAAGCTTGGCCTGTCCGGTCGTAACTACGGGCGCGTCGTGTATGAGGCGCTGAGGGGCGGGCTCGATTTCACCAAGGATGACGAAAACATCAACTCGCAGCCGTTCATGCACTGGCGCGACCGCTATCTCTATTGCATGGAAGGCGTGAACAAAGCGATGGCAGAGACGGGTGAGATGAAGGGCACCTATCTCAATGTCACCGCCGCAACCATGGAGGACATGTACGAACGCGCCGAGTTCGCGCACGAACTCGGCAGCGTCATCATCATGATCGATCTGGTGATCGGCTACACCGCGATCCAGTCGATGCTACACGGCAGGCAAGCTTAGCCAGCTCGTGCACTGAGCCCCACCTAGCGGTCGTACGCCACCAGCGCCTCAAACGGCACGTCCAGCCGCTGCCGACCGCGGAGGAATGTCAGTTCGATCAATGCGGCCGCAGCCGGGACGATCGCGTCGACCTTGCGCAGCAGGTTGATCCCCGCGGCCATTGTTCCGCCTGTAGCCAGCAGATCATCCACGACAACCACGCGCTGACCTGGTTCGATCGCATCGGCCTGGATTTCGATCCGGTCGGTGCCGTATTCCAGCGCGTACTCGTATCCGATGGTTTCGCCGGGCAGTTTCCCGGTTTTGCGCAGCATGACGAACCCGCATCCGAGCTTGAGCGCCAACGGGGCTGCTATCAGGAAGCCTCGGCTCTCGACCCCGGCGAGCAGATCCGCCTGATATTTGCGCACGGCGTTTGCCATCCTGCCCATCGCCACCTGCCAGGCGTCGGCATTTCGGAGCAGGGTCGAGATGTCGTAGAAAAGGATCCCGGGTTTGGGGAAATCGGGGATTCCGCGGATATGCTCTTTCAGGTCCATGCCGCGTGTGTAAGCACCACGGCCGCCCCCGGCAAGCTGCTACGGAGAACCGTATGACGGAAACCACCCTGCGCAACGCCGACCTGGAACTCGCCCTTCGCGAGGCCAAGGAATCCTATGTTACCCGGAATCCTCGCAGCCTCGCGCGGTATGTGGAAGCGACCGCGGTGATGCCGGGCGGCAACACGCGCACGGTTCTGCACTACGATCCGTTCCCGCTCGCCATGGTGAGGGGCGAGGGATGCCGGCTTTTCTCAGCCGATGGGGGCGAATATATCGATTTCATCGGCGAATATACCGCGGCGATTTATGGCCATTCGCAGCCGCTGATTCGGCAGGCAGTCGACCGTACGTTGGATGCCGGCATCAATTTTGGTGCTTCCAATATGATGGAAGCCGAGTTCGCGCGCGCCGTCTGCCGCCGGTTCAACCTGGAACGGGTCCGTTTCACCAATTCCGGCACCGAGGCCAATCTGATGGCCCTGGTCACTGCCTGCGCGGTGACGGGCCGGCGCGGCGTGATGGTGTTCCATGGTGGCTATCACGGCGGCGTGTTCACGTTTGCCGGCGGCGGCAACAAGATCAACGCGCCGTTCGATTTCGTTGTGGCTCCGTACAACGACATCGAGGGAACCCGGGCCCTGATCGAGCAGCACGGCCCGCGACTGGCAGCCATCATTCTGGAGCCGATGTTGGGGGGCGGCGGATGCATCCCGGCCGAGAGCGGGTTTCTGCACATGCTGCGCGAGGCCGCGAGTGGGGCCGGCGCGCTGCTGATCCTGGATGAAGTGATGACATCGCGGCTGGCTCCGGGGGGGCTGCAGTCAGTCCACGGCGTGAAGCCGGACCTTACGACGTTGGGGAAGTATATCGGGGGCGGGATGTCCTTCGGTGCCTTCGGCGGCGGTGCCGACATCATGGACCGGTTCGATCCTCGCCGGCCCGATGCTCTGCCTCATGCCGGTACTTTCAACAACAACGTCCTGACCATGGCGGCCGGCCTTAAGGGGCTGACGGAGGTGTTTACGCCGGAGGCGTGTATTGCCCTGAATGCGCGCGGCGATGCCCTGCGGGACCGCATGAACGGGCTGTGCCGTGATGCGGGCGCATCCCTGCAGTTCACGGGCCTGGGCTCGATGATGGCCGTCCATACGGTTCGTGGTCCGATCCGTTCGCCTGCCAATGCGGAGAAGGCCGATGCGAAGCTGAAAGAGCTGTTGTTTTTTGATCTGCTGGCGTCCGGGATCTGGCTCGCCCGGCGGGGCATGATGGCGCTGATGCTGCCCATCGGGGGCGCCGAGTGCGACAGGTTAGCGGCCGCGGTCGAGGAGTTCCTGTCCGCCCGGCGGTCGCTGTTAGAGAGCTAGACAGTTCCGGGGCGCAAGCCCATAGTTCGTCGTCGATGCTTTCGCAGTAAAAGTGAGGAGGGAGCATCCATGATCCGCAATCCGGTTGTCTGGACGTGGGAGCAGGTGCGCGCGGTCTCGGAGGTGGTTGAGGGGGTTGGGCGTGCGGAAAGATCGGTGCCCGAACGGCTCATTGTGCAGCGCATTACTTATGCTGATCTGAGGATCGCGCTGGTCAGGGGCCTCGACGATTTCAAGGCTGATCCCACGCATTATGTCTTCCTCTGTGCCCTGTACCCGGTCATCGGGTTCCTGCTTGGGAAGCTGGTTGCCGGTGCGGGGTCGCTGCACCTGTTCTTCCCCCTGATTTCGGGATTTGCGCTGATCGGGCCGATCGCCGCGGTCGGTATCTACGAGATGAGCCGCCGGCGCGAAGCTGGTGCGGCGGTCTCCTGGACCGACGCGTTCCTGATCCTGCGGTCCCCAGGGCTCAGCCAGATTATCAAGCTTGCGATTTTGTTTGCGGTGATCTTTGCCGTGTGGCTGCTCGCGGCTGACCTGCTTTACCGCGTCACGTTGGGGCGGCTGGCGCCGCAATCGGCGGGCATTTTCTTCCATGACATCTTCACTACCGCGCCCGGCTGGGTCATGCTGATTGTCGGCAATCTGCTTGGCTTTTGCTTCGCGGTGCTCGCCCTGATACTGGGGACGGTATCGTTCCAGGCGGTGCTGGACCTGAACGTCTCGGCCGAGACTGCACTACGTGCATCGATTCGTGCCGCGCGAATCAATCCGGGTCCCATCGCGGCGTGGGGGCTTATCGTTGCCGTCACTCTGGCGCTTGGCACGATCACGCTGCTGATCGGCCTCGCTTTGGCTTTGCCGATCCTGAGCCATGCGAGCTGGCACCTTTACCGGCGCCTGATATCGGCGTGAGGGACCGGAGCGGAGATATAACGTTCATGCGGCGCCGAAGGTTATGACGGAGTAATGGGGCGCGGCTACGCTACGAAAAACCGCTGGGGAGAGAACAGTCGCATGAAGCGTCGCAGTTTGCTTGCGGGCGCTGCCGGTCTGGCGGCCGCCCAGGTTGGCCGCCCTGTGCTGGCGCAGGCTGCGAAGACCAGCATCGTTTGGTGGCACGCCATGACCGGCCCGTTGGGTGACCAGGTCAATGCCATCGTCAACGGGTTCAACGCGTCGCAGAAGGCGATCGAGGTGGAGGCGGTCTATAAGGGCGGCTATGCCGACCTGATGAATGCCACGATCGCGGCGTCTCGCGCGGGTCAGGCACCCAACCTGGTGCAGATCTTTGAGGTCGGCACGGAGAATATGATCGCGGCAAAGAAAGCGGTTATGCAGGTCTGGCAGCTTGCCAAGGAAACCGGGGTCGAGATCAGTCCAGCCAACTATATCCCGGCTGTGCGTGGCTACTACAGCCTGCCCGATGGGCGGATGGCCTCCATGCCGTTCAATTCATCCACCGCAGTGATGTGGATCAACGCCGACCTGTTCAAAAAAGCCGGGCTGGATCCCAGCAAACCGCCTGCAACGTGGGATGAGGTGACGCAGGCGGCTGATAGTCTGAAATCAAAGCGCGCAGCCGAGATCCCTATGAATACGTCGTGGTTTCCCTGGGTGATGGTGGAGCAGTACGGCGCTATCCATGATATCCCGTACGCGACCAAGGAGAACGGGTTCGCCGGGGTCGATGCGGAGCTGGAGATCAACAGCAAGCCGCACGTGGCGATCATCGACCGATTGCTGCAAATGGCGAAGGACGGGACGTTCAAGTACGGCGGGCGCGACAATGTGCCTGATCCGGTGTTTCTTGCCGGTCAGACGGGCATCACGTTCAACTCCTCGGCGTATCTCGGATCGCTCAAGAAGAGCGCGCAGTTCGGCTTCGTAGATGCGTTTCTTCCGTATGACCCGGCGATCATCAAGCAGCCGATCAATTCGATTATCGGAGGGGCGAGCCTGTGGGCGATGACCGCTCCCGGCCGGACCAAGGCGGAGTACAAGGCGCTTGCTGTGTTCCTGCGATATATTGCGCGACCGCAGGTGGACGCGACCTGGGCGGAGAAGACCGGCTACGTGCCGGTTACGCTCGCCGGGAGCATGGAAATGAAACTACAGGATTACTTTACTAAGAACCCTGGCACCTACCTACCGATCCAGCAACTCGAGCGCGGACGCGTGACTCCGAATTCTCGTGGCGTACGCCTGGGGCGCCTGCCGGAAATCCGCAACATTATCTCCGAGGAGTTCGAGAAGGCCCTGCAGGGCGGTGTGACCGCGCAGCAGGTCATGGACAATGCCGCCGAACGCGGGAACGAGGTGCTGACTCAGTTTGCCCGGGCGGTGAAAGCCTGAGGCCCCTGCCGGACGAATGTTTCCTTCTCTTCTGATTGCCAACCGGGGCGAAATCGCCTGTCGTATTGTCGGGTACTGCGCGTCGCCTGGGCGTGGAAACGATCGCGGTATTCTCCGAGGCTGACGCCCATGCGCTGCATGTTGAGGCCTCCAACCGTGCAGTCTGCATCGGGGCTGCGCCTGCCCGTGACAGCTATCTGAATATCAGAAAGGTGATTGCTGCTGCCCGGCACAGCGGGGCTCGGGCGATTCATCCTGGTTATGGGTTCCTGTCGGAAAATCCGGCCTTTGCGGAGGCGTGCCTCGACGCCGGCCTGATCTGGGTCGGTCCGCCGCCGGACGCGATGCGCGCGATGGGATCCAAAGCCGCTGCCAAGTTGCTGATGCAACAGGCCGGCGTGCCGGTGCTCCCGGGCTATAGCGGTGCAGAGCGGGATGCGGAGCATTTGGGGGCGGAGGCGCGTCGGGTTGGCTTTCCGGTTGTTATCAAGGCTATCGCGGGCGGCGGCGGGCGCGGTATGCGCGTCGTTTACCGTGCGCAGGATTTCGCTGCTGCACTCGGTGAGTGCCGGCAGGAGGCTGCCTCGGCCTTCGGCGACGATGCGGTGATGATCGAGCGCTATCTCGAGCGGCCGCGGCACATCGAGGTGCAGGTTTTTGCCGATACGCACGGCAACGCGGTGCACCTGTTCGAGCGAGATTGTTCTGCCCAGCGGCGTCATCAAAAGATTATCGAGGAAACGCCAGCACCGGGTCTGGACTCCGAGACCCGTGCCGCAATGGGCAGCGCGGCCGTCGCTGCTGCACATGCTGTGGGTTACGTTGGCGCGGGAACTGTGGAGTTCGTCGCCAACGCGGACGGCTTCTGGTTTCTGGAGATGAACACGCGGCTACAGGTCGAGCATCCCGTCACGGAGATGGTTACCGGGTTCGACCTGGTGGAGTGGCAGCTTCGTATTGCCGACGGCGAACCGCTGCCGGCTTCGGGTGATGCCATTCGCATCAGGGGTCATGCGTTTGAAGCTCGGATTTACGCGGAAGATCCGGCGCGTGATTTCGCTCCCTCCATCGGGCGCCTCAACGCGCTGCATCTGCCGGCGCAAGAGGACCGCGTGCGCGTGGATACCGGGGTTCGGCAGGGCGATAGTATCAGCATTCACTACGATCCGATGATCGCCAAGCTGATCTGCCATGGCGACAACAGGGCAGAGGCTCTGGGGAAGCTGCGACACGCCCTGGCCGAGTGTCAGGCAGCCGGTGTAGTGACCAATCTCGATCTGCTTGGCCGGATAGCGGCGCATCCGGGGTTTGCCGAGGGCGGCATCGATACCGGGTTCATTGCGCGCCATGCCGCAACACTGCTGCGCGCGAATGTCACCCCGTCTCCGCATATTCTGGCTCTCGCGGCGCTGGGCGTGGTTTGCACCGAAGCGAATGCGGCGGCGCAGGCGGCCGCGGCCAGCGCCGATCCGTACTCACCTTGGTACGCAACGGACGGCTGGTGGTTGAACGCGTCGGTCGGCCGGATTCTCGATTTTCATATTGCTGATGGGCATTACCCGGTTGAGGTCGAGCGTGCCGCGTCGGGTTGGAGGATAAAAGCCGGCGGCGAGCACCTCGACACGAGCGCTACGCTTAGTCAGGACGGTGTGCTTTCAACCGAGATCAATAATTTTCGGGTGCGGGCCTGGTTCTATCTCCTCGCCAGCAATGTCACCATGCGCGTCGATAACGAAACGTGGCGGCTCGGGCTGCCGGATCCGCTCGCCGCGGCGGAGGCCGAAGCGGAGCATGGCGGGCGGCTGAGTGCGCCGATTCCCGGCCAGGTCACCGCCGTCCATGCTATCCCCGGGGCCCAGGTGGCACGCGGGGATCTGCTGGTTGTGATGGAGGCGATGAAGACCGTGTTCCGCCTGACTGCCCCCGCTGAGGGGGAAATTGCCGAGGTGGCCTGCCGCCCTGGGGATAGTGTGGAGGAGGGGCAGGTTCTGGTCCGATTCGTGGAGGCACCCTCACCCGGCGTGCTGGGCGCGCCGACCTCTCCCGCCGAGCGGGAGAGGTAACTGCTGTGCGGTGCCACGGTAGGGCGGGGCGCCTCAGGTACGCTACGTGTACGCGCCCAGCTTGCATCCGAAGGCATCGGGCGCCTGCATCAGCCCTTCGCCCGGCACGATCTCGGTCACGTCCCAGTAATCGTCCTCCGATTTCATCTCCGATGGGGCCTTTCCCCGCTGGATAATCACGGGGCGCACGAGCTGGTGGTCCTGCGGCCGGAACCACACCTCGCCCACGATGGAATTGAAGTGCTCCCCCTTTTCGTAGGTTTTGATCACGTCCGGCGGATAGAACGTACCAGCCTCGGACACCATACGCGTCCAGCAGGCAAGCTGCATATAGGCAGCCTGCGCGCTCCACTCCGGATTGTAGTTGTATTTTGCCTTGAACGCATCGACGAACATCTTCGCCAGGGGATACTTGTCTTCGATCGTCCACCAGAAATCGGTTGCGGTATAGACGCCCTGCGTTAGCTGTGGACCGACATTCTGTGCCAGGAAGGGAACGGAGTAGGCCACCACGAGCTTCATCTTTTTAAGGATGCCAAATCCGTTCGCCTGTTTAATGGATTGAACGGCGTCGTTGCCCCAGGCGATGTTGATCCAGAAATCAGCTCCGCTATTGGCGATATTCAGGAGATACGAGCTGTAATCGGGCGCGCCTAGCGGGTAGATCTGGTTCGTTGCTACGGTCCATCCGTCCTTTGCCAGCGCCTCCTGCATGGATGCACGAACCGTGTGCCCATAGGTATAATCCGGGGTCAGGAAGGCGATCTTTTTGTTCTTACCGAATATCTTGACCAATACCGGACTGAGTGCGGCGGATGATGTCTGTCCGTAAAAGCAGGTGCGGAAGGAGTAGCGTACGCAGTCCTTGCCAGTTGTATCATTTGATCCTGACACGCCAGGCAGATAGATCACTTTTTCTCGCTGGCCAAGCTTATTCATGGCAACAGCTTCGGCTGAAGAGCAGGAGCCGGTAAGAAGGACGGCTTTGTTGTTTGCGATGAAGCGGGAGCAGTTTTCAACCGCGACGTTCGGCTTGGCCTCGGAATTGGCGACGCCGTATGTCAGCTTCTTGCCGAGCACTCCGTTCGTTACCTTCGGCGCAAAAGCCTTGATCAGCGGATTGCCCTGGTTGATGTGCTCGATGGCAAGCTCATAGCCTTTCAGCTCATCCTCACCTTGTTGGGCATATGTGCCGGTCCGCGGCAGGTCGATCCCGATGAAAACGCTGTCACCGCTCGAGCCTGCCGGCCACGTCCCGAGCGGAGCCTGAGCTGAGGCGCGCCCGGGTAAGCTTAATGCGGCGAGGCCCCCCACCATGGTGGCACCGAGGCGAAGCGCATCCCGGCGCGAGTGGGCATCTGTGGTTTCTGCTCTCATGGTTGTTCTCCCTAATCGTATCAGCCTTTTCCTGGCCGAATGCCAGAACGCTTACGCAAAGATTTATCCGTCTGCAAGGGGTCGCTCATGGCGGCAACCGCTGCTTGCACGGCGGCCCGCCTGCAACTACAAGGGGCCGCCAAGCTTCGGAAAGGCTCGCCCGAGCATGGCATTCGATCTTCCCCCTGCGCCGCCGGTTGTCGAGGCCCTGGCCTTCGACGACGTGCTGCTGGTTCCCACCTATTCCCAGGTTATCCCGACCGAAACGGATACCAGCACCCGCCTCACGCGTGAAATCCGGCTCAACATCCCGCTGGTCTCCGCCGCGATGGATACCGTGACGGAAAGCGACATGGCGATTGCCATGGCGCAGCTCGGCGGGATCGGCGTTATTCACAAGAACCTTACTGCAGAGGAACAGGCGGCGCAGGTCCGCCAGGTGAAAAAGTTCGAGTCCGGGATGGTGATCAACCCGGTGACCATTCATCCGGATCAGACGCTTGCCGATGCCCGGGCGCTGATGGCGCTGCACAAGATCAGTGGCATCCCTGTGGTGGAGCGGGAGACCGGGCGGTTGGTCGGCATCCTCACGCACCGGGACGTTCGGTTCGCGACCGACCCGGGGATTCGGGTGTATGAGCTGATGACGCGCGAGAACCTGGTTACCGTGCGCAGCGGTGTTGGGGCCGATGAGGCGCGTCTGCTGCTACACCGGCACCGTATCGAAAAGCTGCTGGTGGTGGACGAGGCGTATCGCTGCATCGGCCTGATTACCGTGAAGGACATGGACAAGGCGCAGGCGCACCCGCTGGCCAACAAGGACGAGCTCGGGCGGCTGCGCGTGGCCGCGGCCACCGGGGTGGGGGCTGGCGGCGCCCAGCGGGCTCGGGCGCTGATCGAGGCCGAGGCCGATGTGATCGTGGTGGATACCGCCCATGGGCACTCGCAGGGGGTGCTGCATGCCGTGGAGGCGATCAAGTCGCTGTCCAACGGGGTTCAGGTGGTGGCGGGGAATGTGGCCACGCCGGAAGGCGCGCTGGCTTTGATTGAGGCCGGGGCTGACGCGGTGAAGATCGGGATTGGTCCCGGCAGTATTTGTACTACCCGGGTCGTCGCGGGGGTCGGTGTGCCGCAGTTCACTGCCATCATGGAATGCGCGGCGGCCTGCCGGGAACGGGGTGTTCCGGCCATCGCTGATGGCGGGATGCGGACGTCAGGCGATATTGTGAAGGCGTTGGCGGTCGGCGCCGAGGCGGCCATGGTGGGCTCGCTGCTGGCGGGCACAGATGAGGCGCCCGGAGAGGTATTCCTGTATCAGGGGCGCTCCTACAAGTCGTATCGGGGCATGGGCAGCATCGGGGCGATGGCCCGGGGCTCGGCCGACCGGTATTTTCAGCAGGATATCCAGGACCAGTTGAAGCTGGTGCCTGAGGGGGTTGAGGGCCGGGTCGGATACAAGGGCCCGGTCGCCGGGGTGGTCCACCAGCTCGTGGGCGGGGTCCGGGCCGGGATGGGTTACACCGGAAGCGTGACGGTTGCTGATTTGCAGCGCAATGCGCGGTTCCGCCGGGTGACAGGTGCGGGGCTGCGGGAAAGCCACGTGCATGATGTGGCGATCACGCGGGAAGCGCCCAATTACCGGCAGGAATAGGGGTCTCAGATGGTGCGGGTCGCGGTCTTTGACGCGTATGGCACGCTGCTGGATGTGAACGCTGCGATGCGGGGTTACGCGGCGCGGCTAGGGCCGGACTGGGAGCGGGTCAGCCTGGAGTGGCGGACCAAGCATATCGAATACACGTGGGTCCGGAGCCTTGCGGGGCGCTACCGCGGGTTTTGGGCGCTGGCGCGAGAGTCGCTGGCGGTGGTGGCCGCGCGTCATGGCATTACCGACGAGGCGCTGCTGAACGATATTCTGCAAGCGTATCGTCGTCTCGAGGCCTATCCGGAGGTGGCGGGGGCGCTGCGTGCGCTGAAAGCGCGGGGTTTGCAGACCGGTATTCTGTCCAACGGCGAGCCGGACATGTTGGCCGAGGCTGTGGGGGCCGCGGGACTGACCGAACTGCTCGATGCCGTGCTGAGCGTGGATGAGATCGGGGTGTATAAGCCAGATCCGAGAGTATACTCGTTGGTGGGCGAGCACTTTCGCGTTCAGCGGGCCGAGGCGGCGTTTTTCTCGTCCAATCCTTGGGATGCTTTTGGGGCGCGGGAATTTGGGTTTCGGGTGTTTTGGGTAAATCGCAGTGGCGCGCCGGACGAGTACGGATTGCGCGGGAGCGTGCCTGAGTTGCGGAATTTGGGGGGCATCGAGGGGCGGGAGGAGTTGGGGAGTTAAGCGAGATGCACCGCATTACTGTCGTGCGGTGAGGATTTGAGGTCGTTGCCCCTTTGGGAGAAGTAACAGGCTGGCGCGACGGATCATTTGAGGCACGAAGGCGGCCGTCAGACCTCCTTCCACGGGTGTTCGGGGTAGTATTGCTGCATCATGCGCGCAGTGTAGGCGACGAGGTTCGGATAGGTCGCTGCCTTGCGCTGCAGCTCCATATCGAAGAAAGGCGTCAGCACGCCCGCCAACCCGGCGAAGACGGTGGCGTCCTCGGCGCAAGGGCGCGCGCCCATGAGATAGGGCTGGTCACCAATCAGGGTCGATAGCGCGGAGAGCGTCTTCTCGCCGAGCCAGACGACTTCCTGGAGCGAATGGCGGGCAGGACCCTGGGCAAGAAGCGCCGCACCCACCTTCTCCCTGGCCTGCTCGCGTAGTGTCTCGCGCATCTCGGCCGGGGCGCCGTCGAAGAGATGGGCAGGACCCTTTTCGAAATTCGCCGGGATCATCCAGCGGGTATAGACGAAGGTGGGGTTGAAGTGGTTTTCGACCATGCGCTCAATGGCCCAGGCCTCGGCGCGCTGCCGAGGGGTGAGCCATTCGTCGAACTTCACCCCGTATTTTTTCTCCGGATGCGCGCGGATAAAGGTCGAATCGCCGATCCGCGTGCCGTCGTCATCGATGAAAGGGAGCTGGCCTTTCGGGGCGTCTGCAGGACGCGCCCTTTCCTTGCGATAAGGGATGCCCGTCATCTTCAACTGGACTTCGGTTTTGGTGATGTAGGGGCTGAGCTCGGCAAGGCCCCACGCGGAGCCGAAGCCATAAAGCGTGATCATGAGTTCCTCCGTTCGGAATAGATACGCGCGCAGCTCAAAGATTTGGTGGCCGAGGGAGTGGCCGATGGCGGATTTCGGCTGCATAGCGGATTGCTGAATGGGCGATCGATTGCGGCGTTTGTCGGGACGCCAGAAACTAACGCGGAGAGCCGCAGAGGACCGCGGAGATTCATCGGCGCCTGGCGGTGAGGACCGCAGCGGACAGGCAACCACAATAGCTCACGTCGGCAGGATCGACCGCGGTGATACTCAGGCCTTCGTCGCACGCCAGCATTCCCGTGCCGCACCCTAGTGGTGCGATGCCAACGGAAGGTTCCCTTCCGTTGGCTGAATTGCACCACCAGAGAGTCGCTGGTGGGCCGACTTGTCCTGACGCCTGGGGGACCCAAGCGTCAGGGTCGGACCACTAGGTCAAGCACACGCCCGCCGCTTTCCCGAGCCAGCGCGAGGTAGAATTCGTCAGAGGCATCCCAAGGGTTGAAGTAATCGTAAAGCGAGGCAAGGAACTCTCCCTCGAACCTCATCTGTTTGTCTTGGCATCGCCTGATCGCTTTACGCTGGACGTCGTCTCGCCTTAACCCGAACTTCCTTCTTTCGGAGAGTGTGAAGTGGCAGGAACAGTAGGGACAGAAGCACGAGACTGGTCCCAAACGTAGCCATGTAATCCGGAAATTTGGACTTGTACTCGCGGCGGTGTTGTGCCAATGCGTTGCCATGTATATCGAAGCTGTTCCGAATCGGAACTCGCCTCCCGCCATTCTGCTGCGCGAGAGTTACCGCCAGGATGGCAAGGTCCGTAAGCGCACGATCTGCAACCTCTCCGATTGGCCCGCCGAGCACGTTGAAGGCCTGCGCGGTGTTCTCAAAGGCGGCGTTGTCATTCCGGCCGAGCGGGATGCGTTCACCATCACCCGCAGTCTGCCGCACGGGCACGTTGCAGCAGCGCTCGGGACTGCCCGCAAGATAGGGCTTGATCGGATGCTCGGCGATCGCGAGCGATACCGTGATCTTGCCCTCGCGCTGATGATCGGGCGCATTATCGAGCCGGCATCCAAGCTCGCCACCGCTCGTGCACTTTCCTCCGCCACGGCTGCATCGAGCCTTGGCGAAATGCTTGGCCTCGGTGAGGTCGACGAGGACGAACTCTATGCCGCACTGGACTGGCTGCTGGAACGCCAGCCTGCCATCGAGACAGCCTTAGCCAAGCGCCATCTCAGCGATGGCACACTGGTGTTATATGATGTCTCGTCAAGCTACATGGAAGGCCGCTGCTGCCCGCTCGCCCAGCGTGGCTACAGCCGCGACGGCAAGAAGGGCACGCTGCAAATCATATACGGCCTACTCTGCGCTCCCGATGGCTGTCCGATCGCCATCGAGGTGTTTGAGGGCGATACCGCCGATCCGATTACGCTTGCCAATCAGATCGAAAAGCTGAAGCGGCGGTTCCATCTCGACCACGTGGTCATGGTCGGTGACCGTGGCATGATCACCCAAGCACGCATCACCAATGACGTTAAATCGGCAGGCTTCGACTGGATCACGGCACTGCGCGCGCCGGCGATCAAGGCGTTGATGGAAACCGGCGCTTTGCAACTCTCGCTGTTCGATCAGCGCGACTTGGCCAGTATCACGGCGCCCGAATTTCCGGGTGAGCGCCTGATCGTTTGCCGTAATCCCGATCTCGCCGTCGAGCGCGCCCGCAAGCGGGAGGATCTGCTGGCCGCCACCGAACGTGACCTCTCCCGTATCCAGATCGCGGTCGCTCGCAAGCGCAATCCCCTCCGGGGCGCTGCGCGGATCGCACTCGCGGTTGGCGCGGTGATCAACAAGCACAAGGTAGGCAAGCATTTTGTCATCGAGATCACCGATACCGTCTTCAGCTTCGCCCGCAAGACCGCCGAGATCGTCGCTGAAGCAGCAACCGATGGCGTCTATGTCGTGCGCACCAGCCTGCCGGAAAGCGCGCTCGATGACACCACGACCGTGCGAAGCTACAAGTCGCTTGCGCTTGTGGAGCGGGCCTTTCGCTGCATCAAAACCGTCGATCTGCAGATCAGGCCTGTCCATCATTGGCTGGCAGACCGCGTGCGGGCCCACGTCTTCCTGTGCATGTTAGCCTACTACCTCGAATGGCATATGCGGACCTGCCTGGCGCCAATGCTGTTCGATGACGCCGATAGGGAAGCGGCCGAAGCCTTGCGAGACAGCGTAGTGTCGGAAGCGCAACGTTCCCCGGCTGCCATCGCCAAGCAGACCACAGGGCTCACCACGGACGGCCTGCCGGTGCATAGCTTCCGTTCATTGCTCGGCGATCTGGCAACCGTAGTGCGCAACACCATCACCACCGCGATCACACCGGACTATCGCCTTACCGTCGTCACAAGGCCAACACCGCTGCAGCAGAAGGCATTCAATCTCCTCGGCGTCAACTGTAGCCAGTAATCCACAGGTCGCGAGACAGAATGTATAGATGCTTCAGTAACTTGCGTGTCTCGAGGCTAGGAAGTTCGGCTTAACCCAGCCGCGACTTGCCGGCAACATTGAAGGTGTCAGGCGGTCCGCTAGCGGCTGGACACAGGCCTAAGCCACCCCAACTCAACGCGGCTTGCGCGGCCGCGGAGCGGGAGAGGTGACAGGGTGCTGGCGTTTTCAGCAGCGATGAGTTCGCATTAGCTTGTCGCGCAGCTCTCAGCCTCGCGACACTGCATCGATATCGGGAGTGCTGTTCCGGTTTCGAGCAGGGTCTTGAGGTTCGACAGGAGTTTCGGCCAGCCGCCGGAGACTGCTTCGATGAATTTGGAACCGGGCTTGTCGATTTCGTGGATAATCGTCAGCTTCACAACCTCGCCGGCCTGCTCTATTTCCATCGTGCAGCGTGAGTAGCCTTCTTCGCGCAATTCGGGCCTGAATTCGTTGCGCCACTTGAGAACGAGCCGCTTCGGCTTATCAATCTCGACAACTTCGCCCGTATCGCCAACACGGCCATCGGGAAACATCAGTTTCCACGACGAGCCCTGCTGCCAATCGCAGTCGTGCCAGACACCGGCCCAATAGAGGCGGGTGAATTCGGGCTTCAGAAGCGCGTCCCACAGCTTCTCCGGGGTGGTGCGGATATAGGTGACGTAGACAAAACGCTCAGTCATCGGTGCTTCCTTCCAGGTTTCTCTTCAAGTCGGCCAGTGCGCGCAAGCGTGAGCGCTCATATTTGCGAATCCAACGATCGGCGATGTCTTGGATGGGCACGGGATTGAGGTAGTGGAGTTTCTCGCGCCCGCGCCATTGGGTGGCGATGAGGTTCGCCTCTTCAAGCAGGGCGAGATGCTTGGTTACCGCTTGCCGGGTCATGTCGTGGCCTTCGCATAGCTCGCTCAAGGTCTGTCCGTTCCGAGCATGAAGGCGATCCAGCAACTGCCGCCTGATCGGGTCGGCCAGGGCGCGGAACACCGCATCCATGCTCATGCCGGCAAATATGCAACTTCATGGTTGCATGTTCAAGTGTCTTCCTGGGGCTCGCGCATCGTTGATGCGCCCTTACCGGTGCTCGGCCATCAGCCGCACGCCGAGCGCGATCAATACGGCTCCCGTCAGACCCTCAAGCATGCGGCGAACCCAACCACGCCGGAGCACATCGCCGAAGCGAGCCATAACGGCGGCATAGATCGTGAGCCAAACGAGCGTCATGGCGCAGAATGACAGTCCGAGCACCATCAGCGCGACAAACGTCCCGCCATGCTTGGGCGCAAACTGCGGAGCAGGCTGGTGAAAAAAGCTGCCATCTTCGGGTTGCCGAGATCGTTGATGATGCCTTGCCGGAACGACCGCATCGGCCTCGCGGCACTCCAGCCGTCGGTGATCCGGCCACCAAATAGCTCGGGCGGACCAAGCGCAGCCCGGATACCCTGGACGCCAAGGAAAACGAGATAAGCCGCCCCGAGCATCTTCAGGGCAAGAAAGATCGGCTGTGAACCAACCAGCAACTCGGCATCCCGACCGCCGTGGCAAGCGCCCAGACGGCCTGACCCGTCACCACCCCGACGCCGGTTGCGGTGCCACCGACCCATCCCGAGAGCAATGAATTGCGGATAACCAGCGCAGTGTCCGGCCCTGGGGTCACGATGACCAACACAGCGATGCCAAGAAGGCGAAGAAATGCGGATCCATGCTTGAACTCTTTGCAGTGCCGCTGCGACCGGGCATGAAAAAAGGCCCCGGCCGGATGCGGCGGGGCCCTGTCGAGTGCAGAACGCTAGCGCACGCGCCTTCCGGAGTCCCTGAAGGAGCCGGTAACTCGAACGCGGCGGGGCAGCGTCTGCACGGCCTGAGTGGCGCATGAACAGCACGCGTTGTAAAGGGGCTCGGAATATCGAACACCCGACTATCAAGGTTAAGGCGTTGAAATGAAAGTCTCGTGGGGCTGCTCTTGGGCGTGCTGCAATTCGGCCTCGCTATCTTGGCTCGGGCGGGTTCGTGCCGTTCTTCTCCCATCCGTCGCTCGTCGCGATAACAGTTGCGACGTGCCAAGTGCTTATTAGACCGCATCGAGGGCTCCGGCGAATGACATCGCATCGCTTTCCAGCGATGTTCTCGGACCAGAGCCGTCCACAGATTTCTCAGCGCTCTCGAGCGCTGGGGGTTCGCGGCTTTGAACGCTGCGCCATTCCAGCGATCGTTCGCCATTCGCTGGGCGTAATGCCAAGTACCCGGTGGAACCCGGTGGCCAGACGGCGCTGGCGGTTGTGCTTATTTCATGTCAAAGCCATGGAAGCCGGACCCCGAAGCTTATGGCAGTATGCCCGCGCTACAAAGGATCCGTCACCAGGATGCACCAGACTGCTCCGATGTTCACGCTTCAGGAACTGCGTGAGGCCACCGAGCTTGTATATGGCGTCATGCGACCGACGCCCGTATGCTTGGCCGCGACTGGCCGAGGCGACCGGGTGCAGGGTCTGGGTCAAGCATGAGAACCATACGCCTACCGGGGCCTTCAAAGCGCGTGGGCGTATCATCTACCTGGAGGCGCTGCGTCGCACCGAGCCCTCTGTGACTGGGGTCATCACCGCCACAAGAGGCAATCACGGCCAGTCCGTCGCGTTCTCCGCTGCGCGTATCGGGCTGCCCGCCACTATATTTGTGCCCCAGGGCAATGCCGCCGACCAGAACGCGGCGATGCGTGGCTTTGGCGCGACCGTGATCGAGCATGGACGGGATTTCGATGAGGCGAGAGAGGAATGCGCACGGCGGGCCGCTGCTGAGGGCTTGCACTTTATTCCACCTTTTCACCGACACCTGGTAAAAGGGGTCGCCACTTATGCGTTGGAGCTTTTCGAGGCGGTACCGAACCTCGACGGCGTTTATGTGCCGATCGGTATGGGCTCCGGTATTGCCGGCCTGATAACAGTGCGAGACCTGTTGGGGTTTGCGACGGATATCATCGGCGTTGTGGCCAGCAATGCTCCCGCTATGGCGCTCTCGTACGACGCCGGCCGTGCGGTTTCGACTGCTTCCTCGCGCACGTTCGCGGATGGTGTCGCGACACGCCAGCCCGATGCCGAAGCCGTCGCCACTATACGAAGGGGCGCTGCCCGTGTCGTGCAGGTGAGCGAAGCCGAGATTGCGGAAGCGGTGCGTGTGTACTTCCACACCACGCATCAGGTCGCCGAGGGCGCTGGAGCCGCGCCGCTCGCTGCGCTTGTGCAGGAACGTGACAGGATGAGCGGGAAGTCGGTCGCTTTGATTATGACGGGGTGCAATATCGATGCGGGCGTGTACGAGTATATTTTATCTGGAGGGACACCGGCGGCCGGATGAGGGGGTGTACGTGAGTTGCGGGCCACGCTCCCTCGTGAGCCCAGTTAACAATTTTACAACACGAAGAACACAAAGGGCCACGGAGAATTTTGAGATCTTCGTGGTTCCGCGCCAACAAGAAACTGACGGAAGCGGCGGCTTCGCTGCCGGACGTGGGGTGGTGCACCTGGACGGGCTTGTGCCGATGGCGAGATCGAGCTGGAGAGGGAGGTGGCCCGGCTGATCGCGGCCCAGCGGATCGTGCTGCAGTTTCCGATGCAGTGGTACTCGACCCCGCCGCTGTTGAAGGTTTGGCAGGACAGGCTGTTGACGCGCATGTTCTACATCAATGCTGACACCGAGGGGGCCCTGATTGCCGGACGACCGCTGATGGTGGCGGCTACGGCGGGAAAAAGCCCAGCGCCTATAGCGCGTCGGGGGGGATCTGTTTCCTTTGCAAGATTTGGTGCATCCCCTGCGCGCTACAGCCCATCGCTGCGGCCTGAAGTGGCAGGAGCCTTTCATCGTCTACGAGGCCAGGGCGGCGTCGGATGCGGTATTGGAGCAGGTTGCGAAAGGCTACACGGAGCGAGTACGGGAACTTGGTGGCGCATAAGGCAAAAGAGCGTACATAAGGTATAAGCGAAAGGCCTGAGGGGATTCCTACGATGTCCGCTGACGATGACGTGGACTTGTTCGAAATGGCCAATCTGTTTCCCGCAACGACCGGACTGCCCATGACTGTCTGGGTCAGCCCTCGCGGTGGCGCGAGGCATGATGCACGGGTGAAGGTCAGCATCACGCACGGCAACACGATGGACATCTCGAATACGACGGTAGTCGGTATCCGCCCGGCACCAAGGCTGATTCCCGGAAGTCGAAGCCTGAACGCATCGGATTTTCAAGCAGTGTCCAAATGGGTAAGTAGCAATGCCGATGCCCTGATGGATTATTGCGACGGTAATATTGACACCGCGCAGCTTGTTTCGCGTCTTGTCAAAGTCTGAGGCGCCGATCAGGCACGGCACTAAGCTCGATCTAGGGAGTCCAATGCCGCCTGCAGCATCCAGGCGGCTGCCATACGGTCAACAACTTGCGCCCGGCGGGCGCGGCTCAGGTCGGCTTGCTCGATCAGGAAGCGGTTGACGGCAGCGGAGGACAGGCGCTCGTCCCACATCGCGGCCGGCAGTCCTGCTGCCTCGGACAAGGCCAGCGTCCAATCCCGCGCCGCCTGCGCGGCTGGGCCGAAGGTGCCGTCCATCGACAACGGCAGGCCGACAACGAGCCCGCCGGCGCCTTCCTTGCGGGCGATGGCGGTGATTTCGGCGGCGTTGGTCTTCAGCTTGCCGCGGCGGAGACTGCTGTAGGGACTGGCGAGGTGCAGGCTGACGTCCGAGAGCGCGACGCCGATCACCTTGCTGCCCGGATCCAACCCGATCAGTCGCTGGTTTTTGGCGAGCAGGCCCCGGAGGTCGGTCAGGTTGAACAGGGGCATGGCGGCCGTTATGGTCCCGGGTCCGTTTCCAGCCAAGGATAGCAACTGCCGATGTCGCTCGATGCCGCGACGGTTCGCCGCATTGCCTCGCTCGCCCGTATTCGTGTGGAGGATGACGAGCTGCCCCGGTTGCAAGCCGAGCTCAACGGCATTCTCGGCTGGATCGAGCAGTTGAACGAGGTGGACATCGAGGGCGTCGAGCCGCTGACGGGTGCCGTGCATATGGCGCTGAAGATGCGGGAGGACGTGGTCACCAATGGGGGCTATCCGGAGAAGATCCTCGCCAATGCTCCCGAACGCATCGGCGATTTCTTTGCGGTGCCGAAGGTTGTGGAATGAGCCTGACTGATCTGACCCTGGTGGAGGCCAGGGAGGGGCTGCGAAAGAACGATTTCTCCGCCCGTGAACTGACCGGGGCCTATTTGGAGGCGATCGCGCGGCTCAATCCGCGGCTGAATGCGTACCTGACGGTGACGGACCGGCAGGCGCTGGCGCAGGCGGAAGAGGCGGATGCGGAGCTGGCGCGTGGGGAGGCGCGCCCGCTGACGGGGATCCCGCTGGCGATCAAGGACTTGTTCTGCACTGCGGGCGTGCGGACGACCGCCGGCAGCCGCATTCTGGAGCCGTTTGTGCCGCCGTATGAGAGCACCGTCACGACGAATCTGCTCCGGGATGGGGCCATTTTTCTGGGCAAGGCCAACATGGACGAGTTCGCGATGGGCTCGTCCAATATGACATCGGCGTTCGGCCCGGTGGAGAACCCGTGGAAGCGGCGGCAGGACGAGAGTGCGGTCCTGGTGCCCGGGGGATCCTCGGGTGGGTCGGCGGCGGCGGTTGCGGCGCGGATCGCGCTGGGGGCGACGGGGACGGATACGGGCGGTTCGATACGCCAGCCGGCGAGTTTTTGCGGGATTGTCGGGCTGAAGCCCAGCTACGGCCGGTGTAGCCGCTGGGGAGTAGTCGCGTTCGCTTCGTCGTTGGACCATCCGGGCCCGTTTGCGCGGACCGTGCGGGATTGCGCGATCCTGCTGCGATCCATGGCGGGACATGATCCGAAAGATTTAACGAGCGTGGATGTGCCGGTGGGCGATTACGAAGCCGCGTGCGCTCGGGGCGTGAAGGGGCTGCGGATCGGTGTGCCGCGCGAATATCGCGCCGACGGCATGCCCGGGGAGATCGAAGCGATCTGGCAGCGCGGAGTGGAGTGGCTGCGGGATGCGGGCGCCGAGGTGGTCGATGTTTCCCTGCCGCACACGAAATACGGCTTGGCCACATACTATATCGTGGCGCCGGCGGAGGCATCCTCGAATCTCGCCCGGTACGATGGTGTGCGGTTTGGGTTGCGTGCGGCGGACGGCGAGGACATGCGCGATCTTTATGAACGGACGCGTGCGGCGGGTTTTGGTACGGAGGTGCGGCGGCGGATTTTGATCGGGACGTATGTGCTGTCGGCCGGTTATTACGATGCATATTATCTGCGGGCGCAGAAGATTCGGGCGTTGATCTTGAAGGATTTTACTGATGCGTTCAGTCAGGTGGATGCACTGCTGACGCCGACGGCGCCCTCTGCTGCGTTTGCGCAGGGGGAGAATATGGATGATCCGATTAAGATGTATCTGAACGACGTGTTCACGGTGCCGGCTGACCTCGCTGGAGTGCCGGGATTGTCGGTGCCGGTGGGGCTGGATGCGAACGGGTTGCCGCTGGGGCTGCAGGTGTTGGGGAAACCCTTCGACGAAGAGACGGTATTTGCGGTGGGGGCGGCGTTGGAGAAAGCGGCAGGGTTTGAGGCGCTGCCGGCGATCCGGGCGGGGAGTTAGCGCCGATTTCCAGCTTTGAGAGCGCGCGTCCTAGGCCTGAACCGGCCATAACGGACTGAACCAGTTGTGTAACCCACCTGGGCACAGATTGTCACAGCGGCTGATTCGTTCCAGCCACATACGACCGCTAAGCTTTGCCAGTTCACCGACGCGCTCTGCGCCATCCTCGGCCGAATTGGCGGGCTGATATTCACGAAGGAAGCGAAATTAGCGCCGCGCGGGACTCGCGCATGAGAGGCGCCGCTCGCCGTCATCGATCTCGAACAGCACCCGGTTGTGATCCCAGCGAGCGAGCCGACGCCCGCCTCCACGGCCGACACGTCCCATCCGCGTCCACAGCGCGTGGCCTGCCCTACGCGGGGCGGGGCTTCAGCACTCGCCCGCCCTGCGACGCAGCGCCGCTGCCCGCGCTGCGGGGTCAACATCGAGCCCGGCGGCTAGGTCGGCGGCGAGCACCTCGATGACGCAACTCGTCTCCGGGGCGCTGGCGAACTTGTCCCGGGCGATCCCTTCGATGCACGTCCGGAGCCGCTCGAATACTTCCATGAGCTGCCACCGCCGGGCTCCGCGGCCCGGGCCTGCCGCTTCGAGCGCCTGGCGCGAGACCGAGCATGAAATGCGCCGATTTCCGTCCTGGAACGCAAACAACACACAGTCATTGTCCCAGCGTCCTGGCACAGACCGGAACCGCGCCGTTGCGATCATCTCCGCAGCGCTCGGATGCTGGGCTTCGTCGGACAAATCCTCAGCGAACTGCAGCAGCTCCTGTTTCGCGACATCGCCCAGCTCGTCATACAGGCGGGTGAGCCTGTCGCGACGGGCACCTTGGCCAGGCGAGGCGAGAGAGCTTCTGGAGGTATGCATGTGGGCCGTCATCGCAGGTTCCTTCTCGTTATCACTAGCGCCCGTGTGGCGTGACGGCTGCTTCCCCTGACGACGGCGCAGCACCTTCAGCCGGGGGGGCGAAATGGCCGATGACTTGGCAGGCACAACACACTTGGGGATTGCCGCACCCTGTTGCATCGGCCTTTCATACGGAGGCGCGGAATAAAACCCGGCGGGCGAAGGCAACGTCTGCTTCAGCTGGCACGTCACCCGGAAACGAGCGCGTCATCGGGGGGATTGTCAGGCTTGGACCGCTCGCAATCCTGGCCCCGCCGGACCATATAAAAGATAGGAGAGGGTGGTGGCGCTCGTCATGCTCGACGCGACTTGCGAGAGATCCAGCCATCGCCGTGCTCGGCCAAGCCGCGCTTGTGGCCACCCGTCCCCAAACCCCTGGCTCAGGCGCACACTGGAACCAGGAGAGCACCTTGCAGCTTTGCGTTGGCTTGCATCTGACTTACGACTGTCTGCAGCCGCGCCGATGATCGTCAGGCTGGGCATCGTGCTCGCGCCCTTACGATATGCTCCGGCCCGATCACCTGAGCCTTCGGTTCCCGTCAGCGTGTGTCGGGGCATGTTCGGCAATGCTGCAGCCGCCTCGTAGCCCGGCCGGGCAGATGCGGCTGACCAGCGACGCCCTCGTCAACGACAGCGGCAGACCCAATGCCGTGGTGCCCGCCACGCAACAGCACGCCGTGCAGGATCTGCTGACGGAGACACTCGTCTTATCACCCACGGCCGCGATGCCGCCGACGCCGCGATCAGCAACACGTTCGGGCCGAACACGTTGATTGGGTTTCGGGTGGTGGACCCACGAGGTCGCGCCGGGTTGAGCGTCCGGCTTTGTCGCGGACGGGCGGCCGGAGACGAGATAAGGTCGCGGTCAGGCGATTCGATGGAGGCCAGGATGAGCTTGAGGATCGCGGCATCCGGCGACGCACGCGCATTGGCTATTCGGGACAATGTGCTGCCGCTCGTACGCGCGCACGGCATGATCCAGGACCTGGAAGGCAAGGACAGCACGCTGCGACTGATCGTGCTGGATCGTGGCCCGTGGCGTTTTACCCATTGGACCCCCTTCAATGCGGTCGCGCCCACCGACGCTTCCTCTCCTGGCTACCGCCATGCTCTCGAGCGCCAACGCGCGCGACCCGACCTGACCTACGGTCTGGACATTCGCCACGACCAGGAGAATGTGCTCAGCCTGCTCTGGGCCGATTGCGGAGCGTTCGAGATCGTGCGCTTCGTCCGGGGCGCCTGGGAAGACGCGGCACTGGAGCTATGAGTCCGTTCACATCGACCGTCGGCTAGAGTCAGTGTGAACGTGTGAGAGTGGATAGGATCAGACGGATGCAACCCGTCCGGCGGCTAGGCGCGGACTTCCGCCATTCGGGACGTCCCGGTCGCGGGCGATTTGGGCGCTGCCAGCCGGCATTCTCGGCCGCGGAAGCCCGGGCCCGGCCCGAGGACGATCCGCGTGATTGTCGGGCCGCGCAAGCGGGCGTCTCCGCCGGATAATCGTGAGCGGCGGGCGGCGCCCAGTTCGATGCCGGCGACGTGCCAATGGTGACCCGACTCGACCGTCTGCACAGTCGGTGGGGAGTATGCAGCCACCCTGGCATTGTATAGCGGGCCTCCCCATATCCTGAACTCGGCGCTTTTCGCTACTTGTCCAGATCTGCGATCCTGTCGCATCCGGCATTTCCTCAATGAAAAGTACTACGGTCCGCGCAGTGCGGATCGCCGAAAAACCGGAGTGACATGATGTCTTCAGGTACGGTTAAGTGGTTCAATGCACAAAAGGGTTATGGTTTCATCCAGCCCGACGATGGTTCGAAGGATGTCTTCGTGCATGTCTCCGCGGTAGAGCGGGCTGGCTTACGCGGGCTGATTGAGGGGCAAAAGATCAGCTACGATACTGAACCTGGCCAGCAGGGGAAGACCTCCGCGGTCAATCTGCGGGCTTCCTGAAGGGATTGATGCCCAAGCGCCGCACAGAGCGGCGCCTGACGCTTTGTTGGGAGATCTGCCATGGCTCTGCGCAAATTCGCGATCGGCGATCAGGTGCGGCTGACGGCGGAGGGTTACTCGGTTAAAAACCCGAAGGACGTCTATACGATTTCGCGGATGCTGCCTGCCCAGGCAAATATCTGGCAATATCGGGTGAAGCGAGAGGGCGACGGCCAGGAACGGGCGGCCAGTGAGACGCAGCTCGTGAAAGTGACGCCCTGAGTGCAGACCTACCGCACACAGACCGAAGCACAGCAAGAACTTCAGCGGATTCGCAACGCGAACGTTTTGAGACCGGCGCAGGGCGCAGTCAGGCGCACTGTACGGCACCGTCGCTGAAACTCACTCACGCGGTGATGGACGCCGCCGGTCTCGACGGCTGGTGGGCGTCGCTCAAAGGCAGCGGTACGGCTTCGGGGGGCGGGCTTCTCCGCCAGCATCCGCTCGCCCCGGTGCAGAAAAAATGCACGCTGCCGTGGGAAGAAACCACGATTGCCCGCCGATCAGAGGCAGGCTCCCTACCGATCCACACTCTCTTTGATAGCAAGCGAGGGGGGTGGCGTTATGATCTTCCACGCGAGGCCAAGTGTGCCGAGGAATCGGATCGTTAGCCAGTCGCTAACTCAGAGTTAGCAGCTGACTGCCGCGCGCTTGTCGAGCGGGTGGGGATGCGGCGGAAATCCATGAGCCGCCATCAGATGACTCGGACAGCCACCAGGTAGGCCGCATTACGCTGTCGCCCGGAAGGCGGCTGGCGCGCACCTTCACGACTAGTTGCCAGCGATACCACATTGGCAAGGCCAAAGCTGCCTGGCATCCAGAGCAGCGAAAAGCGCTGCCACTCCCGGCCCTGTGGTGCTTCTAACTCGGCAGCGGACCAGGTTGCTCCTGCATCGCAGATCCTTGGTATAAGGTTGGATTGCCATGCCGCCAAAAAGCCCGCAATCCGCGCCGAAGGACCAGAGATATAGCGCTTCTGGCTTTGGTTTCGATTCGGTAAGCACGTCCTCTAACCGGATGCCGCTCCAGCGAATATTGCAGACGCGTTGGGTGGGCTCCAGCGGCTGCATGGGATTCCCGGCGCACTGATGCACGCTGGTGATTTCGCAGTATTGGTAGCGGCGGAGGTCATCGAAGTGCAGCGTCATCGGGTGCTGCACGAGGCCATCGATGGTAAGCGACCACTCGTCACGGGCGACATGTGGGACGCCGACATGGCACAGCACGATGGCATCTTCGGTGCGCGTGAGCCGGTCGTTCATCTGGTGTGGTGCCAGTGGGATGCGGCGATAGGTTCCGGTGGGATTTACCGCTACAGGTTGCATGTCGCGCACCTCACGTCGGCTAGGCCGGTTACCCGCGGATCTCTGTCGCGCCGATACGCGTCTCGGCCGAGCCGATACGCCATGCCTTGCGCCCCGAGGCGGGTGTCAATGCCCGCCGTCACTTTTGCCGAAATTGCATAGCGAGGGCAACCAGCACCGGGCAAGAAAGGGAACCGAGTAGCGAAACGGAGGAAACCTCATGAAAAGTGCCGGCCGACGACATGCCATCGCCCTGATCGCATTCGGAGCACTGGCGATCACCCAGGCAAATGCGCAACAGCCATCGCCCCCACCGGCGATTGAACCGAAGGCGGTCGATATTCTGAAAGCCGGTTGCGTGACGCTGGAGGCAGCGAAGGCGATGTCGTTCGATGCCCTCAGCACCTACGAGCACGCGGCGCGCAACGGTCAGCCGCTGTTCTATTCCGTGCTCAACCACGTCACTATGCAGCGCCCTGACAAGCTGCGGGTCATCACGGCGGGTGACGGCGTGCCGGACGAATTCTATTACGACGGCAAAAGCACATGATGGCCTATGTGCCGTCCGAGGATCTGGTCGCCATTGCGGAGGCCCCGCCGACCATCGAGCAGATGCTCGATTTCGCCTGGGAGAAGGCGGCGATCTACTTCCCATTCGACGACGTAATTCTTCCCCATCCCTGTGCGGTATTTAAAGAGGCGGGGATGACCTCAGCCTTCTATGTCGGGCAATCGAAGGTAATCGGTGGCACAACCACCGATATGGTTGCCGTTGCCAGCCCTGATGTGCAGGCCGAGCTTTGGGTCGGCGCCGAGGATCATCTCCCGCGCCTCACCCGCGTCGTCTACGTCCACGAGCCTGCTCATGCGCTCTATCAGACTGAGTATTCCGACTGGCGCTTGGTCGACAGCGTCGATCCGAACGCCTTCACCTCGGACAGAGCGCAAAAGGGAAAGCCCGTGCCGTTCTCGCCCCCGGGTGCAGGTCAGGCAAAGCCCGGACCCACCGCACCGCCGAAGCAGCCCTGACCTTGAGGAGATCGACCATGAAATCCGTATTTATCGTTGCCTTGCTACTCTCAGCCTCAACAGTCCCGCCTGCCTATGCCTGGTTCCACGGGGGCAGCGCTGGAGGGTGGAGTCACGCAAGCGCCGGCGGCTACGGCGGCTTCTCCCATTCCGGCAGCTACGGCGGATACTCACATAACACGACCGCAAGCTATGGGAGCGCGTCGCACTCCACCAGTTACGGCGGACATTCGAGCCAGACGACCTGCACCGGCGGAGGCTGCGCCCATTCGAGCAACTATGGCGGATATGAGCATGGCACAGCCTGCAGCGGCGGCGACTGCGCGCACGCAAGCAACTATGGCGGCTATTATCACGGCACGACCACGAACGGGTACAGCTACAACCACACGGGATATTACGGCACGACAAGCGGCTACTATCATGCACCCAGCACCGTGAACTATTATGGCGGTTCCGGCTGCTACAATTGCGGTGGAGGAAGCTATTGGGAAGCCGCCGCGGCCGGCGCTGCCGTTGGCGCGACGGTTGGTGTTGCCGCGGGCACGGCGGCGTCCAGCAACGCCTATGCAGCCGGGGTCAACGCCGGATACACGGCCGCTGCTGCACCGCGGCCAGTAGCGTATGCTGTCTTGCCCGCAGGGTGCGTCTATCGTCCGGTTTTCGGGAGATATGACTGCGGGACGATGTGGCTGTCGCCCGCGTACGGCGCCAATGGGGTCTACTATTCCGTTGTGCCGGCCCCATAAACCCAAACCGACGCGCTTGTCCGCGAATCGCGAACAGCCATTGTGGCATTTATAGCAATACAAACCCAATCAGAGGGAGGCAAAACTGTGCCAGGTGAGTGGTTCCGGGTAGTCAACCTCAGTAGTTACTATTTTGAGTGCGATGCTCAAGCCCAGCCAGCCGTACAATTCATGGACCTTGAGTGCATTGTCACCGAGGCAACCGGCGCCGAGCATTCTCTCTCGTTTTTCTACGACCCCACCAGCAGCACAGTCCTGCAAGGGGTCATCGTTGGCAACGATGCCAGCTACCAGATTCACGTCTCCACGAACTCACCTGTGTTCATGCAACAGGTTCTATGGGCGCTCGCGTTACCGAACAACGTCACGAGACGTTCTACGTCACCGGCTCATCTTCTGCGACCGCCGGCGGGTATCCGTATACGGTGGACGCTTTCCGTGTGCGCCCGCTCGCTAACGAACCTGCGCTCGCGACCGCTGAGGTCGCGCTGCCGGAGATCACTGCCGATGTGCCGGAGGACCTGCGGAAGGCGCTTGCGCGACGCCGCGAGCGCCAAGTCCGCTTACGTGAAGCCGGTTTACGGGTAAAGCCGCAACCGTGATTGCAACGAACTCGCCAACCTGAAGCGGCCTACATCGCTGCTCTCCAGCCCCGCTACAACGTCCAGGGCATCAGCCGGTCCCGCCCCGGAGGTCCCTTCCCCGGAGATTGCCGAAAATTTATTTGTCCTTGACATTCATTAACAATTCTGTTACTTACGCGTCGGCGTTTATATCGGAGATCGACCATGCAAAAGCGTGGATTGGCGAGCCTGAGCTTTACAGTCCTGTTAGCTCTGAGCGGGTACCGTCCAGCCGTGGCGGACTATTACGCTTTCGCGGGTAGTTCATTCGATCGCAACGAATACCTTGCGCTTAGTTTCGCCGGCGGTGGGTCTGCGGACGTGTACACCAATGGCTTTCAGGGATGGGTGGGCACCCAGGCGACCAATTTCTCCACGGGCGGGCCGGACGGCAATACGAGCTATCTCACCGGCGATGACGCCGAGGGTTTGTTCAACGACTATTTCGTCTTCGATCTGTCCGGACAGAGCGGCACGGTCACCTCAGCGTCCATGACTGTGGGGCGCGATACTGTTGTGGGGAACCCGACCTGGTCTCTTTACGCGCCGACTGTGCCGGCGGCCTCGTTGAACGATGGCGTCAGTCCGAATCCGAGGCTGTATGCGGAGCTGGTCGGGGGGCCGCTCTATGGCAGCGTGGCGCTCAAACAGGCGGACACCAGCAATCTTGTGACCGTGCAGCTCGACCCCGCTGCGATTGCCGCTATCAACGGAATGATCGGGAAAGGTGAGTTCGCCGTTGGCGGCACTGTGAATGCCGCGGTGCCGGAACCGGCCGGGGTGGTCCTGATTATCCTGGGGCTGCTGGGAGTGGGCATCGTCCGGTATCGGCGGGCCACCTAGACTACTGGCCGTCCGGCCCGCTGGGGTTATATGACGGGGCATGAGCTACGTGATCCAAGGCAGCACAGGTCCCTGGGAAGTCGTGATCGGCATGGAGGTCCATGCTCAGGTCATCAGCAAGGCCAAGCTGTTTTCCGGGGCCGCCACCGATTTCGGCGCGGAGCCGAATACGCAAGTGAGCTTCGTCGATGCGGCGTTCCCCGGGATGCTGCCGGTGATCAACCGCGAATGCGTCGCCCAGGCGGTGCGGACCGGGCTTGGGCTGAAGGCGCATATCAACACCGTCAGCCGGTTCGACCGGAAGAACTATTTTTACGCTGACCTGCCTGCCGGTTATCAGATCAGCCAGTACCAGCATCCCGTTGTTGGGCATGGGGAGATCGAGATCGAGCTGGCGGACGGAAGCTCGAAGTCTGTTGGGATTACTCGGCTGCATCTGGAGCAGGACGCGGGGAAGTCGCTGCACGATCAGCATCCGAGCAAGTCGCTGATTGACCTCAATCGTGCGGGTGTCGCGCTGATGGAGATCGTCAGCGAGCCTGATCTGCGCTCCCCGGAGGAGGCGGGGGCGTATTTGCGCAAGCTGCGTACCATCATGCGATATCTCGGCACCTGTGATGGCAATATGGAGGAAGGGTCCCTGCGTGCCGACGTGAATGTTTCCGTCCGCAAGCATGGCGAGCCGTTCCGCACGCGCTGCGAGGTGAAGAACGTTAACTCCGTGCGTTTCGTGATGCAGGCGATCGAGGCCGAGGCCAGGCGGCAGATCGAGGTATGGGAATCGGGCGGCACGGTGGAGCAGGAGACGCGGCTGTTCGATGCGGGGCGGGTGGTGACGCGTTCCATGCGCAGCAAGGAAGAGGCGCACGATTACCGCTATTTCCCCGATCCGGATTTGCTGCCGCTGGTGCTGGAGGAGGAGTGGATTGCCTCGCTGAAGTCCGGACTGCCGGAGCTGCCGGACGCCAAGCGTGCCCGGTTCATGCGGGACTATGGCTTGCCGGTTTACGATGCCGGGGTGCTGGTCGCGGAGCAGGCGACAGCGGATTTTTACGAGACGGTGGCGAAGGGGAGGGACTCTAAGCTGGCGGCGAACTGGGTGATGGGCGACTTCTTTGCCGCGCTGAACCGCACGGGCCGCAGCATTGATGATCCGCCGGTTACGGCGGACGGGCTCGGACGGTTATTGGATTTGATGGCGGACGGGACGATCAACGGGCGCATCGCCAAGGAAGTGTTCGAGGCGATGGTGGAGACCGGGAAAGAGCCTGTGGCCATCGTTGAGGAGCGAGGGTTGCGCCAGGTTACGGATACCGGCGCGATCGAGGCGATGGTGCAGAAAGTGCTGTCGGGGAATGCTGATAAGGTGGCGGAGTATAAGTCGGGGAAGGAGAAGCTGTTTGGGTTCTTCGTCGGGCAGGTGATGAAGGCGATGGGCGGGAAGGGGAATCCTGCGCTGGTGAACGAAGTGTTGCGGGGCCGGTTGGGCGGCGGGGGCTGATCTGGAGCGACTAACCGTTACGTGTGCTACGAAAATAGTACCCATCGCGTTATTGCGAGTTCCGTAATACCGGTCTGCGGCCCGCCGCTGTAGATGAAATGAGCGCATGAGATCCTCCCCCTCTCCGGCCCTCGGGGCGGAGAGGGTTGGGGTGAGGTGGGGGTGTCTCGCACTGGCCCACCACTCGCATGAGCGAAGATGATGCAACCGTCCTCTCCCCAGACCGTTTGACATCCTCGAAGCGACCTCTTCCGACCGACCTGCAGAGACTGCCGATGGCCGTCAGCCAAGATGTCCTATTTCGCCCCACGGCAGCGCCGTCTCAGGCGATGACGCTGGCGGCGACAAGCCTCGGCTTTGTTGTCGTGCAGCTCGATGTCACGATTGTGAATGTGGCACTCGAACGGATCGGCACTGCGCTTGGTGCTGGCGTTTCCGATCTGCAGTGGGTTGTCAACGCTTACACCGTGGTGTTCGCCAGCTTGATCCTGAGTTCCGGTGCACTCGGAGATCGGCTCGGAGCAAAGCGGCTGTTTATCATAGGATTCGCGATATTCACTGCTGCATCGGTGGCTTGCGGCGGCGCGCCCAGCTTTATGGTTCTCGTTACATCACGCGCGATACAGGGCATCGGCGCCGCCATTCTCGTGCCCTGCTCTTTGGCGCTGTTGAGCCATACTTTTCGCGACGAAGACGCACGTGCCAGGGCGGTCGGGATCTGGGCCGGCGGCGCAGGCGTGGCGCTGGCAGCCGGACCGGTGATTGGCGGCGCACTGATTGCCAGTATCGGCTGGCGGAGCATCTTCTTCATTAACCTGCCCATCGGCCTCCTGGGCATGTGGATGACGCTCCGCTATGCGGAGGAGACAAGCCGCCCGGCACAGCAAGGGCTCGATCCGGCTGGGCAGTTACTGGGTATTGCCGCTCTCGCCGATCTGGCGGCCACCATCATCGAAGGCGGCAAACGAGGCTGGACCGATCTTCTGGTGATCATTGGGTATTGCCTGTTTGCGGCGCTCGCCAGCGGGTTCATCGGCGTTGAGAAGACACGCAGGGCGCCATTGCTGCCACTCTCCTTTTTTCGCGATCGCACCTTCACCGTGACAACAGTTATCGGCCTGCTTATTAATTCGGCGTTCTATGGCTTGATCTTCGTGCTGAGCCTGTTCTTTCAGAAAGTGCAAAAGGCGACGCCGCTTGCAACCGGCCTTATGTTCGTCCCGCCGACTGCCATCATCATTGCAGCGAATGTAATTGCCGGCAGGATCGCCGCTAAAATTGGCGCACGCATGCCGATGATCGCCGGTCAGGCTATCTTCGCGGCCGGGTGCTTCTGCCTTCTCTCGGTCGGTGCGGGAACAGCGTATGGTCGCATCTGGTGGCCGCTGGTCATGATCGGTGCCGGGATCGGGTTAACGGTGCCACCGATGACGTCCGCCCTGCTGGGCACGGTGGAACGGGTTCAGTCCGGGGTCGCTTCAGGAGTACTGAACACTGCGCGTCAGGCCGGCAGCGTGATTGGCGTTGCACTGTTCGGTTCTTTGATCGCTCATCCGGTCGGCTTCATTGCCGGATTCCATCTTGCGCTGCTGGCTTCTGTTGGAGTGCTGGTGATCGGCTGCGTGCTTGCAGCGTTGATACCGCAAAACGAACGCTCGGCAGGCACGTAATCTTCACCAGCTCGCTACCGACCCCTTGATTAATGACCGACCAGTCAGTAATTAAGGTGCGATGGTCCTCGATACCCCGCCCGACACCAAGCGGCGGTCGCGCCGCAAGGAAGCCCGTCCAACCGAGATCGTCGAGGCGGCCCTCGCCCTGTTTACCGAGCGCGGCTTCGCCGCCACCCGGCTGGAGGACGTCGCAGCCAGGGCCGGCATCGGCAAAGGCACAATTTACCTCTATTTCCCCAACAAGGAGGAACTGTTCCGAGCCGTGGTGCGCCACCGCCTGGGCCCGAACCTCGACGCCATCCAGGCCATCATCGCGACCCACACCGGCTCCAGTGCCGAGCTGCTGCGCCACATCGCAGCGCATGCCCTGGCGCTGGTTGAAAGCGACATCATCGCCATCCCAAAGCTGGTGCTGGCCGAATCAGGAAACTTCCCCGCCATCGCCCGGCTGTACGCCGAGGAGGTGGCGAAACGCGGCATGGCGATGCTGGAAAGCGTGCTGGCGCGCGGCATGGAACACGGCGAGTTCCGCCGGCTGGACCCGCACTCGGTATTGCCGCTGTTCACCGGGCCCATTCTCGCCATGGCGCTTTGGAAAAATTCGATCGGCCGGCACACCGATATCACCTTCGATCCGCGGCGGGTGATCGACACCCACCTCGATGTTTTCCTCCGCGGCCTCAGCACGGAACCGCCAGCATGAAGCCCGCCACCGCAGCATTGGCCGTCGTGATGGTTGCTGGCGCGGCCGCGGTCGCCTGGTGGCGGCTAACACCGGCGGCGGCGCCATTCACATGGCAAGGCTATGTCGATGCCGATTACGTCAAGGTCGCACCCACGCAGCAGGGTCTGCTGACCTCGCTCGCTGTGCGGCGGGGTGACACGGTAAAAGCCGGCGCTCCCTTGTTTTCCCAGGATGATACCTACGACCGCGCCGCTCGCGACAATGCCGCCGGTAAGCTGGCGCAGGCGGAAGCGATGCTTCGCAACCTGGAGACGGCCAGCCGCGAGACCGAGATCGCCCAGGCAGCGGCCGATCTCGCCGATGCGATCGCCGCGCACGAACGTGCAGCGCTGGATTTACAACGGGCGCAGGCGCTTGTGCGAACCGCCGCAGGCACGCAACAAAAGCTCGATCAAGCGCAGGCGGATGCTCTCTCCACCGAAGCGCGCGTGAAAGCCGCGCAGGCGAAGCTGGAGCAGATGCGCTCGCCGACCGGGCGCGCGCAGGAGATCGCCGCCCAGCGTGCGGTGGTGGAACAGATGCGCGCGCAACTCGCAATGGCCGAATGGCACCTGGCCCAACGGCATGTCGCCGCGGCGGACAATGCGCTCGTCTCCGACGTCTATGCCTGGCCTGGCGAGACGGTAGATGCCGGCGCCCCGGTCGTGTCGCTGCTACCGCCGGCCAATATCCTGGTTCGCTTCTTCGTGCCCGAACAGTCGTTGCCGCACATTCATGCCGGCCAACGCGTGAACATAAGCTGCGACACCTGCCCGCCGCATCTCACTGCAACGGTGTCCTTCGTCGCACCGCAGCCTGAATACACGCCCCCGGTGATTTTCAGCGAACAGACGCGCGACAAGCTTGTCTATCTGATCGAGGCGCATCCCCCGGCTAACGAAGCCCTGGTGCTAAAACCCGGGCAACCGGTCACCGTCACACTGCCATGACCGAGCTTGCAATCGACGTGCACGGGCTCTGTAAGAGTTTCGGCAGCAACAAGGTTGTCGATGGCCTCGACATGGTCGTGCCGGAAGGCGAGATCTGCGGTTTTCTCGGCGGCAATGGCAGCGGCAAAACGACCACCATCCGTCTGCTGTGTGGCCTGCTGAAGCCCGATGCCGGCGGCGGTACCTGCCTGGGTTTCGATCTGCTTCGCCAGAGCGCGGAGATTCGGCTCGCCATCGGCTACATGACCCAGCGCTTCAGTCTGTATGGCGACCTCAGCGTGCGGGAGAATCTCGACTTCGTCGCCAGCCTCTATCAAATCCGCAACCGCGTCGCCGCAGTGGACGCGGCACTGGATCGGATCGGCCTTACCGCCCGCGCCGGCCAGCTCGCCGGCGAGCTTTCCGGTGGTTGGAAGCAGCGCCTGGCACTCGCCGCCTGCGTCCTGCACCGCCCGCGCCTGCTCTTGCTCGACGAACCGACCGCTGGGGTCGATGCCAAGGCGCGCCGAGAGTTCTGGGACATGATTAACGATCTGGCAGCCGAGGGCATCACTGTCCTGGTGTCCACGCACTACATGGACGAAGCGGAGCGGTGTCAGCGCGTCGTCTATCTCGCGGGCGGCCGGCTGATCGTTCAGGGCACCGTAGACGAAGTCGTGCGCGACTCCAGCCTGGTCGTATTCGAAACCACTGGAGACGCCCTGGAGCCTGTTCTGCGCGCTATCCGCGGCGCCCCCGGTGTGGAAACTGCCACCATCTTCGGGCGCGCGCTGCGCATCGTCAGCCTTGATCGCAGGGCCTTGCAGCGGGCAATCACGATACGCGCGCCCAACCTGGCGTGGGAGGAGGTCCCGGCGCGCCTCGATGACGTATTCATTCATCTTTTGCAGGCGCAGGAGCCGGCGCTGTGACAAAATTCTCCTTCGCCCGCGTGGGCGCAGTGCTGCGCAAGGAATGGATGCAGATGCGCCGCGACCGCGCCACCGTCTCAATGACAGTGGCCTTGCCGCTGATCCAACTATTCCTGTTCGGCTACGCCTTGAACGCCAATCCACGGCATCTCCCGACTGGGGTGCTCGCCGCGGATCAATCGAACTACACACGCACGCTGGAGACGGCGCTCGCCAACACCGGCTATTTCGATATACGCTCGTTCAGCACCGAAAAACAGGCGAATGAGGCGCTGGCCAGCGGCCAGGTGCTGTTCGTCTTGAACATTCCCCCCGGCTTCTCGCGTGAGGTCGATCGCGGCGAGCATCCACAAGTTCTCATGGACGCCGACGCCACGGACCCGACTGCTATCGGCAATGCCACGGCGGCGGTAACCGCGCTTAATGCAGATGTTCTTGCTCGCGATCTGCCGCCTCATCTTCAATCCCAACCCAATGCACCGCCATTCCAGGTGGTACTGCACGCACGCTATAACCCCGAGGAAATCACTGCGCTCAATATCGTTCCCGGACTGATCGGGATTATCCTGACGTTCTCGACATTGATCATCACCGCCCTCTCGATCACCCGCGAGCGCGAGGCCGGCACGATGGAAAATCTGTTGGCCATGCCGGTGCGCCCGGTCGAGGTCATGCTCGGCAAAATCATCCCCTACGTCGGTCTGGGCTATGTGCAGGTGCTGCTGATCCTGTTCATGTCGGTGGTGGTATTCGGCATTCCGGTGCGGGGATCGGTGCTGCTGCTGTTGCTTGTGCTCGGTCTGTTCATCGCCTGCAACCTCGCCTTGGGATTCACCTTCTCCACCGTTGCGCGGACCCAGATGCAGGCGCAGCAACTGGCGCAGTTCGCGCTGTTGCCGTCTTTCATGCTGTCGGGGTTCATGTACCCGTTTCAGGGCATGCCGGTCTGGGCTCGGGTGATCGGCGAGATGTGGCCATTGACGCACGTGTTGCGAATTTGCCGCGGCATTCTGCTGAAGGGCAACGGACTGCCGGAGATCATGCCGGATGTCTGGCCGATTGCGCTGTTTGCGATCGTTGTTGGTGCTATCGCGGTCTATTCGTATCGCGAGACGCTGGACTGATCTTCGCTTCCGGCGACGGCTACCGAGCCTCCCGACAATATCTGTCATATGCCTACTGACAGCATACGACAATCCATGTCATATCTATGCAATGCCAAAGGCGCAAAAGGACCGCGCCCACGCCGAGCGCACCGCGCCTGCTATAAGCCCAAATGTCACTACAACCCCAACCCGTTTATCCAGCAAGAATACGGACTTGACTTTCCGAGGTGGTCTTGTGGCATTTGCCGGAACTGGTTCCGGGATCAAGCCATGGCTTCAAATACCGGCTGTTCTACGGTTATCCCGGCCATCGGACGGTCTGTTACGATAACGAACGAGGTAAGGGCGATCATCGCCATCGTCTGGGCGTCGAAGAGCCTTAACGCTTCGAACCAAGGAGGACGAGGATGAATAGACATATAAAATTAATGGTGGGCGGCAGCCTCCGGGACGACCTGGAGGCATTTCGCTCGGCCTGGAAGCGTGCGGAACGCGGCGAGCAGGCCCAAGCAGAGCGCGTCCTTGCTTTCGAGTCATGGGAGGGTCTGGCGTCAGTAATGACGGGCGAGCGTTATCGCCTGCTGCGCCACCTGCATACCCACCCGGAGCCGTCCGTCTCAGCTTTGGCTCGTCACCTGGGCCGTCATCTCCGGCGCGTGCAGGCCGACGTTCATGCACTAGAAAAAGCCGGCCTGGTTGATCGCAGCACAGGCATGGTACGCGCAACCGCAGACCGCATTTTCGCGGATATCCGGTTGTAAAGCCTATTATTTCTGGCGCCGATTCTTACGATGAGCCCCCCTGTAACGGCCCGGACCAAGTAGCGAGAAGGCAAATTGATCATTCACCTGAATGGATGGCTCGGCGCCGGCAAAAAGACGATTGGTTCTGTGCTTGCAGAAAGAATCCGCGCTCGATTTATCCACAACAACTTGTTGCACGATGTCGCGATAGCCTGCACTGGCGTCGCTGATCCTGACCGGCGAAGACTGTACGAGCAGGTGCGTGACGCTGCATATGCAAGACTGCGCAGACGCCCTGCAACCGAAGTTTTCGTAATGACCAATGCCCTCTGCAAAAACGCTCCGCACGAAATTGAAGCCTGGAGGCACGTGGTTGAACTCGCCATTTCTCGTCGCATTCCCCTGGTTCCTGTTGTCCTGGAAGTTGCGCCGGAAGAGAACAGCCGCCGCCTTCAGAGTCAGGACCGCATCGGTAAAAAGCTCAGAGACCCAATCGAGCTTCAGAGCTACTTTGCCTCGGATACACTGCAATATCCCGCTGTGCCCGAGCTGTTAGTGCTGGATACAACTCACCTTTCGCCCGAACAATCAGCGGCCCAGATTGGAGCACATGCCGACCTTATCCGACTATCCTTGTCAGCAGCTAGCAACGAGCACCTGATCTTTCGCTGAGCCCACATACTTCCCATCACGCTCCACCGGCCGCCATTGAGGGAAGCGCATGCATTGTACTCACCAGTGCGGATCGCATTCGTACCAGCATCGCGGTGGCACTATTGCAGGGTGTGGAAGCGACGGCACGCTTGGTGCGCTGGAACTTCACGGTGACGTCCGGCCCGATTGATCATCGGCGTTGACGCGTCTAATATCAGCCCGCCGGAATTTCGTCGACCGCACGCAGATAACGTTCACGCGGCACGGTGCGATTGAACCTCAATGGTAAGATGCGATAGCGAACGGAACCGTGCCAGCTTTGCCCGATAATAGTCCGGCCCGCGCGCCTGATGTGTGCTCACGGACACAATCGCCCCAAGGTGGCCCGGTCCGAGCTGCCATAGATGAAGATCATCAATTCGATCACCTTCCCCTTCGATCACCTGCTGCAGCTTATCGGCCATGCTCCGGTCCGGGTTCATGTCGAGCAGGATGGCTCCGGTATCGCGCACCAAAGCGTAGGACCAGCTCGCAATGACGAATGCGCCGACAAGGCCAACGAGTGGGTCCATCCAAAGCCACCCGAATGCACGGGCAAGCAGCAGGCCAACGATCACGAGCACCGATACGGTGGCATCAGCCATTACGTGAATGACAGCAGCACGCATGTTGTTATCGCGGTGCGCGAGGCCGTGCGTGTGTTCGTGTTCCTCGAAGGTGATCGAGTAATCGTCTCCCGCGAGGCGAAGCCGGGCCGAGAACGCATGTGGTTCGGGAATTTCTTCGTAAGCGATTCGGCGGCACCACATGGGCGGCGCGCGGCATTCGTGTGATCGAAGGGCCGCATGGATGAGACGCTAAACGGATCCGGCCCTGATGAGAGCGCTCATACGACAGATCGTAAGAGCGCACACAACGTCCGAGTGGAGGTTATCACGCGGGGCGAGCGCCGGCGGAGTTGGACGCTGGAGCAAAAGCGCGAGATTGTGGCTGAGAGCCTCGGGCCCGAACTGACCCCGAGCGAGGTGGCGCGCAAATACGCGATCGGTACGGGGCAGCTTTATACCTGGCGTCGAGAACTGTTGCCGGCTCCGACGGAGCGGATGAGGCGGCCGACACGGTTTGCGCAAGTGGAGCTGGCGCCGACGCGGCTGGCCGGCCAGCTACCGGCTGAGCCGCCCGCCCCGCCAGTAACGATCCCGCAATCGCCCCGGCCGCTGGGAATAATCGAGATCGTGCTGCCGGGCGGCATATTGGTGCGCGTTGATGGGCAGGTAGATGATCGGGCATTGCGGCGAGTCCTGGGCATGCTGCAAGGCCGATGATCACACTCGCACCCGGCCTGCGCGTGTATCTCGCCTGCGGCGTGACCGATATGCGCAAGGGTATGGTGGGGCTGGCAATGCTGGTGCAGCAGTCGCTGCGCGACAACCCGTTCGATGGCGCTGTGTATGCCTTCCGCGGGCGTCGCGCAGGACTGATCAAGCTGATATGGCATGATGGCGCCGGCCTGTGCATGCTGACCAAGCGGCTGGAGCATGGGCAGTTTGTTTGGCCGTCATCCGAGACGACTGGCCGGATCATGCTCTCGAGCGCGCAATTGGCGGCGCTGCTGGATGGCTGTGAATGGCGCGCAGCGCAGCCGCGACGAGCACCGGAACTGGCGGGATAAAAACCCGCGTCGCCGATAAAAATCGGCTGGCACCGATTCGGCGGCGTCGTTCAGAATCGCAGCGTGCGAATCGATCTGGACAACCTGCCTGACGATCCCGCGACGCTGCAGCAAATGCTGCGCGACGTCGTGCGAGAGCTCGATACCGAGAATGACAAGCTGCGCCTGCTCATTCATCGGCTGGTGCGCCATCGGTTCGGCCGCCGCTCCGAGCAACTCACCGATGACCAGTTGCAATTGGGGCTCGAGGATCTGGAGCAAACGGTCGCCGCGAACCAGGCGGCACAGGACACTATTGCACCAGAGCCGAAGGAGCAGAAGCGCCGAGCGGCACCGGCGCAGCGCAATCTCGGCGATTTGCCGGCACACTTGCCGCGCTACGAGGTGGTGGTGGACATCGAGCACCGCGAGTGCCCCTGCTGTGGTGGCGCGCTGCATGTGATCGGCGAAACGCGCAGCCAACAGCTCGATATCGTGCCCGCGCAGCTTCGGGTGCGGGTCACGCGCCGGCCGCGTTACGCCTGCCGGGCGTGCGAGGGAACCGTGGTGCAGGCGCCAGCGCCGGAGCGCCCGATCGATGGCGGCCTGGCGACCGAGGCCATGGTGGTGCATGTGCTGGTCAGCAAGTATTGCGACTCGCTGCCGCTGCATCGACAGTCCAAGATGCTGGCGCGGCAGGGCATCGATCTGGATCGCTCGACGCTGAGCAACTGGGTTGGCCGAGCCTGCTGGTGGCTGAAGCCGCTTTATGACCTGGTGGTCAGCACGGTGCTGTCGTCTGAGAAGGTCTTTGCGGATGACACGACATTGCCGGTGCTGGATCCGGGCCGCGGCCGAACCAAAACCGGGCGATTGTGGTGCTATGCGGTGGATGACCGACCGTGGTCCGGTCCGACGCACCCGGCGGCGGCGTATGTATATTCCGAGGATCGTAAGGGCGCGCATCCGTCAGCGCACCTGGCAGCGTTTCGCGGTGTGCTGCAGGTGGACGGCTACGCCGGGTTCAAGCGACTGGCCGGGGACCGCAGCGACGATTCGGTCAAGCTGGCGTTCTGCTGGGCGCATATGCGGCGGCCGTTCTTCGATTTCTATCAGGCGACGAAGTCGCCGCTGGCCGGGCATGTGCTGGCGCGCATTCGCGAACTCTATACGATCGAGGCCGAGATTCGCGGGCATTCTGCCGATCATCGGGAGCGCATGCGCCAGGCGCGAAGTCGGCCGATCGTGGAGGCGTTGCATGCTTGGTTGCAGGAGCAGCTGCCTCGTATATCCGCCGTCTCCGAGCTGGCGAAAGCGATGCGCTATGCGATCCGGCACTGGCCGGGGTTGGTGGCATTCCTCGATGACGGGAGGATCGAGATGGACACGAACGTGGTCGAGCGCTCGATCAGACCGGTGACCCTCACACGCAAGAACGCCTTGTTCGCCGGATCGGACGGCGGAGCCCGGCATTGGGCCATCGCGATGACGCTGATCGAGACCGCCAAGCTGAATAGTGTCGAGCCGATGGCTTGGCTTACTGATGTGCTCGAGCGCATCGTCTCAGGCAAGACTAAGGCGAACGCACTGGAGGCGCTGCTGCCGTGGAATTGGCATCCGACTGAACTCACGGAATTGGCGGCAGCTGCATGATCGATAATCCAACCCAGGTTGACCGCCTGATGGGGAAGCTGCAACAGGCTCTGCCACTGCCCGCGCGCCCCACACCCGAGCTGCTCGCCGCTCTCGTCGCGAAGAACGCTGCGAGCCAAACCTCCGCCGCCTGCTCAATCACCTGGATCAGCTACGCCGGTGACGAGGGAGGCATTGTGTGCCGCCTCGATTTTGGAGACGAGGCCAAGAACGCCGCGTTTGTCTCCATCACGCACCTGCGTTTCGATGCTCGTCTGCCTCTCGCCCGTGAGATTATCGCCTACCAGAAGCACCGCGTGAAACGCATCCAGCGGCAGCCGGCGTAATCCACCCCAGCACAGAGGATGGGCCGGCCTCTGATACGCCGCACGGCTGCCGTCAAGGAAAATCGGGCAGGGTCTCGCCGCAACGCTTACGATCAGACGACGCTTACACAGTTCTCGACGCCAGGTATAAAGCTGCCCCGTACCGATCGCGTATTTGCGCGCCACCTCGCTCGGGGTCAGTTCGGGCCCGAGGCTCTCAGCCACAATCTCGCGCTTTTGCTCCAGCGTCCAACTCCGCCGGCGCTCGCCCCGCGTGATAACCTCCACTCGGACGTTGTGTGCGCTCTTACGATCTGTCGTATGAGCGCTCTCATCAGGGCCGGATCCGTTTAGCGTCTCATCCATGCGGCCCTTCGATCACACGAATGCCGCGCGCCGCCCATGTGGTGCCGCCGAATCGCTTACATTTCTTCAACTGATTCCAGATAATTTCCGCGACTCGCCATACTAAATAGCTGCCGCGCTCCATCCGGACGTACGGTTTCAATGGCTGTCTCGGCAGCGTTGAGGCTGGGGCCAGTTTCAGCGTGCAGGCGGAAGCGCGGCGGAATGCCGTCCTCGAAAACCTCAAGCACAACCGCGCCGGTGCGCGTGACGATGCGCCGCCGCGCGTTATCGTGGTCATGATCTCCACCGTGGCTATAAGAATGCCCGTGGCTGTGGCCGTGATCGCCACCACTCAGTATCCACGCGCTTGCGACGTTCACGGCGAGCCCAAGGCAGGCAATCGGGATGGCCTGGGAAAAGTGGATTGGCACCGGCGCAAAAAACCGGCTTACGGCCTCATAGCCGATGAGGACGGCAATCATCGCCAGAATGATTGCGCTTGTGAACCCAGCGAGATCGCCTAGCTTGCCCGTGCCGAACGCAAAGCGCGGATCGTCGGCGTGCTTGCGCGCAAAACCATAAGCGAGTGCAGCAAGCAGCAAAGCCCCCGCATGCGTGCTCATGTGCATGCCGTCGGCGACGAGCGCAATAGAACGGAACAGCAAACCGCCGACGATTTCCGCAATCATCATGGCTCCGCAGAGCCAAATGACGGCCCACGTCTTTCGCTCGCTCCTCTCGTGTCCTTCGCCAAGGAAAACGTGCGAGTGTCGGTGCGAAATTGCCTCGCTCATAGCGCTCTCACTTGAGGTAGGTGCGGACCACTTCGAGCAGTTGCTCCGCAGCGGCCGCGGTGTTCAGTGCGTTCGGGTGCTTCCCCGTAGCGATCAGATGCGTGCGAACATGGTCCTCGATCACTTCCGCCATCAATCCGGCCATTGCCCCCCGTGCGCCAGCAATGAGGTGCATGACCTGTTCGCAGCCCGCCTCGCCATCGAGTGCGCGTTCGATGGCCTCCATCTGGCCCCGGATGCGGCGGACACGGGCCAGCAGCTTATGTTTGTTACGGACAGTATGGGTCATTGAGGGGACATATACCCTAGCCCCCTATCCTACGGCAAGGCGCGCGGAACTCGCAGGCTGGGCGTCCTGTTGTATGATGCACGCTATGAATAATGCGGAATCAGAGAAAGTCGGCTTCATACGGCAGCGCCGTGCCGGCATGGCTGTCATTGCGGCAGCTATGCCGGTTGCCCTTCTGTTGTGGCTGGCGATTGCTTATCTCGCGCCGCCTGTGGCGGGCATGGAAAGCTTGAGTGCTAGAATTGTCTTTACCCTGAAATGCTGCTGCCTTGCAGTTCTGTTTTGCCTCGTCGAACTGGGCGGCTCAATCCCAACTGCCGGAAGCGATGCTGGTCCCACATGAACAGGAGCAGCGGGTCATGAGCACCCAACGCCCATCCTCTCGGCTGCTCATCATCGATGCGAACAATCGCGTGCTCCTGTTCAAATTCGAGCACGCTCAAGGCCCTCTGTCGGGCTAGCGATTTTTGGGCCACCCCAGGTGGCGGCCTTGACCCTGGTGAAACCTACGAACAGGCAGCCTGCCGGGAGATGTTCGAAGAAACCGGACTGACCATCGGTCATCCCGGACCGCAAATAGCCCGCCGTATCACCACTTTCCAAACGCCCGACGGCGACACCGTCCAGGCCGACGAGCGCTATTTTCTGATCCGAACCAACAATCCGCAACTTTCAAACGAACGCTGGACCGAACTGGAGCATGAAGTCATGACCGAGGGCGGCTGGTGGTCTCTCGCCGACCTGCGCTCAACCGCGGAGCAAATCTGGCCCGACAACCTGACCGATATTCTCGCTGCAGCCGGCGTCTCGCCAGCCAGCCGCTAACCCGGCCGACCCGAGCCCACTTCAATCCTTTTCCGAAACCAAATCTCCATCGGTACCGTTGTCAAGCCCCCAAAATGCCCAACGGTACTGTTGTCAACCCCCGCCAATCCCCCATCGGTACCGTTGTCAAGTCCCCCGAATGGCCGAACGGTACCGTTGTTAACCCCCAAAAACCGGCATCGGTACCGATCTCCGCTTCGCACCAATACGCCTCCCCGGGGGCCGCCTGACTCCCATACCATGTTCCTGATGCGTTCTACCGGCCTCACCGCCCGATTTCAACCGCCGCGACCCTCCCAGCCCCAGCCCCATTTGACATCCGACCCCCTCCGTCCCATCCTTCTTTGCACCGAGGGGGGCCCCGCTAATCTGGGGCTGAGAGTTCCGGCAGGGGTGCCAGAGCGCCGGCGCCGGTGACCCTTGAACCTGATCCGGGTCATGCCGGCGTAGGGACGGGGCAAAACAAACCGCATTCCCCGCCCCAAAACCGGCCAGCCCCCTGCCGGGGAGTGCAAAAAGCCCATGACCATCCAGTCCAAAGTGGCCGCCCGTCCGTCCTCCGTGACCACGGGCCCGATCGCTGGCTCGCGCAAAATCTACACTTCGCCCGAAGCCCGGCCCGACATCCTCGTCCCCTTCCGCGAGATCGCGCTTCACCCCACCGCCAACGAACCGCCGTACCGCGCCTACGACACCTCCGGCCCCTACACCGACCCCGCCATCGCCATAGACCTCGAGGCCGGCACGCCGCCCGTCCGCCGTGATTGGCTCGCCCGCCGCGGCTTCGAGCGCACCGACGCCCGCGCCATCAAGCCGGAGGACAACGGCGGTGCCGCCGGCGACAAACTCGTCCCTCTCTGTCCGGCCGACCACCCGGTCTACGCCGGCAAGCACGGTCAGCTCGTCACGCAGCTCGAATTCGCCCGCGCCGGCCTCATCACCGAGGAAATGATCTACGTCGCCCACCGGGAGAACCTCGGCCGCGCCAGGGTCCTGGAGGGCGCCGCAGCGCGCCGTGCCGATGGCGAGGACTTCGGCGCCGAGATCCCCGAATTCATCACCCCTGAATTCGTCCGCCAGGAGGTCGCCCGCGGCCGCGCCATCATCCCCGCCAACATCAACCATCCGGAGCTCGAGCCGGTCATCATCGGCCGCAATTTCCTGGTGAAGATCAACGCCAATATCGGCAATTCCGCCGTCACCTCCGGCGCCGCCGAGGAGGTGGAAAAGCTCGTCTGGGCCATCCGCTGGGGCGCCGATACGGTGATGGACCTCTCCACCGGCCGCAACATCCACAACATCCGCGACTGGATCATCCGCAACGCCCCCGTGCCCATCGGCACGGTGCCCATCTACCAGGCCCTCGAAAAAGTGGACGGCGATCCCGCGAAACTCGACTGGGAAGTCTTCAAGGACACGCTGATTGAACAGGCCGAACAGGGCGTGGACTACTTCACCATCCATGCCGGCGTGCGGCTAGCCTATGTGCCGCTCACCGCCAAACGCGTCACCGGCATCGTCTCCCGCGGCGGCTCCATCATGGCGCGCTGGTGCCTCTCCCACCACAAGGAGAGCTTCCTCTACGAGCGGTTCGACGAAATCTGCGACATCATGCGCAAATACGACGTCTCGTTCTCGCTCGGGGACGGCCTACGCCCGGGCTCCACCGCTGATGCCAACGATCGCGCCCAGTTCGCCGAGCTCGAAACCTTAGGTGAACTGACGAAGATCGCATGGGACAAAGGCTGCCAGGTCATGATCGAGGGGCCGGGCCACGTCCCGATGCACAAGATCAAGATCAACATGGATAAACAGCTCGAGGAATGCGGCGAGGCTCCGTTCTACACACTTGGCCCTCTCACCACCGACATTGCCCCCGGTTACGACCACATCACCTCGGCCATCGGCGCCGCCATGATCGGCTGGTTCGGCACCGCCATGCTCTGCTACGTCACGCCCAAGGAGCACCTCGGCCTGCCCAACCGCGAAGACGTAAAAACCGGCGTGATCACCTATCGCATCGCCGCGCACGCCGCCGATCTCGCCAAGGGCCATCCATCCGCCAAGCTCCGGGACGATGCGATCAGCCGTGCCCGTTTCGAGTTCCGCTGGGAGGATCAGTTCAACCTCTCGCTCGACCCCGACACCGCCCGCAGCTTCCACGACGAGACCCTGCCCAAGGAGGCGCACAAAGTGGCGCATTTCTGCTCCATGTGCGGGCCCAAGTTCTGCTCCATGCAGATCACCCAGGATCTACGCAAAGAGGCGGAGCGGATTGCCGGAATGGAGGACAGGAGCCGCGAATTCGTCGAAAAAGGCGAGGAGATCTATCTTCCCGCCGAATAATCGGCGGCTGGCCGCCTGAAGGAGCGGGCAGCCCGCCGCACTACCACCATCTGTTATGGTCGGCGGCCGAGCCGGCCATCTTCGTAACTACGGTGTAGTGCGCCCCGCTGCTGTTGTAGCCGGCTCGGCAGCACCGCGAGCCCTGCGAATCAGGGGATGGCGATGTAGCCATCCGCACGAACTGAAGTAACATCTCGGTGTGTAGCAAAGACAGAGATCGGCTCTGCTCTCAGAACTCCCTCTTGGCGAGATTAGTGCGTCCGGCAATCTTCTCCGATTTGGCAAATGCCGGGTCCAGGAACGATTCCAAAAAAATCAGTTGACCCTCCAGTTTTGGCACGTCGACGCCTAGCGGAAGGTCCAAAAAGGGCTAGGCTCAGGCTCGGATTGCTCAAGCCGTCACGCAACCTGCGATTGAAAGAACCAACAGCCGCGGTCCACGCCTGGTGATCGACGACCTAAGAAGGGTTCAGCATAGGGGCTGAGTATGGGCCCTCGCGGACAGCCGGTATACTACTTGCGATGTATCCAAAAGGGCAGAGTTGACTTGTGGTTGCATTAGTTGGACCAAAAGGCGTTACGGATAATAGGATAGTTCGATGTCGGGTCATTCCGACGTGCTGCATGCTGTCTGCCGGGATGCGTTGGTGGCGTTGATGCTGCAAGCGACTGACGAGGAGGTGCGGCGGGCGGCTCTGGTGGCGTGTGCGGCAAATGGGGTCCCGGCCGAATGCGTGGGAGTGGTCGCAGCGGGGATGAAAATCGCGCTCGATGAGGTGATCGCCGGCGAGGTGTGAGACTCCAGCGCCGCACCTCGCATCCCTATGCCGCCTCGGCCGCCTCCCGGGCTTCGGTCACAAACCGCGCAGCCTCTGCGCCGCGTATGCGGGCAATATCGTCCTGGTATTTCAGCAACGCACCCAGCGTTTCGTCCACGATCTGAGGCTTCAGTTCGGTCTGGTTCAGATGCCGGAGCGCCGTAGCCCAATCGATCGTCTCCGCTACACCAGGAAGCTTGAACAGGTCCTGTTTGCGAAGCTGCTGGACGAAAGCGACGACCTGGGCCGAAAGGTTCTGAGGCACATCGGGAGCCTTGGTGCCCAGAATGGCGCGTTCGCGAACCGCGTCCGGGTAGTCCACCCAGTGATACAGACAGCGGCGGCGAATGGCGTCGTGGACCTCGCGCGTGCGGTTCGACGTCATAACTACCACTGGCACGGTTCGAGCGCGCACGGTGCCGAACTCCGGCACGGTGATCTGGAAGTCGGCCAGCAGCTCCAGAAGAAAGGCTTCAAACGGCTCGTCAGCCCGGTCGAGCTCATCGATCAGCAGGACGGCCGGGGGAAGATCCGGGTCAATCGCCGACAGCAATGGCCGCGCCAGCAGATACTCCCGCGTATAGATATCCCGGGCCAGACGCTCCGGATCAGTCTCCCCCGCCGCCTCGGCTAGGCGAATGGCCATGAGCTGGCGGGAGTGATCCCACTCATAGGCCGCGGCCCCGAGATCCATGCCGTCGTAGCACTGCAAGCGCACCAGCCGACGGTTCAGGCCGGCGGCCAGCACCTTGGCGATCTCGGTTTTGCCGGTACCTGGCTCGCCCTCCAGAAACAGCGGCCGGCGCATGGCAATGGCGAGATGGACGGTGGTCGCAAGCTCCGAATCGGCAATATAGCCATGCTCCGCGAGCAGATGGGCGGTGTCGGAGACCGAAGCGGGGAGGGAGCTCACTAGATCAGAGGTGCCACGATGATGAACAGGATAACGATCCAAATGGCGACTCCGATCCAGGCTGCCAGGGGATAACCCAGCGGCTTCGGCGGGATCATATCGCGTATGCGCATCGGGCGTGGGACCGCGGCGGGGCTGACCGGGATGACCGCTTCGGATGGCGCCGAGGGGAACGCGCGTTCGGGACGGGGACCCATCTTCTCGGTCAGCTCCTTGGTGAAACGGTCGAAGAACGTGTCAGCCATGGATTTGGCAGTAGAATCAATCAACCGGGCGCCGAGCTGGGCCATCTTGCCGCCCACCTGTGCATGCACCTCGTACTTTAGCAGCGTCGTGGATGTTTCTTCCTCGTCCAGGTTTACCTTGGCACCTCCCTTCGCAAAGCCGGCCACCCCGCCCTGACCCTCACCAGAGATCGTGTAGCCATTCGGCTCGTCGATATCAGAAAGGTGAACCTTGCCGTTGAACTTGGTCGAGATCGGCCCGATCCGGACCGAGGCCGTGGCCTTCATATCCTGGGGTGACTCAGCCACCAGACTGTCACAACCCGGAATGCAAGTCTTCAGGATCTCCGGATCATTCAACGCGTCCCACACCATTTTCCGCGGCGCGGGGATGCGCCGCTCACCGGTCATATCCATTCGTTCCAACGCCCATTTTTCGCGCGCCGCGGAGGTTTACTTGCAGGGTCGCAGGCATGCAACCGACTGAGGCACCCGCGCTGGTCTGGGCGGCACCCTTCCTGGGCATTTTGCTCTCGATCGTGGTCCTGCCCGCGCTGGCGCCACGCTTTTGGCATCGCCGCATGGCATGGGTGAGCGGCTTCTGGATCGCCGCCCTGCTCGTGCCCATGGCCGTGGCCACCGGTCCGGCCCAGGCTGCCGGCACGGCATGGCACGCATTACTCATCCAGTATCTGCCGTTTATCACGCTCCTGCTGGCGCTCTATGCCTCGGGAGGTGGGGTGCTGATCCGCGGCGGTGCGGCGGGGACCCCGGCCGGAAACACCGCGATGCTGGCCGCAGGAATGGGCCTGGGCATCGTGATGGGCCAGGCCGGCGCGGCCATGGTGATGATTAACCCGCTCCTACACGCGAATGCCCACCGAAGGCGCAAGGTCCACTTGGCGCTGTTCCTGATCGTGCTGATAGCGAATGCGTCGGGCGCGCTGACCCCGTTGGGCAATCCTCCGCTCTACATCGGCTTCCTCCAGGGTGTGCCGTTCTTCTGGACCACCCGGCATTTGTGGCAGCCGTTGCTGGTTCTCAGTTTCCTGCTGCTCGGCGTGTTCTACTGTCTCGATAAGTGGTTGGCGCGGGATGACCCACCGGGCCCCCAGACGGACCGGCTGCGTATTCGAGGCTGGGGCAACGCGGCGCTGATACTTGTGACCGGCGCGGCGGTCCTGGCCCAAGGCGTGGTGGATGCCAGAACCGTGACCCTGGCGGGCCAGCCGGTGAGCCTGATGCGGCTAGTCGCCATAGGCGTGTTCGCGGCCGTGACGTGCCTGTCGGCGGCGATCACGCCCCGCGCGCTGCGCCAGGCAAACGACTTCGGTTGGGCTCCGATGGTCGAGGTCGCCGAGCTGTTCCTGGCGATCTTTATCACTATCGCACCGGTTTTGACCATGTTGCAGGCCGGATTGAGCGGCCCTCTCGCTCCGGTGCTTCGGCTGACCCTGGATGCGGCGGGCCAGCCGCGGCCGGTCGCGTATTTCTGGCTGGCCGGCATGCTCTCGGCGTTTCTGGACAATGCCCCGACCTACCTGGTGTTCTTCAATCTCGCGGGGATCCATGCGCCCGCGATCGCTCCGGAGCAGGTGCGGGCGCTCGAGGCATTATCGGCGGGCGCAGTCTTTTTCGGTGGGCTCACGTATATCGGGAACGCCCCCAACCTGATGGTCCGGGGAGTTGCGGCACACAGGGGCGTGCGCATGCCCGGCTTCTTCTCCTATATGACCCTCTCCGCAGCCCTGCTGCTGCCCGTCTTTGCCCTGCTCACAGCACTATTCTTCCACTGATTTACCGGGGAGTGTTCCGATGACGTATCTGGTCGCGGCCGATCTGCCCGCGGGTGCCGCGGGGGAGCGGTTCCGGGCGCTGCTTCGGCGGCCCGGCATTGTGCAGATACCCGGTGCGCATAACGGCATGGCCGCCCTGCAGGCGAAAGCCGCGGGATTCCAGGCGGTCTATCTGTCTGGCGCCGCAATGACCGCGCAGATGGGCCTGCCCGACCTCGGCATAATCACGGTCGATGAAGTCTGCTTCTTCATCCGCCAGGTGACCCGGGCCTCCGGCTTACCAGTGCTGGTGGACGGCGACACCGGCTACGGCGAGGTGCTGAACGTCATGCACATGGTTCGGAGCTTCGAGGATGCCGGCGCTGCAGCAGTGCATATCGAAGACCAGTTGCTACCCAAGAAGTGCGGCCATCTGAACGATAAGAAGCTGGCCGACCCTCACGACATGGCGACCAAGGTGGCCGCTGCAGCCAAAGCCCGGCGGCATCTGTACGTGATCGCCCGAACCGATGCCGCGGCGAGCGAAGGCCTGGATGGCGCCGTGACCCGGGCCAAGCTCTACCTGCAATCAGGGGCAGACGCGATCTTTCCCGAGGCCCTGTCTAGCGCCGAGATGTTCCGGGAGTTCGCCGAACGGGTGAACGCCCCGTTGCTGGCCAACATGACCGAGTTCGGCCGCACCCCCTTCTTCACCGCCTCCGAGTTCGAGGCCATGGGCTACCGCATGGTTATCTGGCCAGTCAGCTCGCTCCGCGTTGCCAACAAGGCCCAAGAGGAACTGTACGCAGCCATCCGCCGCGACGGCGGAACCCATCGAATGCTGGACCGGATGCAGACCCGGGCGGAGCTCTATGCGACCATCGGATACACCGAATTCGAGGCCCTGGACGCATCTCTGGTAAAGACCGTGGTCCCGCCGGAGGTGCCTGGCCGATGAACCGCCGGTTCTTTCTGCTGACCCTGGCCGCCTTGCCGGCGGCCGCATGGGCACAGCCCGAGCCGAAGGGGCCTCAACCGGAGCTGCCCAAGCAGCAGATCACCATCATCACGAAGAATGGGCAGAAGCACGTGTTCAACGTAGAGATGGCGACCACGCCCCAGGAACAGGAGACCGGGCTGATGTTCCGGAAATCGGTGCCGCCCGACCAGGGCATGCTGTTCGTTTGGGACGTGCCGCAAATCTCCCACATGTGGATGAAGAACACCCTGGTCCCGCTGGATATGGTGTTCATAAAACCGGACGGGGTGATCGACTCGATTGCGGAGAACACCGTGCCGCACAGTCTGCGGGATATTTCCAGCCATGGCGACGTGATCGCCACCCTGGAGCTGGCCGGAGGAACGACAGCTCGGCTGGGGATCACGGTGGGCGACAAGGTGCTGGCCCCGATGTTCCACGACGTCGGCTGATGTGATAGGCGAGTTGATCAAGCGGGGCGTGGCGCAGCCTGGTCAGCGCGCGTGTTTTGGGTACACGAGGCCGCCGGTTCGAATCCGGCCGCCCCGACCATGTTAAGACGGAGTTTAGTGCTGATGCGGGCGCGCATCTTTCAGCCGCCAAAGACGGCGATGCAGTCGGGTCGGGCCGGGACTGACAAGTGGGTGCTGGAGTTCGAACCGGCTGCGCCGAGCCGCCCGGATCCGCTGATGGGGTGGATCGGCAGCACAGATACCCAGAAGCAAGTGCGGTTGTTTTTCGACACCAGGGAAGAAGCCGTGGCTTTTGCGCAGCGGAACGGGATCGCATTCGACCTTGAGCTGCCGCGGGAACGGAAGGTTAAGCCGAAAATGTACGCGGACAACTTCCGCTACGACCGGCTGGAGATGTGGACGCATTAGCAGTCGTGAGCGCCCTTAGCTCAGTTGGATAGAGCAACAGCCTTCTAAGCTGTGGGTCGCTGGTTCGAGTCCAGCAGGGCGCGCCAGCACAAGCTTGAAACTACGACCAAAATTACCAGCAATGAGGGGAATGAGGGTTCCAATACGGCTCGCGCTTGCCGCCGTGCTTTGCCTGACGGGCTGTGTCCCCCTGGCTCCGACGTCAGCCTCCCCAGGCGAGACACCGACCGTGCAAGCGGGCAGCTACTCCAGCGGGTCGGCCAACCCTCCCTACATCGTGCATTGTCACCATCGGCGGACAATCCTCGTGGACTACCTATGCCGAATGCAAGCGCAGGATCGCACAGGCCGTGAAACACGAGCCCCCAGCGGCGCAACCTCCCCACGACGCATCAATCTGCAAAGCTCCGCCCTTTGGAATCTCCAAGACCGAATACGACGCTTTCGTGAAGAAGTTCGGCTCCGGTGTGGATACCGACCAGTTCCTCCAAGACGCTTGCGAAGCGCGATACCCGTAGTAGCCGGATCAGGAGAAAGTCGAAGGCTCCACAACGTGGTCGTCGGCTGCTTCGAACTCGTCAAGTAGCGCCCTTGCTCTGCCGCCAGCCCGCCGCCTCTCAATAGCAGAAAAAAGAACGCCGCCCGGAAGCGGCCAGTGGGGATGCCTCCTTGGAAGTGTCTTATAATTACACCCGTAGTCTACGTCGTGCTTCGTCCCACTCGTCCTTCATTCGCAGCGCAGGTTCCTTCGCAAAAAATTGGCCCATGCATAAACAACTGGCCTGACTTGACCCAGCAACTCACCCCGGCGGAATCTCTGCCTCCAGCGCATCCGCCAGTCTCGTAATGTGCTCCAGGGCCGCGGACAGCTCCTCGGCGGAAGGTTCAGGCGGCGGCTGCGCCATATCCGGATAGCGGTAAACAATTCCCCAATTGGCCAAACCACGCACCGGACCAACCAGCGGCTCGAACGCCAGATACGCCTCCACCACCAACTCACCCAAACCATCCAGGTCGTGGGTCTTCCCAAAATCAACGCCGGCAACAACCAGCAACCCCTTCAGCACCTTCTCAGCCTGCCTGCTGGCAATGATGGGCCGCCACTCCCAACTCCGGCGGTACCATCCCAAGACAGGCGCGCGCTACATGAATGTCCGACCGCGCCACCCGGAGCCACTCCAACACGCTATCTCGCAAATGGGCAGGGTCCGCTTCCGTTCCACTCGTCTCAGCGGGCACCTTTTCATACACCGTAACTCCGCCCAGCAACGCTGCGCGAGCAAGCGTTCCCGGAATGCCGCACTTACGATGGAAAGTTTCCTCTGTTACCGGAAAAACATCGGCCGGCCGGCGATAGCCCCTCCGCGCCTCTATGGCGGCATGCAATGTCACCTTCTCCGCCGGAGTATCGTCATCCACCACCACCAGCAGATCGATATCGCTGTCCGGCCCGGCCTCTCCTTGAGCAAGGGAACCGAACAGGATCACCCGGCGCGGGTCAAAAAACGCCACCACGGGATCGAGCAGCCCGGTCGGCACAAGCGCCCCTCGATCCTTACGATCCCGCTCCAAATCGCCCATCGGTACCGTTGTCAAGCCCCCGAAAACCCCAACGGTACCGATTACCCCGGCACCAACACCGCCGCCCCACTGAACCGCCCGGCCCGCAAATCCCCCAACGCCTGGTTCGCCTCCCCCAAAGGATACCGCGTCGTCGCCGTCTTCACCGGCATCTTCGGCGCCAGAGCCAAAAACTCCTCCGCATCCCGCCGCGTGAGATTAGCCACCGACCGCACCACCCGCTCCTTCCACAGATACTCATACGGGAAAGACGGAATATCACTCATGTGGATCCCCCCGCAGACCACCGTCCCGCCCGGCCGCACTGCTCGTAACGCCGCCACCACAAGCGAGCCCACCGGAGCAAAAATAATCGCCGCATCCAGCGCCTCAGGCGGCCTTTCCTCCGACCCACCCACCCAGACAGCCCCCAGCTCCCGCGCAAACTCCTGCGCCTTCTCGTCCCCCGCCCGGGTAAATCCAAAAATCTCCCGCCCCTGATGCCGCGCCACCTGCGCAATAATATGCGCCGCCGCCCCAAACCCATAAATCCCCAGCCGCCGTCCCTCCCCCGCCATTCGCAGGCACCGATACCCGATCAGCCCGGCACACATCAGAGGCGCCGCCGCCACATCCTCATACTCATCCGGAATCGGAAAACAGAACCGCTCGTCCGCGACGGTGGCCTCCGCATAGCCACCGTCGATCTGATACCCCGTAAACCGGGCCCGCTCACATAGGTTTTCCTGTCCGCTCCTGCAATAGTCACACACTCCGCACGTCCACCCGAGCCAGGGCACCCCAACCCGATCCCCCACCCGGTGCCGTTCAGCACCCTCTCCGCAAGCCACCACCCGGCCTACGATCTCATGCCCTGGCACCAGCGGAAGTGTCGGCTCTGTCAGCTCCCCATCCACCACGTGCAGATCCGTCCGGCACGCCGCGCAGGCACACACCCAAATCAGCACTTGCCCCGGCCCGGGCTGCGGGTCAGCCACTGCCTCCGCCACCAACGGCGTCCGAGGCCGCTGCAAACGCATCGCCCGCATCGTTAGACTCCCACCCTAATCTCCGCGGTTCTCCGCGGCCCTCCGCGTTAAAATCCTGGGACGACCCAGCAGGCGCGACGCAGCATGAGCCGGCCGGAATGCATCGCAAGCCTCCCTCAAAGCCCCACCAAACTCCGCGCAAACTCCCCCGCCTCGAACGCCCGCAGATCCCCCGCCTGCTCTCCCACCCCCACCGCATGGACCGGCAGCCCGAACGTCTCCGCCAGCGCGATCACGATCCCACCCCGAGCGCTCCCATCCAGCTTGGTTACGATCAGGCCGGTCACATCGACCATCTCCTTGAACACCTTAACCTGCTGGATCGCGTTTTGCCCCGTGGTCGCATCCAGCACCAAAATCACCGAGTGCGGCGCCGTCGCATCCCGCTTCTGCATCACCCGGATGATCTTCCGCAGCTCATCCATCAGCACCGACTTATTGTGCAGCCGCCCCGCCGTATCGATCAGCAACACATCCGCCCTTTCCGCCATCGCCCGGGATAGCGCATCGAACGCCAGCCCGGCCGCATCCGCATTCGGCGGCCCCGCAACCACCGGCACCCCCGTGCGCTGCCCCCAGATCTGCAATTGCTCCACCGCCGCCGCCCGGAACGTATCCCCCGCCACCAGCATCGGCCTCAGCCCCTGCTCCCGGTCCTGCTGCGCCAGCTTGGCAATGGTTGTCGTCTTCCCCGTCCCGTTGACCCCGACGACCAGCACGACATGAGGCTTAAGCTCCGGATCGATCTCCAGCGGCCGCGCCACCGGCTCCAGGATTCCCGCGATCTCCTCGGCCAGCGCCTGCCTGATCTCCTCCTCGGTCACCTCCCTGCCGAACCGCGTGCGACGAAACCCCTCGATCACCCGAGCGGCCGCCTCCGTCCCCAGATCGGCGGAAATCAACAGCTCCTCGAGCTCCTCCAGCGCCTCCTCATCCAGCCGGCGCTTACGGAACACATCGCCAATACCGCCGCCCAGCTTCTGCGTGCTCCGGGACAGCCCCTCCTTCAACCGCGAAAAGAACAACGCCATCAAACCGGCTCCGCCACGAGGGCTTCCGCAGTCGCGCCCCGCACCCGCGCCCGAACGATCTGCCCCGGCCGAGCCGGCGCCGTCAGCCGCACCGGCGCAAAGTGCTCCGAATGGCCCTCCGCCTCACTCTCCGCCAGGACAACGATCTCACTCCCCCTGAGAGCCTCGAGGAACGCCGCGGCATTCGCCCGCCCAAGTTCCCGCAACCGAGCCGCGCGTTCCCGCCGCACCGGAACGGGCACCGCCGGCATCCGGGCAGCAGGCGTCCCGGGACGTTCGCTGTATGGAAACACGTGCAGAAACGAGATCGCGGTCTCCCGCACAAAATCCAGCGTTTCGGCAAACCTCGCCTCGGTCTCGGTCGGAAACCCCGCAATCAGATCGGCACCCAGCGCCACACCGGGCCGAACCTTCCGCGCCCGCGCAATCACGTCCCGAGCCTGACCAGCCAGATGCCGGCGCTTCATCCGCTTCAAAATCAGATCCGAACCCGCTTGCAGCGACAAATGGAGATGCGGCATCAGCCGCTCCTCGCCGCCCAGCAGCCCCCACAGATCCTCATCAATGGCCGCCGGATCGAGCGACGACAGCCGCAGCCGAGGTAGCTCCGGCACCAGCGTCAGCAGCCGCCGCGCGAGCTGCCCAAGGCTCGGCTTGCCAGGCAGATCCCCCCCGTAGCTCGCGATATCTACGCCGGTCAGAACGATCTCCTGATACCCCGCCTCCACCAGCGCCCGCGCCTGGGCCACAACTGCCCCCACCGGAACGCTCCGGCTCGGCCCACGCCCGAACGGGATCACACAGAACGTGCACCGATGATCACACCCCTGCTGCACCTGCACGAAAGCACGGCTGCGCCCCGCGAACTCAGTCACCAAATGCGGAACGGTCTCCCGCGCCGCCATGATATCGGACACCGCGGACCCCGTCCCGGAGCCCCAGTGCTCCACCTCCAGCTTATCCGCATTCCCCAGCACTCGGGTCACACCCGGCAAACTCGCCCACGCCTCCGGCTTCAACTGCACCGCGCAGCCCGTGACGACGATCTTGTGCCCGGGATGCTCCCGATGCGCCCTGCGGATCGCCTGGCGTGCCTGGCGCTCCGCCTCCGCGGTCACGGCACAAGTATTCACCACGATCGTATCCGTCAGCGCCGCAGCATGCCCGCGGATCACCTCGAACTCGTACGCGTTCAGCCGGCAACCGAACGTAAGGACCTGCACCGTCATGCGGGATAGGTGGAGAGGTCGACCTCCCCCGTGAAGGCGGTCGCCACCGGCCCCGTCATCAGCACGTGATTATTGGGCAGCCACTCAATCTCAAGCTCGCCCCCATCCACGTCCACGAGGGCTCTCCGGCTAATCAAACCCCGCCGGTGCGCATTAACCACGGCGGCGCAGGCCCCCGACCCGCAGGCGGCCGTCAGCCCAGCCCCCCGCTCCCACACGCGCAACCGGATACGATCCGAACCCGGAATCTCGGCAAACCCAATATTAGCGCGGTCCGGGAACAACGAGTGACCTTCCAGCACCGGCCCAAGCTGCCCGACCGGAACCGCAGCAACATCGCCGACGAAGAACGTGACATGCGGATTGCCCATGCTCACCGCGACCGGATCGGCGACAGGCCCCTCGGCCAACGGCAGGTGAAGCGTATCAGCCGGCTCGCTCAGCGGGATGTCCGGCCACTCCAGCCGAGGCTGACCCATGTTGACGGTAACCCGGCTCGGGCTGTGCACCTGCGCGGGCAAATTCCCTGACACTGTCTGGACAATCAGATGCGGCCGCCCGGTCTCGGCGTGGAACAAGGCCGCGGCACATCGTGTACCATTGCCACACGCCTCAGCCTCCGAACCATCGGAATTGAAAAAACGGAGCATAATATCCGCGTTCGAAATCATCCGGCGCGTAATGAACCGTAATGACCTGATCGCACCCAACCCCAGTCCGGCGATCGGCGACCGCCGCGATCCGGGCCGGCGTGAGGCCAAGCGGCTCCCTACGCTCGTCAAGAATGACAAAATCGTTGCCGCAGCCGTGCATCTTAATGAACCGGGAGAGCATGGCGTGCTGGTTATACCGGCCCGTCCCGGGCGGGGGTAGTGACGCCGGCCGACCCTATGGCAAACTGAGCGGTCCGGAGGAGGCGGGCCCATGGAGAACCCGGCAAAAGACATCGCAGCGATCAACTCATATCACGCCCACATCTATTACGACCCGGGCCACACGAAAGACCAGGCCATCTGGGTCAGGCAGGAGATAGAGACGCGCTTCTCCGAGGCCCGCATGGGCCGCATGCACGATGTCCCGGTTGGTCCCCACCCCTCCCCTATGTTCCAGGTGGCCTTCGGGACCAAGCTATTCGACCAGATCGTGCCTTGGTTGATGTTGAACAGCCGAGGACTGGTCGTCCTGGTTCACCCCGAGACCGGCCGGCCACGCGACGATCATCTGCTGCACGCCCTCTGGATGGGGGAAAGGCTGCCGCTGAACGGCTCAATCCTGCCGGAGCAGGAGGAGCCCTGAACCATGCCCGCGTACCAGCGCTGCTATAACATCAATGACTTGCGCTTGGCGGCAAAACGCCGCCTCCCCCGCGGCATCTTCGAGTTCATCGACCGCGGCACCGAGGACGAGGTGGCGCTGCGCAACAACCGGGCCGCCTTCGAGCGCATCAAGCTTCGGCACCGCGCCCTGGTCGATGTCTCCGGCCGCACCATGGCAACCGAGCTGTTCGGCAAGCCCGTTTCCATGCCGATGGCAATCGGCCCAACCGGCGGCGCCGGCCTCTGCTGGTATTACGGCGAGCTGGAACTGGCCAAAGCCGCCGCGGCAGCCAAAATCCCCTTCACCTCCGCCACCGGCTCTCTCACCGCTATGGAGACGATCGCCGAGAAAGCTGGCGGACGGCTCTGGTTCCAGCTCTATGTCTGGAAGGACCGCGAGCTTTCCTACCAACTGATCGACCGGGCGCACCGCAACGGGTTCGAGGCGCTGATGGTGACCACGGACACGATCGTCCGGCCCAACCGGGAGTACAACGCGCGCAACGGGTTCATGCTACCGTTCCATGCCACCCCCCGCTTCATGGCCGATGTCGCCATGCGCCCGGAATGGGTTGCCCGCGTGCTGCTCAAATATCTCACCACCATCGGCCTGCCGCGCAGCGAGAACTACCCGGACCCCTACCGGCGCCCCGTAACCCAGGACCCCTCCACCCGGGAGTTCATGCGCCAGGACTCGCTCTGCTGGGACGACATCGCCCGCTTCCGCGAGAAATGGCCAGGCATCCTGATGCTGAAGGGCATCAACCGGACCGACGACGCGCTCAAGGCCATCGAGTACGGCGTTGATGGGCTGATCGTCTCCAACCATGGCGGCCGGAACATGGACAGCGCCGTGGCCACCATCGACGTGCTGCCGGGGATCGCAGAAGCGGTGGGAAACCGCGCCACTGTCCTGCTCGATTCAGGTGTCCGCCGAGGCGCGGACATCGCCAAAGCGGTAGCGCTGGGTGCGAAGGCCGTGCTGTGCGGCCGCGCGACACTATATGGCGCCGCAGTCGGTGGCGAGGCCGGGACGGCACACGCCATCAATATCATCCGAAGCGAGTTGGATAAGACGATGGCCTACACCGGCTGCCGGAGCATCGAGGAAATAACCACGGACATCTTCTTCGGTGACCGCGTAGGCAATCGGTTGCGTGACCGGGCGCTGATGCCGGCGGAGTAGATTTGCAACGGGCCCGGCCCAGCCAGCACCCGCCCAACCGATCATCTCGCCCTGAGCTGGCCGTCGATACAGGACGGTGCAGCGCCCGTTGCCGCAGCCGTCGCTAGGGGCCCCGACGATCACTGAGACTCGCTTCACGCGGCCGTGGGCACGCACTTGAGCAAATCGGGAAGTCGCTACAACTAGTGTACGGGTTATGGTTTCGTGTAACCGGAGTTACGCATGCTTCGCGTTTCGCTTGGTCTCGCCTTGGCGCTTTGCACGACGGCCGCTTTTGCCCATCCGCCCGAGCATCCCGATCCGGCACTTGCGCCGTGGTTCCACAGCCTGCTCCAGCCTGGCACCGGCATCTCCTGTTGCTCGGAGGCCGATTGCCGCCGCACCGATTATCGTATCGAAGATGATCATTACGAGGCCCGTATCAACGGCGAGTGGAGGCCCGTGCCACCCCAAGCGGTGCTGAAGCGCACGGACAACCCCACTGGTCAGGCCGTCGTCTGCTACACGCCGACGCTCGGGATCATGTGCTTCGTCCGCGGCCCGGACGTCTGAACCGGGCTAGCCGCGCAAGAGCCATCAGCGACTGTAGCCCTGGTTGTTCCCGTAATCGTTGTTGTAGCCGTAGTTATTCCTGTAACCATTATTGTAGCCGTTGCCATAGGCCGGCGGGGGCGGGCTGTACTGCCCATAACGCGGCGCCCCGTAGCCCTGATTGTACTGGTTCTCGCCGGACGGATGTTCCTGGCGCCACTGCTCACGGCGAGCCTGGTCTTGCCGCATTTGATCTTCCCGCCCCTGCTCGTAGGCATTCTGATTCTGATCCTGATTTCCGTTCAGGAACCGCTGGGCCTGCCCCAGCAGGCCGTTTTGTTGCGCATGGGCGGGAACAATCGCTCCAGAAATTGCGACCGGCAGTGCGATCGATGCGCCCAGAATGGCCGTATGGACAAGCCGCATTTTCCACCTCCATCGCTTTTCCTGGGATGGGAACGACTTGTCCGGGCCGACGGTTGCCTGGGGTTAACCTACCGCGGCGGCGGCAGGCTCTGACTCTGAATCGGTGCGTTGGGCTGGAGATTGACAGGCGCCTGTCCATAGGCGGGCGCCTGAGGGGCGGCGTAGGCAGGCGGCGCATAGGTCGGCGCAGGAGGCGGATAGGCGGGCGTCCCATTAGCGGGTGCAAAAGAGATCATAGCCGGTGGCTGCGGCGTACCATACTTCGTGAGCAGACTACGCAGAGGGTCGGCGCCGGGATTCTGGCCCTGCATCTCAACAACAAGCTGGCGGGCATCGAGCGGCTGCCCGTAGTAAGTCTGATCCCAACCGCTCGACTGGCTCATTAGCGACCCTTCCAGCGAGACCCCGGCATAGGCGCCGCGCGAGATCATAAAAGCGAGAATGTCGGCGCCGAGCGCGGTGGTAGTGTCACCCTGCACTCCCCCACCGACCACGAGGATCGCCAGAGAAGCGCCTGCTCCGATTTTGAAGTTGTTGTTGAGCACCGCATTCAGGCCACGATTGGTCATGACCATGAACACGACCTCGCTGTCCTGCAGGCCAATCTGCAGGCCAAAGCTGAGGCCGCCCATGATATAGAAGGCCGGGTAAGACCAGGTGCCGTTGGCGGCGCGGCCAACGAGCACGCATCGGCCTCCGGCGCCGCCGAAGAAGAAGCCGGCCTTGAGAAGTTGCGGGCAGATAATCACGGCACGGGCATGCGTCAGCGATGTGCGCGGCTGCCGTGAATCCTGCAGGGTCATCAGGTCCTGCACCGCGAGCGTGGAACGGTCCACCAGAGCCTGCTGATCGGTCTGGCCGCGCGCCACCACCGGCAGAAGCGCCAGAAGGCCAGCCAGTACGATGCGTCTCATGCGTCCAACTCCCCGGATGAGCGCTGGGCAGTAGCACGGACACTCAATTCGGCCGGAATTAAGAGCAATCAATATCCGGCCAGTTCGTTTACGCGGGTGACGCGCCAAGCTTCTGGATGGCGCTCAAGGCAGGTCAGCGAAAGGTTCTGGATCGCAAGATGCAGCGCGTTGTCCGGACCGATGCCGAGCGCCTGGGCCACTGCGGCGCGGATAGTGCCACCGTGGCTGACAGCTATCACATCCTGGCCGGTGAACTCCTTGGCCAGCCGCTCGAGGGCGGCGCCGACCCGCACAATGACATCGGCCATCGACTCACCGCCGGGCGGCCGCTCCCACCCGCCAAGGGGCCAGAAGGCGTGCTTCGGCAGGGTTAGTCGGGCCGGTAGTTCGGCGTGCACCAGCCCCTGCCATTCGCCCAGCCCCTGCTCCGTCAGGGCCGGCTCGACGCGGGGCTCGGCGCGCGAGTAGCCAGCCGCGAAGATCATGTCCGCGGTGCGGCGGGTGCGCGAGAGCGGGGTCACAATCCAGACGGCTGGCCTGGGCAGGCGACGCGCGAGAGCGGCGTAGATGGGGCGTTGCTCGTCGAGAGTGACCGGACAGAGCTCCACGTCCATGGTGCCGTAGAGGATAGCGCGGGCGTTCTCATCCACCATGGCGTGGCGGACCAACCAGAAGCGAGTTGGGGGCATGGGGGAAGCGGTGTGATCCTTGAATGTTTACTGCGAAAATAGCGTCCCACTGTCTCATTGCGAGTTCCGCACCGGCGTGCGGCCGATCCGAAATTGAGCCCGAGATCTTCTCCCTCTGCGCCCCGCGGGGCGCAGAGGGTTGGGGTGAGGTGGGGCGTCTCGCGCTCACCCGCCATTTCCCGTTAGTTCCACACCCACCGGCAGGGCACGAAACCGCCCTCCTCACTGTGCCGATGAGGGCATGCCCTCGCAGCTACGCGCAGGCGCGCAGACGCTTCTTTAACGCGAGGCCGAGGCCCAGGATCCCAGCCGCGAACACTGCCATTGAAGCGGGTTCTGGTACCGGCACTGCGGTCGTCGAAGATCCAACGAGGGTAACTTCCCCATCTCCCACGGGGTATTTCTGGACCGGTGGGGGATCATATCCAGTAACAAAGAACGCCCCTATTCCTGCAAAACCAATGCTATACACCGCGCCGGAGCTGGTTGTGATGCTGGTGTACTCACCGGATCCGGAGCCGACATCGAAATGGGACACCGCGGCTTGGCCTGAGTTGGTCTGGTAGAAGGAAGCAGTGCCGCACTGGCCGCCGACCGGAGTTGCAGCCGCTCCGGTTGCGCTAAGGGCCAGTACGCCTGCGCTGAACAGGCCCGCCCTCCCGCATATCGCAACACTGTAGGTTAGCATCGTTCCTATCCCTTTGATACGGGACCGCCGTCCTGGAATTGCAGTCGTTAACAACCGTTTAACATAAGCGCAGAAAGTCGCGCAAGCAGAAACTTTTGAGATGCGGTACAATTACAATTGTATGAGACTCGGGCGCGGTTCACCCACAAGGATATTCTGGCTGTCGCCCGTTCGCGGCCGGCGCGGCGTCCCACTGCCCATTCAGGCTAGCGCACCGCCCGCAGTCATCGCACAGCACGAGCTACGCGCAACCATTTGCCCGATGCGCCGCCGATCCCATAATCTTTCTCTCCAAAACCGCGAGAAGTTGGCATGTCCCTCCCCAACCTGCGCCCCGAGGTCGAAGGCTTTCACGACAAGGATACTGGCACTGTCACCTACATTGTTGCTGATCCATCGACCGGACGCGCGGCGATCATCGACCCGGTTCTCGACTACGATCCCAAAGCCGCCCGCACCTCCACTCGCTCGGCCGACGCCGTCATCGCCCGCGTCAAGGAGCATGGCCTTGCCATCAACTGGCTGCTCGAAACCCATGTCCACGCCGACCACCTCTCGGGCCTGGGTTATGTAAAACGCGCTCTGGGCGGCCGCACCGGTATCGGCGCGCGCATCGGAAAGGTGCAGGAGGTTTTCAAGGACATCTTCGGCTTTGAGCGGGAGTTTCAGCCCGACGGCAGCCAGTTCGACCACCTGTTCGAGGACAACGAGACCTTCACTCTTGGAAACATCGGGGCCCGCGTCCTGCACACCCCCGGCCACACCCCCGCGTGCGTCTCCTACCTGATCGGCGACGCCGTCTTCGTCGGTGACACGCTCTTCATGCCAGACGGTGGCACCGCCCGTGCCGACTTTCCCGGCGGCGACGCCGCAACTCTCTACCGGTCCATCCACCGGGTCCTCGACCTGCCGCCTGCCACCCGCATGTTCATCTGTCACGACTACTCCCCCGGCGGCCGCCCACCCGCGTGGGAAACCACCGTCGCCGAGCAGCGCGAGAAAAACATTCATGTCCACGATGGCATCGACGAAGCTGCCTACGTCGCTCTCCGCACGTCCCGCGACAAAACCCTCTCCATGCCCGTCCTGATTATCCCGTCAGTCCAGGTGAACATCCGCGCCGGCGAGTTGCCGGAAGTCGCCCCTAACGGCATCCGGTATCTTCGCGTCCCGCTCAACGTGCTCTGATGCACCTGCAAGCTATCGGCTACATCGAAACGCCCTGGAAAACTCTTGGCGATTGCCCCCGCAACGGCCGCCAGCCAAACCCGGCCCCTGTCTGCAAGCTCCACATCCTCCCCGCCTTCGTCCCCGGCCTTCTCGCCCTCGAAAGCTTCTCTTACCTCATCCTGCTTTACTGGCTTAACCGGTTTGACGACCAGAAGCTTCGCTTCACTCCGCCGTTCGATCGTGAGGAACGCGGCGTATTCGCTACCCGCTCGCCGGCACGTCCGAACCCCATCGGTCTCTCCGTCGTCGCTTTCGACGGCTTCGCCGAACCCGATTGCCTACTTGCCCGCTACCTTGATTGCCTGGACGGCACACCGCTTCTGGATATCAAGCCCTACCTGCCCACGACCGACGCTGAGCCGCAGGCGAGCATGGGCTGGCTTGCGGCCCATGCCACCCGTTGACAGTCTCGCCCCCCTTCCCCACGCTCCCCGCCACAACGACAGCCACGCAGGGACCGAAGCACGATGGGAAACAGGGGCCGACCGCCGGACCGTCCATGACGCGCGACCGCGCCGGCCCCATTCTGTCGATCCGCAACGTCATCATCCGCTTCGGTGGGGTCGTCGCCCTCGCCGGCGTCTCTTTCGATGTGGAACCAAGCCAGATCTGCGGCCTGATCGGCCCCAACGGGTCGGGCAAAACCACGCTGTTCAATTGCATCAGCGGCATTTACCACCATTCCGAAGGCCATATCATCTTCAACGGTCAGCCCCTTAAGGGCATCCCTCGCCACCGTATGGCAGCGCTTGGCATCGGCCGCACCTTCCAGAACGTCGCCCTCTTCCGCCGCCTTACCGTCGCCGACAACATCCTCATCGGCGCCCACCATCTCGGTCGCGCTGGTTTTGCCGCCCACATGCTTCGCCTGCCCGTCGTCCGCACCGAGGAGCGCGAAGCTCGCGCCGGGCTGGCCGATCTCCTGGATCTGCTCGATCTCGAAACCGTCGCCGGCGCAGTGGCGGGCAGTCTGCCCTTCCCCACGCAGAAGCGCGTTGAAATGGCCCGCGCGCTGATTACCCGCCCGAGGCTCTTGCTTCTCGACGAGCCCGCCAGCGGTCTCAATCATGCCGAGGTGGACGAACTCGCCCTGCTGCTGCAGCGCATCCGGCGCAGCTTCGATCTCACTATCCTTCTGGTTGAGCATCACATGAGCCTCGTGATGCGCGTCTCGGAAAAGGTCGTCGCGCTCGAATTCGGTCGTAAGATCGCTGATGGAACACCAAGCGAGGTTCGCGCCGAACCCGAAGTAATCCGCGCCTATCTGGGCGAGACCGAAGAAGAAGCCCAGCATGCCGCCGCTTCTTGAAGCCCACGGCCTGCACGCTGGCTATCGCGAAACCAAGGTTCTGCACGGCATCGACTTCGCGGTAGAGCAGGGCGGCGTTACTGTTCTGCTTGGTGCCAATGGCGCGGGCAAGACTACCACTTTGCGTGCCATTTGCGGCCTTATCCGCGCCCAGGGCGAGGTCCGTCTGACCGGCGAACGCATCGACCGCCTGCCCGCCGAGGAGATTGTGCGCCGCGGCGTTGGCCACGTCCCGGATGGACGCGGCACGTTTCTTGAGCTCACCGTGGAGGAAAACCTCCGCCTCGGGGCTTATACGCGCAAAGATCGCAATCGGGTTGCCGCCGATCTCGAGCGCGTCTTCGGTTACTTCCCTCGTCTCGAGGAGCGCATGCGCCAGCAGGCGGGCACGCTTTCGGGAGGCGAGCAGCAGATGCTCGCGATCGCCCGCGCACTTCTGGTGGGACCCAAGCTGCTGCTGCTCGATGAGCCATCCTTCGGCTTGGCCCCCCTCATTGTCCGCGACATCTTCGCTATTCTTCACCGCATCAACACCGAACAGCAGGTGAGCATCCTTGTCGTGGAACAGAACGCCAGTTTGGCGCTCGACATCGCGGATGACGCCTACCTGCTCGAAACCGGCCGCATTGTCATGTCGGGCCCCGCCGCCGAGATACGCAAACACGAGCAGGTGCGGAGGTCGTATCTTGGTTACTAGTCGTTTACCTCTCCCGCTATGCGGGAGAGGTCGGCGCGCGCCAGCGCGCCGGGTGAGGGTGGTGCGATGACAGGGCTCGCCCACCAGATCATCTCCGGGCTTGCCAGCGGCAGCATCTATGCCTCGGTCGCCCTCGCCCTGGTCATGATCTACCAATCGACCCACCACGTGAATTTCGCCCAGGGGGAAATGGCGACCCTTTCCACCTACGTCTGCCTCACGCTGATCCGCAGCGGAATTCCCTACTGGGGAGCCTTTTTTGCCACCGTCATCATCTCCTTCATCATGGGTATTCTGGTCGAGCGGATACTAATCCGCCCCATGGAGGACGCGCCCCCGCTTTCCGCTGTGGGCGTCTTTATAGGTCTCCTTCTGCTCATTAATGCTTTCGACGGCTGGGTCTGGGATTACGTCATCAAGCCGTTTCCTTCCCCGTTCGGCAGCTCCGAAGCCATGCTCGGCGGTTTCGTCTCGCCCCACGAACTCGGCGAAACCGCAGTCACACTGGTGATGTTGCTCGCGGTTTATCTGTTCTTCCGCCATACGACGCTTGGGCTCGCCATGCGTGCCGCGGCCTACAATCCCACCTCCTCCAGGCTCTGCGGGGTACGCGTGAACCGCATGCTCATGCTCGGCTGGGGCCTTGCAGCCGCGATTGGCGGAATTGCCGGCATGATGGTCGCCCCCATCGTCTTTCTCGACCCCTACATGATGACCGGCATCCTGCTCTATGCCTTCGCGGGTGCGCTGCTGGGCGGCATCGATAACCCGCTCGGCGCAGTAATTGGCGGGTTTCTCGTCGGCGTCCTCGAAAACCTGTTCGGCGCCTACGTCGTGGGCACCGAGCTCAAACTGACCGTCGCCCTGATCATCATTGTAGCCGTGCTGCTGGTGCGGCCCACTGGCCTGTTCGGCCGGGCCGTGCAAACCAGGGTATAGCCCTATGCAGGACGGATCAATCACCCTCAGCCGGCTTATGAAAATCGGCGCGGTCCTGGTGCTGCTGGTCGCCCTGACTTTTGTCGCTGACGCGTACCGTCTGTTTCAGCTTACCATGGTGGTCGCCTATGCCTGCGCGGTGCTTGGCCTGACCATCCTGACCGGCATCAACGGGCAGATCTCACTCGGCCACGGCGCATTTTTCGCCATCGGCTCCTACGCCGCTGCCATCCTGATGGCCAATTACAACTGGCCTTATTGGGCGACGCTGCCGGTTGCCGCCATGAGCGCCGGGATTTTCGGCTTCCTTATTGGTTTTCCCGCGCTGCGCCTGGGGGGACTCTATCTCGCGCTGACCACCTTCGCGCTTGCGGTGGCGGTGCCGCAAATCCTCAAGGTGAATGCGCTCGAGGACCTGACCGGCGGGGTCCAGGGACTAACGACGGATAAGCCTGAAACACCGTTTGGCCTCCCGCTCTCGAACGATCAATGGATCTACCTCTTTACCCTTGCGATCGGCGCCATCGTGTTCCTCCTCGGCTGGAATCTCGCGCGTGGCCGGCTTGGCCGCGCCATGAAGGCGATCCGGGATCACGGGGTGGCCGCCGAGGCGATGGGAATCGATCTCGCTGCCGTCAAAACCCGTACCTTCGCCATCAGCGCCATGTTCACCGGCATCGGCGGAGCGTTATCCACCATCGCCGTGCAGTTCGTCGCGCCAGACAGCTTCAGCTTTCAACTCTCGATTACGCTCTTCGTCGGTCTGGTCGTGGGCGGGGTCGATTCTATTGTTGGTGCCATTTTCGGCGGCGCGTTTATCGAGTTCGTTCCCAACATCGCCAATGACATCTCTAAGGCCGCGCCCGGCGCGATCTACGGTTTGATCCTGATCGGCTTCATGTTCCTCATGCCGCGCGGCGTCGCAGGGCTATTCGAGCTAGCCGGCCGCCGCCTCACGCGCCGGCAGGCCGCGCTTGCCTCTCCGCCACCCCTCGCCACCTAATCCCGATAAATATCGCCCATCTGGATTGCGATGCCAGGCGGCTCAAACCGCACCTCACCCTCGGTGATAATCCGCGTGATGATAGTACCGTCGTCCCGGCGTTCATGATGAATAATCTGCGGCTTGTCCGCGCGCAGGATCAGGTAATGGCGCACCGACGCCAGGCTGAAATAATCTGCAAGCTTCCGCCCGGTATCCACCGATGCTGTGGTCGGCGAGAGCACTTCCGCGATGATCACCGGCTTCGGCGCGGCCAACGCCTCGTGATCCAACCGCTCTCCGCAGTTCACCTTTGCATCGGGCTCGTAGTCGGTGTCCCCGCCGATTCGACCGTGACACACGATCCGGAAGCGCTTGGCAGGGGATTCCACCCCTCCGAACGGCATCATCGAGCGCCCGCCGGAGGTTGGCCTTTACCAGAGCATGGCCCACCCGTTCCGGCACCATTGCCACGGCCTCACCCGCCACCAGCTCGAACCGGCCCCGCGACTGCCCCTCCGCCCAGCGCCGGTACTCCTCCCGACTGAGGAATTGCCGCCTGCTCTCCTGTGCCTCGCTCATGCAGCGAACCCTAACCCTCGCCGCCTGATAAGCATCTCAGAACCCAAACATGTGATCCAGCGAAAACCCGCCCGAACTCATCCATTAGCCCGTGATACCCAAACAACCGGCACGTCGTATCCCGCACCAGCACATACCCCTCCGGTCCAGCCTGACCGATTAGCTTCGATCCGAACTCGACATCTGGCCACACCATCACCGAGCCCCGACACGGAATCGAAACCGCCCGTTCCCCCAGAACCCGCCCCGCTCCGTCGTGCAACACCAGAGTCGTCGCCGACTGCTCATGCCAGTCCGCCGAAGCGGGATAAATCAGCACCGAAAAACTCCGCCGGACCCCGTCCCCCAGCTTCAAAAACAACCGCGTCGATAGCCCCGGCGGCGGCCCGCTATAGGACTGCGGCTCGTCGCGATAGGTCATGATGGTGTTGAAGATGTGCGAGCCGAAGCTGCACTCGGCGGCGTGCCCCGACTGCCGCTGCTCGTAACGGAACAGCCCGTGCAGCCAGCCATCAGCTTCGCCCCCATCGCGGAAATCGTACACCAGTTCAGCATGGCCCTCGGCCACCCCGGGGATCTCCGAAACATCCACCGCTATGGCATGATCCCGGCGCAGGCATCCCAAAAAGCGCTCCGCCACCTTGCGCCCCAGGGCATCGAAAACATCCAGCCGCACTGGCAGGGTCATCTGCGAAACCGCCATCGGATTGGGCTGCACAATGCTGCGGAACCGCGCCGCATCGAGCACCGGGAACGGCAGCAGATAACCGCGCCCCAATTGCCGCGGCAGCAGCGGAATCCCCGTATCAGGTAGTAAATCCCCCCTCTCCACGTTCACGTGCGCGATCCGCGTCCGCCCCGCTCGGACCACCTCGTACCGGGGCCGCACGACATGGCGGCCCGCCCGAATTTCGATCTGCGCCGGCCAACGCACCCGTGGCAGCACTGCCTCAACATCGACCGCTACTGTTGCAAATGGCCGAACCGAGACCGGCACCGCTGCCGGCTGCTCCGCCCCCATCCGGTCCAGCATCACCGCCCCCTCCGGGATCGGCGCCGCATGACTATTCTGCAGCCAGAGGATCACCCGCTCGTCCGCCCGCGGCGCCGGCAGTCCCGCATACCGGTCCGCGGGCCAGGCGTTCGCATCATGCGTGCACGACAGGTTCGCGCCGCCAAACGTATCCAGCGCGTACTTGACCACGTCATGCCCCGCAGCACCGATCACGTGCAGGAACAACTGCCCGGTGAATTCCGGGAGACCGAACCGCTCTCTCACCTCCCGGCTATCGATCGCAAAACCGCACGGCCCCGCCGGCACATCCTGTTCCCAGGTCGCCAGCGCCGCGCCATCCACCCCGAACAGACGCAGCCACAGCCGAACGCCACCCGCCCCGTATCCGGCCCAGTAATTTGCCGAGACCAGTCGGGTGGAAAGCCCGTCCTGCTCGCGGAAGAACACGAAGTTCGTCGCGAAATTCAGCTTATCGAGATACCGGCGCGGAACGCTCAGTATCTCTGCCGGCAGCTTCACCTCGTCCAGCGAAGCAACACCCACCGCGGCCGGCAGCAAATGCGAGATGCGGGCCGCCGCCCTGTCCGCATCGAATGCGGCGATCAGAACCGTCCGCACCTCGGCCTGAGGGAGTTCGGTCAACGCCCGCGCGACCATTCCGGCCCGCTGCCGCCCCACCACAGTTACATCATGCACAAATAAGGCGGTCAGCCCTGGCAGGTCCGGATACATCGCCAGCAGCGCCTCCGCGATCCCGTCCGGGTCATAAATCGCGACCGGCCCGGCCTCAGCCAAACGTGCATAGAGCCGCCCGATGCCCTCCGCCGCCAGCGGGTGGGCCAGCGCCTTGTAAACCACATTCCCGCCGGCGCGGGCGTCGAAAGTCTCGATCCGCAGCATGCCCAGTCCCTAAACGCCGAGCCGCCGGCACATCTCGGCGGCGGCCTCGGCTGTGTCATCCAGCGGCTCCACCGGCCACATCTCCAGCCGGCCGGTGAAATCCCTGACCCGCCCTTCTCGCCGCAGCGCTTCCATGAAGACCGCCTGGCGCCGGGACCGGCCCGGGAGTTGCGCTAGCATGACAGGCGCCCGCGTGGCCACAGCCTCCGACACCATCGAAACGCTATCCACAGTTGCCACGACCGCGTCCGCGAGCCCCAGCATCCCGAAATACGGGTTCTCCCCCGTGCCGTCCCATACATACGCACCCAGCAGTGCCAGTGCCGTCCGCAATGCCGCGGTTGCCGCCGGGTCGGTCCGCCGCGAGGGGGTGACCATCAATCCCACCCCGTCCCGTCGCACCATCTCCGCGAGCTGCGCGCCCAATGATGCACCCTCCGCCGCGCCCAGCCGAAATCGCCCGCTGTTGCCGCCCACCAGCACTGCCACGCGTGGCCGCACCAGGTGCGCGAAAACCGGGCGCCACCGCTCCGCAGCTTCGGCGAGCCTCGCCGGAGTGGCGCGATGCAGCGCGGTCCGGGTTACGAACACGTTCGGCCCGGTCAGTCCGTCGTGCCGGTTCACCATCACCAGGTTGAACTTCCGCGGGTCCATGCGCGGATGCTGCACTTGAACCACCGGTGCGCCGCGCCGGCGCAGGGCCGCCCCGACCGCCGCCCCTACGCCTCCGCAGGTGATCGCGAGCTCTGGCAAGGGCGCCCGCACCGCTTCCTCGACCGCCCGTAACGGGCTCGGCCACAGCGAGGGAGCCACCCATCGCCATGGCGCGCGAGGCGCCAGCACCCGCAACTCAGGGGTCAGCCCCGCCGCTTCCGCAAGCCCGAGCGCCTGCGCCTGCAGCCCGGCATACCCCTCGCTCAAGACCCAGCAGGAAACCGCGTTCACTTGCCGCGAAATACCGGCCTCCGTTTTTCTCTGAAGGCGCGAATGCCTTCCTGCATGTCCTCGCTGACGCGTACGCGGCTGATGGCTCGCTGAGTGGCCACTATCCGCTCTACCGGGCCCATCGGCAGAGTCTCGCTTACCAGCCGCTTCAGCGTCCCGAGCACCAGCGGTGCCTGGTCCAGCAGCTCCTCGGCCATCCGCAGGGCCTCTGTCTCATGCTTGCCGTCCGGCACCACTCGGTTCACGAACCCCACCTCATACGCCCGGCGAGCGGAAATCTTCGTGCCTAGGAGCATCATCTCCATCGCCAGGTGATGCGGCATCCGGGTCACCAGCGAACTGATCATACCGCCCGTCGTGCCGAGCTTCGCTTCCGGGTAGTAGAAAACCGTGCTCTCGGCCGAGACCACGAGATCCGCCATCATCACCAGCACCAACCCGCCACCGATACACCAGCCGGAGGTTGCCGCGATCACCGGCTTGTCTGTGGTGAACCCTACGCCTGGGATGCACCGCCAGAGCTCGGGCAGGTCCGAAACATCGGCCCCGGCGGTAAACGCCCGCTCACCGGTGCCGCTGATAATCGCGACCCGTTGACCCTGGTCCGCGTCGAACGCCTCCATCGCCCGCTGCAGTTCCAGCGCTACCGCGGAGGAAATGGCGTTCAGCTTCTCTGGCCGGTTGATGCGGATGATCGAGATCGCCCCACGTTGTTCCACGGTTACTACGGACATGGCCGCTTCCTACACCGCTCACGCGGTTACCGGGAGAGGCTCCAAACCCTGGGAGGATCGGCTAGCCTGGGGCGACAACCAGGGAGAGGTTGCGATGGCGACACTTGCCGAGAAGACGTGCACACCGTGCCGGGGCGGAATTCCCCCGCTCACGCCGCAGGAGGCAGAGAGCTACCGCGCCGAGGCGCCGGACTGGGCGCTGTTGGACGGCGCTACCCGCATCGAACGGACGTACCGGTCCAGCAACTTCCGGGAGGCCTTTGCTTTTGTCGCGGAAGTCGCCGAATTGGCGGAGACAGAGGGCCATCATCCCGATATTCGCTTCGGTTGGGGCTATGTGACCGTGTCGCTACAGACCAAGAAGATAAAGGGCCTGCACGAGAACGATTTCATCATGGCCGCCAAGCTGGACCGGATGGCGTCCGCCACCTGAAGGTCCGAACGCGGCATTCAGTTGAAGGGGACATTTCGGGCATCTAGTGGGTTTCGAAGGGGTCACTTCGGGGTTTTTCGGCCGAGCCAAGGGGTCACTTCGGGGTTTTTTGGCGGGTCCAAGAGGTCACTTGGGGGTTTTTCGCGGAAACGAAGTGTACGCTTCGGCAATGGCTCGCTGACCCGCAGCCTTTCACGGTCGAAAATTGATTGACATCAAGCAAAAGGAGTTGCGGGCTGTTTCGCAGCAGGTTAATGTGCGACCGGGGAGGAGCCGTTAGGGGTTCGTCGGCCTGCAAGTAACAGGAGCGATCATGAACAACGATATGGGAAGGCGCGTCGTCGCAGAATTTCTCGGGACGTTCTGGCTCACTTTTGGCGGCTGCGGAGCTGCGGTGCTGGACGCCGCCTTTCCGAGCCTCGGGATTGGGTTTCTTGGTGTTGCCTTAGCCTTTGGACTAACCCTGCTGACGATGGCCTATACCGTCGGGTCGATCTCCGGCGCGCATTTCAATCCGGCGGTGACATTGGGTCTGCTCGCCGGCCGGCGCATTCCAGGCAGTTACGTTGTGCCGTATATTGTCGCGCAGGTGGCGGGAGCGATCGTGGCCGCGGCGGTGCTCTATGTCATCGCCAGCGGGAAACCTGGATTCGAGATGCATGGATTTGCCGCCAACGGCTATGGTGATCTGAGCCCGGGGAAATACGGACTGTTTTCTTGTCTGGTGATGGAGGTTGTCGCCACCTTCTTCTTCCTGCTGATCATCATGGGTTCGACCACGCCGAGCGCGCCCGGTAGTTTCGCGCCGATCGCAATCGGGCTGGCCCTGACCTTGATCCACCTGATTGCCATCCCCGTCACCAACACGTCCGTTAATCCAGCGCGTAGCACGGGACCGGCATTGTTTGCCGGTGGTGCCTACATCGGGCAGCTCTGGCTTTTCTGGTTCGCGCCGATCCTGGGTGGCGTGCTCGGAGGCATCGCAGCACGGGCCTTGGGAGAGGCACCGGCATCCACCGACAAGCCGCAGGTGGCGACGACACCGGCGGCAGTTTAGACCTCTTCAGGCACCGGGGCCGCCGGCACACGCATTAGTTCGGCTTTTCCCTCCGCACGTTCAAAGTCCTATCGAAGAACTTCAATGCGATGCCCCCGATGTACTCGTGCAGTTTGGCCCGATCCACGCGAGGGGCATCGATGCAAGCCTCGGGATAGTTATCCCGTCCCACCTGGTCGCACTCATTGTCGAAGATCTCGTGGTTAACTGGACCAGGCAGCACGTCGAGCATGGCGTGCGGGATGTATCTCGCTGCAAACTCGGCGTTGTCCTTCGGCGGCGTTGTGGTGTCACCGCCGCCGACAATGATATAGGTTGGGATCGTCATTTGCCGGAGCCCGGCCTCGGTCATGCCAAACCCCTGAATGTCGCCGGGAGCCATCGCGAATGCCGCCTTCACCCGATTGTCGCGCACGTCACGCGCCGGTTCCGCGTCGACCCGCATTTGCTCGCGCAAATAGGCCGGTACCACTTGGTTGTTCTTCCATCCGCGCTGGTACGCAAGGAACAGGTCGGGATCAATCTTGGCCCCGCCGATCCAGAGGGCGGTAAATCCCCCTTGCGAATGGCCCGCCACGCCAATCTGATTCGGGTCGATATGTGGCCCCCAAGTCTTGTCCTGGAGTAGATGAGTGATGTCCAGGCTGATATCGCGCGGACGCTGCCAGAGCCTGTTGCGCACATACAGTGCGCTCGAATCAAACGTATTGGCCCGATAATGGTAGACCAAGGCGACGATGTAGCCGTGCGACGCCAGGTATTCACCGAACCAGGCATAGCCTGAGCCGTTGCCGCCGGCCCCGTGCGAGAACATCACGAGCGGATGCTTCAGCCCGTCGGCCAAGATCGGCGCGTCCTTGTAGAGATGCAGATTGGTGGACAAAAATACCTTGAAAGGAGCGGCGCCGGGTGCCGGAGCAGCCGGGTAGATCAACATGTAATTCAGAGGTCTGCCGCCATCGGCCGGATCGACATATTCTACCATTACCATCCCGACGGGATACAGCGCAGTCGGCAGCAGGGATTGGGCAGAAGCGTACATAGGCCAGGCAAAGATAATGCCGAACCATACGAGGACGCTAAAGAGAAAACGAGTAAATTCATCTCGTTCCAAGCAAGCGGATCGCATGTCCGAATCCTCCCGGGTGGTGGGTATTGGCTATGCCACCTGGATCAGGGTACACAAAAGCACGCCGTGATGCTGACCGATCGTGAATTCTACACTGTGCACAACCGCATCAAGCCTCTCGGGACCTCCCCAACTCCTACCACGTGTCGTCATCGCCTCGCTCCGGTTGCACTGCCCGGGTAGGATGATACAGGTGCAAGCAAACGCGGGATTGGCGCTCACTCCGGCAGAAAGTCGCTTGTACGAGCGAAACCGGGGCACCGCGGTCCCGGGCATGGCTGGCATGGCCATGGCGGAGCATCTGGCCTTGTTGGCATGCAACCATGCAAAACCACAGTGCACCCAGTCGCAGACAATTTTGTATCAGGTCTGCATGCCCTCGATCACCTGCCCAAACCGCACCCACGTCTTGCCGTCCCACCGCGCCGGTTGCAGTGCCCGGATCGGGTGATAATTGGTTGGGCTGTCGCTCACGATTATTCCCGGCAGCAGCGCCGGGTTTACCTCGTGCTCGATGCTGGTCGCGCGCTTCATGACGTTCACGCGTGAGAGATCGCCGTTGCAGGCCTGCAGCACCTTCCATAACGTGTAGCTGACACCGTAGCCGTAGATGTAAGAGAGGTCGGTGATATCTGCCCCTGGCAGATACTTCGCCATGAAATCCCTGATCCCCTTCATGTCCGCATCGTCGTTCCATGCAGGATCCGTCGCGTCCTTCAGATATAGCGAGCTGATCATCCCGATTGCGTTATTCACCCCAGCCGGCTTCATCACCGACCCTACAGAGATCGCTACGTTCGTCATAAAGAACATCGGCTTCCAGTTCAGGTCATGCACCTTCCTGATCGACTGTGCTGCGAACTTCGGTGTCGCCACCACAAGGAACGCGTCTGCCCCGGAAGCCTGCGCTTCGGCCACCTGCGAGTCCACTGTCGGGTCCGTCACTTCATAAGTGAGCAGCTTGACCACGTGCTGGTTCCAAGTACTACCAAGCACGCTCCGCACTCCGATGGGATAGTCCTTTCCAAAATCGTCGTTTTGGTAAAGGATCGCGAGCTTCGCGTTCGGGTTCTCCTTCAGCATATATTTGGTATAAACCTGTGCCTCCGTGCGGTAGCTCGGCTGCCAGCCAATCGTCCACGGGAACTGCTTGTAATTGCCCCACTTGTCCGCACCGGTCGACACAAACAACTGCGGCACCTTCCGTTGATTGCAATAACGCTCGATCGCGGTGTTCGTCGGCGTCCCTAGCGTATTAAACAGAAAAGCGACCTGATCCTGCTCTACTAGCCGCCGCACCTGTTCCACCGTCCTCGGCGGGCTGTAACCATCGTCGTACGAGAGCAGGTTGATCTTGTGCCCAGCCACCCCGCCCTGGTCGTTCACCCACTTAAAGAACGCGACATCCGCCTTCCCGACGGAGGAATAGGCCGAGGCCGGCCCGCTATACGGCATGCTCTGCCCGATTTTGATCTCATCCGCCGTCACACCCGGCGTGTTCGCCGCCCTGGCCCCCCTGATCACCGCCGGTGCCGCCAGCACCGCGGCGCTACTCGCCAGAATTGCACGTCTGCTTATCATGTTCGCCTCCCCGTCCCGCCGGCGCACCCGCCAGAACGCACTACTCTGGCCACGCCCTCGTCCCGCTTGCAATATTCTCCCATGACAAAAACCGTCGCCATTGCCGGCCTCGGCGCGATTGGCCTGCCGGTTGCCCGCGCGCTCGACGCCAGCATTCCCGGCCTGCGCCTGATCGCCGTGGCGGCCCGGGATCAGGCGAGTGCCCGCGAACGCCTCGCGAGCTTCGCGAACCCGCCGCCCATCATCCGGCTCGCCGATCTGGCACAGGCCGACATCGTCGTTGAAGCCGCCCCCACCGCGGTCTTCGACGAGATCGCCATTCCCGCCATCGAAGCCGGACGCAATCTCGTCGCCGCCTCAGCCGGCGCTCTGCTTTCCCGCATGCACCTCGTCCGCCGCGCCGAGGAAACCGGTGCCCGCATTATCATCCCCACCGGGGCGCTGCTCGGCCTCGACGCCGTGCGTGCCGCCGCGGAGGGCCGCGTAAACTCCGTCGCCATTGAAACCCGCAAACCGCCCGCGGGCCTGGACGGCGCGCCCTATCTCGTCGAACGCCAGATCCGCCTCACGGACCTCACCGAACCGCGCAAGGTTTTCGAAGGCAACGCCTACGATGCCGCCAGGGGCTTTCCCGCGAACGTCAACGTCGCCGCCGCGCTCGCCCTCGCCGGCGTCGGCCCGGAACGGACGCGCGTCGAGATCTGGGCCGACCCCACCATCACACGCAACACGCACACCATCCGTGTCGAAGCCGAGGCCGCCCGCTTCACGATGACCATCGAGGGCGTGCCTAACCCCGGCAACCCGCGCACGGGTATGCTGACACCGCTCTCCGTGCTCGCCTGCCTGCGCGGCGTCGTCAGCAGCCTGAAAGTCGGGTCGTGAGCGCAGGTAAAGCTGCTAGGTCCCGTTGCCGGTCAGAGTTATACTCACGCGCCGGTTTCTCGCGCGGCCCTGAGGAGTATCATTGGACACAACCGGATTGCTATCCCCCATGCCCTGGGCGGATAACAACTTCGGATTCACGCCGTGCGAAGCAAGATAGTTGGCAACGCTCTGAGCGCGCTTGGTCGAGAGGTCGACGTTGTTCGCGATCCCCATGCCTTGCAGCTGCGGCCCGACCGGCGTGTTGTCAGTGTAACCAGTTACAACGATCTTCGTGTTCTGCAGCTTGGATAGTATCGGCACCATCCGGTCGAGGACGGGTGAGTCAGACGGAATCTGCCAACCGCCGGACGGGAACATATAGTCGGCGCTAGAGGTCAGGATGACCGAGCCATCCTGCTGTGTCACGTCCACGGGTGCGCCGACCTCTGCATTCCTGAGGTCGTCGGCGAGCCCGCTGAGGTTATTAGTGGCACACCCAGTCAGGACCAACGCGAGCGTTCCGGCAGCTAGCAGTAAGGCGGATCTGCGGATCATGCGACTTCTCCCCTCCGTATGTTGTTTCGCTGCAACCGTCGGTGCTGCACCTCGGGCGCAAGCCAGGATCAACTCAAATACTTTCTTTCCTAGAACATGGCGACGTCTATGCAATTTCGGCAATTTAACTGACCGCCTTCACGCCGCGGGTATCCATCCTGCTGAAAGTCGGGTCCCAATTATGTCATAAATTGCGCAAAACCAGCCGCGTGACGCGTTCGGCCAGCATGACGGGCGAAGCATCCTGGCGGAGCGGGCCATCAACCAGCAGCGATGCCAGTCCGTGAACAACCGACCAGCAGGTCAGCGCCACGTCGGCGCGTTCTGCTTCGCGGCAGAAACTGGCGACACGGCCGGCCAACACGCCATAGGCCGCATCGCCCGCCGCACCGAGCTCAGGATACTTGCGCGGCTGGGCCGCGCCAAACATCAAGCGGAACAACGCCGGATCCTCGCAGGCGAAACGAACATAGGCCACGCCCTGCGCCGCAAGCGCCTCCCGGGCATCAGCCGCCTTGGAATTTGCGGCAGAGAGCGTCGCCCGAAGCCGGTTGAAGCCATGGGCCGCCACCGCCGCGAGCAGGGCTTCCTTCTCGGGGAAGTGGCGGTAGGGAGCCATGGCCGAAACCCCGGCCCGGCGCGCGACAGCACGCAGGCTGAGCGCCTCAGTCCCGCCCTCCCTTAGCAGCTCCAAGGCCGCCTGGATGAGCGCGGGGCGGAGGTTTCCGTGATGGTAGGATTTGGATGTTGACATCGTATACAGGGGCGATCATGTTTACGCCGTAAGCAAGCACGGGAAGGTGAGCCATGGAAGTGAAGACCGCGCGCAAATCAGTTGATCTTTCGCCCTGGCCCGATCTGGTCGTTATCTACCTGGGCTTTCGCGTCACCAGGCTGCGCGGCTTCCTCACGCTGTTCGGCCTGGGCCGTGGCATCAATGCCATCGCGCGAAACAAGCCGGACGGGTTGCTCGCACACGAAGCGGTTTTCTTCAGCCTTACCCATATCGGGATGCGCCAGTACCTGGCGCGACCTTGAGAGCCTTGAGCGGTTCACGAAAGCCGAGCCTCATCGCACCTGGTGGCATAACTTCCTGCGCGATAACGGCGGATCCGGGTTTTGGCACGAGCTCTACCGCCTGCGCGGTGGCATGGAGGCGATCTATCTCGACATGCCCGCGCCGGTTGGTTTTGGCCTGTTCGCCCCCGAGCGGCGCCCGCAAGGCCCGTTCATGAGCGCGCGGGGGCGCTTGGCGGCATAACAGCGCGCAGCAGTCGTTGCGAAGATGACCGGGCAAGCCAGGTCAAGCCCGGCCATGACGGGCTGGGGCGACCTAGCGGCTTATCCCGGCGGATAAATCTCCCCGAGCGTATCGATATCGCTCGCCCGCACGCCAAGATACGCCAGCCGCTTCATCTCCTTCCGCCCGAGCGTCACCGAATCCAAAATGAGCCCGCTGGCAATCGACAAAAACGCCAGCAGCACCAGCGACGCTGCCAGCACCGCCGTGGGCAGCCGCGGCACTAGATGTGTCGCCAGATACTCCGTCACGACCGGCGTGCCTAACCCGATCCCCGCCACCATCAGCAAGCACCCGGCCACACAGAACAGTTGCAGCGGACGCTCCTCTTTCACCAGCCGCACGATCGTCCGTAGGATTCGTATTCCGTCGTACCATGTCCGCAGCTTAGAAACTGTTCCGGCGGCCCGATCCTTGTAGGCGATCTCTACCTCGCCCACCGGCATGTTGAGTTCTAGCGCATGCACCGTGAACTCGGTCTCGATCTCAAAGCCGGTCGAAAGTACCGGAAACGATTTTACGAACCTGCGGGAGAATACCCGGTATCCCGATAGCATGTCCGTAATCCGGTCGCCGAAGATCATCCGCACCATCCGGGTCAGCACCTGGTTGCCGAACCTGTGGCCCCGCCGATAAGCCGCGTCGATCTCGGTCACCCGGGTGCCCGTCACCATGTCCAGGTGCTCGGACAGCAGCTTTTCGAGCAAGGCCGGTGCGGCGGTCGCGTCGTAGGTATCGTCGCCGTCCATCAGCAGATACACATCGGCCTCCACGTCGGCGAACATCCGCCGCACCACGTGGCCTTTGCCCTGCTGCCGCTCGTTTCGCACGATCGCTCCAGCTGACCGCGCCACTGCGATCGTGCCATCCCGCGAATTATTGTCATATACGTAAATCCGCGCACCCGGCAGTACGGTGCGCAGGTCCGCGATCACCTTCGCGATCGCTCCCTCCTCGTTGTAACACGGCAGCAGAACCGCCACCTGAATCAGCCGGAGCCACGGCGCGCGCCCGCCGCGACTACGCGATCATGTGTCGTGGAAACACTCACACCCTCCTCATACAGGAAGATTCGTTAAGGAAGCTAGATGTCATTCCCGCAAGCCATCCCGGTTTCCTACTGACGATGCCCGGAACCATCGCCGCCAACGTCATGCACTTTGCCCGGCTCCTCCGCCGCGCCGGGCTCCCGGTCGGCCCGGCGGAGACTTTAGCAGCCCAGCAGGCGCTCTCGCTGGTCGACATCGGTGATCGCACCCAGGTCCGCACCGCGCTCCGCACGGCCATGATTTATCGCCGCGAGCAGCAGGAGGTGTTCGACCACGCCTTTGCCCTGTTCTGGCGCGATCCCACCGCGGCCGAGCAGGCCGCCGCCATGGCATTGCTGCAGGCTAAGAAGCCCGTTCGCCCGCAGCGGCCACCGCCGGCCAGCCGCCGCGTCGCGGACGCCTTTGCCCCATCCCGGGAACATCGCTCGCGCGAAACCAAAGATCAGCCGCAAGTCGATGTCGCCCTCACCGCCTCGGAACGCGAGCGCCTGCAGCAGATGGACTTCGAAGCTATGTCGGCCGAGGAGATCGCCGCCGCCAAGCGCGAAATCCGCCGCCTGACGCTCCCGCTCGACGCCCGCCGAACTCGTCGCTTTCGTCCCGACCTCTCGGGCTCTGCCATCGACCTCCGCCGCACGATCCGCGCCAGCCTCCGTCAGGGAGGAGAAATCCTCACCATCGCCAGATCGAGCCGCGTCACCCGGCCGCCGCCGCTCGTCGCCCTTTGCGACATCTCCGGCTCCATGGCTCGGTACGCCCAGATCCTGCTGCACTTCCTTCACGCCGTCACCAACGAGCGCGATCGCGTCAGCGTGTTCCTGTTTGGCACGCGGCTTTCCAACGTCACCCGTCAGCTGCGCAGCCGCGATCCCGAGGTGGCCTTCCAGCTCGTCTCCCACATGGTCCCCGATTGGTCCGGCGGCACCCGTATCGGCGAGGCGCTGGCGACCTTTAATAAGACCTGGGCCCGCCGGGTCCTTGGCCAGGGAGCCGTGGTTCTGCTCATCACCGACGGCCTGGACCGCGACGGCGCCCGGGGCCTCGCTGAGAACATGGACCGGCTCCATCGCTCCTGCAGAAGGCTGATATGGCTTAACCCGCTGTTGCGCTGGTCGGGCTTCGAGGCAAAATCCCAGGGCATCCGCGCGATGCTGCCACATGTGGATGAGTTTCGGCCGGTCCATAACCTCGCCAGCTTGGCTGAGCTGGTGCAGGTTCTGTCGAACCCCAGCCCAGCACTGCGCAGACCGGAGAGGATTGCCGCATGACACAGGAAATCGAAGACGTATTGGCCAAAGCCGGGGACTGGCGCTCCGCCGGAGAGCAGGTGGCGATTGCGACGGTAACGGAGACGTGGGGCAGCTCGCCGCGCCCTGCCGGCAGTCAGATGGCGGTGACAAAGTCCGGTAAGATGGCGGGGTCCGTGTCCGGCGGCTGTATCGAGGGCGCGGTGGCCGATGCAGCCATGCGGACCATCGAAACCGGAGCACCGCAGTTGCTCGATTTCGGAGTGACGAACGAACGCGCGTGGGAGGTTGGCCTCGCGTGCGGCGGGAAGGTCAAGGTGTTCGTGGAGAAGCTGGCATAATGATAATGGCGCAGCCGGCTCGCATCCTTCACCTCTCCCGCGCTGCGGGAGAGGTTGGCGCGAAGCGCCGGGTGAGGGCCCAATGACCCCCGACCTCCTCTCCGCCCTCCAGGCAGCCCAGGCCGATAAACGCCCTGTCGTCCTTGCCACCCGTCTGCCGGATGGCGCGCAGCGTCTCCTCCCCGACCCCGCCGCCCCTGCGGACCTGAACGCCGCCGCGGAGCAGGCGCTAGCCCGCGATGAGAGTGGCACCGTCAGTGTTGGTGGTGCCGACTGGTTCCTGCATGTGCACAACCCGCCGCTGCGGCTGATCGTCGTGGGCGCCGTGCATATCGCCCAGGCTCTCGTTCCGTTCGCATCGGGCGTCGGTTTCGCCGTTACCGTCGTCGATCCTCGCCGCGCTTTCGCCTCCGACGAACGCTTCCCCGATGTCACGGTGCGCACAGACTGGCCCGACGAGGCGCTGGATGAACTCAAGCCGGACTCCCGCACGGCCGTCATAACGCTTACCCACGATCCGAAGCTGGACGATCCGGCGTTGGACCGCGCGCTGCGTTCGCCGGCCTTTTACATCGGCGCACTCGGCTCTCGGCGCACCCACGCCGCGCGGCTGAAGCGGCTACGCGAACTGGGTCACGACGACGCCGAACTTGCCCGCATCAAGGGACCGGTTGGCCTGAGCATAGAGGCCGTGACAGCCCCTGAGATCGGCCTCTCCATCGTCGCGGAACTCGTCGCTGTGCGGCGCGGCGCCCCCATCGTGCAGAAGCTCGCGGCGTGAGTCCTCGCCTCGTCATCGGGCCCGCCGTACAGCCCTCCTCATGAAATTCGGCCCCATCCCGCTCGCCGAGGCTCACGGCGCCATCCTCGCCCACACCCAACGACTGCGCGAGCGCACCATCCGAAAGGGTACCCTGCTCGACGCCGATGCAGTGGCGCTGCTCCGCGACGCCGGGCACAGCGAAATCATAGCCGCGCGGCTGGAACCGGGCGATGTTCCGGAGGACGTCGCCGCCGACCGCCTGGCCGAACCCCTTGTCTCTCCCTTGCTGTCCCGCACCCGCGCGGCCACGGGGCGGGTCAACCTCGCGGCCGATGTCCCGGGTCTGCTCCGAGTCAACGTCTCTAAGATCAACCGGATCAATGCCGTAAGCGAGGGAATCACCCTCGGCACCCTGCCTGATTTCAGCGTGCTCGGCGCGCGGGATCTTGTTGCCACCATCAAAATCATTCCCTTCGCCGTCCCGGGCTCGCTCTTGTCGGTTGCCGAAGCGGTGGCCCGCCAGGGCGGCGCCGCGCTCGCGGTCCATCCGTTCAAGCCGCTGAAGGTGGGCATGGTTGCCACCCAACTCCCCGGCATCAAGGAATCCGTCATCGAGAAAACCATCAGCGTCACACAGGACCGAGTCACTCGTCTGACCGGCAGCCTGCTCGAAACTCTCCGCACCCCACACGAACAGCCCGTGGTGACCGCCGCTCTACACCAGCTTATCGACCAAGGGGCCGACCTGCTGCTGGTCGTTGGAGCCTCGGCGGTCGTGGACAGGCGCGACGTCGGGCCGTCCGCCATAGTGGAGGCCGGAGGCAAGATCCTGCACTTCGGCATGCCGGTCGATCCCGGGAACCTGATCTGCCTTGGCCGTATCGGAGAACGCCCGGCGCTCGTGCTGCCCGGCTGCGCGCGCAGCTCCAAGCTGAACGGCATCGATTTCGTGCTGCCGCGGTTGTTTGCCGGGCTGCCGGTCACCCCTGCCGACATTATGGCCCTGGGTGTCGGCGGTCTGCTCGCCGAGGCTGAGGCGCGGGGGCTGCCGCGCGATAAGGCGCCCGCAGTCGAGCGTTCCGGTCCGGCACCGCGCAGCGCTCCCAATATCGCCGCGGTAGTATTGGCAGCCGGGCGTTCCCGGCGGATGGCGCCGCATAACAAGCTGCTGATTGCCGATCGCACCGGTAAACCGATCATCGCCCGTGTCGTGGACAACGTCCTGTCCAGCAAGGCGCGGCCGATTCTCGTCGTCACCGGGCATCAGCCGAGTGAGATAGAGCATGTGTTGGGTGGCCGCCCGGTCCGCTATGTCCACGCGCCCGACTACGCCGAAGGTCTGTCAGCCAGCCTGAAGGCTGGTATTGCCGCTGTCCCGCCCGAGGCCGCCGCCGCCATTGTCTGCCTTGGGGATATGCCGCTCGTGACCGGGCGTATGATTGACCGCCTGCTGGAAGCCTACGACCCCGAACACGGCCGGCTAATCGTGATGCCCACATTCCGCGGGAAACAGGGCAATCCGATGATCTGGGATCGCCGCTTTTTCCCTGAGATTATGGAAATCTCCGGCGACTCCGGGGCCCGGTTTCTGGTGGGGCGTCACACCGATGTCCTCGCCGAGGTGGAGATGGGCGACGACGCCGTAGTGCATGATTTCGATACGCCCGAGTCGCTCGCTACCCTGCCTCAGCGCCTCAGGCCCGATCCGCTGCCCGCATCCTGACCCGTGCCGGTTTGCGAGGCCGACCCCTGGCGCTTCCAGTATTTCGAAGGCATCCCCTGCCCTGATCACGTCCGCATCTCCACCGAGGACGCGGATTCCTGGGAATGGTACCCCAGCTATCGTTGGATCTACGACAAGCTCGCGGTCGCTCTCTCGCAGGGGCTTGAGGCCGCACCGCACGGCGTCATGCCGAAGTGCTTTCCGGTCTTTTCCAAGCCGCTCATGAACCTGCGCGGCATGGGGACCGGCAGCCGGGTGATTGCCTCCGCCGACGAGTACAAATCCGCCCTCACGCCTGGCCACTTCTGGTGCACGCTGCTCACCGGCCGCCATGTCAGCTCCGATGTCGCCGTCGTGCGGGGCGAGCCGCGCTGGTGGCGCCACACTACGGGCGCCGCGCAACCCGGCGGCACATTCGATTACTGGCACATCCATGCCGAGCTTATGCCGGAGGTGGAGGATTGGTGCGGCGCCTGGCTGCGCAAGCACCTGCGCGGCTATACGGGGATGGCCAACTTTGAAACCATCGGCGCGCGTATCATCGAGGTCCACCTGCGCTTCGCCGATCAATGGCCCGACCTGTACGGTCCCGGCTGGGTCCCGGCGCTTATTCGCCTCTATAGCGATGGCATCTGGGACTATCCCGATACTGACCGCCGCGACGGTTACAGCGTCGTGCTATTCGGCCCGCACGGTCTCCGCTACCGCCATCCGCCACCCGACCTCGTCGATCACGTTCGCGGTATGCCGGGCGTCTCCAGCGTCCAGATCACCTTCCATGAGGGCCGCCCGCCGGAGCAACATGCTATGCCCCCTGGTGGCTTTCGGCTCGCCATCGTCAACTCGGTACTCGCTCGAAGCCGGTCAATCCGCCCGAGAGGTCCTGCACGGTAGTTTCAGGACTGGGCCACAGTAATCACAGGCCGTCAGCCATCGCTCCGACTTCTACCGCCGTCCCGTAGACACCTGTGAAAGCGGCTGCATCGAAGGCCGTCGCTGCGATATCCATGACAACGTGGCCGTTTGCCAGGCCAACGATACGGTCAGCGTAGGCGCGCGCCAGATCGACCTGATGCAGGCTGCAGACCACCGCGACCCCCTCCCTCCGGCAAATATCGTGCAGAAGGTCGAGGACGTCCCTGCTCGTCTGCGGATCGAGGCTTGATACAGGCTCGTCCGCTAAAATGACGCCGGGACGCTGGGCGATAGCGCGGGCGATCGCCACCCGCTGCTGTTGGCCACCTGATAAGGTATCGGCCCGCCGTTCCGCATGATCGAGCATGCCGACCCGATCAAGGCACTCGAGCGCCCACAACATGTCCTCCTGGGAGAACCGCCCGGTTATCCCGCGCCACGCGGAGATCTGGCCAAGGCGCCCAGCGAGTACGTTGCCCAGAGCGGAGCGTCGGCCAATGAGATTGAACTGTTGGAAGACGACCGCGATGTCACAGCGCTGCCGGCGTCGCAGATCTCTTGTATCGGCACCAAGGATACGAATGCGTCCCTCGGACGGCGCGGTAAGGCCGGCGATGCAGCGGAACAGGGTCGTCTTCCCAGCCCCGCTCGGTCCTAGCACTGCGACTGTACTCAGCCGAGCGGACCCGAAAGCTCACGCCAGCGATCGCCGACGGGCCCCCGAATGACTTCCCGAGAGCCTCGACTTCAAGGCTCACCAGGCTCATGCGAGCTTCGCTCGCAGCCAACCGCTCACCAGGTCGAGCACCGTGACGACAATCAGGATGACTGCGATGATCGTAAACAGGCGCGGAAAATCCAAGAGATCCATGCTGTTCTTCAGTTCCTGGCCGATGCCGCCTGCTCCCACTACACCGAGGACTGTAGACGCCCGAACATTAAACTCCCACCAGAACAGCGTGGTGGAAAGCACGATCGGTGCGATATCAGGCAGCAACGCATAGGCGATGGCGGTGAGCCGGCCCGCGCCCGTAGTCTCCACGGCCTGCAGCGGCGCGAGATGGAGTGTCTCGATCTGATCAGCGATCAGCTTAGCGGCGCTGCCCCAGGTGTGTAGGCCAACACCGAGCATGCCCGCGAAGGGACCGAGTCCGACGGCGGCGACGAACAGCAGGGCGAAAACGAAGGAGTTGATGCCGCGCAACATGTTGAGGAACCACCGCACGGGATAATACAGCAGTGGTACCGGCGTGATGTTGCGGCTCGCCAGCACGGCCGTCGGAAGTGCGAGGACGGTCGCGAGTGTTGTGCCGAGTGCTGCCATCGCGATCGTTTCGGCCGTCCGCTGCAGGATGAGCGGCAGATCGTCCAGGTTTGGTGGCCAAGCCTCCGCCAGCCAATGTGCCAACCGCGGCAGGCCGGAAACCAGCCGGAGCATGTCCACGTGAGCGAGCCGCCAACATGCCATATAAAATCCCAGGATCAGCAGCATTGCGGCGCACGTCCTAACTTGCCGTATGCCCCAACCACGCTGATGCTGTTCGATGAGCGTCAGCGTTTCCGCAACCGGCCGGGCGGAGGTCATCGCGCTGCCTTTCCGCCTGTAGGCTATGTCTTGGCTTTGATCTTTCCCACGGCGATCCCCGCCTTTTCGATGGGCGCATAGAACGCGTGGTTCGAGGCGATGAACCCCGTATAGTGAGGCGGCAGCAGCACTTTCGCCTGGTCTGGTGTGATGGCGGTAAGAATCGCGAGGATATGCGCCGTGAGGTCGGATGAGGCCCCGCGCGGCACGACGATCGCGTCATTCGGCAGCGATTCGGAAGTCCACACGATCTTATTGGCGCCAGGCTTGACCTTGCCACTCTCGATCATTGCAGTGCGGTTGCGGTCGAAATCCGTCGCCAAATCGACCTGCCCGCTCGAGACCGCGATTTCGTTCGCCGCATGTGTTGAGCCTTCATGGTAGACCCAGAAGCTTCTTGGATCGATCTTCCAAACTTCCTTCGCGTAATAGGTCGGAATGAGCCAGCCCGAGGTCGAGCCGACATCGGCGAACGACATCGTCATGCCCTTGGTGTCGTCGGGAAACTTCGCGACTTTCAGGTCCGGTTTCGCAATAATGATGGCGTGATAGATCGGCTTCTCGTTGGTACTTGACGGTCGCGATCGCGGTGCAGTCTGTATGATTGTTGGCAATGATGTAGCCCCAGGGGCCCATCCAGGCGACATCAAGCTGGCCGGACCCCATCGCCACCGCCATGCCGGCCCAATCCGTGGTTGAGACCAGGGAGTACTCGACACCGAGCTGCTTCGCGAGATGAGCAAAGATGGGTGTATAGGCCTTGATCGTGTCAGTCGGGCTCGGCAGCAGCGGCCCGACGCCGAAGCGCAGCTTGGTTGTCTGCGCCCGCACCGGCCGAATTCCGACGACCGTCGCCACGCTGGCAGTGGCCGCCAGGAGTCCGCGTTTGGTAAGGGTCATGGCCATTTCCCCTTGAAGGATATTGAAGAGCGGATGCGCACAGAGGTTGATGGAGATCCGCGAGAAGGTTGTCGGCGCGGTTCTTTTCCGATGGATACGCTGTTAACCGAAAGTAAGGCAGATTTCGAACGAGTGATCAACCACATAGCATCGACATTAGACGCGATCGGGCCTGGCGCCTGGCCGTCGATCAGGATGCCGAACTGCACTGACAGCCCATCTGGCGCGAGATGGCGCTGCGAGGGCCGTCCGCACTTGGGTAGAGTCTTACGGACGGACAGTTGGTTGTGCGAGGTGCGCGGACACTGATGCCCGCCCTCAATGCCCAGCGTGCGGGAATTGAGCAGCGGACGCGTGCCCATCGAAATGCGGCGCATGAACTGCTGACCCCGGGGGAGGACCCGCAGCATGCAGCGTTGGAGGAGGAGCGGCAGCATGCCGAGCACTGAACGCAGGATGGCCGAAATTACCGGCAAACCCATGATGCTCGAATTCGTGAGGCGGGTGCTCATGATGCTCGAATTCATGGGGCGGGTACTCATGGTGCTCGACGCCGTGGTCCGGATGGAAGAAACCGCCTCCTCCGAATATCCCCACGAACCCAGGAGTATAGGGGTAGCCGTAGCCATACTCCGGGTATGCATATGCCGGGTATTCCGAGCCATACCCGTAGCCATACGTCCCGTAGCCATAGTCGGGGGCGCACCCCGCGAGGCTCAAGACCGCGGCGAGCGCCACCCCGGCCGGCAGACATGCGCCCTGCGTCGCACGCATCCCACCCCTCCCGAGGATCATCTATTGACCACGACGCTCGAATTGTGACCCCTTCGTGGCGCCAACAAGGGATACATGCCGCCTCTGGACGAACCGGCTTCGGCATCGCACCAGAACCCATGTTCAATACTCCGTTTACACCCGGGCCTCGGCGCCCGTTGGGCACTATCTCGGACCGCCATCCACCACGCCGGGAGGGAAACACCATGAGACTGCGCGTGGAGGGCATGACCGGCCAGCACTGCGTCAACGGGATTACGCGCGCGCTGACAAACCTGCCGGGCGTGCAGTCGATCCACATCGACCGCCAAACCGCAGAGGTCACTGTGGACGGCACACCCGACGCCGATCTGGTTCGCGAGGCTATCGAGGACGAGGGCTACGACGTCACCAGCATCGAAGGCATATCCAGCAAACCGGATTAACTACGCTTTATCGTTGCGTACGACGCCGCGATCGTTGTTACACCCAGGGATGACCGCCCAGATCATCCACGGCAAAGCCATCGCCGCCAGCCTTCAGCGCGAAATCGCGAACCATGTCGCCAACCTCGCCGCCTCCGGGCATCGCCCGCCCGGTCTCGCCCTGATCCTCATTGGAGACAACCCGGCCTCTCGCATCTACGTGCGCAACAAGACCCGGCTCACGCGAGATGTCGGCATGAAGTCATTCGACCACCTGTTGCCCGCAAGCACCTCCAAGGCGGAGCTTCTCGCCCTCATTAGCCGATTGAACCAGGATGACGCGGTCGATGGCGTCCTGGTCCAGCTTCCACTGCCCCCTGAGATCGATACGAGCGCAATCCTCAGCGCGGTTGATCCGGCAAAGGATGTGGATGGTTTTCATCCCCTCAATGCTGGCCGCCTTGCCACCGGACAACCTGGATTGGTGCCGTGTACGCCGCGCGGGTGCCTCGCTCTGATCCAGAGCGTCGAACTCCGCTTGGGGGGCCTGCACGCGGTGGTCCTTGGCCGCTCCAACATCGTCGGCAAGCCTATGGCGCAACTGCTCCTGCAACAGAATTGCACCGTCACGATCGCCCATTCCCATACCCGGAACCTGCCTGCCCTCTGCCGGCAGGCCGACATTTTGGTGGCTGCCGTCGGCCGCCCTGGCATGATCGGAGCCGAGCATGTCGCACCGGGCGCGATCGTTGTTGACGTCGGCATCAACCGTCGGCCTTCCGGTCAGCTCACCGGTGACGTCCGCGCCGAAGAGATACTTTCTATTGCGCGGGCGATCACACCAGTACCGGGCGGCGTCGGCCCGATGACCATCGCCTACCTGCTGCAAAACACGCTGGATGCATACAAGGTTCGCGTCGGACGCGCTTAATCGAACGTCATGCTGGTGCCCGACGTCGTGGGGTTTTGAAGGTAGCAATCACGGCGCCAGGCCTGCGCCCAGGCAGCAGAGCAATCGTCCTCAAGCGATATGGAGCAATCGAATCAGACCGAAGCTGATAGCAGCCAAAACGAGCAGCGACAGTGCGACGGTCGCAGCAACGGAAGCGCCGGCCCGGGACAAACGTCCGAATATTGGGTGCCGAGGCCCAATGCGGCCATCGAGACCACCGTTAGCACGTTCGCCACAAATGCAATGGGCTCAAGGGCGGGATGCGGCACCAGATCGAGTGAGCAGGCTCCAGCGAGCGCCAGGAATCCTGCCATGTACCGCGGCACCGATTAATGAACTGGCAATCGCCTGGGCTTCGGACGGTTTCCAGCGGTAACATGTGGCCGGGACTGCTCCAATTCGCCGCCCGGGCGGCGCGCCAGCAGCATCCGCCCGAGCATCACTGGACCCAACATCAATACGTCCACCAGCTTTTACCAGCGTTCCCATTTGCACAGCGATCGAACCAAGCGGCACCGCGACCGGTAGCACCCTGCGGCATGGCGTAATAATTAGACCCGCATTGTAGTCCACTCAGATGCCACATGCGTGCCAGCGGCGGCAGAATGAGCACCACCACCACGCCCAAAACGGCAGTGAAGGAGATGGATGATGAAATTTCCTCGCCCTCCGCGCCGGTTACTGTCGAAACCGCTGCAGTGGCGGCATTGCCACAGATCGAATTGCCGCATGCGACTAGCGTCGCTATTCGGTGCGGCAATCCCAGCGACCGGCCCACTCCGTAGCTGAAAATGATTGCGCATTCACCCCACCTTAACTCCTGCATACCACCCTCCTAGGGTGGACCCCGCCCTCCTGAAAACCGCCCTGGACGCCCTGGAACGGAACGACTTTCCGGCCGTCGAGCACGTCTGGTGCTTGGCACCCCCCGCTGCCCGGGCCCACTCCGGCCTTCAGCTCCTTCGTGCCCTCGCACTCAGTGGCGCGGGCCACCCGAGCCGCGCGGGAGAGCTACTTGATCGCCTCGCCACACCCGGCCATCCCCATCCCCGTCGCGATCTCGGCGATCTTCTGGCCCGGCTCGGCCGCCACCGCCCGGCCGCGATCCAATACCGTGCGGCAGTCGCCGCCCTGCCGGACGACACGCAGGCATGGCACGCCCTTGGCCAATCGCTGACCGAATCCGGCGATCTCGCCGGCGCCGAGGCCGCCTTCCGACGCGCCACAACCCTCGCCCCTGAAGCGGCGGCGCCTTGGTCCAATCTTGGGATGGTGCTGAAAATTCAGACCCGCTTTGATGAAGCCGTCGCGGCGCATAACCAGGCAGTCGTCCGCGCTCCCCACGACCCGCAGATCCGCGTCAACCGCGCCGTCGCCCTGCTCCACGCCGGACGCCTGACCGAGGCTTGGGCCGATTACGAATACCGCCTTCGCCTGGACGGGCGTCCGCGGCTGCCGCCCGGCCCCCTACTGCCCGACATCACAAGCCTCGACCTCCGCGGCCGCACCGTCCTCGTCTGGCATGAGGAGGGCTTCGGCGACACCATTCAATTCGCCCGATATATCCCGCTGCTCGCAGCCACGGCCGCTCGCGTGTTCCTCGCCGTTCCCAACCCGCTCATCCGCCTGATGCAGACCCTCGGCTCCGCCACGATCCTCGGCCCGGCCGATCCGTTCCCCACGTACGACTATCACTGCCCGGTTTTCAGCCTGCCCCGCGCCTTCGGGACGAAGCTCGATACGATCCCGAGCGACGCGTCCTATCTCTTCGCCGAGCAGGAGCTCGCGGCAGCCTGGGCCACCCGCCTCCCGGAGGCACACTTCCGTGTCGGCGCGGTCTGGGCCGGGCAGGCCCGTCCATGGTTGCCCGGCTTTGAGTCCCTGAATGCCCGGCGTTCCCTGGACCCGGGTGAGCTGCACCCGCTTGCCGAACTCCCGGGCATTCGGCTGATCAGCCTTCAGCTCGGCCAGGCTGCACCCGATTTCATGTTCGACCCCACGGGGCAGATCACCGATTTCGCCGACACGGCCGGTATCATCGCCAACCTCGATGCCGTCGTCAGCGTCGATACTTCCGTCGTCCACCTCGCCGGCGCGCTCGGCAAGCCGGTCCTGTTGCTCGACCGCTTCGACAATTGCTGGCGCTGGTTCAGCGGCCGCGAGGACAGTCCGTGGTATCCCACCCTTCGCATTTTCCGCCAGGATCGCACTGGCGACTGGTCCGGCCCGCTGCGCCGGGCGGCACGGTGGCTGCGTGATCTGCCAGGCTGGCCCTCGGGGCTACTGTAGTGGATTGTCCAGGTCGCGAATGCATCCGCGACTCGCTCACCTCACGCTAAACTCCACCCCATGCCCACCGCCGACTTCGTCCACCTCCGTACCCACTCCGCCTATTCCCTCTCCGAGGGCGCCATCAAAGCCGACAAAATCCCCGCCCTCGCCCGCGACGCCGGCATGCCCGCCGCCGCTATTACTGACACCGGGAACCTGTTCGGCGCCCTCGAATTCTCCCATGCCTGCGCCGCCAAGGGCGTCCAGCCAATTATTGGCTGCCAACTTGCCCTGACGCGCGAGGACAACCCCCGCCTCCCGCCCGACTCCCTCGTCGCCCTCGCCCAGTCCTCCACCGGCCTCAGCAACCTCCAGCGCCTCTCCTCCCTAAGCTTCCTGGAAACCGACCCGACGCTGAAACCGCAGATCCCCCTGACCACCCTTACCGCCCACTCTGACGGCCTCATCCTCCTCACTAGCGGCTCCTCCGGCCCCCTGGACCGCCTCCTGGCCGAAGGCCAGCAGCAAGAAGCTTCCCGCCTGCTCGCCCGCGTCGCCGAAGCCTTCCCCGACCGTATCGCCGTCGAACTCCACCGCCACGGCCTCGACACCCAGCGCGCCACCGAGCCCGGCCTGATCGCCCTCGCCGATGCCGCCGCCATCCCCCTCGTCGCGACCAACGATTGCTACTTCGCACGCCCCGAAATGTTCGAGGCCCACGCTGCCCTGCTCTGCATTGCCGAGGGTAAGCTGCTCTCCGACCCCGACCGTCGCCACGTCTCGCCGGAGCAGTGGTTCAAGCCGGCCCCCGACATGCGCCTGCTGTTCGCCGACCTGCCGGAGGCCTGCGACAACACGCTCGCCATCGCCCGCCGCTGCGCCGTCATGGCCGAATCCCGCAAGCCCCTTCTCCCCGTCTGCCCCAAAATCCGTCCCGGCATGTCGGAGGAAGAAACCGTCCGCGCCATGGCGCGCGAGGGCCTCGCCCAGCGCCCGGATGCCATGAACGCCGACGCTGAAGCCCGCGCACGCTACACCGCCCGGCTCGACTACGAGCTCGACGTCATCTGCAAAATGGGTTTCGCCGGATACTTCCTGATCGTCGCCGATTTCATTCAGTGGTCCAAATCCCAGGGCATTCCCGTCGGCCCGGGCCGTGGCTCCGGCGCTGGCTCCGTCGCCGCCTGGGCGCTGACCATCACCGATCTCGACCCGATCCGCTTCAACCTCCTCTTTGAACGCTTCCTCAATCCTGAACGCGTGTCGATGCCCGACTTCGATATCGACTTCTGCCAAGAAGGCCGCGACCGCGTCATCGATTACGTTCGCAACGAGTACGGTGCCGACCGCGTCGCCCAGATCATCACCTTTGGAAAACTCCAGGCCCGGGCCGCTGTCCGCGATGTCGGCCGAGTGCTCGGGCTTCCCTTCGGCCAGGTCAACAAAATCGCCGAGCTGATCCCCAACAACCCGGCCCACCCCGTCACGCTGCAACAAGCCATCGACGGCGAACCCCGCCTGCACCAGATGCGTGACGACGACGAATCCGTCCGCCGCCTGCTCGAAATCGCCCTCCAGCTCGAAGGTCTCTACCGCCACGCCTCCACCCACGCCGCCGGCGTGGTCATTGGCGATCGCCCGCTGATCGAGCTGGTTCCCCTCTACCGCGATCCGCGCTCCGACTTCCTCGTCACCCAATACTCGATGAAATACGTCGAACAAGCCGGCCTCGTAAAATTCGACTTCCTCGGCCTGACCACTCTCACCATTCTTGAACGTGCGGTGAATTTCCTGCGCGACCTCGGCATCACTGTCGATCTCGCGCACCTGCCGCTCGACAACGCGGAAACCTACGAAATGCTCTCCCGCGGCGATGCCGGCGGCGTGTTCCAGTTCGAAGGTCAGGGCATGCGCGACGCGCTCCGCCAGATGCGCCCCGACCGGTTCGAGGACCTGATCGCCCTCGGCGCTCTCTACCGTCCCGGCCCCATGGCCAATATCCCGGATTATTGCAAACGCAAGCATGGCGAGCGCTGGGAGGCCCCCCACCCACTGCTGCATGACGTCCTCAGCGAGACCTACGGCATCATCGTCTATCAGGAACAGGTGATGCAGATCGCCCAGGTCATGGCCGGCTACTCGCTCGGGGCCGCCGATCTGCTGCGCAAGGCCATGGGCAAGAAAATCCGCGCCGAAATGGACGCGCAACGCAAAATCTTCATCGACGGTGCCACCGCCCGCGGCATCGACGAAGCCAAGGCCACCGAAGTCTTCGAACTCATGGCTAAATTCGCCGACTACGGCTTCAACAAATCCCACGCCGCTGCGTACACCCTGGTCTCCTACCAAACCGCCTGGATGAAAGCCAATCATCCGGAGATCTTCCTCGCCGCCTGCATGAGCCTCGCCATCGCCAACACCGACCGCCTCGCCGCCCTCAAGCAGGAAGCAGAGCGCGCCAACATCCCCATCCTTCCGCCGGATACCAACGCCTCCGCCGCCGACTTCACCGTAGAACGCCAGGAAGATGGTCGGCTCGCGATCCGCTACGCGCTGGCCGCCATCAAGAGAGTCGGCTTCGCCGCCATGGAGTCTGTCGTCGCCACCCGCGGCACCCGTCCCTTCGCCTCCATCGCCGACTTCGCCGCCCGCGTCGATCCGCGCCAGCTCAATCGGATGCAGCTCGAGAACCTCATTCGCGCCGGCGCTTTCGATACACTTGAAGGCAACCGCGCGCGCCTGTTCGCTGCCGCTGAAACCATCCTGCGCCGGGCCCAATCGTTGCAGGAGGAAGCGGAAACCGGCCAGATCGGCCTGTTCGGCGGCGACGGCAGACCTGATTCCATCCGCCTGCCCGACAGCCCCGATTGGCCCCAGCTCGAACGCCTGGGCTACGAATCCGAAGCTATCGGTTTTCATCTCACGGCCCACCCGCTCGACGTTTACTCCCGGGCGCTGAAGCGCCTTGGGGTCACGCCCATTGCCCAGCTCGAACGCGCCGCCCAGGCGGGGATCACGCGGGTGAAGATCGCCGGCACGGTCATCAGTTCGAAGGAACGCATCACCCGCACCGGCAGCCGCATGTCTTGGGTTCGCATCTCCGATCAGTCCGGCACATGCGAAATCACCCTGTTCTCCGAGGTTCTCTCCCGGTACCGTCCGCTGGTTTCCGAGGGAGCCGGCATTCTTTCCAATGCTGATCTGCAATTCCAGGGGGAAACCCTGCGCATCACCGCGCAGGATGTAACCTCGCTCGATCAGGCCGCCGCGAGCGCCGGCGCCGCCATCTGCGTCTGGCTCGCCGAAACCGCATCCGTGCCCCATATCCGCGACCTGCTTTCCCGCGAGGGCCCTGGCAAAGGCCGTGTCTTCCTGCTGCCTCAGGTCGGCGACTCCCGCCACGTGGAAATCGCTCTGCCTGGCGGATTTCAGGTCACTCCCCGCCTCGCCGAGGCGCTTAAGTCCGCGCCGGGGGTTGAGAGGGTGGAGGACGTGTAGCCGCCCACGAGATGCTGCCGGACGATGCGCCCCGCCGCAGCCGTCGGCACAAGCCGCCGCTCTCGCTGGCCGCCTGAGGTAACCGGGATGGATTGTGCTAATCTAGGTAATCGTAGGTCGTGTACCGCAGACTAATATATAAGCCCATTCGTAGCGTCGATCGCGCGGTGCGCGCGGGCGGGACCCACGTTTGGCCCACACCCGAGTGATGGTTCCCTGCTGACCGACGCGAGCTTCATCGGTGAACCATACTTCCACCGAGTTGCCGGTCGCCTCCGACGGCAACGCGGCGGTTACGAGATCAGCAAACGACTTTGAAAACCGCCTGTTCCTCGGGCTCGCACTGTGGATGTTGCGGTCGCACTGAGATCCGCCGGAATGACAACTTGCGTAACAGCTTGCCCACGCTGCGCTCGTGCAGCTCGATAGCAAACTCCTCCCGGATCCGCTTCTGCAGATCGGTGCATCGCCAGCGTACTACGCCATCCCGCTCAAGATCAGGGCCCTCTTCAACCCATTTTGCAATCTGGGCCTGCTGTTTTTCCGACAGCCGGGGCAGCGGGCCGTTGCGGCGGGGCCGATTGTACAACCCATCCAACCCAGACGCATTGTATCGGTGCACCCAATCGCACAGCGTCTGGCGCTCCATGCCGCACGCCTCGGCTGGCGAGACGATCGGCACGGCGCAGCCGACGACGCCCTGGACGAATTCCTCGTTCGTCTTCGCCCACCCTCTACGCCGCGTTTCTTCGGGTTGCGCCAGCAGCTCGTCCGGATCGACGATCGTCTTGGGGGTATGGCGGACGAGAGGGAGCGAATGGACAAGTCTGTGCCGGGCCTTAGGGGGTAGCCGGCTTATGTAGATCTTGCCTGTTGACGTGCAGTGCAGCGGCGCCCCGCCGCCGGGGTCGAACTGCAACGCTTGCGGCTGCCAGGACCGAACGCTGTCGACGTAAGCCACCCCGTTGTCGCGGACGGCGCCGATCTCGCACTGCTCGCCGATCCGATCGGCCACGGCGCTGAGAACGGCGTGCCGACGCGCGGTGCGAAACGCTGACCCGATTGCCTTAGCCGAGAGCGTAACCAGCTTGTCTCCGACGACGTAGCGTTTCGTCCCCAGAGCTTTCTGGATGAGGCCGCGGCTTTCGAGGTTGCCGATGAGGCGATGGGCGGTTGGGAGCGGGAGAGAGAGGGCGGCGGCGATTTCCGCCGCCGAAAGAGCCTTCCTCTGCTCGCAGACGAAGGTGAGGATCGCGATGGTGCGATCCAGTGGCCCATCCTGCGATCTGTCATTTCCATCATCAACCATAAGTTTAAGCAGTTTAGCAACAATCCGTCGTCCAGAAAGTGGCTGTCCGAGAGCGCCACAACCTATCAGCGGCCCTGGCCGCCTCGGGTACGGACGCTAACTCGCGCGGTCCGACAAGCACACGGGCGGCGAGCTTCGGCCCCCTGGAACTCGCCATGTGAGCGCGCCCAGTTGTTTGTCGAAGCGCAAAACGGGCATCGGTTCCTAACAAGTGCGCTGATCAGGGTGGATGAGGGGAGCGCACAGGAGGGGATTGCGAGACCCTGGAGCATTGGGTCGCTGAGGATAGTTGCGGCACCGATCATGGCCGACAGGGCGATGAGCAGGATGGGTCTGAAGCGAATGGCGCCGGCATCGAGCAGGGCCCCGCGGAGGGATTTGCCGCGGCGAGTCGCGCAGTATACCTGCACCCCTCCCCCTGGCTCCCTCCCACAAGGGGAGAGGGAATTGATCTGGCGCCGACCGGTCAGCCTTTTCGACACTTGGTATTACGTGTCTCCCTCGCGCAATTCCCCGGCCACGGGCGCATGGTTCAGCAGTGCGACCAGCGACGTGCCGCCGATCGTATTGCCGATCAAGGTCGGGATGAAAAAGTGCCATAGGTAACCGTCGAAAAAGCCCGCTTGCCCGGTGTAAACCGCGAATATCGCCTCGGTCGAGCCGGCGATGATGTGCGAGAAATAGCCGAGGCTGACAGCGTAGGTGACTATGATAATGACCCACAACCGGCTTGCTCTTGCATTCGGCAGCAGCCAGACCATCAAGGCGATCAACCATCCCGCCAGCAGCGCTTTCAGAACCGTCGGGCCGAATGTATCGCTTACCGCCTGCTTTGAGACGGTCAGCAGCGCATGATAGATGGCCGGTTTGAAAATCGGCTCTGACAGAATCAGTGCCGCGAACAGGAAGGTACCGAGGAGATTGGCAACCAGCACGATCGTCCAGAGCCGCGCCATTCGTGCAAACGATTTCCAGCTCGGGTTGGTCAGGACCGGTAGTGCCGCTGTCAGGGTGCTCTCGGTATAAAGTTGCTGACGGCCGAGGATAACGATAACAAATCCCAGACTATAGCCGAGGCTCTCGACCAAGTGGCGCCACGGCTCATCCGGTAACCCGGCGCGCAGCATTGCCGTACCGAGAAACGAAAACCCCATTGACCCGCCGGCGGCGAAGCCGGACCATGCGAGAGCGTGCATGCTTCGGCGGATCTCGACCTCGCCTTCTTCCCGCACTACCTCGTGAATGACGTGCGGCCGTAACGGAGCCACTCCGGCGGCCTGTTCCTGCTCCGCTTCGTCCAGCATCTGCGGAGGACGGTCTGGCTGATCCATCGCGCGGCAACGCTGCAGGGCGAGAAAGGTTCGGGTGGGTGCGTGCCTACGGCCCCAGCGTGCTGGTTGGCCTGGATTGCTTCGCTTCGCTCGCAATGACGGGACTGGGTGCGGGCGGATAGAGAACGCGCAGCACGACCATCCACGGGTAGCGGGTGTCCAGGACAACCCTCTCGGGGGTGGCCAGCTTGCCATCCGCAGTTACGGGCACGTGTTTCATGGTCACAGCATCATCCACGTTGCCACCGACTACGGAGATCTGGCCGGGGGCATTCGCCACCACAATATCGCAATGCGCCGGATAATGCCCCGCCGGCAGAGCGTCGTAGGTGAGCCTCGCTGCCGACCCGCGGCCCATGCAGATCAGGTCTCCGGGCTGTGGCGCATAGGCCAAGGGGCGCTCAGCAGTTACGATGCATCCGCTGGTCTGGTGGTCCGCCATCTGCTTCGCGATGTCGATGTATGTTGAATGCGACTCGGAGTATGGGAACTGACCTCCGGCCCCGGCGATCCGCATAACATATGAAACGAAAGCTGCCGACCACGCGTACAGGTCGTCGTCGTCGGCCGGGAACGTCAGCCCCGATGCATCATGCTTGCCGGTCCAGGCGGATTCCGGAGTGCCAGCGTTCATCCCGAGCCACCAGGTACTCTCCCACACGCTGCCAGAGTCCTGGCTGGCGCTCCGGCATCTCCTCCGGTAGCGGTGGAGGCCGGGTGCCGGGCGGCTCGTCGTCCACCGGCTGTCCGAAGAGTCGCCACTCGCGGAGAGCGATCGCGACGACCGACGCGCGCGAAATCGGCTCGTACGGCACCGTGGCGAAGGGTGGTACGTGTGCATCGGGGGCAATCGCTACGGCGGCGTGGTGCGGTTTCGTTACCGGGCCGGCGCAGGCGGTTAGCAGGGCGAGGATGAATGGCGCGACATGCCTTGGAGATGCCGCCCTGTAGGAGCGCCGTCGTTGCGAAGATGGCCGGTCAAGCCCGGCCATGACGGAAGAATGGCGGCGCGTGGGGTCGAATTATTTGCGAGTGCGGCACGATAGTGCGTTCTATATCATACTACCGCTTCGCCAGCCTCAGAAAACGTGCGATGGCGATGAGTGTGGCATCCGAAGCATGGTGTTCCATGCCCTCGGCATCGACCTCCGCCACGTCCTTTGGGACGCCGACCGCCACCAGCAGGTCCACCATCAGGCGGTGGCGCGCCCGCACCCGGTGCGCCAGGGCGTGGCCGGCCTCGGTCAGGAAAATGCCCCGATAAGGCCGGGAGGTGACCAACCCGTCCTTTTTCAGCCGCGCGATTGTCTTTAAGGCCGTCGGATGTGTCACGCCCAGGCGCTTCGCCACGTCGGTGGCTCGCGCCTCGCCATACGCGGAGAGCAGGTCGTCGATCAGCTCGACGTAGTCTTCCTGTAAGACGGTGGAGCGTGCGACGCGCGCCTGTTCGAACCGGAGCGCCTGGGTCGGCTCCTCCGGCATTTGGTTTGGCTGCGCTGACCGCTCGGGACGCGTGGCCCGGCTCACGCTTCTGTTACCTCCCAGGTCGGGGCGGCTATCGGCTTTCAACAACACTCGCCGCGCCAAGCCTCTCGCAACTCCTTGATGAGGAACCACACAATACCGAGGGAGGTCACGGCATCAACCCACCAGGCGCCGGTCAGTGCCTGCACCAGCAGGCCGATGACCACTACCAGGGACAGCCAGCCACATGCGACGCTTTCCATCGCATCGGCGCGCATGGCGCGGCTGCCGAGCATGTCGGCTATCGCGATCTTGCGGTGTGCCAGGACATACATGACGGGTATGGCCAGTGCGGTGACGACCAGGCCGGGGAGCGAGAAACGCTGGCCGGTGCCAGTCGCGAGCTTCCAGCCGGCGGCGACAACGACGTAGCAAGCAAGCGCCATTAACAGCGCGCCGGCGATACGGCTTGCCGTGCGCTCTGCATGTTTTGTGAAGCGCTGGCTGCGGTGCAACTCGAGATCGAGGCGCCAGATCAGCACTGCGGCCGAGGCGAGCTCGATCAGGCTGTCAATGCCGAAGGCGAGGAGCGAAACGCTTCCGGCGCTTAGGCCGGTGCAGAGGGCGACGGCGGCCTCGATCACCATCCAGCCGATTGTGGCGTACTCCAGGCGGAATGCCTGGCGGAGCAGAGGCGCACGGTGTGACTGGGTGGCCTCGGGCGGGCAGCACGCATCGGAGCAGTGGGGCAGCGGGGCAGGGGAGCGGGCGTCGTCCATGGCGGATGATAGCGATGCAAATACCTGGGAAGCTACGACTTTATCATAAAGCTGGCGCTTGCTGATGCAGCAGCCACTCTTATAAAGAGTGCCTTGCATAGAATGTAGCTTGTGCTACATGGACGACTATGCGGGGGATCCCGGGTATAAGCGACGTAGCGGTGCGGCAGACACTCAGTGATCAGACCACCGTAGCCATACGGGAGGTGCTGGCGGGCCGTCGGCGTGGGGTTCGCGCCGCGCTGCTGTTCGCCGGCCCGGCGGTGATCGCCTCGATCGCCTACATGGACCCGGGGAATTTCGCCACCAACTTTCAGGCCGGCGCGGGATACGGTTACACCCTGCTTTGGGTGGTGCTGATGGCGAACCTGATCGCCATGCTGTTTCAGGCGCTGTCTGCCAAGCTCGGCATTGTCACCAACCACAACCTCGCGGAGGTGTGCCGGCGGCAGTTTCCGGCCAAGGCGGTTTACGGGATGTGGGCGGCCAGCGAAGTGGCGGCGATGGCCACCGACCTTGCCGAGTTTCTCGGCGGGGCCATTGGATTGTCTTTGCTGTTCCATGTTCCGCTACTGGCGGGGATGGCGGTCACCGCGGTGGTGGCTTACGCGATTCTGCTGTCCGAGGGCCGCGGTTTTCGGCCTATCGAGCTGATTATCGGTGGGCTCGTTTCGGTGATTGGGCTTTGTTATCTGGTTGAGATGTTCATCGCCCCGGTGAGTTGGGGGCAGGTGGGAGTACATTCGGTGCTTCCCGCTATTCCGGATGCCGCGGCGCTGACGCTGTCGGTGGGCATCGTGGGCGCAACGGTTATGCCGCATGCCATCTATTTGCATTCCGGTCTGACGCAGTACCGGGCACCGGCGCGCTCGCGCCAGGAGCGTTGGTCGCTGGTGCGTTTTTCCAATTGGGAAACCATTATCGCGTTGAGCGTCGCCGGGCTGGTGAATATGGCGATGGTGATGATGGCTTCCGCTGCTTTCCACGCCGGCCATCCCGAGGTTTCCGAGATCCAGACCGCCTATCACACGTTGACGCCGGTGCTGGGCGGTGCGGCAGCGGGTGTATTTCTGGTGTCGCTGATGGCCTCCGGTATTTCGAGCTCGGCGGTGGGCACGATGGCCGGGCAGTTGATCATGCAGGGGTTTGTCGGATTCCGCATTCCGATCTGGGTGCGGCGCCTGGTGACGATGGTGCCGGCGCTGGTGGTGGTCGCGCTTGGTGTGAATGCAACGCAGGCGCTGGTGTTGAGCCAGGTCGTGCTGTCTCTCGTTCTGCCGGTGCCGATGATTGCATTGGTTATGTTTACCCGCCGGCGCGACATTATGGGCGAGTTCGTCAATACGCGGCTGACGAATATCGCGGCGATTGCGGGGACGGTGGTTATTCTGGTGCTGAACTGCGTGCTGTTGCTGCAGACGTTTGGAGTCCCTATTCCGGGGCTGGGTTAGGAGAAGCCGGAGCCTAGGAGGGGCTCACACGGACGATCCGCAGACCTTCGCGGAGGGTCACGGAGTTCTTGCGACTAATCTGAGGTGCGCCGCCTGGATCCTTGGAACTTCGACACGTGGACGACAAGGGGAAAAAATTTTCGGCCTTCCCGCATGTGGATGGTGCAGCCAGCAGCGTCCTAGGTGGCAGGAGAAGGATTGAACCAGCGCCAAGGAGGGAAGACGATGCGTGTAAGTGGCTGAAAGTCGAGTTGGCCCCTGCGAATAGGCCGAGCAGTCGCTTGCGGGAAGACACCGCCGAACAGCTCCGGTCCCTTCACGCCGTGAAGATTGAGCGGCAGGGCGTTGCGGTCATAGACGACGCGGATCGCGACGTCGGCCTCCCGGTTGGTCAGATTCACCGGCTCGCCTAACGACAGTATCTCCATCTCGACCTCGGGGTGCAGACGCGCAAAATCGGCGAAGTCCGGCATGAGCAGGTGTGTCGCGAGGGCCGGCGCCAGCGTCACCCGCAGAAGCCCGCGCACGCTCTGGTCGCGACCGAACACGCGCGTCTCCAACTGGTTCGACGACGCTTCCATCTGTTCCGCGAACGCAAGTACCTCCTCCCCCGCGTCCGTCAGACGATAGCCCGAAGGCAGCTTCTCAAACATGTGCGCCCCGAGGCGCTCCTCGAGCTGGGCGATGCGTCGCAGCGCGGTGGAGTGGTTCACCCTGAGGCGCTCGGCGGCTGCCCGGACCGAGCCCCCACGCGCGACAGCAAGAAAGTAGCGAACGTCATCCCAGTCGATCATAGGGTGCAATCCTGCACCGCGAGGTGCGCTTTCCAAATGTCCAATACCATCGAACAGCATTTCGCATGTGCATAGCAGGGGCGGTGGCCATAGCCTGCGCCTGCGAGGCGCGGCACAATTCCGTTGCTCGCGAACGGCGGATACCGCGCGCCATGGTTGGCGTCAGTCGCTCAGCCGGATCGATTTCGCACCACCGATGTGCGGACTTCCGTACTGAACGCCTGACGCAGGCGGACCTATTTCGAGGTTCTCAAGGGCCTCCCTGGACGAGCCAAGGACGAAACTGAAGGAAGCATCATGTCGAGATTGGAAGGCAAGGTCGCCGTTATCAGCGGCGGAAACAGCGGTATCGGGCTCGCCATCGCCCGCCGGTTCGTAACGGCGGGCGCGCACGTTTTCATCTTCGGTCGGCGCCGGAAAGCGCTCGATGAGGCGGTGAAGCTCATCGGCGCCAATGTCACCGCCATCCAGGCGGACGCGTCCAGGCTTGAGGACCTCGACCGGGTTGCCGACGCCGTCCGTAGCACGAAGGGCAAGGTGGACGTGGTCGTGTCCAACGCTGCCCTGGTCGAGCAGGTGCCGCTGCCCAAAATCACGGAGAACCACTACGATCGCACGTTCGACCTCAACGCCAAGGCGCCCTTGTTCCTCGTGCAGAAGTTGCTGCCGATGATGGGTAGCGGAGGATCGATCATCCTTGTGGCCTCGGCCATGCATTACATGGGCCTGGCGAACCACTCGACCTACGCGGCCACCAAGGCGGCGCTGCGTTCGTGCTCCCCGACCTGGGCGGCCGAGTTCAAGGACAGCGGCATCCGTGCGAACACGCTGAGCCCGGGCGTCGTCGACACGCCGATGCTCGACTCCCAGGCGAGCACGCCCGAGGAGGCCGCCGAGATTTGTCGGGGCTACGCCGCCTACACTCCAATGCTGAGACTCGCGCAGCCCGAGGAGCTCGCCAACGCCGCCCTCTTCCTCGCCTCGGACGAGAGCTCGTTCATGACGGGCTCCGACATGGTCGTCGACGGCGGCATCAGCAACGTCTGACGAAGGTCATCCGAGCAGACGGCGTCGGTCGTCCAAGACCGACCCCCGTCGGAGATCACGGCGCAGATCAGTGCCGCGTTGATCGCGGTCCCGAACTGAATTTCCGGCAACGATCAATATGGAGATTAACATGACGTACGCCATCATAGGCACGGGGCTGGTGGGCGCGACGCTCGCCCGCTTCTTCGCCGCCAAGGACATTCCCGTCCTCATAGCCAACTCGCGCGGACCGGAAACGCTTGCCGGGGTCGCCGCAGACATCGGGCCGAGCGTCACGCCCGCGACGGTCGCGGAAGCCGTTAAAGCCGATATCATCTTCGTCGCGGTCGGAGCGCTCGCGTTCAAGGACGTCGGCGCGGTGCTGCCGGACTGGTCGGGCAAGATCGTCATCGACGTGACGAACGGCTTCATGCTGCCGCCGGAGGTGCAGCAGGCCGAATACCAGGGACGGCTCACATCCGAGGTCAACGCCGCGCGTGTTCCGGGCGCGAAGCTGGTCAAAGCCTTCAATCAACTGCCATTCAAGGTTCTCGCCAGCCCATTGCCTGACGATGTCGGTCGAAGAGTTGTGTTCGTCTCGAGCGACCATGAGGATGCGAGTGCGACCGTCGCGGCTCTCGTGGAAAGCCTTGGCTTTGCAGCTATCGAAGTCGGCAAGATTGCAGAAGGCGGCCGCCTGATCCAGGCGCGGGCACCGCTCGTATTTCAGAATCTCATCAAATACCCGATGTAGCGTTGGCCGAAAGGCGACGGTCCATCGACGCGGCTATGATCGCTTGTTAATGCGTATGATGACATGCGTATCTCCTCTGCTGCTTCTGCAAAGGAAATGCGCAACTATGCCGAGTGCTTAGGCTAGACTAGACCGTTCGCGTGACCTTCTGAAGGCTTCGGGGGCGGTCCGGGTCCAGGCCGCGCAGGCGGGCGAGTGCTTCCGCGAATGGGTAGAAGGCGGTCACCGCGACGATGGGATCGAGCAGCGGGTGTAACGGCGGGGGCAGAGGCAGGTGCGAGCCGGCTGGCGGCGGGGTGGGCGAGGCGAGCAGCACTGGCACACCGGCCTCGGCGAGTTCCGCACATAACGCTCGCGTATCGTCGCCGCCGGCATCCGAAAGGGCGAAACCGAGCACGGGGAAGCGGCGGTCGATGACGGCGCGTGGGCCGTGGCGCAATTCGGCGCTGCTGAGGGCTTCGGCGTGGAGGTAGGAGGTTTCTTTGAGTTTCAGCGCGGCTTCTTGCGCGACGGCCAGAGCGGGACCGCGCGCGAGGACGAAGATGCCTGCTTCGTTGAGGATACGGAGCGGTTCGTGCGCCGCGGACCAATCGCATTGGAGCGCGGCTTCCAGTCGATCGGGCAGCAATGGCAGAGCAGTGGCGAGCGTTACGTCTTCGGTCCAGCTTGTCACCAGGCGCGCCATGCCGAACAGGGTGAGGACGAAGCTTTTGGTGGCTGCGACGGCATGCTCTGGGCCGGCGCGTTGCGGCAGTACCCATTCGGCCTGGTGCGCCAGCGGACTGTCGAGCACGTTCACTAACGCCACCGTGAGCGCGCCGGCGTGTCGGGCCATTGCGAGGACGTTAATCAGGTCGGGGCTCGCGCCGCTCTGTGACAGTGCCATCACGAGGGCGCCGGAGAGGGCGAGTTGTGCGTGGTACCGGGTGATCAGCGAGGGCGAGATACTTGCGGTTGCCAGGCCGGCGCGGATGCCGAACAGGCTGGCTGCGTAGGAAGCGGCGTGATCCGAGCTGCCGCGCGCCACGGTTGCGGCGAATAATGGAGGCTGCTCGCGTAGCTTTCGGCCGAGCTCGGCATAGAGCGCGCCGTCTTCGCTGAGTGCGCTGGCGACCAACTCGGGGATTGCGCGAATTTCCTGGAGCATGACTGTTGCCATTTGCTTCCTTCTCCACCTTGCCAACGCTGCCGCCGCCGTCCATTCCTACGCAAGCGACAATCCGAGCGGAGGAAACGGGCCATGGGAGGACAAACACGCGAGTTTGGGCGACGGGCCGTCCTGGGCGGGGCGGCCGCTCTGCCGCTGGTGCGTTCGGTAGGGGCGAGCGCTGCCGAAACGGTGCATTTTGTGGTGGCCGAATACAGTAACGCGACCGGCCCGTATTTCCAGCAGATGGCGGACGAGTTCCATAAGGCCAATCCTGGGATCGAAGTGAAGATCGATGTGGTGAACTGGAACGTCCTGTTGCAGACGTTGCAGACGGATATCTCCGGCGGGACCACACCGGATCTTTCCATTATCGGCACGCGTTGGCTGCTGGATTTCGTCAAGGACGGGGTAGCGGAGCCGTTGGACAGCTATATGACGCCGGAGTTCAAGAACCGGTTCGTTCCGATTTTCCTGCAACCCGGGTCGATTGGAGGCAAGATCTACGGCCTGCCCATCGCCGCGTCCGCTCGTGCCCTGTTCTATAACAAGGAGGTCCTGACCAAGGCCGGCTTCCCCAACGGGCCGGCGACCTGGGATGACGTGGTCGCGGCGGCGAAGAAGATTAAGGGAACGGGCCCGTACGGTTTCGGTCTGCAGGGCAAGGAGATCGAAACCGATGTGTATTGGTACTACGCGCTGTGGAGCTATGGTGGGGAGCTGGTCACCAACCAGGGTAAAGCAGCGTTCGACAGTCCGGCGGGGGTAAAGGCGCTGACGCTGTACAAAATGATGATCGATCAGGGCCTGACGGAGCAGGGTGTCACCAGTTATAATCGTGAGGACCTGCAGAACCTGTTCAAGCAGGGGCGCCTGGGCATGGTGATCACCGCGCCGTTCCTGATCGGTCAGATCGCCAAGGAGTTGCCCAACCTGCAATACGGCATCGTGCCGGTTCCCAAGGGCACCACGGAATCGACCTATGCCGTGACCGATTCCATTGTGATGTTCAAGAGTTCCCGGGTAAAACAGTCGGCGGTCAAGTTTCTAGAGTTTATTTTTAGTAAGGAGCCTCGCGTTCAGTTCAACAAGAACGAGGGGTTTCTGCCGACCACCAAGGCGGTCGCCGAGGATCCGTCTTTCGCCAACGATCCGCGGCTGAAGGTTTTTGTCGATCTGATGCCGCGTGCACATTTCGCGCCGGTGATCGTCGGGTGGGAGGATGTGGCGAAGGATGTGATCGATGCGCTGCAGTCGGTTTATCTCGGCAATGCGCAGCCCGCAGCCGCCTTGAAGCATGCGTCAACGCAGGCGGATCAGGTTCTGTAAGGAATGGTGAGCGCGGGACGGGCGAGCGAACGGGCGCCACCCGCGCTGCCGGAGCTCTGGCCGTCGTTCCGGCGTCTGGCGGGGCATAATCTGCCGTTGCTGTTGATTTTGCCGAGTTTGCTGCTGGCGGTTGCGATTATTGTTTATCCGTTTTTCGTCATCGTGAGGCTGTCGCTGTCGAACGTTTCGCCCTTCGGGCAGATTCGCGGCTTCGTCGGCTGGGCCAATTACGCGGGGGCGCTGGCGGATCCGATATTCTATGGAGCGCTGTGGCGGACCCTTGTGTGGACCGTGACGGTGGTCGGCGGGACGGTGTTGATATCCGTGCCGGTCGCACTTGTGTTGCAGCAGGAGTTTTACGGCCGGGCGATTGCCCGCACTATCATCATGCTGCCTTGGGCGCTGTCGCTGGCAATGGCCGGCATTCTGTGGCAATGGTCGTTCAACGCCGATTATGGGATGATCAATGGCATTCTGCAGAATCTGGGTCTGATTTCCGGCCCGATACACTGGATGGCGCGTGCCGAGACCGCGTTTCCGGTTGCGATCGGGGTGGGGATACTGGTTTCCATCCCGTTCACCACGACGATCTTCCAGGGCGGATTGTCTTCAATGCCGACCGACATCTATGAGGCGGCGCATATCGACGGCGCTTCCGGGATGCAGCAGTTTCGCTATCTTACGCTGCCGCTGCTGAAACCGTTCATCCAGATCGCAATCGTATTGAATGTGATCAATGTATTCAACTCGTTTCCGCTCATCTGGGTGATGACTCAGGGCGGGCCGGACAACTCTACGCACATCCTGGTGATGTACGCTTATGAGCTGGCGTTCCGTCTCGGGCGACCGGGGCCGGCGGCGGCGGTCTCGGTGCTGATGCTGGCGATCGTGCTGGCGTTTACCGTGGTGTATCTTCGTTTGCAGCGGGAGGAGCGATGAAGCGCAAGCTGCGCCGAACCGTGGTCTGCTGGGCGGTGCTGCTGCCGCTGGTGGTGCTGGTGCTGTTTCCCTACGCGGTGATGATCTCTACGGCGCTGAAACCGACGATGGAGGTGATGTCGTATCCTCCCCATTGGATCCCGCGGCAGTGGAGTTTTGCGAGCTTTCCCGCCATGTGGGTGCAAGCTAATTTCGGCACCGCGGTCGTGAACAGCCTGGTGATCTGCTGCGCGTCTGTGCTGCTGGCGTTGTGCGTTTCTGTTCCGGCGGCTTACGCGGTGGCGCGGCTGGAGTTTCGATTGAAACCGCCTTACCAGTTGTTTCTGCTGGTAACGCAGATGCTGGCGCCGGTGTTGTTGATCCTCGGTCTGTTTCGTATGGCTGCAGCGATTCCGTTCGGGGATGGTTCGCTGGTTAATACGCGGCTTGGCGTGCTTCTGATCTATGGCGCATTCCAGATCGCGTTCTCGGTGTGGATGCTGGCGGCCTATTTCGCGGCAATTCCGCGGGATATCGAGGAGGCGGCCTGGATCGACGGCTGCGGCCGGCTTCGTGCGGTGTGGCACATGTTCGTGCCGCTCGCCGTTCCGGCGATTGCCGTCTGCGCACTGGTGGCGTTCGTTTGGGGGTGGAACGAGTATGTTGTCGCGCTGACGATGCTGCGGGATCCGGACAAGCAGACGGTAACGCTGCAGGTGGTGAACTTGGTCGCGGGGCGCTATTCGGTCGAGTGGAACCAGGTGATGGCGGCGACACTGGTCGCAACGCTGCCGGTAGCGGTGGTATTCGCGGCGCTGCAACGTTTCCTGGTGCGGGGGCTGACGCTGGGGGCGGTGAAGTGAGCTCTCACCCGCCGCGCCCCGCGCGGCGACTTCTCCCAGAGGCGCTACGGTAGTCGCGCAACTCCGAATCGATTTGCCAGCATTCCGCCTACGCCGGCCGCTGCGGAAGCGGCAAGGCGTGGAGAGCGCGCATAATGGCCGAGCCTACGTTGCAATGTGCGTCAGAGTTGTGGGAGAGGTGAACTCGCTGTTAGCGCTGTGACGTCCTCCAGTCTGGGGCTTCATAAACGGGCGCATTGGATGGAGCGAGGAGAGGGCGGCCGAGGATATGGTCGGCGGCCTTCTCACCGATCATGATAGTTGGCGCGTTGAGATTGCCGGTGGTGATCGAGGGCATGATCGAGGAATCAACGACGCGGAGGCGGTCGATGCCGATGATCTTGGTTTCGGAATCAACCACTGCGAGAGGATCACCGGGGCGTCCCATGCGGCAGGTGCCGCAGGGATGGTAGGCGCTTTCGACTTTGGCGCGGATGAAGGCGTCGATTGCTGCGTCGGTCGTGACATCGGGGCCGGGCTGTAGTTCTTCGCCGCGGTAGGGAGAGAAGGCAGGCTGGGCGAAGATTTCGCGGGTGAGGCGCACGCAGGCGCGCATCTCCTCCCAATCCTCGGGCGTGCTCATGTAGTTGAAGTGGATGATGGGCTTGGCGGCGGGATCGGGTGAGCGGAGGCGGACATGGCCGCGACTTTGCGAGCGCATCGGACCGACATGGGCCTGGAAGCCATGGCCGCGGACGGGGGCGCTGCCGTCGTAGTTCATGGCAAGCGGGAGGAAGTGATACTGGATGTCGGGGTATCGCACGCCGGGGCGGGAGCGGATGAAACCGCAGCTTTCGAAGTGATTGGTGGCGCCGAGGCCGTTATGGAAGAGCAGCCAGCGCAGGCCGATCTTCGCCTTGGCGAAGGGGCTTAACGCTGAGTAGAGGGTGATCGGTTGGGTGGCGGCGATCTGGAAATAGAATTCCAGATGGTCCTGGAGGTTCTCTCCCACGCCGGGACGGTCGGCGCGCACCTCGATGCCGTGGGCGGTGAGGTGGGCGGCGGGGCCGATGCCGGACAGCATGAGCAGTTGCGTCGAGCCGATCGGTCCGGAGGCGAGGATGACCTCGCGCCGGGCGCGCGCGACATGCTCTTTGCCGCCGCGGCGCCAGGCCACGCCAACGGCGCGGTGACCGTCGAACAGGATGCGTGATGCCAGCGCGTAAGTGCGAAGGGCGAGGTTTGGCCGACGCATCGCCGGACGCAGATAGGCATTGGCGGCGCTGTCGCGACGGCCGCGCGCGACGGTCATGTCCATCCGGCCGAAGCCTTCCTGCTGGAAGCCGTTGATGTCGTCGGTAACGGGATAGCCGGCCTGGCGTCCGGCCTCGATCCAGGCACGATAGAGCGGGTTGCTGAGCAGGCCGTAGGTGGTGTGTAAGGGGCCGTCGTGGCCGCGGTAAGTGTCGCCGCCTTCGGCACGGGTTTCGGCGCGGCGGAAATACGGCAGTACGTCGCGGTAGGCCCAGCCGCGCGCGCCTTCTTGCTCCCACCGGTCGAAATCGAAGGGACTGCAGCGCACATAGACGAGGCCGTTGATCGAGGACGAGCCGCCGAGTACCTTGCCGCGCGGGGTGTGCAGCCGGCGATTGTCGAGATTGGGCTCGGGCTCGGTCTCGAAGTGCCAGTTGTAGCGCTGCATATTCATGGGGATGGAGAGCGCGCTCGGCATCTGAATGAAGACCGAGCGGTCGGAGCCACCGTATTCGAGCAGCACCACGCGGTTTTTGCCGTCCTCGGACAGGCGGGCTGCGAGCACGCAGCCGGCGCTGCCGGCGCCGACGATGACGTAATCGAATTCCTCGTTCATGCGTAGGGCGACTCGATGTCGGTGAGAGCGACGTAAACGCTTTTCAGCGTCGTGTAGTGTTCGATGGCGGCACGGCCGTTCTCGCGCCCGAGGCCGGAGAGCTTCACGCCGCCGAAGGGGAGCTCGATCGGGGTTACGTTGTAGTGGTTGATCCAGCAGGTGCCGGCCTCGAGCCGGGCGATGACGCGATGCGCACGCGCGAGGTCGGTGGTGAAAACGCCGGCGGCGAGCCCGAATTCGGTGGCATTGGCACGGGCGATCACTTCGTCTTCGTCGTCGAAGACGAGCACGCTCATGACCGGACCGAAGATCTCCTCGCGTACGATGCGCATGGTGTTGGTGCACCCGGCGAAGATGGTGGGCGCGACGAAATAGCCGTTGGCGAGGGGGCCGGTTTCGACGCGATGACCGCCGGTGAGGAGCTGCGCGCGTTCCGCTTGGCCGATTTCGACGTAGGATAGCACTTTGCGGAGGTGTTCCTCGGAGATAAGGGCACCGATTTCGGTGCGTGGATCGGCGGGATCGCCGATGACCAGCCGTTCGGTGCGGGTTTTCAGAAGTTGGAGGAAGTTATCGTAAAGGCGGCGGTGAACGAAGACGCGCGTGCCGTTAGAGCAGACCTCGCCAGCGGAATAGAAGTTCGCCAGCATGGCGCCGGTGACGGCGTTTTCGAGTTTGGCATCGTCGAAAACGATTAGCGGCGACTTGCCGCCAAGCTCGAGGGTGAGGAGCTTGAGGGTGGGAGCGGCGTCGGCCATTACCGCTCTGCCGGTGCCGGCTTCGCCAGTGAGCGAGACCTTGCGGATGAGTGGATGGCGGGTGAGCAGGCGGCCGGTTTCGGCGAAACCTTGCACGATGTTGAACAGGCCGGGGGGAAGACCCGCTTCCAGGAAGATTTCGCCGAGCCTGAGCGCGGTAAGCGGGGTCAGCTCGGCGGGCTTGAAGATCATGGCGTTGCCGCAGGCGAGGGCGGGTGCTGCTTTCCAGGCCGCAATCTGCAGAGGATAGTTCCAGGCGCCGATGCCGGCGACGACGCCGAGCGGTTCGCGGCGGATGTAGCCGAAGGCGGAGGGGCCGAGGTCGATGTGCTCGCCGGAGAGGGTAGGGGCGATGCCGGCGAAGTATTCCAGGCAGTCGGCGGCGGATTGGATGTCGACCGCTGCGGTTTCGCGGATCGGTTTGCCTGTGTCAGCGGTTTCTAGGCGGGCGAGTTCGTCGTTGCGTGCGCGGAGGAGTTCGGCGGTGCGCTTGAGGATGCGCCCGCGTTCGGTTCCGGTCAGTGCGGCCCAGGCTTTCTGGGCGTGGGTGGCCGTGGCTACCGCCTGGTCGATTTCAAGCGGGCCCGCGATTTCGATCTCCGCGAGGGTTTCGCCGGTGGCGGGGTTGCGGGAGAGGAAGGTGTCACCGGAGGCGTTGGGAAGAAGGGCGCCGGCGATGAGGTTGCGTTCGCGCGGAAGGGACCCCTCCCCCCGACCCCCTGCAAGGAGAGGGGGAGACTCGTGCGTCCGGCCGCTGTGACGTTCGAGTTGGGAGTCGACGAAATCCGAGACCAGCCGTCGGGCGGCTTCGCCATCGGCTTCGGCCCAGCCGGACAGAGTTGCGCGCAACCAGACGCCGTCGATCATGGCGGCGATCATCATGGCGAGATGGCGGGCCTCGGCGACCGGCATGAGAGGCCGCAGCGCATGGCAGAGATTGGCGAGCATCCGCCGCTGATAGACTGCCTGCACACGTGCCAGCCGTTTGGCGTGCACGACCTGGCCCCAGAATGCGAGCCAGACGATGCCGGTGCGGGGTTCGAACTCTTCGGGGGCGAGATTGGCGTCGATTACCGCCTGGACGCGGGCCCGGGGAGTGTGGGCGGTGGCGAGGCGGCGCAGGACATTTTCGCGGACGCGACTGGCGAGAGTGCGGAAGACGGCTTCGAGGAGACCGTCCTTGTCGGTGAAGTAGTGCGCGATCAGGCCGGGGGAGATGCCGGCGCGTGCGCCGATGCGGGCGAGGGTGGTGCCGACGAAGCCCTCCTCAGCGAGGGTATCTATGGTGTGGTCGATGATCTGCTGGCGCCGATCCTCCTCGGGCTCGGGGCGGTCGGTCGTTAGCTCTCTGGCTCTCATGGGTGTTGATTAAACATTCAAGCAAGACTGGCGTCAACGGCAGGTGCCGATTGGGACTGTTTTGATGCAGATACGGTTAGCCGCAGGCTTTGAATTGAGGGGCTGGCGAAGCGGTTCAGGAGCCGGGTTTGGTTGCTAGGCGAGGAGATAAAACATTCGTGATGCGCTTCGAGGGTGCTGGCATTGAATGGCCGTTCAATGCATCCTGGCGATGGAGGCGCGGACGGCTGGTCCGCTGGGGAGAGGGAAACATCCGATGCGGAAATTCACGCTCATCGCAGGTGTAGCTTTGTGTGTTGCCGGGGCAGGAATGGTGCATGCCAGGGCCGGGGACCCGGCATCCTGCCGCGACGTGCGGATGGCTGATATTGGCTGGACCGACAACGAGGTAACCAATGCGCTGACGGCGCAAATTCTTACCAATCTTGGCTACAGGCCGGATATCAAGGTGCTGTCGGAGGAGGTGACGTATGCGGGCCTCAAGAACAAGAACCTCGACTTTTTCCTTGATGACTGGACGCCATCGATGGACGCTATCAGCGGTCCTTATGTCAAGTCGCATGCGATCCAGGATGTAGGCCCGAATATGACCGGGGCCAAATATACGCTCGCAGTGCCTACCTATTTGTATAACGAAGGGCTAAAGTCCTTCGACGATATCGCCAAGTTCGGCAAGCAACTCGATTATAAGATATATGGCATCGAGCCGGGGAATGATGGGAACGAGCACATTCTAAAAATGATCAAGGGCGACATGTACGGGCTGGGCAAGTTTCAGCTCGTGCAGTCGAGCGAGCAGGGCATGCTGTCGGAGGTAGCGCGGAAGTATCCGCACAAACAGCCGATCGTGTTTTTGGGGTGGGAGCCGCACCCCATGAATGTTCAGTTCGATATGAGCTATCTGCCGGGCGGGGAGAAGTTGTTCGGACCGAACGAAGGGGCGGCGGCGATCTACACCAATGTCCGCTCCGGTTATCTCGAGGCATGTCCGAACGTTGCCAAGCTGTTGCAGAATGAGAAGTTCACTGTTGATGCCGAAAGCCAGATGATGGCTGATATTCTGCTTAAGAAGCAGAAGGCCGCGGATGTAGCCAAAGCGTGGATGAAGGCTCATCCGGATGACGTGAAGGCGTGGCTCGCGGGTGTAACGACGTTTGACGGCCAACCCGGCCTGCCGGTCGTGATGAAGGACCTGAACGGGTGACCCCTCACCCGGCGCGCTACCGCGCCGACCCCGGATCAAGTCCGGGGCAGGCTTCTCCCGCAAAGCGGGAGAGGTGAGAAGTGGGCGGCCGGGTGGCATAGGGAGTGCGTTTAGGGGGCGCGAGGGAGCAGGGTGATGGAGGCGTTGTCGCAGTGGATCAGCGGGCACAAGATTCCGATCGGCGACTGGATTGCGGCGCTGATCGATGTGGTGAAGAACAACGCCCAGGGGTTCTTTGACGGGCTCTCGGCGGTGATCCAGTTCTGCGTCGATGGCCTCTCGCATCTCATGGAAGCTGTGCCCGGACCGCTGCTGATTCTGCTGTTCATGGCGCTGGTCTGGCTGCTGCGGCGCTCGTGGAAGCTGTCGCTGTTCGTGGGCGTTGCGCTGCTTTTCATCATTAACCAGGGCTATTGGCAGCAGACGCTGGAGACGCTGTCGCTGGTTATCTTCGCGACTGCCATTTCGATGCTGATCGGCGTGCCGCTTGGGATTGCTGCGGCGCATCGCGACTGGCTGTTTCAGGCGCTGCGGCCGGTACTTGATCTGATGCAGACGTTGCCGACGTTCGTCTATTTGATTCCGACGTTGGTGCTGTTTGGGCTTGGCACGGTGCCGGGGTTGATTTCTACCATTATCTTCGCTGTGCCGGCGCCGATCCGGCTGACGCAACTCGGCATTGCCTCGGTGCCCAAGCCGCTGCTGGAAGCAGGCGACGCATTTGGGGCCAGCCGCGGGCAGCTTTTGTGGAAGGTCGAGCTGCCGTCGGCGATGCCGACCATTCTGGCGGGGCTCACTCAGTGCATTATGCTAAGTTTGTCGATGGTGGTGATTGCGGCGCTGGTGGGCGCGGGCGGGCTTGGCGTGCCGGTGGTTCAGGCGATGGAAACGGTCCAGGTTGGGCCGGGATTTGAATCCGGCCTGGCGATAGTGGTTCTGGCGGTGATCCTTGATCGCGTGTGCCGACCGCCCGAGCCGAGGGCGGCAAGATGAGAGGCGGCGGGGACAAGGCCGCGGCTCCTATGCTGGCGGGCCTGGCCGCGGGTGCTCGGGCGGACGCGGGGCCGGTCCTAGCGTTCCGCAACGTAGATATCCTGTTTGCCGGTACGAGCCGCCCGGCGGTACTGGACCGGGCCAAGCAAATGCTGGATGGCGGGCGCAACCGGTTCGAGATCGCCGCCGATACCGGGGTGGTTGTTGGTGTGGCTGGTGCCTCGCTGGATATTGCCACGGGCGAGATTTCGGTGCTGATGGGGCTTTCGGGCTCCGGTAAATCGACGCTATTGCGCGCGGCAAACGGGCTCAATCGCGTGACTCGCGGCCAGGTGCTGCTGAAGGACCAGGACGGACTGGTGGATGTGGCACGTTGTGACCGGGTGACGCTGAGGCGGTTACGCACCGAGCGCATCGCGATGGTGTTTCAGCAATTCGCGCTACTTCCCTGGCGCACGGTGCGGGAGAATGTCGGGCTCGGGCTGGAGCTTCGCGGCATGCCGGAAGCCGAGCGGCGGCGGATCGTGGATGAGAAGCTGCATCTGGTGGCGCTTGAGCAATGGGCTGATCGCTATGCGGCCGAGCTTTCGGGGGGGATGCAACAGCGGGTCGGCCTCGCCCGGGCGCTGGCGACTGACGCCGATATTCTGTTGATGGACGAGCCGTTCTCGGCACTCGATCCGCTGATCCGCACCAAGTTGCAGGACGAACTGCTGGCGTTGCAGAAGAACCTGCGCAAGACCATTCTTTTCGTTACACATGATCTCGATGAGGCGCTTAAGCTTGGCAACCGCATCTCGATCCTGGAGGGCGGAAGGATCGTGCAGACGGGGACGCCGGAAGAGATCGTCTTGAATCCGGCCGACGATTATGTGGCGGAGTTCGTGCAGCATATGAATCCGCTGACGGTGCTGAAGGGGATGGCGGTGATGCGCGGAGTGCCGGACCTGACGCGAGAGGGTGAGGCGGTCCTGCTTGATCCCGCGCGACGGTACCGTTTCCAGGCCGGCGCCAGGGAACTTGGCCGGTTGTGGTTTAATGGAGTCGAGGTTCCGCTTGCGGAAGGGGCGGTCCCGGGCGCGGACGGTGCTGCTGTGGTGCCGCCGACGACTCCCTTGCGCCGGATCGTGGAGCTGCGCCAGGCGAGCGGCCATCCGGTGCTGCTCGCCGAGGATGGAAAGCTGGTGGGTGTGTGCGATGGGGATGAGATCCTACGTGCTCTGGCGACAACGCAGCGGGAGCGGCCGGGGGTGAGGGAGGAGGCCGTGGTGTGAGCGGGTGCGGGATGTGGCTCACGCGTCGCCGTCCTTCGGTCCAACAAGCCGCCAAGGCAGGAGAAGGACGAGAGGAGCTGCGAGGAGAGTGGTCAGCGAATTTGCGATCACCAGCGAGCTAAATGGTATCTGATAATGGTCCAGTAATCCGGCACCGAACCAGTCAGTCCCAGAGAGTGCAAGATTGCGGACGCTCACCATCAGTGCGAAGCCTAATCCCTCGCAACCAGGTGGGGTGGCCCGCACGGCGAGATCCAGCAAAGCCAATTCCGCCAACGTGTAGCCAAGGCCGTTCAAACCGTCGATGATCATGGCATAATCGAAGCTAAAATAGAAAAGATAGCCGAGATTGAGGATCGTTGCCGCGATGATGCACCAGATCAACAGTGAGCGCAGGCTCACGCGCCTGCAGAGATACGCGTAACCAGCGGCCGCTATAATGCCGAATATGCCGGCGATCAGCCCCAGGAAGCCCTGGGCGTGAGTCGTGAAGTGCAGCTCGTTCTGCTGCTTGTAGAATAAGGCAGTTCCAAATCCAGGCGCGATGTAGAACAGCGCCATCAACCCGACGGCAGCCCACATGGTGCGAGCGCGTCCCATTTCGAGGAGCTGTTCCCGTGCAGTCGTTATGACTTCCCGCGCAGTGGACGTTTGCCGCTGTTCCTGCAGGCATAGGATTGTCACCGGCACCAGCAAAAACATCACCCCGCCACCGGCTGCGGCGGTCCAGCCAAAGGCGATGCTGGCGAGGTATCCTGCGGCAGGGCCGTTCACGATAGAGCACGCCTGCTGCACAAATTGCCGAAGCGCCATCAGGCGACCAGAACCGGAGGTGGCCTGCGCTATTTCGACGGTGTAGCCGCCAACAGCGGTGCTCGTTACGACCATGAATGTATTGATGGCGATCGACACCAGCAGCAGGTGGTTATACGAATGCGGAGTAACTACGAGAGCAAACCATGACAAAGCTGCCAGACTTGCACCAATAACGATGTAGGCCTTTCGGCGGCTGCCAAATATCGGGAACGCGTCCGTCAGTAATCCTGCCAAGGGCTTTATATACCAGGCCAGGGCAGACCAGAAGAAGAATGCAGCGTTGGCGGTGCGGTTAAGGTGCAGTGCATTCTTAAGCAGGTTCCGCAGTGGAAGCCCTGCGAGCACCTGGGTCTGTGCAAGCGTGGTCGCTAAGATGCCGATGACGACGACTGCCCCTGCCTGCAGGAGGTGGCGGCGGGCGCTGAAGGCAGTCTTGGATATCGAAGTCATGTTTCGGATACCGGAGGCAGGGACGATGGTTTGCGCGGACGACCTTGATGGAGATCGGTATCATTGCAGATTCGTAGTCTTTTTTGTAGTCTCGATGTCGTGCGACCCATGGCACGTCGAGGAGCTACGCGGGCGCACCAAGAGCGGGCGACCCCAAGGGCCAGAACCGCCGGGTGGTGCGCTACAGACCCCGGGCATGGTGAATGGTCGTTTCACAAAACTGGGCTTCCTTAAGTAGTTGTTCTGTTGCTGTCGCTGATTTGGTCGCTGGGCTGCTGACGAACTGTTTAGCGCAGGCGCGCATTGTTGTTACCCGCGCGACCTGATCGCGCCGCCACCCCAGTCGTTCAGGGGCGATCCGGAGTGAACTGACGATATCACCTATGCTCCAGTCCATTGCACTTGTCAGCCTTTGCGCATCCGCGATGGCTATATCCAATGCGGAGGGCTTCCGGGCACGGCCAGGACAGACCGTCGCGGCCGGAGTGCGGTCGTGAAATTCGCCGCCATCGTCCTTGCCATGCTGGCGACACCGGCCTTGGCCTTGCCGCCGTCCGGCGTCTATCGGGATGGTGCCGAGCACAACTGGTGGGAATGCCAGGTTCAGCCGGTAACGAAAGTTATATGCTGCCGGGCTTCCGACGGGCACGTTCTGCGTGACGATGAATGGCGGGCCGTCGAAAAGCCGAACGGGGGACGCGGCTATCAAGTGCGGGTCGGCGCAAAGTGGTACGATGTCCCTGCCAGGGCAGTCATTAACGACGTTCGCCGCTGCGGGGCCGAGCCGAATCCAGCTCACCGCACGATGGCGAAGGTCTGGTAGGCCCCAACCTGGGTGGTTGATGATATCGTTAACATCAAGATCTACTGCTTCATCGCGGGCACAATGTATTGACAGATCAGGGATCTCCGGGGAGGCGTGCATCATCGACACGGCTGGTTGCCGGTCCCGGCGGCGCCAGCAGAGGGGTAGGAACAATCCTTCCAGGCAGACGTTACTGCCCCACTATCCAAAGCGATGCAGTGAAGTGTTTCATTTTGCCGCATGCGGCCCTGCATCTAAATGCTGCCTGGCAGCCACGCGCTGCCTCTTTTGGACGTTTCCCTCCCTAAACTTGGCCGCCGCGACTGCGTGGCGGCCATTTTTCCTTGTGCATCAGCACTGCTGGCCTACATGCCTCCGGCATCTGCCGTGTGCCGGGTCGCCCTTTCGGCCGACGCGGGTGGGAGTGGTGGCGAGCCGGGCGGAGACGCCGTTGGCCGCCGATGGCTGTGGGTGATTATAGCAGGCGAGCCGTTCCCGGGCAGACGCCGCATGGACGATTCTGGATTAAGCTGACACTCCGTGCCCTCCCGCGGGGGGTTAGTCCCGAAGACGCCAGCACCCTGGCTGTTCCACGAATATTCTTCGTCGGAAAAGGGTGGCGGATAGCATTACAGAGCCCAAGTATGGTCGTAATGTCGCTTCCGTGACGATTTCTGTTCCACCGGCGTTTCGCGGCATCGAGTATTCCGTATGGTTCCCATCTGCTGATTCCTGTGACCACGCCTTAACGAAGGAGTACGGGGCAGGGCAAACAACGACCGTGGAGGCTGAGGGAGAGCGGGAGGGGCGTTCGTTCCGCTTATCCGGTCTAGTTTAGGTCATATGTCCGTAGCTGACGGTTAAAACCGCTAATTTCATTCGCAACATACGTAGCATTGTGGATGCTCTAAACTGGCCGCTCTATGGCGTTCAGAAGCACGATCCCCAACACGCGACAATGCACGTTAAGAGCAGCCACGACGAGCCCATGTGGTATCGTTAGGGTTAGGACTGGAGGTTGCACGACAGGCATTCGCGCAAGGCGTTTCGTCGTCTTTGTTGAACTCGGTTCCGGCGGTCATTCAGCTCGGCAACATCGGGACTGGCCGGCAGGGCGGTTATGGTCAAGGTGCGTAATATCTCGCCCTCGGGGCTGCGCCCGCCTTCCCACAAACCCCAAGCGTCATGAGCTGTGCATCCGCCGCGCTATCGTGCAGGGCTTCCGGACGGGAACCCGCAGATTGTTCCAGCGTTGCCTGTGCTCGCGAGACACTGGAGAAACGATGTGAAGGCGAGCTTCATCATTTGCCTGGCGCTCTTTTCGTTGCTGTTGGCCGGCTGCCATCAGGAAGGGCCGGCAGAGCGAGCAGGCAAAAAACTGGACAATGTTGGGCAGAGCGTCACAGACACGCTCAATCCGCCCCAGGGGCCGGCGCAGGCCGCTGGCCGAAAAGTAGACCGGGCACTTGGTAGCTAGGCGCGCCAGCGGAGCGGGCCGGGTTCGTCAAGATTGGATCAGTGCGTTGAGATGCCGGAGCTTCATTTCGGGATGCAGGCGCACCACTCGGCCAGGGCCGCCCTTCGGGGCGGCTTTTTTGTGTCGCTAAGCATTCAGGGCCACTTTCGATCACATCTGGGGCACTATCCCGCTCACGACCCGTTTAGCCAACATGCGATGGGAGATCGAGTTGATGAGGGCACGCTTGGTGCGGAGGCAACTGGCCCGCGCACGTGCCCAACCGCGGAGCGAAGTGACCGCCACGGCCGACTTGGGAATTGATCTTGCCGCTCCGGCTCAGCCCCCTCCGTCACCGCTAGGCCGCCGTGGCGGGCCGTTATGGTTCGCTGCGCTCAGAGCGTGGCAACGGCGGGGTCGTGGGTAGCGCCGAAGACCGCGCGACGTCCTCACGACGATGCCCTGGAGCCGGTTCGCGGGATCGGGTTCGGGCTAGTTGCTTGTTTGACTTAGGAGCGAGGCCATTTCCGGGCTAACCGCAGCCGGCTTCGCTGGTTTGACGCTTTTGCCTTCCAATCCGGCGCGGCGGGCCGGGCAATGACGGTATGCGGTTTGTCGGTAAGCACGAGGAATATACCGGGGTGCCCTCAGGCTGTCGGGAGAGGGCGAAACTGCAGCTTGCGCGCAATGTTTTCGCGGGTATGGAACACGACGAAATCCCGACCGAGGCGGAGCAAGGTCTCTTTCTGGTGACAGAACTGGGCTGGCTCATGGAGCGGGCTAGCCTAGAGGACTGGCCGCAGCAGCAAGCCGATTTGTTCCGGCAGCGGTTAGGAGAGATCTGCGTAAAATCCGGGCTACAATCCCCGGCTATTCACTAACCCGGCTATTCACTAACTAAGCACGACGCGCCAGCCACCCGCGCCAATCTGCCCCGGTGCCTGACCGGCGGGATCACCCACCAGCGCAACGCTGGATCGGCCGCTGAAGACACTTCCTCGCACCGGGGCTGCACCAGAACATCGGCAAGGGTCGCGCCCGCCCACCTCCCGGTTAGTTAGCTCCCATAATCCGAAGCGGCAGAACGGCTAGCCGGCAACCACACCCTCCACCCGCAGCGCCGCAATCGCCGGAGCGAGCAGGCCAGGAATAGGCTTGGTCCATGATTGGCTGGGGTGCTGGCGTCACGGCCGGCATCGCGCGAGGGAAGCCGGTGGGAAACGAAGAGAAACAAGGAGCCGCTGCGGCCCGAGTGGCGACCGTGGAGGGACAGCACGGAACCACTATACAGTTCGTGCGTATCAGCACTATTGGCAATAGTTTGGACTCGAACTGTCGCGAGAAAGGATGGACATGGGCACTTTTCCGCGAGACATGCCGAGCGAATGAAAACTTTTGTTGCCTTCCAAGCCAGAATAGGCCTTTATCAGGTCCTCTCCGACTGGAGGGATTGCCACATTCTACTCGCCCCCTGGTCACCCTCTCTCCAGGGGGCGGCCCTTTTTCCGGAAACCTCTCCATGTGGCCGGCTATGTGCTGAAGGTTTTCATGTTGCTGGAGGCGACCCGGCGCCCATTGCTGCGGAGCAGCAGTCCGCTGCTCTCTCTTTGGAGTTTCCTCCCTAAACTTGGCCGCCCTTCGGGGCGGTCTTTTTCGTCGATGTGGGTCAGTGCGCGGAGACAAAGAGGCGCAGCGCATCGGCGACCGCCGATTGGAATGGGTCGCCATGATTATCCGGATTTCAACGAAGCCCGAGGAACTCCCGTGTCGTCCTGGAATGATTTTCGGCTAAGCGCCCATGAGTTTTTGCTTTCCTGGTGGAGCCAAGGGGAGTTGAACCCCTGACCTCCTGAATGCCATTAAGCGATTTTCGACTTAGCTGCATCGTCCCGTGACATCCGCCAATATCCCAGTGGATTGCAGAAAACCGAGATTTACCTGGTGCTTTTGATGAAGCCCTGTCATGGTTCCGTCCCGAGGCGTCCCGGTTCATTCCACATTGTTGACGCCCCCGTGAAGCCCCTCTGAAGCCCCGTGGAAGCATTTGGATGCCGGTAAGGTTAACCGAGAGCGCGATCAGCAAGGCGTCCCGGGAGGTGGCCGCGACCGGCCGAAGGGACTTGGCAGACGCAGGCTGCCCTGGGCTGCGGCTCCGGCTCACTCCTGGTGGTGCAGCGACCTGGGTCCTTGCTTGCCGAGATCGGCACGGTCGCATGCGTCGCTTCCCATTAGGGAGCGATCCGGCACTGGGTATCAGTGACGCCCGGGGAAAAGCTCGGGAACTCCACACTCGCGTCAAGCAGCAAGGTGCCGATCCAATAGCCGACCGGCGCCGGGATCGTGCGATTGGCACAGCGGCAAGGCTCGGAGAGGGCACCCTTTCCGCAATGCTCGTCTTGTATGGTAATCAGCGAGGGGCGACGTTGAAAAGGTGGGCCGAGGCGAAGCGGTCGATTGAGGTCGTGTTCAAGCCTCTCCTTATTCGTCCAGTGGCGACCCTCACGGCCTCAGATTTTCAGATGCTCGCCGATGCGTATAAGGCGCCTCACTCGGCTGGCGCGGCTGTTCGGTACGTGCGTCCGGTCCTGAAGTGGGGAGTTACGCGTGGCTACCTCAGTCCCGAGGTCGCCGCCCTCCACCTCCCTATCCCGGTAAAGCGCCGTCGCCGCGTCCTTAGCTGTGACGAGATCGCGGTTCTTGTTCCGACCCTACGCGCCTCAGGCCGCCCCCACGCCCACGCTTTGCTATTCATGCTATTGACCCTGACGCGCCGACAGGAAACCGCCTCAGCCCGGTGGGGACAGGTGAACATGCACGCCGGAATCTGGACCATCCCTGAGACGAAGAACGGTGAGCCGCATGTCGTGCCGCTATCCCGCCAGGCTCTGAACCTGCTTCGGTCGCGGCTGCCAACCGGTGTCGAAGGTGAATCCAAACAGCCTGACCTCACTGCCCTGATCTTTTGCACGTCAACAGGCGCGCCATTGAGCAACTGGGATCGGGAGACAAAGGCACTGATGGAGGCGAGCGGTACTGCGGGGTGGACGGGCATGATCTGCGTCGCACGGGAGCAACGATGCTGGGGGAAATGGGCGAACTGCCTGACATCGTCGAAGCGGCCCTGAACCATGTCAGCATCCGCTCGCCGCTCGCCGCGACTTACAACAGGGCGCGGTATCGCCCCCAGGTGGCGGCCGCGCTGCAACGGCTAGCGGACGCACTGGACGGTATAGAGTCGGGTGCAGCCAGCCTGGTGCCATTGCGCGCAGCCCCCACTTGATCCCGCTTGGCCGATCGCCACGCGCATTGGCGCTACCCCTAAGCACCTCACGCATTCCGGCGTGGATCAGCGTGCAAATTCGGGCGGCTGTTGGCGTGCGCGCCTTGGGGTGGACGGATCGGTGCCGGACCACATGTCCACAGCCGTCGGCCTGGCCCGGCCCCCGCTGCTTTTGTGTATGGAGGTTCGACGACGATATGGGCTTCAATCTATGGCGCTTCCTGCGTCGTGTGCCTCGCGCTGCATTGAGGGAGTACATGAGCGCTAAGCGCATTCCTACGACCGAATCGATTGATTGGGGTGCTTCGCCTGGGGCGCTAGTGCGCTCTGTCGTCAATATGATTGAGACATTGGACGCAACCGAGCGTGACGAGATCACGGCCGACTTTGAACAGGTCGATAAGCTAAGCTGCGAAATTGGACAGATGGCACTGCAATCCATTGTTGCCGCCGATCCGGACCTGTTGGGGCGGCTTCGTTCCGCCGAGAGTAATGAGGCGCGAGCAATTGCGGTCCTTTTACAAGACAGGGAAAGGTTTGATCACGCGCTCGCACTGGCTTACGCAAACGGCTTGCTCAATGGTCGGAGTTGGACCGCCTTCGCTGTACGCAATCCTGCTCCCCCTTGTTCTGATCTGGAGGCTCTGAAGGCCTTCGAGAGTGCTGTGTCGGATATATTTCTACGATTCGACGGCTCAGGACGTAGACTGAAGGTTGACCCGTTCGAGTGGCCGATTCTTGATGGGGATGGCTGCGCCGACAGCCGAAGTATCCACTTCTGCATGTATACCGAGGGCCTGCCGGAGACCCATTTGGAGTTCCAGGGCACCGAACCCACGCGGCGAACAAGGCGTTTAGTAGATGAAAGTGCAATCTCGTATGATCCACGACGAGGAAGGCTCGATGTCATCACGAGGGGTGGGAAAGCCATCCGGACCGAGATTGCCCGGTGCTTTGCACGTGATATCCTGAACATAAACGATTGTGTCCAGCCCATCTTCGCTCGGCGGTTCACACTCAACAGGCTTAAACATCCATACGATTTCCCCTTAGATGCGGCCGATGGAATCAGAACGGTCAAAGTTTTCCTTCTGCGCCTCGCGTCGCAGGGCAGCAGGAACGGCAAAATAACTCTGGAAGTAGATCCGTTCGATAGAACCGACATTCACACTAGCTGTGCGGATTGGTTTGGCGATGCGGACCCCTTGCACCAATTTGAATGGCAGGTCACGCAAGCGAAGCTGCGCATCGTGTTTCATCCTGAGCCCGGACGGGCGCGGGAGAAGCACGTGACGATCGATCTGCGTGCACCGAATGGCTCCAATCTCAAGGAGCAGATACGCCACCATCGGTTGGTATCGCAGAAGTATTTGGCTCGCTGGGGTTTGGTGATAGAGTCCGACGCCTGATCTTCAACTTCGGTGGTCTATGCGGATTTAGTTCAACTGATTTGTGATCTTTGCGAAGCGTCTGAGAGAAATTTTCTTGTCAGTACCGATAGAAACTAAATGCACTCGGGAAGTGCAAATCCTTCGAGAGTTGGGCGCCATCCAATCGGGACCGCTGGCAGACTCCATAACGTGCCGCGCGTGTCACTCAGATCATGCCGCAGAGATAGAATTTGATGCGACGGCCCGGCGTTATTTTCACTTTTGCCCAGAAGCGGGGATTGTGAAGATCGATGATGCCGATCTAGCCACGTATCAGCACCGGCCAGAATGGCTGGTGGATTGGCTTGCAACGGCTTTGCAAGTGCCATCACGTCTGCGCCAACGTGCTCTTGTTCCTGATCGTGCCTGGCACCTTGGTGATGCAAGGTGCGGCGATACGCAGATAACCGTGGTATTCGCGTGCCGCGTATGTAGCCAAGCTGATCTGGATCGGCTCGCATCGGCCTTGCACCCCATCCATCCGGCGGAGAAGGGTTTGGTAATAACAACGTCCCTTCAGGTGGCCCGCCAGGTCCGGCTGCCCGGCGGGTACGAGCTGCTTCCCCTTCCGGAGATTGTCCGGGCCACCTCGGACGGTTTGGTACTCGACAGCCAGCGGCTGGGTTTCTGGATCAGGGGCATGCGGCCAACGACGGCCAAGGGAGGACCGAGCAGGACCGGACGGCCATCGCCAGAGTCGGTCATCAGGCAAATGTACGACCGACGCCGCAGTTGCGGCCTGGTTGTGGGCACCATTTCAGGTGAGGCGAAGGCGATACTCGCCGAATGGAAGGAATATGCGCCGGACCAAACACCGCCGAACCACTCTACAGTGCGTCGCCATGTAGCCAGCTTCGCCAAATCGGCAGCACGAACATAATCTGCTCAATACTGCCCAAAAATGCGCAGCTTGTTTTGAGCAACAGGCTTCTGCAAGTTTCCCGCCGTCCGGGCAAACAGCCCGCAATTGCGAGGGACTTGCAAATGCAAACACCCGATCATCACAAGGCGAGTACCGGTAATCAGCTCTTGGCTGTGACAATCCCGGAAGCTGTCCGACTGAGCGGCCTGTCGCGATCAGAACTGTACCGGCAAATGAGCGCGGGGCGCATATGCGCGCGCAAGAGTGGCAGCAGAACGCTGATAATCTGGGCGTCGCTTCAGGCTCACATCGAAGCCCTTCCACTAGCTGAGTTCCGTGCACCAAAGGTCGCTTGAATCAGATCGTCCCGAGCGCGGTTACACCCGGAACGGCAGGTCGTATCGAGATTGCAGGCAGCTACTGCTGTTTCGCAGAACACCGCCCACACGCGGGCGCCCAACCCCATTCTCCAGGAGTAAGAAGAAGATGAGTGATCCGTTCGCCAACGGCGTGGATGGCGCAAGTGTCTTTCACAATCTAGACGCTATCAAGGCCCCGCTCGATGAAGCCGAGGAGACCGAGGAGATCCTGACCAGGGTGCCGGTACGCAAGCCCAACAAGAAGTGGTTCATCCGCGTCCACCCAACCGCCAGTCTTCCCGTTAGCCTGGTCGAGGACGAGGAAGCCAGAGAGCTCTACTTGGTCACTCCCGGCCATGCGTGCTGAGCTGTCAGACTATGCCAAGACCTTCACCCTGCATTTGGCGATCAATCGGCAAGGCGTGCACTTCTTGTGGCCCGTGCCCGCGCCCGACCCCAATGGGCGTCAGCTCGACTGGCATGCGACGCACCGCACTGCGGCCGAAACAGCCAAGACTAGGTGGCTGCAGATGATACCGGATATGTCAATAGGGTCGTATCGACTGAAAGTGGCCAAGGCGACATGGCCCGAGCCGGAGTGGCGGCCCGAGAGTTTCAACGAAATCCTGGAGATTGCCTTCCGGGATCGCATCATCCGCGACCGTAACCACCCGGTTGCCAAGCAGTTGCTGGGGTTGGGTTGATGGTCATCAACGGGATGATGACTTGGGAGGAGCGGATCGAAAACTATGTCCGCACCACTCGCTTTCCGCGCTGCATCGCCTACGCCGACGGCTGGGCGACCGGCACCATGATGATCGGCAACAACTACCAAGGCCGGACCGGCTACTACGGTGAATACCCACCGACGTATCTGCGCCGCATCCGCGCCCTGTTCCCGGAGAAACAGCGGGCCCTGCACCTGTTCAGTGGGAAGGTAAACTTAACTGATCTCGCTGGCGACACAGTTGACCTCAACCCCGAGCTAAACCCGGCTTTCGTGGACGATGCCCACACCCTCAAGCTGGTGCCTCTCGAACAGTACCGATCTGGTGCTCGCAGATCCGCCATACAGCGCCGAGGATGCCAAGCGCTATGGCACCCCGATGATTCAGCGCGGGAAGGTGATGCTGGCGCTCCAGCGGCTCCCGCCGGGGGCGCACGTGGTGTGGCTCGATACGGTCTACCCGATGTATAGTGGGGAAATTTTTAAGATCGAGGCGTTGATCGGACTGGTCCGCTCCACCAATAACCGGAACCGGATGATCCACATCTTCCGCCGGCTTGGTGCCTGACGGGGCCCGGTGTCTAAATTTTCGCAAGTCTGGGCATGCGACTTTGAGTTCCGCGCCGATCCCGGCGAGCGGTCATGGCCGGTGTGCATGGTCGCTCGCGAGGTCGGCAGTGGCACCGAGAAAAGACTGTGGCGCGACGAATTATTAGCGCTGAAGAAAGCGCCGTTCGATACAGGTAAGGACTCCTTACTCGTCGCTTACTACGCCTCCGCCGAAATCGGCTGCTTCCTTGAGTTCGATTGGCCGCTGCCCACCAACATCCTCGACTTGTTCACGGAGTTTCGGTGCGCCACGAATGGACTGGGCGGTAACGCCAGTCTGCTGGCCGGCCTCGCTCATTATGGCATCCCTGGCGCGGTCAACGCGGGCGAGAAGGATGCCATGCGCAATCTGGTACTGCGGCAGACTGAATGGTCGGAGCAGCAAAAGCGCGACATCTTGGACTACTGCGCAACCGATGTGATGTCCCTGGCCGCCCTGTTCAGGCGCATGGCCCCCGCGATCGACTGGCCCCGGGCGGCGCTGCGTGGTCGTTACATGGCCGCCGCAGCCCGGATGGAACGGAACGGCGTGCCCGTCGATGTGCCGACCCTCACCGCGATCAGGGAAAACTGGCTACGAATTAAGTTGGGCCTGATCTCGGCCATCGATAGCGATTACCACGTTTACGAGGGCACCACCTTCAAGCAGGACCGCTTCGCCGCCTACTGCGCCCGAGAACGTATCCGCTGGCCAAGGCTTCCGAGCGGCAAGCCGTGCCTCGACAGCGAAACCTTTCGGGACATGGCGAAGGTCTACCCGCAGCTTCACCCTCTTCACGAACTGCGGGTTACGCTGGGTGAGATGCTGTTATCCGCCCTGGAGGTTGGTCGTGACGGGCGCAATCGCTGTCTACTGTCCGCCTTCCGCTCCCGGACCGGGCGTAACCAACCGAGCAACACAAAATTCGTCTTCGGGCCGGCCCGCTGGATCAGGCACCTGATCAAACCGCCCGAGGGATACGGCTTGGCCTATTGCGATTGGTCGGCCCAGGAACTCGCCTTGGCCGCAGCCCTGAGCGGCGATGAGGCAATGATCGAGGCTTACGCCAGCGGTGATCCCTACCTCAGTTTCGCGATCAGCGCAGGTCTCGCACCCACCGATGCGACGAAGGAAAGCCACGAGACAATCCGGGACCGCTGCAAGACTGTCTGCCTCGGCACGTTGTATGGCATGGAGGCCGACACCTTGGCCCGGCGCATGGGGGTGTCGCCAACCGAAGCACACGAACTCCTGCGCCTGCACCGCGAGACGTACCGGCGGTTCTGGGCGTGGTCGGATGCAACCGTAAACCGCGCCATGCTCTCGAATGAAATCCGCACATGCTTCGGCTGGCGCCTGCAATGCCGTGGCGACGTGAACACACGAACGCTCATGAACTTCCCCTGCCAAAGTCATGGCGCCGAGATGATGCGCCTGGCGGCCATAGCGGGTACTGAGGCTGGCATTGAGGTCTGCTGCCCGGTTCACGACGCCATGCTGATTGCCGTGCCCTTGGACTGCCTGGAAGCTGACGCCGAGCACATGGCGCACCTGATGGGCCTGGCCGCCAAGGCCGTCACCGGCGGCCTCACCATCCGCGTCGACACCAAGCTCGTGCGCTGGCCCGATCGGTTCACCGATAACCGCGGCGCCCGGATGTGGGAGCAGGTGAACGCGCTGTTGTCCAATCCCGCCGTAAGGGATCAGCTTTGCCTGGGATTTTCGACGACCTGAGCCAGATCGCGGTGCCGCTGGATGAGGATGGGGTGCCGATACCGCCAGACGGTGTTTCCCGAAGCAGTGACGCCGTTTCCTCGATTTCGAAACCGGTTTCCCGAAAAGAGGACACCGAGCACTATATATATGGGACTATTGGTGCTGGAAAAGGTACTGGCGTACGGTCGAGCCCTAAGGAGTACTTCAGAACCCATAAGGGAGAGAGTTACCTAAACGTTAATGTCCCTTGGTGGGCCATAGAGAAGGCAGCAGTCTGCAGAGGGCTTCCGCTGTACCTGGCAATCTTGCGACAGGTACGGGTGCTGAACGGCTGGGAGATCCACCTGGCCCCCAGTTGGGATTTGCGTAAGTTGGGTTACAACAAGAACTCTTCCGGGCGCGCTCTACAGGCGCTGGTTGATGCCGGTCTGGTCGAGGTGATCAGACGGGACAACGGGGGCACCAAGGTTAGGCTTGTACCGCCACCCCCGGAGGATCCGGGCAGGCCGGATCGAGCGTGACGCCCGGGAGCCCTCCACATCCAGAAGCGGATTTACGATCACAGCCGGTTCTACGTAAAAGTCGTTGGCGGCGCGAGCGTATCCTGAAGCTCTCAAATGACGGCCTCCACGGCGGGCTCGCAGCGCATTGTCTCCCAACAAGCGTCGCACCCGGCGCCACAACCCAACCGGCATAGCCTGTTCAAACCGTCGGCCCTGCCACCAATCGGCAAGCCGGTCAGGTGATACGCAGCTACGGCGCCGCCTGAATACGACTTGCCCAGCAGGTTGCCGGCTCTGAACAGGCGCTCACGATGTTTGAGGCCGGCCGCGTGGAACTCCCGCTGTTTCGGATACGGGCGGTAGTCCTGGATCCGGTTCTCCCGAAAAATCCGCGCCGGTTCCTCCCGTGCCCGCGCATTGATCTGGGACTTACTCAGCCCCCGCAGGCTTAGGTTCATCGGTAGCGGCGATGAGAGCGCGTAACTCACCGACCGTCAGCTCCGAAAACGCATCGCGGCGGGTAACGGTGGTCGCGACCAGACGGGGCGTGGTGTAGGGCGCGGCGTCGCGGGCCGCTTCATATTGCTCCCGCGTATACTTTCCCTCGCCGCGCATGACCGACAGCATAACGTCCAAAGGCATGACGCCGCTGTCGATGACCGACTGAACGGCGACCTGGGCTTCCCGCTCAATCGTCGCCAGCCCTTTGGAGTTCTTCTTGCATCCTGCTCGGGGTCTGGTGCTCCGCCTGCGCCGCTGACCTGCAGTAGGCTAACAGCTCGCGCAGCTCATCCAGCGACAGCTCGTCGAGCCCACTCTTCTGCGTGATCGTGGTGGCAGCCAACCGCGGGTCGGTGTGGGCCAGCGCCACCTCGGCCATCACGGCGGCGGTTTTGTAGTCGCGCTGCTCCCAAGCGTTACGCATCACCCTGAGAACAACTTCGATCGGCTGGATGCCGGCGCGCAACTTTGATTGCCAGCTTCGCTGTCCGCTGCAGCTTGCTGCCTGTTAGTCTTCCAGACCCTGGCCTGGGGCCCTCTTCCGTGGTTCCGAGGAAGTGATCCTACATATGATACTGGATAGGGGTACAGAGACTACGTTGGGAAAATGCGCCACCCTGCGTCACTGCGTCACCCGCGCCGTGGTGAAGTCCTAAGATTGCTGGAAAAAGGGGTTGGGGTGCACCCTCGCCTGATACGGCGAATCAACGAGGTCCGGTTTGGCCCCGGCCTCAACGAAGGAGCACCCCGATGGAGAGGATACCCGCATCTGAGCGGACGCGCGAGAAGCTGAAGGCGCTGATGGAAGGACGAGGCGAGATCGAGGATGGGCGATCGGAGCTGGTGCGGCTCGCGGCGCGGCTGATCATCGAAGAGGCTCTGGAAGCCGAAACCTCGGACGCTCTGGGCCGCAGCTATTATGCGCGCGGTGCGGTGTCTGGTCGCGGCTATCGCAACGGCTATCGGACCGGGCGGCTGAAGAGCGCGGAGGGAGCGATCGAGTATCGCGCGCCGCAGATTGCCGAACGGGCGGAGCCATTCCGCTCTCGTATTCGCGAGACCCTGCAGGGGCGGACGGAAGAGTTGGAGAATCTGGCGGTAGAGATGTATGCACGCGGCTTGTCGACGCGCGACATCGAGGCGCTGTTCGCCAATGAGACGGGCAACTCGCTGCTGAGCCGCACAGCAGTAAGCGAGATCACCGAGCGGCTGTGGGCAGAGCATGAGGGGTTCGCGAGTTGGGACCTCTCGGAATTCGATGTTGTTTACCTGTTCGTCGATGGCATCGCCGAGCGGTTGCACCTGGGTCAGCCGCGCGAAGCGGTATTGGCGGCATGGGGCATCACGGCCGAAGGCACGAAGGCGTTGCTGCACCTGGCGCCAGGAACCAAGGAGGACACCGCGAGCTGCCGCGAGTTCTTCCAGGACATGCGCCGCCGCGGCCTGCCCGATCCGCTGCTGGTCGTAAGTGACGGCGCGCCGGGCGTCATTCGCGCCATTGAAGAATGCTTTCCCCGCGGGCTACGCCAGCGTTGCCTGGCGCACAAAATGCGGAACCTGCAGAGCAAAGTGCCGGCCGACGTTTGGCCCGAGTTCCATGCCCGGGCACAGGCCTGCTATCAGGCCGCCTCACCGGCGCTGGCGCGCCTGCTGCGCGATGACATCGGGGCGACTTATGGTGGCGATCTGCCCATAGCGGTAGCCTGTCTCAATGACGATTTCGAAGCCTGCATCGCGCATTTGCGCTTCCCACTGGCGCATCGCCGCGTGATCCGCACGACCAACCTGCTGGAGCGGTTGTTTGGCGAGGAACGACGGCGCACCAAGGTCATCCCGCATGCCTTCGGCGAGCGTGCCGTCCTGAAGCTGATGTATGCGGCCCTGATCCGTGCCGCCGAACGCTGGCGCGGCATCCGCATGACCGAATTCGAACAACGCCAGCTCAATGTCATCCGCAACGAGCTTGACCGTGCTCACGCCGCGCGAACCGCCGCAGTCATCAGCCACAATGTCACAACATCCCCAACCCGTTTATCCAGCAAACAACGGACTTGACCCGCGCCGTGCGCGCCTTCCGGTGGTTTGGGTCAGACGTTGGACAAATCTGAAACCTCAGGAACAGGTGGGAGGTCGAGGGATTGAAAGCTCGTGGCTTGCTCGATCAAGCAAAGTGCAATCACCAGCATTCGCAAGCAGCAGGAAATACCCTGAAAAGGTTGGAAAACTAGGCAGCGGCCCGCTTAGATCTGCATAGAATTGATGTGATCCAGTGTGATTGGCAGCGCAAATGGTGGAATCGAGATGGACCTAGAGGCTTATCCCGGAGCATTCCTGGTTGTTCCACCGTGTCCGCCAGTTACGCTCAACCTGATAAAGAGTGCATCAGTTAGGCAAGGAATTTAGGCAAACAAAGGGTCCATGTCGCGCGGAGGACACAACTGGAAGGGGAGCGGCACCGTTGAGGGAACGCGCTCGTTGGACGTGATGAAGCTTGCGCGGGCGGGATACCTTGCTGGCACGCGCTTTGGTGGTTGGACGTGGAGCTACGGCGACGGTTCTATCGCCACGATTGGGATCAAAGGCGGCCGGGATCTGATCACTCTGGAATACCGCTTCAAATCGGGGAAGGGCGAGTGGCAAACGATCAGTCAGCCCATCCCGATTTGCTGGGAGGATTGCCGGTTTGGGGGCGAGCGTCCCTGGTTCGTCTGCGACGTGAGTGCAAACGGCAAACGCTGCGGGAGGCGGGCGTCGAAGCTGTACGGCGCTGGCCGGCTGTTCGCATGCCGCCGCTGCTATCGGCTTGGCTACCGGGTTCAGCGCTCGGGCCCGATTGATCGTGCCCAGCAAACGCTTGCGCGACTGCACCGAAAGCTAGGGGCGGAATACAAGAGGCCCGATCTGCCGCCTCCACCAAAGCCCAAATGGATGCGGTGGAAGACGTATTCTCGAATTGCAGCGCAGATCGAGGCCGGTGAGGAGCACCTTGACGAGGTGTTCATCCTGGGTGCGCAGCGAATTCTTGGCCGGCTTGAGAGACTGGACCTGCGCGGACGGAGCCGACGATGAACACGATCCCTACTCCCGCCGATCTGGCACATGCCGCGAGCTATGAGATGACGCGCTTCAACGCCCTGCGCCATGGAGTCCTGTCGCGGTACACAGTGCTTCCCTGGGAGGACGAAGGCGAATACCGAACCTTGTTGAATGCTCTCGTGGCCGAGCACGCCCCCCAAGGGCCTACTGAGGAGCATCTGATAGAGGAGCTCGCCGGCATCATCTGGCGCAAGCGGCGGATCCGCATAGCAGAGGGCGCGGTGTACCGCGATAAGCTGCGGCGCAATGCGTCCGCATATGCCGACGGGGCACATATCGCCGGTGCGGCTTTACTACCGATCACAGGCAATTCCGAGGGCAACGCCAGCATTTCGCAAGCGCTCACCGCTACACCAGCCGAAACAGCACGCGACCTGCGCGATGTAAAGCGCGATCAAACCATGACCCGTCGTGCTTGGAATCTCCTGCAAGCGGGCGGTGGTGGGGCATATGAGCGCGCATTAACCGAGCTGAGGGAGGATACGCGGGATTACTGGCAGCAGAGCTTGGCTGACCCGCCGGACGATGGGCTTACCTATGCTGCAAACGCCGAGGCGCTGAAGGCATGGATCGATCACCACTGGAAGGATTGGTACGACTGGCCCATCTCCGAGTTGGAGCACCGCGATGCCATTCGCGACCAAGCGCTAGGGATGGCATATGGCACTGGCGATCTGGAGCGTACGGCCCGCTACGAAGTCCACCTGGACCGAAAATTAGAGCGGACTCTGGCCATGCTGGTCCGCTTACAGGACCTTCGGCGCCTGCCGGCCTCGAAATAATCTGTTTGGCAAAAATCCGGGAACCGGTGCACTTGGCCCGGATCCCGCTTTCGCGGGAATGATGCAGATGATCAAATTGCGACGCTCCAGTATTATTATACCGGCCCTCCAAGCGACGTGCGTCGTTTCATCCTAGTTTAAGTTTAGCTACTGATGACCCACCCCGTAGTGCCGTGCCGCCGCGTCGATCTCCCCCGGCGTCATCTGCCGCGCCACGTTGCGCATCGCATCATCGATGTCGTTGTGCCGCTCGCCGCTCTTGAACCCCAGCAACTGGGCGTGAAGGTAGGCAACCGACTGTCCCTGCAGCCAGGGGGCGCCGAGCTTATGTCCCTCCTGGCCGTGGCACGCGCCGCACGGCGCGATCCCACGCAACGGAGCGCCGCTTTCGATGATGGTCGGCGCCGCCCCGGGGGGCCTCCAGGACGGCCGCGGCAGAGACGCATAGTAGTCGGCAATCTCCCGCATGTCCTGGGTCGCCAGACCACCAATCATGGCAGTCATGATCGCGCTCACCCTGGCACCGCTCGTGAAGTCCTGTAGTTGCTTGTAGATCGCGCCAGCGTATTGCCCGGTCAGACTGGGGATGGTTGCCTGCGTCGGTGGTCCGCCGATGCCGTGACACATTGAGCAGCGCGTGCGAGCGAGCGTTCCGCCGTGCCCGATCGCCTCGGCATTGCCTGGAGTGACCATCCCGGGCGTCAGAACCACTTGTGACAGTTTGACCGCAGGCTCCACAATGGCTCCAGGCGCAGGAGCAGGCTGCGTTAAGCCGGCCGCACTGCAGATGGCAGTCCAGACGCTGGAGAAACTGGTGTTGCGCTCCATCAGCGGCAGCCAGATGAACCCGAACGCGCCGGCAATCAAAGCGATCGCCGCGACGATGATCACACTAGTCGTAAACCATCGATTCTGCAGCGAAAAAAGCGGCTGCTCCCGCATCAACCGCCTCCTCCAATATACACTGCCGGCACCGCCGCATCAGAGACGCCGATCAGGTGCGCTATCGGGTAGCCGTAGTTCGTCAGGGTCAGCGCAATCATAAGCCCGATCCACAACGCGAAGCTGTTGAGCGCCACCGGTAAAGTCCGAGGCGCATGCATGGCAAGGCTGAACCGGTATTCTCCAGGCTCGAACCGTTGCGCCAGGTACCCGCGGACCAGCACGACGATAAACAGGATCCCGGAGATCAGCACGATCAATCCGCCGGCGACTGAGGTATTAACCGAGCTTATCCAGGCCGCCGTGGCGGGCGTGGAGTAATCATAAAATGCCATCCGCCGCGGCATTCCCAGAATACCGACCCAGTGCCACGGAATCGTCAGTACCAGCATCCCGATGAACCAGGTCCAGAGTTGCGCTCGCATCAGCCCAAACGAATTGAGGGGTCGCCCAGTCAGGTGCGGCCAAACATCGTAAGCGATCGCGAAATACATGATCACGATCGCGCCGGCGAAGATCAGATGGAAATGCCCGGTCACCCACTGCGTGTTGTGGATCGTGGCGTCAAGCTGATAGCTCATGTTAATAAGCCCACCGGCCCCGCCGAGCCCCAGCATGATGAACGAAAAAGCTAGAGCCAGCATCATCGGATTACGCCACGGCAGCGCAATCAGCCAGCCGAACATGCCCTTGCCGCCACGCAGCCGGCCCGCAATTTCCACCGATGCGGTGATCGTGAACACGGTCAGCAGCGTCGGCAACGCCACGAAAGCCGTGAATACCGAATGCAGGAACTTAAATCCCTGGCCAACCTCCGGATCCATGAACAGGTGATGGATGCCGATCGGCATGGCGACGATCAGAAACAGGATAAACGAGAGACGGGCCATCGGCTCGCTGTAAATGCGTCCGCCGATGGCGCGCGGCACGACCGTGTAATAGGCGGTGTAGGACGGGATCAGCCAGAAATAGACGATGGCATGCAGCGTCCAGGAAAACAGGACGCGCGATAGGGCAACATTGACCGTTGTCGTCAGCCCGAGCGCAGCCGGCAGGATCAGCGCCATTACCTCGACCGCAGCGCCCACTGAGGTCCATGCCCACAAATAGGCGCCTACCGTGTTGGCAAACATCGGGAACGGGATCGGCTTGCCCCGATTATCGCGCCGCCACAGTTGTAAGTTCACCGAAGTCAGCGCCACCCATATCCAGGACCCAACCACCACGAACACAACGCCGAAGTAATACGCTGCATTTGCAATCATCGGCGGATAGAAGGTGTAAAGGATCGAGGCGCGACCCATCGCGATGGGTATAATCGCAACCACTGCTCCGACCGCAACCAGCCCGAACCCAAGCCAGGCCCAGCTTCGTCCTACCAGCGGGCGGCCCAGCGAGGTCTCGGTGATCGCATAGCCGAAGCCCATCGCGACCAGCGTCGGAAAGACATAGGCGAGCGTGGTGCCATGCGCCGTCACTGATCGATAGTAGAGCTCAGGGTTGCCGATCCAGCCATGTATCGGGCTACGGATGAACATCTGCCACGCGCCCAGGAACAGCGCGACAATGAAGGCGGCGAATGCCAGCCAGAAATGCGCCAGGATCAGACGCCGGCTAGCCAGCACAGCTCAGCCTCGGCTTATCGGCGGCCATCTTCGAAAACTGGTCGCGCGCAATAGCCCGCACATCGGCCCACATTCCTTCGTGGCCGACGCCGCAATATTCATGGCACGGCATGCGATGATCCCCCGTTTCGCGAAACTGCGTCTTGGCGACGGAAATAAATCCAGGAACCAGCATGGTATTGATGTTGGTCCCGTCGATAATCAGTCCGTGGATCACGTCGAGGCTCGTGGCGCGGATTGTGACCGGCGTATCGACCGGAACCAGCAGGCATGGCGGCGTAAACGAATATTGCTGCGCCACCATTCGCACCACCACGCTGCCGTCGGGTTGCGCCTCGGTACCCAGATTGCTCTCGATGAACTCGCCTTTCAGCGGCACCGTCCGCACATCGACAGTTTCCACCCGCGACTGCGGCATGATCAGCACATGGATGCCGGCAAAGCCTGCCATCAGAATCAACAGGCAGATGATGAAGATCGACAGCGCCGCCCACCGCCGTTCCGCCCGTAGTGCGGCTTGTTCGCCTTCATCATCATGGGACGTCGCCGACATTCGATCGTGGCTCCTTACGGTACGGCACGAGGCAGGAAAACCAGCATGTAGAAGGCGAACCAGATGCCGCACACGACCAGTGCCGCAATCACCGCAAGCACCGCGGCGCCAGGCGCGCGCGGATCGAGCTGCGTGACGGGATGGCCGGATGATGGGGCTGGGTCGTGTTCGGAGTTGACCATGCGGGCCTCAGTTCAGTGGAGCAGCGCGTAGCTTGTTGGCGTCTTGTGCTGTTACGGGGTTACCGTGATTCCCCCATGCGGTGCGGATGTAACTGACCACCGCCGCTACCTGATCGTCCGATAATGTCTGCGCGAACGGCGGCATGCCGTACGGCCTCGGGTTTTCTGCCGTACCGGGCGGGAATCCGCCGTTCAGCACCATACGTATCGGATTGACCGCGGAGGTCATTTCGATCGACTGATTGTTGGCAAGCGGAGGATAAGCGGGCGGCATTCCTTTCCCGTCTGCCCCATGGCAGGTAGAGCAATGGCTATCGTACACTTCCTTGCCAAGGCTGGTGAGCAGGCTGCTTTCGGCCGCGGGCACGACTGGAGCTGTTGGCGCCGCCCCAGCGCGCCCCGGCAGGCTCTTTAGATACACTCCCATCGCTTCGATATCCTGTTTCGAAAGGTACTGCAGGCTGTTATAAACGACCTCGGCCATCGGCCCGTAAACCGCACCCCGCACGGAGGTGCCGGCGCGGAGCAGATCGGTGATGTCCCTAATGCTCCACTCGCCAAGCCCACCTTCTCTATTCGATGTCAGCGACGGCGCGTACCAGTCCTGCTCTGGAATCAGACCACCCTGAAATGCCTGCGCTTGCGAGCTACCGCCGAGTGCGTTGATCGGCGTGTGACACATGCCGCAATGCCCGAGCCCTTCTACGAGATATGCACCGCGGTTCCATTGCTCGGACTGGCTGGGGTCCGGTTTATAAGCGCCATGAGTGAAGTACAAAGTCCTCCAGCCGATGACCAGCGCGCGAATGCTGTAGGGAAATCTGAGCTCGTCCGGCTTGTCCGGCAGATCGATCGGCGGTATCGACATGAGATAGGCGAAGATGGCGTCCGAATCTTCCCGCGTGACTTTGGTATAAGCCTGAAACGGCATGGCCGGATAGAGCAGCTCGCCATTCGGCATGATGCCCTCGTGCATGACGCGATAGAACTGATCAGGCGTCCAGTTCCCGATACCGTCTTTCGGATCGGGCGTGATGTTGGTCGAGTAGAGTGTGCCGAACGGCGTAACGATGGCCCGCCCGCCGGCAAACAGCTTTCCGCCCGGCTGCGTGTGGCAGGCAACACAGTCGCCAGCCCTGGCCAGGTACCCCCCTTTCGCGACCAGTGCCTGCATCGGCGATGCCGGGTGCGTCTGCGCGCGCGACAAACGTGCTGACGAAGCAAACGCCAGCAGCAGGCAAGCGAGCATGACGGCAAACCTGACGCGCGTCATTGCGCCGCGCTCTCACACGGCATAGGAAGATTGAGCGCACCCGCTGGCAGCGGCCTGGCGTCAGACGGCAATGGCTGCGAGGCGAGCCAAGCCGCTACTGCCGTGATATCCTGACCGGTCATATGCGGCAAAATCCGCTGCATGCAGGTGGACGTCGTAGGGTTCCGCGCGCGATACCGAACCGCGCCCAACTGCGAACTGATGTATTTGGCCCGCAATCCGAGCAAGCCGGGAATCCCTGGTTCCATCCCGGTTAGCGCGCGGCCGTGGCAGCTCGCACAAGACGGGATATCGTGTGCGGGATCTCCTTGCATCGCTATCGCCTTGCCGCGCGCGAGCACCTGCAAGCTGGCTTCGGGCGGCAACGGTGCCGGTACCGCCGGCTGCAGCGAGGCGAAATAAGCCGCGGTTTGCCGCAAATACGTTTCCGGCAAAAACTCCAAAAGGTAATTCATCGGCGCATAGTGTCGCTGGTCGTTGTGGAAGCCGACCAACTGCTCATAAAGGTAGTCTGCGGGCTGTCCGGCAATGCGCGGGAAATAGTCGTTGCTGGTTCCCGCCCCATCCTTGCCATGGCACGGCGCGCAGGCTTGCATGCGCTCCTGCATCGTGTCCGGCGCGCGCGTCGTCCGCTCTTGTGCGAAAGCGCCGTGTGCGCATAGCAAAACCCAGGCGCCCAGCACTGCCCATCCAAGGCGTACGATCATTCGGTCATCCGAATGCGTCGTGGAACGATTGCGGCCCGCGAGCGCAAGTTGGCCGCTTCGCAAGTACGGCGATTTTGGCCTCCTTCTCCGGCTACCTCAGTTTTTGCCCTTGCACACCGTGTCGTGGGGCATAGAAGTTGCGGCCTCCAACAGGCATTACACTTGCGCGCCCCTTTTTTAGCCGGACACGCTTTCTCTTGTCGAATTGTGTTGCTTTTAACGGTTCCGAACGGCCAGCAACTCATGTCAACCCGCGCTTTGAGCTCGGGTTTTGCGAAAGTATATTGGAAAGATCCCGAAATTTCTCGACTGGTTCCTAGATAACTCCAGGCTCCCAGGACCTGTCGGCATCAGCAGCCACCTCCCGCTTACCACGGACCACCGCGCTCCGGCGGTCCGGCCGCCGCAAGCTCCGCCGCCTCCGCGTCGGTAAACAACCGGCTGCGCGTGAGGAACCGGACCCCCTCCGGCGCCTCCAGCGAGAACCCCGACCCGCGCCCCGGCACCACGTCGATGATCAGTTGCGTGTGCTGCCAGTATTCGAACTGGGCCGCACCCATATAGAACGGGCAGCCGCATATCTCGCCAAGCAACACGTCCTGCGGCCCCACCCGGAACTCCTGCAGCGGATAGCACATCGGCGAGCTGCCATCGCAGCACCCGCCCGATTGATGGAACAGCAGCGGGCCATGCACCGATCTCAGTTTCTCGATCAGCTCATCCGCTTTCTGCGTCGAAAGGACCCGAGCCACCATCGTCAACCCCTGCAAAAAAGCAAGCGATCGCGCCGCGGGAGAACAGCGCGACCGCTGATACCGGTCAGAAGAAGCCCAGCGCCCTTGGACTGTAGCTGACCAGCATATTCTTGGTCTGCTGATAGTGATCAAGCATCATCTTGTGATTTTCGCGCCCGATCCCGGACTGCTTGTAGCCGCCGAAAGCCGCGTGCGCGGGATACAGATGATAGCAGTTCACCCACACGCGCCCGGCCTTTATGCCGCGCCCCATGCGATAGGCGCGGTTGCCGTCTCGCGTCCACACCCCCGCGCCAAGCCCATACAGCGTGTCGTTGGCAATCGACAGTGCTTCGTCATCGTCCTTGAACCGGGCGACGGAGACCACCGGACCGAAGATCTCCTCCTGGAAGACCCGCATGCGGTTATGCCCCTCCAGGATCGTCGGTTGCACGTAAAATCCCCTGTCGAGCCCGCCGCCGAGCTTCGCCTGCTCCCCCCCCGTCAGCACGTTCGCGCCTTCCTGCCGCCCGATATCAATGTAGGACAGGATTTTTTCGAGCTGGTCGTTCGAGGCCTGCGCGCCGACCATCGTGCTGTCATCCAGCGGATTGCCTTGCTTCATGGCACGCACGCGCTCGACCGCCTTTTCCATAAAGCGGTCGTAGATCTTCTCATGCACCAGGGCGCGGCTCGGACACGTGCATACCTCGCCCTGGTTGAGCGCGAACATCGCGAACCCCTCCAGCGCCTTGTCCAGATACTCGTCATCCGCATCCATCACATCGGCGCAGAAGATGTTCGGCGACTTGCCGCCAAGCTCCAGGGTGCACGGAATGATGTTCTCGGCGGCGTACTGCATGATCAACCGCCCCGTCGTCGTCTCGCCGGTGAACGCGATCTTGGCAATCCGCTTGTTTTGCGCCAGCGGCTTGCCAGCCTCCACCCCGAAGCCGTTCACCACGTTCAAGACGCCCGGCGGCAGCAGATCGGCGATCAGCTCCATCAGCACCATGATCCCCATCGGCGTCTGCTCAGCCGGTTTCAGCACCACACAGTTCCCCGCCGCCAGCGCCGGCGCCATCTTCCACACCGCCATCAGCAGCGGGAAGTTCCACGGAATAATCTGCCCCACTACCCCGAGCGGCTCGTGGAAGTGATACGCAATCGTATCATGGTCGATCTCGCTGATCCCGCCTTCCTGCGCGCGGATGCAACCGGCGAAGTAGCGGAAATGATCAATCGCCAGCGGTAGGTCCGCGGCCTTGGTCTCCCGCACCGGCTTGCCGTTGTCGATCGCTTCCACCGGCGCAAGCGACTGCAGCTTGCTTTCCATCCGGTCGGCGATCTTGTTCAGCACAAGCGCCCGCTCCGCGGCCGGGGTCCGGCCCCAGGCATCTACCACCTTATACGCCGCATCCAGCGCAAGCTCGATATCTTCCGCGGTGGAGCGGGCGATTGTGCAAACCACTGATCCGTCTATCGGCGAAATGTTCTCGAATTTTTGCCCCTTCACCGGCGGCACCCACTCATTGCCGATGAAATTGTCATAGTGGCGCCGGACCTTGATGTCCTGCTCCACGCGGGCCAGAGTTCTATCAACCATATCGTCCTCCTCTCTTTGCGGCGATGTCAGTCGGTCTGAACAGTCTTCAGAAATGCCAGGATCTTCGTGAAGTCCTGCTGGCTGAACACACCCTTCCAGGGCGGCATGCCCTTAGCCGGTCGGCCATTCTCGACCGTGGTGAAGAACACCTGGTCCATCCGGTCCCCGTAGCGGTGGTGCAACAGACGCAGGTTGATGTTCTTCGTCTCCTGCACCGCATCGGTGCCATGGCAGTGCGCGCACGTGCCGTTAAACAGCTCCTTCCCGGCGGCGACCTCTGCCGGATCCGCGGCAGCAGGCTGCTGGGCAGCAGCCAATACGACCGGCCCCGGTGCAGCATCCGACGCCAGGGAAACCGGTTCCGCCGATGGGAACCCGTACTTCACCAGCAGCGTGTGCACCGAGTTGCGACCGGCATCGAGCGCCTGATCGATTGCCCCGCGCAGAGCGTCCTGCCCGCGCGCAACCGCGATCGCCACCGGCCATTGCATCCCCGCCCCCTGCACGGGCACCACATGGAACTCGCCGTGCAGCTTCGTCTGGTTCACGTACCCCGCGCTCGGGCCCCAGACGAAGGCCACATCCACCTCGCCCTTCGCCAATGCTTGCATCGCCTCCTCAGGACTGAGGAAGGTGCTGGCGGTAATGTCATCCCGTTCAGCAAGCACCACCTGCGGAGTGGTCCCGAACTGCACCGCAACGCGCTTGCCCTTCAGATCATCCAGGCTGTGGACAGCAACCCCGGCCGGCAACACCAACGCATAACCTATCTCAGCGAACGGCTTCGAAAACTTCAACCGCGGCCCCATGAAATCAGAGCTCGCCGGCAATCCGATATACGCATCGCACTTGCCCGCGAGCAGCGTCGTGCGCACCGTGAACTTCCCGAAATAGCTGAGCGTCCATACCGGGTCGAAATCGCGCCCCAGCGTGCGCGCAAGCTCCTGGCCAAGCTCGACATACAGCCCCGGCGCGCCCGGCGCGGAACTGCTGAACGGCAGATTGTCGGGGTCGGCGCAAACCCGGAAGGGCTGCGCCGCTTTGCCCATGATGGGGGTAGCCGCAACTGCCGCCGCCACCACCGACAGAACCAACCAGCGCCTCATCCTGCTCACTCCGAGAACACGAACAGCGTGCCGCCCTCCGGCGTCGCCGATGTCAGCTTGTCGCCCATCTTGCCAAGAAACGCGGGGATCGCCGCGGTGCGGCCGGAGACCACGGCCACGTATTGCTTGCCATCGACCGAATATGTCATCGGGCCGGCGCTGATGCCGCTGCCGAGTTGCATCTGCCACAGCACCTTGCCGCTCTTGGCATCAACCGCCCTGAACAGTCCGGCGATGTTGCCATAGAACAACAGATCGCCGCCGGTGGTCATCATCCCGCCGTTGAACGGTAAGGGTTCCTTGATGTCCCAGACCTTCTTCTGCTGCACGGGGTCCCAGGCGACGGTATCGCCGAGAAAATCACCCGGCCCCGGCACCGCATTGAATTCCTTGCCCAGATAAAATACGCCCTTGCGGTACGTGACCTCCTTCAGCTCAGTCATGTCATTGCAGATATTATTGGCCGGGATATATACTAGGTGGGTCTGCGGATCGTACGACATCGGCTGCCAGTTCTTGCCGCCGAGCAGGTTGGGACAGATATCCTTGGCCGGATGATTGGGGCCAGGACGCTTATCGGGGTTTTCGATCGGTCGCGTGCTGTTGATGTCGATCCCCTTCGCCCAGTTCTCGTACACAAAAGGCTGCGCCGAAATCACCTTTCCGGTCTCCCGGTTCATCACATAGAAGAACCCATTGCGATCGGCCACCATCGCCACCGGCATGTTCGTGCCGCCAATTGGCAGATCGGCCAGCACCGGCTCGTTTATCCCATCATAATCCCACGCATCCGCCGGCGTGTGCTGCAGATACCACTTGATCTTCCCTGTCGCGGGATCAAACGCCAACGTGCTCGCTGAATAAAGGTTCGTCAGCTTACCATAATCGGAATTGCCGGTGCTGCGCACCGCGCTCGCCCACGGGCTCGGGTTGCTGGTGCCCCACAGGATGGTGTCGCCCTGAGGATCGTAGGAGGCCATACCCCACAGCACCGCACCGCCATGCTTCCAGCTATCGCCCTTCCAGGTGTCGTTCCCGGGCTCCCCCGGCCCCGGCACGGTCCAGACCTTCCACACCTGCTTCCCCGTGTTGATGTCGTACGCCTGAAGGCTCCCGCGCGCGCCATATTCCCCGCCGCCGAACCCGATCAAAACGAGGTTTTTCACCACCAGCGGCGGCGAGGTGATGATCGAGCCCTGCGTGTAATCGACCACGTCGACGACCCACAGCTCCTTGCCGGTATTCGCATCGACCGCAGCCAGCTTGCCGTTAAGGAGGCCGACAAACAGCTTGCCGTCGGCGTACGCAATGCCACGGCTATCGACGTCGCAGCAGGCGTACTGCAGCACGTCGTCAGGAATGTCGGGCTGGTAGTTCCACTTCTGCACGCCAGTCCTGGCATCCAGCGCGTACACATATTTCGGCCCCCACGAGGACGAAACGTAGAGCGTATCACCGATCACCAGCGGCGTCGCTTCGTTCGATCTCAAAGAACCGAGCGAGAATGCCCACGCCAGCTTCAACTGCGAAACGTTCTGGGTGTTGATCTGGTTCAGCGGGCTGAAGCGCGTGTTGGCGTAATCCCGGCCATACACCGCCCACTGATTGGGGTCTGCCGCCGCCTTCATGATGGAATTGTTGGCCGTCGCTGGGCCATGCCAAGCTATCAACGATCCAAGCAGCGCCGTACCCAGCCAAAGGCTTCGCCATGACTTCACGGAGGTTCCCTCCCTTTTTTTGGATACTTTCGTATGACGTTATAGCCATAGCGCCGGAAGGTAGGCAAGGATATAAGCCAGAGGTCGTGGTCGGATGGGACCGCACTACGACCTGTGTCTAGGTCGATGCTGATGGTGAATTTCAGCTTCTAACGGTTTCCGTACGGGCTTCGGCGTCAGTCGGCGCCCGAGTGGTCCGTTTGGCAAAATGTCCATCCCCGCTTGGTTTCACGCAAGGCGGCGATCTCACTCAGGTAGAGTTGCGTATAGGCGATGGTCAGCCGACGCGCCTTGCGAGCCAGATAGCTGGGAGGGTCGCGTCCTGGACTGTTCCCTAGTGTCCCGCCCTTAGTGAAGCCCCAATGAAGCCCCTCTCGCCTGAAATATTGAGACCTGAGTGTGAGGTTCCGCTATTCCCTTGAATTTAT
>CAWIDE010000001.1:0-315565 GCA_963834715.1 uncultured Pseudomonadota bacterium | reverse complement strand
CACCGAGATCGCGGCAAGGCTTGGCACTAAAGTGCACGCACGGTTGAACATCACCGGGCGCGCACTTTGCGAAGATCGGAGCACGTTCCCTTGGCCATCTTATCAAACTGGTGGTCACGAAGCGCCGGCCCGGTCCAAGTCAGTGAATGTTCTCGGATCCGGTGCTGAAAGGTGCAGCAGGAACAGTATATCGTCTGGTGCCCTCACCGGGGACCACGGGTGCAGTTATCATCATGCCAGAGGCCAGCATCGAGGCGATGAATGCACCTCCGGGGAATAGCGGGCCACTGCCGCAGAGGCACAGAAGGCATGTGAGGCAGTGGAGGCCTTCCTAAATCACCTGAACCTCTGATCGGGGTGGTAATCCCGGAGGGCGGAGTGACCTATGCCCGATGCCCCAAAACGCTATTACCTCGAACGGCGCCGGAACGGCGCAGTAGTGGTCGAGGAAGGCCGTATCGGGGTGACCGACCTAGCGGTGTTTTACCCGGCAGATCATCAGCTCGCTCTGGCGGTCACCAAATTCTTGAACGGCGATCTTGACGAGGCGCTGAGGCAGCGGGCTGAGTGGCTGGCCCGTCGGGAGGCGTCGTAGGTTGTCGTCGCGGTGCTGGAGTATTGTCCTCGCGCGGTAGGCGGTACCAGGTCCGACGTTGATGGCGCTTAACGGGCGCCCATATGCAGCTCGCCGATGTGGTTACGAACGTAAGAAAGATGCCCACCTGGGTCCGCTGCATCCCCCGGGATGGGGCCGACGTGCGAGCTTGCCTTGGGGGCTTGTTTTACAAACCACCAGCGGATTTATCCACATTCGTGCCGAGCGGAATGTGACCGGAGGAGCCACCAGCACGGATTGAAAGGACCTGCCGATGGATCGCGGTGGATTCCGCGCTCCTTCAATGAAAACAATAGTTTAGCGATATGCCCACTTTCTGAGCAATGTTGTGCAACGCAGGCTGCAAGGCCGCCGTAATGCGTTTGTCACACTGAATGCCCACAGAGTTATCCACTGGATCTGTGGAAAACCACGCTCGCCGTACCGGCAAGGAGGTCCTTTCAGCTCCATTTTATAGGGGCGCGTTACTATCGGTTACCGAACGGTCCACCAGCCAGGCCGCAATTGCCGCCTACGGCACGGCGAATGCTTCTTCTTCAGATTGCCGCCTTCCAGCTTCATCGGTAAACCGAACCCGCGGCAGTAGCGGCCTTATTTCGGGCGAAGGTGGCGGCCTATCCGCCACTACTCGTGCATCTCCGCGGGTTTGGCGGCCGGTTGGCGATTGTCCCCTTATCGCTCCCCTATTTCCGCATGGATGCCGGCGGCGGCCTAATTCCCCTCCCCGCAGAGCCAACGATTTCCCCAATGTCTCCGGGATCTGCAACCGCTGAGAAGACACGAAACTCTCAGTCCTGCGTTTGGGCTTTAGCGGCGCGCGCTGCTGCGCCGGTAGCTTCGCTGAACTGATGGCGCGGGACGTTCAGAATGGCGAACCGCCGACGCTCTTCCGGGAGCGCCTCGAAATCGGCCTCGATAAAAATCTCGACGGTCTCCTCGCTAGAAAAAATCCGGATGCGAACCGGCGCATCGCCAAAGTCAACCTCGTGACGTCGCCCGTTCCTTCCTCGAATTATGGCGTATGGCATTATGGTCTCGCTTCGCGAAGCTCCTTTCCGAGCCGGTGGCCGGGACCTTTTCGGATGTGCCTACTGCAGGCGGTTGTCGGTCCAGCGGTCCCGCGCGGCCGAACGGGCAGTGGGGGCAGGTGGATCCTTCGTAGTCAATACCCTCTCCGCGGCGTCCTGTGGTGGGCGTGCTCCGGATGGCTTCGCAGCGTTACTCCGCTGCAACGTGACGATCCTTTGTCTCGCACGGGGCTGAGGCGAAAATCGCATCCCGCGCCCGGTCGAATATGCCGCGCTCAAGGAAGCAGTCCTGTCAGCGAAAGGCGGCGCGCCTGTGTCACGACGACGACGTGAGATCCGAGTTTACTGACGGTATCCACTGGGTCCAGATCGGCAAGGAGCGAAGAGACGTCACCAGTTCGGTGATCGACTTGATCAAGAAGCTAGACCCGGACGGCAAACGCCCTGGATTCCAGGATCTCGTCACCGCCTCGCAGCATCTGGGCGAGCTAATCGATGACTTGCGCATCCTGCTCGCAATTGACGACGTGTGGTTCGCGGCCCAGCTCCAACCCTTCCTGCGCGGCGGTCCCAATTGCGTCCAACTGGTGACAACAAGGCGGCCGCAAGTGCTACCGGCTTCACACATCCCGATCGCGATCGACGAGATGCGGCCGGCGGAGGCGCTGAGCCTGATGTCCGCCAATCTACCGGAAGCGGAACCGGCCGCACGCACTCGGTTAGCCACGCTCGCGGACCGGCTGGGCAACTGGGCGCAGATGCTCGCCATCTCCAATGGCTGGATCCGTAAGCGTATTAAACTAGGCGAAAAGCTAACTGCGGCCATCGATCGCTTCGAAGAGCGACTCAAAAAGCGTGGGCTCGCTGGATTCGATGCAAAGGACGAGAAAGAGCGCAACCGGGCGATTCTGTATCTGCATCGAGGCAAGCCTCTAATACCAGCCGCCCGGACCGTTGACTCGAATGTGAATTGGCCCGACGCGGAGCCGTGTGATTTGTCGTCACCGGCAGCGGAAGGGGATGATGATGACCGTGGCGATCACATGGCTGGAGTTGACGGAGTCCGATTTGCACGAGGCGGCGAGGCAGACAGATGACGCAAACGCCGCGCGCCGGATGCTGGCGATCGCGTTTTTGCTGGAGGGCTGGTCGCGCGAGGCCCGACGGCAGCCGCATCGCCACCGCGTCGCGCGACGGCACGGCGCGGCTCTGGGACGCGGTGACGGGGGGCGAGATCGCGCGGATCACCTTGGACGCAGGAGTGGCGGCCCTAGCGGTATCCAGCGGTGCCATCGCACTGGGCGACGGACTCGGCGCATTCACGTGTTTGATTCTACGCATTCCTGACCGCGGAGGGATCAGCGCGTGGCTGAGACAAAAGACCCCAAGCTCGCAGTGTTCGAACTTTATCTCGCTACCGCCGAGAAAGTCAGTGGTCGGCGCGCGCAGGCAATGCGTGGATGCTGAGCGTCAACAGCGCGATCGTCGCGCTCTATGGCTATTTGCAAAGCGACAAGGTCGCTGTGCCCACCGGCCAGAAAACCATCTGGCTCCGGGCGATTCCCGCTGCGGGCGCGCTCGTTTGCGTCGCATGGACCGCGCTGCTCGCATCATATCGAAACTGAACCGCGCAAAGTTCGCTGTCCTGCAAGAGATCGAGGCAGACCTACCCTCAGCCCTTCAAAACGTGAGCGGGAAGTCTACAGGCTCGGCCACCGGCGCTCGCTCTCGTCCGTCGAGACAGCGATCCCCGTCTGCTTCATCCTGCTCTACCTTGCCATGTTGATGGCGGCAGTCGTGACCTCGCGCGCCTGATTATCGCGCGCGCCAGCGCGCCACCTACCCTCAGCCATCGCGACAAAGGCGCGGGACGCATCTCGTCACTCAAGCGGCGAAGTTCGGAAAGCCGGCGCTCGCTGCCGTCGCCATCGCGCAGAAGGCGGATGGGACGCGGATCAAGGCGGTTAACAACAAGGATCGCAATTTCACGTGCGCGTCGTTGACCGAGTTCATCAAGCTGGCCGATGCCAAGCTGGACGACTACCTGAAGCGCCTCGATACAAGCGATGTCACCGAGCAAGGAGCCGGTGGCTCGCGGGTCAAGAATTTGGCCGAGAAGATCGCCGCCATCCGCGAGCGCCGCACGCGATGTCAGGCGATGCTGGCGGAACTCGACCGCACCGGCGAGGATCAGATCTCGCTCACCGACCCAGATAGCCGGGCTATGGCAGCGCACACCCACGTTGCGGTCGGCTACAACGTTCAGGTCGCGGTGGACACCAAGCACAAGCTGATCGTTGAGCAACAGGTCACGAATCAGGTCGTTGATATGGGTCTGATGACCGAGACGGCGGAGCCGGCAAGGGAAGTTCTCGGCGCGGAGCGCATCGCGATCGTAGCTGACCGTGGCTATTTCAAGATCGAGGACATCGAGGCCTGCGAGAAGGCCGGGATGGAACCGTATGTGCCGCGCCCCCAACGTGGCCCATCGGTCAGCGCGGGCCTGTTCCGCAAGGACGAGTTCGAATACGACGCGGGAAGGCGATAATGTTCTCTGCCCGGGGGGCCAGCGCCTGCAGCCCTATTCGTCATCGGTCCTGCGCGGGCTCAAGAAAATCAACTACGCCAACAAGCAGGCGTGTCGAGATTGCCCGATCCGTTCGCGATGCACGAACAATAGCTTTCGTTCCGTCTCCCGCATGGAGAATGAGGCGGTACTCGACCGGATGCAGGCCCGACTGGCGAAACGACTGGAGAATTCTCCAGCAGAGCCGCGAGACAGTGGAACACCCATTCGGTACGATCAAACAATGGATGAACCAGGGCGCGTTCCTGATGCGTGGGCTGGAAAAGGTTCGCGGCGAGTTCAGCTTGACGGCGCTCGCCTACAATCTCAAGCGGGTGCTCAACATTGTCGCCTTTACCGAGTTGATGATCGCGGTGCGGGTGTGAGAATCCGCCTACCGGCATTTTGGCCATGCCAGTTAGCTGCCCTTGGAGTGCGAAGCTGTAGGGCAAGTCACGATGAGACTTGCCTGTTCACTTCGAAAGCGGTGGGTAAACGCTTCCAGACCGGCCGCGAGCGGTCCCTACCTCGGCAGACGTGTTTCCATAGTCTGCAAGAAATTTGCAGCACGAGCCGACTTAACAGTTCCTCTTCGATGAGCCGTTGAATCTCTCTGTCCGCCGCTGCCTCCTCTTCGGGCGTTAATGCGGCTTTCGGCTGACGGTCTTGTCTAGTAGCCCAGCGGTGGTTAAGCCCTATCGTGACTACTGAGGTTTCGGTGTCATTCCCGGCAACCGCCGAAGCGGGTTAAGCGGGCCAAGCGAGATCAGCTCGAAGCTCATGAGATGGGCCTGACCTAGCGGCAGCTTTTCAAGCATCTCGTGTGCAACCGTGGGGTCGGTGACATTCAGAATGAACACCACGCCCCGGCGATCCTGCAACGAATACCCCTGGTCGATCTTGCCGTCCAGGTAGAGATTGACTGTCTCCCGAACTTCGTTTGGCAGAATCTCAAGCACTTTGGCTTGATCGACGCCGGGATTAATGGTTCCGATTGCGAGAATTCTCGTGGTCGGCGTTGATGTCGTCGTGGGCTGTGCGGACATGGTAGTAGCTCCTTAGAAAAGATGGGTGATACGTTGACGCCTGGTTTTGGTCGCGGCTCAACCGAAGACTTTTAGAAAGGCGGAGGACCGACGATCTCCCAGCCGTGGCGCCTGGCACAACGAAGCCCTCTGTGTTCATCTCAATACCCTCCCATGTCCGATGCAATCGTTACAGCTTTTGAGGGAAGGCACAATCGGCAGATGGGCGGAACATCGGCGTGGCCGCCAATCGTCCTTGGCTCCAGCCGATTTCGGAAGCCGTGGGAACTGCGTGCCGCAACGAGTCTTGCCCGTTTTCTGGCACGCCCGCCAACGCGAGACAGAAGCAGATGCCACTGATTGCGCCGTTTTATACCGCATTCGCAAGGGCCTTGACTACCGGACCCCATCGAGCCAGGGACGCTGCTCAGCGGCGCTTCGCGCATCCACCCGCAGCGTACTGCCTGCACACCCGAAGATTAGGGGAGCGAGGCTCGCTCACGGTCCCCGCCAGATATGGATGAGGACGGGACACCGGCAAAGCTGGACCCCGTGCAGGATCTGATTCTGGCCATCGGACGGGCCAAGACCCGTGACACTGCTGACTCTGGTGACACTGCGGCGTCCGGATCGTTCCCGTAGTAAAGTGTCACCTGTGTCTGCAGTGGCAACGCTTCGCGGACGGCCATGCGGTGGGTTTTACCGGCACGCCCTCCATCCGCCCCATAGAGATACCGCTAACCTACCCGGAGTCATTCCGTCCGCAACCAATCAGAAAATTTTCTCGCCCACTAGCGGACCCAGGCGCAGCGTTTTCACCACCGCACATTAACTCTCCAGGGAAGTCTCTCGGCCCTCTGTTCCGATCCCGTCCATCGCCGTCCTGCCCGAAAACTAGTATCTCTGCACAGCGATTTCGACTCTTTGAAATCGGCGCCGGACGGCACTGCAGACTCATTCCGGAACGCCGTCAACCGGTCAAAACTCCTGTGCAGGGGTACTAGCCGGCATGGCGACATGAAAAGCTTCGTAGGTCGCCACGTCCTCAAGGAGCTAATTGTCGGTCGAGGTTCCGATCCGCCGCTGATAGGAGATTCTAGAGATGAGTGTTGAGGTTGATCACACAAGCCAACCAAGGTTTCAGGATGGGGGCAGCCAAGTGTTCTGGACAATCGGAAGCGACCACAGGCTTTACCGCATCGAGCTATCACATCGTGGGGCTAAAGCGGTTGCCGCTAACACGCCGCAGCCGGTTCTGGGCCAGCCGGCCAGCGGTGGCAGCCGCCTGATCGCTGGCCCGCAGGCGGACGGGACGTCCGCGTAGCATCAGCGACTACCGGACAACCGCACCGCCGACCTACCGCCCTGTTGGTGGGTTAGCTGGGGACCACACCATCAGCACATCGAAGGAGTGCCGGGCGGCAGCCTTGAGCATAGAATCAAATCCGGGACGCTCGTGCCGGCCCTGGGCGCCTGAAATGCCGTTATCGCCGAATTCCTTCACGATATCCCAGCCGCGGCGGCTTGCCACCTCCTCCAGAACACGGCGCTGATTCTCGACCGTCTGCTCGTCGGTTGAAACCCGCAGATAGGTGGCGGCCCGCTTCGTCTTCATAGCGCCATTATGGCCGATACCCTATTCACAAAGCAAATCCTTTGTGAGAAGAGTTCGTTGCGTTTCTGACCCAAGGCAGCGCTAGGCGTTGCGGAGCGCTTGCGAAACGGGCTTTGTGAATAGGTGGCGTTCGTTATGCCGGGCGTTCCGCTTGCGGAAGCACTCTGCCGAGCGTCGGACGGACACGTTGTGCCTGCGCAAACACCGACATTAGCGCTAAAATTTAGGACGCGTGTCTATCTTTTCACATTCAGCAGAGTTAGCGGGGTACTTTGGGAAGGTCTGGGATAACAGTCCAGTTAGCCGGTCTATTGATATGGTCCAATCCCAGCCGTCTGTGCATGTCGGAGTCATGCGGTAATATTGACTGTCTTGGGTAAAAAAGGCGCCGGACGACGTGGCGGCGATGATCAAGCTGAAGCAATTGGGGTGGGGGACGAGGCGTATTGCGGCGGAACTGTCCGGCGAACGCATGCGTTTGCAGTTGCTGATCCGGGAGGGACACCATGCGCAAGATACTGTTCGCCCTGCTCGCGCCGGGTGTGGTTCTGCTGGCACTGGCTGGCGTGATCGGAGCAGTGGAAACCATGAGTGTGGTGACGGCGCATCCAGCTCTCGCATGCCCAACAGACACATGAACATTGGGTCGGTAATCGACGCTCACAAGGAATAATCGCGGCGTATAGGATGTTCGTTGTGTTCGACGATTACCTACGAGAACGCGGATTATCGGAGGTAAACTGGGTGGTTTAGGTGGCAGGCGAGGGTGACGGGTTAGCGCGGCCAAATGCGCGTTTGACAGACCCGTAAACCGACAGCTCCGCTAACGCGGCTATAACATTATCCACGAAGGGGAAAGCTAAGCACTCACTGCGAATAGGTCCCAGTACCCTGGTAGTCCCTTGAATTCCTGAGTCCCACGCTCAAAGAACTTCAGCCCAGCGCCTGGAAGAAGATCCTTGACCACGCGAGACACCAACACCTCGCCTGGCTTGGCCTTGGCCATTACACGTGCGGCGACATGGACCGCAACGCCGCTGACATCGCCTTCTCGCAATTCTATCTCGCCAGTATTGAGACCCGTTCGTACTGATATACCCATCTGCTTAGCTGCAGCCTCGAACGTCAATGCGCAACGGACTGCGCGCCCCGGCCCGTCGAAGGTCGCCAGAATCCCATCGCCCGTCGTTTTGACTAGATTTCCACGATGCTGTGCCACGATTCTTCGTGCGATACGGTCGTGTTCATCAAGCGCACGGTGCCATTTTTGATCGCCTAACTCGGAAACTTGGCGTGTGGAATCAACAATGTCAGTAAAGAGCACCGTCGCCAGCATGCGGTCAAAATCGGATAGCACTGCCCCCTGGTTCCCAGTCACGAACTCCTCGATATCGCCACAGAACGTTGGCCAATCGCCGGCAAAAATGAGGTGATCGCCACAGTCGGCGTACTCAATGTATTTTGCTCCTGCGATTCGCGATGCGAGATAGCGACCATTCTCCACCGGTACCGCCAAATCCATTCGCCGATGTAACACCAAGGTCGGGACCTGCACCGTCGGCAAAACGGGGCGTACATCGATCAAAGCGTTCTGCTGATACATTGCCCTGAGCGCGCCGGGGGTGAAGGTAAGTCGCTCCAGCTTGGCAAACTGGCTCACGCCATTCGGAAAGGCCTCAAGGCTGGGCAGAAACGCTTTGATGGCAAGCTGTCCCGTGCCCCAGTGTGCCACCATGTCTTCCACGCGACGCACAAACTTGTCCTCGGTGAGGAAGAATGGGTAGTCGGGTGCGACTAAAAATCGCGCGAACCCGCCCCAGAGGATGAGGTGAGAAGTGCGCTCCGGGTACGTTGCGGCAAACATCAAGCTGATTGGCGCGCCTTCGGAGCAGCCAAGCACGGCGGCACGCCTGGACTCGATGGTATCCATGACGGCACGGATGTCGTCCATGCGCTGTTCGAGCGAAGGGATACCGAATGCCCGGTCCGACAGTCCCTGGCCGCTCTTATCGAAGGTGATTACACGCGCGAACGCCGAAAGGCGTCGTAGGAAGTCGGTATAACCGGGAATTTCGTGCAGGAACTCCAGATGTGTGATTAGTCCGGGGACAAAGATGAGGTCAATGGGACCATCGCCCATCGTTTGAAAGGCAATGCTCAGGTCTCCGCTTCGAGCGTAGCGCGTCACAGGAATGTCGAGATAGGTGGACATGACTAACCTGTCTTATTCATCGCATAGCAGGGATTTGTCGGCGGGTGTCGCGTAAGGTGGTGATTGTGACTTACGAATTGGGTGCCTGACGCCACCGAATCGCAATCTCACCGGTGCCACACCCGCCATGCACGAGGATACGATCGAGCCGTTCGCATTGCCAGCCGTTGCAGGCAAGAAAGTCACCGCGGCATTCGATGGCGGACGGATCACGTCAGATGGCGGCGTCATCTTGCTGGCGCGGGCGGAACGACGTCTGGGCATCTGTGATCGACTGGCGGCGGAGATTGCCGATCATCGCGATCCAGGCCGGATCGTGCATCAGCTGAGTGACATCCTGCGTGCGCGCATTCTGGCGATCGCCTGCGGCTACGAGGACGCCGACGACCTCGATCTACCTGCGCCGCGACCCGGCCTTCAAACTGGCTTGCGGCAAGCTGCCCGACAGCGGCCGCGATTTGTGCTCGCAGCCGACCATGTCGCGGTGGGAGAACGCCCCCAGCCTGCGCGAGATCATCCGAATGATGCGGGCGATGATTGGCCTCTACTGCGCCAGCTATGCAGTGCCGCCAGAGGCGGTCACGCTTGATATCGACGACACCGTGGACGTGGTGCATGGATATCAGCAGCGGTCGTTGTTCAATGCCCATTACAACGAGCGCTGCTTTCTACCGATCCATATCTATGACACTGCCACGGCGCGGCCGGTGCTGCTGCGGCCCGGCAAAACCCCATCGGGGAAGGAAGTCCGCCGTCACCTGCGGCGCCTGCTGCGCGAGATCAGACGGCATTGGCCGAACACGCGCATCACCATCCGCGGTGACAGCCATTACGGCCGACCAGAGGTGATGGACTGATGCGAAGCGGAAGATATTCACTACGTCTTCGGCCTGTCCGGCAACGACGTGCTGCGCAGTCTGGTCGAGCCGGCAGCTGACGACGTTCGTGTCCGTCGCGCCGAAGCCGATGCCCCGCTGCTGCGGCGTTACACCGAAACACAGTATCGGGCCAAATCCTAGTCGCGTTCGCGTCGTGTCGCGGCCCGCATCGAGGCGTCCACTCTCGGCCTCGACATCCGCTTCGTGGTCAGCAACATCACCACGGGCAGCGCTGAGTGGCTGTATGATGCGCTTTATTGTGAGCGCGGCCAGGCGGAAAACCTGATCAAACGTCACAAGAGCCAACTTGCCTCCGACCGCACCTCATGTCGGGCACCGCTTGCCAATCAGATGCGGCTCATCCTTCACACCGCAGCTTATTGGCTGTTACTCAACGTGCGCGACGGCATCCCCAAGGCACACGCGCTGACCATCGCCGAGTTCACCACCATTCGGCTGCGGCTGATGAAGGTCGCTGCACGGGTAATCGAGACCGCTTCCCGTGTGCGCGTCGCTTTCGCTGCCGCCTGCCCTGAGGCAGTATTGTTTCGCGACCTCGCCTACAGCTTGGTGCCGGCTGCTCCATAGACCGTGGGGCAGGCGCCCGTCGAACCCGTTTCCCATCAACCCCAACCAACAATCAGATCCGATCGCGATGAAACAGGCGCAACGGCCGATGCTGCCCGAATTCGCGGCGGTGCGACTCAGCCATTCTTCACAGCGCTTGGTGAATAGGAGCGGCTAGATATTGGAACCCATCTGCACCATGCGATGCCCAATCGTATAGCGGCTTCCTACTGAACGTGTCCAGGTCCTCGTCAACCTCGTAGCGATACTGCCGAAGTGCATGCAGGCCATCAGCGCACTTCTCCTCACCGAACCAGCAATTGGGAATATCGTGCGGGCAGCGTTAATGCCGTTTTCGACGGAAAGCTTCGGCACGATATATACCCGGCGCCCATGCGCCTGCATGATCTCCTGAATCGACTTGCCGGTGCCAAGGCTCTTGCATCCCCGTCCTGATACCGTTTTGCTTGCCCAATTATAGGAACCCACAGCCCTACGTCCACAGCCATTTACTTACCTTGCGGACCGACACGCGTTACAGCATCAACCAGTCCGATCAGATCCAACGCGTCCCCTTAGCGCACGTTCCAGCGCCACCCGGTTCAGCGTTCAGCCTCAGTGAACAGTATTGCGTAGTCCGGCACGAACCAGCAGCATCGTTCTCAGCAACCGATCTTCGACTTGGCGCAGCAATAAGGGCAACCTCATCGCGGTCGCGGACAAGATGGCGTGGCCGGTTGTGACATAAGATGATCTGGGTTTTTCGACGCGCGCGTACTGATCTCGCCCCGATGCTCTAGGACCTGTGCGGCCAAGGGCCTGTCGCTGGCGCTATTGTCTTAAGTCCCCGATAATGGCCGGGACTCAAGCCGGCACAGCGGCCGATTTGACTGGATCTGCCGCTCAAAACCTCGCAGCCGCTTGTACACGGAAATCAGTTCGACAATCGTGGTCCACATGTACACCAGGTACTGGAACGAGCCCTCGACCCGGCCAAAGGCACGCACGATCTGCTGCATCACTCCAAGCGTGACCGCACCCGCGACCACGGTTGAACTGAGGGCGATATAGGGGACCAGTGCGCCGAATTGCAGATACGACCACTTCGCCACATCGAAATACATGTAATGGAAAAACAGGCGGAAATAGCTGCGCTGCACATTGCTGAACAGCACTCCCAGGCGCGATAGATCCGCACGCTGGTGATCGTCTTCGCCATAAACCAGTTCCTTGCGGTAGGCGGCCTCGACCCGCTGGTTCTGGAACTCCAAACCAGGCAACTTGACGCCGACAACCCCCATCAACACAGTGCCGGCCAACGCGAACAGGATCGCGACCCATACCAGTGAATGGGGCACCGGCCCGATCCAAGGTAATTCGGTCACATGGGCCGACAACGTCCACAAGATGGGCAGGAAGGCGATCAGGGTCAGAACCGACCTCATGAAGCTAACGCCCAACCCTTCCATGAGGCGGGCGAATCGCATTGTATCTTCCTGCACACGCTGAGAAGCGCCTTCGATACCACGCACAACGTGCCAATGGGCGGTATAATAGTCGTTCATCGCCATACGCCAGCGGAACACATAATGCTTAATGAAGAAATCGCTGCCTACAGCAATGAGGACGTACAGTCCAGCGATGTGTCCGAAGGTCATAAGCAGGCTCAGATATTCACTCATCGTGATCGAGCCTGGCTTGCCGAGCGCCTTCTGTACCAGGTTGTAGAAGCTGCCAAACCATGCATTGATCCGCACATCAAGTTCAACCTGGTACCAGGCGGCAGACAGGATCAGCCCACCGCCGAGAATGGACCAGGTGCACCAGCGGCGGCTCATGAAGAATGATCGGAACAACTACCCCTCCTGCTCGGGCCTGGCCGCTCTTGCAGAATGGCGCCGCTCTCCGTCAGAACCCCGACCAGGCGACCCGCCTCATCCAGCACCGGTAACCCGCTGAACTGCTTGTCCAGCATTAGCCGCACGGCCTCCCAATGGCAAAAGTGCCGGTAGATCGTTCGAATTCTGATGGTAGATCGAACAAGGCCGCTTACCGTGGGTGCGTGCCCTATATGCGGACCGGAGGTGACAGATGGCGCGGGGACGCAAGACGGGTGGCCGGCAGAAGGGGACGCCGAACAAGGCGACACTTGCGAAGCGCGCGCGGGCGCAGGAGGGATTGCGGCTGGCGGAGGAGCGCGGCGTCACGCGGCTCGACATCATTCTCAGCTACATGCGCGACGAGGGCAGAATTGGCCGCGTTCAGTCGCGCTCGTGGCACACTGATCGTCACCGGCCCAAATGGCACAGCGAGGTTTTGCCACGCTATGCGCGCAGGACAAGGCAGGTGGCGGCGCTGATTGCAGGCGTGTATCTGTCCGGCACAAACACGCGCCGCGTGCAGCGGGCGTTGGGAGCGCTGTGCCAAAGGGAGATGTTAGCGGTTACCAAGTAACAGTCACGAGATGGCGCGGCAAATGCGTGCGGACGGTGCCAAGCTCCGCATCATTCAAGAGCCCTGCAAGAGCGGTTCGGGTTGCGGCTTTCAATGGGCGGGCTGCACGGCATCGCTGCTGATTAAACCCCGACCATCGGCGGCACTCGCGCGCGCCCCTCGACCCCGACCCGAGGGTGCAATCGTGGGCTGGTGTTACCCTGGCGTTACCCACAGGCAAATATCCGCTAACCCTTTGGATTTGCTGGGCATAATATTAGCGGAGCACAAGATCAACAATCAGGAGTTCGGCGGAGACGCCATCCGCTTAGCCTGTCTTATTCATCGCATAGCAGGGATTCGTCGGCGGGTGTCGCGTAAGGTGGTGATTGTGACTTACGAATTGGGTGCCTGACGCCATCCGAATCGCAATCTCACCGGTGCCACACCCGCCATGCACGAGGATACGACCGAGCCGTTCGCATTGCCAGCCGTTGCAGGCAAGAAAGTCACCGCGGCATTCGATGGCGGACGGATCACGTCAGATGGCGGCGTCATCTTGCTGGCGCGGGCGGAACGACGTCTGGGCATCTGTAATCGACTGGCGGCGGAGATTGCCGATCATCGCGATCCAGGCCGGATCGTGCATCGAGCTGAGTGACATCCTGCGTGCGCGCATTCTGGCGATCGCCTGCGGCTACGAGGACGCCGACGACCTCGATCACCTGCGCCGCGACCCGGCCTTCAAACTGGCTTGCGGCAAGCTGCCCGCCAGCGGCCGCGATTTGTGCTCGCAGCCGACCATGTCGCGGTGGGAGAACGCCCCCAGCCTGCGCGAGATCATCCGAATGATGCGGGCGATGATTGGCCTCTACTGCGCCAGCTATGCAGTGCCGCCAGAGGCGGTCACGCTTGATATCGACGACACCGTGGACGTGGTGCATGGATATCAGCAGCTGTCGTTGTTCAATGCCCATTACAACGAGCGCTGCTTTCTACCGATCCATATCTATGACACTGCCACGGCGCGGCCGGTGGCGGTGCTGCTGCGGCCCGGCAAAACCCCATCGGGGAAGGAAGTCCGCCGTCACCTGCGGCGCCTGCTGCGCGAGATCAGACGGCATTGGCCGAACACGCGCATCACCATCCGCGGTGACAGCCATTACGGCCGACCAGAGGTGATGGACTGGTGCGAAGCGGAGGGTATTCGCTACGTCTTCGGCCTGTCCGGCAACGACGTGCTGCACCGCCTGGTCGAGCCGGCAGCTGACGACGTTCGTGTCCGTCGCGCCGAAGCCGATTCCCCGCTGCTGCGGCGCTACACCGAAACACAGTATCGGGCCAAATCCTGGTCGCGTTCGCGTCGTATCGCGGCCCGCATCGAGGCGTCCACTCTCGGCCTCGACATCCGCTTCGTGGTCAGCAACATCACCACGGGCAGCGCTGAGTGGCTGTATGATACGCTTTATTGTGAGCGCGGCCAGGCGGAAAACCTGATCAAACTTCACAAGAGCCAACTTGCCTCCGACCGCACCTCATGTCGGGCACCGCTTGCCAATCAGATGCGGCTCATCCTTCACACCGCAGCTTATTGGCTGTTACTCAACGTGCGCGACGGCATCCCCAAGGCACACGCGCTGACCACCGCCGAGTTCACCACCATTCGGCTGCGGCTGATGAAGGTCGCTGCACGGGTAATCGAGACCGCTTCCCGTGTGCGCGTCGCTTTCGCTGCCGCCTGCCCTGAGGCAGCATTGTTCCGCGACCTCGCCCACAGCTTGGTGCCGGCCGCTCCATAGACCGCGGGGCAGGCGCCCCGTCGAACCCGTTTCCCATCAACCCCAACCAACAATCCGGTCCGATCGCGATGAAACAGGCGCAACGGCCGAGGCTGCCCGAATTCGCGGCGGTGCGACTCAGCCATTTTTCACAGCGCTTGGAGCGGTTAGGCAGCAGGATGGCCCCCGCCCGGATGCGTCGCCCGCGTTATCGTTGCTCACGTGGCGCGTGTGACGCAACCGCGGCTCCGAGTTCGATAGGGCGGCGTCGCTTTTTTTGCCGATATCCGCTATAATTCTGTGGGCGCGCTTTAAAGGTTTGCGAGGACGACATGGAATGTCCGAGCTGCCGATCGGCGGTGCGGGAGGGCAGTAAGTTCTGCAATCAATGCGGGGCGGCACTGGTGCCATGCTGCCCCTCGTGCGGCCGCGAAACCATCTCCGGTGCGAAGTTCTGCCCCGAATGCGGCACCAGGCTGATGAGGACGAGTCATCCGCCGTCTTCGACAACGATGACGGCCGTTCCTGGCGCCACATCCACGTCTGTATCCTCCGCCGAACGGCGGCAGCTTACTGTTCTGTTCTGCGACGTCGTCGGTTCGACTACCCTCGCAACTCGGCTCGACCCGGAGGACCTGGGTGAGATCCTCGGCGCGTATCACCGCTGCGTGGCAGACGTGGTCGGCCGTCTCGACGGCTTTGTCGCCAAGTACATGGGGGACGGCGTGCTGGTGTACTTCGGCTATCCACAAGCACACGAGGATGACCCCGAACGCGCAGTCCGCACCGGCTTGGCACTCATCGACGCTGTTGGGCAACTCCCAGGACCCGAGCCCTTGCAGATCCGCATCGGCATTGGCACCGGCCAGGTTGTTGTCGGCGACCTGATCGGCTCGGGGGAAGCCCAGGAGCGCGGCATTGTCGGCGAGACGCCAAACCTGGCAGCCCGCTTACAGGCGCTGGCAGAACCCAACTCGGTTGTGATCGGGCCGAGGACCCGGCGGCTTCTCGGCGATCTGTTCGAGTGCCGCAGCCACGGTGCCATCCTGCTGAAGGGCCTGCCCGAGCCGGTCGAGGTTTTCGAGGGTACTTGCCGCCCGTGTCGTGCAGAGCCGGTTCGAGGCACTGCGCCGCGCCCGCCGCACGCCCCTGATCGGCCGCGACGACGAGTTGGACAGCCTGCTCCGTCGCTGGGCGCAGGCCACAATCGGCCAAGGCCGTCTCGTGCTGGTCTCCGGCGAACCCGGGATCGGCAAGTCGCGCCTGCTCGCGGCATTGGATGAACGATTGCGCGGCGGAGATCTGACCAGGCTTCGCTATTTCTGCTCGCCACACCAGCAAGCCACGCCACTGCATCCGGTGATTAGCCAGCTCGAATTCGCCGCTGGTTTCGAACGCAATGACCCAGGGGAGGAACGGCTGGGCAAGCTACGGGCGCTGCTTGCGGAGACGGCTACAGCGCCGGAGGACGAAGCACTGCTGGCAGATCTGCTTTCGTTACCGACGACCGGATCGCCCAGCCTGCACCTCAGCCCTCAACGCCGCAAGGAAAGGACGTTCGATGCGCTGATCCGGCAGACCGAGAAGCTTGCCGCGCAACGCCCCGTGCTGATGCTGCTTGAGGATGCGCACTGGGCGGATCCATCCACGCTGGAACTCATGGATCTCGCCATTCCCCGCCTGCATGAGCGGCACGTGCTGGTAGTGATGACCTTCCGCCCCGAGCTTCAGGCACCATGGATCGGTCAGGCTGGTGTAACGCTGATTGCCCTCAGCCGACTGGAACAGACCGAGGCCGCGCAGCTTGCCGCGCAGGTCACGTTGGATCAGGTGCTGCCGCCGGCAGTGCTGTCTCGCATCGTCGCACAGGCCGATGGCGTGCCGCTGTTCATCGAGGAACTGACCAAGGCGGTGCTGGAGAGCCGCGGGCCAGCTGGACCGACAATTGGCGTGCCGGATACTTTGCAGGCGTCACTGATGGCACGGCTGGACCGGCTTTCGGTGGCGAAGCAGGTGGCGCAGATCGGCTCAGTAATCGGGCGGGAGTTCAGCCATGAGCTGATTCGTGACATCTCGGATATGGCGGAGCCAGCCCTGAATGAGGGTTTGGATCACCTCGTTGCCTCTGGCCTTGTATTCCGTCGAGGCAAGCCGCCGGAGGCGACATACGTATTCAAGCACGTGCTGGTACAGGATGCCGCCTATGAAACGCTGCTGCGCACGCGTCGTGCGGCGCTTCACGGTACGATCGCCGCTGCATTGGAGCGCGATGCGGAAATGGCTGCGACTCAGCCGGGGTTGCTTGCGCACCATTATGCCGAGGCTGGGCTGATCGAGCAGGCCATCGATTATTGGCTTAAGGCAGGCAAGCTGGCGCTCGCCCGCTCAGCGAATGCTGAAGCGGTAACACAAATCCAGAAAGGGCTGCAGTCACTCGATAGATTAAGTAACGATGCAACACGCCATCGTAAGGAAATCGAGCTGCAGGTTGCTCTCGCAGGAGCCTTGTCGATGGTTAAGGGCCTAGCCTCGCTCGAAGTGGGTGCCGCTTTTGGCCGCGCCTATCAACTCGCTCAGGAATTTGGTGATTGGCGACAACTCGCGTCAATCCTCTGGGGGCTTTGGCTGTTTCATCTCAATCGCGCCGAGCTGAAAACGTCTGTGGAGAAGGCCACGGCGCTCTTGAACTACATCCACGTTAATGGCGACGCGCTCGCGGAATTGACCGCACACCGCAGTATCGGCATCAGTATGGTATTTTTGGCGGCACATGATACGGCACGAGCCCACTTGTCGCAGGCAATAGCGTTGAAGGGGCACATTCGCGATTTCATCCATGAACAAATTGCCACGACACTGGCCAACCCTGCCCGCAGCTTGCTATCGTGGTCGCTGCTGCTGCAAGGCCACCTCAATGAAGCGCATGCGGTGCATGATCTCGCATTGGCCGAGGCAAGGCAGAGCAACAACCCGCATGTCCTCGCCATCACTCTCCACCAGAGCTGTGTCTTCGACCAGTTGGGTGCCGACCGACACAAACTGGAAGCTAAGGCGGCCGAGCTGATTGCCTTGACTACCGAGCAAGGCTTCGCGCATTGGTTAGCAACCGGCACGATATTTAGTGGGTGGTGCATGGCGACCGGCGGCGAACCAGAGATGGGCCTGGCCGAAATGCAGCACGGCTTGAAAGCCAAGCAGGCGACTGGCTCCCAACTGAAAGTGCCATACTATCTCGGACTCATCGCCGCCCTGTCGGCTGAAGACAATCCAGAGTATGCTATGGCGCTGTTCGCCGACGCATTGACGCGGGTCGAACAGACCGGCGAGCGCTGGTTCGAACCAGAACTGCACCGGCTAAGGGGAGAGGCGCTGCTGAGATCCAGTGATCCACCATTTGCTGATACAGAGGCTGAGTTTCAACGCGCACTGGCGGTTGCTCGCGACCAGGAGGCCAGATTCTGGGAGCTTCGCGCATCCGTCAGCCTCGCCCGGCTCTGGCGCGCGTAGGGCAAGCGCGACGAAGCCCGCGCGCTCTTGGCTCCGATCTATGGCTGGTTCACCGGGGGCTTCGAAACGCCAGACCTGAAAGAGGCCAAGGAGTTGCTCAAAGAGTTATGTGGCTAGGATCTGGCTTTCCGGGACATATTGCTTTGACTCTGTGGGCGCCGGCGGGAGGCGCACAGAGCGGGCATGATGAGGCCGCTACAGAGGTAGCGAGCGGCGGGTGGAGTGCCTTCAGTGAGCGAGGAACCACGTGCCAACATCCGGAACTAGGATCGACGCGAGCCAGCCCAACAGGGCAAATGCGGAGAGCATTAGGATGAGTCCGATGGCCCACTGCGCGGTCAGCACAGCGGCGTTCCAGGCGCGGTTGTAAGGGGGCACGGTGCTGCCAACGGGCATCGACCGGAGCAGCTGTGTCGAGACGCCCGGCACACCACGCGTCAACGAGAGGGAGCCGATGAGAAGATTCGTCACGCTCGGAATCAGTGTCACCAAGAGCATCGCGTAGATCCACGAGTTGAGCGGGTCGCCCAGGTGGCTGGCGATCCCGGCGAACAGCGCGTCTAGTGGTAAATTAGTACTCTACGTCCTTGATTTTGTGGAGAGTCTCTGAATCGATGACTCCGTAACGACGGAGTCGCATCGTGACCGCGAAACAAATCGCTGTAAAGAAGTACGTGGTCAGGCTCAGCCATGACGAACGTGAGCGGCTGGAGACCATGATCCGTGCCGGCAAGCACCCGGCATGGCGGTTGACCAGGGCGCGGATCTTGTTGAAGGCGGATGCTGCCGAAGGCGGCGACGGGTGGAGTGACAGTCAGATCGCCGCGGCGCTGGATATCAGCGCAGCGACGGTCGCCCGGATCCGCCAGCAGCTGGTGGAGGAGGGGTTCGAGGCAGTGCTGGAGCGTAAGCACTCGCCCGCCTCGGCGAGGCCCTGCATCTTCGATGGAGCCTCGGAGACCAAGCTGATCGCCTTGGCCTGCTCCGAACCGCCCAAGGGCCGGAAAAGGTGGACGCTCAAACTGCTCGAGGAAGCAGTGGTAGAACTCAACATTGTTGAGCGTGCCAGCGATAACACGATCGGGCGTGTGCTAAAAAAAACATCCTCAAGCCGCACCTACAAAAACAATGGGTCATCCCGCCGGATGCCAACGCCGCCTTCGTAGCCGGTATGGAAGATGTGCTGGAGGTTTACCATCGGCCGCATGATCCGACCCGCCCCGTGGTATGCCTCGACGAATTGTCCAAGCAGCTGGTTGCCGAAACACGCCTGCCGATCCCCGCTAAGCCAGGGTGCCCCGCACGCTATGACTATGAGTATGAGCGCAACGGGACGGCCAACCTGTTCATGGTGTTCGCCCCCCTGGAAGGTTGGCGTGAGGTCAAGGTGACCGACCACCATACCGCGGTGGACTACGCCCAGGTACTCAAAGAATTATCCGACACGCACTTTCCCAAGGCAGAGAAAATCGTGCTTGTGCAGGATAATCTCAACACTCACAGACAGGCCGCTCTCTACGAGGCCTTCCCTGCTGCCGAGGCACGCCGCCTGGTCGAAAGGTTTGAGTGGCACTACACCCCCAAACACGGCAGCTGGCTCAACTTAGCGGAATCCGAACTCAGCGTGCTGTCAACACAGTGTCTCGACGAGCGCATCTCCGACAAGCAGACTCTGGCTGACGAAGTCGCCGCTTGGCGGGCGAGCCGCAACAAAGCTCACGTTAAAGCGAATTGGCAGTTCACCACCGAAGAGGCCCGCATTAAGTTGCACCGGCTGTACCCCACAGTATGATCAACTCGGGGTACTAGTGTATAACCGCGCGCTTGCATGCAGGTCCCGAAAGCCCTGTTGTAAACGTTACCCTACTGCTGAAAAGACTGCTGCTGCGCGTACTGGTCCCGGCGGCGAAGCCCGCCGATCAGGGCCCCAGTCGTGGCGCCGATCTCTGCGCCCTTCCCGGCGTTGCAGCCGATGGCACCGCCAACGGCTCCGATCGCCGCCCCGCGCGCAGCGCCACCCAGGGGGCTTGGCCCATAGGGAGACGGCACCGACACCTGAGCTCGGGTGGGATCGAACCCGCTCTGCTGGACCGCCCAGTTATGACACTCGTAACGGTCCCGGTCCTGCTGTGCGGGGCTCTGCCCCTTCGCCGGGTAGACCATGAGGTTTTGGGTTTGGCCGGGACTGCGCGAGTGCCATTCCAGCCGCAACGTAGAGAGCGAGCGCGATGTGTCGTGCCATGTGACGTCATCCTCCTGCTTTCGTATCCACAGCGCGTTGTAGTGTGCCAACCTCTCTCCCAGCTTGGTGAGATGGTTACTCCCCCCAGATGCACGCTGTTTCGTTTGCGCTGTCGGTATGGCGCCAGCATTGAGAGTTGGTCCGGCGCCGAGATCTCGATACCCTGGCGGGAGTTTCGCCCAAGGATATCCTTTCGAACCGAGGTCATAGCCGACCTTGAATAACGCGTTCATGTAGGTCGTATCGAAGGGTTTCTTTAACTCGGTCGTGATGGTCGGGGGAATGTAGGCGAGATTGAAATCGATCTCGTCCCGGTTCGCGACGACGTAGATGCGGTAAAGATCGCCGATGCCTTGGGTCGGAATCAAGGAACTGATCGCGCGGCCGACGATCGTAAGCGTGCTGCGTTTGATGTCGGCCCATTTGGGATCCAGACGGGCATTCCGGATGACGTGTAGCCGCCGCTCCCGGACAACCCCGGCGCTGCGCCCGATTCGGTAATCTGCAAGGAAGGGGGTAGACAAAAGACCTGGGCGCTCGCCCCGCCATCCACATGCATTTCCTGGTAGTGCCGGCCGTCTGCCTCAACATCGATCATGACGGGAGGGAAAGCTCCCGGATGGCGCCTCCCTGGACCTGAAGCAGGCTCCCACCTCGCCTCGGACCCATTCCGGTTGCCAGCTTTCCTGCCCGTTCTACAGAGCGATCCTGGATCGTACCGGACGGAGAGCACTTTGTCCAACTGTGCCGCTAGCGGTGGCAGCCGGCCGCGACCAGAGCACTTAGCTGGGTCTTAGGGCCCCTTCCTTCCCGCGGAGTAGTCAGCCAGCTTGCCCGCAAGGTCAGGCCGCAAGCGGAATGTGTGCCTCGTGCGCAACCGCGCTGCAAAATTGCCGAGCGCGATTTCCGCTGCGCGGCGCTGGCAGGGCGGGAGAGAGTTGCTCTCGCGCATGGCCGGACGGGGTGCTAATTTTAATCCGGGCAAGCCCGATCAATTACTATCCATTAACCAATCATCGGAGGAAACGTATGCCTCCCATCACCGAGGACGAGGTGAACGCCGCTCAGCAGGCTTGGTGCGATGCCGTGGTGCGGATCAGCGCCGTTCATGCCGAAGGCGGCGACTTCCGCGCTGTGGCCAGCGCGCTGATCGACCAACTGTACGATTACGCGGAAGGCACCGTTTTCTTCAAGCCCACGCTCGCCTTCGGCGCGAACGCATTCCGGAGCACTAAGCAGGGCGCTCTGTCCTACTTCGTCGGCGGTGACGCGGACTTCCCGGAGGATACCGGATTCACCCTAAAGCAGTGGGTGAAGGTCTGGTACGACAACAACGCCGCAGAGAACGGAATCCAGATTCACGGCAACCTCGCCATCACCATGGGCAATGTCTACCTGCGCAATGCGGTCGGCGAAGAGCTGATAGTGGACAAGACGTTCGTTTTCCGCCGCTGCACCGACGGCAGGTTGCGGCTCTGCGTACACAAATCAGCGCTGCCTTACTCGCCGGACCGCTGAACGGGTGCGGCCGGAGTATCCAACCGAACCCATGCTTATGAAGCTCCGATTCATTCCAAGCCGCGGGGACCTGTTCGGCGGCATCTCCGCAGGGGTCGTTGCTCTGCCGCTTTCCCTCGCGCCTGGCCTTCTCTCGGGTCTTGGCCCGAAGCCGGGCTGTACGGCGCTATTGTGCTCGGCATTATAGGTGCGCTGTTCGGCGGCACGCCGGTCTTGGTGTCCGGGCCTACCACACCGCTCGTTGCGGCTGGCGTCGTCGCCGAGAGCGTGCAGCCGACTGGCGAGCTGAACCTCTCTCTCATTGTTGCCGTCTTTCTCGTGACGGGCGCGCTCCAAGTCGTGTTAGGGGTGCTGCGCCTCGGCAGCTTTATCCGCTACGTGCCCTATCCTGTGATCTCCGGTTTCATGAGCGGTATCGGCGTCATCATTATCATCCGGCAGATTTTCCCGATGGCGTGCATGGCGCCGCCGGCCTCTGACTCCCCAGGTATCCTGGCCCGGCTCGACGCACTGCCCGCCGGGTTTGCTTGGCCTGTCGCGGCACTGGCAGCAGCGACGCTGGCGATCATCTACATCCTGCCACGTTTCACCCGGGCCGTGCCGCCCTCCCTGGTCGCCTTGGTGGTACTGACTGCCGCCTCGCTCCTCCTCGGCGTGGACGCGCCGCGCATCGGCGCCATCCCATCCGGGCTGCCGGCCGTCGTCGCGCCAGGGTTCGACCTGTCGCGCTTAGGCTTCATCCTGACGGCCGGCGTGGAGCTTGCCGTGCTTGGGGCGATCGATTCGCTCCTCGGCGCGTTGGTCGCCGACAGCCTCACCAAGACCCATCACGACAGTGACCGCGAGCTGATCGGTCAGGGCATCGGCAACATGGCGGCCGCGCTGATCGGCGGCTTGCCCGGGGCCGGCGCCAACATCCGCACCATCGTCAACGTCGAGGCTGGAGGCCGAACCCGCCTGTCGGGGGTCATCCACGGTCTGTTCCTGTAGGCGGTGCTGCTGGGCCTGTCCGGGGCGGTGCAGCATATCCCCGATGCGGTACTGGCAGGCATCCTGGTCGCAGCTGGGCTCAGCTGCTTCGATCTGCGCGGCCTCCGCCATCTCGGCAAGGCGCCGCGCTCGGATGGGGCATTGCTGCTGTTGGTCCTGCTGCTGACGGTGTTCTCCGGGGTGATCACCGCCGTCGCCGTCGGGATGATCGTGGCTGCTTTCGTGTTCATGAAGAAGATTGCCGACATCGCGGAGCAGCAGACCACCATTAGCCCCTTAGCGGACGAGCCTTGGGCCGACGAGCTCGACCTTCCCGCCGCGGACCGCGACCGGCTCCTTATCAAGCACGTCGAGGGTCCGCTGTTCTTCGGCTTCGCCCGCGGCTTCGCCGACCTCGCGTCGCTCGCTCGGGGCGGCAAGTTACTGGTGCTGCGGATGGAGCGGGTACGCTTCATGGACCAGTCGGGCGCCTACGCCCTTCACGATGCTCTGGTCGACTTGAAGGCCGCGGGCCTGCGCATCTTCATCGTCGGGTTGCCGGTGGCGGACGCGACATCCTAGGGGCGCTCCGCCTCGTCCCGGATGTCGTCCCGGAGAAGGACCTATTCGACGACTTCCTGTCGCTGAGGGTTGCCTTGCCTGCCATCGGGGGAATCTCTGGTCGAGCCGATACTCTTGCCAACCAAAAAGGGGAGCAGACAACCGGTTAGACCGAACTTCCTAGCCTCGAGACACGCAAGTTACTGAAGCATCTATACATTCTGTCTCGCGACCTGTGGATTACTGGCTACAGTTGACGCCGAGGAGATTGAATGCCTTCTGCTGCAGCGGTGTTGGCCTTGTGACGACGGTAAGGCGATAGTCCGGTGTGATCGCGGTGGTGATGGTGTTGCGCACTACGGTTGCCAGATCGCCGAGCAATGAACGGAAGCTATGCACCGGCAGGCCGTCCGTGGTGAGCCCTGTGGTCTGCTTGGCGATGGCAGCCGGGGAACGTTGCGCTTCCGACACTACGCTGTCTCGCAAGGCTTCGGCCGCTTCCCTATCGGCGTCATCGAACAGCATTGGCGCCAGGCAGGTCCGCATATGCCATTCGAGGTAGTAGGCTAACATGCACAGGAAGACGTGGGCCCGCACGCGGTCTGCCAGCCAATGATGGACAGGCCTGATCTGCAGATCGACGGTTTTGATGCAGCGAAAGGCCCGCTCCACAAGCGCAAGCGACTTGTAGCTTCGCACGGTCGTGGTGTCATCGAGCGCGCTTTCCGGCAGGCTGGTGCGCACGACATAGACGCCATCGGTTGCTGCTTCAGCGACGATCTCGGCGGTCTTGCGGGCGAAGCTGAAGACGGTATCGGTGATCTCGATGACAAAATGCTTGCCTACCTTGTGCTTGTTGATCACCGCGCCAACCGCGAGTGCGATCCGCGCAGCGCCCCGGAGGGGATTGCGCTTGCGAGCGACCGCGATCTGGATACGGGAGAGGTCACGTTCGGTGGCGGCCAGCAGATCCTCCCGCTTGCGGGCGCGCTCGACGGCGAGATCGGGATTACGGCAAACGATCAGGCGCTCACCCGGAAATTCGGGCGCCGTGATACTGGCCAAGTCGCGCTGATCGAACAGCGAGAGTTGCAAAGCGCCGGTTTCCATCAACGCCTTGATCGCCGGCGCGCGCAGTGCCGTGATCCAGTCGAAGCCTGCCGATTTAACGTCATTGGTGATGCGTGCTTGGGTGATCATGCCACGGTCACCGACCATGACCACGTGGTCGAGATGGAACCGCCGCTTCAGCTTTTCGATCTGATTGGCAAGCGTAATCGGATCGGCGGTATCGCCCTCAAACACCTCGATGGCGATCGGACAGCCATCGGGAGCGCAGAGTAGGCCGTATATGATTTGCAGCGTGCCCTTCTTGCCGTCGCGGCTGTAGCCACGCTGGGCGAGCGGGCAGCAGCGGCCTTCCATGTAGCTTGACGAGACATCATATAACACCAGTGTGCCATCGCTGAGATGGCGCTTGGCTAAGGCTGTCTCGATGGCAGGCTGGCGTTCCAGCAGCCAGTCCAGTGCGGCATAGAGTTCGTCCTCGTCGACCTCACCGAGGCCAAGCATTTCGCCAAGGCTCGATGCAGCCGTGGCGGAGGAAAGTGCACGAGCGGTGGCGAGCTTGGATGCCGGCTCGATAATGCGCCCGATCATCAGCGCGAGGGCAAGATCACGGTATCGCTCGCGATCGCCGAGCATCCGATCAAGCCCTATCTTGCGGGCAGTCCCGAGCGCTGCTGCAACGTGCCCGTGCGGCAGACTGCGGGTGATGGTGAACGCATCCCGCTCGGCCGGAATGACAACGCCGCCTTTGAGAACACCGCGCAGGCCTTCAACGTGCTCGGCGGGCCAATCGGAGAGGTTGCAGATCGTGCGCTTACGGACCTTGCCATCCTGGCGGTAACTCTCGCGCAGCAGAATGGCGGGAGGCGAGTTCCGATTCGGAACAGCTTCGATATACATGGCAACGCATTGGCACAACACCGCCGCGATGTACAAGTCCAAATTTCCGGATTACATGGCTACGTTTGGGACCAGTCTCGTGCTTCTGTCCCTACTGTTCCTGCCACTTCACACTCTCCGAAAGAAGGAAGTTCGGGTTAGAAGGGCTAATCTAGCCGGATCGCGGGATTACGATTTTCACTGGGTCGGGGTAGCAGCGGACGGCATTGGCGCCCGAATAGCAGCCAGACACTCGAGAATTGGTTGTGTCTGCGGCCAACCAAATCCGTCGCCTGCTGATCGGTTATCCGCAGTTCGGTGAAGAGAGGCTGATTTACTTACAAAGCAGGTTTGGCTTTGGTCGATAGTGCTTCGCCGCCTTTCCCCCGCTCCACAGCTGAGTGAGACATCCCGTAAGCGGACGGCATCCGCAGGAGGGATGATCGATGAGGCAAGGCAGAACGCAGCAGCCGGACGTTACCGGGCGAGCGCAATTGGCCTGGATACGCTCGGCTATGTTGGGCGGCATCCGCGTAACACCGTATGTCCGTCGCCAAGCGAGGCGGCCCGCCCCACACTGCGCGAGTGAACGGGGTTGCTCGCACTGGGCGAGCCTATCCTCAGCAGGAGGACGAGCCGTGGGACATGGTAGCCAAGTTTTCGTCGGCTTGGATGTCGCCAAGACACGCGGCGCCGTGGCGATCGCCGACGACGGCCGGCGGGGCGAGATTCGGTTTCTGGGAGAGATCGGCGCAGATGCGACCCCTGTCCGTCGCTTGGTTGCCCGGCTCGAGAAGCGTTATGTTCGGCTGCATTTTTTGCTATGAGGCCGGCCCGACCGGCCGGGTGACAGGATCAATCAGGCGCACTACGTCTATCGCGATGCCCGGGGCGCGTTCACGCAATGGAAGGTTCTCGTGCCGGGCCCGATTATGGGATAAATCGTCATGCTCGGCTCGAGCGTCTGGCCGATAGTGGTCATGCCGATCACCATGCGGCGCAAAGAAATCTTGTGCGGGTCACTGCTTCTTTCCGCCGCTCTGGCTTTGGCGTCGTGCAAGAAGCAGGCTCAATCCGAAGCCGCCGAGGTTCGCCCGGTGCGGATGGTGGTCGCTGCACCCAGCGAATTGGGCGAGACAGTGGTGTTGAGCGGGCACGTTGCCGCCGAGACAGAAGCGTCTCTCGGTTTCCGCATCGCCGGGCGCGTGATCGCGCGCCTGGTTAATGTCGGCGACCACGTGGAGACAGGACAGGACCTCGCCAAACTCGACCCACAGGACGAGGTCAATGCTCTGAGATCCGCGCAGGCTGCCTTGTCAGCCGCTCAAGCGCGGCTCACTCAAGCCCGGGCCGCGTTCGAAAGGCAACGCCAGTTGCTCGCAACAGGCCACACGCCACGCTCGGCATTTGACGAGGCGCAAAAGACATTGCAGACCGCTCAGGCCGATGTAGACGATGCGGAGGCGCGAGTTAACAACCAGGCAATGCGAGTATCGTGGACCATCGTGCAGGCAGACGCCCCCGGAACCGTCTCGGCGGTAGGAGCGCAGCCCGGCGAGGTTGTGCAAGCCGGCCAGATGGTCGTTCGTATTGCGCGGCAAGGCGGACGCGATGCCGTTTTCGACGTGCCCGGCCGCTTGCTGCGTGAGGCTCCGAGCAATCCCGACATAACGGTCCGGCTGGCGGACGATCCTTCTGTCGTCGCCATGGGCCGTGTTCGAGAGGTGGGAGCCCAGGCTGACCCGACGACGCGAACATTCGAAGTAAAGGTGGGACTGACTGACCCGCCTGCGGAGATGCGGCTCGGATCGACGGTGACCGGTAGTATGCAGCTCGAACTCGCAGCCGAAGATGGCGATCCCTGCTTCAGCCTTGACCAACCTGAATGGTCAGCCGGCAGTCTGGATTGTCGATCCCGCAAACCTCACGGTCGGGCTGCATAACGTGCAGACAGCCAGATTCGACCCCGATATGGTAATCGTCAAACAGGGGATCGAGACCGGCGATATCGTGGTCACTGCGGGGGTGCATGCGCTGCATCCGGGCCAGAAGGTGCGCCTGCTCGCGAGCCAGCCCTAGATGCGGTTCAATCTCTCCAAATGGGCGCTGGAGCATCGCTCGTTTGTCGTTTACCTCATGCTGGCGTCGGTGGTGCTCGGCGTCCTGTCATACCTTCAACTTGGCCGGGACGAAGATCCGGCTTTTACCATCAGGACCATGGTCGTGCGCGCCGCCTGGCCGGGTGCAACAATCGACGACACCCTCGACCAGGTTACAGAACGACTGGAGCAGACGCTGCGGGAGACCCCGCACCTCGATTACCTGCGCAGCTTCACCAGCCCCGGCGTAACCACGATTTATGTCAATCTCAAGGGCTCCACACCCGGCAGCGAGATTCCAGATATCTGGTACCACGTTCGCAAGAGCGTCAGCGATATGCGAAGCACGCTGCCCGCGGGTGTAGTCGGACCAGCCTTCGACGATGAGTTTGGCGACACGTTCAGCATCATCTATGGCTTCACCGCCGACGGGTTCACCCAGCGTGAATTGCGGGACTATGTCGAGACAATCCGCTCGCGCCTGTTCCAGGTGCCCGATGTGGCAAAGGTGGACATGCTCGGCGAACAAAATGAGACGATCTACGTCGAGTTTTCCCCTCAACTGCTGGCTGGAGTTGGCATCGATCGAAACACTCTAATTTCAGCTTTACAAGCTCAGAACGTCGTCGCCCCGGCGGGAGTGATCCAAACCGGCAACGAGAAGTTGCTACTGCGCGTCTCCGGCAGCTTCCATTCCGTGCAGGACGTGCGCAATGTAAGCTTCGTTGCCGATGGCCGTATGGTGCGGTTGGGCGATATCGCCGATGTGCGGCGTGGCTATACAGACCCACCCCAGCCATTGTTTCGGGTGAACGGCAAGCCGGCGATCGGCCTTGCGATCGTGATGCGTAAGGGCGGCGACGTGCTGGCGCTCGGGCGTAACGTCGCACGGACGATGAAGACTATTGTTGCTGACCTGCCGGTCGGCATCGAGCCAATTCTGGTATCCGATCAGCCGCGCGTCGTGTCGAGCGCGATTACCGAATTTACCGATTCGCTGTGGCAGGCGATCGTTATCATTATGGGCGTCAGTATCCTGTCGCTTGGTATGCGGGCCGGTGCTGTGGTCGCGCTCTCCATCCCGCTGACCCTCGCAATCACCTTCCCGCTGATGCAGCTCTTCGGCATCGATCTGCAACGCATCTCACTAGGCGCCTTGATCATCGCACTGGGATTGCTGGTCGATGACGCGATGACCATAGTTGACGTAATGAGCACGCGTCTGGCGGCGGGCGACAGCAGGGAAGCGTCTGCAACCTTCGCGTACACCAGCGTCGCGATCCCGATGCTGACTGGAAGTCTCGTGACCGCGGCTGGCTTTGTGCCAATCGGCTTTGCTCGCAGCGGGGCAGGCGAATACACCTTTTCGATTTTTGTGGTCGTCTCGATCGCGCTCATCGGCTCCTGGTTCATTGCCGTTCTATTCGGGCCGTTGCTCGGGGTTGCCCTCCTCACTAAGCCAAAGGTGGCTATTGGAAAGCCGGGCAGAATCATGCGCGGCGTTCGCCGGTTCGTCGTCCTCGCGATGCGCGCGCGCTGGATCACGATCGGGATCACGATTGGCGCCGCTGTTCTCGCCGTTCTCGCATCACCGCTCGTAGCGCGGCAGTTCTTTCCGTCGTCGGACCGCCCGGAGCTCATGGTGGACCTGCAGCTCCGGCAGAATGCATCGATCTACGCAACAGATAACATTGCCAAGCGGCTTGACGGTCTGCTGGCCAATGATCCGGACGTCTCGCATTGGAGCACCTATGTCGGTCGCGGCGCGGTTCGATTTTATCTGCCGCTCAACATTGAGCCGCCCAATGACTCCTTCGCGCAGGCGGTTGTGGTCGCCAAGCATGTGGCGGTGCGCCAACGGCTACAGAAGCGATTGGAACGGGAGCTGGCCGAGAATATCCCCAGCGCGGTGACCCGCGTCTATCCGCTTGGTCTTGGCCCACCGGTGGGCTGGCCGGTGCAATACCGGGTCAGCGGTCCGGACCTGAACCAGATGCGCGACATCGCTCTGCGGCTCGCCTCGGTGGTGGCGAGTTATCCCGCCGCGCGGGACGTGAATTTCGACTGGATGGAACCCGCACGGAAAGTTCGGGTGAATATCGATCAGGACAAGGCCCGCCGCCTTGGCCTGAGCTCCGAGGCGATTGCTGGCGCCCTCACCGGCGTCGTGACAGGGACGCCAGTCACCGAGGTTCGCGATGGGATCTATCTGGTCAACGTCATTGCCCGGGCGAAGGATGAGCAGCGGCTTTCATTGGCCAAGCTGCGCAACCTGCAGGTGCTGCTGCCAAGCGGGCGTACGGTCCCACTTAGCCAGGTGGCGACGTTCGAATACCAACAGGAGTATCCATTGATCGTGCGCCGCAACGGCACCCCGACGCTCACGGTGCGGGCGGACGTTGCCCCGGGCCAGTTGCCCGAAACCGTGGTGACCGCACTGGCACCGGCCGTGGAGAAACTGCGGGCGACGCTGCCCGCGTCCTATCGCATCGATGTTGGCGGCACTGTGGAGGAGAGTGCCACATCGCGGGCCTCGGTCTTCGCGGTGGTGCCGATGATGCTGTTCCTGATGATCACCCTGCTAATGGCTCAACTACAGAGCTTCAACCGGCTGGTTCTCGTGTTGAGCGTAGTACCCTTGGGCCTGATCGGCGTCATTGCCGCACTACTCATGTTTGACCAGCCGCTCGGCTTCGTCGCCATCCTCGGCGTACTTGCACTGTTTGGTATGATCGCCCGCAACGCCGTTATCCTGATCGAACAGATCGAAATCGAACGAAGCGAGGGCAGGCATCCCTGGGATGCCGTGGTCGCGGCAAGTCTGTCTCGCTTTCGCCCAATCGTCCTCACGGCTATCTCGACGGTGCTCGGTTTGATCCCGATCGCGGTGACGATCTTCTGGGGACCTATGGCGGTCGCGATCATGGGCGGCCTGCTGGTCGCGACGGTGCTGACGCTGATCTTTCTCCCGGCACTCTATGTCACTTGGTTCCGCATCAAGGAACCTCGCCCGCGCGCCGAAGTGCTGGCGCCCGTGCACGGAAGCTGAGCCAGATCACAGGAGGTCGCCCGGTGGGCCTACTTGGCATTCTGATCGGACTCCTGCTTCTGATCGGCCTCGCTTATCGCGGGTGGAGCATTCTGCTGCTCGCTCCCGCAGCGGCCTTGATTGCTGCGGCAACCGCCGGCCAACCGTTGCTTGCGCACTGGACGCAAACCTTCATGGGCAGCGCGGCACGTTTTCTGGCGCAATTCTTTCCGCTGTTTCTGTTGGGTGCTCTGTTCGGCAAGCTGATGGAAGACAGCGGATCGGTTTCAGCCATCTCTGCCTTTGTAACCGAACGTCTGGGTCCGCGCCGGGCGATCCTGTCGGTCGTCCTTGCCGGCGCGCTCGTCACCTATGGAGGTGTCAGCCTTTTCGTGGCTTTTTTCGTGCTGGCACCAATGGCGCAGGCGATGTTCCAGGCAGCAAACATACCCCGCCGTCTCATGCCCGCGGCGATCGCGCTCGGCACTTCCACCTTCACCATGTCTGCGCTGCCCGGAACGCCATCGATCCAGAATGCGATCCCAATGCCGTTCTTCGGCACTACCCCCCTCGCCGCGCCGGGGCTCGGTGTCATTGCTTCGGGTATCATGCTTGGGTTCGGCCTTTGGTGGCTCGGCCGGGCGGAAGCCACGGCCCGCCGCACCGGCGAGGGCTTTGGCGGAGATGCCGGTATCCAAGCCGATTCCGCGGCCGAAGACCTATTGGTTCGTGAGCGCGCGACCGTAACTCGGGAGTTCGATCCTGCCGAAGTTCACCGGGCCCGCCGCACCGAGAGGTTGCCACCCGTTGCCGCGGCCCTGTTGCCGCTGGTCGTGGTGGTCAGCGTCAATTTCCTGATATCCACGGTTGTTCTGCCGCGCCTTGACGTCTCGTTCCTTGCTGAGCCGCGGTGGGGCGGGACATCGCTCTCGGCCGTCGGAGGCGTGTGGGCTGTCATCGTGGCACTTGCCGCGGCCATCCTCACGCTTCTCGTCGTGAGCGGTCGTCGTCTGCCCGCGTTGCGGGACAGCATCGATTCCGGTGCCAATGCCTCGGTGCTGCCGGCTGTGAGTGTAGCGAGCCTCGTCGGCTTTGGCGCTGTCGTCGCGGCAATGCCCGCTTTCGCGACAGTGCGGGATTGGTTGCTGTCGATCGAGGGTGGCCCCCTGGTGTCGCTTGCTATGGCGACCAATGTGCTATCCGCCCTGACCGGCTCGGCCTCGGGCGGACTGACCATCGCCCTCGACGCACTGGGGAATACCTATCTGCGCTTGGCGCATGAGACTGGCATCAGTCCGGCCCTGATGCACCGCGTTGCGGTCATCAGCTCGGGTACACTCGACAGCCTGCCCCACAACGGTGCCGTGGTAACACTCCTCGCAGTGTGCGGCGTCTCCCACTGGGACAGCTATTTCGATATTGTTATGGTCGCCATTGCGGGCGCTGTCGTCGCACTTGTCGCGGTGATCGGGCTCGGCACAGTTTTCGGCTCGTTCTAATGGCAGCCATCCAGCAGCTGAACTGAACAAGGCAAGCCGTTATGGCAAAAACCAAGATCGCGATCGCCTGCCAGGGTGGAGGAAGTCAGACGGCATTTACGGCCGGAGCCCTGAAGGCCTTATGCGAAGCAAAAGTACACGAGGAGTTTGAGATTGTTAGCATCAGCGGGACTTCCGGCGGGGCCGTTTGTGCGGCTCTGCTGTGGTTCGCCCTTGAGAAAACTGAGACCCCTGTGTGGGGCCGCCTCATGGACTTCTGGAAGGACAACACGGCGCAGAGTTGGCTCGAGCAGGCGTTCAACCAACTCGTGGTCGGCTCGATCCGGCTGGCCAACCGTGGTTTGCTGCCGACTTTACAGCTCAGCCCCGCGTCGCCACTTGTAAGGACGATAACAGCCGCCGCGACAATAGGGCAACGTGAAGCCTTCCGTGATTTTTGCGCATTGTTGGAATCGCATATTGACTTCAATGAGATAGAGGGCTGGGGACCGCGCACCAAGCCTCCGATCCTGATGATCGGTGCAGCAAATGTCAGCACAGGCAGGCTGACGAAGTTCATCTCCTTGCATCAACCCATCCGTGTGGAGCATATCCTTGCATCCTGCGCGGTCCCGAATATCTTCCCGGCCGTGCAGATTGACGGTGACGCGTACTGGGATGGCCTGTTTTCGGATAACCCGCCGCTCCAGGAGCTGGTCAGACCGCGAAGCGTTGGTGTTCCCAACGTGCCGCAAGAGATCTGGGTCATCAAAATTAATCCGACCTCGTGCCTACGCGCGCCCGAACAACCCGATGATATCGTAGATAGGCGCAACCAGCTGGAAGGCAATATATCGCTTTTTCAGCAGTTAAGGCACCTGGAGATGCTCAACGACATGCTGCTGCTAAGCGCATTCCGTCCGGAGTTCCTCGCACAATTCGATATCAAGGCCCCGATATGCATTCCAAAATCATTTGCCACAGAGCCGCAGAAACCCTACCACATTCCCTGCATCGAAATGCCAGCGGAGGTGCAGGACACGCTTGACTTTGAAAGCAAGCTCGATCGCAGCTCCTGGAATATCGACCGCCTGATCGCGGCGGGTGAGAAAAGCGCACGGGCCTTCCTGCGAGACCGGCTGGAGGTCATGTCTCATCAGTCTTCTTCGCGTGAAGCGAGGACATAAACAGGAGAAACGCTGACGGTGAGGAAGCCGAACAGGCCTTCATCCGCACCCGATGGGCGGTCACTGAGGGCAAGCTGGTCTGTCCGCGCTGCGAATGCCGGCCCCTAGCATGCGCAATGCGGGGCCAATGGGCCAAACAGGGCACAGCCCATTTGGTCCCCCACTGGTCCCCCGGGGTTCAGAACTGGTTGCGGGGCTGGGACCTTCAGGTTATGAGCCTGTGGGCACCTCCGATAGGAACTTGCATTTGGACGAGTTCCTCGAACGGTCTAGTTAGCTGTCCAGACCGTACCATGGGATTCCATGGAAAACCAGCCCCTTTCCTAACATGATGATCACGGGGAAGGGGGGAAAATGTCGGATCTGGTTCCAGTCGGGAGACAGGGTCTCTCCCGGGCTTAATTCGAGAGGCTGGCGGATGTCCCGCCCGAGGAAGAATGGCTGGCCAATATCAACAATGAGAAGACCAGGCGGGCCTATAAGGCCGATGTCCGGGAATTTGTCCTCTTTACCGGGCTTCAGGGCTACGACGAGCTGCGGGCTGTTACCCGGTCCCATGTCATCGCATGGCGGAAGGATATGGAGCAGCGAAAGCTGAAGCCAGCCTCCCGCCGGCGCAAACTGTCGGCCCTGTCCTCACTGTTCGACTATCTATGCGACAGGAACGCCGTCATCGGAAATCCCGTTGATGGCGTCGAGCGGCCGAAAGCGAACGGAAACGAAGGCAATACTCCGGCACTTGGCGATCGCCAGGCCCGTCGTCTGCTCGAAGCGCCGCCGACTGACACCCTCAAAGGCATTCGTGACCGCGCGATCCTTGCCACCCTGCTCTATCACGGCCTCCGCCGCGGCGAGCTTTGTGCGCTTATGGTCTCCTCCGCCATCGCGCTTCCCCCCTCGCAGAGCGGAGCGGCGCGGCCCGCATTGCAGTCGCGTGCCGGGCCCTCGGGTATCCCTTTTCATGGCGGGCAAGCCGGCTGAGGCCGACCCGGTCCTTGCACGGGGCACAACCTTAGCCGACATGTGTGGACATCCGGTAATCGCGGCCAGCGGCTGACTTCCCGATAGTGCCGCGTCCGGGCTCTGGCCCGGCGGCATCACCATCGGAGGGCTGTTGGATGACCCACTATGTCGGGTTAGACGTGTCGCAGAAGTTGACTTCCATCTGCATAGTCGATGCCACAGGCCGCAAGCTGTGGCGGGGTCAGTGCGCGTCCGACCCGGAGCAGATCGAGCGCGCGATCGGCCGGCGTGGCGGCGAGGACGTCCGCGTGGGGATTGAAACCGGCCCAATGACCCCGTGGCTGGTGCATGAGCTGCGCGGCCGGGGACTCGATGTAACTTGTCTTGACGCGAGGCATGCCAAGGCGGCGCTCAAGCTGCAGATCAACAAGACGGATCAGAACGACGCAGAGGGACTGGCGCAGATCATGCGAACCGGATGGTACCGCGCTGTGTACGTCAAATCGTTGGACGCGCACCGAGCACGCGCGCTGTTGGGGCGCACGCGCCCAGCTCGTCGGCATGACGACGCGATTGTCCAACCATATCCGCGGCGTGCTGAAAACCTTCGGCATGCTGCCGGGCGCGAAGCGCGGCCAAAGGTTCGATCGGCGGGTCGAGAGCCTGCTCGCCGAGCGTGCCGACGTGGCGCTGATTGTTCGGCCGATGCTGGTCGCCTGGCGGCAACTGCGCGAGCAAATTGCCGGCTTCGACAAGGCGGTGCGCACGCTGGTGAAGTCCAGTCCCGCATGCCGGCACCTGATGAGCGTGCCTGGCATAGGGGTGCTTTCCGTGCTCGCCTACGTCAGCACGGTCGAGGATCCCGCGCGCTTCCGTCGCTCACGATCCGTAGGCGCGCATCTGGGGCTGACGCCAAGGCAATACCAATCAGGGGAGATTGATCGCAGCGGGAAGATATCGAAGTGCGGCGACACGCTCGCCCGGACGCTGATGTACGAGGCGGCGGTCGTGCTGATGACACGGGTAAAGCGGGCTTCCGGCCTGAAGGACTGGGCCCAGGCGATCGCTCGGCGGTCCGGCGCCGGCAAGGCGCGCATTGCGCTGGCACGAAAGCTCGCCGTCATCATGCACCACATCTGGCGTTCGGGCGCGCCATTCCGCTGGCCCGCGCCGTCCGCGTCCGCCTGATACGCCTCCGCGATCCGCTCGAGTTCCGCTCGAGACGGAATCGTTGCCCGACGGGGCGAAGGTGCAGGCGGCTGCGAGGGCCGCCGTTGGGCCGCATGAGATCGGTGCGAGCCCGTTGTGGACATTGCGGCGCCTGCGCTTCGGACCAGATGTTGCGGCGGAGTTCGTCCCGACCGCGGAGAGAACCATGACCCCGACACGGCAACAGACGAAGCAAAGCGATTGAGAACGGTGCCGGCGAGCCGGAATTGGCGTTGGGAAATCGATCGGATGCAGGGCAAACCTCGTCTTCGAGGCTGCCGCGAGCGTATCGCTGTGCTCGCGGCGGGACTTTCGGCCTACAGCATGGCAGGGACGCTCGCTCGCATGGCTCAAGCAAGCCACGCTCCCTCGCAGCCCAGCCACGCCCGGCCAAAATCCCTGCCGCTTGCGCGCGGCGATGCTGCGAAGGCAGGCCGGGACGAAGAACAGGCGCTTGCTTTCAGCCGAACGAAGAACACGGTTGGCCTTTGTTGCGGTCCGGAATTTCCGAGATCGCCAAAAAAGAGCTTGCGGAGGAGCGCGCGATTAGAGAACGGCGCCCGCGTTGGCAAGACCTTTCTGACGATCTTGGCGTTTGGTCGGGTTGCAGTCGTGTGTCCGGCCTTCGATCGCGGCACACATCGCCGCTGGCCCTGATGGAGTCCGCGAGCCAGGTCCCAAACAATTTTGCGCACTCGAGGTGCGGCACGCTAAGCGGGTTGTCCCGGCTCCGGTCTCGACCGTCTGCCATCACGTCATCGTCACCCATGCCAATCCGAACGAGCTCCTTTCTCCGGTTGCCCTTTCTTCATCAGGCTGCAGTGGCTTCCGGTCGACGGAAGCTCTCACCGCGGCTGAGGATCGCCCAAACGACACGCGCAAGTTTGTTCGCGACGGCGGTTATCACGACGCGCGTCGGCCGCCGCGCCAGCAGGGCATTGATCCACGCCGCTCTCTCCGGCTTGCGCCGAGCGGTGCGCACCATACTGGTCGCGCCGAGCGTCAGCAGCCGACGCAGATATCGGTTGCCTGCCTTGGAAATTCGGCCCACGTGCACCTTGCCGCCAGTGCCGTTCAGTCGCGGGGCTAGTCCGATCCAGGCGGCGAACTGCCGCCCCGATCGGAAGCTGGTTGCGTCCGGTACCAGCGCGGTGATCGCTGTGGCCGTGATCGTGCCGACACCTGGAATTGTCTCCAAACGGCAGCTCACCTCATTGGTTCGATGCCAACTTGCGATCGATCGCTCAACCATTGCTATCCGCCGCTGCAGATCCTCGAGCTGAGCTAACAGCAGTTCAATGCACTCACGCGCCAAATCAGGCAGTTGGCACACCGGCGCAGAGCTGGCCAATGCCAACAGGTCTGGCAACCGAGAGATGCCCTTCGCACCGATCAACCCGAATTCGCCAAGGTGACCACGAAGAGCGTTGACCAGCATAGTCCGTTGCCGGACCAGGAGGTCGCGCGTTCGATGCCGCATGACGACCGATTGCTGTTCGGCGCTCTTGATCGGCACGAAGCGCATAGTCGGCCGCGTCACGGCCTCGCAGATCGCCTCGGCGTCGATCGCATCGCTCTTGCCCCGCTTGGCGTAAGGCTTCACGTACGTTGCCGGCATCAATCGCACGGTGTGGCCCAGGGCGCTCAGCCCGCGAGCCCAAAAATGCGCGCTGGCGCATGCCTCCATGCCGATCACGCACGGTGGCAGCGCCTTGAAGAACGCCAGCAGCTCGGACCGGCGCACCTGCCGACGCAGCACAACTTGGCCATCTGCGGCGACCCCGTGGAGCTGAAAAACGCGTTTCGCAAGGTCAAGACCGATCGTGGTAGGACGCATGGCGGACGGCTCTCCTCATTTATGGGCGTGCTGCAGCGACCACTATGGCACATCGCGATGCCGCGAGCGGGCGCCGTCCACTCCATCAGTTTTGTGGACGCCGAGTTCGCAGTCTACGGGGAAGACCCGCGTATAATCTGCAGGATCCAATGGGGGCTGGCGCGCTGCCTCCTGGGCTATCCGGAGACGGGGCTCCGGGTCCTCGGGGAGGGCGTCGCGAGGGCGCGCGCTCGCAACAATCCGCATGCGATTGCCTGGTCGCTGGTCTTCCTCGCCCACATCCAAACTTACCTGCGCGATGCGGCCGAGACGGAGAGGGCTGCAGCGGAGGTCATTGCTATCGCCCGGGAGCACCGGTTTCCGCAGTGGCTCGCCCGAGCGCAGGAACGGCGCGGCTGGGCGCTGTGTCAGCTCGGGGATGCGGTGCAGGGCCTGGCGCTCCTCGAGGAGGGCCAGCGCGGCCTGCACGCGACCGGGTAGATGCAGGAGACGTCCCTCGTCTACAGTCAACTCGCCGAGTGCTGCTTACTCGCCGGTAGGCCCGAGGCGGCGCTCGGTCACATCGAGACCGCGCAGAGACACGCCGAGAAGTACGGCGAGCACTACATGAGCGCTGAGATCCATCGGCTTCACGCCGAGGTGCTCCAGATCCAAGGCACTCCGCCACCGGAAATCGAAGGCCATTTGCGTGCAGCCCTGAACATTGCCCGTTCCCTGGAAGCGCGCCTGTGGGAACTCCGCGCCGCCACCAGCCTTGCCCGGCTCTGGCACACCCAGGGGCGCGATACGCAAGCGCATGGCCTCCTCGCGCCAATCTATGCCTCATTTACCGAGGGCTTTGACTTACCGGATCTCATCGACGCCAGGGCGCTGCTCAGCGGTGCTTCGCGCATCCAAACGCCGACCCATGTTTGACACCGCCGAGCTCTCGGCCGTGTCACCGACACGGAAGAAAAGCCGACAACCAAGGCCCCCTTCCGGAGTACACGATTGTTTGCCGCAGGATCGGTGCGGATCCTCTGGTTGTGAAATTCAACCGGTTCCTACGAGGAGTGCCGCGATGCACCATTCCCGCCTATGCGCCGTACTGATCGACTGTAATTATAAGACCTCCGATGTGGACGAGGCTGCCCGCTTTTGGAGCCAAGCGCTGGGGCGCCCCGTTGACCCCGATCATCCGGACAGCCGCGGCAATTACCGCATGCTGGAGACCCCGCCGGACGAGCCGATCGTGGAGATCCAGCGCGTGGACCATGAGAGCCGTGTCCACATAGACATCGAGACTGACGATATCCCTGCGGAAGTGGGGCGCCTGGAGAAGCTGGGCGCCAAGGTGGTGGAACGCCTGGAGCGTTGGGTCGTTATGCAGGCGCCGACCGGCCAACGCTTTTGCGTCGTACGGATACAACGTCCCGGTTTCCCGAAGAATGCCAACCGCTGGGACTGAATTTTATTTCGTTCGATCTGTGAATGAGCTCCGGGACGGCGGGCGCTTGTTGCCCGAAAAGGTCGGCTAAATTAGCATCGATTAAGCTGTGCGCTGCGCGGCCCGCCGCACTGTTGGACGCCAGGCATGGCTGAGATGGACGAGCGCCAGATAAGGCGGCGGTCTACCAGCAGGGTTCAACGATGCGAAAGCGGTCAGGGGCCAATACCGGCCCACTCATTGATCGAAACCTACCTGAGCACCGCCAGACGAACATCAAGCTCGGCGTCGTGTTCACCGTGGTGTCGGTCATTCGCGGCTTCTGGGTTCGCCGCCTTTTTCAACCATCTGCACGTGAAGGGAATGTGGCGCGAGCTGGTCCGGCGTAAATACCGGCGATGTGCGGCCGGTTCGCATGCTGTGAGCAAACGCCCCGGTCTCCCTTTTTGTCATTCTCAATGCCCATACCTGGATGCGTCCCGCAGGGGACGGCCTGGACGAAGCCGACAGACTAGTGGGAACACGTATAACCCAACGGAGCCATACACATGCATCTTCCTGGACACGTCCGAGATTCGTTCCTCGCCGCAGTCGAGGCTTATCACGAATGGACATTCCGGCGTTTACGCCGCGGCGAGCTGCCGACTATCACCTTGGAGCGGCATTACGTCCCCCTTCAGCTCCCGCTCGCCGAGGTATGCGGCTTGGTGTGGAACTGCACAGACATCTGCCGGGCCACGTGATGGAGGTCGCGGAGGACCTCTGTCCACGGCTACAGTCGGACCTACGCCGCAGTAGCACGGGCAATGCGCGCCGATCTGCGGGGGGTGGTAGGGAGGTTCAGAACCCCCCATCCGCCATCCCATCCTACCTGACCGAAGGGCGGCTTTCCTATTGTAGCGCAAGATTATTGCTCTATCTTGAAATATGTTACCCGTTTTCACTGACTCACTAGATCCGACCTCTGGAGGTTGCCGCTGAGATCGCCGGCATAGAGCCGCACCTACCGTCGCGGACGGTTGTCGCTAGCCCGTCAGGCGCAAAGTTGGCGCCGTAGCTCTGGTCCCTGTATTTTTCATCGCGGGCGACCTCGGCCCAGTTCCGGTAGCGTCCATATATCCGTAATCCACGGAAGCCGAGCGTTGCGGCGAAAGCGGCCAATCGTCGAGAAGAGATGAAGCACGTTGGCCGGCAAGCCTTCGATCTGTCGGACGAAAGCACCACTCTCGCGCTCGAACAGATAGAGCGATTCCGCCCCCGCAACTCGGCCCCGGAAAGCGGCCTAGCAGGCGAGGTTTGCGCGCCGGCGAGCTCGCCGTTTAGGCCGAACTTCCTAGCCTCGAGACACGCAAGTTACTGAAGCATCTATACATTCTGTCTCGCGACCTGTGGATTACTGGCTACAGTTGACGCCGAGGAGATTGAATGCCTTCTGCTGCAGCGGTGTTGGCCTTGTGACGACGGTAAGGCGATAGTCCGGTGTGATCGCGGTGGTGATGGTGTTGCGCACTACGGTTGCCAGATCGCCGAGCAATGAACGGAAGCTATGCACCGGCAGGCCGTCCGTGGTGAGCCCTGTGGTCTGCTTGGCGATGGCAGCCGGGGAACGTTGCGCTTCCGACACTACGCTGTCTCGCAAGGCTTCGGCCGCTTCCCTATCGGCGTCATCGAACAGCATTGGCGCCAGGCAGGTCCGCATATGCCATTCGAGGTAGTAGGCTAACATGCACAGGAAGACGTGGGCCCGCACGCGGTCTGCCAGCCAATGATGGACAGGCCTGATCTGCAGATCGACGGTTTTGATGCAGCGAAAGGCCCGCTCCACAAGCGCAAGCGACTTGTAGCTTCGCACGGTCGTGGTGTCATCGAGCGCGCTTTCCGGCAGGCTGGTGCGCACGACATAGACGCCATCGGTTGCTGCTTCAGCGACGATCTCGGCGGTCTTGCGGGCGAAGCTGAAGACGGTATCGGTGATCTCGATGACAAAATGCTTGCCTACCTTGTGCTTGTTGATCACCGCGCCAACCGCGAGTGCGATCCGCGCAGCGCCCCGGAGGGGATTGCGCTTGCGAGCGACCGCGATCTGGATACGGGAGAGGTCACGTTCGGTGGCGGCCAGCAGATCCTCCCGCTTGCGGGCGCGCTCGACGGCGAGATCGGGATTACGGCAAACGATCAGGCGCTCACCCGGAAATTCGGGCGCCGTGATACTGGCCAAGTCGCGCTGATCGAACAGCGAGAGTTGCAAAGCGCCGGTTTCCATCAACGCCTTGATCGCCGGCGCGCGCAGTGCCGTGATCCAGTCGAAGCCTGCCGATTTAACGTCATTGGTGATGCGTGCTTGGGTGATCATGCCACGGTCACCGACCATGACCACGTGGTCGAGATGGAACCGCCGCTTCAGCTTTTCGATCTGATTGGCAAGCGTAATCGGATCGGCGGTATCGCCCTCAAACACCTCGATGGCGATCGGACAGCCATCGGGAGCGCAGAGTAGGCCGTATATGATTTGCAGCGTGCCCTTCTTGCCGTCGCGGCTGTAGCCACGCTGGGCGAGCGGGCAGCAGCGGCCTTCCATGTAGCTTGACGAGACATCATATAACACCAGTGTGCCATCGCTGAGATGGCGCTTGGCTAAGGCTGTCTCGATGGCAGGCTGGCGTTCCAGCAGCCAGTCCAGTGCGGCATAGAGTTCGTCCTCGTCGACCTCACCGAGGCCAAGCATTTCGCCAAGGCTCGATGCAGCCGTGGCGGAGGAAAGTGCACGAGCGGTGGCGAGCTTGGATGCCGGCTCGATAATGCGCCCGATCATCAGCGCGAGGGCAAGATCACGGTATCGCTCGCGATCGCCGAGCATCCGATCAAGCCCTATCTTGCGGGCAGTCCCGAGCGCTGCTGCAACGTGCCCGTGCGGCAGACTGCGGGTGATGGTGAACGCATCCCGCTCGGCCGGAATGACAACGCCGCCTTTGAGAACACCGCGCAGGCCTTCAACGTGCTCGGCGGGCCAATCGGAGAGGTTGCAGATCGTGCGCTTACGGACCTTGCCATCCTGGCGGTAACTCTCGCGCAGCAGAATGGCGGGAGGCGAGTTCCGATTCGGAACAGCTTCGATATACATGGTAACGCATTGGCACAACACCGCCGCGATGTACAAGTCCAAATTTCCGGATTACATGGCTACGTTTGGGACCAGTCTCGTGCTTCTGTCCCTACTGTTCCTGCCACTTCACACTCTCCGAAAGAAGGAAGTTCGGTTTAGGGGAGGAGCGTGGCCGTCACAGCCGCCACACCCTCATTGTTGCCAATGCTGTACGAGACGGGAACCGGGTTTGCCACTGCGGTCAGATCGACCGGTTCTGCCGCGACGCCGAACTGGTAGGAGTCGTGGCCGAGCGACAGGATGTCGATAGCTAGCGACACGTTGTCGAGCTTCCCGTTGAACGCCCAGGCCGTTACGCTCGGCCCGGAAGCCAGTGGGGACAAAAAGCCGCTGCCGCCGGGGATCGTCGCCGACAACAGTGTTAGCGCTTGCGCGATCTGCTCGGAGGCCACTTGGCGAAAGGAGCCGGCAGGCATCGTCGCGCTATAAGGTCCCACGTGCAAGGTCACCGGCTGTGCAGGCGGATTGATCCCGGTGCTGCTCGCGCCCAAAGTAAAGAACGCATTGAAGACGAAGGCGGGGCGCTTCCCGCCGGTGGTGAGCAACAGCGACGAGTAGGGAATCGCCTGACCGATCGGCGAAACCACGATTTCTCCAACGATCTGTCCCTTTTTCAGGAAGCCTGAGACGGCCACACGAGCAGAAAAATTCCCATCCTCCGGAGATTGGATGATCAGGGCCGCCTGCATCGCGGCGAGATAAGCCCTGTCCCCGTCCAGTTTCTTCTTCGCTGCTGATATTTTGTCCAGGGAATCTGACTTGTTTTTTTCTGCCTGGGACGCTGCAATTTGAGCATCCAGGTAAACACTGGTAGCCTGCTGGCGGTCAAAGTCCCATGATTTTACGGTATCGAGACTTAGTTGCCCTTCCTTTTGTTCCGTCATGAGGTCTTGATAAATCGTATTGCTGGCGTCAGCCGCTTGCTTAAGTGCTTGAACCTTCTGCATCGTCAGACTTCTTACCTCGTCGGCGCGTCCGTCGTTCAGGGGACGCTCTCTGATAGCAATAAGCTCTTCCAGTGCGGTTAAATTAGATGCGAAGCGGTCGAGTTTAGGACATCGGAGCGCTACGATTCTCTGTCCAGAGTTAACGGCACCATCTTTTGCTATTTCAGAAACAAACCCATCTTCTGGTGCTTGTATTACAATCGTGGCCATCGTCTTCTCCTGGGCAGTTCGCTAGGTCGAAAAAGCGTAATCCGGAGCCGCCGTGACGTGAAGCCCGCGTGGCTGGCCCGACGATATCACCGCTATTTTCGCCGTGCCCAGGCTACGAGCAGAAGCTTTCTTGGCGCCGCTAGACTGACGTTGCCATTATAGCCGCTGCGCGCAGCCCCGACGATCCCCACCTGATACTGAGCTCCATTCGTCAGTTGCGCATCCTCGCGTTAGCTCGCGCCTTTGCCCCCCCTTCCTGCCCTCCGCCAACAGCCGGGTGATGGTGATGGCCGGGTGGCGCTCAGCATGACCTGAGCAGCTCGGAGGTCGGTGGCGCCCGGCGAATCGGACCCGCCGATACTCATGACACTGCTGACTCTGGTGACACTGCAATCTTCGTATCGTTTTCGTCGCAAAGTGTCGGTAGTGTCGGCCGTGTCATAGCTTACGGGCGGCCATGCGCCGGGTCACTTACCCTTGTGTCAGCAGTGTCCGCAGAACGGGCAAATTCATCGGACCACCCCGAACGCTTTCGCTTGTGGCGGATGGAGATCTCGGGGCGGGCGGAACGCAGCACATTGAGCGCGAGCTTGCGTAGGACGGCCAGGTTTTCTGGCCCATGATCGCGCCGGGTGCGGTTCTCGTCGAAGGCGAAAGCACGCAATCAAACCAGATCAAACCGGCGCGCTGGCCATGAAATAAAAATATTGACATTTTGCAATGACACGCAATATAGAGCCGTAAGTGCAGATATAAATCTCGATACGCCTTGTAATCGACCGTCGAACCCTTTAGTTTTATGCCATCAGTTCTTGGGTGTGTCTTGAAGCCGGATCGATGAACAACCAGCCACGAGAAAATCCCGAGCGTAATCCCGATGGCCACTGGCGCCAAGGCCATAGTGGCAATCCGCGTGGCAGACCGAAGGGCGCACGCCACCGCGTGACAATCCTCGCCGAGCAGCTCATGCAGGGTGATGCGGAAGACGTGGTGCGCGCTGTGCTCGCCGCGGCGAAGGACGGTGATATGACTGCGGCTAAGATCATCCTCGACCGCATCGCCCCCGTACGGAAGGGCGCGCCGGTGATGTTCGATCTGCCTGAACTGATGACGCCCGCCGATCTCCCGCTGTCTGTTACAGCCGTGACTAAGGCGGTCGCTGAGGGAACGCTAACTCCGGACGAGGGTACCTCGGCCGTGACCATGCTGGAGGCGAATCGCCGGGCAATCGAGACGGCAGACCACGACCGTCGCATAACAGTTCTGGAGAAGGACAATGGTGAACAGGCTTGAGAGCCGCATTGCCGCCTTAGAACTTCCTACCTCGAGACACGCAAGTTACTGAAGCATCTATACATTCTGTCTCGCGACCTGTGGATTACTGGCTACAGTTGACGCCGAGGAGATTGAATGCCTTCTGCTGCAGCGGTGTTGGCCTTGTGACGACGGTAAGGCGATAGTCCGGTGTGATCGCGGTGGTGATGGTGTTGCGCACTACGGTTGCCAGATCGCCGAGCAATGAACGGAAGCTATGCACCGGCAGGCCGTCCGTGGTGAGCCCTGTGGTCTGCTTGGCGATGGCAGCCGGGGAACTTGCGCTTCCGACACTACGCTGTCTCGCAAGGCTTCGGCCGCTTCCCTATCGGCGTCATCGAACAGCATTGGCGCCAGGCAGGTCCGCATATGCCATTCGAGGTAGTAGGCTAACATGCACAGGAAGACGTGGGCCCGCACGCGGTCTGCCAGCCAATGATGGACAGGCCTGATCTGCAGATCGACGGTTTTGATGCAGCGAAAGGCCCGCTCCACAAGCGCAAGCGACTTGTAGCTTCGCACGGTCGTGGTGTCATCGAGCGCGCTTTCCGGCAGGCTGGTGCGCACGACATAGACGCCATCGGTTGCTGCTTCAGCGACGATCTCGGCGGTCTTGCGGGCGAAGCTGAAGACGGTATCGGTGATCTCGATGACAAAATGCTTGCCTACCTTGTGCTTGTTGATCACCGCGCCAACCGCGAGTGCGATCCGCGCAGCGCCCCGAGGGGATTGCGCTTGCGAGCGACCGCGATCTGGATACGGGAGAGGTCACGTTCGGTGGCGGCCAGCAGATCCTCCCGCTTGCGGGCGCGCTCGACGGCGAGATCGGGATTACGGCAAACGATCAGGCGCTCACCCGGAAATTCGGGCGCCGTGATACTGGCCAAGTCGCGCTGATCGAACAGCGAGAGTTGCAAAGCGCCGGTTTCCATCAACGCCTTGATCGCCGGCGCGCGCAGTGCCGTGATCCAGTCGAAGCCTGCCGATTTAACGTCATTGGTGATGCGTGCTTGGGTGATCATGCCACGGTCACCGACCATGACCACGTGGTCGAGATGGAACCGCCGCTTCAGCTTTTCGATCTGATTGGCAAGCGTAATCGGATCGGCGGTATCGCCCTCAAACACCTCATGGCGATCGGACAGCCATCGGGAGCGCAGAGTAGGCCGTATATGATTTGCAGCGTGCCCTTCTTGCCGTCGCGGCTGTAGCCACGCTGGGCGAGCGGGCAGCAGCGGCCTTCCATGTAGCTTGACGAGACATCATATAACACCAGTGTGCCATCGCTGAGATGGCGCTTGGCTAAGGCTGTCTCGATGGCAGGCTAGCGTTCCAGCAGCCAGTCCAGTGCGGCATAGAGTTCGTCCTCGTCGACCTCACCGAGGCCAAGCATTTCGCCAAGGCTCGATGCAGCCGTGGCGGAGGAAAGTGCACGAGCGGTGGCGAGCTTGGATGCCGGCTCGATAATGCGCCCGATCATCAGCGCGAGGGCAAGATCACGGTATCGCTCGCGATCGCCGAGCATCCGATCAAGCCCTATCTTGCGGGCAGTCCCGAGCGCTGCTGCAACGTGCCCGTGCGGCAGACTGCGGGTGATCGTGAACGCATCTCGCTCGGCCGGAATGACAACGCCGCCTTTGAGAACACCGCGCAGGCCTTCAACGTGCTCGGCGGGCCAATCGAGAGGTTGCAGATCGTGCGCTTACGGACCTTGCCATCCTGGCGGTAACTCTCGCGCAGCAGAATGGCGGAGGCGAGTTCCATTCGGAACAGCTTCGATATACATGGCAACGCATGGCACAACACCGCCGCGAGTACAAGTCCAAATTTCCGGATTACATGGCTACGTTTACCAGTCTCGTGCTTCTGTCCCTACTGTTCCTGCCACTTCACACTCTCCGAAAGAAGGAAGTCGGCTTAGAGCGGCGGCAGCAGCAACACTGTGAGGTCAAGGTGGTCGTCATCCGCGGCGGCCTGCATGATGGAGATCCGACCTACGGCAAGGCCGGCGAGCTGAGGTTTCAGCGGGCCGACGACGAGACCTTCCCGGCATTCCAGGCCCGGACCGTGGCCGCCGCTGCTGCGGCTGGCGAACGGCTGGTGGTCATCGGCGGGCTACCGGAGTAAGCAGTTTGGCCATAACTCGATTTCGCGCCGTGACGTCAACCACTTGCCACCTTGCCGCTGGCAAACTGTCCGACTTAAGATCGGTCTCGGACAGTTAGGGCGGAGTAGAGGAGCATTCGCCTGGGTTCCGTAGTGGCCTTGCGAACCATCCCGGCCCCTGAAAATTGGACGTCGAAGATCCAATCGCACGACTAACGCGATGGAGAAGATGTTCACGTAGGACGTAACCTCGGGACGAAACCTCGGCGCAAATGTTCGCCGGGGCCGGAGTCATTATCAGTCGCTGACGGTGTTTTCTTTTATGCATCCTCCAGCTCGCGCACACGCTTGACGCGCCCGCCTGCTGGCCATGGGCGCGGTTTGCCTCCGGGACGTCGGTCATCATCGCAGTGGCAATCGCCGCCGCATTTCTGGCAATCCACACAAAAATAACAGACCAGCCGCTTACGCCAGCACTGGCATTTGCGTTCCTGAATAGACGACATTTCGCTTCTGCTCCTTTGTATCGGGGTCATTCGTCTATGAACTGGACGAAGCGTGCGCCTGGCCATGTGCGGATGATTTCGGCGACCATCGGAAGCTTTCCGAGGGTGGGCGGGCTTTCTGGCTGGGGCGGCTTGGCTGCGGACTTACTGTCCGCGTCGCCGGCTGCGGCGCGAGCACGGAAGTAGTCCAGCGCCTTGGCGTGATCGGTGATGCGGATGGCCGGGTTGCGCTCAGCTTGACTGAGCAGCTCAACCGCCAGGTGGCGCTCTCCGGATCGGACGCGCCAAGACCCGTGACACTGCTGACTCTGGTGACACTGCAATCTCCGGATCGTTCCGGCTGTAAAGCGTCACCAGTGTCTGCGGTGTCAGCGCTTCGCATAGGACCGCGAAGGCGGTTGGTCTCATCTCCACGCGGAGAGCCGATAGGCGTGAGACTGCTGACTCTGCTGACACTTGGGACAGGTGGAACGTTCTGGCCCTCCAAAGTGTCAGCAGTGTCTGCTGTGTCAGCGGGTTCGGGGGACGCGGCTGAGGACCCAGGCCCCTCAGCCGGACAGGCGATACCAGTGACACTGCTGACTCTGATGACACTTTGGCGCGGGAACATTACGTCTTCTGCAGTGTCAGCAGAGTCAGCTGTGTCAACGCTTTGTGGGAGCGCCCTGAACGCGTCGGCCCACCGGCTCATGGCTCGAACACCTTCGGGTTGACGGCATAGGCGACCTTCGCCCGGCCGAAGTTGTCGCCCTTCGGTGGGTGTCGTAACCAGTCGGCGTCGATCAGCACGTCGCAGGCGTCGCGGATGCTTGCGGCGTCCCGCAGGCCAGGCAGGCGCACCTCCCGGAGCAAGTGGCGGACGTGCGCCTCCATCGCCTTCGTTTGGACGATCCAACGGGCGATGGTCGCGGCGTTGCTCTCTGCCAGGGGCGCACTGGCACCACCGTAAACGCGCTCCGCCATCGGCATGAGATAATCCGCCACCAGCGTCGCAGCTGCCATAAAGGCCCGCTCGGTAATCCCGGCTGGAGGCGCGTCGAAGCCGGTTCGCGCACACCACCACAGGTACTCCAGGCTCAAGGATAGCCGCAGCGCAGTACCACGCGCCTTGCCGTAAGCTGACCGCATCAGCCCGCCGGCGTTACTCTGGCTCTCCTGCATCTCGCGGCCGAAGGCCTCGATGGCAGGCAGGGCGCTCGCTGCCAGCGGGACCATGACGGGGGCCGGGCGATCATCCGTCCGGGCCAGATCGAGCAACCGGAGCCGATCCAGTGCTTCGATAGCCCAGGCCGTGTCGGGGACAGCTCGCCCAAGTGCGAAGGGCACGGGGTCTGGCCAGAACCAGCAGAGCCTCGCCAGGAGGCCATCGTCGGCCTCCCGGAACAGCTCGGCGAGCTTGTCGGGCTGCGTTCCGCCTGTCACCGCCACGGCGAGGTGCGGCACCTCGATGGGCCGGGGCGATTTCTGCCGCTCCACCCGATAGGGCCGGCCGCCATAAGCCTCGATCCAGAACGCCCGTCCGGCAGAGTTGTAGCTGGTCATGCCGAGCATCCACCCAGACAGCTCATCGCGCACGATCAGCAGCCCTTTCGGGGCGGCTGAGGCCAGCAGGGCGGCGACTTTCTCTATCGTTACGTCATTCTGTCGTAGTCTCGGTGCCTGTGGTTCCGGTTGGTCATTCTCTATCGGAGGAAGGGGCGGTGCAGCGCCTTCCTTCTCTGCCTTGCGGACATCGGCCTTCCAGGCTTCTGTTTTGGCTGCCCTGCTCTCCGCTGCGGCTCTCCATTCCCGCAACTGGTCGGGGAAATCGGCCGCCATACGCGCTTCGATATGAGGCAGCACGTGCCGCAGCAGCGCATCCGAACCAGGGGATTTGCCACAACCGGAATCGCCTACGCTGCCGCACCAGAGATGCGGGGGCTCAGCCCAGCCCTGGTTGGCCTGCGCCCAGCGAGCATTGCCGATCAGAGCAGAGGTGCTGGCGAGCAGAGTTGCTGCCACGTAGTCCGGCGGACATGCGGCCGCCTCGGCGGCGTTTGTGATCCAGGTTTGCCACTCGGGACCGAACACCTCCAATGGCAACTTCGGTGGCGGGCGACGATTGAGCCGCAGCACCGACATGTCGGGCTCGCCCCACTCGGGCGGCGAGGCCGATGTACTGTTCTCGACCTTATCCCATGCTCGCTGAAACTCGCGCTGGCCATCCGATTCCGCGAGCCAGGCGTCCAAATCAGAGTCGTGGTGGAGACGCAGCGCCGCTTTTGCATCATCACGTCCAAATCCGGCCTCATGAAGTAGCCGTAGCAGCGACATGGCGCGGCCAGAGCGGGTGATATCGGAAAGTCCCGCCCAGTCGCCCGTCCAGCGTTGGGCGAGTTTAGGCGAAGTGTCACATGCGGTTTTAATCCGGGCGTGTAGCCCATCATTGCCACCATCCTGATACGCTCCAGCCGATGCATCCCCGCCCGCCCTGAATGCCGGTCCCGCATCACGGAGAATCCACAGGATCGTATCTCGGAAAACCGGCCGTAAATCGGGCGGCGTGCCGACAAGATGCTCACCCGTCACTGCGAAGTAGCGATTGGCAAGATACAGCTCGATGCTAGGCGCATGCTTCTTCCGCTCGCGTGCCCATTTGCGCCCCAGAGTCCCGCCCATCACGGTTCGTAACGCATCCAAGTCGGCGCGATCATACTGGAAGTAGCACTTGATCCCGGTCCCGCTGGGCGAGACTTCGCTGTATGTCGCCAGCCGGTCGATTACCTCTTGTGCCCACGGCTCTATCTTGCCGGTCGTGGGGTCGCGGCACGTGTCCAGATCAACGCCGCCGAGCGTAACATCAGCAACCATGCCCAGCTCCAGGCCGATGCCCCCGCCGTGTCCGTCCATGATCCTCGACGCAAGCGTCTCGGCTTGGGCGCGAGTAATCCACCCGGACGGATCATCGGCGCGTGCTTTGATGCCTGGACCAATATATGGCGCCTTCGTAATATCGTCGTCGCGCGGCTCGCCGCGCCACGCAACCCACCGGCGATGCGCGGCAAGATCGGCGAACGCGATCATAGCGGCGCCTCCCGCAGCATCGAGTTCGCGCAGCTCGCTGGCGGCGAAAGCTAGGGCCAGCGCAGACATCGCGTCGTGTGCCACGATCTCGGTCGCATCGCGTTCGAGGAGGCGGATAGTGGCCTGAAGCTCGCGCTGCTTCGCGAGCGCAGCGTCAATGTGGCGGTAACTAAACTTTCGCATCATTAGCCGACCTTTTTTCAGGGCCGACCCGATTAAGTGCTGGCGCCGCGTGGGCAGATCGGGTAATGTGCGCCCGGCATCCAACCGTTAGCACTTTCCTCCGACCGCCGCCGGGTCCCGCACCTCCGGGCCGGCGGCAAACTATGCAAGGGTGGTTTCAGTCGCGATCTCGGCTGCACGATGGGCGTAGGTGCGTTCCCCCGCCCAGCGGTGCAATGCGTCGGCCGGATACAGGACACGGCGCGCCCCTACTCGGGTGTAGGATGGCCCCTGACCAGTTACTCTCCAGCGCTGGAGTGTGCGCCGGGCCACGTGCAGCTCCCGCGCCGCCCCGGCCTCGTCCAGATAGCTGATAATCTCGTTCGTCATCTTGTGCTCCATGCGGATGCATGGCGCATAGATGCGGCAGTCGGCGTGCGAAAACTAATTGCGAAAACTGCGAGAACTCACGCGAAAAAACGCAAAACGGGGCTTCGCGGTTACTTCCTCCGCCAACTCTTTGGCGCTTTGCCCTCGCGCCAGTCCCGGATATGACCCAGCACCGTGCGGGGTGCCCATCCTTGGTCCCCCAACTTGGCGCCGCAGCGCTTGGCAACCAAGCCGGCCAATGTCGTTGGAGGCATTGCATGCACGCGATGACCCCCCTGATTTAGCGCATCCAATGCAGCGTAAATCGCGACGTCGTTGGTGGGACGGCCCGCTATCTTAGTCTGCGGGGCGACGCCATCAGCCGACCCGCTTGGCGGCTCCGCCTTTGTTGCGACTGCCTCCATTGGGCCGGATTGGCGAGGCCGCCATTTTTTTGCACCTGCGCACTTTTCAGGCAAATGTCATGATAATACTGAATTCGGCTGCCCGAGCACTGTAAGCCTGCCTCCCAATCAGGCCGAATCCAGCCGTCTTCGTCTATCACCCAGGGCCCCAGAAACAGAGCGCGGGGGATCTTTTTATGGATGCTGCGGATCTATTTCTTGCAGCTATGGTTCAATCTTTCCGATCCCGCGGTTGAGGAGGCGTTGTACAAGTCAGTGTCGATGCGGCGATTTGTCGGCATCGACCTCGGGCGCGAGCCGGCGCCGGATGAGACCACGGTGTGCAAGTTCCGCCACCTGCTGGAGAAGCACGAGCTCGGACGGCAGATGTTCGAACGAGTGCACGAGCACCTTGAAGCCCGGGGCCTCAAGGTGAATGCAGGTACGATCGTTGACGCGACTATCATCAGCGCGCCGAGTTCGACCAAGAATGCCACCAAGTCCCGCGATCCCGAGATGCATCAAACCAAGAAGGGTAACCAATGGTATTTCGGGATGAAAGCGCATTTCGGGGTGGATAGTAAGACTAAGGTCATCCACGCAGTGGTGGCGACGGCGGCCAACGTGCATGATGCGACGGTGCTGCCGGATCTCTTGCATGGCGAGGAGACCCGGGTCTGGGGCGATCGAGCCTATCAGGGGCAGGGCGATGTGATCCGCAAACATGCGCCGCGCGCCAAGGACTTCACGAACCGCCGGTATCGGTATCGCGACGCCGTCGATGAGGCGGAGAAGGCGCGGAACCGCACCAAATCCAAGGTCCGGGCCAAGGTCGAGCACAGCATCGGCGTCATCAAGCGGCTGTTCGGCTTCGCCCAGGTGCGCTACCGCGGGCTGGACAAGAACGCGCACCGCTTATTCGTGACCGCGGCATTGGCCAACTTGTTCACTGTTCGCCACCGACTAGGCCGAACTTCCTTCTTTCGGAGAGTGTGAAGTGGCAGGAACAGTAGGGACAGAAGCACGAGACTGGTCCCAAACGTAGCCATGTAATCCGGAAATTTGGACTTGTACTCGCGGCGGTGTTGTGCCAATGCGTTGCCATGTATATCGAAGCTGTTCCGAATCGGAACTCGCCTCCCGCCATTCTGCTGCGCGAGAGTTACCGCCAGGATGGCAAGGTCCGTAAGCGCACGATCTGCAACCTCTCCGATTGGCCCGCCGAGCACGTTGAAGGCCTGCGCGGTGTTCTCAAAGGCGGCGTTGTCATTCCGGCCGAGCGGGATGCGTTCACCATCACCCGCAGTCTGCCGCACGGGCACGTTGCAGCAGCGCTCGGGACTGCCCGCAAGATAGGGCTTGATCGGATGCTCGGCGATCGCGAGCGATACCGTGATCTTGCCCTCGCGCTGATGATCGGGCGCATTATCGAGCCGGCATCCAAGCTCGCCACCGCTCGTGCACTTTCCTCCGCCACGGCTGCATCGAGCCTTGGCGAAATGCTTGGCCTCGGTGAGGTCGACGAGGACGAACTCTATGCCGCACTGGACTGGCTGCTGGAACGCCAGCCTGCCATCGAGACAGCCTTAGCCAAGCGCCATCTCAGCGATGGCACACTGGTGTTATATGATGTCTCGTCAAGCTACATGGAAGGCCGCTGCTGCCCGCTCGCCCAGCGTGGCTACAGCCGCGACGGCAAGAAGGGCACGCTGCAAATCATATACGGCCTACTCTGCGCTCCCGATGGCTGTCCGATCGCCATCGAGGTGTTTGAGGGCGATACCGCCGATCCGATTACGCTTGCCAATCAGATCGAAAAGCTGAAGCGGCGGTTCCATCTCGACCACGTGGTCATGGTCGGTGACCGTGGCATGATCACCCAAGCACGCATCACCAATGACGTTAAATCGGCAGGCTTCGACTGGATCACGGCACTGCGCGCGCCGGCGATCAAGGCGTTGATGGAAACCGGCGCTTTGCAACTCTCGCTGTTCGATCAGCGCGACTTGGCCAGTATCACGGCGCCCGAATTTCCGGGTGAGCGCCTGATCGTTTGCCGTAATCCCGATCTCGCCGTCGAGCGCGCCCGCAAGCGGGAGGATCTGCTGGCCGCCACCGAACGTGACCTCTCCCGTATCCAGATCGCGGTCGCTCGCAAGCGCAATCCCCTCCGGGGCGCTGCGCGGATCGCACTCGCGGTTGGCGCGGTGATCAACAAGCACAAGGTAGGCAAGCATTTTGTCATCGAGATCACCGATACCGTCTTCAGCTTCGCCCGCAAGACCGCCGAGATCGTCGCTGAAGCAGCAACCGATGGCGTCTATGTCGTGCGCACCAGCCTGCCGGAAAGCGCGCTCGATGACACCACGACCGTGCGAAGCTACAAGTCGCTTGCGCTTGTGGAGCGGGCCTTTCGCTGCATCAAAACCGTCGATCTGCAGATCAGGCCTGTCCATCATTGGCTGGCAGACCGCGTGCGGGCCCACGTCTTCCTGTGCATGTTAGCCTACTACCTCGAATGGCATATGCGGACCTGCCTGGCGCCAATGCTGTTCGATGACGCCGATAGGGAAGCGGCCGAAGCCTTGCGAGACAGCGTAGTGTCGGAAGCGCAACGTTCCCCGGCTGCCATCGCCAAGCAGACCACAGGGCTCACCACGGACGGCCTGCCGGTGCATAGCTTCCGTTCATTGCTCGGCGATCTGGCAACCGTAGTGCGCAACACCATCACCACCGCGATCACACCGGACTATCGCCTTACCGTCGTCACAAGGCCAACACCGCTGCAGCAGAAGGCATTCAATCTCCTCGGCGTCAACTGTAGCCAGTAATCCACAGGTCGCGAGACAGAATGTATAGATGCTTCAGTAACTTGCGTGTCTCGAGGCTAGGAAGTTCGGACTAGGCTGCGCCTGACAGGCGGAGTTTGTCCGCAGCGCCGCTGGCACGTGTCCCAGATCGCAAACAAAGGGACCGCAGTATCGTCATTGCGCGACATTCGCTGCTATATCGATATGAATAGGCGCTCCTCAAAGCCGAATGTCGGCTTGATCAGACTTTCCCTAGTTGGGACCGTTCTACCCAGTCCGACTATGCTAGCGGTGCTCGCGGCGATCGCTGAACCTACCAAGAGCCGTAGACTTGGACCGGCAACGGCAATTGCGCACGCTGCGGAAGCCGCGAGCGAAGTATAGGACCAAGCTCGCCATCGCTGAGCCGACTTAGCCAACCTCAGTGGGCGCGTGGAAGGCTTGACCTTCTTGTCCTTCAGATCAGGCAATGGGGGAAGCGGTGGAGGTTCGCCCAAGCGAGTCAGTTCCTGCCACAGAGCGATAATCTCCGTTGTCGCCCCTGGCGCGGTGACGAAGACAACTGGGAACAGCGGAGCCCCACTGGCGGCTTCTATCTCGCACCATGGGCAATGAGGTAGCCGGGACAGGTAATGGTGTGCTTGATTCCGTTGGCATTCCCGGAGACTGGATCCCAGCGCGTTAAGCGCCTTAACCCATTCCTGGCCAGTGGGTCTACCGTAGCGGACAGCAGAGGGCTCGAAGGCAGCTTCGAACAAGTCCTGGACCTCAGTTGTAAGCGCATCCATGGGTAAACTGCCCGCAGATGGCGCAAGCATGGTGCGCTGGCTATCGCGCGCATAAGCGTATCGGAACTTCGCAATCGCTTCCGGGATGGACGGAGGGTCACCAGCGCCGAGGAAACGCCCTGCGAACGGATGGCGTCCCATGCATAGCAACTGGAATATTAAGACAGCCAGACCGAAATTGTCGTGGTTTAATGTCCTGGTGACGCCAGCGTAGCTGGTCCTGGCTTGCATCTCCGGAGGTTGGTGAGTGCCTACGCCAACCTCGCACGGTGCCGGTCGAGTAGCTACTTTCCAAAATTCGCTGTCCCGGTGGAAGGGGTGCGGCTTGAACGAGAACGTTGGGGTCTGCCCGGAACAGCTCGACAGGTCACCGCAAGGTGCTGCAGTCTTGCGTCAGAGGCGATCAGACCTGCTGCCGATCCTTGTTTACCCCGAGGCCGACCCAGCGCTTCATCCCGTCATCACCGCGATATCGACAACGGTTCAGGCCGTGCCGTCGCTTGCTCACGCTGATGCGCCCTCGCACCCGGTGGCCACGCTGCCCGTTAATCTCTTATCCACCGAGCTAGCTAGGCCATTCGGCTTCGCCCTCACAGATCCGGGCATGCGGCTTTCCCGCACCCGGCTCTTCCCGGGAGTTACCCGCATCGCGCCGTGCCTGCCGCCCAAGGATGAGTGATACGAGGTTGCGGCAAGGGAAAGCGCTCGGTCAGGGCTTGGAACTGGTCCCAGGTCATACGCCGGCCCTTCTGGCTTCGCCGCCGGAGGCAGGTGATCCAGATTCGTCGGACTTCCTGATGGAACCCGCTCATAGCGCGCCAGTTGTGCGGCACCCCGTAGTAGCCGTAGTGACCTCGTAGCACGCTGGATAGCCAGCAATGCTGATCGGCCACTGGCGCGTGCATGTGCCGCCACGCGTTCTGGCGCAGCGCCTTCAACTTACGCGTCAGGCGCTTGCCCTGAGTTCTTCTGCTTCACGATGAACCTGCCATCCCGGGTCCACCCGCAGTAGTGGGTGAAGCCAAGAAAGGCGAAGGTTTCTGGGCGCCGCTCGTGGCGTTGCTGCCGAGTCAAGGCCGGCAATCGGCCAAACTCGATCAGGCGCGTCTTGTCCTCGTGCAACGACAGGCCAAACTTCGCCAGTCGCTCCTTGAGGTTCGCCAGCATCTGCTGCGCATCGGCCGATTTCTCGAAGCCCATCACGAAATCGTCGGCATAACGCACGATCGACACGCGACCGTGTGCATGGCGACGGCGCCATTGGTGGACCCAGAGATCGAGCACATAGTGCAGAAAGATGTTGGCGAGCAGCGGGCTGATGACGCCCTGAACGCAAAAGGTAACTTTCGATTTGAGCGTGAGATTGGGCAATGGCGGGGCGGATCGGTGCTTGACTTGCGCCGTAAATGGTAATATGTATATGTCACATGGCGCGAGCGACCGATGCCCAGAAGGCCGAGCGGCTGAACGCGGCGCACAGCTTGCTGGTGCATGGGACCGGCATGGCGGACGCGGTCGTGTCGTTGTCTCGCCAGTTTGGGCTCTCGCGACGCCAGGCATACCGCTACCTTCAGGAAGCGCAGGCGATCGGCCATGCGGTGCCAGTAATCGCACCGTCGGTGCCGATCACGCTGAAGATGCCAGCGAACGTCGTGCGCGATGTGCGGGCCTATTCGGTGATCAGCGGCTTGACGGTCAGCGAGATCGTGACGCGCGCGATCACGGCCTTTCTCGCGGCCGTACGCGGGCATGGCTGACCGACGGTCGCGTCGGGATCGCTACCAAGTCCAGCTCGATTACGCGTTCGACCGTCTGCTCGGGATCAAGCTTCAGCAAGTCTACGAGCTCCTCGTTCCCGACCAGGTCCGGATTGTCGGCGAACGTTCCAGGGTGATGGAGAGCGGCAATGCCGATCGCGGCGATCTACGCAAGGGTGTCTTCGGACAAGCAGCGGGAGGAGAGCACGATCGCCAGCCAGACGGCGGCGCTGATCGATTTTGCGCAGAGCCGCGGCTATCAGGTGCCGGCAGAATGGGTCTTCGAAGACGAAGGTTATAGCGGTGCTTCGTTGGTACGCCCCGGGCTCGAGCGGGTACGCGATCTCGCGGCGGAAGGTCAGATCGAGGCCGTGCTGGTATATGCGCCCGACCGGCTGAGCCGCAAATACGCCTATCAGATTCTTCTGATCGAGGAACTCGCGCGCCATGGTGTCGATACCGTCTTCCTCAAGGCACCTCAGGCAGCGACCGCGGAGGACCAGCTGCTGGTGCAATTCCAAGGCATGATCGCGGAATACGAGCGGGCACAGATCCTCGAACGATCGCGCCGCGGCAAGCGCCACCGGGCCCGCGAAGGCCAAGTCAATGTGCTCAGCGGCGCCCCGTACGGCTATCGTTATGTTCGCAAGAGCGACGATGCAGCAGCCCGGTATGAAGTCATTGACGCGGAAGCCGACATCGTTCGTACGGTCTACGACCGATACATTGTCGCTGGCATGAGCATCGGCGGCATCACGCGGCTGCTCAACGAGCGGGGCGTGCCGACCCGCAAGCAGATCTCGCGCTGGGAGCGTTCCACGATCTGGGCGATGTTGCGCAATCCGGCTTACAAGGGGACGGCATGCTTCGGGAAGACCGAGACGGCGCCACGTCAGCGCATCACGCGTCCGCTACGCCTGCGCGGCGGTATCGGCACGCGTGACAGCGCCCACCACGAACGACCTCGTGCCGATTGGATCGAGATCGCGGTCCCGGCAATCGTCGATGAGGATACCTTCGCTCGAGCCCAAGAGCTGCTGGAGCAAAACAAGAAGCTCGCGCCGCGTCGCACGATCGCACCCAGCATCGTGCAGGGCTTGGTGTCGTGCAGCAAATGCGGCTACGCGCTGTCGCGCACGTCGACCCGCTCAAGCACCCGCAACATTCACTACTACCGATGCCTCGGATCCGATGCTTGGCGCCGCCTTGGCGGTCCGGTATGCGATAACCGTCCAATCCGCCAGGATCTCCTCGACCACGTCGTGTGGACCGAGGTTGTCCGCTTGCTGGAGGATCCCAGCCTGATCCAAAGCGAACTCGATCGCCGACTGGCGGCAGCGCGGACGGCTGACCCGGCAAAGCAGCGGGAGAAAGCGCTGCAGCGGGAGCTGGCACGAGCCCGGAAGAGCATGGATCGCCTGCTGACCGCCTATCAGGAAGACCTTCTGTCGCTCGACGAGTTGCGGCGACGAATGCCCGAGCTACGACAGCGCGAGCATACTTTGCAGACCGAGCTGCAGTCGATCCTCGATCAGATAAACGACCGCGTCGTCTATCTACGCCTCGCAGAGACCCTCTCGGGCTTCTTGGCCCGGCTACGGACCTCCGCTGATACCCTCGACATCCAGGAACGTCAGCGGATCGTCCGCCTCGTCATCAAGGAGATACTGATCGGCGACGAGACCATCACCATCCGGCACTCCATCCCGCTCTCCTCCACGCCGCCGAATGGCAATGACTCCCAGCCCACGCCCTCGGCGCCGGCTGCCCTTGATGATCGAAGTTACCTTTTGCGTTCAGGGCGTCATGCCCGCGCCTTGCGGCGTTCCCTCGTCCGTCTGGTGCCACTCATCGCCCTCCAGGACGCCCGCCTCAAGCCACATCCGGATCAGTCGGATGATTCGTGGATCGGCGATCCTGTGCGCTACCATCAGCAACAACCACTCGTGGTCGACCGAGCCAAAGAAGTTACGGATGTCGGCATCGAGCACCCAATTCACGTGCTGGCTCATGATCGCCGTGTGAAACGCCGACAGAGCCTGGTGTGGATTCCGCCCCGGCCGAAAGCCATAGGAGAAACCAAGGAAATCGACTTCGTAGATGGCGCTCAGCACCTCGGCGACCGCACCCTGGACGATCTTATCCTCCAAGGTTGGAACACCGAGCGGGCGCTGCCCGCCATCTGCTTTCGGGATGTAGACACGCCTGACCGGCTGTGGCCGGTAGCGCCCGGTGTGGACGCGCGTGCAGAGGTCCTGGAGGTTGGCTTCCAGGTTCTGCTCGTAGTCCGCCACCGTGACCCCATCGACTCCCGCGCTCGCCCGCTGCTTCTGACGTCGAAACGCTCGTTCGAGCGCAGCGACGTCGACGTGATGCAGCAGGGCAGTGAACCGGGTCTGGGCGGCCTTGCGAGCCGCTGCGTTCACCCGTGCGAGGATGGATGGCCAGGTGACCCGGCTCTGTGTCCGGACCTCGCCCCTCTCGCCAGGGCTCCTCCCGGGCTGGCTCCTTCCCGCGGCGCGCTTCGTTTCCTTCGACGGCGTCATCGGTACTATGCGCCAGTCCGACTCCCGACCTCAGCTCGGATGTCGGCTCCGGTTGTCCCTTGCCTCCATCCCCCGCCGGAAACCAATCCGGCGGACCCGGTCGGGCCTCTCATGTTCCAATGCTTGCTTTCCATACGTGATGCGGCCTTCGACCCCGGCGGAGCGACGTCATCTCGCCTAGCGATGACGCACGTGCTGCCTTCGTGTACGCGAACACACTCGGCCTCCGCGATCTTCACCTTTCGTGGCTCAACCCCGCACCCCGCATGGCCCCTGTCTACACTTCGAACCCCGCGTTACCGCGGCGCCCGCAAGACTCGGTCCCGACCTGCCCGCTACGACTTTGGCCGGATGAGACTTTCACCCACAGGCAATCATTAGCTTTCATGACGTACTCGCGGAAGTGGTGGAAATAGAGGTGGCGTAATCTCCGAGTTGGATCAACGACTCGTAACCGGCGTTGTCGCGCCGGCGGAGACCACGCCATGGACAAAAATAGCACGATAGATACGGCGCCGCTGCTCACTTCGGAGGCCTGGTTCGACCCCATCGAAGCCGAGCTGCGGGAGCGGGTACGGGGCTTCCTGGAGGAAATGATTGAGCAGGAGGTGACGACGGCCCTGGGGCGCAGCCGCTACCAAAGGGGTTCGGGCGGTGGCTACCGGCACGGTACGCGGACGCGCCGGCTTCTTGGATCATTTGGCCCAATCGAGATCGCGGTTCCTCGGGCCCGGCTGGTTGCTGGGGACGGGGCTAGCCGAGAATGGCAGAGCACCGTGCTGCCCCGCTACGCGCGGATGACCCGGCAGGTCGAAGCGCTCATTGCATCGACATATCTCGCCGGCACCAATACCCGGCGAGTGAAACGGGCGCTTGCGGCGCTGTTCAAGGGCGCGGTTGGCAAGGACGTAGTCAGCCGCGTGTGGCGCAAGGTGAAGTCCGATTGGGAAGCCTGGACGCGGCGCGAGCTTGCAAACGCGGACATTGTCCGGCTGATTCTCGATGGCAGCGGGGTGCGCGTGCGGCTCGACCGCAAGGCCACCAACATTTCGCTCCTGGTGGTCCTGGGCATTCGCCGCGATGGCCAGAAGGTTTTGCTCGCGGCGCGAAACATGGGGGGCGAAAGCGAAGCCGCGTGGCGTGGCGTGCTCAATGATCTTATTGCCCGTGGTTTGCCAACCCCCGAATTCCTGATCGTCGATGGTGCCGCCGGGCTGGAAAAGGCACTTGCCTCGTTGTGGCCAGAAGTTCCCACCCAGCGCTGCACCGTGCATAAACACCGCAATCTTTTGGCGCACGCGCCTGATTCACTGCACGACGAGATCTCCGCCGACTACAACGACATGATCTATGCAAAGACGGCAAAGGAGATCGAGGCTAAGCGCCGAGCCTTCCTACGCAAATGGCGACTGAAATGCCGCGCTGTGGCCCAGAGCTTGGAAGAAGCCGGCGACCGGCTCTTCACCTTCACCCGGTTGCCCGAAAGCCAGTGGAAGTCGGCGCGAACCACGAACGCTATCGAGCGACTCCACGAAGAATTTAGGAGACGGATCAAAACGCAGACGGTGCTGCCGTCGGCGGAAACCGCGGCGATGTTGTTTTGGGCCCTACTCGCCTCGGGTCAGATCACCATGCGGAAGGTCGATGGTTGGCAGACGCTTCCCGAGAAGCTCATTCCTCCGTGCATTGACCTAGCAGCTTGAACCGCTATTCATTGCATCGGAGACCTCGCCACCGAATTTCCACACAATTCGCGACGGCACCACCTCGCACAACCAAGTGTGCTTGTCTTTGGAGACCTGGAAACTGTCGCAATCAATGAGACGGACTGTAGCATCCCACAACGAGGTTGCCACGATTGACGTCTCCGATGACAAGCCCGGCAGCGTGTATTGTAGAAAAGGCACGGGCTGTGTTTGCAGCCGCATAAATCAAGAAGCGCCAGTCAGCATGGGGGAACTCCTGAAGCCGCAGCTTCGGCCCGTAGAGCTTGAATACCGGATTGTGGCCCATCACCTTAGGCATCATGAAGCCAACGATGGAGCCAGGTGCGTCGTGTAACGTACTCGTGGGCCAGGCGGCCAGCCGTAGCAAGCCAGAGCTGGCCATTGCTGTCATCGCAGTCAGCTTCGCTTGATGCGCTGGTGCTGGTTGCCTCAGGTATATCTTAGCGACGCTGTCGGGCCGGCCTTGGATGTCGTGGACTGCGCCTTCACCCCGCGACCGAGTTCTTTCCCGAGAACGACTGGCGTCCGGTTCGCGTCGAAAACACGAGGAACAGCCACTCCGTTAATCCTGAAGTCCGGCGGTGGAGACGCGTGTCGCCATCACGAGTGTCTTGTCATCGTCTGTGCGGCTAGTGACGTGGTCTGACGACAAATATGCAGCCAGGGCCTGCCCTGTCTCTTGCGCAGCTTCGGGTGCCGTCTTCGCCAGCCATTGGAAGACGGGCCTGAATGCTGGCGAGTGAACTGTGCGAGCCACCATATCGAGAACCAGGCGCTCGATGCCGTCGGAGAATATCGCGACCTCCTGGACTGGTGGTCCAGTCTCGAACATCAGTGCTTCGGAAGCAGCATCCTGGGTGAGGAAGTAGGTGCTGTTGGCGTATTCGCCATGCTGCGGCCAAAAGACCCAGGTGTATTCACCAGGTTCCTCTGTCGCTACGACGATTGCGCCATCGCCGATCTGGAGATACGCCGCTGCGTGGGCGCTAACCACCGCGCCTAGTCTTACTGTGTCATAAATTCCTGCGCGACGTAATGCGCTGGCAGCGAGGGCAGCGCGGGAGAGTTTGCACCAATGCATGAGCGATCGCGATACGGACCGTGGCAATGGAGTTGAAGACATGGCGCTCAGGCCTGACTGGGGGACCCACGGGGTCGGTAACTGCGGGGTAGAGAAGGCATTTGGAAGATCCGGGCTCGAGGTTCTCCTGAGGGGGGAATCGCACTCCGTTCCGAGATCAGGAAGCCGTAGGCTGCGATCGTCAGCGTGGCGTGATGATGAAAGCCACGCCAGCCGCGTCCTTCATAGTGGCCGAGCCCAAGCTCCTGCTTCAATTCCTGATAGTCGCGCTCAATCCGCCAGCGCAGTTTGGCCAGATTGACCAGATTCCGCAGCGGCATATCGGCCGAGAGCGTCGACAACCAATATTTAGTTGGCTCTGTCTCTCCCTTCGGCCATTCGATCAAGCACCATTCTTCCGGTCTCGGGCTGGTGCGATAATAGTCACGATGCGCGGGCCGCACCCGTACCGCAGCAAAACGAGACGTCAGCCTGGCGTTGCTGCCTTCGCGCCAAGTGACGCTGTGCCACTGCTGTTTCGGCAATCTCAGTGCCAATTCCTTGACAGACACCGGCTTATGCTTCGCATCGCGTCGCACCAGCTTCGGCGGGCGCCCATTTCCGCTCCAGCGTTTCGGTCGCTTCGGCGCCGTGCCCGGAGCCCAGACGCTGGTGGAAGAGGGAATGCCGGCGACATAGCGCAAGCCAAGTTCGGTGATGCCATCGCGGAACTCGGTATCGACGCCATAGCCTGCATCCATCAGCAGAGTTGCCGGTGGCACGCCGGCCAGCAGCGCCGATTGGATCTGCCCCAGGGCGATCTGTGGTTTGGTCTGGAACGCAATGTCATCGGGAATGTCTGTCTTGGCGCGTCGGGCCACGTCATTGGCCCACACTTCCGGCAGATACAGCCGGTACGCGATCGGCAGGCTGGCGTGGTCGTTGGCGATTGACAAACTCACCGCGACCTGGCAATTATCCTGCTTGCCGAGCTGACCGCAGTACTGCCTCGCGACGCCAACCGAATGCGTCCCCTTCTTGGGAAATGCGGTATCGTCGATAATCCATGCACGGATCGCGTCGTGCTGCTCGATGGAGGGTAACACTTGCTGACGCACGACGTTGAGCACCGCCTCGTCCGACCAGTCGGCTTTGGCGACAAGATGATGCAGCGATTGGTGCGTCGCCTGCACCCGTGCCGGTGCTACACGGGCGGCCATCGGTTCGATGCTCTTCCGCGGGCCGGGCAACACCAAACCAGTACAGTAAGAGTGGAACGGCGCCGCTCGGTCGGCGTGTCCGAGCGTCGCTGTCAGTGCCTCCACATAGGCCGCGAATCGTGATTCGCTGCCGTGTCTGTCGGATTCGAGACCCACACTCCGCCTCCGCGAGTGAGAATCTCCATCCGTACATAACGAGGATCGAATTGTACAAGGGGATTTTTATGACACAGTAAGACTAGCACGGTGCATGCATAATCGCTGATTGGACGCCGTTCCGTGTCTGCCAACGTGGCGATGGTGCCCTGTACAGAGTTCAAGCCATCTTATGGCAAACTCCTTGTCCATTGATTGCAGTCGGGGGTCCGACATGGCAGCTTCGGCGAAATATTCCAGGAACCTGCCGACGGTGAGCGCAGACCCGACCTCTGATCGGCCTGCTGTCCCCGCGCCGTCCGATACGGCTGCTAGCAACACTTCGCTGCCGTCAACGGCTGTCAGGACGGTGCATGCCCCGGCATCCTGACACGGCGAGCCGGTTTTCGCATGCGAGGTGCCGATGACGGACGCATGTGCAGTCCGCCACGCCTTGTTTTTCATCCGACCGAAGACCAGCCCGATGGCGCTGGAAGCGCGACAAGTTGGCCGGGTTGAGATCGAGCAACTCCACCAAGAGAGCTGGAGAGCCACGTAAACAGTTCGCGGAAGCTCAGGCCCTTGAGCTTCAACGGCGGTCGGTCCGGGCTACATATGGCGGCCAGCCTCCCCATGTCTGCGCCTTCCACTCCAACAGCGAAGAAGCTGAAAGACTTGCGCTCCTGATTATCCCCCGCCCTAACCTTCTCTGCTGCGAGCTGCCAAGCATCCGTTGGGGCACCGTCGGTGAGCAGGAACACCCAGGGGCGGTAATAGCCGATACCACTATGCCTGTATGTTGACTTCTGGCCTCAAGCATATCTAGGCCCTGGAGAATCGCCGCTCCCATCGGGGTATCGCCCGACGCTGAAAGCACTGGTGGTTGGAATGCATCGGCCGTTTGGAAATCCGAGACCACCTGCACAGGCCCGAACGTGACTACGGCGACCTCAACGCGCTGCATAGCCATAGCATCTATGGTCAACTCCTCTTTAAAAACTCGAAGACCCTCTATGGGTCTGCCGTGCATTGACCCGGATGTGTCCAACAGCAGCAGACAAGGACAGCGCGGCTCCGGATTGGCTACGAAGTCCGGAGGCGTGAAAGGGATCTGATCAGTGTGGCTCATGGGGCCTCTCATGGATCGAGTGGCAGAGGATGGGTCATGGCCGTGCGGGGAGACTGTGCCATTAAGGCGACGGTTGACATGGCCCAGCTATCAACCAGCCTTTATTAGGAGGAGACTGCACAGCAAACTCGTGAAAAGCAATGACTGAGCAGGAAGGCCTGGCGCTTCCGCAAGTCAATATTAAACAACGACGCGTTAAGGGGACAGTTTCCATACCTGACACGGGCTTATCATACCAGCATCGGTTCCTGAGCTTACCGACGGGCCATAGGTCCAAGCAAGCTAATTCAGCTTTAGTAATGCGACCGAACTGTTCTGAACCCGCCCGAGGTCGTTCCCGCTCTCAGGCTGCGTCCCTTGATAAACGGCATTTTGCTGTTGGCAGGATACGTGGTGCCGGGTGCGAACATCCGCACAAGACCCGCGAAGTGGCGTCGCAGGCCGTGGCCGAGGCGACCATCCGGGCATACGACGAGGTATGGTGCACGCGCTCGAACGATCCGCAGATTGGCGCCGAGGTGGTGACTATGCAGGGCCCAGGGGAGCGGGCCATTTCCGGCCATATCCTGGACGATAACGACGTAGAATGCCTCTGCCTGCTGATAGAGTACCGATTGGAGTACCGATTTCGGGCCGGCGATGGATAGCCGGCATCGGCTGGGAAGATCCTAGCTCGTTGCAGGAGCCATTGCCGCGACGGCAACAGCAATGTCTGGTGTGTTCAAGGATTTAGGAGGCGTCGGGGGCAGGGGCGCATTCCTGGCCTGGATTTTCTGCGGCCAGGTGTCTTGACCGGGCATTTGGGGTGAGCCCTTCTTTCAGCGCGGCGGATAATCTCTGGGGCTGGAGATGCCGGCCGCAGAAAAGGATTGCCTATGGACTCCCGTTTTCGCACAGAACTTACGACTGTACCGCCCGTCCGAATAAAGGTTGGTAGGCAAGGCTTCGTGACTACGATTGGATGGCGCGGTAATGTTTCAGGTGGTGGTGGCCGCTCCTTGGGGCAGATAGGAGACCCGCAATTGTCTGGCCCATTACCGACCGACCCATTCTTGATTCCAGGCACCAGGAGAGACTTTGGCGGCGGAAACGTATCGGAGATGACCTCTCTGGGGCTCAATGGCTTTAAGGAGCTACTCGTGGCGACCCGGCGCCGGGAGCAGGAAATCAAAGCCGAGACCCGAAAGGCGAAATGGCAGCTACGCTTGGCCTGGACGGCACGAACACTCGGCTGGATGAGCTTAATATCAGTTGCCGCCAAGCCGATCCGTAGACGCACAAGTAGAGCGCTCGCCGTTCGGCGGTCTGACGTGGCGATGCTGGACCGGAACCTTGCCGCTACGAGAATTTCTGTCAACTTTGATATGGATTCCGAAGTTGCCGAGCCACATCGCAGGATGCAGGCCGCTTTCGGCCAGATGGCATCTTCGCAGCGAGCGTGGAGCGTGCAGACGACGCAGCTCATCAATCGCGTTAAGGCAAGACGATGGGCGGGCACCGTGGTCTCACGCGGACCCGCAATTCTCCGACGGTTGGCCGCGTCTCTAATTGATACGGATGACCCCCCTTTAGCGATAGACGTCCTGAGGGGCAAATCCACGTCATACTTTTACCCCGGCTTCGTTCTAGTGGATGGAGGCCAGGGATCAGACTTTGCGCTGATAGACATCACCGAACTTGAGATTGCCTCGGCCGCGACAGACTTTGAGGAGACCGAATTTGTGCCGTCCGATGCCCAAGTTGTGGGCTCAACATGGGCGAAGGCAAACAAGGACGGGTCGCGGCATCGCCGTTTCGCGCACAACCGAGAGCTTCCAATTATGCGCTACGGCCTTCTGAACCTTTCAACGGCGAGGGGTATGAACGAGGCCTTCATGTTCAGCAATGCACAAGCCAGCGCCGAGTTTGCGGCGGCGGCGGCGGACCTGAAGCTTGTCTTCGCCACCGGCCCCAAAGTTCACCGGCTCCAGGAAAACCGACCTCTAGTGGATGTATCGACCCCGCAGGCTGATAGCGTGGTACAGCGGTGTCCTCTATGTGAGACGGGCTTGCGAACTCCCGAAAGGCCGAAGCGGGAGCGTGCGCTGTCCAAAGTGCGGCGGTCAGTTCAACACGATAACCTAGGCCTGTGTTGTATCCGAAAGGAGCGACTCAGGCTTGTGAAGTGTGTCCGTTCTCGGTCCGGTTGCGTATGGATTGGTGCGCTGCTTGGGCGGGAATAATATAATGATACCAGTCGGCGCTTCCGCCGACTGGTATGCGCGCGGGGTTGGTGGGGCGGCCGCGTGCGAAACAAAGAGTCAATACCGGTCAGCCGACAGGCCGGCCGTTATAAGACTGATGGGGAAACAGGACGGCTATTCAGCGAGCGTTTGGCTGCCGCCCAGGCCGCCTCTGCGCCCGACCCAGGCGCGCACTCTCGCTCGTTTTTTGGTCACCGTGGCCGGTCAGGTAAAGCCGGCAATCCCGAGCTGCCGATAGAATGTCGCGAGACGCATGGCCTCCTGCGCAAACCACTCCGACAGCCAGCGCTGGTACACGTTCGCCGCGGTCTCAGCGGCAATGCGGCCGTCCAGGACGTTCGCAATCAGATGGCCCGCACCAATGCCACTCATCATCGCTCGGAGCACGCCCTTCGACGACAGCGGGTCGAGCAGGCAAGCCGCATCCCCGACGATGAACCAGGCCGGATGCGCGGAGTGAGTCGCCATGCGCCAGGTGACATCAGCACCCTTCGATGGTCCAACGGGCGTCAGCCCGCGCAAATCGACCGGCACCCAACTCGGGTGAGGCCGAGATCCGTCCGCCGCGACATATGTCCAGTGGTACAGTCCCGGCTGCACCATGGCGGTCCACAGCCAGCCTTTGGAATCCCCTGTCAGCTCCGGCGCTTCGTAACGTCCGGAACAAGACCCTGCGGCATAGCCGTATCGTGCGATCAGCCGCGGCGACCGCGCGCTCCTGGCAATGCCGAGCCGGCGCGAAAGCCAGCTTGCCCGCCCTGTCGCGTCAACGATGATCCGTGCGGAGAACGGACCGGCGCCGGTCAGCACGCGAACCTCGTTCTCCTGACCCAGTTGCACGCGATCGATCGCGCAGGGCTGGTGCACCTCGACGCCCTGCTCATGCGCGTAATCCAGCAGGAGCTGATCGAAGGCGGTCCGTGAGACCTGGAACCCGTGCCATGCGCCCTCCTGGTCGGTGCGGTAGGGCTGGAACTGCTTCCGGCCGCCCCAGCTCACCCAAATGCCGGAATGGCGCGCACCGACCGCGGTCTGAAACCGCTCAGCCAGGCCGAACTGGCGCAGCAGAGGCTCGATGCCCGGATGCAATGTCTCGCCCGGACGGTGCCCGGAGAAGACAGCACGCTCGAACAGGCGTACGCGCAAACCGCGCTGGACGCAGGCGATCGCCGTCGCGGCGCCCGCCGGGCCGCCGCCCGCGACGATTACGTCGGTATCGAGTTGTCCAGATGCCACGTGCCGCGGCGATTCAGAATGACGACCCGGCCGTCGGTAAACGCATGTGCCTCCTCGAGCACGTCCACAAGGATGATCTTGAAGTCGGCGGGGTCAGGAGCCTGTTCGCCCCAGCGATAGATATCCACAGCGTAGCGGCGGAAACCCTTCAGGCTTGCCTGGGAGGCTGCGGCGGCCGCCTGGAACGCAGCATCCTCCAGCGTTACAGGGCGAAACGACAGGACGGCCCAGGCAGATTTCTCACGCAACAGATCGTTCACCGTCTTCCCCGGAGAAGGGCGGATCCCCAGGCTCCAATACACTGCGGCCATTGCGAGAATGCGGGCTTTGTACTCGGCGGCATCGATGCGCGCGGTCAGCGCCGCGGTCATCGTCCCGGGCATGTCGATATAATCGACGTAGAGGACGTTGCGGTAAGCAACCACGATGCGATCGCCGATCTTCCGGCGCTGCGGACCGGGCACGCCATCCCAGGACATGAACGTGCCATTTGCGGTGGGAACCATGCCTATCTCGGTATCGGTCAGCGGGACGATACTTGGCCAGGGATACAGGACTCCACTCAGGGGCTTGTTCGGCTCGTATTCCCGCGTTGCATCCGGGGCGGCCGCCGGCCAGTAGCTACCCAATGCCGCGCACAGCTTGGCATCCTCGATGAACGGCGAGCCGAGTCCATGGCTTGCAAGGTAGCGTTTCAGCGTGTGCGTCGGGCCATCGTATTGTGTCCCGAGGCTGGTGTCCCATCCCGGGTCGAAAATCCCGGTCGAGCCGTCGGGCAGCCCCACCTTCTGCAACTGGTACGATCCGTTGACGCTCTGAACCGGCGCTCCTGGGGCTTCGGGCTGTGAGACGATGGCGGTGACAGTGTCGTCTTCGATGCTGAACCCAACCGGCAGCTCGACGTCGGCGGCGATGCGGGTTTGAGATAGTGCAAAGGGCGGAATCGCCCACAAGGCAGCACGAAGCCGCTCCGGCACGTCGCGCCGCCACCACAGCATCAGGTCGCGTTGAGTCACGTTTGGCAGGAAGTCCGGCAAGCCGACCATGCACAAGGCGGCGATGCTAGTCAGCCCCGTCTGCCGCAACTGGGGACATTCGGCAATCACCCAGCCATCGCCGCTGGTATCTACATAATGCAGCGCATCGAAGTCGCCGCGCGCAAGGATCTTCATCAGATCCGGGCTGTCGTTCAGGTTGATCACGCGGCCATTTTCTACTGCGTGACGCGCGTTGATGTATTGCGGTGCCGGGCGCCGCGTCTCCTGCGCGGCATCGTCTAAGTAATTCGGCTCGTTGATGGTAGCAGTCACGTCCGGCAACACCATGGGCGATGACATCTGGATATTGACGGGCTCCCCGGTAAAGGCGGGATCAACCGGAAACGTCAGAGGCCTTCCGCGAAACGTCGCCGGCAGGATAAAGGGCTCCGGATGAGGAACGAGCACCCCGGGGCCGTAGTCGCCGCGGGAGGATAGTTCCGCGATGCGCGAATTCTCGATCGTGAACGGATAATCCTTCAGTACGTCGCCGTAGTAGTTGTTCCGGAAGCCCTGAAACTCCAGAAAGCGGTGAAACGAAGCGAGCAGGTCGTTCCGCAATCCGCTGCTGAGCGCAACCTGGAGGTCGAAGCCGGCGATGCATTCGCGACCGCTGAAGAGCTTGTGCAGCGGAACCCAGAACTCCCGGCCTGCATCGCCAGCGAGCGCATCCTGCGGTCCGAATCCCCCGGCCTGCCCCGGCATACGCACCGCGAGAAACGGAGCGAAGCGGGTTGGAACAACGCGAAAGCTGTATGGGCGGGCGGGATCGAGGCCGGCAAAGGAGCGCCGGGGACCGTCGTGGAACGGCTCGAGATCTCCGAGCCTCGCTATTCCGGTACGGGAGAAGCAAAGTTGCGCATGCTTGCCGCTCACCGAATCAGGCGCGTTGCGGTAATGCAGCGCGAACGTCGCAATTGCCGCCGGCAGGCCATTCGTCGCCGCACGGAGTGCGTCCAGCGTGGCAGCGCGCGTGGCGTAAATGTAGTTCTCGACAGTGTTGATCTCTTCGATGGTCGGAAAGCCGCCCAGCTTGCGCCCGGCGGGGTCCGACACAACCGTTGGCGCAGCAAGCGCGTGATAGAGCAGGCTTTCGTCAGGCCGGCCTGGCTCGATCCCCCGGTTTCCGGCAAGAGCGAAATCGCCGAAGCCCGGATAAGTGCGATGGATCGCGACCGGCTTGGCCAGTTCGCGGGCGAGATCGGACGCAGTGATGTCCAGCGCCCCACCTGTCACGGCAAGCATCATCTTTTGCCATCCGAGCGGCGCCAACCGCCGGCAAATCGCCTCCACCTGAACAATCAGCGATGGCTCGGGCTGAGCCCTGGCCCGGCGGGCGCCCCCTATCAACAAGGCACTAAGGCTTGCAGACGTCAGCCGAATGAAATTTCGCCGGGTTTCCATTGATAGACCCTCGTCGGTGGACATTTCATCGCGCCGAGTAGCGTTGCGTAGTCAGACGGCGGACGCAACTGCCTATGCGACACCGCTCTGTCGGGGTCGAGCAACCCCGAACGTGCTTCGCGCAAGCCGGAGAGGCTAACCGGGGACACGCTTACGAGCCCGCGACCAGTTCTTGCGAAGCGATCAGTTCTAGCCTATGCTTTCCCTCCGGGAGGACTCTCGATGACTGCGATGTTCCCCGAGCGTTTAGTCAAGTACCGGCATCCGCACTTATCGCGTCGCAGTTGGAGCATTATTGGCTCTCTTGGTGGTCGTTACGCCCTGTCTGCAAGGGGGCAACAGTGCCATGGCCGCCGGTCACGACTTCCAAATCTGTCAGGGACAGTTCGCGTTGTGCGCGGCCTCGACCTGCAAGGCGACTCGGCGGTTTATCACGGTCAATGTTATAGGCGGCGGGAAGGCGAGGTTTCCAGAATATGACTGCACCTGCCCGATTCTCCCTGGACCGTCCATCGCCGATCTGAACGGTGGCAACATGCATGGGTCCTGCACGTCGCAGCAGGGGCAAGTCTGGTCGCTCTATGCACCTCGGTTGCAGATCCCTCAGGCGATCACTGGCTGGGTGCAGAAACCGCCAGAAAACTTGGCGCCGCCTCAGATCTGCAGAGCAGACCTCAATCTTGGCGACAAGCTCGTTAACTGCTTTAGCTTCGCCTGTGATCCCGCCGGAGCGATCAACGGCGTTCCAGTCGCGACCTGTCACTGCCCTCTGGGGGAATCGCTCGAGGGCAAAGGGGTTCCACCGCATACTGCCTTTGCGACTCAGGCCGGTCAGGGCAAAACCAAGATCTGCTATGACAATCCCGTCGCGGGACCTTTGCCCTCGGTCGGCGAGGGCTCGCGTTAACCGGCGAAGCCGGTGTCAGCACGACGGCACCCCACACTTTACTATCAGAAACCGCTAACCCGGCAGATGCAACCAAGCGGAAATGCCCCCAAGCACGATCTTAACCGCTACTGCGGCTACAACCATGCCCATGATCCGCTTCAACACGTTGGCGCCGTGTCGGCCGATTATGCGGGCGATTGGATCCGCGGCCAGCAGCATGGCGAGGGTAATGATGAGGACGACGGCGAGCGTCGCAGTCGTCAACAGTTGGTCCAAGATTGAGAAGCGCGAGTTGTCGGTCAGCAGCATGACTGTGAGCATCGCGCCCGGTCCGGCTAAAGTCGGAACCGCAAGAGGATAAATAGCGATCTCCGACATCCTTGTAGGATTGGATGATGCTTCCGGACTTTCCTGCCGCTCACCGATCACCATGTTCGCCGCAAACAGGAAGAGAATAAGGCCGCCGGCAATTTGAAAATCGCGCAACGACACTCCTATGGCCTCGATGATAATCTGGCCCAGAGCGATAAATAAACCAAGAACGAGGAAGGATGTAACTATTGCGGCAACTGCGACCCTGCGCCGGACGTGAACATCATAACCCCCAGTGAGGCCAATGAACATCGGCACCGCGGCGAAGGGATCTATGATCACCCAAAGCGTGATAAAATTGTTGAGCTGCTCGAGCGTCGGTTGTATCCAGGCTTCGGGTGATCCGTGGATGTTAGCTTTAGTCGCAGCGCGCCAGGACTACTCATCTCTAACCCAAACAGCGAATTTCGCACTTGGAGGTGCTTGATACGCGCCAGCTATGTTCGGTCCGTCACTCTCGCAGCCAAGCCTGGAAGAGCGCTTCTTTGCAGGGGTCGGAGAGCTCCCGGATGTGTGCCTTCATGCAGGCTTTGATACGGCCTTGTCCCGGTGCAACGTTACCACAGAGCCGCGCAATATCAGGTCTGCAAGCTCTGGCGGCCATTGCGCTGGGCGACATCTGTGCCATCGCCCCAGAAATCGAGAGCAAAAAAATGGCTGCGATGGTCAGAACGTGCTTTAACATGGCATACTCCTCCCTAACACTCGACGTATCACCGGTGCGCAGCGAAGAACCTCAGGCCGCGGTTCGGGCGCGTATATCAACATCACTCGCGCTTCTGTCGGCGACCATCGGGGCAGACCCCCAGATGTCCTCAAGATAGCGATGGTTCGCCACCAGCCCGGCCAGCCAGGTCTGCCCGTCCTCTGCAGCAGCGGTGTGCTCCCGGAACACCCCAACAAATGCCTGCCGCACATCTGGAGCCATCCGCGCGGCCTCCCCGCAGACGAACACAATTGCGTCCTGCTGCAGCAATCGCCACACGTCATCGCTGTTCGCCTGGATCGCCTGCTGGACATAGGTCTTGGGTTTGTCGGGTTCGCGCGAGAACACAGGGAAGAGACGCGTGACTCCTGCAGCCTCGAATCCCCGCAACTCGTCTTCGTAGAGAAAATCCTGCACCGGATCGCGACAGCCAAAGAAGAGCATGGACTCGCCCACGGGCACACCCTTCTGCCTCAGCGCCGCACGCTCCTGAAGCAAGCCGCGGAATGGGGCGACCCCGGTGCCGGGTCCAACCATGATCATCGGCACATGCGGATTGTCGGGCGGGCGAAATGGAATGGTAGGCTTGCGGATGAAACCATACACCGTGGCCCCAACCGGCTGGGCAGCCAGGTAGTTCGAGCAGACACCCCGGAACATGCCGTGTCCACTGGTGGCCAGGTCCTCTACCACTCCCACAGTAAGACTGCAGGCATCTCCGGTCGCCAGCGGTGAGGACGAGATCGAATAGTAGCGTGGCCGCAACGGCGGCAACAGATCGAGGAAGACGTCGAATGGGAGTACACAGGAGGGGAACTCGTCGAGCAGATCCAAAATCGACTTCCGCGCAGCGAATACCTGCTCTCGATACGACGCCTGACTCGAATCATCGTCGCCACCGAACGCCGCAAGGGTACGACGCTGAGCAGGATCCTGCGTGTGCTCAGCAAGCGTCGCGAGCTGCGCGCGTGTGGCTACGTCCTGCAGCTCGACCCGCGTGGCCAGAATCCCCAGCAGCGGCACGGGCTCATTGACCGGCAGGTGCGTGCTCGCGTTGGCGCGCGGCGTGATAGTTATGTATAGGCTCGGGTCCAGCTCGAACCGCAGCAGGACCCGGCGGATCTGCTCGAGACCGTTACGGGGGACGACGCCCAGGTGGTCGCCGGCGCAGTAGGTAACCCCCGATGGAAGAGTGACCTCCAGGTGGCGGGTCGAACGCATGGATGGTCGCGCACAATCCCGATGCTGCAACTCTTGGTTGGCCCGAACCGTCATGGCTGCCGCACTGTATGAGCGAATGATCGGGTTGGTGGCCTGCCTGTTGACCAGGGTGACGGAGAAGCGCGGGCCCGTGGGCTGTGTCTCGGTAGCGCTAGCGGGCAGGCAAAGCGCCGCAGTCACAGACTGCCACAGCCCGGCGTACCAGGCACGGTAATCGCCATCGAAGTCGCCCCGAGCATCGCCCTCGCCGCGCCTGTACATCGGCTTCGCACCATGCTTCTCAAGCTGAGCTTCGATCAGCGTCGGGATGGCCTGATAGGTTGCTGCCCAGTCCCGGTTGCCGCAGCCAAACACGCTATATTCCAACCCGGCAAATGCATCGGCGGGTAATGCAGGATCCTGGAGCCAGTGGCAGAATTTGGCGGCGTTACCTGGCGGTTGGCCGTTGTAGGACGCGGTGACGACGACCAACCCGCCATCCTTGGGCAGCGCGCCGGCGTGCTCGTCAAGGGATCCGATCGTCGCTATGAACCCGCGATCCCTCGCATCATTGGCAATGCGATGGGCCAAGCCTTCGGCTGTACCCAGATCGGAGCCAAACAGCACGAGCAAGGGCGTCTGGTGGCCGTCTGAGCTGGGGGCGGGCGCCGGAGCCGGCTGGGGTGCGCTGGTTGGGCGTGGTGCTGTTAACGGTGCCGTTGCCGTCCGGCCAGCACGCAACCTGACCTTGATACGAAAGTTGTTAGGCTTGACGGTAAGCGTCTGTTTGGTCTCGAGTTGGTAGTTGGCGAAGTCAATTAGCTTAAATCGCTGCAGGATCATGGACAGCACGAGCGTGGCTTCCTGCAACGCGAACTGCCGGCCAATGCAGGCGCGCTGACCAGTGCCAAAGGGCTTGTACGCGTTTGGCGGGATCTTGCTCCGGTTTTCCGGGCTGAAGTGGTCCGGGTCGAACTGCTCGGGGTTCTCGCCCCAAATATGCTTGTCTCGGTGCAGCATTGGGACAGGGATCAGTGCGATATCGTCCTTTCGCAGCGGGTACTTTCCTCCGATTACGGTGTTCTCGTACGGGTGGCGCGTGAAAGCCGGCGCGGTGGGCCAAATCCTCAGCGTCTCGTCGAGAATCTGCGCGACATAAGACACCTGATGTGTCTGGGCGTACGTTGGGAGAACACTCAAGTCGGTTCCCAGCACGCGGTCCACTTCGTCGTAGGCACGTGCCAGCACCTCGGGGTGCTTGATCAGGGTATAAAGTGCGAACGACAGCAGGCCGCTGGTCGTCTCGTGGCCGGCGACCAGGAAGGTGATGCATTGTGCCATGATGTTGGTGTCGTTGAGCTTCTCGCCGGACTGACGATCGATGCCCGTTAGCATCCGGTCAAGCAGATCGTTTATGGTGCCCACCGCGCCGGTGCTACGACGGTCCTGAATAAGGCGCTGCACTGTTTGCAGCACTGTCTGCTGGTCAGCGTGAAGCTGTTGCGCGCGCTGAGGATGCAGCAAAGTCTGGATCGGCAGTTCTCTCGTTTTCGCTTGGGCCGCCTCGAGGCTGCCCACCATGGCCACGACGAACGGATGGGGTGTGTCCCGATAGAAGGAATTGAAGCGGTAGTTGAAGCCGCAGAGGGCAATCGTGTCCAACGTCAACCGCGTCGTGTCGGCCGTCACGTCCACGGTATCCTCGGGATTCAGCCGCTCCCATTTCTTCATGAGCTGCACGGCAATATCGAGCATCCGGGAGAAACAGCCGCGCATCCCGTCGAGACTGAACGCAGGCAGGAGGATTTTGTGAGCCTTGTGCCAGTTGGGGTCCGCGGTTTCGGAGGTAAAGAGTCCTGCTCCGGCTGGACCCTCGGCCAACGCCTTCAAGCCTGGTCCCACCACCTTATCGAAGCGGGATTCGTCACACAGCTCGTTGACCAGCTCGTAACCCGACACAACGATCCGAGAGCCGCGACCTGGGATCACGAGTTCGTAGATAGGTCCGTACCGACGTGCCAGATCCATCAGACTTTCCATCGGGTGGCCGGCGTCAAGATCGAGCAGGTTGCCTATCAGGAGATGGCCCGGTGGCCGTGGGATCGGCTCCAACTTAGGAACGGGGTCCATGTGTCGTCTCCTCCTTTTGCTTCTGTGGCCGTTGCATTGCCATCAGTCTCGACAGGTAACCAATGCGATCATCACGCCGGGAAGAGTGCGGGGGCGCCAGTCATTGTAGTGGTCAGCACGACCAGCGCGGCGATGCAGATCGCCATCCCAGTGATCATAACGAGCCGCGGGCGCAGTTCGTAAAGTGAGCTGCTGAACGGGGACACGCCGAGCGCGATGGGAATGATGGTCAGCCGAAATCCTGCCCCCCAAACCAGGGATAATACAGCTGGGGGGAGGACGAAATCGGGCCGACGCCGGTTCGCGCCGCTGAGCACGGCGCCGCCCAGGCGGCGTGCCCAGGGCCGGCGCTGTTGCGTGCCCGAGGCTCGCTGCGATAACACGAGGTTACAAAATCATCTCGCACTGATCTTATCAAGCAAAAACTTTTGGGTGCCGGCACCCTCGATCTTGGCGCGCATGTACTGTATCTCCAGCGCCTTGACTGTGTCCAGCTCCGTAGCGACGTCACGGACCGAGGCCTGCCGGCAGCGACGGCCGACATAGAACGCAAGCGCCGGGTGAAGTGGAGTCCTTTGCCGCTAAGCTCGAGATGAACCCGCGGCGCTCCGTAGGTGCCGCGCGAGGCCTCGTGCGGGGCACGGATCTGCGCGATCAATGCCGCAGCGGATTGTGCCCGCCGCGACGGCTGACGCCATGCGCAGTGGCCGCAGGGAGAGACACCCAGCAGCCGGCACATGGCGGCGATCGGGTAGTCTGCCTGGTGGTCGCTCACGAACCGGAACCCTTCGGTGGGATCGCGTTCGTCTCCCGAGCGAACCAGGCCGCCGCCTTTGGTCTGCATGCTCTGGCGGCCTCCGCTGCGCCGGGCTGCATCTGTGCCATCGCCCCAGAAATCAAGAGCAACAAAACGGCTTCGCTGGTCAGAACGTGCTTTAACATGGTGCTGTCAACGATGCCGTTGCCGTCCGGCCCCCACGCAACCTGACCTTGATGTGGAAGTTGTCAGGCTTGATGGTTAGCGTCTGTTTGGTCTTGAGTTCATAGTTGGCGAAGTCAATTAGCTCAAATCGCTGCAGGATCATGGACAGCACGAGCGTGGCTTCCTGCAAGGCGAACTGCCGGCCGATGCAAGCGCGCTGCCCATCTCCGAAAGGCTTGTAGGCGTTTGGCGGGATCTTGGCCCGGTTCTCGACGCTGAAGCGGTCCGGGTCGAACCTCTCGGGATCCTCACCCCACACTTGCGTGTCGCGGTGCAGCATTCCGATAAGGATCGTTGCGACGGTATCTTTCTCCAACCTGTACTTCCCTGCGATGACAGTGTCCTCGTAGGGATGGCGCGTGAATACCGGCGCCGTGGGCCAGAGCCGGAGCGTTTCGTCGAGGATCTGCGCGACGAAAGGCACCTGATGGATCTGGGCGTAAGTTGGCAGAACACTCAAGTCGGTTCCCAGCACGCGGTCCACTTCGTCGTAGGCACGTGCCAGCACCTCGGGGTGCTTGATCAGGGTATCTTGATCAGGGTATAAAGTGCGAACGACAGCAGGCCGCTGGTCGTCTCATGGCCCGCGACCAGGAAAGTGTTGCATTGGGCGATGATGTTGGTGTCATCGAGCTTCTCGCCCGATTGGCGATCGATCCCGGTCAGCATTCGGTCGAGCAGGTCGTTGACGGTGCCCACGGTACCCGATGCGCGCCTATCTTGGATAATACGCTGCACCGTTTGCACCATAAGCTGCTGACTGGCCCGTAGCTCTTGAGTCGGCTTGGGATTCAGCTTGCTCTGGATGGGCAGCTCCCTGGCTCGTGCTTGCGCCGCTGCGAGCGCGCCCAGCATGGCAACCACAAAGGGGTGGGGCGTATCGCGGTAAAAGGAGTTGAACCGATAGTTGAAGCCGCAGAGCGCAATCGTATCGAGCGTGAGCCGTGTCATGTCGGCTGGCACATCGACTGGATCGTCGGGGTTCAGGCGCTCCCACTTTTGCGCGAGCTGCAGCGCGATATCGAGCATGCCTGAATGATAATTACGCATCGCGTCCATACTGAACGCGGGCAGCAGCACGTTGTGAGCCTTGCGCCAGTTCGGATCTGAAGTCTCGGAAGTAAATAACCCCTTGTAAGCGGGGAACTCAGCTAGGACCTTCAAACCCTCGACAGTACCTTGTCGAAGCGCGAGCCGTCGCACAGCTCATCGACCAGCTCGTGACCCGACACGATGACGTGCCGGCCGTGGCCTGGAAGCACGAGTTCGTAGATAGGTCCATACTGGCGCGCCAGGTCCATCAGACTTTCCATGGGGTGGCCGGCATCAAGATCGCGCAGATTGCCTGTCAGGAGATGGCCCGGTGGCCGTGGGATCGGTTCCAACTTAGGGTCCATGTGTCGTCTCTTCCCTTTTGCTTTTTACGACCGTCGCATTGCCATCAATCTTGACAGGTATAACAGGTACTATTGGGACAGCCTAATCGTGACGCCGGTGGGCCGCAGAAAGCAAGCTCGTCAGCCCGTCGCCTACTCTGATCCATGGTGACGAAAGCTCCGTTCGCCGGCCGGGGCCGGTGCGAAGCAGTGACGCAGCACCGGCGATGTTCGTTAGCCGGAAGTTGCCGGACGCTCCGGGCGCAAGCTCCTGACAACGTTCGGAAAATCGCATCGCGGCATGTGGTTTACTGCCTACGGCCGGGCGGACACGCCGAGCAGTTCGAAGGTCCGGATCTGCAGCGCAGTCATCTGCGGATAGAGCGGGAATGTGTCCTCGGGGCCGCGGTGACCGCGATGGTGTTGCGGCTGAAGGTGGCGAGTTCGCCCAACAAGGAACGGAAGCTGAGCACCGGCAGCGCATCCGCAGTTTGCTTGCGCGCGGCCTTGCGGCGCGCCGCGGCGGCCGCGGAGCGCAGTTCCATCGTCGCCCCGGCGCGGCGGTCCGCCGCGGCGCGCTCATGGTCATCAACAGGACAGGCGCCAGTGCCTCGCGCAAGTGCCACTCGACATATTAGGCCAGCATGCACAGCAGCAGATGTGCGCGCACGCGGTCGGCCAGGCGAGCGTATCGGAGCCCGCCACAGCCCCCGACACCAGGTCGAGCCTCCAAAGCGATCCAATCGTCAGAGCGTTGGCTGGGGAATGGGCGCTCGACAAGCTGCCATTCAGGGAAAAACGGTCGCCCGCATTCGTATCATACACCTGCCACGACGTGATGGCCTTCCCTCCAGGATCGATCGCGGAAAACAGCGAAGTCAGTGCCTGCTCCGCGCCCGAGTCAACCGTATCAGAGGCGACCGATGTGCTCACGACCGGTGTATCCAGCTCGTAGATCACCACAGAGGACGCCTGCACTCCCGCCCATTCCTGTGAAGCGGGGTGCGGCGCCGCGACGATTACGTCATTGCTCGAGCCGTCATTGGCGCTGTTCACCACCTGGCCGGACTGATTAACGTAGGTGATGTTATCGACCAGCATCGCCGAGCTGCCAGAGCCCGAAACGCAGGTCGTGATGTGACCACCGCCGCCCTGCGTGCCGATCACGATCATCTCCCCGGCCTTGACCATCGGCTGCCAGTTGCCGCTCTGCCCGGCCGGACCGTTGAACGCTACGATCCATTCGCCATTGGACTGACCAGGCAGCCCAATCGCCGTACCTACCAATGGAAGCGACGTCCCGGCCTCGGCCGCGATCGTGCTCGCCAGGACCCAACACCCGTCCTGGTTCCATGCTTTGCCGACGAAACTCTCTGCCACGGCAGCAATACTGTCGGGCGTGGCTTGTGAGGGTACGGTGCCCGCATCGGGGATCAGCTCTCGACACTCCTCGCCGAAGCAAGGGCGAACACGGATATGCGGTTGCGAGTGAAGTTCGGCACTTCCGATGACGGGACTCCGTCCGAGCGGCACACCGTCGTCGTGAACGCTGGCCCCGGTCACTGGCAGCACTTCGACGAACGGGATTTCAAATTCCTTCGCTGGACGGGCGTTAACGTCGAAGTCGTGGCCGGCCCGAAGGGGGTAGAGAAGCTCAGCGCGAGTTGAGCCGACGCTCCGCGCCCAACGCCAACCGGGGACCGCTCCCGCACCGACCAGCTACTCACGACGGAATGACGGAGGCACAGATGACAGCCCACGCGCGCCGGATAGAGCGCGAGTTCAACCGCGAGATCAGCCGGCCCCAGTACCCTGACTCGCGAGACGTTCCACGCGCTGTCAATCGCTGACGAGGCGGATCACCTGCTCGATGAGTGCGCGTGCTACCCGCGCCCGGAGGTGCCCGCGAACGGTATCGACCAGTGCTGTCGTACGGTCCTTGTCGTCGAAGACGACGAACCCCTCCGACCTACCGTCTCGGACGCGCTGCGTGGCTTCGGCTTTGAGGTCGAAGAGGCGGCAACGGTCGGCGACGCGAAGCGCCTACTCGCCATCATCTCCGCCATCGACGTCCTGTTCAGCGACGTCCGATTGCCCGGCGGGAGCGGCTTCGAGCTGGCCGACTGGTACCGGCAAGTCCGACCTCACGTGCAGGTTCTGCTGACCTCCGGATTTTACCAGAGGCCGACTGCCGGTGGAGAGTTCTCGGTCCTGCAGAAACCCTATAGTTTCATCACCCAGGTGGCGCTACTTGAGCGGTTATTGTCGCTGCGTAGCCTTCGGCATCGACCGACTGAAGTGAGTACCAAGGCCGCTTTGCAAGTCCTTAACGTCCGGGACGCAAAACGTGGACTTAGGAAGTAGTGGGCATGAGCAAGCAGCACAGCATCGCTGAGGTGCTCCTGATCGCCGGCCGAAAGACGACAATCGTCGACGAGGTCCTGCGCGGCGCCGACGTCAACACCCAGGTGGTCTATGGCGATACGTCCCCACGGCTTCCGCCCGTCATGACTACCTCGGTGATGCCGAACAGCTTGTCCACGTCCTCTCTCCTCTGATGCAGAGAGCGACACGGTTCCGCCTTCCGGTTAATCAGTGGTTAAAATCTGCATACGGCGCTCTGATCTCGCAAGTAGTTGAGGTCTCCGGTCGAATTGGTAACGCAGAGTCGGGCCGCCGCGACACGAAAAGGGTGTCGACCTTCTAGCCGGTCGCGCTTCCTTCATCGGGACTTGTGTCGTTTTTATGAATGCCGTTCCGAATCATCAACGGTCGGTCGCGTCTGCCAAGAGCCGCTCTAACCCGAACTTCCTTCTTTCGGAGAGCGTGAAGTGGCAGGAACAGTAGGGACAGAAGCACGAGACTGGTCCCAAACGTAGCCATGTAATCCGGAAATTTGGACTTGTACTCGCGGCGGCGTTGTGCCAATGCGTTGCCATGTATATCGAAGCTGTTCCGAATCGGAACTCACCTCCCGCCATTCTGCTGCGCGAGAGTTACCGCCAGGATGGCAAGGTCCGTAAGCGCACGATCTGCAACCTCTCTGGTTGGCCCGCCGAGCACGTTGAAGGCCTGCGCGGTGTTCTCAAAGGCGGCGTTGTCATTCCGGCCGAGCGGGATGCGTTCACCATCACCCGCAGTCTGCCGCACGGGCACGTTGCAGCAGCGCTCGGGACTGCCCGCAAGATAGGGCTTGATCGGATGCTCGGCGATCGCGAGCGATACCGTGATCTTGCCCTCGCGCTGATGATCGGGCGCATTATCGAGCCGGCATCCAAGCTCGCCACCGCTCGTGCACTTTCCTCCGCCACGGCTGCATCGAGCCTTGGCGAAATGCTTGGCCTCGGTGAGGTCGACGAGGACGAACTCTATGCCGCACTGGACTGGCTGCTGGAACGCCAGCCTGCCATCGAGACAGCCTTATACCAAGCCTCACTGACGGCGACTCCTGGGGGGATTCCCCGGCGCGGGCGTGATTTGCTTCAAGGCTGGTGAACGGAGGAGGTTCGCCATGCCGATCCCACTGAGGTCGGATTTCGACGCGGCGCAGCTGCGCCGCATAGCCCGTGAGAGCGAGGATGCCAAACAGGTGCGGCGGCTCTTGGCGCTGGCGGCGATCTATGATGGAGCCAGCCGGACACAAGCGGCCGAGATCGGTGGCGTGACCCTGCAGGTCGTGCGCGATTGGGTGCTCAGGTTGAACGCGCTCGGCCCCGACGGGCTGATCGACCGCAAGGCACCCGGACAGCGGTCGCGGCTCGACAACCGGCACCGTGTCGCGCTGGCAGCAATGGTTGAAGACGGGCCAATCCCAGCGGTGCATGGCATGGTCCGCTGGCGCATCATCGATCTGTGCCAGTGGGTCTGGGACGAGTTCGAGATTAGTGTGTCGAAGCAGACGCTCAGCCGCGAGCTGCGGGCTATGGGGTATCGCAAGCTATCGGCGCGCCCGCGCCATCATGCGCAGCCGGAAGGCGCGATCGAGGCATTTAAAAAAACTGGCCCGAGGTGCTGGGAAACGATCGCGCAGCGCCGCGGCCTCGATCCCCGCGACATAGAAGTCTGGTTCGGTGACGAGGCCAGGGTGGGCCAGAAGAACAAGATCACCCGACGCTGGGCGCGGCGCGGCAGCCGTCCTGCTGCTCCCTCTGACCAACGCACCGCCTCCACCTACATCTTCGGTGCGATCTGCCCCAAGGAGGGCAAGGCCGTCGGGTTGATCCTGCCCTGGTGCAACACGGCAATGATGAACCTGCATCTCGCCGCGATCTCCGCCGATGTCGCTCCTGGACGCCACGCGGCGCTGTTGCTCGACCAGGCCGGATGGCACCTGTCAACCAAACTCGCGCTGCCGGATAACATCACCATTGTGCCGCTGCCGCCGAAATGCCCCGAGCTAAACGCCCAGGAGAACGTTTGGCAGTTCATGCGCGATAACTGGCTCTCCAACCGCGTGTTCGACACTATTGATGCCCTTCTCGATCACTGCTGCGACGCTTGGAACAAGTTGGAGGCTCAGCCGTGGACCATCATGTCACTGGGCTTACGCGATTGGATCCACCGGTTTTGATCAGTGAGTTTTGGTATTAGCCAAGCGCCATCTCAGCGATGGCACACTGATGTTATATGATGTCTCGTCAAGCTACATGGAAGGCCGCTGCTGCCCGCTCGCCCAGCGTGGCTACAGCCGCGACGGCAAGAAGGGCACGCTGCAAATCATATACGGCCTACTCTGCGCTCCCGATGGCTGTCCGATCGCCATCGAGGTGTTTGAGGGCGATACCGCCGATCCGATTACGCTTGCCAATCAGATCGAAAAGCTGAAGCGGCGGTTCCATCTCGACCACGTGGTCATGGTCGGTGACCGTGGCATGATCACCCAAGCACGCATCACCAATGACGTTAAATCGGCAGGCTTCGACTGGATCACGGCACTGCGCGCGCCGGCGATCAAGGCGTTGATGGAAACCGGCGCTTTGCAACTCTCGCTGTTCGATCAGCGCGACTTGGCCAGTATCACGGCGCCCGAATTTCCGGGTGAGCGCCTGATCGTTTGCCGTAATCCCGATCTCGCCGTCGAGCGCGCCCGCAAGCGGGAGGATCTGCTGGCCGCCACCGAACGTGACCTCTCCCGTATCCAGATCGCGGTCGCTCGCAAGCGCAATCCCCTCCGGGGCGCTGCGCGGATCGCACTCGCGGTTGGCGCGGTGATCAACAAGCACAAGGTAGGCAAGCATTTTGTCATCGAGATCACCGATACCGTCTTCAGCTTCGCCCGCAAGACCGCCGAGATCACCGCTGAAGCAGCAACCGATGGCGTCTATGTCGTGCGCACCAGCCTGCCGGAAAGCGCGCTCGATGACACCACGACCATGCGAAGCTACAAGTCGCTTGCGCTTGTGGAGCGGGCTTTTCGCTGCATCAAAACCGTCGATCTGCAGATCAGGCCTGTCCATCATTGGCTGGCAGACCGCGTGCGGGCCCACATCTTCCTGTGCATGTTAGCCTACTACCTCGAATGGCACATGCGGACCTGCCTGGCGCCAATGCTGTTCGATGACGCCGATAGGGAAGCGGCCGAAGCCTTGCGAGACAGCGTGGTGTCGGAAGCGCAACGTTCCCCGGCTGCCATCGCCAAGCAGACCACAGGGCTCACCCCGGACGGCCTGCCAGTGCATAGCTTCCGTTCATTGCTGGGCGATCTGGCAACCGTAGTGCGCAACACCATCACCACCGCGATCACACCGGACTATCGCCTTACCGTCGTCACAAGGCCAACACCGCTGCAGCAGAAGGCATTCAATCTCCTCGGCGTCAACTGTAGCCAGTAATCCACAGGTCGCGAGACAGAATGTATAGATGCATCAGTAACTTGCGTGTCTCGAGGCTAGGAAGTTCGGTCTAACCTCAGCTTTTTGCAAACCTATACAAAAATCGCCCACAGATTTATCCACAGATTCAGTGGATAACATCGCTCGCGTCAGTTTTGCCCGAGGAAGGCGACTTGTTTGCTCACTCCAGCGGCGGCCCCCCGATTTTGGCGAATGGCTTCATCGGCTACCAATCCCCAGACTCGATCAACACCACCTGCCACCCGTACGCGCCCATCCGATGCGGCGATCTTCTTCGAGCGCCACCCGGATCGGTTTCTGTCCGCACTTCTCGCAGCGGAGCTGTGCCAGCACATCGGCGATCGACTGGCCGGCCAGCTCCCGGTTCGCGGCCATCATTCGCAGGGGGATGTGAATGGTACGGCAGGGGCACTGGACCTGCAGCTACCACCTCCGGAGCCGGCGCCCGGAACAGGCGAGGATCAGCGCCCGGTCGCCGGGCCTTTACAGCGGTCCGCCTAACGAGCGGTCGTAAACGATGAAACCGGCGGCCCGTAGAAGGTCGGCGGCGGGGTAAGCGGGGTAATCTGTGGCGGCGCAGAATAGTAGGTTGGCGGACCATAGACGGCCGGCGGCGGGATGATCGGGGTAATTTGTGGGGGCGCGGAATAGTACATTTGCGGCGGGGAATAGACCGGCGGAGGTGCAAAAAATGCCCTCGGTCCCCACCCGTCGTGGTGCTCCCACCGGTCGTGGTTCCATGAATTGTGGTTCGAATAGCCATGGTTCCACTCGTGCCCGTAACCCCCATCGGCCTTGGCAGGCACAGCAATCAGCGCGCCGCCGACCGCTACCACGACTGCAAGGCAGGGCAGATGAACGGTTCGCATTGAGCACCCCTAGCGTGCTTGGATATGGGGTGGGCGCTGGGCAACGGGAGAGCAGGGACGAAGCCCACTACTCGATCAGCACCACCTTCCACCCGCAGCCGCCCATCCGGTCCGGAGAGGTTGCCGCTGCGTCTTCCTCCAAAGCGACCAGAGTAGGCCGATCGCCGCACTTCTGGCACCGGAGCTGCACCAGCTCATCGGCAAGGGATTGGGTGGCTGATTTCCGGCGCGATTCCGACGCATCATTCCTGAGATCCCGCTATAGCCAAGTGGTTCAGGTCCTTGTAATACTGCCATATTCCGTACCACAATGCTCGCGGGACAGGCGGGGGACAAGCGAACGGTCTCAAGGAGGGGCAAAATGCCGAGCGCATCCACAGGTACGGCGTGGGGCGACGACGCCGTTTCCCGACTGCGAAGCCTCTGGGACGACGGACACTCAACCTCGGAAATCGGTCGACGCCTCGGCGTGTCCAAGAATGCTGTCGTTGGCAAGGCGCGTCGTTTGAAGCTGTCGCGCCGGCCTTCTCCCATTCGGTCGGCCGGCTCCGGCTGCCCACGGCAGTCACGCCGGCTGCTGGTGCCGAAGCTTGTCGAGATCGCGCCGGCGCGGTGCACGGCCCCTAAGGCGAGCCCAACGGCTCCGGCATCTCTGCCACGGCCGACGGTACGCTCGGTTTCACTTCCGCCGGTGCCGGCGGTTCCACTCGCGGCAACGCTGCCATCGCTTCGACGCGGAAAAGCCGCCTGCTGCTGGCCCATCGGTGAACCCGGCACGCATAGCTTCCGCTTCTGCGATGCCCCGGCCATTGCGGGCAAGCCCTACTGTGAAGAGCATTGCGCCCTCGCCTATCAGCAGCAACGTACCCGACGCGATCAGACCGCCTGAGCACCCAAGAGCGAGCGATCATCGCATGAGGTGATCGGTGGTCCCGCGAACGTGCCTAGCAAGCGCCCTGGCATCATCCCGCCGCTGCAAACAGCGGCAACTGCTCCGGTTCCGCTGCGACCGCCGCTTGTGGCGCGGCAAGGCCCTCCCGAATGTACGTGGCAAGCGCCCATACTGCCCCTTGCGCCGCGTCGGCCGCCGCGCGTGCCGCGATAGCGCGGCCCCGCCAGTCGCCGCGGGCGCGCTGCACCGCCATTTTCATCTCTCCGCTGAGACTTTCCGCGCGGGCAGCCTTGATCTCCAACCCGACCAGCCGGTCAGCGACCTCCTGGTAGCTCAGGCAGATTTCAGCCGCATGCGCAATTGGCGCATCGACCAGTGCGCGGAGCTTGATAATCACCGTGTCACGATCGTAGCCCGCCTCCATGGCCCTTGCCTGATGCATGAGTTCCGCTGCCATGCCCGCTGCCGCATCCCATGTTGCCAGCCCCACCTCAGCCATGAGCGAGTCCACGAGCGAGCGTGAGGGCGCAAGGCGTGTCACCAGCTCGATACTCGCGCGCTGTAGTCTCGGCATTGGAAACGGCAGGATCACGCCACTGCTTCCATCGGCCATTCAATCCTCTCCCTCACGAGAAATGGTAGGAGCCAGCCTCGCCTGCTGCAACTGAGTCCATTCGCCCATCACGTACGGCTGGCCGGCTTCGCACGAACCGCAGACGCCGAACGCCAACCCAGAACCAGTTTCCTGGCTCAACCTGTCCCTGCCGCCGCTGCCAAAGCCGCCGCGACGTGAGGTGGTGCTCAGGTCCCAAGTGGTTCGCGGCACACCATGCTCGGGTTCAGGACGGTGGCTGAAGCCGAAGCTTGGATTGAGGAGGACAGGCGCCGGGACACAGAAAAGATAAACGATTGCTGATACACAACCGGCGCCAATGACTGCCTCCGGGGGTCAGGGTGCCGGGTTCGCCGGCTCAATTAGCACCACCTGCCACCCACAAGCGCCCATCCGATGGGGCGACGTCGCCGCCGCGTCTTCCTCAAGCGCTACCCGGATCGGCTTCTGCCCGCATTTCTCGCAGCGGAGCTGCACCAGCACGTCAGCGACCGACTGCCCTGCCAGGTCCCGGCTGGCGGCCATCATCCGGAGGGGGATGTGAATGGTGCGGCATGGGCACTGCACCCCCAACCACCACCTCCGGAGCCGGTAGACGGAACAGGCGAGGATGACGGCTCGATCACCGGGCGGGCGTGATGGTCCGCTTCGGGTTGGCGTTGGTGGAGCGCGACGGTGATCGGCCGCTGACGGCATTTCTCGAGCGGCGTGGCCTATTCCGGACCGGTTGCTGGATTGAAATGGCAGTTTATCGATATCACGACCGACAATCTGAATATCACGGCCAATGTGCCCAACTCGTTCATCCATAGCGGTGCTGGGGAGGACGCCATCGATGTGAGCAAGGCCAATGGCACCAATGTCTTGGACGGTGGGACCAGTTCTAACTTTCTCGTCGGCGGCTCGGGCACTGACACGTTCTTTGTGGACGACCGTAATCCGTCGGCCGACATTTGGAGCAAACTTCCATGCCGGAGATGCCGCCACGGTGTGGGGCGTAACGGCTCAGGATTTCTCGCTAAACTGGGTGGATAACCAAGGGGCGAGCGGCTACACAGGTCTCACGTTGCACGCCACGGCTTCAGGAAAACCCACCGCCTCACTGAGCATCGCAGGCTTTACCAGTGCCGATCTCAGCAACGGACGGCTCTCAGTTAGCTTCGGCACGGATGCCCCTAGCGGCAGCCCGTACATGTACGTGCACGACAATAGCTGACTGCGCCGTTATAAGACAGGAGCGGGACAACGCTGCAACTCATTGTGGGTAGCGAAAAGCGAACGCCCCCTCGTGGGTGGCTTTCGCCGCGTTTGCGCTGGTGATGACGATCCAGCCCTACGTCGGGCGGCGTTCTTCGGTGTGCTATGCCTGCTACAACGGCAGACCCCGCTGAAAATGCCATCCATGGCAGTCGACCCTACGGCCCCCGATTTGCCATAAGGCTGGCCGCACATCACGCGCAGCATCGTCGGGCGTGGGCCGGAGCTGACGGCGTCGGAGCTGCGGCAACCGGCTGAGCGGCTGGACTACGGCACGACTGACCAGCATACTCTGGCGGGACCGGACCCGTCCAAGCCTGATCCCAACTTGGAAGCTTACAACCGACGCAACGGGATCGCGTAGCTTCCCACTGTAGGGTGGCTCCCCACCGGGTTTACGATTTGCCCTTGTCCTCCGGTGAGGGGGTCTGGACCACGGCTAGGCTGGGGTTGCCGAGGGTGGTGGCGGCGAGACGGCGCAGCGCCTCCGGGCGGCTGGGCAGATCGGACTGGGCTCGGCGCCATTCATCAAGGACTCGAACCATTTCATCTGAAATCCAAACACCCACCCTCACCGGCATAGCCCCTTTCACCACACCGTGGGACCGTTGTCCACCCGGACCGATGGTAACATGGTCTTATGATCCCATAGTGTCGTTGACACCGAGATACCATGGTGGAACGACACTCGGTGATCGTCCGCGAGGGCCACCATGCCGACGAATATGAAATCTCAGTAGCCGATTTTCCGTCGGCTTCGGGCCATGGGCGTCCTCGCCGAAGCCGAGCAAGTGCCGCCGCAGGCAGCCTGGGTAGCCCGGCCGTGCGAGGCGCACAAAGCGCCGGCCGGGGGATCTTTTCCTTGGTCGGATTTTCCTGAGAGCTAAGGCCAAGCCGCCCGTGCCTGAGCGAATTCATTTCACGCTTTCTTTTCGCCGCGCGGGGTTAACTCTTTAATCCGAACTTCCTAGCCTCGAGACACGCAAGTTACTGAAGCATCTATACATTCTGTCTCGCGACCTGTGGATTACTGGCTACAGTTGACGCCGAGGAGATTGAATGCCTTCTGCTGCAGCGGTGTTGGCCTTGTGACGACGGTAAGGCGATAGTCCGGTGTGATCGCGGTGGTGATGGTGTTGCGCACTACGGTTGCCAGATCGCCGAGCAATGAACGGAAGCTATGCACCGGCAGGCCGTCCGTGGTGAGCCCTGTGGTCTGCTTGGCGATGGCAGCCGGGGAACGTTGCGCTTCCGACACTACGCTGTCTCGCAAGGCTTCGGCCGCTTCCCTATCGGCGTCATCGAACAGCATTGGCGCCAGGCAGGTCCGCATATGCCATTCGAGGTAGTAGGCTAACATGCACAGGAAGACGTGGGCCCGCACGCGGTCTGCCAGCCAATGATGGACAGGCCTGATCTGCAGATCGACGGTTTTGATGCAGCGAAAGGCCCGCTCCACAAGCGCAAGCGACTTGTAGCTTCGCACGGTCGTGGTGTCATCGAGCGCGCTTTCCGGCAGGCTGGTGCGCACGACATAGACGCCATCGGTTGCTGCTTCAGCGACGATCTCGGCGGTCTTGCGGGCGAAGCTGAAGACGGTATCGGTGATCTCGATGACAAAATGCTTGCCTACCTTGTGCTTGTTGATCACCGCGCCAACCGCGAGTGCGATCCGCGCAGCGCCCCGGAGGGGATTGCGCTTGCGAGCGACCGCGATCTGGATACGGGAGAGGTCACGTTCGGTGGCGGCCAGCAGATCCTCCCGCTTGCGGGCGCGCTCGACGGCGAGATCGGGATTACGGCAAACGATCAGGCGCTCACCCGGAAATTCGGGCGCCGTGATACTGGCCAAGTCGCGCTGATCGAACAGCGAGAGTTGCAAAGCGCCGGTTTCCATCAACGCCTTGATCGCCGGCGCGCGCAGTGCCGTGATCCAGTCGAAGCCTGCCGATTTAACGTCATTGGTGATGCGTGCTTGGGTGATCATGCCACGGTCACCGACCATGACCACGTGGTCGAGATGGAACCGCCGCTTCAGCTTTTCGATCTGATTGGCAAGCGTAATCGGATCGGCGGTATCGCCCTCAAACACCTCGATGGCGATCGGACAGCCATCGGGAGCGCAGAGTAGGCCGTATATGATTTGCAGCGTGCCCTTCTTGCCGTCGCGGCTGTAGCCACGCTGGGCGAGCGGGCAGCAGCGGCCTTCCATGTAGCTTGACGAGACATCATATAACACCAGTGTGCCATCGCTGAGATGGCGCTTGGCTAAGGCTGTCTCGATGGCAGGCTGGCGTTCCAGCAGCCAGTCCAGTGCGGCATAGAGTTCGTCCTCGTCGACCTCACCGAGGCCAAGCATTTCGCCAAGGCTCGATGCAGCCGTGGCGGAGGAAAGTGCACGAGCGGTGGCGAGCTTGGATGCCGGCTCGATAATGCGCCCGATCATCAGCGCGAGGGCAAGATCACGGTATCGCTCGCGATCGCCGAGCATCCGATCAAGCCCTATCTTGCGGGCAGTCCCGAGCGCTGCTGCAACGTGCCCGTGCGGCAGACTGCGGGTGATGGTGAACGCATCCCGCTCGGCCGGAATGACAACGCCGCCTTTGAGAACACCGCGCAGGCCTTCAACGTGCTCGGCGGGCCAATCGGAGAGGTTGCAGATCGTGCGCTTACGGACCTTGCCATCCTGGCGGTAACTCTCGCGCAGCAGAATGGCGGGAGGCGAGTTCCGATTCGGAACAGCTTCGATATACATGGCAACGCATTGGCACAACACCGCCGCGAGTACAAGTCCAAATTTCCGGATTACATGGCTACGTTTGGGACCAGTCTCGTGCTTCTGTCCCTACTGTTCCTGCCACTTCACACTCTCCGAAAGAAGGAAGTTCGGTTTAATCGTGTGGTCGCCACCTCCCCGTCGCGGGGCCGTGACGGCCGCGGGTTCCGGGGGGCTCAGGGCAGCTCGGTCTCATCCGCGCGAAGGCTTGCGCGCGGATTTGGGGATTTCGGATCTTGTGTGAAGTATGGGACCAGACCCCAGATCAGCAGATCGAGATGCCGTTGCTTGGTTTCAGGTCCCCCGCTCCACAGTTGAGTGAGACACCCCGTAAGCGGACGGCATCCGCAGGAGGGATGATCGATGAAGCAAGGCAGAACGCAGCAGCTGGACGTTGCCGGACGAGCGCAAGAGACTGATGCTGTCGAAGTCGGCCGGGGTGGGCGGATGTCGCAGCAACGTAAGACTGCGGCGGTCCTGCGGCTGCTGCGGGGCGAGGACTAGCGGCGGATCTACCGTGCCGAATATCTGGCCAAGGGCTTCGGCGGGCAGGAAGGGTGTGAAACGGCCGCACATGACCTACGTCTCAAGCAGCTTATCCGGCTTTAGCCTGAGCCTGGAGTGGGCTCAGTCGCACGACTGGGATCACTCGCTTGGTTCGGCGCTGGTAGGCTTCGTATGGAGGGTAAATCTTTGTCAGGCGCGGCCAGAGCTGGGACTTCTCTTCTTCGCTCACTCGCCGCGCCAGAATAGGGAAACGTTGTCTGCCAATCGTAAGCTCGCCGAAGGGGTCGGTTTTGAGGTTGAGATACCAGCCTGGGTGCTGCGGGCTGCCACCTTGCGATGCCACGACAATGAAGCCGTTCCCATCGGCGAGATATAGGAGTGGCACCGTTCGCCACCGACCGGATTTGCGGCCCTTGGTTGTCAGCAAGCAAACGGGTGCGCCAGACGGGAAGCGGCTCAGCAATTTGCCCTGGCTCAGCCGGTAGACCAGGACGTTGAGCGCGCTCCCAACACGCATTGCTGACTTGTTCATCGGGAGGTTGTACCGCGACAATCTGGATGGCCCGGCCTCTATGTCCACACACCAGCGAAGCAAAGCAGCTTTTGTCACTGCGTTGGGGCTGTATCTCACAGACCGATATCTCATCCTCATACTCCTTCAGGTGCGCACGATGCCACGGCCGCGGTAACCGTTATTCCAACAAATTTGCTCGAAGTGTTCGCGGTAAGCTTTGATCCAGGTCCGAGCATTACTATTGGCATCTATCGTTGCCATCGTTTCCGCCTCTTCATGGACCATCTCGGATACTACCTCACTCACCCCATGTCGTTTTGCCCTTCCGCGGCTTTAAAAATCGCCGCCTCGATTCTTTTTCTGTCGCTCATGGTTTAGTCCTTTGCTGTTAAGTGCGCCCGAATTGCACCCGACCCGGGCGCGTTGCCGTTGTCTTACAGAATACCGCCCTCTTCGTATGCAGTTACCAGATCCTGGAATGCAGCCCATTGCACACCAGTCAAAAACAGCACTGTCGATTGTTGAACTTAAAAACGAACATCTCCTTGTCCAGTGCGGATGCTGCATTCCATGCAGCTTTGAGCGCTTCGTAAGCCGGGGTGTTGTAGTTCTTGAACTCGCGACCAGTCTCGATACCCTGCTCAGAAAGGTCGTATTCGGTGAAAGCGTAGGCCATAGTTCTATTCCTCTAAGGTTGTGCGCTCGACTTGGTTCCGGTCCGGGCGCGGTGCCGGTCTTACGCTCCACGAAGTTCGTCTGTCTCCCGAATTGTATACAAGACCCAGCTCCGGAAAGTTGTTGGCGATTTCCGCCAATTGCATACGGGCAAACATACCTAGGACGCCGCGTGGCATTCTAACGTCGCCCCGCTTAATGGCCTCATGAGGTACTGCGGACCACCCCTGGCGTTGCGTCAGACTTGTCATAACCGAACTCTTGGAGATTGCGGGCGATGACTTCGTAGACTTGTTGGATAAATTTTTCACCCATTTTACTACTCCTTCTCAGGCGCACGCTTGCGTCCGGCGGTGCGCGGGTGCCGGTAGTCACAACGGTAGTTCGGGCTGTCCCTCCAGCTTGCGTGGCGGGTGCGGATAGCAGAACCGGCGGGCGAGTGGCTTGCGAACGAGCGCCTTTGCCGGCGGTGTCGTCGCAACAGGTGGGGATGGTTCCGTGGGTATGAAGCGCACGACGATACGACGGGCGAGTGACGAAGTAGCGAGCCCCTGCAGCTTGTTGATGAGTTCGGATCTGCGTTCGTAGAAGCGTTCCGCGTTGCGCCAATCGGGATAGAGCGAGCGGACGAGTGTGACGAGTCCTTCCAGCGCGGAAACCAAGTCCTCGGGTTGCTGCATGGTCAGCTCCGCACCCACGGTGGCGGATCGAGTGCAAACTCTATGTCCGATATGTCTGCGTCCGGTGGTAGGCACCACATGCGTGCGAGGTGCCAGCGCATCGAAGTCCTCCCGCCCGGTTACGCGTTCGTAGATCTGCTTGATTAGTGGTTCGCGCATTGGCGTCCTCCTCATTTCACCTCGGCCCAGGTCCGCCCGATCTTCGCCTCCGCTACACGAGCCAGCGGAGCGCCTGGAAAAGTGGTAGCGAACGCGTCGATCATCGCCTGCTGGATAATATCGCGCGCCCGTTCGGCGTCCGCCTCGACGACTTCGGCCAGAAGCTCATCATGCACAGTGGCGATCAGCCCGCCGCGGATGTTGGCCTCCGTCAGTCGCCTGTGCGCGAGACGGATGGCGCGCAACATGGCATCGGCGCAAATGCCCTGGATCGGCAGATTGCAACACTGGGGAAAGCTGAGCTTGCCGTAAGGCTCCCACTTTGCTTCCACAACCCGGCCGCAGCCGATGCGCACAAAGCCCTGTGCCTTGCACCTATCGGCGTTCTCGTTCCGCCACGCCGCCATTCGGGGAAACCGACGGAAGAAGCTATCGAGTTTTTCCTGGGCCTCTGCCACCATCATGTCCACCCCATAGCTGGCAAACGCATCTTCTGCGAGGCTGGCGGCACCAATCCCATAGATGCTGCCGAATGAAACCGCCTTTGCGGCATTCCGCGCATCCGTCCGCTGTTCCGGGGTCATTTCTTCCAGCGGCACGGTGGCAAAAGCGGCGGCGTTCTCCTTGTGCAGATCGCGGCCATCGACATACACCGCGGTTAGTGCCGGGTCTCCGCTGACCCAGGCGATGCCGCGCAACTCAACCTGATCCCAGTCGCAACCTACAATCACACATCCCGAAGCGGCGCCCACGCATTCGCGAAATTCCTTCGCTTTGCGGGAGGGCAATTGCTGTAGGTTAGGGTTCCTCGCGGTAAAGCGCCCGGCCTTCGATCCAGAGATAATAAACCGGCAGCGCAGCCGACCGGTTACCGGATTGATCTTATCAATCAGTGTCGGTCCGAAACATTGCAACAGTTTTTCCCGGCCGAGCAGGTTGAGCAGCGCCTTAGCTGCCTTGCTGCGGGGCGTCTCTGGCTCGTGATCGCGTTTTATTGTCAGGCGTACCAGATGGTCGCTTTTTATAGATAGTGCGCCGGTCTTGGTCCGCGGCCAGGTAAATTGCTCGTCGGGTGAGAGCGCGGCGACGAGCCACGCCCGGACTTCGGCCGGCTTGGACGGAGGAGGCAGTGCGGTGATCGCCTGATAGGCCGCACGGGCCTGGGCCAATTCAACCGACCACTGTTCAACAAGCGCCGCGTGTTTTTCGCGAATGATGTGGAACCCGCGCAGCTCCATCGCCACCACAGGGGGGATCGTGCCGGCCTGCAACGTATATGCTTCCCACCGCTTGGTGCGAATCAGCTCGCGTTTGAGGATCGGCCATAGTCTCCAGGTGACCGCCGCGTCCAATGCTGCGTAAGCGATCTGCCCCGGTGAGAGCGTTTCGGCGGACCAGTCCGAAGTCTGCAGCTCCTTCGGCAGCACGATGTCGAGATAAGACTTACAGGCATCATCAAGCCCGCGGTTCCACACGCCCTGCAGCAAGCCGGTTGCCTGCATGGTGCAGGCGAGCTTGCCGCGACACAGGCGATGCGGCGGCGACTGATACCCTGTGTGCTGCTTCAGAAACGCTAGCTCAAATCCGAAGTTGTGCGCGACCAGCTGCTGCCGCCACAACCAATGCGACTGGGCCACAAACTCGAGCGCGGGGCCACGGAATAGGAACACGCTTCGGCTGTCGGCGCACAGCTGCAGGCAGGCAATATAACCGCGGTAAGGGCAGAGCGGCGCAGGGTTCTCGTCCTTCTTCTTTTCCTTTGGTTGCTTCGCCCACGTCGTGCCGTTCTTGCGCAGCTTGATCCATATCGGCTCTTGCGCGTACTCGGGGCGCGGAGCGGTTTCGACATCGATTGCGAGATGCCCGGGGCCGGCCGCAATCTGGCGGATCAACTGGCGCACCGCGACGCGAGCCTCGGCTACCGTCTCGATCAGCTGGATCTCGATTCCGAGTTGGGCGGCGAGATCGATGCTAGGTTGATCCTGGGCCCCACCTCCGAGGTGGCGCCACAGCGCGGGCAAATCGCACAGCAGATCGTCCTGTAGCGCGTCCGGCAGCGTATCCAGGTCGTCAACCTCGATGTCGGCGCCGCACAGGCGGAACCGTGCCCCGCAGGCAGCCGCCTTCGCCATCAGTTTGGCCATCGGCAGTGGTGGAGGCGGCGGAGACGCCGCACCAACGAGGTCTAACGTTGCCTGAGTTCGGCGGCTCATGCGTCGCCCTCCGGCTCCGGCTCGGCTGGCGGTGGCGGCGATTTGGGGCTGGCCTTGAGTTTGTCCCACAGCGCACGGGCCTCTGGCGGCATCCATTCCCCGTTGCCGTCAGAGGGAAGAGAACCCGGCGCACGCTCGATAACCTTGCCTGTACGGCGATCCCGCAGCTTCGAGGTGTGCCGGACAGTGGGCTCGGTTTTTCCATCCCCGGTTGCAGCCGAAGAAGCCTCCTGGGCAGCGTCCTGCCCGTTCCCAAGATACCCTCTCTCCCTCCTGTGCTGATCCGGTTCATCTGGTTCATCCGGCGCATCCGGTTCAGCCCCACGGTTTTTTGCGGATTTGGCTGAATCCATTACTGCACCAGACCAAGCGGGCTGGCCCTGATCCGGTTCAGCGGGCGTCAGAGATGGGTGGCAGCTTTCTGCCGATTTCTCGTCGGCTGAACCCGATAAACCCGATAAACCGGATGAACCGGATGCATGGTGGGAGGTAGAGGGTATGTCCCGCTCAGGAGGGAGGTGTCGGGACCAAGCATCCTCGAATTGCAACCGCAAGTAGCCGCGGTGGTGCTGGCGTTTGTTTCCGGTCCCCGTGTACCACTGCTGAGCGCCCGGCGGGTCTAGGAGGGTGCGGAGCTTAGTGCGCAGCCAATAGGCCGTGACCGCCTTGCCGCGGTTGGCGTTGGTCCATTCCTCGGCGGGATCGCCGAGCATCCGCTCAAGCAACGTCGTCGTTTGCAGACGGTCGGCATTATCGGGCCAAGTGTCCGGTGAGCTCATATCGCCGCCGTCCCGCCGTTTCTGATCGGCCTCCGCCTGCCCCCGGAAGGCGTCCCGAATGCTGAGCAACAGCCGTTCGGCCAGAGTCGGTTCGCGTTCCGCCTTGGCGGCGGTGAGTGCCGCGGTGCGAATCAAGTCCGGCCATCGTCCGCCCGCCAGTTCGGCGATTCCGAAGAGAATTCGCCAGTTGTCACCCTGCCTGTTGATCAGCTCAGGCGGTAAGGCCGGTCGCGGCAGCGGTTCGGTCTGCTGCTCTGCCCAGGCGGCCAGCTTGCGCCGACATTCGACCAGCACAGGGCTGGTGCCATCAACCAGATATTCGTGCTGCTCTCCGGCGAGCGCGCGGCGTAACCGGAGGGTGATGGCGCGGCTTTGCAGTTCGCGTGGCATCTCCCCGATCCCTGCCGAGGTGATGCCGGTCCAGGATGAGAACACCCGTACGGTGCGACGGCCCTTACTATCGACTTCTACCCGAGGAACGTTCGCCTCGTGTTTGCGGTGCCCTCCGCATACGATGTTGCAAATGGGGTTGTTGCGATCTCCCAGGATCGTGTGGGCATCGTCAACCCCCAGGGTTGGGTTTGCAGCATCGACCAGCCGGAACACACTCGCCGCGGAGAATGAACTGGACGCGAGACCCCGGGGGGAGAGCAGCAACACACATTCGAGCAGCGCTGTCTTGCCGCTATCTTCGGTTGGCGCGGAGATTGCGAGGCGAGGGTTAACCCGGATGTTGATCTTCTCGTTATGCAGGGCGTGAGCGTGCACCGACCACGCCACCCCGGTGGCGAGATCAGATTCAGCCGCGACGATGTAGCGTTTCACCTCGGCAAGTGCAGTATCCAGTACCTCGCCCAGATCGACCGGATCGGTCCACGGCTCGTCCTTGGGAAGTTTCTTGAGAACCTCGTCTTCCGCGTCCTGGGTCTTCGGGAGCTCCTTAGCGATCATCTTCTCGAGTGTGCCGGCCCGAAGGCCCATAGGCTTGAATTGGCCTAGCACCTCCGCTCGCTCGAAGTCCCGTTCAGCCAGTGGCAGCTTAGCCAGCCGCTTTGCCTCACCTTCCACAGACAATTGCTCCGGCAGACCCGCTATTCGCGCCCGCTCGATCAGCGTCTGCAGTGCTACCGACCCGTCGGCCCGCAAGATCGAATTTGCATCCTGCTTGACCGGGTTGTCGTCGGTGTCGCGCCCAGCCTGAACATCTGCGAGCCAGACCTTCGCTCCGTTCAAAATCAGCGCATCGATCCCGCGCTCGAGCATCTTTCTGGTTTTGGCGGCTACGGCAGGGATATCGCCGTCCGGAACGATGATAACTTCGTCCGTTGTAACCTTCACGTTCTGCAGGCCGCCGATTCCCGGCACGCCCAACACAGTGTACCAGGCGGGCATTGCAGCACGGACGCTGAGTGCGTCTTCCACACCCTCGGTAATGATTGTCGGCACCGGCTTGCAAGGTGCCTCCGTAGCAGGGAACGCAAACACGGCGCCCGGGGCGTTCTCCAGGGCGAAGCGCTGTCGGTCAGGCTCGACCAAGCTGGTGGTCGCGCCGGAAGTCAGGTAACGCAGGTGCACGCCAACGACGCAGCCGTCCACCGTGAGCGGCGCGACTAGCGCCCCTTCTCCGGTCCGGGCGTGGGGGAGAAACTTAAGGCTATCGGGGCACGGAAGGCCGCGCGACTGCAGGTAGATCTCCGCCGGCGTTCCGGTCGCAGGGACGGCGCGCCGTATAATACTTTCCGCCTGCGCCTTGCTGGCGGGCGTGACCGCGGTGTCCGGATCGTCGGCGGATCCGCGTGCAGCGTAGAAGTCGGCGTCCATCAGAATTTACTCGTGCGCTTGCGAACTTGCAGCGGCCAGCCACGAGCAAAGTTATCCTGACGCTCGCGAAAGCGCTCCTCACGGTTCGGGCGATAAACTGGAGTGACAGTCGGGGCGATCTCGCCGTCGCCGGGATTTTCCCTGACAGCGGCAGCGTAGGCCTCAGCTGCCTGCTGCGTATCGAAGTCGGCGCGCTGGTACGCTACAAGCTTCTTCGTGCGGTAGCCTTTCCAGCGGCACCTGGTTACGCGCCAGAACCATGGCGCTTCGTCGGGGAAGCTTGGGGAGGGTTCGGTCATGTCGGCTTCCAGAATTAGCTGCCGATATCGACCATCTCGATCTTGCCGGCCTTGACCAACTCCCAAAAAAGGGTGTTGCCGACACCAATAAGCTGCCGCGCTTGCGACGCAGTGACCAACAACGGTTTCCTCGAATCTGGGAGGGCAGCTGCCTCCGGATGTTCAGGGCGACCAGCCATTTTCTCCAAAGACTGGTAGACCACCAGGCGATGCCTGCCGCGGTGCTTGGGCATTTCAGCGAATTCCGTGCGATTTTACGTTCGCGCGGATAGTTGGGCGGGGCCGCTGAAGAATAGAAGGTTTCAGATGATTATACTTCGCCCAAAATCGGCGGAAGTTCAGACCCCTAACCGGTTACGCGAACTTCCGGTCAAGGTTAACCATGGTTCATGTGCCTTCACTCAACGCGTCATAAACCATGGCCGCGCTGATAGGCCTGCCCAAGGCCACTTCCACGAGCAGACGAATGGCCTCGCGTGGTGGTTCGAATTCTGCCCTCCCGTAAGCGATCGCGAAAGTCCCGGATCGCTATCAGTTCTGGCGCGGTAGGGGTGCTTCTCGTACGCTTGATGGCGTCAGGTAGCTTTGTCCGCCGTCGCACGTGCTCTTCGTGCCAAGCTTCCATCTCCTTTGCATATCCGACAAATTCTAGCGGCACCCTCCCTTGAAACTTCTCCCAATACCAGCGCTGCATTGCCGCCCCGGCCGCAAAAAACCGACCTTCTGCATCGCTTGCTTCGATAGCCTGTGCGGCATACCGAGACAGATCCACGGCCGCCATCAGGTTGGCGATGACCCAACAACTGAGGCCGAGAATTTCCTTGGAAGAACGCATTCTGCGTAACTCCTCCGGGAATATTAGATGCAGCGCCTTTGTGACGTTGCCTTGAGGGTCCTTTTCCACCGGGTCCAGATATTCGGCTTCCACTTCCGGAGGGTGGAAGTACCACCTCCCCGGGTCGAGGCGATATGCCTTGATAACCCAACGGGCCTGGAAACGCATGAGCTCAGCCATGACGCACTGCTAGCCGGCTGCCCGGGTCAAGATCCTGATCTTGTCACCCTCAGGCGGCAGCGTGTTGCACCACTCGCCCCATTGCTGCATGAGCACCCGGCGCCGCTCCAACTTGTCGCCACGCATGTAAGCGTCGTGCAGCTTGCCCTGGGTATGGGCCAGTGCGGCTTCGGCGAGATCCTCAGGCCTGCCGGTCTCGCCACACCACGTCCTAAACCGAACTTCCTAGCCTCGAGACACGCAAGTTACTGAAGCATCTATACATTCTGTCTCGCGACCTGTGGATTACTGGCTACAGTTGACGCCGAGGAGATTGAATGCCTTCTGCTGCAGCGGTGTTGGCCTTGTGACGACGGTAAGGCGATAGTCCGGTGTGATCGCGGTGGTGATGGTGTTGCGCACTACGGTTGCCAGATCGCCGAGCAATGAACGGAAGCTATGCACCGGCAGGCCGTCCGTGGTGAGCCCTGTGGTCTGCTTGGCGATGGCAGCCGGGGAACGTTGCGCTTCCGACACTACGCTGTCTCGCAAGGCTTCGGCCGCTTCCCTATCGGCGTCATCGAACAGCATTGGCGCCAGGCAGGTCCGCATATGCCATTCGAGGTAGTAGGCTAACATGCACAGGAAGACGTGGGCCCGCACGCGGTCTGCCAGCCAATGATGGACAGGCCTGATCTGCAGATCGACGGTTTTGATGCAGCGAAAGGCCCGCTCCACAAGCGCAAGCGACTTGTAGCTTCGCACGGTCGTGGTGTCATCGAGCGCGCTTTCCGGCAGGCTGGTGCGCACGACATAGACGCCATCGGTTGCTGCTTCAGCGACGATCTCGGCGGTCTTGCGGGCGAAGCTGAAGACGGTATCGGTGATCTCGATGACAAAATGCTTGCCTACCTTGTGCTTGTTGATCACCGCGCCAACCGCGAGTGCGATCCGCGCAGCGCCCCGGAGGGGATTGCGCTTGCGAGCGACCGCGATCTGGATACGGGAGAGGTCACGTTCGGTGGCGGCCAGCAGATCCTCCCGCTTGCGGGCGCGCTCGACGGCGAGATCGGGATTACGGCAAACGATCAGGCGCTCACCCGGAAATTCGGGCGCCGTGATACTGGCCAAGTCGCGCTGATCGAACAGCGAGAGTTGCAAAGCGCCGGTTTCCATCAACGCCTTGATTGCCGGCGCGCGCAGTGCCGTGATCCAGTCGAAGCCTGCCGATTTAACGTCATTGGTGATGCGTGCTTGGGTGATCATGCCACGGTCACCGACCATGACCACGTGGTCGAGATGGAACCGCCGCTTCAGCTTTTCGATCTGATTGGCAAGCGTAATCGGATCGGCGGTATCGCCCTCAAACACCTCGATGGCGATCGGACAGCCATCGGGAGCGCAGAGTAGGCCGTATATGATTTGCAGCGTGCCCTTCTTGCCGTCGCGGCTGTAGCCACGCTGGGCGAGCGGGCAGCAGCGGCCTTCCATGTAGCTTGACGAGACATCATATAACACCAGTGTGCCATCGCTGAGATGGCGCTTGGCTAAGGCTGTCTCGATGGCAGGCTGGCGTTCCAGCAGCCAGTCCAGTGCGGCATAGAGTTCGTCCTCGTCGACCTCACCGAGGCCAAGCATTTCGCCAAGGCTCGATGCAGCCGTGGCGGAGGAAAGTGCACGAGCGGTGGCGAGCTTGGATGCCGGCTCGATAATGCGCCCGATCATCAGCGCGAGGGCAAGATCACGGTATCGCTCGCGATCGCCGAGCATCCGATCAAGCCCTATCTTGCGGGCAGTCCCGAGCGCTGCTGCAACGTGCCCGTGCGGCAGACTGCGGGTGATGGTGAACGCATCCCGCTCGGCCGGAATGACAACGCCGCCTTTGAGAACACCGCGCAGGCCTTCAACGTGCTCGGCGGGCCAATCGGAGAGGTTGCAGATCGTGCGCTTACGGACCTTGCCATCCTGGCGGTAACTCTCGCGCAGCAGAATGGCGGGAGGCGAGTTCCGATTCGGAACAGCTTCGATATACATGGCAACGCATTGGCACAACACCGCCGCGAGTACAAGTCCAAATTTCCGGATTACATGGCTACGTTTGGGACCAGTCTCGTGCTTCTGTCCCTACTGTTCCTGCCACTTCACACTCTCCGAAAGAAGGAAGTTCGGCCTAAAGCAACTACGGAACCCGTGGGTGGTGAGATCGCCTCGGCCCATGCGTTTCAGCACGGCGAGCATGGCCATGTTCGAAAGCGGCCGACCAGGACGCTGGCCCGGGAAGATATGTTCAGCGGTGCCGAACTTCGCCGCCTCGCCAAGCACCTCCAGCGCTGCATCGGAAAGCGGCACGCGGTGGTCCTTTGCGCCCTTCATGCGGACCGCGGGGATGGTCCAGACGCGCTCCCGGAGGTCGATTTCCGACCACGGTGCGCCGATCACCTCACCCGTACGAGCCACGGTCAAGATGGCGAATCTGAGCGCCAAGACGCCCATGCCTTCGTACTTCGCCAACTCGACCATGAAGAGACCGATCTCCTGCCAGGGCAGCGCGGCATGATGCCCGGCTTTTGCTACCTTGCCGGGCCTGGGGAGAACGTTTTGAAGGTGACCTCGCCATCGGGCGGGGTTCGGCCCGGAGCGCCAGCCATGGACGGTCGCAAAGTCGAGGATGTTCTCGATCCGGCCGCGTACCCGGGAAGCGGTCTCCGTTTTCGTAGTCCAGAGTGGCTCCAGGATTTGTGTCGCATGGCCGGTTCCAACCGCGGCCACCGGCAGATCACCAATCAGCGGGTACACATAGTCTTCGAGGGTCTGAACCCATTGCCTGCGGTGTACCGGGTTGCGCCACGAAGCTTCGTGGGCCCGGATGAACTTTTCAGCGCATACTCGAAAGGTCATGCCGGCACCCACGGCCAAAGCTGCCGCGGCTTTCCTGGCCGCACGTGCGGTCCGCTTGGCCTCCAATGGATTGATCCCCTCGGCCTTGAGGGGCTTGCGGTAGTCTTCGTCCCATCTTTCACGAGCGCGCCCAAGGCCGGTCTCCGGGTAGGATCCAAGCCCCGGCCAATGCGTCTTGCCGTCAAGCTGGAAACGGCCGAGCCATGATTTCCCGCCGGCATCACCCGGACGGAAATTGTCGCCAACGTGGAGGTAAAGCCCGCGGCCGTCGTGATACAGCCCGGGCCTGCTGACCTTTTCGACGAATTTCGCGGTCAGCCGATTGACGCCCTTTGCCACTGGAATCGAACTCCATCCGCAGTTCCGCCGTCCTGCGGATCAGCCGACAAACCGAAGGCTGCCTGGTCTTGGAATCGAACTCCTAACCAGCGCGGTTTCGTCAGACGTTCCGTCCCACGGTCGAGACACGGATATGGGCGAACGATTGCGGGCTACCAAGGACTATCAAATCTGCAGATATGCTGGATTTGCCCGGGGTCGCGGACCATCACGAACCACCACGAACGTTGGGGATTCGGAGAGGGAGGGGATTCGAACCCTCGGTACCCGAAAAGGGTACAACGGTTTTCGAGACCGCCCCGATCGACCGCTCCGGCACCTCTCCATTACGCGGTACGCAATAATAGGATTGCACATCTTCGGCGGCAAACATACTCAAAACCGGTCCTTGCGCGCCCTCAGATCGGCAAAGATCGCCACGTCCCGTGCCCGCAGGAACGGATTGGCCGCTCGCTCGTCCGCCATCACAGAGGGCACGGTCGGCTGTCCGGCCGCGCGCAACCGCCGCACCTCCTCGGCCCGGGCCTTCAACGCCGCATTGTCCGGCTCGGCGGTGAGCGCGAACCGGGCGTTGTTCTCGGTGTATTCATGGCCGCAGCATACGAGTGTCTCCCCGGGCAGAGTTGCAAGCTTGCGTAGGCTCGTGAACATCTCCTCGGCCGTGCCTTCGATCAGCCGGCCACAGCCCAGGCTAAACAGCGTGTCGCCGGAGAGCAGCACCGCGCCGTCCGGGAAAAAGTAGTTGATCTGGCCACGGGTATGCCCCGGCGTGTCAATTACCCGGGCGGATGCGGCACCCAGCTTGACCTCGTCCTCGTCGCGCACGGCGACATCCAGTCTCGGCAGCCGGTGCGCGTCAGGCGCGGCGCCCACGACGCGGGCGCCGAATTGCTCCCGCACGGCATCGGTGCCAGCCACGTGGTCCCCATGGTGGTGGGTCAGCATGATCAAATCCAGGCGCCCTCCGGCCTGATCGATCGCCGCGATTATCGGTGCGGGATCCGCCGGATCCACCACCGCGGTGGCGCCCGTGCCGCTGTCGCGCAGCAGCCAGGCATAGTTGTCGGACAGGATGGGAATGGGCGTTGCGGTCACGGGCATGACTGAAAAGCTAACACCGGCCGGGCTGCCTGCAAGCGCGTTATGCTATATGTTAGGGCATGGCTGCGGACGCGCATGCGGCGGCTGATTTCTACTCCACGGCCTGTGGGGCCGTGACGGCGCGCGTGCTTCGCCAGCGCCTGGCGCAGTTGTGGCCCGATCTGAGGGGCCAATCCGTTCTCGGGATCGGCTACGCCGCCCCTTACCTGCGGCTCTGGCGAGAGCAGGCACGGAGGTGCGTGGGGGTCGTACCTGCCCAGATTGGAGCGGCAAGATGGCCCGCCGGCGCTGCTAACCTGATGTGCACTGCAGAAGAGGACATGCTGCCCTTCCCCGATCTGATGTTCGATAGGGTGCTGCTGGTGCACGGGGTGGAGGCGGCGGACAACGCGCGGCGGATGCTCCGAGAGGTATGGCGTATTCTGAAGGACGACGGGCAGGTGCTAATCATAGCGCCCAACCGCAGTGGCATGTGGGCGTATATGGAGAAAACGCCCTTCGGCCACGGCCAGCCATACTCAGCAGGACAGCTGGGCCGGCTGCTCGCCGGCTCGCTGTTTCGCGTTGAACGGCGGGAGGCCGCGCTCTATTGGCCTCCGAGCAACCGGCGGATCCTGCTGCGTTCGGCCCCTCTGCTGGAACGGGCCGGGCGGCGGATCACGCCAGGCTTCGCCGGAGTAACGATCGTGGAGGCGGTCAAGGACCTCTATGCGGCGATGCCAGTGCGCGCGGTCCCGCGGCGGCGGCTGGTGCTGGCCGAGGCGGCCTGAGGCGCACACAGCGCAACACATTTGCGCATAACGGACGGCAGCGCCTGCTCGGCCAAGGTCTCAATCGGGACCATCATTCCATCGGCATGGATATCGGCAACTTCCGCGGCCATTACGCGCAGCCGCAGCTCGAAATGGGTGAAGCCATGCCGGACCTCGCCCGCTATCCGCCAGGCGGCGGGCATCGGCGCCGACGAAAACGCGTTCTCACCCCACGGTTCGGCCCGCCAAGTAGTCCCAGGGAGCTCCGTCATGCCGCCCAGCAATCCCTCCGCGGGCCGACGCCGGAGCAACACGTTCCCCACCCCGTCGGCCAGCCAGAAATGCACGCCATAGCGGACGGGGCGCTTGCGGGGCGGGGCCTTGCTCGGCAGGGCGCTCGCCATGCCGGCCTGCAACCCGGCACAGGAGCCGGCCCAGGGGCAAAGAAAGCAAGACGGCTCGGCGGGGGTGCAGATCGTGGCGCCGAGGTCGAACAGCGCCTGGGCAAAATCAGAGGGCCGCTCCTGGGCCTCGGGCGCTTCGCCGAGACGGATTGCCGCCGCCCGGATTGCCGGCTTTGCGCCGGGCAGCGGCTGCGTGATCGCGAACGCCCGTGCAACGACCCGCTCGACGTTGCCGTCCACAGGGACCCCGGGCTGGTTGAAAGCAACCGCGGCGATGGCGGTGGCTGTATAGTGCCCAATCCCTGGCAGGCGCCGCAGCTCCGCGGAGACACGCGGTATACCGTCCCGCGCCATGATCCGCGCGCAGGTATGCAGGTGGCGTGCCCGAGCGTAGTACCCCAGCCCCGCCCAGGCAGCCATCACCTCCTCCATGGGTGCGGCGGCCAACGCCTGTAGTGTGGGAAAGCGCCTGACGAAACGCTGGTAGTACGGTATGGCGGCGGTGACCGTGGTCTGCTGCAGCATGACCTCGGAGAGCCAGACGTGGTACGGGTCCGGCGTCTGGCCCGGAGCGGCGCGCCATGGCAGGACGCGACGGTACCGGTCGTACCAGGCGAGCAGCGTGGAGGCAGCGGAATCGATGGCGGCGGGCGACACGAAAGGGGATATCGCAGCAGGGGCACGGCACGTCTATGGGCCGCGGCCTGTGGGCGCCGTGGTGCCGCAGGTCACCCGCCCGGCTTTCCGGCGTCACTCGGCGGCGTCGGCGCGAATCATGGCGGACTGGGCGGCGATCGTCGGGCCGGCTTTGGCGGCGGTCACCACCCCTCGGCGCCTCGCCGCCGGCACGCTCACCCTCGCCTGCTCCGGCCCGCTAGCAGTGGAGTTGCAGCATCTGGCCGCCCAGCTTATCGAGCGGATCAACACGCACCTGGGCGGCACTCCAGTCCAGCGCCTGCGTTTCTTGCAGGCCACACAATCCACGGTATCGGTGCCTCCCCGGGTGAAGATACCGGCCGCCGCAACGAAAGCTGCACAGCGCGCGGTCGCCGACCTACCCGAAGGTCCGCTGCGTGACGCTCTGGCGGCGTTGGGAGGCGCCGTTATCGCCAGTCGTGGCAAGACTATGTAATTCGGAAGGAAATCATGGAAACAGGCCGCCGCTTATTTATTTCTCTCTCGCTTGCGAGCCTCGCGCTGACGGCCGCGGCTCGTGCACAGACCGCGACGGCGACAGAGGCGCAAAACGCGACGTGGGAAACCCCACGCGCGATCGGCAACAAGGATGCGAAGGTCACAGTTGAAGAGTGGATGTCGTTGACCTGCACTCACTGCGCGGATTTCGCCCAGCACACCTTCCCGGAGCTGAAGAAGAATCTGATCGACACCGACAAGGTGCGGTGGGTGTTCAATGATTTTCCGCTCGATCAGGTGGCGCTCAAGGCGGCGATGGTGGCGCGCGCTCTGCCGCCCAATCAGTACGAGCCGTTCATTATCGCGTTGTTCAACACCCAGGACCGCTGGGCATTCGCTCAGGGCGTCAATCCGGAGAAGGCACTATGGGATATGGCGGCGCTTGCCGGCATGAACCACGCGACGTTCGAGGCTGCCTTCAATGACGCGGCGTTGCAGAATTGGATCTTGCAGAACCAAAAGATGGCCGAGGACAAATACAAGATAGACGCGACTCCGACATTCGTGATCAACGGCAAGCCGTACCCCGGGGAGATGGCTTACAGCGAGTTCGTGAAGCTGTTGCCTGGGATTTCATAACGCAGCGGAGGGTGATTGCCGGTCCAGTTCTCGCGTCTGCGCATCGCCGGGTTCAAGAGCTTTGCGGAGCCCGCAACAGTGGAAATCCTGCCCGGGCTGACAGGAATTGTCGGCCCGAACGGCTGCGGGAAGTCCAACGTGGTGGAAGCTCTGCGCTGGGCCATGGGCGAGCAAAATGCCCGCACGTTGCGCGGCAACGAAATGGAGGACGTGATCTTCGCCGGCACGGCGGGACGTCCTTCGCGCAATATCGCCGAGGTCGCGCTAACGCTCGACGACACGGAAGGCGTTGCCCCGCCGCCCTTCGATATGCAACCGGAGCTAGAAATCATCCGGCGGATCGAGCGTGGTTCCGGCAGTGCGTTCCGGGTGAACGGGAAGGAGGTCCGCGCCCGCGACGTGCAGACCTTGTTCGCGGACCTCGCGTCCGGCGCGCGCGCCTCGGCCATGGTCAGCCAGGGGCGCGTGGGGGCGCTGGTGAGCGCCCGTGCGGAAGAGCGGCGCTCCCTGCTGGAAGAAGCGGCGGGCATTACCGGGTTGCATGCTCGGCGGCACGAGGCGGAGCTGAAGCTGCGCGCCGCAGAGGCCAATCTCGCCCGAGCCGAGGATGCCAAGGGCCAGCTTGAGGCGCAACTCGCCGGGTTGAAGCGGCAGGCACGGCAGGCCAGCCGGTACCGCAACCTCTCGGGGGCGATCCGGCAGGCTGAAGCCGAGTTGTTGGCACTGCAAAAGGCGCGGGCGGAAGCCGAGCGGGCGGAAGCCGCGGCGGCGCTCGAGGAGGCGCAGGCGGCGGTGCGGGCGGCAACCGAGGCGGCCCAGTTAGCGGCGGAACACGCGCGCGAACGCGCGGAAGCTCTGCCGGCGCTGCGAGAGACCGAGGCAGAGGCGCGTACGGCGCTCGAACGTCACCGGCTGGCGCAGGAACAACTGGCCGACGAAGAACGACGTGCGCGCGAGGCTCTGGCCGACAGCGAGCGTCGCCTGGCTCAGCTTGGCCGCGACCTGGCCCATGCTGAGCAGCTCTGCCGTGATGCAGAGGCCGCGGAACAGCTGCTGGCATCGGAAGATGAGAATCTGGCCCAGGCGGCGGAAAGTCACCCGGACCGACTGGCGGCCGCGGAGAACGAAGCGACGACAGCGGCGGAGGCGGTCGCCGAAGCCGAAAGAGCTGCCAATCGCGCGACGGAGGCGGCGGCCGAGGCGAATGCACTGCTGACCGCGGCGGAGCAGCAGTTGTCAGCCTCGATGGCACGCGCGCAACGCTTAAACCAGCAGCACGCAAGCGTCAGTCAGGAGCGCGATCGCGTCCGCGCGCAGGCCGTCGATCCTGCCCGGCTGGCGGCGGCGGAAGCCGAGCTGCAGGCGGCTGAGGCAGCGCAAGACGCCGCGCGGACCGCGGCTCTGGAAGCAGAACAGGCTCGTGGTCGGGCGCAGGCGGTTCTGGCGGAAGCGCGCGCGCGGCAGAACGCCGCCGATTCGGCGCGAACCAAGCTGGCAGCCGAAGTGCGAGCCTTGGGCGAGGTGCTGGCGGTGAAGGACGGCGAACGCTGGCCTCCAATGGTAGATTCGCTGGAGGTTCCAGCGGGATTAGAAGCCGCCCTGGGCGCGGCGTTGGGCGAGGAGCTAACCTCCGCCGCCGACCCGGGCGCCGCCCGGCATTGGCGCGAGCTTCCGCCTCTGGAACCTGTGCCGCCGCTGCCGAAGGGCGCCGAAAGCTTACTGGCCTTGGTGCGCGGGCCGGCGGCTCTGGGACGCGCCTTGTCGCAGATCGGCTTGGTCGCCGAGGACGTCGGGGAAGCTCTGCAACCGCTCCTGGCCCCCGGCCAGACGCTGGTATCGCGCCAGGGCGCCGTCTGGCGCTGGGATGGCTACACCATTCATGCCGGCACTCCGACGGCGGCCGCAGTGCGGCTCCAGCAGCGGAACCGGCTGACTGGTTTGCGCCGCGAGCTGGCGGCAGCGGAGGCCGCTTCGGCTGAAGCCGGCGCGACGCGTCAGGAGGCCGAGGCGGGCGAACGCGCTGCCGTTGGGAATGAGCAACAGGCACGGTCTGCCCGCTCCGAGGCCGAACGCCGGCTGGAACGGGCGCGCGCTGCCACGAGCCAACTGCGCAGCCAAGCCGAAGCCGCGGCGGCGCGCTTGGCCGCCGTAGAGGAACAGCTTGCCCGGATCGAGCCGGACCGCGCCGAGGCCGAAACGGCGCTCGAGCAGGCCCGGGCGGCGCGAGCCGCCGTTCCCGATGTTAGCGTACTCGAGGGCTACGGTGGAGACCGCGCGCGCCGGACTGGCAGAGGCCCGTGGCCGGGAGGGTGCGGCACGGAGTGCGCGCGATACGTTGGTCCGAGAGCAGGAGGCGCGCGTGGCGCGTCGCCGGGCCATTGCGGCAGAACGGGGCGGTTGGCGCGAGCGCGCCGACGACGCCAAGGGCCGGCTGGTGGACCTGAGCGCGCGACGGACGGAAGCGGAAGCCCAGCATGCCAGCATGATTGCCGCGCCGGCGGAAGTCACGCGGCGGCGCGAGGAAGCCACGTCAGCGCTGCGGGCGGCCGAGACCGAGCACCGGCGAGTTGCGGCGGCGCTGGGTGAAGCTTCGAAAATCACCTCCGAGGCCGATCAGGCTGCCCGCACCGCCGAATCCGCGCTGGCTAGGGCGAGAGAAGATGCCGTCCGGGCCGAGGGAGCTGCCGCGCAGGCGGACCATGCCTGGGGCACCGTGGCCGAACGGATCCTGGAGCGGCTGGGGGTCGATCCGGTGCTGCCGGAGGTCGCCGAGGCTGTTCCTGAGGCCGAGGAGAAAGCCCGCAAGCGCCACGAACGTCTGGTGAAAGAGCGCGACGAGATGGGGCCGGTGAACCTGCGCGCGGATATCGAGGCCGAGGAGACCGAAAAGCAGATCGCCGCGATCGACCGGGAACGGGACGACATTACCACGGCAATTTCCAAGTTGCGTGGCTCTATCGGGCACCTGAACCGAGAGGGCCGGGACCGGCTGACCGCCGTGTTCACAGAGGTGGATCGGCATTTTCAGGCGCTGTTCAGCCGCATGTTCGAGGGCGGGCGTGCCCATATGGCGTTGGTCGGCTCGGAGGATCCGCTGGAAGCCGGGTTGGAAATCTACGCCCAGCCACCGGGGAAGAAGCTGGCTACTCTGTCGCTGCTTTCGGGCGGAGAGCAGGCGCTGACGGCGCTTTCGTTGATATTTGCGGTGTTCCGCTGCAACCCGGCGCCCGTGTGTGTGCTGGACGAGGTGGATGCACCGCTGGACGACGTGAACGTGGACCGGTTCTGCACCTTGCTCGAGGACATGGTACGGGAAACGGCCACACGATTTATGGTGGTGACGCACCATCCACTAACCATGTCGCGGATGGACCGGCTGTACGGCGTGACCATGCAGGAACGCGGCGTGTCGCGGCTGCTTTCGGTCGATTTGAGCACGGCGGAGAAGATGGTGGAACCGGACCGGCTGGCGGCGGATTAGGGCTTGTGGGTGACGTCGGACATGATATATTGTGTGTCGGACGCCGGGAGGATGATATGACCACACGGGCGCCATTTCAGTTTTCGGATATTCAGAGTCCGCTTCGCGGCCCGGCCACTTCGGGCGCATTGGGCCCCGGTGGCGCCCAGGCCGCGGAGGCTCTTCGGCAGCTTTCGGGGGCTGGCGTGCTTTCCGGCCACGCCGAGAAGATCAGCGCCCGAATTGACGATGGCCTGCTGGCCGCCGCAGCGCGCAAGCTCGGGACGGAGAACATTACCCAGGTGTTGCAGGCAGCACTTGCTGTCTTCGTCGCGCCTGATCCGTTCGTCACGTGGTTCTGCACGGAGACCGACAAGCTGCCCCACGATTTCGAGCCTGCGATCTGAGCGGTTGCCGCCTGAGCCGAACTTTGGAGACGTGACGCGTCGGCACGACCCCGCCACATTCCGTGGTTCGCTAGGCTACCGGCCTGATAGCGAGCTGCCATTGGACGCCAAGGCGGCTCCGGATCTTCCGTTACTGTTGGACACGACGGTTTACATTGACCGCAGCCGGGGCAAGCTGCCGCGTGGGATACTGACCCGCATCGCCGCGGCGCAGCATCGGATCTACCATTGCGGCGTGGTGTGCGCGGAGCTGGCGACCAGCCTCGGGCTGCTGACTCCGGACCATCCGCGGATGCCAACCACAAGCGCCGCGATCCTGGCGCACCTCGATCACATGATGGGCCATCGCGGCGTTTCGCCCAGCGCGGCTGCGTGGACCGAGGCCGCAGTTGTAGCGGGCATTCTAGCGCGCACGCAGGGATTGGCGACCGACAAGGGCCAGCTCAATGAGGCTCAGATATGCTGTCAACGCGGGCGCAGACGAGAGCTGCTGCTGGATGCGCTGCTGTATTTAACGGCTATTGAGCGTGATTTCCTGTTGGTGAGCGGCAACGTCCGCGACCTCGATATCCTGCTGCAGGTCCGGCCTTCGCCGAACGTGCTGCTCTATCGTCCGGCGGACTGGGTTTCCGCCGCAGCACACTCAAGCTAAGCTCAGTCATTCCAAGGAAGATCGGAGTGCTGTGCGACATGACGAAGTTTGGCCTCGCCCAACCTGTCCGGCGCGTCGAAGACCCGAGGCTGCTGATCGGCGGCGGGCGTTACACCGACGATATTGTTCTGCCCGGCATGTTGCACGGGGTGATACTGCGAAGTCCGCACGCGGCGGCGGCTATCACGAGCATCGACACCACGGATGCCGCGAAACTTCCGGGCGTGCGCGCGGTTTATACCGCCGCCGATCTGAAGGCCGACAATATCGACCCCCTGCCCTGCGCGGTGCATCTGACAAACCGCGACGGTTCCGCGATGGCGAGCCCGCCACACCCAGTGCTGGCCGATGGCGCCGTACGCCACGTGGGCGATCCGGTGGCGCTCATCGTCGCCGACAGCGTGAAGGCGGGACGCGACGCCGCGGAAGCGATTATGGTCGATTACGATGTGCGCCCGGCCATAACCGAGTTGGCGCAGGCGACGGAGCCCGGTGCTCCGCTGGTCTGGCCCGAGGCGAAGAACAACATCGTGTTCGACTGGGATATCGGGGACAAGGCGGCGACCGACGCCCAATTCGCTCAGGCCGCACACGTTACGAAGCTGACCATCGTGAACAACCGCATCGTGGTCTCCTCCATGGAACCGCGCGCGGCCCTTGCGGAGTATGATGCGGGCACGGGACGCTGGACGCTGTATGCCAACACGCAGGGCGGGTGGCTGGTCAAGGGTCTGATCAAGGACGTGTTCGGCGTGCACGCCGACAAGTTCCGGGTGATTACTCCGGACGTGGGCGGCGGGTTTGGGATGAAGCTGTTTCTTTATGCCGAGCATGTTCTGACCTGTTACGCCGCACGCAAGCTGGGTCACCCGGTGAAATGGTACGCCGACCGGTCGGAAGCGTTCCTGTGCGACACCCAAGGGCGCGACAACATCACTGTGGGCGAGCTGGCGATTGACAAGGACGGCAAGCTGCTGGCGCTGCGCACGCGCAACATTGCCAACATGGGCGCCTACCTCTCGACATTCGCGCCTTACATCCCGACTGTCGCCGGCACCGGCGTGTTGGCGAGCGTCTATGGATTTAAAGCCGTGCACGCGCATGTGATTGGTGTGTTCACCAACACTGTGCCGGTGGACGCTTATCGCGGCGCCGGCCGCCCGGAAAGCAACTACCTGGTGGAGCGCCTGATCGATGCCGCCGCGCGACAGCTTGGCATAGACCGCATTGAGTTTCGCCGGCGCAATATGGTGCCGCCGTCGGCAATGCCGCATTCAACGCCCGTTGGTAAGAAGTACGACAGCGGCGATTTTCGTAAGGTTCTCGATGCCGCGGTGGAGAAGATCGGCTATGCCGATTTCGCCGCGCGTAAAGCCGAGGCGAAGGCGCGTGGCAAGCGCCGGGGCTTAGGCATTTCCTATTATCTTGAAGCCACGGGCGGTGATCCGACGGAGCGGGCGGAAATCCGCTTTGCCGATGACGGAGGTGTCGATGTGCATGTGGGCACCCAATCAACCGGCCAAGGGCATGAGACCGCCTATGTGCAACTTGTTTCCAACAAGCTCGGGATCGACGCCGATCGCATCCGCATCCGGCAAGGCGATACCGACACGATTCCGGTGGGCGGCGGCACTGGCGGCGCACGCAGCCTGTACTCCGAAGGTCAGGCGATCCTGGTTACGACCGACTCGGTGATCGAGAAGGGTAAGCAGGCAGCTTCAGACATGCTGGAGGCCGCAGTTGCGGATATCGAGTTCCGCGACGGGCAATTCGCGATTGCCGGAACGGACCGCGCGGTTGACATTTTGCAGCTGGCCAGATCCCAGCGGGAGAAGGCTGCGCGCGGAGAAAAGGCGGTCACGCTGGATTTGGCGGAAGTCGCTGATATTGATTTTCATACCTTCCCGAATGGCTGCCACATGGCCGAGGTGGAGGTAGATCCGGAAACTGGCCGCGTTGAGCTGGTGCGCTACCTGGTTTGCGATGATTTCGGCAAAGCGGTGAACCCTTTGATCGTGCGCGGCCAGGTGCACGGGGGCGTTGCGCAGGGACTGGGTCAGGCGGTGCTGGAGCGTACGGTCTATGACCCGGACTCGGGCCAGTTGCTGTCGGGCACGTTCACCGACTACGCCCTGCCACGCGCGGATGATCTGCCGGAAATCCAGGTGGAGCTGCTGGAAATTCCATGCGCAACCAATCCGCTTGGCGTCAAGGGTGCCGGCGAGGCTGGCGCGGTGGGCAGCCCGCCGGCGGTAATCAACGCAATCATCGATGCTTTGGCGGAAGACGGTGTGTCGCATATCGACATGCCGGCGACGCCGGAATTGGTGTGGCAGGCACTGGCTGCGGCACGGCGGTAAGGCCGCCCTCACCGAGCGCGCTGCGCGCGGCAGCCTCTCCGGCAAGCGGGAGAGGCGAATGTAAAGGGAAGATTATAATGCCTGATACGACCAACATCGACCATGTGCTGCAGGCAGCCGCCGAGCGTGGCGATGTTCCCGGTGTCGTTGCCGTGGCGGGATCCGATCAGGGTCAGTTCTACGAGGGCGCGTTTGGCGAGCGCGATTTGTCGAAACCAGGCGCGATGACGCCGGATACGGTGTTCTGGGTCGCATCAATGACGAAGGCAATCGTCTCCGCCGCGGCGATGCAGATGGTGGAGCAGCGCAAGATCGGGCTGGATGAGGATCTGGGCGGGGTACTGCCGGCTTTGGCAAAACCACAGGTGTTGGACGGCTGGGACGATAACGGCCAGCCGAAGCTGCGGCCGACACGCAACCCGGTAACCTTGCGCCATTTACTGACCCATACCGCCGGTTTCAGCTACGAAATGTGGAACACCGATATCGTGCGATATCAACAATACGCGGGGCTTCCGGGGATCATCTCGTGCGAGGACCGCGCGCTGGAGACGCCGCTCGTCGCCGATCGCGGCGCGCGCTGGGAATATGGGATCAACATCGAGTTTGCCGGCAAGCTGGTCGAGAAGCTGAGCGGCCAGCGGCTGGATGCCTATCTGCAGGACCACATCTTCGCGCCGCTTGGCATGTCGGAAACGGGGTTCAAGATCCGGCCCGACCAGCGCTCTCGGCTGGCGCGCATGCACGCGCGCGGGGAAGACGGATCACTCACACCCATTGATTTCGAGATTCCACAGGAGCCTGAGTTCCATATGGGCGGCGGCGGGCTTTACTCCACCGGGCGTGACTATCTCGCGTTCTGCCGCATGATCCTGGGGCGCGGCAGCCTGAACGGCAGGCAGGTGCTGAAGCCCGAAACGGTTGCACAGATGGTGGGCAACAATATGGGCGAGCTGCGGGTGACCAAGCTGGTCAGCGTTGCGCCGCAGGCTTCGCGCGACGCCGAGTTCTTCCCGGGGATGCCGAAAACCTGGGGGATCGGGTTCATGCTTAACCTGGAACCCATGCCGGGGCGACGGGCGGCGAACAGCCTGTGCTGGGCGGGTCTCGGAAACACCTATTTCTGGATCGATCCTACGAGCCGGATCTGCGGCGTGATCCTGACGCAGATTCTGCCGTTTGCCGATCCGAAAGTGCTGGCGTTGTATGATGCGTTCGAAACCGAGGTCTACCGCGGAACGGGTGGAGCCAGACTGGCCGCCTGATCGACAAACCCGCAGTCTACTTTAGCGCGAGGCGGGCTTGCCGCGGTTAATCCCTGTGCCATTGAATTGCACCGGGTGACCTATGACCCCTCGCTTTCGCCCCGCACCTGGCCGCCTCCCCCCCGGTGACCGCATCTACGCCATCGGTGACGTCCACGGCTGCCTCGACCGTTTGACCGCCCTGCACGACGCTATTGCGGATGATCTGAAGAACCGGCCGGTCCCCAAGGCCACCCTTGTCCACCTCGGCGACTATATCGACCGCGGTCCCGACAGCGCCGGGGTGATCGCCTGGGTCTCCGCCACCGCGTCACCCCCCGGCATCGGGGAAACCGTGAACCTGCTGGGCAATCACGAGGACATGTTCCTCGCGGCACTCGATTCGCGGAGCCGCGAGGCAGTAACGGTTTGGTACATGAACGGCGGCGGCGCCTCTCTCGCGAGCTGGGGTATCGGCCCGAACGTCGGTCCGCCCGAGTGGCCGGCGCGTATCCCGCCAGAGCACATCCAGTTCGTCCGAGGTCTATCGCTGACCTACCGCGCGGGCCGGTACCTGTTCGTTCATGCCGGGGTCCGGCCTGGTGTCGCGTTAAACGCCCAGGAACGGGAAGACCTGCTCTGGATGCGTTGGCCGTTCCTCTTGAGCGCCGAGGATTTTGGGGCGGTAATCGTGCATGGGCACACCCCGTCGGCACAGCCGGAAGTCCGCGGCAACCGGATCGGCATTGACACCGGTGCCGTGCTTGGCGGCAAGCTGACGTGCGCCGTTTTGGAGCAGGATCGGGTCGGCTTCATCCAAACATGAAGATAGCAACGGGGAATGGCAACGCGCGAAAGCTTTGCTTGCACCGCAACAGTGCTGTTGTTACGGCTGAGGGTATGGATCAGATCGCGCCGCCCGCCGACCCGGTGCCCCCCGCCACCGGTCCGGACCTCCATGCCGCCATCGCAAGCCTGTCGCGCGGCAGTGTCCTGGTGATCGGGGATGCCATGCTGGACCGCTATGTGTATGGCCGGGTGTCCCGAATCAGCCCAGAGGCCCCCGTCCTCGTCGTGGCGGAGGAGCGGGAGATCGCGATGCCCGGAGGGGCCGGCAATGTGGTCCGGAACGTCACCAGCGTCGGTGCGGCGGCGGCCTTCATCGCGGTCGTAGGGGACGATCAGGCCGGTTCCGATCTCACCGGCCTGATCGGCAGCCAGCCGCACATAGAACCGTGGCTGCTCGTCGAAAGCGGGCGCACGACCACGATGAAGACTCGCTATATCGCCTCGGGCCAGCATTTGCTGCGCGCTGACCGCGAGGACACAACCGCGATCGGCGCCAAATTGGCCGACCGCATCCTGTCCATCGCGCGCGATGCCATGGCCGCGACCGGCATCACGGTGCTCTCAGACTACAAAAAGGGGCTGCTCTCCGGCGATTTACCTACCCGCCTGATCGAGACCGCTCACAAGGCCGGCCGCCGGATCATCGTCGATCCCAAGGGGATCGATTACGCAGTCTATGCCGGTGCCGACATTATTACTCCAAATCGGCGCGAACTGGGCGAGGCGGCGCACATGCCGGTCAACACCGAGGAGCAGATTGTGGCTGCGGCGGAGGTCCTCCGCATGCGCTATCGTCTCGGCGCCGTGCTTGTCACCCGATCGGAAGATGGCATGAGCCTGGTGGACGAAGCCGGCGTATTGCATTTTCCCGCCGAGGCCGCCGAGGTGTACGACGTGTCCGGCGCTGGAGACACGGTGGTTGCGACTCTCGCAGCGGGCCTCGCCGCCCGTCTGGACCTTCCAGTGGCAGCGCGCCTTGCCAATATCGCAGCCGGCATCGTGGTCGGCAAAGTCGGCACCGCGACGGTTCGGGAATCCGAGCTGCTGGAAGCGACGTCACCTCGTGGCGGTGCCCTGCGCAAGGTGCTGTCGCGTCCGGCTGCGGCCGAACAAATCCAGCGCTGGCATCACCGCGGCTGGCGGGTCGGTTTCACCAACGGCTGCTTCGATATCCTCCATCCCGGCCACGTGCACCTGCTGGAGCAGGCGCGCGCGAACTGCGACCGGCTGGTTGTGGGGCTAAACAGCGATACCAGCATCAGGCGCCTGAAGGGACCAACGCGCCCGATTCAGCCTGAGGCCGCTCGGGCCGCGGTTCTCGCCAGCCTCGCCATGGTCGATGTGGTGACGATCTTCGAGGAGGACACGCCAGAGGAGCTTCTGAAGGAGTTGCGCCCCGACGTGCTGATTAAGGGCGCTGATTACCGCATGGAAGAGGTGGTCGGAGCCGATCTTGTGCGTAACTGGGGCGGACGTGTTATTCTTGCGGACCTTGTTCCCGGCCATTCCACCACTGCCACCGTCGAGCGGATCCGCGGTTAATTCCCGAGCGGCCCGGATCCCAACCGGCGCGCGGCTCGTGCTTGTCTTCGTTCTGGCGCTGGTAATCACCGGCGCCCAACCGGCATTCGCTCTGGAAAGTGCGCCGGTAACGACACCCCGCACCACCGCCACGCTGATCACTGATACCAACGCGGTCGCCCCCGGAACGCCGTTCCACGTCGCACTGCGCCTGCAACTTGCTCCCGGGTGGCACACATATTGGCGCAACCCGGGTGACGCCGGCGTCCCACCAACGATCACGCTGCACCTTCCAGATGGTGTCAAAGCTGGTCCCATCGACTGGCCGGCCCCGGTGCGTCTCCGGCAGGACGATCTCATGTCCTACGTCTATACCGGCGGCATTGTTCTGCCCATGACAGTCACGCCGGGCGAAAGCCAAACGCCTCTCGACATCGGCGCGAACGCCACGTGGCTTGTCTGCAAGGACATCTGCATACCGGAGCAGGCCAGGTTTTCGCTTAATATGCGGCCTGGAACCTCTGCGCCGTCGGCGGAGGCGCCGCTATTTGCCGAGTTCGGCTCAGGCCCGTCCTATCCCGTCACCCTGGCAAGCGAGCTACGCGCCGGACGGGCGGCTCTGGGTCCATGGCCCGGGACTGAGGCCTGCAACAGTCCGCGGCGCGGTCTTCATCCCCAATCAACCAGGAACAATCGAGGACGCTGCACCGCAACCTCTCTCTATTCAACCCGACGGCTTGGTTCTGAAGTTGCCCCTCGCCAAGGACGTGCGCCAGGGTTCCACCCTACAGGGGCTGCTGGCGGTCCGCGACCGATCCGGTCAGCGTATAGTTGCAACCATCTCGGCGCCCGCCGGGGAGGTCCCGGGTTCGAGCGTGCGGAGCCTCGGGACCATTCTAGCGCTGGCCTTCGTTGCCGGTCTGATCCTCAATCTGATGCCTTGCGTGTTCCCGATTTTGGCGATGAAGGTGCTCGCGTTCGCGGAAGGCGCTCGCCACGAGCGGCCGCATCACCACGCCCTGTCGTACGTGGCCGGCGTGCTGGCCGCGTTCTTGGGGTTGGGAGGCGTCTTCCTCGGCCTGCGTGGCGCTGAGGCCGCTTCCGGCTGGGGTTTTCAGTTCCAGTCCCCGGTTTTCGTCGCGGGCATGGCGTGCCTGCTCTTCGCGATCGGGCTCAATCTTTCCGGTGTGTTTCAGGTGGGTGCTAGCGTGGCCAGCGCCGGCAATCACCTCACCCGGCGCGCGGGCATTGGTGGCAGCTTCTTCACCGGTCTGCTCGCGGTGGTTGTTGCCACCCCCTGTACGGTCCCGTTTATGGGAGCAGCCGTTGCTGCCGCCCTAGCCGCGCCTTCCGTTACCGGTCTGCTCATCTTTCTGGCCATGGGTACTGGTATGGCTGCCCCCTACCCTGCCCTGGTCACTCTCCCTGGTCTGTATCGCCTCATGCCTCGCCCTGGCATATGGATGGAGCGGCTGCGTCAGGCGCTTGCGTTTCCGATGTATGCCGCTGTGGCTTGGCTGGTTTGGGTTATCAGCGAACAGGCTGGTTCCAACGGCGTGCTGGCGGCTGCGGCGGCCCTGGTGCTGACCGGGTTTGCGGCCTGGGCGTTCGGTGTAGCCCAAACCAGTTTCAGCAAGGGTCGCCGCATAGGCCTGACCGCAACCGGCGCTGCCCTGGCGGCCGCCGTGTTTGCTCTTAACGGCATTGCCGCCAGACCGCTCGAACTCACGCCCACCGCTTCGGCCGCCGATAGTTTCACGCCTGAGCGCCTCGCGGCCCTGCGGAGCCAGGGCCGGCGGGTGTTTGTGGATATGTCCGCCGCTTGGTGCATCACCTGCCTGGTCAACGAGCATGTCACGCTCGACGCCCCCGCCGTTCGACAGGCCTTTGTCGCCAAAGACGTGGTTTTTCTACGCGGCGACTGGACGCGCCGAGACCCGGGCATTACCGCTTTTCTGCGCCGGTTCCAGCGGGATGGCGTTCCGTTGTATGTCTATTATCCGGCAGGGAACGGACAACCGGTGTTGCTGCCGCAGATCCTGACCCAGGCCATTGTGCTTAAGACGCTGGGGTAAGGGCCAACATCGCCATCTTTCAGTGTGACCGGACCAGCGCCTCTCTCACCCGGCGCGGCTTGGCTCGCGCCGGCCTCTCCCGCAGAGCGGGAGAGGTGAGTAAGGAGCGCCGTCTCTAGTGCCGGCGCGTCGCGTGGCGTGTGGCGTCGCGTGAGGTGAGTCGGGAGATCATCGCCGAAAGACCTGTCGGCCCTCGCAGCGCCAGATCAGAGAGCGAGAGGATGCCGATCAGCCGCTTCTGCCGATTGAGAACGGGAAGGTGGTGGATCTGCTTGTCCTCCATGCGCTGCACGACGTCATCGACGGTCTCGTCTTCGAAGCACCAAGTGACCCCTTTCGTCATTACCTCGCTGACTTTCGTGTTCGCCGCATCGAGCCCTCGCGCAACCGCACGGCAGGCCAGATCACGATCGGTCAGGATGCCGATCAGGTGATCGTGATCGCCGATCGGCAGGCAGCCGATGTTGTGATCGCGCATGCGCTGCGCCGCCTCTCGCAACGGAATGTCGGGATTGATCCATTCCGCTTGCGGGGTCATCGCTTCATGGACGAGCATTTGCCTCTCCTTCGACTGGGTGGCATGCGGGGTTTTGCGTGTATTCCACGCTAGCAAACCCTACCGCCGGTTGCACTCTAGCTGATAAAACACGCAATCGGCGTTTCTCACGCAAAAGTGTGGGAAGCGGCGGTTTCCGCGGCAAGGGAAGATCCTTGACTGGCACCCGACCTGGCTTACGCCTCGAACCCGGCCGGACGCGCTCGGTATCATTGCCGAGTCGAACCCCGCCCGCGCCATGGCGCTGGGAGCAAGATTCTGGATGAACACGTCTGCTTTCTCGCTAAGTTTTCCCAGCAACTTGCGGTCGGTCGGCTCCTTGATGTCGAGGACGACGCTTTCCTTCCCGCAGTTCAGCCATACGAAGTAGCTGGACTGGCCGCGCGCCGCCTTGTCATAAAAGCGGGCGAAGTCGGCCATCGCGCCGCTCGATCTCTTGCTCACGCGCGGCCCTGCACCGGCGAGCTTCACTGGGCATAGGGCGCAGCGGCCGCTTGTTCGACCGAGACGACGTGCAGGCCGTCGAGCGGCTTTCCTGAGCTGGGTATTAGTAACTCCTTGGCATACCAAGGACATGCTCGCCGAGGTAGCTCAGGATCAGGTTTGTGCTGATCGGCGCCACCTGATAAAGCCGTGTCTCACGAAACTTGCGTTCAATGTCGTATTCCTCGGCGAAACCGAAACCGCCGTGGGTCTGAACACAGGCCTCGGCTGCCGCCCAGGAGGCGTCCGCGGCAAGCAGCTTGCCCATGTTTGCCTCCTCGCCGCAGGGCAGACCGGCCTCAAACCGCGTCAATCCTTTCTGCACGATGGCCTCGGCGGCGCGCATCTGCGCGTACGCGCGGGCAATCGGAAACTGCACGCCCTGATTCTGCCCTATCGGCCGGCCGAACAGCACGCGCTCTTTGGAATACGTCACCGCCTTTTCGATGAACCACTTGGCGTCGCCGATGCACTCTGCGCCGATCAGCAGGCGCTCGGCGTTCATCCCGTCCAGAATGTATCGGAAGCCGCTTCCTTCTTTCCCGACAAGATTCTCAGCCGGGACCACCATGTTGTCAAAGAAGACTTCGCAGGTATTGTGATTCATCATGGTGCGGATTGGCCGGATCGTGAGCCCCTTTCCAAGAACTTCGCGCATATCCACGATAAAGGTGGATAGTCCCTCAGTCTTTTTCCGCACCTGGTCCCGCGGCGTGGTGCGCGCCAGCAGCAGCATCAGATCCGAGTGCTCCGCGCGCGACGTCCAGATCTTCTGGCCGTTGACGATCCATCTGTCGCCGTCGCGGCGCGCCGTTGTTCGCAATGCCGTCGTATCAGTACCACTGGTTGGCTCCGTAACGCCGAATGCCTGCAAGCGCAGTTCTCCGCTTGCGATAGCGGGCAGGTACTTGGCTTTCTGCTCCGGCGAGCCGTGCCGCAGTATCGTGCCCATGATGTACATCTGCGCGTGACAAGCGGCGCCATTGCAGCCTTGGTGCTGCACCTCTTCCAGAATGGCCGCTGCCGCGGAGAGGCCGAGGCCGGCGCCGCCATATTCCTCGGAAATGAGCGCGCCAAGATATCCGGCCTCGGTTAAGGCGGCGACGAACTCGGTTGGGTAGCCGCGTACCTCATCGAGCTTGCGCCAATATTCGCCGGGAAAGCGGGCGCACAGCTTGGCCACTTCCTCGCGAATCTCGGTATGCGGATCGGACTGCTGGTCCATGGCGCAAGTTTCCTCCGATTGGTTTGACACCAGTCTGGCCTGCAGAGAGCGGTCAGGGAATCATAATCGCGGCCAATCAGCTATGCCGGAATTCTATCGTACCCGAGAAGCTGCCCGCCCCAAGTTCCAGTCCTGACCATCTCTGCCACCCCGTGCCGAAGCCTGCGCGACCGGAGCAGCTCCCCCACCGGGGGTCAACACCATTCCCCGCCCATGCCGGGTGAACAGGGGCAGCTTCAGCTCATCCTCGAGCAGGCGAATTTGCCTGCTAAGTGCTGGTTGCGCGATGCGGAGCCGATCGACGGCCTTGCTGAGGCTTCCGAGTTCTGCGACCTGAAGGAAGGTGTTGAGCTACCCGCAGGTCCGTCGGAACATAAAATATCTGTATGTCTCATTGAGCAATACGCTATTTCTGGCAAAGCTAGTGAGCGGATACTTTGCATCGTGTGCGAGCCGAAAGGAATCCGTATGAGTTCCGTTACAGCTGCCGACGAAAAAACATCCTGGCAGGACGATGTCTTTGACGTCCTGAAGCAAGCCGGCGTCAAACACATCGCCTATGTGCCCGATGCCGGGCATTCCGCGGCAATCCGGCGCGCCGAGGCGGACTTTGCGATCCACGCCGTCGTTCTAACGACGGAAGAGGAAGGTATCGGCTATCTCGCAGGCGCCTGGCTCGGCGGCGAACGTGGAGCGCTGTTGCTCCAGTCGAGCGGGGTCGGCAACTGCATCAACACCCTGGCATTGCCCGCCGGTGCGCGTTTCCCGTTGCTGATGGTGGTGACCATGCGCGGCGACTGGGCCGAATTCAATCAGTGGCAGGTCCCGATGGGTCAGGCGACCGAGACCGCGCTGCGCCTGATGGGCGTGTTGACCTGGCGCGCCGACCGGCCGGACGAACGTACGGCCCCTCCTGCACGGCGCCGCAACCATGGCATTCAACGGTGATAGCACCTGCGCCGTTCTGCTTGGCCAACGCCTCATCGGCGAAAAGGAGTGGGTGAAATGAGCACGAACGGCGCCCTGGACAGGCGGGAAGTTGTTCGCGAGCTGCTGCACGATCGTGGCGGTCTGCTGGTGGTGACGGGCCTTGGTTCCGCCTCCTACGATGTAATGGCCGCTGGGGATCATGACCTGAATTACTATCTGTGGGCAGCGATGGGCAGCGCCGCCATGGTAGGGTTGGGATTAGCAACCGCCCAGCCTGATCGCCCCGTGCTGGTACTGACAGGCGACGGCGAGCAGCTTATGGGTCTTGGCGCGCTGGCGACGATCGCGTTGAGAAAGCCGCGCAATCTCAGCATCGTTGTCTTGGATAACGGCCATTTCGGCGAGACTGGGATGCAGCGCAGTCACACTGGCCAAGGAATTGAGCTGGCGAGAGTTGCCGAGGGGTGCGGCTTTCCGCAGCTCGCGGTGGTCACGGACACGCAGCACGTTCCGCCGCTCAGGACACGAATTCACGCGCGCGAGTGCCTGAACTTCGCGACTGTTAAGATTGCGCCGGTGAACGTTCCGCGGGTGCTGCCTCCACGCGACGGCGTCTACGTCAAGAACAGGTTCCGGCAGGCGCTGGGCTTCAAGCCAGCTTAACGCTATACTGAAACCAACGCCTCTACCCGCTTCACCGCCGGATCCGTGCCCCAGTTCTCACTCCCCTCCGCATAGGCGCGTTCGAAGCCTCGTCGGTCGATAATGTACGTCGTCGGAATCCCCGGCGCCTCGAATGCTTGTACAACCTGTCCTTCAGGGTCCAGCAGAACGTGAAGGTTCTTAATGCCCCGCTGCTTGTAGTATGCCTGCACCGCCGTCGCCCCACCCCGGTCAGACGATAACGCCAGCACCCTGATTCGCTTCCCGACCAGCTTCCCCGCCAGCGCGTCCAGCGACGGCAATTCCTGCTTGCACGGCGCGCACCATGTCGCCCAGAGATTCAACACAATGCCGTCTCCAGCATAATCAGAGAGCCGGCGTGGGTCCCCGTTCGCATCCTGAAACGTGAACATCGGCGCCGGCTTGGGGGGCTGCACCACCTTCAGGTTCGACAGATCGCCCAGTTCGTTCGCCCAAGATTTGCGCCCCAACACGGCCACAGCTACGGTCCCGCCCGCCAGCAACCCCCGGCGCGCTACTTTTATCGCCACTATGGAATCCCCCTGTTGACCCACACCGAAGACGGACGAAACGCCGCGACAAACGCCCAATGGGGCGGCCGTTTCCAGGCCGGTCCCTCCACAATCATGGAAGAAATCAACGCCTCGATCGGCTTCGACCAGAAACTGTGGCGGCAGGACATTCGGGGATCGCTCGCCCACGCCGCTATGCTCGCGAAAGTCGGTATCATCAGCGCCGAAGATGCGGAGGCCATCCGCAACGGTCTAGAGGCGCTGGCTCAAGAGATAGAGACAGGCCGCTTCACCTTCGACCCGGCGCTGGAAGACATCCATATGAACATTGAGGCCCGCCTGACCGAGCGCATCGGCGAGGCGGGCAAGTGCCTGCATACGGCCCGCAGCCGCAACGACCAGGTCGCCACGGGCTTTCGCCTCTGGGTGCGCGACGCCGTCGACGGCCTCCTCGGGCAGCTCACCGATCTCATGCGCGCGCTGGCCGAGCGAGCCGCTGCGCATGCCGCCGACCCAATGCCCGGCTTCACCCACCTCCAAACCGCCCAACCCGTAACCTTCGGCCACCACCTGCTCGCGTATGTCGAGATGCTCGATCGCGACCGCGGACGCCTCGCGGACTGCCGCCATCGCCTCAATGAGTGCCCGCTTGGAGCCGCCGCCCTCGCCGGCACCTCGTTCCCGATCGACCGTCAGGCGACCGCTTCCGTCCTCGGCTTCGATCGCCCGGCCGCCAACTCTCTGGACGCTGTCTCCGACCGCGACTTCGCGCTGGAGTTCCTCTCCGCCGCGGCAATCTCCGCCACCCACCTGTCCCGTTTCGCCGAGGAGATCGTGATCTGGTGCAGCGCCCCCTGGGGGTTCATCCGGTTGTCGGACGCATTCACCACCGGCAGCTCGATCATGCCGCAGAAACGCAACCCGGACGCGGCGGAGCTGGTACGCGCCAAAACCGGCCGGATCTCGGGCGCTCTCATGGCTCTGCTGATCGTCATGAAAGGCTTGCCGCTGGCCTATGCCAAGGACATGCAGGAAGACAAAGAGCCGGTTTTCGACGCTGCCGAGGCGTGGGCCCTATCGCTTGCTGCGATGGCTGGCATGGTGCGCGACATGACGCCGAATACCGCGCGGATGCGCGAGTTCGCCGGGGCCGGTTTCGCGACCGCGACGGACCTCGCGGACTGGCTGGTCCGCTCGCTTCGTTTGCCGTTCCGCGAGGCCCACCATGTTACCGGCCGCCTGGTCGCTTTGGCCGAGGCCAGGGGCGTGGAACTGGCCGAGCTGGCGCTCCCCGAAATGCAGTCGGTGGAGCCGCGTATTACCGAAGATGTGCATGCCGTGCTGACTGTCGATGCTTCGGTTGCCTCGCGCCAGAGCTACGGCGGGACCGCACCTGAGAATGTCGCCGCGCAGGCTGCCAGGTGGCTGGGCGCGCTATGAAGAAGATAGCACTGGTGCTGCTCGCCTGTGTCGCGCTCGCTGCGTGCGGGAAGAAGGGCGCGCCGGATCCACCGGGCCCCCCAAGCAAGATTACCTGGCCGCGGACTTATCCGACGTACTGAGTGGTCCTTCGACCATTCCTGAAGGTCGAGCGCCCCGATTAACATCATAGCGCTGGTAGCCAAAGTACGTCGCCTTGCCTTGGCTCACTTGCTTGCATTGAGGTGAGTTCACCTTGAATTAGCTTATGTGGCCGGTAACCGAGCGAGGTCAACTCCGCCCATAGGGCGTCGAGGCTGCTTCCTGTACGAGCAAGATGGTCGGCATCATGCTCCAGCAGCAGCGGTGGGCGGTACCGCTTCAGTGTGGTCCTGGCGCCCGCGATTAGTGCGGCCTCGGATCCTTCGATGTCTGCCTTGACAAAATCCACTCGCGTTAGCTGAAGTGCGGCGACAAGCGCATCCAGCGTTGTAACGGCAACCGGTTCTCCAACTCTCTCCCCTGAACCTTCCTGAGGGCCCTCCGAACCAAGATGCGCGAGCCCATAACCCATATCGCCCCTTCGCTTGATTGGTGTGTGCAGCACAGCGATGCCCGACTCGGCACCTATCGCTACGGCCACAACAATCACGTTGCTTACACCGCGGATCCAAAGTGCGGTTCTCAGCACCGATTGTGCATAACTGCTCGGCTCGATGGCGAGGACTTGTCCTCGTGGAACTATCTCTGCGAGCAGCCGCGTAAACTGGCCGCCATGCGCGCCGACATCGATTGCCACACCGTCTTTGGATACCATCCGTCGTAGCGTAGATCGCCATTTGGCGTGATCTTGTCGTGTGACTGATTTCCAAACATGCGTGATCCAACCGACGCTTCGGCGCATGCCTTTCGGTGCCGATCTGTAGAACTGTTCCGCCACTATGCTCCTTGGCGCCTGCCAATGCCTTTCGGAACGGGATAGCGCCCCCGGCAGACGCTGAACGTCGCATTAAAACAGCGAAGCCCTGGGTCCACCATCGTCACTGCATAATAATCTCCACCCGGCGATTCTGCGGCTCCCGCACGCCCGGTCCGGTGGGAACAAGCAGATGCGTCTGCCCATATCCGTGGATGGAGATAACCGACCGCGGCACCCCATCGCGCACCAGCTCGGCCTCCACCGCCCGCGCGCGTCGGATCGACAATGCCATGTTGTAACGTGGTGAACCGGAAGTATCGGTATAGCCGTTCACCAAGATCCGCGTGTATTGCACATGGGTCGAGTTCTCGGCCGCAGCGCGGATGATCTGCCGCGCACGGTCCGTGAGGGTCGCCTTGTCCCAGTCAAAAAACACCAGGTAAGAGCGCGCTGGCGCGGGCGCCGGGGCCGCGACCGGTGCCGGGATGGGGGCCGGCGGCGGTGCCGGTGGAGCAACGTGGAATGCGTAACGCACCCCAAACATGAGGCTGTGGACGAATTGCGCTCCCAGCTCGACCTTGCCTGGCATGACCCCAGTCGCAGTCGTCTCCGGCCCGGTGTAGTCAGCGCCGCCCGTGACATCCATGAAGCGGTATTCGGCCGTCAGTGACAGGCCCGGCATTCCGGGAATCGGGAAAGAGGATCCCACGATTCCCTGCCAAGCGAAGCGGCCCTGGGCTGTGTTGGTCGAGAAGCTGAACGGGCCCCCCGGCTGCACGAAACTGCCGTTTATGCGAGTCCACATCTCACCAATGCCAAGACCGATATATGGGAATACGTACCGGCTGCCGATATCCATATCGAACAACGCGTTGCCCATCACGCCGTACCGGCTGACGTGTCCGCTGGCATCGGTCGGAAATGGCGTGCGCGACAACGAGCTGATGCCGTTGCGCTGGTAATCACCCTCTATCTCGAAGCGAAATCCGTTCCCCAGCGCGTAACCGAGGCTGCCCTGTCCGTTGAACCCGCCGTCCTGCATCAGCCGCAGATGGGACGCCCCGAACCCGGGCGTAACCGGCGTTACGCGTGGGGTTTGCGCGATATTGTAACCGACGCCGCCGCTGACATAGAGGCCCTCGATCGGCTGCGCCCCCGCGGCTAGCGGCAGGCTCAACAGCATGATAGCGAGTAGCAAGCCACGGACACGCATAATGGCGGCAACCTCCGACGACGGCAAAACATAACGGGGCGCCTCGCGGCGCCCCGTCAAGCGGCAGTTGCAGGCCGCAGCCGCGATCAGCGGATAATGATCTCGACGCGGCGGTTCTGCGGTTCGCGCACGCCCGGTCCGGTTGGGACAAGCAGGTGCGTTTCGCCGTAGCCGTGGATCGAGATGACATTCTCCGGCACACCATCGCGCACCAGTTCGGCCGCGACAGCGCGCGCCCGGCGGACCGATAGCCCCATGTTGTAGCGGAACGTGCCTGAGGTATCGGTGTAGCCGTTCACGATAATCTGTGTGTACTGCACATGTGTTGACGCAGTGGCGGCTTCGCGGATGATCTCGCGTGCGCGATCGGTGAGTGTGGCCTTATCCCAATCGAAAAACACCAGGTACGACCGTGCCGGAGCCGGCGCCGGAGCAGCCACCGGAGCAGGCGCGGGCGGGGGCGGCGGCGTTACGCCGAAGGTGTAGCGGAAGCCGACCAGAACGGCGTTGTTGAAGTCCTGCCCGGTCTTAAGTGCGACCGGGACTCCCCCCGCAACACCCGCAGTGGTCTCTAAACCGTGATACTTGCGGTCTAGCTGGCCCATGAACCGGTATTCCAGCGTCAGAGCGAGGCCGGGCACATACCCGATCGGGAAGATAGTTCCGATAATCGCCTGGTAAGCGAGCCGACCCTGGGTCCCATTGAAACTAGCGCGCGTTGCACCGGTCGGGCTATAGATATGAACGTTACTCCAACTATTCCACTGGTAGCCCGCGCCCACGCCGATATACGGCGCAATAGCAAACGGCAGCCCCATGTTCGCGAACATCGGCGACAGGAACGGCGACAGGTCATACCTGAGGTTGATCATCGGCCCGTACTTCTTCTCTGTGCCGCCCGCCCCGATAGGACCTAGGGTGCTTTTTATCCCAGAGATCCCATTGCTGCGAAAATCGCCTTCCAGCTCAATGGCCAGCCCAAACGGCAGCAGATAGCCGAGCGCCCCATAGGCCACCGGGCCGGGATTGAACTTCAGAGCTGATTTGTTAGTGACACCCGCTAACGGGCCCGTCGTCGTGAAGGGTTTGAGGTCCTCATTCGGCATAAGGTTCACGCCGGCGCCGGCACCGATGTAAAAGCCACTCAGATTCGGTATAAACGACTGCGCGTGGGCGGCCAACGGCATCGCCATCGCGGTAGCAGCCAGGAGCGCGCTCCGAAGCTTCATCCGTTCTCTCCTCGTTGTACGTCCGCGCCCGCGGCGCAGGGGATCGAGTGGGGGCGTGAACACTAGCTTGCGTGTTCCTCGCTAAAAAGCACCATAGCTTCGGAAGCGACTTAAAACGAGTGGGTCTGTGACAGTTCCGGGGGGCCTGTTGCGTTCCAGCAACACCGCCAAAGCGCGGGCGCCACAGGCGCGGCGGAAGAGAGCAGGAGTCGAACCTGCCCAGGGCCGCGGGGCGGCCCCAACCGGCTTTGAAGGCCGGCCGATCCACCGGGACCGCTTCTCTTCCAGGTTAAATAACGAGGCTGTGGCTCCCTGTATCAACTTCGCTGCGATCGGTATGGGTCTTAGAGGCGCGTAGTTGATCCAGCAAAACCGGCACGTCTCGATCCTCCAGACACCGGCAATCCAGCCAGAGGCGCCCCTCCGCCACACGCCCGATCACCGGGATCGATAAGGTCCGAAGCCGGGCTGCCAAGGCGTCTAAGCCGCAACACCGAATTGTGACCGCCCAGGACAGCAGCAAATCAATTGGCAGAGCCCCCGAGCCGATCTGGCTTCGGCAAGGCTCAACCTTAACCGCGGCCCCCGGCAACATAACCGCGACCGCGCCAGCCACCTGCTCCGCGGCCTTGCGGATCGCCTCCGCCGGCCGCGTTAAAAGCCGCAGCGCAGGCAGCCGTTCTGCCAGCCGGTCGGGATCGAGATACATCCGCAGCACATGCTCCAGCGCCGCCAGCCGGCCCTTATCCAGTCGCAGCGCCCGCTTGAGCGGATTGGCATTCACCCGGGCGATCACCGCCCGTTTACCCACGATAAGTCCTGCCTGGGGACCGCCCAGCAGCTTATCGCCGGAAAACGTCACCACATCGGCGCCTTCCGCCAGCGCTTCCTGCGGTGTGGGCTCATGCGGCAGCCCCCAGCGGAAGAGATCCGCGAGACTTCCGCTGCCGAGGTCTTCGACAAATGTAACTTCCGCTTGGCGCGCGATCCCGGCAAGCTCCGCGCGCGTAACCCCGGCGGTGAACCCAACGATTGCATAATTCGAGGGATGCACCCGCAGGATCGCCGCAGTCTCTGGGCCAAGAGCAGCGGTGAAATCACGCGCATGAGTCCGGTTGGTCGTGCCGACCTCCCGCAGCACTGCACCCGCGCGCACCATAATTTCAGGGATGCGAAATGAGCCGCCGATCTCGATCAGCTCGCCGCGAGAAACGATCACTTCGCGGCCCAGTGCCAGCGTGTTCAATACCAGCAGCACCGCCGCCGCATTGTTGTTAACGACGGTGGCGTCCTCCGCCGTGGTCAGTTCGCACAACAAGCCGCGCACATGGTCGTCACGCTCTCCGCGTTGCCCCCGTGCAAGGTCGAATTCCAGCGTGGTTGCCACGCGCATTACTGCTGCCGCTGCCTCTGCCGCTTCCGGCGGTAACGGCGCGCGCCCCAAATTGGTATGCAGGACAGTGCCGGTCAGATTGAACACGGGTCGTTGCGAGGGCGCGAACCGCATCGCCAGCGCGTACGCAGCGGCGTCCACTACCGCGACAACCGCAGCGCCCTGCTGCTCCGCCCGAAGCTTTGCCAGTACAATCCGCACCGCGTTCAGGGTCGCCGTCCGCCCAAACCGCGCGATCAGCGCCGCCCCCTCCGGCGCCCGCAGCACCGCGTCCACCGAAGGCAGGCGAAACTGTTTCACCTCTCCCGCATTGCGGGAAAGCCCTGCCCCGCACTTCGATCCGGGGTCGCTGCGCGCAGCGCGGCGGGTGAGGGCCCGCGCAGATATAGTTGCGCCTCGGTGCGCGCCTGGAGCGCCTCCAGCGTCATCTCCGGCACCATCTCGAGCACCACGAACCCACACTCCGTCACGTCCAAAACCGCCAGGTTGGTGTAGATGCGTTTGACAGCCCCCACTGCGGTAAGCGGATACGAACACCGGCGCACGAGCTTCGGCGAGCCATCCTTCGCGGTATGATCCATCATGACCCAGAGGCGTTTGGCGCCGGCCGCCAAATCCATGGCTCCGCCCACTGCCGGGGCGGTGTCGTTCTCGCTGGTGGCCCAGTTCGCGATATCGCCGTTCGCCGCCACCTGAAATGCACCCAGCACGCACAGATCGAGATGCCCGCCGCGGATCATCGCGAAACTATCGGCGTGATGGCAGAAGCTACCGCCCGGCCGGAGGGTCACGTACTGCTTGCCCGCATTGATCAGCCAGCGATCGATGTTGTCCGGCTCCGGCGCCGGTCCCATACCCAGCACGCCATTCTCCGAATGGAAGACCACTTCCCGGTCCAACGGCACGTGATCCGCCACCGCGGTCGGCATCCCGATCCCGAGGTTCACGTACCACCCTTCCGGGATGTCCCGCGCAACCCTGGCCGCCACTTCAACCCGGCTCAGCGGCTTAGTCGGCGACGTGTTCGCATCAGGCATCCTGAGCGCCTCCTAAAACCCCGACGGATCGCCGTACGGCACGTGCAGTACCCGGTGCACGAAGATCCCCGGCGTGTGCACGTGATCCGGATCGATCTCACCGAGCTCCCTTATATGCTGTCTCTGCACTATCGTCAGCTTCGCGGCCATGGCCATCACCGGGTTGAAGTTCCGTCCTGACTCCCGGAATGTCAGATTGCCCCATCGGTCGGCCTCCCACGCCTCCACCAGTGCGACGTCGCCCGGTAGTCCTTTTTCGGCGACATACATTCGGCCATCGATCTCGCGCGTCTCCTTGCCCACGGCCATTCGTGTCCCGACCCCGGTGGGCGTGAAGAATAGCGGAATGCCAGCCCCCGCCGCACGCATCCGTTCCGCCAGGGTGCCCTGCGGCACGATTTCCAGCTCGATCTGTCCCGCGCGATACAGGCTTTCGAATACTACCGGGTCGGACGAGCGCGGGAACGAGCACACGATCCTGCGTACCCGGCCAAGTTCCATCAGCCGAGCCAGCCCGACCCGCCCCACCCCTGCATTATTCGCAACCACCGTCAGTTCCCGCGCCCCCTGCTCGATCAGCCCGTCAATTAGGGCATTGGGCTGACCAACCGCCCCGAAGCCGCCGATCAGGACCGTCGAACCATCCCGAATGCCGGCCATCGCCTCGGCCATGGAACGAACGATCTTGTTGATCATGCGGGATACTTCTCCCGAAAAGTGACGATCAGCGCTGTTGATGTCGCACTGCGGCATCGCGCACCGGGCACAAAGATGTAGAAAAAGATATGCCTGACCGGCGGAGAATGCATGATTGACGCCCTCCCGCGGATATGCAAACTGATTTCAAGCTACGCGTTCCATAACAAACCGGGTCAGCAGAACGCCCGCAAACAGGGAAGGAGAAACGACCATGGCCGCCATGAGTTGGCGTGGGGCGATTCGAGGCGCAGTGGCAACCGCGGCGGCTGGGGCTCTGGCCCGCCCGTATATTGCCAATGCGCAAGCCAAAACAGCCGTGGTCTGGGTTAACCAGGGCTTCATTCCACAGGAAGACGCGGCTTTCAAGAAGCTCGCTGATGACTTCATGAAGCAGAGCGGCAACAAGCTTGAGTACAGCATTATGCCGTTCACGGCGCAGAACCAGAAAACCATCTCCGCGCTGACCAGCGGCGATGTGCCCGACCTCATCTTCATGGATGCGCCAGCAACGATCATCTCTCAAAACGCCTTCAACGACAAGTTCATCGATGTAACCGACGTTGTGAAGCCTTACGAAAGCCAGCTCAGCGACACCGCCAAGCTCGGCGCCACGTTTTATAACAAAGCTACCAAGAAACGCAGCTATTATCTGTGCCCCATCAAGCAGGGCGGCACGCCGTTCCATATCTGGGGCAGCCTCGTCGAAAAGGCCGGCTTCAAGGTTTCCGATATCCCCGACACGTGGGAGGAACGTTGGAAGTTCTTCGTCCCCATGCAGGCGATCCTGCGCAAGAAGGGAATGCGGCGCATCTACGCCCTCGGACTGCAAGTCACCACGGTCGGCCCCAACGACGGGAACAACCTCTATCAGCATAACCTGATCGCGCATGGCGGCTGGAACATCGTCACGGAGGATGGCAAGCTTCACACCAACGACCCGAAAGTCCGCGAAGCCGCCATCCAATCCACCGCCTTCCTCGCCGACCAGTATAAGCAAGGTGTAGTCCCGCCGGAGGCGCTCAGTTGGACCGATGCCGACGATAACAACGGCTTCCACGCGAAGCTGTTTATCGTGGATTTCGACGGCACGCTCTCGACCGAGCTGGCTATGATTGATGACAAGACAGCCTTTTATCATGAGATCGTCACGCTCGGCATGCCCAAATTCAAGGATGGCACGCCGATCCCGAATCAGGTTGGTGTTGGCGGCGGCTTCATCCCCAAGGGAGCTAAAGGCGCCGAGGTCGCCAAGGACCTTATGAAGTACTGGATGCAGCCGCAGGTGATGAATGAGAATTTGAGGGCTGGTCTGGGCCGGTGGGTGCCTGCCATACCGGAGGTGGTGAAGAACGACCAGTGGTGGATGCATAGCGGGGAGCCGTGCCTGGCCCCGTATGTGCAGGAATGTGTGCTAAGCAAGACCCTGCCGCCGTACGAGGGCTTCAACCCCGCCTGGGGTCAGGTCGCCGCCGAGCAGCTTCAGCAAGGCACGATCGCCGATGTCGTCAAAAACCGCATGACCCCAACGCAGGCGGTCGATAAGGCGTTCAAACGCATGGAGCAGATCTTCGCGCAGATGACGTTCGGCTGATAGGTATTCAAATGGACATGCCACAGCCTGCTGTTGCAGTCGGCCAAGCGATCCGGGCAACGCGGCTGCGACATAGGACCTGGCACGGAGGTTTGCTCGCGTCCGACCATGCCTGGGCTGTTGCCTTCGCCATACCCTACGCGGTTATATTTCTCCTGTTCGTCATCTACCCCATCCTTTATGGCCTGTGGCTTGGCGGAGAGCCGCAGCTCTACAGCCAGCTCTTCGCCGACCCGCGGTATGGTATCGCCCTTGTTAATACACTGATCTACGTCGGCGTCGGGGTAAACCTGCACATCCTTGCGGCGTTCCTGCTGTCCGGCTTCTTCATGCACAAGCGCATATGGGTCAAGGCGCTGCTCGTGGTCTTCATTCTGCCCTGGGCGACGCCAGCGCTGCCCGCCTTCATCTCGCTCCATTGGTTCTTCGATGGCCAGTACCGGCTTGCTTAACAATTTAATCTACTGGCTGTTCGGTGTCGATGGCCCCGTCTATCTCAATTACCGCTGGATGGGACTGACCTGCAATATCGCCGCATATCTCTGGAAGAACACACCCTTCTGGACAATCATCTTCCTCGCCGGCCGCATGGCCATCCCCCAGGAACTTTACGAAGCCGCCGAGGTCGATGGTGCCACCGGCCTGGTGCGATTCACCAATGTGACCTGGCCGCTGATGGCCAATCTGTATTTCGTCTGCACCCTGCTTTCCACCATCTTTACCCTGGGCGATTTCAATGCCGTTTACTTCGTCTCCGGCGGCGGACCCAACATGTCCACCGAGGTGCTGGCTACCCTCGGCATTCGATATGCCTTCACCCTCGGACTGCCGCGACTTGGCGTCGCGGAGGTCATGACCGCCCTGCCTGTCATGCTCCCGCTCGTCTTCCTTCTCATACGCAAGCTTCGCATGTCGGAGAGGCAGCTATGAGCGCGACAGCGACAATCGCTGGCCGCCGCATTGGCTCCCAGCGCCACTATCGCATTCAGCGGTACGTGACCGAGGCGGCATACATTGTCCTCGGGTTCGCACTCCTGGTCTGGTCGCTGCTGCCGATCTATAACATCATCGCGGTCGCACTCTCTAGCCACGACGACATATTCAGCGGCGCTATCTGGCCGCCGCATCCCTCTCTGCACAGCTTCGCGGTCGTCTTCACCCAAGGCTTCTGGTATTTGGAGAATTTCTGGCATCAGTTCGGCAACAGCTTCTACGTCGCGCTGATGACCACCTTACTCACCGTGCTCATCGGCTCGCTCGCCAGCTTCACCGTCGGGCGGATGCACCTCCCCCAGGGTTGGCTGCTCAGCAATGCCGCCCTGATGACCTACGTTATCCCGGCCTCCTTCCTTGCCATCCCCTTCTACCGCATCATGCAGGTTTATGGGCTCGGCAATAATCTCTGGTCCGTGATCGCCGCGATGGTCACGTTCGCCACGCCGTACGCTATCTTCATCTTCTCCCAGTACGGCAAGTCCATTCCCATGGAGCTTGATGAGTCCGCCCGCATCGATGGCGCCAATCCGCTGCAGATATACCTTCGCATCTATCTGCCGTTGATGGCTCCGGCGATGGTAGCTGTCGGAACCTATGCTCTTCTACTCGCCTGGAACGAATACCTCTACCAGTTCCTTTTGCTGTCCACCCCGCGCAGCATGACAGTCGCAGTGGCTCTCGCGCAATTCCTCAACAGCGACGAATCACCCTGGAACTATATGATGGCCACTGCCATCGTCTATGCGCTGCCACCGCTGATACTGTACTATGGCTTTCGCCGCTACATGACCGCCGGCCTGACCATGGGCGGCGTCAAGGGATAGCCCGGGCAAAATGAGCGGCGCCGTTGTATCCCGGCCTGCCCTCACAACGACCCACTTAGGACGGCCGCCCTGGCGCTTCAGTCTGCAAGGCTCTGACACTGCTTGGGCGATCGCATTCGTAGCCCCCTACGTCGCGGTGTTTGCCGCTTTCGTCATCTACCCTGTGGCGTTCGGCCTCTGGATGGGCAGAGACCCATCGCTCTACCGCCTGCTCTTTTCCGATCCGAAATACGTTACCACCCTCATCAACACCCTTCTGTTCGTCGGCATCGGCGTCAACGTCAAGATGTTCCTTGCCTTTCTGCTGTCCGGCTTTTTTCTCAGCAAGAGCAGATGGGTGAAACTGCTGCTTGCAGTGTTTCTGATCCCCTGGGCTCTTCCCGCAATGGTCGTCTTCACCTCCATTCACTTCATGCTCGTCACCCAATGGGGACTGCTCGATAGCCTCATCCGCGCCATCACCGGCCACGATGGCCCGCTGTTTCTGACGCATCAGTGGGTCGCAATGAGCGCCAACATTCTCGCTTACATATGGAAATGGATGCCATTCTGGACGCTTGTGTTCATCGCCGCCCGCCTCGCGATCCCACGTGAGATCTATGAAGCCGCGGCCATCGACGGGGCGCACGGCATAACCGGCCTGATCTATGTCACCTTCCCATTGCTTGCCAATGTTTACCTCGTTTCCACGCTGCTCTCAACTGTGTGGACCATCGGTGATTTCCCCACAGTTTATTTCGTCACCAGTGGTGCACCCAGCATGTCAACCAACGTGCTGGCAACTTATGGCTACCACGAGGCGTACGATTTCGGATTCCCCAACCTCGGCGTCGCCGCCATGATGTCCGCTCTGCCCGTCATCATTCCATGCGTTATCATCCTGATGCGCCGCGTTCGCGCCACGGGCGTGCAGTTATGAACGCGCGGCTCATTCGAAGAGCAGGCGCCGCGGCTCTTGGCGGCATGCTGCTCATCTGGACGCTGCTGCCTCTTTACAACATGATCCTGATGGCGCTCGATCCGAATGAGGAAGAATTTTTTGACAGCTTCTGGCCGGCGCATCCCGATTTTTCCAGCTTCCTCGCGGTCTGGAGGCAGGACTACTGGTTGCTCGACCATTTCTGGCATCAGTTCGGCAACAGCATCCTGATGGGTATCGGCACCATGCTGTTGACCGTGGCAATCGGCTCTCTTGCCGCCTTCGGGATTGGCCGAATCCGGCTCCGTAAAGGCTGGATCATCACCGACACCGCGATCATCACCTATATCCTGCCGACCGCGTTCCTGGTTATCCCCTTCGTCCACATCATGCACATCTATGGTCTGTCTGATAGCCTGTGGGCCGTTATTGCGGCCGAAGTCACGTTCGCGACGCCCTACGCCATCCTTATTCTCAACCAGTATGGCAAGCTGATCCCGATGGAGATTGACGAATCGGCCAAGGTGGATGGCGCTTCGCCTGCGCAGATTTACCTGCGGATCTATCTGCCGCTAATGGCACCGGCACTTATTGCAGTTGGCATATATGCCCTGATGCTCGCATGGAACGAATATATTTACCAGTTTCTGCTGCTTTCTTCCACCCACAATATGACCGTCGCCGTAACCATCGACCAGTTCTTCGACAGCGATGAGGCGCCGTGGAACTACATGATGGCTCTTGCCATCATCTACTCTGTTCCGCCCATTGCGATTTATTTCGCACTCCGCCGCTACGTTACCGCAGGCCTGGAACTCAGTGCACCACGCTTCTGATCACCGGCTGCAAGCAGCACCCCCCAATACGCAGAATCGGGCGCAATGCGGATGGTTGAGTGGCACCGGCCGCGCCGCTTCCGCGAGCGTCTCTCCCAGCTCGAACCGCTCATCATAAGCAAGCAAGGTGCACGCCAGCACCGCCGGCCGCTTCGCCCCCCGGCGCCGCACCACCATCCGCGCGCTGGAGCACATGACGCTCTCCGGTGACTTACCCAGAATGTCCCAGCAAGCCTCGGTAATTTCCGGCACGTCGCGCGCGTGATCCATCTCCGGGAACAGCATCAGCCGCACCGTATCGAACGCGTCCACCGGCACGCCAAGCTCCGCGAACAGCGCTGCATAGCCGGCGCGCAGTTCCGCTTCGGGTTCTCCCGTCAGGCGCCGTCCGGCGATGTCAATCGCAAACCCGTGGCGCGCCAGCCAGGCCAGTCCGGCGATAGCCGGGGCCCAGCTTCGCCGGCCGCGTTCAGCCTCGTGCACCTCCTGGGTGTAATGATCGAGCGAGACCCGGATGCACAGCCGGGGCCCGAAGCACCGGCGCAAATCGAGCAGCGGCGCTGCCAATTTGCACATCGGTTTCATTGCGTTGGTCAATACCAGCGCCTCCAAGCCGCGCTGCAGGACCTCGTTCAGCATCGCGATGATCGCGGGATTCATAAACGGCTCACCGCCAGTGAACCCAATCAACCGCGTAGGCAAGCAGTGCTCGGCAATCTCATCCAGATACCGGCACACATCGGCCAGCGTCAGATACGCCAACCGGTCATTGCGCGGCGACGACTCGATATAGCAGCTATTGCAAGTAAGATTGCACAGGGTCCCGGTATTGAACCAAAGCGTGTCGAGCGATTTGAGCTTCACCCAGGCACGGCGGTCGCCCTTGGCCGTCCATTCAGGATCGCGGAACTTCTCCGGCGCAAGCGGTATGGCGTCCATGGTCAGTGTCCCGTAAAGGCCGGGGGACGTTTCTCGATGAATGACCGGGTGGCTTCGCGATAATCATCGCTGTCCGCGGCGCGTCGCTGCGCAGCGATGATTTCGTCCAGGCGTGCCGCGACTTGGTTGCGCGAGATCGCCTCAAGGGTGATCTTGGCCCCGCGCTGCGATAGCGGAGCATGCTCAACCAGATCGCCTGCCAGCGCAAACGCGCCATTCAGCGCACCGTCACCGCACACCTCGTCCAGCAGGCCCATTTCGCGGCATCGCTCCACCGGGAAGATGTCGCCCGAATAAAGCACGAGCTTTGCCCGCGGCAGACCGACGGTACGTAACAACAACTCGGTGTCCAGCACGCTATAGACGATGCCGCGCCGTGCAGCGGGGATGCCCATTTGCGTGGTCGGATCGCCGACGCGGAGATCGCAGGCAAGCGCGATGCCGCATCCGCCGCCCACGCAAAACCCATGCGCCGCGGCAATGGTGGGCTGCGGCAGATCGCGAATGGCAACGGTCGCGGCGTGTCCAGCTTCGCTGTAGCGGCGCGTGGCATCGGGATCGGAACGCATCGCCGGGAACTCCGTGATGTCTGCCCCTGCCGAGAAGTTGCCGCCGGCGCCTGTTAAAATCACGATCCGGACATCCGGCCGGCTGGCAAAGCCGGTGAAAAGTTTGCCAAGGCGTTCCCACATGGCAAACGAAATAGCGTTGCGCTTTCTGGGGCGGTTGAGCGTGACCACAGCAGTGCCCGGCTTCTCTTCGCTGACGAGGATGTGGTCCTGTTCGGGCATTACGCACCTTGGTCGTGAGGCAGAAGAATGGCATTATGGGAGGATCGCGCCAAGTCCGAGGCCAACGGAGGAGCTGGAATGTCGCAGGCAGCACAGGCGTTTTCCACGGAGATCCCGTTCGATACAGAGCGGCTGGACCGGCTGATGGACCACGCCGGAATGGACGTATTGATCGCCTCATCAAAGCACAATGTGCAATATCTGATGGGGGACGACTACCGCTTCTTCTTCTTCGACTACATGGATGCAGTCGGCCGCAGCCGGTATCTGCCGTTGTTCATCTATCCCAAGGCCGCGCCGGAGAAAGCAGCCTATTTCGGAAATAGAATGGAAGCCTATGAAAAGCAGGTCCGAAATTTGTGGGTGCCTGAAATGCGGCCATGCACCTCTGGCTCGCTCGACGCGACAGAGGCTGCAGTGGACTACATCAACCGCCTCGGCCTTCCAGCTTCGCGGATCGGGGCAGAGTTGGCGTTTCTGCCGGCGGATGCGCATCAGGCCCTGCGCGCCGGTATTCCGAACAGCGATGTTACCGACGCGCTGATCGTGCTGGAACGTCTGCGAGCTAAAAAGACGCCGGTGGAACTTGAGAAGCTGCGGACCGCTTCAGAGCAGGTGATTGCTTCGATGTTGAAAGTGATGGCAGGGCATGGGCCGGGTACGACGAAGCGCGAGTTGGTGGAAGCTTTGCGGCGTGAGGAGGTCAATCGCGGACTGACGTTCGAGTATTGCCTTATCACGGCAGGAACCAGCCTCAATCGCGCGCCTTCGGATCAACGTTGGGAACAAGGCGATATCCTCTCGCTCGATTCCGGCGGGAACTATCATGGATATATCGGGGACGTCTGCCGGATGGCAATTCAGGGTGAGCCGGACAGCGAACTCCAGGACTTGCTGGGTGAGGTGGACGCGATTCAGCAGGCGGCGATACGGCCCGTCCGGGAAGGGGCGCTGGGCCAAAGCATCTTTACAAGCGCGGAAACCGCACTGGAGCGCTCGCCGAACCGGCGCTGCATCGAATTCGTGGCGCACGGCATGGGGCTGGTAACCCATGAAGTGCCGCACCTGACCGACAAGGGGCCGGTACCGTACCCAGCGGACGACGCCCAACGCCCGCTGGAGACCGGAATGGTGTTATCGATCGAGACCACGATGCACCACCCGAAGCGGGGCTTCATCAAGCTCGAGGACACTGTCGCGGTGCGGACGGACGGTTTTGAAATTCTGGGCGACCAAGGGCGAGGTTGGAACCGCGGCGGAACCGCCCTGGGATGAGCCGCCGCTCCTTCACGGCCACCGGGCCTCCGGCGGCAAGCTCATGAGAATGGCCTCGATGTTGCCCCCGGTGCGCAGCCCAAACAGGGTACCGCGGTCGTAGAGCAGGTTGAACTCGACGTAGCGGCCGCGGCGGACAAGTTGGTGCGCCCGATCGGCTTCGTTCCAGGGATCGGCCATTCGCCGGCGGATAATGCGGAGATAGGCCTCCAGAAAAGCAAGGCCCACGTCACGGGTGAAGGCGAAGTCGGCTTCCGCATCGCCGGAGAAATGGTGATCAAAAAAAATGCCCCCTGCCCCACGCGGCTCGTTCCGGTGCGGCAGGAAGAGTACTCGTCGCACCAGGCCTTGAACCGCGCGTAGTACCCCGGGTCATGGCGGTCGCAGGCGGTCCGGAACGCAGCGTGGAAATCCGCGGCATCTTCCTGCGCCTCCGGGGTCTCCAGGCGCATCGGCGTGAGGTCACCCCCTCCCCCGAACCAGCCGCGGGTGGTGACCAGCATGCGGGTATTGAAGTGGGCCGCGGGCACTTTCGGGCTTTGCATGTGCGCGACCAGGCTGATGCCGCTGGCCCAGAAGCGCGGGTCCTCGGCTGCACCGGGGATCTGGGCACGAAATTCGGGGGTGAACTCCCCCCAGACCGTGGAGACATTGACCCCGACCTTCTCGAAAACCCGCCCCTTCATGATGCTCATCACCCCGCCGCCTCCGTCCGAGCCATCCTCGGTGGGCCGGCGCCATGCCGTCTGCTCGAAGCGTCTCGCCTCTCCCGGCCCAGTCGCCTCCTGCTCGATCGCATCGAAGGCCGCGCACAGCCTGTCGCGCAATGATTTCGAACCAGGCCTGGGCCTGTGGTCGCAGCGCCGCATGGGGCGGGGGTTCAGCACGATGGTAACTCATTGATACCTCGGCTCTTGTTCATCCTGGCAGAGCACGCTAGCCCTCCGCTCACTGGGACGCGCGGGGGTTGCGTTACCGCCTGACGCGTTCCAAAAGCACGCTAATACCGCCAGACTGATGATCCAGATCAGCCCGGATACCAGAGGGACCCGAACGAACCATGGCCGGCCTGCACCAAAGCCCGTTCAAGAACTCCCTAGCCAGATGGATTGACGAGCGCCTGCCAATCGGTTCGCTCATGTACAAGGAGTACATGGCGTACCCTACACCCAAGAACTTCAACTATTTTTGGAATTTCGGCGCGCTGGCGACGATCGCCCTGGTGATCATGATCGTAACGGGTGTGTTCCTGGCCATGAATTACCAGCCGAACACCCAGCTCGCGTTCGATTCCGTCCAGCACATCATGCGCGATGTGAACTATGGCTGGCTGATCCGCTACGTTCACATGAACGGCGCTTCGATGTTCTTCATCGTTGTGTACGTGCACATGTTCCGAGGCCTGTACTACGGGTCATACAAAAAACCGCGCGAACTGATATGGATCCTGGGGGTCATCCTTCTGGTCCTGCTGATGGCGACGGCGTTTATGGGCTACGTGCTGCCATGGGGACAGATGTCATACTGGGGCGCCACCGTGATCACCAACCTGTTCTCGGCGTTCCCGGTCATCGGGCACGGCATGGTCACCTGGCTGTGGGGAGGCTACAGCGTCGACAACCCGACGCTGAACCGATTCTTCGCGCTGCATTATCTGCTGCCGTTCATCATCCTGGGCTTCTTCTTCCTGCATGTCTGGGCCTTGCACATCAGCGGGTCCAACAACCCGCTGGGCATCGATGTGAAAAGCCCCCAGGACACGGTGTCGTTCCATCCCTATTACACGATCAAGGACAGCATCGGCGTCTGCGTGTTCCTGATCGTCTGGGCATTATTTGTGTTCTTCTTTCCGACCCGCCTTGGCGATCCAAACAACTTCATCCCGGCGAACCCGCTGCAAACGCCAACCGACATCGTGCCCGAATGGTACCTGCTGCCGTTCTATGCGATGCTGCGTTCGGTGCCAGACAAGCTGGGCGGCGTGTGCATTATGTTCGGCTCGCTCCTGGTGCTGTGCTTCCTTCCTTGGCTGGATACCAGCCCGGTACGAAGCGCACGGTTCCGTCCGATCTACCGCCAGGTCATCTGGCTCTGGGTGGCAGCGGTAGGTACTGCTCGCGATTGTGGGCTCGCATCAGCCGATCGGCATCTGGGTGCCCATCGGACGCGTCTGCACGCTCTATTACTTCTTCCATTTCCTCGTGCTGCTGCCACTGCTTGGCGTGCTGGAGCGGCCCCTGCCGCTGCCCGAAAGCATCAGCCTGCCGGTGCTGCGCCCGGGCGGCGGCCCGTTGCCCTCGGGCGCCGCAGCGAAGCCGATGGAGAAAGCATGATGCGGTTGGGGGCGGTTCGCACTCTGATCGGCGCGGTGTTGGCAGGCCTGCTGATGGCCGCTCCGGCAGTGGCGCAGGAGGAGGAGATGCCTCCGCTGCCGAACATCAACTGGAGCTTCAACGGTTTGTTTGGGGCGTTCGACCTGGCCTCCGCTCAGCGGGGATTCTGGGTTTACAAGAACGTCTGCTCAAACTGCCATTCGATGAAACAACTGCACTATCGTGACTTGGCCGGGATTGGGCTGAGCGAGGCACAGATCAAGGCGGTTGCCGCCTCGGTGCAATTGGCGCCCGCGGATCAGTTCAAGTCGCCCTTCCCGAATGAGGAGGCAGCGGTTGCAGTGTTCGGCATAGCGCCGCCTGATCTGTCGCTGATGGTGAACGCCCGCGACGGACATGCAAATTACGTCTATGGCATTCTGACGGGCTTTGAGAATCCTCCTAAGGGTTTCCAGGTACCAACCGGGAGGTACTATAATAAATACTTTCCGGGGCACCTGATCGCGATGCCGCCGCCGCTGCACGATGGCTTGGTCACGTTCGCGGATGGCACGAAATCCACTGTCCCCCAGATGGCACACGACGTGGTAACTTTTCTGCAGTGGGCGGCCAACCCCGAGCTGGTCCAGCGCAAGCAGATCGGTGTGCGTGTCGTGCTGTTCCTGCTCCTGCTGACCGGCCTGGTTTACGCGATGAAGCGTAAAGTCTGGGCGGACGTGCCGCATTGAACGCCCCACCCATGCTGGAGCCTGTAATCGGCATTATCGGCGGCTCCGGTATCTATAATATCGAGGGCCTGCAGGATTTGGAATGGCGGACGGTCGAAACCCCTTGGGGTAAACCGTCGGACGAACTCCTGTTCGGGACCCTGGGCGGCGTACGATGCGTCTTCCTCCCTCGCCACGGACGGGGCCATCTGCTCTCGCCCACGCATCTGAACTATCGGGCGAATATCGATGCGCTCAAGCGCGCCGGATGCACGGACGTTATCAGCCTGTCGGCGGTCGGCAGCTTGAGGGCCGAGTTGCCGCCCGGGCATTTTGTGATCGTCGATCAGTTTATCGATCGCACCTTCGCGCGCGAGAAGAGCTTCTTCGGCGAAGGCGTCGTCGCCCATGTGTCCATGGCACATCCGGTCTGCCAGCGCCTTGGGGATCTGCTCTACCGGACAGCGGAATCGCTGGAGCTGCCGGTCGCGCGTGGCGGGACCTACTTGGTGATGGAAGGTCCGCAGTTTTCGACCCGGGCGGAGAGCGATCTGTATCGCGCCTGGGGATGCAGCGTGATCGGCATGACCAATATGCCGGAGGCCAAGTTGGCCCGCGAGGCAGAACTTTGCTACGCGACGGTTGCAATGGTTACGGACTTCGATTGCTGGCATCCGGACCACGACCATGTCACTGTCGAGACGGTGGTAAAAATGCTGATCGCTAACGCGGATAATGCACGCAGGCTGACCGCAGAGGCCATACCCGCTCTAGGCGCACAACGGCCGGTTTGCCCCTGCGGCTGCAACAACGCACTGGATTACGCCATCATAACCGGAGACGCACACCGCGATCCAGCGCTGATTGCAAGGCTGGACGCGGTGGCCGAGCGAGTGCTGGGTCGTTAAACCCTACTTCTGGAGCATCGGCCGACCTTCATGGGCAACCAGAAGGTCGTGCATGTCGTTCGCATGCTCTTCCTCGTTGGTCAGGATTCCCTCCAGCATCACGCGGGTAGCAGGGTCCTTGTCGCCGAAGAAGCGGATCAACTCCGCGGTAGTGATCCACCGCAATGCGCTCGGCAATCAGGTTCTCCCGGATCATACCGATAAGGTTCTCGCCCTCGGCGTATTGCGAGGCGGAGCGGGTCGCGAGGCCCTCCGGGTTCATGTTGGGAACCCCGCCGAGCTGATTAATCCGCTCCGCGACCTTCATCATATGCTCCTGCTCTTCTTTGGCATGCTCGGCAAATTCCGCTTTGACGCTCTCGCTGTCGATGCCCACGGCCGAGATGGAGTGCATGGTGTAGCGCAGAACACAAACGATCTCGGTCGCGAGAACGGTTTGCAGAATATCGATGGCCTGCTGGACATCGCCACGGTAGCTTTCAGTATAGGCGCCCCTTTCCAGGTGCTGGCGCGCCCGTTCGCGGAGTGTCTTCACATCCGTAAGAAACGGCTGGGTCGTGGCTTGGCTCATGAACACAGCTCCTGCGCAATAACCTACTCCGCCGGGCTACACCGAAATCGGGTGCAATTCGCGATCTCGTGGGGTAACGAATACGCGAAGTCAGGGAGGAAGCGAGTCGGCGATGTATTTCGGAGAGATTTCGAACACGTTTCTGTTGGCGTTCTCGGCACTGTTCTCGATCATTAACCCGCTGGCTGGAGCCCTGATTTTCCATGAGGCCACCCTGCAGTTCCCGCCTGAACAGCGGGCGCGCTTGGCAGGAAAGGTGGGGTTCAACTCCCTGATCGTCATGCTGGCGGCGCTCTGGGCGGGGTCGTACGTCCTGGCCTTCTTCGGAATATCCGTGGATGCTCTACGGGTCGCTGGCGGCGTGGTCATAGCACTGTTCGCCTGGGAACTGCTGAAGGCGCCTGAAGATTGGGAGGCGCGCAAGCGAGATCAGGCGGCCAGCTCGACCGGGGAGGACATTGCGTTTTTCCCACTCACACTACCAATAACAACCGGGCCGGGAACGATTTCAGTCGCAGTGGCGTTGGGGGCAGAGCGCCCGGAGCCGTTCACACAGGCGTTTCAGTTCTTCGCGGGAGTGTCTGCCGCGGCAGTGGCGATGGCGGTGGTGATTTTCGGACTTTACCGGTCCGCAGATCGCATGGCCCAGTTCCTCGGGCCGACCGGCGAACGGACGCTGACCCGGCTCGCTGCCTTCCTGCTGCTATGCATCGGTGTGCAGATCATGATTACCGGCGCTATGGACGTGTTGCACGGCAAAATGGCAAGCCCGTAGGCACCTGGTCAAAACAGCAACCCCTTACGCAATAGCCCGTGAACGCCCTTCTCGCCATTCACCGTTTGTGTCACGTGAAAATCCACCGCCAATGAGCAGAATTGGTACGCCTGTTGCCGCGAAAGATTGGCACGAGAAGTTATGAAAGCAATCATCTCTCGCAATGCAGTTTTCATCGCTACGTCCAGATCCTCATGCATCCCCATGGTGATCCAGTGCGTCGCCGTCTCGGCACGCGGATAACTCAGGATCGGATCTCGCGACCCCCCGCCCTTGTGTAGCTCCAGCGTAAACGTGCCGGTCAGACAGGTTTCCAACGCATTGATGCAAACCTCGCCGTCGCCCTGCACGCCGTGGCCATCGCCGGCACTGAAATTAGCCCCAGCAACGAAAACAGGCAGATAAAGAATCGCCCCCTCTGTCAGCTCCTTGTTGTCCAGGTTACCGCCGTGGGCTCGGGGCTCCCGGGTGGAAATGGTTCCCCATTCAGGTGGCGGGGCGACACCCATAACGCCGAAGAAAGGCGCGAGCGGCAGCTCCGTGCCCCAGGGCAGCCGACAAACCTTGCGAGCGCGATCGATGGGGATGTGAGACAGATAGCGTTCGGGAAAATCCTCTGGCAGCGTGCCGTTCAGAGGACGAAAGCCGCAATAACCCCAGTCGATACCGAACTCGATCAGGTCGATATGCACGACTAACATGTCCCCTGGCTCGGCACCGCGGACCGCAACGGGCCCGGTGAGGATATGGCCGCCGAGGCGGGGGACCTTCGCCTCGATCAGCGGGCGCAGGGCGGGATGAATTTTGAAGCCGGATTCCGGGGGCGGCATAACCTCCATGCCGCCGGCGGCGAGACATTCGAGAGTAACGGTTTCGCCAGGATCGATCGTGAGGACGGGCGGATACGCGGCATCGAAGCTACCCCAACGGACTGTTTCTGGGGTCGGGGCCAGGCGATGGGTTCCCGAGTGCGCCTGCGACCGATCAGACATCCAGGTTGGCGACCTTTAGCGCGTTGCCCACGATAAACTCCCGCCGCGGTTCGACTACGTCGCCCATCAATGTGCTGAAGACCTGACCGGCATCTTCAGCGTCCCCGATTTTTACCTGCAGCAATGTGCGGGCCGCCGGATCGAGGGTGGTCTGCCAGAGCTGGTCGGGATTCATTTCGCCTAGTCCCTTGAAGCGCTGGATCGTCAGACCCCGGCGCCCCTGCCCGAGGATCCGCTCATAGGCGGTGGCCGGGCCGGCGACACCGAGTTCGTCCTTGTCCAGCTTCAGCCGCGCGGACTCGCCGAACTTGCTGCTCAGCGCCTCGGCACGCTCCGCCAGCCAGCGAGCCTCGGCGCTGCGGAGGCTTGCCGGATCGAGGGTGTATTTCTCGGTTACCCCGCGTACTACGCGCCCAAGCGTCAGGCCGGCGCCGTCTGCAGCGACCACCCAGCCCTTCTCGGTTGGGGCGGAGACCGCATCAAGGCGTTGCGCCAGGGTCTGTGCTGCTGCCGCCGCACGGTTCGCATCCGGGGTAAGTGCCCCTGCCACGGCCACCTGCTCCAGCAGGGCAATCGGCATCACCGCGGACAGGCGGCGCAGACGCAGGCTGGCCTCGCGGAGCCAGTTGATTTCGGCGCGAAGCTCCTCGCCTTCGTAAGCTGAGCCGCTGGCGTAGGTCAGCCGGGCGTCAGCCAGGGCCTTGTCGAGCAGGTAGTCTTCCAGGGCCCGGTCGTCTTTGAGGTAGCGTTCCTCGTTGCCGCGCTTGGCGCGATACAGCGGCGGCTGGGCGATGAAGAGATGACCCCGCTCAATCAGTTGCGGCATCTGGCGGAAGAAGAATGTTAGCAACAGCGTGCGGATATGGGAGCCGTCCACGTCCGCGTCGGTCATGATGACGATCCGGTGGTATCGCAATTTTGCGATGTCGAATCCCCCTTGGTCCGGCTCGGCCCGGCCGATGCCGGTGCCGAGAGCGGTAATCAGAGTACCGATCTCCTGGCTGCCGAGCATGCGGTCGAACCGAGCACGCTCCACGTTCAGGATCTTGCCCTTGAGCGGAAGAATGGCCTGGAACTTTCGGTCACGACCCTGTTTGGCGGAGCCTCCGGCCGAGTCACCCTCGACGATGAACAGCTCGGATTTAGCAGGGTCGCGTTCCTGGCAGTCGGCCAACTTGCCCGGAAGGGTAGAGATGTCCAGGACCCCTTTGCGGCGGGTCAGCTCGCGGGCTTTGCGGGCGGCCTCACGCGCCGAAGCGGCGTCCATCACCTTTTGCACCACGGATTTGGCTTCCTTGGGGTGCGTCTCGAACCAGTGGCCGAGGGCATCGGAAACCGCGGCCTGGACGACCGGCTGAACCTCGGAGCTGACCAGCTTGTCCTTGGTCTGGGACGAAAATTTCGGATCGGGGACTTTTACCGACAGCACAGCGGTCATGCCCTCGCGCATGTCATCGCCGACGAGCTGCAACTGCTCCTTCTTGCCCATCCCTTCGGCGTATTTCGTCACCACCCGCGTGAGCGCCGCGCGAAATCCGGCGAGGTGGGTGCCGCCGTCACGCTGATGGATATTGTTGGTGAAACACAGCATCGTCTCGTGGAAACTGTCGTTCCACGACAGCGCGAATTCCACCCGGATACCCTGCGCCTCATCGGCGGCGTGCAGACTGATCGGCGGAGTGAAGACGGAAGTTTTGGCGCGGTCAAGCCACTCCACGAAGGCCACCAGGCCGCCGTCATAGCGCATGACCGTCTCTTGCGCGGGAGCATGGCGTTCGTCGCGCAGAACTATGGTCAGGCCCGAGTTCAGAAATGCAAGCTCACGCAGCCGGCGTTCGAGCAGAGCAAAATCGAACTCGGTGCGGGTGAAGGTCGCGGGGCTGGGCTTGAACGTGACTTCCGTGCCGCTGGGCGGGCCGCCATTGCCGATCACCGCCAGCGGCGCCTCGGCCTCGCCGTTGCGGAACCGCATGAAGTGTTCCTTGCCCTCGCGCCAGATGCGAACCTCCATCCATTCGGATAGAGCGTTCACGACGGCGGCGCCGACCCCGTGCAGGCCGCCTGAGACCTTGTAGGAGTTTTGGTTGAACTTGCCCCCGGCGTGCAAGCGGGTCAGCACGACCTCGGCGGCGGAGACACCTTCCTCCGCGTGGATATCGGTCGGGATGCCGCGGCCATTGTCGCGGACGGTAACGCTGCCGTCACCGTTCAGGACGATCTCCGCGCGGTCGGCGAACCCGGCCTGGGCCTCGTCCACGGCGTTGTCGATGATCTCGAAAGCCATATGGTGCAGGCCCGAACCGTCGTCGGTGTCCCCGATGTACATGCCGGGGCGTTTGCGGACGGCATCGAGGCCGCGCAGGACCGAAATGGACGAGGCATCATAAGCGTCGAAGTCAGCCTGCGACGCAGCGTTTTCGGACATGCCGAGGGACAACTCCAGCCTGTGTGGGATACTCTAGATATATAGCCGCTACACGGCTCCGGGCACAGCCGGAACAAGCCGCGAAAAGCGCGGATCGGGCATGAGACGGCCATCACCTGTGCGTAGCCCCTCGGCGGTCCCGGCCAGGGGTAGGAACGTCTCGGCGTCGGTGCCGGTGATGAGGGCCTGCGCGGGGAGGCGGACGATCTCTTTGAACAATGCCTCTCGTCGCGCGGGATCGAGGTGGACCGCGGGTTCGTCCAGGAGCAGCAAAGGGGCGAAGCCGCGTGCTTCCGTGATCAACCCGGCATGCGCGAGAATCAGCCCTACCAGCATGGCCTTCTGCTCGCCGCTGCTGGCAAGGGAAGCAGGCAGGCCGTGGGCAGGGTCGCTTAGCAGGAGATCGGAGCGATGAGCCCCGACCGAGGCGGAGCCGGCGATGGCGTCGTGGTCGCGCGCACCGGCGAGCTCGGCTCGGAGCCAGTCCTCTACCTCAATTGCGGGGGCGGTTTCGAGGCGGCTGGCGATCGGGCAATTTAGGGTCACGCGGACCGCGGGGAAACCAGGGACGCCGGGGCCGGAGAGGAAGGCATCCAGTTTTCGGACCAGGGCAACGCGAGCGGCGGTTACGGCGACGGCGTGGCGGGCAATCGCGTCTTCCAGGCCGGCAAGCCAGGAGGGGTCGCGACGTCCTTCGGCGAGCAGACGGTTCCGGCCGGACATAGCGGAATCGTAGGAGGCGACTTGCCGGGCATGCCCTGGCTCCAGGGCCCAGACCAGACGGTCGAGAAATCGGCGCCGGCCCGAGGCAGTTTCCAGGAAGAGGCGGTCCATCTGGGGAATGAGCCAGACCATGGCGACGCGTCGGGCAATCTCGGCCTGGGTGCGGGGGGTTGTGCCGTCGAGCCGGAACACGCGGCGGTCAGTTGGGCCGCCGGGAGGGGTGCCGGTGCCGATCTCGGCCGTGCCTTCGGGGGTCGCAATGCGTGCTGCCACGGCCCATTGCCCGGTGGCGCCGGGGCCGCGGCGGGCAAAGTCCTGGTTCCGCGCTCCGCGTAGGCCGCGGCCGGGGGAGAGGAGCGAGATGGCCTCGAGCAGGTTGGTTTTGCCGGTGCCGTTGGGGCCGAAGAGGACGCTGATGCGGGCGCGCGGCGACCAGACCAGGGAGGCGTAGCTACGGAAGTCAGTCAGGGAGACGCGGAGAAGACTGATCTGTCCGGTCAAGCTGCGTCAAAACACCCCGGCAACATGTAGCACCGAGAAGAGACCGCCAATGGCGCCGAGGGAGCTGTTGACCAGCAGCGCAGGAACAAGCCAGCGAGCGCGCGGAAATCTCGCGGCCTCCTCTGCAAGCTTGTGCTGCTCCGCCGCGAATTTCAGCGCCTCCTCGCGGAGGTTATCAATGCGGACGAGCTGCTCGCGGAGGTTCAGATCGGCGGGGATATCGCTCATCAGACGCGCATTGGCATCAGCACATAGAGTGCGCTGGCATCGGCGGCATCCCGGACCACCGTAGGAGCCGATCCATCTGCGAACCGAAATTCCACCTGCTCGGCGATCTGGTCCGTGATGTCGTTCAGGTAGCGGGCCTGGAAGCCGATTTCGAGCGGCGGTGCTTCGTATTTCACTCGGTCGGAATCCAGTTCCTCGGTCGCCACGCCCTGCTCAGGGCTGGAGGCAGAGAGCACCAGCAGATCCCGGCCCAGCGACAGTTTCACCGGGCGCGACCGCTCGGCGGAAATGGCGGCAACCCGGGCCACAGCCTCAGAGAAGTCTTTCTTCCCAACCCGCAGAACCTTGTCATTGGTGCGCGGAATGACCCGCTCATATTCCGGGAAGGTGCCGTCGATCAGTTTGCTCGTGAGCAGGATGGCATCGACGCGGAACTGGATGCGGGTGTCGGAAAGGGCGATTTCCACGTCCCCGGTGACCTCGTCCAGCAGCTTGCGTAACTCCGCCACGGTTTTCCGAGGGATGATCACGCCCGGCATTTGGCTGGCACCTTCGGGCAGCATTTCCTCCACGCGGGCAAGCCGGTGGCCATCCGTTGCCACGGCACGCAGGACCCGGACGTCGTCTGAATCGGTCACGTGCAGGTAAATGCCATTCAGGTAATAGCGGGTTTCCTCGGTGCTGATGGCGAACCGGGTGCGGTCGATCAGGCCCCGAAGCTGCAGCGCCGATAGGTTAAAGCGGTGCGGCAAGACCCCAGCGGTCATGGCCGGAAAGTCCTCGACCGGCAGCACGACGAGTTTGGTTTCGAACTTGCCGGCCCGAAGCTGCAGTTGGGCGTCGCCGCTGGGACAATCGAGCTCGATCTCCACCCCCTCGGGGAGCTTGCGCACGATCTCGTAGAGGGTTGCTGCCGGTGCCGTGCAGGAACCATCGCGGAGGGTGCCGGCGGGCACGTCTTCGACGATGGCGATCTCCATGTCGGTGGCGGTCAGCGTCAGCTTCTTGTCATGGACCGAGAGCAGGACGTTGGCGAGGATCGGAATGGTGTTCCGTTTTTCGACCACGCTCTGCACGTGGGCCAGCGCCTTCAACAAGGAAGAGCGGTCGGCCTTGAGTTTCATACCAGTTCACCTCAGACGCTCGCGTTTCAGGCGCGAATCGCTGGGTAATCTAGCAAGCGGGGGGGTTGCTGTGCCAGAGGTACCCTCACTCGGCGCTCTGCGCGCCCATCCCGGATCGGATCCGAGACACGGCTTTCCTGCAGAGCGGGAGAGGTCGTGTGTGGTGCGGGGCCGATCGGGCTTGCGCCCGACCGAAGGAGATTGCTTCGGCGCCTCTGCTCGCCGCCCCTATCGCATCCGCCGCTCCCCGGTCCTGGACGAGTTGGAGGCATCCACGTCCAAAACACTGTTAAGATGAGGGAGGCTCGTGGACGTGTGGACGCGAGCGCAGGGTGCAACAACGAACAATGGAGGGAACAGTGCCTTACTTGCAGGTGGCGTCCGTTGTGCGCTGGAGAGTGAACGACCTGGGGAGGGTGGTCCCCGGGCCTGCCGAGTCAAAGTCGGTGGTTGTCCAAGATACCGGCAATCCGGATAGCCGTATCATTGCAAGCTATATACGGGACGAGCTGGAGAAGCTGAATTGGAAGGACCCGGAGGTGGAGAAGCAGGCAAAAAAGCTGGTAAACGAGGCAGCAGACGGGCTGCTTACCGTCACTGCCACGAGCAGGTTCGAGGTGACCGCGCCGTCCCTGCCAGCTAACTATGATGCGGGCCCTGTGGCAATCATTGTCAAGGCGTTGCGTGAAGCGGGGGTGGGGCAGGGTGGCGGGGGCCAGCAGGGTCAGGGCAGCGGGAATCAACAGCCCCAGGGCGCCCCACTCGCCACCCCGACTGCCGTGGGGTAGGTGTGCGCCCGGCTATGGGCGCCTCTGACACCATGGGAACGGTGAGGACGATGGATGGGGCAGAGGCGACAGCGAGACCCGCTGCCCCACTGCTGGCAACCGGCTGACTGGCTGGAGGATTAAAGTCCGACACACGTCGAGCGTTTTGCCTATCTGAGTCGCCTTTCGGGGGCGGGCCTGGCCCGCCTTGGGTTCCGCAAACCCGCTTTTCTACTTGGCAGGGCGAGATTGCTTCGGCGCTCCGCCCCCTGCGACGACGGGCTCGGGCGTGGCTGCGGCGCGCTGGCGTGTCGGACGGCCGGCGACCCGGAGGAAGCTGACGCAGGCGGCCAGTGCCGCGATCCCCGTTGCTGCGGTCAACGTGACCCTGGTTCCAGCCTGAGGGACGAGCCCGAACACCAGGGCAACCAGCGCGGCGCCGGTTGTCTGCCCGAACAGACGGGCGGTCGCCTGCATGCCGCTCGCTCCGCCACTCCGGGCGGGTGGAGCCGAGATGATGATGGCGCGGTTGTTGGGCGTGTTGAAGAAGCCGAAGCCCAGTCCGGTAACCATCATGCGCCAGACGATGTCTGGTTCCGATGGATGCTGCGGCAAGGTCGCCAGTAGTGCGAGGCCGAGGGCCATCACGATCAGGCCGGAGCCGCTCAGAATGCCGACCCGGTAGCGGTCGGCAAGCCGGCCGGCCAGGACTGCTATGAGGGCGACGGTCAGGGGCCAGGGGGTCATCAGAACACCGGTCTGGACCTCGTTGAAGTGCAGCGTGTCCTCTAGAAGGAATGGCAGCGCGACGAGCCCCATCCCCTGGGCCATGAAGCCACAGATCGACGTGGCAACGGAGAGCGCGAAGATCGGTATGCGCATGAGATCCACCGGCACCAAAGGCGCCGTGCGGCTCAGCTCACGGCTTACAAGGAACGTGCCGACCACCAGTGCGATGGCAAACTGGATGATTACGAGGGCGATGGATTCCTGATGGCTGAGGCTGTCGATGGCCATGATCAGCATGCCGATGGCGACGGCAGAGAGCAGGGCCGAGGGGGAGTCGAAGGGGCGCCTCTCCCGCGGGGTCGCGGGCAGAGAGAACCAGGCAACGGTAAGCGCGGCGATGCCGATCGGAATGTTTATGGCGAACAGCCACGGCCAGTTGGCCACAGAGAGGATGGCGGCGGCCACCGAGGGGCCTACGGCTGACGCGACGGATGCGATGGTGGCATTGAGGCCGACGCCTCGGCCCAGTAGGCGGCGGGGGTAGGTGAACCGAACCAGCGCCATGTTGACGCTCATGATCCCGGCGGCGCCGAAGCCCTGAATAATGCGGGCGAATGTGAGTGTTAGGAGCGAGTCGGAGAGCGCGCAACCGAGCGAGGCGAAGGTGAAGATGGCCAGGCCCCACTTATAGATCCGTCGGTAGCCGAAGATCTCGCCCGCAGAGGCCATGGGAAGGAGCGAGATGGTGATGGTGAGCTGGTACGCGTTGACCACCCAAATTGAAGCGGAAGGCGAGGCGTGCACGTCCCGGGCGATGGTCGGCAGGGCGACGTTGGCAACGGCTCCGTCGAGCACGGCCAGGGTAAGAGCAAGGCCGATGGTGAGGATGGCCCAGTAGCGCTGGGGAGTGGGCAGGCCGTCGTAGGGGGGCGTGTCCGGCATCGCCCTCACCTGGCTCCCTCACCCGCCGTGCTGCGCACGGCGACCTCTCCCACAAGCCGCGAGAGGTGAGCGAGGGCTTCGGAGATGCGGAGGTCGGCGAGGTCGGGACGGCGGAGGACGGTGACGGCGGGGCCGCGCGGGGCGCAGAGAGCGGGGTCGGAATCGTGGGAGAACAGGACGAGGGAGGGGCAGCCGGCGACGGCGGCTAGATGCATCGGGCCGGTATCGTTGCCGATGGCGAGTTGGGCGCCGTGGGCGAGGGAGGGGAGCTCGCTCAGGGAGGTGCGGCCGGTCAGGTCGATGGCGGCCGGGCCAATGGTGGCCCCGAGGGGGGATTCCGAAGGCGTGCCGAGGACGACTGGGGTAATTCCGGAGGCGGCAAGGTGCTCGGCTAGGGCTCGGTAGTTCTCAACAGGCCAGCGTTTTTGCGGCCGGTGTGGGGAGCTGCCGGGGATCAGCAGGGCGTAGCGGGGCGGGAGGGTGAAACGGGTGAGGTCGGCAGTGCTCCAGGACAGGTCCGCGGGCGGGATGTGGGCGATGCCGGCCTGGCGGAGCTGTCCGGCCTGGCGGTCGGCGTCGTGGATGTGATCTCGGTTGGGATCGCGGTCGGGGTGGGAGCACCCGGCGGCGATGCCGGACCACTCGGGGCGGGCGGTGCGGGGGAAGAGGCGGAAGTACGCGCTGCTGCGGCGGGAGGTCTGGAGGTCGTAGACGCGGGTGAAGGCCGCGCGGGCGAGGCGTCGGCGGAGGGTGAGCCAGGCGGGGACGTTCCACCAGTTGGGGCGTTCGTCGAGCCAGATGCTGTCGAAGTAGGGGGATTGGGAGAGCCACTCCCCGTAGGGGGCAGTGGTTAGGAGGGTGATTTGGGCGGTGGGGTGGTGCTGGCGGATGGCGGCGAAGGCGCCAAGCGAAAGGACGACGTTACCGAGGGCTCCGAGCTTCAGGACGAGGATGCGTTCCGTCATGGCTTGTGGGCGATGGTGATCCACTCGTCGCGGAGCAGCCCGTACTTCACTTCCTGATCGGGGGGGAGGCGGAAGCGCTCGGTGGTGAAGCCGGCGTCCTGGAGGCGGGTTTCGAAGTCGCGGCCGTAGTAGCGGCGGTGGTCGGGCGCGGAGAAGTGCAGCGTGCGAAGGACCGGGTCGGTGATGGCGGGGTTTTCGTAGGTGGTCTCGCGGGTGGCGTTGATAGGGGTGGTGAGGACGGCAAAGCCGCCTGGGTGGAGGATACGGTGGATCTCGCGCATGGCGGCGCGGTCGTCGTCGATGTGCTCGAGCACGTGGTGGGCGATGACGACGTCGTAGGTGGCATCAGCGAAGGGGATGCGGGTGATGTCGATGCGGTGGGTGACGCCAAGTTGGTGGAGGTCGGCGGTCTCGTAGAGCGGGTTGCCGCGCATCTGGCGGAGGACGGCTTTTTCGGGGGCGAAGTGGAGGATGCGGCGGCCGGCAAGGCGGTTGCCGCCTCCTTCGGTGATCCAGAGGTGGGTCAGGCGGTGACGCTCGCGGGAGCCGCATTCCAGGCAGCGGACGTCCCAGCGGGGCGGGCGGCCGACGCTGATGAAGATGCCGTGATAGCCGCAGATGGGACAGGCGCGTTTGACGATGCGGCGGCGGAACTGGCTGGGGTCGCGCCAGGCGGCTTCGAGCAGGCGGCGGAAGCGGCGGAGGGAGAAGGTGGGAAGCGGTGTTGGTTGCGACGGAAAGGTGGGGATTGCGGCGGTGGGCGCGGGCATGGGGGTGGATTAACAGCGCCGGCGGTGAGCGTCACTATGGGCGACGTGGCGGGACCCAAGGTGCGAATGGCTGTAGATTGTGATGGTTTTTGTGACGTGCGCGGGGTGGAACGACGAACCGTACCGTTCTGAGGTTTTGGGGGGTTGACAACGGGTCCTGATCAGTCGGCTGCCGCTTTCGGAAACCCAGCAGCCCAAGCTGTTCGAAGGGTGGTCGAAAAAAGGGTTGGCTACTGGTATCCGATGCAACGCTCCAAGAGCTCGCGGAGGTCCTCTCCCGCCCAAAGTTCGACGCTTACATCGATATGATCCAAAGGCTGACAAGTTCCAAGAGATGGTCATCAATGCTGCCAGTCCGAGCAGTGAGACCGAGGCCGGTCGGCAAGTCCTTGCCTGCCGCCACAGGCAGCGATCGGTGCCGCTAAGGCTGGCGGTCTCAGGGGTCATCTGACATGCTGGGTGGGGCATGTGTTCCGGAGGGGGCGCCATGATCGAGCCCTACAATGCGGTCGGGTTAATCCCGAATTTCTGTGGCATCCGTCGGCGCGAGGATATCGCGAACAACCTCGAACACCTGGAGAGCCTAACAAAGGCGGCATTCTGGCTCTCGAACCTCGACATCCCGGTGCGTCTCGTCGCAATCCCAGAAGGTGCGATGCAGGGTTTCAACGACGAGGTGCTCGATGTCGATCATGCGGAATTTGCCCGCACTTGCGCGATTGACATTCCCGGCCCCGAGAGCGACCGCCTCGGGCGGCTAGCTCGACAGTGGGGTATTTTCATCATGGCGCAGGCCAAGGCGCGCCATGAGGACTGGCCCGACCGCTTCTTCAACATCGGCTTCATCATCAACCCCGAAGGTGCCGTGATTCTGAAGCATTACAAAATATCGGCACTTCTGCCGTGCGAGCGCTCGGTGTCGCCGCACGACCTGTTCGACTGGTGGATCGAGAAATACGGACGGAATCTGCAAGCCTTCTGGCCGGTCGCCGATACCGCGATCGGCCGGCTCGGCATCATGATGGCGATGGAGGGCAATTACCCCGAGAACGGCCGCGGCCTGGCGCTGAACGGCGCAGAGGTCGTTTATCGCGCCTCGTTGCCAGCTCCATTTACCCAGAACGACATGTTCGAAATCTCGAACCGGGCACGTGCGCTTGAAAACAGCATGTACGTGGTCGCCCCGAACATCGGCGGATACCAACTCTACCCCGAAAGCACGAGTCCGATCGATGCGGGCGGCGGCCAGTCGATGATAGTCGACTACAAGGGAGCAATTGTTGGAAAGCAGTGCGACACCAACGGCTCTACCTTCGTGACCGGCGTCATCAACATCGAGGCGTTGCGTCACCATCGGCAGAACGCGCAGGTCACGAACTGGCCGAAAGACATCCGCACCGAACTGGCGCAGATTATTTACGAACGGCCGATCTACCCGAAGAATCTCTACATCGACAAAATCCCTGGCCGGCACGCCGACTATAAGCGCGAGGTCATCGACCGCCAGGTGCGGCTGATGCAGGAGCGTGGCATCTGGACACCGCCGGTCAGCGGTTGAAGCGTGGGCGCGAGTTGTGACGCGGCGGACGTAATCGCGATGGCAACAAAGACCTGCTAGTATTCCTTCCAGGAGATCGAGATCATCACGGCTCGAGGATACTTCGAGCGCTGAAGGTGGCTATCGTTCAGCTCTCGGCTACCCGCGGCGCTGCGGGAACAGAACGATCGCTCAATGCGCCCCGGCACCGGACGCGCTACCCTTCCTCAGCATCGCCACGGACAGCATCGCGCAGAGCAGGATAGCGCCAAGCAGGCCGAAACAGTCCGCATAGCCCATGTATGTGGCCTGCAAGCGAATGATGTTTCCTATCGCAATCATCGCTCGATGCATGGCGCCAGCGGGATCGGGCACGCCGTGCGCCATAAAGTACCTGCTGCAGGGAGTCGAGCCGTGAACGTGTCGCGGGCTGCAGCAGCGACACATGCGCGTTGATAATAAACGAATGATACTGCTCGCGCTTGGTGAAGAACGTCTCCAGAGCGGAGGTGCCGATGGCTCCACCGAGGTTGCGCAACATGTTAAACAGGCCTGAGGCGCCCCCGGCCTCGGCGGCGGTGATCCCCACCATCGTAATGGCGGAGAGCGGGGTCATCACCAGCGCCTGGCCGAGCGCACGGGTCACGTCCGGGGCAAAGAGCTGGGGGGCGGCATAATCCGCGTCGAGATGCAAATTCATGAAACAGCTAACTGCGAATACCATCAGTCCGACGCACACCAGCAAGCGCGAGTCAATGCGCTTCATCAGCACCGGCACGAACGGGATGATGAATAGTTGCGGGATGCCGGTCCAGGCCATCACCTCGCCGATCTGCTGTGAATCGAACCCTTGTGCATTGGCGAGATATTGTGGCAGCAGATAGGACGAACCATACAGGGCAAAGCCGAGCAGGAAGTTGCCGAGAGTGCCGAAACCGAAATTGCGGCGCAGGAGCAGACGGAGTTGCACCAACGGCTCCTGACGCCTGAGCTCGACGATTACAAAGGTCGTCAGCATTACGGCGGCGATTACGCTTAGTTTTACAATGAAAGGGGAGCCGAACCAGTCATAGGTGTTGCCGTCGTCCAGCACTGTCTGCAACGCGGCGAGGCCGATCGCCATCAGCGCGATACCGAGCCAGTCTCCCCTGCGGAGCAGGTGGAGCTGCATGGATGAGCGGGGCAGGGCGTAAATGAGCGCAGCGAGCATTGCCGCGCCGGGGGCCAGATTGATGTAGAAGATCGTCGGCCAACCGTAGTTGTCCGTCAGCCACCCGCCGATTGTGGGGCCGATAGCGGGCGCGAAAGTTGCAGTGATGGAGAAGCCGGCAAGGCCGATCGGCCGCTTGGATGGCGGCAGCATGGCAACGATGATGGTGAACGAAAGCGGGATCAGGACACCGCCGGAAAAGCCCTGCAGCCCACGCAGCACGATCATCTGCGGCAGGCTGCGTGCCTCGCCGCAGGCAGCGGAAAACAGCAGGAACAGGACCGTGTTGAAGATAAGGTAGCGGCGCAGCGAGAATACGCGAGAGAGGAAATCGGTCATCGGGATGACGATAATCTCCCCGATCAGATAAGCGGTGACGATCCAGGCTCCATTGATGCCGCCGGTGCCGATGCCGCCTTCGATATACGGCAGGGAGGCATTGGTGATCTGGATGTTCAGCACCGCCATAAAGGCGCCGATCATCGATCCGCCGACCGCGATCCAGGTTTTCAGCGAAACGTGTTCTTCAGCAGCCATGACGCATCATGCTCCCGGCTTGGTATCGATCGTCGGCTCTACAGACATGCCGGGCCGCAGCCTTCCGAGCAGCGGGTCGTGCGGGTCGATGGTGATTTTTACCGGGATACGCTGGACGATTTTGGTGAAGTTGCCGGTGGCGTTATCCGGCGGAAGCAGGGCAAACTCTTCGCCACTGGCGGCGGCAATGCTGTTGACGATGCCATGTACGGTTACACCCGGGAAGGTGTCAACATCGATGGTAACGGGTTGGCCGGCACGCACGTCCGTAAGCTGCGTCTCCTTGTAGTTTGCGGTGATATAGACGGCGTGCAGCGGCACCACAGCCATGAGCTGCGTCCCAGCCTGAACGTATTGCCCGACGCGCAGGGTGCGGTCCGCAACGGTGCCATCAACCGGGGCGGTGATGGTCGTGTAGCCGAGATTGAGCTCCGCCTGATGCAGCGCAGCCTGCTTCTGGGCGAGTGTCGCCTTCGCCTGCGCGAGTCCGGCGCTCAGCACCTCGATTTGTTTCTGAGCGACACTTACACCAACGGTGTCGCGCGCGAGCGTGGCTTGGTTTTCCCGAATCTCGAGTACTCCACTGCTGAGAACTCCTGAAGCGCTCCGGCGCCGACGCGGGCAAGTTGGGAGTAACGGCCATATTGCTGCTGAGAGAATGCCAGCGCTGCCTGATCAGCCGTGACGGTGGCGCGCGCCTGCTCTACGGCGAGCCGCTGGGCACCGGTTTGCTGTTCCAAATTGTCAATGCTGGCCTGCGCGGCTTGCACATTGGCTCGGGCGGCGGCGAGGGCGGTCTGATAGTCGCGCGGGTTGATGCGTGCCAGGATTTCCCCCGCGTGCACCGGCTGATTGTCGTTGACCGGAACGGCGACGATATAGCCGGAGACCTGCGGGCTGATGATGACCGAGTGGGCCTGCACGTAGGCGTCGTCTGTGGAAACGAGGAAGCGGCCGATATCCCAGTAGTAGCGGCCGTAGGAGGTGATGCCGTTCAGCGCAACGAATGCGGCCAGCCCGATCAGTATCTGGCGCAGCGGCCAGGACCGGCGCCGTTTGCCCGTAAAAATCCCCTCGCCCGGCCTCACAGGGCCGACGAACTGCGATCCGTCCATAATATCTCCTGGTGCGAAGGTCCGGTGGCCTTCCGGGGAATGAAATAGTTCAGCGACGGCGTTTCGATTAGCTGGTGAATAGGCACAGCACTTGTGCGCTACGCTGGTAGATCGAGGTGAGGTTAGGGGCGCATCGGTCCCATCTAAGCGGGGTCAGATGCGCGTAACGCCCAAGAGCATTATAGGGGCTGGGAGACAATCATGAAAACATTTGCTTCGGCAGCAACAAGCGTCATCGGTGGGGCGCCGCATGGGTTGACGCGTCGCGGCGTGTTTGGGCTGGCGGCGGGTGCGCTGCTTGTCCCATTCGTCCCGCGCATGGCAGCCGCGCAGCAGGCCAGCGGCCCAATGCTGCCGATTGAGCGCCTCGATGCAGCTTTGCTGGCAGCCATGAGAGCGGGGAAGGCGACGCCGTTCGTGCAGCGTTACCGCATGCTGGAATCAGTAATCAACCAAGTCTTTGATTTGCAGACGGTGCTTGCGGAATTGGTCGGCTTTACCTGGTTCAGCATGTCACCGCAGCAAAAAGCGCAATTGCTCGATGTGTTCCGGCGCTACACCGTGTCCACGTATGCAGCGAACTTCGACAGCTATAACGGCCAGAGCTTCCGGATGTCACCGGCGCTGCGCACGCTGCGCGATGGACGGGTGATCGTGGCGACCGAATTCGTGCCGCGCGACGGCTCGCCCACGGCATTGAACTATGTGATGAAGCAGACCTATGCCGCCTGGCAGATAGTCGATGTGCTCGCGGACGGTTCGATCAGCCGCGTGGCAACGCAGCGTTCGGACTTCGCCAGCTTGCTGGCGAGCGGCGGCGCGCCGGCGCTGATGGCAGGGCTGCAGCGCAAGATAGCGTCGCTGTCGGACGGGATGATGGCGTAGTCTGGTCGATACGCCACCGGGCTCGTAGCGTTTTACTTGTAACCCAGTACGCGCTAGCATTATCCTGGCTGGCTTTCCGCGAGGGTTGATGCAGCGCGTACTTATTCTCGGTGCAGGCTTTGCCGGGCTCTGGTCTGCAGTCGGGGCCGCAAGAGCATGTGACGAACGCGGCATCGGGCCGGATCGTGTTGAGATCACGGTGGTGAACGGGACGCCCTGGCATTCGATCAGGGTCCGCAACTATGAAGCCGAGCTGAGCGGCACGCGCGTGCCGCTCGCCGACATTCTTGAGCCGATCGATGTAAAGCTTGTTGTCGCAGAGATTACCGATATCAGTGTCGGCAAACGGATTGTCACCTGCAAGACCGCCGAGGAAGCGTTACAACTGGGCTACGACCGCATGGTGTTTGCCCTTGGCAGCCGGCTCGTCTGGCCGCCGATTCCAGGGTTGCGGGAACATGCGTTCGATGTTGATACATACGAAGGGGCGTCGCGGCTCGGTGCCCATCTTGCCTCACTTACCAATCGGCCACGGTCGGCCGGACGTGACACCATGCTGGTTATCGGAGCAGGACTGACCGGCATCGAGGTGGCGACGGAACTGGCGAGCAGGCTGCGGAATGCTCGCATTATCATCGCCGACAGATCCGGATGGATCGGCTCCGATATGGGCGACAGCGCCAGGCCAGTGATCGCCGAGGCTTTGGCGGTACTGGGAGTGGAAACCCGCACGGGGGTCAGCGTGGCCGCGGTTGATGCCGCGGGCGTCGACCTCGGGTCCGGCGAGCGAATCGCCGCCGAGACTGTGGTTTGGTGTGCGGGAATGGAGGCGAACCCGCTGACGACATGCTTCCCGGTTGCGCGCGATCGATTGGGCCGCCTGCCGGTGCGGCCGACCCTGCAGATCGAGGGATTGGCGAGCGAATTCGCAGCCGGGGATGTCGCTTGGTTTGCGATCGATGGGACGCGTTCCTGTGTTATGTCGTGCCAACATGCTCGCCCCATGGGCCGCTTTGCCGGCCACAACGTAATCTGCGACCTGGTCGGAGAGCCGATGCTGCCGCTCGCGATTGACTGGTACGTTACTGTCCTCGATCTCGGCAGCTGGGGAGCGGTTTACACCGAGGGCTGGGACCGCAAGGTGGTCGCACAGCGAGCCGCGGCCAAACTCACGAAGGAGACGATCAACCGCAGGCGCATTTACCCGCCGCTGTCGCGCAACCGGCAGGAAATTCTGGCTGCGGCGGCGCCAGTTGTGCAGATGCCACCCGCTTACTCGGGCGCACCAGCCGCTCCGGCCGGCTGAATGGGATTACAATTTCTCGCGAGGTGGCGTTCCCAACCTTGCGCAACTGCGTTCCAAAGCCACGGACCCACTAACCGTGGAGTAATGCATGCGCTACTTTCTTTTCTTGCTGCCGTTGCTTGTAGCGGGATGTGCTGAAACCTACCCGGTCGGAAACGGTTACGGGTACTCGGCGCAGTATCCCAGTTATGAGCCGGGCTACAGCTACAATTACGGCTATTACAACGCCACTCCACCAGCCGCTCCCGCATATGCTTACAATGGGAGCGACTACGGACAGTCCTCAGCTTATGACCCGAACAATTGTGGCACGCCGGACGAGCCTCACGCATGCCCGCCCATGCCGACACGGCCGCTTCCCTATTATCCACCCAATCGGTGGTAACTCGCCTCGGGGAACTACTCGCCGGTCAAGGTGCTAACCTGTCTTATTCATCGCATAGCAGGGATTTGTCGGCGGGTGTCGCGTAAGGTGGTGATTGTGACTTACGAATTGGGTGCCTGACGCCATCCGAATCGCAATCTCACCGGTGCCACACCCGCCATGCACGAGGATACGACCGAGCCGTTCGCATTGCCAGCCGTTGCAGGCAAGAAAGTCACCGCGGCATTCGATGGCGGACGGATCACGTCAGATGGCGGCGTCATCTTGCTGGCGCGGGCGGAACGACGTCTGGGCATCTGTAATCGACTGGCGGCGGAGATTGCCGATCATCGCGATCCAGGCCGGATCGTGCATCAGCTGAGTGACATCCTGCGTGCGCGCATTCTGGCGATCGCCTGCGGCTACGAGGACGCCGACGACCTCGATCACCTGCGCCGCGACCCGGCCTTCAAACTGGCTTGCGGCAAGCTGCCCGCCAGCGGCCGCGATTTGTGCTCGCAGCCGACCATGTCGCGGTGGGAGAACGCCCCCAGCCTGCGCGAGATCATCCGAATGATGCGGGCGATGATTGGCCTCTACTGCGCCAGCTATGCAGTGCCGCCAGAGGCGGTCACGCTTGATATCGACGACACCGTGGACGTGGTGCATGGATATCAGCAGCTGTCGTTGTTCAATGCCCATTACAACGAGCGCTGCTTTCTACCGATCCATATCTATGACACTGCCACGGCGCGGCCGGTGGCGGTGCTGCTGCGGCCCGGCAAAACCCCATCGGGGAAGGAAGTCCGCCGTCACCTGCGGCGCCTGCTGCGCGAGATCAGACGGCATTGGCCGAACACGCGCATCACCATCCGCGGTGACAGCCATTACGGCCGACCAGAGGTGATGGACTGGTGCGAAGCGGAGGGTATTCGCTACGTCTTCGGCCTGTCCGGCAACGACGTGCTGCACCGCCTGGTCGAGCCGGCAGCTGACGACGTTCGGGTCCGTCGCGCCGAAGCCGATGCCCCGCTGCTGCGGCGCTACACCGAAACACAGTATCGGGCCAAATCCTGGTCGCGTTCGCGTCGTATCGCGGCCCGCATCGAGGCGTCCACTCTCGGCCTCGACATCCGCTTCGTGGTCAGCAACATCACCACGGGCAGCGCTGAGTGGCTGTATGATACGCTTTATTGTGAGCGCGGCCAGGCGGAAAACCTGATCAAACTTCACAAGAGCCAACTTGCCTCCGACCGCACCTCATGTCGGGCACCGCTTGCCAATCAGATGCGGCTCATCCTTCACACCGCAGCTTATTGGCTGTTACTCAACGTGCGCGACGGCATCCCCAAGGCACACGCGCTGACCACCGCCGAGTTCACCACCATTCGGCTGCGGCTGATGAAGGTCGCTGCACGGGTAATCGAGACCGCTTCCCGTGTGCGCGTCGCTTTCGCTGCCGCCTGCCCTGAGGCAGCATTGTTCCGCGACCTCGCCCACAGCTTGGTGCCGGCCGCTCCATAGACCGCGGGGCAGGCGCCCCGTCGAACCCGTTTCCCATCAACCCCAACCAACAATCCGGTCCAATCGCGATGAAACAGGCGCAACGGCCGAGGCTGCCCGAATTCGCGGCGGTGCGACTCAGCCATTTTTCACAGCGCTTGGTGAATAGGAGCGGCTAAGGCTTTCGCGCCTGCCCTTTTGTCGCCGCCTGCGTCTCATCCGGCTGCTTCGGCTCGCCGCCAGAGGAAACCAATTCCTTGCTCCTTGCCCCCGCCGGCCGGTGTCCGGAATAAATCGGCACCCAGCGGGTGCTGCCGTTCTTACTCGCCACCAGCAACGCGATGAACCGATCCCGCGCCATCGCCTGCTTCGCCGCACTCATCGCCTGATCGGGTGAAGTGACAACCTGATCCTGCACCTTTTCAACTACGTCCCCAGGGACGATGCCCTGCGTAAAAGCGTCCGACGCCGGATCAACCGCGGCAACAACAACGCCCTTGTCCGTGGTTATGTTATACAGCCGACGCGCCAAATCAGTGATCGGCGCCAGAATCACCCCCAGCTCAGGCGTCCCCGCGGCCTGCGCCTCCGCCATCGTGTGCATCAGTTCCGCTTCCCCCCTGTCCACCTGAGTCCACGGAGCCACCGTCACCTCGGCTTGCATAGGCTTGCCGTGGCGCTCGAACGCCACCGGCACACGCGTGCCGAGAGGCGTCTGAATAACATCCATCATCAGTTCCGACGAATTCGCCGGCCTGCTGTCGTCGAACCGGGTAATAACATCACCGGAGAGCAACCCTGCCTGCTCGGCAGGGCTGCCCGGATCAATCCCCGTGACCAGATAGCCGCCCAGATGCTGCAGCTCAAACGCACTCTTCAACGCCGGCGACACATCCTGCAAATGCACCCCGATCCACCCCAGAGGCGCGGAGCTAGGATCGAGCAGGTGCTTCACCGTCAAGAACGCTTCGTTGGCAGCGATGGCAAAGCCCAAGCCTTGGGACCCTTGGCCCGTGCCATTAGTTACCAAAATCGTCGCCACTGCCAGCACCTTCCCGTCGCGATCCAGCACCGGCCCGCCCGAGTTGCCGTGATTGATCGCTGCATCGGTCTGAATGTAATCATCGACGGGCGTGTTCATCAGATCGCGATGCACCGCGCTCACGATTCCCGAGCTCACTGAAGTACCAAGCCCCAGCGGGTTCCCAATCACTATAAGCGGTTCGCCGATCTCGGCCTTTCGGCTGTCGGCGAAGCTCAGGAACGGCAGCGGATGGCCGGCATCGATCTTGAGCACAGCAAGGTCCAACACTGCCCCTGCCCCGATCAGATTCGCCTGGTATTGCGAGCCATCGCTCATCGTCACGATGATGCGGAACGCCCCCTCGATAACATGCCGGTTGGTGACGATCGTTCCGTTCGGATCGACCAGAAATCCGGTCCCGACCGCGCGCTCCCGCTGCTGCGCGCCATTCCTCGCAGCGAGGGTCTCAACCGATATGTCAACCACTGCGGGCAGCGCCTGCCTGAGAACGCTGCTCCAGTCCATCGGCGTCGCCGCAGCATAGGCAGGGGTTCGCGGCACCCCGCCCACTGCTGCTATTATTCCGAGAACCGCACAGGCCACCGCGAACCGCATGATGCCCACCCCTCTAACGCGCAGGAACGGCCAAACAGCCGCTTCCTACCACCAACGAGGTGCGGAACCAATCTCGCCCCGGCTTGACCACGTGAAACGCCTCATGCCATGCCACTTTTACCTGCTGTTCGGGTAGCGGTTATAACGCGATGGTTGACAGAGAGCCCGGCCGGTTCGCGGCTTTCGCAGCCCTTTTCGGCCCTTTCGTGGCTCTGTACGCCGCGCTGTTCATTGCGTTTGGCGCGTTCTCTCCATTTCAGCCGGCCCTGCTTGCACAGCACGGCCTCCATCCGGAGATGCTCAGCTTCACGCTTGCTGCAGGGACCGCAGTCCGGCTGCTCGCAGGGCCGGCTGCCGGGCGGCTCGCGGATCGGCTGGCCGCGCCGCGCGCGATCCTTTGCAGCGTTACTTTGTTGGCGTCCGTCGCCGCTCTGGGGTATCTGCCATTGCAACAGCCGTGGGCGCTGCTCTTCGTCGCCGTGCTACAGGCTGCTGCGCTGGCGCCGGTCGTGCCGATTGCTGACACGCTGTCGCTTGCGGCCTCTACGCCAACTGACCGATCAGCGGCCGGCTTCAAGGGTTTTGACTACGGCTGGGTGCGCGGCGTTGGCTCGGCGGCATTCATCCTGGGTGTGACGGCAGCAGGCAGGATCATCGGGCGTTTTGGATACTCGGCAATCCTCTTCCTCAACGCCGCGATGCTCGCGCTTGGCGCAGCGATCGCCACCCAGGTGCCCAACCGGCTCGGCCGCCATGCTGGGGCCAACCGCCTGCTTCGCCATCATGTTACAGGCGCGGGAATTGCCGCCTTGCTGCGAATGCCCGTATTTCGGCGATTGCTGCTGGTCGCAGCCTTGGTTTTGGGTAGCCACGCCATGCACGACAGCTTCGGCGTCATTCGCTGGCAGGCGATCGGAATCAGCACCTCGACCGCCGGGCTGCTGTGGTCTGAAGGGGTATTCGCGGAAATCGTGGTCTTTCTTTTTGTCGGTCGCCTGGCATTGGCTCGCCTAGGGCCGGCATCGAGCGCATCGCTGGCCGCCGCCGCGGGCGTCGTCCGCTGGGCTGTGATGGCGCGCGCAACGTCGGTGACGCCGATTGCCTTAACTGAGCCTTTGCACGGACTGACATTCGCGTTGCTGCATCTCGCCTGCATGGATGTGATCCGCGCGACTGTTCCACCGCATTTAGCAGCGACGGCACAGACCGTCTACGGGACGCTGGCGGTCGGCGCGTCAACATCGATCCTGACGCTTTGTTCCGGAGTGCTGTATGCGCATCTGGGCGGAGGCGGCTTTTGGTTTATGGGCGCTCTCTGCGGCTTGGCAGTCCCGCTTTCGCGGGGCATGAAGCTGGCAGAATAGGGCGAGCGGGCGAGCGTTCCGCCGCAACTCGCGAACCCGGGAGCGATCCGCGCTGAGGCAGCAACGGCTGAGAGCGTTCCTTAGGTCATGGGCGGCAGCGCTGTTGCCGCCCCTCGACTGCCCGGTGTCATGCCGCCTCAAGGAGAGTGAATTGGTACTGGTATCAATTTCCGAACGCGGGTATGTCCGCCTGCATCCATATCGATAACCGTCAACCGCTGTGCTTCGACGGGGCCCATGGGCAGCACCATGCGCCCCCCTGGCTTGAGCTGTTCCAGCAATGCCTGTGGCGGCTGCTCGGCGGCCGCTGTCAGCAGGATTTGGTCGTAGGGGGCATGCTCAGCCCAACCCCGAGATCCGTTTCCGATACGAATACCGATATTCAAATAGCCGAGCTGATGCAGACGTCTTTCGGCTTCGTTCGCAAATTCCTCAACGATCTCCACACTCCAAACCTGAGTGACAAGCTCTGCCAGGATTGCTGCATGGTAGCCGAGACCGGTGCCGATTTCGAGCACCACGTCGCTGGGATCGGGGGCGAGCAGGTCTGTCATGAGTGCGATGATGAAGGGCTGAGAGATGGTCTTATCAAACCCGATCGGCAGGGGCATGTCCTGATAGGCGAGTGAAGCCAGAGGCTCCGGTGCAAACAAGTGCCTCGGCACACGGAGCATGGCAGCCAGTACGCGTTCATCAAGCGTCGCCTTTCCAAGCTCCTCGCTCATCAGGTCCGTATGGATCTCGATGACCTCAACCATCTGCCGGCGCAGGATGGCGAGATGCTTTTCGTTCATCGGCTTCATGGCGGCCCTCCGCTATGGGCTGGCAGGGGGGCGATTCCCCTCGTCGCTAACCTAGTGAGCCGCCCGCGGATACGCTAGAACCGACGGTGAACCCCTCTCCCCTTCCGTGAAAGCGGAGAGGATCAACTAACGGCCGGCATAGCCCGTGCGTCAAAACTTCAGCTTGCTGTACAGCTCCTTCGCATTCTCCGCGCTCACCAACTGGGTCGGCACCGTGATGGTTTTGGGCACCGAGGTCGCACAGTCGATCAGGATCTTCTTAGCCAGCTCCAGCGCCTGGGCCGCGCCCGTTGGATAGACATACGTCGCCGCCCACTGCCCTTCTGCCACTGCGCGGATGCCGCCCGAAGGCCCAGGCAGTCCGTCCGTGCCGATAATCTTGATGTCGTTCTGTTTGCCCACGCTCTTCGCCGCAATATACGCACCTTGCGCTGCCAGGTCATTGCTCGTGTAAACCAGCTTGATATTCGGATGCGCCTCCAGCATGGCTGAGAACACCGTCACCGCCTTGTCCTCCAGCCAATCCACCGGCTGTGTCGCCACGACATGCAGCTTGGGGTTCGATTTGATCCCCGCCATGAACCCGTTCAGCCGCTCGATCGCCGGCGATGAACTAGGCAGACCCTCCAGAACCGCGATCTCCCCGCCATCGGGCAGCAGCTTCCCCGCATACTCGCCCGCTTCCTTGGCGATCTGGAAATTGTCGCCGCCGATGAACGTCGTGTAGTCATTGCCCAGCGTCTTGCGATCGAGCGTGATCACCGGGATGCCAGCCTTATACGCACGTGACACCACTGGCGTGAGCGGCGCCAACTCGTAGGGCGATATGAACAGGATATCGACACGCTGCGTAATGAAGTTTTCCACCTGAGATGTCTGCGTGTTGTCGTTCGCCTGCCCGTCCGCAATAACCAGTTTGAACTGGGGATAGTTCTTCACCAGCTCCTGCATCTGGTTATCGACGTGTTGACGATAAGGTTCGGTGAAATCTACCTGAGAGAAGCCGATCACGTAATGATTGTTCGGCCCGCAGGTCTCTGCCAGCGGTTTGCCGCCTGCGGCCATTGCGGGCAACGCCCACAACAGGCTCAGGCTCGCCGCCAGGGTGCCAATCGTGCGTTTACGTGCCATTGGGATCCTCCCTCTTGCTACAGTTTGCTTTAAGGCCAATACAGTTCAACGTGCATCACTCTCACGCCGGCCGACGAAGCTCTGCAACGCGGCGGCGGCAACGATGATCGCACCCGTAGCCAAAAGCTGCATCGCCGCACTCACATCGTTAAGCTGCAAAATATTCGCAAGCGCGCCTAGCATGACGCTACCCGCTATCGTCCCCACCATGCTGCCTTCACCGCCAAACAGGTCGGTTCCGCCGATCACCACCGCGGCAATCGCCGTAAGCTCGTAACCCGCGCCGTCATTCGGGCCACCGAAGCTGAATTGCCCGGCATGAACCACCCCCGCGACCGCCGAGGCAAACCCCGTCAGCGCATATACCGCGATCTTGACCCGGCTCACCGGAATTCCCGATAACCGCGCCGCCCGCTCATTACCGCCCACCGCATAAACATAGCGCCCGAAGCGGGTGAAATTCAGCACCAGCGCCGCGATCACGGCCAGGACGATGAACACCAGACTGGCAACCGGTAGAACGTTGCTGAACAGCCGCTCCCCCAGCACGCCGAACGCGGGAGGGGCCAGCCCCGGCCCTTTGCCATAGGCGATGTTGATATAGTTGTTATTGGAAGCGACCAGCGCCAGGCCGCGTGCTGCCTGTAGACCGGCAAGCGTGACGATGAACGGCTGCAGCCGGAACCTCGTCGAAATCACCCCTTGCACCGTACCGAACACCGTCCCCGCCGCCAGCACCACAACGATGGTCGGCAAAATCGCCCACCCGCTGTTCACCAGCAATGACGCGGTGAACACGCTCGAAAGCCCAAGAACCGCACCGACCGAAAGATCGATCCCGGCCGAGATGATCACGAAGGTCATCCCTAGCGCGATGATCCCCGTCTCCGACACTGAACGGATGATGTTGGCAATATTATCGGGCGTAAGGAACAGGATCATCCCGTGCCGGCGCGGCGAGAACGCCATCCCACCCAGGAAAACCACAATCAGCCCGATCAGGCTCTGAAAGCGGACCAAGACCGCCAAAGGCCGGAGCCGCCCGCCCCAACCCGGCAACACCACCCCCACTCGGCCGCTCACGCCGCCTGCTCCATCTCGCCCGCACAGGCCTCGCGCAGCACCGCCTCTTCGACACCTCCCGCAAAGTCCGCCACGCTCCGCCCCCCACGCAGCACCACAATCCGGTCGCACAATCCAATAAGCTCCGGCAGCTCCGAGGAAGCAACAAGGACTCCAAGCCCCTCACGCGCCAAGGCGCGCAGCCGATAATAAATGTCGCTCTTAGCGCCCACATCCACGCCGCGGGTCGGCTCGTCCAGCAGCAGCAGTCGCGGACTGGCCAGCATCTCCTTGGCGAACACCAGCTTCTGCTGATTGCCGCCCGAGAGGTTTCGCGCCGGCACATCGGGCTGCCGCGGCCGGATGTCGAACTCGCTCAGCGCCTGATCCACCTCCCGCCGCTCTGCGGGGCGCGAGATCAGTCCAAACGGCGTCAGTCGGCGAAGCGTGGACATCACCGCGTTCCAACCAACCGGATGGCGCAGCACGAGCCCGCTGCCTCGCCGATCGTCGGTAACGAAAGCAATCCCGGCGCGCCGTGCCGCGGCGATGCTGCCCAGCATCGCGGACCGGCCATCAATCGCAACGCTCCCCTCCCAGCGGCCCCGCGGGCCGGCACCGAACAGCGCCGTCAACAGTTCCGTCCGCCCGGCGCCCATCAATCCGGCAAGGCCGACAATCTCCCCCGCATGAACCGAGAGGCTGATGTCCTGCGGCGCCTGCCAACCCGGCCGTTCGGTACGCGGCACAAACCGCGCATACTCGAGCCGCAGCAGCTCCATAGCCAAACTCGAAGCCCGCGGTGGAAACATCTCCTCGAACCGTCGCCCCACCAACAGCCGCACCAGTTCCGCCTGCGGCGCGTCACCCAGCAGCTCGCCCACCACGCGGCCATCACGCATCACGCTCACCCGATCGGCAACCCGCGGCACCTCCTCCAGCCGGTGCGAAATATAAACAACGCCGACACCACGTCCCCGCAGCTCGCGGACCACGCCAAACAAATGCTCAGCCTCGGCGGCCGACAATGCTGCTGTCGGCTCGTCCATGATTAGGATCCGTGCCGCCGCCGACAACGCTTTTGCAATCGCAACCAATTGGCGCTGAACGATGCTAAGCGCCGCAACAGGTTGCGCCGCATCGAGCTTCACCCCCGCCGCTTCCAGCCTGGCCCGCGCTTCACGCAGCATTCGCCGGCGATCCAGGGTGCCGAAACCGGTAAGGCTCTCGTGCCCCAGGAACAGGTTGGCGGCAATATCGAGCCCGGGCACGAGGTCGAGCTCCTGCGGGATCATCGCAATCCCCGCCGCTTGCGCCTCGCGCGGGCTCGTAAACGCAACCGGGCTGCCATCGAGCGTGATGCTGCCACCGTCCGGCGCGACAACGCCGGACAGCACATTCATCAAGGTGCTCTTGCCTGCGCCGTTCTCGCCCAGAACGGCATGCACCTCTCCCGCTTGAAGTTCGAAGTCTACGCCCTTCAGCGCATGCACGCCGCCAAAGCGCTTCTCTATACCGCGCATGATGAGCAGCGGAGCTGTCACAGCCCGAGTCCCGCTGCCCGCGCGCACCCTGTGGTTTCAGGTACCGCTCGCAGACGTTTTCGCCTCCGCTCTGCTGTCGGCCGTACGTTGGACACGCGCCGCCCCCCGGGATTTTCTTCCCGGAACTAGCCTAACCGAAGGGGCGAGATCCAGCCAGAGAGCCTCGACGTACCTTCCACTTCAGCAATGAGACGCCTCCTGCGCGCGAAGCAAAACTCAATCCCGGGTAGCCGAGTTAGCGACTTTCCCACCACGTCGCAAGTTCTTCGTCATATCGACAAGGACCTCATTGGCTCTGTCCGGGTGCGGACGTTCTCCAATCTCGACGAAGCCCTTCCTACGATAGAAGGAGAGGTTACGTTCCATCCGCTTGTTCGTGTAGAGCCGGATTTGTGATAACCCCATGTCACCAGCCAATTCCTCGGCAAACCCGAGGAGAGCGCTCCCAATGCCCCGTCGCTGAGAACAAGGCACAACAGCGATGCTGTAGATCAGCAGATGGTCAGCGGCTAACTCGATAACGAGAACGCCGGTCGGTTGCTCATCGAGCTCGGCGAGCCAGACTGTGCCTTGCGCAATCCGATGGCTGTAATCTTCTACGGCTGGTTTTGGTACGACGCCGAGGACCTTCTGATACGCAGGTATGTAGGCTTCCGCGCTGATCGCGTGGACTAGAGCTGCGTCTTCGAAGCGGGCGAGGCGGATCCTAGGGCTGATTGCCATAGCCGCGCCGAAGGCGGATCAGTTGCCCGCGATGGGATGTCTGGTCGCCACTTCCAACTCCTTCCGGGTACTGCACAAACCCCGTCCGAGTCGCAAGAGAGTTGTAAAGTCGCATAGCCACAACGTTATCCTCCCTTACATTCCAGGTAACGCGTTCTGCCCCGTGGCGCGTGGCCTCTGCATAGACGGTCAGGATCAGGGCTCGGCCGATGCCCTGGCCACGTGCGTCTTCCCGCGTGAAAAGGTTCTTGAGGTAGCAAATCGGTCCTATTGTCACCGTGTCGGGATGGAAAATGTAGGTGACAAATCCAACTAGGTCTGAGGCCCGTGCCGCAACCAGCGCATGCATCGGCTCCTTTGGGTCGCAAAGCCGGTCGAAGGTGCTGGATGTCACTTCCGGTGAAATACTGCCGCCATGAAAAGCAAAGAAGCTCTGCCACATCGGGACCCACTGGCGGTAATCGTCCCATGAAATCGATCGTATTATAAAATCGCTCATTGGCCCTATCGCGATGGAACAGCGGACTTAAATGCCGCGTAGCAGGCGCGCCGCGTCCAGCGCAAAGTAGCTTAGCACTCCAGCCGCTCCCGCGCGCTTGAAGGCCAGCAAGCTTTCCAGAATGGCGGCATCCCCGTCGAGGCAGCCATTGCGGGCTGCCGCCATGATCATCGCGTACTCACCGGACACCTGATAGGCGAATGTTGGGACCGCAAACCTTTCGTGGACGCGCCGGATGATGTCGAGGTACGGCATTCCAGGTTTCACCATTATCATATCCGCGCCCTCGTCAAGGTCCATCGCCACCTCACGCAAGGCCTCGTCTGAGTTCGCGGGGTCCATCTGATAAGTGCGCTTGTGGCCCTTCAGCGCCCCGGAAGAGCCGATAGAATCGCGGAATGGCCCGTAAAAGGCGGACGCATATTTAGCAGCGTAGCTCATGATGCGGGTGTGGATGAGTCCACTGCGGTCCAGCGCGTGGCGAATCGCGCCAATGCGCCCATCCATCATATCCGGCGGTGCGATCACGTCGATTCCTGATTCTGCCTGCACCACTGCCTGACGCGTCAACACCTCAAGTGTCTCGTCATTAGCTACATAGCCCTGCCGAATAACTCCGTCGTGGCCATGATCAGTGTAGGGGTCCAGAGCTACGTCCCCGATCAGCCCCAACTTTGGAAATTCCCGCTTGAGCAGCCGGGCCGCCGAGCAAATAAGGTTATCCGGATTGCGGGACTCAGTGCCCTCGGAGTCCTTCTTCTCAGGAGGTGTGGCCGGAAAGATGGCGACTGCCGGGATGCCGAGATCCAGCGCCTTCGCTATATGTCTCGGTAGCAGATCAAGTGTAACGCGCTGGACATCGGGCTTCGAGGAGATTTCAATTGCGCTATTCCGACCTTCCATAACGAACACGGGCCATATCAGGTCATCGATTGAAAGCCGATGCTCCGAAACCAATCGGCGCGTCCAAGCATCGCGGCGATTTCGACGAAGGCGCGTTGTCGGAAAGCGACGTGGAACATTATAGTTAGCTCCAGGACGGGACGTCCGTTAGCAATCAGCCTAAAATCACCCTCCACGTTAGGCAACTTCTGGGTCTGTGGGTCGGTCGGCCACCCGACACCCCAGGTGACCCTTTCGCCCCCGCCAAAATCCCCCAAGTGACCCCTTCTCGCGCGCCAAAATCCCCCAGGTGACCCTTTCGTCCGTCTCAAAACCTGCGAAGTGACCCTTTCGCCTCCCGCAAAACCCGCGAAGTGACCCCTTCGCCCCTCCCTTCGCCCCTCCCTTCCCCCCGCCACCTCACCCGCTATAACGCCCCCGCTCGGATCCGACCCACCCGGCAGGAGGACCCTACCATGCCCCCCACCACCTGGGACAAATCCCGCCTCCCCTCCCGTCATGTCACCGAGGGTCCCGATCGCGCCCCCCATCGCTCCTACTATTACGCCATGGGCCTCACCGAGGCCGAAATTGCCCAGCCGTTCGTCGGCGTCGCTACCTGCTGGAATGAGGCAGCCCCCTGCAACATCGCCCTCTCCCGCCAGGCCCAGTCGGTCAAAACCGGCGTCAAGGAAGCCGGCGGCACCCCCCGCGAATTCACCACCATTACCGTCACTGATGGCATCGCCATGGGCCACCAGGGCATGAAATCCTCCCTGGTCTCCCGCGACCTCATCGCCGATTCCGTGGAACTAACCGTCCGCGGCCACTGCTACGACGCGCTGGTGGGCCTCGCGGGCTGCGACAAATCGCTCCCCGGCATGATGATGGCCATGCTCCGCCTCAACATCCCCAGCGTGTTCATGTATGGCGGCTCCATTCTTCCCGGCCGCTACAAGGACCGCGACGTCACGGTCGTCGATGTCTTCGAAGCCGTTGGCCAACACGCCGCCGGCACAATAACCGACGAAGAATTGCACGAACTCGAATGCGTCGCCTGCCCTTCCGCCGGAGCTTGCGGCGGCCAGTTCACCGCCAACACCATGGCCATGGTCAGCGAAGCGATCGGCCTCGCCCTGCCAGGCTCCGCCGGCGCCCCCGCTCCTTACGAGGATCGCGACCGCTTCGCCGTGGAATCCGGCCGCGCCGTCATGGCCCTGATCAAGAACAAGCTCCGCCCGCGTGACATCGTCACCCGCAACTCCCTGGAAAATGCCGCGGTCTGCGTCGGCGCCACCGGAGGCTCGACCAACGCCGGCCTGCATCTCCCCGCCATCGCCCACGAAGCCGGCATCCGCTTCACGCTGGACGACGTGGTCGAGATCATGCGCCGCACCCCCTACATCGCCGACCTCAAGCCGGGCGGAAAATACGTCGCCCTCGACGTTCACCGCATCGGCGGAATCCCGGTTATTCTCAAAGCCCTGCTCGATGCTGGGCTGCTGCACGGCGACTGCCTCACCGTCACCGGCAAGACGCTGGCCGAAAACCTCAGGGACGTGCGCTTCCCGGAAAATCAGGACGTCGTCTACCCCGTCTCCCGGGCTCTCTCGCAAACCGGAGGCGTCGTCGGCCTCAAAGGCAATCTCGCCCTCGAGGGCGCCATCGTCAAAGTCGCGGGCATGAAACACCACCGCTTCGAAGGCTCCGCCCTCTGCTTCGATTCAGAGGAAGAAGCTTTCGCCGCCGTCCAGGCCTGCGCCTACAAACCTGGCGACGTCATCGTCATCCGCTATGAAGGCCCCAGAGGCGGCCCCGGGATGAGAGAAATGCTCTCCACCACCAGCGCCATTTACGGCCAGGGCATGGGAGAGCAGGTGGCGCTGATTACGGACGGCCGGTTTTCTGGAGGGACGCGTGGGTTCTGCGTCGGCCATATTGGTCCTGAAGCTGCTGTCGGCGGCCCCATCGCGCTGCTGCGCAACGGCGACCGCATCATCATCGACGCCAACGCGGGATCAATTGATGTCGCGCTCTCGGAGGCCGAGCTCGCCGGCCGCCGGGCCGACTGGAAGCCTCGCGCAACCGCCTACACCTCTGGCGCGATATGGAAGTATGCCCAGCTCGTCGGCCCCGCGTATCTGGGTGCCGTCACCCACCCCGGTGCCGCCGCCGAAGCGCACTGCTACGCCGACATCTGATCAGGAGGAGTAGAATCCAAGGCATGCGGAGAAAACTCGCGCTCGCCCTCGCACTCGGCCTGACCGCGTGCACCGTAACTCCGGTCGTTGCGCAGCCGCCGCCACCCTTGCCCTATGGGCCGGTTCCCCCGCCGCGCTACGAGGCCGTTCCGCCGCCGCCGGGCGCTCGCTACGTCTGGGTCCCCGGCCACTGGAACTGGAATGGCGTGCGCTACGCCTGGGTCCCGGGCGGCTACGTCATCCGCGAACCCCACTATCGCCACTACGTCCAAGGCCGCTGGTTCTGGAACGGCAGGGCCTGGGTCTGGCGCCCCGCCCACTGGCAGTAGAAAGAAAAAGCCTCTCCCGCATTGCGGGAGAGGCCGGCGCGCATCGCGCGCCGGGTGAAGGTGTTACTCCGCGCCGACCGCGGCCACGACTAACCCCCGGTTCAACTCAACCGAGGTGATCGCATCACGCCGGACGATCAGCAGGTACGACAGCGCTCCCAGCAGCGCCGCCGCCGCCCCAATCAGCAACGCCTGCTCGAAGCTGCCGGTCGCCTGCACGATGAACCCGGTCACGGTCGGCGCCAGCGCGCCCCCGATATAGCCGCCGAAATTCATCATGCTGCCCAGCGAAGCCGTGCAGTTCGCCGGCGCGGCCACACTGGCCAGAGACCACGACATTCCGCTCGAACCACCGTTACAGAATACCGCCAGCGAGATGCAGGCCACGGCCACGAAGTTGCTTTGCGCCTCCGCAGCGATGAACGTGAACACCGCCATGCCGATCAATCCGCAGATGATCGGCAGCTTGCGGCTGTTCACCGGGCTGAACCCCGACGCCATCAGCCAGTCGGTGACCCAGCCGAACCCAACACTGCCAACCACGCCGAAGAAGAACGGGATGGAGGCGATCAAGCCGGTCGCGCGGATGCTCATGTGGCGCTGGATCTCTCGGTAGCCGGGCAGCCAGCCCTGGAACAGGCACGTCATATAGACGATGTCGAAGAAGCCCAGGATCAGCCCCCAGGTGGTGCGGAAGCGGAACAGGCTGCGCCATTCCTCGAAGGTCACCCGCTGCGGTGCGGCGGCTTCCTCGCCCTCGGTGAGGAACGCCCGTTCCTCCGCCGTCAGCCGCACCTCGTTCACATCACGGAAGCAGGCGAACCAGATCGCGGCGATTACCACGCCGGCCAGCCCCATTGCCACGAACATCCAGCGCCAGCCGAATTCCAGCATCAGGAAGGTCAGGATCGACGGAGCAATGCACGGGCCGATCGATGAAGGTCGCATTACAGATCCCCATTCCCAGGCCGCGCTGGCCGGCGTTGAACCAGTCCCGCACCACGCGCACGCAGGAGGAGAACATCGGCGCCTCGCCCAGGCCCAGGAACACGCGAGCGATGCTGAACTGCGTGAAGCTGCCGACCAGACCGGCCGCTGCCTGCGCCAGAGACCAGACAGTCAGGCCGCCCGCCAACAGCCGCCGCGGCCCGATGCGGTCGATCAGCGCGCCGCTCGGAAGCTGGAAGAAGGCGTAGGCCCACAGGAACGCGGAAAGCAGCAGCCCCATGTCGGCGATCGACAAGTGCAGCGAGCTGCGGATCAGCGGATTTGCAACGGACAACGTCGCGCGATCGATATAATTCAGTGTGCCGGCAAACACCAGCATGGTTAGCGCAGCACCCTGCGCAGCCCTTATGCGCAGCGGAGTGCCTTTAGGGGTTAGTAGCCAAAAGCAAATTCCTCCCAGGGAGACAAAACAGCACGCGCCACACGGCGGCGTGAGCCGTCGCTACTACCGGGTAGGTATCCGGTCCACGCCCGACAGAACGAGGACAGGCGAGCGCATATTGCACCGCAGCAGAGGGCGGTGTAGTGATGACGTGGCCCCGATCACCTCAGTTCAGGTTGCCAACGGCGCAATCCAGCGAGGGTTGGCGTATGCCGGTCACGATCCAACCCTTCCGCTGCGGGTCCCACGCCGTGAGAAACGTGTAGGTGCAGTTGGTGACCGTCGTCTCGCCGCCAGTGTACTGCGTCTGCGTCGTCTTGCGTCCTTTCTTATCTTTCTCAGTCGTGCTGTAGGCAGAGACCGGCGTCGTATCCGTCGATATCCTGCTCCACTGAAACGCCCGGGTGCCGTTGCCAAGATCGATGGCATTGCTCGGGGGACCATTGGCCAGCTCGACCGAACGGATGTCCTGTCCCACATACCCGCGCATCGTGTCGGCTGTGCAGCCGGTGATCAAACTCGCAGATGCGAGAATCGCGAAAACATGCCGCATCCCGGTCTCCTCCCCACGCTGCCTCAGACTACGCGCCGGAAAGGCCGCCCGCCAAGGCGGGACCAGGCGAGCATCCATTTGCATGCGACAGAAAGTTCGCGCGCGCACCCATCACCAATGCGCCATCCTTCGCCTGCAAGCACCAGCGCTGGCCGCTGGATAGAGGTGGCCACGCTAGTCGGTTCGTTGCATCAGAACGGGTCTAGCAGCGCGGCGTTTGGTCGTGCCGAACAGACCAACAGCAATTAGACAGACAGACGGGAAGAACACAGTATAAGTGTAGCGCAGCTCGACATGGGTAATGGCGTACGGCGCCAACGGCAGCATCGCGAAGAGCAGCCAGATACCTCGCCTCGGGCCCGAGATTAGCACACGTGCCAAGGCGGTGAGTCTCAGGGTATCGTAAGCGAGGAACCAGTACCAAGCTGCACCGTGCAGGACGGGGCCCGAACTCCACATCTCCCTTATCGGAAAAAACAAGAGCCACAGCCGCCGGAATGTGAGCCTGAGGGTTTCGATCGGATGCGCACGCATCCAGCCGATCGCATGTTGCTGCATTTCTGCCATGTAACGGGCTTCACCTATCTTCGCTAGCTGCTGCGCAGCAACCTTGGACTCGAAGGGATGAAGTGGATCGTGGTGCGTAACGGAACCGGTGGCCCCGTCTTGGTTGCCTACCTCCAATTCCAGCCCAAAGTTAGATCGTGCCAATATAAACTTTCCGAGCATGATTTCATTGCGGACGCCCAAGGAAGAATGATGACTGCCATGATCGCCACGCCGAGCAGTGCGGTGCGAGGTTCGCAGCGCCGATTGCACCGGTGATAGCTCAGGATGGCAAGCCCGCCAATGATGCTGGGCAGGATGGCGGGCGAGGTAAGGTCGCCCAGACCGGCGAGCACCGCCAGAGATGTCTCGGGAGCGTACGCTGGCCGGTCGTTCTGCAGCGCATCGAGCAGGACGTAAAGCGCGACACAAAGAATGGTCGCGGCCAGCGGTTGATCCCAGTATCGATAGTTGATCACCGCTTCGAACATGAACGCGGGCACCAGGCTGGTCATGCACGCCGCGAGCAGAATTCCCCAGGTGCGCACAGCGCATTGTTCACAGATTCGGATTGTGAGCCAACAATTGACCGAATACAGCAACGAACAAATGAGGCTCAACACGATACGCGCCGTCGTGGAATTGTCACCGAAGGCATCGAAGACGGCCGCAAGCATCAGAGTGGTTACCGGGGAGACGTGAGCTGTGGGGCCGCTCGGTAGTGCGTAGGGATTTCCAATGTAGCCCATGTGCAACAGCGAGAGAGCGGCTCGGCCGGTCTCGTCAAGCGCCGTGCTTGTATGGGCATACGTGATGGACAGAAATATGCCGAAGCCAAAAGGCACGAGTGCCGTCAGGCGCAGGAAATGGCAGGAGCGTGGAACAGTCACTGCATCTTTAACGATACATATCCGAGCCATTTTAGCAACCGCCAGTAGGCGGTGGCAGCTATGCCAGGACAGCATCTCGACCGTTCATGGCGTAACCGCCTACACGCCAAGCATCATTTCCGGGCCTCACGTCGGATGGCGCCGGAGTAGCCGCACGACTACCCGGAAACCGCGGAACGCTGTGGTTGTTACGGCAACCGTGGTGCACCCGCGCAGCCGCATCGAGGTGCCTTTCGTCCTCTCGGGACTTTCGATGGACGACCGTCTGCTCATTACCGGGGCTGGGCCTACGGGGCTAGCCGCTGCACGCGATTGTATGACGGATGGGACACCCTCGCCGAGATCGAGTTTGGCAGCGCACATTCGCGCTACGGTCCGGCTACCCAAGGCGAATTGGTGTCACTTATGCACCGGTTCGACCAAGAGCCGGTCGATGAGGTCGAGTTCCCTTGATGCAGTGCTATCCAGCGACATCGGCAACGAAAGGTAGGGCCTATGAAATCCAGACTGATCAATGACGGTCCGCAGAAAACCTACGTTCTAGTGCTCGATAAAGGCGATGAGGCCGTGAGCAGCATAGAGGGTTTTGCTCAAGGCCATGGAATCACCGCCGCGCAGCTTACAGGCATTGGCGCATTCAGCGATGCGGTGTTGGGCTTCTTCGACTGGGAGAAGAAAGACTATCACAAAATACCTGTAAAAGAGCAGGTCGAGGTTGTGTCGTTGTTAGGGGACGTCGCGCTTGGCCCAGACGGCAAGCCATCGCTGCATCCGCATGCGGTGATTAGTCGTTCGGATGGTTCGGTGTTGGGTGGGCACTTGCTTGAAGCACATGTCCGCCCCACGCTCGAAGTGGTGCTGACAGAATCGCCCAAGCATCTACACAAGCGTAAAGATAGCGAAAGCGGCCTGGCTCTCATTGTGCCGGACGCCTGAAGCGATGGTGGCCTGAGTTTTCGCCTGCCTCCATCGGCCTCGCCAAAAGGCACACGCCTCCACTTGTCCGCCCTGAACTCTGGTCGTATCGAAGCTCCACGGTAAAAGGAGGAACCGCCCCATGAAGCTGCTGAGTTTCCGCAGCCCTGACGGCACCCCGACCTGGGGCATCGCCAAGGGGGAAGGTGTGGTCGACCTCGGCCATCTCGCCCCCGGCCTCAAGCACGCGCTCTGGGCGAGGTCCTCCCTGGCTCAATTCGCCGGCCGCCCGGCCGACTACAAGCTCAGCGATATCCGCTACTTACCTCCCATTCCTAATCCCGACAAAATTCTTTGCGTCGGCCTCAATTACGTCTCCCACATCAAGGAGGGCGGCCGTGAGCCGCCCCCGAAGCCCATCATCTTTGCGCGCTTCGCCAACTCCCAGGCGGGCCACGGCGAAAACCTGATCCGCCCCAAGACCTCCGAAACCTACGACTACGAAGGTGAGCTTGCCGTCGTGATTGGCACCCGCTGCCGCCACGTGCCCAAGGACAGCGCATGGAACGTCATCGCCGGCTACGCCTGCTACAACGAAGGTTCCGTCCGCGAATGGCAGCGCCACTCTAACCAGTTCATCCCAGGCAAGAACTTCTACCACTCCGGCGCTTTCGGCCCCTGGATCGTCACCCCCGACGAAACCGGCGACATCACCAAAGCCACCCTGCGCACCCGCCTGAACAAAGAGGAGGTTCAGCGCGCCACTATCGATGACCTCTGCTTCGACATCCCCGCGCTGATTAATTACATTTCCACCTTCACCCAGCTCGAGCCCGGCGATGTCATTGTTACCGGCACCACCGGCGGCGTGGGCGCTTATCGCACCCCGCCGCTGTGGATGAAGCCCGGAGACACGGTGGAGGTCGAAGTCAGCGCCGTCGGGGTGCTCCGTAACCCCGTGGCGGAGGAGGAATAGCTACGACACCACGATCGGCGCACGAGCTGTGGCCGGCTGATCGCTGACCCTGGCCACGGCGAAGCTGCCGATGAAGGTCAGCACGGTGCAGCCCGCGACGTAGACCGCCGGCGCGGCCAGCATGCCCGTCCGTTCGATCATCGCCGACGCGACCAGCGGAGCGAAACCGGACAGGATGGTGATGCAGACATTGTAGGACAGCGCGATCCCGCTGAACCGAACTCGCGTCGGGAACAGCGTGGCTACGATGCTCGGCCAGATGCCGCTGATGATAGAGAACACCAGCGACAACGCGCCCAGCAGCAGGATCAGGTGCGCGCTGCCCGCGGCAATCAGCGACCAGATCGGAAGGATCGTCACGACCAGCAGCCCGGCTCCGACCCGCAGGATCAAATAACGCGGCAGATAGTCTCCCGCCCATCCCGCCACGATCAGCCCGGCAGAGCTGACGAGCAGCGCGGTCGTCATCGCCAGCGCCGTCTGCGACGGACTGTAGTGCAGGCTTTGCACCAGGTAGGCCGGGACGAAGCCATACAGCGTGCCGGTGAAGCCGGCGACCGCCGCCGCGACGCCCGCGGCCGTCAGCACCGCCTTCCAATGCTCGCGCAGCAGCTCGAAAACCGGGTTTGCGGGGTGGGAATGCATGCGCAGGAACTCCGGTGACTCCTCAAGGGAGCGGCGCAGCAGGTAGCTGATGCAACCGATGAGGCCGCCCAACAAAAAGGCCACCCGCCAGCCGTAAGATGCGACATCGGCCGGCGGCAGGGCGTGCTGGATGCCGAGGTTGACCAGCGTCGCGACGAGGACGCCGCCGTTAACGCACACGATGATGACGGCGCAGGCGAGGCCCGCGCGTTGCGGAGCAGCCTCCACAGCGTAGGTCAAGGCACCCGGCAGCTCGCCGCCGAGACAGATGCCTTGCACCAGGCGCAGTCCGATCAGCAGCGATGGCGCGGCCAGACCCCAGACTGCGTAGGAGGGTAGCACCCCGATCAGGATGGTGGCGGTCGTCGTGGTGAACAGCGATGCGAGGAACACGGGCCGCCGGCCGAAACGGTCGCCCAGCCCGCTGAGCACGATCCCGCCGAGCGGCCGGGCGAGGAATCCAATTGCCAGGACCCGAGAAGGACAGGATCAGGGAGACAGAGGGATCGGTCGCGGGAAAGAACTGGCGAGCGATATAGTGAGCGAAGATGCCGTAGATAACGAAATCATAAAACTCCAGGGAGCCCCCGAGGCTCGCAAGGGAGATCACCCGCCACTGCGATCGGCTGAGATGGCGGGCGGGCAAGGGGTCCGCCGCTGGCATTGATTGTAGCATGTTGCCGTTTCCTCCATGGGTGACCGGGACGTTGCCCGGCGATCAGGCAATCATACGGGGATTGCCCTTCCACACGCGAGCAGCATGTTTGATCTGTCCACTATGCAGACAGAACGGCTGGTTTATCTGCCCCTTGCTTCCGCAAGTTTCTGCTCAATGAGCTGTCGCGTCTCACGCAGCGGCTCCAGGCAGCGGCTTACGCCTTCCTTGGCGCTGATCACTCGCGCCATCCAGACCGTATTGATGCAGCCAAGCAGGCGCCTGCCGACGCGGACCGGCAAGGCGAGCGAGCCTGTGTGCGGCCAGATCGACCCCCCTTGCCGCAGGCCATAGCCGCGACGCCTGGTAGCGGCAATGAGGCGCAACACCTGGGCCGGATCGCGCGCCAGAGCGTCATGCGGATCGCTGGACCGGGCAAGCAGGGCCACCAAGGTGTCCTGCTCCTCCTTCGGCGCGAAGGAAATGTAAGCCAGGCCGGACGCGCTGCCGAGAATGGGCAACTTCTCCCCGACCATATTCCGATCAATGGAGAGCGGGGCGATGCGATGGGTCGTTCGTCAATCACCATCTTGAGGCCGTCGAGGGTAGACACGTCGCAGGGCCAGGAGAGGCGCCGGGTCAGGTCCACCAGCGCCGGCCCGGCAATCGCTGTGATCCACTGCTCATCCTCGAAGCCCTCCGAGAGGCCACGCACCCTCAGCCGGAGATGGAAGCGCTCGTCGGCGGTGCCGCGGCCGACATAGCCGTCGTCCAGCAAGGTCTGCATCAGCCGGTACACGGTCGCCCGCGGCACACCGGTCTCGCGCGCCAGCGTAAGGGCCGTGGCGCTGCCATGGCGGTTGAGGGCGGACAGCACCGCGAGACCGCGGGTGAAACACCGGATCGGTTTGGGCTGCATAGCAATGTGTCCGCTATGTGGACAACTCGCAGGATGAGTTTGCCCTAAACGCAGCCGGGGTGGAAGGTTGGCGCAACGGCCGGGCCAACCCGCCTAGGAGGAGACACCATGGTGACCGACACCGCACCACAAGAGCAAACGCATGAGACCGACGTCGCGATCGTCGGCTGCGGCCCCGTGGGGGCGATGCTTGCCAACCTGCTTGGGCTGCAGGGCATCAGCACCCTCGTGCTGGAGCGGGAGGCGGCGATCTACAACCTGCCGCGTGCGGTGCACCTCGATGGTGAGATCATGCGGCTGTTACAGACTCTTAGTCTCGCCGAGGCGATGCAGCCGCTCGTCCACATCTCGCCGGGCATGAGGTTCGTGGACGACACAGGACGCCTGCTGCTCGACTGGCCGCGTCCACAGGAGCGTGGGCCGCAGGGTTGGCACGAGAGTTACCGCGTCCACCAGCCAGACCTCGAGCGCGTGCTGCGCGAGGGGCTTGCTCGCTTTCCGTCGATCGGGTTCCGCCTGCGGACAGAGGTCTTCGCTTTGGAGCAGGAGCCGGACGCGGTGGTGGTCCGCTACGAGGACCTCGCAACCGGCGGTCTCGAGAGATGTCGGGCGCGCTACGTCGTGGGATGCGACGGCGCCCGCTCGTTGGTGCGGCGCCTGATAGGCGCCCCGATGGAGGACCTCGGCTTCCATGAGCGCTGGCTGGTGGCTGACGCCATCCTGAAGCGGCCGCGTCCGGATCTCGGCGACCACAGCGTACAGCACTGCAACAAGGAACGCCCGGCGACCTACGTGCGGGGCACAGGCAACCGGCGCCGGTGGGAGATCGCGGTGCTCCCCAGCGAAGACGGGACAACGATCACTCAGCCTGCCAAAGTGTTCGAGCTGCTGAAGCCCTGGGTCGGGCCTGAGGACGTGGAGCTCGAGCGGGCGGCCCTCTACACCTTCCACTCCGCGATCGCGACATGCTGGCGGAGCAGACGCCTGCTGATCGCGGGGGACTCGGCCCACCTCACCCCACCGTTCCTGGGACAAGGCATGTGCGCGGGCATGCGCGACGCCGGCAATCTGGCGTGGAAACTGGCCCGTGTGCTGCGCGGCCAGAACGACGACGCGTTACTCGACACCTATGAGACTGAGCGCGCGCCGCACGTGCGGGAGTACATCGAATTGGCGGTCCGCCTGGGGGGTCTGATCAACACCAAGGCCATGGAGGCCGCGGTGACGGGTTCCGTGCTCGCGGGCGGCGAGGCGGCGCGAATGAACTCGATCAAGCCGCGGCTCGGACCCGGTCTTGCCACCGGGTGGAACGGACTGGCCGGTCAGATCGCCCCGCAACCCCATCTCGCGGACGGCACCAAGCTGGATGACCGGGTCGGTTACCGGTTCGCCGCCCTGCTGCAGCCGGACTTCGCCGCGGGCCTGCCCACGGAAACGCTCGACCGCCTTGCAGATCGCGAGATCATGGTCGTGACCGATGACGCGCCCGAGCAGCAAGCCTGGCTGCGGGCAGCCGACGCTGCCGCCGTCCTGGTACGCCCGGACCGCTACGTGCTTGGCGCAGCCCACTCGCTGCAGGAGCTGAATGCTTTGGTTGCCGCCATCTGAACACTCACGAAACCGCAAATATCAGAGGCTATTATGAAGCTCGTTTCGTTCGTTTCTACAGGGCGCCCCGGCTACGGCGTGGTGAAGGATGGCGGCGTAGTTGACCTCGGCCGCCGCCTCGGCGACCGCTGGCCCACACTGAGAACACTGCTAGCCGCGGACGCCCTGCCCGAGGCGGAGCGTGTCGCACGCGAGGGGACGCCAGATTTCCCGCTCGATGGGCTTGAACTGGCTCCGGTGATCCCGGATCCGGACAAGATCATCTGCGTCGGGCTGAACTATCGCGACCATGTCGCGGAGACCGGACGTACGGTGACCGAAAAGCCGGCGCTGTTCGCCCGTTTCGCGGGAAGCCAGGTCGGCCATCTGCAGCCGCTGGTTAAGCCCAAAGTGTCGGACGAGTTCGACTACGAAGGCGAGCTCGCCGTCGTTGTCGGCAAGGCCGGCCGTCATATCCCGGCCGAGCATGCGCTTGAGTATGTGGCCGGATATTCCTGCTATAATGAAGGCAGCGTTCGCGACTGGCAGCGCCACACCAGCCAGTATCTCGCGGGCAAGACCTTCGCCGGCACCGGCGCTTTCGGACCCTGGTTGGTAACCGCGGACGAGATTCCCAATCCATCCGTCCTTACGCTCGAGACGCGGCTGAACGGCCAGGTCGTGCAGCATACCACGACCGGCCTTATGATTACGCCGGTCCCGGCGCAGATCGCCTACATCTCCACCATCCTGCCGCTGCTGCCGGGCGACGTGATCGTATCCGGAACACCCGGCGGGGTGGGAGTCAAGCGCAACCCGCAGCTCTTCATGCGTCCGGGCGACGTCGTCGAAGTGGAAATCAGCGGCATCGGCATCCTGCGCAACCCCGTCGTCGCCGAGGCCGCCTGAGCAGCAATCAAGGAGGAAGTGTCATGCAATCGACCGCAGAACTGACGGCGCTGGGCTACATCGGCGTCCGCTCATCGCGGCTAGATGACTGGAGCTCGTACGCCACGCGTCTGCTCGGCATGCAGCCTGTGGACCGCGCCGGCGCGGTGCGCGCCTTTCGCATGGACGACCGCAAGCAGCGCTTGGTCGTCACGCGCGACGAGGGCGATGGCCTTGGCTTTCTCGGCTGGGAGGTGGCGGATGCGGCAGCGCTCGACGCGCTGGCGGGGCGGCTGGACGCGCACGGGGTCAAGGTGCGGCACGCACCCCGCGCTCTGGCCGACGAGCGTCACGTGGCCGACCTCATCGTTTTTGAGGACCCGGCGAACAACCGGCTCGAAGTGTTCCACGGACCCGCCCTCGCGAGCGATCCTTTCCAGCCAGGCCGGCCGATCTCAGGCTTCTACACCGGGCCCCTCGGCATGGGGCACGCCGTGCTTAACGTCGAAGACACCGAGCCGCTGCTACCTTTCTACCGCGACGTGCTCGGCTTCCGCGTCAGCGACTACGCCCTCAAGCCCTATAAGCTCTACTTCTTCCACATCAACGGCCGGCACCACAGCTTCGCTATGGTCGGCTCCGGCAAGCGGGGTCTGCACCACTTCATGGTGGAGCTGTGTAGCCTGGATGATGTTGGCCAGGGGTACGATCTCGCGCAGCTCGAGGACGGACGCGTGGCGTACACGCTCGGGCGACACACCAATGACTACATGACCTCTTTCTACTCCCACTCCCCCTCCGGCTTTTTCGTCGAGTACCGGCTGGGGTGGCCGTGTCATAGACCCTGCGACCTGGAAACCGCACGAGACCCATGACGGGCCAAGTTTCTGGGGACACGAGCGGCTCTACATGGAGCCCGAGCAGCGCGCCCGCCTGCGCGAGATGCGCCTCTCCGCCGCAGCGAGAGGCGTGCGCGCGTCGATAAGCGCACCAAACTGCCCCTGGCTCGACGCGGTGATCGCGAGCGAATGACAACGTAAGTAATAGTAGTACGCATCATAAGCGACATCCGGCCGGCATAAGATCCCCAGCGGTGTCATTGCGAGGAGCGAAGCGACGAAGCAATCTCGGCCGGTCAGGCGCTTATCAGACCGGCCCACTCCAAGACCCGTGCCATCTGCCCCACCTTCCCTCCTCATCGCCGGCCCCACCGCGAGTGGCAAGTCCGCCCTCGCGCTGGCCGTCGCCGAGCACCTCCACGGCACGGTCATCAACGCCAACTCCATGCAGGTCTATCGCGAGCTGCGCATCCTCACGGCGCGCCCCACGCCGCAGGACGAAGCACGCATCCCCCACCTCCTCTATGGCATCCGCCCGGCCGCCGAACCTTCCAACGCAGCCTGGTGGCGCGCCGAGGCGCTGCACGCCATCGATACCACCTGCGAACAAGGCCGGCTCCCCATTCTCTGCGGCGGAACCGGCCTCTATTTCGCCACTCTCAGCAGTGGTCTCGCCCAAATTCCCGAAATCCCGCCCGCCATCCGTGCCGAAGCCCGCACCCTGCTCTCGGAACTCGGCCCGGCAGGACTGCATACCCGGCTGGCACAGGTGGACCCCGGAACTGCAGCACACCTACGGCCTACCGATAGCCAGAGGATCGCTCGCGCCTGGGAGGTTTGGCGTGCCACCGGCATCGGCCTCATGGCCTGGCAATCTGCTACCCCCCTCACGCACCAAACCCATACCTTCCGTGGCATCCTGCTCGAACCGCCCCGCGACCAGCTACGGACCGCCATCGAACGGCGATTCAAGAAGATGCTCGCGCAAGGGGCCTTGGAAGAGGTCCAGGAACTCCTGAAACTTGGCCTCGACGTGGCGCTGCCTGCCATGCGGGCTCATGGCGTCGGCGAACTCTCAGCGCACCTGCGGGGAGAAATCTCCCTGGCGGAAGCCGAACGCCGCACCGTCCTTGCCAGCGGCCAATACACCAAGCGCCAGGCCACTTGGTTCCGACACCATCGCCTCGCCGCAGATACCTTTACGATCCATGCGCATTTTAATGATCCGGCGCAATTTTATGACCCCAACGTGGCTGATCTGATGCATTTTATTGGCGCACCCGGTTGACGCGCCGCACCACCGCCCGTTAATCCCGATCACGACTTATGGAGCAGGTAATGACTGGCGAGTTGACCCAGTCCGGAGCGGAGGTGTTGTTACGCGCGCTGAAGGACCAGGGCGTGGACGTTATCTTCGGGTACCCGGGCGGAGCCGTCCTTCCGATCTACGATGCGTTGTTCAACCAGAACGCCATCCGCCACATCCTGGTCCGGCATGAGCAGGGGGCGGTGCACGCTGCCGAAGGCTACGCCCGCTCCACGGGCAAGGTCGGGGTCGTGCTGGTAACCTCGGGGCCAGGCGCGACCAACGCGGTGACCGGCCTCGTAGACGCCCTGATGGATTCCATCCCGGTCGTCTGCCTGACCGGCCAGGTCCCCACGCACCTGATCGGCAACGATGCGTTTCAGGAAGCGGACACGACCGGCATCACCCGTCCCGCCACCAAGCACAATTACCTGGTGAAACGGGCGGAGGATCTCGCCCGCGTAGTCCACGAGGCGTTCTACGTGGCCCGTTCCGGCCGCCCCGGACCGGTCGTGGTCGATCTCCCTAAGGACATCGTGATCGGCAAAGCCCCTTACACGCCACCGATCGACCAGCACCGCAGCTACCGCCCTCAGACCGAGCCCGACCCTGAGCCGATTGCCCGAGCGGTCGCGCTGCTGAAAACCGCGCGCCACCCGGTCATCTATGCCGGCGGGGGCGTGATCAATTCAGGGCCGGGGGCCTCCGAGGCACTCACTCGCTTCGTGCGCCTCACCGGGTTTCCCTGCACCAACACGCTGATGGGATTGGGATCGTTCCCTGCGAGCGATCCGCAGTTCCTCGGCATGCTGGGTATGCACGGCACCTACGAGGCCAACCTGGCGATGCACGGTACCGACGTGTTGGTGGCAATCGGCGCCCGTTTTGATGACCGGGTCACCGGGCGGTTGAACGCCTTCTGTCCCGGCGCGAAGAAAATCCACGCCGACATTGACCCCTCCAGCATCAACAAGAACGTGCCGGTTGATGTCGCGATCGTGGGAGATGCCGGGCGCGTCCTCACTGCCCTGATCGATGCTTGGGAAGCCGACGAGCAGAAGCCCGACCGCAAGGCACTGACCGAATGGTGGCGCGAGATCGACGCTTGGCGGGCAAAACACAGCCTGCGCTTCAAGCAGGACATGCGCCCCGGATCAGCGATTAAGCCGCAATACGCCATCAAGCGCCTCTACGAAGCTACGCGCGGCCGCGACGTCTTCATCACCACGGAGGTCGGGCAGCATCAGATGTGGGCCGCCCAGCACTTCAGCTTCGAGCAGCCGAACCGCTGGATGACCTCCGGCGGCCTGGGCACCATGGGCTACGGCCTGCCAGCCGCGATGGGGGTGCAGATCGCCCACCCCGATGCCCTGGTCATCGATATCGCCGGTGAGGCGAGCGTGCTCATGAACATCCAGGAGATGGGCACGCTGGCGCAGTACCGCCTGCCGGTGAAGGTGTTCATCCTGAACAATCAGTACATGGGCATGGTCCGCCAGTGGCAGGAACTGCTCCACGGCGGCCGCTATTCCGAAAGCTACTCCGCGGCCCTGCCTGACTTCGTTAAACTGGCAGAAAGTTTCCACGCCGTCGGTCTCCGTGCCGAAACCGTCGAACAGCTCGATGGCGTGATCGAGCGCATGCTGGCCTGCGATACGGCGGTCATCGCGGACATTGCGGTCGATCCCAAGGAAAACTGCTTCCCCATGATCCCCTCCGGCGCCGCCCACAACGAGATGATCCTCGGCCCCGAGCATGAGGACGAGGCCGCCGGCATAACGGACGAAGGATTGGTGCTGGTGTGATCACCCCAGCCCTTCCCGTGATGGCCCGGCTTGACCCGGCCATCTACGCACGGACGGTGGAGCGCCGCTAAATGCCCGCTCCCGATAACACCCGCCTCCGCACCGCCACCATCTCCGTCGTCGTGGACAACGAGGCCGGTGTCTTGGCGCGGGTCATCGGCCTGTTCTCCGGCCGTGGCTACAACATCGACAGCCTGACCGTGGCCGTGGTGGACGAAACTCGCGGGCGCTCGCGGATCAACATCGTTACCTCAGGCACCGACATGGTGATCGAGCAAATCAAGGCGCAGCTCGACCGCCTCGTTCCGGTGCACCGCGTGGCCGACCTCACGCTGGAAGGCGCATACGTCGGCCGCGAAATGGCGCTGATAAAAATCGTCTGCCGCGGAGAGCAGCGGGCCGAGGCGCTGCGGCTTGCCGACGCCTTCCGCGCGCGCGTGGTGGACGCCACGACCGAGAGCTTCGTGTTCGAGATGACCGGCGGCACCGAAAAGCTCGACGCGTTCATTGGGCTGATGCGCCCGCTTGGGCTGGCGGAAGTCTCTCGCACCGGCGTGGCCGCGCTAGCCCGTGGGACGAGGACGATTTAGATGTCAGAAACCCTGGGAGACGGCTCTCCGGCCGGCCCGGGGTTCTACAGAACGGTCTGTTTGGAAGCGGTCCAGGACTTACCTGCCGAGCTCCGGCACCTCGAAACCATATCTGCTACATTCTCCGCAATTTCGCTCACAGTGGCGGGCGCCGTTTTCTCGTTTTTAGCGGCGCACCACGACCCGTCAGCTTCAATTAAGCAGTTATTCCCACTTTGGTTTAGCGTGGCCCTCACCATCCTAAGCGGCCTGCTAATACGAGTGAACCTGATGTTCTTGCGCCGGGCAAATGATGCATCGGCCCGCAGTAACGACGTAATTTCATTCTTGATCCAGAGGGGTGACTTGCCGGCCGACATGCCCAGGGTGAATCTGTACCAACCGTCCAGCCCGCTTGGGTTGTTTCGGAGGGATGGGAGGAAGGCAACGCATGTTTTCGAATGGTCGCTGGTAGTCGGTTGGATTCTCTTGGTGTGGGGCGTTTTTGGCTTTTTCGGATATTTCGTCCATAACCCTGGGTGAGAGGGAGACGTGACATGCGCGTCTATTACGACCGCGATGCGGATGTGAACCTGATCAAAGGCAAGCGGGTCGCCATAATCGGGTATGGCAGCCAGGGTCATGCCCACGCCAACAACCTGAAGGAGAGCGGCGTCAGCGAAATCGCGGTCGGCCTCCGTCCCAGTTCCAGCGCGGTTAAGAAAGCCGAAGCCGCGGGCCTGAGGGTGATGGACCCGGCAGAATGCGCCAAATGGGCCGACGTGGTCATGGTCCTGACCCCCGATGAGGGTCAGGGCGATCTGTACCGCGACAAGCTTGGCCCGAACATGAAATCCGGCGCGGCGTTAGCCTTTGCCCACGGGCTCAACATCCACTTTAACCTCATCGAACCCCGCCCGGACATCGACGTGTTCATGATCGCCCCTAAAGGCCCGGGACACACCGTCCGCAGCGAATACCAGCGCGGCGGCGGCGTTCCGTGCCTCGTGGCGGTGGCGCAAAACCCTTCCGGCAACGCGCTCGAAATTGCCCTCTCGTACGCCTCCGCCATCGGCGGCGGCCGCGCGGGGATCATCGAAACGACGTTCAAAGAGGAATGCGAGACCGACCTGTTTGGCGAGCAGGTGGTGCTGTGCGGCGGCTTGGTCGAACTGATCAAGGGCGGGTACGAAACCCTGGTTGACGCCGGGTACGCCCCCGAAATGGCGTATTTCGAATGCCTCCACGAAGTGAAGCTAATCGTCGATCTGATCTATGAAGGCGGCATCGCCAATATGAACTACTCGGTCAGCAACACCGCGGAATACGGGGAGTACGTCTCTGGTCCACGCATTATCAACGACAGAACGCGCCAGGAAATGCGGCGGGTACTGAAGGATATCCAAAGCGGGAAGTTCACCCGCGAATGGATGCTGGAGAACCGCGTCAACCAGACCAGCTTCAAGGCGATGCGGGCGCGCATGAGCGAACATCCGATCGAGCAGATCGGCGTCAAACTCCGGGCGATGATGCCCTGGATATCCAAAAACGCGCTCGTGGACAAAAGCCGGAATTAACTAAAGCGCCGTTCGCGGTCTCCAACAGTGCCGCGACGCGCGCCTCCAGAAACTCCGGCAGAACCGGCTTCCGCAACACTTCGAAAGGACCACTTCCCGCGACCGCCGCGCGGGGCAGTCCTCTTGGCCACGCGATCATCGGTTGTAGCAAGAGACGATGAGACCGGCGCTGCGCCCGTCCTTGCGAAGATGGCCGGGTCATATCAAGCCCGGCCACGACGGTTCTGACGGGGGCGTCCGCCGCGAAGTCATGCAGATAGCGCAAGTTTCTCCGCGCCTCGGCGCCTCCGTGGTGGCACGTCCCCGCGCGCCCCGGCCACCTCCACCTCGGGCGCCTCAGCCCGCAGCGCGTCCTCCAGCGCCGCTACCCGTGCCGCCCGTTGCGCCATCAGCGTCCAGCGAGAGGCAAACGCTGCCCGCGTCCTGGCCGCCAGTTCCTGCCGCCATCGCGGGTTTCGGAGCAGACGACCCAGCGTTTCCGCCCAGGCGAGTGGGTCCGCTGGCACCAATAGCGCGCCGGTGTCCGGGCTGAGCGTGTCCCGATAGGCTTCCACGTCCGAAGCAACCACACTCAGCCCCAGTGCCGCATAATCCATCGCCTTGATAGCCGACTTGGTCGCGTTGAACGGCGTATCGGCGAGCGGGGCGATACCCACGTCCCAGCCCGGATGCTGGCAGATCCAGTTGACGAACGCGGGATAGGACAGATGCGCCGAGGGCCACACATGGGGCCGCTGGACCCAGTCCGGCAAATCGGACCGGACGCTGACGCCGATCATATCAAAGTGCAGCCGCTCGCCGAACTGGTCGCGCAAGCGGCTTAACGCGGGCTCGACCAGCGCGAAATCCGCATCATGTGTGGCGGTACCCATAAACAGCACCCGCATTGGCCCCTGGCGATAGGCACGCGGCCCCGGCGGATCAGCCCAGAGCCGCTCATCCAACCCGTTCGGCACCACGACCACATCACCCCGCAGCGGTTTCAGCCGGCGAGCCAGCGCCGGCGTGGACACCCAGACGCGGCTTGCCCCCCGGACCAGTTGCTCGACTACCCGCGCCTTGGGGCGCAGATCCGCGGCGTCGGCGTGGTCCGGAGGAATGCTGAGCAGGTCGTCATCGAGGTCGTAGATCAGGCGCGTGTTGGTCCGGCGACAGTGATCCAGCAATGCCTCCGCAGCCGGACTGTCACTCACAGCATGACGCTGCGTAACGATCGCATCCGCGCGGCTGCCCATAGCCTCCTCGGCCGTGGTGACGACCAATTCCAGCCCGGCGGCGGCCGCCATATGATCCAGCGGCTGCAACAACCGGATATACGCGCAGGGCGTCATCCAACCGTTGGGAAAGCGTTCCGGGATCACCGCGACGCGCGTGCGACTGGAGCTCGCGCGAAGGAACGAACCGACCGGATGCAGATAATCCTCTGGGTAGAAATCCGCCCGCGGGGGACGTTGCACTTGCGGCGGGACGGTCTTGTCCAGCAGGGCCAATCGCACCTGGCCGAACACCTCTATCCACTCCCGTGCCGGAGCGGCGGGATCAACCAACCACGTCATCGGCCGCCCGGTCAACCGCTCGGCAAAGGCGCCGATATTGCTGGCCACAATCGGTAGTCCGGCCTCGATCGCAGCGCTCAGCGTGTAGCTGTAAGTCTCGGGCCACTGCGCCGGAAACCAGGCGACATGTGGCGCGGCCTTTGCCAGCAGTCTTCGAAGGTCCTTATCCTCATACTCGCCGGTGACCCGGATCCGCCGAGCCACCGCCTTCGGCAACTCCTCCTCGGGATGGCCGACCAGACGGAACTCCAGGATCGCGGGGTCCGCCGCTTCCGCCACCGCGCAAACGGTGTGCGCGCCCTTCTGCTGGGCCAGTACGCCCAACAACGCAATGCGCAGCTTTTGGCCCGTGGCCAGCGCCCGCAGCCTGATTGGCCATGCACCGGCGGCAACCGCCTCGTGCGGCGCCACGATCGCCCGCTCGGCCACCCCATGCCTCGCGAGCCGCGCCCGCACATCCTCGCTCGGGCACAGGACGCGATCGGCCTCCGCGAACATCCAGCGCCGTTCGAGCTGCCAGGAGGTGATATCCCGCGCGTAATGGCTTGGCCGGTCGGCAATGCAGGCGTTGCATTGCGCGGGACCGGGCTCCCCGCAGTAGTGCCCGTCGAGCCACGGCAGAAGGTTCACCTGCGGGCAGATGCCGAAATAATCGTGCACCGTCACGTCGAACGGCACCTGCAGCCGCATGAGCAGGCCACGCACATCCAGATCGAGGCCGAGCAGATGATGCAGATGCACCCGCGAGACATTCGCCGAGCGCAGCATGACGACGATCGTCTCCAGCTCGCTCCCCGGCAGTTCGACGGCGGAATGGCCGTTCAGCTGCGGCACCGTTATCCGCACACCCCGCGAGGAGGACGACAGCATCAGGAACAACGCACCCCTGCCCGCCCGCTCGACTAACGCGTCGAATGCCGCTGCACCCCACCGCCTAGCCCGTGCGAGATCAGCGCGATAACTGGGCTACCGAGGGTGCGGAACAACGCCGCGGTCGCGGCAAAACGGGCCGGCGCCGCAGGGTCGCGTCGCATATGACGCTCCACCTTGCTGGCATAATCCGGCCAGCGCTTCGCAAGCACCTTCTGCGCCCGCTGATAATTTTCGTTTGTCTCGTCGCGAAAACTAACGTTCCCCTTGTGATAAACAAACGTATCGCACGCGATCACGTGGCGCCATCCGCGCGCCGAGGCGCGCAAACAGAAATCGTTCTCCTCGCCGTAGCCGCGCCCGAACGCGGCTGCGTCGAATAGCCCTACCGTATTGATCGCTGCGCGGCGGAGATACATGCAGAATCCCACGGTGGTCGGCACCTCGACCCGCCGGCCCGCATTGGTCTCGCGGGAGATCCGGTCAATGTCGCCGGTCGTCAGGCCGAACGGGATCGGCCCACCTCCCACGCTGGGATAGCCGCAAATGGTCGCGTTGTTCGAGAACGGCGATACCGACGCGATGCGTTGGCCGGCATAGGCATGCCCCGCCAGCCGGTCCAGCCAGCCCGGTGGAACCTCCGTGTCGCTGTTCAACAGCGCGACATCATGGTCGCCCGCGGCCATAATTCCCGCATTGACGGACGCGACGAAACCCAGGTTGCGCTGATTCCGAATCAGCATGATTCGCCCTTCAGCACGTAGCCTGTCCATGTCCGTCGACAGGGCTTGGTCCGGCGAATGGTCGTCCACAACAATCACTCGGCCGGGTGGACGCTTCGGATCGGCCAGCACGGACGCCAGGCACCGCCGCGTCTCCTCACGTCCCCGGTACACCGGGATCACAACATCGACGACCACACCCGGCGGACAAGCCGGCAACGCGTCCGTAGAGGGCAGAAAGTTCTCCATCGCAACCGGCGGCTCCGTTAGCCATCCCTGGTGCCGGCCGAAAGTCAGATGGTAAATTAGTGGGTTGGCCGCTGCCTCGGGATGCTGTTCCACATACCAGGCCGCATCGAACCGAGGCGATGGATTGCGTAACTGGCTCGCGCCCACCTGCAGGTAATGCAGGAGGGGATCAAGCTGCGCCTTACCCACGTCCGGGTAATGCTCCCGGTACCAGTTCCCTTCGAAGAAGGCGTTCGGATCACGGCCTTCATTGATGCCATATTGGATGTAGTGCTGCATCGGATCGGAAGATGCAGCGCGCACATCCTGATATCGCTGCAGATACCACTCGTCATCGAACAGGACACGAAGCTCATCCGCCAGGTTCCTGCTCATGCCACACCCCTAGCCCCCAAGGAGGACCCTCTCATGCCATGACGCGGAGCACGGCATAGAACTCCTTGGCCGGCCGGATCGTCGGATAGAGCCGCTCGACACGCAGCGGAGACAGCCCATAAGCCGCCAATGTTTCGACCAGTAGCCGGAAGCTCCCGGGCGTGAATTGCCAGGCCCGTGCATCCAGGTAGGCGGCGTTCCCCCGCACCGCCCGCAACAAAGTACTCAGCGCCTCGCGCAGCCTGGGATCGGGCAACAGCGCCCGCGGATCGGCGCCGTGATCGCCCCGCCAGTGCCGCGCCCCGTCGTCGTGCGTTAGGAGCAGCAGCTGCGCGGCAAGCGCTCGCGTTGAATGGCGCGTACGCTGGGCCGCGTAGGCGTCCAGCGCGTCGGCGAATGTCGAGTCCGGCAGATAATGATCAGCCGTGTAGCGCCGGTCGGGCAACACCACGAAATAGCGCGCCCCAGGCTTCAGCACGCCCGCCACATCACTCAAATGAGTAATCAGGCAAGGCTGATGGTCCAGGCTGCACCCGGCAAAGACGGCATCAAAACGCTGCCGGAACAGCTTGAGGTAAGGTTCGCCACGCCACACCACGTGGATTTCCGGCGCATTTTCTGCTTCGGGGAACTGGGAGCGGAGCTGTTCGGCCGTGAAGGCGTCGAGGTATGTTACCTCGCGTGCTCCACCCGGAAACGCCGCGCCGAGCCAGGGCCGATCTCCAACACCACCCCGTCTTGCGGCACCAGCAACAGTAAATTCTGCCGGTTGGCCACGATCGAGCAGGGGCGGCCTTCTTCGCGGCCGTAGTAGTCGTAATGGTGCTGCGCGTCCCGCGGACTTAGTTGCCGCAAATCCTGATTGTGCTCGTCCTGTAGATACAGTGCGATGTCGAATTCAGGCGGCAGATCGTCGGAAGCAGCGTGATGCGTTAAGTGCGATGTGGCCGCAACTGCTTGCACCCCGACCCCTCAGCCCCGGCAGAACTCACGTATGCGTGTGTAACCTAGGCGGGCATCTGCCGGCAAGTCTTATCCGAACGCGAGCATAGTCACGCCGCCGAGCACGAGTAGAAACAGAGGGTGCGACTCGCTGAGCGCGAAAACCAGAGTCGCTCCCGCGGTCACCCCGTAGGCGAGCCAGCCATGCTCCGTGCCCCGCACCAAGGCGAGCCCGCTCGCGATGGTCAGTCCAACCGCTACCGGCGCCAGCCCCTGCTCGATCGCCAGGCGCCATGGTGCGTTTCCCGCCCTCCGCCAACTCCGGGCGACGAGATAGGCCAGCGCCGAAGACGGCCCAAACATTGCCACCAGCGCCACCGCGGCGCCTAGCCAGCGAGCCGCCCGCTGGCCCACTAGCAGCACAATTAGCGATCCCGGCCCCGGCGCGGCCCGCGAGATCGCAAACGCGTCCAGAAACTCCGATCCGGTCATCCACTGGTGAACATCAACCGCTGCCCGCTGCATGTCGGGTATCACACCTGCGCCGCCGCCCACCGCCAGCAGCGACAGCAGGGAAAATAGGGCGGCGAGTTGCAGCAGCGTTGCGATCATTGGGCTGGCCGCTGGATCCAGGTCAGCATCAGGCTCGCGGGCACCAGCACCAACAGCGCCCAGAGCAACGGCACCCCCATAATCCCGACCGCGATCGCGGTGATCGCCGCCACGACGATGCTTTGGATCGTGTGCAGGCTCCGTTTGCCCAGCCGATAACCGGTGGCCAGGTTGAGACCGATGGCGACCGCACCCATCCCACCCAGCACTCGCCCCACCGCCGCCCCGTAAGGACCGGTCTGCAACGTGAGATAAATCGCCCCCACCGCCGCGTAGAACAGGATCGGCACAAGCATCATCCCGGCAACCGCAACCACGGCCCCGGGGATCCCTCGCTGCTCCCATCCGATGAACACCGCCAGATTGACGTTATTCGCGCCGGGGACGATCTGGCAGAGCCCATAGGCCGTGAGGAACTGCGTATCATCCATCCAGCCGTGCCGCTGCACGGCCTCGCGGCGGATCCAGGCCACCAGGCCGCCACCAAAGCTCATCGCTCCAATGCCAAGGAAGCTGAGGAACAGCTCGGTGACTCCAGCCCGCCGCTTCATGCGCATCGCCAGCTCGATGGACGAGCGTCTGACGGGCTTCGCACCCTCAATCGTCCTGTCTCACCACCGTGCCCGCCGTCGTCCCGCCATCGACCAACAGGGTGTGCCCGGTCACGAAACTACCTGCCGGGGAAGCTAGAAAGACCGCCGCACCGGCGACCTCATCCGGCTCCCCGATACGCTGCAGCGGCGTATCCCGCGTCCGCTTGCGATAAATATCCGGATTCTCCCACAGCGCCCGTGCGAAATCGGTCCGTATCAGCCCCGGCGCGATCGCATTGGCGCGGATGTTTTTCGGCCCCCATTCCACGCAGATATTGCGTGCCAACTGCATGTCCGCAGCCTTGGAGATCGCATATAGCCCAAGCTGCGCCGATCCGCGCAGTCCGCCAATTGAGGAAATAATGATGACCGATCCCCCGCCTCGCGCCGCCATATGCGGCAGCACCATATTGCAGAGCCAGAAATTGCTGCGGACGTTGGCACCCATGATCCGTTCATACACTTCGTCAGAGGCACCCGCCGCCGGCCCCATGTAGGGGTTCACCGCAGCGTTGCAGACCAGCACGTCGATCCCGCCCCAATGAGCGATGCTGCGGTCAATTAGATTTTGCAGCTCCTCTTTCCGCCCGATATGGCACGGCACAACAATTGCCTCGCCACCATGGAGGCGTATGCTCTCCGCCACGACTTCGCACGCATCCTGCTTGCGCGATGATACGACGACCTTCGCACCATGCTCCGCCATCCGCTCGGCGATGGCCCGCCCTATCCCCCTGCTCGATCCGGTTACTAGCGCAACTTTTCCGCTTAGATCGAACAGCGACATATTCGCCTCTCCCCCTACCCCATCGCGATCCGCCGCCCGACGCCTTTCGGCAGCGGTTCCGCCGAACTTGCCCTGATCATTTCCTCCAGCCCCAGCCGGGTTTCCACCGGCCACGCCGTCGCGCGCCGCGTGCCCATATCCACATGCAGGCACATGATCTCCTGCGCCGACACGCGCTTTCCACCAACCGGACGGAACATCTCGTGGAACAGATGCAGCCGCTTGGCATCCACCCCGAGCAGCCGCGACATCACCACGACCCGTTCGCCCTCGCGCACCTCCTGCTCATAAACCGTATGTGTCTCCACCACGAAGCAGGAGTTCCCGGTCCGCGCCCGGTAAGCCGCGCCGATATCGACGGTATCAAACACCAGGTCGGTCGCGTGGTCGAATATCACCACGTAGTAGGCGAGGTTCATATGCCCGTTCGAGTTCGATCCATTCCGGGCGTACAACCTCCTCATGCCGCGGCGATGTCGTGAAGCGCGATCGGTTCACGGCTTCCTCAACTATGATTTCACGCGGCGGGTATCACGCGAGCACGCACGCGCGAAACCTGTTCACCACAAAGACCGGGTTCAACCGATCCGGTCACGTAGCTCGAAAGACGCGCCGCACTCTCTTGCAGCACACGGACCAACGATCGTTTCTCAAACTCGCTCAGCCGCCCCACGGTCACGACGCAGACGCAGGCGACTGCGACACCATCCGTCCTACGAACCGGCGCCGCGATGCAGTTTGTAGAGTCGTCGACAAGACCGGTGGTGACGCAATAGCCGTCGCGGCGAGCGCGACACAATTCGTCGTAGAAACGCTCCGGATTGATCCGCGCGCCGTCGGGGAGCACGAAATCCTCCGCCGGGACAAACTGCTCCACCTCCTCCCGCGTCATGTGATCAAGCAGCAACCTACCCGACGCCGTCCATGGAATCGGAACCCGCACGCCGATTTCCGTGCTGATCCGGAAGATCTTCCGACCGGTCTGCATATGTGCGACCGTGTACTTGTCGCCGTGGAGCACGCAGAATTGAGCGGTCTCACCGGTGCGCCCGGCGATGCTGACGACTTCTTCGCGCGCCCGCCGGCTGAGACCATGTATCTCGAGAAAATCGGCGGCGTAGAAATGCAGGGTTCGCCCGAAGAACACCCGGCCGTCGGCATCGTAGGTCTCAAGAATGGCCGCGTCGAGAAACCGGTTGACCAAGTCATAAACCGTCGAGCGTGGCGCGTTCAGGCGGCGCGCAATCTCCCCGATCCGCAGCGGCTGCCGGCGCGGCGTGAAGGCATTCGAGCAATTCGATCGCCCGATCGATGCCCCGTACCCGTCCCAGGTCTGCACCCGCCTTCGGACTCGTCATTACCGCTGACTGTCTCCCTCCCTCCCTACACCGATGGCAGGCGACCATCTTGATCCAAATCACGACCGTCGGTAAATGTGAGCTGTCGCTATACAGGATAGGTGTCTAACCGGCGGGACAAAGTAGCGACACAAAAGACACTTAGCAAGGGTAGGGAGCTTCCGACATGGCGTTAGACACACAACGCATTCCGCGGCGGCGATGGATCATTGGCGTCCTCCTCGGAGCAGGTGTGCTCATTAACTACATTGATCGGATCAATCTGTCGGTCGCGGCGCCACAACTTCAAAAGGACTTCAGCTTGTCTCCCGAGGAGTTGGGCCTGCTGTTCAGCGCCTTTTTCTGGTCCTACTCGCTGCTGCAGGTCCCCGGCGGGATGGTGCTCGACCGGTTCGGTGTGAAGCGAGTTCGGCCGCTGGGGCGCATTCCTCTGGGCGGTGGCGTCTGCACTTACCGCTATCTCCAGCGGTTTCGCCGGCATGTTCGCGGCGCGCGTCCTGCTGGGTGTCGCTGAGGCGCCCGCCTTTCCCGCCAGTCAGAAGGCAACCGGCTATTGGTTCCCGACACAGGAACGCTCGCGCTCGACGGCCATTTTCGATTCCGCCGCGAAATTCTCCAACGTCATCGGTGTGCCGCTAGTCGCCTTCGCCATCGTCAGTCTCGGCTGGCGGTGGGGCTTCGGCATCACTGCGGTGCTGAGTCTCGCCTTCTTTGTTGCGTACTGGATCATCTATCGTGATCCGAGCGAGGACACGCGGCTGACGAAAGCCGAACTTAATTACATCCGCGCCGGGGGAGCGACGCCCGAAGGCGTGGCGACCGCGGGCCAGGGAACCATGCTGGGCTACCTGCTACGCAACAGGAAGGTGTGGGGCCTCACGATTGGCTTCTCGGCGTATGGTTACTCGTTCTATCTCTTCCTGACGTGGCTGCCGGGCTATCTCGTGCAAACCCTGCACATGAATGTTCTGAAATCGGCAGGCTATGCGACGATCCCTTGGCTGTTCGCCAGCCTCTCAGACCTCCTGATAGGCGGATTCCTTGTCGATCACCTCATCGCCAAGGGCTACAGCGAGACAAAGGTGCGCAAGTCCGTGCTTGTTGTGGGCATGCTGCTGGGTCTTGCCGTGTTCGGCGCCGTTGGCGCGACAGACCCGCTCTGGGCCATTCTCTGGATCACCATTGCGCTGACCGGCCTTGCGGCGGCTGCACCGGTCGGCTCGTCGATCGTCTCCCTGATCGCCCCGCGCGGCGGTACTGGCACCATCGGCGGTATCGTTAATTTCACCAACAACCTGATGGGCGTCGCGGCTCCCGTGATCACGGGGTTCATCGTCGAACTCACGCACTCCTTCGCTGGCGCATTCCTCATTGCCGGTGTCGTGCTGTTGGTCGGGATCTTCTCGTATATCGTCGTGCTTGGCCGCATTGAACCAATCCCGGAACCGTCGAGCACCGCCGCCGTGCTGTCCAACGTATGAGAGGAGTTCCGTCGTGATGACAGGCGATCTGCTGATTCGCAGCGCACGGGTGATCGATGGAACCGGCGCTCCTTGGTTCGCGGGCGACGTACGACTGAGCGGGGGCCGCATCGCCGCAGTCGGCGCCGCGCTGGAACCAGATGGTGCAGAGACTCTTGATGCAAACGGGCGCTATCTCGCACCCGGTTTCATCGACGCCCATTGTCACGACGACCTGATCTGCCTGCGCGAACCGGAACGCGTAGAGAAGGCGGCGCAGGGCGTCACGACGCTGGTCGTCGGCAATTGCAGTTTCTCGCTGTATCCGTCCGCACCCCGATCCGCCGAGTTACTCCGGCAGCACTTCTCGGGACTGCTTGGAGAGACCGCGGCCGATGAGGTGTTCGATACTTTCGCCTCCTATCGCGCTGCCCTTCACGAACAAGGCACGGCGCTCAATCTTGTGTCGCTCGTTGGCCACGCCGCGCTGCGCCTGGCGGTGATGGGATACGAGCGCCGGCCGGCAACAGCGACGGAGCGCGCGACGATGCAGGCGATGCTCTCCCGACAACTGGCTGACGGCGCCGCCGGCTTGTCGCTCGGCCTCGTCTACCCGCCTAGTGCCTATGCGGACGAAACGGAATTGGTCGCGCTTGCCGAGACCGTTAAGGCGCACGGTAAGATCCTGGCCGCGCATATCCGCAGCTACGAGGCCGGCCTCGGCGCTTCCGCCGACGAATTTCTGAGCATTCTGCGCGCGTCTGGTGCGGCTGGGCTCCTCTCGCACCTGCAGTCAGCCGGCCGGCCGAATTGGGGCAATGTGCCGGCGACGATCGACAAGCTCGAAGCCGCGCGTCGCGACGGCATCGACGTCAGCTTCGACATGTATCCGTATCCCGCCGGCAGCAGCTACATGCTGCAACTCCTGCCACCCGAAGCGCAGGAAGGTGGCCTTCCTGCCTTGTTGGCCCAGTTGCGCGACCCAGCCGGCCGCGAGGCACTGCGCAAGGCCGTGGAGGAAGGCAGTGACGACCCGGCAGCCGCGCAATCCAAGATCGTTCTGATCGGCTGGAGCGACGTGCGCATTTCGGGAACCAACAACCCCGACCTCAAGCGTTTCGAGGGCAAGTCGATGGACGCTGCCGCTGCAGAGGAAGGGATCACACCGTTCGATCTAATGGTCCGCTGCATCGAAGAGGACGCCGGGCAAACCGCCGTCGTGATGTTCCAGCTACACGAGGACGATCTGCACGCGGCCTGCACGCATCGTCTGCATATGTTCGGCTCCGACGGTCTGCCGCGGCCGGGCACGAAGCCGCATCCGCGCGCATATGGAACGTTCCCACGGGTCGCTGGCCGGCTGCGGCGTGCGGAAGGGTGGTTCCCGCTGGAAGATGCGGTACGTCGGATGACCTCGGTGGCCGCGCAGCGATTCAATCTTGGTGATCGAGGACTCGTGCGGCCGGGAATGGTCGCCGACCTCGTCCTGTTCGAGGATGGCGTCGAAGACCACGCAACTTTCGATGCGCCGACCGAGCTTCCAACCGGGGTATGCTATGTCTGGGTCGCGGGTGAAGCGATCGTGTCGGACGGACGTATCACAGGCCGGCGCCCCGGCCGGGTACTAGGCGACTAGCAGAAAGGGGAGCGTTGCATGCGCAAGCCGATCAATGTCGACGGCGCGGTGAAGCCTGCCGGACAATACTCGCACGCGATCGTCGCGAACGGCTTCGTGTTCGTCTCCGGTCAGGGACCAGCTGATCCCGTCACAAACGTCGTCCCGGACGGCTTCGCCGACCAGGTGCGCCGGACTATCCGCAACTTGCAGACGATCCTGGAGGGCGTGGGCGCCGGTCTCGCCGATGTGGTGAAGGTGAACACCTACCTGAGCGACGTGACGCGCTTTCGCGAGTACAACGACATCTATCGCGAGTTCTTCTCCGGCAGCCCGCCAGCCCGTACGACTGTGGGGTGTCAGCTCGTCGGCATCCAGGTCGAGATTGACTGCGTTGCGGTGGTTCCTGGCTGAGGAGGTGGATCAGTGCGCATCGAGGATCTGGAAACGCCTGTCCCCGTCATCGATCTCGACCGGGTCGAGCGCAATCTCGCCAAGATGCAGGCCTATTGCGACCGCTGGAAGCTGCGCCTGCGCCCGCACATCAAGACCCACAAGATTCCGACCTTTGCGCGCAGGCAGGTGGAACTCGGCGCCTACGGCATCACCTGCCAGAAGCTCGGCGAGGCAGAGGTCATGGCCGACGCTGGGCTCGACGACATCCTGATTTCCTACCCGCTTGTCGGAGCTGAGAAGGCACCCCGACTCGCAGCGCTGGCTCGGCGCGCGCGTATGAGCGTCGCTGTCGACAATCCCCTGGCGCTCGAGACCGCCGCCCGGGCTGCACGGATGGCCGGGCATGAGATCGGCGTACTCGTAGAGTTCGACAGCGGCAGCAAGCGCACGGGGGTCGTATCGGTCGATCAAGCTCTCGATCTCGCGCGCGCTGTTCTTGCGGCACAGGAAGTCCGTTTCGATGGGTTGATGACCTACCCGAGCATGGCGGCGACCGCGGAATTCGTCGCCGAAGCAAAGCGCCGCTTCGCCGACGCGGAAATCCCGATCACGGTCGTCTCTGGCGGCGGAACGCCGAACGCGTGGCAGGCCCACGAGGTCGCCGGCCTGACCGAGGTGCGTGTCGGTACCTACATCTACCATGACCGCGCGACGGTTGCCGCCGGCGCGGCAACGCTCGAAGATTGTGCGCTCCATCTTCACGCTACCGTCGTCAGCCGTCCGACCCAGGATCGCGCAGTGATCGACGCCGGTTCGAAGAGCCTCTCGAGCGACGTCGTCGCTCCCTCGGTCGGTCCGGGATACGGGATGATTCTTGGCTATCCCAACGCGATTATCGAACGCCTGAACGAGGAACACGGCGTGATCGACCTGTCGCGGTGCGGAGCAAAGCCCGCACTCGGCGAACGGGTTTCGATTTTACCGAATCACGTCTGTGTCGTCAGTAACCTGCACGACGATGTCGTCATGACCCGCGACGGCTGCGTAATCGATAAGCGGCGCGTGGCTGCTCGGGGAAGGACGCGATGATGCCGGCTGGCGCCGCCGATTGTTTAGACTAGATCAGAGTGCAGCTTGTTGGCCGCCCCGTCCCGGGTCAAGCTGCGCCCATGGCCCCCGCGCCCACGGATTTCGATGATGGGCTCCCCCGACCCGAGCGCATCCGCGCGCTGATCACCATCGCCATCGCCGTTGCAATGTCGGTCCTGGACGCCTCCATTGCCAATATCGCCCTGCCCGTCATCGCTCGCGAGCTGAGCGCGACACCCGCCGCCTCCATCTGGGTCGTCAATGCCTATCAGCTCACGGTAACCGTCTCCCTACTGCCGTTCGCATCGCTCGGCGAAATCTTCGGATACCGCCGCGTCTATACGCTGGGACTGGCGGTGTTTTCCGCCGCCTCCCTCGGCTGCGCCGTCTCCACTTCGCTCCCCATGCTCGTGCTAATGCGCCTCGTTCAGGGGTTTGGCGGCGCGGGCATTATGAGCGTCAATACCGCCCTCGTCAGGTTCGTCTTCCCGCGCTCGATGCTTGGGCGCGCAGTCGGATTTACGGCGTTCGTGGTGGCAACATCCTCCGCCACCGGCCCGACCGTCGCGGCCGCCGTCTTGTCCGTGGCCTCCTGGCACTGGCTATTCGCGATTAACGTACCGCTGGGCGCACTTGCGCTCTACCTCGCCGCGGGCTCCCTGCCGCACACCCCTCGCGCGCGATACCGGTTCAATTTCAGTAGCGCCGTCCTCAACGCAATTACCCTGGGGTTGCTGGTTGTCGGCGTGGACGAGCTCGGCCGCGGCGAGAGCCCGGCCTGGGCAGCGGCCCAGCTCGCCGGGGCCGTCGTGGTCGGGGCGTTGTTTATCCAGCACCAGCGCAAGGTCCGCGTCCCCATGCTGCCGATCGATCTGTTCCGCCGGCCGGTGTTTGCGCTATCCGTTGCCACATCCATCTGCTCTTTCACCGCCCAGTCTTTGGTATACGTTTCACTGCCATTTTTGTTCGAAGACGTGGGCCACATGTCCCAGATTATGACGGGGCTGCTGATCACTCCCTGGCCGGCGGTCGTGGTTTTTGTCGCCCCCCTTGCCGGCCGGCTGTCGGACCAGTCCTCACCCGGGGCGCTTGGGGCCATGGGCCTGATGGTAATGACGATCGGCCTGGTGTTGCTTCTGCTAATGCCGGTACACGCCACCTGGCCCGATATTGCCTGGCGAATGGCCGTCGCCGGGTTTGGCTTCGGGTTTTTCCAATCACCCAACAACAAGCTGCTGGTTGGCTCGGCTCCGCCGGAGCGGAGCGGCGGCGCCAGCGGCATGCTGTCGACCGCGCGCCTGCTTGGCCAAACAAACGGCAGTGCCCTGGTGGCGCTGTGCTTTGGGGTCTCCGCGGCAACCGGAACCGGTGTCGCCGGCGGGACGCACCTCTCCCTCGCCATTGCCGCCGCCGCGGCCGCGCTGGGCACCTGCGTCAGCTTATTGCGGCTGCGCCAACTCCAGCTCGCTGCAGCGTGACATGCGCGTAGTCGTTTGGGACCTGCCGACCCGATTGTTTCACTGGTCAACAGTCGTCCTGCTCTTGGTACTTTACATCACCGAACGTCTGAACTGGATGGATTTGCACATCTGGGCCGGCTACGTCCTGCTGGCGCTGATCATATTCCGCCTCATCTGGGGGTTCGTGGGCAGTGACACCGCCCGCTTCAGCCGCTTCATGGCTCCCCCGCGGAAGGCCCTACATCACCTGCGGCGAATCTTCCATCGCGAGCCGGACATAATGGTCGGCCACAACCCCGCCGGCGGTTGGATGGTGTTGTTCCTTCTAGGGCTTCTGCTCCTGCAATCCCTCAGCGGCATCTACACCAATAACGACGTCGCCAACGAGGGCCGCTGGAGCGAAGTAGTGCCGGCCCCCATCTCAAATGCCATTTCCGACTCACATACCTGGGTATGGTACGTGATCCTCGCTGCAGTAGTGTTGCACGTTGTGGCAATCGCGACCTACGCGGCGGTGAAGAGGCACAATCTCCTGGCCCCGATGGTGACCGGCCGAAAGCCGCTGCCCGAAACCTGCGCTTACCCACGCATGGCAAAGCTGTGGCGAGCCGGACCCGTACTGCTGATCGCTGCGGCGATTACTTTCGTTCTGGCGTACGTCCTGTAGCTTATTCGGGTCCCCGTAGATCCGTGACCCGAGTTTGCCACTCGGTGCCCGTCACGCGCCAGAGAAGCCTCTGGTCAGCAGTCACCAGACTTGTGTCTCGTTGTTCTGCTAAAGCCAAATAAAAACAATCGTACGCAGAATGATCGAGGAGACTTCAGCTATAATCAGATCGGGGGCAATCAACAGTTCGGAACGCGCAAGCACCGCGGCAGCCTGCTCGGATTGAGAGCCACACTCGCGTCCACGACCAGCGTCATCGCTCATCCCGGCTTTCCCGAACGAGATCCTCGGCCAGCCGGCGTGCAACCTTCGGCGTCTTGGCCCGCACTGAAGCGAATTCCGCCACCAACTCAGCACGAGGCTGCCCAGCAGCACGGGTGAGAAGATCGCGCAGTTCCGCCTCAAGTGAGATTCCGCGCGCAGCCGCTCGCTCGCGGAGCGCCTGGATGACAGCGTCATCCAGATTCCGGATCAGGACCTGCCCCATAGCGCTTAACTCCGTCTTCTGATAGCGGCTATGATAGCAGCAAGCCGCTGTCATCCGCCACGGGACGATTTATGGAATTGTTCGGTCAGCGTCTCGTACCCCGTCTGTTATTCGGCCGCCCGGGGCACGTCCGCCGGCCGCTGATCTTCCTGATCCTGATCGGGCTGGCAGCCAGCCTCGCCTCCGGACACTTCCTGACCCTCCGCAACATCATCGCCCTGCTCACCAGCACCAGCTTCCTGATCGTGGCCAGCGTAGGCGAGGCCTTCGTCGTCATGGTCGGCATGATCGATCTGGGGGTCGAGAGCCTCCTCGCCGCCTCCGGCATGTTCCTGGCTTGGCTGTTCGTCATGAACGCGGTGGCGGGCGGGCCCGCCCTGCTGGCAACCCTGGCTCTTGGAACCCTGGTCGGGTGCGCCGTGGGCCTGCTCGTCGCACGCGGCCGCATCCCCTCGTTCATAGTGACCCTGGGCACGTACTGGGGCCTGCGCGGCATCGCACTTCTGTTCAATGGCGGTAACTACATCAGCCCGGACACAGGTACAGCCCGCGCGGGAATTCAGCTTCCGCTGGATCGCCGGCACCTTTCACGGCGTGCCCACGCTGATCCTGCTCGCGGTGGCGATGGTGGTGGGCGGGCAGGCGCTGATGTCGTTCACGCCGGCTGGCTCCTGGATCAAGGCCACAGGTTCCAACGAGGATGCCGCCCGCGCCGTGGGCCTGCGGACCGATCTGGTGAAGCTCTCGGTTCTGGCGATCTCCGGCTTCAGCGCGGCCATGGCCGGCATCATGATCACCACCTGGCAGGACTCGGTCTATCCCCTGACCGGCCAGGGATATTCGCTGGAGGCGATTGCGGCCGTGATCCTCGGCGGCATCCCATTCACCGGCGGGCGGGGCACAATCGTCGGGGCGGCGATCGGCGCGTTGGTGATCGGTGTCATTAACGACGTGATCGTGCTCGTTGGGCTCCCGGCCTTATACGAATACATCTTTGTAGCTTGCATCCTGGTGCTGGCCGGCCTGCAGGCGCGCGGGGCCGCAGCGGCCAAATAATGCCCAGGTCACTTTCAGAGCCTTTTTTGAGAGAAGTTACAGGACGGTAGGTGATGGCGCAGGGATGAGGCCGAGCTGCTCGAGCATCGAGAGCCGGTCGAACATCAGGTTGAATGAGACATGCTTGCCGTCGCGGAAGCGGAGCACCTGGATGTAATCGATCCTAACGGGGCGACCGGTCGGCGGGACGTCGCCCATCGGGCTTTTGAGCACGCCGTTGTGCGTGCCCGTGAACGTGCCCTCCTCAATGGCAACGTCATCCACGAAGTGAACACGATGTACATCGACGCGCGGATCGGGGAACGCGCTGAACCAGCTTCCGTAGAACTCGATGCAGGCTGCCCTTCCCTGTCCGCGCAATCCACCGGGCGCCGCAAACACGACGTCATCCGCGAGCACTTCCGCAAAGCGGTCGATATCGTAGGCGTTGAAGGTTTCTGTGCCTTTCTCGAACGCCTCGCGTGCCGTCATCGTCGGTCAAGATCTCCTCGGTCCGTCCCTGGTTACATTGAAGTTTGTGATGCCCCGACTACTGTCAGTTGGAGCCGCCAAACGCCGACGGCTTTCGTCGCATGCGTTATACCTCCGTACGCGGGCGCTGTCAGTGGTAGCGAACCACACCAAATTAGACTGCGAAGGGCTTCATAGACCTGCGCTACAGCGCCAGAAGCCGGTGCAAACGCTCCTGGTCGACCCTTAGCTCGCCGGCCGAACCATCAAAGTAGCGGCGTTCAGATACGCAATTATTTCCAGACGCATTCGTATACTCCACGATTGCCATCTCTCGCTAGGGGCACAAGGCCGCAGCGCTACACCCAGCCGCTAACGTGAACCTCAGATCGGTTAGCCTAGCCGCTCCTATTCACCAAGCGCTGTGAAAAATGGCTGAGTCGCACCGCCGCGAATTCGGGCAGCCTCGGCCGTTGCGCCTGTTTCATCGCGATCGGACCGGATTGTTGGTTGGGGTTGATGGGAAACGGGTTCGACGGGGCGCCTGCCCCGCGGTCTATGGAGCGGCCGGCACCAAGCTGTGGGCGAGGTCGCGGAACAATGCTGCCTCAGGGCAGGCGGCAGCGAAAGCGACGCGCACACGGGAAGCGGTCTCGATTACCCGTGCAGCGACCTTCATCAGCCGCAGCCGAATGGTGGTGAACTCGGCGGTGGTCAGCGCGTGTGCCTTGGGGATGCCGTCGCGCACGTTGAGTAACAGCCAATAAGCTGCGGTGTGAAGGATGAGCCGCATCTGATTGGCAAGCGGTGCCCGACATGAGGTGCGGTCGGAGGCAAGTTGGCTCTTGTGAAGTTTGATCAGGTTTTCCGCCTGGCCGCGCTCACAATAAAGCGTATCATACAGCCACTCAGCGCTGCCCGTGGTGATGTTGCTGACCACGAAGCGGATGTCGAGGCCGAGAGTGGACGCCTCGATGCGGGCCGCGATACGACGCGAACGCGACCAGGATTTGGCCCGATACTGTGTTTCGGTGTAGCGCCGCAGCAGCGGGGAATTGGCTTCGGCGCGACGGACACGAACGTCGTCAGTCTGCCGGCTCGACCAGGCGGTGCAGCACGTCGTTGCCGGACAGGCCGAAGACGTAGCGAATACCCTCCGCTTCGCACCAGTCCATCACCTCTGGTCGGCCGTAATGGCTGTCACCGCGGATGGTGATGCGCGTGTTCGGCCAATGCCGTCTGATCTCGCGCAGCAGGCGCCGCAGGTGACGGCGGACTTCCTTCCCCGATGGGGTTTTGCCGGGCCGCAGCAGCACCGCCACCGGCCGCGCCGTGGCAGTGTCATAGATATGGATCGGTAGAAAGCAGCGCTCGTTGTAATGGGCATTGAACAACGACAGCTGCTGATATCCATGCACCACGTCCACGGTGTCGTCGATATCAAGCGTGACCGCCTCTGGCGGCACTGCATAGCTGGCGCAGTAGAGGCCAATCATCGCCCGCATCATTCGGATGATCTCGCGCAGGCTGGGGGCGTTCTCCCACCGCGACATGGTCGGCTGCGAGCACAAATCGCGGCCGCTGGCGGGCAGCTTGCCGCAAGCCAGTTTGAAGGCCGGGTCGCGGCGCAGGTGATCGAGGTCGTCGGCGTCCTCGTAGCCGCAGGCGATCGCCAGAATGCGCGCACGCAGGATGTCACTCAGCCGATGCACGATCCGGCCTGGATCGCGATGATCGGCAATCTCCGCCGCCAGTCGATTACAGATGCCCAGACGTCGTTCCGCCCGCGCCAGCAAGATGACGCCGCCATCTGACGTGATCCGTCCGCCATCGAATGCCGCGGTGACTTTCTTGCCTGCAACGGCTGGCAATGCGAACGGCTCGGTCGTATCCTCGTGCATGGCGGGTGTGGCACCGGTGAGATTGCGATTCGGATGGCGTCAGGCACCCAATTCGTAAGTCACAATCACCACCTTACGCGACACCCGCCGACGAATCCCTGCTATGCGATGAATAAGACAGGCTAGAGAGCTATTCAGCATCCCCATCCAACCTAGAAGGCACCTCCCTACTCGGCATTTCAGGCGATACCAGCCGCGGCTCCGAGCTCCGTGGCGCGTGGCGTTCTATGCCGGTCTGCGCTAGAGTCCCCTCGCTGTGCTTTACAGCCTTGCGAGGACGATATGGAATGTCCGAGCTGCCGGGCGGCGACGCAGGAGGGAAGCAAGTTCTGCAACCAATGCGGGGCGGCACTGCCGGCGCGCTGTCTGTCGTGCGGCCATGAAAACACCCCTGGCGCGAAGTTCTGCTCCGAATGTGGCGCTACGCTGGCGAGGCCGAGCCATACGCCCGCTCCGACCACAATAACGGCTGCGCTTGGCGCCACATCGACGTCCATAGCGTCCGCCGAGCGGCGACAGCTCACTGTCCTGTTCTGCGATATCGTCGGCTCGACTGCGCTCGCAACTCGGCTCGACCCAGAGGACCTGCGCGAGGTCATCGCTGCGTATCACCGCTCTGTTGCAGAGACGGTCAGGCGCCTCGATGGCTTTGTCGCCCAGTACTTGGGCGACGGCGCGCTAATCTACTTCGGCTATCCACAAGCGCATGAGGACGACCCCGAGCGGGCGGTCCGCACCGGATTGGCACTCATCGATGCTGTTGGGCAAGTCCCAGGACCCGAGCGCCTCCAGGTCCGCATCGGGATTGCCACCGGAGAGGTCGTCGTGGGCGATCTGATGGGCTCGGGCGAGGCTCAGGAGCGCGGCATTGTCGGGGAGACGCCAAATCTGGCAGCCCGCTTGCAGGCGGTGGCGGAGCCCAATTCCGTTGTTGTCGGGCTGAGCACCCGGCGGCTCCTGGGTGATCTGTTCGAGTATAAGGATCTCGGAGCGATCAAAGTGAAGGGGTTCCGCGAGCCGGTGCAGGCTTGGCGGGTGCTCCGCCCAAGCGCGGTCGAGAGTCGGTTCGACGCGTTGCACGCCCACGCCGCTCTCGCGCGGCTCGTCGGTCGTGAGGAGGAACTCGAGCGGTTAATCCGCCGCTGGGCGCGAGCAAAGTCCGGCGATGGGCAAGTGGTGCTGCTCTCGGCTGAGCCCGGGTGGGCAAATCGCGGCTAGTGACTGCCGTGCAGGAAAGACTCCAAAGTGAACCCTACACGCGGCTGCGCTACTTCTGCTCGACGCACGACCAGGATAGCGCACTGCATCCGATCATCACCCAATTGGACCGGGCGGCCGGGTTTGCCCGGGAGGACTCGCCTGAAACCAAACTGGGCAAGCTGGAGGATTTGCTCGGAGGAGCCCCTACACCATCGGAAGACATTTCGCTCCTGGCCGAATTGCTGTCATTGCCCTCCGACCGCTACCAGCCCGTGGCACTTAGTCCCCAGGCCAAGAAAGAACGGTTGCTGCAGGCAATGATTCGGCAACTGGAGCATCTGTCCCGGCAACGCCCTGTCTTAATGGTCTTTGAGGATGCGCATTGGATCGACCCGACCTCGCTGAAGCTGTTGCAGCTGACAGTGGATCGCGTGAAGCGCCTACGGGTTCTGCTGATTGCCACATTCCGACCGGAATTCAACCCGCCTTGGGTCGGCCAGCCGCATGTCACCCTCCTCGCACTTGGTCGCCTGAACCCGCGTGAGTCTGCATCGCTGATCGCGGAAGTTGCCGGCAGCAACGTGCTGTCCGCTGACATCGTAAACGAAATTATCGAGCGCACGGATGGAGTGCCGCTGTTCATCGAGGAGCTGACCAAGGTGGTCCTCGAGATCGGAGCCGAAGAAGGGCATCGGAAAGTTGCGCTCTCACGAATTCCGTCGCCCAGGCTTGCCGTACCCTCAACGCTGCACGGATCGCTGATGGCCCGTCTCGACCGTCTGGGCCCCACCGTGAAGGCGATTGCGCAGATTGGCGCGGCAATTGGACGAGAGTTCCCGTACGAGCTCCTCACCGCCGTGGCACAACAGAGCGACGTAGAGGTGCAGCACGCGTTGGATCAGCTCGTAAGTTCAGGACTGATTTTTCAACGCGGCACTGCACCGCAGTCATTCCACATCTTTAAGCATGCATTGGTTCAGGACGCGGCTTACGGCACTCTGCTTCGCGATAGCCGGAAGGAGCTGCACGCGCGCATCGCGCACGTGTTGGAGCAACATTTTCCGGAGGTGGCGGTCACGCAGCCCGAACTCCTCGCCCGCCATTGCGCCGAGGGCGGTTTGGCCGCACGGGCCGTCGATCATTGGTTTGCCGCCAGCGAGCGCGCCCTGCGCACGTCGGCCAATGTCGAGGCCATCGAGCACCTCTCCCAAGGCATTCGCCTGCTCAGGTCGTCGCTCCCCGACAGCCCGGACCGCAACCGCAACGAGCTGCGGTTTCAGACTCTGCTCGGTCCGGCCTTTGCAGCCACGCGGGGATGGGCGGCTCCCGAGGCAGGGCAAGCTTATTACCGTGCCGACGAGCTGAGCCGCGCCCTCGGCGATAGCGGTGAGCGCTTCAAGAGTGGGTTGGGGGTGTGGATGTTTCATGTGGCGGGCGGGAAGGTCTACCGGGCTCTCGAGTTGAGCGACGAGCTGTTTCAAGTGGCCGAGCAAGCAGACGATGACGATCTACGCCTCCAAGCCCATCACTCCGCCTGGGGCACCTACACTTGGTATGGTGACTTCGCGGGGTGTCGCCACCACACCGAGCGCGGTCTTGCCCTCTACAGCCCTGCGAAACATGGAACGCATGCCTTGGTCTACGGAGGGCACGACCCTGGCGTTTGCGGCTGGGCGCAAAATGGCCTGGCCCTGTGGTTTCTGGGCTATCCCGATCGCGCAGGCGAGCCTGTCCGTCGCTCGGTGCTGCTGGCGGAAGAGATCGCGCATCCACCCTCGGTGGCGCACGCCCTGAACTACGGCATTTTCTATCATCAATTGCGGCGCGACGAGGCGAGCGTCCGCATGTTCGGCGATCGGCTGGCGCGGTTGGCGGCCGAGCAACGTTTGGGTCAGCACGAGGCAACAGCCGGCTTTGCGCGTGGTTGGGTGCTGATGAACCAGGGGCAGGCGCAACGTAGTCTTTCGGAATTCCGCCAGGGCTTGGACCGTTGGATTGACTTAGGTCTGCGTGAGTTCGAGCCCTATTTCCAGGCGTTGTTAGCGGCAGCCTACCTTACCGCCGGGGAGGAGGCGATGGGGATCGAGGTGCTCGAGGACGCACTGCGCTTTGCGGAGGAGAGCGGGGTGCGCTTCTGGGATGCGGAACTGCACCGCTTAAAGGGCCAGTTGTTGCTACGCCTTCCATCAGGCCGGTGCGGGGAAGGGTAAGCGATTTGGCGGCACCACATGGGCGGCGCGCGGCATTCGTGTGATCGAAGGGCCGCATGGATGAGACGCTAAACGGATCCGGCCCTGATGAGAGCGCTCATACGACAGATCGTAAGAGCGCACACAACGTCCGAGTGGAGGTTATCACGCGGGGCGAGCGCCGGCGGAGTTGGACGCTGGAGCAAAAGCGCGAGATTGTGGCTGAGAGCCTCGGGCCCGAACTGACCCCGAGCGAGGTGGCGCGCAAATACGCGATCGGTACGGGGCAGCTTTATACCTGGCGTCGAGAACTGTGTAAGCGTCGTCTGATCGTAAGCGTTGCGGCGAGACCCTGCCCGATTTTCCTTGACGGCAGCCGTGCGGCGTATCGTAAGCGTTGCGGCGAGACCCTGCCCGATTTTCCTTGACGGCAGCCGTGCGGCGTATCAGAGGCCGGCCCATCCTCTGTGCTGGGGTGGATTACGCCGGCTGCCGCTGGATGCGTTTCACGCGGTGCTTCTGGTAGGCGATAATCTCACGGGCGAGAGGCAGACGAGCATCGAAACGCAGGTGCGTGATGGAGACAAACGCGGCGTTCTTGGCCTCGTCTCCAAAATCGAGGCGGCACACAATGCCTCCCTCGTCACCGGCGTAGCTGATCCAGGTGATTGAGCAGGCGGCGGAGGTTTGGCTCGCAGCGTTCTTCGCGACGAGAGCGGCGAGCAGCTCGGGTGTGGGGCGCGCGGGCAGTGGCAGAGCCTGTTGCAGCTTCCCCATCAGGCGGTCAACCTGGGTTGGATTATCGATCATGCAGCTGCCGCCAATTCCGTGAGTTCAGTCGGATGCCAATTCCACGGCAGCAGCGCCTCCAGTGCGTTCGCCTTAGTCTTGCCTGAGACGATGCGCTCGAGCACATCAGTAAGCCAAGCCATCGGCTCGACACTATTCAGCTTGGCGGTCTCGATCAGCGTCATCGCGATGGCCCAATGCCGGGCTCCGCCGTCCGATCGTAAGCGTAAGGCGAGCACCAGTATTGACGCCGTGAGCCCCTGCCCAGACGTTCTTGGCCTGGGCCGATTTGAGCCCGCCGAGAGGAAGCACGTGACTGGTGGTTCAGTGTTGGCGCTGCGGTTCCGGCTGGCGGCAATGCCGTCAGGCCGCAGCTGCCATTGGCGGTTGGAAGTTCCAGGGGAGAAGCTCGTCGATTCGGTTGATCGGATGACCTCGAGCCAACCGATCAAGGACTGAAGCGAGATAAGCCTCAGGATCGAGCTTGTTGAGTTTTGCTGACTCGACGATCGTGTAAATCGCTGCTGCCCTTTGGCCTCCCCGGTCGGAACCAAGGAACAGAAAGTTTTTCCTCGACACCGCAATCCCTCTCAGGAGACGCTCAGAGAGGTTGTTATCGATGCTAAGACGTCCGTCCTCGACATATCGGGTCAGGGCATCCCAGCGGCTCAGCGTGTACTGGAAGGCTTTGCCGAGTGGTGCCTTGCCGGACAACCGCCGGCGTTGCCCTTCTGCCCATTCGCGGAATGCATCCAGCAATGGCTTGCTGCGAGCCTGACGCTCCCTCTGGCGCTGCTCGGCGGGCTTGCCCTTGATATCCGCTTCAATGGCGTAGAGTTCCTGAATCCGGCGCAGGGCTTCCTCGGCAATGGGGGACTTTGTCGTCTCGAATACCTCGAACAGCTTGCGCCGAGCATGAGCGAAGCAGGCAACATGGATGATCCGGGGAGGCTTCGATCCGCTTCCCCGATAGAGCGCCTCGTAGCCGGCGAAGGCATCCGAATGCAGGTAACCGCTAAAGCCCTCGAGATGTCCACGTGGCCGCTCGCCTTTGCGATCGGCGCTATAGCGATAGAACACCGCCGGATGTCCCGGACCGGCATAGGGCCGCGGATCGACGGCGTAACACCAAAGCCGCGCGATGCGCGTTTTCCCGGTTCCCGGCGCCAGGGTTCGAATCGGTGTGTCGTCGGTCCAGAGGACCTCTTGTGCCATGACGTATTGTCCGATGCGCTCGGCCAGGGGTTGCACCCACCACGCGACATGTCCCATCCAGTCCGCCATGATGGCGCGGTCGATGTCGATGCCCTCGCGCTCGAGAATCGCAGACTGCCGATAGAGAGGGATGCCATCGCAATACTTGGAGACGGCGACATTGGCCAGCAGTCCGGCTCCCGGCCGTCCCTTTTCGATCGGCAGCTCCGGTGCCGGCGCCTGGAAGATGGTCTCGCATACCCGACACGCATATTTCGGCCGCAGATGGCGGATCACCTTCATTCTGGCGGGGATCTTGTCCATCACTTCGGTTGCCGTCTCGCCAAGCTTGACCAGGCGCGCGGGATCGCAGTTGTTGCACTGACAGGCAATTTCGGGCTCATGCACCACAATCTCGCGCGGCAAATGGGCCGGCAATGGCTTGCGGCCGGGCGGTTTCGGACGGAACCTGGCGGCCGGCCGTTCTTTGGGTTCCGCGGTGGACTGTTTGGCCTGCGCCGCGGTCGTCTCAGCGACGTTCTCCTCCAGCTCTTCCAGCCGCATCTCCAATTGCGCGATCTCACGGTCGAGCTTTTCGGAAGATTGGCCATAACGTTGCCGCAGCAGCGTGGCCAGTCGCAGTTTCATTTGCTCGATTTCGAGCCGGGCCGTCTTCAGCTCGTCGTTGACCGCCGCCAGCCTGGCGTCACGCTCCGCCACCATGGCGCGCAGCGTCGCGTTCTCCACGCGCAGCGATTCGAGCTCGGACATGCGACAGGCTTAGCGAATCCACGATTCCCGTACAAGCCACATCCGCCGCGTCGGATTAAAAATTCCGCTCAGACCACGAGTTCCGGTCTGGCTGTCCAGGCTGTATTTCTCCAATCAATTGCTTCGACAAGCATGGAGAACTGGGCCATGGTCAGAGATACCACGCCGTCCTTGGCTTGTGGCCAAACAAACCGGCCACGATCCAGCTTCTTCCGCATAGAGGCACATGCCTTGCCGGTCATAATAGAGGCATTTGATCAGATCGCCTCTACGTCCACGGAACACAAAAATTGCCCCCTCATGAGGATCATGCTGAAGCACGGTCTGGACCCGCGCAGCAAGAGAATGGAACCCAGCCCGCATGTCGGTAACGCCGCAGGCGAGGTAAATGCGGACTTCTCCGGCCGGCCACATCAGCGATCGTCGAGCGTCGCCAGCACACCGCGCAGCACGGCATCATCAACCTCGCCATCGACCCGAACCCGTACCCCGTTCGGGAACTCGATTTCGATCCGCCCAGACGGCGGCTTTCTGCCTGGGGTCGGTGTTTTCGGAGGCGCTGGCGGTGGGCTATCAGCCTCCAAGGCGGGTTGCACTTCCACCGGAGCAAACCCGCTCACCATTGAGGCCAGCATTGCCTTCCGCCACGTGTAGAGCAGGCCGGTGCCAATGCCATGTCGGCGCGCCACGTCCGCGATAACCGTCCCGGGGAGAAGTGTCTCGCGGACAATCCGAAGTTTCTCCTCAGGTCCCCATCGGCGGTGCCGCTCACGCCGAACCCGCAGCTCGATCTGTTCCGTTCGAGCGCTCGAACGAGCCTCGTTCGCACGCTCGTTCGAACGCTCAACCTCTGCCGTGATCACCGCTTCGCCCATGCAGGCCAGTGTCCAACAGCAGCCCGTGCTCCGGGAAGGTGTCGATCAGACGACGCTTACGTCCGATCCGGCGAACAAGGCGTTCTTGCGTGTGAGGGTCACCGGTCTGATCGAGCGCTCGACCACGTTCGTGTCCATCTCGATCCTCCCGTCATCGAGGAATGCCACCAACCCCGGCCAGTGCCGGATCGCATAGCGCATCGCTTTCGCCAGCTCGGAGACGGCGGATATACGAGGCAGCTGCTCCTGCAACCAAGCATGCAACGCCTCCACGATCGGCCGACTTCGCGCCTGGCGCATGCGCTCCCGATGATCGGCAGAATGCCCGCGAATCTCGGCCTCGATCGTATAGAGTTCGCGAATGCGCGCCAGCACATGCCCGGCCAGCGGCGACTTCGTCGCCTGATAGAAATCGAAGAACGGCCGCCGCATATGCGCCCAGCAGAACGCCAGCTTGACCGAATCGTCGCTGCGGTCCCCGGCCAGTCGCTTGAACCCGGCGTAGCCGTCCACCTGCAGCACACCGCGAAACGCTGCCAGGTGCGCTGACGGATGCGCGCCCTTACGATCCTCGGAATATACATACGCCGCCGCCGGGTGCGTCGGACCGGACCACGGTCGGTCATCCACCGCATAGCACCACAATCGCCCGGTTTTGGTTCGGCCGCGGCCCGGATCCAGCACCGGCAATGTCGTGTCATCCGCAAAGACCTTCTCAGACGACAGCACCGTGCTGACCACCAGGTCATAAAGCGGCTTCAGCCACCAGCAGGCTCGGCCAACCCAGTTGCTCAGCGTCGAGCGATCCAGATCGATGCCCTGCCGCGCCAGCATCTTGGACTGTCGATGCAGCGGCAGCGAGTTCGCAATACTTGCTGACCAGCACATGCACCACCATGGCCTCGGTCGCCAGGCCGCCATCGATCGGGCGCTCCGGCGCTGGCGCCTGCACCACGGTTCCCTCGCACGCCCGGCAGGCGTAACGCGGCCGGCGCGTGACCCGCACCCGAAGCTGCGCGGGCACGATATCGAGCTGTTGGCTGCGCGTTTCGCCGATCACATGCAGCGCGCCACCACAGCAGGGGCACTCGCGGTGCTCGATGTTCCACCACCACCTCGTAGCGCGGCAAGTGTGCCGGCAGATCGCCGAGATTGCGCTGCGCCGGTGCCGCTCGGCGCTTCTGCTCCTTCGGCTCTGGTGCAATAGTGTCCTGTGCCGCCTGGTTCGCGGCGACCGTTTGCTCCAGATCCTCGAGCCCCAATTGCAACTGGTCATCGGTGAGTTGCTCGGAGCGGCGGCCGAACCGATGGCGCACCAGCCGATGAATGAGCAGGCGCAGCTTGTCATTCTCGGTATTGAGCTCTCGCACGACGTCGCGCAGCATTTGCTGCAGCGTCGCGGGATCGTCAGGCAGGTTGTCCAGATCGATTCGCACGCTGCGATTCTGAACGACGCCGCCGAATCGGTGCCAGCCGATTTTTATCGGCGACGCGGGTTTTTATCCCGCCAGTTCCGGTGCTCGTCGCGGCTGCGCTGCGCGCCATTCACAGCCATCCAGCAGCGCCGCCAATTGCGCGCTCGAGAGCATGATCCGGCCAGTCGTCTCGGATGACGGCCAAACAAACTGCCCATGCTCCAGCCGCTTGGTCAGCATGCACAGGCCGGCGCCATCATGCCATATCAGCTTGATCAGTCCTGCGCGACGCCCGCGGAAGGCATACACAGCGCCATCGAACGGGTTGTCGCGCAGCGACTGCTGCACCAGCATTGCCAGCCCCACCATACCCTTGCGCATATCGGTCACGCCGCAGGCGAGATACACGCGCAGGCCGGGTGCGAGTGTGATCATCGGCCTTGCAGCATGCCCAGGACTTCGCCGCAATGCCCGATCATCTACCTGCCCATCAACGCGCACCAATATGCCGCCCGGCAGCACGATCTCGATTATTCCCAGCGGCCGGGGCGATTGCGGGATCGTTACTGGCGGGGCGGGCGGCTCAGCCGGTAGCTGGCCGGCCAGCCGCGTCGGCGCCAGCTCCACTTGCGCAAACCGTGTCGGCCGCCTCATCCGCTCCGTCGGAGCCGGCAACAGTTCTCGACGCCAGGTATAAAGCTGCCCCGTACCGATCGCGTATTTGCGCGCCACCTCGCTCGGGGTCAGTTCGGGCCCGAGGCTCTCAGCCACAATCTCGCGCTTTTGCTCCAGCGTCCAACTCCGCCGGCGCTCGCCCCGCGTGATAACCTCCACTCGGACGTTGTGTGCGCTCTTACGATCTGTCGTATGAGCGCTCTCATCAGGGCCGGATCCGTTTAGCGTCTCATCCATGCGGCCCTTCGATCACACGAATGCCGCGCGCCGCCCATGTGGTGCCGCCGAATTGCTTACGGGGAAGGCGTGGAGGCGTGCTACCTCGAGGCTCTGGCCATCGCGCGGCACCAAAAGGCTCGGTCACTGGAGCTGCGCGCCGCCACCAGCCTGGCCGGGCTCTGGCGGGCCGAGGGCAAGCGCGACGAAGCCCGCGAACTGTTGGCCCCAATCTATGGCTGGTTCACCGAGGGCTTCGACACGCCAGACCTGAAAGAGGCCACGGCGCTGCTCGATGAGCTATGTGGTTAGTATCTGCCGTCTCGAGATACGAGCGACAGGGACGCGCGAATGACCATTGCTCGCTCATCACAAAGCCAACAACCGATGCAGACGATCCTCGTCTGATCGAAGCTCGACAGCGGAACCGCTAAAGATCACCCTCCCCTTCTCTAGCACATACACCCGATCCGCCAGCGACAGCGAAAAACCCACCCCTTGCTCCGCCAACAGTATCGTCAGCCCATCTGCCTTCAGTTCCGCAATCTTCGCCCGCAGCGTCTCGACAATCAGCGGAGCCAAGCCCTCCGACGGCTCGTCCAGCAGCAGCAGCTCCGGATTGCCGAGCAGCGTCCGCGCGACAGTCAGCATCTGCTGCTCGCCGCCGGATAGATAACCCCCACGGCGGTCACGCAGCTCCCGCAGAACCGGGAACAGCTCGCAAACCGCCTCTATCGTCCACCGCCCCGGCCGGCCCGCCGCCCGCGCGCCAACTTCCAGGTTCTCGCGCACGCTAAGTTCGCTAAAAATCCGCCGGTCCTCCGGCACGAAGCCGAGGCCCGCGCGGGCAATGCGATTCGGCGGCCACCCCGTAATATCCCGCGCCTTCCAAACCACTCGCCCCTGCTCCGGCGGCGTCAGTCCCATGATCGATCGCATCGTGGTGGTCTTGCCGACGCCATTGCGCCCGAGCAGGCAGACACATTCGCCCGCGGCGATCTCCAGCGAAATACCGAATAACACGCGGCTTAGACCGTAAGCCGTGCGAATATCCTCGACCGATAGCAGCGGCGTCACGTGTGCTCCCCGAGATAAATGCGGCGCACATCGGGATTGCCGCGCACTTCGTCAGGCGTTCCCTCCGCCAGCAACCGTCCCTGATGCAGCACGGCGATCTTTTCCGCGATTCCGAACACCACCTGCATGTCATGTTCGGTGAACAGCAGGGTCAGGCCGCGCTCGTGCGCAACACGCAAGAGCAGGCGCATGGTGTCATCGGTTTCGGATGGCGACATGCCGGCGGTGGGCTCGTCCAGCAGCAGCACGACCGGTTCGCTGGCCAGCGCAATCCCCAGCTCGAGCTGCTTCTGGTTGCCGTAGGCCAGCGATCCCGCCAGCATGTCCGCCTGTTCTCGCAGGCCGACCGAGGTCAGCAGCGCCATGGTTTCATCACGATAGAAATCGTCAGCATTGGACCAAAAGTCGCGGCCACGGCCGCGATGCGCGAGCAAGGCGGCCTGGATGTTCTCGGCCACGGTCAGCCGGGAAAAGATGTTGGCGTGCTGGAAGGAACGGCCCATACCAAGGCTGGTAATCCGATGCGGCGATGCTCCTGTGATGTCGCGTCCATCCAGCAGAATCTGGCCGCTGTCGGGGCGAATATGGCCGCTGATCACGTTGAAGAAGGTCGATTTGCCCGCCCCGTTGGGCCCGATCAGTGCAGCGATCTGGCGTGTCTCGACCGCCAGGCTGACGTTATTGACGGCGCGGAAGCCGCCGAAGGATTTGCTGATACCGCGGATCTCAAGCACCCTACACTCTCGCAGGATGCCGGCGGCGGATAATCTTCAGATTGAGCAGGCCACCCAGAATGCCGCCGGGGAGGGCGAATAGCAGAAACAGCAGAATGACACCAAGCATAAACGGCCAGTACCTGCGTGTAGGACGTAATCGCCTGATTGAGCCACACCAGTGCAAACGCCCCGACAGGCGGTCCCCAGAAATGGTCGATGCCGCCGAGGATGGTCATGATCATCACCTCAGCGGATTTCGGCCAGAACACGAAGTCGGCGAATACCCCACGATTAAAGATGCCATACAGCGCGCCGGCGAGACCGGCAAAAAACCCCGCGATCACGAAGGCCGCCAGCCGATACGCGCGCACATTCAGCCCGATAAAGGCCGCGCGTTCCGGATTATCGCGGATGGTGGTCAGCATGCGCCCGAACGGCGAATGGATGATCCGCTGCAGGGCGGCGAGGCTCAGCGCCACCAGCACGATAGTGACGAAATAGAACAGGTCGGGTGCGCGGAAATCCCCAAAACCGGGGAGCGACCCCAGCCAGTCGAGATTCGGATAAGGAACGTCGGAAAAGCCTTCATCGCCTCCGGTCACCGAATTCCAGGTAAACGCCACCGCCCAAACTATCTGAGAAAATGCCAGCGTCAGCATAGCGAAGTAGATTTTCGTCAACCGGACGCAGAAAAACCCCGCGACCAGCGCGAACAGAGCCGCACCCAACCCGGCGGCCAAGAAGGCCGGCAGAAATGGCACGCCATACGTCTTCATCAGGATGCCGCAGACGTAAGCGCCGATCCCGAAATACGCAGCGTGCCCGAAGGAAACGAGCCCGGTGGTGCCCAGCAGCAGATTGAGGCTGACCGCGAACAGCGCATCGATCGCAATCTGGGTGCCGAGGAACGTGTCGTAGCGCGATCCCACCCAGGGCACCACCAGTGCGGCCAGAAACGCGATCAAGGTCCATGGAACGTGCCGCGGGGTCATCGTATCGGGTGCCCCAACAGACCCCAGGGGCGGACGATCAGAATCACCACCATTAGGGCGAACACAGAGAACAGCGAAAACCCAGGGAAGATCAGGATGCCGAACGCCAGGACCTCGCCGTAGATCAGTGACCCCCAGAAGGTCCCCCAGAACGAGCCCAGGCCGCCGATCACCACTACTATGAAGGCCTGGACGATGATTTCCACATCCATCCCGGGAACCACGCTTTGGATAGGGCTGACCAGTGCTCCGGCAAGGCCAGCAAGGAACGCGCTGGCCACGAACATCATCGTGTAGAGCGCGCCAACATCAGCACCCAGCGCCTGCAGCATATCGCGGTCCAGTGCCGCGGCCCGTACCATCCGCCCAGGTCCGGTGCGATGCAAAACGAGCCAGCCCGAAACCGCGATCAGCGGTCCCAGCACGATAATAAACAGGTTATACAAGGGCAGGTTGGCGCCTGAGATCCGCAGGGAACCAGCGAGCAGCTTCGGCGTGGCGACCGAGAGCTGATCGGTCCCCCAGATGAATTTCGCACTGTCCGCAAGGATCAGGACCAGGGCATAGGTCAGCAGCAACTGGTACAGTTCCTCCCGGCCATATAGGCGGTGCAGCAGCAGCCGTTCCACAACGGCGCCAAGCACCGCAACCCCGACAGCGGACATCAGCGCCGCGAGCCAGAAGCTGCCGGCGAGTGGCGTCAGCCAATGGACGCCTTGCCAGGCAAGATACGCACCGATCATGTAAAACGAGCCATGCGCGAAATTCAGCACGCGCATCACACCGAAAACCAGCGACAGTCCCGACGCGATGAGAAACAGGAACATCGCCGTCGTCAGGCCACTGAATATCTGACCCAACAGGAAGGAGAGCGCCACCGGATCAGTTGATGAACTGCGCCGGATTTTCGTACGTCGGGTGACTCATGATCGCGAACGGATAGTTGGCGTCCTTCACCATCTCGCCCCACACCTCACCGGTGTTGAAGTCGTGGTTAGCCGGACTGAAGGTGCGTGTCCCGATCGGTGTTTGAACCGTCAGACCCAGCAGAGCCTTCGCCACCGCGGGATCACTCGCGGTACCGGCCTTCTTAAGCCCCGCGGCAAGGGCCTCGACGGCGATGTACCCCTGAATCGCCCAGCCCGAACCGTACTGCGAATGCATGAACGCAAGCAGATGCTGCTCGAAGGCCTTGTGCTCGGGGGGCTCGCCCACGTTCCAGATCACCGGGTCATAGGCACTGGCCCAGATGCCGTACGGATAACCATCGCCAAGCGCCTTGGCGATGTCGATCGAACCGACTTCTCCGCCATCAATCAGCCGGTTATTAATCGCCTTGAAGTAGCCCAGCGGAGTCGCCTGCTTCACGAGCGTGACGAAATCACCTCCGAATTCATCACAGAACACGGCATCGGGGTGGGCGCTCATCTGAGCGGTAATGAACGGCGTCAGATTCGGCTCGCCCAGGCGCGGCCACTGCTGGTCTATAATCTGAATATCGGGCCGAAGCTTCTTTAGGTACTCGATAAAATCGGCGACGGCCTGACGCCCATAGGCGTAATTCGGCGCAATTGTCGCGATCCGTTTCACATTTTGCCACTTCGACACGATGGCCGCCGCCGTCCGTCCCTCCGCCAGCGTGGTGGAGGACACGCGGAAGATATAGGGATGCAGGCTCGGGGGTGATGTCAGGTCGGTCAGCTTGGCCGCCGGGGCGATGAAAACGACGTGGTTCTCCTTGGCGATAGTGGACACCGCCGGCGCCTCGGCCGAGGTCAGGGTGCCGATCAGGAAATCCACATTGTCCTTCAGGATCAGCTCGCGCGCGACGCGCACCGCTTCATCCGGGTTGGCCTTGCTGTCGCGCGGCAGGATGTCGAGTTGGCGGCCCAGCACGCCCCCTGCCCCGTTGATCTCCGCCGCCGCCATCCTTGCTCCCGCCAGGATCGGCTGGCCGTAGATTGCGGTGGGTCCCGAGAGCGGGATGGGAAAGCCGATCTTGATCGGCTCTTTGGCGCGGACAACAAGCGGGGTGAAGACACCCGCCAGCAAGGCGAGCGCCAGCCAGTAGCGGCGGACCATTCATGCCTCCCAGGGGCGTTACCCCGTTTCGTCTCTTTTTACCGGACGGCGCCGCATCGTGGCGACCCGGCTCTGCCGCTGTCAAGAAACTGCCAGTTGACTTGCTGCCTTCCCGCAGCGCGTTGACCGAGTGCTCAGGGCAGAAGCTGCTGGTGCGGGTCCCTGCAATTACGTAAGCTCGCAACAAATGTCTAAGCCAGCCCACCTCGCAGTGCTCGAGCAAGGGGTCGCCTGCTGGAATGCGTGGCGGTGCGAAGAAGCCAGCGTCAAGCCGGACCTCAGGGAGGCGAAGCTCACCCAGGCGGATCTCACCGGGGCGGACCTTAGCTCGGCGGACCTCCGCCAGGCGGACCTCACCGATGCGAAGCTCATGTACGCAGATCTTAGCGGGGGGGATCTCAGCCGGGCGAAGCTCTTCAACGCGGACCTCAGCAGGGCGGACCTCAGCGGGGCGACGCTCACCCAGGCGCACCTCAAGGGGGCGACGCTCAACCAAACGGATCTCAGTGGGGCGACGCTGATCCAAGCGGACCTCAGCGGGGCGAAGCTCGTCAAGGCGGACCTTAGGGAGGCGGACCTCAGCAGCGCGACGCTCACCATGGCGGACCTCAGGGAGGCGGAGCTGAGCGAGGCGGATCTCGGCGGAGCGACGCTTATGCATGCGGACCTCCGCTGGACGAAGCTCCTCAGGGCGAGGCTCGTCCAGGCGGACCTCAGCGCGGCGAAGCTGTCTAAGGCGAAGCTCAAGCAGGCGAATCTCAGCGGGGCCACGCTCGTTCAGGCGGACCTCAGGGAGGTGGACCTGAGGGAGGCGGATCTCAGCGGGGCAACGCTGTACGTAGCCAGTGTGGTCGGTACGGATCTTACGGACGCCAATCTCACCGGCTGCGGCATCTACGGAATGTCCGCGTGGAAGTTGATCCTGGACGGAGCCAAACAAACGGATCTGGTCATTACCCCTCCCCAGGAACCAGAGATCACTGTCGACAACATCGAGGTCGCGCAGTTCATGTACCTGCTGCTGCACAGCGACAAGATACGCGAGGTTATCGATACCATCACCTCGAAGGTGGTGTTGATCCTCGGCCGCTTCATGCCAGAGCGGACGCTGGTTCTCTATACCCTCCGTGAAGAGCTGAGGAACCGCAATTACCTGCCCGTGGTGTTCTATTTCGAGAAGCCGCCTACGCGAACCACGGATGAGACGATCACGCTGCTCGCGCGCATTGCGCGGTTCGTCATAGCTGACGTTTCGGACGCTACCAGCGTCCTGCGGGAGCTGCGGGGTTTCGTGCCAGATTTACCTTCAATCGTGGTGCAGCCTCTCATCCTCACTTCGCAGCAAGAGCCTGGTATGTTTGATTTCTTTCGTAAGTATCCGTGGGTCCTAAGAGCGCACCGTTACGACAACCAGGAGCAATTAATCGCCGATCTCGGTGAGCATGTGATCCGGCCGGCTGAGGCTAAGGCTCTGGAGCTTCGCGGGCAACTCCAGGAGGCATCCTCTCGGCTTACGGAAGCCACTCTGCGGGGATGAAGGCGGGCACCGGCCGCATGCGGCGGGCGGTTGCGGGTCAGAACATCGCGTGCACGAGATCGCCGACCGACAGGTCCCGGTTCGGCAGGATGCAGCGGATGGTGCCGTGGTAAAACACGACGATGCGATCGCTCACGGCGAGCAGATCCTCCAGCCGGTGGCTGACCATCAGCACGGACTTCCCGCCCTCCCGCAGCCGGCCGATCAGGTCCAGGACATCCTGAACCTTTTGCACCGAGATCGCCGCGGTCGGCTCATCCATTATGATGATCTGGCGGTCGAACAGCAGCGCGCGGCCGATGGCCACCGCCTGCTGCTCGCCCCCCGAGAGTTCACCTAGCAGGTCGTCGGAAGAGATCTTAAGGTTGAGTTCCTTGAGAACCTCCGCCGCCCGGCGTCGCATTCCTCCGCGATCGGAGAACACGCCGAACCGATGCCGTTCCTCGCCGAGAAACAGGTTCTCCCAGACCGTCAGGTCGGGAGCGAGCTCCAGGCGCTGATAGATCATCTCGATCTTCAGCGCGTGTCGCGCAACACGCGGAGACCCCACAGCGACTTGTCGACCGCGGTAGAGGATCTGCCCCGAATTGGGGTGGTGGAATCCGGTCAGCAACGAAAGGAACGTGGACTTTCCGGCGCCGTTATCACCGATAATTCCCACGACCTCACGTGGATAGACATCCAGGCTCACCCCATCCACCGCCCGCACCGGGCCGAAGGTTTTCACCAGCGACCGGGCGGAGAGCAGTGGCAGCGCGGCCTCGCTCACTTGCTTGCGGTAACCGGATAAGCCCGGGACTTACCGTACGGCAGCGGCGGGATCGTCTGCGGCGTCCCCCACGCGGCGATCTGCCCCACATTCTGCTGCGTCACGAGCGTCATCGGGATGATCACGTCACCATTCGGGAAGTGGCCGGCCGGAGGTTTGGTTTGCTCGGCCAGATAGTTGTCCATAGCCTCGACCGCCCAGTACGCCTCTACGAACGGGGAATGGGTCACGGTATCGAGCTGCGTGCCAGCCTTGGTGGCGTCCAGGCTTTCGGGTTGGGCATCGGCCCCCGCCACGAAGGTTTTCTCACCCGGAGTGATGCCGTGCGACTTGAGCGCATTAATGGCGCCCAGCGCCATCGCGTCGTTGGCACAAACGATCAGTTGGACATCGGTGGTTTTGGCGAGCTCCGCCCCGATCATCGTCTGGGCGGTTGCGGTCTCAAAGTTGGCCGACTGGTTCAGCACGATATCCACGCTGTGGTCGTTCACCAGCGGCTGCAGCACATCCATCGTGCCCTTCAGACGCCCGATGCTAACGCTGGCGCCGAGCGTGCCCTGTAGCACCACGACATGCCATGGCTTCGGCAGGTTCTTCTGCTTCAGGGTACCGACAGCGAACTGGGTTTCCTCCTTGCCCAGCGTCTCATCATTGTCGCCGATGAAGGCGATCCGCGCGGACGGCGATGCGACATCGCGGTCCACAGTGACGATCGGGATGCCCTGCTGCATGGCCTGCCGTGCCGCACCCGTGACCGATTCCTGGATCGTATTGAGGATGATGCCCTTGGCACCGGCGGCCGTAGCCTCCTTGATATCGGTGATCTCCTGGGATGCGGAATTATTCGCGTTGACGATGCGGATGGTCATGTTGGGGTAGTGGGCGACCGCCTGCTTCACCGCCTCGGCCATCGGGGCAAAGTACGGGTACGCGTAGCCGGTGAAGATGAAATACACGAGGTCCGGCTGGCCGGCGGCCCGGCCCGGAACGGTTGCGAACGGACTGGCGCACAGCAGCAGCGCGGCGGCGAGTTTCTTCATGTTGGTTGTCCTCCCAATGCGATGTTCGTCCATTTAGCCGGACGAGCCCGCGGTTCCAATCCGGGCCCAAGCGGCCGTCACGGTGGTGTTAAATGCAGTATGATCGCTGCTACCATGCCCTCGCCCGAAACAGCCCCCGCGTGGCGCCGTATCATCCATATCGACATGGACGCGTTCTACGCCTCCGTGGAACAGCGGGACGATCCCAGCTTGCGCGGCAAGCCGGTTGCAGTGGGCAGCGACCGAGCCCGCGGCGTGGTCATGGCCGCAAGCTACGAGGCGCGCCGGTTCGGCGTGCGCTCGGCGATGGCCTCGATCACGGCGCAACGCAAATGCCCCGAGCTCATTTTCGTGCGGCCTCGATTCGACATCTACCATGCCGTGTCACAGCAGATCAGGGTCGTTTTCGCCCGCTATACCCAGCTTATTCAGCCACTCTCGCTGGACGAAGCCTACCTTGATGTCACCGCGACCGTGATCTCCGAAGGCCGGACCGCCGCCGCAATCGCGGCTGACATCAAGGCGGCGATACGGGCAGAAACCGGCCTTACCGCCTCGGCGGGTGTGTCCTATAACAAGTTCCTGGCGAAACTTGCGTCCGATCACCGTAAGCCGGACGGTCTCTTCGTGATCTCCCCGAAAACGGGGCCGGCGTTCGTGGCAGAACTGCCGGTCGAAAAATTCCACGGCGTGGGGCCGGTGACTGCCGCTCGGATGAAAGGCCTGGACATTAACACCGGAGCTGATCTTCGCCGCCAGTCCCGTGCCTTCCTGGCCGAGCATTTCGGTAAGGCCGGCGATTTCTACTACGCCATTGCGCGCGCCGAAGATGACCGGTCGGTCAATCCAGACCGAGAGGCAAAATCACTGGGTGCCGAACGAACCTTCGAACAGGACCTGCGGCACTGGGACGAGGCCGAGCAGGCACTCCGCCCGCTGTGCGACAAAGTGTGGGCGGCGTACGAGGAGGAGGGCCGCCTGGCCCGCACCGTAACGGTGAAAATCAAGTACGCGGACTTTCAGCGGGCGACCCGCAGCAGGTCAGTCATCGCCGGCATCAATTCGCCGGAGGTCCTCAAACGTATCAGCCTCGAACTGCTCGCCGCCGCGTTTCCACCACGCGTTCCCGTCCGTTTGCTCGGCGTGGCCGTATCGAACTTCGAAGCCGAATTCCCCGCCCAGCTCTCTCTCGCGCTCAGTCCGCCGGTTCGCTGACCATCACCTGCCCCAGAGGTTCTCCCGCCAGATCGGCGTCCGTCATGAACCGCCAGGAGCCTGCCACCAGCACCTCGCAGGGCTTGAAGCGAGCCTTGTACGCCATCTTGGAGCTCTCCGGCACCCAATAGCCCAGATACACGTACGGTTGGCCCAGCAGCCGCGTCCGTTCAATCAGCCATAGGATGGTGTATGTGCCAACCGACCGCCTCGCCAGTTCCGGCGCAAAGAAGCTATACACTGCGGACAAACCATCCCCGAGACGGTCGGCCAGACACGCCCCCACCAGCCGATCATCCGGATCACGGAACTCCACGATGAAGGTGTCGATCGGCGTATCCTCCACCATGGCCCGGTAGTCGTAAAAGCTCATCGTAGCCATGTCGCCGTCGCCATGCCGCGCCTGCTGATAGCGCTGGAACAACTGGAACTGCTCGGCCGTGGCGCGGGCCGGCACCTCGAACCCTTCGACCAGAACGTTCGCTTTCGCGATACGCTTCAGCGTGCGGTCCGGCTCGAACAGCGCCACCGGGATGCGGATCGGCACGCAGGCTTGGCACGCCGGGCACACCGGGGCGTAAGCAATATTGTGGCTACGCCGGAACCCGGCCCGCGACAGCCGGTCGTGCAATGAGTCCGCATCCGGGCCGGTGATTTCCGTGACGACCTTCCGCTCCGTGCGTCCGGCCACGTACGGACAAGGCAGCGGCGCAGTGGTATAAAAGAACTGGGGTCGGCGCGGCGGTTTATAGGTCATGCGGTGGACGTCCACGTTCTATGATCTCCAACCACTCGCGCCGGGTCAATGCTCATCGCGCGCAGGGGTGGTGTGGCAGCTGCGCGCAAAACCAAGAGTCACCGGCCAGCCGATAGGCTGGTTGGTGTTAGCCGCAGACTGTCAATGACCGTGTCCGGCTGCTTCCCCAGCGTGAACGTCTGCCCATCCCGCCAGGCTTTCATCAAATCCCTGCTCCGGGGACTCAGCAGGTCCCCGGATTCTCCCGGCGTCATCATGAACACGCTGCGGTCGAGGTCGGCAAGATTATACACACCCCGGTACTCCGGCCCGTGCACGGCGGTGAAGCTGGCTCCGGCGCTTCCCGTCGCGAAGATGGTCGTGCCATTGCCGGGCACCGGAATCCGCAACGCCGCAACACCGCGCAGCCAGGGAAAGGCGCGCAGGAACGGATGCAGGAACTCGGCCTGATGCGCTTCACCCCATTGCCATCGGCCCAGATCAGGCCCGAACCGCTCCGACAAATCCGCCACCGCCTGCTCCAGCGAGGAGCTGAGCATGCCGGCGCAATCGCCGCCGCACCAATGCGCCCCGCCCGGAAGCAGGGCCGCCGCGACAAATTCCGCTTGCGGTGCAATAATGTGGGCCTGATCCAGCGGCACCCCGGCCTCGTTCATCAGCGCCGCATAGAACCGCCCGATCCAGGCCTGGAAGATTAACGGTTGCGGCTCGTCCATTGCCATTTTGCCGTCCCACGCGCCCAGCAGTTTGAACGCCTCGCCGGCCGTGCCCGAAGGCGGCTGGATCGAAAGCAGCGCAGGCAGGATCTGCCGGGCGAACAGGCTTGTCGTATCGACTTGCATCGCTGCAAAGCCGGCCACTGTATGCTTTTGGGAATGCGACAGCAGTTCCCGGATGCGCTGGGCGCGCCAGTTCCCAAACCACTCGAGTCCCATAAACACGGGGAAGTCAGCCGGCGCCACGCGCTCGTTGGCATTCACCAACCGCCCCGACCCTGGGGCCACGTCGTGCGGTAACCGATCACCCGAGGCGAACCCTACCCAATCGTACTTCCCGGAAGCACCATCCACCGGCATGAACCCGTCCCCCGATTTGCGGATGGGAACCCGCCCGGTGACATAGAGCGCGATCTTCTGCTTGTCCGCGACCAGCAGGTTCTGCACTGGGGACGAAATCAGCACCGGGGCCTTGCCGGCATCCCCCACCGTTTTGGCCGTATTCAGCGCCATCAACCCTTCGGCCGAGGTATCACCCGCTGCGAGATTGGCCATCTGAACCGCCAGAACCGGCCCTCGCGGATCGATCAGGTCGCTGATCACCGGTCCATGGCGCGTTTCCCGGATCTCGAGAGGCACGTCCGGCTCGCCGCGGACCTTGATGATTTCCTTACGTACGACGAACGGTTTCGGTCCCTCCGGCGTTTGGTATTGGTCCTCACCAACCGGAGTTTCGATAAACACGTCCTGCACGTCCGCGCCGGTGGTCGTGAACGTCCAGGCGATATGGCTGTTCCGCCCCAGCACCAGCCCCGGCACACCGGGCGCAGTCGCCCCGACCAGCGTCTCCTGCGGAGTGTCGATGCGCGCCAGGTACCAAAGGCTCGGGAACCCGAAGCCCAGATGCGGATCGGCCGCCAGAAGCGGCGCCCCGGTCTCACTCCGGCTGCCGTCCACCGCCCACTCGTTAGAGGCATGATCGGGCTGGGTGAACGGCGCCGGGAAGTCCGCCAGTACGGAACGATCGGCCTTGATCGCGGCAAACTCCGTATCGAGTTCCCGCACGGCCGATGGCTGCCCCGAATTGTGCTGCGGCGGCCAGAGCTCCCGCAACTCCTGCGGGCTGAGCTTGTGCCGTAGCGACCAGCGCGCCAGTTCCTGGCGCCAGTTCATGGACAGCCACAAACCCATGGTTTTGGCCCATAAGAGACTATCGACCGGTTGCCACGGAGCGGGCCGGCCAAACATTAGCAATTCAGGCGCACTGAACCGGCCGCGCGCCCCGATCCAGGCGTTCACCCCGGCAGCATAGGCCTGCAGGATCTTTTGCGTCCCCGGCGTCAGTCCAGAGTAGTCAGCCTCGGCCGCGCGCCGCAGGCCGAGCGTTCGCATCTCCTTGTCAATCGGCAGCGCGCCCGGCCCCGCGACTTCGGACAGCGTCCCGGAGGCCACCCGCCGCATTAACTCCATCTGAAACATGCGGTCGCGCGCGTGCACATACCCCAGCGCGGCCGCCGCGTCGGTCAGGTTGGCGGCCTTAATAAACGGAATGCCGTGCTGGTCGAAGCTGATCTCCACCGGCGCGGACAGGCCAGCAATAGCCGCAGTCCCGTTTCGTGACGGCAAGGTGCTCCACACCAAGCCGGCAATCCCGAACACGGCCAGCAGCACCAGCCCTCCGACCAGCGCCATGCCGGTGGTCAAGACTTCGAAGAACACTGCGCATGCAAAGGAACTCAGGGCCACGGCAGAGAAAAACCAGAAGCCGCACGCCCGGGCAACCGGAACATTTGGCACAGGAGATGCGTCGGGCCCGGCCGTGACCGTAGGCGCCGCCACCTCCACCCCTCCCGCCGCGGCGCCGGCCGCAAAGTCGCCGGCGCACCACTGGGGGTTTGCTGAGGTGCTCTCGGCACTCAACCCCCTGCAATACGTGCCGGTGGTGGGCACGATCTACCGAGCGGTGACCGGAGACCGGATCCCCGAGGGACTGCAGATCGTCGGCTCCCTCGCGGTAGGCACGGCCTTGAGCGGGCCAATAGGGCTGGTCACCGGCATCGCCACCATCATCGCGGAGAAGGTCACTGGTATCGACCCCGACAAAATCGCCCATCGGGTCGCCGTGGGGTTGGGCATTGCGCCGGAAACGCCTTCCCCGCCGGCACCTACCGCCACAGCATCTGCGGCACAGCCCCCCGCCGGCTCCGCGCCGCTAATGCCAGGTGGCAAAAAGGTTGACCCGTTACGCCGAGATCAATCTCCCTCTCCCCTTCCGGGAGGGGGCTGGGGGGAGGGCTCGAAGCCAAATGTTGCTGGACTAAGTACCACCGAGGCGCTGAACCAGCACGAGTTGGACCGCATCCGGGCGGCAAACGCAGCCTACGCCATGGCCGCAGCACTGACCTGAACTACCGGGTAACCGCGGTCTAGGATTGCTCTCTTTGCGAGAACCACTCGACCACGTCGCTCGCGCTCCGATCTGGCGGGAATACTGGGTAGAAAACGTGCTCCACCGTGCCGTCGTTGATCACCAGCGTGAAGCGCTTTAACAGCGTCATTCCGCTCGTTTCAAAAGTGGGCAGAGTCATCGCGCGCGTCAGCTTCAAGTGCTCGTCGGACAGGATGGCAAACGGCAGGTGCAGGCGTTCCGCCGCTTCGCGTTGGTAGTCTGGATCCTGGGTAGAGAGACCGAACAGGTGGTCGACGCCGAGGGTCTTCAACTCAGCGAAATGGTCGCGGAAAGAGCAGGATTGGGGCGTGCAGCCCCGCGCGCCCGGGATCATGTCCCATCCCGCAGGGTTTTCGACGCCAGGTCTCCCCGTCCGAGGATATGCGTAAACAACGACCCGACCGGGTATCGCGGACAGATCAACCATGTCGCCGTTGGTGGCCCGAAGGGGCACTGATGGCACCCCGAGCGCCCGCAAGGTGGCGGGTAGCTCCATCGTCAGGCGGCGCCGGGATCGTCGACCAGTCGGGGGTTTCCACAGTGCTCTTCATCGTCAACCTCCTGAGGGTAGGTGGCTCCCGCGAAAGGCACCGCCCCACGTCGCGATTTCAAACCGAGACAATACCCGCCAGCTTGCTTCATGGACACGTCACAGACCCGTTGCTAGAAGCCGCGCGGTCGCAGCGCCTGCTCCAGGAGCCCGCTGAATGAAAATCCTCGCCTGCAACAGCAACCGGCCGCTGGCCGAGGCTATGGCTGCGGCGATCAACCTACCCCTGACCCACGCCCTGGTGCGCCGTTTCGCGGATATGGAGGTATTCGTCGAAATCGAGGAAAACGTCCGCGGCGAGGACGTCTTCGTGGTGCAATCCACCTCCTACCCCGCCAACGACAACCTCATGGAACTGCTGATCACGCTTGACGCCCTACGTCGCAGTTCCGCCCGCCGCGTCACGGCGGTGATCCCCTACTTCGGATACGCCCGGCAGGACCGGAAAACCGCTCCCCGCACACCGATCAGCGCCAAGCTGGTCGCCAACCTCATCATGCAGGCCGGCGCTAACCGCGTGCTGACCATGGACCTGCACGCCGGGCAGATCCAGGGCTTCTTCGACATCCCGGTCGATAACCTCTATGCCGCGCCGCTGTTCAGCCGCGATATCGAGGAGCGTTACGAGGGCCGCGACCTCATCATCGTCTCTCCCGATGTCGGCGGCGTGCTGCGCGCGCGGGCCATCGCCCGCCGGCTGCACTGCGATCTCGCCATCATCGACAAGCGCCGCGAACGCGCTGGCATCTCCGAGGTGATGAACGTCATCGGCGATGTAGAGGACCGCGACTGCATCCTGATCGACGATATCGTCGATTCCGGCGGGACCCTGTGCAACGCGGCCGAGGCGCTGATCCGGGCTGGCGCCCGGTCAGCCAGCGTCTATGTCACCCATGGAGTTCTGTCCGGCGGCGCGGTGGCCCGCATCGCGGCCTCGCCGATTGAAATGATGACTATCACCGACTCTATTCTTGCCACCGAGGCCGTACGCCTAGCACCGAACATCCGCCAGCTCACCATCGCGCCACTCATGGCTGAGGCCATGCGTCGCATCCACGACGAGAGTTCGGTCAGTTCTCTGTTCGATTGAAAGCGCGCCCATGGTTACCGGAAGCTCCGCACATACTCACCTCTCCCGCTCTGCGGGAGAGGCCTGCCCCGGACCCCGATCCGGGGTCGGCGCGCGTAGCGTGCCGGGTGAGGGCCCGATCAGTCGGTTTCCCGTCCCGGATCTTGCCGAGATGCCGGAGGATGTCCGCGCACGCATCCTCGGCGTTCAGGAAAAATCGGGCTTCATTCCCAACGTGTTCCTGGCACTCGCCCACCGGCCCGACGAGTTCCGCGCCTTCTTTGCCTACCACGACGCACTGATGGAAAAGCCCGGTGATCTTACCAAGGCCGAGCGCGAGATGATTGTTGTTGCAACCAGCAGCCTCAATCAGTGCCAGTATTGCGTGATCGCTCACGGCGCCATCCTTCGGATCAGGGCGAAGAACCCGCTGATTGCGGATCAGATTGCCGCCAACTACCGCAAGGCCGATATCACGCCGCGCCAGAAGGCCATGCTGGACTTTGCCATCAAAGTCTCAGCCCGCGCGCACGAAATCAACGATGACGATTTTGCCACCATGAAAGCCCATGGCTTTACTGAGGAGGACGCCTGGGACATCGCCGCCATCACGGCTCTCTTCGCGCTCTCGAACCGGCTCGCAAATTTTACCAACATGCGCCCGAACGCCGAGTTCTATTCTCTCGGACGATAAGCCAGGCCGCGCCTAATCTATAATAACATAGTGAATCGTAAAATGCAGCGTTACATCCTTATCCGTCACCTCTGGCGGTAACGGCGGCAGCTCCGCATCCCGAAACACAGCTACCGACGCCATATCCAACCATGAGGATCCGGACCGACGTTCCAGGTGCACATACGTCACCTTTCCATCATGCTGCACCGTCATTTCCACCGTCACGTTCCCCTGCTCTCCATTCATCCCGGCCTGAGGGGGATAGTACGAATGCTGCCGCCACCACGCCGCGACCTCGCTCAGCCAGTCCGCACCCACAGCGGGGTTATCCGATCGCGCCTGCGGCTGATAGCGGTCCGATCCGCTCGCCAGCGGTGCAAATGCCAGATCCATCCCCCGCTGCGGCTGGGCTGAGCGGATCTCGCTGCGCGTCGGACGTCCCAGCGAGTAACTCATCGGCGTCGGGAATGCGGGCCGCGCCATCCTCGGCGCCGGTGCCGGACGCGCCACCGAAGCCGGCGGTTTCGGCATCTCCAACGGGGGTGGCTGGAATACCGGCCGTGCCAGCTGAATGGCTGTTTCCATCTGCTCCGGCGGGGAAGGTGCCGGCTTAGCAACCGCCGGCGGCGCTGGAGCAGGGGCCGGAGCGGGTGTGGGGGGAGCGGCGGATGCAACGGGAGGCGCCGGAGGCACCGGCGGGGTCGGTAGGACAGGGGGCGCCGCGCTGCTTGCTTGTGGCGGTGATGGCGGCAGGTTCTTCCTCTGCGGCGCAGGGTTTGCAATGGATGGCGCCTCCTTCGCACCGCCGTTCTGATAGATCACGTCGTACGAGGGCGGCGGAAGCCAGTTCTCCTGATGCCGCGGCCGAAAGTGCAAGAACAGCAAAGCTGCGAGGGTCGACCCGTGGATCAGGCCGGAGACCGCCAGGCCAATCCACCGCCGCCGCTCCGTCCGCGGTGTTCGGGCGAGCTTCGCCGCCAGGTGTTCCCTCAGGCCCGACCTGCTCCATCTGCGCCGCGAAACGCGCCATGTGCCAGCTTGTGTTGGCAAACCTAATCCACCTGCTCCGCCAGAGATCCTGCTCCGCGACGCGCATTTGTGGTCAGCATGACCCAGCCGCCACTTTGTTCAAGAAACATCTCGTTTCTGTCGGCCGGTGTTGCACGCGACCTTTGGGTGGACTATATCGAGGGTCCAACTGGTTGGAGACTGGTTGAAATGTCGACCGTCGGCGCTTTTGAAGCAAAAACCCACCTTTCCGAGCTGCTGGAGCGTGTCGAGCATGGCGAGGAGTTCACTATCACCAAGCACGGCAAACCCGTCGCCAGACTTTGCACGATTGGCCAACGGACCGACCAGAGCGCGACCCGCGCAGCCATCCAGCGCCTGAAAAAACTAGCCTCTCAGCATACACTGGATGCCAACTGGAAGGAGCTGCGCGATTTCGGCCGTAAATGACCAAGGCGACTTTGTGCTGGATGCATCCGTTGTGGCCGCCTGGTGCTTCCGCGATGAGGCCACCCCGGCGACCGCCGCCCTCCTCGAATCAATGGACCGCAGAACGGCATGGGTTCCCTGCCTCTGGCACTTCGAGGTCACTAACCTGCTCACCCAGGCCGAACACCGGCGCCGGGTGACCGAACACGCTTGCGCGGCATTCATCGACATCCTGAATGCCCTGCCAATCGACACTGATCTTGATGGCCCCGCGAGGGCCCTTGGCCCAATTCGGAACCTGGCGCGCGCCCATAATCTCACATCTTACGATGCTACATACCTCGACCTCGCGATGCGAAGGATGCTGCCGCTCGCTACCCGGGACCGTGACCTGCAGCGTACCGCAACCGCCGCCGGCATCGCCCTCCTTCAAACCTGACGCACCGCCACCACCCGCCCCTCCCGCAAGGTGACTGTCCGATCCATGCGCGCGGCGAGATCCGGATTGTGTGTCGCGACCAAGGCCGATAAGCCCTGCCTGCGTACCATTTCCAACAACTGGTCGAACACCACCTCTGCAGTATGTTCATCCAGATTCCCCGTGGGCTCATCCGCCAGCAGCACCTTCGGCCCATTGGCGACAGCCCGGGCGATCGCCACCCGTTGCTGCTCCCCGCCCGATAGCTTGCCAGGCAGGTGAGCCTCCCGATCACCGAGACCAAACCCGCGCAACAAAGCCGCAGCCCGCTCGGCGGCACGCCGGCGCGGCACGCCTGCAATCATCTGCGGCAGGACCACGTTCTCCAGCGCCGTGAACTCCGCCAGCAAATGATGAAACTGATACACAAAGCCGATGGTGTCACGACGGATCGCGGTACGCTCAGCGTCGGGCAGCGCGCCGGCATCCCGCCCCTCGATCACAATCGAGCCCCCATCCGGACGTTCCAGTAAGCCTGCGAGATGCAACAGCGTCGATTTCCCGGCTCCTGACGGCGCGACCAGGGCCACCGTCTCGCTGGCCTCTAGGGTCAGATCGGCGCCCCGCAGCACCGCCAATCTACCCTCGCCGCTGCGGTACGATCGTGTCACCGCCCGCAGAACTAGCGGCGGCCCGTCACTCATGCCGCAGAGCTTCCACCGGATCGGTCCGCGCCGCCCGCCAGCTCGGGTAAACCGTCGCCAGCAGCGACAAAGCCAGCGCCATTACCACGATCTTCCACACCTCGTTCCAGTCGAGCCGAGCCGGAAGATGCGTAAGATAATAGACCTCCGGGTTGAATACATCCACGCCGGTTACAGTCTCAACCAGATTTTGAAGCCGGTCGATGTTCCAGGTGAACACCACGCCCAGGATCGTCCCGACCACCGTTCCGATCACCCCCACCGACGCGCCGCACATCAGAAAAATCCGCATGACCGCACCACGGCCTGCCCCGATCGTGCGAAGAATCGCGATATCCCCTGTTTTGTCCTTGACCATCATGATCAGAGACGAAATTACGTTGAACGCTGCCACCAGGATAATCAGGGCCAGGATAATGAACATCACGTTCTGCTCAACCTGAACCGCGGTGAAGAAGCTGTTGTTGCTTTGCTGCCAATCGATTACCGTTACCGGCACACCGTGCAGCCGCTGCTCGATCTCCTTCGCATACGGCGCGACATTCGTCGGATCTTTTACCGTAACTTCGACCTGCGTTACCGCATTCGGCTTCTGGAAATAAATCTGGGCAGCCGCCATCGGCATGAAGACATAACTCGAATCGTACGCATACTCGCCCACATTGAAGATCGCGACGACCCGGTACGCCTTCACCCGCGGAATCGTGCCGAACGCCGTCGCCGCCCCGTTCGGTGATACCAGCGTAACCTTATCGTTCAGCCAAACCCCGAATTGCCGCGCCAATCCGCTGCCAATAGCGATGCCGTCATCACTGAAATCAGCCAGCGAGCCCGCAATTACGTGATCACTGACCAGCTTCTGCTGCCTGAGATCCGTCGGACTTATACCCCGCACTAATCCTCCGCCTGCATTGCCGCGCGGCCCCTGGAGCAGCACCTGCCCGTCCAGCACCGGCACCGCCGATGTCACACCCGGAATGCCCCCAATCTCCCTTGCCACCTGCTCGTATTTGGTCAGCGCCCCGGTCGCGCCGTAAACCCCAAGGTCACCGTTAAACCCCAGAATTCGGCTCAGCAGATCAACCTTGAATCCGCCCATCACACTCATCACGATGATCAGCGTCGCCACCCCCAGCGCTATCCCCACCAGCGAAAACGCCGCGATCACCGACGCAAACCGCTCGCCCCTTCGCGCCCGCAGATAGCGGACCGCAACCGTACGCTCGAACGCATTAAACATGGATCAGCTAAGTCGCGCGAGCACGCTTTCGGCCGAAATTTCGTGCCGCTCCCCGGACGCGCGCCGCTTCAACTCTACCATCCCAGACGCCGCGCCACGCGGCCCCACGACAATCTGCCACGGATGACCCATCAAATCGGCATCCGCAAACTTCACCCCGGCCCGCTCCTCCCGGTCATCGTACAGCCCCGCCGCACCAAGTCTACTATACAGCTCCTCGCAAATCCTATCGCACCCCGCATCACCACGCTTCAGGTTGATGATCACCGCCTTGAACGGTGCAACGGCATCGGGCCAGATGATTCCGGCTTCATCGTGGCTGGCCTCGATCACCGCCCCAACCAGCCGGCTTACCCCAATACCGTAGCTGCCCCCCTCCGGGTGGATTGGCTTGCCATCAGGACCGGCCACCGTGAACCCCATCGGCTCGGAATACTTCTTGCCGAAATAAAAAATATGCCCGACCTCGATGCCCCGGCCCTCCCGCCGGCGTTCCTGCGGCACCTTCTCCCACGCCTCCGGATCGTGCTTGTCATCCGTGGCGGCGTACATGCCCGTCATCAGCTTGAAAAACCTCTCCAGGTCAGCCGCGCTGCTGTAATTGTAATCGGCCCGGATCCAGTCGATGCTTTCGAAGTCGCGGTCATAGAACACCTGGCTTTCCCCTGTCGGAGCTAAAATGATGAACTCATGACTCAAGTCACCACCAATGGGACCTGACTCCGCCACCATCGGAATCGCCTTGAGCCCCATACGCTGAAACGTCCGCATATAGGCCAGCATCATCTTCCGGTAGCTGACAACCGCCCCGGCGAAATCCAGATCGATGCTGTAGGCGTCCTTCATCAGGAACTCCCGCCCACGCATTACGCCGAAACGCGGCCGTACCTCGTCCCGGAACTTCCACTGGATATGATAAACAATCTGCGGAAGCTCGCGGTAGCTGTGGATCGATTGCCGCGCCAGGTCAGTGACCATCTCTTCATTAGTCGGCCCGTACAGCATGTCCCGGTCGTGCCGGTCCCGAATACGCAACATCTCTTTGCCGTAGTCCTCGTAGCGGCCGCTTTCCCGCCACAGCTCCGCCGGTTGAATCGTCGGCATCAGTATCTCCTGTGCCCCGGTCGCATCTTGCTCTTCGCGCACGATCCGCTCGATGTTCTTCAGCACCCGAAAGCCCAGGGGTAGCCACGCGTAGATGCCGGCGGAAGTCTGCCGTACCAGCCCCGCTCGCAACATCAGCCGGTGCGACGCGATCTGCGCTTCCGCAGGGGTTTCCTTCAGGGTCGGGATCAGACTGTGAGACAGGCGCATGGAGCATCCGGCAATGGCTATTGGACTGACGCGGAACCTACCGTCCGGACCGGCGCCTGCCAATCATACCAGCTTGGCTTCAGCGTCACGAAACGGAATCGCGACATTTTTTGTGCGATGCAGCAGGCAATTTGTGAAGGAAGCTCTAAATATTTACCCCTTCTGCGGATCGAAAAGGCGTGACAACCCCGGATAACCGCTTATAACCCCGCGAGGGTCAGCGGATTGCAGACCGCTCGCCCAGGTTTAGGGAGAAAACGCAGCCGGCACGGCAGGCGAAGGATGCGTTATCCCTCGGCTGCCGTACGCCGCGCGCTATCATCGCCGTATGGCCAGCCACCCGGTCCGGAAACTTAGATACGGGCTCTCGATCAGCAGCCAGGCCAGGAACCAAATCACTGCTGCCACCGCGGTTGTTATGAGCGCAATTCGCAGCAGTCGGGGGCGCTCGGGTACTCCGCGCCAGCCAGTCAGCGCATCGGGCTCTGGCTTCGGCCGCGCACCGAACGGCAGCACGGCAAACAACACCGTCCACCAGATCAGGGCGTACAGCACGAAGCCCGTAAACCAGTCCACAGGAGATTTATCCCACGCGGAGCAGGTGAACGTCCACGAGTGGACGTTTCTGCAGACGTCGTCCGACCGCCCGGCGTAACGCGGAACGCGCCGCATCGGACAGCCCTGCATCGTCCCGCCGCAATTGCGCTGGCAGTTCGGCGATTGCTTCTGCGAACTCCCCGGCAATCTGGCGCGTCTCGGGATCATCCGGTTCAAACAGGCCCGGAGCGCTTACACGCGGTGCCCCTCGGATCCGTCCCGCCGCATCCACCGCCAGGCTGGCCACGACTACGCCATTGAACAGCATACGCCGCCGCGCCGACATCACTGGGCCCGACAGGGGTACGAGCCGCCCCCCGTCGGGCACCAGCTTGCCCACGGGCGCACTGTCCACCACCTCCGGCAGTCCGGGGCACAGGCTCAGGACATCGCCATCTTCCATCAGGATCGGCGTCACCCCCGCCTCGCGCGCCAGTTCCGCATGCGCCGCCAAGTGCCGCCACTCCCCGTGCACCGGCACGGAGTAGCGCGGCTTCACCAAGCGGTACATGCGACGGAGCTCGTCCCGCGCCGGATGGCCGGAGACATGGACCAAATGATCCATATCCGTCATTACGTTCACGCCGCGGCGCACGAGATTATCCTGCACTGTTCCGATCGCCCGTTCATTACCGGGGATCATCCGGCTCGAAAAGATGACCGTGTCTCCCTCGCCGAGCACCGCGCGCGGATGCGCGTCCCTTGCGACCCGCGTCAGCGCACTGCGCGGCTCCCCTTGGCTGCCCGAAATCAGCATCAGCAGAGAATCGTCTGGGATCAGGCCGATATCATCCTCCGGAACAAACTCCGGAACCCCACTCAGATACCCGCACTCTCGCGCCGCCGCCGTCAGCGTTCGCAAAGACCGGCCTACGATACAGACGCTCCGTCCGGCGTCGCGCGCAGCAAGTGCAATCGATTCGATGCGCGCGATATTGGAGGAGAAACAGGTTGCTGCGACACGGCCCCGCAATTCGCGGATCAGGACCGACAGACTGCGACGGACCTCCGCTTCACTGCCGGAATGCCCTTCCACCATCGCATTGGTGGAATCGCACACCATCGCCAGCACGTCCTCAGCCCCAAGCGCGGCCAGCGCTGCCTCATCCGTCGGCGGCCCGATCAGCGGGTCAGGATCGAGCTTCCAATCCCCTGTATGCAACACCGTGCCGGCCGGGGTCCGGATCACCAATGCCTGCGCCTCCGGAGTCGAATGCGCCATCCCGATGAACTGAAGCGAGAACGGCAGAAGCTCGAACGCGCCGCCCGAAGGAATGATTCTGATCGGCACCTGCGATAAAAGCTGCATTTCCGCGAGCTTCCGGCGCAACACGGCAGCCCCCAGCGGTGTCATAAACACCGGGCATCGCAGGTATGGCCACAGCCAGGCAACCGCCCCGATATGATCCTCGTGCACGTGAGTGATCACCAGGCCAACCAAGCGATCGCGGCGCTCCGCAATGAAGCCCGGATCGGGAACCAGAATTTCCACCTCGGGATGTTCGGCCCCGCCAAAGCCAAGACCGCAATCGACGGCAAGCCACCGCCCATTGCACCGATAAAGATTGAGATTCAGGCCAATCTCACCCGTTCCGCCCAATGGCAGGAAGGCCAGATCGCCCTCCGAATCGTTCATTCCGTGTCGCTCAGTCGTGTTCGTTCGCGAGTTAATGTGGGCGCTGGATTCCGTTCCGCCAACATCCGGAGCCCCTCCAGCGTCAGGTCTGGCTCACTCTTCTCTATCACCATTGTTCCCTCGGCGATCAGCGGCGCCAGTCCGCCGGTGGCGATCACCTTCATCGGTCCGCCATATTCCGCCTTGATACGGGCGACCAAGCCCTCGATCAAACCAACGTAGCCCCAGTACACGCCGGACTGCATGGCAGGCACCGTCGATCGCCCGATCACCGCTTGCGGACGCCCGATGCCGATGCGCGGCAAACGCGCTGCCGCATGGTGCAGAGCCTCGATCGACAGATTGATTCCCGGAGCGATCACCCCGCCCAGGTAAGCCCCGTCCTCACCCACCACATCGAACGTCGTCGCAGTACCGAAATCAACCACGATCAACGGGCCGCCGAAGCGCTGATGACCCGCCAGCGCGTTGGCTAACCTGTCCGACCCAACCTCGTCGGGGTTATCGACCTTGATCTCGAACCCCCAATCGAGCGCAGCGCGAGCAACCAGCGGCTCTACCTCAAACCAGTCCCGGCACAGGCGTCGTAAATGATACAGCGCCGCCGGAACAACCGTGCCAATTACCGCACTCGATATCTCCTCTCGCTTGAGCCCTGTTCGCTCCAGCAAATTCAGCAGCCAGACTGCATATTCATCCGACGTCCGCTGCGTGTCCGTCCGCAGGCGCCATGTGCCCCGCCAACTCCCGCCGTCGTGCACGGCAAACACGACGTTCGTATTGCCCGCATCGACAACCAGCAGCATCGTTAACCGAACAGCGACGCGGCCGCCGACCCGGCCGAGGCCACCAACGGACCGGCAAACAGGAAGAACAACAACGTGAACAGGCCGCTGACTGTCGCTACAAAGGCGGTGGCCGCCGGTTTCCGGTCAAACGCCGGTGCCGGTGCATCGAAATACATGACCTTGACGATCCGCACGTAATAGTAAGAGGCTACCACGCTGCTCAACACACCAATTACCACCAGCGTCCACATATGCGCCTGCACGGCCGCCAGGAAGACATAAAGCTTGCCGAAGAAACCAGCTAGCGGCGGAATACCAGCCATGCTGAACATGAAAATCGCAAACGCCAGCGCCAATCCCGGATCAGTGCTGGACAACCCGCTGAGATCCTCGATCTTTTCCAGCGCGAGCCCGCGCCGGCGCATCGCTATGATGCATGCCCACGTCCCGGCACTCATGAAAATATAGGTCAAAAGATACACCAGCGCGCCGCGAACCCCGGCCTGTGTTCCGACGACCAATCCGATCAGTGCATACCCCATGTGTCCGATCGACGAATACGCCATCAGCCGCTTGATATTGAATTGCCCAATTGCCGCCAGCGCCCCCAAAATCATGGAGACGATAGAAATAATCTCCACAACCAGCTGCCAGGAGGGTACCAGATGCCCGAACGGCTGCACCATTGTGCGCACAAATAGGCCCAGCGCCGCCACCTTCGGCGCGGTCGCCAGGAACGCCGTCACCGAGGAGGGTGCACCCTCGTAAACATCCGGCGTCCACATATGGAACGGCGCCAACGAAGTCTTGAACGCCAGTCCGGCGATAACAAACACGACCCCCACTACCACCCCAGCCGACACCGTTCCCGGCGACGTCAACGCCTGCGTCAGCACATGGAAGTCCATCGTGCCGGAGAAGCCATAAACTAATGAAATGCCATAAAGAATCAGCCCGGACGCCAGCGCACCAAGCACAAAGTACCTTCAATCCCGCTTCGGATGATCGCAGCTCGTCCCGCGCAAACGCCGCCATCACGTAAAGCGCCAGCGACTGCAGCTCGAGCGATAGATAGAGCATCATCAGGTTGGTGGCTGACACCATTCCCATCATGCCGACCACGGCGAAGATCATCAGCACCGGATACTCGAACCGCTCGATACGTTGCTCATAATTGTAATCAAGCGCCAGCATCAGCGCGAGCGCCGCGCCCAGCAGGATCAGCGCCTTGCAGAACACCGCGAAGGGATCGACCGAGAACTGCCCATAATACCCGATCCCGCCAACCCGCGTCACCATCAGGAACCCAGTTAGTACAAAGGCCCCCAGGGTCAGCATCGTACAAGCCTGCGTCTGGTCAGGCTTTCGCAGCACGCCATAAACCAGGATCAGCATCCCCAGGACTGAAAGGATAATCTCCGGGATGGCGACGACCCAGTTCATCGGACGACCGCCTCCGCCAGCTTAATCTGCGCCGGTTTTACCAACAACGCCTGCTGATGCTGCGCAACCATTTGCTGCACTGTGGCATCCCAGAACCGGGTGAAACTGGAGGGATACGCCCCCATCCAGATCGTGAGTACAACGAGCGGGGCGAACACGGCGATCTCACGCGGCGAGAGATCGAGGATGCCTCGGAGATCGATCTTGGTGAGCCTGCCGAAGATAATGCGCCGATATAGATAGAGCATATACATCGGGCCGAGGATCATCCCCATGCTGGTGAGCAGCGCCAGCCAGAAGTTTACGTGCAACGCGCCGATCATCACCAGGAACTCGCCGACGAAGCCCGACGTGCCAGGCAGGCCAATAGCGGCCAGTGTGAACACCATGAAGGCGAAGGCATAGAGCGGCATGCGATCGATCAGACCGTTGAAGCGCGCGATCTCGTGCGTGTGCAGGCGGTCATAAAGCACCCCGACGACCAGGAAGAGTGCAGCGGAGACGATGCCGTGCGACAGCATCTGGAACAGCGCGCCCTGAATTCCCTGCACGTCGAAGGTGAAGATGCCGACCGTGACGATGCCCATATGGGCGATTGACGAGTAGGCGATCAGCTTCTTCATATCTTCCTGTGCCAGTGCGACATAGGCCGTGTAAATCACCGCCACGACTGACAAGGTGTAGATAAGCGGCGCCAAATGTGCCGACGCCACGGGTAGCATCGGCACCGAGAATCGCAAGAACCCATACGCTCCCATCTTCAGCAGCACACCCGCCAGCATGACCGACCCGGCGGTCGGCGCCTCGACATGCGCGTCCGGCAACCAGGTGTGCACGGGCCACATCGGCACCTTCACGGCAAACGACGCCATGAACGCCAGGAATAGCCAAGTCTGCATCGTTACCGGGAAATGCGCATGCAATAGCGTCGGGATATACGTTGTCCCGGAATAGAACCACATCGCCAGGATGGCGATCAGCATCAGCACCGATCCGGTTAACGTGTAGAGGAAGAACTTGAAGGCTGAATACACCCGCCGTTCCCCGCCCCATACCCCGATGATCAGAAACATCGGGATCAGCACGCCTTCAAAAAATACATAGAAAACGATCAGGTTCAGCGCACAGAACATGCCCACCATCATCGTTTCCAGCACCAGAAAGGTGATCATATACTCGCGAACGTAACGCCGGATCACTTCCCAGCTCGACAGGATGCAGATCGGCGTCAGCAGAGTGGAGAGCAACACGAACAGCACCGAAATGCCGTCCACGCCCATACCGTAGCCGCCGTAATCCGGCAGCCACGGTACGCTCTCGACAAACTGGAAGCCCGGATTGGAAGGGTCCCAATCGGCCCACAGTACCAGGCTAAGCGCGAGCACGATCAGGCTGGTCCATAGCGCCGTCCAGCGCGCGTTGGCCGCAACCGTCTCCTCATCCCCGCGCACCGCCAGAATTACCCCGCAGCCCACCAGCGGCAGCCAGGTGATCAGCGATAGAACGGGAAAGCCGACTATGTTCATTGGCTTATCCCCAGATCAGGAAAATGCCGACGAGCACTACCAGCCCGATGAGCATTACAAACGCATAGACAGCAATGGACCCGGTCTGGATTCTCACCGCCCCCTTCGATCCATCAACCGCCAGTTCAGCAAGGCCATTCGGCACCCCATCGATCAACGTGGCATCGCCGGTCTGCCACAGCAGGCGCGCCAGCTTGAAGGCAGAACGAACGAACAGAAAATCGTAAATCTCATCGAAGTAGTACTTATTCAGCAGCAACAGGTAAATCGGACGGAACCGATCCGCCAGCCGAACCGGCAGCATCGGATTCACGATATACCACCAATAGGCTATTGCGATTCCCGCCAGCCCGCATAGCAACGGCAGGAACCGCACGCTGCCAGGAAGCTCCTCCATCCGCGTCATCACCTCATTGTTTGGCGCGATTACGATCGCTTGGCGCCAATACTCCTGCCAGTTACCGCCGAGCATGATATCATGGAATGCCCACCCGTTCACGGTCGCGCCGACCGACAGCACCAGCAGCGGCACGATCATCACCCACGGGCTCTCATGAACATGCTCCTGCACGTGATGATCCGCGCGGTTCTGCCCGTGGAACGTCATAAACAGCAGCCGCCAGGAGTAGAACGCCGTCAGCATGGCCGCCAACGTGCCGCAAGCAAAGCCATACAGCCCGACCACGGAGCCGGAAGCGAACGACGCTTCAAGGATCGCGTCCTTTGACCAATAACCGGCAAAAGGAAAGATACCTGCGAGAGCCAGGCTGCCAACCCACATCGTCGCATACGTCCACGGTATCTTTCTCCACAACCCTCCCATCTTCCGCATGTCCTGCTCATCGGAGATGGCGTGAATGACGGAGCCAGCGCAAAGGAAGAGCAGTGCCTTGAAGAACGCGTGTGTGGTCAGGTGAAAGATCGAGGCCGGGTATGCCTGCACACCACCCGCTAGAAACATGTAGCCCAACTGCGAAACGGTGGAGTAAGCGATCACCCGCTTGATATCGTTCTGCACGCAACCGATGGTCGCTGCAAACAACGCGGTGGTGCCTCCGATCACTGTCACCAACGCCAGCGTCGCCGGCGCCTCGTCTAGCAACGGAGACATCCGCGCCACCAGGAACACGCCGGCCGTCACCATCGTTGCGGCGTGGATCAGCGCGGAAACAGGGGTCGGCCCCTCCATAGCATCCGGCAACCACACATGCAGGAATAGCTGCGCGGATTTGCCCATCGCCCCGATGAACAGCAGCACGCCAATCAGCTCATAGACCCGGATCGTGCCGCCGAAGATGTGATACAGCTCGTTAGTGTGCTGCGACAAATGGCTGAAAATGTAATTGAACTCGACCGAGCCGAAGGTAAGAAACGTCAACGCCACGCCAATCGCAAAAGCCAGATCACCAATGCGGTTGACGATCATGGCCTTTATTGCAGCAGCGCATGCGGACGGGCGATCATACCAATAACCAATCAGTAGGTACGAACACAGCCCGACACCTTCCCACCCGAAGAATAGCTGGAGCAGGTTATCGGCAGTGACCAGCATCAGCATGCTGAAAGTGAACAAGCTTAGATAAGCGAAGAACCGGTAGCGCCGGAACTTGTCATGCGCCATGTATCCGATGCTGTAGACATGAATCAGCATCGACACGAACGTGACCATCGCCACCATGGTCACGGAAAGCGCGTCGTACCGCAGCGCCCAATCCACCTGAAAACTGCCGGCGTATATCCAGTCACCCAGACCAATCACCCCCGCCGGGGCGCCACCCCACTCGAAGTTCACCCAGGCATACGGGCCGCACGCCGCCGCCAGCAGCATGCACAGGATCGATACCCCCGTCGCCAGTCGGTCCCCAATCCATCTGCCGAACAGCCCGGCGACCATGGCCCCGAACAGGGGCGCAAACACGGCCACGATATAGGTCATGCCTGGTCCTCGTTTTGTGGCGCGTCGCTCAACGCGCTCAGCCCTTCATCAGGTTGACATCCTCAACCTGTATGGACCCGCGGTTGCGGGAGTAAATCACCACTATCGCCAGCCCGATCGCCGCCTCGGCCGCCGCCACGGTCAGCACGAACATCGCGAATACCTGTCCCGTCAGATCGCCCATCGAGCCCGCAAACGCCACCAGGTTCAGATTCACCGCCAGCAGGATAAGCTCGATCGACATCAGGATAATGATAACATTCTTCCGGTTCAGGAATATCCCGAAGACCCCCAGCACCAGCAGGATCGCGCTTACCACCAGATAGTGCCCGACACTGATCGGCATCTCAGTGGCCCCCATGCCCCGCGGGCTCCTCGAGCGGATCCCGGTCGATATCGCCCGGTTCCTCCGCCTTCGGACGAAAGAACGACTTCGCCCCGCTGCCAAGCCCGACATCCACGAGTTCCAGCGTCTCGCGTACCTCACGCTCCGTCTGCACCCGGATAACCTGGTGCCGGGACCGCCGGCGATCCCGCAGCGTCAGCACGATGGCCCCGATCATCGCGACCAGCAAAACCAGCCCGGCCGTCTGGAAGAGAAGCACATACTTCGTATACAGAACCTGTCCCAAAGCCACGGTATTGCTCACCCCGGTCGGCGCCGGGGCAAACCGCAGCTTTGGAACCAACGGATGAAACTGCCATCCGACCATCACAAATACCAGCTCCGCCAGAAGCAGAGCACCAATCGCGATCCCGATCGGCAAGTATCGCTGAAACCCGCTCCGCAGCTGGACAAAATCCACATCCAGCATCATCACCACGAACAGGAACAGCACCGCGACCGCGCCCACATACACAATCACCAGAATGAACGCGAGAAACTCCGCCCCGGCGATCAGAAATAATGCCGCCGCGTTAAAGAACGCGGCGATCAGGAACAGCACCGAATGCACTGGATTGCGGGAGCTGACCACCATCGCCCCGCACAGCACGAGTATCACGGAAAAAACATAGAAGCAGACCGTCGGGTATATCGATGACATCGCGGCGCGCCCTTACCGGTACGGGGCGTCCATCTCAAGACGCCGGGCAATCTCGGCCTCCCAGATGTCCCCATTAGCCAACAGCTTCTGCTTGTCGTAAAACAGCTCCTCCCGCGTTTCCGTAGAGAACTCCGCGTTCGGACCTTCGACAATCGCATCCACGGGGCAAGCCTCCTCGCACAGGCCGCAATAGATACACTTGGTCATATCGATGTCATACCGGGTGGTCCGCCGCGACCCATCCTCGCGCGGCTCCGCCTCGATCACGATGCACTGCGACGGGCAGATCGCCTCGCACAACTTACACGCGATGCAACGCTCTTCCCCATTCGGATACCGCCGCAGGGCATGTTCGCCGCGAAACCGCGGGCTCTGCGGCGACTTCTCGTATGGGTAATTGATGGTCGCCTTTGGTTTAAAGAAATACCGCAGCGTAACCCACATGCCCTCCACCAGCTCGGAGAGCAGAAGGGTTCGCGCGGTCCTATCAAGCACTGCCATGGCGCGATCCTCAGGCAGGAACAGGAACAAAGCCCGTGGCAAGCAAGCCACCGGCGGTGATAACCAGCCAGAGCAGGCTGGCCGGCAGAAACACCTTCCAGCCCAGCCGCATAAGCTGATCGTAACGATAGCGCGGGAACGTCGCCCGCACCCAGATGAACACGAACAGACAGAAGCAGATCTTCAGGAAGAACCACAACGGGCCCAGCGCTGGACCGATCCCGAACGGTCCCAGCCAGCCCCCCAGGAACAGGATCGACGTCAGCCCGCTCATCAAAATCATGTTCGCGTATTCGCCCAGGAAGAACAGCGCGAAGCTCATGGAGCTGTACTCAACCATGAACCCCGCCACGATCTCGCTCTCGCCCTCCGGCAGGTCGAACGGCGCCCGGTTCGTCTCTGCCAGCGCGGAAACGAAGAACACGATGAACATCGGAAACAGCGGAATGCAAAACCAGATGGTCCGCTGCGCTTCAACAATCCGGCTAAGGTTCAGGCTCCCGGCGCACAGCAGCACCGAAACCAGCACAAAACCCATCGAAACTTCGTAGCTGACCATCTGCGCAGCACTACGCAGTGCGCCCAGAAACGCGTATTTTGAATTGCTCGCCCAGCCGGCGATTATAACTCCGTACACCCCCATCGAGCTGATCGCAAACAGATATAAAATGCCGACGTTAATATTCGCGATCGCCCATCCGGCATTGACTGGGATCACCGCCCACGCAATCAGCGCCAGGCCAAACGTAATCATCGGTGCCAGCAAAAACAGGAGACGGTTCGCCCCTGATGGGATGATCGTCTCCTTCGTCAGCATCTTGATCGCATCGGCAAACGGCTGATACAGGCCGAACGGCCCCACTACGTTCGGGCCCTTCCGGATCTGCATCGCCGCCAGCACCTTGCGCTCCGCGTAGGTCAGGTACGCAACCATAATCAGCAGCGGTATCAGAAGCGCCAGCGCTTCGCCGAACTCCAGCCCCAGATGGGCAAGCGGCGACTGAAAAACGCCGGTATTGGACATTCCCGCTACTCCGCCGCCTGAAGCTGCGGCGGCGTGAACAGCGACACGCACTCCGCCATCGTCGGACTCGACCGGCTGATCGGATCGGTCTGATAATAGTTGTCGAACACCGGCACGAACGGCGCGTCAGTAATGGCACCTGGATCGCCCGCCGGCCCCGCCAACTCCCCCGCTCCAAACCGCGGCATAAAATCCACCCTCGCAAACACAGGGTTCTCCTGCTCCATCTGCGCGCGCAAAGTCTCGATGTCATCGTACGGCAGCTTATGGCCGATCAGTTCGCTCACAGCGCGGATAATCTTCCAGTCCTCCCGCGCCTCGCCCGGCGGATACACCGCAAATAGCCCGGGCTGCACTCGGCCTTCGGTATTCACATAGGTGCCGTACTTCTCCGTATACGCCGCCCCCGGCAGGATTACGTCGGCCCGAGCCGCACCCCGATCCCCGTGATGCCCCTGATAGATCACGAACGTATCCCGGCCGATCCGCCCCGGGTTGAACTCATCGGCCCCGAGCAGCCACAGCACGTCGGCCTCACCGCCCATCATCTGCGCGAAGCTCTTCGCCCGCGGGCCCGGAACAAATCCCAGGTCCAGCGCACCCACCCGCGCCGCCGCGGTATGCAGCACGTTGAACCCATGCCAGTCCGGCCGCAGCGCGCCAATATCCACCGCCAGTTTCCACGCCGCCGTGAGCACCGCCGCGCCATCCAAACGCGCCGTGGCGTGCGCACCCAGTATCACCATCGGCCGCTTAGCGTCCCTCATCCGGCCGATAAACTCGCGCGCTGCCCCGATCCTGCCCTGCATCGTCAGCGGACCGTCGCCCAGATGCTGCACCGGATATGTCAGATCCGAGGCCGGCGCGATCACCCCCACCGGCAAATTCGAACCCAGCCAGCGCTTCCGGATCCGCGCATTCAGAACCGGAGCCTCATGCCGCGGATTACTCCCGATGATCAGTATCGCATCCGCCTCATCAATCGCCGCGATCCCGCTGTTGAAAATGTAGAATTCGCGCCGCGACCAATCGAGCTGCTCGTCCCGCTGCCGGCAATCCAGATTGCCCGACCCCAACGCCGTCATCAGCCCCTTCAGCGCGAACATGCTCTCGGCATCGCATAAATCGCCGGCAATCGCGCCAATCCGGTCCGGTGGCGTATGCTGCAGCCGCTGAACCACCGCATGGAACGCTTCGGGCCACGTCGCCGGAACAAGCTTGCCGTTCACCCGCATCCACGGGCGGTCCAGCCGCCGCCGCTTCAAGCCGTCAATGGCAAAACGCGACTTGTCGCCCAGCCATTCCTCGTTCACATCCTCATTCAGCCGCGGCAGAATGCGAATCACCTCCGGGCCGCGCGAGTCCACCCGGATGTTGCAGCCCATCCCGTCCAGCACATCCACGCTGTCAGTCTTGTTCAGCTCCCAGCTACGATACGCAAACGCGATCGGCTTTGCGGTCAGCGCACCCACCGGGCAAAGATCAATGATATTGCCTGACAGCTCGGAGCTCAGCGCCTTATCCACATAGGTCGTGATCTCAAGATTCTCACCGCGCTCTACGGCGCCCAACTCCGGAACGCCCGCAACCTCTGTGATGAACCGCACACACCGCGTGCACTGAATGCAACGCGTCATCACCGTCTTGACCAACGGCCCAAGATACTTGTCCTCGACCGCCCGCTTGTTCTCCTGATAGCGGGAATGATCCATCCCATATCCCAGCGCCTGGTCCTGCAGATCGCACTCCCCGCCCTGGTCGCAGATCGGACAATCCAGCGGATGGTTGATCAGCAGAAACTCCATCACGCCCCGGCGCGCATTGCGTACCATCGGGCTATCGGTATGCACCACCATCCCATCCGCAACCGGCCACGCACAGGAAGCGATAGGCTTCGGCGGAGCCTTCTCGATCTCCACCAGGCACATCCGGCAGTTGCCCGCCACCGACAACCGGTCGTGATAGCAAAACCGCGGAATTTCGACCCCCGCTGCCTCGCACGCCTGCAGCACGTTGGATCCGGCGGGAACCTCAACCTCGATGCCGTCAACCGTAACCTTCGGCATAATCCCTACTCCGCCGCCATCGGCATGCGCGGAACGCCCGTGCGTTGTTTATAGGCGGCGATCCGCGCCTCGATCTCTGGCCGGAAATGGCGGATCAATCCCTGGATCGGCCAGGCCGCCGCATCGCCTAACGCGCAGATCGTATGCCCTTCCACCTGACGAGTGACCTGATCAAGCGTATCGATCTCCTCGGGCTCCGCGCGCCCCTGCACCATCCGGTACATCACCCGCATCATCCACCCGGTGCCCTCCCGGCATGGCGTGCACTGCCCGCAGCTCTCATGCTTGTAGAACTGGGATATCCGCGCAATCGCCCGAATGATATCGGTCGATTTGTCCATCACGATCACTGCCGCCGTACCAAGTCCGCTCTTCACGTCCCGCAGACTGTCGAAGTCCATTAGCACGTCATCGCACACCGATTTCGGAATCACCGGCACCGAAGATCCGCCCGGGATCACCGCCAGCAGATTGTCCCACCCGCCGCGCACACCCCCGGCATAACGCTCGATCAGCTCACGCAGGGGAATGCCCAGGGCCTCCTCCACGTTGCACGGTTTATTTACATGACCGGAAATGCAATAAATCTTCGGTCCGGTATTCTTCGGTCGCCCGATCGCGGAAAACCAGTCGGCGCCCCGCCGCATAATCGTGGGTGTCACCGCGATGCTCTCCACGTTGTTCACCGTGCTCGGGCACCCATACACGCCGACTGCCGCCGGAAACGGCGGCTTCAGCCGCGGCATGCCCTTCTTACCCTCAAGGCTCTCCAGCAGCGCCGTCTCCTCACCGCAGATATACGCGCCCGCCCCGCGATGCACCCGAATGTCCATGTCCCACCCGGACCCGCAGGCATTCTTTCCAATCAGCCCCGCCTGCTCGGCCTCCGCAATCGCAGCCTCTAATACCCGCGCTTCGTTATAAAACTCCCCCCGTATATAAATGAAACAATTATTCGCCCCCATGGCGAACGAGGCAATCAGGCAACCCTCGATCAGCTTGTGCGGATCGTGTCGCATAATATCCCGGTCCTTACAGGTCCCAGGCTCCAACTCGTCAGCATTCACCACCAGATACGCCGGCCGCCCATCCGATTGTTTCGGCATAAACGACCATTTCAACCCCGTGGGAAACCCAGCTCCGCCTCGGCCCCGCAGTCCCGACTGCTTAATCTCCTCTACGATCGCATCGCGGCCCTTCGCCAGAATATCCTTCGTTCCATCCCAATCCCCGCAACTCCGAGCAGCCTTCAGCCGCCAGTCATGCAGCCCATATAAATTTGTGAAAATCCGATCCCGGTCCTCGAGCATCACGTCCCCTGCTCGAACTTCAATGTCGTCAGCGTATTCGGCCCACCCGCCGGCGCGGAAGTCTGCCGTCCCGCCATAGAGCCCGCCGGCGGAGGCTCACCCTGCCGCAGCGCATCGAGCAGGCGCTTTGTGCTCTCCGCGTCCAGATCCTCGTAGAAATCCTTGTTGTTGACCTGCATCATCGGCGCGTTCACGCAGGCGCCAAGGCACTCAACCTCAGTCATAGTGAACAGCCCTTCCGCGCTCGTCTCGCCCCAGCGTTCGATGCCGGTCTCAGCACGACACACCGCCACCACTTCATCGGATCCACGCAGCCAGCAGGGCGTGGTCGTGCAGATCTGCAGATGCCACTTTCCGATTGGTTTCAGATTGAACATCGTATAAAACGTCGCGATCTCATAAACCCGGATCGGCGCCATCTCCAGGCGCGCCGCAACAGCATCCATTCCCGCGCGCGGCACCCAGGCGCTTCCCGTCTGCCGTCCCATCTGCTCTTGCACCACATACAGCAGCGCAATCACCGCGCTCGCTTGCCGCCCCGGCGGATACTTGGCGACCGCCCGCCGTATCTCCGCCTCACCTTCCGCGTCAAACCTAAAACTCGCCGGCTGGTAAGCTTCCAGCGCCGGAACTCCCGCAACTGGTTTCGCTAGGCCAGACATTGCTATCTGTCGATCTCCCCAAACACCACGTCCAGCGAACCAATAATGGCCACCGTATCCGCCAGCATGTGCCGCTTCGCTAGAAAATCCATCGTCTGCAAAAACGCAAAACCGGTCGAGCGAATCTTGCACCGATACGGCCGGTTCGTCCCATCCGCCACCAGATAGACCCCAAACTCTCCCTTCGGCGTCTCACACACCGTATAGGTTGCCCCCGCCGGCACGTGAAACCCTTCGGTGAACAGCTTGAAATGATGGATTAGCGCCTCCATAGATCGCTTCATCTCCGCCCGCTTCGGCGGCGTGATCTTGTTATCCAGAATGCGCACCGGCCCGGGCTTCATCTTCGCCAGGCACTGGCGGATAATCTTTACGCTCTCCCGCATCTCCCACATGCGAACCAGGTAACGGTCGTAACAGTCACCATTCCGGCCCACGGGAATCTTGAAGTCCACCTCATTATACTTCGCGTACGGCTGCGCCCGCCGCAGATCCCACGGCACCCCCGAAGCCCGCAAACAGGGGCCGCTCCAACCCCAGGCCAGCGCTTCCTCGGCCGAAATCACCCCAATATCCACCAGGCGCTGCTTCCAGATCCGGTTTGCCGTCAGTAGGTCTTCCAGATCATCGATAAACTTCGGGAACGTCTCCGCCCACTCCGCGATGCGTTCTTCCAGACCCACCGGCAAATCGCGGTTCACTCCGCCCGGCCGATAGTAGTTCGAGTGCAGCCGCGCGCCCGAAGCTGCCTCATAAAACTCCATCAGCTTCTCGCGTTCCTCGAACCCCCACAGGCTCGGTGTAATCGCGCCAACGTCTAGCGCATAGGTCGTAAGATTCAGCAGATGGTTCAGAACCCGCGTAATCTCGTCGAACAGCGTGCGGATCCACTGCGCCCGTTCCGGCGCCTCGATCCCCAGCAGCTTCTCCACAGCCCGCACATACGCATGTTCCTGCGACATCGGAGAAACGTAATCCAGCCGGTCGAAATACGGCACATTCGGCAAATAGGTGCGATATTCGATCAGCTTCTCGGTGCCTCGGTGCAGCAGCCCGATATGCGGGTCGGCGCGCTCCACCACCTCCCCGTCCATCTCCAGGATCAGCCGCAGAACCCCATGCGCCGCCGGATGCTGCGGACCAAAGTTGATGGCGTGGCTGTCAATCTCAACGACGCGGTGCCGTTTCGCCTCGGTCTCCGGTAGAACCCCCCCGCTCATCCCACTCAGCCCTTCTCGTCACGCGACGGGCGATCCATAAAGCGCGTCGGGTGCCCCCGGTGCGCATGCACCTTCTCGTCGCCAGGAAGCGTAACCTCCCCTTCCCAGGGAGAAATAAAGTCGAAGCTCCGCCACTCCTGCGTCAGCTTCACCGGCTCATACACCACCTGCTTGCGGTCCTCGTCGTACCGGACCTCGACGTGTCCGGTCAGCGGGAAGTCCTTGCGCAGCGGATGCCCTTCAAACCCATAGTCGGTCAGGATGCGCCGCAAATCCGGCTGCCCGGAAAACAGGATCCCAAACAGATCCCAGCACTCACGCTCCCACCACGTCGCCGACGGCCAGATTTCATGCACCGACGGAACGGGCGTCGTCTCGTTAGTCGCGACAATAACGCGGACGCGTTGATTCAGCGTCACCGACAACAGGTTATAAACCACATCGAAGCGTTCTGGCCGGTCCGGCCAATCCACCCCGCAAATGTCCATGCACTGCTCTAACGAAAACCGCTTATCGTCGCGCAGCGTCGTCATCACCGCAACAAGGTCATCACGGCCCACATCCGCCACAACCTCGTCCCGCTCCAGACGCACATCCTGCACGCCCGCAATGGAACCGACTTCCCGCGCCAGCGCCTCGACCGCGGTCTCGGCCACCTCCGTCTGGTCAGCCACGCCAAACCGTCCCGGTACGCCGGATCTTCTTCTGCAACTGCAGAATGCCGTAAACCAAGCCCTCAGCCGAAGGCGGACATCCCGGCACATACACATCGACCGGCACAATCCGGTCGCACCCACGCACTACCGAGTATGAGAAATGATAGTATCCGCCCCCGTTGGCGCAGCTTCCCATACTGATCACCCAACGTGGATCGGGCATCTGGTCGTAAACCTTCCGCAACGCCGGTGCCATCTTGTTGCACAGCGTACCGGCCACGATCATCACATCGCTCTGCCGCGGCGAAGCTCGCGGAATGGTGCCGAACCGGTCGAGATCATACCGCGGCATATACGCGTGAATCATCTCCACCGCGCAACAGGCAAGCCCGAACGTCATCGGCCACAGACTCCCCGTCCGCGCCCAGTTCACCACCCGGTCGAGATTGGCGACAATAAACCCCTTCCCCCCAATCTCCCCCGTGATTCCCTTGATCACCGCCTCCTGCTCTGGCCCGGGCGATAGCGCCTCCCGGTTCCACGCAATCGGCGTCGCTGCCTGGCTCATGTCATCATTCCCATTCCAGCGCGCCCTTGCACCACTCATAGATGAAACCGATGGTCAGCACCGCAAGGAAGCCAAGCATTGAAAGAAATCCGAACAGCCTTGTATTCCCGAGGCTCACGGACCATGGGAACAGAAACGCCACTTCCAGGTCGAAGATGATGAACAGAATCGCAACCAGGTAATAGCGCACATCAAATCGCCGCCGCGCGTCGTCAAACGCGTCGAACCCACATTCGTACGCCGACAGCTTCTCGGGATATGGATCCTGTTTACCGGCGATCAGGGACGCCGCGATCATCGCCGTGGCGATCACCCCGGCAATAACCATAAACACCAGCACCGGAAGATATTGCGGCAAAACGTAAGGCATGCGTTACAATCCTCGCGCCTGGCCGGTCAAAGACCCCCATGGCGCTTCCCCCTGTTTCTGCAAACACAGCCTCGTACTACGCCGCTGGCGCGAGTGACGGGTCTCGAACCCGCGACCTTCGGCGTGACAGGCCGACGCTCTAACCAACTGAGCTACACCCGCTGCGGCAGGCGTCATCGATTAGTGGACAGGCCCCAGGTCGTCAACCCAGCGACGTCTGACCACTGACGACTGATATCTGAGGACTGCTTATGGTGGGCGGTGACGGTTTCGAACCGCCGACCCTCTCGGTGTAAACGAGATGCTCTACCGCTGAGCTAACCGCCCTCCCCGGGTCGTCTGCCTTACTGCACCGCGTCCTTCAAGCCTTTGCCGGCCTTGAAGCGCACGGTTGTTGAGGCTTCGATCTGCATCGGCTCCCCGGTGCGCGGATTGCGCCCCGTGCCAGCCTTCCGGTTCGCCGTTGCGAAGGTCCCGAACCCCACTAGCCGTACCTCCTCCTTCTTTTTCAGCGCGCCTTCAATAGCACCGAAGACCGCATCCACGACCTCCGTCGCCTTGGCACGCGAAAGATCCGTCTGTTCCGCAACAGCCGTAATCAACTCCATTTTGTTCACGAATACTCCCCCCGTGCGCCTCGCAATTGTCAATGCTGCCCGCGATTTGCGGTCAGCCGAAACACATTCACACTAAATGGCCGCTTTCCGTCGCGTCAACGCGGAATATGGCGGAAAACCGCGGCTCGCGAAAGAAACTCCCTCTCCGCCCCCCGTTGGGGGCGGAGAGGGCTGGGGTGAGGTGGGGTCAATGCGTCAGGGTAACAGCCGCCTCGGCCGGCTGGGGCGGTGCGACCGCCTCCTCCGGTTCCTCCCACTCGATCGGCTCAGGACGCCGCGCCAAGGCCTGGGCAATCACCTCATCCACGTCCGAAACCGGGATCAGCTTCAGGTTCTTTTTCACGTTGTCAGGGATTTCCGCCAGGTCCTTCTCATTCTCCTTGGGAATGAACACCGTCGTAATCCCCGCCCGTAAAGCCGCCAGCAGCTTCTCCTTCAGCCCGCCGATCGGCAGCACACGGCCGCGCAGCGTGATCTCCCCGGTCATCGCAATATCCCGCCGGATCGGTATTCCGGTCAGGACCGACACAACGGAGGTCGCCATCGCGATCCCCGCCGACGGTCCATCCTTCGGAGTCCCGCCCTCCGGCACGTGCACGTGGATATCCCGCTTATCAAACACGGTCGGCTTGATCCCGAACCGGATCGCTCGCGACCGCACATAGCTCGTGGCCGCCGAGATGCTCTCCTGCATCTCCTCGCCCAGCTTGCCGGTCTGCTTCACGTTGCCCTTGCCGGGCACCATCACCGATTCGATGGTCAGGATCTCGCCGCCGACCTCGGTCCAGGCCAGGCCGGTGACCACACCAACCATGTCCTCGGCCTCGGTCTCGCCGAACCGGAACTTGCGGACCCCCGCATACTTCTCCACGTTCTTGCGAGTAATCTGCACCTTCGCGGCCTTCTTGGTCACGATCTCCCGGACCGCCTTGCGCGCCAGGTTTGCGATTTCCCGCTCCAGGTTCCGCACCCCCGCTTCCCGCGTGTAGTACCGGATCAGGTCGCGCAGCGCCTCCTCCGAGATCGCCCACTCGTCCTTCTTCAACCCGTGCGCTTCGCCTTGCTTGGCGATCAGGTGCCGTTTGGCGATCTCCACCTTCTCGTCCTCGGTGTAGCCAGGGAGCCGGATGATCTCCATGCGGTCCATCAGCGGCTGCGGCATCCGCAGGCTGTTGGCCGTGGTCACGAACATGACGTCCGACAGGTCGTAATCCACCTCCAGGTAGTGGTCGTTGAATGTGTTGTTCTGCTCCGGATCCAGCACCTCCAATAGCGCCGAGGAGGGATCGCCCCGCCAGTCCGCACCCAGTTTGTCCACCTCATCGAGCAGGAACAGCGGGTTGGACGTCTTCGCCTTCTTCATGCCCTGAATGACCTTCCCGGGCATCGAGCCGATGTAGGTCCGGCGGTGCCCCCGGATCTCGGCCTCGTCCCGCACGCCACCCAGCGACATACGCACGAACTGCCGGCCCGTGGCCCGCGCGACCGACTTCCCGAGCGAGGTCTTACCAACGCCCGGCGGTCCCACGAGGCACAGGATCGGACCCCGCACCTTCGGGCTCCGCGCCTGCACGGCCAAATATTCGATAATTCGCTCCTTGACCTTTTCCAGCCCGTAGTGGTCAGCGTTCAGTACCTTCTCCGCCTCCACCACGTCATTGCGGATCTTGCTGCGCTTCTTCCACGGGATTGACAGCATCCAGTCGAGGTAGTTGCGCACCACCGTCGCCTCGGCGCTCATCGGACTCATCGTCTTCAGCTTCTTCAGCTCGGAAATGCACTTCTCCCGCGCTTCCTTCGACAGTCTGGTCTTCTTGATCTTGTCTTCTAGCTCGGCGGTCTCGTCCTTGCCGTCCTCGCCTTCGCCAAGCTCCTTCTGGATCGCCTTGAGCTGCTCGTTCAGGTAGTACTCGCGCTGGGTCTTCTCCATCTGCCGCTTCACGCGGTTCCGGATCCGCTTCTCCACCTGCAGCACCCCGATCTCGGACTCCATGTGTCCGAACACCCGCTCCAGGCGCTCGCCCACGCTCTGAGTTTCCAAAACCTCCTGCTTCTCAGCGATCTTCAGATTAAGATGCGCGGCCACCGTGTCAGCAAGCTTGCTCGGATCATCGATCTGATTCAGTGAGACCAGAACCTCTGGCGCGATCTTCTTGTTTAGCTTGATATACTGCTCGAACTGGGAAACGACCGTCCGGCCCAGGGCCTCCAGCTCTTTCGGATCGCCCATCTGATCAGGCAGCGGCTCAACGAACGCCTCGAAATACGCTTGTGTTTCGCTGAACCCGGCAATCCGTGCCCGCCGGCCACCCTCCACCAGCACCTTCACCGTGCCGTCAGGAAGCTTCAGGAGCTGAAGAATCGTCGAAACCGCGCCAACCCGGTAGATATCATCCGGCGACGGGTCGTCGTGCTGCGCGTTCTTCTGGGCGACAAGCAAAATCTGCTTGTCGTCCTTCATCACCGCCTCAAGCGCGCGAACCGATTTCTCCCGCCCTACAAACAGCGGCACGATCATATGCGGGAACACAACGATATCGCGCAACGGCAGAACCGGCAGCACATCGGCGTTTGCCGACCCTTTGCCTTCACCCGACGGTTGTCCCGGCTGAACCGGCTCTGGCCGATCGAATTGCGTCATGGTGGACCTCCTTCTGGACAGTCGCGGCACGATCCGCCCGCTTCCGGCACAGACCCCGCCGAGCTGGGCGCTTTCACACCCATGTAAAATTGAAACTCGATATCGGGACCTGGCCAACAGGTCGCAAGGTCTTGAAAATTCCGGCTGGTGTCCAGCCGAAAATACAACTTACGCGCTACTCTCCGCCCGCTCCTTCCCGTAGAGATAAAGCGGGTTGGCGCGCGCTTCCGCAATCTCCCGATTGATCACCACCTCCTCGACCCCGTCCAACCCCGGGAGGTCGAACATGGTCCCAAGCAGGATCGATTCCATGATCGAGCGAAGGCCCCGCGCGCCCGTCTTCCGAGCAATCGCCCGGGTCGCGACGGATCGCAACGCATCCTCAGTAAACGACAGCTTCACCCCCTCCATCTCGAACAGCCGCGCATACTGCTTGCTCAGCGCATTCTTCGGTTTGGTCAGGATCTCCACCAGGGCATTCTCATCCAGATCCTCGAGCGTCGCCACCACCGGCAGCCGGCCAATGAACTCCGGTATCAGCCCGAACTTCAGAAGATCCTCCGGCTCCACCTCCCGCAGGATGGCACCCGTCCGGCGCTCGTCGGGGTCCCGAACCTCGCTTCCGAACCCGATCCCTGATCCTTTCCCACGCGCGGCGATGATCTTCTCCAGCCCGGAAAACGCACCGCCGCAGATGAACAGAATGTTGGTCGTATCGACCTGCAGAAACTCCTGCTGCGGGTGCTTGCGGCCACCCTGTGGCGGCACGGACGCGATCGTCCCTTCCATGATCTTCAGCAGCGCCTGCTGAACCCCCTCACCCGACACATCCCGGGTAATGGATGGGTTATCAGACTTCCGGCTGATCTTATCGACCTCGTCGATGTACACGATTCCCCGTTGCGCCCGCTCCACGTTGTAGTCGGCCGACTGCAACAGCTTCAGGATTATGTTCTCGACATCCTCGCCGACATACCCCGCCTCGGTCAGCGTTGTGGCGTCTGCCATGGTAAACGGCACGTCCAGGATCCGTGCCAGCGTCTGCGCCAGCAGCGTCTTCCCCGACCCGGTCGGACCTACCAGCAGGATGTTGGACTTCGCGATCTCGACGTCGTTGTTCTTCTGTCCGTGCGCGAGGCGCTTGTAGTGGTTATGCACCGCCACCGACAGCACCCGCTTCGCATGGTCCTGCCCGATCACATAATCGTCCAGAACCTTGCAGATCTCCCGCGGGGTCGGCACCCCGTCCCGCGACTTCACCAGGTGGGTCTTGTGCTCCTCACGGATAATGTCCATGCAGAGCTCGACACACTCGTCGCAAATGAACACCGTCGGCCCGGCAATGAGCTTGCGCACCTCGTGCTGCGACTTCCCGCAGAACGAGCAATACAAGGTATTCTTCGAATCACCGGACTTGCTCATACGTACTCCTGTCCCGTCTGGGACCCGCCGTCTAGCTTAGACCCCGAATGTCCCCGGGGACAACAATTGTGACAACGTTTTGCCTGATTGGGCGGCCCAGCCACCAAGCCCCTTCCGCCGGCCCTAAGCGCCCGCGAACAATGGCGAGTTGACCCACCGGGTCCTATCAGCCCTTGCTGGTCTCCTCGGGCGTGACCCGGTTTTCCACAACCGCGTCCACAATCCCGAAATCCCGTGCCTCCTCGGCCGACATATAGGTGTCCCGCTCCAGCTTCCGCTCGATCGCCTCGATCGGCTGCCCCGTATGCCGCACATAGATCTCGTTCAGTCGTTTGCGCAATGTCAATATTTCACGCGCCTGAATCTCGATATCGGAAGCCTGACCCTGGGCCCCACCGGAAGGCTGGTGCACCATGATCCGCGCGTTGGGCAAAGCAAAGCGCTTTTCCTTGGCCCCGGCGGCCAGCAGCAGACTACCCATTGATGCCGCCATACCAATGCACACGGTGCTGACCGGACTCCGGATGTACTGCATCGTATCGTATATCGCCAAACCCGAGGACACGACCCCACCCGGACTGTTGATGTAGAAGGCGATGTCCTTGCTCGGGTTTTCCGACTCCAGGAACAGCAACTGGGCACAGATCAGCGAACTTACCGCGTCGAACACCGGCCCGGTCATAAAAATGATCCGCTCTTTCAACAGTCGCGAAAAGATATCGGTACGCCCGCTCCCCCCGGGCAGTCTGCTCAACCACCATGGGAACGAGCGTGTTGCCATAGACCTCAACGGGATCACGATCCCTCATGCCACCAGACACCTTCAATCGAGAGCCTCGTAGATAGGCGCCCCTCCCCCCGGGGAGAAGTCACCGTCGCAGGCGAACACCCATTGGCGTCATGGCCGAGCTTGACCCAGCCATCCTTGTGGTCGGGCTTGACGCGACCATTCGCAACAACGGTGCCAGCGCGCTGCCTCTCATTCTACTCCTCCGCGCTCTGGAATTCCGTCGCAGCACCCGTCTCCTCCCCGGCCGCCTCCGCCTTCTCCTCCGGCTCGGCTGCCAACTCCTCCGGCGGCACCATCGTTTCCGTCACCCTGGCCTGCCCGAGGATAAAATCCACCACCTTCTCCTCGAAGATCGGCCCACGCAGCGTCTCGGCCGCGCTGGGATTCTTCCGGAAGAACTCCATCATCCGCTCCTCCTGCCCCGGGTAGCGCCGCGCTTCGGTCCGCATCGCGCGCGTGAGCTCATCCTGGCCCACCGCGATCGCATGCGCACGCCCGATCTCCGCGATCAGCAACCCGAGTCGCACGCGCCGCTCGGCGATCCGGCGATATTCCGTGCGAAGCGTCGCGTCGTCCTTCGCCCTGTCCTCCTCGTCCAGCCGCCCGGCCTTACGGTCCGCCTCGACCCTGTTCCAGATTTGGCTGAACTCCGCCTCCACCAGGCCGTCCGGCAAGATGAAGCTGATCATGTCGTTCAGCCGGTCGAGCAGCTCGCGCTTCACCCCGAGCCGCGACATCTCATCATATTCCCGCTGGATCTGCCGGCGCGCGAAGTCCTTGAGCTCCTCCAGGTTTTCAAACCCAAGACGGGTCGCGAAAGCCTCGTCCATCGCCGGCTCTTCGATGCGCTTGACCGCCTTCCCCGTCACTTCGAATACCGCCGTCTTACCCGCGACATCCGGCACCCCATACCCCTCTGGAAAGGTCACCGTGATCGAGCGTGTCTCACCCGGCCGGATCTCCTCCAACTGCTCCGCAAACCCGGGGATAAACCCCCCACCGCCAATCTCCACATCCACATCAGTCCCTGATCCGCCGGGAAACTCGCCCCCGTCAATCCGCCCGACATAGTCCACCTGCGCGACCTCGCCTGGAGCGGCTCCTCGCTCGCCCAGCTCGTCCACCGGAATTGGCACAACCGTCCGGTTCCGCCGGGCCAGGTTCGCGAGCGCGGTGCTCAACGCCTCCTCCGACACGTCCGCCTTGCGCCGCACCAGCTCCAGGCTGGTCAGGTCCGGCAACTGGATCTCCGGCAGCAGCTCCAGCTCTAGCTTGAACTCGAGATCCCGGGCCGGATCGGCATTCACCAAGTCAATCCGCGGTTGCATGGCAGCCCGCAGCCCGCGGTCGGACATTACCTGCCGGGCAGCGTCGTTGACCGATTCCTCCAGCACCTCCGCCGTCACCGCACTGCCGTATCGCTGACGAACCACCGGAAGTGGCACCTTCCCCGGCCGGAAACCGGGCAACCGCAACTGCTTGCCCAGGTCGGTCAGCCGCGCCTCGCGCCGGCTTTGAATATCGGCGGCGGGAACCACCACCGTGAAGGCTCGCTTCAGGCCCTCAGAGAGCGTTTCAGTCACCTGCATCGCGCAGTTTCTTCTCCATCAGGTTCTGGTGCGGGCGGAGGGACTTGAACCCCCACGGCTTTCGCCACCAGAACCTAAATCTGGCGTGTCTGCCAATTCCACCACGCCCGCCGGCGCCGCTTTCTCGCCGGCTGTACTCCGGCTCTAATCGCAAGCGCCGGCCTTTACCCCAGCCCGCCACCACCCACAAGGTAAACCCAAAGATCCTCCGCGGCCCTCACTCTCCACTTTGCGGCGCTCTGTGTCGGCCTGAAAACAACCGCTCCGTCCATTTAGCAAGCACCATTATTTTTCGCGGTTTGCCCTTTGACCCGATGCGACCGGGGTGGCAACATTAATCCACTTGTACTTTACTCACGAAGTACGGATGATTATCGGCAAATTCGTTCCGATCCGCGGATGCGGAAAATTCTGATGCGTCCGCCTCGCAAGGGCGCCAGCAAAGCACGCGCGCCGGTCAGGAAACCACGCGTGAAGCCAAAGCCGGCCCGCAAACGCGCCCCGGGACCCCGGTCCGAGCCGCCGGACTATAGCATCGCGGCGGTGGAGCGCGCGCTCGATCTGCTCGATGCCCTCGCGCGCACCGGACCGGCCACTCTCGTCGCTCTTGCAGCACAAGCCAAATGCACCCGCAGTAACGCATTCCGCCTGCTCCGCACCCTGCAAAGCCGCGGATTCGCTATCCAGGATGAGGCAAGGGGTGTCTGGCGCCTCGGCGCACGCTGGGCAATGCTCGGGCGCGCCTCCCACGATCAGGGCGCCATGGCGGCCACCGCCGCCTCGTTCCTCGCCGCCCTCGGTCAAGCCGTGGGGGAGAACGCTTATCTCCGCACCCGTGATAACCTCGCGGCCGAAACCGTCGGGGTGTACCAGGCCGAGCCGGGGCTGCGGCTCTACAGCGAGCCTGGGACGCGCTCTCCCTTACATGCCGGTCCAAGTCGGCTGCTTCTCGCCTATGCCCCGGAGGCCGTGCAAACACAGGTCCTGACGCAGCGGCTGCCCCGCTTCACGCCCGCCACTCGCACAGACCCCAACTGGATCGCCGCCGATCTGCAACGGATCCGCAGCCGGGGTTTCCTCATAACCTCCGACGAGGTGCACCCCGGAGCTGTCTCCATCACCGCCCCGATCTGGGATGCCGGCGGTCATGTCGTCGCCGCTCTCACCGTCAGTGGGCCCTCCATGCGCATGCGCCCGCCTCGCCCCCGCTCCTTGCTTCCCCAGCTCCTCGAGACTGCACGCCGGTTGTCAGCCGCGCTCGGCGGATCCGCCCCCGAACAAGTGCCAGAGACCCACGCCTCGGCGCAATCCAGGGCCTCCCCTCGTTCGCACGCAAACCCGCCTGCGCCTGCCGCTTTGCGCTGATTGTTTGGCATCGCGTTCGCGGGACGGTCCAGCCAACCGCCCCTTGGTGAATGCGCAACGCGCACGATTGATTTGTATCGATGCCATTTCCAACCTCTCCCGCGTCGCGCTGCGGGATTCGCACATCTCGCCCCCGGATTCAAAACATGCACTCTGCGACCACTTTTCGATTCTTTTCGGAAAGGTCGGCGCCCAGCGGACGCACAATCGGCACGCTTTGGCGCCGATTTGGGAGATCTGTGAATACCGTAGCGCGTCGCGGGAGAGGTCGGCGCGCGCAGCGCGCCGTGTGGGTGAGGGCGGCAGACTGGCATGGTCATGAGTTTGCCCCATGTGATCATCATGAACCGCCTTGTGCTGGCATTCGCCATTTTGGCCATGCTTGGATGTGCCGGATGCGCTACCTGGGCCAACGAACCCTGCGAGTACTGCTTCCCGAACCGGGGGCCAGGCGGAGGCGAGCGCTAGCCGGACCCGCGCCTCATCTGTTGCCCGTTTGCATCTTCGCTTCGACCGGTTGCGGATCGGCAAACCAAAACAGGTTCTTCACGACCCTGTGAAGTCCGTCTTTCAACTTATCCGTGTATGCTTGGCGCGTATGCTCGACGGCAGCGTGAACAAAATGCACACAGCTATCGTACCGGCGGGTTAACAGTGCTTCCCAAGCGGAAGCTACCGAACCGCGACGGAGCCCGCGTTCCGCCGCAGCGTTTTCTGGAGCTCGGCACGCACAGCGGTCCTGCGGAGCAGGTCCAGCCGGAGCCTGCCCGCTCGGTGGATGGTCTCGCCGCCGGCATAGCGCACGATTTCAACAACCTGCTGACGGTGATGCTTGGCAATGCCACCGTCGTGCGAATGCGCGCGGAAGCTCAGGGTGACGCTCAGATCGCCCGCCGCGCCGCGCAGATCGAAAAAGCCGCGGAGCGCGGTGGTCGGCTCGTGGCCCAGTTGCTCGCGTATGCGCGCCAACAGATGCTGCAGGCTGAGGACGTCCGGCTTCCGCAATTGTTGGCTGACCTGCAGGTGCTGCTGGCCCGCGCTGCCGGCGAGCGTGTTCGGCTAAACATATCCTGCGCCCCTTTGCTCTGGCGCTGCCGGGTCGATCCCGAACAGCTCGAATCGGCGCTGTTGAACCTTGTGATAAACGCGCGCGACGCCATGCCGGAGGGAGGCAGCATCAGCATCTGCGCGAGCAATCGGTCGGTGACGCCGGCGGGTGCGCCCGGCATGGGCTGCGAGCCCGGAGACTACGTAAAGGTCGAGGTGCGCGACACTGGCTCTGGCATCCCCCCGGCTCTGCAGAGCCGGGTATTCGAACCATTTTTCACCACCAAGCCGATCGGCCAGGGATCCGGTCTTGGCCTGGCGCAGGTACAGGGATTCGTACGCCAGTCCGGGGGTTGGGTAGAACTTCGCAGTCAGCCCGGCGCAGGCACTTGCATTTCTCTCCTGTTCCCTCGCGCCCGCAGTGTCCGCCAAGAAGCGCCCCGAGCTTCCCAGTCACGCTCCTCAGGTCGTCGTATTCTTGTCGTCACGGACGATGCGGTTGCGTGCGATACGCTGGCGGATGCCGGATACGAGGTGCTGCCGGTGGCAGATCCGGCAGCCGCAGAAACGGCGCTGCAGGGGTCAAGCCCACCTGATATTCTGCTGACGGACCTCGTCCTGGCCGATGGCGGCAGCGGCGTTACCTTGGCGCAGGAGGCGCGGCGCCGACTGCCAAAACTGCACGTGCTCTTGACGGCAAGTCCGGCGCAAGATGTGGCCCCAGGCATACCGGCGCAGGGATTCGCCCTCCTGCCGAAGCCTTATCAGCCTGATGAGCTGCTTCGGGTGATCGATGGGCTGTTTTGCGAGGGCTTGGTTCCGGACGAAACCGAGGCAGTGTTGAGCGCCTTGCGCGAGCGACCGCACTTTGACAAGCCGGCTTATGTCAGCAGCCTGCCGGTCTTGTCTCCCACCCTGAAAGACAACGCGATCCGGCTGGGCGTCATGCCGATCCGCACTCTGGGACATGCGCCGGACGCGGAGATTGCAGTGGGCTTGGCGGAGGAGATCACTAGCGCGCTGTCGCGCTTTCGCTGGGTCACCTGTATCGCACCAGCTTCCGTCGCGGCGGTGGCGGCCGAAAAACTCGGGCAGACCCATCGCTGGCGGGAGCTCAATCTGGACTTTGTCTTCGAGGCAACGCTGCTGCGGGATCAGGAGCAGGTTCGCCTGACCGTGCGATTGATCGATCTGCACAACAATGCCGAGGTGGTGTGGGGACGTTCCTTCGAGGGTGCGGCAACCGATTTGTCCCGTATGCAGCATCAGATCGCTGCCGAGACAGTGGCGCGGGTAGCACCCGAGGTGCTGCTGCGGGCCGGCGACCAACTCGCCGCAAGGCCTGTCGTGGACCCAAGCGCCTATCATCTCATGCTGCGAGCGATCCCGGCGATTTATCGCCTGGACCGGACCGGCTTCGAACCGGCTGGCGCACTTCTGAAGGAATCGATTCGTCTCGATCCAGATAACGCAGCAGCTCACGCCTGGCTTGCGCACTGGTCTCTGTTCCGGGTCGGCCAGGGTTGGGCCGAGGACGGGGCCAGCGGCGGGCGAATGGCGTTGGACCATGCCGAGCGGGCGGTGGCGCTGGATGCCGAGGATGCGCGCGGCCTCACTACGGCCGGACATATTCGTGCGTTTCTGTTACGGGATCCGAATGCGGCGTTGGGTTTGCATCAGCGCGCCTTGGCTATCAATCCCAATCTGCCGCTTGCCTGGTGCTATCGGGGCCTGGCGCATACCTATCTCGGCGAGCACGCCGAGGCGGTCAGTGCGATTCAACAGGCGCAGTCGCTGTCGCCATTCGATCCGCATGGTTTTTTCTTCGAGATGGCGCTGGGCCTGCCTTACCTCCTGACCGGGCAATACGGAATGGCGGCGCAGTGCGGCCGTCGTGCCCTCGAACTGCACCCGGGCCTATCTGCCACTTTGAAGTCATTGCTCTCGGCTTTGGGCCACCTCGGCATGGACGGGGAGACCGCAGTAATCCGCCAGCGCCTGCTGGAGCTGGAGCCAGGCTTTACTGTACAGGAAGCGATTGCTCGCTCCCCATTCAAGCGGCAACAGGATTTGGCCTGCTTCGCCGATGGTCTGAGGCGGGCGGGATTATCCGAACGCGGACCCCCTTTGCGCAGGTCACTGGGACACGCGCTGATCGCAAACGCTTATGCCGGATAGGCTTCCTGCGCCGCTCTGGCGTGCATCGGGCATCTGTCTTTATGGCGGCGCCGGCGGGCAGCAACGGCATAGGAACCGAGCGGCCGGTCCGGCGAGAGATTCGGAACGACAATCGAATTGTAGTAGTCAGCCCAGTCATCGGGTTGGAGCCGGTCCATACCGGGAACGAGTTCCATCGAGTCCAAGGTGCTGTCACCATAGGCCAACCGCGGCAGCGGCTGCACCTGGGCCAACGGGAAGTCGCCACGCAGGGTGACTGGCTGGTTGGTGCGGGTCAGCCTGAGATTGGTGAACAGCGGGCCGAACCAGCGATCGGTTTCGATTACCCCTTCGTAGAGGACGTAGCCGCCCGGTAATGGCAAATTGGCTGGTGCGCGGACCAGGAGACTCCAATCGGGCGCTGATCGCGCGATAAGGCCAGTCCAGATCTGGAGGGCCCCGGGTTCCGGCAGCGCGGTCAGGAACGGTGGCGAGCAGCCGCAAAGCTCAGACGGCGCGACGGCATCGAATCGGGCCGCCTGATGGGGGAATTGCGCTGCCGGTTGGAGCGGCAGCCAGTTCGCCGCCCCCGCGTAGTGCCAGTAGATACCCTCCCATCCCACAGCAACTGAAGATCGATAGGGGGAAAGACCCACCACCCGAATCCGGAAGCGGTCGTGACGGCGTCGCAATAGCGATATGCGCGGGTCGGCAAAGTTCCGGCCGCCGATTTGTCCGCCCGCTGCGGCAGCCGCGCCCCGTCGATCAGTTGGTAGAATTTGACAATTCCCATTCCGAACCTGTTCTACCGAGCGGGACTTAACGGGGCTTGCGGGCGGACCCTGGGCTTACCGCGCGGGGGGTAAGCGGCAACCAGCGCCCATGCGGATGCGTCCGCTATCGGCTATCTCCGGCGGAATGGGAAAAAGCGTCCGCGGCAACTCCTTAGACGATGCAGGCTGAACATGTGGGGAATCACCAGCGCTGGCGCTCGACGGCAGGCCGGTGGAGGAGGCCGAAGGCGATTGCATCGGAATTTTCTCCGTTTCGAAAAGACACGCCCCCATACCATTGCGTAAAGGTAAATGAAAGGAAAAAATCACGAAATCGTGAGCAGACGCACGGGTGTTGTCCTTGACTGCGATAGCCGGCTGATCATCACCCCGCGAAGGAACTGATTCCCCGTATGTGGACGAGTTCATGCGACTGGAGACGAAGCTCCAAACTCACCTCTCCAGCTCTCCGGGAGGCGGGCGCAGCGCGCGGACTGAGCGCGCCGAGTTGTTAAAGCGAATTCATAGTGATCGCAGACGTCGCACCTACTTACCTCTCCCGCTTTGCGGGAGAGGTCGGCGCGAACAGCGCGCCGGGTGAGGGCGCCGAGTAGCTAGCGACTGGCCGACAGCGCCGCCGGCGTCACCCCCGCCGCTATTTCGCTCCCCAGCGCGCGTGCGATACAGCGGTAACCAAGATCGTTATGGTGCAGCCCGTCGGCAGCGACGAACCGCACCGGCCCGTCCCCCTCGTCTTCCCAGGACTCCATTAGCCGGTCCCGCGAAAATAGAGACGCGCCCGTCTGATGGGCGATCTCCGCCAGCGTCTCATTCACCACGGCATCTTGATGCGACGCCAGCAGCTTTGGCGAGCGCTGATTGTCCATAAGAATGACGTCGATATCCGCAGCCTGCAGTTCACGAACCCCCGCCGTCACCAGATCGCGAAACACCTGGGAGTCCATCCCGCGCAGCACCGCATTCGCACCGACCTGCCACACAACAAGCTGCGGGCGCACCGCAATCGCATCGGCCTCAAGCCGGGCGAACTCCCGCACCGCGTCCTGACCGCCAATACCACGATTTATCACCGCGATATGCCTGCTCGGCAGCGCCGCCGATAGATATGACTGCAACTCGGCCGGGTACGTCCGGGCCGGGTCCGACGCCATCGTCCCCGCGGTCGAGGACGAACCCATCGCCACGATAATCCCCTCCTGCCCGTGCGTCAGCGCCGCCCGAAGGTGCGACAGTTTCATAACAGGCGTAGGCGGATCTTCCGGGCACCCCCGGTCCGCTAACGCCTGTCCAGAAAAGCAGGCCAGCACAGCGGCCGCGCCAATTGTTGCGACAATGCTCCTGAACGATTTCACCACCCGATTACTTCGACACAAACTAGCGGACGTGTCGAGTTGGAATCTTCAACCTCGAATAATTACGCTGCCGTGCCACCCACCGTCAGTCCGCGCAACTTGATCGTCGGCTGGCCTACCCCCACTGGCACACCCTGGCCGTTTTTGCCGCAGGTCCCGATCCCGGGATCAAGCGCCATGTCGTTCCCGACCATCTCCACCTTCGTCAGCGCGTCGGGTCCGTTGCCGATCAGCGTCGCCCCCTTTACTGGCGACGTCACCTTGCCGTCCTCGATGAGATAAGCCTCGTTCATGGAGAACACGAACTTCCCCGACGTAATATCCACCTGCCCGCCGCCAAAGTTCACCGCAAACACACCCCGCTTGACCGAACGGATCATCTCCTCCTGGCTGTGCGCCCCCCCGAGCATAATGGTATTCGTCATCCGCGGCATCGGAGCATGCGCGAACGACTCTCGCCGGCCATTCCCCGTCGGCCGCACCCCCATCAAGCGGGCATTCAGGCGATCCTGCATAAACTCCGTCAGAATACCGTTTTCGATCAACACCGTCCGGCTGCTTGGCGTGCCTTCGTCATCCACCGTCAGACTGCCCCGCCGGTCGGCCAGCGTCCCGTCATCAACCACCGTCACCCCCGGCGCGGCGATCCGCTGACCAAGCAGACCGGCAAACGCCGAGGTCTCTTTGCGGTTGAAGTCCCCCTCCAGCCCATGCCCGATCGCCTCGTGCAACAGAATGCCGGGCCATCCAGGCCCCAGCACCACCTCCATCTCGCCGGCTGGCGCCGGCCGGCTGTCCAGGTTCACCAACGCCTGGCGCAATGCCTCATCCACGGCATACCGCCAGCTCTCCGGGGTCACGATCCGGCTGTAGCCGAACCTGCCGCCGCTGCCGTAACTCCCCGTCTCACGTCGGCCGCTCTGCTCAACCACGATCGATACATTCAACCGCACCAGCGGACGCAGGTCAGCTACCCGCATGCCATCCGCGCGGATGATCTGCACCGCCTGCCACTCGCCCGCGAGCGAAGCCATTACCTGCTTCACCCGAGCGTCCTTCCCCCGCGCATACGCGTCGATCTCCGAGAGTAACGCCGTGCGCGCAGAAAACCCTGCTTCCCCAAGCGGGTTCGCCTCGTCATACAGCCGCGCGTTCGTAGCCCGCGGCGGTTCCGTCTTCGTCCCCGAATGTCCCACGGCCACCGCGGTGACGCTCTCCGCCGCGCGCCGCAGCGCCGGCTCCGAGATCTCGCCCGCATGGGCGTATCCCGTCGACTCGCCCGCCACCGCGCGCAATCCAAAGCCTAGCGACGTGTCGAACCCCGCGCTGCGGATCCGCCCATCATCCAGGTTCAGGTGCTCGCTCTCGCGGTATTCCAGGAACAGCTCCCCGTCATCCGACTTCGCGAGCGCCGTCCCCATGATCCGCTCGGCGTCCTCGCGGGCGAGCATGGCGTCCGCGCGCTCGAAAAAAAGCCGGTCGGTTGCTGCCAAAGCTGACATCGTCAGTCCCTTATCCCGTTGATCACACGCGTGGCGTGCAGCGCGTACAGCCCGGCCGTTAGCACCAGCACGGCATTGGTCTGATGCACCACGGCAACCTGCACCGGCACAACCAAAAGCAGCGTGGCCACCCCAAGCAGATATTGCGTCACCACCACCGCGCCAACCGCCATTGCCGTCCGCCGCACCCGCCGCGACGGGTGCCGCAGCCCGACTGCCACCACCATCGCACCCGCCAGCGCCGTCAATGTCGCCAAAATCCGGTGATCGAACTGCACTGCCGCCAGATTCTGCGTCAGGTTACGCACGAACGGCTGCAGTCGCGCATAACCAGATGGCAAGAGATGCCCTTCCATGAGCGGAAATGTGTTGAACTCGAACCCCGCGTGCGTCCCCGCCACCAAGCTCCCGGCGACAATGGTCACCATAAGCAGCGAGAGAAACACCAACAGGCTTCGCCGCAACCATGGCGCCCGCGCGCCAGCATCGCCGGCCGGGCGCAGCACCTCCATCCCAGTCCACAGGATCGCCGTATAAAGCGCCAGCGCCAGCGCCAAGTGAACCGCGAGGCGGATCGGCGCCACCGCCGTGCTATCCGGAAAAAATCCGGACGCCACCATGAACCAGCCTATCGCCCCCTGCAGCCCGCCAAGCAAAAACAGCAACGCAAGCCACGGCCGCAACCGACGCTCAACCCGCCCGGTCGCCCAGAACCACACCAGCGGCACTAGGAACGCCACCCCGATCAGCCGCCCCCATAGCCGATGCACCCACTCCATCCAGAACAGCCCCTGGAAGCCGGCAAGCCCCATCCGCGGATGCAGGATCTGGTACTGTGGAATGCCCTTATAGAGCGCGAACAGCTTCTCCCACTCGGCATGACTGAGCGGGGGCAGCGCGCCCGCCACCGGCTTCCATTCCATGATCGACAGTCCGGCCCCCGTCAGCCGGGTCAGCCCGCCCAGAACCACCATGATCAGGATCATGCCGCAGATCGCAAATAGCCAGGTTGCGACCAAACGGCGATTTTCCGGGCCGGCCGCCCGGTCCGCCTTGGCGTCGGCGGCGAGCGTACGCGTGTCGAACGGCATGGCACGTCGGTATAGCCCGATTTCGCCCCCTGGCGAGTCCAGGGATCAGTGCACGTGTACCCCGGCTACCATTAAACTCTCCTTCAGATCCTTAACCACGTTCACTATCCAATCGGCAGACTCGCATAGGGCCGGTCACGATCGCCGAGAACACCGAGGCGCCACCACGGCTGACGGACGAAAGATTTGGGTTCGTTAACTGGCTTAAATGAGTCGGCCAACTCGGCCCCTCGCCGCGCTCATGACTTGCGCGACGTTCGCGAAAAGGTTCGCGGGGACATCCCGGACCAGGATTTGAAGGCCCGCCAGAAGGCGGTGCTATCAGCATAGCCAAGCGCGTGCGCGACGGTGCCACTGCGGAGGCGCCCGTCCGAGAGCAGGGTCTTGGCTTCGGCAACGCGGATCTCGCGCGTGAGTTCGCGTAGCGAGGTTTGCTCCGCTGCGAGATGGCGCTGCAAGGACCGCGTGGAAACACCAAGAGCGGCCGCGATGCTTTCGAGCGTGACCGGTTCATGCCCGAGATTCCGCCGGATCAGGCTGCAAACCTGATCGACGATGGTCCGAGAGGCGCTGCTCTCGCCCAGCATGTCTCGGACCTGACGTTCGACATACGGCGCGAACCACTCGCCTGACCCGGCGATCGGCCGGTCGAAGTCCTCGGCGCGGATGACTAGCTAAGGACGAGTTGCCCCCGGCCGTACCCTTCTCGCCCTGGACGCCACACCCAAAAGTAGCCAAGAGCGTCCCATGCTCGAAACCCTGGTGATCCTGCTCGGTGCGACTGCCATCGCCGTGCCGATCTCGCGCCGCCTGGGCTTCGGCAGCATCCTCGGTTACCTGATCGCGGGCGTCCTCATCGGTCCCTCCGGTTTCCGCCTGGTCACCGACGTCCAGCGCATCGCCGACGTATCGGAACTCGGCGTGATCATGCTCCTGTTCTTGATCGGGCTGGAGCTGCAGCCACACCGGATTTGGGTGCTGCGCAAAACCATCCTGGGCCTCGGTCTGGGACAACTGATCCCCAGCGCCATCCTGCTCACGGCCCTCGCCCATCTCGCCGGCGTCCCCTGGACCGGCGCGGTCGTGCTCGGCTTCGGCCTGGCCCTCTCCTCCACCGCCATCGTCCTGCCGATGCTGCAAGAGCGCAACCTGCTCTCTTCCCCCGCCGGGCGTGACAGCTTCGCCGTCCTCCTGTTTCAGGACGTCGCCTTCATTCCCCTGGTCGCCCTCGTGCCCCTGCTCTCCAATCCCGCCTTGCCCACTCACGTGCCCTGGCAGGCCGTTCTCCGCGACGTCATCGCGATCGCGGTTATTCTGGTCGGCGGCAGCTTTCTTATCCGCCCCATCTTCCGCCTGGTCGGCGGCGCCCAGACTCAGGAGGTCTTCACCGCCACCGCACTTTTCCTGGTCGCAGGCACGGCCGCGCTCGCCGACTGGGCCGGGCTCTCGATGTCGCTCGGGGCCTTCATGGCCGGCGTCATCCTTTCCGACTCCGAGTACCGCCACGAGATCCAGGCGGATGTCGAGCCGTTCGAGGGTCTGCTCCTCGGCTTCTTCTTCATCTCCATCGGCATGTCCGCCAACCTCGGCCTCGTGCTGCGGCACCCCGCGGCAGTCGTCATCGCAGTGCCGGTGCTGCTGCTAGTCAAGGCCGCCGTGGCCTTCACCGTAGAACTGATAAAACGCCGCTCCGCCCGGATCGCGCTCCGCTTCAGCCTTGCCCTGCCGGAAGGAAGCGAATTCAGCTTCGTCCTGTTCGGAACCGCGGTCGCTACCGGTGCCCTCGATCAGCCGCATGCCGACTTCGCAACCGTCGTCGTCGCTCTCTCCATGATGCTGGCGCCCATCCTCTTCACCGGGTCTGAACGACTCGTGCTTCCCCGTCTCGAACGGCGCCGGGAGCCTCCCCCGGACCGCATCGAAGCGCCGCCCGCCCGGATCCTGATCTGCGGCTTCGGGCGCATGGGCCAGATCGTCGGCCGGATCCTTCGCATGCAGCGAATCCCCTTCATCGCCCTGGATAAAAGTCCCTCGCAGGTCGAGGTCATCCGGCGCTTTGGTGGCAAGGTTTACCTGGGAAACCCAGCCCGCGAGGAGATCCTTCGGGCGGCTGGCGCCGACAAGGCCCGCATCCTGGTTGTCGCCCTGGACGATGTGGACGAGGGCCTGCAGGTCGTGGACATGGCCCGGCGCCACTTTCCGCACCTCGTCATCCTGGCCCGCGCGCGCAACCGGCATCACGCGCACCTGCTGATGGACCGCGGCGTGAAAGCCATCGTGCGCGAGACCTTCTTCTCCAGCCTACGGCTCGCCGAGATCCTGCTAGACGAACTCGGCATCCCTGAAGACACCGCACGCCGTGCCATCGAGCTCTTCCGAGAACACGACGAACGCAATCTGGAGGAGACGCAGGCTATCGCCCACGACGAAACCCAGCTCATCCAAAGCACACAGCAGGCCGCTCAGGAGCTTCAGGAGCTGTTTGAAGCGGATACCGAGGACCAGACCGAGAGCCAACCTTATTCACCTCTCCCGCTTGCGGGAGAGGTCGGCGCGCGGCAGCGCGCCGGGTGAGGGCGACAGCGTCACTGCAACCGCAGCAACACCGGGTGCCGATACGACGCCGGCCGGACCACTTTCGCGGACGCAACCCGAACCGAATGCAGCGGCCCGTCCAGTTCCCGCTGCCAGAACGCCAGAAACTTGCGCAGCACCGGGTACTCCGGCGCAAGGTCCATGTCCTGCCAGATAAAGCTCTGCAGAATTTCCGGATGATCCGGCATGCGGTAGAGAATCTCAGCTGTGGTCAGGCGGTAGTCTTTTAACTGCAACGCGAAACTCATAATCCGTGCAGTCTCCCTTTTTCCAGTCGAGGCCCCAACGATCATGCTAGCGTCCGGATCACGAGTCGCAAGAAAAAAATGAAGTGATATCAGTACGTTATCACTCCTCATCTTACATTGCTGCCGGTCTTGACTTGGCCCCGCAACGAGACTAGATCGCTGGCACTCCCAGACCGGGAGTGCTAGCAACGTGCCGCGCTCTCATCTGGGGCGGCACCCCTGCTCGCAACCCATTCATCTATCAATCATACCAGGAGCGATCCGTATGAAGTTTCGTCCCCTCCACGACCGGGTCGTGGTCCGGCGCATCGAAGCCGAGGAAAAGACCGCCGGCGGCATCATTATCCCCGACACTGCCAAGGAAAAGCCCATTGAGGGTGAGGTCATCGCGGTTGGCCCCGGCGCTCGCAATGAGCAGGGCCAGATCGTCCAGTTGGACGTGAAGGCAGGCGACCGCATTCTGTTCGGTAAGTGGTCGGGCACCGAGGTCAAGATCGACGGCGAAGAGCTGCTGATCATGAAAGAGTCCGACATCATGGGCGTCGTGGACGCCTCTGTCGCTAAGAAGAAGGCTGCCTGAGCGGGCCTTCATCAACAGCTTCGTTCAGATAACCAGGGAATAATCGAAAATGCCTGCAAAAGACGTCAAGTTCGGCGGCGATGCCCGGAACCGCATGTTGCGCGGTGTGGACATCCTCGCCGACGCGGTAAAGGTTACGCTCGGCCCCAAGGGCCGCAACGTCGTGCTCGACAAGAGCTTCGGCGCACCCCGCATCACCAAGGACGGCGTGACCGTTGCGAAGGAAATCGAGCTCCCGGACAAATTCGAGAACATGGGCGCCCAGTTGGTCCGCGAGGTCGCCTCCAAGACCAACGACCAGGCTGGTGATGGCACCACCACCGCGACCGTGCTCGCTCAGTCCATCGTGCGCGAGGGCGCCAAGGCCGTGGCTGCCGGCATGAACCCGATGGACCTCAAGCGCGGCATCGACAAGGCAGTCAACGCCGTCGTGGAGGAGCTCAAGAAGAACACGCGCAAGATCACAACGCCGGGTGAAACCGCCCAGGTCGCAACCCTCGCCGCCAACGGGGACACCGAGATCGGCAAGATGATCTCCGAGGCGATGCAGAAGGTCGGCAACGAAGGCGTGATCACGGTCGAGGAAGCCAAGGGCATCGAGACCGAGCTCGACATCGTCGAAGGCATGCAGTTCGACCGCGGCTACGTCTCGCCTTACTTCATCACCAACGCCGAGAAGATGATCGCCGAGCTGGATCAGCCTTACATCCTGATCCACGAGAAGAAGCTCTCCGGCCTGCAGCCCATGCTGCCGCTGCTGGAAGCCGTCGTGCAGGCCGGCCGTCCGCTGCTGATCATCGCCGAGGATGTCGAGGGCGAGGCCCTTGCCACCCTGGTCGTGAACAAGCTGCGTGGTGGTCTGAAGGTCGCCGCCGTCAAGGCCCCTGGCTTCGGTGATCGCCGCAAGGCCATGCTGGAGGACATCGCCGTCCTGACCGGCGGTCAGGTCATCAGCGAAGACCTAGGCATCAAGCTCGAGAATGTCACGCTGAACATGCTCGGCAAGGCGAAGCGGGTGCTCATTGAGAAAGAGAACACCACTATCGTCGAAGGCGCCGGCAAGAAGGACGACATCAAGGGCCGCTGCAACCAGATCCGCGCCCAGATCGAGGAAACCACCTCCGACTATGACCGTGAGAAGCTGCAGGAGCGGCTGGCGAAGCTCGCCGGCGGCGTTGCGGTGATCCGCGTCGGTGGCGCCTCCGAGGTCGAGGTGAAGGAGCGCAAGGACCGCGTCGATGACGCCCTCCATGCGACCCGCGCCGCGGTCGAGGAAGGCATCGTCCCGGGCGGCGGCGTTGCGCTCGCGCGTGCCACCGTGCTGCTCGCCCAGCTCAAGGGCGACAACGACGACCAGCGCTTCGGCATCGACATCGTCCGCAAGGCGATCCTGTCTCCGCTGCGCCAGATCGCCGCGAACTCGGGCGAGGACGGCGCCGTGGTCTCGGGCAAGGTGCTGGACAAGAGCGAGTATAACTGGGGCTTCGACGCGCAGAGCGGCGAGTTCAAGGACCTCGTGAAGGCCGGCATCATCGACCCGACCAAGGTCGTCCGCACCGCGCTGCAGGACGCCTCCTCTGTCGCCGGTCTGCTCGTCACCACGGAGGCGATGGTGGCCGAGAAGCCGGAGAAGAAGGCTCCGCCGATGCCCCCGGGCGGCGGCGGCATGGGCGATATGGATTTCTGATCCGGGTCGTCTCAGACGTTACCAATCGGGCGGGCCACACGGCCCGCCCTTTTTGTTGGTCCCTACACGTGTCATTGCGAGGAGCGCACCGCCTCGTCATCGCGAGCCCCGCGCAGCGGGGCGTGGCGATCCAGGCCTACCGCACCGGAGGGCCGACCCGGTGCGTCACACGATCTCATCGTAAAGGTCGCGCCAAGTTGGATTCCCCTTCTCGATTAGAGCAAGCTTCTTCGCCCGAGTGCCTGCTTTAATCTGCTTCTCCCGCGCGATAGCCGACCGCATATCCTGGTGTAACTCGAAATAAACGAGAAGTTTGCAACCATATCGCTTGGTGAAACCTGGTACGCTGCCGTTCCGGTGCCCCTAGACGCGCCGGGCAAAGTCCGATGTCACCCCAACGTAGAGCGTCCCATTGCGCTGGCTGGCCATGATGTAGACAGCCGGCTGCTTGGGCCGGGTCAGTCCAAACCCCGTCATCGCAAAAACCGCAAGGCCGGAGCAATCCAAGGCACTACCGGCGTCCTGCGTGGCACCGACCCCGTGATCCAGGCGCACCGCCCGTTCGCCCGTCATCGCGAGCCCCGCAAAGCGGGGCGTGGCGATCCAGACGACCTGCACAAAGTTACGAGAGCCAGCACTAAGCCGACGCCGAACGGACATCGACAACAGCTATCACTCGTACAACCTAATCCAAATCAGCCCCCGGAACCTCCGGCCGCATCTGATCCGCGGCCTCGTACAGCCGGTCCATCTCCGCCGCGAACGCCTTCCGCAACGCTACCGCCTCCCGCCGCGGCAGCCACCGCGAAATGGAGTTGAACCGCATCTCCACCATGTACGTCTTGGTCAGATCCGCCCAGGGGAGCGAACCCGACCCCCGCGCCAGCGCCAGCGTCTCGCACAACTCGTCCCGTATCCCTTGAATAAATTCGTCCCCCGGGTGCTCGTCCAACTGGTCCACCAGGCTCGCACTGCGCGAATCAGCTGGCGAATCGAACAAGCCGGGTTTCTCGGCGAATCGGTCCATGGCTTAAACAATAGCCGCCACTGCCTCCCAGGAAAACACTTGCCTATTCGCCCGCAACACTCCAACCGCTGAATCCATGAACGAAACATGGCGCCGGACCGACCTGGCCGAAAATCGCCCGAGCGCTGGCACAACGTCCGGGGCACGAGAACGTCCGAACCTTGTCCTGCAAGACCTCTGGACAGCCATGTCATCCCATCCGGAACTCAAGCTGAAGCGCGACCTCTGGCATCGGCTGCTGGGAGTTGTTTACGGCACCGCTGTTGGCGACGACAGCCTCCAGCACACCTATCTGACGATCGTGGCGAAAACGGTGGCCGCCCGCGTGCTCGATCTGCCGGTCAACGACGCCCACGCAATCCTCTCCGGACAGGCCCTTGCAGATGTCGGAATTCATGGCGCTGTTGAAAGCGATTTCTTCGATTGGGTTCTGCAGGATCAAAACGGCGCGCAGCTCGTCCCGCGCATCGCTCGCCAGACCGCGCGCTTCCGTCTGCGAGATGTCCAGGTCGATGTTCTCAAAGCGCTTTACGAAAGTCTGATCGACCCCGCGCAGCGACACGACCTCGGCGAATACTACACGCCCGACTGGCTGGCCGCGAAACTCACCCGCTGTGCGGTCCGCGATCCGCTCAACCAGCGCATGCTCGATCCCGCGTGCGGCTCCGGCACCTTCCTGTTTCACGCAATCCGCCAGATCCTTGCTGCCGGAAAACACGCCGGCTGGAAAGCTCCTCGTCTGATCACCGAGTGCGCCGCCCGCGTCCGCGGACTGGACGTGCATCCCGTTGCGATCATCATCGCACGCGTCACTTGGCTGCTCGCGCTTAGCGAAGTTATCGATCAGCGCGCCAGCCCCATCCACGTCCCGGTCTTCCTCGGCGACTCGCTGCAATGGAATGTTCAGCCCCTCGGCAATCAGATCTACGTGGAGGTCTCGGTCCCCAACGAACAGCCGCTTCGCGTACCTGCGGGCTTCGCCGAGGATCAGGCAAAATACGAACCCGGCCTTCAGGTCCTCACCGAAGGCCTGGACGACGAAGCTTCCCCGGCCCGCATTCGTCAAGTCCTGCTCCGCATCCACGGCGTCACCCCCGAGGACGCCGACGCCATGACCGCCACTTTTGATCGCCTGCTCGACCTCTATAAGTCCGGACGAAACCATATCTGGCCCTACGTCCTCCGCAACCTCGTCCGACCGCTATGGCTCTCCCGCCCTGATCACGGGGCTGACATTGTGCTCGGAAACCCTCCCTGGATCGCTTACCGTTACCTCAGCGCAGAGATGAAGACCAACCTGCGTGAGGCCTGCCAGCCGCTGAACCTCTGGGTCGGTGGCGTTCTGACAACCCAGCAGGATATCGCCGCCCTGTTCTGGGCGCGTTGCGCCGAGCGGTATCTGAAACCCGACGGCATCATGGCTTTCGTCTTGCCCTATGCGGCGCTGAACCGGCCCGCTTTCGGCGGTCTCCGTCGCGGCGAATTCCGTCGCCTTGCCGTCCGCATCCTGGAAGCATGGAGCTCCGACGAAACAGCTCAGCCGTTATTCCCCGTACCTGCCTGCGTCCTGATCGGACAAAGCGGCAAATCAGGACCTCTGCCGACGAGCGTCGAAGGTTACGTAGGACATCTACCCCGCCGCGATGCTTCGGAAAAAGAGGCCGACCGCAACCTCCGCCATGCCCCCGCCCAGTGGCCACCCGTCCCGACACTCGAAGGCGCCTCGCCCTATCGCGCGCGCTTCAAGCAGGGCGCAACCATCGTGCCTCGCCGCTTCTTCTTCGTCGAACGTGAAGAAGCCGGCAGACTCGGCCACAACCCAGCAGCGCCACGAATGCGCGGCAAAAAGGGACGCCAGGACAAGCAACCTTGGAAAAACGTGGATCCACCGCACGGGCCGGTCGAGTCCGAATTTCTCCACCCCGTCCTGCTCGGCGAAAGTATCGCCCCCTTCCGCGTACTTACTCGGGCCCCCTGCGTGATCCCCGTACAAGGTCGTGGAATTCTCGACAGTCGCGCGGCAGCGATGCCGGTTTCCGGCATCTGGCCGCATGGCTGAAATATACCGAGGCAAAGTGGGCGGCCCACTCCAACAAGCACGCTGACGGACGCCCCCGTCTGACCCTCTCGCGGCAACTCGATTACATGCGAAAGTTGACCGACCAGTTACCAGCAAGTGCCACGCGCGTCGTTTACGCCGCATCCGGAACTCTGCCGGCCGCCGCCATTGTAACCGACCAGAACGCGTCAGCCGAACATGCCATCTATTGGGCCTCAGCCCGCAGTTTGGCAGAAGCCCGCTACCTGACTGCTGTCCTCAACAGTGAAACGGCAAGAAATCTCGTGGATGAAATGCAACCAAAAGGCCAAAGCGGCGCCCGCCATTTCGACAATCTGATCTGGGAACTTCCTATCCCCGAATTTGACCGTCGCGACCCATTACACCTGCAACTTGCCGAAGCCGCAGCCAAGGCCGAAAAAATCGCGGCGTGCGTCCCGCTCCGCGACGGCGCCTACTTCACGCAACAACGCGCCGCCATCCGCGCCGCCCTCGCCGCCGATGGCATAACATGGCATAACAGGGCAAATCGATAACCTCGTCTCCCACCTGCTCCGAACTCGATCAATCCCGCTCCGGATCAAGCAGCCAACCCAAATCGAACGGACATTCTCCCGGCGGCTCCTGCTCCTGCGGAACCCCATCATCCGTGCGCTCCAGGGCCTTCACAGCCCGCCGATACAGCTTCGGTAAATCAACCCTCTGCCGCATCGAAGGGCTAAACGCATCCGCAGCATCACTCCGGTGGTTCGCTACTTCTTCGCGCCAGTGCTCCACATCACGAGCATTCGGCCAAGCCCTGATCTTCAACAGGTGCAGCATCGCTAACCGAAGATGCGACTGCACCGCATTAAATTGCGCACGGCCCACGTCCTCGATTTCCTCGGCTATGTGCGCCCAATCGGGCGTTTCGTTTGGCCGCTGCCCGGCATCGATCTGCCGCAGCAAATCAGCCTGCCGCTCCGACCAAACGAGAATGTCCGCGTCATACAGATCACTCATTCACGCTCCTTCGCCTGCCAACCGCCCGCAGGCACAACTTCCGCCCAATCCGTAACACTTCAGCCTCAATTCCGCTCCGCCTCCCACGGATTCAGGGTCGCCACGCCCGTGGGCACGAAATCCGCAAGGTTCCTCGTGACGACGGTCATCCGGTGCACCATCGCAGCCGCCGCGATCAGCGAGTCCCGGTATGGCCGTGCGACCGGCACATGCAGCTCCGCGCAGCGCATGCCAACCGCCTCGTCAATCGCGAGAATCCGCCCCTTAAAGGACTTCATCACATAATTCTCGATCCAGTCCTCGATAATACTGCCGCGCGCATCCTGACGGTGGACAAGCCGGAGCGCTCCTGTCCGCAGTTCCATCAGATTGATAGACGTTGTGAACAGGTCAGCCAAAGGAATGCTCCTGACCCAGGCCGCAACCTTCGGATCAGACTTCTTCGGCCGGCGCAGCTCGGAAATTACGTTGGTATCGAGCAGGTACATCAGTCAAACTCAGCGGACCGCGCAACTCGTCGCCAAGTTTCGGTGGATCGAACTCAATATCCTCGCTCGCAGAATGTGCAAGCAGATCGGCGAGGCTGGGTTCCTTTCTCAGCAGTCTGCGATAGGTCTCGTGGCGCATCAGCACATACGCAGGCTTACCACGATCGGTGATAACAACTGGTCCCTTTCGCGCCGCGCGCTTTGCCCCGGCAACGTCCTGATTGAAGTCCCGGCTGGTGATTGTGGGCACCAACATCTCCATAGCATCGCTTTCGATGCTACAATACTACTTTCGACTGTGCCTGACCAGGATTGTGACAGCACCCCCTCGGTAAACCCGGCAGGCCCCGACCCCGGAACGGAACCCCCGTCATACTTCAGCCCCAGCGCCGAAGCGTACACTTGGACCCGCCGAAAAACCCGGAAGTGACCCTTTGCGCTCCCCGAAAACCGCCCAAGTGACCCTTTCACTCGTCTCAAAACCTGCGAAGTGACCCTTTCGAACCCTCGCAAACCCCTGAAGTGACCCCTTCCAGAACCGCCCGCCCGGACCACCCACCTCCGGAACAAACATCCGGGCCCTGGCCCGCCCGTTCTAACCGTCGCCACCCTGCCACACGGTCGGACTTCGGAATCGAGACACGAAATTTCGCGTTGTGTGTGGCCTTAAAGGCCTGCCCCCTTACGGCCGCCTTGCCCCCGCCTTCTCCGGCCGCCGGCCCGCCGGCTGTTTCGGCCTCGGGGCCGGAGCCGCCCCACCAACGGGCGCCGAACCAGTCGCCTTCACCTTCGGCACTCCCGGAGCCGCCGCATCTCGGCGCAATCGCCCCTCCCCCAGGAACAGCAAAATCGGCGCCGCGATAAAAATCGAGGAAGACGTCCCCACCACGATCCCGAACAGCATCACCCACGCAAAGTCCGAAATCGACTTCGGCCCGAACAACGCCAACGGCAGTGCCGCCAAAAACAGCGTCATAGACGTCCCTAGCGTCCTGCTCAGCGTCTCATTGATCGAAAGGTCGATCAGATCGCGCAGCGGCATGGTCTTATACTTACGCAGATTCTCCCGCACCCGGTCGTAGACCACCACCTTATCATTGGTGGAATAACCCAGGATGGTCAGGATCGCCGCCACCATCACCAGGTCGAAATCGAACCGCGTCAGCACCAGGAACCCCACCGCCTTGGTGATATCCAGGATCAGGGTCACCACCGCGCCGATCGCGAACTCCCACTCGAACCGAAACCAGATGTAAACCAGGATCATCGCCAGGCTGATCACCAGCGCCAGGATCCCCTGCCGGAACAACTGCGCGGAGACCGAAGCGCCAATCGTCTGAACCTGCAGCACCTTGCTGCCCGGCTCCGCCTGATCCAACGCCGCCTTGACCTTCGCCACCATCGCATCGGTCGCCGCCGCCGTCGGCTGCGTTCCCAGCCGGATCAGCACCTCATTCGCCGCCCCAAACCGCTGCACCCCCTGCAGAGGCACGTTCTCCGTCCCCAAAGCCGACCGAATCTTCCCGAAATCCGCCGCCCCAGGCGTCCGGGCCTCCACCGTGATGCCGCCCGCGAAATCGATCCCAAGATGCAGCCCCGGATGGAGAATCAGGATAATCGACGCCGTCGAAAGCACCGCCGAGACGATCAACCCCATGAACCGGCCCCGCATGAACTTGATGCGGGTGTTATCCGGGACGAGCCTCAGATGCGGGCGAAACAGAAAGCTGAACATGGCGGTCAGACCGGCAGAAGCTTGGGACGCACGGCAATATACCAACGCGAGACCAGCAGACGCGTCAGCATCCACGCCGTGAACAGGCTGGTGGCAATGCCGATAGTGATGGTGATCGCAAACCCGCGCACCGGCCCCGAGCCAAAGATGAACAGCATCACGTGCGCCAAAAACGCAGTCGCGTTCGAGTCGAAAATGGTTCGGTAGGCGCGCTGGAACCCATGCTCCAGCGCCTGCAGAGGCGGACGCCCGTTACGCTGCTCCTCCCGCACCCGCTCGTTGATCAGGATATTGGCGTCCACCGCCATCCCCAGGGTCAGCAGAATGCCCGCCATCCCCGGCAGGGTCAGCGTCGCCTGCAGCAGCGACATGATCGCCAGCATCAGCACTAGGTTCACCACCAGGCAGGCATTCGCAAACCACCCCAGCAGCCCGTAGAAGAACGCCATAAACCCGACCACCAGTAGGAACCCAACGCCCAGCGCAACCGCGCCCGCCCGGATCGAGTCCGCCCCCAGCTCCGGCCCGACGGTGTTCTGCTCCACCACGGTCAGCGGTGCCGGCAAGGCGCCGGCCCGCAACAGCAAAGCCAAATCCGAAGCGGACTGCGGCGTGAAATTGCCGCTGATCTGGCCCCGGCCGCCCAGGATCGGCTCGCGGATTACCGGCGCGCTGATCACCTTGTTATCCAGCACGATGGCAAACCGGCGTCCGACATTGGTCCGCGTGACGTCCCCGAACAGTCGCGCGCCGACCGAGTTGAACGTGAAATTCACCACCCATTGCCCGCTCTGCGAATCCGTTCCGGCCCGAGCATCCGTCAGGTCCCCACCATCCACCGCAATCCGGTCCTCGACGGCGATCTTCTGGTTCGGATTGTCCTCCATCGGCAGGAAGCTGACCCCGGGCGGCGGCAGTCCGGCCGCCGGGTTCGCCGTCTCGTCCACAAGTTGGAACGTCATGTGCGCGGTCTGACCCAGAAGCTGCTTTATCCGGTCCGGGTCACTTACCCCCGGCAACTGGATCACAATCCGCGAATCCCCCTGAGGAGCCACGGAAGCATCCGCCACGCCCGTAGCGTCAATACGTCGCCGCACGATGTCGATGGACTGCTGCAGCGCCGCCAGCGCCCGGTTGTGCAGCGCCACCGGCGACAGCGTCACGAAAATCTCCCCCGGCACCGGCGAGGTAATATCCAGATCCGGGGTGTTCATCGGCCCTTCCGGCGAAATCAGCGGCCGCAGAGCCGTAATCCCCGACTGGGTCCTCCCCGGATCCTGCAGCAGAATCAGCAATCGGTTCTGCCCTGGCTGAGCCTGCAGCCGCTTGTAGAACAGCGATTGCCGCACCAGCGCCTGTCGCGCCGAGTTCAACCAGCCCGTTCAGTCGCTGCTTGATCACGGCGTTCATATCCACCTGCATCAGCAGATACGAACCGCCCTGCAGATCAAGCCCCAGATGCACCTGCCGCCAGGGCAGCAAGCTCGAGGGCCTGGAGCCAATGTTCGGCAAACAGAACAGAACGCCCAAAAGGCACGCGCCCAGCACGAGGGCGGTTTTCAGGCGACTGAAATACATCATCGTCGGAAATCAGGCTCCGAAACTCGTCTGTCTGGCCCGGCTTATACGACTTTGCGTGGGGAATCACACAGGCTTCCGGTTATGGCCGGGCCATGGCCCCGGGCTCCGACCCGGGGGTTGACCCAGCCATCTACGCACCGACGATAGCGTGCCACTTTTTCCCGGAGAATCCGTAGAGGATGCCTGAACCGCAAGGGGCCAGCCTCCCAGGAACCAGCCGAAGCCCCGTTCAGCCCAACGACGCGGCAGGCAATCGCCTCATTGGCTTCTCGTTATGCTTCTGGACCGTCCTGATCCTCACCGGGATCGGTGCCGGCATCGGCGCCGGCCTGCTTATGGAGCTGCTCCGCGCAGTTCAGCACCTGTCCTACTCCTACAAAGCCGGCACTTTTCTCGAAGCCGTCCAGCACACCCCAATCCAACGCCGACTCATCGTCGTCCTCGCAGCCGGCATGGTCGCGAGCGCCGGCATCTTCCTGCTCAAGCACACCCACGGCGGAAGCGGTGGCAAGCTGAACGAGCGCATCTGGTTCCATTCCGGCCGCCTGGCCGAAGCCAAGACCATCCTTCAGTCCGCGCTCTCCATCACCATCGTGGGCATGGGAGCGTCCCTCGGTCGGGAAACCGCCCCCAAGCAGACCGGTGCCGCCATCGCGAGCTGGCTCTCCCGCTGGGCCCGCCTCTCATCCCCCGAATCCCGGCTGCTCGCCGCCTGTGGAGCCGGAGCAGGAATGGGCGCGGTCTACAACGTGCCGCTCGGCGGGGCCTTCTTCGCCTTGGAGGTGCTGCTCGGCACAATGAAGCTGCCGCTGGTACCGCCGGCACTGGCAGCCTCCTTCATCGCCACCGCCGTTTCCTAGCTGATGCTGCCGAACGAGGCCACCTATACGCTGCCCACCTACCCCGTCGCGTTATCGCAGCTCATCTGGGCCATCGTGTTCGGCCCGGTCGCCGGACTGGCCTCCGTGGTCTACGTCCGGCTGATCGTATTGGCGGATCACGTCAAACCACAACGCAGTCTTGCTCTTGTCCTGCCTGTCGGCTCCTTCGCGCTGCTCGCCTTCGCCTCGATCCGCTATCCGCAGTTGCTGGGCAACGGCAAGGACCTCGCCCAACTCGCCTTTATCGGCACCATGAGCATCCCGATGCTCGCGCCACTCCTAATCCTGAAGCCTCTGGCTACAGCCGCCTGCCTCGGAAGCGGCGCGCCTGGCGGGCTCTTCACCCCCACTATCACCTACGGTGCCCTACTGGGCGCCTTGCTTGGCGAAGCTTGGTCGCTGTTGTGGCCCGGTGCCACGCCGGGCAGCTACGCCATCATTGGCGGGGCCGCCGTCCTCGCTGCCGCCATGCAGGCCCCGATCGCTGCCATCGTGCTCATGCTCGAGCTGACCCACCACATCCTCACCATGATCGTGCCCATCCTGTTCGCCGTAGCCGGCGCTTCCGTCACAGCCCGCCGGATCGATGCACGCTCCGTCTACTCGGGCCGGGTCCACACCGGCCGGAACGCCGCCGGCTCTGAACCGCCCGCCATCAGCACCGGCTTCCCTGGTCTCTTGCTTCCCGAAGCCAGGACCATCTCCGTCGCCGCCACATATCAGGAGGTTCTGGAGCGAATGCTGGGACAAGCCAGGCCACTCTACGTGATCGACGAAGCCGCTCGGCTGGCGGGTCGTATCGAGCCTCGGCACGCCTCCGCCGCACACCCGTTGACGCAGATCATGGGCGTGGGAGCCGCCGGCGATTTGATGGAACATATCGATCCGCTGGACCCCGCGCTAGACCGGGCCGAGGCCCTCGCAAGATTGGAAAAGGAGCCTTGCGGCGAGCTGCCCGTGGTCGAACCAGCCACCGGCCAGTTGCTCGGCGTGGCAGCGCGCCCCTCGCAGGGTTAAGGTCGTCGGCATGAGCATACTAAAGATCGCCCGCATGGGGCACCCGGTCCTGCTACAAAAGTGCGCCCCAATCCCCGATCCCGGTGCACCCGAGATCCGGCGCCTGGTCGCCGACATGATCGAAACCATGGAGGACGCCCCGGGCGTTGGCCTTGCCGCACCCCAGGTGCACGTGCCCCTCCGCCTGTTCGTGTTCCGCATCCCGCGGGACCGCCAAACCGACGATGCGGAGGACCTGCCCGTCGGCAACACCGTATTGATCAACCCCGAGCTCAAGCTGCTGACCGAGGAGCGCGTGCTACGCTGGGAAGGCTGTCTGTCGATCCCCGGCTTGCGCGCGGCCGTCCCACGAGCCCCCAGGGTGCGCTATCGCGGCTTGGACTGCGATGGTAACTCAGTGGAACGGACGGTCTCCGGCTTTCATGCCGGCGTGGTCCAACACGAGTACCGACCACCTGGACGGAATCCTGTACCCCATGCGGATGAAAGACTTCCGGCTGTTCGGCTTCACCGAGGAACTGGCCCGTCTGGCGGCGGCCCCGGCATGAGACCCCCCGAGCGCAGCCCGGAGCGGGACGCCGCCCTGGAGGCCATGCTCCCCAATGTGCCGTTCGACGGCTGGACCTATCGCGCCCTGCGGACCGGGCTGAAATCAATCGGTGCCGATCCGCGCGACGCCGAACTGCTCTTCCCGGGCGGCGCCCGCGACATGATTGAGGCATTCTCCGACTTGGCCGACCGCCGCATGGAGCAGGCGGCGGGAACGGAGGCCTTTGCGGGGTTGCGGACGCCGGAGCGGGTCCGGCGGGTAATCCTGTTGCGGCTGGCCCAGAATGCCGGCCGGAAAGAGGCTGTACGGCGCGCATTGGCCATCCTCTCCCTGCCCGGCAACGCCACCCTCGCGGCGTCCTGCACCGCGCGCACCGTGGATGCGATCTGGCACGCGGCTGGCGATCGGGCCACCGATTTTTCCTGGTACACCAAGCGGGCTATTCTCGCCGGTGTCTACTCCGCAACGGTCCTTTATTGGCTGCGTGACACGTCCGAGGGAAACGAGGCAACCATAGCTTTCCTGGACCGCCGGCTCGAGGACGTTGGGCGTATTACTCAGGCCCGCCGGCGGATCGAGGAACGCATGGAGCGGCTGACTTCGATGCTCCCCGGTTTCGGCTCGCTGCGACGAGCCGAGGGTTAGCGCCGGAACAGGAGGAAACAATTATGCCGATATTCGAGGGACACTGCACCTGCGGTGCAATCCGCTATCGGATAACCAGCCGTCCGCTGATCGTCCATTGCTGCCACTGCCGCTGGTGTCAGCGCGAAACCGGTACCGCCTTTGCGCTGAACGCCGTGATAGAGGCTAACCGTGTCGAGCTCCTCTCCGGCAGCCCCGAGATGATCAATACGCCCTCGCTCAGCGGCAAGGGTCAGAAGATCTGGCGCTGCCCCGACTGCAAAGTGGCAGTCTGGAGCAATTATCCCGGTGGCGGCGATTCCGTGCATTTCGTCCGCGTTGGCACGCTGGAAAACCCTGACGAGTTCCCGCCTGACATCCACATCTTTATCGAGTCGAAACAGCCCTGGGTCGTGCTGCCGCCGGGTGTCCCAGCGGTGCCCCAGTTCTACAACCCTAAGGAACAATGGTCCGCCGAAAGCCTGGAACGCTTGCGGATACTGAAGCGGACGGCATAACCCCTCGGCCCAGCGTAGTCGACAATCTGTCCGGCGAGCGTGGCGGAGCAGATGCGATTCCCCCTGGGCGGCGGGGGCGAGGTGGTTGAATGCGGGGGCATGGTTGGGATAGAACGTATCAGGAACATTGCTTGGGAGGACAGGACGGCGGAGGATCGGGTACCGATAGCAGGTTGCGGGGGGTTGACAACGGTACCGTTGGGGATTTCGGGGGACTTGACAACGGTACCGATGGCCGGTTGCGGGGGTTGACAACGGTACCGTTGGGGGTTTCGGGGGGCTTGACAACGGTACCGATGGCAGATTCGGTGCGATAGTGGATTGAGTTTACGTCCCGGCAATTGGCCGGCGGATGCATTTTTGAAACACAGAGAGCCACGAAGACGACCAATTGCCGACCGGTCGGGTAACGATGTCGCCCGCGGCTTTGAGGGGCCCAGGATGCGACGAAAGGCGAGAAGCTTTGTGGCCCTTTGTATCGCAAGCTATGCTTCCAGGCTGTGCGGTTGCCCCTGGTAGTTGCATTAGAAAAGGTATTGGGAGGACCTTCGGCAGCACCATGCGCCTGCCTCTTGTGTGGCGCTGCGGGCCTGTTCTGTAGTCTTAGTCTGAAACCAGGGATCAGTGCTGCTCGACATGACGGTCCTCCTTGACAACACCGTGCGCCCAGTAACTGCCGCCCAAGTTAGGGAGGAAACGTCGAACAACAAGCGTCGCTTGCAATCGACCGGTCGTATACTTCGCGGTGACCGCGTGCAAGCATAAAATGCGAGCCGTTGAAAGATCACCGCATAGCCTATCGAATTTCGCTTGCTTCTCGGCTTCCTCGCGGGTCGTGCCACCGATTTCGTCGACATTTCCGATTGCACCGCCCACCTAATCTACATACTCCTCCACGTCCCAGTGCTCGACCTCGACAGTGTGCCTCGACATCTCAACCGATATGCCCAAGGTCTCGGCAGAAAATACCGAGCGGTGGCGACCACCGATGCACCCGAAAAGCAAAAGTCGTGAAGCCGCGCCAGTAGGCATTAGTCGCTTCGTCCATCAACGGGACAACCCCCATGCCGCCCCTTTGACGGATCCAATCAGCGACCTTGGGGTGCCGGCCATCCAAATGACTGAGCTCGCCTATGCGATACGGATGGCCAAATTGCGGCAATCCAGCACATAGAAACCCTTAGGCGGAACTCCGTGCCTGTAGCCGAAGGTTACGATCTTTACAATCAACATATCAGCCTCCCAAGCGCCGGAGCTGCTTGCGTAGCTTGTCCTCTCGGTCTCGCCAGAACCCGAGCGCCTGCTTATCGTTTTCGTGTGCTGCCAGAACGCGCCGAGTTGTGACTCTGGCTATCTCGGCAGAGACCGTCTTGCGGGCTTGGACAGTGGCCGAACTGGATTACGTCTGCCTTGTTGTAATTCGGATAGATCCGCATCGAACGATCATCGTAGTGCATTTCGCCCGCCCAGCAGCGGGGCAAGGGTTCCTTATCACGATAACCGCATAATCGCTCAGGCGTGCACCTTCTCCCGCAAGGCGCGCTTGATCGCCTCGAACAAAGCGAGCGACGGCACCGCGATCAGGTTATCAAGCGCCAGACAAGCTGCTTGCGCGCAGTACGAACCTGCTCCAGCCCATCATAGATCAGCGTGTTCGCCAGCACTTCCCCCGCACTGTCCCACCACAGCATCTCCATCGCCACCTGACTGACGCGCTTGGTTTCCGGGTCCCACACGATCGACATCGGCGAGAGAAACATCTGATGCACCGTGCGGGGAATGTCCGTCATCCTGCCCTCCCTTGGCTGACGTTGCGTTCACGAAGCACCCTATTCCTGAACTCGCGCGCGAACGGCGTGAGCTCGTACCAATCGTCCCCGACTTCGAGACCCTCGTAGTCATGTCGAGCAGCTTTCACCCGCGGCCCTCGCCACCTAGGCTCCGGCGTGGATTGCCGGCCCGTCTTCGCGAACTCGGCCTTTGCTTGGTGCCACCTTGCTGATCGAGCAGATCCAATGCGGAGCTCTGGGTACTGCTACCCATAGTCAGCGGTGGCCTAATTGTGATTAACTTTATCCCAAGAATCGGAACAGGGGAGGAACTGATGAAAAAGATCGAGCGGCGCGCCGTCTTCCTCTCCGTTGCCTTGATGTTGGGCTGGTGTGCATTACCAGGCGCCGTAGGGGCTGCCGGCGGGCTGCAGCCGCAGGAAGGTGATGTGGAGGTGCACAACTTCACCTTCCAGGATGGCGAGGCCCTGCCGCTATTGAAGCTGCACTATACGGCGCTAGGCACACCGCAGCGCGACGCCTCCGGCAGGGTCAGCAACGCCGTGCTGCTGCTGCATGGAACCACCGGCACCGGCAAGAGCTTCCTGATGCCTACCCTCGCCGACCACCTGTTCCAGCCTGGCCAGCCGTTGGACATACAGCGCCATTACGTGGTGCTGCCCGATGGTATCGGCGCCGGTGGGTCCACCAAGCCCTCAGACGGGATGCGAGCCCGCTTCCCGCATTACGGCTACCTCGACCAGGTGGAGGCGCAGCACGCCATGCTGAGGGGCATGGGCCTCGACCACCTGAGGCTGGTCTCTGGCATCTCCCAGGGCGGCATGCAGACTTGGCTGTGGGGCGAGCGCCACCCGGAGGTGATGGACGCACTCGCGCCGGTGGCCTGCATGCCGGTTCAGATCAGCGGCCGAAACCTGCTGTGGCGCGAGATCGTCGTCCGTGCCATCCTCAACGATCCCGATTGGCACGGCGGCGACTACGACACTGCGCGCCCGCCGACGCGATGGGCGCAGACCGCGGCGCCACTGTTTGCCGTCATGGTCAGCAATCCCGAGCGGCTGCAGCAGGCAGGCCCCGACCGGGCCAGGACGCTTGCCTACTATGACCAACTGGTGGCGCAATGGCGTGGTCGCGATGCCGACGACACGCTCTACGACGTCAAGAGTTCGGCCGACTACGACCCGGCGCCCGGGATTGGCCGCATCAAGGCGCCGATGCTGGCGATCAACTTTGCAGACGACCAGGTGAACCCGGCACCGTTTGGCGTCACGAGAGAGACGATTGCACGTTTGCCCTCGGGTCAACTGGCGGTGCTGCCCGGCGGGTATGGGCACCTCGGGATTTTCCATGCGGAGCTGTGGGCGGACCAATTGGGCTCCTTCCTGGAGCACCTGCCGAGGAAGGAAACTGCCAGCAAGTGACGAGACTGCTTCGGACCGCGGCGCCATCCGATAGGATCAGCTCTCACCCGCGGCGCTCGCTGCCTAGACTCAGTCTGGTCACGCGATGCCGCAGTCCGCCGTTATGCGGCCGGTAAATCGTTCCCATATCGAGGTCTGGCCGAGCAGGGGAACGCCGAGGTAGCCCCTCACGCGCAAGCGGCCATCGTCACCGACCCACATCTCCAGCCCGTAGTGCTTATCCTCCCGTGGATCGGTAATCTGCCCGAACCACGACGATCCATCCTGCCCCGGAGTTGCGTTGGTAATGATGGTAAGCCCGCACTGGGAGCGTCCCGCGGCATCCCTCGGCATCGGCTCTCCCGGATTTCGCTTTATCCCCACGATACGGCCGCACAGGGCTTCTCCGCACCAGGAGATTGCGATCACGCCTCCGCCGTTCGCCGTGCGCCACTCCCCCAATGGCGCAGCATATCCCGTAAATTCGCGTGCTTTTGCAGGAAAACCTGCGAAAACAGCAGCGCATAGGGGAAGGCAAACACGAAATGCCCGGAGCATGACCTACTCTTATATTCGTCGAGCAAGGTTTTTGCACTGATTCGAAAGGAGCCGGCCGGGACGGCACGCTCGTCGTCAGCGATCTCCGAGTGCCAGCGGGGCCCGTCAGCGGCTCTTCGGTCAGCGATAAACGTTTCACACGCAATCGGGTTCCGGGCGCGCCCGCCCAGCGCCGCTGTCGCCCAGCCTTGGCGTTTCACGCCCGAAGCGGGACGCCACCCGAGCGCCGGAGCCGAAATCCCCGCACAGTCTCGTTGATGTTCTTGAGGACCAGGTCGCCCACATCTTCGAACGCCAGCCGCGGATCGCGGACCGCCAGGGACACAGCATAGGAAGCCAGCACGCCGCCCGGGTCCGCTAAGGCCTGCAGCCGCGCAGCGACATTCACACTGTGCCCGAAGATGTCGTGCGCCTCAACGATCACGTCGCCCAGGTTGATGCCGAGACGGAATTCGAGCCGTCGGCCCTGTCGCCGCCGCGCGTTCCAGGCGCGTGCCGCACCCTGGAATTCCACTGCAAACCACGCAGCGCGGGTAGCGCTCTGGAACTCGGCGAGGAATCCGTCGCCCGTGGTTTTCACGATGCGGCCGTCCTGGCGCGCGATGCGCGGCTCGACGACGTGGCGAAAGATCGAGATGAGCAGGGCATGAGTGCCGGTCTCGTCCTCGGCCATGTGACGGCTGTACGCCACGATATCGGCCACAAGAACAGCGGCCAGCCGGGAGATGGGCCGCACACTCGTGGCGCGATGAACCAAGCGCAGGCGGCGTTCGCTCGCCGGCGGCGCGCCACTCTCCTCTAGCGATAGTTGATCGGCGCCATGAACAAGCGCCACCTGCCGGGCAAGACGCATGACACATCTCTACGACCAGAGATGAACATGGACGGGTCGGTTATGAAAAAGGCCCCGTCCGGTTATTGCGGGGCCTGGTTCGCGTGGGACCGAAGATCAGTCAGCGCGCGTACAGACTCCCCCTGTGGCCGCTGGAAATGGGTCCAGCGGAGTAGAGAAGGATGCAGCGCGTAGTCACCAAGGACACCATATTCGCACATATATCCGATCGCGCTCTAAAGTAAAGTCTCTTTTTTTACTATCTGCGTTCTTCGCAGGCCGTGCATCGACGCCCAGCCCAATTTCACTGCGCGTTTCCCGGGGTGACGGGCGCCAGCAGAACGTACCCACCTATTCACGCTTCAGTGAGCCCGCATCTTCCACGCCACCAAAGCCCCTGGAACCCAACTCCCATCCGCGTGATACTCCCCCCGACCTGGAGGAAACCTCATGCAGCTCAACCGCGACGACCTGCTCCGCGCCTACCGCACCATGCGCGCCATCCGTGAGTTCGAAGAGCGCGTGCATATCGAGTTCGGCACCGGCGCCATTCCGGGTTTCGTCCACCTTTACGCCGGCGAAGAAGCCTCCGCCGTCGGCGTCTGCATGCATCTCACCGACAAGGACAAGATCGCCAGTACCCACCGCGGCCACGGTCACTGTATCGCCAAGGGTTGCGACATCCCGGGCATGATGAAGGAAATCTTCGGCCGCAAAGACGGACTCTGCGGCGGCAAGGGCGGGTCGATGCACATCGCCGACCTTTCGAAGGGCATGCTCGGCGCCAACGGTATTGTCGGGGGCGGTCCGCCACTGATCTGCGGCGCCGGGCTGACCGCCAAAGTCCTTGGAACAGGCGGCGTCGCAATCGCTTTCCTCGGCGATGGTGCTTCCAACCAGGGCACCACCCTCGAAAGCTATAATCTCGCCTCCGTCTGGAAGCTGCCGGCCATCTTCGTCATCGAAGATAATGGCTACGCCGAAATCAACCCCCTCCAGCTACGCCTGTTCCGGCAGCCAGGCCAAACGCGCCGAGGGCTTCGGCATGCCCTGCCAGGAAGTTGATGGTTTCGACTTCTTCGCCGTGCACGACGCCGCCGGCAGCGCAATCGGGCGGGCCCGCGCCGGCCAAGGCCCCAGTATGATCCACGTCCGCTTCTCCCGTTATTTCGGCCACTTCGAAGGCGATGCCATGACCTATCGCGGCCCCGGCGAGGTCGAACGCCTCCGTACCGAGCGCGACTGCCTGCTGCAGTTCCGCCGCCGGGTCACCGAGGCCGCCTTGCTTGAACCTGCCGCTCTCGACGCCATCGACAAGGAAGTTACCTCTGAAGTCGAGAGCGCGTTACGCGACGCCAAATCCGCTGCAGTACCCGCCGAAACCGACATCCTAACCGATGTGTACGCCTCTTACTAAGGGCAGACGCACGATGAGCAAGAAATCCTTCCGCCAGGCCATCAACGAAGCCCTGCGTCACGAAATGCACCGCGATCCGACAGTGGTGCTGATGGGCGAAGACGTCGCCGGGGGTGCCGGCGCCCCCGGTGAGGACGACGCCTGGGGCGGCCCCCTCGGCGTCACCAAGGGCCTGCTCGCCGAATTCGGCCGCGACCGCATCCTGGACACACCCATCACCGAAAGCGCGTTCATAGGCGCTGCCGCCGGCGCCGCCGCGACTGGCCTCCGCCCCGTCGCCGACCTGATGTTCGTTGATTTCATGGGTGTCTGCTTCGACCAGATTTTCAACCAGGCCGCCAAATTCCGCTACATGTTCGGCGGCAAGGCGACTACACCCATGGTGATCCGCACCATGTACGGCGCGGGTTTCCGTGCCGCCAGCCAGCACAGCCAGTGCCTCTACCCGATGTTCACCCACATCCCCGGCCTCAAGGTCGTCATTCCCTCTTCGCCATACGAAGCGAAGGGCCTGCTCATTCAGTCGATCCGCGACAACGATCCGGTGATCTTCTTCGAGCACAAAATGATGTACGACGATACTGAAGAAGTTCCGGATGAAATCTTACACTATCCCATTCGGCGAAGCGAACCTCACGCGCGAAGGCGACGACGTGACTATCGTCGCCATCGGACGCATGGTGAACCTCGCCAATCAGGCGGCGGACCGCCTGGAAAAGGAAGGCGTCTCCTGCACCGTGATTGATCCGCGCACCACCTCGCCGCTTGATACCGGTACCATCCTCGACTGCGTCCACGAAACCGGTCGCCTCGTCATCGTCGATGAAGCAAGCCCCCGCTGCAATCTCGCCACCGACATCTCTGCCCTGGTCGCCCAGGACGCGTTCGAGGCTTTGCGTGCCCCAATCCGCATGGTCTGCCCGCCCCACGTTCCTGTGCCATTCTCCCCCGCCCTGGAAGACGCCTACGTCCCCAGCGTCGATAAGATCGAAGCCGCCGTACGCGGCGTTATGGCGACCCAGCAGAAGCAAAAGGCCTGACGCATGCCGAACATCGTCCCCATCACCATGCCGAAATTCGGCTTGGCGATGACCGAGGGCAAAGTTGCCTCCTGGCTCAAGCAGGAAGGCGAACCGATCAAGGTCGGCGACGAAATCGCCGACATTGAAACCACCAAGATCACCAACGCCTACGAAAGCCCAGTCGCCGGCGTGCTCCGCCGCCATGTCGCACCAGAACAACAGGACCTTCCCGTTGGCGCCCTGATCGCGGTCGTCGCGGACGAAACTATAGCTGACACCGATATCGACACGTTCGTCGAGAAATTCCAGGCCGACTTCACCACCCGGGCAGCCACCACCGCGGAAGCCGCCCCCGAGCCGCAAACCATCCAGGTCGGCGAACGCACGATCCGCTATCTCGAAACCGGAAGCGCCAACGGCGGCGCACCCGTCCTGTTGATCCACGGCTTCGGCGGGGATCTTAACAACTGGATGTTCACACAGCCCGCCCTCTCCGAAACCCACCGCGTGATCGCGCTCGATCTGCCAGGCCACGGCGGCTCCAGCAAGAATGTTGGGAATGGCGACCAGGCCACCTTCGCAGACGTTCTGCGCGCTTTCCTCTCCGGGCTCGATATCTCCAAAGCGCACTTGGTCGGCCATTCGCTCGGCGGCGCCATCGCGCTGCGTGCCGCGCTCGAGGACCCTGGCTGCGCCGCCTCCCTCACCCTGATCGCACCCGCCGCCTTCGGCCCCGAAATCGACGACGATTTCATCCGCGACTTCATCGCCGCCGGTCGCCGCAAGCAACTCGAACCCGTCGTGGCTAAACTGGTCGCCGACCCCGCCCTGATCAGCCGCGATATGCTGGAGGATCTGCTCCGCTTCAAGCGCCTCGACGGCGTACCCCAGGCCCTCACCACGATCCGCGCGACAAACTTCGAAGGCGGCCAGCACGAAATTCTGCGCGACCGCTTAACCACCCTCGGCAACCTCCCTGTGCAGATCATCTGGGGGACAGAGGACCGGATTATCCCGCCGCGCCACGCTGAAGGCCTGCCGTCGCACATCACGGTCCACCTCATTCCAGGCGCCGGCCACCTGCCGCACATGGAAAAATCCGCCGAAGTCAACCACCTGCTCTCCGCTTTCATTTAATACCAGCCTCAGCGGCCTTCTCTCAGCGGCTCTCCGCGTCGGACTCATAACCCCACCGCACAGGGCACCGCTCAGCCGTGCCCGACAATCTCCATTAGGGCATTCCCCACCTCGCTGGTCCCCGCCTGCCCGCCCATATCCCGCGTCCGCGGCCCTCCCTCTCTCAGCAACGCCTCAATCGCCGCCACAATCGCCTCCCCGGCCTCGTGCTCTCCCAAATGCTCCAGCATCATCGCCGCCGACCATACCTGCCCGATCGGGTTACAAATAAACCGCCCCGCGATGTCCGGCGCCGACCCATGCACTGGCTCGAACATCGAAGGATACGCTTTTTCCGGATTGATGTTCGCCGACGGCGCAATCCCGATCGACCCGGCCACCGCCGGCCCCAAATCGCTCAGAATATCCCCGAACAAATTCGAGCCCACGACCACGTCGAACCAGTCGGGATGCTGCACGAAATGCGCCGTCAGAATGTCGATATGATACTGGTCGGTCTGCACATCCGGATACTGCTTCCCCATCTCTGCAAACCGTTCATCCCAGTACGGCATCGTAAGTGTAATACCGTTCGATTTCGTCGCCGATGTCAGGTGCTTCTTCGGCCTGCTCCGCGCCAGCTTGAACGCATACCGCATCACCCGATCGACACCCTTTCGCGTGAACACCGACTGCTGAGAAACAAACTCCCGCTCCGTCCCCACGAACATTCGCCCGCCGACGGACGAGTATTCTCCCTCCGTATTCTCCCGCACCACATAGAAATCGATATCCGCCTCGGTTCGGCCCATCAGCGGAGTTCGCACTCCCGGCATCAACCGGCACGGCCGCAGGTTCACATACTGGTCGAACCCCCGCCGGATCGGAATCAGCAGTCCCCATAACGAGATATGATCCGGCACATCCGGCCATCCCACCGCGCCGAGCAGGATCGAGTTCAGCCTCGGCCAGCCGATCCATCCCGTCGGCCGGCATCATCGCCCCGGTCTTCTTATACGTTTCGCATGACCAGTCGTAATGGTCGAACCGTAACGAAAATCCGAACCGTCGCGCCGCCGCGTCCAGCACCTTGAGCGCCTCAGGCACCGTCTCCTTACCGATCCCGTCCCCAGGAATCACTGCGATCCGATATGAGCCTGCCACCGTGCACCTCCTGGCCTTTCGCTATCCGATAGTGGAACGCACCCGGCGGCACAAGGAAAGCCCGGTCCTTCAAGCCCGCAGAGAACACGCCTCCCGCAACTCCGGCGAACGCACGAACTGATCCGTAATCCCCACCACCATCTGCGCCCCGCCCTGAAACAGCACCGCGTCGGCCGTCATCTTTTCGGCAATCGCCTCCAAGATCACGCGCCTTCGTCGGTTGATCGAAATAAATCTGCACATTCCGATAGAACGCCACCCTCGAACTTTTCTAGCGTGCAAAACAAAAACTCCGCTCCGCTTACGCAAACCCGACTTGCGCGAGCTTCCCCATCAGTATCTCCGTATCGAACGGCTTCATGATGTACTCCTGTGCTCCCGAGGCCAGCGCCTCCAGAATGCAATGCAGCTCAGCCTCCCTCGTGCACAGCACCACTACGGGATGCTCCGCCCCGTACTCCGCCCGCAAAGCGCGAAGAAACTCCATGCCGTTCATCACCGGCATGTTCCAATCGAGCAGCACGCAGTCCGGTAGCCTAGCGCGGCATGCCTCTAGCGCGAGCTGACCGTTCGCCGCCTCACTAACCTCGAAGTCGTGCGCCTCCAGAATTTGCCGCGCGATCGAGCGAATTGTACGGCTGTCATCCACCACCAAGCAGCTCTTGGACATCACGGTCGTCCTATGCCTCTCCGGCTTGCGGGAGAGGCCGGTATGCAGCACCGGGAGGATGGCAACTCCAATACGCGCTCAAGGCTCAGCCCCCTTAGCAGATTCCCGTCCAGCCCCAGCGGTACCGCGAGCAGGCGCGGCTCCCGCGCGGAGCAGCCGCATCGATTGCCACTCCCCCGACCGATGCGGCTCGTGGCTCGTATTGCTCCGCGGCGGCCGCTCGCCCCGGGCAATACCGGTCGCGCGCGCGACCCCGTCCGGATCCAGGATCATAATCACCGACCCATCGCCCAGGATCGTGCTGCCGCCGAACACCGTGATGTTGCGCAGGATCGGCGCCACGGGCTTCGCCGCGATCTTCTCCGGGTCGAACACCTGATCGACCACGATCCCCAGCAGCCCGTGACCCGCCCGGGTCACTACGATCGTCGGTGGCTCCGCCTCTGCCTCGGGCTGATCCTCCAGTCCCAGTAACCCGGCCAGGCTCACCAGCGGCAGTAACTGCTCGCGAAGCCGCAAAACTGGTGTGTTCTTGATCTGCTCGATCACGCCCTCGCCATCGCTGCCGTTGCGCCCCGGCCGCACCAGCTCAACCACACTGATCTGCGGGATAGCGAATCGCTCCCGACCCGCTTCTACAATCAGCGCCGAGGCAATCGCCAGCGTCAGCGGGATCTTGATGACGAAGCGCGTGCCCTCGCCCGGCACGCTGTCCAGCGCGATTGCCCCCCTGATCAGCTCGATATTGGTCTTCACCACGTCCATCCCGACCCCACGGCCGGAAACCGAGGTGACCTGCGCGGCCGTGGAGAAGCCGGGTTGGAAAATAAACTCCTGGATCTGTGAATCGCTCATCGACGCCAGTTCAGCCTCGCTCGCCAAACCTCGTGCCAACGCCTTGGCCCGGATCCGTTCTACCGGAAGCCCGCGGCCGTCGTCGGATATCTCGATGATGATGTGTCCGCCCTCGTGAAAGGCGTTCAACGTGATTCTCCCCGTTTCAGGCTTGCCGCGCGCCCGCCGCTCTTCCGGCGGCTCCAGCCCGTGATCCGCCGAGTTCCGAACCATGTGCATCAGCGGGTCCCTGATCAGCTCCAGCACCTGCCGATCGAGCTCCGTCTCGGCCCCGCGCATCACCAACTCGATGCTCTTGCCCAGCGCATGGCCCAGGTCCCGCACCAGCCGGGGCAGTTTGTTCCATGCGCCGCCGATCGGCTGCATCCGCGTCTTCATCACGCGTTCCTGTAGGTCCGACGTGATGTGCGACAGGCGCTGCAACGGAGCCGCAAACCCCTTGTCCTGCCGGGCACGCGCCAGTTGGAGCAACTGGTTTCGGGTCAAAACCAGCTCGCTTACCAGGGCCGTCAGGTGCTCCAGCGCATCCACGGACACCCGGATCGTCGTCGCCGAGGCTCCACCATGCGCCGCATGCTCCTGTTCCACACAAGCGGCCCCATGCTCAATCGGTTCTCCGGTTGCTGGCGTATCATTCGGCGCTTGTGCTCGTCCGCCCGAGGCCGCCCGGTTCAACGCCACAATGACCGCAGTGTCGTCCCCCGGCTGCTCAGCCCCGGTTGTTCCAATCTCAGCCACGATCAATTTTAGCCGGTCCACCGCCCGCAGCACGAGAGTCACGATCTCGGCGGTCGCGCTCAGCTCGCCGTCCCGGATCCACCCCAGCACGCTCTCGGCCGCATGCGCTACCTGTTCCAGCCGGACCAGCCCAAGAAAGCCGCAGGTCCCCTTGATCGTATGCACAAGCCGGAACACCAGGGACAGCGTCTCCCTGTCCTGCGGCACCTGCTCCAGACGCACCAGAGCCAGGTCCAGCTCGGCCAATCCGTCATTCGTCTCGGCGAGGAAATCGCTTAACAACTCGTCCACAGGCGACATCCCATTTCGCTCAGGAACGATCCTGTGGGAGACGCGCAAACAAAAAGTAAATGAACTGCTCTTCACTTCTCCCGCTTACGGGCGCGCATGCCGCCGGACCGGACCGGACGTTCGACGCGCGGGCCAGCACGTCGGGTGAGCATTATCCAGGAATCAACCGCAATGGCCGCGGTGGCTGACCCCGCCGCGGCCGCCCCTCCGGCGCTCCCAACGACAGCCGTACGCCCGTACTATTTCCCAGTAATACCAAAAGCCCCGCAACAAATTGACGCCTCGACCCGAGCCCGCGCCACGCCGCCGCGGGATCCGCCATCATCTCCCGAAGCTCCGCCGGCCAGGCCGCATGCGTGCCGCTGATAGCCACCAACACCGTCCCGCCCGATCCCAACGACACCTCAATGGTGCCTCCCTTGGGCAGGCCTTCCGCCGCTAGCATGATCGCGTTCACGATCATGCGACTCATCCCCGGCGGAAACGCTGCCCGGCTGGGAAGGCTCGCGACGTCCAAACGGAGCCGTGGTGCATTCGGCAACCCTTCCGCCAGTCGCGCCAGCTTGCCCCGATTCAACGAACTCGGGTTACTGCCCCATGCCTCACGCCACAGCGCCGCGCGGCCCGCCAACGCCCCGCTCGCTGCGCGTAAACCGCGCAACGGTTCCTCCACCTCCTGCCCAACCGAGTCCGCCGCGTGATCAAGCGCCCCGTTCAACGCTCCCAGCAGGCTAACAACATCCTCACAGAGCCGCGTGCAAAGCAGCTCAGCCAGACGAAGAGACGCCTCCATGATTGCCACGTACCGTCGCTACACAACTGTCGCTCGCAGATGCGCGAACTGCAATGTCTTATTATTGATATTTTCCTATCCAAGTGTCCAGCGGAATTTATGCATTACCGAAACACATTAGCGTATGCGTCACCTCCCCCAAAGGGATTAAGGATTCCTAATGACTGCGTTCAGCCAATCCGGAATCGAACCTGGCCAATGGGTCCGTCACCCAGGCCGGCCCGACTGGGGCCTCGGTCAGGTCCAGTCCGCCATCGGCGACCGCGTCACCGTCAATTTCGAAAACGCCGGAAAGGTCCTGATCAACACGCGCGTCGTTGCGCTCGAGCTATGCGAGGACCCGGACCCCAGCCCCCACAGCCACCCGCCTTGAATGCCGGTGCATAACGCGCAACTGATATCGGCAAATGGAGCTGACCCCCAGAATGATCGACCCGTTTGGCCGGGCCATCACCTACCTGCGCGTTTCGGTCACCGACCGCTGCGACCTTCGCTGCGTCTATTGCATGGCCGAGGATATGACCTTCCTCCCCAAGAAGGACGTCCTCTCGCTCGAGGAACTCGACCGCATCAGCGCCGCCTTCATCCGCCTCGGTACCCGCAAGATCCGCCTCACGGGCGGCGAGCCCCTGGTCCGCCGCAACGTCATGCAACTGGTGGAAAGCCTCGGCGCCCGCCGCGGCCACGGCCTCGACGAGCTCACCCTGACCACGAACGGCACCCAGCTCGTCAAACATGCCGAGGCTCTGCGCGATGCCGGCGTCCGCCGCATCAATGTCTCGCTCGATACTCTCGATCCCGCCCGCTTCACGGCCATTACCCGCTGGGGTCGCATCGAACAGACGCTGGATGGTATTTTCGCCGCCAAGGCCGCCGGGCTCGCTATCAAGATCAACACCGTCGCCCTGAAAGGCGTCAACGAGCATGAGTTCGACACGCTGCTTGCCTGGTGCGGTGAACATGGCTTCGACCTCTGCCTGATCGAGACCATGCCCATGGGCGACATCACCGGCGACCGCACCGAGCAATACCTGCCGCTCTCCGTCGTCCGCGCCCGCCTGCGCCTGAATTGGACACTTATGGAAACCGATTATCGCACCGGCGGTCCGGCTCGTTACTTCCTCGTCGAGGAAACCGGTCAGCGTCTCGGCTTCATCACCCCAATGACCCACAATTTCTGCGAAAGCTGCAACCGCGTCCGCCTCACCTGCACCGGCACGCTCTATATGTGCCTCGGCCAGGACGATCAGGCTGATCTGCGCGCCGTGCTGCGTTCCGATCCTTCAGATGAGGCCCTCGATGCCGCCATCCTCGAAGCTATCTCTCGTAAGCCAAAGGGCCACGACTTCATCATCGACCGCCGTCACCACCGTCCCTCCGTCGCCCGCCACATGAGTGTTACCGGCGGTTAGAACCTCCAAATCAGTTCCCGCACCGTTTCATCTGATCCTCGGAAATCGTAAACGCGTACGGCCCGTCCCCCCGCACCTCGACATTGCGCAGCAGGCACGTCCGGCCGTGCGTGTCCGTCAAGCGCACATCGTAGTGCCCCGCCGTTACACCACTCAGGCGCAGCCGCTCATCCGGATCGACTGACTTATCCGGGTCGTTCAGACACTCATCCTGCGTCCAGGTCGTCGTTCCCGCCGGCGCAAGATAAAGGTGCGTAATCGTTGCCGCCGTTAAATTCCAAAACATCATTGGCCTCGCGGCGAACGCTGACGCTGCGACCAGCACTGCTCCCCCCACCAGCCCGATTCTAAGAAATCCCTCTGTGGTTTTCTGTCTCAACTTTGCGGTCCTTTGTGTTGGTCTTAAACTAATCAGCTCGCTCCTGGCCATTCAGGAACCCAAATCCGGCCTCCAACTGCTCCCGAACCGCATTCGCGGTACCATCAGGAACCGGCAGATCCGCAACCAGCGTAGCCGGCGCACCGGACAGCACAAGGATGCGGCTCGCTGCCGATACAGCCAGATGCAGATTGTGTGTAGAAAACAGCACCAGCGTCGCCACCTGCCTCGCCCGTTCTGCCAGGCGCCGCGCCAGCGCAGCGGCTACTCCCGGATCCAGGGACGCAAACGGCTCATCGGCGATAATCGTGCGCGGCTTCACCGCCAGCGCGCGGGCAAAGGCAACCCGTTGCGCCATGCCACCCGAGAGTTCCGCCGGCATAAGCGCGCCGACCCCCGGCACCTCTGCCTCCGCAAGCAGCGCGGGAATGTCCGGCGCCGGCACGTCGCGTGAGCGCACGAGGCGAATGTTCTCCGCAACCCTCTGCCATGGCAGCAGCCGCGGCTCCTGGAAAATCGCCCCGACCGGTCCCGCCGGCCCACGCAGTTCGCCATCGAAGTCGCAATCCAGCCCCAGAAGAATTCTCAGCAGCGTCGTTTTGCCGATCCCCGATGCGCCCAGCACTGCAATCACCTCACCCGGTCCTGCAGCAAAACTTATATCGCGCAGCACCGCGCGCCGCCCGCCGGCACCGGCGCTAAAGCACTTCTCCGCAATCCGCACCTCAAGCATTCAGCCGCCACGCATTAGCCCGCCGTTCCCATGGCTGCAGCAGCGCCGTCTCGACCAGCAGCATCAGGCACGCGAACACTAACCCATAGGCCAGGATGCCAGCGACATCGAAGCTCTGGAAATACAGGTTCAGAATGAAACCAACCCCATTCGGGCGGCCCAGCAGCTCGACGAGCAGCACGATCTTCCACGTGATCGACAACCCGCTGCGGGCCGAGGCCGCGATGTACGGCATCAATTGCGGCAGTTCGATCCGCCGGACCCGCCGCCAGTGCGGCAGATGATAAGCCAGCGCCAGCTCGTGCAATTTCGGATCCAGCGTGCGCGCGCCCTCTCGTAACGTCACAAATACCGTCGGTGCCTTCGCGATCGCCACCGCCAGGACAGCCGCCGCATCGTTCAACCCGAGCCAGATATATAGCAGCACAACGACAACCAGCACCGGCAGATTGAGAGCCACGACAGCCCACGGATCGATCAGCGCATTCACCCGCGGCCAGCGGCCTGCGGCGTAGCCCGCTATGCCGCCCGCCAGCATTGCCAGCGTAAACGCCGCCAACACCCGCGCCAGCGTGATCCCCACATTCAACGGCATCGCGCCGGTCATGCATTGCTGCCAGGCAACCGCCAACACCCGGGCGGGTCCAGGAAAGAGCTGAGGCGACGCCGCACGCGCAGCCACCAGCCACCACAAAGCAACCAGTCCCAGCACCGACGACGCCCGACTGAGGAGCGCATAGGAACGCTGCTTCCCCCCATCGCCCACGGTAGCCACGTCGCCCCGCCCAATTCCGAAGAATCCCTCTGCGGCCCTCTGTCGCAACTCAGCGGCCCTCTGTGCCTGCCCCGGACCACGATCCGGGGTCAGCCTTAAAACAATCGCCACCCCTCGAACACCCCATCGTCCTTGACGCCCCACCAGCATTTCCGCCAGCCTTTTCCGCCGCAATGCTCGGCTGAACAAGAACTCAGAAGCGCCCAACCGGGCCGGGAACCCAGAGGGTTGCATAATATCCGGACAAGAGAGAGCTTCCATTGGCAAGACGGTGGGTTTCGGGACACTGGTCCCACTGATGCTGGCCGGCGGCCATTCGGCCCTTGCGCAGATCCAAGGGTGCCAAGCGGAGGTCCGGAACGCAGCCGGCCGCGCCGTCCCAACACTGCAGGTCGCTGGAGGCGCCGGGGGACTGGCGCCCGAGGTCATGGAGGATTGTCGAGCGAACTGACGGCTTGCTTCTTTTTGTTGAGGAGATGACCAGAGCGCCCGTCCGGGGTTAGTGGGAGCTGGTCCGCGGTCCAACTCTCGTTGTCGCCCCCGCCAAGACGGGCCTCAAGCACCGCCGGCCTGGACTGAGGCCGACTGGGGGCGAGTGATCAGCCCCGCGTATGGTCTATTGCGACGCAGGCTTCTGCGGTGCCGCGCCGGCCTCGGTACCAGGCTTTGCCGGCGTGCCAGGCGCCCCAACCCCGGTAGCGGCGGCGGACCCGGATTGCTTTGGGACGGCGGTGCTAGACGCGGTGGGCGTGCCGGCGGCTGGACCAGAGGTTACGCCGGTCGCTGATGTGTTGCCCTGCTTGGCGGTGGATGTCAGCGGCGGATTGGCGGCATTCCCCTGATTTTGCCTGTTCTGCTGCGTCATCTGCGCGAACGCAGGCAAGGTTGCGAACATTACGGATACAGGGAGAATGGCAAGGGCTGTCAGACGCATGGCGGTCCTCCTTGGTGCCGCTGATTTAATGCGCGCGCGAAAACCGCTGTTCCATAACTCTTCTGAGAGACCGGTGCAGGGTGCGGGCCAGTCGCACCCCCGGCCAGGTCCCCGCCGATACTGTGCGGGCTCGTGTTCGCAGTCCCTCCGCCCCGAAACCGACCCTTGCCGGCGTTAACCCCCGAAAGCGTTACACGAATCTGGACAGACCGCTCGCGTTTACGGTCTGCTAAGTCCGCATTACCTGACCTGTTTTACATAGATGAAGCCGCTGTCACGCTGAAGTGCAGCAAGTTGCACGAAAGGGGGGTGGCCAGGGTGACGAGGTCGTGACAACATTTGTCGCCGCGAAGTGCATGCTGACATACCCAATAGAAAACGAACCGGAGGGAACGCAATGACGATCTGTGAACAGCTCAAATCCGAAGTTGGGCGTGTCGCGCCGGCGATGCTTGGCCTCTCGGCGCTCATCTCACTCGGCGCTACAACCGCGCTGGCGCAGGACACGCCAAGCCCCTCGGATTTCCTCAATGCCGCGAGCGATCCCACGAACTGGATCCTGCCGGCGAAGAGCTATTCCGGCAACCACTATACCCCGGCAACCCAGATCAACCCGCAGAACGTCGGCGAACTCCACCTCGCCTGGAAGACAACGCTTGACGATCCGGGTCCGATGGAAAACTCGCCGATCGTATACAACGGTACCATGTACGTGACCACCGCGCACGACCATGTCTATGCGCTGGATGCGGCGACGGGCAAGGTTAAGTGGGAAGTCACCGACAATCCGCACGTCATCGCCTTCGCCGCCAACCGTGGCGTCGGTTTGATGGACGGAAATGTGTATATCGGCACGCTGGACGGGCACCTGATCGCGATCAACGCGCAAACCGGCCAGAAGGTCTGGGACAAGGTGACGGTGGAAGACACCGCCAATTCCTTTTACACTATGGCACCGGTCCCATATCAAAACCCGACCACGGGACAAGATATGCTGCTACTTGGTGTCTCGAACGGCGACTGGGGCGGCAACGGCAAGATCACAGCCTTCAATCCCAAAGATGGCAACGTAATCTGGAGCTGGACCTCAATCCCCGGCCCGGGTGAGCCCGGCCATGATAGCTGGCCCGGCGATTCCTGGAAGCGCGCCGGCGGATCCATGTGGGGTGGTGTCACCATCGATCCCTCGACGCACACGATGTATCTCAATGCCGGTAATCCCACCCCGGACTTCCTGGGCACTGTGCGGGAGGGCAGCAACCTCTACACCAACTCGATGGTCGCGCTCGACATCTCGGGCCCCCAGCCGAAACTGAAAGGGTACTACCAGTTCATCCCTCACGATACACATGACTGGGATCCGCCGATGCAGCCGATCCTGTTCACCGGCAAGATCGGCAATAACGAGGAGAAGCTCGTGGCCACCGGCGACAAGGCCGGCAATTACTGGCTGCTGGACGCTACCACCGGAAAGCTTGTGGATCATACGGCGATCGCCTTCCAGAAGGGGGTGAACACGCCGCCTTCGCTCCAGGGCAACTATGCCTGCCCGAACACGTCGGGCGGCGTAGAGTACCAGGGCGGCGCCTATGATCCGGCCACGAACACCGTCTTCCTTCCGAGCCAGAACGAGTGCGGATTCTGGAAGGCGGCCAAGGAGGCGGTCTACATCGCCGGTCAGTTCTATATTGGCGGCCCCTTCCCCAGCCTGGTCGGGCCGAACACGGGGCAGATGAACGCGATCGATGTCTCGACCGGCGTGTTCAACTGGCGGCATCACTTCAATCTTCCGAACTACGGGGGGGCCCTCGTTACGGCTTCCGGTCTCGTCTTCTCCGGCAATCTCGGCGGGACGGAGAACGCGTTCGATACCAAGACCGGCAATATTCTCTGGAGCTATGATACCGGGGCTTATATCCAGGCTCCGACCGAGGCATATGAGGCGAATGGCCAGGAATATATCGTCGTGGCCTCGGGACAAGCCGGTAATGACAAGATCCCCGAGCTGCCGGCGACAGGGCAGCCGGCGATCATCAGCACGTTCACGCTTAAGTAGGTGGGTGGGTCAGAGAAACACGCACGATCGTCATAATGCGATTAATATTCATGAATTACTCCATCCCGGCCCGGCTTACCGGGCCGGCCTTTCTTTTTCTCGCCGGTACCCTGCTGGTCTTTGTGGTTCTCCAACCCGCAGCTTGGGCTCAGTCAGTAAGCGATCACCAGGCGGCGTTGTCCGCTTTATCGGATCTTCAGGCGGCGATCACCGAGCTCGTGCGCGCGGATCAGAGCAACTCTACTGACAAGAAAGTTTACTATCGCGCCAGTCAACGCGCCATCAACGCGCTCGAAGGCCGGCGTGGCGAGGAGTTTGTGGCGGCGGCCGGAACTGCGGGCGACGAGGCGGGTGCAATCGGCTACATCGACGTGTTGCTGGATCGTAAGGAGACACCGGTCTGGGCGGGCCCGCTGCACGGCGCGGAGGCAAATATGCGCGTTGCCATCGCGCACCTGGCCGATGCTAGGCACGCGCGCGAGCTGATGGACTATGATGTTTCCGCCTCGCGGGCGCTCACCCACCTCCTAGTCGCGCGCGGCAGATCGAACGAACTTGGCGTGTTCGGGGGTATTGAGGGTGCCCTAGCCAATACCATGCTCGGCGTTCCCGCCGGCGCAAAGGTGGAGGATGGGTGCGCCGAACCCTCCTCCGTACCCGCCTACGGGGTTCACGGTGGCTATGTCGCCTGGGTGGCAGTGCCGACGGGCGCGGGAACGTACCAGCTTTCGGAGAATCCCGGTGGACAGTCCGTGGTGGTGCGCAACGGCGTGATCCTCTTGCCCACCGCGGCCGCCGCGCTGGTAAAGCGGGAATGCAACAGCAAGGCGGAGATCCGGGTCCCGGTGTCGTCGCACGGGACGAAGACCGCCGGTCTTTCACCGCCGGTGAAGACCTCGGCCGCGGACACCGTGGCGCCCGCGCTCTACACCAAGGACCAAGCCGAGCGGGGCGCCCAAATCTTTGCAACGAAGTGCGTCTCGTGCCACGGGGCAAACCTTCAAGGAACAGCGGCACCCTCGGTGGCAGGGACGGACTTCCTGGCCACAGCGGAGCACGATGGCTGGACGCTCGAGGCGATCCGATACCTCGTCGTCAACAATATGCCGTTCGATGCGCCCGGCTCGCTCTCACCCACCGCGTACGCGGATGTCCTGGCCTTCCTTCTTGCCTCCAACTGCTATCCCGCGGCCAACAAACCCTTTCCGGCAGCGGACGATCCCGCTTTCGCTAAAATCAAGCTTGGCCCTGTTCCTGGCGCGCATCCCGGCCGAAACCAGTTCGGCGTCTGCCCGATTGGTTGATGACCGGCGCCTGAAGGCTCATCCGCCTCCCGCCAGCGCGCTCGCTCCATTGCGCGGTGCGTTTTCGCCTGCACCCTTCCTGGACGCCACATCCGCAGCCCGCTAGCATCTCCACAGCAGCGCGCCGCTGCACACAAAGCCAGGAACGTCCAAACGTGCAACCGCGCGGACCATTATGAAAACGATCGTGCTCGGCTCCGCCGCCGGAGGTGGCGTGCCGCAATGGAACTGCGGATGCCGGATTTGTGATCTCGCCCGCCGCGGCGATCCCCGCGTGCGTCCCGCGACACAGGTCGGCCTCGCCATCAGCGCTAACGGATCAGACTGGCTGCTGGTCGGCGCCTCGCCCGACCTGCGCCAGCAAATCCTGCAAACGCCAGCCCTGTGGCCACGCCGTTCCGGCCGGCATTCCCCGATCGTCGGCGTCGTCCTCACCGGCTCGGACATCGACGCGCTCGCTGGCCTGCTTGTGTTGCGTGAAAGTCAGCCGTTCGCAATCTACGCCCCGCCGTCCGTGATCGACGTGTTGAACAGCAACCGCATTTTCGACGTGCTCGATCGCCGCTTCGTGGAGCATGTCGCGATGCTTTCCGATGCCCCCATCAGCCCTCTACCCGGCCTCCGCGTGACCCTCCTCGCGCTTCCTGGCAAGATCCCGCTTTACCTGGAAGATCGCACCGCGGCGCAGCCGGAAGCCGCGCCCGCTTATGCCGCCCGCATAGAAGCAGACGGCCGTGCCATCATCATTGCCCCCGCCTGCGCCAGCATTACCGACGACGTGCTCGCGCATCTCCGCAATGCTGAGGTCGTGTTTTTCGACGGCACGCTCTACCGCGACGATGAAATGATCGCCGCCGGCCTCGGACAAAAAAGCGGACGCCGCATGGGCCACGTTTCACTCTCTGGCCCCGACGGGACACTCGCCCGTCTCCGCGACCTGCCCGCGCGTCGCATCCTGTTCCACATCAACAACACCAACCCCATTCTGCTCTGTAGCTCGCCCGAGCGCGCGGAAACCGAGCAGGCCGGGTTCGAGATCGCCTATGACGGCATGGAGCTAACGCTGTGAGCCCCGACGAACTGGAAGCCCGGCTACGCGAAGTCGGTTCCAAGCGCTACCATAATCTCCACCCCTTCCACCGTTTGCTGCACAGTGGCAAATGCACCAAGGGACAGGTTCAGGCCTGGGCGCTCAACCGCTACTACTACCAGGCGATGATCCCCCTGAAGGACGGTAGCCTCATTGGCCGCTGCGAAGACCAGGCGCTCCGCCGCGAATGGCGCAAACGGCTTGAAGATCACGACGGCGACGAAAACCACCCCGGTGGAATCGAGCGCTGGCTCAAACTCACCGACGGCCTCGGCCTCGACCGCGCCGACGTCACCTCCACCCGCCTCCTCCTTCCCGCCACACGCTTTGCGGTTGATGCCTACGTCCACTTCGTCCGCGAACGTCCGTTCCTGGAGGCGGTCGCCTCCTGCCTGACTGAGTTGTTCTCGCCGCAGATCATTGCTCAACAAATCAGCGGTATGCTAGCGCATTACGATTACGTAACGCCCGAAACCCTCGCCTACTTCGACAAGCGCCCGCCGCAAGCCGAACGCGACGCCAGCTTCGCCCTGAACTACGTCAAGCAACACGCCCGCACTCCCCAGCAGCAGCAGGCCGTCATCGACACGCTGATCTTCAAATGCGACGTGCTCTGGGCCATGATGGACGCGCTGCACCACGCCTATGTCACGCCCGGCCTGATCCCACCCGGCGCATTCGTTCCCTATGCCTGACCTCCCCGAAAAACCCCGCCTTGCGCCCGGGGTCCGCCTGCACTACGACAAAACGCGCCGCGCCTGGGTGTTGCTCAGCCCGGAGCGTGTGATCGAAACTGAAGGCCCGGCCAGCGAAATCCTGCACCGTTGCGACGGCACGCGCACGGTTGATCAGATCATCGACGAACTGGCGGCCAAGTTTACCGCAGACCGCGCCGTCATCGAACAAGACGTGCGCGACATGCTGACGGAGCTGGTGCAAAAGAGGCTTGTGACCGCATGACCGCCACGCCAATCGGCCTCCTGGCCGAACTCACGCATCGCTGCCCCTTGGGCTGTCCGTACTGCTCCAACCCAATCGCGCTCGAGGATCGCACTCAGGAACTCAATTCCCCCACCTGGGCCCGCGTCTTCCAACAGGCCGCCGAACTCGGCGTCCTCCAACTCCATCTCTCCGGCGGCGAACCCGCCTCCCGCCGCGATCTGTTGGAAATCACCCGCGCCGCGCACGATGCTGGCCTTTACACAAACCTGATCACCTCCGGCATTGGACTGGATATCGCGCGCCTCCGCGCCCTCAAAGAAGCTGGATTGGATCATGTGCAACTTTCGATGCAGGACGCCGATCCCGCGACCGCCGACCGCATCGCCGGCTACCCCGGCGCGCACCAACGCAAACGAACCTTCGCCGCCGCTGTCCACGAACTCGGCGTTCCCCTCACCATCAACGCCGTGATCCATCGCGCCAACATCGGCCGCATTGCCGCGATATTCGAAATGGCCGTCGCCCTCGGCGCCCAGAAAGTCGAAGTCGCGCACACCCAGTTCTATGGATGGGCCCTGCGCAACCGCAATGCTCTCATGCCCACACGCGCCCAGGTGGACCGGGCCATGCAGGATGTCGCTGCTTTGCGTTCGCGCTACGCCGGCCGCCTCGCCATCGATCTTGTCATTCCCGACTACTACGCCCGCCGCCCCAAACCGTGCGTCGGCGGCTGGGGCCAGAGATCGTTGAACGTGACACCATCCGGCCTCGTGCTGCCCTGCCACGCGGCTCAGACGATCCCCGGCCTCGAGTTCTGGTCAGTGCGCGATCACCCGCTCCGCGAGATCTGGGAGAACTCCCCCGCCTTCAACGCCTTCCGCGGGACCGACTGGATGCCCGATCCGTGCCGCTCCTGCGAATTCCGCGAACGTGACTTCGGCGGCTGCCGTTGCCAGGCGCTCGCCGTCACCGGCGACGCTGCCGCGACCGACCCAAGCTGCGAGTTCTCCCCGCACCACGCCATGCTGCTGCAACTCGCCGAACAGTCCTCCATCAGCGAGGACACCCCGTACCTCTATCGCAGCTTCAAGAACGTTCACCTCTCCCGCTCTGCGGGAGAGGTTGGCGCCGATAGGCGCCGGGTGAGGGTGTGAGGACACATGCTGACCCGCCGTTCTGGCTCGCCGCTTGCGCGACCTTCACCGCAGCCCGCCAACTCGTAGCCGCCGAGACCGTCCGCCTCGGCACCCTTAAATTCGGTACCGTGCAGTGGGTGGCCGACGTCATCCGCTACCACCACCTCGACACCGCGCACGGCTTCACCCTCAACCCCACCGTCCTCGCCGACACGGGCGCCGGCCGTGTTGCGCTGCTCGCCGGCGCTGATGACGTGATCGTATCCGACTGGATGTTCGCCGCCGCCCAGCGCGCCAACGGCAACAAACTCAGCTTCGCCCCATTCTCCGGCTCCCTGGCGGATGATGACGCCGCCCAACTCCACGCTCTCCCGCTTCGGCGACCTCAAGGGCCGCAAACTTGGAGTTGCCGGCGGCCCGGTGGATAAGTCCTGGCTCCTGGTCCAGGCCGCCTGCCGCGCCAGCACAGGTATGGATCTGCACCATGCCGCCCAGATCGTTTACGGTGCTCCGCCCCTGCTCAGCGCCAAGCTCCAGCAGCACCAGCTCGACGCCGTGCTCACATTTTGGAATTTCGCCGCGGAACTCCAGGCCGCGGGCTATCGCGAGATGATCTCCGTCGCCGACCTCGCCCGAGCGCTCGGCCTCCCCAACCAACTCAACCTCGTCGGCTTCGTCTTCCGCCAGGATTGGGCCGATGCCCACCGTCAGGCCGTCGATGGGGTTCTCAAAGCGGTCGCCGATGCGCAGCAAATTCTGGCGCATTCCGATGCCGAATGGCGGCGCATCCGGCCGTTAATGAACGCGCCCAACGATACCGTCTTCGACTTGTTGAAACGCAGGTTCATCGCCGGCATCCCTACCACCTCCCCAGCGCAGGAAACCCAAACCGCCCAACGCGTATTCGCCATTATGATGAAAACCGGCGGCACCCAGGCGACCGCCGGCCTCACCTCCCTGCCCGATGGCCTCTTCTGGAGCCAACCGGCATGAGCATGTCGCTTGCCGAAACGTCAATCCTCTCCGCCACCACCCTACCGCCGAACCCGCGCACATCCCCGCTCTGCAGGTCAAAAACATCAGCATATGGTCCGGCTCACGTAAGGCACTGGAAAACGTCTCCCTTACTGTTCCATCCGCAACCTTTACCGTCCTGCTCGGCCTGAACGGCGCCGGCAAGACCACGCTGTTCTCCCTCATCACCCGCCTGTTCGATACCCGCGCCGGCCGCATTCGCGTTTTCGGCCATGCCGTTGATCGCGAACCCGGCGAAGCGCTCCGTCGTCTCGGTGTCGTGTTCCAGGCCCGCGCGCTCGACCTCGATATTACCGTAATGGACAATCTTCTCTATTCATGCCGCCTTGCACGGAATCCGCACCCGCGAAGCCCGCCAACGCGCCGGCGCGAACAGTTCCGAAGTCGAGCTCGCAGACCGCGCCCGCGATCCCGCCCGCAAACTCTCCGGCGGCCCGTGCGCCGCATAGAAATCGGCCGCGCCCTGCTCCACCAGCCCCGCCTTCTCGTGCTCGATGAACCCACGGTCGGCCTGGACGTCGCCTCCAAATGGGCCATCCTGCGCCACGTGCGCAGCCTCGTTCGCGACCGCCACGTCGCCGTGCTGTGGGCGACGCACCTGCTGGACGAAATCGAACCCGCCGACCAAGTCGTCGTCCTGCACCATGGCAAGGTTATGGCCGGCGGGTCTGCCTCCTCCGTCATTGCCTCGACCGGCACAACGGACATGCGCGGCGCCTTCACCCTAATCACCGGGGCCCGAGACGACACATCAGCGGCGTCACGCTCGCCCCCGGACGCCGCGGCTTCACCGCCTGGCAATATGCCATCTGCCTCAACGGCATCATCTGGCGCGAGGCACTGCGTTTCCTGCATCAACGCGGCCGCTTTATCGCCGCCCTCGTGCGCCCATTAGTCTGGCTGTTCATCTTGGCTTTTTCCGCCAGGTTCTCGGCGTTTCCATCATCCCGCCGGTACCAGACCTACATCCTTTACGACGTTTACGTGATGCCAGGCCTGATGGCCATGATCCAGCTTTTCAACGGCATGCAGTCCTCGCTCTCCATGGT